>NZ_CP017299.1:3337500-4065000 GCF_001942025.1 Rhodococcus sp. YL-1 | reverse complement strand
CACAGGTGAATTACTGGTTGGCAGAGACCGTTTCGGACACGATGTTGTCCGGCGGTTGCTCGTGGGTGGATCGCTGACAAACTTGATCGTCGTACGGTTTCTCCTCTGTGGGAAACCGACGAACAATATATCGACATACTGTTGGGTCCTGAGAGAACACGCGAGTGTTTCCTCTCTAGGAAGTAACGACAAATGACTGCTGCAGTCATACCGCAAGAATTATTCGTGAGAGTGGTTTTTGTTGGTGTCTGCGTGAGGTGGTTGTTTGTGTGTTGTTTGAGAACTGCACAGTGGACGCGAGCATCTTTGTTGTAAGTAATGAAGAGCGTACGGTGGATGCCTTGGCACCAGGAGCCGATGAAGGACGTAGGAGGCTGCGATAAGCCTCGGGGAGCTGTCAACCGAGCTGTGATCCGAGGATGTCCGAATGGGGAAACCCAGCACGAGTGATGTCGTGTTACCCGCGCCTGAATATATAGGGCGTGTGGAGGGAACGTGGGGAAGTGAAACATCTCAGTACCCACAGGAAGAGAAAACAACCGTGATTCCGTGAGTAGTGGCGAGCGAAAGCGGAAGAGGCTAAACCATGGGTGTGTGATAGCCGGCAGGTGTTGCATTCGTGGGGTTGTGGGGTTCATTTTGTCAATACTGCCGTGTTGGCCAACAGTAAGAAATCACAGGGTTAGTGGAAGTGGTCTGGAACGGCCTGTCGTAGAGGGTGAGAATCCCGTACACGAAAACTTTGTGACTGTTGTAATGGAAACCCAAGTAGCACCGGGCCCGTGAAATCTGGTGTGAATCTGTCGGGACCACCCGATAAGCCTGAATACTCCCTGGTGACCGATAGCGGACTAGTACCGTGAGGGAAAGGTGAAAAGTACCCCGGGAGGGGAGTGAAATAGTACCTGAAACCGTGCGCTTACAATCCGTCAGAGCCTTCGAGCAGTTTACTGCTGGGGGTGATGGCGTGCCTTTTGAAGAATGAGCCTGCGAGTTAGTGGCATGTCGCGAGGTTAACCCGTGTGGGGTAGCCGTAGCGAAAGCGAGTCCGAATAGGGCGATCGTAGTGGCATGCTCTAGACCCGAAGCGGAGTGATCTACCCATGGCCAGGTTGAAGCGACGGTAAGACGTCGTGGAGGACCGAACCCACTTAGGTTGAAAACTGAGGGGATGAGTTGTGGGTAGGGGTGAAAGGCCAATCAAACTCCGTGATAGCTGGTTCTCCCCGAAATGCATTTAGGTGCAGCGTCGCGTGTTTCTCACCGGAGGTAGAGCTACTGGATGGTCTAGGGGGCCCACAAGCTTACCGAAATCAGCCAAACTCCGAATGCCGGTGAGTGAGAGCGCGGCAGTGAGACTGCGGGCGATAAGGTTCGTAGTCGAGAGGGAAACAGCCCAGATCGCCAGCTAAGGTCCCTAAGCGTGTACTAAGTGGAAAAGGATGTGGGGTCGCGAAGACAACCAGGAGGTTGGCTTAGAAGCAGCCACCCTTGAAAGAGTGCGTAATAGCTCACTGGTCAAGTGATCCTGCGCCGACAATGTAGCGGGGCTCAAGTACACCACCGAAGCTGCGGCATTCACGCAATAGCCCCCCTTCACTCTGCGGAGTGTTGGGCAGGTGTGTGGATGGGTAGGGGAGCGTCGTGTGGCCATGGAAGCGGCAGGGTGACCTAGCCGTGGAGGCCACACGAGTGAGAATGCAGGCATGAGTAGCGAAAGACGAGTGAGAAACTCGTCCGCCGAATGACCAAGGGTTCCTGGGCCAGGTTAATCCGCCCAGGGTGAGTCGGGACCTAAGACGAGGCCGACAGGCGTAGCCGATGGACAACGGGTTGATATTCCCGTACCCGTGTGAACGCGCCCATGGTGAATCAGTGATACTAACCATCCTGAAGCCACGAGAAGACCTTCGGGTCTCGAGTTGGTGGATGCATGGGACCTGATCTGGTAGTAGCCAAGCGATGGGGTGACGCAGGAAGGTAGCTGAGCCAGTCAGTGGTAATACTGGTGTAAGCGTGTAGGGCGTGACCTAGGCAAATCCGGGTCGCATACAAGCCTGAGACGTGATGCGTAGCCGATTGAGGCGAATTCAGTGATCCTATGCTGCCGAGAAAAGCCTCTAGCGAGCTTTCACACGGCCCGTACCCCAAACCGACACAGGTGGTCAGGTAGAGAATACTAAGGCGATCGAGATAACTATGGTTAAGGAACTCGGCAAAATGCCCCCGTAACTTCGGGAGAAGGGGGGCCCTGTCTGGTGACGACATTTACTGTCTGAGCTGGGTGGGGCCGCAGAGACCAGTGAGAAGCGACTGTTTACTAAAAACACAGGTCCGTGCGAAGTCGTAAGACGATGTATACGGACTGACGCCTGCCCGGTGCTGGAAGGTTAAGAGGACCGGTTAGTTCCTTCGGGAGCGAAGCTGAGAATTTAAGCCCCAGTAAACGGCGGTGGTAACTATAACCATCCTAAGGTAGCGAAATTCCTTGTCGGGTAAGTTCCGACCTGCACGAATGGCGTAACGACTTCTCAGCTGTCTCAACCGTAGACTCGGCGAAATTGCATTACGAGTAAAGATGCTCGTTACGCGCGGCAGGACGAAAAGACCCCGGGACCTTCACTACAGCTTGGTATTGGTGTTCGGTTCGGTTTGTGTAGGATAGGTGGGAGACTGTGAAACGGTGACGCCAGTTATCGTGGAGTCGTTGTTGAAATACCACTCTGATCGAATTGGACCTCTAACCTCGGACCATGATCTGGTTCAGGGACAGTGCCTGGTGGGTAGTTTAACTGGGGCGGTTGCCTCCCAAAATGTAACGGAGGCGCCCAAAGGTTCCCTCAGCCTGGTTGGCAATCAGGTGTCGAGTGCAAGTGCACAAGGGAGCTTGACTGTGAGACTGACAGGTCGAGCAGGGACGAAAGTCGGGACTAGTGATCCGGCACCGGCAAGTGGAAGCGGTGTCGCTCAACGGATAAAAGGTACCCCGGGGATAACAGGCTGATCTTCCCCAAGAGTCCATATCGACGGGATGGTTTGGCACCTCGATGTCGGCTCGTCGCATCCTGGGGCTGGAGTAGGTCCCAAGGGTTGGGCTGTTCGCCCATTAAAGCGGCACGCGAGCTGGGTTTAGAACGTCGTGAGACAGTTCGGTCTCTATCCGCCGCGCGCGTTAGAAACTTGAGGAAGGCTGTCCCTAGTACGAGAGGACCGGGACGGACGAACCTCTGGTGTGCCAGTTGTTCCGCCAGGAGCACCGCTGGTTAGCTACGTTCGGAAGGGATAACCGCTGAAAGCATCTAAGCGGGAAGCCTGTTCCAAGATGAGGTTTCTCACCCCCTCGAGGGGGTAAGGCCCCCGGCAGACCACCGGGTTGATAGGCCAGAACTGGAAGTGCAGTAATGCATGCAGGTGACTGGTACTAATAGGCCGAGGACTTACCACAAAGAAGCTACGCGTCCACTGTGCGGTATCTGAAACAACACACAGATACTGATGAGAAACCCTGTTTTCTCCATCCCCCAACACCAGAAACTGGTGTTGACGGGTGGTGAAACCAGGTGATCAGAAGAAGGTTACTGTGACAGTTTCATAGAGTTACGGCGGTCATAGCGAAGGGGAAACGCCCGGTCCCATTCCGAACCCGGAAGCTAAGCCCTTCAGCGCCGATGGTACTGCACTCGACAGGGTGTGGGAGAGTAGGACACCGCCGAACACACATTAGAGAAGCCCCCCAACCAGTACTGGTTGGGGGGCTTTCTCGTACCCAAAACACCCCACCCCGCCAACACCCGAATGCACCGCCGCCGGCACCCCCGACTTCGAGCGAACGGCACTTTCGTCGCCTCAGATCGACCGAACGTACCGTTCACACGATCAGGGGCGGGCACGCCGCCGGCACCCCGGCATGGAGTGAACGGCACTCTCACCCTCTTCAGCGAGGGGAACGGTACGTTCACACCATCAGGGGCGGGAACACGACTGAGGACGACAGGCGCTTTGCCCGGATCAGTCGATGCCGTCGGCGGTGGCAGTCGCATACTTCGGCCGGCCAGCCGGCAGATACCTCTGAATCGTCACGCCCTTTGATGTGGCTCGCGATTCGGCCAGCTCGAGTGCGATGTCCGGTCCGGTGTCGGGAAACAGTCGCGTGCCCTGGCCTACCACCACCGGAACGATCAGCAGGATCATCTCGTCGACAAGATCGTTCGCGAAAAGCCAGCGGCACAGGTTGCCACTGCCGTGCACCTGAAGCTCACCGCCGGGTCTGGCTGTCAGTTCGCCGAGAGCGATGGCGGTGTCACCTGAAAGGGCTGTCGTGTTCTTCCATTCCGGATCGGTGAGCGTCGTCGACGCAAGGTACTTGGGCCGCGAATTCAGTGCGCTTGCAATGGGGTTGACGTCGGGATTCTCGAACGCGCCCCAATAGCCGGCGAAGATCTCGTACGTGTGTCGCCCGAACAGGAACGCGTCAGCTCGCTGGTAGACCTGGACGAGATAATCCATGGCTTCGGTGTCCACCAATGGCGCGGACCAGCCGCCCCGCTCGAATCCACCTCGCCGATCTTCGTCCGGCCCACCGAGTCCTTGCATCACCCCGTCGAGAGTGACGATGGTAAAGGTCGTCAGTTTCATAGTCGTACCCATCTCCCAGGCGTCGTCGGATTTCCGCTGTGCCGATATAGACCGTCGAGAAGCGGGAAAGTCATCGAGCGAACGTGGCGTTGATCGCCTTGGATCGACCGAACGTGCCGTTCGCTCAGGGGGGCGGTGGGGTCAGGGCTGAACGGGCACGGAGTCTGACGGGCTGGTCTCGGACTCCAGGGCGTCGCGCGGAATCGCGAGCTCGGTCTGTTCGAGGCGGCCGCGAAGGGTGATGTTCTCGGTGATCGACCACTGTGCAGCCTCGGCGCTGTCAGCGGCAGCCACAGCCCGTCCGGATGCGGCGACGTTACCCGGAACCGTCTTGGCGACCTCGGACAGTCGCGCCGCTTCGTTGACGGGATCACCGATGACGGTGTACTCGAATCTCTCTCGCGCACCGACGTTCCCGGCTACGGCAACACCTGCGGCGACGCCGATTCCCGCGCTCACTTCCGGAACCTCGGCACGCAGGCGCTGCTGAATCTTGCGGGCAGCGGCGAGTGCGCTGCCGGCGTGATCGTCTAGTGTCGTCGGCGCTCCGAAGATCGCCAGCGCTGCGTCGCCCTCGAACTTGTTGACGAATCCGCCGTGTGCGTCGACCTCGTCGACGATGACGTCGAAGAAACGGTTGAGTAGAGCGACCACCGCCGTAGGGGAGTTGGTGGCCGCGATGGTGGTCGATCCGATGACGTCGACGAAGAGTACGGCAACGTCACGTTCTTCACCGCCGAGTTCCGGGTTTCGGCGAACCGCGTTTGCGGCAACCTCGTGTCCGACGTGGCGCCCGAAGAGGTCGCGTATTCGCTCTCGCTCGCGCAGACCCTCGGCCATGCGATTGAAGCCGGCCTGCAGTAGTCCCAGTTCCGTTCCGTCGTACACGACGACGGACGCGGTGAGGTCGCCACGGGTGACTTGTTCCATGCCTCGGCGTACGGACCGAATGGGAGCCGCGGCTGATCGGATGTTGATGTACGTCAGCCCGAGTCCGACGCACAGGGTGATCCCGCCGATGACGAGGATCGCGGTCGCGAGGGCTTGCCACGAAGCAGGCCGGATGAAGCTGAAGACCGCTACGAGCATCAAACCGGTGACGGGGACTCCGCTTCCGAGCAGCCAGACGAGGATTGTCCGGCCGGTCAGTCCGAGAACGGCAGCCTTGCGGGGTGCTCCGGATTCGAGTGCACGCGCAGCAATCGGGCGGAGTGCGAACTCGCTGAGCAGGTAGCAGAAGGCGCACGTGGTGATACCGCTGAAAGCCACGGTGAACAGAACTTTCGGAATGGTGTTGGGGTCGACGATTCCGTACATGGTCGTGAAGGTGATGAGCGCGGCCGTCCACAGGACGGCTTGCACTCGGGTCAGTCGCCACGGCCCGCGCAGCGCCGCGCGTTGATTCTGCTCTGTCGGTGGGTGATCCTCGGTGGCCCATCGAAGATCCCACATCAGCCGTTTGGTGCCCCACAGAAGTCCGATGAGAAAGACACACCCGATGAAGACGGGCACGGCAATGAAGTTGATCCATGCGAATTCGGGGTGGATGATCCCGGGGCCGGGAACCACGAATCCGATGAGCACGATCGCCAGTACCGCTCCGATCAGGTTTGTGACCAGGAGGGGGGCGGTGAGTAGTGCCTGGACGCGGATTCGACGGCGCCTGGGGCTTTCGTCGGTGGATCCGAGCAGCCACGACCCCAGGGGCGCACTCGGGACACGGCTTCGCTGCATAGTGTGTCGAGAGTAGTCGTAATGATCGCTTAGGGTGGTCCGGTGCGCCTAGTTATTGCTCGTTGCCGTGTCGACTATGTGGGACGCCTGACCTCCCACCTCCCTACCGCAAGACGACTGCTGTTGGTCAAAGCCGACGGCTCGGTCAGTATCCATGCCGACGATCGGGCGTACAAGCCGCTCAACTGGATGAGTCCGCCGTGCTGGTTGGTCGAGACCACCGGGGACAGCGACGACATCCTGTGGGTCGTCACCAACAAGGCGGGCGAGGAACTGCGGATCACTCTGGAAGAGGTCGAGCACGATTCGTCGTATGAACTCGGTCTCGATCCGGGATTGATCAAGGACGGTGTCGAGGCACACCTTCAAGAACTTCTGGCGGAGCATGTCGAGACGCTCGGCCCCGGCTACACGTTGGTGCGACGTGAGTACATGACGGCCATCGGGCCGGTCGACCTTCTGGTCCGAG
Source organism: Rhodococcus sp. YL-1 (assembly GCF_001942025.1). NCBI lineage: Bacteria > Bacillati > Actinomycetota > Actinomycetes > Mycobacteriales > Nocardiaceae > Rhodococcus > Rhodococcus sp. YL-1. The sequence continues at coordinate 4,058,162 of NZ_CP017299.1, read as the reverse complement.
ACGCGGACGGTGCATCGGTGGCGGTGGAGATCAAGCGTCGCGGCGAGATCGACGGCGTCGAGCAGTTGACGCGCTACCTCGAATTGCTCAACCGCGATCCGCTGCTCGCGCCGGTCACGGGAGTTTTTGCAGCGCAACAGATCAAGCCGCAGGCAAAGACTTTGGCCAACGACCGTGGGATCCGTTGCCTGGTCCTTGACTACGAGGCCTTGCGGGGCACCGAAAGCACCGAGTTCCGTCTCTTCTGACGCTGTTTAGACTCGAACCATGCCGCGCCGCAAACCTTCGCCGAAGCAAACCCGTCGAACGGATACTCGGCGTGCTCGGGATTCGAGCGCGGAGTCGGCGTCACCAAGCGGTGTGTTGTTCGGCGGGGCGCTGGTCCGGGAGGAACCCGGGCCGGGCGGTGAAATGTACATGGTGAGGCCGATACCCGGCTTCAACGCGACGAAGTTCTATCGATGCCCCGGTTGTGATCACGACATCAGACCCGGCGTCGCTCACGTGGTGACGTGGCCTTCGGAACCGGGCGGCGCGAACGAGCGTCGACACTGGCATACCGGATGCTGGTCAGGCCGCGGTACGCGCAGCCTGACCAGACGGTGGTCCTGAGCGTCGATCAGTTCCTGGACTGGGCTCGCTGCTCGACGGCGCGGGTGTCGATCTCGGCGGTGTTCGTCTCGTCCGAGTCCTCGAGAACGTCGTCTTCGTCGATACTCGGTTCTGATTTGACCGGTTCTGCGTCGACCTTATCTGCGTCGGCCTTCTTGTCTTCGATCTCGAGATCTTCCTCGGCTTCGACGATGACCGGAGCGGGCGGTGCATCGAGGAGTTCGCTCTCCCGGTTGACCGATGCGAGCATAGCCGGAACCGAATCGAGTTGTCCGCGAATACCCAAGAGCTGAGCCAGGATTCGGCCACGGAGAACGCGCAGTTCTTCGGTGAGTTCCTTCGCGTGAGCGATCTTGCGCTCGGACTGATCAGTGGCGGCCTGCAGCCTGCGCTGAGCCTCGTGCGACGCATCGGCGAGTCGACGCTCGGCCTCTGCTTTGCTCGATGACTCCAGCTCGTTGACGGCGGCGACGACCTTGGCGCGGCGCTCCGACATCGAGATGTCGAAGTCTTCGCGGATCTGAGTGCGCTTGGCCTCGGACTCGGCAGCCAGTCGATCCCGCTCGGCCTGCGCGGCTTCGACGATCCGGGCGGCTTCGGTACGGGCCTGCGCCATGGTCTGCTCGTGCATGGTTTCCATCGCGTTGCGACGGTCCTCGAGTTCGGCGATCAGCGACTCGTAGTGACCACGAAGGCGGGCGCCGTCCTGTTCGGCGATGGAGGTCATCTCGGCTGCGTCGGCCTCGGCCTTCGCGCGCACCTCCGAGGCCTCGTCGGAGGCAAGGCGCAGCATGCGGCTGATGCGATCGCTCATGCCCTCCGCAGTGGTGGGCGGTACCGAGAGGCGGTCGACGTCCTTGCGGAGGTCGTCGATGTCGTCGCGTGCATCGTCGAGCTGCTTGGCGAGGTCACGGGCCTGCGCAGCGGCAGCATCACGATCTGCCGCGGTAACTCGCAGCTCCGCGTCGAATCGCTCGAAGTAGTTACGTACCTCGTCGCGGTCGTATCCCTTCCGTGCGATCTGGAACGGAAGTTGGATCGAACCGCGGTCCTGCTCGTATGCCATGGCGACAATCTACCTGGCATACGAGCTGGAGTCGGGTCTGCTAGTGGCTCGCGTCGGGTTCGACCAGTTCCACCAGGACGCCGCCGGCGTCCTTCGGGTGGATGAAGTTGATGCGCGAGTTGGCCGTACCGCGTCGGGGAGCGTCGTACAGCAACCGAACCCCGCGGTCGCGAAGCTCGGCGGAGATGGCGTCGATGTCGGTGACCCGGTAGGCGAGCTGCTGGAGTCCGGGGCCGCTTCGGTCGATGAACTTGGCGATGGTCGAATTCTCGTCCAGAGGCGCGAGCAGCTGAACGGCAGTGGATCCGGCGGGGGAGCCGACGACGGAGAGCATGGCCTCACGCACGCCCTGCGATTCGTTGATTTCCTCGTGGGTCGACACCATGCCCAGGTGCTGCGTGTACCACGCGATTGCCACGTCGAGATCGGGCACCGCGATTCCGACGTGATCGATCGCGACGACGAGGTCGGACGACAAAGGTGCGAGTGCAGAACTGGGGGAGGTCTGTGTCATACCTTTCACGGTAGCGCTACCGTTTGAGGAGTACACGTCGGGATGTGACTTGGCTCTTAGGCCGCACGGAACCGACGACTATCTCTCTTTTGCAGCCGGAGGAAATCGTGACCAGTTCTGTGATTGTTGCGGGAGCTCGTACCCCGATGGGTCGACTCCTCGGATCGTTGAAAGACCTCTCCGGGTCCGACCTCGGCGGCATCGCCATCAAAGGCGCCCTCGACAAGTCCTCAGTCGCCCCCGAACAGGTCGACTACGTCATCATGGGACAGGTCCTCACCGCCGGCGCCGGCCAGATGCCCGCCCGCCAAGCCGCCGTCGCCGCCGGCATCCCCATGAACGTCCCCGCCCTGAGCATCAACAAAGTGTGCCTCTCCGGCATCGACGCCATCGCCCTCGCCGACCAACTCATCCGCGCCGGCGAATTCGACATCGTCGTCGCCGGCGGGCAGGAATCGATGTCCCGCGCACCCCACATGCTCGAAAAAAGCCGCGAAGGCTTCAAATACGGCGACGTCACCCTCCGCGACCACATGGCCTACGACGGCCTCCACGACATCTTCACCGACCAGGCCATGGGCCTGCTCACCGAACAAGTCAACCAACAAGAAACCGCCCACATCACCCGCGCCGAGCAGGACGCCTTCGCCGCCGCCTCACACCAGAACGCGGCCCGCGCCTGGAAAGACGGCCTCTTCGACAACGAAGTCGTCCCCGTCTCCATCCCCCAACGCAAGGGCGAGCCCATCGTCTTCGCCCAGGACGAAGGCATCCGCGCCGACACCACCACCGAATCCCTCGGCAAACTGCGTCCCGCGTTCAGCAAGGACGGCACCATCACCGCCGGCTCCGCCTCCCCGATCTCCGACGGCGCCGCCGCCGTGATCGTGATGAGCAAAACCAAAGCCGAAGAACTCGGCCTGACCTGGATCGCGGAAATCGGCGCCCACGGCGTCGTCGCCGGACCCGACTCCACCCTCCAGTCCCAACCCGCCCGGGCCATCGCCAAAGCCTGCGCGAAGGAAGGCATCGACCCCACCGACCTCGACCTCGTCGAAATCAACGAAGCATTCGCCGCCGTCGGGATCGCCTCCACCCGCGAACTCGGCCTCGACCCCGCCAAGGTCAACGTCAACGGCGGCGCCATCGCCGTCGGCCACCCCCTCGGCATGTCCGGCGCCCGCATCGCCCTGCACCTCGCCCTCGAACTGCAACGCCGCGGCGGCGGCATCGGCGCAGCCGCACTCTGCGGCGGCGGCGGACAAGGCGACGCACTCATCGTCCGCGTCCCCAAGGCCTGAGTGTCTAAATACACCTGAACGAGCGCTCTCGCTCTGCGACGCCCCGTGGTTTTGCTCACACAACTACGGGGCGTCGTAGTTGTTCGGGCACAATGGCCTCATGGCGAACATCTTTGACGTATCCACTCCCGCGAAACGCTTCCGTGTGGTGGCGTGGTGGGAAGCTGTGACCTGGGCGGCCTTGCTGGTTGCCATGTTCTTCAAGTGGGTCCTCGGACACGAAGAAGCGATTCGCATCCCCGGAATGGTCCACGGAACCGCCGGCTTCCTGGTGTTCATCGTTGTTGCACTCCTGACCGCGTGGTCGCTCAAGTGGGACGTCAAGACCACGATCCTTGCGCTGATCTCGAGCGTTCCGCCCTTCGGCACCGTCATCTTCGAACGCTGGGCAGTGCGAAACGGCAAGCTCGGTGAGCTGTCCACGGAGTTCGAGGCGTCCAAGGGCAACGCGGCGCTCGTCTGAGTGCTGCATCCCTCTACGTAGCTTCTCGCAACTCGTGACAAACTGGGAGCCGTGACTCGACCAGGTTCCAGGCCCCCCGCGCGTTCGTCCGCAGTTGCTGCCGCCATGAGCGGCGCAGTCGACTTGTCCGCCTTCAAAGAGCGGGCCACGGCCCCACCACCGCCGCGTAACACCAGCGGCGACGGGGCCGTTTCTGCTGTCTCCGGGGCAGTGATCGAGGTGACCGAGGAGAACTTCGAAAGCGAAGTCCTGCTGAAGTCGAGCCAGGTGCCGGTGATCGTCAACATCGGTGGCCGCGCATACGAGCCCTCGGTCGTATTCACCGAAGTTCTCGAATCATTTGCAGCGCGAGCCGGCGGCAAGTGGATTCTTGCCAACGTCGACGTCGACGTGAGTCCTCGCATCGCGCAGGCTTTCGGCGTCCAGTCGGTGCCGACGGTTGTTGCCGTCGCGGCCGGTCAGCCGTTGGCCGATTTCCAGGGCGCTCAGCCGGAGGCGCAGCTCAGCCAGTGGTTCGACGCAGTCCTCCAAGCTGTCGAGGGCAAGTTGAGTGGGCCGGTCTCCGACGCGGACGAACCGGTGGAGGAGGTCGAGGATCCTCGCTTCGTGGCCGCTGAAACCGCGCTGGACGAGGGCGATCTCGACGCCGCCATCGCTGCGTACCAGGAAATTCTCGACGCCGAACCCAACAATGCGGAGGCCAAGAGCGCTGTCCGCCAGGTGAAGTTCATGGCTCGGGTTCAGGGTGTCGATCCCGAGTCGATTGCGGCCGCGGATGCTGATCCGTCCGATCTCGAACTGCAGTTCGCTGCGGCCGACCTGGAAATGTTCGCCCAGCAACCCGAGGCGTCGTTCGCGCGCTTGATCTCGGTGGTCTCGCGAACTGCCGGCGACGACAAGGCTGCCGCTCGGACGCGCCTGCTCGAACTGTTCGAACTGTTCGACCCGGCAGAACCGATCGTCATCGCGGCCCGTCGTAAGTTGGCTTCCGCTCTCTACTGACGTGTGGACCGGCAGTCGCTACTCCGTGTAGCGGCTGTCGCACACTTCCCGGCCACCGAGAACGCCGGTTCGGAACGCGTCGACACGTGCGAACCCGCTCGGAACCGTCTCACCGTTGACGTCACTGGCAGCCAGGCCGTCGGTCAGCAGCCCCGATACGGCTTCGTCGAGGTCGCCGGGGGAGAGTGTGACCTGTGCTCCGGACGCCGCGGCGTTGGTGGGACTGAGCGCTGCGGTGATGACGCCGGACAGGCAGGCGGCGCGCAGGGCAGTCTGCGGAGTGTCGAGCGATTGGCCGTTCTCCTTCTGCATCGCGAGGGTGTACCTCGACGCGAGCAGGACATAGGCGTTGTAGTCACCGGTGATGTTGGTCTGGATCAACTCGCGTCGCCCGACGCGACCCGGCGTGCCGCGCTCGGCAAGGTCGTCGACGCTGATTCCGATGGTGTTCGTCGACGGGCAGTACGAGACGGGTTCGGTCGCAACGGCATCGCTGCACCCGGTGTCTGCGCCGGTGAACACGACCTTCGGCGGCTCGGGTAGATCGAAGATCGCTTGGAAGGTCTTCACGAACTCGTCGAGAGTTGCCTCGGTGACGGGCAGTTCTCCGGAATCGTTGCCTTCGGCGAACTGCTGCGGGAGGTCTGCACGTCGTGACTCGATTTCGTCGGCGTCCATCTTCGCGCACGCACCGGCGCCGTCGGTGAAGCCGATCTGAGTGGCGGTGACGCGCTCGAACGCCGAACCATGGTGGCTCTCAGGATCATTAGGGTCTTCGTCGCGGATGGCGACCGCCGACGCCAACACCTTGTTGAGTCCGTCGGAGGTGTTCATCGTGAAGTGCGCGGCCTTGTCCTCGGCGACGTGCCGCAAGAAGGCGCCACCGAAACAGTCGGCTTGCTGTTCGCGCACCAGGGCTGCGTCTCGTTTACCGCCGACGATCCCGGCCTTGCGTTGAACGGCATGGCCGTACTCGTGCGCAAAGATGAACGCGACGGCCACATCACCGAACTTCTCCCGCACCTCGGGCAGCAGCAATTCACGATCCCAACCGATGGTGTGATCGATGCTGCAGTACCCGGCGTTGATGAGTTCTTCGGTGGTCTCCTCACAGAAGTCCGGGCCGTTCGATTCGGTGGGGTCCCACGAGATCAGCTCGTCGACCGGTTCGAAGGGCTTGTCGAACAGAGCCGGGTACTCGGCGGCCCAGTAGGTTTCGATGTCTGTGATGGCGTTGGCTGCCAGCGCGTCGATGTCCCCGCCGTCGGTGCCGGTGATTGCTCGGTCGGCGTTGGGGGCTCCCGGACGCAACCCACTTGGTCCTGCCGTTGCGTCGAGTCCGGCGACGCGGAAGGGATCGTGATAAATCGAGACGGCGTGGCCACTCGTTCCCTGGGCACAACCGGCGAGCAGTGCTGCCACTGCCAACAGTGACGACGTGACAATGACTACTCGCCGGCCGACCATCAACGCTCCAGACTTATCCAAATCGCTCCAGCAGCTGGCAGCGCCACCTGTGCGGAGGCTGGCCGACCGTGCCACGAATGCGACGTTGCTGTGACCGCTCCGAGGTTCCCGACTCCGGAGCCGCCGTACACCTCGGCATCGGTGTTGAGAATTTCCACCCATCGGCCGGGCTCTGGTAGCCCGACGCGGTAGCTCGAGTGCTCACTGCCCGAGAAGTTGAACAGGCAGGCGACAATCGAACCGTCAGTACCGTAACGCAGAAAACTGAGGACGTTGTTCTCGGTGTCGTTGGCGTCGATCCAGGAGTATCCACCGGGCGAGGTGTCGAGGGTCCACATGGCCGGATGACGTCGGTACGCGGAGTTGAGATCGCCGACCAGTCGCTGGACGCCGCGATGGAGAGTGCCGGTGTACTGATCGTCGAGCTGCCACCAGTCGAGGCCGCGTTCTTCCGACCATTCCGCACTCTGACCGAATTCCTGTCCCATGAACAGCAGTTGCTTGCCTGGATGCGCCCACATGTATGCAAGCAGTGAGCGCAGGCCGGACGCCTTGGCGAAGTCGTTCCCGGGCATCCGGGTCCACAGAGTTCCTTTGCCGTGCACCACTTCGTCATGGCTGATCGGTAGCAGGTAGTTCTCACTCCACGCGTACATCAGTGAGAACGTGATCTCGTGATGGTGGTAGGTCCGGTGTACCGGGTCGTGACCGAGGAACCCGAGGGTGTCGTGCATCCACCCCATGTTCCACTTCATGTTGAATCCGAGGCCGCCGACATTGGTCGCCCGAGTGACTCCGGGCCACGCCGTCGACTCCTCGGCGACGGTGACGACTCCTCGATGGTTCTTGTGGACGGTGGCGTTCATCTCCTGCAGGAACGCAACGGCTTCGAGATTCTCGCGGCCGCCGTGAATGTTGGGAGTCCATCCACCTTCCGGGCGTGAGTAATCCAGGTACAGCATCGATGCGACGGCGTCGACGCGCAGTCCGTCGATGTGGAACTCCTCGAGCCAGAAGAGCGCGTTGGCGACGAGGAAGTTTCGGACCTCGCGGCGACCGAAGTCGAATACGTATGTGCCCCAGTCCAACTGCTCGCCGCGACGCGGATCGGCGTGCTCGTACAGGGGAGTTCCGTCGAAACGAGCCAGGGCCCACTCGTCTTTGGGGAAGTGTGCAGGCACCCAGTCGACGATGACACCTATCCCTGCGGCGTGCAGGTGGTCGACGAACCAGCGGAAGTCGTCCGGGGTGCCGAAGCGGGAGGTCGGTGCGTAGTACGAGGTGACCTGGTATCCCCACGATCCACCGAACGGATGCTCGGAGACGGGCAGCAGTTCGACGTGGGTGAATCCGGTTTCGGTGACGTAGACGGCGAGTTGCTCGGCCATCTGCCGGTAGTCGAGCCCGGGACGCCACGATCCGAGGTGCACCTCGTACACGCTCATCGGGGACTGCGAAGGATCGACACCGGCGCGGGTTTCGAGCCAGGCCGCGTCGTTCCACTCATGCGAACTGGTGGTCACTCGCGATGCAGTCGCCGGCGGGACCTCGGTACCGAATGCCATGGGATCGGCCTTGTCGCGAACGGAGCCGTCGTGGCCGTGGACCCGGAACTTGTACAGCGAACCGACTGCGATGTCGGGCAGGAAGAGTTCCCAGACCCCAGTGGATCCGAGGACTCGCATGGGGGCGAATTGCCCACTCCACCCGTCGAAGTCGCCGACGACGGTCACGCCGCGGGCGGCCGGAGCCCAGACGGCGAACGAGGTGCCGTCGACGGGTCCATCCGGTGTCTCGTAAGAACGCGGATGTGCACCGAGGATGTCCCACAGTCGTTCGTGCCGACCTTCGCCGAACAGGTGTAGGTCGAGTTCACCGAGAGTAGGCAGGAACCGGTAAGGGTCGGCTGCGAGAACCGTGTGTCCACCCGGGTACGTCACGGAATAGCGATAGTCGATCAGGTCGGGGTAGGGGACCAGAGCCGCGAAGATTCCGTTCGAAACATGTTCGAGAGGAAAGTTTTTGCCGCCGATGACGGCGCTGACGGACTCGGCGTTGGGACGCAACGCTCGCAGAACGGTGCCGTCGGCGTGGGGATGGGCGCCGAGGACACTGTGCGGATCGTGATGTTCACCGCGCGCCAACAGCTCCAGATCGTGATTGTCCGGTGCGATACCCGAAGGGAACTTCTCGGTTGACATCACTTGCCTCCACCTGCGCGGTGCGCATTGCGTGCTTGGTAGGCCAGAGAGATCCGGGCCGGATACGGAACGGGTGGGAGCGCGAGGATGTGCGCCACCGAACGCCAGGGCTCGAGGCGGACGAAATTGGCTTGGCCCCAATTGAACTGCTCACCGGTTACCTCGTCGAGCACGGTCATGTGGTCGTGCCATTCGCGTCCGAGCGCCGGCATGTCCAACCAGACGGTGCCCTCTTCTGCAGCGAACGGGTTGAGGTTGATCACCGTCAGGACGGCGTCACCGGTCGAGGCGTCGAACTTCGAGTAGGCGATCAACGCGTCGTTGTCGATGTGGTGAAAGTGCAGGTTCCGCAACTGCTGCAGGGCCGGGTGTGCACGCCGGATGCGATTGAGTGCGGTGATCCACGGCTCGAGAGATTCGCCTCGCGCTGCTGCTTCGGCGAAACGGCGCGGCCGAAGTTCGTACTTCTCGGAGTCGAGGTATTCCTCGCTGCCGGGGCGAACGGCTTGGTGTTCGTAGAGTTCGTAACCGGAGTAGACGCCCCACGTCGGCGCCAGGGTGGCGGCGAGAGCTGCTCGTAGAGCGAACATTCCGGGCCCACCGTGCTGGAGGGACTCGTGCAGGATGTCCGGCGTGTTCACGAAGAGGTTCGGTCGGGCTTCGTCGGCCTTCGCCGCCAGCTCGTTACCGAATTCGGTGAGTTCCCACTTCGCAACTCGCCAGGTGAAGTACGTGTACGACTGCGTGAACCCGCGCCGGGCAAGGCCGTACATGCGCGCCGGACGAGTGAATGCCTCGGCGAGGAACAGGACGTCGGGGTCGGTCTTCTTGACCTCAGAGATCAGCGTCTCCCAGAAGTTCGGCGGCTTGGTGTGTGGGTTGTCGACCCGGAAGATCTTGACTCCGGCACTGATCCAGTGTCGGACGACTCGCAGGATTTCCTTGTCCAGACCGCGAGGATCGGTGTCGAAGTTGATCGGGTAGATGTCCTGATACTTCTTGGGCGGGTTCTCGGCGTAGGCGATGGTGCCGTCGGGAAGGACGTTGAACCACTCCGGATGCTTCTTGGCCCATGGATGATCCGGGGCGCACTGCAGCGCGAGATCCAGTGCCACTTCGAGATCGAGCTTGCGGGCCGCCGCGACGAAGGCCTTGAAGTCCTTGAGCGTGCCGAGTTGCGGGTGAACAGCGTCGTGCCCGCCGTCGACCGAGCCGATGGCCCACGGCGAGCCGACGTCACCGGGTTCGGGAGTGAGAGTGTTGTTGCGTCCCTTGCGGTTGATCTCGCCGATGGGATGGATCGGCGGAAGGTAGACGACGTCGAAACCCATTGCGGCGATGCGGGGTAGGTCTTCGGCCGAGGTTCGGAAAGTACCGTGTTGCGGCACCCCGTTCTCGTCCCAACCGCCCGTCGAGCGGGGGAAGAACTCGTACCACGATCCGAACAGTGCACGGTTGCGATCGACGACGACGGGGTGGGACTCGCCCTTGGTGACCAGTTCACGGAGCGGAGTGGCGCGGAGCAGTTCGGCGACGTCGGAGGCGAAGGCCGGCGCGACGCGAGCAGTCAGCGCCTGATCGCTGCGCAGCGACGCCGTGACGGCCTCGAGCCTGGACCTGTTGCCCCGCGGTACCTCGTGCGCGGCCTGTTCGAACAGGCGCGCACCGATTTCCAGGTCGTTGGCCAACTCGGCCGCCCCTTGCCCGACGGCGAGCTTTGCTTCCACGGCGTGCTTCCAGGTGGCGATGGGATCGCTCCACGCCTCGATCCGGAACGACCACATGCCTTCGGCGGACGGCGTGAACACCGCGTCGACGGTGTCCGGTTCGGTCCCGGGATCCATCGGAATGCGCAGCGGCTTGGTACCGCGCGGACCACGCACGACAAGAGTGGCGGAAATGGCGTCGTGGCCTTCTCGCCACACGGTGGCGTGCACTGGGAAGACTTCACCGACCACGGCCTTTGCCGGATAGTTACCCGAGATCTCGGGTACCACGTCGTCGATACCGAGGCGTCCTGACACGGGAAGCTCCATTTCTGGTGATGGATCGCGGTAAAACTTTCTTTCGCCGGGTTCAACCGTAGTGGGTGCGGCGCTGGAGTGCTGATAACGACGAATTCGGGTCTGTCGGTGGTCAGGTCGGCTCGGGCGTTCGGTTCCACCGGACAGAGTGCGAGGAACTCGACTAGGGTTCGCGGGGTGAAAGCCTTGCGTCGGTTCACTGTCCGAGCCCACCTTCCGGAGCGCCTCGCCGCGCTCGGCCCCCTGTCCACCAACCTTCGGTGGTCGTGGCATCCCGAGACACAGGATCTGTTCTCGCGACTCGACCCCGAACTCTGGCAAGCAGTCCAGTTCGATCCGGTCCGCATGCTCGGGGAAGTCGACCCCACCCGTCTCGACGAACTCAGCAGTGACGAGGCATTTCTCGGTGACCTCGACACTGCAGCAGCCGATCTCGATGCTTATCTGAGCACCCCGCGCTGGTACCAATCCCAGCAGGCCAAGGGCACATCGTTAGCCGGCGGAATTGCGTACTTCTCCATGGAGTTCGGAGTCAGCGAAGTTCTGCCCAACTACTCCGGTGGATTGGGCATCCTGGCGGGCGATCACCTCAAGGCCGCGTCCGACCTCGGGCTGCCGCTCATCGGCGTCGGACTGCTCTACCGATCCGGCTACTTCCGCCAGTCGCTGACCGCCGACGGTTGGCAGGCCGAGCACTACCCGCCGCACGACCCTCAAGGGTTGCCTCTTCGTTTGCTGACGGACGCAGGCCCGGCTTCCGAAGACGGATCGCCGGTCGTCATTCACGTCGCCATGCCCGGTGGCCGGGTGCTGCGCGCGCGAGTGTGGATCGCTCAGGTCGGACGAGTGCCGTTGCTGCTGCTCGATTCCGACATCGCCGAGAACGACGCGGATCTGCGCGGCGTCACGGACCGTCTCTACGGCGGGGACCAGGATCACCGCATCAAGCAGGAGATCCTCGCGGGTATCGGCGGCGTCCGCGCGGTGCGCGCCTACACCGCGGCGTACGGATTGCCCGATCCCGAGGTGTTCCACATGAACGAGGGGCATGCCGGATTCCTCGGCATCGAACGGATTCGGGAACTTGTCACCACCAGCGGTCTGGACTTCGATTCGGCTCTGGCCGCGGTCCGTGCCGGAACGGTCTTCACGACGCACACTCCGGTTCCCGCCGGAATCGACCGCTTCCCGGCGGATCTGGTCCGTCACTACTTCGGCGGAGCGAACGGCGAGAACGAATCGAGTCTGCTTCCCGGCCTGACCGTCGACCGCATCGTCGGGATGGGGCGTGAAGCCGATCCGTCGATCTTCAACATGGCGCACATGGGTCTTCGCCTGGGCCAGCGAGCCAACGGCGTCTCGAAGTTGCACGGCATCGTCAGCCGCGACATGTTCAACGGTCTCTGGCCGGGCTTCGACGCCGACGAGGTGCCGATCGGTTCGGTCACCAACGGTGTTCACGCGCCGACGTGGGCGGCGCCGGAGTGGATGGACGTGGCCAGGCGGATCGTCGGTCAGGAGCAACTCGAAGAAGCACGCGGGTGGGAGCGCCTGCACGAGTTGTCGGCAACCGAACTGTGGGAAACACGTAATGCGTTGCGCGGCAAGTTGGTCGACGAAGTTCGTCGTCGCGTCCGAGCGTCCTGGCTCGAACGCGGCGCGACCGAGGCCGAACTCGGCTGGACCACTGGAGTATTCGATCCTAACGTCTTGACAGTCGGATTCGCGAGGCGCGTTCCGACGTACAAGCGGTTGACGCTGATGCTGCGTGATCCCGAGCGTCTGCGTGCGATGTTGCTCGACGAGAAACGTCCGGTGCAGTTGGTGGTGGCCGGCAAGTCGCACCCCGCCGACGACGGCGGTAAGGCACTCATCCAGCAGGTCGTGCGGTTCGCCGACGAAGCGGATGTGCGTCACCGCATCGTCTTCCTGCCTGATTACGACATGTCGATGGCCCGCTACCTGTACTGGGGCTGCGACGTGTGGCTCAACAACCCGCTTCGCCCACTCGAGGCGTGCGGTACTTCCGGCATGAAATCCGCGCTCAACGGCGGCCTCAACCTCTCCATTCGCGACGGATGGTGGGACGAGATGTACGACGGCGAGAACGGGTGGGCCATTCCGACGGCCGACGGTGTTCTCGACGACGTGCGGCGTGACGATCTGGAAGCCAGCGCCCTCTACGAACTTCTCGAGCACGCGGTACTGCCGACGTTCTACGACCGTGATGCAGCCGATCTGCCGACGCGCTGGGTCGAGAGGGTTCGCCACACCCTCGAGAATCTGGGCCCGAAGGTGTTGGCATCACGCATGGTTCGTGACTACGCCGTCGACTACTACGCCCCTTCGGCGGAATCAGCTCGAGCGGTAGTGGCGGACGATTTTGCCGGCGCGCGTGAGGTGGCCGAGTTCCGTCGCCGTATCGAGTCGCAGTGGCCGTCGGTCGCCGTCGAGCAGGTTGACGGTTCCGGCCTGCCGGACACCCCGGAGATCGGTGCGACCATCTCTTTGAAAGCCAAGGTCCGCCTCGGCGGCTTGTCGGTCTCGGATGTGGAGGTTCAGGCAGTCCTGGGACGCGTCAGCCCAGGCGAGGAACTCACCGACGTGGTGACGTTCCCGATGACACATTTCGGAACCGAGGACGGTGCCGAGATCTTCGAAGCCGAGGTTGCGCTTCCGGTCTCCGGCTCCGTGGGTTACACCGTGCGGGTGTTGCCGCATCACCGGTTGTTGGTCGATGCCTCCGAACTCGGGTTGGTGACCACTCCGAGCGTCTGACGTAATACATTCTGCCCCGGTCCGTTCGGTCGGTACCGGGGCAGAATTGTGCCCGCGTGAGAACTGGGTCAGGGACGTGAGTCGCGGATGCGGGTGAGTGCCTTGCGGACGACTTCGGGGTTGGTCGTCTCCCAGAACGGAGGCAGTGATGCGCGAAGGTAACCCGCGTATCTCGCCGTGGCCAGACGCGGATCGAGCACGGCCACCACGCCCTTGTCGTCGGTGCTTCGAAGCAGGCGACCCACGCCCTGTGCCAGGAGCAGCGCCGCGTGATTGGCCGAGACGCTGAGAAAGCCGTTACCGCCATGGGATTCGATGGCTTGTTGGCGAGCCATCAACAGTGGGTCGTCCGGGCGTGGGAACGGAATCCGGTCCAAGATGACGAGGCTCAGCGATGGGCCAGGGACATCGACGCCCTGCCACAGGGACAACGTGCCGAACAGTGACGTGGGTTCGTCCTTGGCGAAGGCCTTGACGAGGGTGCCGGTGGCGTCGTCGCCCTGGCACAGGATGGGGGTGTCGAGGCGTTCGCGCATCGCCTCCGACGCGGCTTTGGCGGCGCGCATCGAGGAGAACAAGCCGAGGGTGCGTCCGCCGGCGGCCTCGACGAGTTCGGCGATCTCGTCGAGATAGACAGGGGAGAGGCCGTCGCGGCCGGGCGTGGGCAGGTGGCGGGCAATGTAGATGATGCCGGCCTTGGCATGGTCGAAGGGCGACCCGACGTCGAGTGAGTTCCAGCGGAAAGCCGAAGCGTCAGAAGGTGCTTCGGTGCCGATGGCGGTAGCCGAGTCGGGGCGCGCGGACGATTCCGCAGGAAGACCCCAGTTGACGGCGAGACCGTCGAACGATCCGCCGACGGTCAGTGTCGCGGAAGTGAGAACGACGGTGGATTCGGCGAACAGTCGCGAGCGCAGCAATCCGCCGACCGAGAGCGGAGCCATCCGGACGGAGCGCCGCACCGATCCGCGGAACTCGTCCGAGGACAGCCAGACGACGTCCTTGCGCTTGGCCGGGTCGGGTTCGTCGAAAGCGGTGAGAATACGCACTGCACTGTCGTGGACGTCGTCGACGGACGAGAGTGCGGCGTTGCGGGCCGCAGCGGCTTCGGGATCTGCAGCAGCCATACCCGGTTTGGCCGGACCGATAGCGGTGCGCAGCGACCAGGCCGCGTCGCGGATCGCAGCCAGTGCGGGTGCCGCCCCGTCCGGGAGGCCTTCCCAGCGACCTGGGCGCAATTCCTCGAGGAGTCCAGCCCACCCCTCGCCGGCAGCTTCGAGGCGATCGGCATCCTGTTCTTCGGCGATCTTGCCGCAACGCCGGGCCGCGGCACTGATCGAGGCGGGAGTGAGATCGGCCGTGGCGACGCCGGTGACGCGGTCGACCAACTCGTGGGCCTCGTCGATCACCACGACGTCGTGGTCAGGCAGGATCTGGATGCCGGTGATGGCGTCGATCGCGAGCAGTGCGTGGTTGGTGACCACTACGTCGGCCTTCGACGCCTCGACTCGGGCGCGCTCGGCGAAGCAGTCCTCACCGACCGGGCACTGGTTCTTACCGATGCATTCGCGGGAGGTGACACTGACCTGCCGCCACGCCTGATCGGATACGCCCGGCACCAATTCGTCCCGATCACCGGTTTCGGTGTCTGAGGACCATTCGGTGAGGCGGACGACCTCCCGGCCGAGACGCGAGACCGTGAACGGATCGAACAACTCGTCCTCGGGTGGCTGCTCGGACGCGCCGGTATGGATCTTGTTCATGCACAGGTAGTTGTTGCGGCCCTTGAGGATTGCGAACTCTGCGCGTCGGCCGAGTGGCTTCTTCAGGGCATCGGCGAGCCGAGGCAGATCTCGGTCGACGAGCTGACGCTGCAGCGCGATGGTGGCGGTGGACACGACCACGGTGCGTCCCGATTCGACCGCGTGGCGCAGGCTCGGAACGAGGTAGGCGAGCGACTTACCGGTACCGGTGCCGGCCTGGACGGCCAGATGCTCGCCGGTGTCGATCGAGTGCGCCACGGCGGACGCCATCGTCAGCTGACTGGTTCGTTCGGCACCGCCGAGCGACCGCACCGCTGTCTGGAGCAGTTCGGGAACGTTCGGGAGTTGATCGGCCACCCACGAAGGTTAATGGATCCCTACGTCAGAAACGTCCACGGATGATTCCCGGGGTAGTTCACCGGCATTCGAGTCTTCTTCCGGCGACGCCTCGTCTCGCCCGATCAGCTGCACTCCCGCCTCCCGCATCTGCACCAATGCCGACTCGATCGTGGCGGTCGACACACCAGCGGTGAAGGGGAGAAGGACAGTCGTGGCGAACCCCGCGCGCGCGGCATCGACGGCCGTGGCCTTGACACAGTGATCCGTGGCAATTCCGATCACGTCGACGTCGGTGATCTCGTGGGCGCGGAGCCAGTCCTCGAGCGTCGTTCCGTCCTCGGCTGCTCCTTCGAAACCGGAGTAGGCCGCGCTGTAGGCGCCCTTGGAGAAGATCGCCGACCCGGCGACGGAAGCGTCGAACGCCGGATGGAACTCGGCGCCGGCTGTCCCGACGACGCAGTGAACCGGCCAGCTGTCGATGAAGTCGGGATTCTCGGAGAAGTGCGCCCCAGGGTCGATGTGGAAATCGCGAGTCGCGACTACGGCGTCGTACTCGTGGGAGTTGACGAAATCGTTGACGGCTCCCGCAACCGCAGCGCCGCCGTCGACCGCGAGAGCGCCACCTTCACAGAAATCGTTCTGAACGTCGACAATTATCAGTGCTTTTGCGCTCACTGGTGCTCACCTCCGGTGAATCGAACGGGCACAGCCGAGTCTCCGCGCGAGAGTTTGAGGCCTTCCCACGGCAGGCTCACGAGCCCTGCCTTCAGAACTGCTCTGCTCTCTTCGAGCGTCGGCGCGCTGTCGACGACCTTGCCTTCGCGAACCAGCGGGATCAGCAGTTCGGTCGCGCCGTCCGCCTCGGAGACAGGTGACGGTGATCCGGCGGGGTAGATGACTTCTTCGACGATCGTTCCGGTCGGACGTACTACGCGCAGTGCCTTCTTTGCGCCGCCGCGAGATGCCTTGTTGGTGCTTCTCTTCTCGACCGCGATTCCGTCGACCTCGACAAGTTTGTAGACCATGCCGGCGGTGGGGGCGCCTGATCCGGTGACCAGGGAAGTGCCGACGCCGTACGAGTCGACGGGTTCGGCGCGCAGAGCCGCGATCGCGTACTCGTCCAGGTCGCCGGAGACGACGATGCGTGTTTTGGTAGCACCGAGATCGTCGAGTTGTTGGCGTACCTGACGAGCAAGAACGCCGAGATCGCCGGAGTCGATGCGAACCCCGCCCAGCTCGGGACCGGCAACGGCGACAGCCGTTTTCACACCCTCGGTGATGTCGTAGGTATCGACGAGCAACGTGGTGGATACGCCGAGTGCCGCGACCTGACCGCGGAATGCCGCTGCCTCGTCCGGACCGTCTTCGGTGGTGTGCAGGAGAGTGAAGGCGTGCGCGCTGGTACCTGCACTGGGTACGTCGTGACGCCGCGCGGCTTCGAGGTTGGAGGTGGCGTCGAAGCCGGCGAGATACGCGGCACGTGAAGCGGCGACGGCGGCCTGTTCGTGTGTACGACGCGAGCCCATCTCGATCATCCGTCGACCGCCCGCTGCGCTCACCATGCGGGCTGCGGCCGAAGCGATCGCGCTGTCGTGGTTGAGGATCGAGAGAATCAAGGTTTCGAGGATGACGCACTCGGCGAACGTTCCGCGGACCGAGAGGATCGGTGATCCGGGGAAGTAGAAATCTCCCTCGCGGTAGCCGTCGATGTCACCGGAGAATCGATAGTTGCGCAGCCACTCGACGGTCGTGTCGTCGAGAAATTTTGCAACGATCGCCAGTTCCGGTTCACCGAACCGGAACTGCTCGAGTGCGTCGAGAAGGCGCTCGGTACCGGCGACGACGCCGTAGCGACGACCGTCTGGCAGCCGCCGTGCAAATACCTCGAAACTGCAGTTGCGGAAGGCAGATCCGTCGGCGAGAGCCGCCGAGAGCATGGTCAGTTCGTACTGATCGGTGAGCAGTGCGGTGCTGGCACCGGCGTCGCGGATGTCGGAAATTTGCGTAGGCACGCACACAACTCTATGCGCGAGACGACGTGGGTGGGTGTTGTCGCCTCTCGTCGCGCCGTACCCTGGATACATGGTTTTCGGCGGCGCGACCGTGTCCGGCACTTACTCGGCGAACGTAACGATGAGAGGCGCTACGGCTTCTTCTCCTCAAGCCACGCCCGAGCAGTCGGAGGCTGTTGCGACCATCGAAGCCGCAGATCGGCCCTGGGTGACCATCGTCTGGGACGACCCGGTCAATCTCATGCATTACGTGACTTACGTGTTCCAGAAGTTGTTCGGCTACAGCAAAGCCAAGGCCACCGACCTGATGATGCAGGTCCATTCGGAGGGCAAGGCCGTGGTCTCGAGCGGTTCGCGCGACAAGATGGAGGCCGATGTTCGTCGCCTCCACGCTGCCGGTCTCTGGGCCACGATGCAACGCGACGACACCTGAGAAAAGCACTTTTTCGACCGATTTGTTCGCCTAACTCGTAGACGGGAGTCCGACGCGTGCGGACGTGGAGTAGGAAGAGTTCACTCGGCGGAGTGAAGTTCAAATCCGAGATGGACGGCCACGAGGCGGCGGTTCTGCGCTCGCTCGTGGAGTCGGTGACCGGGCTTCTCGACGAGCGCGCGTCTTCGGCGCCGCAAGACGAGCTCGCCGCGCTGACGGGTCTTCGTACCGGAAATTCGGAGCCGCCCGACAATCCGGTGTTGGCGCGTTTGCTTCCCGACTTCCAGCGCACCGATCCGGACAAGGTCGCTCCGGACAGTGACGATCTCGACGACGCCGGCGCCAATGTCAACGGCGCGCTGCGCAGTTTGCACGAACCCGAGATCATCGACGCCAAGCGTGAGTCCGCTCGCATGTTGTTGGCTTCGCTTCCGGAGGCCGGCGGCAAGGTCGTTCTCACGCAGGAACAGGCCGACGCCTGGCTGTCCTCGCTCAACGACGTCCGTCTCGCGCTCGGAACCAATCTCGGCATCGACGCCGACACACCGGAGAGCCTCGAACCCGACGACCCGCGAGCCCCGCATCTCGACGTCTATCACTGGTTGACGTGGATGCAGGACTCCCTCGTCCAGGCGCTCATGCCATGACCACAACGCGGACCGGGCCCACTGATTCACTGACAGATGTCGCCGGCCTCGCCGTCGGTCATCACCACAAGCTCGACGAGGGAGCCACTCTCGGAAGCGGCGCAGCCACCGGCTGCACGGTCGTGCTCGCGTCGGCCGGTGTGGTCGCCGGAGTCGACGTCCGGGGCGGCGGTCCGGGTACCCGCGAGACCGATCTGCTCGACCCGAGCCATTCGGTCCAGCAGGTCAATGCCGTGCTGTTGACCGGCGGTAGTGCCTACGGACTTGCCGCGGCCGACGGAGTGATGCGCTGGCTCGAGGAACACGATCACGGGATCGCGATGGGCGCTCCCGGCCAGGTGGTACCGATCGTGCCCGGCGCCGTGATCTTCGATCTGCCGGTGGGGGACTGGACCGTTCGTCCGACCGGCGATTTCGGATTCCTCGCTGCCGACACTGCTTCGCGCGAATTCGCCACCGGCACGGTCGGCGCGGGGGTAGGTGCCAGAGCCGGGGCGCTCAAGGGTGGGGTGGGAACGGCCAGCGTCGTGATCGTCGACGGCCCCGCCGAGGGGGCGACGGTCTCCGCCTTGATCGTGGCGAATCCGGTGGGTTCGGTCTTCGACCCCAGAACAGGCCTGCCGTGGGGCGTCGGCTCGGACGGCGCGGAGTCGTTCGGCCTCAGGCTCCCCGACGCGTCCGAACTCGCGGCGGCCAACGCCGTTGCAGCCAAGGGAACCGTCCTCAACACCACGATCGGTGTGGTCGCCACTGACGCCGCCTTGACGAAAGCCGGGTGCCGACGCGTCGCCGTCGCAGGTCATGACGGCCTGGCCCGAGCGATTCGGCCCGCACATTCGCCGCTCGACGGCGACACGATCTTTGCGCTCGCCACCGGTGATCACACTCCGAATTCGGAGATCACGGTTCCGGACGCTTTCCCGAACGATCTGCCGATACTCGACGCGGTGTGCGCGGCTTCGGCCCAGGTGGTCGAACGTGCGATCGTCACAGCGATTCTCGACGCCACGTCGGTAGCCGGAATCCCGAGCTACCGCGAACTCTTCCCGTCCGCATTTCTCTAGGCAGCACTCCTGGAATCGGCGGTAATCTCGAATTGAGCCTGGTCGCGAGTGACCGGATCAGAAGACCGGATCGACGGTGGAGGACGCACACGATGACGATGGATTTCAACAGTCCGGACTTCGGCACCCGGACGCCGGCACCGAAATCCGGTCCGCCCTCGGTGTGGAAGCAGTCGGCCGTGTTGGTGGGCGGCTTCGCGATCCTGCTCTACGTGATCGAGATCGTGGATGTCATCTCCGGTCAGAATGTCCAGAACGCCGGCGTCACCCCGCGCACGCTCGACGGCCTGTGGGGAATCCTGTTCGCCCCGGTGCTGCACGACGACTGGGGTCATCTGATCGCCAACACCATTCCGGTGCTGATCCTAGGATACCTCGTGCTGGTGTCGGGAATTGCGCGAGGACTCGCGGCGACCGGCATCATCTGGGTGATCGGCGGCGTCGGGACCTGGTTGTTCGCCGGCTCGAACTCGAATCACGTCGGTGCGTCCGTGCTGATCTTCGGCTGGGTCACCTACCTGTTGGTGCGCGGGTTCTTCACGCGGAGCTTCACACAGATCCTGATCGGCGTTGCCGTCTTCGT
This sequence comes from Rhodococcus sp. YL-1, assembly GCF_001942025.1. Classification (NCBI taxonomy): domain Bacteria; kingdom Bacillati; phylum Actinomycetota; class Actinomycetes; order Mycobacteriales; family Nocardiaceae; genus Rhodococcus; species Rhodococcus sp. YL-1. The sequence continues at coordinate 4,037,896 of NZ_CP017299.1, read as the reverse complement.
CGTGTACGGCGGAGTGCTGTGGGGCGTTCTGCCGAGCGATCCACGGGTTTCCTGGCAAGGACATCTGTTCGGAGCGATCGGCGGCGTGGTGGCCGCCTGGGCGCTCACGTCGGGGGAGAGGGCCAAGCGCGCCGGGTCGGCGCCGGCCGTTCGACCACCGAGTTTCTGAACGGACGTGGGTCACACCCTCACTGCGGTGTGACTTCGACGCGCCAAAACCACCAAGAGCTTTTTCCCAGACGGGTAGACGTGGCAGCATGACCGGTATGCGCATGACCGTCCTGGGGTGTTCCGGCAGCGTCACGGGTCCGGATTCACCGGCTTCGGGATACCTGCTCACGGCACCGGGAACTCCGCCGCTCGTGATCGACTTCGGCCCGGGAGTTCTTGGGGCGTTGCAGCGATACGCCGATCCGGGCGAGGTGACGATCCTGCTTTCGCACCTTCATGCGGACCACTGTCTCGACATGCCCGGCCTGCTCGTCTGGCGTCGCTATCACCCCAACCCGCCGGTCGGCCGTGCTCTGGTTTACGGCCCCACCGACACCGCGTGCCGCATCGGAGTGTCCTCCGCCGAGTGCGCCGGCGAGATGGACGACATCTCCGACACCATCGACGTCCGGCTCTGGGCCGAGAACGAGCCGGTGACGTTCGGTGAACTGAGCGTCGTCGCCCGCCGGATGAATCATCCACCCGAGGCTTACGGTTTCCGGATCACCGGCGCCGACGGCCGTGTCCTCGTCTATACAGGCGACACCGGTATGTGCGACAACGTCGTCGAACTCGCGCGTGGTGCAGACGTGTTGCTCTCCGAAGCGTCGTGGACCGACAGTCCGGATCGCCCCGAGGGAGTTCACCTCTCCGGTAAGGAAGCCGGCCGTGTGGCTGCGCTCGCCGGCGTCAAGGAACTTCTCCTCACGCACATCCCGCCGTGGACATCGCGTGAAGACGTGATCGCCGAAGCGAAATCCGAATTCTCCGGACCGGTCCATGCCGTCTCCGCCGGAAGTGTCTACGACATCTGATTCCCCTCACATTCGGTGCAGCGCTCACCGGGCGACCGCTAGGCTCACGAAGGTGACTACACGAGAAGACGGTAGGGCGGACGACGAGCTCCGCACGGTCAAGATCACCCGCGGGTTCACCAGTCACCCGGCCGGATCCGTTCTGGTCGAGTTCGGGAACACTCGCGTCATGTGCACGGCCAGCGTCGAAGAGGGTGTACCCCGCTGGCGCAAGGGCTCCGGCTTGGGTTGGCTGACAGCCGAATACGCGATGCTTCCCGCCGCCACGCACACACGCAGTGGCCGCGAATCGGTCAAGGGCAAGGTCGGCGGCCGCACGCAGGAGATCAGTCGACTCATCGGCCGATCACTTCGAGCGTGCATCGATCTCGCGGCAATCGGTGAGAACACCATCGCCCTCGACTGTGATGTCCTCCAAGCCGACGGTGGCACTCGCACCGCGGCAGTGACGGGGGCATACGTGGCCCTGGTCGACGCCGTGACGTACCTGCGCGCAGCCGACCTGCTCTCCGACCCACAGCCCATCTCGTGTGGCATAGCGGCCGTCAGCGTCGGCGTCGTGGACGGACGAGTGCGTCTCGACCTTCCGTACGAAGAGGATTCGCGTGCTGAGGTCGACATGAATGTCGTGGCCACCGATACCGGCACGCTGGTGGAAATTCAGGGAACCGGTGAGGGCGCCACCTTCCCACGCTCGACGCTGGACAAGCTGCTCGACTCCGCTCTGGCTGGTTGTGAGCAACTTTTCGAGATCCAGCGTCAAGCGTTGGCCGAGCCGTATCCCGGGGTGCTACCCGAACCGAAGAATCCGGAACCCAAGAAGAAGTTCGGTGCCTGAGCTGTGAGCGTACGAGTACTGGTTGCCAGCCGAAATGCCAAGAAACTGAAGGAACTTCACCGGGTGCTCGACGCCGCCGGAGTGAGCGGAATCGAACTGGTCGGGCTCGACGAGGTCCCGCCGTTCCCCGAAGCCCCCGAGACCGGAGCGACGTTCGAGGAGAATGCGCTCGCCAAAGCGCGTGACGGAGCAGCTGCAACCGGAATGCCCTGCATCGCAGACGATTCCGGTGTCGAGATCGACGCACTCAACGGTATGCCGGGTGTGCTGTCCGCGCGGTGGTCGGGTACTCACGGAAACGACGGCGCCAACACGGCTCTGGCCCTGGCTCAGCTGGGAGACGTGCCGGACGAGCGTCGAGGCGCGGCGTTCGTCTCCGCCTGTGCACTGGTGATCCCCGGCGGCGACGAGACCGTCGTGCGCGGCGAATGGCGCGGGGTGATCGGCCGCGAACCAGCCGGCGACGGCGGCTTCGGATACGACCCCATCTTCCGTCCGGACGGCGACACCCGCTCGGCCGCAGAACTCACCCCGGCCGAGAAGGATGCGGCGTCACATCGAGGGCGCGCGCTCGTACAGCTCGTTCCGGCTCTGGCGGCACTGGCCGGCTGAACCGAATCCGAAAAGTAGAGCCCTGAACGCGTCTGCGTTCAGGGCTCTACTTTTCGGAACTCTCAGAGCTGGTAAGCCTGCTTCACCTGGGCGGTTCGCTTGTGCTCGAACACGAACGACAGGAACGGGATCGTGCCGGCGAGCGCGGTGGCAACCGTCGTACCGGGCTTCCACCTGGCCTTGATCGCCAAGTCGATCGTGAACACGAGATAGAGCATGTAGAACAGGCCGTGGATCTGGCCGATGTAGAACAACCACGAGGGTGCGTCCGCCGAATTGTCGAGAATCAGGTACTTGTAGACCATCTCACCGGTCAGGAACAGCAGCCAGAGGCCGGTGATCCAGGCGAGAACGCGGTATCGGACCAGCGCCGACGCAACCTTCTTCTGCTTTTCTGCGTTGACCGCGGGGGTAGCGATGCTCGCTTCCGAACCGGTACTCACGTCGTGCTCCTATCGGACTCGCGAGCGGCGAGCTGCGCAAGGTAGTCGTTGTATTCCAGCATTTGGCGGGCTTCAGGGTCGTCGACGTCGAGGTTCACATCGTCGAACTCGGCCCGCGGGCGTTGCGGCAAGAGGTCGGCGGGAATCTCACGCGGCTCCGCGGCGGCTTCCTCGGCTTCGGCCTCTTCGGGGTCCACGTCTTCGAGCTGAACGAACTTGCGATACGCGTACACGACAAACGCCGCGAACAGCGGCCACTGGAACGCGTACCCGAGATTCTGTCCCGAGCCTCCGACGGCTTCGAAGCGCTCCCACTGCCACCAGCCGAGCGCGAGGCAGCCGGCAGCTGACACGATGACCAGCAGAATCAGCGCAGGTCGGCGTTTAGTAGCGTTCTTGGACACACTAAGACGGTACCTGAGAGCTATAGTGCCTCGCCCTGCGATCTCCGACACGGTGTCGTAGAAGCCGTTCCACAGCACCTGTGCGCTATGCCCATCCTCACCCGCAACGCCAGGGCTCTGAACACATTCTCCCGGCTGTGCTGCATCGATAACCTCGGCGCGTATTCGAAAGCAGGGGAGTGTTTCATGCACATCAGAGTGATTCGCCCGGTCATCGACACCACACTGACTCCGGCGGTGACAGCCGAGGTGGAGCACTGGGCGGCGCCCGGCACGACGGTCGACGTCGTTTCGCTGCCTACCGGTACGGTGAGCATCGAGTCCGAGTACGACGAGGCACTTGCCGGCCCCGGGATCGTGCAGCGGGTCGAGGAAGCGGCAGTCGACGGCGTGGACGGTGTGTTCATCACATGTTTCGCCGATCCCGGACTGCATGCCGCCCGAGAGGTCATCGACGCACCGGTGGTCGGCGGCTTCGAGCCGTCATTTCTGACAGCGATGAGTCTGGGCGATCGCGTCGGTGTCGTGACCATCCTGCCGAACGTCGTGCCGATGCTCCGATCGCTCACTCGGCGGTATGGGCTGGACAATCGGCTGGGCAGTATTCGAGTCGTGGACATGCCGGTGCTGGGCCTCACCGATCGGGAGGAACTGATCGATCGACTGGCCGCTCAGGCGTCTGCGGCAGTGGAGAACGGTGACGCCGACTCCGTCGTTCTCGGTTGCACCGGGATGCTCGGTGTGACCAGTGCGGTCCGAGACAGGCTGCATGGCAAAGGGATTCACGTTCCGGTTGTGGATCCGACGGCCTCGGCGATCACCTGGTTGGAGAGCTCGGTCCGTCTGGGGCTGACACCGAGTCGGACGACGTACATGACTCCACCGGTCAAGGATCGAAAGCGCTGACCTTGCTCACGAGAACCGAAAAAGCCCCGCCGGATCAGATCCGGCGGGGCTCTTCGTTGTGCGCGAGGGGGGACTTGAACCCCCACGTCCTGAGACACTGGAACCTAAATCCAGCGCGTCTGCCAATTCCGCCACTCGCGCGCGGAATTCAAAGGATACGCGAGTGGAATCGCTCGCGGGCACACCACCCTGGTCGGGATGCGCCCGCCCGCTCTCAGGCCGTTTCGGCGAGTGGATCCGCTGCGGGCGGCATGGTGGATTTCTTCGACCGGCGAGGTTGCTCGGCCGTGCGTTGATATCGCCACGCAGCGTGGGTGAGCGTTTGAACATCGACATCGAGATGTTCGGCAACCGCAACGAGCAACTCGGCTGCGTCGGTGCTCGACAACAATTTCTCGCTACTGCTTGCTTCGGTGGCGAACCGTGCAAGTAGATCTATCGAAGTTACCGTCAACTTCCCGGACAGGAACACCAGCGTCTCGAAGGTCCTGGGGCCGAGCCCCGGAACGGAGACAACTGCCGAACGGAGGCTTTCGGTGTCCTCGACGTCGGCACTGGACCGGCAACCGGATTCGACGAGCGCCTTGGCCGCGCGAGCCGCACCCTCGGCTTTGGTGAAGTAGTTGCCCGGCACGCGCTGGCGATTGCCGAGAATCGTTGAGAGCTCGTCGCCACGGTCGGTGAAGGCGGCGAGAGCGGGCAAGCTGTCGAGGCGATCGTCGGCGGCTACCGAGCGGTGTGTGCGCCAACGGTCGACGACGGCGCGGACTCCGGTCTTCGGTGTTCCATAGGCGGCGCGCGACGAGAAGATCGCATCGAGAAGGGCGGCTTCGGACTCGCGCGGCCATCCCTGATTCCAATGCGGCCACGCCTCGCGCGGAAGCTCGGCGCCGATGAATTCGGCCGCTCTGACTACGTCTGTGTCTTTCATGATTTCTCCCCCCGAGAAGTTGTCCGGTGTGGACGCGCTGAACGTAGCGAGGGAGTCCGACAGATTGTGGCCCGGAACGCACGGGATCGACCGTCCGTCAAGGAGGTCACGAATTGGTAACAATAAATATGAGGGGTTCCTCAGGTTTCTGAAAATCCCGGTAACAGTCCCAGGCAGGGCGTTCGCGACCTACTCGCGAGTCACTTTCTCGAAGTCTCGTGAGGAAGATCACGGCCCCGAAAGTCCAGATTTCCAGGGTGCCGACAAACGTGAGGAAATCCTCATGATTCTGTGTAAACCTTGTCTTGCACGAACGCCCTGACTCCGTCGATTCTCTCGACGAATTCGCGAGCACTTCAGCCGGGCAGCACACCGCAAATCCCACCTCGCCGCAGAGGTGACCAGGAGAGGACGTACGCGTGACGATCGATGACACGACACCTACAGGAAACGGACGCGACTCGAAGGGTGGACGCCGTTTCGGCGTCGATGGGGGACAGTCCCGCACGACCAGCAAAGGTGCCCTCGTCGATTCGCTGAACAACGGCGTTTCCTACGCAATCGCTTTCGGTGGACAGGGCGCTCCCTGGCTCACCTCGCTCGAGGAGCTCAGCCGTGACAACGGCCTGGAGCCCGTTCTGACCGATCTGGTCAATGACGCAGCCGCACGCCTCGCGCCCGTCGCACAGGATCTCCTCGTGGTTCGCCCGGTCGGATTCGATCCGATCGCGTGGATGCTCGAAGCCGAGATCGTCGACGAAGAAGAAGGTGAGAAGTCGGCCGGGCCTTCCGCTGCCGCGCTCACCGCAGCTCCGGTGTCACTCCCCGGCGTCTTCCTCACGCAGCTTGCGGCGTTGCGTGCACTCTCCGCTCAGGGTCTGGATGTAGCCGGTAACCCGCCGGCTGCCGTCATCGGCCACTCGCAGGGCCTTCTGGCCACGGCTGCCGTAGCCGCGCAGGGCAAAGACGACGGTGAACTCCTCGCCGTCGCACAGCTCGTCGGTGCTGCTGCCAGCTTGGTCGGCCGTCGCCGCGGCGTCATCGCCGGCGCCTCCGCGAAGCCGATGGTTGCGGTCTCGGGCGTCGATCCCGAGCGTCTCGCCGCCATCGTCGCCGAGCTTGCCGAGGGTGTGGCGCCTGAGCGCGCGGCTGTCCTCGCCATCCGCAACGGCCGTCGCCGCGTCGTTCTCGCCGGGCCGCCTGCTCAGCTGGCACGCGTGCAAGAGCGTTGCGAGCAGATCGAAGCCGAGGAAGCCCGCGAGCGTGAGGGTAAGAAGCGTGGCGGTTCCGTCTTCGCGCCGTCCTTCGATCCGCTCGACACCGAAATCGGCTTCCATCACCCCGCATTGACCGAGGCCGTCGAACTCGTCGGCAGCTGGGCGACCCGTTGCGGTCTCGACGCGGACCGTGCGCGCGAACTTGCGCAGGGTGTCCTCGTCGATCCGGTCGACTGGGTCGAGGCTGTCGACGGCGCAATCTCCGCCGGCGCCAAGTGGATTCTCGATCTCGGACCCAGCGATCAGCTGACCCGTATGACGTCCTCTTCGCTGCGTGGACAGGGCATCGGCATCATTGCCGCAGCCACCCGCGGCGGACACCGCAATCTGCTCACCCCCGGTGCAGCACCTGAGGTCTCACGTTCGTGGTCCGAGTTCGCTCCGAAGCCCGTTGCGCTTCCCGGCGGCCGTATCGGCGTCGAGACCGCGTTCACGAAGCTGACCGGTCGTTCACCCATCCTGCTCGCAGGTATGACGCCGACGACGGTCGACGCCAAGATCGTTGCCGCGGCAGCCAATGCCGGTCACTGGGCCGAGCTTGCCGGTGGCGGGCAGGTCACCGAAGAAATCTTCGAAGACCGTGTCGCAGAGCTGAAGATGCTGCTCGAGCCGGGCCGCGCGGTCCAGTTCAACTCCCTGTTCCTCGACCCGTACCTGTGGAAGCTGCAGCTCGGTGGCAAGCGCCTCGTGCAGCGTGCCCGTACCGCCGGTGCTCCCATCGACGGCGTCATCGTCACCGCCGGTATCCCGGAACTCGAAGAGGCTGTTGCCCTCATCGACGAGTTGTCCGAGATCGGCATCACCAACATTGCATTCAAGCCCGGCACCGTGGCGCAGATCCGCTCCGTGATCCGCATCGCCAACGAGGTTCCGAATTTCCCGGTCATCGTCCACATCGAAGGCGGCCGCGCCGGCGGACACCACTCGTGGGAAGACCTCGACGACCTGCTCCTCGACACGTACGCCGAGCTGCGTACACGCCCGAACCTGGTCATCTGCGTCGGTGGCGGCATCGGAACACCCGAGCGCGCAGCCGATTACCTGACCGGTCGCTGGTCTGCCGCAGCCGGTTTCCCGGCCATGCCCGTCGACGGCATCCTGGTCGGCACCGCAGCCATGGCGACTCTCGAGGCCACCACCTCTCCCGAGGTCAAGCAGCTCCTCGTCGACACACCCGGTACGCCGGACTGGGTCGGTGCAGGTACCGCTGAAGGCGGAATGGCCTCCGGCCGTAGCCAGCTCGGTGCCGACATCCACGAGATCGACAACGCGGCTTCGCGTACCGGGCGCCTCCTCGACGAGGTTGCCGGCGATTCCGAGGCAGTGGCCGAGCGCCGCGACGAGATCATCGCCGCCCTCGACGTCACCGCCAAGCCGTACTTCGGCGACGTCGAGACCATGACGTACGCACAGTGGCTGCGCCGCTACCTCGAGCTGACCGTCGGCATCGACGCGGCGAAGGAATTCGACTGCGGCGCCGATCTTCAGGACGCCATCGTCGAGGCGACGTCGAGCCCGTGGCTCGACATCACCTGGCGTGCTCGCTTCGGCGAGATGCTCCAGCGCACCGAGGCGCGTCTGCACCCGGTCGACCGCGGCCCGATCCCCACGCTGTTCGCTGACGCCGAGACCCTCGAGCGCCCCGAGGCTGCGATCTGCGCACTGCAGGCGTCGTACCCGGACTACTCGACCACCGTTCTGCATCCCGCAGACGTCTCGTTCTTCATCTCGTTGTGCAAGACGCCGGGCAAGCCGGTCAACTTCGTTCCCGTCGTCGACGGTGACGTGCGTCGTTGGTGGCGCAGCGACTCCCTGTGGCAGGCACACGACCCCCGCTACACCGCCGATCAGGTTTGCGTCATCCCCGGCACCGTTGCCGTCGCCGGCATCACCCGTGTCGACGAGCCGGTCGGTGACCTGCTCGATCGCTTCGAGAAGGCGACCTACGACGAATTGGTTGCTGCCGGAACCACTCCGGTTGCACTCGCGAGCCGTCGCCACCAGGATTCCGCACCCGGACTTCTCGACGCCGTTCTCTCGGCTCCTGACCTCCAGTGGGCCGGCCGCCTGACCCAGAACCCCGTCCGTCGTCTCGGCGACCTCGACGAGTGGAGTGCAGAGTCTGCCGACAAGGCAGTTCACGGCACCACCGGTTCCAGTCTGACCGTCGTCGATTCCTCGCACGTGCTGCTTTCGGTTCCGTTGGTGGCAGGCAAGTCCGTCGACATCACGATCACGATCCCCGAGTCCGTCGTCGACGGCGGCGCTCCGGTTGTCACCGAAGCCGATGCCGAAGGTGCGATGTCCGCGCTCCTGGCAGTTGCTGCCGGACAGGAACTTCCGACAGTCAAGAACGGCAAGGCTCGCCTCAACGTCGCGTGGGTTCCCGATCGCATCGCCGATCACGCCGGTGTCACCGGTTCGGGTCTGCCCACCACGCTCAGTGTCAGCGGCAAGGCTGTTCCGGACGTCGTCGTCGGAGCATGCTGGCCTGCAGTGTTCGCAGTCCTCGGCGCAGCCAAGCTCGACAGTCTTTCCGTTATCGAAGGCATGCTCGACCTGGTCCACCTCGACCACACCGTCGACTTCGTCGGTGAACTTCCCTCCGAGACAAGCATTCTCGTGGTCAATGCCGAGGTCGCCTCGGTTCTCGACACCGACCTCGGTCGTGTCGTCGAGGTCAAGGTCGAGGTCGGTGCCATGCTCGGCGAGGGCCTCGACGCCCCCGCAGTCGTCACCATGACCGAGCGTTTCGCGATCCGCGGACGCACCGGTGCAGGCGAACTCGCCGACCCGGCTCGCGCCGGTGGATCGATCAGCGATGCGGCTGTCGACACCTCGCGTCGTCGTCGCCGTGACGCGAAGATCCTCGCTCCGGTCAGCATGGGCGCGTTCGCTCAGGTTTCCGGTGACCACAACCCGATTCACACCTCCGACAACGCCGCTCTGCTGGCCGGCCTCGGAACCCCGATCGTGCACGGCATGTGGCTCTCCGCCGCAGCGCAGCAGGTAGTCACCGCAGTCGACCCGGCCGAGACCCGCGTCCCGCCGCGCCGCCTGACCGCCTGGACCGCCCGCTTCCTCGGGATGGTTCGCCCCGGCGCCGAGATCGACGTCCGCGTCGACCGTGTCGGCATCGACCAGGGCGCAGAAATCGTCGAGGTCGGCTGCCGCATCGACGGCGAACTGGTCATGGTCGCCACCGGCCGCACTGCCGCACCGAAGACCGTCTACGCCTTCCCCGGCCAGGGCATTCAGCGCCCGGGCATGGGCCTCGACGCTCGCGCACGCTCCAAGGCCGCCCGCGACGTCTGGGAGCGCGCGGACAAGCACACTCGTAAGGCACTCGGATTCTCGATTCTCGCTGTCGTGCGCGACAACCCGGTGACCGTCAAGGCCCGTGGTGTGGAGCACAGGCATCCCGACGGTGTCCTGCACCTGACTCAGTTCACCCAGGTGGCCATGGCCGTTCTCGGTGTTGCCCAGGTTGCCGAGCTGCGCGAATCCCGAACCTTCATCGAGGATTCCCTTCTGGCCGGTCACTCGGTCGGTGAGTACAACGCACTCGCTGCTGTCGCCGAGGTTTTCCCGCTCGAAGCACTTCTCGAGGTCGTCTTCCAGCGTGGCTCCGCCATGCACCAGCTCGTTCCCCGTGACGAAGCCGGACGCTCCGACTACCGCATGGCCGCTATCCGCCCGTCGCAGATCGGTGTTTCCGACGACGACGTGCAGGGCTTCGTCGCCGGTGTCGCCGAGACCTCCGGTGAGTTCCTCGAAATCGTCAACCTGAACCTGCGCGGCAGCCAGTACGCCATTGCCGGTTCGGTAGCCGGTCTCGACGCACTCGAGGTCGAAATCGATCGTCGCCGAGCAGAATTCGGTGGCAAGCGGGCATACATCCAGGTTCCCGGCATCGACGTGCCGTTCCACTCCACCGTCCTTCGCGGTGGCGTGGCGGACTTCCGCGTGTGCCTGCAGGACTTGCTCCCGCACGACATCGACCCGGACATCCTGATCGGCCGCTACATCCCGAACCTGGTTCCGAAGCCGTTCTCGCTGCGTCGTGACTTCGTTCAGGAAATCGCCGACCTGGTGCCGTCCGAGCCGCTGCAGGAAGTCCTCGCAGACTTCGACAGCTACGCAACGCGCACTCACGAGTTGTCCCGCATCATCCTGATCGAGCTGCTGGCTTGGCAGTTCGCCAGCCCGGTCCGTTGGATCGAGACGCAGGACCTGCTCTTCGGTGACGAGTCCGAAGGTGGACTCGGGGTCGAACGCTTCGTCGAGATCGGTCTCGGCGCTGCCCCGACCGTTGCAAACCTCGCGTCGCAGACCCTCAAGCTGCCGGGCCGCTTCGGCTACCCGGTCGAGGTTCTCAACGTCGAGCGCGAAGCCGCGATCGTCTACGGCACCGACGTCGACCCCGCTGTCGATGACGACGACGAGATCGAAGCGCCTGCCGCGCAGGCTGCTCCGGCCGCCGCGGCCGCTGCTCCGGTTGCCGCTGCCGCGCCGGCTGCACCTTCGGGTGGACCGCGTCCGGACGACCTCACCTTCAAGGCGCCCGACGCCACGAAGGTCCTGATCAGCCTGTGGACCAAGCTCCGTCCCGATCAGGTCGGCCCCGCGGACACGATCGAGGCACTGTGCGACGGCGTTTCCTCGCGTCGCAACCAGCTTCTGGTCGACCTCGGCTCCGAGCTCTCCCTCGGTGCCATCGACGGGGCCGCAGACGCCGACATGGGCTCCCTGGGGGCAACCGTCGACAAGCTCGCCCGTACGTACAAGCCGTTCGGACCGGTGCTCTCCGATTCGATCAACGATCACCTGCGTAAGGTCTTCGGCCCCTCGGGCAAGCGTCCCGGCTACATCGCCGACCGCGTCAAGAAGGTCTGGGAACTGGGCGACGGCTGGGCACACCACGTCACCGCAGCAGTGGCTCTCGGTACCCGTGACGGCGCCAGCATCCGCGGCGGCGACCTCGGTGGCCTGAGCTCCGGCGCACTGGCCGACGCTGCAGCAGTGGACGCAGTCATCGACAGCGCAGTTGCCTCGGTCGGGTCTGCTCGCGGAGTCAGCGTCTCGTTGCCGGCTACCGGCGGCGGAAGCGGCGGAACCGTCGACGCAGCCGCTCTGGGTGAGTTCACCGAGAACATCACCGGTCGCAACGGCGTTCTGGCCTCGGCCGCACGCCTGGTACTCGAGCAGCTCGGACTGAACGAAGAAACGGCAGTCGCGACGGTCGAGGACACCGAACTGGTCGACCTGGTCTCGGCTGAACTCGGCTCCGACTGGCCGCGTCTGGTTGCTCCGGCATTCGACGCGCAGAAGGCCGTTCTGCTCGACGACCGCTGGGCAAGTGCGCGTGAGGATCTCGCTCGCATTTGGCTCGGTGACACCGCGTTGTCGGTCGAGAACTTCATCGGTGCCGGCTCCACCGTCGCCGCACAGGCGAAGTGGTGGGCCACCCGTGCAACCGACGAAGGCCGCACCGCACTCGCCGAGGTCTACACCCGCATCGCTGATGCGGCTGCTGCGGCAGAATCCGACGCACCCGAGTGGGCAGGCGAGGTCGCAGTAGTGACGGGCGCCAGCAAGGGTTCCATCGCGGCAGCGGTCACGGGCAAGCTTCTTGCCGGTGGCGCAACGGTATTCGTGACCACCTCGCGACTCGACGGTCAGCGTCTCGGCTTCTACCGCGACCTGTACCGCGAGAACGCTCGCGCCGGTGCCGCCCTCTGGGTGGTTCCCGCGAACATGGCGTCGTACACCGACGTCGACGCACTGATCGACTGGATCGGCAACGAGGCCACCGAGAACGCAGGCGGCGCAAAGAAGCTCATCAAGCCGGCCATGACGCCGACGATGCTCTTCCCGTTCGCAGCTCCGCGTGTCGGCGGCGAACTCTCCGACGCCGGCGCTCGCGCCGAAATGGAAATGCGCGTGCTGCTCTGGTCGGTGGAGCGCCTCATCGGCGGTCTGTCGAAGATCGGTTACGACAGCGACGTCGACACGCACCTGCACGTGGTGCTGCCCGGTTCGCCGAACCGCGGAACGTTCGGCGGCGACGGTGCTTACGGCGAGGCCAAGGCTTCGCTGATCGCCGTGGTCAACCGCTGGAAGGCCGAGCGCAACTGGGCCGAGCGGGTCACGTTGGCACACGCGGTCATCGGTTGGGTTCGCGGAACCGGACTCATGGGTCACAACGATCCGATCGTCGACGCGGTCGAAGCTGCGGGCGTCCGCACCTGGTCCACCCAGGAGATGGCGACCGAACTGCTGAAGACGGCAACCCGCGAGTCGCGGCGCGCTGCAGCAGAGGCCCCGCTCGAGGTCGACCTGACCGGCGGACTGTCCGAGGCCAACCTGGATCTGGGTGCTTTGGCCAAGGAAGCTGCCGAGGTTGCCGAGATCGCCGAAGCTGTCGACGAAGCAGTGGACGAGTCCAGCATCCTGGCGCTGCCCGCGCCGGCTCGCATCGACGACTCGGTCAAGGCTCCGAGCTGGCCCGAACTGGACGTCACCCCCGCGGACCTCGTGGTCATCGTGGGTGCCGGAGAGCTCGGACCCTACGGTTCCTCGCGTACCCGCTTCGAGATGGAGGTCGACGAGCAGCTCTCTGCCGCAGGCGTTCTCGAATTGGCGTGGAACACCGGACTCATCGTCTGGGAGAACGACCCCAAGCCGGGCTGGTACGACGTCGAATCCGGTGACCTGGTACCCGAGGCGGAAATCGCCGACAAGTACCACGACGCAGTCGTCGAGCGTTGCGGCATCCGTCGCTACGTCGACGAGGGCGCGATGATCGACAACACCGCTCCGCTGCTCACCTCCGTGTTCCTGGACAAGGATCTGAGCTTCGTGGTCGGCAGTGAGGCAGAGGCTCAGGCCTTCGTCGAATCCGATCCGGAGAACACGACGGCGACGGTTTCCGCCGAGTCCGGAGACTGGACGGTCACCCGCCGCGCAGGCACCGAGATCCGCGTCCCGCGCAAGATGAAGCTGACTCGCAGTGTCGGCGGCCAGATCCCGACCAACTTCGACGTCACCAAGTGGGGCATCCCCGCCGACATGGCAGATTCGGTCGACCGCGTCGGCCTCTGGAACATCGTCGCAACGGTGGACGCCTTCCTCACCGGCGGCTTCACTCCGAGCGAACTGCTCCGCTGGGTACACCCGAGCCTGGTCGCCAACACGCAGGGCACCGGCATGGGCGGCATGACCTCCATGAGGAGCCTGTACATCGACACGCTGCTCGGCGAGAACCGTCCGAACGACATCCTGCAGGAAGCGCTGCCGAACGTCATTGCAGCGCACGTCGTTCAGTCGTACGTCGGCGGTTACGGTGCGATGGTTCACCCCGTCGCCGCCTGCGCCACGGCAGCGGTATCCGTCGAAGAAGGCGTCGACAAGATCCGACTCGGCAAGGCGCAGTTGGTTGTTGCCGGCGGGTTCGACGATCTGAGCACGGAAGGCATCATCGGCTTCGGCGACATGTCGGCCACTGCCAAGACCGAGGACATGCATGCCAAGGGCATCGAGGATCGCCGCTTCTCGCGGGCCAACGATCGTCGCCGCGGCGGATTCGTCGAGTCGGCCGGCGGCGGAACGATTCTCCTCGCTCGCGGTGACCTGGCACTCGAGATGGGTCTTCCCGTCCTCGGTGTGGTCGCCTGGGCCGGATCGTTCGCCGACGGTGTCCACACCTCGATCCCGGCACCGGGACTCGGAGCACTGGGCGCCGGACGTGGGGGAGCGGATTCACAGCTTGCACTCTCGCTCAACGCTCTCGGCGTGAGCGCCGACGACATCGCCGTGATCTCCAAGCACGACACCTCCACTGCCGCCAACGATCCCAACGAGGCAGAGCTGCACGAGCGCCTCGCCGGGGCATTGGGACGCAGTGAAGGCGCGCCGATGTTCGTGGTCTCGCAGAAGAGCCTGACCGGTCACGCCAAGGGTGGTGCCGCAGCCTTCCAGCTGATCGGGCTCTGCCAGGTACTGAGCCAGGGCATCGTCCCGCCGAACCGCAGCCTCGACTGCGTCGACGACAAGATGGCCGAATTCGAGCACCTCGTGTGGGCACGTCAGCCGCTCAAGTTCGGTGAGCATCTTCCGCTGCGCGCGGGCCTGCTGACCAGCCTCGGCTTCGGTCACGTCTCCGGACTGATCGCAGTCGTGCACCCGCAGGCATTCGTCGAGTCGGTTCCGGCCGACAAGCGTGACGCCTATGTTGCTGCGGCCCAGCAGCGGACGATCGACGGTCAGCGTCGCCTCGCGAAGGCGATGTGCGGTGGCGACAGCCTCTACGAGCGCCCGGCGGATCGTCGCCTCGGTGCCGACGGAACGCCGGCCAAGGCGTCGCGTCAGCTAGAAGCGGACATGCTGCTGAGCGAGGACGCACGACTCGGCGCAGACCAGGTGTACCGCTCGAATCTGCCCGGCTGCAAGTAGTAGTCACGGTATGGGAGTTCTGGGTATCGGTTTCGACCTCGTGACGGTGTCGGAGTTCGCCGAGCAATTGAACAGGCCGGGAACGGCAATGCTCGACAACTTCACACCGGGCGAGCGTCGAGACGCCGCTACCCGGAGCTCCGAACCGGCACGACATTTCGCCGCCCGGTGGGCTGCGAAGGAAGCAGTGATCAAGGCATGGTCAACTGCTCTCTTCGCCGGCCCACCGGTGCTGGGGGAAATGATCCACAATCAGATCGAGGTCGTCTCGGACGCCTGGGGGCGCCCCGGCATCCGGCTTCGCGGTGACGTGGCCAAACACCTGACCGGAGTGAAGATTCATATTTCGCTCACGCACGACGGGGACATGGCGGGCGCTTTCGCGGTCATCGAATCCGACCCGGAGTAGCACTGCCGCACACGAAAGAGCCGGTCTCCCAAGGGGAGACCGGCTCTTTGTCGTTCGACTAGTCCTTCGTGCGGGATTCCTTCTCGGCGACGAGGAGATACGCGATCATCAACCTTTTCAGTTCGGCGACGGCGTCGGCATGCGACTGACCGTCCTGAACCGAGAAATTGAGCATCGAATACACCACGTGGACAAGAACTTCCGCCATCATCAGGCGACGATCTCGCCGCGTACGAGGCGTCAACGGGCCGAGCATTTTCGCTACGGTCTCGGCGAACTGCTTTTCGTGAATGACTCCGGTTGCCCGCGTGGACGGCGTCGACTGCATCGCCAGCCAGACCTCGCGGCGCGACGGATCAGACGTCCACAGCCCGGCCATGTGATCGACGAAACTGTTCAGGAACCGCAACCAGTCGAGCGAGGGTACTTCGCCGCCGAACTGAGCAAGCTCGTGCTGGACCCCGACGAGGTCCTGGCGGTTCAATTCGCACACGATGACGTACTTGTTCGCGAAGAACTGGTAAAGCGTCCCAATCGGGACGTCAGCACGTGCCGCGACTTCTTCACAGGTGAACGATTCGAAACCGACATCGGTGAGGAGTTCCCGTGACGCAGCCAGGAGTGCGTCGAATTTACGCTGGCTGCGCTCTTGCGTCGGACGCTTGCGCGGCAGCAGTTCCTGCGGTTCTTCGAGGCTCTGGGGATTCTCCAGTGCTGGGTCGACTCGTCGCCGCGCGCGGTGACGAGTCGTGGGCTGCACGTCTTCCAGGCTATCGGTGTTTTCTGTCGAATTTGGGACTTGTGCATTATCCGGTGTCATCGGCCACCTACTTCGGCGGTCGTGATCGGTCGAAACGCACCGCGCAGGTGCGCGCACACGAGTCCCGATGCTGTTGCCACACCTCGATACTAGGTGACCAACTGTCCAGTAGCCGAAGAGGTTGCTGCGCGGTGTGGCGCAACGGCGATCCTGGCGCCTGCCTACGTCCGATTCGGGCAGACTGAGATTCTTCGGGCACACCGAGATTCGATGCCGAGGAGAGGGAGACGATGACGGAAGAACTGCGAACCGCGGTAGGTGAACTCATGCCGCGTGCCCGTGAGGATCTGAGTGCACTTGTGGCGATGAAGTCCGTTGCCGATGCACGGCAGTACCCGCCGGAAGAATGCGCGGCCGCTGCGCATTGGGTCCTGGAGGCATTCCGGGCTCAGGGTTTCGCCGATATCGAGGCGATCGAGACCTCCGACGGTTCGGCCGCGGTTGTCGGGCGTCGACCAGGCCCGGGCGGTGCTCCGACCGTTCTGCTGTACTGCCACTACGACGTTCAGCCGCCCGGAAACGAAGAGCTCTGGGGCTCCCCGCCTTTCACGCTCACCGAGCGCGACGGACGGTGGTACGGACGGGGCGCTTCCGACTGCAAGGGCAACGTCGTCATGCATCTGACAGCTCTGCGAGCGCTCGCCGCAGCCGGTGTGGATCCGAGCGTCCACCTGACGCTCGTCGCCGAAGGATCCGAGGAGATGGGCACTGGCGGTCTCGAGGATCTGGTGCGAGAGCGGCCCGAACTTTTTGCAGCCGACATGATCCTGATCGCCGATACCGGCAACACCGAAGTCGGGGAGCCGACGATCACGACGTCATTGCGCGGGATCGCGAACGTTGTGGTCCACGTGTCGACGCTCGAGGGTGAGATTCACTCCGGTGTCTTCGGTGGACCGGCGCCCGATGCGATCACCGCGCTGGTGCACATACTCTCGACGCTGCACGACAGCGCCGGAAACACCACTGTCGAAGGCTTGACCAACGACCAGGAGTGGGCGGGTGTCAGTTATGACGGCGATCAGTTCCGCTCCGACGCCGGGGTGCTCGAAGGGGTGCAGCTGACTGGTTCCGGTTCGGTCGCCGAGCAGGTGTGGGCTCGTCCGGCGCTGACCATCCTGGGTATCGACTGCCCGCCGGTCGTGGGTTCGGCGGCGGCGATCACGCCCCGCGCGTCGGCGCGCCTGAATCTTCGTGTCCCGCCTGGCACGGATCCGGCGCAGGCACAGAAGTTGTTGACGGACCACCTCCGCGCGGCGGCGCCGTGGGGCGTCCACATCGAGGTCGTTCCGGAATCGACGGGATCGCCGTTCTCGTCCTCGACGGAGGGTGCAGGTTTCGCGCAGCTGAAGTCCGCGCTCACCGATGCCTACGGCCGCGAAGTCGGATTTGCCGGCCAAGGGGGATCGATACCGCTGTGCAGTGCACTGGCCGAGCAGTTCCCCGACGCGGAGATCGCGTTGATCGGCGTCGAGGAACCGCAATGCCGCATTCATGCGCCCGACGAAAGCGTCGACCCGTCGGAGATCGAGAATCTCGCTTTCGCGGAGGCTCTGTTCTTGAGCCGGTACGGGAGTTAGACCGACAGATCGCGTCGTAGCTTGGCGACGTGACCGGTGGCCCGGACGTTGTACTGGGCCACCTCGATCTTGCCTTCCTCGTCGACGAGGAACGTCGAGCGGATGACGCCCTGGACGGTCTTGCCGTACATCTTCTTCTCACCGAACGCGCCCCAGGCTTCGAGCGTCGCCTTCTCGGGATCGGAGAGCAGCGGGAAGGTCAACTCTTCGGTATCGCGGAACTTCGCGAGTTTTGCGGGCTTGTCCGGCGAGATTCCGATGACTTCGAGGCCGGCGCCGTTCAGCTCGGCGAGGCTGTCACGGAAGTCGCAGGCCTGCTTGGTGCACCCCGGGGTGCTGGCCGCCGGGTAGAAGTACACGATGACCTTGCGGCCGCGGTAATCGTGAAGGGAAACCTCGTTGCCATCGGCGTCTGGGAGCGTGAAATCCGGCGCGACGTCGCCGGCGGACAATCTACTGTTCTCGGTCACGGGAATCGAGGTTAGTCGAGAAATTGCGCGGCAGGTGGGCGCGAGGGCATTCTGCTCCTCTACGGTAGAGCGAAGTGTCGGCGCGCTGCGTCCGCACAGCAGACCCGCACACAGAGCAGCAGAACACAGACAAGTTGGAGGACACGTGCCCAGGGACACCGAGAGCATCGAACGCGAGATCGAGAAGGCGCGTAACCAGCTCGCGAGCACACTCGACGAACTGACGGTCCGCACCAACCCGAAGCGGCTGGTCGAGAACACCAAGAAGACGGTGCTCGCCAAGCTCAACGAGCCGGCAGTGAAGTACGCGCTGATCGCAGTCGGTTCAGTGGTGGGACTACTCGTGGTCCGGAAGATCATTCGCTGACCCGAGTTGTCGAAGACAGAACATGAAGAAGGCCCCCACCTGGTGAGGTGGGGGCCTTCTTGCAAGTGCGCCCACAGGGACTCGAACCCCGGACCCAGTGATTAAGAGTCACTTGCTCTACCAACTGAGCTATAGGCGCTCGCTCTTGCGAGACAGAACATTAGCCGACAGGCTCAGGAGTTTGCAAAACGCGTGTTCATCGTGGTGACGATGGTTACATCGCTTCCGGAATTCACGAGTGTGGAGGGTGCGAATCCGGCCAGCGGACGGTGCTTTCCAACTGCTGTGCGACGGCGAGAATCGTCGGTTCACCACCGCTGCGCCCGACCAGTTGGACGCTCAGGGGGAGTCCGCGTTCGGAGAACCCGGCGGGCACAGCGGCCGCCGGGTTGCCGCAGACATTCCAGATCGAACAGTAGGCGGCGATCGGCAACGCCTTGCGGACTGCTGACAGAAGGCCGGTTCCTTCGAGTTGTCCGATCGGGCGTGGCAGCGCGGGCGTGGTCGGCATCAGGACCAGGTCGAAGGTGTCGAAGACCTGGTTGACCGTCGCTGCGATTCGCTCACCTTTGCGGTAAGCGAATTTCCCGACGCGCGCGGGAGCGGCTATCCGGCCGATCGACGCGAGTGCTCGTGTGCGCTTCTCGAGGAGCGCCGGATGATCGACGCGCAGTGCTTCGTCGCGGACGCCGCCGAGCACCTGGGGGAGAAATGCTGCAGTTGCGTCCGGGTACTCGGGATCGTGCTCTTCGACGTGATGTCCCAACGCGCTCAACATCTCTGCGATCGAATGCACCGCGGCAACGACCTCCGGGGACGGGCGGACGCCCCGGACCGGACTCCGGGTGGACACTGCAATGCGAAGCGGCCCGGGCGCCGACGCGGCTGACTCGGCAAAGCTGGTGCGGAGCGTTTCGGCTGTGTAGTCGTCGATCCCGGTGGTACCGGTTATCACGTCGTACACGAGCGCGCTGTCCTCGACGGAACGAGTGAGAGGCCCTAGTGTGCCGAGTCCGCGCCAGAGGTTTCGGTTCGGCGCGGTGCTCACCCGACCGCGCTGCGGTTTGAGTCCGAACAACCCGCAGAACGCCGAAGGCAGTCGGATGGAACCGCCGCCGTCGCCGCCGATTGCCGCTGCGACCATGCCCGACGCGACGGCCGACGCAGATCCTCCGCTCGATCCGCCCGTGGATACGCCGGTGTCCCAAGGGTTTCTGGTGTAGCCGTTTGCAGCAGTCTCCGTGAAGGGCCAGATGCCGAACTCGGGCATCGTCGTCTTGCCGACGATCACCGCGCCGGCCTCGCGCAACCGCCGGACGACCTCTGAATCGGCCGATGCGATGCGAGTTGCTGCCGCACCGCCGTACGTCGTCGGCGTTCCGGCGACGTCGTTCTCGTCTTTGATCGCGATCGGGACTCCGTGCAGTGGGCCCAGGCTGTGGCCGTCGGCCTGGCGCTGATCGAGACGTGTCGCTTCGTCGAGCGCTTCGTCTGCGAGAACCCGCACAAAAGCATTGAGCGTCGAATCGAGGCGTTCGATACGGCGAAGTGTGTTCTCGGTGAGCTCGCGGGCCGATAATTCTCCGGACCGGATCAGAGCGGCCTGACCCGCAACCCCGGCAAATGCCAGCTCGCTGCCCGGTGTGGTTTCGCGCTCGGTCATCAATCCTCCAGGCCGTGGTTCCGATAACTGTGAAGTCTATTCACCACAACCTGTCCACCACGACACAAAGAAAAATCCCCACCTTCCGAAGAAGGTGGGGACCTTTGCAAGTGCGCCCACAGGGACTCGAACCCCGGACCCAGTGATTAAGAGTCACTTGCTCTACCAACTGAGCTATAGGCGCTCGCTCTTGCGAGACAGAACATTAGCCGAATCGCCGGTTCGGGAGCAAATCGCCAGGTGGAGGCGTCACCGCTGTAGTCCGATCGGAGGAAATCCGCTGAAAGCGGTAACAAAACGGACGGTTCGGAGCGATTGATACTTGAACGTTACTGACGGCGTGGCCTTTCATGACCGTTGGTAACGAGCGCGCCTGGCATCATTGGTGCAGCGCAGTCATACCGCAAGTCCCACTTGCCTTCCGGTAAGTGGGATTCGCATGTGACGCGGAAGTTAGTCGGAGAAATTGTGAAGCGGAGTCGAACGATGAGTCGTCAAAGGTGGGGTCTGTCCGTGCGCGGGGGGAACGGTCGAGCGTCGAAGGGCGCGGCGATGATCGCGGCGTCTCTCGGTGCTCTCGTTCTGATGACCGCGTGCACGTCGGGCGGCAAGGACGTCAGTACCGAAGGGTCGGCGCCGATCGATTCCAATCCGCTCACCGAACTCATCAAGCCGAAACTCACCTCGACCGCTGCCGACGGCGCTGTCGGCTTCTCGCCGGGCGACCCGGTCAAGATCAACGTCGCTGACGGCGCTCTGTCCGACGTGACGATGGTCAATCAGGACGGCAAGGCAGTTGCCGGCGCGATTGCTGCCGACGGTGCGTCGTGGACCACCACCGAGCCACTCGGCTACAACCGCAAGTACAAAATCGAGGCCCGCGCATTCGGATTGGGTGGCGCCAGTACGACGGTCACGTCCTTCACCACCAGCGCACCCGGCAACGTCACCAAGCCGTACGTCTTGCCCAACGAGGGTGACGTGGTCGGCATCGGTCAGCCCATCGCGGTGCAGTTCGACGAGAACATCCCCGATCGCAAGGCTGCCGAAGCCGCGATCACCGTCACCACGACTCCGGCCGTCGAAGGTGCGTTCTACTGGGTCAACAATCGTGAGGTCCGTTGGCGTCCGGAGAACTACTGGGCACCGGGCACCAAGGTCGACGTGAGCGTCAACGTGTACGGGCGCAATCTCGGCAAGGGAGTCTTCGGGCAGGAAGACGCGAAGAGTTCCTTCACCATCGGTGATGCCGTCATCGCCACGGCGGACGACAACACCAAGCAGGTCACTTTCCAGGTCAACGGTGAGACCGTCATGACCATGCCCACCTCCATGGGCAAGGACAGCACTCCTACCGACAACGGCGTCTACATCATCGGTGACCGCTTCGCGAACATGATCATGGACTCGTCCACGTACGGCGTCCCGGTCACCTCGGCGCAGGGTTACAAGACCCCCGTCGACTGGGCGACCCGAATGTCCTACAGCGGCATCTTCTTCCACTCGGCGCCGTGGTCGGTCGGGCAGCAGGGCTACTCCAACACCAGTCACGGCTGCCTCAACCTGAGCCCGTCCAACGCCAAGTGGGTCTACGACAACACCAAGCGTGGGGACATCGTCGTCGTCAAGAACACCGTCGGCGGCACTCTCTCCGGCACCGACGGCCTCGGTGACTGGAACATTCCCTGGAGCGTCTGGAAGACCGGCAACGCGGACGTCTGAGTGCGTCCCTGAAGCCTTGAACGGCAGAATGCCCCCGACCGTCCGGTTGGGGGCATTCTGCATCTGTACACCTTTTGTGAGCGAAAGTGCCTCTCGGTCTATCTGAGGCGACGGGAGGTACGTTCGCTCGGTGTCAGCGTCGACCGAACGCGTCCACTCCGGTCATCTCAGCGGACAGTGTCCACAATCTGCGTGCGTCGGCGGGATCGGTAGCCCAAGGTTTCACTCCGCCGACGCTCATGTCATCGGTCTGCGCGACGTCCGCGATGTTGCAGTCCTGGAGATACGCGCCGGAGTGATCGGCGAGTATCGGTGCCGTCGCTGCCCACACCGTTGTAGCGGCGCCCTGGGAGGGAGTCTTGAACCCCGGCACGGCGTCGCCATTCGACGTCGTCCATCCGAGATCGTGTTTCTCCAATGTGGAGAAGTGACGTTGAAGCGGAGTGAGGATGCTCCCGGGATGGACGGAGAACGCACTGATACCGCGTGAAGCACCGGAGCTCGCCAGCTGTACAGCGAATAGAGCATTTGCAGTCTTGGCTTGACCGTACGCAAGCCAGCGGTCGTAACCGTTGCGGAAATGTATGTCATTCCAACGCACTCCCGACAGAAAATGTCCCGCCGACGAGACCGCTACGACGCGAGAGCCGTTTGCGGGCATGGCTGGCACAAGCAGGTTCACCAGTACAAAGTGCCCGAGGTGATTGATCGCGAATTGTGATTCCCAGCCGGAGCCGACACGGAGTTCCGGGCAGGCCATGACCCCCGCATTGCAGATGATGATGTCCGGAGTGATCCGGGATTCGAGAATTTCTCGCGCACACGATCTGACACTGCTCGGGTCCGACAGGTCGCACGCTCGCACTTCGATACCCGGAAGGTCGGCCACCGCGCTCCGTGCCTGTTCTGGTCGGCGGGCAAGAACTACAACTCGCGCCCCGACCGAAGAAAGTGACTGCGAAACCTCATATCCGAGTCCGGAGTACCCGCCAGTGACCAAAACCGTAGTGCCCGTTAAATCTTGTCCGGCAAGTACGTCGTCGGCAGTGGAGACTCGGGAGTATCCGGTGTTGATTTTGCGCTGGATGGAATTCATGACTGCGACCGTAAAATCTGGAGTGCACTCCAGGTCAAGGAAAGGTCGCCAGGCAATGCGCGAACTGTCAATCGGTGACGTCGCTGTCCAGACCGGAATCAGTATCGATTCCCTTCGATACTTCGAACGTGAGGAATTGCTCGTTCACGAGGTGGCGCGCTCGGCAGGTGGGCGTCGGGTGTACTCCGACAGCGATGTCTCTTGGTTGAAGCTGTGCAATCGCTTCCGAGACTCGGGTATGCCGATCGCCACGATCCGCGAATTCGCCGCTCTCGTCAGGTCAGGTCCAGGAAACGAGAAGGAGCGGCTTTCACTTCTACAAAAGCATGAGGAGTTGATTCGATCCAGGATCGCTGCGATGCAGGAAAACCTGAACGTCATCCACGACAAGGTTTCGGCATACGAGCGACACGTTCGCGAGGGGACCGTCGTAGGTGTCTGGGAGCCGGAACCGTCGCCCGAGTGATCGTCGGGTGGGTGATTTGCGGCCATTCCGGCCGCCCCGATGTAAGCGAAAGTGGCTTTCGGTCTATCTGAGGCGACGAGAGGTACGTTCGCTCAGCTCGGGCACGGGTTGCTCGGGAGCGCGCGATTTGTCGCGGTCGCCACCCCACCCACTTCGGGTGAACGTATCGCTGCCCCCGTCAGAGAAGGGGAGCGATACGTTCACCCGACTGTGGAAGGGGAGATTGCGGCTGGCGCACAAACCAAAAGAACCCCCGAAAATGTCTTCCGACATTCTCGGGGGTTCCGCTTGGGTGAGCGACGGGACTCGAACCCGCGACAGCCAGGATCACAACCTGGTGCTCTACCAACTGAACTACGCCCACCATTGCCTCGGCCACCGGTTTGACCCGGCTGCTTTGACGAAAGAGATACTAGCGCGAAAGTCGGTCAGGAAGCCAATCGGCAGGTCAGGCGGGACCCAAGCCCTCTACGACGGCTGCAATCTCTGCGCTCGACGGTCCGGGCGCCGCGACGAATGCAGTGCCGCGGTAGTACTTGAGTTCGCGGATGGATTCCTTGATGTCGGCGAGTGCCCGGTGGGCGAGACCTTTTTCGGGCTGGCCGAAGTAGATTCGCGGGTACCAGCGGCGGGAGAGTTCTTTGATGGAGCTGACGTCGATCATCCGGTAGTGCAGGTATGTGTCCAGCGCCGTCATGTCCCGCGAGATGAATCCGCGGTCGGTGGCGATTGAATTACCCGCCAAGGGAGCCGTACCGGCGACGGGAACGTGCTTGCGGATGTACGCGAGCACCTCTTTCTCCGCCTCGGCGAGGGTGACCGTCGACTTACGAACCTCTTCGGTCAGTCCCGACTTTGCGTGCATCTTCTTCACGACGTCGGGCATTGCAGCCAACGCGTCGTCGTCGGCGTGGATGACGATGTCCACACCTTCGCCCAAGATGTTCAAGTCGCTGTCGGTCACCAGAGCCGCAATCTCGATGAGTTTGTCCGACTCGAGTCGCAGCCCGGTCATTTCACAATCGATCCATACCAATTTGTCCTGCACCAGGAACACAGTAGTGCGCGCGGGCGCGGGATAAGGTCTGCGGTGGAAACTCGACGTGTGTGAGACGGCGTTCGGGTGATGACAAGAACTTCGCCGCATTGCAACGAGGAGGGCTTTTCGATGACCGTGGATCCGAAGGACGGAGCAGCGCCGCTGACGCCGGCGGAGAAGGCGAAAGCTGCCAAGGCTGCCGCTGCCGAAGCCGCTCGGATTGCAGCTGAAGCCGCGGCAGCAGCTGAGGAAGCAGAGAAGGAAGCGGCTGCCGCTGAGGCCGAAGCATCGGCCGGAGCCACCCCCGCTGCTCAGGCGCCCTCGGGTGCTGCCGCTGAAATCGCGGCGGGCTATTCATCTGAGGGGCGGGCACTCGAGCTCGGCTCGGTGGTGATCGACGGTGTGGCAGATCCCACCGCGCGGGTGCGGATTCCGTTGGCGACGATCAACCGTCACGGTCTGATCGCCGGTGCGACGGGTACCGGCAAGACCAAGACGTTGCAGGGCATCGCCGAGCAGCTGTCCGCCGCGGGTGTGCCGGTTGTGATGGCCGACGTCAAGGGCGATCTCTCGGGTCTGTCGAAGGCGGGGGATCCGAGCGAGAAGATGAAGTCTCGCGCAGTCGAGACGGGCGACGATTCGTGGACTCCCGCTGGGATGCCAGTCGAGTTCTTGTCGTTGGGAACGGACGGAATCGGTATCCCGGTGCGCGCGACCATCACCAGTTTCGGGCCGATCCTGCTCAGTAAAGTGTTGGGCCTCAACGAGACCCAGGAATCGACACTCGGGCTGATCTTCCACTGGGCCGACACTCAGGGCCTCGCCCTGCTGGACCTCAAGGATCTGCGTTCGGTCATCGCCCACCTGACGAGCGCTGAGGGCAAGGCCGATCTGAAGGGTATCGGCGGAGTTTCCTCGGCGACGGCGGGAGTGATTCTGCGCGCGTTGGTCAACCTCGAAGCAGATGGTGGTGACACCTTCTTCGGTGAACCAGAACTCGAAACCGAGGATCTGCTGCGTGTCGTCGGCGGTGCCGGTGTGATCACGCTGTTCGAACTCGGTGCCCAGGCGGCGCGCCCGGCAATGTTCTCCACCTTCCTGATGTGGGTGCTCGCGGACCTGTTCCAGACGCTGCCCGAAGAGGGAGATCTGGACAAGCCGAAGCTCGTGTTCATCTTCGACGAGGCGCACCTTCTGTTCGCGGACGCGTCGAAGGCCTTCCTGCAGCAGGTCGAACAGACGGTCAAGCTCATTCGTTCCAAGGGCGTCGGCGTGTTCTTCTGCACACAACTTCCGACCGACATTCCGAATTCGGTGCTGTCACAGTTGGGTGCGCGGGTTCAGCACGCCCTGCGTGCATTCACGCCCGACGATCAGAAAGCCCTCAACAAGACCGTCCGCACGTACCCGAAGACCGAGCACTACGACCTGGAAAAGGCACTGACTTCACTCGGCATCGGTGAAGCCATCGTGACCGTACTCTCGGAAAAGGGTGCGCCGACGCCGGTGGCCTGGACCAAGATTCGTCCTCCGAGGTCGCTGATGGACACCATCGGCAACGACGCGATCAAGGCGGCCGCGTTGTCGAGTCCCCTGAATCAGAAGTACGGCCAGACCATCGACCGCGAGTCGGCGTACGAGAAGCTGACGGCCAAGGTGGCCGGTGCTCCGACAGCGGATCAGTCCCTGGATCTTCCGTCGCTGCCCGATCTGCCGCCACCGTCGCCGGCCGAGCCGGAGGGCCCCAACATCGCCGAGCAGATCTTGGGCAACTCGGCTGTCAAGAGTTTCCTGCGCTCGGCGGCTTCGGCTGCGGGACGCGAGATTTCGCGAAACATCTTCGGCACCGGTAGTCGCCGCAGGCGCTGAGGCTCAGGCGCCCGCGAGGTCAGATGCCGACCTCGCGGGCCAGCAGGTCGTTGATCGATTCGCGCCTGATCAACGGCCGCGCAATCCCGCCCAGCACGGCGACGACCGGCGGCCGGCCGACGCTGTTGTAGGTGGAGGCCATGCTGTGGTGGTATGCGCCCGTACACGGCACTGCCAACAGGTCACCTTCATGTAGGTCGGCGGGAAGCCTTGCTCCGACGGCAATTTCGTCGCCCGATTCGCAGTGTCGCCCGGCGACGGTTACTTCCTGGAGCGGTGCGCGCGAATGCCGGTTCACCAGTTCGACGTCGTAGTGGCTGTCGTACAACGACACCCGAGGGTTGTCGCTCATCCCGCCGTCGACGGAGACGAAGGTTCGTCCCCCGCTGATCGACTTGATGTTCTGTACGCGATAGAGCGTGACTCCGGCCCGCGCAGCGATCGCTCGGCCAGGCTCGAGCACGATTTCGGGGCGAGGGAAGCGGTTTCGGGTGCACGCGTCGTCGAGAGTTTCGTCGATGACGTGAGCGAGGCGGGTCAGATCCAATTGGGCATCTCCCGGCACGTAGGCGATCCCATGGCCACCGCCGAGATCGAGTTCGGTGAGGATGATTCGATGCGTGCGTCGTATGTCGTCCATCTGTGCGATCATCGTCTCGATCGCGGGGCGGAAGAGTTCGGGATCGGTGATCTGGGAGCCGAGATGGCAATGCAGGCCGATGAGCTGCAGGTGCGTCGCGTTGGCGACGACGGATACCGTATGTTCCAGTTCTTCGGAAAACGCTGGTAGGCCGAACTTTTGGTCCACGATGCCCGTGGACACTGCCTTGTGTCCGTGTATGTCGATGCCGGGTGTGACTCTGACCAACACCTTCTGTCGGTGGGTGCACACCGACGCGAGCCGTACCGCTTCGCTGGGGGAGTCGAGGACGATCCGGCCGACACCCGCGTTGACCGCCGCCCTCAGTTCGGAAACCGATTTGGCATTGCCGTGCAGGATGATTCGGTTGGGGTCCACGCCCGCGGCAAGCGCGACGGCGAGTTCACCGGCGGAACAGACATCCACCCCGAGTCCCTCGTCGGAGACCCAGGTAGCCATCGCTCGAATCATCAGTGCCTTGCCGGCGTACACGATCTCCGAGTCGGGGAAGATCTCTCGATACGTGCGGCAGCGGTGCCGCACGTCCGCCTCGTCGACGACGTACGTCGGTGTGCCGTACTGGTCCGCGATCTCTTCGAGGGAGACGTCGCCGATGCAGACACGCCCGCTGTGGTCGTGGCGAGTACTGATGGGCCACAACGCAGGATCCATACGCGGTGTCATTGCGCCGCGTAGGGAGGGGAAGATTTCGAGTAGCGTCACGTCGATCTCCTGAAGGTGACCCGCCGTGTTGCGGGCTACTTTCAGATCTACTCCCGAAGATCACCGGTGGGGCGGATCTTGACGCTTACTTGACGCGCCGCCGAACGAGGTTGACGCGGCTCTGACGGCCTCGGCACTGTGCCCGTGGACTCACTGTGCCCGCCGCCGCCTCCATCCGAACCAACCGAGCACCGCGAGCAACGCCACCGCGGCGCCTCCGCCGATGACCGTCGATCGGTCGGCGGACACACCGACGGACGGAGTTCCGCCGGCACTCGGGGCGTAACCGGCGCCGTACACGGACTCGACCGCCGCTTGGATGTCGAACCCGGTTTCGGTAGCCGGCCCGCAGCTGTGCCCCTCGTGCTCGGCGTCGACGTCGTACGGCGCAGAAACGAACATCAGCTGCTCGGTGCCGAGCACGTAGCTTGTGCCACAACCGTTCCCGTTCGCGAGTGTCCCCACCGACGTCACCGATGCCAGATCGCCTTTGTAGACCCGGCTGACGTCGAACAGGTAGGTGTCCTCGAACCCGTCCGAAGTTTTCTCCGTCGGAGTCCCGAGGAAAACGGTGCTGGAGACGCTCACGGCTTCTTCCGGGGTAGCCGATGATGCGCACGAACATGCATTCGCTGCCGAGGGCAGCAGTAAGGGCAACCCTCCGGTCAAAAGAAGGATTGCCCCGACTGCCAGTGTTCTTCGCATCGCCATTAACCGACTATATGGTCTGCTATGGCCTGCTCTGAGAAGTTTGAGTGAATCAGCCGCCGAGCTTCTTGTAGAACGTGCCCACGATCGGCGCAACGACGGCACGCGGGCTGTAACCGCCCGCGACGGACATCGCCTTGCTCAAGATGCCCGGTACGACGCGCATCTTGTTCTCGGCCAGGCCGTCGAGCGAGACCTTGGCGGTGTACTCGCTCGAGATCCAGAAGAAGTCCGGGACGAGCTTGTCGACGATCGACGCTTCGGCCGGGTCCGGGGTTTCGGTGCGAACGGGGCCTGGCGCGAGCAGGGTGACGTTCACTCCGGTGCCCTTGAGTTCACCTCGCAACGATTCCGCGAAGGTGTTCACGAACGCCTTGGTGGCTGCGTACGTCGCGTTGTTGGGGATCGGCATGTTGCCGGCCGCGGACCCGACCATCAGGATGGCTCCGGACTTGCGCGCGAGCATGCCGGGCAGCACGGCCAGCGTGAGATCGTGCACTGCAACGGCGTTGAGCTCGACCTGGTCGCGCTCGTAGGCCGGGTCCAGCTCGGCGATCGGCCCGAAGGTGGCGATACCGGCGTTGTTGCACAGGATGCTGATGTCGCGGCCACCGAGTTCCTCGACCAGAACGGCACGCGCCGCGCTGTCGGAGAGGTCCGATGCACGGACCTCCACCTCGACGCCGTGCGCGGCGCGAAGCTTCTCGGCGAGGGCCTCCATGACCTCGCCACGACGGGCAACGAGGATCAGGGAGTGTCCGCGTGATGCCAGATCAGCGGCCAGTGCCTCTCCGATGCCGGAGGAGGCGCCGGTCACTACGGCGCGGGCTGTGGTTGTGGGTGTCGGCAGGCTCACGATCAGTCAGCGTAGCCGGTCAGATCTTCGCGGCCAGTCGTGTGCCCTGTTCGATGGCACGCTTGGCGTCGAGTTCTCCAGCGACATCCGCGCCGCCGATGATGTGGGTCACCACACCCGCGACGGTCAGTTCGTCCACGAGATCGCGAACCGACTCCTGCCCGGCGCAGATGACGATGGTGTCGACCTCGAGAAGTCGGGGCTTCTCGTGCTTCTCACCGAAGGTGATATGCAGGCCGGCGTCGTCGATGCGCTCGTAGTTGACGCCCGAGAGCTCGTGAACGCCCTTGTTCTTGAGGGCCGCCCGGTGGACCCAGCCGGTGGTCTTCGCGAGGCCGGCGCCGATGCGTCCTGGCTTGCGTTGGAGGAGGTAGACCTCCCGCTCGGAGAGCTCTGGTACCGGAGTGGTGAGAGCGCCCGGGGCCATTTCGGGTTCGGTGACGCCCCATTCCTGCTTCCACTCCTTGAGATGAAGAGTGGGGGAAGTGGGGTGCGTGAGGAATTCGCTCACGTCGACGCCGATGCCGCCGGCACCGATGACGGCGACGGACTTGCCGACGGGCTTGCCCTCTCGGACGACCTCGGCGTAGGTCAGCACCTTCGGGTTCTCGATGCCGGGGATCTTGGGAACCCGCGGCGTCACGCCGGTGGCAACCACGACTTCGTCGAAGGAGCCGATGAGATCTGCCGGTGCGACGCGGGTTTCGAGCTTGACCGTCACTCCGGCCACGTCCAGCATGCGGGTGTAGTAGCGAATGGTCTCGGCGAACTCTTCCTTACCCGGAATGAGCTGTGCGATCCCGAATTGCCCGCCGATCTTGTCCGAGGCCTCGAACAACGTGACCGAATGACCACGCTGAGCAAGATTGAGTGCTGCGGAAAGTCCGGCAGGACCGGCGCCGACGACGGCGAGATTCTTGGTCCGCCGAGTGGGGGAGAGGATCAGCGTGGTCTCACGGCCCGCGCGCGGATTGAGCAGGCAGGAGACCTGCTTGTGAACGAAGGCGTGGTCGAGGCAGGCTTGGTTGCAGGCGATGCACGTGTTGATCTCGTCGGACGCTCCGCGCTCGGCCTTGTTCACCCAGTCGGGATCGGCGAGCATCGGCCTGGCCATCGAAATCAATTGTGCGTCACCGCGGTTGAGGATCTCTTCGGCAGTCTCGGGCATGTTGATCCGATTCGAGGCGGCTACCGGAATGTCGACGTGCTTCTCGAGTTTGCCGGTGATGTCGACGAAGGCTGCTCGGGGAACCGAGGTGACGATGGTGGGCACCCGTGACTCGTGCCACCCGATGTCGGTGTTGATGATCGTGGCGCCGGCAGCTTCGACTTCCTTTGCCAATGAGACGATTTCATCCCAGGTCTGACCGCCCTCGACCAGGTCTGCCATCGACAACCGGAACACGATGATGAAGTTCGGGCCGACGGCCTTGCGTGTGCGTCGCACGATTTCGACTGCCATGCGTCGACGGTTCTCGGAACTGCCGCCCCACTGGTCGGTGCGCCTGTTCGTGCGCTCGCAGAGGAACTGGTTGATGAAGTAGCCCTCACCGCCCATGATTTCGACGCCGTCGTAACCCGCGGACTTGGCCAGACGCGCGCAGCGAACGTAGTTCCGGATCTGCCAACGCACCCCACGGCCGGTCAGCTTGCGCGGACGGAACGGATTGATGGGCGCCTTGATCGACGACGCGGAGACACTGAACGGCTGGTAGCTGTAGCGGCCGGCGTGCAGGATCTGCATGGCGATCTTTCCACCCGCGTCGTGAACCGCCTTGGTGATCCGGCGGTGACGGCGCGCTTCGATGCGGTTGGTCAGCTTGGCACCGAAGGGCAAGAGCCAACCGGTGCGGTTGGGCGCGTAGCCGCCGGTGATGATCAAGCCGACTCCGCCACGGGCACGTTCGGCGAAGTACTCGGCCAAGCGGTCGGTGTCCTTCGCGCGATCTTCGAGGCCGGTGTGGATCGATCCCATGACGACGCGGTTCTTCAGCGTCGTGAATCCGAGGTCGAGCGGTTCGAGCAGGCGGGGGAACTGTGTATCCGTCATGACTGAAGATGTCCTTCCGTGGCGTACTCGCCAGTGTCTTCGGTGGCGTACTCGCCAGTGGGCAGTGCGTCCAGAACTTCCTGGCACCAGTCGGTGAATCCTTCCTCGACGCGAATGCCGCCGCGAAGTACGAGGTACTGGTGCAGCGAAGAGCCGGAAAGCGCTGCTGGATTGGGGAAGTCACGCTTTTCGATGAGTCGGTAGACGTCGAGGCGGGCGGCGTGGCCGTCGCGGTGGCGAGCGACTTCGCGTCGTAGAGCGGGGAGATCGGCGTGCGCAGCGGCCCTGATCTTGATGGCCAACTCGTTGCGCAGGTGGTTCGGTTCGGACGGCTCTGCGATCCATCGGGTCAGTTCGGCGCGGCCGGCATCGCTGACGCGGTACATCTTCTTGTCCGGTCGGCCGTCCTGCGCGATGGCCTCCACCTCGACCCAGCCCGCCTCGTCCATTCGCTTGAGGACTCGGTAGATCTGCTGGTGCGTCGCGCTGTGGAAGAAGCCGATCGACTTGTCGAACCGGCGTGTGAGGTCGTATCCCGACGCATCCTGTTCGGACAGGGAGACGAGCAACGCATGTTCGAGTGCCATGGAAAAAGTATCTATGCACTCAGGTGCGTATGCAACTAAGTGCGTACTAACTCGGGTGCATAGAACGTCTTGTATGTCGACTTCGGAGAGAGACGCCGAGTCGCCCGCGCGCAGTTAGGCTTCGCCGTATGAGCGCCGAGTCCACGAGCACGCAGGCAGAGCCACCCGCAGGCATCGGCGGTGCGGCCACGAAGAGTCAAGTGTTCGCATGGGGGCTGTGGGATTGGGGTTCGGCCGCATTCAACGCAGTGATCCTCACGTTCGTCTTCTCGGTCTATCTCACCGACGCGGTCGGTGACGACCTTCCCGGCACGATTTCGGCAACTACGTGGCTCAGCTGGGCGCTCGGAATCGCCGGCTTCTTCATCGCGATTCTCGCTCCGATCACCGGACAACGTTTCGATGCGTCGGGTAAACGTAAACTCTCGCTCGCGATACTGACCGGCATCACCGTGCTCTCGATGGCGGGCCTCTACTTCGTCGAAGACAACTACCGCTATCTGTGGCTCGGATTGGTTCTGCTCGCAATCGGTTCGGTGATCTTCGAACTTGCCGGCGTTCCCTACAACGCCATGATGCGGCAGGTGTCGACACCGGAGAATCTGGGTAGAGTCTCCGGCTTCGGCTGGGCCATGGGATATTTCGGCGGAATCGTGCTGCTGTTGCTGTGCTACTTCGGGTTCATCGTCGGCGACGGCGACACTCGGGGATTCCTCGGATTGACCACCGACGGCGGCATGAACATCCGGATGGTGGCACTGCTGGCTGCAGTGTGGTTCGCGGTCTTCGCGATTCCGGTGTTCTTCAAGGTTCCCGAGTTGCCCAGCCCCGCGGTCGATCCGGGAGCGTCGAAGGCCGGGTTCCTCGACTCCTATCGGGTGTTGTGGCGCGATCTGCGCGAACTCTGGAACGTCGACAGGCGCACGATCTGGTACCTGATTGCGAGCGCACTCTTTCGTGACGGTCTGGCGGGCGTGTTCACCTTCGGGGCCGTGCTGGCTGTCAACGTCTACGGAATCAGCGCTGCCGACGTCCTACTGTTCGGTGTCGCGGCCAACGTGATTTCCGCAATCGGTGCATTGGTGGCCGGACGCTTCGACGATCGGATCGGACCGAAACAGGTCATCACCGTCTCGCTGGCGTCGATGATCGTGGTCGGCGCGATATTGATCGCGGTGTCAGGGCCGGTGATGTTCTGGATCTTCGGTCTCGCGCTCTGCCTCTTCGTCGGGCCCGCTCAGTCTTCGGCACGAACCTTCCTGGCGCGCATCACCCCGCCTGGGCGTGAAGGTCAGATGTTCGGCCTGTATGCGACCACAGGCCGAGCAGTGTCGTTTTTGGCACCGACACTGTTCGGCCTGTTCGCATGGCTCTTCGGTGCAGACCGTGCCGGCATCATCGGACTGCTGGTGGTTCTCGGCGTCGGTCTTGCCGCATTGTCGATGGTGAAGGCGCCGGAAGGGGACAGTGCGCTTCCCGTCAATCCTTGAAGTAGACCAACTGGTGTGTCGTAGCGAGCAATGCGCCGTCACTGCCCCAAATTTCGGCCGACTGATCGAAGTACCCGTTGCCGAACCGTTGGGTCCGCGCGGTTCCCAGCACGGAATTGTCTGCCTGTTCGGTCAGCGTCTGAGCGTCGGCGTGGAAGTAGATGGTCATCGAGACCGTCCCAGCCGGTGCCATCTTGCCTCGGCGCAAGAAAACTCGTGGGAAGAAGACATCGCACAGTGCAGTCAGCGACGTGAAGTCGAGAGCGCGAGCCGGCCGATCGCGCACCCAGAGCGTCGTGGTCGAGTCGGGATGCTCGCCCGACTCCAGGTCGGGGATTGCACCTTCGACAAAGCGCATCTCGTAGTTCTGTGCCCAGGCGATGAACTCGGGGAACGGCAGCAGCGCAACGTCTTCGGCCGACGGAACCTCCGGCATCGTGATTTCGGTCGACGACCAGGTTTCACGCCTGGTACCGAACACTGCCGTCGCGGTAGTGGCGACGGTTCCGTCCTGAGAAAGTTCGATGGACCAGTGTTGCGTCGAGCGGTTGGTGCGCACCGGCCGGGCGGAGATCTCGAAGGCGCCCTCGGTGATCGGACCGGCAAAGTTGACGGTCAACGACAGCGGATCGCCGAGGCGTTCGGGGTGCTTCAGTACGGATTCGAGCAACGTGGCAGCGGTGACGCCGCCGAACGGCCCGACCATGTTGTTGTACGCCGGATTGGTCTCGCCGGTCGACAGGCCGGCGGTGAGTGGCGTCAATCCGACAGCAGCGTCGAAAGGATGGGGTGGTGCAACGGTCTCGGTCATCGCAGAACTCCTGGTGATGGAATCAATTCGGCTCTATGTATGACAACATACATAGAGCCGAATTCGTCGCGGCGATCAGGATCCTGCACGTGCGAGGATCGCCTCGGCCAACTCTTCGGCTCGCTCTTCCGGAATCCAGTGACTTCCGCCGTCGAGCACGACGAACTCGTAGGGGGCGTCCACGAATTCGCCACAGCGTTCTGCGCCTGCGCGGCCGAGCGCTGTGTCGCCGGTGCTCCAGACGTACGTAGTCGGCACAGTGGTGCGATCGATGTCGCCGAAGTCGCGGGTCATCGCGCGGTACCAGTTCAAGGCGCCGGTCAGCGCGCCCTCCCCGCTCAGGACACGAATGTGCTCGTCGGCGAATTCAGGATCGATCTGGCCGTCGAACATGGCACGCAGCCGGCGAAAGTTGTCCTCCGACAACACTTCCTCGGCTTTTCCCTCCTGTCGGAGAAGTCCGATGTAGGACGAGCGTTGCTTCTGGTCCTCGTCCTCGCGGAGTGCCCAACCGAAGGCGGTGGGGTGGGGGACCGAGATCGCCGTCAGGCTGCGGATCCGGTTCGGATGGCGACCGGCGACCTGCCAGGCGACCGCCGAACCCCAGTCGTGACCGACAAGATGCGCGTCGGACAGGCCGAGCGCGTCGAGCAATCCGACGACGTCGGCTACCAGGTGCTCGATCTTGTAGGCATCCACCCCTTCGGGGCGTGCGCCGGCGGAGTAACCGCGCTGATTCGGTGCGATTACGCGGTAGCCCGCTGCGGTGAGTAGTGGTGTGACCTTGCCCCAGGATGCGGCGCTCTCCGGGAAGCCATGCAGCGCTACCAGCGGAATGCCGTCGTCCGGGCCCGAGATCAGTACGTCGAAGGTGAGGTCGCCAACGGGGATTTCGTATGTACTCGTGGAAGACATGACTCTCACCGTACGTCGAAAAGGTGAACCCGAGGTCAGTTTCGAGGTGGATTCCAGGTGGCCATTCCGAGCATGATGACTCGCAGTTGCTTCTCGGCTCGTGTGATGACGGCGGCTTCGTCGCGATACCCGGCGGTCCCGGCGTCCAGCAGTTCGACGACAGCACTGAACATCGTCGAGACGATCAGGTCGGCAGCCATTTCCAGATCGTCCGACGACCAGCTTTCCAGTCCGGCAATTCTGGAGAGGTCGATGGTCAGTTCGCTGACGAACAACCGCATTTCAGTGGCGATCGCACGTCGTACCGCACTGACGCCGCTGTAGCGTTCGCGGCAGAGGAACCGAAACTGTCGCTCGTGTGTATGCACTTGTCGCACAAGGATGCCCAGGGACGTAGCGGCGTCCTTGGTGCTGGGATTACGCCTTGCGTCGCGCAGCATCTGGCGCAACATACGCATGCTCTCTTCGACGAGGACGACACCGACGTCCTCCAGTGAAGCGAAGTGGCGGTAGAACGCCGTCGGAACGATCCCGGCTTCCCTGGCTACCTCTCGCAGGCTGATTCCGGCGAAGCCGCGATCGGCCGAGAGGTCCATGGCAGTGTCCAGGAGCGCTTGGCGTGTGCGTTCCTTCTTGGCGGCACGACTTTCCGGTTCCCTGTTGTCGGGCTCCCTGCGCTCTGGGTTCCCCGGTCCGGCCTTCGTCACGACGTCGAGTGTATGTACAGGCATTCCGGCTCCTTTCGGCAACTCGTGTAACTCGGATCACATTCTTGTTGACATGTACTTGTGTGCACCTGTCACACTATCTTCGGTGAACATTTGTACACTGAATTCACGCAGTCGGGGGAAGCTAGCCCAGCAATCGATACACCCGGCAATCGAAGTACGAGGAGGGTCATGACAATCGCATCTGCTCCTGAGAACACGACACCGAAGTCCGCACCTCGGCGCGGACTGTCCTTGGTGGGACTGATCGAAGCCATGGCTGCTCCACATCAGATCGATCGGTACCTCGAGCTGGTCAACCCGATGGCGACGGTTCGTGACATCCGCGCGCAGGTTGTCGCCGTCGACCATCCGACGGCTGACTCCGTCACTCTCACGCTGCGCCCGACTCGCCAGTGGCGCGGTTTTCAGGCGGGCCAGTTCGTGCAGTTGGGCGTGGTGATCGACGGTGTTCGTCACACTCGCTGCTACTCGCCGGCCGGGGGTGCGTCTACGCGCAGTGGGCTGATCGAGCTCACCGTGAAAGCGCATCCGGGTGGCCTGGTGTCGCAGTATCTGTACGCCAACGCGGCACCCGGACTCGTTGTCAGCCTCTCGCAGGCAGACGGCGTGTTCTCCCTTCCCGTCGACCGCCCGCGTCGGGTGTTGTTGATCAGTGGCGGCAGTGGAATCACCCCGGTCATGTCGATGCTTCGGACGCTGGTGGAGGAGCAGCACTCGGGCGAGATCGTGTTCGTGCATTACGCGAACACCGATGCCGACGTGGCGTACACGCGCGCGCTGAAGACCATCGCCGAGCAGAACCCGAACGTGAAACTGGTACTCGTGTACACCGAAAGCGGTGGAGGTGACCTCGAAGGTTTCTTCGATCGCGGGCACCTCGACGCGGTGGCTCCTTGGATCGCCGATCCGGACACGATCGACGCCCAGGCTTATCTCTGCGGACCTCCCGGACTGATGCGGGGAGTGCGTGAGGTGTTCCGTGAGGTCGACGTCGAGCACTTGCTCAACACCGAGGAGTTCGCGCCGGCGGTGGCCGAGCCGGGGGAGGCCGGCGGCGAGGTGTCATTCACCAAAAGTGGGGTGGCGGCCGAGAACTCCGGCGAAACACTTCTCGAACAAGCAGAAGCTGCGGGCCTCAATCCCGAGTACGGATGCCGGATGGGAATCTGCTTCTCCTGCACCTCCGTCAAGAAGGCGGGCCGTACCCGAAACGTGCGCACCGGTGAGACAGACGACGAGCCGGACAAGAAGATCCAGCTGTGCGTCAGTGCTCCCGTCGGCGACGTCACCGTCGACATCTGAAGTCCCATTTTCCACACGACTGTCTGGAGACCGACATGTTTGGACTTTCACTTCCCACCCTCCCGTTCCTCGGCAACGGTTCCGATGCGAAGGACGACGCTCCCGTCGTCCTGACGTACGAGCAGGTCGAGGAGATCGGCCGCGAGTTGGACGCATTGCGCGATCGCACCGTCGCCTCGCTCGGAGCGGAGGATCGGGAGTACATCTACAAGATCATCAAGGCTCAGCGCGGGTTCGAGGTCGCAGGTCGCGGCTTGATGTACCTCGGCTTCCTGCCTCCGGTGTGGCTCGCGGCAGTCGGTGCATTGAGCGTGTCCAAGATCCTCGACAACATGGAGATCGGCCACAACGTCATGCACGGTCAGTACGACTGGATGCGTGAACCAGGGCTCAATTCCGAAGTCTTCGAATGGGATACGGTGTGCCCGGCCGACCAGTGGCGTCACTCGCACAACTACATGCATCACACGTACACCAATATTCTCGGCAAAGACCGTGACATCGGATACGGCATCCTGCGTATCGACGACGCGCAGAAGTGGAACCCCTATTACCTCGGTAATCCGGTCTGGGCCTTCGCCTTGATGGTGCTCTTCGAGTGGGGCGTGATGATGCACGATCTCGAGATCGAGAACGTCATCCAGGGCAAACGCAAGTGGCACGACGTCAAGCCGCTCCTGAAGGGCTGGTGGAACAAGGCGGGCAAGCAGGTCCTCAAGGACTACGTCATCTTCCCGGTTCTCACGGGGCCGCTGTTCGTGACCACTCTCGCGGGGAATGTCACCGCCAACCTGGTCCGGAACGTGTGGACGTACTCGATCATCTTCTGTGGCCATTTCCCCACCGGTGTCCAGAGTTTCACCGAGGACGAGACGGCCGACGAGACTCGCGGGCAGTGGTACGTGCGTCAGATGCTCGGCAGCGCCAACATCGAGGGAAGCCCGCTCTTCCACATCATGTCCGGCAACCTCTCGCACCAGATCGAGCACCACCTGTTCCCGGACCTGCCTGCGCATCGTTATCCGGAACTCGCTCCCCAGGTGAAAGAATTGTGCGGGAAGTACGGTTTGCCGTACAACACCGGTGGGTTCTTCAAGCAGATCGGTTCGGTATGGGGCAAGATCTTCAAGCTCGCTCTTCCGCCCGGTTTGGTCAAGTCGACGACCCCTCCCGGTGTTATCGTCGAGCGCCAGCGAACTGCAGCCTGAGAGGCACACACTGATGGTCGGGAAATTCGAACGCCGCAAGGACACGGTCCAGGAACTGACCGAAAGTGCAGCCAACCACGTGGGCTCGATCGCGATGATCATCGCCGGGGCCGTTCGAGACGTGACGCGCGAGATCGGCGACTGGGTGTCCGACGGAATCGAGATGCGTGAAGCAGCGAAAAAGGCTGCAGCTGACGATCGTTCGGAGTCCGTGACCATCGAGCACGACGACAGCGATCCACCTGAAGACTGGCGTTGATTCACCGCGGCGGACGGCCTGATCGCGCAACCGCGAGCCGTCTCGCCTGAACGACCGCGTTGCCCTCCGTCACAGGTGACGGAGGGCAACGCGGGTTTCGTGGACTGCCTCGGCGGCCGAAGACGCGGATCGAACGCCGATCACAAGTGAGGTCCTAAGCAGCGCTGCCGAGGCTCGCCGAGTCGAAGCTGCCGAGCCCGGTGCTACCGAGACCGCTGCTACCGACTCCGCCCAGTGCGAGTGCATTGCTGCTGCCCGCGCTCAGTAGCTGGACGATGATGTTGATGACGATGGGGTCGCCGGTGAGCGGAATTGTAGGCACAGGGGGACCTGCTTTCTGTTTCGAGATGTGGTGAGAAGGTGAGCGGCGACGGGATCGTCGACGTGGTCAGGCGGGCTGTTTCAGCCACTTCCGGTGCTGCCGAGCGACACGATGGAGCCGTTGCCGAAGCCGAGTGCTCGGGAGAGTGAGCCGAAGTCGATGACCAGGCTGCCCAGGGTGTGCTGGTTTATCACGGTGGTTCCTGTCTGTGCCGCGACTGTGTGATGCGAGCGGGTAAGTCGATCAGGGAGCAGGCGTCGTGGGAGTTTCGCCGCCGCCGCCAATCGGAGAGTTGTCGGTGTAGAGGAAACTGCTGCCGGCGTTGAACATCTGTAGGACGGTGTTCAAAACGACGGCCAAAGCGCCTGTGGTTGGTGCGGCGATCATGTGCTTGCTCCTGGTTTCAGCGGTGGCGACGTGGTGGTCACCGTGGTCACCGCCATCACAGTGTCAGGCGGCTTGGAGCGGGCCCTGTGCGAGAGATTCTCTCGCACAGGGCCCGAGATTCGTCCTAGGAGACGCCGCCGCCATCCGTCGAGCCCGTGCCGGTGCTGCCCGCGTTGAAGAGCTGCAGGATGGTGTCGAAGAAGGCACCGAGGAGAGCGTTATCCTGGCCGTTGATCATGTGTTTCCCCTTAATTGTTACTGGTTTGCGCGGTGATTCGCACCACACTTTTATAGCCCGGTTCGGAGCGGAAAAGTGGGGTCCAGGCGCCACACGTGGACAGCTAATAGCGAGGATGTGAGTGTTCACATTTTCGCTGGACGATTGTCCACATCAGTGCTTGCGAAGGTCAGCGAGATCATGGCAGCGCGCAGTTTGAGCAGTTCAGAGGGCAGGGCCGGATCCAATCCGGTCAGGGTTGCGATGCGCTTGATTCGATTGTCGACGGTGTTGGTGTGCAGGCCGAGCGCCGACGCGGTGCGCTGACGATGCTGGCCGTTGGCGAGATGTATGGACAATGTCTGCAGCAGTTCCGGATTGCCGTCGAGTGGCTTGAGAAGATTGATCAAGCTGTCGCGGCCTGCGCCACCCCGAGTGAGTTGATACTCGAGCGCGAGGTCTTCCATTCGGTAGGACCGCGCCGGCAGTCTCAGGCGCCGCACGAGTTGCGCCAATTCGTGAGTGGTTGCTTGGGCGGCGGCGATATCTCGTACCGCGGCGTTCTCGGCGATTGCTGTGATCTCCACCCCGACCGTTGCGCGTGCGCGTTGGATGACCTCGCACACTGTTCCCCAGTCGGGTGTGCCCTCGATCAGGACCAGACCACGTTGCGGTGCAGGAGCTTCGAGCAGCGCCGACCCGAAGTGGGCCGCGATTTTCGATTGAGCGACGGAGAGGTCACGGTAGGCCTGTATGCGCTGGTGGTTGCCGTTGCGTGCTCCCGGGCGGATGGGCGGCAGGTTCACCAGGAGCCGCAGGACGAGATAGCGGGGTGCGAGTTCAACGCCCATCTGCAACGCAAGCTGGGTGGGATCGTCGCCGTCCAGCATGGCCTTCACGAGGGCGCCGGCGGAGTATTCCCCGAGTTGGGAACCGGCTGGAAGAGCCGAGAGATAGCTGATCGAGATGAACGAGTGAAGCCGCTGCGCAAGTGCGAACAAGAACTCGTTGAGATCCCCGAGATTGGCGGAGTCCTCGGCGTCGGCCCGGCTGAGGATGAGGGTGCGAAAAGTGCTGATGCCCTCGTTGGTCAAGTTGAGGATCGCGCTGAGTGGCACGCCTTTCAATGCTTGTTGGACGGTCATCGTGTGAATGCCGTCCAACTCTTGGTCGGTGGGAAGTTTGCGGTGATCCAGCAGCTGGATCCCCACTTGGAGCCCCTGCACGATCACCGCAATCAGTTCCCGACGAACTGCCTCCGTTTGGAGGGAAGTCAACGTCGGGTTGGCACGGGACAGGTGATCTACGAGATCGCTTGCCAGTGGGATGACGTCGTTGACCGCTGTGGAGGCGGGCTTGCCTCCCAACATGAGCGGTCCCGGGTTGTTCAGCAGCGCTGGGGACATGGGTGGCCTCCTCTAGACAGGTGCGTCGCCTGGCACAGGCACCCGGAGGCTCGGCGCGTTACGAAGCGGGGTACACGCTGAGGCCTTGTTCGGGGGCATACTCGCCGCTGAAATTTGCGGATCGAATTGCGCCAGGCGTTGTGATTTCTACCACATGAACGATCGTCCAACTGTGAAATGGACAAATGTGAAGATAAGTCCATATGCCCCACGCGCTGCGGACCTAAACAATCGTCCACTTACGGTGTTTTTCGACGTCAGAGCGGAAAACGGATTCGGAGGACACCACGAGTTCCGTCTGGGATCATTGCCGGCGCCTACGGTGCTCGTCGCGGGCGATTTGCTCAGATCAAGCTCGAGGGCCCTGGGTCCTCGCGGACCCAGGGCCCTCGAGGCCTAGGTATTGATTCGACCAGTCCGATGTACGGGAACCGGTTCAGGGTGAAATCACCCCTTTTTGTACTGCTGTCTGTGGTGCGGAAATCTCTAGATGACGCCCAGTGAAATCATGGCGTCGGCTACCTTCACGAAGCCGGCAATGTTCGCGCCGTGCACGTAGTCGCCGGGCTTTCCGTACTCGGCAGCGGTGTTGATGGTGCGCTT
Organism: Rhodococcus sp. YL-1; assembly: GCF_001942025.1. NCBI lineage: Bacteria > Bacillati > Actinomycetota > Actinomycetes > Mycobacteriales > Nocardiaceae > Rhodococcus > Rhodococcus sp. YL-1. The sequence continues at coordinate 3,996,290 of NZ_CP017299.1, read as the reverse complement.
GTGGATGCCGCGCATGATTCCGGCGAGACGCTCGTCGGTGTACTCGAAGCTCCAGGAATCACGCGAAGCATTCTGCTGCATTTCGAGAGCGGAGGTTGCAACGCCACCGGCGTTGGCCGCCTTGCCGGGTGCGAAGGCTACGTTCGCGTCACGGAAGAGCTGGATGCCACCGGGGGTGGTGGGCATGTTCGCGCCTTCGGCAACGGCCTGAACGCCGTTGGCGATCAAGGTCTTTGCGGCATCTTCGTCGAGCTCGTTCTGAGTCGCGCAGGGGAGTGCGACGTCGCACGGCACGTCCCAGATGGAACCGTCGGCGATGAACTCGGCATGCGTAACTGCGTCGGCGTACTCGCTGATGCGGCCGCGGCGAACTTCCTTGATCTCCTTGAGGAGGTCGAGATCGATGCCCTTCTTGTCCACGATGTATCCCGAGGAATCCGAGCAGGCGATCGCGACGCCGCCGAGCTGGTGGATCTTCTGGATTGCGTAGATGGCGACATTGCCGGATCCGGAGATCACGACGTTCTTGCCTTCGAGGCCTTCACCCTTCGCCTTGAGCATTTCGGCGACGAAGTACGCGACGCCGTAGCCGGTGGCCTCGGTGCGAACCTGCGATCCGCCCCAGGTGATGCCCTTGCCGGTGAGGACGCCCGACTCGTACGTGTTGGTCAGCCGCTTGTACTGACCGAACAGGTAGCCGATCTCGCGACCGCCGACGCCGATGTCGCCGGCCGGAACGTCGGTGTATTCACCAATGTGACGCTGCAGTTCGGTCATGAAGGACTGACAGAAGCGCATGACCTCTGCGTCGGAGCGGCCCTTGGGATCGAAGTCCGAGCCACCCTTGCCGCCGCCGATGGGCAGGCCGGTCAGTGAGTTCTTGAAGATCTGCTCGAAGCCGAGGAACTTCACGATGCCCAGGTTGACGCTGGGGTGGAAGCGCAGGCCGCCCTTGTAGGGGCCGAGTGCACTGTTGTACTGAACGCGGAAGCCACGGTTGACGTGAACGTTGCCCTGGTCGTCGGTCCACGGCACGCGGAAGATGATCTGGCGTTCCGGCTCGCAGAGCCGCTCGATGAGTCCGGCGTCGGCGTAGCGGGGGTGGCGTTCGAGCACTACGTGAAGAGACTCGAAGACCTCTGCGGCGGCCTGATGGAACTCGGGCTCTCCTGCATTGCGAACCAAAACCTGATCGTAAATCTGCGCTACGCGGTCACGTACGGACACCGCTCACCTACCTCGTTGTGAGAACTCTTTTACATTTCCGTTACATACTAGGCGCCTTTATTGCTGTATCGGACAACTGTCCTGTGAAGGTGAAATCGGACACAGCTGTCACTTGTGTCAGTTGAAAGGGCGATTTATAACAATTTGCTCAGCTTTCACTCTCTTAACACAGTCCAAATGGTTTGCTTCTGCGGTCGGGGATCACTGTGCCTGTGGTCCGAACGGGAGTCGAAATGATCAGAGGGGCTGCACGTGCGTAAAAAACACTCCATGTCGGCGATGTTGTCGATAGGCGTCGTCACGATTGCCGCGACGATTGCCGCAGCACCGTCTGCGTCGGCGATCGGCGGACCGTGTGGGTCGGGAGGAAGTGGTTCCGCCGGATCGATGACGGGTTCGCTCGGCTCGCTGACCGGATCGCTCGGCAGTGGTTCCGCCGGTACCGGCTCCCTCGCCAACGCGCTGCCTTGGATCACCGGCGCCCCCAACGGTGCTCTGCCGGTGCTGACCGGCCGGACCAAGGCGATCGAAATGGTCACTGGCCCAGGCAGTCCCAACAACACCATCGAGCGGTTCAACGTGTCGGGTACCGACCTCGGAATCATGTGGGACAACGGTCTTTCGGGGCCGGATCACGACGTGCTGATGGCATTCGGCGACACGGTGGGCGACTGCGACACCCCGGGTGACGACTGGCGCAGCAACGTATTGTTCCGCAGCAACGACACCGCCATTGCCGACGGGATGAAGATCGACAGTTCTCCTTTGGACGGCCCCAATCATTCCAAGGAGATCATTCCGGGATTCGGCATTCCGGGTGAGTTCACCACCATCCCGACCGCTGGAATCTCTTACGGTGGTGTGCAGTACATCAGATTCATGTCCGTTCGGTCGTGGGACGAACCTGGAGCCTGGACCACCAACTACTCGGCTCTGGCTTTCTCCACGGACAACGGTGAGAACTGGGAACTCGATCCGGCGACAGTTCGCGCCAATACCGAAGGACTTGGCATTCCGGGGATTCCGGCAGTATCGCCGATCAATTCCAACTTCCAGCAGAGCGCCTTCCTCGACGGTCGGGACGGCTACATTTACGAATACGGAACTCCCTCAGGTCGTTTCGGTAAGGCGATCCTGGCGCGAGTGGCCGGCGCCGACATCAGAAATCTCGGCGCCTACGAATACTGGGACGGCTCCGGTTGGAGTCCGCGAGATACCGATGCCGTTCAGGTCATCAAGGCACCGGTCAGTGAACTCGCAGTGCAGTGGAACGACTACCTGAACAAGTACGTTGCCATGTACACCAGTGCCGAGGGCAACCTGGTGATCCGTCAGGCCGACCAACCGCAAGGCCCGTGGAGTGGTACGCAGACCCTGTTGAGTGGAATCACGTTGCCCGCGTTGTACGGCGGATTCATGCACCCGTGGGCGAGCGGACAGTTCCTCGAATTCGTCGCCACCACGTGGGACCGTTACAACGTCATCTACATGCGGACCGATTTGAACGGACTCCAGATGGCGTCGTCGGATTCGCGCGATCGTCCTGACCCCGCGACCACCGGTGAGGCTCGCGTACTCGAAGTCACGATGCCGGAAGACCGCTAGCCGAGCAAGATTCGACAACTATGGCCTGCAACTCGATCGAGTTGCAGGCCATAGTTCTGTGGGTAGTGATATTCGGGTGATACTCAGAGAATGAAGAGCATTTCCTGATACGTCGGGAGTGGCCAGTGATCGTCGGCGACGATGGTTTCGAGGAAGTCGGCCGCTGCACGTACCTCTGCCATGGCGGGCAGGAGTGCGTCCTGTGCGTGCTTGGCCTGATCGAATGGCGACTCGCCGGCGTCGGTGTCGATTGCTACGCGCAGGGCCGCGAGCGCTGTGCGCAGAGCCGCAACGGGCGCCGACACTTCTTCGAGCGGTGCTGAATCCGGTTCGAGGCCGGCGGACTTCAGTGCGACGAAGTTCTGCGCAACTTCCGTCTGGTGGCGCACTGCGGCCGGAAGGATCAGCGTCGTACCGATTTCGGCGGCCAGGCGTGCCTCGACGCCGATGCTCAGTGCGTACTGTTCGAGTCCGACCTCGTAGCGACTGTGCATCTCCCGGTGGTTGAAGACCTTGTACTTCTCGAAGAGTTCCATCGAGGACTCGGTGATCAGTTCAGGAAGGGCGTCCAGCGTCGTGCGAAGGTTCGGCAGGCCGCGAGACTCGGCCTCGATCTGCCAGTTCTCCGAGTACCCGTCGCCGTTGAAGACAACCGCACCGTGGTTGGTGATGATCTCGGTGAGCAGATTCTGGACGGCGGTGTCGAAATCGGCGCCGTCGGCGACCGCGGCCTCCAGTTCGGTGGCCATGTAGTCCAAGGCCTCGGCCATGATCGTGTTGATGGTGACCATCGGGCCGTTGACTGTTTGCAGCGATCCTGGCGCGCGGAACTCGAAACGGTTGCCGGTGAAGGCAAATGGGCTCGTGCGGTTGCGGTCGCCCGGGTCGGTCGGTAGGACGGGAAGGGTGTCGGCTCCGATCATCATGGTGCCCTTGTCCTTCGACGATGTCGCTGCGCCCTTGGCGATCTGCTCGAAGACGTCGGCCAGCTGATCGCCGAGGAAGATCGAGATGATGGCCGGGGGAGCCTCGTTGGCACCGAGACGGTGATCGTTGGTTGCCGATGCGACCGACGCGCGCAGGAGGCCGGCGTATTTGTGGACGGCCCGGATGACTGCGGCGCAGAATACGAGGAACTGGGCGTTGTCATGCGGATTGTCGCCGGGGACAAGCAAACTGCCGAGTTCGGAGTTGCCCAGCGAGAAGTTGACGTGCTTGCCGGAGCCGTTGACACCGTCGAACGGCTTCTCGTGGAACAGACATTCCATGCCGTGCTTCTTGGCGATTGTCTTGAAAGTGGTCATCAGCAACTGCTGGTGGTCCGCGGCGATGTTGCCTCGCTCGAACATCGGGGCGATTTCGAACTGGCCGGGCGCAACCTCGTTGTGCCGCGTCTTGGCGGGGATACCGAGTTTGAAAAGTTCCCGCTCGGTGTCCATCATGAATCCGAGCACACGTTCCGGGATCGCCCCGAAGTAGTGGTCGTCGAACTCCTGGCCCTTGGGCGGCTTTGCGCCGAAGAGTGTTCGGCCGGCGTTGAGGAGGTCGGGGCGGGCGAGGAAGAAGTGTCGATCGATCAGGAAGTACTCCTGCTCGGGTCCGCAGAACGACACGATGTGCTCGGGATCGGTATGGCCGAACAACTTAAGGATTCGTTCGGCGTGGAAACCCATTGCCTGTTGTGAACGCAGCAGGGGAGTCTTGTGGTCGAGCGCTTCGCCGGTCATCGAAACGAACACGGTCGGGATACACAGTGTGTTGCCGTTGGGGTTTTCGAGAACGTAGGCCGGGCTCGTGACATCCCAGCCGGTGTATCCGCGAGCCTCGAACGTGTTGCGCAGCCCGCCGTTCGGGAAACTCGAAGCGTCGGGTTCACCTTGGATCAAGGTTTTGCCGGCGAACTCCGCCAGTGCACTGCCGTCGCCGACCGGCTCGAGGAAGCTGTCGTGCTTCTCGGCGGTCAACCCGGTCAGTGGATAGAAGACGTGAGCGTAGTGGGTTGCGCCTTTCTCCAACGCCCAGTCCTTCATCGCCGACGCGACCGCGTCGGCGACCATGGGATCAAGCGGTTTGCCTTGCTCGATCGTCGCCATCACCGATTTGTAGACAAGCTTGGGCAGTCGCTTCTGCATGACCACCTTGTTGAAGACGTTGGCTCCGAACACCTCTCCGGGTGTCTCGTCGGTCGTGAAACTGACCACCGGAGGTGTGTAGGCCTCGACGTCCTTGATCGCTTGCAAGCGAACTGCATTTCCACTCATGTGCTTACCCCTCGCCCGGGCCCAGGGCTGCGCTGCTGATTGCGAGCCCGACTTCGGCAAACCCTACGAACCTCCGGTATCGGGGGTGTTTCGTAGATATTGCGCCTGTCCGCAAACTTCGAGTCACAACGGAAATGTCGATCTGTCGGAGGTCTACGGCAGAATTCGAGCGGAGGGGTCAACGCGGGTCAGACGAATCGGAGAGTCTTTGTGATCAGGGTTTTGGTGCCAACCACAGTGGAGCAGGGCGATCTCGCGGAAGTGCTTCGGTTGTACGACGAACTTGTCACCGAGACCCGAAAAGAGGTCGGCTGCATCAATTACGAGTTACTGCAGCGCACCGACAATCCCTGCGAGCTCGTGTTGGCGGAGGAATGGGAATCGCAGGAGCACCTCGACGCCCACACTCATACCGAGCACTTCGTCAGGTTGGTTGAGGCGCTGGACAAGCTCGAGACGGCAGCGCCGGCGCAGATCTTCACGAAGGTTCTGTAGCGGCGGGATCAGGGCTCAGCGCCTGCTCATCTTGTAGACGCGAACGAGCGTGCCGTCCAATTCGGGGGCCACGGTGCCGCAGTGAAAGCTGTGGGTTCGTCGAGGTACTGGACCCCGTGCCTTCCGCCGTGAAAAGAAGTTTGAATCGAATAACAGGCGGCTGTGACGTCGACTTCGAGTGAACCGTCGACCACTGACAACACCCAGGTGTCGAATTCTTCGAGCAGTACAGCGGACCCCCTGTCGCATCCGTCGCAGGCACAGTCAGGAATGGACGCCATCGCCACAGCCGGGTTGCCCGCGGCAATCGTGACATTGAACGGGTGGGCGCTGTCGACCGGAGTGTGCGTGGTCAGCACGAGCGGAACCGCACCGTCACTCGAAGGCTCCAAAACGGTGTCGGCCCCGCCGGACTCCAAGGGACGGAGCGCCCATCGCACAGGCGGTACTTCTCGTGCCCAGCCGCGATCGACGAGGACCTTTGTCCACGCTCGAGCTCTTGCCACCACGATCAGGAACTTCTCCGGATCGCTACAACGCTCGTACGAGTCCTTGCGGGGTTGGACGTCGCCGCTGTATGGGCTCAGCCACCCTGGTGTCTGCGCGCCCGTGATGGCGAACGCGGCAGCGACGTCATCGAGTAGGTCGCATAGTTCGCGAGAGAGCCTGGAATCGTCTTCGCTCCAGCCATTTTCGCGGGCGGAGAGGACGTTGTTGTTGTAAGTCTCCCACCACGGCCTCGTCGGGTCCGTAATCATGACGGCAACGCTACTGGCAACTCTGACGATCAGTCTCCGATATATCCGGTCTCCGGGTTGACCTTGCTGAGGAAGTCGCGGATCGACGCACGGTGTTCATCGATAGTTTCGGGCTGAATTTCGTTCGATGGACTGTTCGCTCGGTCGAGGACACTGTAGTAGGAAACACGGTGAAAACTGGAAAACCCGTACCCCTCGTTCGGCCCCGATTTCCAGTCGTAGTCGGACGCGCCCGGCTCCCCGGGGCGGACCGTCACCGTGAAGATTTCTCCATCGACTTCCAGCGTGAATGGCCCATCATCTGCGATCGGACGGCTTTTACATGTCGACTCGTCCTGTTCCTCGCACGTCATGTGTCGACCCTGTCACAAGGGAAGGGCTACAACGATTGGTCGGGTCCGGTCAACGAGGCGGGACCGGTAGTCGGTTGGTGTGCGCCGGTGAACCGCTCGACGACGGATACAACGACGATCGCGAGTGCCAGGATTCCAACGGTCCGGGCGAGTGACTTCAGGGTCTTCGGAAGTGCCTTCTTCATGCGAGGCAGATTACTGCGGACGGCACGTAATTTGTGGGCTAGGTTTCGGTCCGTATCGGACTGCTCTGCCCAGTGGCCGCTCGTCCACGCAGTGTGACTATCCGTGAATCAAATCTTGTGGTGCCCCCGGCAGGATTCGAACCTGCGACCAAGAGATTAGAAGGCTCTTGCTCTATCCCCTGAGCTACGGAGGCGCGTGGAACATCATACTCGAGGGTTCGGGATGTGACGCGCGCCGCCCAACTCCGACGCGTTGTCGTAGTCGGTTCGCGAAGGTCCTACCCTTGAGGTATGGCTACACCCGACCTCGCGCCGACAGATTCCCCACCGGAGTCCACACAGCACAGCGGTGCACCCGCTTCTTCGACCGCGATATTCGTGGTCAGCGGACTCATCGCAGGGCTCACTGCAGCCATCGTGGTGGGATTCTCCGCGTCGCAGGCACTGACTCTTCTGGGTATTCCGGATCCAGGCCCGATCACCACGTACGGCCTGCCCGCGATGCGGGCACTGGGGGAGATCGGCGCGGTCATCGCGATCGGGTCACTGCTGCTGGCCGCGTTCTTCGTGCCGCCGCAGAAGTCGGGCGTCCTCGACGTCGACGGCTATCGGGCAGTCCGAACTGCATCGCACGCCGCGATCGTGTGGGCGATCTGTTCGTTCATGATGGTGCCTCTGACGCTCTCTGACACGTCGGGTCAGCCGTTTGCCGAAGCGATCAAACCGGCGAACCTGTGGTCGGGACTCGATCAGGTCGAGATCGCCGGCGCTTGGCGTTGGACTGCGATCATCGCGGTTGTTCTGGCGATCTTGGCCCGACTGACACTGCGCTGGTGGTGGACCCCGCTACTGCTGCTGGTCGGTCTTCTCGGACTGATGCCGCTCGCTCTCACCGGTCACTCGTCTTCGGGCGGGTCGCATGACATCGCCACCAACAGCCTGATCCTGCACCTCGTGGCGGCTTCGCTCTGGGCCGGCGGCTTGTTCGCGCTACTGGCACACGCGCGGCGCGGCGGCGATTACACCGACGTAGCAGCCCGACGCTTTTCGACGGTCGCATCCATCTGCTTCGTCGTCATGGGATTCAGCGGCGTCATCAACGCGATTGTCCGTCTGCCTCTCGACGACGTATTCACCACGACGTATGGACGATTGATCGTCGCGAAAACAGTTGCACTGATCATCCTCGGGTTCTTCGGTTGGGCTCAGCGGAGTCGGGCGCTACCGGCGCTGGCGGAGAATCCGAAGAGTCGCTCTGCCCTGATTCGATTTGCCGGCGCTGAAGGCATCGTGATGGCGGCAACCATCGGCCTCGCGATCGGCCTCGGTCGTACCCCGCCGCCCCCGCCGCTGTCGATTCCCTCGATCCCCGAGGTCGAACTCGGTTACAACCTTCCGGACCCGCCGTCGTTCATGGCCTTCGTGACGGACTGGCGATTCGACCTCATGTTCGGCACCGCCGCGATCGCCGCGGCGATTCTGTACGGAATCGGTCTGCGCAAGCTGGCCAAGCGTGGGGATTCCTGGCCTGTCGGCCGAACCATCGCCTGGATGAGCGGTTGTGCGGTGCTCCTGATCGCCACGTCTTCGGGCGTCGGCAAGTACGCGCCGGCAGTATTCAGCGTTCACATGGGTGCGCACATGGCGCTGTCGATGTTGGGCCCAGTCCTGCTGGTTCTGGGTGCGCCGATCACTTTGGCTCTGCGGGCCCTGGATCCGGCAGGCAAGGACGGCGTGCCCGGCATTCGCGAGTGGATTCTGACCGCTCTGCACAGCCCGTTCTCGCGATTCATCACCCACCCGATCGTGGCGGCAGTTCTCTTTGTCGGCGGTTTCTACGCGCTGTATCTCGGCGGAATCTACGGTGCGACGGTCGACTCGCACAGCGCTCACCTGCTGATGAACCTGCACTTCATCCTCAGCGGCTATCTCTTCTATTGGGTGGCGATCGGAATCGACCCGTCACCACGTCAATTGCAGCCAGTGACCAAGCTGGCAATGGTCTTCGGCTCACTTCCGTTCCACGCCTTCTTCGGCGTGGCATTGATGAGCACCACCGCCGTCATGGGCGGCGCGTACTTCCGTTCGCTCGGCCTCGGCTGGAACAACGACCTGATCGGCGATCAGCAGCTGGGCGGCAGCATCGCGTGGGCGACCGGCGAGATCCCGCTCATGGTGGTCATGCTCGCGCTACTGGTTCAGTGGTCGCGCAGCGATGGCAGGACAGCGCGCCGAACCGACCGTGCGGCCGAGCGCGACCACGACGCCGACCTCGCCGCGCACAACGCGATGTTCGCCGAATTGGCCAGGCGAGACCGCGAAGGGTGGAAACCCCGTGAGGCTGCTGACGCGGAGACTGCAAGCGAGGACTCTGCGGACGAGACACCCAGCGAGAAGAAATCCGACGAATCCTCCACTAGCACTTAGCTCCGACACTGCCCGGGCCGTTTGGCTCGGGCAGTGCTGTTTCTCCACAGCTGTTCCACCGATGCACAGGTGGAAATCGAAGATCCCGAGCCACGCGTTTGTCGTTCCACAATCGAAACTGCCGACGCAGTGATCGGCCCCGCGGCAGTTGGCGGGTTCTGGAGTTCGAAGGGGGATCGGACATGTACGAAACGCATGCAACGGTTGTCGGAACCGTCATCACCAATCCGGTGAAGCGGCAGACCACCAATGGCGAAGAGGTGCTGAGCTTTCGGATGGCGAGCAACACGCGTCGCAAAGACGCGGTGACCGGAGAGTGGACGGACGGAGCGACCCTCTATCTCACGGTCAGCTGCTGGCGGCGGTTGGTCACCGGCGTCGGCGCATCCATCATGAAGGGTGATCCGGTCATGGTGGCGGGGGAGTTGCGCACCAACGAGTACACGACCAAAGAGGGTGTGCCTCGTTCCGATCTCGAGCTACGGGCGACTGCGGTAGGCGCGGACCTTGCTCGTTGCATCTCGAAGATCGAGCGTCAGAGCAAGCCGACGTCGGCGGAGAATGTCGAGGACGCAGTCGACACCGTCGCTGCGTGAGGACTCAGACCGAAGGTTTCGGGCAGTCGCGGGGCCGCGAGTCGTGCCCCGCGTCCACTCGCTCGAGAAGTTCGGTGAGAGTTGCTCGCTCCGATTCGTCGAGGTCGTCGAACACATCCGAAGATTCGCGTCGTTGAGCTTTTGCGACGTCGGCAGCGAGGGTAGCGCCGGCGTCGGTGAGCTCGAGTAACACGGCTCGCCGATCGTTCGGATCGGGAGTGCGGCGCACCCATCCGGCCTCTTCGAGGGAATCCACGACGTCGGTCGCCGACCGCGGAACGATGCGCAATCGCTCGGCAAGAAACCCGAGTCGAACCGGCTCGCCCACTCGGGTCAGTACTCGCAGCGCTCGGCTTTGCGACGGCGAGAGACCGAATGGTTCCAGCGCTGCCACCTGACGTCGGCGGATGAGCCGTGCCACGGACATCACGACGTCGGTGAGTTCGCGCTCTCGGGAATGCATAGCGTCAGTCTAGCGTTGTTGGTGTCAGCCTCATAGTGAGGTAACCTCATCAATATGAAACTAGGGTGAGAAAGCCTCCAGGAGGTAGAACGTGAAACCAGATCACATGCGAAACATCGAACGATCCGCTGTCGAGATCACTCCGGCGGAATCCGTACCGGCAAAACGCGTACTCGGACTGTTCGCGCCGTATCGAACTCAGATCGCCATCGTCACCGCGGTCATCACACTCAGTGCGATCGTGGCGCTGGGCAGCCCGCTGCTCCTACGCGAAATGCTCGACAAGGCGATCCCGGACAAGAACCTCGGACTCGTGAGCGTTCTGGCCATCGGCATGATCGCCATTGCCGTGATCACGAGCTGTCTCGGCGTGGCACAGACCTGGATGTCCAACAGCATCGGCCAGAAACTGATGCACCAACTGCGCGTGCGGGTCTACTCGCATCTGCAGAATCAGTCGCTCGGATTCTTCGCTCGAACCCGAACCGGAGAAGTTCAGTCGCGTATTGCCAACGACATCGGCGGTATGCAGTCGGTGGTCACCAACACGGCAACGTCCATCGCGCAGAATGCAACGACCGTGGCAGCCACCATTGTTGCTCTGTTCCTTCTGGATTGGCGGCTTGCCATCTTCTCGCTGGCGATCTTGCCGGTGTTCATCCGTATCGCACGCAAGATCGGTGACGAGCGCCGCAAGATCTCGGGTAAGCGGCAGAAGCTACTCAGTGATCTGTCGGTCCAGGTGGAGGAATCTCTCTCCGTCAGTGGCATTCTCCTCGGCAAGACGACCGGCGCGAAGTCGGCTCTGACGGATCGATTCACCGAGCGTTCAGCGGAAGTCGCAGACGTCGAACTCCGGGCCATGATGGCCGGCAAGTGGCGCATGGCGACCATGTCGATCACCTTCGCAGCCATGCCTGCACTGGTCTACTGGTTTGCCGGTTTCACTCTCGATCACGGCAACACCATCACCGTCGGCACCCTCGTCGCATTCACCACGCTGCAAACACAATTGTTCCGCCCCACCATGATGCTGCTCAACACGGGCGTCGAGGTGCAGAGCTCGATGGCACTGTTCAGTCGCGTGTTCGAGTACCTGGATCTGCCGATCGACATCGCGGATCCGGAAGAGTCGAAGAGCTTCGACCGCACCAAGATGTCCGGCGAACTTCGGTTCGACCACGTCGACTTCTCGTATCCAGGAACCGACAGCAAGACCCTCGACAACATCGACCTCACGGTCCCGGCCGGCGGAACCTTGGCGCTTGTCGGCTCCACGGGTTCGGGCAAGACCACTCTCGGATACTTGGCCGCACGTCTGTACGACCCGACTGCGGGATCGGTGAGAATCGACGACGTCGATCTGCGGGACCTCGATCTGGCGACGGTCTCCGACCTGGTAGGTGTGGTGTCGCAGGAGACGTATCTCTTCCACACGACGATTCGTGAGAACCTTCGGTTCGCGAAACCCGACGCCACGGACGCCGAGATCGAGCAGGCAGCGCGCATCGCGCAGATCCACGAGTTCATTTCCGGTCTCGACGACGGGTACGACACCATGGTCGGCGAGCGCGGCTACCGATTCTCCGGCGGTGAGAAACAGCGCATAGCGATCGCGCGCACAGTCCTGCGGAATCCGCCGATCCTTGTCCTCGACGAGGCGACGAGCGCCTTGGACAATCGCACTGAACGTGCGTTGCAGGACGCGCTCGACGAGCTGATGGTCGGACGCACCACTCTTGTTGTGGCGCACAGGCTTTCCACGGTTCGAGATGCGGATCTCATTGCGGTCCTCGACCAGGGCGTGGTTGTGGAAAAGGGCACCCACGACGAACTTGTGCAACAAGGTGGGCGATACGCACAGTTGCTTGCGGCCTCGGGTAGCGACGCCGTCGAACTCCCGTCGGAACTGCAGACCGTGTGAGTGTAAGAAATGTCGGCCATTTCACTTCCGCAAGTTTCTAGAACGTGTTCTACTTTAATGGTCGTTGGTCGACTATCAATGGAGGCGGAAGATCATGGGTCAGGTTCTGGACAACATCTCACAGTTCGCCGACGAGATCCGCGCCGACGGGGTCGAGGGCGACAAGCTGATGCGCTTGACGGACGGCAGCGCGAAGCGTTTGCGCGACGCCGGCGTCATCCGGATGTTGCAGCCGAAGGAGTTCGGAGGCCTCGAGGCGCATCCGCGTGAATTCGCCGAGACGGCAATGGCTATCGGTGCGATGGATGGTGCCACGGGCTGGGTCAGCGGCATCGTCGGTGTGCATCCGTGGGAGCTTGCGTTCTTCGACCGCAAGGCTCAGGAAGAGGTGTGGGGAACCGATCCTGATACGTGGATGGCGTCGCCGTATGCGCCGATGGGTGTGGCGAGGCCGGTCGAGGGTGGGTACATCCTCAACGGTCGTTGGTCGTTCTCCTCGGGTACCGATCATTGTGACTGGATCATGATCGGTGCGATGGTCGGTGACGAGTCCGGTAAGCCGTTGATGCCGCCGAAGATTCTGCACGTGTTGTTGCCGCGTTCGGATTACGACATCGACCAGGACAGCTGGAATGTCGTGGGTCTGCGCGGTACGGGGTCGAAGGATCTGATCGTCAAGGATGCGTTCTTGCCGACGTATCGGACTCTTGATGCGGGAAAGGTTTTCGACGGGACGGCGTGGAAGGAAGCGGGCCGTACGGAGACGTTGTACAAGTTCCCGTTCTCGTGCATTTTCCCGTTGGGGATCACTTCGTCGTTGATCGGTATCGCCGAAGGTGCGTTGGCGTGCAACATGGCGGCGCAGCGTGAGCGTGTGACGGTCAGTGGTGTTCCGATCAAGGAAGATCCGTACGTGCTGTTCGCGATCGGTGAGGCGGCGGCCGAGATCGCTGCTTCTCGGGCTGCGATCTTGGAGACGGTGGATCGTTTCTGGGACATGACGGAGAAGGGGCAGGAAGTTTCGTTCGAGCTTCGTGCGATCGGTCGCCGTACGCAGACTGCTGCGGCGTGGCGTGCGGTGCGTGCGGTGGACGAGATCTTTGCTCGTTCCGGTGGTGGGGCTTTGCAGTTGAACACGCCGATGCAGCGGTTCTGGCGTGACGCTCATGCCGGTCTCGCGCACGCGATCCACGTACCCGGTTCCATTTTCCATGCGTCGACGCTCTCGCAGCTCGGTGGCGAGCCGAAGGGCATCCACAGGGCAATGATCTGAGCCGTCCTGGGGACACCCGGAGGTGTCCCCATCGCGGTTTTCGTGGGGGTCGATGAGCATGTCGACGAATCTGGTCGATGACCTCGGACTGTCCGCAGAACCCGCATCGGTGTGAGCGCCAACGCGCAATGTGGGTTATAGGACAAACACCGATAGGCTGGCGGTCATGGCTGAGTTCATTTACACGATGAAGAAGGTGCGCAAGGCGCACGGTGACAAGGTCATCCTCGATGACGTCACGATGAGCTTTTACCCCGGCGCGAAGATCGGTGTCGTCGGACCGAACGGCGCTGGTAAATCCAGCATCCTCAAGATCATGGCCGGACTGGACCAGCCGGGCAACGGCGAGGCATTCCTGGCCCCGGGCGCGACCGTCGGCATCCTCATGCAGGAGCCGGAGCTCGACGAGACCAAGACCGTTCGCGAGAACGTCGAGGACGGTCTCGGAGAGACGATGGTCCAGCTCAAGCGGTACAACGAGATCGCCGAGCTGATGGCTACGGATTACTCCGACGAGCTCATGGAAGAGATGGGCGAGCTGCAGGAGAAGCTCGATCACGCAGATGCGTGGGAGATCGACTCGCAGCTCGAGCAGGCTATGGACGCCCTGCGCTGCCCCCCGCCGGAAGAGATGGTCACCCACCTCTCCGGTGGTGAGAAGCGACGCGTTGCGCTCTGCAAGCTGCTGCTGAGCAAGCCCGACCTCCTGCTCCTCGATGAGCCCACCAACCACCTCGACGCCGAATCTGTCCTGTGGCTCGAGCAGCATCTCGCTGCTTACCCCGGCGCAATCCTCGCCGTGACTCACGATCGCTACTTCCTCGATCACGTCGCGCAGTGGATCTGTGAAGTCGACCGCGGACGCCTGTACCCGTACGAGGGCAACTACTCCACCTACCTGGAGCAGAAGGCTGCACGCCTCGAAGTTGCCGGCAAGAAGGATCAGAAGCTGCAGAAGCGCCTCAAGGACGAGCTCGCATGGGTTCGTTCCGGCGCCAAGGCCCGCCAGGCCAAGAACAAGGCTCGTCTCGATCGCTACGAGGAAATGGCGAACGAAGCAGAGAAGACGCGCAAGCTCGACTTCGACGAGATCCAGATCCCGGCACCGCCGCGCCTGGGTGACGTGGTCGTGGAGGTCTCGAACCTCGACAAGGGCTTCGACGGTCGCGTGCTGATCAAGGATCTCTCGTTCACGTTGCCGCGCAACGGAATTGTCGGCGTCATCGGCCCCAACGGCGTCGGTAAGACGACGCTGTTCAAGACCATCGTCGGTCTCGAGGAGCCTGACGCCGGTGAGGTCAAGATCGGTCAGACGGTCAAGCTGAGCTACGTCGACCAGAACCGTTCCGGAATCGACCCCAAGAAGACGGTCTGGGAGACCGTGTCCGACGGGCTCGATTTCATCGTCGTCGGCCAGACCGAGTTCCCCTCGCGCGCGTACATCAGCTCGTTCGGTTTCAAGGGCCACGATCAGCAGAAGCCGGCCGGCGTCCTCTCCGGTGGTGAGCGCAACCGCCTGAACCTGGCGATGACGCTCAAGCAGGGCGGCAACCTGATCCTGCTCGATGAGCCCACCAACGACCTCGACGTCGAAACCCTCGGCTCGCTGGAGAACGCTCTCGAAGAGTTCCCCGGCTGCGCCGTCGTGATCTCGCACGATCGCTGGTTCCTGGACCGGACCTGTACCCACATCCTCGCGTGGGAAGGTGGCTTCGGCGACAACGAGGCAGCTTGGTACTGGTACGAGGGCAACTTCGAGGGCTACGAGGCGAACAAGGTCGAGCGACTCGGCCCCGACGCCGCACGCCCGCACCGCGTGACTCACCGCAAGCTCACCAGGGACTGATCCGGTGTCCGACGTATACACGGCGCAAATCCAGGTCCGGTGGGGCGATTCCGACCGGTTGGGTCACGTCAACAACACGCGTTACGTCGAGTACATGCAGGAAGCGCGCATCCAGTTCCTGGAAGCGAAACTGGCGCCGCTCGGCGGCCGGCCGGGATACCTCGTGGTTCGAAAGATGACCGTCGAGTTCCTCAAGCCGGTCACCGATCGGTCCGGTCCCTTGAATGTGGAGATCTTCACGACTCACGTCGGGACTTCCTCGTTCACGGTTCGGCACGTCATCCGTGACAACGCGGGTGTCGAATGCGCTTTCGGCGACGCGTTGATGGTCGGATTCGACACGGTGTCCGAAAAGTCCAGACCGCTGGCGGACAGCGAACGCGCGGTGCTCGAAGCATCGCTTGTTCAGATGACGACATCGTAGATTTCGTTTCTCAGTTCACCCTAGGTACTGGTTGCCGCGGCTAGTCTCGAGTCAGAGATTGGTCGCGGCGATCAGAACCCACAAGGATGTGAGCCAGCAATGACAGACCGTGTACGGCAGCAGGGCACAGGCCTCGACGAAGCGACGTTGTTGACGCGTCTTCGCGAGGCCTTTTTCACGCATATCGACGAGGGTGACAGCGACGACGTCATCAACGGTCGATCGGATCGAGTCCTGCTCGCGCATCTTGCGCTCGGGAGGCAGCGGACCCCGGGCACGGCC
Source organism: Rhodococcus sp. YL-1 (assembly GCF_001942025.1). NCBI lineage: Bacteria > Bacillati > Actinomycetota > Actinomycetes > Mycobacteriales > Nocardiaceae > Rhodococcus > Rhodococcus sp. YL-1. Next base: position 3,980,171 of record NZ_CP017299.1, on the reverse strand, counting down.
GTATGGCGTGTGTACCGCCCGTCAGGATCCGAGGGTCTCGGCGCTGCCGTCCAGATCGTCACCGACGACATGTCGTTGCTCGTCGAGTCCGTTACCGCGATGCTCAACCGACAAGGTGTGGGAATCAGTCAATTCGCCCATCCGATCCTGACGGTTGAACGCGATGACTCGGGCAATCTGATGTCCTTGGGCGACAGCGGTATCCAAGAATCCTGGATGCACGTCCAGTTGGACTCCGAAGTCGAGGATTCCGCTCTCGACGCGATCGAAGCACACCTCGGCAAGGTGCTCGCAGACGTCCGCCAGGTGGTTGGTGACACCCCGGACATGAAGGCGTTGCAACTGCGCGTTGCCGACGAGTTGGAGAGTGCCGCAGAAACTGCCTCCGGGAGGATCACCCCCGAAGAATTCTCCGACACCGCCCGGCTGCTGCGGTGGATGGCGGACGGAAACTATGCCGTGCTCGGATACCGGCGATTCGAGGGTACGAAGGACGGTTCACGCACGGTCGCCGGCAGTGGACTCGGCGTGCTGCGCTCCGACGCGGTCACCGAAGGCCCGATGAGTTTGCCTCCCGTCGCAGATCTCCCGGATCGACCGCTTCTGGTCCTGACGCAGGGATCGTTCCCCGCCACGGTGCACCGCGCCGTCTACCCGTACTTCGTGGGTGTCTCGATCCTCGACGACGAGGGAAACATCGTGGGGGAGCACAGATTCCTGGGTGTGTTCACCGTGGTCGCACTCCACGAGAACGTCCTCGCGATTCCTCTGATCGAGCGCCGCGTCCGCGAAGTCATCGCGCGTGCCGGTGTCGACCTGCATTCGTACTCCGGACAGGCGATGCTCGAGGTCATCCAGTCGTTCCCACGCACCGAGTTGTTCTCGAGCGACGCCGAGACCTTGTTCGAGACCGTCCACGCCGTGCACAGCATCGGGCTGCGTCGACAGGTGCGACTCTTTGTCCGCGAGGACACGTTCGGACGGTTCGTATCCTGCTTGGTGTACCTACCCCGCGACCGGTACACGACGCGGGTGCGACTGGCGATGCAAAACCTGCTGTGGCGCGAATTCGGACCAGGCACAGTCGATTACACCGCCCGGGTTACCGAGAACGATCTTGCGCTGTTGCACGTGACGATCCGGCGCGATCCGGACAGTGAGCCGGTTCATCTGGATGTCTCCGAGGCCAACCGCGAGCGAGTTCAGGCTCTGTTGACCGAAGTCAGTCGTAGCTGGGACGACCGCATCAACGACCTTGTTCGTGAAAGTCCAGGTGTGGATCCGGAACTGGTGCAGCGGTATTCGCGGGTGCTTCCCGATGGATACAAGGAGGACTTCGAACCGTCACGCGCGTTGGCCGACATCGCCAGACTCGAGGCGTTGGCGCCAGGCGCGATCGACGTACTGCTCTATCGTGCTGTGGACTCCGCGCCCGGTGCCTGGCGCTTCACGCTCTTCGTCGGCGGCGACGGTATCTCGTTGAGCCAGGTGCTACCGGTGCTGCAGTCACTCGGCGTCGAAGTTCTCGACGAGCGGCCGCACGTCGTGCAGCGACTCGACGGCGTTCAGTGCTGGATCTACGATTTCGGATTGTCGGTACCGGCGGATCTTCGGGCGTCGGTCGAGATCGACCTCGATGCGCAGGTGCCGCTCGAGACCAGTACCGCCCCGCTGACCGAGGTCCAGAAGCGATTCACGGCTGCATTCGGTGCAGTCTGGTTCGGCCGGGCCGAAGCTGACCGATTCAACGAGTTGGTGCTGCGGGCCGGAATGTCCTGGCGGCAAGCCGTGGTGCTGCGTGCTTACGCAAAGTATCTGCGCCAGGCCACATTTCCATACAGTCAGTTCCACATCGAAGGAATCGCGCTTACACACCCGCAGACCGCGTTTGCATTGGTGCAGTTGTTCGAGGCGATGTTCGACCCCGAGAAGCAGGACGACATTCGCGTCGCCGAATTGGACGAGCAGTTGCGTGCGTCCATCGACGAGGTACTCAGCTTGGATGCCGATCGCATTCTGCGTGGAATGTTCTCCTTGGTGAAGGCGACCTTGCGAACCAATTTCTACGTCGTCGACGCCGATGGCCGCTCTCGCGACTACCTGTCGGTCAAGCTCGATCCCTCACGGATCAGCGAGTTGCCCAAGCCGCGGCCGGCTTTCGAGATCTACGTGTACTCGCCCGAGGTCGAAGGCGTCCACCTGCGATTCGGCGCAGTCGCGCGCGGCGGGCTCCGCTGGTCCGACCGGCGCGAGGATTTCCGCACCGAGGTGCTCGGCTTGGTGAAGGCTCAGGCCGTCAAGAACGCGGTGATCGTGCCGGTCGGCGCCAAGGGCGGCTTCGTCGTGAAGAATCCGCCTCTGCCGACGGGTGATCCGGCCGTTGATCGAATGGCGACGCTGGAAACCGGCAAGGCCTGCTACACCACGTTCATCTCCGGATTGCTCGACATCACCGACAACGTGCACGCGGCTACCGGCGAAGTTGTGACGCCGGATCGAGTGGTGCGCAAGGACGATCAGGATCGCTACCTGGTGGTCGCCGCGGACAAGGGCACGGCGACGTTCTCGGATCTCGCCAATTCGGTTGCCGCCAAGTACGACTTCTGGCTCGGCGACGCGTTTGCCTCCGGTGGCTCCGTGGGATACGACCACAAGGGCATGGGTATCACCGCTCGCGGCGCCTGGGAAAGCGTCAAGCGGCACTTCCGCGAACTCGGGGTCGACACGCAGACGCAGGATTTCACGACGGTAGGCGTCGGCGACATGAGCGGAGACGTGTTCGGCAACGGAATGCTCCTCAGTCGGCACATCCGTCTGGTGGGCGCGTTCGACCATCGACACATCTTCCTCGATCCGAACCCGGATGCAGCGAGCTCGTTCGTCGAACGTCAACGACTTTTCGAGTTGCCACGGTCGTCATGGGCCGACTACGACAAGAGCCTGATCAGTGAAGGTGGCGGCGTCTGGGACCGCACGGTCAAGTCGGTTCCGATCGCCGAAAGCGTCCGGATCGCACTGGGTCTGGCCGAGGGGGTCACGAAGCTCTCGCCGCCGGAATTGATGCAGGCGATTCTGTCGGCACCGGTGGATCTGCTGTGGAACGGCGGAATCGGTACATACGTCAAAGCGTCGACCGAGACCAATGCGCAGGTTGGCGACAAGAGTAACGACGCCGTGCGTGTCGACGGTCAAGATCTGCGGGTCAAGGTGATCGGGGAGGGCGGCAACCTCGGCGTCACTGCTCTGGGAAGAATCGAGTTCAGCGCCAGCGGCGGTCACATCAACACCGACGCCATCGACAACTCGGCCGGCGTCGACTGCTCCGATCACGAAGTGAACATCAAGATTCTTCTCGATTCGCTCGTGCGTTCGCAGTTACTGCCCACGCAGGAACGGAATCCGTTGCTGGCGTCGATGACCGACGACGTGGCGGCGCTGGTGTTGGCGGACAACATTGCTCAGAACGCGCTGCTCGGAATCTCCCGCGTGACCGCTTCTCAGATGCTCGGTGTTCACCGCCGTCAGTTGACGGATCTGACCAAGGCACGTGGCCTTGACCGCAAGCTCGAGGCGTTGCCGACCGACAAGGAGATCGAGCGTCGACTCGAGGCCGGTGTGGGTCTGACGTCGCCGGAATTGGCGACGCTGACGGCGCACGTCAAGCTTTCACTCAAGGACGATCTGCTCGCAACCGAGTTGCCGGACAACGATTTCTTCGCCCAGCAGATCCCGCAGTACTTCCCGACCGCTGTTCGCGATCGGTTCGAAACGGAGATCAAGGCACACCCGTTGCGGCGGCAGATCGTCGCGACGATGCTCGTGAACGAAGTGATCGACAACGGCGGAATCACGTACGCCTACCGCTTGGCCGAGGAGACCGGAGCGAGCAGTACCGACTCGATCCGTGCCTACGCCGCTGTGCGAGAGGTGTTTGCGCTCGACGAGGTGTGGTCGCGAATCCGCTCGGCGGGCGTCAGTGCAGAGATCGAAAACGAGCTGATCGTGGAGTCGTGCCGCTTGCTCGACCGCGCGTCGCGGTGGTTCCTGGCCAATCGGCCCCAGCCGATCGCCGTCGGCGCCGAGGTAGCGCGTTACTCGGCGGCGTATCGGGCGACGGCACCTCTGGTTCCGGGGATGCTTGCGGGCCATCAACTCGACGATCTGCTGGTGCGGGCTCAATCGGTGATCGATCGCGGGGCTCCGGAAGCGTTGGCGCTGGACGTGTTCCGACTGCTCGACGTCTACTGCCTGCTCGACATCGCGGATATCGCCGACATCGCAGATCACGACATCACCGAAGTCGCGGAGCTGTACTACGCCTTGGACGCGCATCTGGGAATCGACTGGTTGCTGAGCGCTGTCTCGGGACTCGAGCGCGGCGATCGATGGCACTCGCTCGCGAGGCTCGCGTTGCGAGACGACCTCTACAGTTCGCTTCGGCAGCTGACGATGGAGGTTCTGGCCGGCGGCGAGCCGGGGGAGTCGCCGCAGGAGAAGATCGACGAATGGGAGTCGACCAACGCCTCGCGTCTGAGCCGGGCGAGGGCAGCTCTCGTCGAGATCTTCGAGTCTGGGACGCTTGACCTCGCGACGCTCTCGGTGGCGGCGCGTCAGGTTCGTAGCATGGTGCGCAGCATGGGCACCCGATCGGAGGTAGGACGTTGAGCGAAGGATTCCACGCCGAAGTTGTGGTTCGGTGGTCCGACATGGATGCCTTCCAGCACATCAACCACGCACGGATGGTGACGTTGCTCGAAGAGGCGCGGATTCCTTGGTTGTTCGAAGACTCGCGCCCGACGGTCACCCTGCGTGACGGGGCCGTGATTGCCGATCTCCATGTGCGGTACCGCGGCCAACTGCGGCACGACGATTCGCCGCTCGACGTCTTCATGTGGGTGGAAAAGGTGCGCGCGGTGGACTTCACCATCGCGTACGAGGTTCGCCCCCGCGGTGCGGATCTCAGTGTCCCGCCGTCCATCGTGGCGTCGACTCAGATCGCGGCCTTCGATATCGACACTCAACGTTTGCGTCGCCTCAGCGGGCCCGAGCGCGAGTACTTGGAGAGCTGGCAACGTGCATGAACGTGTACTGACCGTGCCCGAGGAGGCCGAGCGAAAGAACTTGGCCGGCTTCATCGGTCATGCCTTGCGTTTGGACGAGTCCACGGTCATCCGGATGCGTCGACGCGGAGATGCTCACCTGAGCGTTTGGGCGTCAACGGGTTTCGACGCTCTCGCTACGCGAACCGTGGCGGGCACCATCAACCCTGACGACACCTCGGCTGCCGGCGATCAGTTGCTCTCGGCGGTGGAGCAGGCGACAAGTGAGCTGATCGATCCGGGGTTCGCCATGGATTCGGCGTGGCGTGGGGCGTTGCCGCCGATGGACGGCTTCGAGCACCTGGACGACGTACCCGCCCGGGTGCTGATCGAACTGGCGCAGCGGGGCAACGCCTTGGCACTGGAGCATGGAAGTAGTCACGGTCCGCCGGCGTCGTTGCTCGATCAGGACGTGCTCGAGGTCAGTGGTCCGTCCGGCACGGTCGGGATCTCGATGCGGGTTATTTTTGCCTTGACCGCAATGGGATTCGTTCCGCACGCCGGGTCCGAGGCGATGACCGCCGACATCGACCTCGAGCAGATCGACGCCTCGGAACTGGTTCGGGTGCGGGCGAGCAAATCCTGGGTGCGGCTCGATGCACGGTTCGGTTCGATCTACCGTCACCGCGGTGGTTCGATACCGCTGATGGTCGCACGATAGGAGTTCAGGTGGCGGGTGCGTGTTCTCTCAGATCAGCCACGCCGCAGCGTTGACGGGTAGTTGACCGTCGACGAGTGGTGCGCTGCTCAACAGCAGCTGCCCGTTCGGCAGTGCGATCGGCACCTCCGTGGTGTTGAGAGCACAGATCAGACCACCGCGTCGACGGAAAGCGAGGCAGCCGGGGGGACTGCCGTACCAATCGATGTCGGCGCCGGAGAACTCCGGCCTGGCGCTACGAAGTTCGAGGGCGGCGCGATAAAGCGAGAGCATCGAGTCGACGTCCTCGATCTGCGCCTCCACCGTGAGTGTCGACCACTCGCGTGGCATCGGCAACCAGGTGCTCGCACCGGTGGTGAATCCGAACGGGGGTTCGCTTCCTTCCCACGGAAGGGGCACTCGGCAGCCGTCGCGTCCTCGCTCGGCATGTCCGGATCGTTCCCAGACCGGGTCCTGTAGTGCCTCGTCGGGCAGGTCGACGTTCGGCAGGCCGAGTTCGGCTCCGTTGTAGATGAAGCTCGCGCCCGGAAGCGCCAGTTCGACGAGGATCATCGCCCGTGCGCGTTGGGTTCCGATCTCACCCCCGCCGTAGCGCGTGACTTCACGTTCGACGTCGTGATTCGACAGCGTCCACGTGGGCACACCCCCGACCTCGGCGACGGCCGCAAGAGAGTTCTCCACGGCCTCCCGGACGGACTCGGCGGAGAATTCGGTTTCTGCAAGTCGGAAGTTGAATCCGAGATGCAGTTCGTCTGGCCGGATGTATTCGCCGAACTTCTGGTTGTCCTTCACCCAGATCTCGCCGACGGTCATCGCCTCCGGGAACTCGTCCATGACCTTGCGGATGCCGCGGTGGATTTCGTGAACTGCCGGGTTGTTGAACCGCGGGTCGTCGTCGGAATTGCGCATGAGCTCGTTGAGCTCCCAGTCGTGGTCCGGCAAACCGTCGGGCTTGGCCATTCCGTGGGCCACGTCGATGCGGAATCCGTCGATTCCGCGCTCGAGCCAGAAGCGCAGAGTCTTGGCGAGGTCGTCGAAGACCTCGGGGTTGTCCCAGTTCAGGTCGGGCTGTTCCTTGGCGAAGATGTGCAGGTACCACTGGCCGGGTGTTCCGTCGGCTTCGGTGACACGGGTCCACGCCGGGCCGCCGAAGATGCTCGGCCAGTTGTTCGGCGGTTCGTTGCCGTTCTCACCTTTGCCGTCTCGGAAGATGTAACGGGATCGCTCCGCCGAATCGGGCGCCGACGCCAGGGCTGCCTTGAACCACTCGTGCTGATCACTCGTGTGGTTCGGGACCAGGTCCATCGTGACCTTGATTCCGCGTTCGTGGGCTGACGTGATCAGCGAATCCATCGTCGCCAGATCGCCGAACAGGGGATCGATGTCGCGAGGATCCGAGACGTCGTAGCCGTGGTCTGCCATCGGTGACTTCATCACCGGGCTCAACCAGATTGCATCGATGCCGAGCAGTTCGAGGTAGCCGAGTTTCTCCTCGACTCCGCCGAGGTCGCCGATACCGTCGCTGCCCGAATCGGCAAAAGAACGCGGATAGATCTGATAGAAGACCGCCTCGTTCCACCACGGGGCTTCGGGCCGGCTTACAGAGGACGAATCCGCGGGGGTGCTCACAGCAGTTCATAGTGCCAAACGTCTGGCACTCTCACGACTTGGACACGGCAAAAGCGTGACTCTTTACCTAGCCTTGGTGTACTTTGCATTCACGCGGTGACACCATGTGGCAACTTTGGTGTTACTGCCGGGGGAGAAGTATTCGGGAATTCAACCAAGGGGGCTTGGCCTTGACTTTGTCGGCAATCGAAGCGGTCAGTTTGGATCATGTACTGCTCGAAGATGATCCCATCAACCGCGACTGGATAATCTTCGGCACACCGGTTGCACGGTCGGCGCAATGGTCGGCGAGTAAAGACGGGACCACGACTACACACGTCTGGGATTGCACGAAGGGGCGCTTCCGCTGGTACTTCCACGCGGACGAAATCGTGCACATCATCGAAGGGTCGGTCACCGTTCAGGCCGACGGAATCGCCGAGCGAACCCTGAGTGTCGGCGATGCCGCACTCTTCCGTGCGGGCAGTTGGTCGGAGTGGGAGGTCGAAGAGTACGTGCGCAAGCATGCAATCTTGAGTTCGCCCCTGCATCCCACGGTGTCGTTCGGGGTACGAGCAGTCCGCCGGGTCGCGCGCGTGGTCAGGCCGAAGGCTAGGTAGACGGTCAGATAGCGGAGTTCACCATGGACGCGGCAGCCATCTCCATGTAGTCGATCAACTGCTTGCGGTGCACCGGGCTCAGAGTCTTCTCGTCGATGGACGCGATGGCGACGTGCATGCACCGCAGCCACGCATCACGCTCGATCGGGCCGATCACGAATGGATTGTGGCGCATCCGCAGACGCGGGTGTCCACGCTCCTCCGAGTACGTGTGCGGTCCGCCCCAGTACTGCTCGAGGAACATCCGCATCCGCCGCTCGGCCGGGCCGAGATCGGCCTCGGGGTAGAGCGGGCGCACAACCTCGTCCTTCGCGACCTCTTCGTAAAATCGCGCGGTGAGCTTGTGAAACGTCTCGGCTCCGCCGACGGCGTCGTAGAAGGTCTGCTGCACGTCGTGCTGTACGTCATTCATGGCAAGTTCCATTGTGCCTGACGGCCGTAGTGGTCGGTTTCCGGGTCGACGACGGTTGTATCGAGTCGGAGTGCGTACCCATTCACCGGAAATTCACCGGCCGTCCTGGCAATTTTGTTCGAAATGGGAGTGCGTAACGCGATCATCCGTGGTCAACTTGGGGGCAGTCTCCCGGAGGTCGTATGAAGAACCGACATGCTGCACGCAATCACCGACAACTCCAGCCCACTAGCGCGCGGAACGACCACGCGTTAGGGGCTGTTCTGGAAGTTGTTCCTGACGGGTTCGCGCACACTACCGACCCACTCTTTTCCGACGCGCATTCTCACCTCGAGATGTTCCCTCCCGATCGCGTCGTCCCCGAGTGGGTGAAACGTCGGGTGCTACTGCTCAACGTCACGTACGAACCGCTGACCGCCCTTCCTGCCAGGCGCGCGGTCGTACTGATGGCCTGCGGCAAGGCCGATACCGTCCACGAGGACGAACAGGGCCCGGTAGTCCATTCCGCGGACTGGTCGGTGCAGGTTCCCTCGGTCATTCGATTGCGCACCTACGTGCGCGTTCCATATCGCGCCCGCATCCCCATGACTCGTGCCGCGCTGATGCATCGTGACCACTTCCGATGTGCGTACTGCGGAGCCAAAGCCGAAACCATCGACCACGTCGTTCCTCGCAGCAGAGGTGGCGGGCATTCGTGGGAGAACTGCGTCGCGTGCTGTGCCCCCTGCAATCACCGCAAGGCAGACAAGATGCTCAGCGAACTCGGATGGACCCTCCGTGCGGAATTGGTCCCGCCGTCAGGACCTCACTGGCGTCTGCTCGCGGCGACCAAGGAATTGCATCCGGCGTGGATGCCGTATCTCGGCGTGGGCGCAGCCTGAGCAATGTGTCGGCGTGGGCGCAGCCTGAATTGAGTTCTAGCGTCACCGAAACGAAATTGCCCGAGAATTTGTGGCCCTGACGCTTTCCTTCCTGGCGTTCTGGGCTACGTTATCTGGTGTGAGCATTCTCGAGGTAGTACTGATATACGTTGGGATTCCGGCCTTGATCACCGCGTTCTTCGCGGCTGCGTCCTTCCTCGGGAAGAAGACGCCGGGACCGGTTCCGCCGGCGTTCCATCTCGGTGAGTCGTGGGATCACGCTCCCGTGCTGTGGAGTGCTGTCGACGAGGTCACCGTTCGCGGTGGCCATCACGGCAGTGCACACGCAATCGAAGCCGGTTCGGCTGATCTGATCGGAGGGTCCGCAAGTGGCAAGTGGTGATCATTCGACCGCGCTCGCAGTAGCGCCCGAGGACCTGCCCGTCGGCAGCGTCGTCACGTCCAGTGGACGCGTATCCGGTGTGCATCGCATCGGCGAGCCGTTCACCGACGATCTTCCGTTCGAGACCATGGATCTGGTCGCGCTCGACGTCGCGATGACCGAAGCGACGCGGGCCACCAAGGTGCGGTTCAACGCGTACGTCGGTGATCTCGGTTCTGATCCGGCAGCGGGTGCCGACGCATTGTTCCCGACCACGCCCGAAGCCGAGCGTTCCGTCCTGATCGCCGTTTCGCCCAACCAGCGCACCGTCGAGGTTCGCAGCGGTCGGGCAATCGCCGATCGGGTCACCGATCGTGTTACCCAGCTCGGAGCAACGGCAGCTGTTGCATCCTTCAGTGAAGGCAACCTGATCGACGGACTGATCAGTGCCATCCGCGTTATGGCAGCCGCAATTTCAGCGCCGTAACTGTTTGTCAGACGCAGGCCGGTGCCCGCGCCGATTCGTGAGAATCGACGCGGGCACCGGCCTTTCGCATGTCAGCTCGCGTCGAACTTTCGTGCTGCGAGTGAACGAACCACGCCGGCCTGGCCTTCGACGACCAGGCGACGCAACGCGGGAGGGATGTCGCCTTCGAGGAACCGGTCTGCTGCCGCTACGGATTCGTCCGAGATCGACCACGACGGGTACAGCCCGATGACGACCGTCTGTGCCACTTCGCTGGAGCGTCGTTCCCACACCGCCGCGATATCGGCGAAGTAGCGGGAGACGAAGGGCTCGAGCAATTCGTCCTGGCCTTCGCGAGCGAACCCGCCGATGATCGATCGCGCGGTGATGTTGGGCACGGAGTCGTCGCCGACGACCTTTGCCCAGACCTCTTCCTTGACAGCGACCTGCGGACGTCCGGCCGCGGCCGCCGCGGCTTGACGAGCGCCCGCAGCGGTCGGGTCACGCTGAGCTTCGGCGTCGATGAACGGAGTTGTGGTTCCTTCGGCGTCGATCTCACCGGCGGCCGCGAGTGCCCCGACGATGCGCCAGCGCAGGTCCGTGTCGACGATCAGGCCGTCGAGCCCAACGGTGGAGGGATCGGCGTCGAGCAATTCGCGCAGTACCTCGGTGTGCCACGGGGAGAGTGCTGCGCCGGTGAGTGCGTTGACGAATGCCAGCTGGTGGTCGGACCCGGCCTCTGCCTCACGTGCGAGTTCGAGCAACCGATTGGCGAAGCTCGCCGCGCCTTCGGCCTCGGCCCAGGCCGGATCTGCGTAGGAGCCGATGGCGGTTTGGGCTTGGAGCAAGAGACGTTGCACCACACCGACTTCGGTCTCCGAACTGATGCCGCGCTCGACCAGCGCGACGAAGTCGCGTGCCTTCAGTTCGGCTTGACGGGTCATTTCCCACGCCGCCGACCAGACCAGGGTGCGGGGGAGTGAATCGGTGATGTCGCCGACCCGCTCGATCGCCGTCGCCAACGATTCGGGATCGAGTCGCACGGAGCCGTAGGTGAGATCGTCGTCGTTGACCAACACGAGTGCACCGCGGGCGACGCCGACAAGTTCGGGGACATCCGTGCTTTCCACAGCATCGAGGTCGAGTTCGACGCGATGGCTTCGCACCAACTTGCCGTCGACGTCGTCGTAGATGCCGATGGCGATCCGGTGGATTCGACGCTCGCCGGCGCCTGGTGCAGCACCGTCCTGCAGGACGGCGAAGCGGGTGAACTTTCCGTCTGCGTCGACATCGAAGTCGGGGCGCAGGATGTTGAGGCCGGTGGTCTTGAGCCACTGCCGACCCCAGTCGGAAAGGTCACGGCCCGAGGACTTTTCGAGTGAGCCCAGCAGATCGTCGAATGTTGCGTTTCCGAATGCGTGCTCACGGAAGTACTCACGCAGTCCGGCGAGGAACGGCTCGAGTCCGACGTATGCCACCAACTGCTTGAGGACGCTCGCGCCCTTGGCGTAGGTGATGCCGTCGAAGTTGACCTCGACGGCGGCCAGGTCCGGAATGTCCGCGGCAATCGGGTGCGTCGACGGCAACTGGTCCTGGCGGTACGCCCACGACTTCTCGACGTTGGCGAACGTCGTCCAGGCGTTCGTGTACTCCGTGGCCTCGGTCTGGCACAGGACCGAAGCGAAGGTCGCGAACGACTCGTTGAGCCACAGGTCGTCCCACCACGCCATCGTGACGAGGTCGCCGAACCACATGTGCGCCATTTCGTGCAGGACCGTTTCGGCGCGACGTTCGTACGAGTAGCGGGTGACCTTGGAGCGGAAGACGTAGTCCTCGAGGAATGTCACGGCGCCGGCATTCTCCATCGCGCCGGCATTGAATTCGGGGACGAAGAGCTGGTCGTACTTACCGAAGGCATAGGGAACACCGAAGTTGCGGTGGTAGAAGTCGAATCCCTGCTTGGTCTCGGTGAAGAGCCGCTCCTCGTCCATGAACTCGGCCAGTGAAGCGCGGCAGAAGATTCCGAGCGGGATGTCGCCGTGCTCGTCGGAGTAGTTGTCGGTCCACTGCGCGTAGGGACCGGCGATGAGCGCCACCAGGTACGTGCTCATCTTCGGGGTGGTCCGGAAAACGTGCTTGCCGGGATCGGCGGCGAGGGTCTCGACGACCGCGGAGTTGGAGATGACCTTCCACGACGTGGGAGCGGTGACGCGGACGTCGAACGTGGCCTTGAGATCAGGCTGATCGAAGCACGCGAACATGCGCTTGGCGTCAGCCGTCTCGAACTGTGAATAAAGGTAGACGGCGTCATCGGTCGGGTCGACGAATCGGTGCAGCCCTTCGCCGGTGTGGGAGTAGATGCAATCGGCCTCGATGACCAACTCGTTGTCGGCAGCGAGGTCCGGCAGGCTGATGCCAGTCGACTCGTCGTAGCCGGAGACGTCGAGCGCGGTGCCGTTGAGGACCGCGGAATGGACTCTGGCCGCGACGATGTCGATGAAGCTGCTTGCTCCGGCCGTGGCGGTGAACGTGACGGTGGTCTTCGAGGAGAACGTCTCCTCGCCGGGTGCGTCTTTGCCGTCGGTGAGATCGAGTTCGATCAGGTAGTTCTCGACGGTCAGGATTGCTGACCGTTGCGCTGCGGTTTCGCGTGTCAGGTTCGGTGCGACCACAAAGATCTCCTCGTAGATGGTGCGGATCTATTACGTCCATCCCATCACGAAGAGAACGACTTCACTCAAGCGGACACTTCTGCCAGCGGAATCTCCGGGTCGGCCAACCGCTCCGGATCGACGGGACGCGAAGACGCGACCAATTCCTTGATGGCGTCACCGGCATCCCAGATGTTCACGTTCATGCCGGCGAGCACCTTGTTCGCGGAATCGAGCCAGAATGCCAGGAACTCGCGCTTGTCGACGTCGCCGCGAGTGACGACACTCGAGTAGCCGCCGTGCGGTGCGTGACCTACGTATTCCATTCCGAGGTCGTACTGATCGGTGAAGAAATACGGCATGCGGACGTACTCGGCGGGCCGTCCCAACATGGTCTCTGCGGCCGTCTCGGGTTGGTTGAGTGCGTTTGCCCAGTGCTCCACCCGAATTCGTGCATTCAGAATCGGATGCTGTGCGGCCGCGATGTCACCCACTGCGACCACGTCGGGGTCGCTGCTCTGCAGACCGGCGTCGACGAGAACCCCGTTCTCGACGTCGATACCCGCCTCCGATGCCAACTCGGTGTTCGGCAATGCGCCGACAGCGATCAACACGGCGTCGGCCGGAATCACGGTTCCATCGCTCAAAGTGACGCCCGAGGCGTGACCGCCGTCGACAGAGATTGCAGTACCGTCCGTGCCGGTGCGTAAGTCCACCCCGTTCTGGCGGTGCAGCGCGGCGAAGACCTCACCCATTTCCGGGCCGAGGGTCGATTCGAGCGGAAGGCCGGCATGTTCGAGCACGGTGACCTCGACGTCGAAACCGCGAGCCGACGCGGCAATTTCGAGGCCGATCCAGCCGGCACCGACCACGACGAGCTTCTTGTCGGCGGCCAGGGTGCGCAGCAGCGCGGCGGCCTGATCGACTGTTCGCACGTAGTGAACGCCCTCGGCGTCGGATCCCGGGATGTCGAGGCGCCGCGACCGCGAACCGGTGGCCAAGGCGAGCTTGTCGTAGCTGATCGTGGAACCGTCCGGAAGTGACACGGTGTGCGCAGCGGGGTCGATGGCCGTTGCCGTCGTTCCCGGGCGAAGATCGATGCGATGGTCGCGAAACCACTCGCCGTCGTGGACGGTGAATTCGGGGAGTGTCTTCTTGCCGGCGAAGAACTCTTTCGACAGCGGCGGACGCTCGTACGGGAGGTGGTCTTCTTCACTCAATACGGTGATCTCACCGTCGAAATCTCTGTCACGCAGGGCTTCTGCGATCTTTGCGCCCGCGAGCCCGCCGCCGACGATCACGAATCTCCGGTTGGTGCTCATTACTGAACCACTCCTTCGTACTCGTTTCTTTTCGACACTACTGCGATCGGGAGGTGGTTCGGGGGAAAGCGCGGGAAGGATTGCGGGTTCATGATTGTTGGCAGAACGGGAGTATGTCCCCGAACTGATATGACCTGACCGACATGAACTGATAGGGAGTTTCTTCGTGAGCGCAACCTCGAGCAAGACCACGGACACTGCTGACTTCTGGTTCGATCCGCTCTGCCCGTGGTGCTGGATCACCTCACGCTGGATTCTCGAGGCCCAGCAGGTACGCGACATCGAGGCCAAGTTCCACGTGATGAGCCTTGCGGTTCTCAACGAGGGCCGTGACCTTCCCGACGAGTACCGGGAGATGATGACCAAGGCCTGGGGCCCGGTCCGTGTCGCCATCGCTGCAGCGCAGCTGAAGGGTGACGAGATCCTGCTGCCGCTGTACACGGCTATGGGGACGAAGATTCACAACGAGGGCAACAAGGACTTCGCCGACGTCATCAAGTCGTCCCTCGCCGAGGTCGGCCTGCCACCTGAACTGGCCGAGGCCGCCGACACCGACAAGTACGACGAGGCTCTGCGCGAGAGCCACCACAAGGGCATGGACGCCGTCGGACCCGACGTCGGAACCCCGACGATCCATGTCAACGGCGTGGCGTTCTTCGGCCCCGTGCTCTCACGCATCCCGCGCGGCGAGGACGCAGGCAAGGTGTGGGACGGCGCAGTCGCGCTGGCCGGCTACCCCCATTTCTTCGAGCTCAAGCGGACCCGCAACGAGGATCCTCAGTTCGACTGAGCGGCAGTGAGCGCCGGATTTCGGTAGAGCTGACCCGGCCGGAAGAACAGAGGCCCTGAGTGCGTGCGGTTGCGAAGTGCAGCCGCACGCCAGGTCAGCACCGGATGCGACGACAAGATGTTGACGAACCACGGGAAAAACCCGGATTCGAGTGTCGCCCGATCGGCCAGTTCGTCGAACCCGACCAGACCCACCAGATACTTTCCCGCGCCGAGGACGCCCATCGCGCCCGGTGCACCCTGCGGACGCATGTGAAAGCCGAAGTTGTCCGCCGTGTACTCCATGGAACGCGACAGTGAAGACCCGATCACCGGAATGTAGTTCGACGCGAACTGTCCCCACTGGCGCCAGTACGACGCATGCCCGGCAGCGATGTGGCCGACCTCGTGGCCGATGATGAATGCGAGCGCATCGGGCTCGCGTGCCTGCCCACCGACTTCGAACAGGTCGCTGTAGACGACGACGAAACGGCGAAATCCGTGCCCCGACGCGAACGCGTTGATCCGTCCGTTCCCCAGCACGACGTAGGCATCCGGCGGAGTTTTCATGCCGAACCGTGCCGCAGCCTCGGCAACCAGCTGATACCCCTCCGGAAACTGTGAAGGCGTCATCTTGATTCCGTTGACCTGTTGCGATCCGTACAGCTGACCTCGCGCGAGGAACAGCAGGATCGGAGCCGCGAGCACCACGAGGATCCACGTCGACAGATCACCCGCAGCGATCAGAACGATCGCCACCACATAAGTGACGACCGTCGTCAGCACCGCGAGCACGAGTAGCGGGATTTCCCACGGGTGGCGAACGGCGTCACTGCCCGGTGACACACGGAGGGCGGGTGCAGCGGCCTGGCCGTTGACGGGGTACATGGGCACCACGATAGGTGTGCTCGCGCGGCGATGCGTGTTCCTGAAAGTGTGACGTCGACCCGGGTGCGCCCGGCTGGTCGGGCCTGAGAGAATTGTCGCCATGCGCGTATACCTGGGTGCCGACCATGCCGGATTCGAACGTAAGAACGAGATCATCGAACACCTGAAAGCGAACGGCCACGAGGCCATCGACTGTGGTGCTCACGAGTACGACGCCGTGGACGACTACCCGGCTTTCTGCATCGAAGCCGCAAAGCGCGTCGTCGCCGACGAGGGCAGCCTGGGAATCGTCCTGGGTGGCAGTGGCAACGGCGAGCAGATCGCAGCGAACAAGGTTCCCGGCGCACGGTGCGCTCTCGCTTGGAGCGTCGAAACGGCGAAGCTGGCCCGCGAGCACAACAACGCTCAGCTGATCGGCATCGGTGGACGTATGCATTCCCTGGAGGAATCGCTTGCCATCGTCGACGCTTTCCTCGCCACCGCATGGTCGGGTGAAGAGCGCCACCAGCGTCGTATCGACATCCTGTCCGAGTACGAGAAGACCGGCGTCGCACCGGCTCTGCCGCAAGCCTGATCCGAAAGTTGTTTCGTGCCTGAAGGTCATACCCTGCACCGGCTGGCACGGTTGCATGCCCGCAAGTTCGTCGGTTCACCGGTCCGCGTCCTCAGTCCGCAAGGCAGATTCGCCGAGGACGCGCGCCTGGTGGACGGACACGTACTCACGTCCTCGGAGGCCTGGGGAAAGCACCTCTGGCACACGTACGACAACGGTCTGACAGTTCACGTACACCTCGGGTTGTACGGAAAGTTCACCGACGCCACCCTGCCGATGGAAGAACCGGTAGGCCAGGTCCGGATGCGAATGGTCGGTGCCGACTTCGGCACCGACCTTCGTGGTCCCACCGCCTGCGAAGTCCTGCTACCTCCTCAGGTCGCCGCGATCGAGGCCAGACTCGGGCCGGACCCACTGCGCCGCGACGCGGATCCAGAGAAGGCCTGGTTGCGAATCTCCAAGTCCAAGAAGGCAATCGGCGCCCTGCTGATGGACCAGGCGGTCCTGGCGGGTGTCGGCAACGTCTATCGCGCCGAACTTCTCTTTCGTCACGGAATCAACCCTGAACGACCGGGGAATCTCGTTTCTCACGGCGAGTGGACCGCCATGTGGGCAGACCTAGTCGAATTGATGAAAGTCGGCGTCAGACGGGGGAAGATGCACGTCGTTCGCGCCGAGCACGACAACGGAGATCCGGCGTACGCGAAGGATCGTCCGCGTACCTATGTCTACAGAAGAGCAGGATCGCCGTGCCGCGTGTGCGGCACACCGATCCTGCATTCCGTCATGAAGGCACGAAACCTGTTCTGGTGCCCGGTGTGTCAGTCGGCTTAGAAGTCGAAGCCGCCGAAGTCCCCGCCGCCCCCGAAATCCATTCCGCCTCCGTCGCCACCAGACCAGTCGCTTCCGCCGTCAGCGGTGTAGTCCGTGTTGTCGATACTTCCTTGGTCGGCGCCGGGATCACCGGCGTCCATACCCTGATCTCCCGAGTCACCGGAGCCTGTGTCGGCGCCGGGATCGCCACCCTGGGCGAAAGCCTCTGCGCCGTAAGGAACCCCGGCCATGCCGGAGAACATGGTCGAGAACAGCATCATCGAACCCAGACCCCAGGCGCCGGCGACGAGTGCAGGCTTCCACCAGGGTTCGGAGTACCAGCCGGCCGGGACCGGGCGTCCGGCGACTCGGCCACCGGGGTAGTAGTTGGGTGTGTGCGACGACGGATTGGGTGATGCGGCGACCTTGCGGCCCTCGAATTCGACCTCACGGTCTTCGGTGACCGAACCGGCAGCCTTCTGTCCGTCGATGGAAGGAACTTCCGGTCCCGGATCCATGCCCATCGCCACCCGTGCCGCGCGGATGTAGTAAAGCCCTTCCAGTGCAGTCTGTTTCGCGAGACGTGCTTGGACCGGCGTTGCGGCCTGATCGATCTGCGAGCCTGCGGCGTTGTACCGTTCGGCCGCGTCGGCGAGGGCTTGGCGCGACGCGTCGTCACTGCCGGTCAGGTTGTAGACCTGACCGCCGAGGCGTTCGATCGCCTGCCGGGCATCGGCTTTCGCATCGTCGAGTTGTGTTGCGCTGTGGCCGGAACCGCGTTGCTGGCTTTTCATGACCAGAAATACGACTACGGCCAGAACGACGAGTATGAGAAGAATCGTGGTCACGAGTGGCCTCCCGAGCAGAATCGATCCGGACAACTCCAGGATACGGACCGCAGGGGAGTGGTCTGAGTGGACAAAGTCGGAATACAAAAAATCCGCACCGGCTGGGCCGATGCGGATCTTTTGTGGAGTTTCCCTCCTGATGGAGGGGATGACGGGAATCGAACCCGCGTGATCAGTTTGGAAGACTGAGGCTCTACCATTGAGCTACATCCCCGTGCATACGACAACTCGGGATCGCCGTGTTCGTCGTCTGCGATACGAAACTGTACCCAATGCCCCACCGGATTTCATAATCGGGGGGTCGGAGAAGTTCGAGACCGTCGTTCACCTGGGGAATTGGCGAATTGCTCGGCGAGTCGGGGTGTCTCGGCCGCAGGCGCGACTTCTGATTCCGGCTCTGAATGGCAGTTGAGGCAAGGCTGTATGTGGCTGCCGTATGTGGCTGCCGTCGGATGACATACTGACGGGGTCGACAGCCGGGCCGTGTACAAATGGCGGTCGGGTTCGTGAGAGAGTAGTGAGCGCGATAGGGTTGTGCGCGGTCACCGATGGTGGCTGCCTTTGTGGCCCGCTGTCTTAGTGGCCTCGGATGGCCGTATCGTGTGTTTCATGTGATCGGAAACGGGATGTAGCGCAGCTTGGTAGCGCATCCGCTTTGGGAGCGGAGGGTCGCAGGTTCAAATCCTGTCATCCCGACAAGTACGTACATGGCACTTCACCTCCAGTAAGTCCGGGAGTGAAGTGCCGCGCCAGACAGCAGTACCGAACACACAGCACTACCGAACACACAGCAGTACCGATTCAACACAAGTTGTGAGCAAGACCAGACGAAGGAGCGAAGTTTCGTGAAGAGCACCGTCGAGCAGCTCAGCCCGACGCGAGTCCGTATCAACGTTGAGGTGCCCTTCGCGGAACTCAAGTCTGATTTCGACAAGGCCTACAAGGCCCTCGCGCAGCAGATTCGTCTCCCCGGCTTCCGTCCCGGCAAGGCTCCGGCCCGCCTCCTCGAAGCGCGTGTCGGTCGCGGCGCTGTGCTCGAGCAGGTCGTCAACGACGCTCTGCCGTCGCGTTACTCCGAGGCTGTCACCAGCGCCGGCGTGAAGGCCATCGGCCAGCCCGAGATCGAGGTCACCAAGATCGAAGACGGCGAGCTCCTCGAGTTCACCGCCGAGGTCGACGTGCGCCCCGAGATCGAGCTCCCTGACTTCAGCTCCATCAACGTCGAGGTCGATCCGATCGAGATCACCGACGAAGCTATCGAAGAGCAGTTGCTTTCGCTGCGTCAGCGTTTCGGTACCCTCACCGGCGTCGACCGCGCAGTCGAGGACGGCGACTTCGTCTCCATCGATCTGTCGGCCACCGTCGACGGCGAGAACGTTGCCGACGCAACCGCGAGCGGACTGTCGCACGAGGTCGGTTCGGGCCAGCTCATCGAGGGCCTCGACGAAGCCATCATCGGCCTCAAGGCGGGGGAGTCCAAGGACTTCACGTCGACGCTGGTCGCCGGCGAGTACGCAGGCAAGGAAGCTGTTGTCACCGTGACCGTGCAGACGGTCAAGGAGCGCGAGCTTCCGGCTGAGGACGACGAGTTCGCTCAGCTCGCCAGCGAGTTCGACACCCTGGAAGAACTGAAGGCTGACCTCCGTGAGCGCGTCGCACGCGTCCGCAAGGTCGAGCAGGCCGGTCAGATCCGCGACAAGGTTCTCGAGCAGCTGCTCGAGACCGTCGAGGTTCCGTTGCCGGAGGCTGTCGTCAAGGCTGAGGTCGACGCTGCACTGCACGACGCCGTTCACGGTCTCGATCACGACGAAGAGGCACTGAACAAGCTCCTCGAAGAGCAGGGCAGCAGCCGCGAAGAGTTCGACAAGGATGCACAGGAAGCCGCTGAGCGCTCCGTCAAGACGCAGCTCTTGCTCGACTCGATTGCCGATGCGGGCAACGTCACCGTCGGTCAGGACGAGCTCACCGAGCGCATCCTGTTCCAGGCGCAGCGTTACGGCATGGCTCCTGAGCAGTTCATCCAGCAGATCCAGCAGGCCAACCAGCTCGGCGCCGTCTTCGCAGACGTCCGTCGTGGCAAGGCTCTCGCGTCCGTCGTCGAGTCGGCTGGTGTCAAGGACACCTCCGGCGCAGTTGTCGACACCGCAGAGCTGTTCGGCAGCAGTGAGGCCGAAACCGAAGCGGACGAGTCTGATTCCGCCGAGAGCGAAGACAAGTAAAAACGCAGGCGGACGGGTGTTTTCACCACGATCGACTGCACTGAGTTTTCCGCTTTGAGCGAAGTAGGGCGGCACCGGGACTCCGGTGCCGCCCTACTTCGTTACTGTCTGTGTCAGTAGAAGTGTTTCGCATAGACGATCCACCGCACAAGTAGATCCACATAGAAGGCAGGTACCGTGACTTCCAATCACCTGGAGACTTTGCAGAGTCCCGCCATGACTTCAGCGACCGCTGGGTTGAACCTCAGCGACTCGGTGTACGAGCGCTTGCTGCGAGAGCGCATCATTTTCCTCGGTACCCAGGTCGACGACGACATCGCCAACAAGCTGTGCGCACAGATCCTGCTGCTCTCGGCCGAGGACCCGACGCGAGACATCTCGCTCTACATCAACTCGCCCGGTGGATCCGTGACCGCAGGTATGGCGATCTTCGACACGATGCAGTTCGCCGAGTGCGACATCGCCACCTTCGGCATGGGCCTTGCGGCGTCGATGGGTCAGTTCCTGCTCTCGGCAGGCACCAAGGGCAAGCGCTACGCACTGCCTCACGCCCGCATCATGATGCACCAGCCGTCCGCCGGCATCGGTGGTTCCGCCAGTGACATCGCGATCATGGCCGAGCAGTTCAAGCACACCAAGCGCGAAATGGCCGAGCTGATTGCTCAGCACACCGGCCAGACGGTCGAGCAGATCACCGCGGACTCCGATCGTGACCGTTGGTTCACGGCGAAGGAAGCTCTCGAGTACGGCTTCGTCGACCACGTCGTCTCCCGTGCGAATCAGGCCGGCGGCACCGGCAACTGAGCCGGTTCGCCCATCCTTTCGCTGCCCAATTCATACTTTGGAGAACTGATGACCAATCTTTTCGGAGCTAACTCGCTGGGCGGCCAGGCGCCGTCGGGCCCCCAATCGCGTTACATCCTGCCCCAGTTCACGGAGCAGACCAGCTACGGCGTCAAGACGTCCGACCCGTACAACAAGCTGTTCGAGGAGCGCATCATCTTCCTCGGCTCGCAGGTCGACGACGTGTCCGCCAACGACCTCATGGCGCAGTTGCTGGTTCTCGAATCGCAGGATCCGGACCGCGACATCACGATGTACATCAACTCGCCCGGTGGTTCTTTCACCGCGCTGATGGCGATCTACGACACGATGCAGTACGTCCGTGCCGACATTTCCACCGTCTGCCTCGGTCAGGCTGCTTCGGCAGCTGCCGTGCTTCTGGCCGGCGGTACGCCGGGCAAGCGCTTCGCGCTCCCCAACTCGCGCATTCTGATCCACCAGCCGGCTACGGGCGGCATCCAGGGTCAGGTTTCCGATCTGGAGATCCAGGCTGCGGAGATCGAGCGTATGCGTCGGCTCATGGAGAGCACGCTGTCGCTGCACACGGGTAAGGATCCGGAGACCATCCGCGTCGACACCGATCGCGACAAGATCCTCACGGCCGAGCAGGCCAAGGAGTACGGCATCATCGACGACGTGCTGGCTTACCGGAAGCTCAGCGCACAGAAGTAGTCGATTTCCGCCTCGTGTCGAGGATCTGTTACCCGATTCCCGACACGAGGCGGACACGTCGAGAAGTGCCTGGTGGAGCGCTTGTCAGGCTGAAATCTCGACTCTTTTCTTTTTTATCCGCAGACGAAACGCCGAGAACAGGTCGACCCCGTTCGGGATCTGCGGGTACCGTCACTTCACGGGCTGGTTCTCGACCGGCGTTCTGCGATTGTTCGACCAGATTTGTTCGATCAGTTTGTCTGATCTGACAACTACCGAAGTACTGCGGAGCGTCTCGACCGATCGAGTGGCGGCGAGTGCACGTACATGATGGAAAGTAGGGACCTCACGAGATGGCACGCATCGGCGACGGCGGGGATCTGCTCAAGTGCTCTTTCTGCGGTAAGAGTCAGAAGCAGGTCAAAAAGCTCATTGCAGGACCCGGGGTGTACATCTGCGACGAGTGCATCGACCTCTGCAACGAGATCATCGAAGAGGAATTGGCCGAATCGAGCGAGGTCAAGCTCGACGAGCTTCCCAAGCCTGCGGAGATCCGAGAATTCCTCGAGAACTACGTCATCGGTCAGGACTCCGCCAAGCGGACGTTGGCCGTGGCCGTCTACAACCACTACAAGCGCATTCAGGCCGGCGACAAGGGCCGTGACGCGCGGGGTGAGACGGTTGAGCTCGCGAAATCCAACATCTTGATGCTCGGCCCCACCGGCTGTGGCAAGACGTATCTCGCTCAGACTCTCGCGAAGATGCTCAACGTCCCGTTCGCCATCGCTGACGCGACGGCGTTGACCGAGGCCGGTTACGTCGGTGAGGACGTCGAGAACATTCTGCTCAAGCTGATTCAGGCTGCCGACTACGACGTCAAGCGCGCCGAGACCGGAATCATCTACATCGACGAGGTCGACAAGATCGCCCGTAAGAGCGAGAACCCGTCGATCACGCGTGACGTGTCCGGCGAAGGTGTTCAGCAGGCGTTGCTGAAGATCCTCGAAGGTACGCAGGCAAGCGTCCCGCCGCAGGGTGGCCGTAAGCATCCGCACCAGGAATTCATTCAGATCGACACCACGAACGTGCTGTTCATCGTCGCGGGCGCTTTCGCAGGTCTCGAGCGGATCGTCTCCGATCGTGTCGGCAAGCGCGGTATCGGTTTCGGCGCCGAGGTTCGGTCGAAGGCCGAACTGGATACGGTCGATCGTTTCGCCGAGGTCATGCCGGAGGATTTGATCAAGTTCGGTCTGATTCCCGAGTTCATCGGCCGTTTGCCG
Organism: Rhodococcus sp. YL-1; assembly: GCF_001942025.1. NCBI lineage: Bacteria > Bacillati > Actinomycetota > Actinomycetes > Mycobacteriales > Nocardiaceae > Rhodococcus > Rhodococcus sp. YL-1. The sequence goes on along the minus strand of NZ_CP017299.1, from coordinate 3,957,230 downwards.
ATGATCGCGTCGGTGACCAACCTCGACAAGGAATCGCTCGTTCAGATCTTGTCGGAGCCCAAGAACGCTCTCGTCAAGCAGTACCGTCGCCTGTTCGACATGGACGGCGTCGAGCTCGAGTTCACCGAAGAAGCGCTCGACGCTATCGCCGATCAGGCGATCTTGCGTGGAACCGGCGCTCGTGGCCTGCGCGCCATCATGGAAGAGGTTCTTCTTCCCGTGATGTACGACATTCCCAGCCGTGACGACGTCGAAAAGGTGGTCGTCACCGCGGAGACCGTCAACGACAACGTACTTCCGACCATCGTTCCGCGTAAGCCGGAACGTGGCGAGCGTCGCGACAAGACGGCGTAGAACTTCAAAACGACTGTGGCCCGGTATCTCTCGCGAGATGCCGGGCCACAGTCGTTCGCGCAACACAGTGGTTCGTGCAACACAGTGGTTCGTGCAGGATGTCTGTCGGGTATTCGGCTAGATCGGGTTGCCGAGTTCCTTGAGGGGAGTGCGGAACGTCTCCTTGGCGGTGAACGCCGAGAGCGCGCAGATGACGCAGGCCACCGAAGTCAGAATGGCAACGGGCATCCAGTGTGTCTTGTCGCCGCCCATGAGGGCGTTGCCGATGGCGGGGGCAAAGCCTGCGAGGGCGAAGCCGACCTGGGTGCCGATCGCAATGCCCGAGTAGCGGACCTTGGTGTTGAACATCTCGGAGTAGAACGACGGCCAGATGGCATTCGGGGCAGCGTAGAAGACGGACATCAATCCGATTGCGGCGAGGAAGATCATGGGAACGTTGCCGCTGGCGATTGCGCCGAAGTACACGTAGATGAACACCGCGCTACCGAGGGCGCCACCGATGAACAGCGGCCTGCGACCGATCCGGTCGGAGAGCATCGCCCAGGCGGGCTGACTGAGCAGGGCTACGGCGTTGGCTGCGATGGCAACCCAGAGCATGGTCGACTTCGGAATCCCCACTTCTTCGGTGGTGGCGAAAGCGAGACCGAAGACGGAGAAGATGGTCGAGACGACGGCGATGAAAGCGCAGCAGATCACGCGAATCAGATTTGCGCTGTGGGTGCGAAGAAGATCGGCAACAGGCAATTTGGCGACGGTCTTGGATTCCTGCTGCTCGGTGAACTCTTCGGGCTCTTCGAGCTTGAGACGCATGATGTATGCCGCGACCAGAACGATCAGGCTGCCCCAGAACGGGATTCGCCAGCCCCACGTGTAGAGGATGTCGTCGGGGAGCGCGGCGATGGGCAGGAATACGAGGCTGGCGAGGATGAAGCCGGCCTGGGTGCCGTTGAGGGTCCAACTGCAGAAGAACGCGCGTCGGCCTTCGGGGGCATGTTCGAGCGTCAGTGAGCTGGCGCCACTCTGTTCGCCAGCGGCGGAGATGCCCTGAGCGATTCTCATCAGGACAAGAAGGATCGGTGCAAGAACTCCGATCGAATCTGCGCTGGGAATACATCCGATGAGGAACGTTGCTGCGCCCATCATGATGAGCGTGAGCAGCATGATCTTCTTGCGGCCGACGCGGTCACCGAAATGACCGAGGACTACAGCGCCGAGGGGACGCGCGACGTACGCGACACCGAAGGTGGCCAGCGAAAGCAGAGCCGCATGTCCGCTGTCCGGGAAGAACACCGTGGGGAAGATGAGCGCAGCGGCGGAGGCGTAGATGTAGAAGTCGTAGTACTCGAGCATGCTGCCGAGAAACGACGATGTTGCGGCGCGCTTGACCTTGGTCGTATCCGGCCTTGCCAAGGATCCCGCCTCGGGCCCGGACGGTGTAACCGTGCTAGCTGACATGCTCATCTCCTGGGTGGAAGCGTCGTGGAGGCTCTACATCCGCCGATTGTGTTCGTATAAAGAACGTCTGTGCGGAGAGCGATACAAGGAATGTAACCGACGCCACAGCAACTACACAAGATTATTAACCAAATAGTTCATAAAAATCTACTGGCGGTCACTCCGCTCGTCGAAACCGCAGTTCAGGGAGTTAGGAGGCCGGCTGTGCTGCGGCCGCCACCAACTGCTCCACCTGTTCCTCGGTGATCCCGAGGCCGAAGGTGGCGAGTTTTCCGAGCGGCATCGAGCCTGCGAGTGCCATCATCTCGGGGCTGACCGCCTGTGCACCGTCGCCCGCTGCGGCAGCCATGGCGGCGCCGAGAACTGCGCTGCCGACGGGATGGGCGAGCCATTCGCCGATGGTCGACATGGCGTCGAGCGTGCCGACACCGACGTTCCCGGCCAGGGTGATCGTGTCGGTGGTTGCGATGTCCCGAGACGAGAAGCCGACGCGGATCTCGTAGTCGCCGACCTCGATCGCCCAGTCCTTTTCCGTGACAGACCAATAGGCAAATGCCCTGCTGTCGAGCGTGATGGTCACAGTCGCGGATTCGTCGGGGTCGAGGTGGACTTTGGCAAAGCCTTTCAATTCCTGCGCGGGTCGATCGATGCTTGCCGAGGCGTCGTGGACGTAGACCTGAACGACGCTGCTGCCCGATCGGTCGCCGCTGTTGCGCACGGTGACGGTCACTTCGGCGGAGTTTTCACCGGCCTCGACGGAGGTATCGGTGATGTCGAAGGTGGTGTAGCTCAGCCCGAACCCGAACGGGTACGCCACTTCGCGCAGCGCGGAGTCGTAGTAGCGGTATCCCACGTACAGGCCTTCGCCGTAGCGGACGTGCTGCTGTGATCCCGGGAAATGCAGATACGACGGATTGTCTTGGAGGCGAAGCGGAATGGTCTCCGTCAGGCGGCCGGACGGATTCGTGATGCCGAACAGAAGATCGGCAATCGCCGAGCCGCCCGCCTGGCCGAGTAGCCAGCCCTCGAGGATTGCGGCGGCATGATCCTTCCAAGGCTCGATCGAAACCACGCCGCCGTTGGCGAGCACGACGACCGTGTTCGGGTTCGCGCCGTGGACCGCTTCCAGCAGGGCGATCTGGTCAGCCGGCAGTTCGATGTCGGTTCGGTCGAATCCTTCGGATTCCGTGGCGGACGGTAGTCCGAGGAACAGCACCGCGACGTCGGCGCGGCGTGCGGCGTCGACAGCCTCGGTGACCATGTCGTCGTCCGGAGTGCCGTCGAAGGTGAAGCCCGGTGCGAAAGTGACGCGGTCGGCGCCTTCGAGGTCGAGGATTGCGTCCAAGGCATTGTCGAGCTTGGTCGGGACCACCTGTGAACTGCCGGCTCCCTGGTACCGCGGGCTGCACGCGAATTCGCCGATCACCGCGACGGTTTGCCCGCCGGGGGTCAGCGGCAGTAGTTCTCCGTCGTTGGCCAGCAAGACAGCGGACTCCGCTGCAGCGGTCCGTGCCAGTTCGTGGTGACGCTCGACGTCGTACGTGTGGCCCTCGGTGCGCGCGGCGGCGGTGCGTGCCACCAGCGTCGCCAGGCGCTCGGCGGCAGTGGTGAGCACTGATTCGTCCAGGTCGCCGCCGCGCACGGCGTCGACGATCTGGGTATCGGTTCCGGTCGGCGGCATTTCCAGGTCGAGGCCCGCGGCGAGTGCCGCCACGCGGTCGTTGACCGCTCCCCAGTCCGAAACGACGAGGCCGTCGAAGCCCCACTGTTCGCGGAGTACCTCGGTGAGCAGCCAATGGTTCTGGCTCGAGTACACACCGTTGATCTTGTTGTACGAGCACATGACCGTCGTCGGGGCCGCGGTCTTGACGGCGTATTCGAAGCCGGCCAGATAGATCTCGCGCAGCGTCCGTTCGTCGACGTCGGCACTGACTCTCATCCGGTCGTGTTCTTGGTTGTTGGCAGCGAAGTGCTTGAGCGAGGTTCCGACGCCGCGAGACTGGATGCCGGTGATCAGCGCTGCCGCGACGCGGCCGGAGAGGAATGGGTCCTCGGAGACGTATTCGAAATTCCTGCCACACAAGGGTGATCGTTTGATGTTGATGCCTGGGCCGAGGAGGACCGAGACCTGTTCGGCTTTGGCCTCGTCGCCCAGAGCCTCACCGACCTGGCGGATGAGGTCGAGGTTCCACGACGAGCCCAACCCGACCGCCGGTGGGAAACATGTCGCTGGAATGCTGTGGCCGAGTCCGAGTGCGTCGCCGCCCTCGGGTTGTTTCCGGACTCCGTGCGGACCGTCGGTCAGGAGTATCGATTCGATTCCGGGAACGGACTGGCTGTGCCAGAAATCCGAGCCCGACGTCAACGACGCCTTCTCCTCGAGTGAAAGCCCGTCTACGTAATTCTCGGTCACGTCATTCCTCCCGGTGGCAGCTGTGAGTTCCACTCACCACCGTAGGGGGATTTTTCGGACTTCGGGGTGGGTCAGGACGGCGCCTTCGAGGTCAAGAACGCAACAACCATGTCGCCGAGCATTGTTCGAAGATGCTCACGATGCGTCGAGTCGGTCAGGTCGCGGTCGAAGAGCGCTTTGAAGGTGTAACGATTGGCGATACGAAAGACGCAGTAACTGCTGATCAACATGTGAATATCGAGAGCATCTACGTCGGAGCGGAATGCTCCCGACTGCTGTCCGTCGTGGAGGATCTGCGAGACCAGGTCGGCGGCGGGGGCGCCGAGACCGCTGAGTAGCTCGGATTTCTCGATGTGCTCACCGCGGAGCATGTTCTCGTTGGCTACCAGCCGAATGAAGTTCGGGTGTTGTTCGTGGTGGTCGAAGGTGAGTTCGGCCAAGGCGCGGACTGCTGCCGTGGGTTTCAATCCCTCGAGGTCGAGTTCACGTTCCTGCGCACGAATGACGCTGTACGCGTGTTCGAGGACGGACTTGTACAGCCCTTCCTTGTCGGTGAAGTAGTAGTAGATCATGCGCTTGGTGGTGTGAGTCTTGGTTGCGATCTCGTCCACTCGGGCGCCGGCAAAGCCTTTGTCGGCAAACTCCTCGGTGGCGACGGCGATGATGTTCACCCTGGTCAGATCGCTGTTTCGGCGTCGTTTCTCCGGCTTCGACACCATGGAGTTCACTGACTGCTCGGAAACCATGTGCTCACTCTATCTGTCAGCGGTTTGTCGACTTTGCTTGTCGAGTTCGCGTCGGGGGAGTAACGTCCAGTGAACTAACTCACTAGTTCGTACATTAGTTTCGAGCGTCAACCCCGAGGTGCCCCTGATGACTCCATCTCTACCGGTTCTGGTCCTCAACGGACCCAACTTGAATTTGTTGGGCCAGCGCCAACCGGAGTTCTACGGGAGAGACACCCTGGACGACGTCGTTTCCCGCTGTGAAGCGGCGGCCGAGAAGTTCGGAGCGGTGGTCGAGGCAAGGCAGTCGAACCACGAGGGTCAACTGATCGATTGGGTCCACGAGGCCAGGGGAAATGTCGCGGGCATCGTCATCAATCCCGGTGGGTACTCGCACACCTCCGTTGCGTTGCGCGACGCTCTGGTCACACTCGATGCCCCCGTCGTGGAGGTGCACATCAGCAACATCCACAGTCGCGAAGATTTTCGTCACCACTCGTATGTCTCCGGCATCGCCGACGCCGTCATCTGTGGATTGGGAATCGACGGATACAGCGCCGCAGTCGAATTCGTCTGCATCCGTGAAGGGAAGAACTGATGAGCGATTCGATGCTCTGCGGTCTGATCGGCACCGGAATCGGAGCCTCTTTGACTCCGATCATGCACGAGGAAGAAGGGCGCAGGCAGGGTCTTCCGTACGTCTACCGCATCCTCGATCTCGACGTGATGGGCATGGCGCCGTCGGACATCGGTGAACTTCTCACCTATGCACGACGTTTCGGGTTCCGCGGCCTCAACATCACTCACCCGTGCAAGCAGTTGGTGATCGAGCACCTCGACGAGCTCTCGCCGGATGCGAGCCGGCTCGGAGCGGTGAACACGGTCCTCTTCGACGCCGGCAAGGCGATCGGACACAACACCGATTGGTCGGGCTTCGGCCGAAATTTCGACGACGGACTTCCCGGAGCACAGCTCGATCGCGTCGTGCAGCTCGGTGCCGGCGGAGCCGGTGCGGCGGTTGCCTATGCCGCGCTCACCCGTGGCGTCGGGACACTGACGTTGGTCGATTCGAGCCTGCCTCGCGCGCAGGAACTTGCACAAACCTTCGCGCAGCAGTTTCCGGCGCAGGTTGTCGAGGCGCGGCACACGAGCGACCTCGCCGAAGTGCTCGGCAAGGCAAACGGATTGATCCACGCGACGCCGATGGGAATGGCGGCTCATCCCGGAATGGCATTCTCGCCAAATCTGCTTCGCCCTGATCTGTGGGTGGCCGAAATCGTCTACCGCCCACTCGAAACCGAACTGTTGCGTCAGGCAAGGCTGATCGGAGCCCCGACGCTCAGCGGAGGCGGAATGACTGTCTTCCAGGCCGTCGACGCGTTCCGGATCTTCACGGGCATCGAGCCCGACAGTAAGCGGATGCTCGCGCACATGACGGAACTTGTACACGGCGAACAGACTGCGGCAGCGCTGTGAGTGCCCCGGTCCGGACGTCGATCGCGACGGTATCGCTCAGTGGCACTCTCGAGGAGAAGCTCGACGCCATCGCTGCTGCCGGCTTCGACGGCTTCGAGGTGTTCGAGCCGGATTTTGTTGCTTCGCCGTGGTCCCCGAAGGAATTACGAACGAGGGCTGCGGATCTGGGCTTGACCCTCGATCTGTATCAGCCGTTCCGTGACTTCGACACGGTGGACGAGGCCCAATTTGCTCGGAATCTTGTTCGAGTGCAACGCAAATTCGAGCTCATGGATCAACTGGGGTGCGAGACGCTCCTGGTGTGCTCCTCGCCCCTGCCGACCGCAAGTCACGACGACGGTCAGTTGACAGAGCAATTCGGAGCTCTCGCCGAACTGGCGTCCGAGCACGGCAAGAAGGTTGCCTATGAGGCGCTCGCGTGGGGTGCCCACGTCAACACGTACGGCCATGCGTGGCAGATCGTCGAGGGCGTCGACCATCCTTCGCTCGGTACCTGTCTGGACAGCTTTCACATCCTCTCGCGCGGTGACGATCCCGCCGGAATTCGCGAGATTCCCGGCGAGAAGATCTTCTTCCTCCAGTTGGCGGACGCTCCATTCTTGGCGATGGACATCCTCCAGTGGAGCCGGCATCACCGAAACTTCCCGGGGCAGGGCAGCTTCGATCTCAATGCGTTCGCTCAGCATGTCTACGCCACCGGTTACGACGGACCGTGGTCGCTCGAGATCTTCAACGACGTATTCCGCCGCGCCGACACCCAGCGGACGGCAATCGACGCTCATCGGTCGCTCCTGCATCTGGAAGAACAGGTCGCCGCCGCGAACCCTGCCGCCGGTGGACCCACGCTGTTCACCGCCCCGGAGCGCACACCGCTCGAAGGAATCGTGTCTCTGCGAATCGCGGCGGGTCCGGCGAAACAGGACCAGGTGCACTCGATGCTCTCCCGCGTCGGTTTTCATCTTGTCGGACGGCACCACGATCACGATTTGCAGTTGTGGCGGCACGGACCGCTCACCGTTGCCGTGGATGCGACTGCGGGCACGGTGTGGACGGCGCCCGGGCTGCCTGCGGATCTACCGGTTCTCACTCAGATCGGCATCCGGGCAACCGAACCCGAGGTGTGGGGAGAGCGCGCTCTGGCTCTCGAAGTGCCGGCGACGCGCGTGCAGTTGCCGGGGTCGAGCGACGAGAACTCCGAGGTACCGGACGTCGTACGCCTGAAGGTCACCGATGCGACATCGATCGACCTTCGTGGCCCCGGCAGCGCTGCAGCGTGGGAATCGGCATTCGAGATCTACCCGCTACCCGCCGAGCGCAATCGTGAACAGGGCGCAGTGTTCACCGGGATCGACCACGTGGCACTGGCAGTTCCGGCGGAGAGTTGGGACGGCATCATGCTGCTCCTGCGGTCCGTGTTCGAGATGCAACCGCACGAGGGGCAGGACGTCACCGATTCGGTCGGACTCATGCGGAGCCAGGCACTCACGCTCGTTCAGGACGGTGACGGACATACCCTGCGGATCTCACTGAACATGGTGGAGGGCAGTCGAAGCGGGCTGCCGACGGTCCGCCGCGGCGGCGTCAGCCACGTCGCTTTCGCGTGTGAGAACATCTTCGGTGCCGCTGCGTCCATGCAGGACTGGGGCTTTGCTCCGCTACCCATTTCCCCGAACTACTACGACGATCTGGACGCACGTTTCGGTCTGAATTCAGAACTGCTCGACCGGATGCGCAGCGCCGGAATCCTTTACGACGCGGACGCTCACGGCGAGTTCTTCCACCTGTTCACCCCGACCGTCGGGGGAGACCTGTTCTTCGAGGTCGTGCAGCGGGTGGGTGGATACGAGGGCTACGGGGAAGTTAACTCCGCTGTGCGACTGTCGGCTCAGTTGCGCGCGAGTTCGACGTGACCTCGACTCGGTGCGGGTGCGAGTAGATATTCATCGAATCGCCGCGGATGAAACCGGCGAGAGTCAGCCCGGACTCCTGCGCTAGTTCCACGGCCAGCGACGACGGCGCGGAGACAGCACCGAGGATCGGAATGCCGGCCATGACGGCCTTCTGGACGAGTTCGAACGACGCCCGACCGCTGACGATCAAGATCGTGTCGTAGAGGGGCACTCGGCCGTCGGTGATGGCCCAACCGATCACCTTGTCGACGGCGTTGTGACGGCCGACATCCTCGCGCAGTGCCAGGAGTTCGCCGGTGGCGGTGAACAATCCGGCCGCGTGCAGGCCACCGGTGCGCTCGAAGATCCGTTGGCTCTCCCGCAGTGTGACCGGCATGGCCGACAGGATGGTCGAGGTGACGGAAGTCGTGTCACCGACCAGCGGATGTCGCGTCGTGGTTCGGACGGCGTCGAGCGAGGTCTTGCCGCACACGCCGCACGCGGAACTGACGACGGTGTTCCGATCGGTGGTGTGGTCGGGCAACGGCACTCCGGGAGCGAGAGCGATGTCGAGGACGTTGTACGTGTTCGCACCGGATTCGTCGACGCCGTCGCAGTAGCGGACGACGCTCACGTCGTCGCGGGTGGCGATGACACCTTCGCTGAGAAGGAATCCGTGCACGAGGTCGACGTCGTTGCCGGGGGTCCGCATCGTCACTGCCAGCACCTGACCGCCCACTCTCATTTCGAGTGGTTCCTCGACGGCCAGCGTGTCGGGGCGCGTGACGACCCGATCACCCGAGATTCGAACGACCGGTGTTCGTGCGGTGACTCGTCCCATCTCAGGCGCCCGATGCTTCGAGTCGAACGGTGACGGCCTTCGACACCGGCGTGTTCGACTTGGCCGCAACGTGTTCGAGGGGAACGAGCGGATTTGTCTCCGGGTAGTACGCCGCAGCATTGCCGCGCGGGGTGTCGTAGGAGACGATGCGGAATTCCGTGACCCGACGCTCTTCGAGTGTGCCGTCGGGTGTTGTCCACTCGGACACGATGTCGACGAGATCGCCGTCACGGAATCCGAGCGCGGTGATGTCTTCGGCGTTGACGAGGATGACTTTGCGTCCGCCCTTGATGCCGCGGTATCTGTCGTCGAGGCCGTAGATCGTGGTGTTGTACTGGTCGTGGCTGCGCATCGTCTGCAGAATCAGGCGCCCACTCGGAGTGGGTATCCAGTGCAGGTCGTTCACGCCGAAGTTGGCTTTGCCGGTGTGCGTGCGGAACTCACGCGAGTCACGCGGCGGGTGGGGGAGTTGGAATCCGTCTGGCTCTCGAACGCGGGAGTTGTAGTTTTCGCAGCCTGGCACTACCCGTGAGATGGAATCGCGGATCAGGTCGTAGTTGCCCTCGAAGGCCGACCAGCGGACGGAGTGATCGTTGCCGAGTAGTTCGCGGGCGAGTTGGCAGATGATGGCGACTTCGCTACGCAGGTAGGGGCTGACCGGTGTGAGGCGTCCGCGCGACAGGTGCACCATGGACATCGAATCCTCCACGGAGACAAGCTGCTTTCCGCCGGCTTGGACGTCGAGGTCGGTGCGTCCGAGGGTGGGGAGGATGATCGCGGTCTGCCCGTGGACCACGTGACTGCGGTTCAGCTTGGTGGACACCTGCACGGTGAGTTCGCATTGACGCAACGCTGTTTCGGTCGCTGCGGTGTCCGGGCTTGCCTGGATGAAGTTGCCGCCCATCGCCATGAAGAAGCTTGCCTTGCCTGCGTTCATGGCGCGGATTGCGTCGACGGTGTCCCATCCGTGCTTGCGGGGACTCGAGATCGAGAACTCGGTGTCGAGCGCGGCCAGGAACTCTTCCGGCATCTTTTCCCAGATGCCCATCGTGCGGTCACCCTGGACATTGGAGTGTCCTCGCACCGGACAAACGCCGGCACCGGGTTTGCCCATCATTCCACGCATGAGCAGCAGGTTGACTGCTTCTTCGATGGTGGCGACTCCGTGTGTGTGCTGAGTGATCCCCATGGCCCAGCAGGTGACGGTTCGCTCGGATCGGGCAAGTGCGGCCGCCGTTTCCTCGAGCTGTGCCATCGACAGACCCGTTGCCTCGAGTACCGTGTCGAGATCGACCGCGCGGATGTGCTTCTCGTATTCGTCCCAACCGGCGCAGTACCGGTCGACGAAGGCACGGTCGACGACCGTCCCGGGAGCGCGATCTTCCTGCTCGAGCAGCAGCTTCCCCAGGCCTTGGAACAGCGCCATGTCGCCGCCCAGCCGGATCTGCAGGAACTCGTCCGCGATGTCGACTCCGTGCCCGATCACGCCGGACACCTTCTGTGGATCCTTGAACCTGCGCAATCCCGCCTCGGGCAGAGGATTGATGGCAATGATCTTGGCGCCGTTGCTCTTTGCCTTCTCCAGCGTCGAGAGCATTCGAGGGTGGTTGGTGCCGGGGTTCTGTCCGGCGATGAGGATGAGATCGGCGTTCTCGAGGTCGGGAACCGTCACCGAGCCTTTGCCGATGCCGATGGATTCGGTCAGTGCGCTTCCGGACGACTCGTGACACATGTTGGAACAGTCGGGCATGTTGTTGGTGCCGTAGCTGCGAATCATCAACTGGTAGAGAAACGCGGCTTCGTTGGACGTGCGACCGGAGGTGTAGAACACCGCTTCGTCCGGCGATGCGAGGCCGTTCAGATGTTCGGCGATCAGTGCGTACGCGCCGTCCCAGTCGATCGGCCGGTAATGGGTTGCTCCCGGCGTCAGGACCATCGGGTGCGTCAGTCGCCCCTGCTGTCCGAGCCAGTAGTCGGTCTTGCCTTCGAGATCGGCGATCGAGTGCTCCGCGAAGAATTCGGGTGTGACGGTGCGAAGCGTTGCTTCCTCGGCGACAGCTTTCGCTCCGTTCTCGCAGAATTCGGCGGGCTTGCGATGTCCGGGAGTCTCCGGCCACGCACACCCCGGGCAGTCGAAGCCGTGTCGCTGGTTGAGTCTGGTGAGCGTTCGGGCGGTCCGCAAGGCTCCCATCTGCTCGATTCCTCGTTGCAGCGACACCAGAACGGCCGGAACTCCGGCGGCGTAGTCCTTGGGGTGCGTGACTTCGAGATCCGATTCGTCGATGTCCTTCGAGGGGCCCTGGCGCGTCATGTCTCCATAGTGGCCCGAACGGCGCGGTACTGCCATCGAATGGGCCGGTCGAACTAGCCGGAATGAAGCTTTCATCGGCTAGCCTTACCTACCGAACCAGCAGACTTTAAGGGGTAGGAACATGGATCGAACGGACGCAGGTCGGCTGACCCGGCGCGGATTTCTGATCGGCACGTCGGGAGCGTTGCTGGCATTCGCCGCAGCCTGCTCCAGTTCGAACGACGAGGACACACCTCCCAGCGGTGACTCTGCGGAATCGATCACCCACAAGTTCGGGGCTACGGAGTTGCCCAAGGATCCGCAGCGGATCGTCAGTGTCGGATACAACGATCAAGATGCGATCCTGGCGCTCGGTGGGACCTTGGTCGGAACCTTCGACTGGTACGGCGATTACCCCTACGGAGTGTGGCCCTGGGCGCAGCCGCTGCTGAACGGGGCGACTCCCGAGATCATCGGAACTGCGGGCACCACCATTCAGATGGAGAAGGTCGCTGCCACGACACCCGACCTCATTGTCGGCACCTACTCCGGGCTCACTCAGGCGCAATACGACAAACTCAGTGCCATTGCGCCGACGGTGGCGCAGCCCAAGGAGTTCGCGGATTACGGAATCCCCTGGCAGAACCAGACGACCATCATCGGCGAAGCGTTGGGGCAGCAGGGTAAGGCCACCGAGCTGATCGCCGGCGTCGACCAGAAGTTCGCCGACGTGAAGACGGCCAATCCGGCGTTTGCCGGCAAGACCGTTCTGGTCGGCGCGTTGAAGGGGCCGGGGCAGTTCGGGGTCTACGGACCGGAAGACCCGAAGGTGCGGTTCTTCACCGAACTCGGATTCGTGAATCCGCCTGTCACCGATCAGATCACGGGTAACTTCGCCGAGATCAGCACCGAGCAACTCTCGCTCGCGGACGTCGATGTACTCGTCTGGTACGCCGGTGGCGGCTACGGCGACAAGCTTCGCGCGGAGCTGGACAAGACCCCGATCTACCAGGAACTCGACGTCGTGAAGGACGGCCGCGCGATCATTCTGGAAGACGCTGCTGCCGAAGCCATGACGTGGAGCACCGTACTGAGCTTGCCGTACGCGCTCGAACAGATTCCGCCGCGGATTGCGGGCTTGCTCGTCTGATCGGTTCAAGGACAGCGCTGTTCAAAGTCCAGTGATTCGGACAGTCGGCGGTACTCTCGCCTCATGGGTGTACACGTACGGCCGGCTGTCCGATCCGATATTCCGGCACTGTCGGCAGTGTTGGCCGAGGCGTTCGAAGATGATCCCTTGATGGCGTGGATGTTGCCGGACGAGGCCACCAGGGCTGATCGCCTGACGAAACTGTTTGCCGCAGAAGCTCGTTACCACCACCTCGCCGGGGGCGGCGTCGAGGTGGCCACCGACGACAACGGCCTGATCGGCGGGGCAACTCTGTGGGATCCGCCGGGGCGGTGGAAGCAGTCGTGGATTTCCGGGCTCGTGAGCCTGCCCGCAATGGTGCGTGTCTTCGGCAGGGGGCTTCGACACGCGGCCGAGGTCAGCTCCGTTCTCGAAGGAGCACACCCGAATTCGCCGCACTGGTATCTCGCGACCGTCGGGACCGGCAGCGCGGCGCGCGGTGGGGGATACGGCAAAGCGCTGCTGAACTCTCGGTTGGAGCGTTGTGACCGTCAACATGTCGACGCTTACCTCGAGAGCAGCAAGGAATCGAACATCCCGTACTACAACCGCTTCGGTTTCGAAGTGACCCGTGACATCGTCATGCCAGGCGGCGGGCCGACGATCTACGCAATGATGCGTCAACCGCGGGGCGCGTGATACGAACTAGTGGTGACCCAGATTCCCGAGCTCCACGCAGGCACACCGTTCGACGAACTCGACGACTACATCGCTCTGGCCAGGTTGTCCGGCCTGGTGTTGTCACCTGACGGCTCGCTGCTGATCTGCGCGCGCGCCGTTCTCGACGACAAGAGCGCCGAATACGTGTCCTCGTTGTGGGAGATCGACCCGGAAGGCCGGCGTCCTGCGCGTCGGTTGACCTGGGGTTCGACCAGCGAGTCCGGTGCTGCCTTCGCGTTCGACGGCGACGTGCTCTTCACTGCCACGCGAGCCGTGCCGGGCGAGAGTGATCCGCAACCAGCACTCTGGCGCCTACCAGCGGCGGGCGGAGAAGCTCAGCTGCTGATCTCGCGTCCCGGTGGTGTCTCGTCGGTATCAGCGGCGAAGGCGGCGCCGACGTTCGTGGCCCAGACGTCGGTCATGGCTTCGGCGATCAGCCTCGACCAGGACGATCAGGTGCGATCGGCGCGCAAGGACAAGAAAGTCACGGCGATGCTGCACACCGGTTATCCGGTGCGCCACTGGGACCACGACCTGGGCCCCGATCATCCGCATCTGGTTGTGGCCGAGACGGATTCGAAGGAATCCGTCGAGTTGCGGGACATCACACCGACGGCAGGCGCAGCGCTGCGGGAGACGTCGACCACGATTTCCGACGACGGTCTCTTCGTCGTGACCACGTGGACTGTCGGCGATGCGAGTGCCGCCCGCCGATCGACGTTGGTTCGGATCGACACGGTGACCGGTGACCGAGTCACGCTTGTCGACGAGGCCGACGCGGACGTCTACAACCCGGTGCTCTCGCCGGACGGAACCAAGCTCGCGTTCATCCGGGAGACACTCACCACACCGGAGTCCGCACCACGAATGACTCTGCAGCTCTACGACTTCGGATCCGGTGCCGTGACCGGCGTCGCCGACGGCTGGGATCGCTGGCCTACCTCACTTGCCTGGCTACCCGACGGATCCGGGCTGGTCGTCACCGCTGACGACGGCGGCCGCGGTCCGATCTTCACCATCGACCTGTGGGGCCAACCAGTGCGCCTGACAGCCGACGACGCGGCGTACACCGACCTTCGAGTGGCGCCGGACGGTGAGTCGATCTACGCGTTGCGAGCCTCGTACGAAGCGCCCCCGCACGTGGTGCGGGTCGATCTGCGATCAGGTGAGATCACCGCACTTCGTGGGCCCGACACTTTGCCGGAGCTGCCGGGAACACTGACCGAGATCACCGCGCGTGCCGAGGACGGTTCGACGGTGCGTAGCTGGTTGGCGCTGCCGACGGGCGCCGCGCCGCATGCACCGGTGCCATTGCTTCTCTGGGTCCACGGCGGCCCACTCGGTTCGTGGAACACCTGGTCCTGGCGGTGGAATCCGTGGCTGCTCGTCGCCAAGGGCTATGCAGTACTGCTACCAGATCCCGCGCTCTCGACCGGATACGGCCAGGACTTCGTCCAGCGGGGGTGGGGTCAGTGGGGCAAGGCGCCCTTCACCGATCTGATGGCGATCACCGATGCTGCTGTCGCCCAGCCCGAGATCGACCCCAAGCGAACCGGCGCGATGGGTGGTTCGTTCGGTGGTTACATGGCCAACTGGATTGCCGGACATACCAACCGTTTCGACGCCATCGTCACCCACGCGAGTCTGTGGGCACTCGATCAATTCGGCCCGACGACGGACGCTGCCTGGTACTGGCAGCGCGAGATGTCGCCTGAGATGGCCGTCGAGAATTCGCCGCATCTGTACGTCGCGGACATCACGACTCCGATGCTGGTCATCCATGGCGACAAGGACTACCGGGTTCCGATCGGTGAGGGCTTGCGACTCTGGTACGAACTGCTTGCCGAGTCAGGTCTGCCCGCCGACGACGACGGGAAAACGGACCATCGCTTCCTCTACTTCCCCGACGAGAATCATTGGGTGCTCAAGCCGCAGCACACCAAGATCTGGTACGAGGTGGTCACCGCGTTCCTCTCCGAGCACGTTCTCGGCGAAGATGTCGCGCTACCGGAGATTCTGGGCTGAACCCGCGCGTGCCTCGTTCGGATGAAACACCGAACGAGGCACGAGCGTCTTCGCGTGGATCCGGACCGGAATCAGGCGCCGGGGCAACGAACGGTGTACGACCACTCGGTGTGGTCAGGGCCCGTGACGCGAACCAGAACGGACGACGCCCCACCGGCGGGCACGTTGACGACAGCTGAACCAGTTCCCTCGTTGATGTTGTCGCCGATGTATCCGGTGCTGTGGATCAACCGACCTTCGTAGTACACCTCGATCAGGTCCGGGACGTTTTCGGTCTCGTAGCCGAGCACGAACGAGGTCGGGCCACCGCGGCCGAGTTCGTGCTTGGTGCTGGTGATTCCTGCGCCGCCCGAGACGGTCGAGGCGTCGCAGCGCTGCGTGGGCGCAAACGATCCGCCGCCGCCGCTGCCGCTGGCCAGGCCACTGAGAATGTCCCTGACGTTGCCACTGGCCAGGCCGTTGACGATGTCCGTCGCGCTGGTCGAGCCGGCGTTCAGGCCGCCGAGGACGTCGTTGAGGTTCCCGGTGGCGATCCCGCCGACGATGTCACCCACGCTGCCGCTGGCGATGCCGTTTGCGATGTCGTTCCCGATATCGCCGACGCTTCCGTTGATCGTGGCGCTGCCACTGTCGATGCTTCCTTGCACACTTTCTTCGATGCCGGGGGCAGCGGACGCAGTCGCCGGAAGCACGAGGGCAACCGCCGCTCCGATCGTCGCGGCCGCCGCCAAGGTTCGAACGCCGGGACGGCGAGAACTCCAGTTGTTCAACATATTTGCTCCACGGGTAGTTGGTCGGTCGTCCTTCAGAGCGATCCTGTCAGCCGAGCGGATCGGTGAATATCGTTTGTTCGGCTGACCCCGGACCGCGGGGCAGTCGTTCGTGTGCGCCGCGGCGGCCGACGGGCGAATTCGTTCACGACGGGGGAGTCATTAGGATCAAGTGGTGACCAGTGCAGCTCCAGAGAACCCCCAGACCCCCGCCGACGCCCTACCCAAGAGCTGGGACCCCAGCGCGGTAGAGGCCGATCTGTATCAAGGCTGGGTAGACGCCGGGTACTTCCAGGCCGACGCGACCAGCGACAAGCCCGGCTACTCCATCGTGCTGCCGCCCCCGAACGTCACCGGCAGCCTGCACATGGGCCATGCCCTGGATCACACCCTCATGGACGTGCTCAGCCGTCGCAAGCGGATGCAGGGCTACGAGGTGCTGTGGCTGCCAGGCATGGACCACGCCGGTATCGCCACGCAGTCCGTCGTCGAGAAGCAACTCGCTGCCGACGGAAAGACCAAGGAAGATTTCGGCCGCGAGCTGTTCATCGACAAGGTCTGGGACTGGAAGCGCGAATCCGGTGGAACAATCGGTGGCCAGATGCGGCGCATCGGTGACGGCGTCGACTGGAGTCGTGATCGTTTCACGATGGACGAGGGCCTCTCCCGCGCCGTCCAGACCGTCTTCAAGCGCATGTTCGACGAGGGCCTGATCTACCGCGCCGAGCGTCTCGTGAACTGGTCGCCGGTGCTGCAGACCGCGATCTCCGACATCGAGGTGAAGTTCGAGGACGTCGAGGGTGAGCTGGTTTCCCTGCGCTACGGCTCGCTCGACGACAACGAGCCGCACGTCATCGTCGCGACCACTCGCGTCGAGACGATGCTCGGTGACACCGCAGTAGCGGTCCATCCCGAGGACGAGCGCTACAAGCACCTCATCGGCACCACTCTCGATCATCCGTTCACCGGGCGTCAGATCCCGATCATCGCCGACGACTACGTCGACCCCGAGTTCGGAACCGGCGCTGTGAAGATCACGCCGGCTCACGATCCCAACGACTTCGAGATGGGCCTGCGGCACAACCTGCCGATGCCCACAATCATGGACAAGACCGGCAAGATTGCCGACACCGGAACCGAATTCGACGGAATGGACCGCTTCGAGGCTCGCGTCAAGGTTCGCGAAGCTCTCGCCGAGCAGGGACGCGTCGTCGCCGAGAAGCGCCCGTACCTGCACAGCGTCGGGCACTCCGAGCGCAGTGGCGAGGCCATCGAGCCTCGTCTCTCGTTGCAGTGGTGGGTCAAGGTCGAGACGCTCGCCAAGGCTGCGGGTGACGCGGTTCGCAACGGGGACACCGTCATTCACCCGGCGAGCCAGGAGCCACGCTGGTTCGACTGGGTCGACAACATGCATGACTGGTGCATTTCCCGTCAGCTCTGGTGGGGTCACCGCATTCCGGTCTGGTACGGCCCCGAGGGTGAAGTTGCGTGCTTCGGTCCTGACGAAACGGCGCCGGAAGGCTGGGTCCAGGATCCCGACGTCCTCGATACCTGGTTCTCCTCCGGACTGTGGCCCTTCTCGACGATGGGCTGGCCGGACAATACGCCCGAACTCGAAAAGTTCTATCCCACCAGCGTTCTCGTCACCGGCTACGACATCCTGTTCTTCTGGGTCGCCCGCATGATGATGTTCGGCACCTACGTGTCCGAGGACGAGTCGATCACCGCCGGTCCGGGTAAGTCCGGCGCGCAGATGCCGTTCAAGGACGTGTTCCTGCACGGACTGGTCCGCGATCAGTACGGCAAGAAGATGTCGAAGTCTCGCGGCAACGGTATCGACCCACTCGACTGGGTCGATCGTTTCGGCGCCGACGCCCTGCGATTCACACTTGCACGCGGCGCCAACCCGGGCAGCGACCTGTCCGTCGGTGAGGATTCGGCGCAGTCCTCGCGCAACTTCGCGACCAAGTTGTTCAACGCGACCAAGTTCGCTCTGATGAACGGCGCTGCTCCCGCGCCGTTGCCCGCTCGAAGCGAACTGACCGACGCCGATCGTTGGATCCTCGACCGTCTCGACACGGTCCAGGCCGAGGCGGACGCCGCATTCGATCGCTACGAGTTCAGCAAGGCGTGCGAAGGCCTGTTCCACTTCGCGTGGGACGAGGTCTGTGACTGGTACCTCGAACTCGCCAAGGTGCAGTTCGCCGCCGACGAGGCCGTCGCCGCGAACACCCGCGCCGTGCTCGGCAACGTTCTCGATGCACTGCTCCGCCTCCTGCACCCGGTCATTCCGTTCGTGACCGAAACCCTGTGGAAGGTGCTCACCGGCGGCGAGTCCGTGGTCGTCGCCGAATGGCCCGTGTTGTCCGGTGAGGCAGTCGACGCCCAGGCCGCAACCAGGATCGAAGACACGCAGAAGCTGATCACCGAGGTGCGACGATTCCGAAACGATCAGGGACTCAAGCCTTCCCAGAAGGTCCCGGCTCGTGCGTCCGGGCTCTCGGAGGCCGGCATGGACGGCCAGTTCGCCTACGTGGCGGCGCTGGCCAAGCTGACCGAACCCGAAGAGGGATTCACCGCGTCGATCTCCGTCGAGGTGCGCCTGAGCCAGGGCACCGTCACTGTCGACATCGACACCTCGGGCACCATCGACCTCGGCGCGGAGAAGAAGCGGCTCGAAAAGGACCTCGCGGCAGCGCAGAAGGAGCTCGTCACCGCTGACAACAAGCTGGCGAACGAGGCCTTCCTGGCGAAGGCGCCCGACGCCGTCGTCGACAAGATCAAGACACGTCGCCAGATCGCCGTCGAAGAGATCGAGCGCATCACGGGACGTCTGAAGGAGTTGGCCGACAAGTGAGTTCGTACGAACCGTCCCAATTCGACGCTCAGAGTTCGGTTCCGACTCCGGTCGACATCGCCGAACTGGCGCTGGTGGAAGCAGAACTCGACAAGCGTTGGCCCGAGACCAAGATCGAGCCGTCACTGACTCGTATCGAGGCGCTCATGGATGTCCTGGGCTCGCCTCAGCACAACTATCCGTCGGTGCACGTCACGGGAACCAACGGTAAGACGTCGGTGACGCGCATGATCGATTCGTTGATGACGGCTCTGCATCGTCGCACCGGGCGAACCACCAGCCCTCATCTGCAGATCGCGACCGAGCGGATCAGCATCGACGGTCATCCGATCTCGCCGCGGCTCTACGTGGACACGTTCCGCGAGATCGAGCCGTACGTGCAGATGATCGACGCACAGTCGGAGGAAGCCGGGGGACCGGCGATGAGCAAGTTCGAAGTGCTCACCGCCATGGCCTATGCGGCCTTCGCGGAGGCGCCGGTCGACGTCGCCGTGGTCGAGGTCGGCCTCGGCGGACGCTGGGACGCCACCAACGTGATCGACGGGCAGGTTGCGGTGATCACCCCGATCAGCCTCGATCACGCCGAGTACCTGGGCACCGACCTGGCCGGGATCGCGGAGGAGAAGGCCGGGATCATCAAGAAGGGCCGCGAGGACCTGGTTCCGGTGGACACCGTCGCGATCATCGCCGAGCAGACTCCCGAAGTCATGGAGGTATTGCTGCGGCGTGCTGTCGAGGTGGAGGCCGCGGTCGCTCGTGAAGGCTCGGAGTTCAAGGTGCTTGCTCGCCAGATCGCGGTGGGCGGACAGCAGCTCGAACTTCAAGGCTTGAGCGGTGTGTACACCGACATCTTCCTCCCCCTTCACGGTGAGCATCAGGCGCGCAACGCCGCGCTCGCGCTCGCTGCCGTAGAAGCGTTCTTCGGTGCCGGTCCGGATCGACAACTGGATCAGGATGCAATCCGCAACGGGTTCGCCTCGGTCGTCAATCCCGGTCGCCTCGAACGTGTTCGGAGTGCGCCGACGGTCTTTCTCGACGCCGCCCACAATCCAGACGGTGCTCGCGCTCTCGCGGCCGCACTGTCCGCCGAGTTCGACTTCCGCAAGCTTGTGGGAGTGGTCAGCGTCATGGCGGACAAGGACGTCGACGCCATCTTGACTGCATTCGAATCCGTCTTCGACGAGATCGTCGTCACCCACAACGGGTCACCCCGGGCGATGGACGTCGAAGAACTGGCGAACATCGCCGTCGCGAAGTTCGGCGACGAGCGCGTCGTCGTTGCGCCGGTGCTTGCCGACGCCTTGGAAGTCGCGATCGAAATCGCCGAGCAGGTCGCCGAACCCGGTGAGGCCGTATCAGGGGCGGGTGTGGTGGTGACGGGATCCGTCGTGACCGCAGGCGCCGCCCGCACGCTGTTCGGAAAGGACCCCGCGTGAGTACCCCGTCAGATGCCAATCCCGAGTCCGGAGACCACGAGCCCGGAGACACTGCCGGCGAGTTCGGGCCGCCGACCAAGGACCCGTGGAAAAGCTTCCGCGGAGTGATGGCCGGAACCCTGATCCTCGAGGCGATCGTCGTGCTGCTGGCTTTGCCGGTTGTCGCGGTCGTCGGCGGAGGCCTCACCGCGGCCTCCGCGGGATTCATCATCGGGTTGGCGGTACTGATGATTCTGGGTGCGGGCATCCAGGGCAAGCCGTGGGCGATGGGGTTCAACGTCGCGCTGCAGGTGATCCTTCTGTTCGGTTTCTTCGTCCACCCGTCGATCGCCGGTGTGGCGATCACCTTCGGGATCGTCTGGGGATACCTCGTCTACCTGCAGAGAGACATCAAGCGCCGGATGGACAAGGGCCTGCTTCCCGGTCAGCGGGACTGACCATTTAGGCTGTCCGCTGTGACTGAGCGCACCCTCGTACTTATCAAGCCCGACGCCGTTGCCCGTGGATACGTAGGAGAAATCCTCAGCCGTATCGAGCGCAAAGGCCTGACAATTGCAGCACTCGACCTCCGCGTAGCTTCCGAAGAGGTGGCTGGTAGCCACTACGCAGAACACGCCGAGCGTCCGTTCTACCCGAGCTTGTTGGAGTTCATCACCTCCGGTCCGCTGGTGGCCGCAGTGCTCGAAGGCCCCCGAGCCATCGCTGCTTTCCGTCAGTTGGCCGGCGGAACCGACCCGGTCGACAAGGCTCTTCCGGGTACGATCCGCGGCGACTTCGGACTCGAAGCGCAGCAGAACCTCGTTCACGGCAGCGACTCCGTGGAGTCGGCAGAGCGTGAAATCGCTCTGTGGTTCCCCGCGCTGTCGTCCATCTGAATCTCCGATCGGGCCTCTGGCCCACATGAACGGGCCTTCGGCCCACATCTCCACAGCGAATTCTCGGCACGTATCCCACATCGGTGCGCCCTTTGCAGTTGCAGGCGCGTTGGTGTGGGATACTGCTTTCAGTTGAACCGCAATTTGTTTTACGCACGTTCAACCGGATGACACCTAGGTTCGATGCCCTTTCATCGCTGCTCCAGGTCAACAGGAAATCCCTGGACCTCTGCACGCTGGATGATCAGGCGCTCGCGCACAGGACAACGGCCATCCAGCCAGGCACTTCATGTGCTCGCAGTGAATAACGGGCATTGCGGACCATGCGGAGCGAGACCTTACAATCTCGTACTCACTTCTGAGTGCGAGTACACACAGCACGCTCCCGCGTGGCCGCGTGACAACTCGACTTCTGGGTTGGACGCGCCCGGGGGCTGAGGAGACTTACGTGGCCGATCAATCCCCAACCGAATCAGATTCCAGCACCACCCCGGAATTTCCCGACAAGATGCGCGTACACGCGCTGGCGAAGTTGCTCGGCGTCACCAGCAAGCAGGTCCTTGCCGAAGCCGCAGCGCTCGGTACCGAATTGCGCAGCGCGCAGTCGAGTCTCCACCGTGACGTCGCTCAGCGGATTCATGCCTCGTTGGCTTCCGCGGCCGAGGCCATCGAGCCCGTCGTCGCCGAGCTCGACACCCTCATCGACCCGGTTGTCGAGGCGCCTGTTGTCGAGGAGCCTGCTGCAGAAGCTCCCGTGGAGGCTCCTGTTGCAGAGGCTCCGGCCGAGAAGCCTGTCAGGGCTCGTCGCACCCGCAAAAAGGTCGTCGTCGAAGAACCTGCAGCAGAAGAAACAGTGGATCCGGCTGTCGCCGAGATCAGCGCTGGACTCGACGCCGCTGCTGCGCTGCAGAGCAAGGAAGCCGAGCAGTCCGATCTGTTCACTTCCTTCGAGGCGCCGCAGACCCATCAGCCCGAGGTGGCTCCCGCCGCGCCGCAGGTCCCGCTGTTCCTGCAGCCGGATCTCGAAGCCGCCGAGGTAGCTCCGCGTCGCCGTCGCGCACGCCGCGAGCCTGCTGCACCGGCGGTCGTCGAAGAGAAGCAGACAACCGCGGAAGCCGAAACCGTCGTTCCCGAGGCAGCGCCGGTTGCAGTTCCTGCCGTCGAAGAGCCGGCTGTGACCGCACCGCAAACCGAGGGCGAGAGCGCCGAGTCCGAGGACGAGGACGACGATCAGCCGCGTCGCCGTCGTCGTGGACGCCGTGGACGTGGACGTGGTCGCGGTGAACAGGGTGGCGAGCAGGGTTCGGACGAAGAGTCGGATACCGCTACCGAATCGGAGCAGGAATCTGCCCCTGCGGCAGTCGAGAAGCAAACCGACGACGCTGCCGGCGAAGAATCCGGTGATAAGTCCGAGTCCACCGCTGATGCGGATTCCGAGAATGCCGACGATTCCGATCTCGATGCCGACGGATCGAGCCGCCGTCGCCGCCGTCGTCGTCGTCGCAAGACCGGCACCGACGGCGCCACCGACGCGACTGCGACGTCCGAGGACGATCCGCCGAACACCGTCGTTCACGAGCGCGAACCTCGCAACAAGACCCGCGTCAAGGACGAGGTCCAGGGCATCAGTGGTTCGACACGTCTGGAAGCGAAGCGTCAGCGTCGCCGCGACGGTCGTGACGCCGGCCGACGTCGCCCACCGATCCTGACCGAGTCGGAGTTCCTCGCGCGTCGTGAGGCCGTCGATCGCGTCATGGTTGTGCGCGATCGGGCAGACAGCGGTCAGCCGCATGCGACTACACAGGTAGCAGTCCTCGAAGACGGAGTGCTGGTCGAGCACTTCGTCACCAACTCGGCGTCCGCGTCGATGGTCGGCAACGTGTACCTCGGACGTGTCCAGAACGTGCTCCCCAGCATGGAAGCTGCGTTCATCGACATCGGACGTGGCCGCAACGGTGTTCTCTACGCCGGTGAGGTCAACTGGGAGGCTGCCGGTCTCGGTGGCAACTCGCGCAAGATCGAGCAGGCCCTCAAGCCGGGCGATCAGGTGCTCGTTCAGGTCAGCAAGGATCCGGTCGGTCACAAGGGTGCTCGACTGACCACACAGATTTCGCTTGCCGGTCGTTTCCTCGTCTACGTGCCCGGTGGTACGTCCACGGGTATCAGCCGCAAGCTTCCGGACACCGAGCGCAAGCGTCTCAAGGAAATCTTGCGCGACATCGTGCCCGCCGACGCGGGCGTGATCATTCGCACGGCGTCCGAGGGCGTCAGCGAAGAAGAGTTGGCGCGCGACGTGACTCGTCTGCAGGCTCAGTGGGCCGGCATCGAGGAGCAGGCTGCGGCTGCGGACACCGGTAAGTCCGGCAACCCGCAGGCGCTGTACGAAGAGCCTGACATGCTGGTCAAGGTCATTCGTGATCTGTTCAACGAGGACTTCTCCAAGCTGGTCATCGAGGGCGAGAAGGCGCACACGACGGTCGAGAACTACATCAACTCCGTTGCGCCCGACCTGCTTCCGCGGCTCGAGAAGTACACGCCGAACAACGGTATCGACGTCTTCGCGGCTCGCCGTATCGACGAGCAGTTGGCCAAGGCACTCGATCGCAAGGTGTGGCTGCCGTCCGGCGGCACCCTGGTGATCGACCGCACTGAGGCCATGACCGTCGTCGACGTCAACACCGGAAAGTTCACCGGAGCCGGCGGAAACCTCGAAGAGACCGTCACCCGTAACAACCTCGAAGCGGCCGAGGAGATCGTTCGCCAGATGCGCCTGCGGGACATCGGTGGAATGATCGTCGTCGACTTCATCGACATGGTTCTCGAATCGAACCGGGACCTGGTCCTGCGTCGGCTCACCGAATGCCTGGGTCGCGATCGCACGCGCCATCAGGTGTCGGAGGTCACGTCACTCGGGCTCGTGCAGATGACGCGCAAGAAGTTGGGCACCGGATTGGTCGAGGCCTTCTCGACCACCTGTGAGCACTGCCACGGCCGCGGCATCATCGTCCATTCCGAGCCCGTCGAGGTGAAGTCCTCGGACGACGGAGGATCGCGTTCGGGCTCGCAGCGCAGTGATTCCGGTACCTCGCGCAAGAACAAGCGTGGCCGCGGAGACAAGTCGGCTTCGACCGAGTCCAACGGACAGGAAGCTCCGGCGCCGGAGGTTCCGGCTGTCGACGCGACCGTCAAGCGGGCTCATCCGGTGGCATTGGCGATGGCCTCGCATCACCACGACGACGACGAGACCGTCGCGGCCGACTCGATCGAGTCTGATTCCGCCGGTACGTCTTCGGGGGACGATGCATCCAAAAGTGCCGATCGGCAACAGGATCGGCCGATCGATACTCCTGCTGCTTCTGAGCGCCATGACGTTTCTGTTGTGGACTCTGCTGCGGAAGAAGTATCCGCAGTGGACAACGAGTCGGCAGCACCTTCGACCGAAGCAGCTCCGCGAGGTCGTCGGCGTAGTCGCCGGGCGTCGCGGGCAGCGTCGGCACCGGTTGCCGAGGCAGCTCCCGAGGTGGGCACGGTCTTCGTGATTCCGACTCCGGAACCCGTGACAGAAGCGGTCGTGGAAAATGTTCCGGCTCCGGCCACCGAAGCTCCGGCTGAGGAAGAAGTTGTCGTCGTCAAGCGACCCCGTCGCAGGCGTTCAGCAGCACGTCCCGCAGGGCCTCCGGTAGACGGAGAGTAAGAACTACTGGCTTTCGGTCGGTTGGATGACTTCGCGATGAGCGAGGACATCCAACCGTTATCCGAAGTTTCAGCTGGTAGAAGCAGTACAGAGTAGTAAGCACCACCCCTCGGCGGGGCGGTTTGACCCTGACGGTTGCTTTCCCGTAACCTTGGAGGGTCGCCACCCGGCGGTAGAGATTCCGTGTGCCTAGAGTGTGCGTGAATGTCCCGGTACGTCAGTGCCGAGCCGAGGTGACATAAACCAGACCAGTCGCGATGCATTTGAAGCCTCAGGCAGCAGCGCGAGCAAGTTCGAAGAAGCAAGGGGTAGCCCTCCGATGGCAACGTACGCGATCGTCAAGACCGGCGGAAAGCAGTACAAGGTCGCTGTTGGTGACCTCGTCAAGGTCGAGAAGATCGAGGGTGAGCCCGGCACTGCTGTCTCGCTTGCTCCCGTTCTCGTGGTCGACGGATCCGACCTGACCACCGACGCGGCCAAGCTGGCCAAGGTCGCAGTCACCAGTGAGATCGTCGAGCACACCAAGGGCCCGAAGATCCGCATCCACAAGTTCAAGAACAAGACCGGTTACCACAAGCGTCAGGGCCACAGGCAGCCGATCACGGTGCTCAAGGTCACGGGCATCAAGTAACCAGTTCTTTCTAGCTAATTTCACCCGAGGAGGGTCAATAGCATGGCACATAAGAAGGGTGCATCCAGCTCCCGTAACGGTCGCGATTCAAACGCCCAGCGCCTCGGCGTGAAGCGCTTCGGCGGCCAGTCGGTCAGCGCAGGCGAAATCCTGGTTCGCCAGCGCGGCACGCACTTCCACCCCGGCGTCAACGTCGGCCGTGGCGGCGACGACACCCTGTTCGCTCTCGCTGCCGGTGCAGTCGAGTTCGGCCAGAAGCGTGGACGCAAGACCGTGAACATCGTTCCGGCCGTCGTTGCGGCTGAGGTCTAGTCTTTCTCGCTAGTTGTGCGTCATCGGTTCTACTTCGGTAAGCCGGTTCTGCTTTCGGTAAGAGAGTGACGCGTTCCAAGCTCCCGATAGGGGCGGACCAGGGTTGAAATAACCCGGTCCGCCCCTATCGTTTGTTTAAGCAGTACCCGTTTTGCCCCGAGCAACCCTGCTCACCAGAAGTTCAGCTCATCGCGTGAGACCCGCAATTGACTGAGGAAGGATCCGGCAGTCATGTCCCGATTCATTGACCGTGTTGTGCTGCACGTCAGCGCTGGAAAAGGCGGCAATGGTTGCGCCTCCGTACACCGCGAGAAGTTCAAACCGCTCGGCGGTCCGGACGGTGCCAACGGAGGTCGCGGTGGCGACGTCATCCTCGTGGTCGACGAGAACATCCACACCCTCCTCGACTTTCACTTCCATCCCAACGCGAAGGCGACCAACGGCAAGCAGGGCGCCGGCAGTAACCGCGAGGGTGCAAACGGTGAAGACCTCATCCTCAAGGTTCCGGATGGAACTGTGGTTCTCGATACCGACGGCAACGTGCTTGCCGACCTCGTGGGAGTCGGTTCACGCTTCGACGCCGCTCAGGGCGGCCGCGGCGGACTCGGCAACGCAGCACTCGCCTCGAAAGCCCGCAAAGCTCCCGGTTTCGCACTCCTCGGTGAGGACGGTGTCGAGCGTGACCTGGTTCTCGAACTCAAGTCGGTAGCCGACGTCGGTCTGCTCGGATTCCCCTCCGCCGGTAAGTCCTCGCTTGTGTCCGTTCTCTCTGCGGCCAAGCCGAAGATCGCCGACTACCCCTTCACCACTCTGGTCCCCAACCTCGGCGTCGTCTCGAGCGGTGACACCACCTTCACCGTCGCCGACGTGCCCGGGCTGATCCCCGGTGCCAGCGAAGGCCGCGGTTTGGGCCTGGACTTCCTGCGCCACATCGAACGCTGCGCCGTATTGGCGCACGTGATCGACTGCGCCACCCTCGATCCGGGACGTGACCCGATCTCCGACATCGACGCCTTGGAAGCAGAGCTGGCTGCGTACACGCCTGCGCTCTCCGGCGATTCGGGACTCGGTGACCTCGACAAGCGCCCGCGCGTCGTCATCCTCAACAAGACCGACGTTCCCGAGGCCGCCGAATTGGCCGAAATGGTCACGCCTGAGATCGAAGCTCGCGGATGGCCGGTCTTCACCATCTCGGCGGTGAGCCGAGAAGGATTGCGACCGTTGACATTCGCGCTGGCGAAGATGGTCCGCGACTACCGCGAAGCTCATCCGAAGCCCGAGCTGAAGCGCCAGGTCATTCGCCCGGTCAAGGTCAAGGATTCCAGCTTCACCATCGAGCAGGATCCCGATATTCCCGGTGGGTTCGTCGTCCGAGGCACCCGCCCGGAGCGGTGGATTCGTCAGACCGCCTTCGACAACGACGAGGCCGTTGGTTACCTCGCCGACCGTCTTGCTCGATTGGGCGTCGAGGAGGCATTGGTCAAGAAGGGCGCTCAGCCAGGAGCTTCCGTCACCATCGGTGACGTCAGCTTCGAGTGGGAGCCGATGACGCCGGCCGGTATCGATCTGACCCGCACGGGCCGTGGAACCGACCCGCGTCTCGATCAGGTGGAGCGCATCGGCGCGGACGAGCGCAAGCACGCGCGTCGTGTCCGCCGCGGCTTGCTCGACGAAGACGCCTGACCCACGCGATTTCAGGACGAAAACCGAAGAGAGGGAACGGGACTGTGCTCGGGTCCACCAGGGAGTCGATAGCGTCGGCTCACAGTATCGTCGTGAAGATCGGGTCGTCTGCGCTCACCAGTCTGGTGGCGGGACTCGATACTCACCGACTCGATCTGTTGGCCGATGCCATCGAGGCTCGCATGCGTGCGGGTTCCGATGTCGTCGTCGTCTCGTCCGGTGCCGTCGGCGCCGGACTGGCGCCGCTGGGACTGACCAAGCGGCCTCGCGATCTCGCGACCAAGCAGGCTGCGGCCAGCGTCGGTCAGTTGGCTCTGGCTCACGCCTGGGGTACGTCGTTCGCCCGTTACGGGCGTACCGTCGGGCAGGTTCTACTCACGGCTGACGACATCGCTCGACGGACGCAGCACCGCAACGCCCAACGGACACTCGATCGTCTACGGGCATTGCACGCGGTGGCGATCGTGAACGAGAACGACACCGTTGCCACCACCGAACTTCGATTCGGTGACAACGATCGGCTGGCTGCACTGGTTGCTCATCTGGTCGGCGCCGACGCGTTGATCCTGTTGTCGGATGTGGACGGACTGTACGACGGGGATCCCCGAAAGGGCGATGCCACACTGATTCCCGAGGTCAACAGTCCCGAGGATCTCGACGGTGTGGTTGCCGGTTCGGGTGGCGCCCTCGGTACCGGAGGCATGGCGTCGAAGCTCTCAGCAGCACGCCTGGCCGCTGATTCCGGCGTGCCGGTTCTGCTCGCGGCGGCATCGGACGCTGCGCAGGCACTCAGTGGTGCCGATGTCGGAACGGCATTTGCGCCCCGGCCGACGCGATTGTCGGCCCGCCGATTCTGGGTTCGTCACGCCGCTGACACATCGGGTGACCTCCACCTCGACGAAGGCGCCGTCCGCGCGGTCGTGTCCAAGCGTCGAAGCCTTCTGTCCGCTGGCATCGTCGGTGTATCCGGTGACTTCCACGCCGGCGACGTAGTGTCCCTGATGGGGCCGGGGGAGAAGCCCGTCGCCCGGGGTGTCGTTGCGTTCGACGCTGCGGAGATCGAGGAGATCCTGGGGCGCTCCACCACCGATCTACCGGCCGACATGCAGCGTCCCGTGGTTCACGCGGACGACTTGGTGGCGCTGTAGCTTTCGTGCTCGACGAGGGCGGAAAGTGCTTCAGCGCAACCGACTTCGAGCTTGAGGTCGGCGAATTCGTCGCCGCGAGTCGTGCCTCGATTGACGATGGCGATCGGCTTCCCGGTCTTGGCGGCATACCGGACGAAACGTAGGCCGGACATCACGGTCAACGACGACCCGGCTACCAACAGAGCGTCGGATTGGTCGACAAGGCTGTATGCACGGGCGACGCGTTCCTTGGGGACGGATTCGCCGAAGTAGACGATGTCCGGTTTGAGTAAGCCACCGCACACGGCGCAATCCACGACGCGAAAGTGTGCGGTGGATTCGATCACGGCATCTGCGTCGGGTGCGATTTCGACTCCTGTTGCAGCAGCGACTGTTTCGGCGAATCCGGGATTGGCTTCTTCCAGCCTCTCCGCGAGAGTGGTGCGGGAGATCAGCCGCTGGCAGCTCAGGCATCGAACCTGCGCGTAGGTGCCGTGGAGGTCGATGACGTTTCGCGCGCCGGCCTTGGTGTGCAGGAGGTCGACGTTCTGGGTGATCACGCCGACGGCTCGCCCTGTTCGTTCCAGTGCCGCGACGGCCCGGTGGCCCTGGTTGGGGCGGGAGCTGTCCATGTATCGCCAGCCGATGTGGTTGCGCGCCCAGTAGTGCCGCCGAAACGCCGGATCGCCGATGAACTGCTGGAACGTCATCGGATTGCGCGGGGGTGAATCAGGTCCGCGGTAGTCCGGGATTCCGGAGTCGGTGGAGATGCCGGCGCCTGTCAGAACTGCCAGGCGACGGCCGGCCAGGAGCTCGGGGAGGGCGTCGAGGCGGCTGTTGTCGGTAGGCACCGTTCCAGGATAGGCGCGTGTGCGAGACGGAGGCGCGGAGAAAGTCCGAAATGTTCAATAGAACACGTGTGCGATCGCCAATACTCGTACACATGAACACAGTGAACCCGATCCCTGCTGGTTACCGCACGATCACTCCCTACCTCGCGGTGCCGGACGGCCATGCCGCACTCGACTACTACAAACGAGCACTTGGAGCTGAGATAGTCGATGCGATGAACGCACCTGACGGCTCCCTCATGCATGCGGAGATCCGGATCGGCGATTCGATGCTGCAGCTCTCGCAGGAGATGCCGGACTTCGGTCTCAAATCACCGCAGGACGGCTGGGTGCATTCGTCAATCGTCGTCTACACCGAGGACACGGACGAGTTTGTCGCTCGGGCAGTCGCCGAGGGAGGCACGCTGGTCACGGCTGTGGCCGATACATTTTCGGGCGACCGGCATGGAGTGTTTCTCGATCCGTTCGGCCACAGGTGGGCAGTATGCACGAAGGTCGAGGATGTACCTGCCGAAGAGGTCGCTCGCCGGGCGCGGGCGCTCTTCTTTCCGGAGACGCAGTCGCCACAGTAATTTGTGGCAACCGTGGTCCGAGCATTCGAGCTTCGGCGGCGTGCTCAGTATCCGGCTACTGGGTCCACGAGGGCAGCCAGCGCCTCACCCTTCGCGAAGCGGGTCACGTTCTTGGAGACGTGATCCGCGAACGCGGCGGGGCGAACGCCTGGCGGATTGGAATCGTGGGGTGTGATGATCGCATTCGTCAGATCCCACAGTGGGTGACCGTCCGGGAGGGGTTCGGGATCGGTGACGTCGAGACCGGCGCCGCCGATCTGTTCCGACTCGATGGCCTCGACCAGTGCGTCGGTGTCGACCAGTGATCCGCGCGCGACATTGATCACCCAGGAATGGGGTTGCATCGCCGCCAACTGCGCACGGCCCACGAGGTGACGGGTGGCCGGGGTGGCGGGTGCAGCAATCACGAAGTGATCTGCGCGAGAATAGATTTCATCCATCCTGGATGCGGGGTACGTCGAGATCGCCCCGGGGACCGGGCTACCGGAACGATTGACTGCGATGCTGTCCGCCCCCTGCGCGGCCAGCATCGGAATCAGCGCGCGGCCGATACCGCCTGCGCCGATGATCGCAACCGTCGAGCCACGAAGGGTGCCGATCTTGGGAAAGAACTCGAACTGACGCCACGTTCGAGCCTCGATGTGTGCAGGCAAGTGACGAACTCCGGCCAAGAGAAGCATGAGTGCATGCTCGGCCACCGACGCCGAAAACGCACCGGCCGCCGAGGTCCACGTGATTTCTGTGTCCCTCGGAATCACACCGGAGTCGAACCAATCCTCGATTCCCGCCGACGGAAGCTGCACCCACCTGACCGACGCCGGTAACTCCGACGGAAAGGTCTCGGGTGAGCCCGCCCAGATCAGGGCGTCCGCAGTGTCGATCGGACTGATCAGACCACCGCCCCGAAGCACCGCGCTGTCGAGCAGTGCATCGGGGACGGGGCCGATCGCTACGCGTGGAGAGGTGTCAGTCGCCATGACTAGACGCTACGCGGGGACCTCCACCAGTGGGTAGACACCGTTCTCGTCGTGCACCTCACGCCCGGTGACCGGCGGATTGAACACGCACAGCATGCGCATCTGCGTGTCCGGCTCGACGCGGTGACGCTCGTGGCCGTTGAGCAGGTACATCGACCCCGGTGCGAGATCGTATTCCTTGTTGTTGTCGAGGTCGATCAGCTTGCCTGTGCCCTCGACGAGCCAGACAGCCTCGACGTGGTTGGCGTAATGGAACTCGTTGACCGAACCCGCCTTGATGGTGGTCTCGTGGAACGAGAACCCGACGCGGTCGCCGCCGAGGACGATGCGCTTGCTGCGCCAGTTTCCGTCCTCACTCGTGATGTCGCGGTCGGTGTCGGTGATCTCGGTGGTGGTGCGAACGATCATGGGAGAGTCCTTCCTCTAGCTGCAGACCTTGAGTGTCGCCTCGGCCAGAATGGAGAGGCCGTGCTCGAGCTCGTCGTCGGTAATCGTCAGTGCGGGAAGCAGTTTCACAACCTGGTCGGAGGGTCCGGAGGTCTCGGCGAGCAATCCCTCGTCGAATGCCAACTGGCAGACCTTGCCGGCGCGCTCGGGCTGTTCGAACACGAGGCCCTGAACCAAGCCACGCCCGCGGTGCGAGACCTCGCCGGGGAACTGATCGGAGAGGTTGGCGAAGCATTCGCTGATGCGTGCGCCCTTCTTCAACGTCGTCTTGGTGAGTGCGTCGTCGGACCAGTAGTGGTCGAGTGCCACCTTGGAGGTGACGAACGCCGGGTTGTTGCCGCGGAAGGTGCCGTTGTGCTCGCCCGGTCCCCAGACGTCGAGTTCACGCTTGAACAGCGTGAGCGCCATCGGCATTCCGTAGCCGCTGATCGACTTGGACAACGTGACGATGTCGGGAACGATTCCGGCCTCTTCGAAGGAGAAGAACGGGCCGGTACGGCCGCAACCCATCTGGACGTCGTCGACGATCAACAGGATTCCGCGATCCGAGCACAGTGTTGCCAGCGCCCGAAGCCATTCGGGGCGAGCGACATTGACGCCACCTTCACCCTGCACGGTTTCGACGATCACTGCCGCGGGGCGGTTGATTCCACTGCCGGAATCATCGAGAACGCGGGAGAACCACTGGAAGTCCTCGGTGACGCCGTCGAAGTAGTTGTCGAAGGGCATCGGTGTCGTGTGCACGAGGGGGACACCGGCGCCCGCGCGCTTCATCGAGTTGCCGGTCACGGAGAGTGCACCAAGTGTCATTCCGTGAAATGCGTTGGTGAAGTTGATGACTGCCGAACGTCCGGTGACCTTGCGGGCCAGCTTCAGTGCAGCCTCGACGGTGTTCGATCCGGTCGGGCCGGGGAACTGGACCTTGTAGTCCAGGCCGCGCGGCTCGAGGATGTTGCGCTGAAAGGTCTCGAGGAACTCACGCTTGGCGACTGTCGACATGTCGAGACCGTGCGTGA
Organism: Rhodococcus sp. YL-1; assembly: GCF_001942025.1. Taxonomy (NCBI): domain Bacteria; kingdom Bacillati; phylum Actinomycetota; class Actinomycetes; order Mycobacteriales; family Nocardiaceae; genus Rhodococcus; species Rhodococcus sp. YL-1. The sequence continues at coordinate 3,924,665 of NZ_CP017299.1, read as the reverse complement.
TGCCGTCGCTCATGATGTAGTCGACCAGTGCGGACTTGAGCACCGGGTTGTTGTGGCCGTAGTTGAGGGCGCCGGCACCGGCGAAGAAATCGAGGTAGTCGCGCCCGTTCTCGTCACGAATCCAGGATCCGGATGCGCTGGTGAACACTGCGGGCCAGTCACGGCAGTAGCTGCGAACCTCGGACTCGAGGGTTTCAAAAATGCTTGCTTCGTTGATATTCATATCTTCTTTGTTCCTCCGGGGCATGCTGTATGCCGAGCGCGAAGTGCGCTAGGCGCCGATCGTGTAAAGATCTTCGGCTTCGTGTCCATCGGGAAAATCGTTGGGCGAGAACAAGGTCTGCCTGGTTATCGGTACTTCGCGCCGACGTGCGAGCGCGGTGAAGAGTGCGATCGAAGCCTCGTTGTCGGGGCTGATCGTGGTCTCCAGATGTGTAACACCCAGTGGGGCAGTGCGATCCATCAAGTCGGACAGCATGCGGGCAGCAATTGCCTTGCCGCGCTGGTCTTCGTCGACCGCAACTTGCCACACGAAAAGGGTTTCCTGCGCGCTGGGACGGGTATAACCGGAAACGAATCCGACTACGCGGCCGTCTACCTCCGCGACGATGGACGTCGCGCTGAAATCCCTGCACCACAACAGGTATGCATAACTCGAATTGAGGTCGAGCACCTTCGAATCACGTGCGATCTCCCAGAGCCGGACTCCGTCATCGATCTGTGGGCTTCTGAACAACACCGCGTCCGGCGCGGTGGTCGGGATAGCTCTCGTATCAACAGGCTTCATCGGTCATCTGAACGTAACAATCATTGCTGTCGAAGTCATGCAGATGTCCGTTTCGGGCCGTGTGGAACCCGTTGCGCCCCAGGTGAGGACATGAATGTGATGGTGCTCACATTATGTAACTTTTGCCGTTGTCGGAGCGACTATTTCGGGCAAAAACTCGCTATTTCGGGCTTGCGAGCGCCAACGGAAGTACAGAGTGAGCACCAGCCTGTCGAAGTGCGCGCGCGGCCATCGTGAAAGTCCAACCGGTATCGGCGATTGCGTCGACAAGAAGTATCGGTCCCTGGTGGATGCTCATGTCCGGGACTTCCCAAACATCGACCAGTCCGGACACGCGGTAGGCGGAGTTTGCTGCCGACACCGGAGGGTGGTCGGGGCGCAAGCGAAGAGTGCCCAGGTCGGTCAATCGCCCGACCTCGGCCAACTTGGCAGCCAGGCTCGACACCAACAAAGGATGCGTCGTGGATTCGAGGGCCATGACACCGGTGGGTCGCTCGGCCCAATTCCAGGCGGCCAGAACGCTGATACACGCGCTGACCACCGCATCGGGTACCTCGGCGTCGGGACCGTCGAAAAGCGCGCGGAGACGTTGACCCCAGCCCAGGTCCGACATCCGTCCGAGAATGCGCCCGGTTTCGGGCCCCTCGGTGATCTTCCCGGACAGCTTGACGCCCAGCTTGCTCAGGCCGGTCGGCCACATCTTGCGCGGCTCCAGGTCGAATCCGGGGCGCTGCAAGCGCGCCCGAGTCTCGTCGAGGGCGGCGGTGTCGACAGTGGTGTCGTAGCGATTGCCTGTGCAGTTGTCACAGCGACCGCACTGTGAGTTCTCCGAGGTCAGACCAGGATCGTCGAGTTGTTCACGCAGGAAGGTCATTCGACACGTCGTGATGCTCTGGTACTCGACCATTGCGGCCTGCTCGGCCTGGCGAGCGTCGTCGAGTCGCCCGTAGCGCTCGGCGTCGTACACCCAGGGTTCGCCGGTGCTGATCCACCCGCCCTTGACGCGTTTGACCGCGCCGTCGACGTCGAGGACTTTGAGGACCATCTCGAGACGCGTGCGATTGAGCTCCACCAGAGGTTCGAGTGCCGGTGTCGACGTGGCCTTTTCGGTGTCGAGGTGTTCGATGACGCTGCGGACCAGGTGCTCGCGGGGGAAGGCGACCGAGGCGAAGTAACTCCAGATCTGCTTGTCCTCGGCCCCCGGCAGGAGGATCACGTCTGCCCTGTCGGTGGAACGACCGGCGCGGCCCACCTGCTGGTAGTACGAGATCGGCGACGACGGTGCGCCGAGGTGGACGACGAACCCGAGATCAGGCTTGTCGAAGCCCATCCCGAGTGCCGAGGTGGCCACCAGAGCCTTGACGCGATTACCCAACAAGTCCTGCTCGAGAGATTCACGTTCAGTGGGATCGGTCTGGCCCGTGTAGGCGGCGACGGTATGGCCGCGCTCGGAGAGCAGGCTTGCGAGGTCGCGCGCGGCCGAAACCGTCAGCGTGTAGATGATGCCCGAACCCGGCAGCGTCTCGAGCATGTCGGCAAGCCAGGCAGCGCGCGCCGTCGCCTCCGGAATGTGGACTACAGAGAGGTGAAGCGACTCGCGTTCGAGCCCGCCGCGAAGGACGAGGGTTTCCTCACCGCCGACGCCGAGTTGGGCGGACACGTCCTCGACGACGCGGTTGTTGGCCGTCGCCGTGGTTGCGAGGACGGGAATGCCCTCGCCGAGTTCGGCGATCAAGGTCCTGATGCGGCGGTAGTCGGGACGGAAGTCGTGGCCCCAGTCGGAAACGCAGTGAGCCTCGTCGACTACGACCAGGCCGGCATCAGCTGCCAGGGCCGGGAGCACCTGATCGCGGAAGTCAGGGTTGTTCAGGCGCTCGGGGCTGACCAGAAGGACGTCGAGATCATTGGCTGCGACGCGGGCATGGATGTCGTCCCATTCGGTGACGTTGCCCGAATTGATGGTTGCGGCGCGCACTCCGGCACGTTCGGCAGAACTGACCTGGTTTCGCATCAGGGCCAACAACGGAGAGACGATGACGGTGGGGCCGTGGCCCGTTGCCCGGAGCAGCTTCGCCGAGATGAAGTAGACCGCAGATTTGCCCCAGCCGGTCCGCTGTACGACGAGCGCGCGTTTGCGCTGCACCACCAGCGCCTCGATGGCCGTCCACTGGTCCTCGCGTAGGCGGGCATCCGGCCCCGCGAGTTCGCGGAGCAGCCGCTCGGCTTCGTCGCGCATGGCTGGGGCGGTGGCGGTGGTCATGGACCCCATGGTGCACGACCCTGCCGACACGTGCGGGCTTCAGGCCTTGGCAACAGGTTCTTGCAGTTCGGTGACCCAGCCGTCGACATCCTCCGGGCACGCCAGCGTCACCTCACGGCTGGGGCCGGCATTGCGGTATCCCGCTGCGTCGATCCATTGGGCCAACGCCTGATAAGCGGGCAGGCAGTTGTCCATCGAACCCTTGTGCAGCAGCGAGGCCACGTGCTCTTCGGCCCGCAGGTCCACCACAGCGAACTCGTAGTCGCCATCGGGATTCGCGTCTACCGGTAGCGCCGCATGGACGACGACGTTCTCGTCGTCACCGGCATCCTCGTAGTAAGCGACAGCGGGTCCGATCGCGGCGATACCGGCACGATCCAAACCGGTACAAAGGCGCTCGTACAACCCGCGAACCACCGGGCCGATCGACGACGGATCCATCGTCTTGGCGGTACCGGTCAACTCCGCGACCCGCAGCGCCGGAACTGACTTGATCACAACCTCGTATGCGGACATCTGTCCCTCACTTTCGATGATCCGTAGGCGCGCCTGTACATGCGCCAGTCGCGCGGTGTCTTCCTGGATTCGGGTTTCGAGTTCTGCTCGGCGAAGCGTGAGCATCCCGCGGATCTCGTCGACGGTGACCGCCGACTCCACCACCTGCTGGACCTGGGCCAGAGTCAGGCCCAACTCCTTGAGAGCGACGATGCGGTTGAGCAGCGCCAACTGGCCCGCGGTGTACGAGCGATACCCGGTGGATGCGTCGACCCTCGCGGGTCTGAGCAGACCGATGGCGTCGTAGTGGCGGAGCATGCGCACCGACACACGACCTGCTCTCGCGAAGTCTCCGATGCTCAACATCCTTGCTCGCCCCGTTTCTCTCTCACAAACCCGATACCTACAGGTTTACGACCTCACACGGTGTCAGAGTCAAGCTGTCGGTTCAGGACTTTTTCGATCGCAGCGCGAGTGGGTGACGACACCGACGCGCCGCGGACCGTCGTCGCCAGACTTCCCGCCGTGGCAGCGAACTGCAGGGCGCGGTCCTGGCCCTGCACCCACTCCACGGCGAAGGCGCCGGTGAAAGCATCGCCTGCGCCAGTTGTATCCACGGGTGTCACGGCCGGGGAGTCGGCGTGGATTGTCTCCTCGCCCGACCGCAGATCCGCGCCGCCGGCCCCGAGCGTCGTGACGAGGTATCGGACGCGACCGGTGACCGCGGCCAACTGCTCCGACTCGGTCTGGTTGACGATCAGGATGTCGACAGACTCGATCAGGGCGCCCGGAAGGTCTTGTACCGGTGAAGGATTGAGGATGACAGTTGTTCCGTTGGCACGCGCGTGCCGGGCCGCTGTGGTGACCGTGTCGAGGGGTATTTCGAGTTGGCACAGGAGAACGTCGGCGTGTGCGATCGCGTCGAGGTCTACTTCGGACAACGAGGTGACCGAGGAATTGGCGCCCGGGACGACGATGATGTTGTTCTCCGCGTCCGCGCTCACGGTGATGGCGGCAACGCCGCTCGGGCCGTCGACACTACGAAGCAACGCGGTGTCGACCCCGGCGTCTTGCAGGGTCTCGCGCAATTGGGTGCCGAAACCGTCGTCGCCGACCGCGCCGACGAACGACACGTCCCCACCGGCTTTCGCGGCGGCGATGGCCTGGTTGCTGCCTTTGCCTCCCGCCGCGGTGGCAAAGGCAGTGCCGAGCAGCGTTTCTCCCGGAGCGGGGAATCTGGACACTGACGTGGTCAGATCCATGTTGATACTGCCGACGACGACGATTCGAGGCGTGCTCATACCTCGAGGTTATCGGCCTTCATTCGCTTTCGACGAACCTTGCGGATGATCCGACGTGCTTCCTCGTCGGTGGCGACGGAGGGCGGAGAGCCGTCGAGTGGCTTGCGTGCGGTCTCGGGGATCATCAGGACTGCGATACCGCCGATCACGGCGGCGATCATCATGTACATCGGTGCGACCAAGTTGCTGCCCGTTGCACTTTCGAGGGCGGTGAGCACCAGGGGAGTGGTCCCGCCGAAGATGGAGACCGCGAGGTTGTATCCGATTGCCAAGCCGCCGTACCTGATTCCGGTCGGAAAGAGTGCGGGAAGCACGGACGGGAACACTCCGACGAACAGCAGGAGCAAACCGCCGAGAATTGCGAGTCCCAGGAAGACCGTCACGTAGTTGCCGACGCCGATCAGAAGGTAGGCAGGTAGGGACAGGACGAAGAATCCGATGAAACCGCTGAGCAGCAAGGGTTTACGCCCGACGCGGTCCGAGAACTTTCCGACGTAGCTGATTCCCATCATCATCACGATCATGACGATGATCATCAGAACGAGTCCGTGGGATTCGTCGTAACCCAACGTGTTGGTCAGATACGTCGGCATGTAGCTGAGCAGGCCGTAGTGAGCGATGTTGTACGTGGCCACCAGGACGATGCACAGAACAAGCGGACGCCAGTTGTCGACGAGAGTTTCGCGTAGTTTCTTGCCTGTGGATTCATCTGCGAGGGAGCGCTCTTCGGCCTGCTCCATCATCTGGAATGCGGGAGTTTCCTCCAAACGCAGACGGAGGTACAGGCCGATGAGACCCAGAGGTCCGGCAATGAGGAAGGGGATGCGCCAGCCCCACTGGAGGAGGTCCTCGGCACTGACGACGGTCTGGATGATCGTCACGATGCCCGCTGCCGCCACATATCCTGCCAGAGTCCCGAATTCGAGGAAGCTGGCGAAGAAACCGCGGCGCTTGTCCGGTGCGTATTCGGCGACGAACGTACTGGCCCCGCCGTATTCGCCGCCGGTGGAAAAGCCCTGCAGTAGGCGTAGGAGTACCAGCAGGATCGGGGCGGCGATACCGATGGATTCGTAGCTCGGGATGAGGCCGATGGCGAAGGTGCTGCCGGCCATCAGAATGATGGTGGTGGCCAGGACTTTCTTGCGTCCGATGCGGTCACCGAGTGGACCGAAGAACAATCCGCCGAGTGGGCGGACGATGAAGGCTGCCGCAAAAATTGCAAAGGTAGAGAGGAGTTGAGCGCTGCCGCTCGCGTCCGGGAAGAACACTTTTCCTATAGTGGTAGCTAGATATGCGTAAACGCCGAAATCGAACCACTCCATGGCATTTCCGAGCATCGTTGCCTTGACAGCGCGCTTGACGGACGCATTGTCGGTGACGCAGACATCGGGTGATTCGGCCACTTCGAGAGCGCTGATCGAGTTCTCTGGTGTAGTCATGACATGCGCTCCCCAGCGCAATCATCGAACCGAGCGGGGCACGTACCTGATGCACGCATCTTTTCGTTGCCCACTCGCCGATGAGCCGGTCGGGAAATCGAGCGTCCGCGTGCCCTGTGGCTCGTTGCGACCCCCGTCGCACGGCTCTGGCCCGCGGCAGTGTCCGGAGCCCTCAGGGCTCCGGACTACCGGCAAGTAAGACGCTTACGCTATCAAAGTTGTGCGCGGGAGCCGATTTTCGGGCTAGAAGGCGCGGGCGTACTGCGACGGGATATGCGGTCCTACCTCGGCGTTCAGTTCACGGGCCGCCCGGCGCGCCCAGTAGGGATCTCGCAACAGTTCGCGGCCGAGGAGCACCGCCACTGCGCTTCCGTCTTCGACGATCTTCTCGGCCTGCTCGGGTTCGGTGATGAGGCCGACGGCGGCGGCCGGTAGCAGGCTCTCGTTCTGCAGGCGACGGGCGAACGGAACCTGGTATCCCGGCTCCACCGGAATCTTGGCTGCCGGTGAATTACCGCCGGTGGACACGTCGACGAGATCGACGCCGTAGTCGGAGAGGATGTTGGCGAGGGCAACGGTCTGATCCGCGGTCCAGCTGTCGACCTCGAGCCCACGTTCTTCCGTGAGCCAATCGGTCGCCGAGACCCGGACGAAGAGCGGTAGCTCGGCCGGCCACACCTCGCGGACTGCGCTCAGGATTTCGAGGAGCAATCGGATGCGGTTCTCGAAGCTGCCTCCGTAGCGGTCCGTTCGCTTGTTGCTCTCGGGGGAGAGGAACTGATGGATCAGGTATCCGTGGGCCGCGTGAATTTCCACGACCTTGAATTCGGCCTTCAATGCGCGGGTAGCCGCCGCTGCGAAGTCCGCGACGACCTTCTCGATGCCCTCCGTGGTGAGCTCGACCGGATCGGCAAGGTGACCGAACGGAACCGCGCTCGGGGCAACCGTCTGCCACGAGAGTCGGTCGTCGGCGGGCAGACTCTTGCCGCCGCGCCACGGAACCTGCGTCGACGCTTTGCGTCCGGCGTGGGCCAGCTGAATTCCGGGCACTGCGCCGAAGTACGCGAGTTGCGCGTTGATCTCGGCGAAGGCTTGCGCCTGCGTGTCGTTCCAGATCCCCAGATCAGCTGCCGATATGCGGCCTTCGGGATTGACGGCCGTCGCCTCGGTGAGAATCAGGCCGGTGCCGCCGATTGCACGGCTCACCAGATGCGTGCGATGCCACTCGTTGGGCACTCCGACCTGGTCGCCGATGACGTCAGCGGAGTACTGGCACATCGGTGCCATCCAGACGCGGTTCGGGATGGTGACGCCGCGCAGGGTCAAAGGCTCGAACAACACACTCACGGATGGCTCCTGACTCGAAGAAGAAGGTCGGTGGGTGCAACAGCGCCCCGCATCGGAATTGTTCCCCGGCGGTCCGCCGGAATGGTCCCGGGTGGTCACAGCCTCGTTCCGCCGAGCAGGCCGTCACGGTGGGTGGTTAATGTGTATTCATGACCGCTGTGACTTCCAACGCAGAAACCGTCGACTCGAACGCGTCCGACACCAAGTCCGTCGTGCACGACGCCGCACGCCGAGCCCGTAAGGCTTCGCGCGTCCTGGCTCTGCTGACCACCGCGCAGAAGGATGCTGCGCTCAACGCCGCAGCCGACGCGGTACTCGCGGCAAGTGATCGGATTCTCGCGGCCAACGCTCTCGATATCGACACCGCGAAGGCGGGCGGCACCGAGGAATCGCTGCTCGACCGTCTTCGTCTGACCGCTGAGCGGATCGAGGGCATCGCGTCGGGTTTGCGTCAGGTTGCCGGACTACCCGATCCGATCGGTGAAGTGCTTCGTGGATCTACTTTGCCGAACGGTTTGGAGCTACGCCAGCAGCGCGTTCCGCTCGGTGTCGTCGGCATGGTGTACGAGGCTCGCCCCAACGTTACCGTCGACGCTTTCGGGCTCACTCTCAAGTCGGGAAATGCTGCGCTGCTTCGTGGTTCGTCCTCGGCGGTCAAGTCCAACGAAGCGTTAGTGGCGGCTCTGCGCGCGTCGTTGATTGACCAGGGACTGCCCGAGGATTCCGTTCAACTTCTGCCGAGTGCGGATCGGTCGACGGTCACGCACCTCATCCAGGCCCGCGGCCTCGTCGACGTCGTCATCCCGCGCGGCGGTGCCGGCTTGATCAGCGCCGTCGTGCGTGATGCCACCGTGCCCACCATCGAGACCGGTGTCGGTAACTGCCACGTCTATGTTCACTCGGCCGCCGATCTACTGATGGCCGAGAAGATTCTTCTCAACTCCAAAACCCGTCGGCCCAGTGTGTGCAACACGGCAGAGACGGTGCTGGTCGACGCCGCTATTGCCGAGACGGCCGTGCCGAAGCTGCTCCAAGCGCTCCAGATGCACGACGTCGTCGTGCACGGTGATCTGCCGGGACTGGTTCCCGCGACCGAGGACGACTGGTCGAAGGAATACCTCACCCTCGACGTCGCCCTCAAGGTCGTCAAGGACCTGGACGCTGCCGTCGAGCACATCGACCAGTACGGGACCGGCCACACCGAAGCCATCGTGACGTCCGATCTCTCGGCTGCCCGCGAGTTCACCGCTCGAGTCGACGCTGCGGCAGTGATGGTCAATGCGTCGACTGCCTTCACCGACGGTGAGCAGTTCGGGTTCGGCGCCGAGATCGGCATCTCCACCCAGAAACTGCATGCGCGTGGCCCAATGGGGTTGCCGGAACTGACGTCCACCAAGTGGATCGTCTGGGGCGACGGGCACACCCGACCCGCCTGAAAAGTTCACCAGACTTGCCCCACCTCTCAAGGAGTTAACCGTGGACCGAGCACTTCCCGACACGACGCCGTTCTTCTCGACCGTCGACGACGTGATCGAACGGCTGGCCGAAACCGGCTATCTGTCCGACAAGGCCACCGCGACGGCAGTCTTCCTGGCCGATCGTCTGGGCAAGCCGCTGCTCATCGAGGGCCCGGCCGGTGTCGGAAAGACGGAACTCGCCCGCGCAGTCGCCCAGACCACGGGCGCAGAACTGGTGCGTCTGCAGTGCTACGAGGGCGTCGACGAGGCTCGTGCACTCTACGAGTGGAACCACGCGAAGCAGATTCTTCGGATTCAGTCGGGCGGGGCGAGCGGAGCGAGGGGTGATGTCGCGGTCGACCACAGCTGGGATTCGACGAAGGCGGATGTCTTCTCGGAGGAGTTCCTGCTCGCACGTCCACTGCTCAAGGCCATTCGCCGCGAGGACCCGACGGTGCTGTTGATCGACGAGACGGACAAGGCAGACGTCGAGATCGAAGGTCTGCTCCTCGAAGTGCTCAGCGACTTCGCGGTCACGATCCCCGAGCTCGGAACCATTACCGCCACCCGCAAGCCGTTCACGGTGTTGACCTCGAATGCCACTCGCGAACTCTCGGAGGCTCTGAAGCGTCGTTGCCTCTTCCTGCATCTCGACTTCCCGGACGCCGACCTCGAGCGTCGCATCCTCGCAAGCCGTGTGCCGGAGCTTCCTGAAGCGATTGCCGAGCAGCTGGTCAACACCATTCGTGTTCTTCGCGGAATGCAGCTCAAGAAGGTCCCTTCGGTATCCGAGACCATCGACTGGGGACGCACCCTTCTTGCTCTGGGCATGGACACTCTCGACGACGATGCCGTTCGCGCCACGCTCGGCGTGATCCTCAAGCACCAGTCGGACCAGGTGCGTGCCGCCGCTGAACTTCGGCTGAACTGAGGTCTGACATGGCTCCCGCAGCATCGACGTCGCCGCTCTCACCTGGCGGCCTGGCAGCGCCGCACGGGATTCCCGGTCACCTCGTCGATTTTGTCGAGGCTTTGCGACGACGCGGAATCATGGTCGGCCCGTCCGAGACAGTCGACGCCGGTCAGGTCATGTCTGTTCTCGACCTGCTCGATCGTGAAGCGCTTCGTGAAGGGCTGGCATGCTCGCTCCTGCGCAGGCCGACCCACCGGGCGACGTTCGACGCCGTCTTCGACCTGTGGTTCCCCAAGGCGATCGGTGACCGTGCGGTCGGCGACGTCGACGTCACACTGCCGCGCAAGCCAGACGGCTCGATCGACCTGCAGGCCTTGCGTGAGCTCATTGCCGAACTGCTGACAGACGGCAGTGACGAGGCGATGGAGATGACCGAACTCCTGACCGCCGCGATGGTCGAGGAACTCGGGCAGTACCAGTCGAGCAACGGCCCGTCGTTCTCCGCCTACCAGGCGCTGCGCGACGTCGCCCCGGAGACGTTGCTCAACAAGATCCTGCAGGGCCTGCTCGGCAACCAGGAGGGTTCCGGGTCAGAGGGCAAGGACAACTCCGACTATCAATCCGAGGTCGCCAAGCGCACGGCAGCGCAGCGCATCGCGGACTTCCGCAAGATGGTCGAGAAGGAAACGCGTCGACGCACAGCCGAGAATTTGGGCAAGGAGCGGGTCGCCACGTACGGCGTTCCGAAACTCGCCGAGGAAGTCGACTTCTTGCGAGCGTCCGATGCCGAACTCACCACGCTGAAGAAGAACGTCGCACCCCTGGCTCGCTTGTTGGCCAGTCGTCTCGCCGTGCGTCGCAGCCGCTCTCGCGCGGGTTCGATCGACCTACGTCGTACGTTGCGCAAGTCCATGTCGACGGGCGGAGTGCCGATCGATCTGGTGCAGCGCAAGCCGAAGCGGGCGCGGCCCGAACTTGTGGTGATGTGTGACGTATCCGGCTCGGTGGCGGGGTTCAGCCATTTCACTCTGCTGCTCGTGAACGCTTTGCGTGAGCAGTTCTCGCGCGTGCGGGTGTTCGCGTTCATCGACACGACCGACGAGGTCACGCGGTTCTTCGACTCGAACGCAGACCTCGGATCAGCGATGTCACGGATGGTGCGTGAGGCCGAACTGATCACCTACGACGGCCACTCAGACTACGGACACGCCTTCGGAGTGTTCCAGGAGAAGTTTGCGCAGTCGATCACCAGTCGCACGTCGCTACTGGTACTCGGCGACGGTCGCAACAACTACCGCGATCCCAACCTTCAGTCGCTGTCGCAGATGGTGGCAGTAGCCAAGCACGCGCACTGGCTCAACCCCGAGCCGAAGGGGCAATGGGGAACGGGTGACTCCGCGGCGAAGGTTTACAACGAGGTCATCAGCATGCACGAGTGCCGCTCGGCCCAGCAGCTTGCCGACGTCGTGTCCCGTCTGCTGCCGGTCTGACCCGTAAGCTCGACACTCGTGCAGAAGGGACTATCGGTGGAACGTGCTCGACGCCTAGGAGTGATGGGTGGCACCTTCGACCCCATTCACCATGGCCACCTCGTTGCGGCCAGTGAGGTCGCCGACCGGTTCGGACTCGACGAAGTGATCTTCGTCCCCACCGGGCGGCCCTGGCAGAAGCAGGGGAAGGGCGTCAGTCCTGCCGAGGACCGGTACCTCATGACGGTCATCGCCACCGCCTCCAACCCGCGGTTTTCCGTCTCTCGGGTCGACGTCGACCGTGAAAAAGTGACGTACACCGTGGACACGCTGCGAGACCTCCGGGCCTACCACCCTGACGCCGAACTCTTCTTCATCACCGGTGCCGATGCGCTGGCCAGCATCCTTTCCTGGCAAGATTGGGAAGAGTTGTTCGCATTGGCGAAGTTCGTCGGGGTATCGCGACCGGGTTTCGATCTCAATGCAGAGCACCTGGCCGGTCACCTCGACACCATGCCCGCCGACGCGGTCACGTTGATAGAGATTCCGGCACTTGCCATTTCGTCGACCGAATGTCGGCGTCGGGCAAGTGAAGACCGCCCCGTCTGGTACCTGGTGCCGGACGGAGTGGTGCAGTACATCTCGAAGCGGAACCTGTATCGACCTGTCGACGCGGAGCGCCGCGACGGAGCTACAACGATGTCGGAGCCCGCACCGGGGAAGTCGGAAGCCGTCCCGGGCGCCGAATCGAGCTAGCCGAGCACAACAAGTACTTTCTGAAGACGAAACTGGAGAACATCGAGTGAGCGCAAACACCGAAGCCATCGACATGGCACGCATCGCGGCCTTGGCAGCCGACGAGAAGCTGGCCACCGAAGTGGTGGTGCTCGATGTGTCCGAACAGCTGGTCATCACGGACTGCTTCGTCATCGCATCTGCGACGAACGAGCGTCAGGTCAACTCGATTGTCGAGAACATCGAAGACCGTCTCCGCGAAGCGGGACACAAGCCGGTCCGCCGTGAAGGCACCCGCGAGGGCCGCTGGGCACTGCTCGACTACGCCGACATCGTCGTCCACGTCCAGCATGACGAGGAGCGCAACTTCTACGCTCTCGATCGTCTGTGGAAGGACTGCCCGACGGTCGAGGTCGAAGGCCTCGGACAGAACCGTCCCGGCCCCGCCGACGCCAACACGGTGTTCGAGACCGACACGGTTTCCGAGCCGGACGCGCAGGATCCCTCGCTGTGACTTCGCCGGCGCCCAGTGCGGCGTCGAACCCTGTCCGCCGGCTCATCCTGCTGCGTCACGGACAGACCGAATACAACGCCGACTCTCGGATGCAGGGGCAACTCGACACCGACCTGTCGGAGTTGGGACGCACGCAGGCCAAGAGTGCAGGTCCGGTGATCGCCGATCGCAGGCCGTTGACGATCGTGTCCTCGGATCTGCGTCGGGCGTACTTCACGGCCGTCGCAGTCGGTGATGCCGCCGGACTTCCGGTACTCACCGACACGCGTCTGCGTGAGACACACCTGGGCGAATGGCAAGGCCTGACTCATCACGACGTCGACGAGCGCACTCCCGGTGTGCGATCTGCCTGGCGGGCGGATGCCACGTTGGCGCCGCCCGGCGGCGAAAGCCGAATCGACGTCGCGAATCGCAGCCTCCCCGTAGTTCACGAATTGCTCGAGACGCACCCGGACTGGGCCGAACGGCCCGTGGTTCTGGTGGCGCACGGAGGCTTGATCGCGGCACTGACAGCGGCATTGCTCGACCTACCCGTCGATCGCTGGGCCGTCCTCGGCGGATTGGGAAACACCAGTTGGGTGCAACTCAGCGGACACGGGGACGTCAAGTCGATCGAGTGGCGACTCGACGTATGGAATGCTTCTGCGAGTGTCGCAAATGACGTCCTCTGAAAGTGCCGACGGGCAGCGCCCCGTCCTCCTCGTACTCGCGGATTCGCTGTCGTATTTCGGCCCCAAAGGCGGCCTCGCGGCAGACCACCCACGGATCTGGCCCAACATCGTGGCCGACGAACTCGGCTGGGACGTCGAGCTGGTCGCCCGTATCGGCTGGACGTGCCGCGATGCGTGGTGGGCACTGACTCAGGATCCTCGTGTGTGGGCGGCGGTGCCGCGGGCAGGCGCCGTCGTGTTCGCGGTCGGCGGTATGGACTCGCTACCGTCTCCGCTGCCTACCGCGCTCCGCGAGACCATTCGCTACGTTCGGCCACCCGCGCTTCGACGCGTGGTGCGCGAGGGTTATCAATGGCTGCAGCCGCGGCTTGCACCTCTGGGCCGCCCGGTCGCACTTCCGCCCAAGCTGAGCGTCGAGTATCTGGAAAGCTCGCGAAATGCGTTGGAGTACATGCGGCCGGAACTGCCGATGATCGCGACCTTGCCGTCAGTGCATCGCAGCGATGCCTACGCGAGCGTGCATGCCGGACGACCTGCCGCGGTGTCCGCGATCACCGAGTGGGCTACGGAGAAAGGCGTTCCCGTAGTCGACCTTGCGGATGCAGTGCGTGACAACGTCTTTTCCGAGAACGGCAATCCTGACGGCATTCACTGGGGTTGGGACGGTCACGTCGGCGTAGCCCGCGCGATGATCGCTGCGATTCGCGGGGTCGAGGCGCAGAAAGTGGTTTCGCCGCAACTGGTATCACCGCCGAGCGAAGTCGGGTAGCAGAATGCCGGTCGTCGTCGTCACGGATTCCTCCGCCTGCATCCCGCAGGAGTCGGCCGACGCATGTGGCATTCAGGTTGTTCCGCTCCACGTGCTCCGTGACGGCTGCGACTTGCGTGAGGGTGTCGACGCAATGCCGAGCGACCTGTCGGGAGTGACAACGGCCGGAGCGTCGCCCGCCGAGTTGTCCGAAGCGTATGCACGCGCCCTGGACATGAGCGACGGTGACGGCGTTCTCGCCGTGCACATTTCACGGCAACTGTCGGGAACGTGGGAAGCCGGACGAGTCGCAGCCCAGGAATTCGGTGGCGCCGTCCGGATCGTCGATTCACAGTCCGCCGGTATGGGTTTGGGCTATCCGGCTCTCGAAGCTGCACGCTTGGCCGAGAAGGGCGCTTCACTCGAAGAGGCGTACGGCCGGGCGGTCGACGTAGCGAGCCGTGGGCGCTGCTACATCGTCGTCGACAAACTTGATCAATTGCGTAGGGGAGGACGAATCGGAACCGCGGCCGCACTGCTGGGCACTGCATTGGCGATGAAGCCGATCCTGCATCTGGTGGACGGCAAGCTCGTGCTCGGCGAGAAGACACGTACCACCACCAAAGCTCTTGCACGGTTGGTGGATTCGGCAGTCGAACGCGCCGGTCTCGGTCGTGTGGCGATAGCCGTGCATCACATGCGAGCGCGAGAGCGTGCGGACGGGATCGCGGAACAGTTGGCCGAGCGTATCCCCGATGTAGCGGAATCCGTGGTCACTGACTTCAGCGCGGTCATCGGAGCGCACGTCGGTGTCGGCGCGATCGGTGTGGTGGTGTGCCCGCTGCCGGACATCGACACGAGCGCCTGAGCGG
Source organism: Rhodococcus sp. YL-1 (assembly GCF_001942025.1). Classification (NCBI taxonomy): domain Bacteria; kingdom Bacillati; phylum Actinomycetota; class Actinomycetes; order Mycobacteriales; family Nocardiaceae; genus Rhodococcus; species Rhodococcus sp. YL-1. Next base: position 3,909,657 of record NZ_CP017299.1, on the reverse strand, counting down.
TCTTGAACTATGCATTGTGGCTCGATCACTGTGCTGATGTCGATGCATCAAAACAAACCGATCGCGGAGAAGTTCGTTCGCTCGTATCATTCTCGATCGTGACCCGATAGCTCGAACTTCATCGTTACCGCTGTCGGAATGGGTCGGGGACGACTCTTCGCAGAGCATTCGGGGCGCAGGGGGAGAGAAGTCGCATGCAGATTGGCAACCTGGCGAGTTTCGCAGTTCTTTGCCTGGCGTTGTCGATATCGCCGGGTCCCGATTCACTACTGGTGATCAAACTTGCGCTTGAACGTCGATTGTTCGGGTTCATGGTGGCTGCGGGATCCGCAATCGGATCGATTGCATGGGCAGCACTTGTTGCGGTGGGAGCGGCAAGTTTCCTGGCGCACACTCCAATGGCGGCAGCAGCACTCCATGTCGCGGGTGGTCTGTATTTGATGTACCTGGGTGTCCGGGAGTTTCTCTATCGGGACACTTCCGACATCGAATTGGATTCAATTGCTCTGCAGGCACAATCAACTGGATGGCGTGCATTCGCTCAGGGCTTCGTTTCGTGCATCCTCAATCCGAAGGTCGGATTGTTCTTTCTACTCGTGGCGCCGCAGTATGCGCAGCCATTGACGGTGTACTCCGTTCTCAGTCTCGGAATTGTCGATGCCGCGGTGGCATTCGGATGGCTTGGAATTCTTGCATTTGGCGCAGCCTTCATGTCGAAGAAACTGAGCGACGCACGAATTCGACAGCGTGTCTTCAGGTCGATTGGCCTGGTGATCACAGCCGTCGGCGTCTATGTAGTACTGAGCGCTTTCGCCTAGGCATTCTCCAGCCGGATCACTCGGTGACCACAACCAACCGCGAGACGAATTCTCCACAACCCTCGAGTTCTCCACAGATTGAAATTGTTCGTCGTTGGCGGCGAGGTCTCTCGTTAGCGTCCAGTCATGAGGATCAGCGAGGAGCGCGAGCGGGCGCGTGATCGCCTCGCGGCGATGGACGGCAACTACAGGCGGCGACATGAGGACGTCGACGAATTCGAGGATTCAGCGTCTTTCGAGAGGTCCCCGCAGCCATTCGAGAGATCCCCCGAGTGGCTTCGGGACTTCGACGAGGACGACTACGAAGCTCAGCCCGACTCGTCACGGTTCGACCGATTGCCCGAACATTGGCGCGGTACACGTTGGCGCCCGAGTCGGTCGGCGACCTGGGTGTTGGCGATCGTTGCAGTTCTGGCCACGGGAATCGGCTTGTTCGCCGTGTGGTGGGATTCTCCGAGCATGCAGGCGGTCCCACCGTTGCCCTCGCCCCAGAATGTCACGGAGAAGAATGTGACTGCCGGCGATGGTGAATCAGCCAGTCCTGTACCGACCGGCGTCGTGGCAGAGCATCCGCCCGAGGCTGTGGTGGTCAGTGTCGTCGGGCTCGTGCGCACGCCTGGGCTTGTCAATCTTCATTCGGGCTCGCGCATCGCCGACGCGCTTGCTGCGGCAGGTGGCGTGCTCGACGGAGCGGAGACGGTGGGCCTGAATCTGGCTCAGAAACTTGTCGACGGCGATCAGATCGTGGGTTGGTGCGGCCGATCAGTCCGGTGGTGTTTCTTCGAGTACCACTGCAGGAGGGACCAGCCCCGCAGCTACGGGGGAATCCGGCGGGGCTGGGCTGGTGAACCTCAATACCGCCACCGAGGCCGAACTGGACGAGCTTCCCGGGGTAGGGCCGGTAACGGCTGCGGCGATCATCTCCTGGCGCACCTCCAACGGAAGATTCACGGACATAGAACAATTGGGGGAAGTCGACGGGATCGGCCCGGCAAGGTTGGCCAAATTGCGAGTGCTGGTGTCGGTGTGAACGAACCGGAAGCCTCGCCGGTCCTCGACGCTCGACTGCTTCTGTCGGCGGTCGCGGTGTGGGGGAGCAGTGCGGTGGGGATCCTGTTCGGCCCGGTCGCCGCGTGGGTACTGGCGGTGGCGTGTGCGGTTCCAGCGGCACTCCTCACTTACGTGGTTGTGCGCCGGACATCAGCGGGGTGGGTACGAATCATGTTGGTTGCATTGCTGTTCGGTGCCGGGTGTAGTGCCGTCGGCGGGTGGCGGGCGTCCGAGGCGGAGAGGCACCCACTGACCCGAGCTTCTCTCGAGGGAGCTTGGGTGAGTGTCGAAGTGGAACCCTCGGAGGATCCGCACGCGGTCTCCGGCGCGGTGGGTCAAGGTCAGGTCGTCTTCAGGGCAACCGTCAATTCGGTGACTGCCCAGAACCGCAGGTACTCCGGAGGCGGCTTGGTCACCATCCGGGCGCCCAGTTCGTCGTGGTTCGAAGTTGTTCCAGGGCAGAGCCTCACGGTTCGTGGCCGGGCGAGTCAGCCATGGCGTAGCGATTCCACGCTCGCCGTGATCACGTCCGAAGGGCCTCCCGTCGCGGTGGGAGAAGTGCCCTGGTATCAGCGATGGGCAAGTGTGGTGCGCATTCGTTTCGCCGCTGCGTGCTCGGCTGCACTCCCGCCGGATCAGGCGGGTCTGCTGCCTGGCCTCGTCGTCGGAGACACGTCGGCGTTGTCGCCGGTGGTGAAGGACAACTTCACCGTTGCCGGACTTTCCCATCTCACCGCGGTGTCCGGCGCCAACATCAGCATTCTGCTCGGGGCCGTTCTGCTGTTGGTCAGAGCCGCGGCGCTCAGTCCACGGGTCGGCGCCGCTTTGGCGGTGGTAGCCCTCGTTGCCTTTGTTGTCGTCGCGAGGCCGTCGCCGAGTGTTCTACGCGCGTCGGTGATGGGCTTGGTAGGCCTGCTCAGTCTGGTCACTGGTCGGCGCAAACAGGCGCTGCCTGCGCTTGCCGCCGCCGTCATCGTTCTGGTAGTCGTGAGGCCCGAGCTGGCCGTCGACTGGGGATTTGCGCTGTCGACTACTGCCACGGGCGCGCTGGTGATCATTGCTCCGGTGTGGGTGGACGTGCTTCGCCGAAGAGGCTGGCCCCGTTGGTTTTCGGAGATGACAGCTGTCTCGGGTGCTGCGTTTGTCGTGACTGCACCGTTGGTGGGCGCCATGGCGGGAACCTTCAGCGTGGTCACGATTGCCGCGAACATGGCGGTGGCGCCGGTGATCGGAATCATCACGGTGTTCGGTGCGGTGATTGCCTTGTGTGCGCTGATCTGTCCACCGATCGCGGTGTTCGTCGCGCCATTGGTGCGGCCGCCGATGGGGTGGCTGCTGTGCGTGTCCGAGCGGGCGGCGGCGCTTCCCGGAGCGTCGGTGGTAGTGCCGTCAGGACTCATCGGTGCTCTCGTCGTCGTGGGAGTCCTACTGGCCGCGGCCCTGACGCTGTGGAATCGGATTTCGAGATGGGTGCTCGGCGTTCTTGTTCTGGGAGTTGTTCTGGCCCTGATCTTTCAACACGTGTTCGGGGGTGGCCGTTTTGCTCCGGGGTGGGCGCTGGTGATGTGCGACGTCGGTCAGGGGGACGGTCTTGTGCTCTCGACTGGAGACGGCAGGGTGATCGTGATCGATGTCGGTCCTGATCCCACGTCGATGGATCGTTGCCTGAACATGTTGGACGTTAACGACATCGCGTTGCTGGTGATCAGTCATTTTCATGCCGATCACATCGGTGGATTGGAAGCAGTCCTGAGTGGGCGTTCGGTCGCTGCGATCGGAGTCGGGTCGATGTTGTTGCCGGAGTCAGGTTTTCGGGCGGTGAAGGATGCCGCCGACTCGCAGGCCGTTCCGGTTGTCTCGTTGCTCGCAGGTATGGAGTTGACGTTGGGATCGGTGAACGTGGAGGTTCTCGGTCCGTTGGTTCCAGCTCCCCGCGATTCCGTCGGTGCCGCAGATGCAGCCAACGATCAGTCGCTGGTGGTGATGGCGCACACGGGCGCGGGTCGAATTCTGTTGACGGGCGACGCCGAAGTTGCGGGGGAGGAGGCGATCCTCCGATCGGGAGCGGACGTGAAGGCCGATGTGTTGAAGCTGCCCCATCACGGTTCTCGGACCACGTCGTCGGCATTTCTGGAAGCGGTGCGTCCGAGGTTGACGATGATCAGCGTCGGCGTCGGCAACAGTTTCGGGCACCCGAATGCGGAGGTTCTCGATGAACTGGATTCATTGGGCGGGGCGGTGGTTCGGACCGACGTCGACGGCACCGTCGCTGTGTACGGCGGGGGCGGCGGGTCTGTGTCGATCGTGTCGGTTCCTCGTGGGACCATCTTCGGGTGAGTAATCCGTCTGGAGTCGATCCGCTGCATCTTGTTCTCGGGGACGACGAGTTCCTGATCGACCGCACGGTATCGCAGCTCATCAGAGCCGTCCGCGGTGACCGCGGCCAGGGTATTTCGGATCTCCCGGTGACCAAGATGCGTGCGGGCGACACCAATGCTCCCGAGTTGGCCGAGTTGCTCAGCCCTTCTCTTTTTGCCGAAGACCGTGTGATCGTCCTGGAATCGGCTGCAGAAGCAGGCAAAGATGCCGTAGCGCTTGTCCTGGAGGCTGCACGCGAGCCGGCAGAAGGTGTGGTTCTGATCGTCGTGCACTCGGGCGGCGGTCGCGCGAAAGCGTTGGCTCCGGCCCTCGAGAAGCTCGGCGCGACGGTTCACAACTGCGGAAAACTGAACAAGAGTCAGCTTGTCGACTTCGTCCGGGGTGAGTTCCGGACCGCAGACGTGAGGGTTGCGCCAGATGCGATCGCCGCGATGATCGAAAGCGTCGGCTCCAACCTCCGCGAACTCGCGTCGGCCTGCTCGCAATTGGCGGCAGATACGGGCGGCAAGATCGACGTCGATGCGGTCCACAAGTATTACTCGGGCAAGGCCGAGGTTTCCGGATTCGACGTGGCCGACAAAGTCATCGTCGGCGATACCCGGGGTGCGCTCGAGGCGCTCCGATGGGCAGATCAGATCGGAACAGCCCATGTTCTGCTTGCGGATGCCCTCGCTGACGCAGTCCACACCATCGCGAAGGTCGGCCCGTTTGCACGGGGCGGTGACCCGTTCCGGTTGGCGTCGGATCTCGGAATGCCGCCGTGGAAGGTCAAGAAGGCGATCAAGGAGGTCGGCGGCTGGGATCCCACGTCGATCGGCGCTGCGATGCAGATCGTCGCCGCCCTCAATGCCGACGTGAAGGGTGCCGCAGTCGACTCGTCCTTCGCCCTGGAGATGGCAGTGCGGAAAGTGTGCGCGTTGCGGAAGAACTGAGTACAACGTGGCCTACTGCGCGTCCGGCCAGAAGTAGTCCGACGACAGTGGCGGCCGTGGCCTCACCCGCCCGGTAGTCGAGGCGTTTCACGCAGGCTTGCTCCAACTGAGTATGCGGAATGGCCTGAGGCCGTGTCGTTGGTTCACCTGTTCTGATGTCGGTCACCCGTAGTGAGTCGTGCGACACCGGATTCACCACACTGCCCCGATTGAATACGCAAAATAGCCGCCTGGTCTTTCGACCCGGCGGCTATCGAGACGAACCAGTGTGACGGCGAACCGTCACAGTGGAAACGTCAGAGCTTGTTGGCAGCCTGCGAGAGTGCAGACTTCTTGTTGGCAGCCTGGTTGGCGTGAATGACGCCCTTGCTGGCTGCCTTGTCGAGCTTGCGGCTGGTGGAGACGAGGAGCTCGTTGGCCTTGTCCTTGTCACCGGCTGCCGCAGCCTCGCGGAATGAACGGATCGCGGTACGCAGCGAGGACTTCACCGACTGGTTACGGAGTCGGGCCGCCTCGTTGGTACGGATTCGCTTCACCTGGGACTTGATGTTGGCCACGCGTAAAATCCTTGTCGTCTTTAGCTGGTTACGGTCGAGAAAGCTGTGGGCGCACTGATGCACCGACTGGCAAGATTACCAGCCGAGGGCCCAAGAACCCAAACCGTCGCACGTTGCGTCTGTCGAGAAGGGTACACCGAGCGCCCGATTTCTCGCCGCGCTGCCGAATAGCCCCACTTGTAGCAGCATGTTGCCCTATGACGCCGCCGCCTTCGAAAAGTTCGAGTAAAACAGGTTCGACCACCACCCGAGCGCGTCCTGCCGCAGTGTTCGACGGATATTCAGACATCGGTCGCTACGAGTTGGCTTTCGACGAGATGTTCGAGCCCGACGGCTCGGTGCGTGGTCCGTACAAGGGTGTGTACAAAGCCCTGGCGCCGACGAGCAGCGCCGACCTCGCCGCGCGTGCCGACGCACTCGGACGCGCATTCATCGACCAAGGTGTGACGTTTTCGCTGTCCGGGCAGGAACGACCCTTCCCGTTGGATCTGGTGCCACGCGTCATCGCCGCCCAGGAGTGGTCGCGGCTGGAAAAGGGCATCAAACAGCGGGTGAAGGCGCTCGAGTTGTTTCTCGCGGACATTTACGGAGAGCAGCGAATCCTGCGCGATCACGTGTTGCCGCGCCGCCTGGTCACCTCGTGTGAGCACTTCCACCGTGAAGCGGCAGGCATCGTGCCGCCCAACGGTGTGCGAATTCACGTCGCGGGTATCGACCTGGTCCGAGACGAGGCGGGAGAGTTCCGAGTTCTCGAGGACAATCTGCGATCTCCGTCCGGTGTCTCCTATGTGATGGAAAACCGTCGCACCATGACTCGGGTGTTCCCGGATCTGTTCATGTCCCACAAGGTGCGGGCGGTCGGTGATTACGCAACACATCTGCTGAGGGCGCTGCGTGCGGGTGCTGCACTCAACGAAGCGGACCCGACAGTGGTTGTTCTCACACCGGGTATCGCCAATTCCGCCTATTTCGAGCATTCGTTGCTCGCTCGTCAGATGGGTGTGGAACTCGTCGAAGGTCGCGACCTGTTCTGCCGCGACAACATGGTGTATATGCGCACGACGGAAGGCGAGCGCCAGGTCGACGTAATCTATCGCCGCATCGACGACGAGTATCTCGACCCGATGCACTTCCGTCCGGATTCGATTCTCGGCGTCGCAGGCCTACTGAATGCGGCGCGGGCGGGCAACGTGGTGATCTCGAGCGCCGTCGGCAACGGAGTCGGTGACGACAAACTCGTCTATACCTACGTTCCGCAGATCATCGACTACTACCTCGGTGAGAAGCCGCTCTTGCAGAACGTCGACACGTTCCGCTGTTGGTTGGACGAGGAGTGCGAGCAAGTCCTCGACCGCGTCGCCGAACTGGTGATCAAGCCGGTGGAAGGGTCCGGCGGCTACGGAATCGTCTTCGGACCCGACGCGAGCCCCAAGGAACTGGCCGCGATCACCCGCAAGATCAAGGCAGACCCGCGCGGGTGGATTGCGCAGCCACTCGTGCAGTTGTCCACGGTGCCGACCAAGATCGACGATGTTCTCTCGCCGCGCCACGTGGACTTGCGGCCCTTTGCCGTCAACGACGGTGAGGACGTGTGGGTGTTGCCCGGCGGCCTGACCCGGGTGGCACTTCCGGAAGGTTCGCTGGTGGTCAACTCCAGCCAGGGCGGCGGAAGCAAGGACACGTGGGTGCTTGCGAGTCGCACCTCTGACGAAGACCCAGAGTTGTCAGGCGAGGAACTGGTGTCCGAGCCCCCGGAATCCGCGGAGCCGGTGCAGGGTCCCGAATTGAGCACCTCGCAGCAACAACAGCAGCAGCAACAGTGAACACCTCGGAAGTGCCCAGCTACCAAGAACTATCAGTGAACGGAGCGTGGTGACCGATGCTTGCTCGCAACGCAGAGTCCCTCTACTGGATCGGCCGCTACGTCGAGCGCGCCGACGACACTGCTCGGATCCTCGACGTCGCCGTCCATCAATTGCTCGACGACGCCACCGTCGACCCGGACCGCACGTCGCGTCTGCTCCTGCGTGTCCTCGGCATCGAGGCGCCGGAGGGCAAGCTCGACGTGCGCTCGCTCACCGATCTGGTTGCGTTCAGCCGCAACCAGGTTGGTTCGATCGTGGACTCGCTGGCAAGTGCTCGTGAGAATGCTCGCGGGGCGCGTGAGGTCACGTCGAGTGAGATGTGGGAGTGCCTGAACACCACGTACAACGGACTGGCCGAGCGTGAACGTGCCTCACGCAGGCTGGGGCCACACGAGTTCTTCCGCTATGTGGAGGAACGCGCAGCGATGTTCGCGGGCCTGGCGGATTCCACGCTCAGTCGCGACGACGGCTATCGGTTCCTTCTGCTGGGCAGGTCGATCGAACGTGTCGACATGATCGTGCGGATGCTTCTGGCGCGCGCCGGTGACCGCCCGTCGTCGCCGGCATGGGTCAGCGTTCTTCGCTCGGCGGGCGCACATGACACGTATCTGCGTACGTATCGCGGAGCACTCGACGCCAATCGCGTCGTCGAGTTCATCTTGTTGGACAGGCTCTTTCCGCGCTCGGTGTTCCACTCGATCAGGCAGGCCGAGAAGTGCCTGCAGGAGCTCGACCCGCAGCCGGGCAGTCGCGTCGGAATCCGGGCGGAGGCGCCGCGGCTTCTGGGCCGCGCACGCAGCGAACTCGAGTTCCTGCCGCAGGGCGTGTTGCTCGAGGATCTGCAGGGACGGTTGCTCGGTTGGCAGGAGACCTGCCGCGAACTGGGTGAGGCAATTGCATTGCAGTACTTCCACGCTGCGCCGTGGGTCGCGTGGACGGATGCCGGCGCCGCGTATGCGGAGTCGACGGTGGAGGGAGAGCTGTGAGCTGGCGAATGAGGGTCGTGCACACCACGGGATATGCGTACGACGCCCCGGTGACGTCGTCGTACAACGAAGCGCGATTGACACCTCGCGGCGACACCAGGCAGACGGTGATACTCACGCGCGTCGAAACCCAGCCGGCAACGCGTTCCTACCGATACACCGATTACTGGGGCACCGCGGTGACCGCCTTCGACTTGCACGCCCCGCATACGGAACTCGAAGTGACCGGACTGTCGGTGGTGGAGACGGAACCGTTTGTTCAGCCCGAGGAAACCGTCGACTGGGATGAATTGTCGGGAAACGCGATTAAAGATCGATTCAACGAACAACTGAGTTTCACGAGATATGTTCCGCGTGATCGTAAGCTGGCGACAATTGCCAAGGAATTGCGCAAAGATAAATCACCTGAAGATGCAGTAGTGGCTGCGTCGCAATGGGTTTACGGCGAAATGTCATATGTGCCGGGTACGACCGGAGTGCATACGTCGGCGGTCGAGGCGTGGTCGGCACGGAAAGGCGTCTGCCAGGACTATGCGCATCTGACCTTGGTATTGCTTCGAACGATGGGGATACCGTGTCGATACGTTTCCGGCTATCTCCACCCCAAACGTGATGCGGCAGTCGGGGACACGGTGGTCGGCGAATCGCACGCGTGGATCGAGGCGTGGACCGGCGCGTGGTGGGGATACGACCCGACCAATGTGATAGCTGTGAATGAACAGCATGTCTCGGTCGGAATAGGAAGGGACTATTCGGATGTGCCGCCTTTGAAGGGAATCTTTTCCGGTGGACGCTCCACAGATCTCGAAGTTGTTGTGGAGATCACCAGGCTTGCGTAAAGTCCGGCAAATCTAGGCGCGTGAGCATTACTACCGTTCGATGAGAAGAAGGTGGGAATATGTCTCCAACTGCACAGGAATTGACTGAGATCGAACCGATCTCGGATGTGAAGAAGTATGCGGCCGAAGCGGTGGGAACATTCGTGCTCGTGTTCTCCGCAGTCGGAACTGCCGTCTTTGCAGGTGCGAAAGTCGGCAATCTCGGAGTTGCCTTCGCATTCGGCCTGACCCTGCTGTTCCTCGTATATGCGATCGGACCGATTTCCGGTTGCCACGTCAACCCAGCAGTGACTCTCGGCCAATTCGTGATCGGGCGAATCTCAGCCGTCAATGCGGCGATTTACGTTGTCGCGCAAGCGATCGGCGGCTTGGTCGCAGGCGTCGTGATCTACACGGTGGCCAACAGTCTCCCGGCGTACAACCGTGCTGCTGACGGTTTGGGTGCAAACGGTTGGGGCGCACACAGTCCGTCTGCCGAGAAGAATCTTCTCGGAAACGTGGTTTCCGACGGCTACGGCATCGGTGCCGCCATGATCATCGAGATCCTGCTGACAGCACTGCTGGTATTCGTCGTTCTCGCGTCGACCGACCAGATCTCCGACGTGCCGCTCGCCGGGGTGTCCATCGGCTTCACCCTGGCCGTCATTCACCTGATCTCGATCCCGATCGACAACACCTCCGTCAACCCCGCTCGAAGCCTCGCTGTCGCGCCGTTCCAGGACGGTGCACTCGGTCAGGTGTGGTTGTTCATCGTGTTCCCGCTCATCGGCGGTGCGCTCGGTGCACTCATCTATCGAGCACTATTCGGACGGTTCAACCGTCTGGACAGCTGATCGATACTGTTTCCATCGTTCGGGTCGGCTTCAGCTCCAGCTGAAGTCGGCCCGAAGTTTTGCCGCGACCGCGTCGAACTTCTTGTGATCCATGACGGCGCCCTCGCGCCGGATCCCGCTCTCGGGAACGTCGAGCACCCGGTCGAGCCGGACCCAGCTGGGCCTTCCCTCTCCGTCCCATGGACCCGAACCGATTGCGAGCCAATCGCGCTCACCCTGGCGTTTACTCTGCGAAGACAACATCAGGCCGAGCAGCGTGTCGCCGTCGCGGCCGACAACCAGCACCGGGCGGTCTTTGCCCTGGGTCGGATCCTCCTCGTAGGCAACCCAGGTCCAGACGATTTCGCCCGGATCGGCCTTGCCGTCGAGGTCGGGGGAGTACTCGACCTTGCGGGCGCGATGTGCGGTCGGAGACGTTCGCGCGGCGATCGGGCGGCCGGACGGACCCGGCTTCGAGGCAGACTGGGACGTGGACGACTGCAGCTGGCGCAGCAACGCAGGGCCCTTCTCCACCGCGAGGGCGCCGAGGGTTCTGCCGATCTGCTTCCACATGCTTGCCATAGCGTTCGAGCATAATCACCCGCCCGTGGGAACCCCTGGTACGGCGGCGCCGAGGCTTGGATATCCTGAGGGTTGACAGTGGCCCGGATCCGGGCCGGTGCCGGTCCGACTAAGGGGTCTCCCATCAGCAGCTTCGCCGACAAGACGTTCACGGATCCTGCGCAGATCCGGAACTTCTGCATCATCGCGCACATCGACCACGGTAAGTCGACGCTGGCAGATCGCATGCTTCAGCTCACCGGTGTGGTCGAAGAGCGGGCGATGCGTGCGCAGTACCTGGACCGCATGGACATCGAGCGTGAACGCGGCATCACCATCAAGGCTCAGAACGTTCGTCTGCCCTGGACCGTCGACGGCGAAGAGTTCGTCCTCCACCTCATCGACACTCCCGGCCACGTCGACTTCACGTACGAGGTCTCCCGTGCGCTCGAAGCATGCGAGGGCGCAATTCTGCTGGTCGACGCTGCTCAGGGCATCGAAGCTCAGACGCTGGCGAACCTCTACCTGGCGATGGAGAAGGATCTCAAGATCATTCCCGTCCTCAACAAGATCGACCTCCCGGCCGCGGATCCCGACCGCTATGCCGAAGAGATCGCGCACATCACGGGCTGCGAGCCCGGTGATGTCCTGCGCGTCTCGGGTAAGACCGGCATGGGCGTCAAGGAACTGCTCGACGAGGTCATCAAGCAGGTACCTGCGCCTGTCGGCGATGCTGACGGTCCCGCCCGCGCGATGATCTTCGACTCCGTCTACGACGCCTACCGCGGCGTGGTCACCTACGTGCGTGTGGTCGACGGTCGGATCCGTCCCCGCGAGAAGATCACGATGATGTCCACGGGCACCACACACGAACTGCTCGAGGTCGGCATCATCTCGCCCGAGCCGAAGGCCAGTATCGGTCTGGGCGTCGGCGAGGTGGGCTACCTCATCACCGGAGTGAAGGACGTCCGCCAGTCGCGCGTCGGTGACACCGTCACCACCACCCGCAACGGCGCGACCGAACCGCTGGTCGGCTACCGCGATCCCAAGCCGATGGTCTACTCGGGCCTCTACCCGATGGACGGCTCGGACTACCCCGTGCTGCGCGATGCCCTCGACAAGCTCCGTCTCAACGACGCGGCCCTGGCGTATGAACCCGAGACGTCGGTTGCCCTCGGATTCGGCTTCCGCTGCGGCTTCCTCGGCCTGCTCCACATGGAGATCACCCGCGACCGCCTCGAGCGTGAGTTCGGCCTCGAACTGATTTCCACCGCGCCCAACGTCGTCTACCGCGTCGTGATGGAGGACGGGGCCGAGGTCATCGTCACCAACCCGTCGTACTGGCCGGAAGGCAAGGTTCGCGAGGTCTACGAGCCCGTCGCCAAATGCACCGTCATCGCCCCGAGTGAGTACGTCGGCGCCATCATGGAGCTGTGCCAGTCCCGTCGCGGTGAGCTCGGCGGCATGGACTACCTCTCCGAGACTCGCGTCGAACTGCGCTACGAACTGCCCATGGGCGAGATCATGTTCGACTTCTTCGACGCCCTCAAGTCCCGCACCAAGGGTTATGCCAGCCTCGATTACGAGGAGGCCGGTGAGCAGCAGGCCGATCTGGTGAAGGTCGACATCCTGCTGCAGGGCGAGGCCGTCGACGCGTTCTCCTCGATCGTGCACCGTTCCAACGCCGGCGCTTACGGCGGACGCATGACGTCGAAGCTTCGTGAGCTGATTCCTCGCCAGCAGTTCGAGGTTCCGATCCAGGCCGCGATCGGCGCGAAGATCATCTCGCGCGAGAACATTCGCGCAATCCGCAAGGACGTTCTCGCCAAGTGCTACGGCGGCGACATCAGCCGTAAGCGCAAGCTGCTCGAGAAGCAGAAGGAAGGCAAGAAGCGCATGAAGACCATCGGTCGCGTCGAGGTGCCGCAGGAAGCATTCGTGGCGGCCTTGACGTCGGAATCGGTCGGCGAGAAGCCCAAGAAGTAGGAGCGCATGGTCACCACCTGGTTGTCCCGAGAGTTCGGAATCGAAATCCCGGTTCTCGGGGCGCCCATGGGTGGTCGCGCGGGCGGCGCGCTCGCCGGAGCTGTATCGGCGGCCGGCGGGTTGGGGCTGCTCGGCGCGGCTCGGTACAACACACCGGAGTGGATCGAGGCCGAAGCCGAAGTGGCCCGCTCGATCGGCGGAAAATTCGGAGTCGGCCTGATGACGTGGTCGCTGCCCGAGAACGAGTTGATGCTCGACGCCGCGATTGCCGTCGAGCCGACCATGATCACCTTGTCGTTCGGTGATCCCGCCTCGTATGTCGGACGAATCCACGATGCGGGCATTCCCGTTGTGTCACAGATCAATACGCTCGAAGATCTTCGCATTGTCGAGGCCGCGGGTGTCGACGGCGTGATCGCGCAAGGCGGTGAGGCAGGCGGTCACACGGGCCGAATCGGAACCTTGCCGCTGCTGCAGGAGATCCTCGAAACGACATCACTTCCAGTACTGGCGGCCGGCGGAATCGGGACCGGCCGCGGTTTGGCCGCAGTCCTGGCGGCCGGCGGGGAAGGCGTGATGATCGGAACGGCGCTGCTCGCCAGCCCGGAGACGGTCGGGCCGGACTATGCCCGCGAGCGCGTCGTCGAAGCCGGAAGTGCCGACACGATTTACACCTCGGTGTTCGACCGAGCGCGCAGTCAACCGTGGCCGCAGCGGTGGGGTGGCCGCGCGGTGGCCAACGAGTTCACTGCCGCCTGGCACGGAGTCGACGCCGATGAGGAAATGCTGGCAAAGGCGTACGACCCGTCGGATCCCCACAGCGGAGTCGTCTACGCCGGAGAAGCTGTCGGACTCGTACACGGAACCCATCCGGCCGGCGACGTGGTTCGACGCATCGGCGCCGATGCGGAGCGTCTGCTCTCTCGTTTCGCCTGAAAGCAAGGTCGGACACAGCCGGGTCCCATATGAGAAGGTAAGCCTCTGCTAACTAGTGGAGGAGTATTTTCGTGCGTGCGATGAAGTTTTCGGCGGTAGCTCTCTTGGGAGCGCTGGTCGTAGGTATCAGCGGATGTTCGTCCTCGGACGCCGACGAGATCGCGGACGGTCGGGTGACCACGATCGACCACAAGTTCGGCGCCACCACGATCACCGGGACGCCGACGCGCATCGTCGCGGCCGACACCCAGTGGCTCGACGCTCTGCTCGAACTCGGAATCCAGCCGGTGGGGTACCTGGCTGCCGGCCCGATGGGCGACGAGCGTGGTCTGTTCCCGTGGGAGAGTGGCGTGGACGCGTCGGCGAAGGAACTCGATCGCTCGGCGATCCAGCAGTTCGGTGTCCCGCTCAAAGCTGAAGAAATTGCAGCCTTGGATCCCGATCTGATTCTCGGCGGGTTCTCCGTCGCCGATCAGGACGATTTCGACCAGTTGAGCAAGATCGCTCCGACAATTGCCGGTCTGTCCGACGTCCAGGTCGATCCGTGGCAGGACCAGGTGGAGATTCTCGGCCGGGTTCTCGACAAGGAGTCGCGAGCCGACGAGATCGTCGAGGCGACAAACGGGCAGATCGATGCGCTCGCACAGCGGTTGCCGGGGCTGAAGGGTAAGTCCGCTCTTTTGTCGCAGTACGTCTTCCCGACGTCGCAGTTGGTGATCGTCGCTGATCCCAAGGACGGTGCTTCGGGACTGTTCACGCGTCTGGGAATGTCGTTGCCGCCCAAGCTGGTCGACGAGGCCGGTGTGACCGGTGGCCGGCTGATACTCAGCCCGGAACGGGTCGACGCTCTCAGCGCCGACGTCGTGGTGCTGCTGCCCAACGGCGGGTCGCTCGACGACATGATGAAGCTGCCGGGGTTTGCCGACCTGCCTGCAGTCAAGGGTGGCGGATTGGCCATCGTCGACTATCCGACTGTTGCCGGCCTGAACACTCCGTCGTCGCTGTCGCTGAAGTACTCGCTCGAATCGATCACGCCGCAGCTCGAAGCGGTGGCCGGCTAGACCTGCTGTGCGCCTTTATTAACCGCGGGCGGTTAATAAAGGCGCACAGCAGGGGGTCTAGGTCGCGTTGTGCGCGGGCTGGAAAGCTCCGGCTTCGGCAGCTTCCTCGGCGCGGATCACGTGGACCACGGCGTTGATCAGCGCCAGGTGTGTGAACGCCTGCGGGAAGTTACCCAGATGGCGACCGGTGTGGGCGTCGATCTCTTCGGCGTACAGCTTGAGGGGGCTCGCGAACCCGAGCAGGCGCTCGCAGAGATGCTTTGCCCGATCCAGTTCGCCGATCTCGACGAGGGCGGACACCAACCAGAAGGAACAGATGGTGAACGTGCCCTCTTCTCCGCTCAATCCGTCGTCGGTGGTGTCGACGCGATAGCGCAGGACCAACCCCTCTTCGGTGAGCTCGTCGGCGATCGCCAGCACCGTCGCCCGGATGCGCGGATCGTCGGCCGGCAGGAAGCGCAGCAGCGGTGCCAACAAGAGCGACGCGTCGAGTGAATCGTGGCCGTACCGCTGTGTCAGAACTCCGCGCGAGTCGACACCGTGCGCGAGGATGTCGGCCTTGATCTCGTCAGCGATGGCGGTCCACTGCTGCGCAAAGCTCTTCTCGCCCTGCATCTCTGCCAGCTTGGCGCCGCGATCGAGTGCGACCCAGCACATGATCTTCGACGACGTGAAGTGCTGCGGTTCACCGCGCACCTCCCAGATCCCGCGGTCGGGCTGGCGCCAATGCTTGATCGCTTCCTCGACTTGCTTCTTGAGTAGCGGCCACAACGCCTCGGGGACGCGCTCGCGGGTACGGATGTGGAGGTACACCGAGTCGAGCATGGTGCCCCAGATGTCGTGCTGCTGTTGATCGAACGCCCCGTTGCCGATACGCACCGGACGGGCGCCGTCATAGCCGGACAGATGGTTGAGTTCGGATTCCTCGAGCGTGCGCTCGCCGCCGATGCCGTACATCACCTGCAAAGGATGCGGCTGACCGTTGTCCGAACTCGACACGTCGTAGATGAAGTTGAAGAAGTCGTTGGCCTCACGGTCCAACCCGAGCGTGTAGAGGCCCCACAGTGCGAAGGTGGAATCGCGAACCCACGCGTAGCGGTAGTCCCAGTTACGTTCTCCGCCTGGTGTTTCCGGTAGCGAGGTCGTCGAAGCCGCAAGCAGGGCTCCGGTCGGTGCGTAGGTGAGCCCCTTGAGTGTGAGCGCACTGCGCTGCAGGTATCCGCGCCACGGGTGATCGGGGAACTTGCCGATCGTCACCCACTCACGCCAGGACTTCGACGTCTGCCACATCTTGTCGGCGGCCTCGTCGAACGTCTGCGGCGCGGGAAGATCCGACCACGAGAGCGCGACGTACACGTTGTCGCCTTCGACCAGTCGCGTCCGGGCCCGTGCCTCACGACCTTCCAGACCCAATCGGAGATCGGTGGTCAAGCGCAGAGTGGGATGGTCGCCGGGCTTGGCGGAGCGACACGTTGCCGTTGCTTCCTCGTAGACCTTTCCGGTGTACTCCCAATTCGCCGTGCCACGGTGATAGTCGAACGCGGGCTCACAGCTCATCTCGAGTTCGACGGTGCCGCTGACGCACTTGACCGTACGGAGAAGGGTGTGTTCGGCATCCCAGTCGGTCGGTGTGCGCTTGTGCGTGTTCGATCGCTTGTCGACGTTGTGCCAGGGACCGAGAACCAGGGCGTCGCGTACGACGAGCCAGCCGGTCTCGGTCTGCCAGGTCGTTTCGAGAATGAGTCCACCCGGCAGATAGCGCCGAGCGGCCGGCACGTTCTGGCCGTAGGGGCCGATACGGAAATGGCCCGCACTGCGGTCGAGGATGGCACCGAACACGCTGGGGGAGTCCGGGCGGGGAACGCACATCCACTCGACAGATCCGTTACGGGCAATCAGGCACGAGGTTTCGCAATCGGAAAGAAACGCGTAGTCGTCGATAGGGGGAAAGTTGCTTCGATGGTGACCCGTGGAGGCGGGAGGAATAGTCTGCACCACTTCGTCGTCAGCACTCATTCGGCCATCATCCGGCCAGAATCGACACACGTCCAATCCACACGCTGTCGGGACCGTATCGTCCGAAGGATAGGGTGTTGGCGTGGATCGGATAGCGGATTGGTGGGACAGCTTCGAGCTGTGGATGGCGGGGCTCCCGTTCATCCCGCAGGTCGCGTTGGTCCTGATCGTCGTCGTTCCGCTGTGCCGCCTGGTGGCCATCGGTCTGGATCGCGTGTTGGCCGCCGTTCTCGCTCTGCCGCTCTTCGGCTGGTTGCGTAGGAATTCTCGAGAAGTAGAGGAAAGCTGATGCCCCGCTCACGGGTCACTCTCGCCCTGATCGCCCTGATTCTCCTCGTGATCGTCGCGTGGCTTCTCACCCGTTAGTTCTCTCGATTAGAGCGGGCGCCGGTGCTCTGCTAAAGTCCACCGCGTGTCCGAAGCAACAGCTCCCGTAATCCGCCACCAGTTGGCGTTGATTGCTGTCGGCATGCTCGACGTCGCTGACGTCGCCTGTTGTTGATTTCCTGAGTTCGACCTCTCCGGTGGTGCTGCGCACCCCACTCGAACTTCTCTGCGCGTAACTCGCGCCCCCGATTCAGGGCTCATCGCCCGTCGGCTCTCCATGTCTGAACATCCCGATGGAATCAGCCCCAGAGGTCTCGGACTTGTCGTTTGACCAACCCTCGTTTGTCAGTCCTTTCAGGAAGGTATCTGCAATGAAACGCCGTTCCCGCACACTTCTCACTGCTATCGCGACCATGGGGGCCGTGGTACTCACAGCGTGCAGTGGTGGCTCGAGCGACACCGTGGGTGGTGACAGCGCCGCCAGCGACGGTAGCGCCGGCACGATCAACCTGTTCGCCTACGCCGTGCCGAAGCCTGGCTTCGACAAGCTCACCGCAGCCTTCCAGGCGACCGACGAGGGCAAGAACGTCAACTTCAATCCTTCCTACGGCGCCTCAGGCGACCAGTCGCGCAAGGTGAAGGACGGTGCCGAGGCAGACTTCGTCAACTTCTCCGTCGAGCCCGACATCACCCGTCTGGTCGATGCCGGTCTGGTAGATCAGAACTGGAACCAGGACGCCTACAACGGAATTCCGTTCGGATCGGTAGTCACCATCGTGACGCGTCCGGGCAACCCGAAGGGCATCAAAGACTGGGACGACCTGCTTCAGCCCGGCCTCGAGGTCGTCACGCCGAACCCGTTCAGTTCCGGCTCGGCCAAGTGGAACCTCTTGGCGCCGTACGCCGCGAAGAGCGACGGTGGCAAGAACCCGCAGGCGGGTCTCGACTACGTCACCGCCTTGGTCAACGACCACGTCAAGATCCAGCCCAAGTCGGGACGCGAGGCTTCGGAAGCCTTCCTGCAGGGTAGCGGTGACGTTCTGATCAGTTACGAGAACGAGGCACTGTTCATCGAAGGCAACGGCGACCCGGTCGAGCACGTCACCCCGCCCACGACCTTCAAGATCGAGAACCCCGTTGCCGTGATCTCGAACAGCAAGGTCCTCGACAAGGCGACCGCGTTCAAGGACTACCTGTACACGACCGAGGGTCAGACGCTCTGGGCCGAAGCAGGATTCCGTCCCGTGGATCCCGCCGTCGCTGCCAAGTTCACCGACAAGTTCCCCGAGCCGACCAAGCTGTGGACCATTGCAGACCTCGGCGGCTGGAAGGCCGTGGACAGTGCTCTGTTCACCAAGGACACCGGTTCGATCGCAGTGATCTACGACAACGCGACCAAGTAAGACTGACGTGACTGACACTATTGACCCCACCCCCGTGGCTCGTCGGCGAAAACTCGCGCGGGTCACGGGGAGTGTGGGGCCGCTCGGAATCGGAGTGGCCACTTTGTGGCTCTCCGTGATCGTTCTGCTTCCGCTCGCCGCGTTGACCGCCACCGCGTTCGACGAGGGGATCTCCGGATTCTGGGACGCCGTCACCGCACCCGTCGCCTTGGCGTCGTTGCGCGTGACGTTGTTGGTCTCGGTGATCGTGGCATTGATCAACGTCGTGATGGGCACGATCATCGCGTGGGTGCTGGTCCGGGACGACTTCCCGGGCAAGCGCATCGTCAACTCGATGATCGATCTGCCGTTCGCGCTACCCACCATCGTGGCGTCGATCGTGCTGCTGTCGTTGTACGGCCCGCAGTCGCCGATCGACATCCACCTCAATGCAACTCAGCCCGGACTGATCGTGGCATTGGCCTTCGTGACCTTGCCGTTCGTGGTTCGCTCGGTGCAGCCGGTGCTGATGGAGGTCGACCGCGAAGTCGAGGAAGCCGCTGCGTCGTTGGGAGCTTCCAACTGGACGATCTTTCGCTCGGTTGTTCTCCCGACGTTGGCGCCTGCCGTCATCTCCGGTGCGGGCCTCGCGTTCGCCAGAGCGATCGGTGAATACGGCTCGGTCGTTCTGATCGGCGGCAACATCCCACGCGTGACACAGATGACGTCGCAGTACATTCAGCAGCAGATCGAGATCGATCGTCCGACCAACGCCGCTGCCGTCTCGGTAGCGTTGCTGGCCATCGCATTCGTGACGCTGTTCGTCCTGCGAATCTTCGCATCGCGCGGACAGCGACGTGAGGAGAGTTCCCGATGAATGTGTCCAGAGGATCGAAGATCGGTCTGCGGACCATCGCTCTCGTCTACCTGTTCGTGTTGTTGGTCGTGCCGATCGGTGTGATACTGACGCGAACGTTCGAGAACGGAATCGGCCCGTTTCTCGAATCGATCACGACGCCGGCAGCGATCTCCGCGCTGAATCTTTCGCTGATCATCGTGGCGATCGTGGTCCCGATCAACGTCGTGTTCGGTGTGGTCACCGCACTCGCTCTTGTCCGTGGTCGGTTTCCGGGCCGCGGAGTTCTGCAGTCGGTGGTCGACCTGCCCTTCGCAGTCTCGCCCGTCGTCGTTGGTGTGTCCTTGATTCTTCTGTGGGGTGCCAACGGTTGGTTCGGCGGAATCGAATCGTTGGGGTTCAAGGTCATCTTCGGTTTGCCAGGCATGGTGATCGCGACGATTTTCGTGACGCTCCCCTTTGTCGTCCGGGAAGTCGAACCCGTACTTCACGAGATCGGCGACGAGCAGGAACAAGCAGCCGCGACGCTCGGTGCCTCTGGTTGGCAGACGTTCTGGCGGATCACCTTGCCCGCGATCCGTTGGGGCTTGACATACGGAATCGTGTTGACGGTGGCGCGTTCGCTCGGTGAATTCGGCGCAGTCATCATGGTCTCTTCCGGCTTCCCGGGGGTATCCCAGACACTGACGTTGCTGGTGCACTCGCGATACATCGACGACCACAACACCTTTGGTGCGTATTCGGCGGCAACGCTGCTGATGGGCATCGCCATCATTGTCCTGTTGCTGATGACGCTGCTGGACCGTAAGAGGAGCACCACATGATCACAGTGACCGGGGCCCGCAAGAACTACGGTGATTTCGCGGCGCTCGACGACGTGACGGTCAACATTCCCTCGGGTTCGTTGACGGCATTGCTCGGGCCCAGTGGCTCGGGAAAGTCGACGTTGCTGCGTTCGATCGCAGGGCTCGAAGAACTCGATTCGGGAACCATCACCATCGCAGGCAAGGACGTCACCGGCGTGTCGCCGCAGAAGCGTGACATCGGTTTCGTGTTCCAGCACTACGCGGCGTTCAAGCACATGACGGTGCGGGACAACGTGGCGTTCGGGCTCAAGATCCGCAAGCGCCCGAAGCCGGAGATCGAGAAGAAGGTCAACGAACTACTGGGGATCGTCGGCCTCGACGGCTTTCAGCATCGGTACCCCGCGCAGCTCTCCGGTGGTCAGCGTCAGCGCATGGCGTTGGCGCGCGCTCTGGCTGTGGATCCACAGGTGCTCCTGCTCGACGAGCCCTTCGGCGCGCTCGACGCGAAGGTGCGTGCCGACCTGCGCACGTGGTTGCGTCGCCTGCACGACGAGGTGCACGTCACCACCGTCCTGGTCACCCACGACCAGGAAGAGGCTCTCGACGTCGCCGACCGCATCGCGGTGCTGAACAAGGGGCGGATCGAGCAGATCGGTGAACCTGCCGACCTGTACGACCGCCCGTCCAACGACTTCGTGATGTCCTTCCTCGGATCCGTCGCGAAGCTCAACGGGCAGTTGGTCCGTCCGCATGACATCCGTCTCGGCCGCGATCCGAGCATGGCTCTCGCGCAGGAATCCGGAACGGCCGAGTCGCTCGGCGTCACACGCGCAACAGTCGAGCGCGTCGTGTACCTCGGCTTCGAGGTTCGAGTGGACCTGCGCAACGAGGCAACCGGCGAGCTCTTCTCGGCTCAGGTCACGCGCGGTGACAGTGCAGCGCTGCACCTCGAGGCGGGGGAGACGGTGTACGCGCGTGCTACCCGGGTGCCGGATCTGCCGGAGACCCCGGTGTCGACGCCGGTGCAGGAGCCGGTCACGGTGAGCGTGGTCGGCCAGGTATGACCCGCTCGCCCTGTTCGACCTGTTGTACCCCCACTCCTGTTTGAGCGAACGGCACTTTCGGCCTCCTGATGGCGCCTAAAGTGCCGTTCGCTCAGAGTTGGGGGCCGGGCAACAGCGAGACGAGTTCAGCCCTCTCGGCAGACGAGGACCGGGCATTGGGCGTGGTGGATGAGGCTCTGACTGGTCGATCCGACTATCGACGCCATGAAGGGGCTGCGGCCGTGGCTACCGACGACTACGAGCTGCGCTTCCGCTGAATGCTCGAGCAGTGCTTTCATCGGTCCGCTGCGCTGGACACTGCGGGTGACTTCGACGTCGGGGTACTTCTCCGTCCAGCCGGCGAGGCACTCGGACAGCAGAGCATGCTCATGCTGCTCGTACGGACCCCAGTCGACGAAGCGCCTGGCTTCGGAGTACCCACCCAGCGAGGCGTGCTCGTTCCACGTGTGGACCGCAACCAAAGGTGCGCCGAGGAACGCGGCAAATTCGAAGGCATGCGCGACGGCGAGTTCGCTGAGCTTGCTCCCGTCGACGCCGACGACGATGGGCCTGGTATCGGCCATCGCGTGATCACCCGTACCTCGGAATACGGCCACGGGACAGTGCGCACGGTTGACCACCCGAATGGTGTCGGATCCGAGAAACACGGACTGCATTTCGCTGGTGCCGGCCTGACCCAGTGCAACGATGCGAGCCGACTTCGAGAGTTCGACGAGTGTGGTTGCGGGAGTACCAGTCACGAGGCCACGTTCGACGGTGACGTCGGTGTGATCATCGCGGATGGCGTCCTCGGCCTCGTCGAGCAGTTTTGCACCCTCGACGCGAAGGTGGTGGTCGAACATC
Organism: Rhodococcus sp. YL-1; assembly: GCF_001942025.1. Classification (NCBI taxonomy): domain Bacteria; kingdom Bacillati; phylum Actinomycetota; class Actinomycetes; order Mycobacteriales; family Nocardiaceae; genus Rhodococcus; species Rhodococcus sp. YL-1. Next base: position 3,887,581 of record NZ_CP017299.1, on the reverse strand, counting down.
TCTTCGTCGGTGACGTTGGTACCGCCACTGGACTCGGGTTGTCCTGGCAGCACGTGGGTCAGGCGAAGTGGTTCGTCGAATCTCTTTGCAGCCGATGCTGCCCACCTCGCGGCGTTGACCGCGCTTGCCGAGCCGTCGATACCGGCCACGATTCCGTGTCGAACAGATGCACTGGTCATGGAAGTCTCCTCGCGTCGCCTCCTTACCAGTGTGTCCCTGCTCACCCCCGGTTCGCTACAAACCGGTCAGCTCCCGTGGTGCGAGAACGTCGGTGGGCACTGCTGCGCGAGATCGACGCGGGCGCAACGACAACAGAGCGGTGATGAATCCGTTACCGGGCAGTGTCAGTTCCACGTTCTTCAACACGGTTCGGCGCATCAATGCGAGCAGGGCTGCGACGCCGGTGACGGCCATCCACATCGGCAGTGGGTACAGCGTCAGGCGTTCACCAAGGCCGAAGGTGAGGGTTCGTCCGAGAAGCAGTACGGCGCCGACGATTCCGGTAGCCGCGCACAGCCCTGACCACACTGCGATCCATTTGCTGTGCTTCCAGAATTGAATTGCCATGAGTACGAGAACGGCATGACGTGCGACGAAGCCGGGAAGTACGGCGGTCCAATGAACGAAGGTCCCGTCGTTGGCCGGGAAGAGGCCGGTGGCTGCGGTGCTCAATGCAACGACGACGGCCAGACCGAGAATCCACTTTTTTGCACGACCGTCCGGAATGTACTTGTGCAGCAAGGCCGCACCGAGGATGGTGAGCGCACCAAGGATCATGAAGGCCGCGTTCATGACGTCGTGCATCGGCGAACACGAATCCACGCTGCACGTCGTCACACCGAGCGAACTGATGGAGTCGCGCGCGAAGCTGTAGGGCGTCTTCCATGCTCCGGCTGTGAAGATTTCGACAAGCAGGTAGAGCACCGACAGGACCCATGCGATGCCGGCTGTGCCGAGGCGAAGATTGTGAGTGATGGTGTTCCCTCTCGCGGCGCTCTGAGGGGATTGCACCCAAAGATCTGTTTCGCAGGCGAAGGAGGTACCTTCGCGAGCTGGACAGATCCAACACTACGGTAACAATCTGATAACGGCCTGTGAAACCGGATCAGGCGGAGCGGACCAGACGGTCGGGTAGTGCATCAGCGACCTGTCGGTAACGGTCGATCATCGTTTCGATCAGTAGAGAGTGCCCACCGATCGTGTCGGCGAAACGCGCGCGCGGACATACCGTTCCTGCAGCAGCACTGAGTCGGTCGGTCAGTAGGCCGGGAGCCAAGAACCACGGTGCGACAACGATGCGTTCGGCGCCGTCCTGCTCGAGAGCGGAGATCGCCTGGGCAACTGTTGGTTCCGCAGACGTGGCGAAACAGATTCGAACACCCGACCAGTTGGTTCCGGTCAGGAGAGTGGTCGCCAGTTCTGCGGTCGCGGCGTTGGCGCGCGCGTCGGACGAGCCGACTGCCGCAAGGGCGATCCCGACGGACGGGTCGTCCGGATGAGCGCCTGTTTCGAGGATTCTCTCGCGCACCGCCTCGACCAATCGAACGTCGCGACCCAGCACGTCCGCTTGGGTCACGGTCAATTGCGGGTGGCGCAGCGCGGCAGCGGCCAAGAGTCCGGGCAGATCTACCCGGGCGTGGAAGGCATTGCCCAGCAGCATCGGAACAACAACGGCGTGAGTGTGGCCGTCGTGTGCAACTCCGTCCAGGACCTGATCGATGGACGGTGCATTGAGGTCGAGGAACGCCAGCCGGACATCGAGGTCTGGCCGGACTTCACGAAGAGCTGCCACAGCAGCCGCGATCACCCGAGCAGAACGGGGGTCACGGCTGCCGTGCGCAACAGCGATGAGCGGAACCATCGACTTAGACGCGCTCGCCCAATTCGACAGCGGAAATGACGTCGCCCACCAGGCCGGCTGCGAGAGTGTTTCCACCAGCGGGATCGATCAGCAGGAAGCTGCCGGTGTGGCGGTTGACGGCGTAGTCGTCAGCCACGATCGGCTCGGCCACCCGGATCGAGATCTTGCCGATCTCGTTGAGCTCGAGAGTGTCCGGACCCTGATCCGTGGTGAGGTCCTGCTCGTTGAAGCGTTCCACCAAGCTGCCCACGATGGCCTGCGTCGTTCGCGTGCCGTGCTTGAGCAGCAGACGTGCACCGGGGCGCAGCGACTTCTCGGCCAGCCAGCAGACAGTGGCGTCGAATTCGCCGATCGGCGCGGGTGCGTCGGACGGCGATGCGATGGTGTCGCCGCGAGAGACGTCGACGTCGTCGGCCAGGATCAGCGTGACGCTGCGTCCCGCGTGGGCGACGTCCAGTTCACCGTCGGCCGTGTCGATACGTGTGACGGTGGTGCGCGTACCCGAGGGCAGGATCACCACTTCGTCGCCGGGCACGACGGAACCTGCAGCGACCTGACCGGCGTAGCCGCGGTAGTCGAGGAACTCTGCGGTGCGGGGGCGGATCACGTACTGCACCGGGAAACGCAGACCGACGCGATGTGGCTCGGCGTCGACCGGAATCGACTCGAGGTGCTCGATCAGCGTGGGGCCGGTGTAGTACGGGGTCTTGTCGGAGCGGATGGCGACGTTGTCACCGTGCAGTGCCGACACCGGGATCTCGACGACGTCTTCGCTTGCCCAGCCAAGTGAGCTGGTGAGTTCGTTGAACTCGGCGGAGATCGAGGTGAAGACCTCTTCGGGGTTCTCGACGAGGTCGATCTTGTTCACGGCGAGAACGAGCTTCGGGACACCGAGCAACGCGAGAACCGCTGCGTGCCTGCGAGTCTGCGCGATGACGCCCTTGCGAGCATCGACCAGCAGGATCACGAGCTGAGCCGTCGAGGCACCGGAGACAGTGTTGCGGGTGTACTGCACGTGGCCCGGTGTATCGGCGAGCACGAAGGTGCGCTTGGGGGTCGCGAAGTAGCGGTACGCCACGTCGATGGTGATGCCCTGCTCACGCTCGGCGCGCAGTCCGTCCACCAGGAGCGAGAGGTCAGGGGTGTCGAGACCGCGGTCCACCGACGCACGGGTCACGGCGTCGATCTGGTCGGCGAGAACGGATTTCGTGTCGTACAACAGGCGGCCCACGAGGGTGGACTTTCCGTCGTCGACGCTGCCGGCAGTTGCCAGTCTGAGCAGATCGCTCATCAGAAGTAGCCCTCTCGCTTGCGGTCTTCCATGGCCGCTTCGGAAACTCGGTCGTCGCCACGGGTCGCGCCGCGCTCGGTCAAACGTGATGCCGCAACCTCGGCGAGGATCGCTTCGTTGTCGGCCGCATCGGAGAGAACAGCACCGGTGGTCGAACCGTCGCCGACGGTGCGGTATCGCACCGAAAGGGTCTGCAGCTCTTCGCCGTCAGCCGGCCCACCCCAGACTCCGGGGGTCATCCACATGCCGTCGCGCTGGTACACCGGACGCTGGTGGGCGTAGTAGATGCTGGCGAGCTCGACGTTGTCGCGGGCGATGTAACGCCAGATGTCCAGCTCGGTGAAGTTGCTGAGCGGGAAGACGCGTACCTGCTCGCCGGGGGAGTGGCGACCGTTGTACAGGTTCCACAGCTCCGGGCGCTGCTTCTTGGGATCCCACTGTCCGAAAGCGTTGCGCAGCGAGAAGATCCGCTCCTTGGCGCGGGCCCGCTCCTCGTCGCGGCGAGCGCCGCCGAAGACGGCGTCGAAACGGTTCTCCGAGATCGCGTCCAGCAACGGCACGGTCTGCAGCGGGTTGCGGATACCGTCGGGGCGCTCGGTGAGGCGACCGTCCGCGATGTACTCCTCGACGCTGGCCACGTGCAGGCGCAGGTTGTACTTGGCTACCACGTGGTCGCGGAAGTCGAGGACTTCCTGCAGGTTGTGGCCGGTGTCGACGTGCAGCAGGGTGAACGGCAGCGGCGCAGGCCAGAAGGCCTTGATCGCCAGATGCAGCAGCACCGTGGAATCCTTACCGCCCGAGAAGAGAATGACCGGGCGTTCGAATTCGCCGGCTACCTCTCGGAAGATGTGGATCGCTTCGGACTCGAGGGCGTCGAGAGTATCGAACTGTGTGCCGTCGAGCTGAGGCCGTGAAGGTGTCAAGTCAACTGTCATGATGCGTGCAACCCGCATTCTGTCTTGGAGGCACCGGCCCAACGACCGCTACGCGGATCGCTGCCGGGGGCTGGCTTGCTGGTGCAGGGTGCGCAGCCGATGGACGGATATCCCTCGTCGACAAGGGGATTGACGAGGATGGAATTGGTGTCGATGTAGTTCTGCATCTCCTCGTCCGACCAGGGAGCGATCGGGTTGATCTTCACGAGTCCGAAGGCTTCGTCGAAGGAGATCAGGGGAGCGTTGGCGCGGGTGGGCGCTTCGACGCGGCGGATGCCGGTCACCCACGCGCTGTACCCGGACAGTGTCTGCTTGAGCGGCGCGACTTTGCGTAGTGCGCAGCAGCGGTTGGGATCACGGGCGAACAGATCCTTGCCCTCGGCGACATCCTGCTCGGCGACGCTTGCCAGCGCACGAGCGTTGATGACGTTGACGCCGTACACCTGCTCGACCGCGTCACGCGTGCCGATGGTTTCGGGGAAGTGATAGCCGGTGTCGAGGAAGAGTACGTCGACGCCCGGATGCACCTGTGCGGCAAGGTGAACCAGCACTCCATCCTGCATGTTCGACGCCACAATGTACGAGTCGCCGAACGTGTCCTCGGTCCACTGCAACAGTTCCTGCGCGCCGGCTCCGTCGAGTTCTACGGCACCGCGCTCGGCGATGGACCGAAGCTCGTCGGCAGTTGCTCGCGAAATGTCCACTGTCATCGCAAATCTCCTTCGTCTGCGCGCACTGCCCATTCGGCGAACCGTTCACCTTCGTTGCGGTTCTTGACGAACTGACGTACGACGCGGTCGATGTAGTCACCCATCTCGACGCTGGTGACCTTGTGCTGGCGCAGCTTGCGTCCGAAGGCGCTGTCGAATCCGAGGCTGCCTCCCAGATGAACCTGGAAACCCTCGACTTGATTCCCCTCACCGTCGTCGACGAGTTGGCCCTTGAAGCCGATGTCGGCGATCTGCGAGCGAGCGCAGGAGTTGGGGCAACCGTTGATGTTGATGGTGATCGGCACGTCGAGCTGGCTGTTGATGTCGGCAAGACGCTGTTCGAGTTCGGGCACGAGCACCTGCGAACGCTTGCGGGTCTCGGCGAACGAGAGCTTGCAGAACTCGATGCCGGAGCAGGCCATCAGGTTCTTGCGCCAGTGCGACGGACGGGCGGGAAGACCCAGCGCGTCGAGATCGGCGATGAGCGGCTCGAGCGTCTCGTCGGCGACGTCGAGGATGATCAGCTTCTGGTACGGAGTGAAGCGGATCCGGTCGCTGCCGGCCTTCTCGGCGGCGTCGGCGACCTGAGCCAGGATGTCTCCCGAGACGCGGCCGGCGATCGGAGCGAAACCGACTGCGTTGTGGCCGTTGCGGGTCTTCTGGATACCGACGTGATCGATCGGGCGCTTGGGCTTCTCGGGCGCGGGGCCGTCGATGAGCGGACGCTTCAGGTACTCGGTCTCGAGAACCTCGCGGAACTTCTCGATACCCCAGTCCTTGACGAGGAACTTGAGCCTGGCCTTCGCGCGCAGACGGCGGTAGCCGTAGTCACGGAAGATCGAGACGACGCCCTCCCAGACATCGGGGACCTCGTCGAGCGGAATCCAGGCGCCGACGCGCTGCGCCAGCATCGGGTTGGTGGACAGTCCGCCGCCGACCCAGAGGTCGAGGCCCGGGCCGTGCTCGGGGTGGTTCACGCCGATGAAGGCGATGTCGTTGATCTCGTGAACAACATCCTGCTGACCGGAGATAGCGGTCTTGAACTTGCGCGGCAGGTTGGAGTACTTGGGGTCGCCGATGTAGCGGCGCACGATCTCGTCGATCGCCGGGGTGGGATCGAGGACCTCGTCGAGCGATTCGCCGGCCAGGGGAGAACCGAGGACGACGCGAGGGCAGTCACCGCACGCTTCGGTGGTCTTGAGCCCGACGGCTTCGAGGCGCTTCCAGATCTCCGGGACGTTCTCGACTTCGATCCAGTGGAACTGAACGTTCTCACGGTCCGACAGGTCGGCGGTGTTCCGGCCGAATTCCTTCGAGATACCGGCGATGGTGCGCAGCTGCTCGACGTTCAGAGCGCCGGCGTCGCAACGCACGCGCATCATGAAGTACTTGGCCTCGAGCAGGTCGATGTTCTCGTCGCCGGTGAAGGTGCCGTCGTAGCCTTCTTCGCGCTGGGTGTAGAGACCCCACCAGCGGAAACGGCCGCGAAGGTCGCCCTTGTCGATGCTGTCGAAGCCCTGCTTGGAGTAGATGTTCTCGATGCGGGCCCGAACGTTGAGCGGGTTGTCGTCCTTCTTGGCCTGCTCGTTGGCGTTGAGAGGCTCGCGGTAACCGAGGGCCCACTGACCTTCGGCGCGACGCTTGGCGGGACGCGCAGCGCGTGCAGGCCGGGCTTCGGCAGCTGCTGCCGAATCGGCGGGTGTGGCGGCGTCGGTGGTCGACGTCATCGATGAACTCCTGGATCTGGGCGGTTGATCGGCACGCGGCACGCACTATCGATGAACTGTGGCGGTGTCTGATCGGGACGCACCGGTCCGTGTCGGAAATCGAGGGGGCTGTCCTCGGTCTCGGAAAGCTCGCGGCCGGCAGGTGTGCTCACGAAAACGAACAGCTGGAGAAGCTGCGTCCCTGAAAAGGCATGTCTCTGCAGAGAGTGTTTCGGTGAAGCAGATGGAGATGAGCGGGAAAGGCTGGAAGATCAGTGAAAGATCAACAGCTACACAGGTGCAGACACGACGAGCTGCACACACGCTTGAAGTCGACATGGCGACGCGCCACAAGTCGCACTCCGAGTCCGGTCATGCGGACCATTGTGCCACGTCAACTCGATAATTCCGACTCGGGCGCATATTTCCACGAAAAACGGGGGAAATATCGAGTTCAAGCCACGCGCCGACCTGCATCGCAGGCTGAATAGGTGTGCGTTCCGGATGCTGGGACACTGGAGGCGTGAATGCCACCAGCACGACTCCCACTCGACAGAGCGAGGCGACGCCCTTCGCCTTGCCCGCGCGATCGCTCGAGGGTGTCGGGAAACGGCCGTTCGGGATCTACATCCACGTCCCGTTCTGTGCCACCAGGTGTGGGTACTGCGATTTCAACACCTACACGGCCGGAGAGCTCGGAACTTCCGCCTCGCCGCAGTCGTGGTTGGAAGGTCTGCGGCGCGAACTCGATCTCGCGGCCGAGATGACGGGCGCCCCGGCGGCGGAGACCGTGTTCGTGGGCGGTGGAACGCCGTCGCTGCTCGGTGGTGACGGATTGGCCGACGTGCTGTCGGCGGTGCGGAGCAGCTTCGGCCTGGCGTCCGGCGCCGAAGTAACCACGGAATCGAACCCCGAATCGACGTCGCCGGAGTTCTTCGGTGCTCTCCGCAGTGCCGGATTCACCCGGATTTCCCTCGGCATGCAGTCGGCCGCCCAGCACGTGCTGAAGATTCTCGACCGCACGCACACTCCGGGCCGCGCCGTCGCTGCCGCGAAAGAGGCTCGCGCAGCTGGTTTTTCGCACGTGAATCTCGATTTGATCTATGGAACCCCGGGGGAGCGCGATCAAGACCTGGACGCCTCACTCGATGCGGTCCTCTCCGCCGATGTCGATCACGTCTCGGCCTACGCGTTGATCGTCGAGGACGGCACCGCCATGGCTCGCAAGGTCAGGCGCGGCGAGCTGCCCGCCCCGGACGACGACGTGCTGGCCTCGCGGTACGAACGAATCGATTCACGCCTGTCCGAGGCAGGCTTGCGGTGGTACGAGGTCTCCAACTGGGCAAAGGCGGAAACCGCGGACTCCGGTGACACCCGGTGCCGTCACAACCTCGGCTACTGGGACGGCGGTGACTGGTGGGGTGCCGGTCCGGGCGCGCACAGCCACGTCGGCGGAGTGCGGTGGTGGAACGTCAAGCACCCGGCGCGGTACGCGGAACAGTTGGCGCTCGGCGAACTTCCCGTCGGCGGCAGCGAAGAACTGACCGCCGAGGACGAACACATGGAGCGAGTCATGCTGACCGCACGGTTGCGTACGGGACTTCCGTTGTCGGAACTGTCTGCATCCGAACGTCTTTCGGCCGAACAGGTGGTAGTCGACGGGTTGGCCGTGATCGAGAACGATCACGTGGTTCTCACCGACCGTGGTCGCCTGCTCGCCGATGCGGTGATTCGCACGATCCTGACCTGACGCGCCACCATCCTTCGCCGCGTAATGTGGCCGTGGTGGCCATCATTCATCGTGCGCAGCTGAATCCGTCCAAGAACGACCTGCTCCGAGCGTGGGTGCCCAAGCAGCCGTGGCTCGGGTCGGTCGACTGTTCGACGCTCGAACGCGTCGACGCCTATCGTTTCGACGACCCGGACGGTGAGGTCGGAATCGAGACGCACCTGATGCGCTCTGCCGACGGTCGAATTCTTCAGGTCCCGCTCACTTATCGTGGTGCTCCGCTGGACGGGGCGGAGACCGCGCTGATCGCGACCATGGATCATTCGGTACTCGGCGAACGGTGGGTGTACGACGCATGCTGTGATCCGGTCTACGTCAGCGCGGTGGCGACCGCGATTCTGACCGGTGGGGCCGGAGTCGAACTGGTCTTTGCGGACACCGCCGATCGCATCCCCGTGACGGCTCACGTAGTAGGCAGCGGTACGGCCGGCGCTTCCGTACCGGCAGTGGAATCCGTGACCTGCTCGACAGTCGGCACCGACACGATCATCCGCGCGGGAAGCCTGGAACTGACTGTGGCGAGAGTGATCGACGCAGATCGAGTCTCGGACTCGGAGACGCTCACCGGAACCTGGCCGGGGCAAACGACACCTGCGTTGCTCGTGACTATCGCCTGAGCGTCAGCGGACTCCCTCGATGACACCGGGCATCGCGTCGAAGTCGAAGACACGCGCGTGCAGCACGACGCGGTTTCGCAGGGCCGAACGAACCGCTCGGTGCAGACCGTCCTCGAGGTAGAGAGTGCCGCGCCACTGCACTGCGTGCGGGAACAGATCGCCGTAGAAGGTCGAGTCCTCCGACAGCAGGCGATCGAGTTCGAGGACCTTCGTGGTGGTCACGATCTCGTCGAGTCGAACCTGACGTGGAGGGAACTTCGACCAGTCGCGTAGAGACAGTCCGTGATCGGGATACGGTTTGCCGTCCATCACGCCTTTGAAGATCATGTGCCGCCTTGTCCATGGTTGTGCGATCGACCTTTCGCCGATCTCACTCCACAGTAAGGGCAACAGCCGTCTCTGGCGCTCGGGCGATTAGACTGCCAGTGGAAACCGATGTGTAAATGTCGGCGTTCGTTCTTTTCAGGAAACGGAGGTGGCAACGATGTCGAGTACCGACGACAGGCGTTTCGAGGTCTTACGTGCAATCGTGGCCGATTACGTCTCCACCCAGGACCCGGTGGGATCCAAGGCACTGGTCGAGCGTCACAACCTCGGAGTGTCGAGCGCCACTGTGCGCAACGACATGGCATTCCTCGAGGCCGAGGGCTACATCGCCCAACCGCACACCAGTTCCGGCCGCGTCCCCACCGACAAGGGATACCGCGAATTCGTCGATCGCATCGCCGACGTCAAGCCCATGTCCGGGCCCGAGCGTCGAGCGATCCTCGAGTTCTTGGAGTCGGGTGTCGACCTCGACGACGTTCTGCGTCGTGGTGTGCGACTGCTCGCGCAACTGACCCGTCAGGTCGCGGTTGTCCAGTACCCGTCGCTGTCCGCGTCGTCGGTTCGCCACCTCGAGGTGGTCGCTTTGACGCCGGCGCGCCTGCTTCTCGTTCTCATCACCGATTCCGGCCGCGTCGATCAGCGAATCGTCGAACTCGGAGACGTCCTCGAAGACGAAGACCTTTCCCGGTTGCGCACGCTTCTCGGCGGAGCACTGGAAGGAAAGCGCCTGGCCGCCGCGTCGATTGCCGTGGCGGAACTGGCCGACGAGTCTCCGGCCGACCTTCGCGACGCCGTGATCCGCTCGGCAACGGTTCTGGTCGAGACCCTGGTCGAGCATCCGGAAGATCGCCTCGTTCTGGGCGGAACCTCGAATCTCACGCGCAACGCCGCCGATTTCTCCGGTCTGGCCGGCTTCCCCGGTTCGCTGCGCGCAGTGCTCGAAGCACTGGAAGAGCAGGTAGTGGTCCTCAAACTGCTCGCTGCGACGCAGAACTCCGGCACGGTCACCGTTCAGATCGGTGAAGAGACGCAGGTCGAACAGATGCGCGGAACCTCCGTGATTTCGACTGGCTACGGCGCGGCCGGTACCGTTTTCGGTGGTGTCGGTGTGCTCGGACCCACTCGGATGGACTATCCGGGAACAATTGCATCGGTTGCCGCCGTTGCCAGATACATCGGCGAAGTTCTCTCCGAGCGATGACGGACGTCGACATTCGTCGGCACGCCTCCTCGCGAGGACTGAGGAAAACCTAGAAGTAAGAGAAGGACGAGAGACTCAACGTGGCACGGGATTACTACGGATTGCTCGGCGTCGACAAGAACGCGACAGACCAGGAGCTCAAGCGCGCTTACCGCAAGCTGGCACGCGAACTGCACCCGGACGTCAACCCTGACGAGGCGGCGCAGGCCAAGTTCAAGGAGATCTCGACGGCCTACGAGGTCCTGACCGACCCGGAGAAGCGTCGCATCGTCGATCTCGGCGGAGACCCGCTCGAGTCCGGTGGTGGCGGCGGTGGTGGCTTCGGCGGCGGATTCGGTGGCGGCGGCCTCGGCGACGTCTTCGAAGCATTCTTCGGCGGCGGTGGCGGCGCAGGTCGTGGGCCGCGCGGTCGCGTTCAGCCCGGAGCCGACTCGTTGCTTCGCACCAAGCTGACCCTCGCAGAATGTGCGACGGGAGTCAGCAAGCACGTGACCGTCGAGACGGCCATTCTGTGCGACAGCTGCACCGGAGCCGGAACCAACGGCGACTCCAAGCCTGTCCGCTGTGAGACCTGCAACGGTGCCGGCGAAGTTCAATCCATCCAGCGCTCGTTCCTCGGTCAGGTCATGACCTCGCGTCCGTGCCCGACGTGCCGCGGTGCCGGTGAGACCATCCCGGATCCCTGCCACAAGTGTGGCGGCGACGGCCGAGTTCGGGCCAAGCGTGACATCACCGTGAAGGTTCCCGCGGGCGTCGCCGGTGGCATGCGTATCCGTTTGACCGCGCAGGGTGAAGTGGGCCCGGGCGGCGGACACCCCGGCGACCTCTACGTCGAGATCGTCGAGCAGCAGCACGACGTCTTCGTTCGAGACGGTGAAGACCTGCACTGCACGATCCGCGTTCCGATGGTCGACGCAGCGCTCGGTACGACTGTCACCGTCGACACCATCATCGACGGCTCCAAGGAAATCACCATCGAGCCAGGCACCCAGCCCGGACACGTTGCTGTTCTTCGCGGTCATGGCATGCCGAAACTGCGGTCGGGAGTGCGCGGCGACGTGCACGCTCACCTCGAGGTGGTCATCCCGAGCCGTCTCGATCACAAGCAGTCCAAGCTGCTCAAGGAATTCAAGCTGCTCCGCGATCGTGACGAGGCCGAGGTTGTCTCGACGGCCTCGCAGAACAGCGGTGGATTGTTCTCGCGTCTTCGCGAAGCATTCAGCGGCCGCTGACGGTGGCCGCAACGGTCTTCTTTCTCGACCCGGTTCCCGGCGTCGGTGAAATCGCAGTTCTGGACGGACAGGAGGGTCGCCACGCGGCCACTGTCCGCCGGATCGGCGTCGGCGAGCGATTGGTGTTGGCTGACGGCCGTGGCCGGGTGGCCGACGCCGAGGTGACGAGCGTCGGCAAGGACCGCCTGGAACTGTTGGTCAGTGACGTTCAGGTTCTCGAGCAGCCCAAGCCGTTGGTGACCCTCGTTCAGGCACTTCCCAAGGCCGAGCGTTCCGAGTTGGCCGTCGAACTGGCGACCGAGGCGGGGATCGACGCGGTGATCCCGTGGCAGTCCTTGCGTTGTGTCGCCAAGTGGGAGGGCCCCAAGCTCGCCAAGGGCGTCGCACGCTGGCGAAGTGCGGCAGTGTCTGCGGCAAAGCAGTCCAGACGCGCGTTCGTCCCGGAAATTGCGGAACTGCACAAGACGCCGGCGGTGATCGCGTTGGTTCGTGACGCCGTTGCCCGTGGCGCTGTGGTTGCGGTGCTTCACGAATCGGCGACGACGCCGTTGGCCGGTTTGCCGCTGGCGAGCGCGGACGAGGTATTTCTGGTTGTCGGTCCCGAAGGTGGGCTCGACGATTCGGAGATCAGCGCGTTGTCGGAGGCCGGGGCCACTCCGGTGCTTCTCGGCCCGACGGTCCTGCGCACGTCGACCGCCGGGGCTGTTGCTCTGGGCGCGATCGGAGTGCTGACCGATCGCTGGGGACCACGGCCACTGCACTGATCTTGTTGTGATCCCGAGCTGAATCGGATCCGGCGCTCAGCGAAGTGTCAGATTTGCGCACTATCGTAAGGACGTCGGGGGTCGCCTTCGGCGTGAGTTGGTTCGGGGATTTCAGGAGGCCAGATGTTGTCACGTGCGCATATGCGAATCGTTGGAGCGGTGTGTGCCGCGGCGGCGTTGATGCTCGTCGCGGGGTGCACGGTCTCCACCGGAGACAACACGGGTTCCTCCAGCAGCGCCGTCACCACTACCCCGACCAGCGAGGCTCTCGTCACCGTCACACCGGCGGACGGCGGAACTCCGGTGAGTCCACTCGACCCCATCGAGGTCCAGGTCGCGAAGGGAACACTGACGACCGTCGCGCTGACCAATCCCGAGGGTAAGGAAGTCGCCGGTATCACCACGCCGGACAAGACGTCCTGGAAACCGAGCGAACCACTCGGATACGGCAAGACCTACAAGCTGGTCGTCGACGCCGTCGACGCGAATGGTGTTGCCACGACCAAGAACACGACGCTGACCACCGTCGCGCCGAGTAACCAGACCCGGGCGTACATCAACACCACCGGTGGCGCCTCGATATCGGACGGTGGCACGTACGGTGTCGGCACCGTCGTCGCCGTTCATTTCGACGAGTTGATCGGTGACAAGGCCGCGGCCGAGAAGTCTCTGCTGGTCACAACCAATCCGCCCGTACAGGGATCGTGGTACTGGGTCGACGGTCAGAACGTTCACTGGCGACCGCAGAACTACTACGCACCAGGCACGACGGTCTCGGTGAACGCGAACATCTACGGCAAGCAGCTCGGCAACGGACTGTACGGCCAGCAGGACGACACCGTGTCCTTCAAGATCGGCGACTCCCACGTCTCGGTCGCCGACGACAACACCAAGATGGTGACCGTCTACGAAAACGGTCAGGTGATCAAGGAAATGCCGACCTCGATGGGAATGGGCGGCACCGAGACGATCGGCGGCACGACGCTCTCGTTCTGGACCCAGCCCGGCACGTACACCGTGATGGACAAGGCCAACCCCGTCATCATGGATTCGTCGACCTACGGTCTGCCGATCAACTCGCGCCTCGGCTACAAGGAATCCATCAACTGGGCCACCCGCATCAGCACCGACGGTATCTATCTTCACGAGTTGGAGAGCACCGTCTGGGCGCAGGGAAACACCGACACCTCGCACGGTTGCCTCAATCTCAGTGCGGCCAATGCCAAATGGTTCTTCGATTTCTCGCAGCCGGGAGATGTCGTCGAGATCAAGAACACCGGCGGCGCTCCGCTGGAGGTGTGGCAGAACGGCGACTGGACCCTTTCCTGGGCAGACTGGGCCGCAGGCAGCGCCCTCGCCTGAGATAGATTTCCTCGGTGCCTCGATTCAAGATTCCGTACGGCCGACACGAGCAGCAGTTCGGGCATCTCTACGTTCCCGACGGAGTCGTTGACGGCCCGATCCCGGTCGTCATGCAGATCCACGGCGGCTTCTGGAGCGGGCAGTACGGATTGACTCTGGGCACCGCATTTGCTGTCGAACTCGCGCGGCACGGCGTCGCGGTGTGGAACATCGAATACCGCCGTCTCGGGGCGGGCGGTGGTTGGCCGGAGATGTCCGCCGACGTGAAAACGGCATACGACGAAATCCCCGGACTGGTTGCCGCGAAGTCCTCGGCCGAATTGGATCTGAATCAGATTCGCTTGCTCGGGCATTCGGCCGGAGGACATCTTGCAGTGTGGCTGGCGGGGGAGAAGGACACGTTCACCCGGCCTGAACGGGTCATCGCACAGGCGGCCGCACTCGATCTGGCGTCGGCAGGCGAGCGTGGACGACGGATCAGCTTCATCGAGGATCTGTTCGGCGTTCCGTTCGACGCGGACCCCGGTCTGTATCGCAGTGCGTCGCCGCAGCATCGATTGCCGATCGGCGTCCCCGTTGTGTGCGTCACGGGTGCGGACGATCTGCAGGTGCCGGCCAAGGTGAGCTCCCGGTACGCGAAAGCCGCGGAAGCGGCTGGTGATCCCGTGGCACTGCGTGTGATCGAGGGCGAAGGACACGACGCATTTCTCTCACCCTCGACCGAGTCGTGGCGGGTCTCCCGCGAGTTGGTTCTCGCCGAAGACCCGCTGGCTCCGAGCACGTCAGACTGACGCGGGGTCTACTTCCACAGGGGCCTTCTTGCCCGGCAGGATGAACGCCACGACAACTGCCCCCACGAACAGTGCAAGACCGCCCGCCCAACTGGCCGCCGAAATCGCGTCGGCGTAGGCACTGCCTGCGGCGTCGAGCAACGGCCCTGCCTGAGCTGCAGCCAACGGGTTGCCTGCCATCTCTTCGGCGACCAACGAAGCGCCGCCGACGGATTCGCCCGACACCTCCATCGCGTACGCGGCCTGTTGCGCAAGTTGGCCCGTCAACTGCGGAACCTGCATTCCATCGATGAATCCGGCAATCGAATCCTTGTAGCTCGCAGCGAGGATCGAGCCGAGGATCGCGATACCCAGCGAGCCGCCGAGTTCGATGGCGGTGTCGTTGAGGCCACCCGCAGCACCGAGATCGTCCTCGGAGAAGTTGTCCATGATGGCGTCGGTGGCCGGCGGTTCGCTGAGACCGATGCCCAGGCCGAGCAGGATCAGTGGGACTGCGAACATCCAGTAGCCCGAATCGCCGTCGACCTGCGTGAGAATCAGAACGCCGATCGCGGCGACCACCATGCCGCCGACGATGGATGCCCGGACGCCGATCAGCGGAGTGATCCGCCCACTGACAACGGCGCCGATCGAAACGGCAATTGCCAAGGGCAGCAGACGAACACCGGTTTCGAGTGCGCCGTAGCCGAGGATGAACTGGAACTGCTGTGAGATGAAGTAGATGGCGCCGAAGGCGGCCAGGAACAGCAGAAGTACGGCGAGCGTCGCGCCGCCGACCATTCGCTGGCCGAGTTTACGGACGTCGAGTAGTGGCTGCGGGTGACGCAGTTCCCAGACGACGAACGAGACGAGGCCGATCGCAGCGAGTACGGCGGCACCGATTGGTCCGCCGGTCCACCCGAAGTGGAATCCGTTGATGATCGAGTACACGAGCGAGCCGATGGTGACCACCGAGAGTGCGCCGCCGATCCAGTCGATCCGGCCCAGGTGCTCGGCCTTGCTCGGCGGCACCAGAATTACGGCGGCGACGGCAGCGACTGCGGCGATCGGGACGTTGATCAGGAAAGTGATGCTCCAGGAATGACTGTCGAGAATCCATCCGGCCAACAGCGGACCGAGTGCAATCGCGAGACCCGATGTCGCCGCCCACGCCGCGATGGCGCGTGATCGCTCCGCTTTGGGAAAGGTAGCGACCAGAAGCGAAAGCGTCGCGGGCATGATGATCGCGGCGCCGACGCCCATGATCATTCGTGCCGCGATGACGGCGTTGGTGGTGTCCGCGATGCTGCCGAAGACGGCGCCGCCGGCGA
Organism: Rhodococcus sp. YL-1; assembly: GCF_001942025.1. NCBI lineage: Bacteria > Bacillati > Actinomycetota > Actinomycetes > Mycobacteriales > Nocardiaceae > Rhodococcus > Rhodococcus sp. YL-1. The sequence continues at coordinate 3,871,685 of NZ_CP017299.1, read as the reverse complement.
ACACGGCGAGTCCGGCGAGAAGTGCGCCGCGGCGACTGTACTTGTCACCGATCACGCCGAACAGCAGCATCAATGCGGCGTAGGGAACGGTGTAGCCGTCGATGACCCATTGAAGTTGCGTGCTGGTGAGGCCGAGGTCTCTGGTCATGTCCGGCGCCGCGACGATCAGCGCGGTATTCGCCATCACGACGATCAGCAGACTCAGGCACAACACCCCGAGCGCGGCCCACCGCCGTGAGTACGGCTGGTCCATCTCCGAGACAGGTTTGCTCATGAGTGTCGTCATGACGCGACTCCGTTCCTGATGATCGAAGACACTCCTCGATCTATTTGCACACTGATGTGTAAGTTAATAACTTGCACACCGATGTGCAACTATGATTGACCTAGATCACAGTTGGGCAGTCGAAAGAGGTGGAACGCGCATTGACGCATTCGGGCACAGTCGTTTCGGGAACTGCCGAATCGGGCGGACGGCAGCGTCGTAGTCAGGCCGCGGCCAATCGCAATCGCATCATCGAGGCGGCGATCACGGCGTTCGCTGCTGATCCGGATGCGAGCATGGACGATGTCGCAAAGGCCGCCGGTGTGGTCAGGCGAACCGTGTACGCGCATTTCGACAGCCGAGAGGCGCTGATCAACGGCATCGTGGACGAGGCGTCGACCGATCTCGTAGCTGCGCTGAGCCAAGCCGGCGAGCCGCCCGAGCGCCCGGATCTGGCGACTGCCGTACTGGCATTGCTGTCATGGCCGGTCGGTGATCGCTTCCGGATGCTGCTCAGCTTTGCTCGCAAAGAGTTGGGGGAGCAGCGGATTCTCGATCTGATGGAGCCCGCGCGTGCCGTGAGTATCAGCGTCGTCGAGCGCGGTCAGCGTGACGGAACCTTCTCGAAATACCTGCCGGCGGAGACTCTGGTAGCGATGACCGAGGCGATCACGATCACTTTGTTCGATCAGGCCAACAGTGGGCTGATCACGGACTCGGGCGAATCCTTTGCCGCCGTGTGCCTGGTCATCGCGGGTATCAGTCCGGACAGAAGCTCCGAGATCGTCGCCGAAGCGTCGGAATGGATCCGCGAATCGCTGCCGTCCGGTCGCCGCGAGGATTAGGCCGGGACGATTAACAAGTGGGCCGTGTCCGACTCTGGCGCTAGACTTCGAAGTATCGAGGCTCACGAGTCGAGTGGGCTGATCGGACCAGAAAGCAGGCCATATTCACCACGTGAGTGAACACAGTGAACTCGACGGGAACCGTGTAACCACCATCACCGAGCGCGCTCTGCCCGCAGAGCGCACCGTCCGTTCGAGTATGGATCTGGCGCCGGAGACCGTGCGTCAAATCCTGGGGGCGACGGACGAGAATCTCACCGCGATCGAACGTGAGCTTCGTGCCGACATTCATGTACGTGGCGGAACCATCTCCTTGTCGGGGACGGCTGCAGACGTGGCGCTGGCAGAACGTGTGTTCAGTGAATTGGCGTCGCTGGCCGGTCGGGGGCAGCCCATTGCCCCGGACGCTGTTCGACGAACCATCGGCATGCTCACCAACGAGGTCGGCGAGTCTCCGGCCGAGGTGCTCTCCCTCGACATTCTTTCGCGTCGGGGCAAGACGATTCGGCCGAAGACCCTCAACCAGAAACGCTACGTCGACGCCATCGACGAGAACACCATCGTGTTCGGAGTCGGCCCGGCCGGTACCGGCAAGACCTACCTCGCCATGGCCAAGGCCGTTCAGGCGTTGCAGGCCAAGCAGGTCTCTCGGATCATCTTGACCAGGCCGGCAGTCGAGGCCGGGGAGCGACTGGGCTTTCTGCCCGGCACGCTGCACGAGAAGATCGATCCGTATCTCCGCCCGCTGCACGACGCATTGCACGACATGATGGATCCCGAGGCGATTCCGAAGTTGATGCAGGCCGGAGTCATCGAGGTCGCTCCGCTCGCCTACATGCGTGGCCGGACGCTCAACGACGCCTTCATCATCTTGGACGAAGCGCAGAACACCACGGCCGAGCAGATGAAGATGTTCCTGACCCGCCTCGGGTTCGGTTCCAAAATCGTGGTCACCGGAGACGTGACCCAGGTCGATCTGCCGGGCGGGGCCCGTTCGGGTCTGCGCGCGGCATCCGAAATCCTCACCGGGATCGACGATATTCATTTCGCCACTCTCGACAGCAGCGACGTCGTACGTCATCGGCTGGTCTCTCACATCGTCGACGCTTACGAGCGTCACGAATCGGATCGGTCCGGCGAGTTGGCGGTCGGAAACCGGGCGCAGCGCCGCGCTGCACATGCTCATTCACCGCGACGGTAGGCTGAGCGACGCATCAACCCCTACTTTTCCCAGGAAAGAGCGTCGCACATGAGCATCGAGGTCTCGAACGAATCGGGCATGGACATCTCCGAACCGGAGTTGATCAGCGTTGCCCGTTTCGTGATCGCTCGGATGGATGTCCATCCGGCGGCCGAGCTGTCGATGGTTCTCGTCGACTCCGCGACGATGGCGGATCTGCACGTTCGCTGGATGGACCTGCCGGGTCCGACCGACGTCATGTCGTTCCCGATGGACGAACTCGAGCCGGGTGGCCGTCCCGATTCCCCCGAGCCGGGGCCGTCGATGCTCGGCGACATCGTGCTGTGTCCGTCTTTCGCCGCGGATCAGGCTGACAAGGCCGGGCATTCACTGGCTCACGAACTTGCCCTCCTGACCGTCCACGGTGTGTTGCACCTTCTCGGCTACGACCATGCGGAGCCGGAGGAGGAGAAGGAGATGTTCGGCTTGCAGAACAGCCTCCTCGAAGAGTGGTACGAAGACCTTCGCCGTATCGACCGCGAAGCAGCACTGGCCGAACGCGATCAGAAGCTGCTCGGTAAGACCGGTTTCGTCGACGGAGTGGACCGATAACAGTTATCCGGGGGTTCTGTAGTGAGTAGCGCCATAGCGCTCTTTGTTCTGGCGATTGCTCTTGTCCCGGTCGGTGGTGTGTTCGCGGCCGTCGACTCGGCGCTCAACACCATTTCGTCGGCGCGGATCGACGAGATGGCAAAGGAAGAGCGAGCCGGCGCCGCGCGAGTGCAACGCATCCTGACCGATCGCCCGCGATACGTGAATCTGATGGTCCTGCTTCGCATTTTGTGCGAGATCACGGCCACCGTCGTACTCGTGGGCGGCCTGATCGACGTCCTCTCGCTGGGCTGGGCGCTGACCGTCACCGCGGTGATCATGGTTCTCGTCTCGTACGTGGTCATCGGCGTCGGACCGAGAACGCTTGGGCGCCAACATGCGTACTCCATCGCGATGGCCGCGTCGCTGCCACTGCTGTGGATCGGGGTTCTGCTCGGGCCGATCAGTCGCGTCCTGATCCTCGTGGGTAACGCATTGACCCCGGGTAAGGGCTTCCGCAACGGCCCGTTCGCGTCGGAAATCGAGTTGCGTGAACTCGTGGACATGGCGCAGGAACGTGGCGTCGTGGCCGACGAAGAACGCCGAATGATCCAGTCCGTCTTCGAACTCGGAGACACGTCGGCGCGCGAGGTGATGGTGCCCCGCACCGACATGGTGTGGATCGAGAACGACAAGAATGCCGGGCAGGCAACGTCGTTGGCCGTCCGCAGTGGTCACTCGCGCCTGCCGGTCATCGGGGAGAACGTCGACGACGTGCTCGGTGTCGTCTACCTCAAGGATCTGGTCAAGCAGACCTACCACCTGCCCGACGGCGGCCGGAACGTCAACGTCTGCGACGTCATGCGGCCCGCCGTCTTCGTTCCCGACTCGAAGCCGCTCGACAGCTTGCTGGCCGAGATGCAGCGCGACCGCAACCACATGGCGATACTCGTCGACGAGTACGGCGGAATCGCCGGGCTCGTCACGATCGAGGACGTCATCGAAGAGATCGTCGGTGAGATCGCCGACGAGTACGACGAGGACGAGACGCCGCCCATCGAGGATCTCGGTGACGGAATGTTCCGCGTATCCGCGAGACTTCCCATCGAAGACCTCGGTGAATTGTTCGATCTCGAACTCGAACTCGACGAGGTGGAGACCGTCGGCGGGCTGATCGGATACGTACTCGGCCGAGTGCCACTTCCCGGTTCCGAAGTGGAGTACGACGGTTTGATCCTGCGCGGCGAGGGAACCAATACGGGCCGAGGCCGGGTACGCATCAGCACGGTGTTCGTGCAGCGCATCCCGCCGTCCGAAGACGAAGAGACAGAAGACACCGATGACTGAGCGAGAGTTCAGCGAGGAGCAGTTATGAGCAAGAACGAATTCCGGTCAGGCTTCGTGTGTTTCGTGGGTCGACCCAATACGGGCAAGTCCACGCTGACCAACGCGTTGGTCGGCAGCAAGATCGCGATCACGTCCTCGCGCCCGCAGACGACGCGCCACACGATTCGCGGCATCGTTCACCGCGAGCATGCGCAGCTGATCCTGGTGGACACCCCTGGACTGCACAAGCCCCGCACTTTGCTCGGGCAGCGCCTCAATGACCTGGTTCGCGACACGTACTCCGAGGTCGACGTCATCTGCCTGTGCATCCCGGCCGACGAGGCCATCGGGCCCGGAGACCGCTGGATCGTGCAGCAGGTCCGTCAGATGGCGCCCAAGACCAAGCTTGTCGGCATCGTGACCAAGATCGACAAGGTCAGCCGCGACGCCGTCGGAAAGCAGTTGCTCGCGCTGTCCACCCTGCTCGGCCCCGAATCCGAGGTCGTTCCGGTGTCCGCGAAGTCGGGTGAACAGGTCGAGATCCTGGTCGACGTCCTCGCCGGTCTGATGGACGAGGGCCCGGCCTTCTACCCGGACGGCGAATTGACGGACGAGCCCGAAGAGGTGCTCATGGCCGAACTGATCCGTGAGGCTGCGCTCGAGGGGCTCGGCGAAGAATTGCCGCACTCTCTGGCTGTGGTGATCGAGGAGGTCATCCCGCGTGAGGGTCGCACCGAGAAGCAGGGCGAGATGCTCGACGTGCATGCGTTGCTCTACGTCGAGCGGCCCAGTCAGAAGGGCATCGTCATCGGTAAGGGCGGGGCGCGTCTGCGGGAAGTCGGTACCAGTGCGCGCCTGCAGATCGAGAAGCTGCTCGGTGTGCGGATCTTCCTGGAGCTGCACGTCAAGGTCGCCAAGGACTGGCAGCGCGACCCGAAGCAGCTCGGCCGGCTGGGCTTCTAGGGCCGGAGGACCCTGAGGATCGCCGCGCCGATGTCCTGCTCGTCGACGCCGGTGGCCAGGCGTCGGAGTTGGAGGCCGGTGATGACGGCGACGAGCGTCGATGCAATCGACTCCGGATCAGGTACACCGAGTGCCGTCAGAATCGTGACGGTCAAATCGTCGTAGGCGGCGAAGCATTCGACGGCGACTTCGTGGAGTTCGTGGTCGCGCCCGGCGGCGATGTACATCTCGAACGGCGCGATCCGCTCGGCCGAGAACGAAAGATCTCGCGTCACCTTTTCGGCTATTGCCGCGGCGTCCTCGACGCTCAGACCTTTGTCGCGGTACTCCTCGGCCAAGGCGCGCAGGCGCGTCGTCTCGTCGGTCACGAAACGAGACAGCGCGGCCCGCAGCATGTCCGACTGGCTGGCGAAGTGATACGTGATCGATCCGAGTGAGACGCCGGCCTGCGCGGCGATGCGCCGGTTGCTCACACCCGGGATGCCGTCGGTACCGACGACGTGCAGAACGGCGTCGAGTATTCGCTCGCGAACGTCCCGGTTACTCATCGGGTCACCACCACGGCTCGGGTCGGACCTGATCCCAACGCAGGACCGATTCCAACTGTGAAGCGAGGGAGACCAACAGAGGTTCGGTGTTCTCGTTGCCCATCAACTGCGCACCGATGGGCAGGCCGGCCTTGCTGAATCCGGCCGGCACGTTGACCGAGGGCCAGCCGAGGACGTTCCACGGCCACGCGTAGGGGCAGGCGCCGGTCATGACCTTGTCGGTGTCCCAGCCACCGATGCCGTCGATCGCGGTCGCCATGATCGGTGGAGTTGCCGTCGTGGGTGCCAGGACGACGTCGTAGGTGTCGAAGATCGCTCCGATCCGCTTTCGCATCCGCGGCTCGGCCGCGCGGGCCGCGCGCAGAGGTGCGCCGCGAAGTAGCTTGCCGTTCTGGGCATTTCCGCGTGTTCTGGCATCGACCAGTTTCGGGTCGGGAACGCGTCCGAGCCAGTCGTGGACCCCGACGAGCGAGCGGGGCAGAAAGTTCAGGCCGAAGATCAGGCCGTATGCGGGATCGTCGACGACGACATGGTGTCCGACTTCCCGCAGCGTTTCGGCGATCGAATGCACGGCCAGGCGCACTTCCGGGTCCAGCTTCACGGGAGTGGCGGTGAACGGATTACGAAGGGAAAGAGCGATTTTCAGCTTTCCGGGGTCGCGTCCCACCGCGTCGCTGACCGTCACCGGTGTCGGCTTGTGGAGGTCGCCGTCGTGGTTGCCGGCAGCGACGTCGAGCAACAGTGCCGCGTCGGCGACGGTGCGAGCGAGCGGTCCGTTGACCGTCAGGCCGTAGAACGCTTCGGCGTCGGGCCAGGTTGAGATGCGCCCGCGCTGCGGTTTGATTCCGACGAGGTTGGTCCAGGCCGCGGGGATTCGGATGGAACCGGCTCCGTCGGAACCGATTCCGGCGCTGACCAATCCGGCGGCGACGGCCGCGGCGGTGCCGCCCGACGATCCGCCTGGAGTGTGGTGACGCGACCACGGATTGCGCGTGTAACCGAAGGCTGAACCGCTCGTGAGCGGCCACTGGCCCAATTCCGGGCTGTTGGTCTTGCCCACGATCACTGCGCCGGCGTCGCGGAGGCGTCGAATCATCTCCGAGTCCTCGGTCTTGGCCGGGAAATCGCCAGGGCAACCGAAGGCCGTGGGTTCGCCGGTGATGTCGACGTCGTCCTTCACTGCGATCGGCACGCCGAGAAGAGGTAGGCGCTCGCCGAGTGCGAGACGCCTGTCGGCCTCGGCAGCTTCCTCGAGTGCCTTCTCGCGCCGCACGATCTTGAACGCATTGAGGTGAGGCTGAGTGGCCTCGATCCGGCTCAGCGTTGCCTCCGTGGCCGCGACGGACGAGGTGGCGCCCGAGGCCAGACTCGCAACCTGGTCGACAAGACCGGGGGCGAGATCGTGGTCGGTTCGAGAAGTCATCAGGTTCCCTTCGCAAAACTGTTCGTTCGAACGAACAGTAACTTGTTTCAGTATTAGTGAACTTCGGATTCGCGTCAAGATCGCGTCAAGACGCCAGGTCAGTGCGTAAGCGGATCGTCAGAGACGCGGAATCGGCCTTTCCGGAGGTCGAAGCTGAGAGAGCGCATCCGGTCGAGGGCGACCGCGCGTCATGGCTGCGATGCACAGCAGCACGGCAAAAGATTTCGAAGAGGGAAGCTCATGGCCGATCTGGCCTACGTTGCTCTGATTCTCGGCGGTTTTCTCGTGTGCGCGCTGGTACTGCGCGCCCTACAGGCGAGCGCTCCCAAATGACGGTTGCCGGTGTGGTCAGCGTGGTTCTGATCGCCGTCGCCGCGGCATTGGTCATTTACCTGCTCGTTGCACTCGTAGATCCTGAGAGGTTCTGATGTCGCCCGCTCTTGCAGCCGGCCTGCAGATCGCTTTTGTCCTCGTCGTTCTGGCAATTGCCTACGTTCCGGTGGGCGACTACATGGCGCGTGTTTACTCGTCGACGCGAGATCTTCGGGTCGAGAGTGTGATCTACCGTGTCGGTCGGATCGACTCCAGGGCCGAGCAGACGTGGTACGGCTACGCCGCAAGCGTTCTCGGATTCTCGCTGGCCAGCGCATTGTTCCTGTACTTCCTGCAACGGATTCAGGGAGTACTGCCGCTGAGTGACGGTCTGTCCGGGGTCAGTCCTGCCGTAGCGTTCAACACCGCGATTTCGTTTGTGGCGAACACCAACTGGCAGTCGTACACGCCGGAAACGACGATGAGCAACTTCGTTCAGCCCGTCGGTCTGGCGGTGCAGAACTTCGTCTCGGCAGCGGTCGGCATGGCGGTGGCCATCGCATTGGTTCGCGGCTTCATTCGGGTGGCCAGGGGCGGCGAGATCGGCAACTTCTGGGTCGATCTGACGCGTGGTTCTCTGCGCATCCTCCTCCCGTTCTCCTTCGTGATCGCCCTGATCCTGTTGAGCCAGGGTGTGATCCAGTCGTTCCACAGCGGTTTCGCCTCCACCGGCCTCGACGGCAATGCGGTGACCAATGCACTGGCCCCCGTCGCGTCCCAGGAAGCGATCAAGGAACTCGGCACCAACGGTGGCGGGATCTTGGCTGCCAACTCGGCGCACCCGTTCGAGAACCCCACCCCGTTGAGCAATGTCGTCGAGATTCTGGCGATCCTGTTGATTCCGGTCTGCCTCACCCGAACGTTCGGAACTCTCGTCGGGGATCGTAGGCAAGGCCTCACCCTGCTGGCAGTGATGGGAATCCTGTGGAGCGGGCTGCTCGCAGTCACGCTCGCTGCCGAATCCGGCGCACGCGGTGTTGCCGCCACAGCAGCTGGTTCGATGATGGAGGGCAAGGAAGTTCGCTTCGGAATCCCCGGATCGGCGTTGTTCGCGGTGGCAACCACGGGAACGTCGACGGGCGCGGTGAACTCGGCCCACGACAGCATGTCCCCCCTCGGCGGCGGCGCGGTCCTGCTCAACATGTTGCTCGGCGAAATTGCGCCAGGTGGAGTCGGAACCGGCCTCTACGGGATTCTTGTGCTGGCATTGATCGCAGTGTTCGTCGGCGGACTGCTGGTCGGTCGCACGCCCGAATATCTCGGCAAGAAGTTGGGTCGACGCGAGATCACCCTTGCGGCGCTGTCGATTCTGGTCATGCCCGCGCTGGTCTTGATCGGTACCGCCATCACCGTCATCCTCGGTTCGACCACCGGTTATCAAGGCAACGGGGGAGATCCGGGTACGCCGGGATCGATCCACGGGTTCAGTGAGGTGCTTTACGCGTTCGCCTCCGCCTCGAACAACAACGGCAGCGCCTTCGGCGGTCTGACGGTCACCAGCGACTGGTTCCAGTCGTCTCTCGGAATCTGCATGCTTCTCGGCCGATTCCTGCCGATCATCTTCGTTCTCGCTTTGGCCGGTGCTCTTGCCTCGCAGAAGAAGGTGGCGCCGACGGCCGGCACCCTCCCGACGTCCGGACCGATGTTCACGGGTTTGTTGACCGGCACCGTCGTTCTTGTTGCTGCACTTACATTCTTCCCGGCCCTCGCGCTGGGCCCGCTAGCGGAGGCTCTTCAATGACCGTGCGTATCAGTGAGAAACCCGTGGTAGCGCAAGACGCTGCCGACAAGGTTGATCCAGGGCAGTCCCGTCAAGTACACGCAGGCGTTTTCAACCCGCGGCAGATGATCACCGCGTTGCCGGGGGCCGTGCGCAAACTCGACCCACGCCACCTCGCCCGCAACCCGGTCATGTTCGTGGTGTTCGTCGGTTCCGTCATCACCACTGTCATGGCGATCGCCGATCCCTCGGTGTTCTCCTGGGTGATCACCCTGTGGCTCTGGTTCACGGTGATCTTCGCGAACCTCGCCGAATCCGTGGCCGAAGGGCGCGGCAAGGCGCAGGCGGCGAGCCTGCGAAAGGTGAAGCAGGACACCACAGCACATCGGATCACGATGAGCGGTGCGATCGAATCGGTTTCCGGCACCGAACTGGTGGTCGGCGATCGGGTGATAGTGGTTGCCGGCGAGGTCATCCCCGGCGACGGCGACGTGGTCGAAGGTATTGCCTCCGTAGACGAATCGGCGATCACCGGTGAATCCGCGCCGGTGGTCCGTGAATCCGGTGGTGACCGGTGCGCCGTCACCGGTGGTACGACGGTTCTCTCGGACCGCATCGTCGTGGAAATCACCGCAGCACCGGGCAGTTCGTTCGTGGACCGGATGATCGCGCTCGTCGAGGGTGCTTCACGTCAGAAGACACCCAACGAGATTGCGCTCAACATCCTGCTCGCGTCGTTGACCGTCATCTTCCTCCTCGCCGTCGTAGCCATCGGCCCGATGGGCTTGTACGCGGGGCACGAGCAGGATCCGATCAAGCTGATCGCACTTCTCGTCTGCCTGATCCCGACGACCATCGGAGCGCTGCTCTCGGCGATCGGTATCGCGGGCATGGACCGCCTCGTCCAGCGCAACGTTCTCGCGATGTCGGGGCGCGCGGTGGAAGCTGCGGGCGACATCGACACCCTGTTGATGGACAAGACCGGAACCATCACTTTCGGTAACCGCCGGGCCACCGCACTCCATCCGGCGCCCGGTGTATCCGCCGACGATCTTGCTGCGGCAGCTCGCTTGTCGAGCCTGGCCGACGGAACTCCCGAGGGACGGAGCATCGTCGAGCTGTGCGCAGCGGAGTTCGGTCTCGCTGCCGAGCCGACGCTGGACGAGGAACGCGCCGAGTTCGTTCCGTTCACGGCACAAACCCGGATGAGCGGACTCGACCACTCCGGACGCCAAATCCGAAAGGGTGCAGCAGATGCGGTGATGAACTGGGTCGTCAGTGGCGGTGGACACGCGGAGAGCGCGGTGACCGACACCGTGGGCGACATCGCCCAAGCGGGCGGAACGCCGCTGGTAGTTGCCGTCAAGCATGGTGAGAGTACCTCGATCCTCGGCGTGATCGCGTTGTCCGACGTCGTCAAGCCGGGAATGGCTGACAGGTTCGCCGAACTCCGGGCGATGGGTATTCGCACGATCATGATCACCGGCGACAATCCGTTGACCGCGAAGGCGATTGCCGACGAGGCGGGCGTCGACGACTTCATGGCGGAGGCCACCCCGGAAGACAAACTGGCCCTGATCCGGAAGGAACAGGAAGGCGGACGTCTCGTCGCGATGACCGGTGACGGGACCAATGATGCTCCCGCCCTTGCCCAGGCCGATGTCGGGGTCGCGATGAACACGGGAACCTCGGCAGCCAAAGAGGCCGGTAACATGGTCGATCTCGACTCCGATCCCACCAAGCTGATCGAGGTGGTGGAAATCGGCAAGCAATTGCTGATCACCCGCGGCGCGTTGACCACATTCTCGTTGGCGAACGACCTGGCGAAGTATTTCGCAATCCTGCCGGCCTTGTTCAGCGGCATCTACCCGCAGCTGGACGCGTTGAACATCATGCGTCTCGCCACCCCCGAATCGGCGATCGTCTCGGCCGTGATCTTCAACGCCTTGGTGATCATCGGTTTGATTCCGTTGGCACTCAAGGGTGTTCGATACCGACCGTCGACGGCATCGCAGTTGCTCGGACGTAACTTGCTCGTCTACGGTCTCGGCGGTGTGATCACACCGTTCGTCGGTATCTGGTTGATCGATCTCGTCGTACGTTTGATTCCTGGAATTGGGTGACCTGACATGCGTTTCACTATCGGTTTTGCCAAACAGGTGTGGGCGGGTTTGCTCGTATTGCTCGCGCTCACCGTCGTTCTCGGTGTGGTCTATCCCGCCGCGGTGTGGGGTGTCAGCCGGATCAGTTCCGGATCTGCCGAAGGCTCACCGGTCACCGATGCCGCCGGTTGCGTGGTCGGCAGTGCCTGGGTGGGTGTCGATCCGCAGGTCGCCGAAGGGCAGCAGGACCCGTTCTTCCACAATCGTGTTGTCGGATCCGTTTCGGACGAGGATCCGTTTGCCACCGGTGATCCCGCGGCGGCACTGCCGTCCAACCAGGGGCCGAGCAGCGAGATTCTGGCCGGATTCGTCATCGAGCGCCGGGCAGCCATCGCGGCACGTGAGGGCGTCGACCCGGCATCGGTTCCCGTCGACGCAGTCACCGGTTCGGGCTCGGGTATCGATCCCCACATCAGTCCGGCGTACGCCGAACTGCAGGTCGCGAGGGTGGCGGCCAACAACGGCATCTCGGAAGACCAGGTGCGGGACTTGGTGGCCGAGCACACCGACGGTCGGCAACTCGGATTTCTCGGAGCCGAGCGAGTCAACGTCCTGGAATTGAACCTGGCACTCGGATTGACGGCACCTACGTGTGCTGCGCCGACGACTGGTGGATGATTGTCACGTGAGTTCTTCGGAGAAGGTCGGTCAATCTTTCGGTAGGGCACGCAAACGTGGTGAATTGCGTATCTACCTCGGCGCTGCGCCCGGCGTCGGAAAGACCTTCGCGATGCTCGGTGAGGCTCATCGGCGTCGAGATCGTGGCTGTGACGTGGTCGCGGCCGTCGTGGAGACACACGGCCGCGCCCGCACCGCGGCGCAGATCGGAGACCTCGAAACAGTGCCGCCCAAGCTGGTGGATTATCGCGGAACACGGATGCCGGAACTGGACGTCGAGGCCGTGTTGGCTCGGCGTCCGGCCCTTGTCCTGGTGGACGAGTTGGCACATACCAACACGCCAGGGAGCAAGAATCACAAGCGCTGGCAGGACGTACAGGAACTGCTCGAAGCCGGGATCGACGTTCTGTCCACGGTCAACGTGCAACACCTCGAAAGCCTCAACGACGTTGTCGCGCACATCACCGGCGTGGTTCAGCAGGAGACGGTTCCGGACGCGGTAGTGCGTAGTGCGGCGCAGGTCGAGCTGGTCGACATCACCCCGGAGGCGCTGCGCCGCAGACTTTCTCACGGAAACGTGTATTCACCGGAACGGGTCGATGCGGCCTTGGGCAATTACTTCAGACGCGGAAACCTCACGGCGCTACGCGAACTGGCACTGCTGTGGGTGGCCGATCAGGTGGACGCCGCACTGGCGAAATACCGGGCCGAGAACAAGATCACCGATACCTGGGAGGCGCGCGAGCGTGTCGTCGTTGCCGTGACCGGGGGACCGGAGTCGGAAACCCTGGTACGACGCGCATCTCGAATCGCGTCGAAGTCGAGCGCCGAGCTGATGGTGGTCCACGTCGTACGCGGTGACGGACTCACCGGCGTCTCGGCCCCAGAGATGGGCAAGGTGCGCGCGTTGGCTGTCGGAGTCGGCGCCACGCTTCACACCGTTGTCGGTGACGACGTACCGTCGACGCTCCTCGAGTTCGCGCGTGAGGAGAACGCCACACAGTTGGTGCTGGGAACGTCGCGGCGTTCCCGCCTGGCTCGCATCCTCGACGAGGGGATCGGCGCTGCGGTGGTTCAGCAGTCCGGTGGTATCGACGTTCACATGGTCACGCACGAGGAAGCGACGGCGCGACGACGCATTTCGGTGCTGGGGCGCTCGGAGCGCCGGGTCCTGTCGTGGATTGCGGCGATCGTCGTGCCTTCGCTCGCGGCCGCGATCATGGGTCTCGTCGACCGAATCTCCGGGGTCAACGGCGAGAACGCGCTGTTCTTCGTCGTGGTCGTTCTGGTCGCCCTCCTCGGCGGCGTCGGCCCGGCGATATTGTCGGCCCTGATCTCGGGACTGCTGCTCAATTACTTCTTCACCGATCCGCGGTACAGCTTCACCATCGCCGAACCTGACAACTTCATCACCACTGTCGTGCTGTTGATCGTGGCTGTGGCAGTTGCCGTTCTGGTCGACGCCGCAGCAAAGCGCGCCCGCGAGGCGAAGCGCGCATCCGAGGAAGCCGAACTGCTCACACTGTTCGCGGGATCAGTTCTCCGCGGAGCGGATCTGTCGACACTTCTGGCGAAGGCACTCGAAATCTATCGCCAGCGAGGGGTTTCCGTCATTCATCACGACGACGGAGTCATCGCCGCCGTGGGTACGCAGCCGCCGACCACGGACGACGAAGCGGATACGGTCTGTGAGGTCAACGACGGGGAATACGCGCTGTTGTTGGCTGGGCCCGACCTGAGTGCGCGGGATCGACGAGTGCTGACGGTGGTGGCTCACCAAGCAGTTGGGATGATCCGCCAGGAGAAACTGACAGTCGAGGCGAGCAAGGCTGCCGCGCTCACCGAGGCTGATCAACTGCGTCGAGCCCTGCTGTCAGCGGTAAGCCATGACCTGCGAACGCCTCTCGCCGGAGTGAAGGCGGCGGTGTCGAGTCTGCGCAGCGACGACATCGAGTTCTCGGCCGAAGACACCGCTGAATTGTTGGCAACCATCGAGGAGTCGGCGGATCAGTTGACGGCGCTGGTCGGGAACTTGCTCGACTCGTCCCGACTTGCCGCCGGGGTGGTGAAACCCACGCTGCGGCCGGTGTATCTGGACGAGGTGGTTCACCGCGCGTTGCTGGGCCTCGGCATCGGTGGACGCTCGGATTCGCGGGCTCGAAGTGTAGTCGTCGACGTGGGTACCGTTGCAGTGCAAGCAGATCAAGGTCTGCTCGAGCGGGTGATTGCGAACATCGTCGACAACGCTCTGCGCTACGGGGGAGAAACCCCGGTGCGCGTCGGGGCGGCGCAACTCGGTGATCGTGTGGTGATCAGTGTTGCCGATACGGGCCCAGGTGTTCCGCGAGGTGAGGCCGAAACGATGTTCCAGCCGTTCCAACGGATGGGAGATCGCGACAACACCGGCGGAGTGGGCCTCGGACTTTCCGTGGTGCGCGGATTTGTCGATGCGATGGGCGGAACGGTCAGCGCCACAGACACACCTGGTGGGGGATTGACGATGATCGTGGAGTTGGCTGCGGCCGGTACGAATGGGAATGGATCATGAGTCGAATCCTGGTAGTGGACGACGAACCGCAGATTCTGCGAGCTCTGCGTATCAATCTTTCGGTGCGCGGGTACGAGGTGGTGACCGCGTCGACGGGCGCCGGTGCCTTGCGGGCTGCTGCCGAGCGTCCACCGGACGTCGTGGTACTCGATCTCGGACTGCCCGACATGGACGGCACCGAAGTGCTTGCCGGCCTGCGTGGCTGGTGCACGGCGCCGGTCATCGTGCTGTCGGCGCGCACGGATTCCGCGGACAAGGTCGAGGCTCTCGACGCCGGTGCGGACGACTACGTCACCAAGCCCTTCGGGATGGACGAGTTTCTGGCCCGCGTGCGCGCTGCGGCGAGGCGGGGAACCTCCGCGGCGGACACTTCGGAACCGTCGGTCGAGACCGCGTCCTTCACGGTGGACTTGGCTGCGAAAACAGTGAGTCGGCGCGGTGAACAGGTGCATCTGACTCCGACCGAGTGGGGCATGCTCGAGATGCTTGTGCGCAACCGCGGAAAGCTGGTCGGGCAGAAGGAGTTGCTTCGGGAAGTGTGGGGACCGGCGTACGACACCGAGACCCACTATCTACGTGTCTACCTGGCTCAACTTCGTCGGAAGCTCGAGGATGACCCGGCGAACCCCAAGCATCTGATCACCGAGGCAGGAATGGGTTATCGATTCGTGGTGTGAGAAGCCAGGTCAGAGCACAACTACCAATTTGCCACGTGCCGTACCGGCTTCCATCTTGGCATGTGCTCGCGCGATGTCCTCGAACGCGAACACCTCGTCGATCGGTACCACCGCCTCGCCTGACGCCACAGCGGAGAGGAAGTCTTGCAGTACGTCGGCAGGCAGGTCGGACGCGTCCCCACCGTACGAGGTCAATCGCACTCCGCGTGGAATGTAGTCGATCGGATAAAAGTCTTTGACTGTCCACTCGTTGGACAGCATTCCCGTGAAACACACGGTGCCGTGAACGCGGGTCGCGCGCAACGTGTCGGGAAGTGTTGGTGTTCCGACCAATTCGAGGGCCAGATCAACACCGCCCGGGAGGATGTCTCGAACCTGGCCGGCCACAGCACCGTCGTCGACGATAACGTGGTCAACCCCGATCGCGGTCAACGACGACGCTTTGTTCGCATCTCGGGTGGTCGCAAGGACAGTGAGTCCCCACTGCTTCGCCAGGACTGCGGTTGCCATGCCGACCGAGGAGGTTCCTCCCCGGATCAACAGGGATTGACCGGATTTCGCGTCCAGTCCTACCGTCAGCGAGCCGTAGGACGTTTGCAGCATCTCGGGAACAGCTCCCACTGTCGACCAGTCCAGTTCGCTCGAGAAGGGAACGACCTGACTGACGGGAACGCACGTGTACTCGGCATAACCGCCGTCGAACGTCCTCCCCATCCCACCCATCATGGCGGCGACTTGCCGGCCTTCGGTGAGCTCCCCGCCGGGGCAGTTCACCACTTCGCCGACGGCCTCGATGCCCAGCACCCTCGGGAATGTCACGCCTTCGGCGAGGCCGAGGCGGGTGTGAAGTTCGGATCGATTGAGGCCGAATGCCTTCACCCGGACCAGTACCCAGCCCGCAATCGGCACGGGTATCGGAATCACTTTGATAGTCAATGCTTCTGGCGGGCCGGGGGCGTCGAGCACGATTGCGCGCATTGTGTCGGTCATGCTTTTTCCTTCGTGGTCGGTGTCAGGTTTCGATTGGCTTCACGCAGCGTGGCCAGTGTGGCGCCGAATCGATCGAGAGCGTCGGGCGTCAGCACGGAACCGAGACGGCGCTCCAATTCGCCGTCGAACGTTGCCTTCGCCCGCCGCAACAGCTCATTGCCCTCGGGAGTCAACTCGATGAGTGAGGATCGTTTGTCGGTGGGATTGGATTTTCGACGGCAGTGTCCAGCCGCTTCGATTCGATCCACCAGCTTGCTCGTGCCACCGACGGTGATCGCGAGGGCCTCGGCGATGTCGAAGACCCGACAGGAGCCGAGCCTGTCGATGATCTGCATCGGCTCGAATCGACTCAGTGGCAGGTCGTGCTCGATTCGGAGTCGCTGGTCGACGGCCGTCCACAGTTCGGTTTCGAAGCGGACGAGGTTGTCGAAGTGCCTGCTCAGGGCTGATCTGGTCACGAGCAGACTCCGAACCGATATGCATTCCGTGGAATCATTTTCTCACCGTACGCCCGATTCGTGATTAATTCCATGGAATCTATTTGCGGCCTTTCATTGTGTCGGTGGCGCATGGGAACATATGTTCGTGTCGCATGAACCGCTGGATCAAGAAACGCCAGGTAATCACCCTGGCGGTGCTCGTTCCGGCGGTAATCATTCTGGCGGTAGTCGGTCCACAGGTGACGCAACAATCCTGCATGCGGATCTCGATTCGTTCTACGCATCAGTCGAGCAACGCGACGACCCGACTCTGGCCGGCAGGCCGGTCATCGTCGGTGGTGGGGTGGTCTTGGCGGCAAGCTACGAGGCCAAGGCGTTCGGGGTTCGCACAGCCATGAGCGGTGGTCAGGCCCGATCACTGTGTCCTCAGGCGATAGTTGTCCCTCCGCGAATGTCGGCGTACTCGCAGGCGAGCAAAGACGTGTTCGACGTCTTTCACGACACGTCGCCGCTGGTCGAAGGAATCTCCATAGACGAGGCCTTTCTCGAGGTCGGCGGGCTCGCCAAGATCGTGGGAAACCCGCTGCAGATCGGAGCCAACCTCAGACGCGATGTGGCCGAGCAGGTCGGACTACCGATCACGGTCGGAATCGCACGCACCAAGTTCCTGGCCAAGGTCGCCAGTGCATTCGCGAAACCCGACGGATTGCTGCGAGTGCCGCCGGAGGGCGAGACCGAGTTCCTGCATCCCTTGCCGGTCGAGAAGCTGTGGGGCGTCGGCAAGATCACGGCCCAGAAGCTGCGAAACTTCGACATCGTGACGGTGGGTGACATCGCTCGGCACGACGAATCCTCGATCGTCTCGATTCTCGGGGGCGGCGCCGGTCGCCATCTCTACGCACTCTCACACAATCGAGATCCGCGCCCCGTCCGCGCCTACCGTGGCCGCAGTTCGATGGGTGCTCAGCATGCGCTGGGTCGCGGATCCCATCCCCGCGCAGAACTCGATGCGTCGTTGATGTCCCTTGTCGACCGTGTCAGTCGACGCATGCGTTCGGCGCAGCGGACGGGGCGCACGGTCACGCTCCGGCTCCGCTTCGCGGATTTCACGCGGGCAACTCGATCTCACACGCTGCGCCGGTCCACCGCCGACACAGCGGAATTGCTGAGCGCCTCGATGGTGCTGCTGGACGAAGCGATACCGATGATCGCGGACAAGGGCATCACGTTGATCGGTGTCGCTGTCTCCAACCTGGATCGGGACGGCGCCGAACAACTCGAATTGCCCTTCGACGGTCCAGGATTCGCGGGTCCGGACACTGCCGCCCTCGACTCGGCAATGGACAGTGTCCGGAAGAAGTTCGGCTCCGCGGCCCTCACGAGGGGAGTGCTCCTGGGACGCGATCCGGACCTGTCGGTGCCGCTACTGCCGGACTAGGTGAGGTTTTCTCGCAGAGTCGCTCCCTCGTATTCGCGACGGAACAACCCACGCGCCTGCAGCACCGGAATCACGTGATCGACAAAATCTTCCAGACCCCGCGGATAGGTTGGCGGCATCAGATTGAAACCGTCGGCACCGCGGCCGTTCAACCAGGATCCCATCTCGTCGGCAATCGACTCCGGTGTTCCGATCATCGTTGCGTGACCACCACCCGCAGCGAGCGTCCCGAGGAGCTCCCGCACAGTCGGTGCGTCCTTCTCGACGATCCGCAAAATAGTGGCGTAGCGTCCCTGCGGCCCTGTGAACGCTTCGAGTGGAGGCAACGGGGGCACGGGCCCGTCGAGATCCCAGTTCTCGCAATCCTGTCCGGTGAACAACGAGAGTTGGCGTATCGACTGTTCGGTGGGCAGCAGGAGATCGAGTTCGGCCTTCTTCGCCCTGGCCTCGGCGACGGTGCTGCCGACGTAGGTGACCAGTCCCGGCATCACGGCGACAGAGTTCGAATCCCGGCCGGCTCGCTCGATTCTCGATTTCACGTCCGCGTAGTAGGCCTGTGCGCTGGGTAAGTCGTAGGCAACCGAATAGATTGCCTCGGCGCGACGCGCCGCCAGATCGCGGCCCTGCTCGGACGCCCCGGCCTGGAACAACACCGGCCGGCCTTGCGGGGAGCGCGGAACCGTCAACGGCCCGTCCACCCGAAAATGTTTGCCGTCGTGATCGATTCGAGAAATCCTGTTTGCGTCGGCAAAACGCCCCGACCGGTCGAGAATCAGCGCGTCTTCCGACCATGAATCCCACAATGCGAGGGCCACTTCGACAAATTCGTCGGCTCGTTCGTATCGGGATGCGTGATCGGGCATCGCCTCGAGTCCGTGGTTGCGCGCCTCCTGGTCGAACATCGAGGTCACGACGTTCCAGCCGGCCCGTCCGCCGCTGATGTGGTCGAGCGAGGCCAACAGTCGCGCCGCGTGAAACGGCGTGTAGAAAGTGGTGGAAATGGTGGTCACCAGGCCGATGTCCGCTGTCGCTCGTGCCATGGCAGTCAATGCGGTGATCGGCTCGAGAAACCACGACGCACCCGACTCGGGTTCGCGAACACTGTGACCGTCAGCGAAGAAGACGGCGTCCAGCTTGCCGCGTTCGGCGATCTGGGCGAGCGACTCGTAATACGTGATGTCGCCGAGACTTTCGACCGGTGAGTCGCGATGACGCCATGCCGCACTGTGATGTCCGCAACCGAGCAGGAACGCACCTATCCGCAGCTGTGCGCCCATCAGTTCTTGACGAGTCCGCCGTCGACAACCAGGTTCTGGCCGGTCACGGCCCGTGACCATGGTGAGGCGAAAAAGAGTGCAGCGTCGGCAAATTCGTCCGGCGTCGTGACTCGGCGCAGGGGAGTGCTTGCCGCGATCATGTCGAACACGGCTTCCGGTGTCGCGGCACTCGCATCGGTGGTGCGGAGCAAGCCGCCGGAGACCATGTTGACTGTGATCCCGTCCGGACCGAGGTCGGCGGACAGCGTCCGTGTCAGTGCCAACAGTGCGGCCTTGGCAGCGGTGTAGTCGTGGTACGGAACTACCGGATTCTGGACCAGATTGGTTCCGACAGTGATGATTCGGCCGAAGCCGAGTTCGCGCATGCCTGGTAGCGCTGCCTGGGTGGTATTGAGTGTTCCGGCAACAGCTCCGCGTAGTTGAGACTCGAAGTCGGCCCAGGTGATCGTGTCCGCGTTCGGCCGTGCATCGCCGTTGAACGAGAAGTCGACCAGTGCATTGTCGACCACGGTCGAGATCGGTGCGTCGAATCTCTCGCGTGCAGCGGAGAACAACTGGTCGACGGAACTGCGGTCCGTCACGTCCGCCTGGACTGCGAAGGTGCGATCCTCACCCAGTTCGGCGACCAGGGCCTCGGCGGCATCGCGGCTCTTGTTGTAGTTCACAATTACGCGGGCGCCCGAGCGGGAGAATGCTCGGCTCAGTGCGGCGCCTAGCCCGCGGGCGCCACCGGTGATCAGAACGATCTGCTCGTCGAGGTTCAATGCGCGCTGAAATTGCTGTTCGGTCACGTCGACATCCCTCCGCCAGTGCTAACTGGTCAGGTTCATCGGGTCTGATCTCAGCCGACTTTTTCGGCACCCCGTGTCACCGTCCATCAGACCACGTGAGGTGAATCGTCCTGAACGCCGGGTGCGTTGTAACGGCCGGCGCGATGAGTTTTCGATCGCGCGGGAGTCGTAATTGCAAGCGAAGTGGCAACCGGCCGCTCGCCTTCGCCCCAGGAGATTCCGATGACCACCCAGCCCGTCCACAACGAAACTGTTTCCGGTAACGCCACGACGACGACACCTTCGGCCACGGCTCGCAAGCTCGGATACGTCCTGAGTGGGCTGTTCGTCGTTTTCATGCTCTTCGACGGCATCATCCACATTCTCAACCTTCAGACAGTCAAGGATGCGTCGGCTGAACTTGGGTTGCCGGACTCGCTGGCATTGACGGCTGGGGTGGTGCAACTGATCTGCCTTGCGCTGTACGTGATTCCGCGAACGTCGATACTCGGCGCGATTCTGCTCACCGGTTACCTGGGGGGAGCGGTGTTGACCAACCTTCGAGCTGAACAGCCTCTGCTGAGCACGACCCTGTTTGCCGTCTACACCGGAATCGTCATGTGGGCGGGACTGTATCTCCGGGACGAGAAGGTTCGCGAGATCATCCCGCTGCGTCGGGCCTGAAATAGGCCCCCGAGGGGGTTGCGTGGGACGCGGTGTCCCATTATGTTTGACCTCATTCAAGTCCGTCGACTGCAATCGACGGACTGGCCGTGAGGAGACACCGATGGCTCGGTCAGCGTCGATCGAAGTGGAAAAGCCGTACCACCAGGTACTGCAGACTTTGTCCGAGGGCTCAGTTGCCCGCAGTTTCGATCCCTATCTCGACATCGACTGGGATTCACCAGAGTTCGCGATCGATCCGCATGATCCGAGATGGGTGCTCTCGTCCGTGTCGGACCCCCTCGGGGCGACGCAGTGGTACCAGGATCAGTCGTTGGAGCGTCGAATCGCCATGGGAATGTGGCGTCAGGCGAACGTGACCAAGGTGGGTTCGGCCTTCGAGAGCATCTTGATCCGGGGAATGCTGCAATACATCATGGCGCTACCCAACCAGTCGCCTGAGTTCC
Source organism: Rhodococcus sp. YL-1 (assembly GCF_001942025.1). Lineage (NCBI taxonomy): Bacteria > Bacillati > Actinomycetota > Actinomycetes > Mycobacteriales > Nocardiaceae > Rhodococcus > Rhodococcus sp. YL-1. The sequence goes on along the minus strand of NZ_CP017299.1, from coordinate 3,850,402 downwards.
GGTACTGCCTGCACGAGATGACCGAAGAGTGCAATCACATCCAGATGTTCCAGGAACTCGTCAATCGCATGGACATCGACGTGCCGGGTATGCGTCCGATGTTCCGGCGACTGTCGCCGATCATCGGAGTGCTGGGAGCAAAGTTCCCGGTCATCTTCTTCATCGGCATTCTGGCTGGTGAAGAACCGATCGACCACTTCCAGAAGGATCTCATCCGTGAGGGTAAGGACACGCCGCCGGCGATGCTCCGCACCATGGAGATCCACATCGCCGAAGAAGCGAGACACATCTCGTTTGCTCACGAGTTCCTGCGCAATCACGTCCCCAGACTCAGTCGTACGAGTCGAGCCATCACATCGGTCGCCTTCCCCGGCGCGATGCGTTGGCTTGCGGGTGAAATCATGTCACCGCCAAAGGAATTCGCCGAAGAATTCGGAATCCCGGACGAGGTGATGAAGAGCGCCTTCTGGGGGAGCCCGCATTCACGCCGCATCCTGGGTAACTACTTCGGCGAAATGCGAGCCCTGGCAGACGAACTCGGATTGATGAATCCGGTGTCGAAGCGTGCGTGGCGAAAGCTGCGCATCGACGGCGACTACGCCCGCTACCGCGGCGAGCCGAAGCGTTCCGACAAGACCCGGATCTAGTCCGGCCGCGAAGTTCCTCCGTCGGAGGACACCAGCTCGGCTATGAGCGTGGACAATTCGACATGGGGATCGATCTGTAGTCCGCTCGAGCGGGCAACGCCGTCGAACATGTACCAGGTGTATTTCGCGAGGTCGGCGACGATCTCTTCGCGGCTCGGTTTCGGATCGGTGCTTCGGACCCAGTGGGTGAGCGTGCCCTCGACCATTGTCACCACTGCGAACGGTAGTGAATCGAAGGGTGAGGAGTCGATCCCCACGGATCGACCGACTTCGGTGATAGTGGTGCGGGCGGAGTCGGCGATTGTGGCCTTCAGACTGCTGATCGCGTCGATGCTCTCGTCGTCGTAGTCGGTGGGGCCGGTACCCATGAACTCGTGAATCCGCGGATGCTCGGTGATCCACTCGGCGACGGCGCTGATGGTTCGGGTCAGGATCTGGTCGAGAGTGCCTACCGAAATGCTCATCGAAGCATCCAGGGCCGCCGCAAATTGGCCGAGCACGAACGCTCGCACTCGTCGATCGAGGTCGTCTCGGCCGCTGAATTGGCGGTACACCACCGACTTGGCGAGGCCGGCACGATCGGCGATCTGCTGGACGGACACCTCGGCACCTGCCGCACGCTCTTCGATCAGTTCGACCGCCGAGGTGAGTATCCGTTTCTGACGCTCGGAGTTGTGTCGCTCCCACCGCGCTTCGCGACCGGTCAACTCTGCAGTGACAGGTTGCACAATTGCGTCGCTCGGCATCGCGCCAGTCTATCCGGACGGACCTGCCGTGTTTCCGACTTGTCATCGGGCGCGGCATCGGGATCGGTCGTCGGTACAACGTGGGACACTGGTCGAGTGAGGTTGTATCGAGACACGGCGGTGGTGCTGCGCCTGCACAAACTGGGCGAAGCCGACCACATCGTCACGTTGCTCACCCGTCAGTTCGGGTTGGTACGTGCCGTGGCCAAAGGTGTCCGCCGAACCACCTCCAAATTCGGTGCCAGACTCGAACCGTTTGCTCACATCGACGTGCAACTACTTCCGGGCAAGAATCTCGACATCATCACTCAGGTGCAGACGGTCGACGCATTCGCCACCGACATCGTCGACGACTACAGCCGGTACACCACGGCCTGCGCCGTACTCGAAACTGCCGAGCGGTTGGCCGGCGAGGAACGCGCGCCGGCCCCGCAGCTTCAGCGATTGACGGTGGGAGCACTGCGTGCGATCGCCGAGCAGGCACGACCGGTCGAGTTCGTGCTCGACGCGTTCTTGTTGAGAGCCATGGGCTATGCGGGTTGGGCGCCTGCCCTCGAAGAGTGCGCCCGCTGCAGTGCTCCTGGACCGCACCGGGCCTTTCATGTCGCCGCAGGCGGAGCCGTGTGTACCTATTGCCGCCCGGCGGGTGCTGCGACGCCGTCGCCCGGAGTGCTCGACTTGATGGAAGCCCTGCTCCGAGGGGAGTGGGAGGGTACCGATTCGGCGCCCGCGACGCTGCGGACGCAAGCCAGCGGACTGGTCGCGGCACACCTGCAGTGGCATCTCGAGCGCCAATTGCGGACGTTGCCGCTGATCGAGCGTTCGAGGCCGCATGCAGCCGTCGAGGTCGACTTGCCCGTGAGGCAGGATGGAACACGTGATTCGACGACGCGAACCGCGAACTCCGCTTGATTCTGCTGCTGACCGGGTGATCCGACCACCGGACCCACATCCGTCCGGGGCGACCCCGCCGATCCTGCAGACCGAACTGATCCCGCGCCACGTCGCTTTGGTGATGGACGGCAACGGACGATGGGCGCAGGAGCGCGGTCTGCCCCGAACCGCCGGGCACGAACGCGGCGAAGCTGTCCTGATGGACACCGTCTGCGGGTGCATCGAGATGGGTGTCGAGTGGCTCTCCGCTTACGCCTTCTCCACCGAGAACTGGAAGCGCAGTCCCGACGAGGTTCGATTCCTGATGGGCTTCAACCGTGATGTCATCCGCCGTCGACGCGACGAGATGAACGAAATGGGTGTGCGTGTTCGCTGGGCCGGTCGTAAGCCACGCCTGTGGGCCAGCGTGATCAAGGAACTCGAGATCGCCGAAGAACTGACCAAGAACAACACCGTCATGAACTTGACCATGTGTGTGAACTACGGCGGCCGGGCCGAAATTGCCGATGCGGTAAAGGAAATCGCGAAGCGTGTCGCGGCCGGTGAGATCAATCCGGACAAGATCACCGAGGCGACCGTTGCCAAGTACCTCGACGAACCCGACATGCCCGACGTCGATCTCTTCCTGCGTCCGTCGGGGGAACAGCGGACGTCCAATTTCTTGATCTGGCAATCCGCCTACGCCGAAATGGTGTACCAGGAGAAGCTGTTTCCCGATTTCGACCGCCGCGACCTTTGGGCCGCCTGCGTCGAGTACGCCTCACGTGACCGTAGATTCGGTGGCGTCAAATGACAGGGGAGAACATGACCGACACCACCGACGAAGCAGCCCGCCTACAAGAACGCGCGGCCGCCTCGCTGGCGCATTTCGTGACGGTCGATGTGGCTGCCGACGGATCACTGGGTTTCCAGTACTCCGGCGCGCTGTGTTCCATCCAGGCGATGAATCTGTCCGAGGGTCTGGACGTGCTGTCCATGACGTGTGTTCTCGCATGGGACCGACCGGTGAGCGCGGCACTGCATCGCAAGGTGGCCGAGCGGAATCGCACCATCCAATTCGGCTCCATCGCGGTGTTCGGCCACGGCAGTCTGGCGGACGTCATCCTGCGTTACACGTTCCCTGCCGCCGGACTGGACGACGAGGCACTGACCACGATGTTGCTACTGGCGCTCACCGGTGCCGATACCGCCCGGCAGGGTTTGATTCCCTGACGCTCTCAGGCGGCGGCGCAGTCGCGGCAGGTGCCGAAGATCTCGACGGTGTGACTCACTTCGGTGAAACCGTTGTCCTCGGCGATGGTCTGTGACCACTGCTCGACCGTCGGGCCCTCGACCTCGACGGTGAATCCGCAGTTGCGGCACACCAGGTGATGGTGGTGCCCGGAGGAGCAGCGTCGGTAGACGGACTCACCTGTGTCGGTGCGTAGGACGTCGATGGTTCCGGCGTCGGAGAGTGCCTGCAGCGTGCGGTAGACGGTGGTCAGGCCGATGCCTTCACCTCGCTTGCGCAGTTCGTCGTGCAATTCCTGTGCCGACTTGAATTCGTCGATGTCGTCGAGCAGGGCGGAGATGGCGCTGCGCTGTTTCGTGGAACGAACGCCGACTGTGGCCGGTCCACGTTTCGAGGTCGTACTGCCCGGGGTGTTCATGCGGTGGAATCTCATCCTTCTTCGGCGTGGGCGACAGCGTCGACGACGATGTGTGCAAGGTGATCGTCGACGAGTCGATAGAGAACTTCTCGTCCGTTGCGCTCGCCGCGGACGACGCCCGCTGCTTTGAGTACGCGCAGATGCTGGCTGATGAGTGGCTGAGTGACACCGAGAGCTCCGACGAGTTCGTGAACGCAACGCTCCGACTCGTGCAACTGAAGCACGATCGCGATCCGAACGGGTGCAGCGAGCGCCCGCAGAATTTCGCCGGCTGCCGCCAGGGTTTCCTTGGGCGGCACGGGCGCGGGCGGTGCGGCTTCGAACGGGTCGTGCGTGTGTCCGAGGTCGGAATGATCATGGCTTTTGTGGAGATCGCCGGTATCCGCAATGCTCACAGCGAGGCTCCTTCGAGGGGTAGATCATGATGTCCGGGCATAGCCATCTCACCACATTATTGCAAATCACTTTCATTTTGATATGCACAAGTATGCATGTCAACCTTGGACGGAAGTGCGTGGCAGCCGCCAGATAGGCTGATGGTGCGAAAAGCGCACGAAAATCATGCATCTATTACCCAGATGGAGAGCAATCGAGTGGCACCCAAGTCCAAGATCGAAGCCGTTGTCAATCTCGCCAAGCGGCGAGGCCTGGTCTACCCGTGCGGTGAGATCTACGGCGGTACCAAGTCCGCATGGGACTACGGCCCATTGGGTGTCGAGCTCAAGGAGAACATCAAGCGCCAGTGGTGGCGCAACATGGTCACCAGCCGCGAGGACGTCGTCGGCCTCGACTCGTCGGTGATCCTGCCCCGCGAGGTGTGGGTCGCGTCCGGTCACGTCGGTGTCTTCAACGACCCGCTCGTCGAGTGCCTCAACTGTCACAAGCGTCACCGTCAGGATCACCTGCAGGAGGCGTACGCGGAGAAGAAGAAGCTCGACAACCCGGACGACGTCTCGATGGATGTCATCGGTTGCCCCGACTGCGGCACCGTCGGCCAGTGGACCGAGCCGCGCGACTTCAACATGATGCTCAAGACGTACCTCGGCCCCGTCGAGAGCGAAGAGGGTATGCACTACCTTCGCCCCGAGACCGCACAGGGCATCTTCGTGAACTTCGCCAACGTGCTGACCACCTCGCGTAAGAAGCCGCCGTTCGGCATCGGCCAGATCGGCAAGAGCTTCCGCAACGAGATCACCCCCGGCAACTTCATCTTCCGCACCCGCGAGTTCGAGCAGATGGAGATGGAATTCTTCGTCAAGCCGGGCGAGGACGAGCAGTGGCATCAGTACTGGATCGACTACCGCCTTGACTGGTACACCGGCCTCGGTATCAACAAGGACAACCTGCGTCTGTACGAGCATGCGCCGGAAAAGCTTTCGCACTACTCGAAGGGCACGACCGACATCGAGTACCGCTTCCACTTCCAGGGCAGCGAATGGGGCGAGCTCGAGGGCATCGCGAACCGTACCGACTTCGATCTCTCGACGCACTCCAAGCATTCGGGCACCGAGCTGAACTACTACGACCAGACGACGGGCGAGCGGTACACGCCGTACGTCATCGAGCCGGCGGCCGGTCTCACGCGTTCGCTGATGGCCTTCCTGGTCGACGCCTACACCGAGGACGAGGCGCCCAACTCCAAGGGCGGCGTCGACAAGCGCACAGTGCTCCGCCTGGATCGCCGACTCGCTCCCGTCAAGGCTGCCGTTCTGCCGCTCTCGCGTAACGCGGACCTGACGCCGAAGGCCAAAGATCTTGCAGCGCAGCTGCGTCAGAATTGGAACGTCGAGTTCGACGACGCCGGCGCCATCGGTCGTCGTTACCGTCGCCAGGACGAGATCGGCACACCGTTCTGCATCACGGTCGACTTCGACACTCTCGAAGACCAGGCTGTGACGGTGCGTGAGCGTGACTCCATGGCGCAGGAACGCGTCGCCCTCGATCAGGTGGAAAGCTACCTGGCCGCACGGCTGATCGGCTCCTGATTCTCGTTCGAAGCTGACGGGCGGTCCTTCTCAATCGAGAAGGACCGCCCGTTTTCTCTTTCCCCGATGGTCCTTCAGGCGCAGGATCGAAGTTATGAGAAAACTCAGCGTGACCAACAGCGTGACTCTCGACGGTGTCATGCAGGCGCCCGGTGGGCCGGACGAGGACCGTCGTGGCGGATTCGAGCACGGTGGGTGGGCAGCACCCTTCAACGATTCCGTCATGGCGCAGAAGATGGGGGAGGGGATGGCGAAGAAATCGGCGTTGCTGTTCGGTCGCAGAACTTACGAAAACTTCGCCTCGTACTGGCCGTTTCAGACCGACAATCCGTTTACCGAGGTGCTCGACAACACGCAGAAGTACGTAGCGTCAAGGACTTTGGGTGAACCGCTGCCGTGGAAGAACTCGACCTTGTTGAAAGGTGATGCCGCCGAAGCGGTCGCCACGCTCAAGGAAAGTGAGGGCCCGGATCTGGTGATTCTGGGCAGCGGCGACTTGATCACGTCCTTGGCCGAGCGACGTCTCGTCGACACCTACACTCTGCTGATACATCCGCTGGTTCTCGGAACCGGGCGCAGATTGTTCCCCGACGGAGCTGCGCTCGCTCAGTTCACCCTCACCGACAGCGTCCCCACGACAACAGGCGTCATCATCGCGACGTATCAGTTGAGCTGAACGCAGTTGAGCTGAACACAGTCGAGCTGAGTACATCAGGGAACTCGCCGAAATGCCGAATCTGCCAGCGCTGAGTTCTGACTGCTTGCGCGCTGGTCGGCGTAACCCAGGGCGCATAGACCCGGACAGCGCGCTTACCGCCGGAGAAGTTCGTCGAGACGATGTCGTGTTCGACGAGGGTTTCGACGGGAAAGACGAAGTGCCCCGAATGCTCTTCGTCGTATACCTTCACCACGAACAGCATCACGCGGTCGCTGGCGTCGAATGGGCGGATGGGCCCGGCCTCGGATCGGCGCCACAGTGTGACGAACTGACCGAGCTTGGTCGGCGTCGTCTTGGCGGTTCGATAGACGGTGGGAAGGCCGTTGACGGTCAGCGTGTGAGCGTCGTACTCAGCACCCTCGGACTCGGGAATCGGTGTGGACCAGGTAAATCCGTCGGCGTTCATCGGCACCGATGATGCCACGAACCACCGACAGCCTTCGTGACGAACGCTGTCGGTGGTAGTCCCGATTCAGGCCGAAGGCACCTTGTCGAGGAACCCGAGGACAAGCGTCACCCGGCCGTCGTCGTCGCGTTCGAGTACGTCGAATCCGTCGATCAGTGACTCGGCCCCCGACGGGCCGAGAGCCCAACCGAATCGGGCCTGTCGGTGATGCGCGTCCACCGGTCCGACGAGGGTGAAGTGCATGCCCGGAAATTGTTGCTGCACAGCGTTGATCATCGCGTCGATCTGATCGTGTCCGGTGACGTCCGCGAGCGGATCGGTGTAGCGACCGCCGGGTGCGAACAATTGCTCGACCCGTGCTTTACGGGCGGTGGTATCGGTTTCGTTCCACATGTCGATGTAGGCGTCGGCGATTGCGTCGAAGTCGCTCATGGTCGCTCCCTTGATCAGTTTCCGGTGGTGAATGTCCGGCGGCCTCGCCGGCTGAGACCACTGTTCCTCCGAAACTGCTTCGGGTCGATTACCTCTGAGGTCATGGCCTCGGCTACCTCGGGTCGCTAACTTGAAAGAATGACCTTCGAGACGATGGACGTGGGCTCCGAACTCAAGCGGTGGCGGGAGCGGCGAAGGCTCACTCAGTTGGGTCTCTCGGCGGCGGCAGGAGTGTCGACCAGGCATCTGAGCTTCATCGAAACCGGCCGCTCCAAGCCGAGCCGGGACATGATTCTTCACCTGTCCGAATGTCTGGATGTTCCTCTACGACAACAGAACACGCTTCTGCTGGCAAGTGGCCACGCGCCGGAGTACTCGCAGAAGTCGTTGGCAGAAGCGCCGATGTCAGCGGTGAGTGAGGCCATCGATCGCATCATCGACGCGCATGACCCGTATCCGGCCGTGGTGGTCGATCAGCAGTGGGAGATGGTCGCCGGGAACCAGGCCGTGGGAATTTTGACCGCGGGCGCCGCTGATTTCCTCCTGGAACCACCGGTGAACGTATTGCGTCTGAGCTTGCATCCCGAGGGCATGGCGCCGCGGATCGTGAACCTCGCGCAGTGGCGGGCCCACCTGCTCACAAGGCTGGCTCGGGAAGTGGAGGTCAGTGCGGATGCGCAGCTGTCGTCGTTGCTCGACGAGCTGCGCGCCTATCCCAGCGGCGGAGACTGGCACGACGACCGCGCGAATTCCCTGCTGGTTCCGTTGCGTCTACGCGTCGGCGATACCGAACTGGCGATGTTCAGCACCACCACCGTGTTCGGTACGCCGCGCGACGTCACGCTCGCAGAGATTGCGATCGAATCGTTCTACCCGTCGGACACGCAGACGGCCGACTACTTTCGATCGGCCGCCGAGGTCACAGGGACTTCTTGCCGAACTTGAGCTTCCACGGCACCAGTGCAGACTCCAACTGAACCGAGAGACTCATCTTGGAGACGCCTTCGGTGCGCTCCTCGAAGCGGATGGGCGTTTCGGCGATCTTCATGCCGCGCTGAACAACTCGGTAGTTCATCTCGACCTGGAACGCGTAGCCGTTGCTCTGCACCGATTCGACGTCGATGTCGCGCAAGGTCTTTGCATGCCACGCCTTGAAGCCGGCGGTCGCATCCTTGACGTGCAGTCGCAGAATGGCGTTGACGTAGAAGTTCGCCCAGGCGGACAAAGCCTTGCGGTGCCACGGCCAGTCGCCGGCGACTGCGCCGCCTTCGACATAGCGGGAGCCGAGAACGACTGCCGCATCGGTAGTGGTGAGGATCTCGATCATGGCGGGGATCGCCTCGGACGGGTGCGAGAGATCTGCGTCCATCTGAATGACGATGTCTGCGTTCTCCGCCAGAGCCCGGCTCATGCCCGCGACGTAAGCACGGCCGAGTCCGTCCTTGACCGTGCGGTGAAGCACTCCGACCGGGATGGGACCGTCGATACCCAACTTGTCCGCAACCTCACCCGTGCCGTCGGGGGAGTTGTCATCCACCACGAGGACGTGCAGGTTCGGGATCTTCAACGCGGCGAGGCGATCGACGAGCTTTGGCAGGTTCTCACGCTCGTTGTATGTAGGTACAACGACGGTTATCTGCGGGGCGACGCTTTCCATAACACCTTCGTATGATCTGTGATCCCGACTTGCCGGATGAAGCGTACGACGAGTGCGGTCGTGAACAAAGTAGGGATTTTACTACCTCGACGGGATCCGTCAGAACCGGCCGCCGCCGCCTCGACTGGTTCGGCCGCCGCCCCCGCCGCCGAAACCACCGCCGCCGCCACCGCGACCGGAGCGTCCGCTGCTGCTCGGTCCGCCGTACGAGCGGGGCCCGCCGCCACCTCGCAGAATGCTGTTGATCAGGATGCCGCCGAGGATCGCTCCCGTCGCATCGCCGCCGCCACCGCGGGGTCGTTGGTTTGCTTCCCAGGTGTTGACGTCGTTCTGCGCGGCGCGAAGTGAGTGCGTCGCCAAGGTGGTCGCGGCCTGGGCGTGTTGCAGTGCCTTCGACGGATCCGAGGTCTGCAATTGCTGGGCCGCCTGCAGGTGCCGCTGAGCCTCGGCGTAGCGAGTGCGCGCCTCCGCCCCGATCGCCCCGCGCCTGGTTCCGAGGAAGTCGCCTGCAGCGGTCACCTGAGCCTGTGCGGCCAGAATGTCCTGGGCGAGGCGCTGCTGTGCACGTTCGAGCTGCTGCTTCTGCTCCTGAGCGTCGGCAAGAAGCGCGTCGAGTTGGGCGTCGGCTGCGACGATCTGGTTGAAGGCTGTCAGCGGATCGCTGTCCTTCGACGTCTGAGCATTCGCCAACGCTGCCTGGGCTGCGGCCTTCGCGTCCGCCAACTTCTGCCCGCCTTGCGCCAGGTAAGCGTCCGCAGCGGTGATGCCCTGCTGGACGTCGTCCATCGCGGACGGAAGTGTCGCGATGGCGTTTCGGATGTCGTCGGCGGCGTGATCGACGCCGTCGAGTAGTTTGCGTGCCTGATCGAGGGCGGCTTCGGCGGTGCGAATCGCAGTGACGGCAGCGCCTTGCTTACCGGCCGGCAGTGCCGTCGCGTCTCGTCCTTCCTCGATCGACTTCTCGGCGAGCGTCAGGCGCTCACTCGCCATCGTGACGTTGTTCACGACAGATGCCAGCGTCGGCGCGGGGAATTGATCCTTCAATTTGGTCAGAATCGCCTCGGATTCGGGCAAGCGCACGCTGAGAGAAACAACACTCTGCGTCAACGCATCGAGACGGGCGGGGGCGTTGATGAGAAGGTCGCGAAGCCCGTCGAACTCCTCGACGCGAGCTTCGAGTTCTTGGTCGGCTCGACCGCACGAGGAAATGATGTCGATCAGCATCTGGCGGCGTTGATCGGGAGTTTCCGGGATGGCGTCGTCGAGTCGCTGCCTGATCGCGAAGGCTTCGGCGAGGGTGGCCTTGGCCTTGTCGAATGCTGCCGAGAAGGGTGCGACGGCGGAATCTCCGAACTCGCTGCGGGCCAGATCGAGTTCCTCCTGGCTGCCGGCGATCGCGTTGTCCGTCTCGACGAGGATCTCCTTCGCGCGTTCGTCGAGCGTTGGCAGCGGGAGTGCATTGAGGCTGGCGATGTCGTCGGGGGAGATGTTCTTCGCGGCTTCGACGCTTGCCTTGTTCTTGTCGTTCTTGCGCTTGCGTGAGTACAGGACCACGCCGCCCGTCCCGACCACCACAGCGCCGCCCGCGATGAGGAGTGTTCCGACTCCCATTCCGCCGCTCGTGTTGTTCGCGTCGCCGAGTGCGCCGGCCGCGGCAATCGCCGCGCCGGTCCAATCATCCTCGGCGAGAGCCGGTTCCACCGCGTCGGTATTGATCGATTCGATGTCGGAATCCGTGATGTTGCGCAGCTCGGCCGGGACGTCGAGGTAGTAAGCACGCTCTGCCGTGGCAACTGCAAGCAGGACGGACTTCGTGCTCAGCGTCGACTTCGTGGCTGTCTGCTGTGCCCACGCCTGGCCACCCAGGTTGTTGAAATCGGGGACGAACGCGACCCACAGATCGATCTGGTGGTCCTCGCCGAGTTGATCGATCGCGGCTTGTATATCGCTGCGTTGCCCGGAATCGAGGACCCCGGAGGTGTCGGTGATGTGATTCGGCAACACCATCGGTGCGTCCGCCGAGGCGAGCGCAGGACTGAAGACGAGCGCCAGCAGAGCGAAAATCGCAGCGACGGCGGCGGCGCTTCCCCGACGCCGAACGGGTCGGGTGGTTGTCCGACTCTGCTCTACCGAGGACAACTGCGCGAAGTGTGGTGCGAGGGCCATGACGCAAATCTATCCGTTGTGGCGCGTCGGCATCGGAGGTGATCGCCGCGAACTGGCAGAATTGCGGGAGTGAAACCTGCTTTCGGTAACCGCCCCCACGACCCATCACCCTCACGGGCGGGCGGCTTCGGGGCAGGATTGGCTCGCTGGACGCGCCGACTGATCGCCGGTGCCGTGTTGATGGCCGTGGTTCTGGTCGGGGGTACTGCGTTCCGGGTGTGGCAGGTGGCGCGCATCGACGACACGCGGCCGGCCGACGCGATAGTCGTTCTGGGCGCGGCTCAGTATTCCGGCACTCCGTCGTCCGTCTTCGAGGCCCGACTCGAGCAGGCGTACAAGCTGTACAAGCGCGGAGTGGCGCCGCAGATCATCACTGTCGGCGGCAAACAAGAAGGTGACGAGTACACCGAAGCGGCGTCGGGAAAGATGTATCTGACCGATCGCGGAATTCCTTCGAGTGCGATCACCGCGGTGGAGACCGGTTCGGACACACTGCTCAGTATCGACGCGGTGAGCGCCGAGATGTCCTCGCAGGGAATCAATTCCGCTGTCCTGGTCAGTGACCCGTGGCACTCCTTGCGAACGCGGACGATGGCCCGCGACACAGGACTCCAGGCGTGGACCGCACCTACTCGTCAGGGCCCGGCTGTCTTCACCCGCGAATCCCAGTTGCACGGAATCGCTCGCGAAACCGGCGCGCTGCTCTGGTATCAGCTCACGCACTTCTCGGCAGACTTCCCCTACACGGCAGGGCAATAGAGACCATGACAGCTCACACCACCTACGGAGGCGGCACCTACTCCGAACACGACCTCGAACGTCGTGTCGTCGAGGCGCCGAAGCGAGCGGGGTTGCCGGGTTCGCAGATCGCAGCGGCGCAGCATCGTTCGGACTTCTCGCGAGATCGGGCGCGTGTCCAACACTCCGCGGCTTTGCGGCGCTTGGCCGACAAGACCCAGGTTGTCGGCCCGCGCGACGGTGACACACCTCGCACGCGGTTGACGCACTCGATGGAGGTCGCACAGATCGGGCGAGGGATCGCCGACGGACTCGGTTGCGATCCGGACCTGGTGGACCTCGCCGGTCTCGCGCACGACATCGGGCACCCACCGTACGGTCACAACGGCGAGAAGGCCCTCGACGAAGTCGCCAAGGACTGCGGAGGTTTCGAGGGCAATGCGCAGAATCTGCGGATCTTGACCAGCCTCGAACCCAAGATCCTGCGCCCCGACGGTCTGAGCGCAGGCCTCAATCTCACCAGGGCGTCACTCGACGCAGCCATCAAGTATCCCTGGACCCGCCCTGAGCCCGGCGCGAAGTTCGGGGCATACGACGACGACGCAGAGGTGCTCGCCTGGGTTCGCGAGGGAGCGCCCGAGCGTCGGCAATGCCTGGAAGCTCAGGTCATGGACTGGGCCGATGACATCGCCTATTCCGTGCACGACGTGGAGGACGGGGTGATCGCAGGCCGCATCGACCTTCGCTCGCTTGCCGATCCGTCCGAGCAGCGCGCACTGGCAGAACTCGGGGCCTCCGAGTTTCGCGGATTGGTAGTCGACGATCTGATCGAAGCCGCCCAACGGCTGTCCGAACTCCCCGTCGTACGCGGGGTCGGAAGTTTCGACGGAACACTCGGAAGTTCCGTCGCGTTGAAGAATCTGACGAGTGAATTGGTGGGACGCTTCGCCACCGCGGCGATCGCCAGCACCCGGCTGACACACGGTGACCGACCCCTCTCGCGCTATCAAGCCGACCTCGACATACCCGAGGCCGTCGCATCCGAGGTGGCATTGCTCAAGACCGTGGCGCTGTACTACGTGATGTCCGACGCCGGACACAAAGCGCGTCAGGATCGGCAGCGTGATCGTGTTCATCGCGTCGCGGAATGGCTGCTGGCAACTGCGCCTGCCGGGCTCGATCCGATCCTGCTGCCCGCGTGGGAACGCGCCGCGGACGACGGTGCTCGGGTCCGGGTAGTGGTGGATCAGATCGCGTCGTACACGGAGAGTCGGCTCGAACGGGTGGACAAAGCGAGCCTGGGCGCGCAGGCCAGCTGGGGCTGAGCCACTTACGCCCTCAGCAAGTCATCCGCGTCGACGGGTCGGTAGTGGTATCGAGCCACTTGCCGTAAGCGTCGCCACCTGCTGCGCGAACGTCCTTGCAGATCTTCGACTCGGTGTTCCCGGATTCGCGATACACCGTGTAGATCGCCGTCCCCGAATCGGAGACTTGACGCAGTGACGGGCAGGACTGGTCTGTGCGTAGGTATTTCGAGCCGGGGAACGCGTCGAGGTAGTTCTGAATCTCGCTGGCGTACGTTGCCGGATCGGTGGCATTGGCCAACACCACGATTCCGGTTCCTTTGCATGAGGGGACGGTGATCGGCTTGCTCACCCCGAGGTCGCCATTTCTCGCGGACGGGTTCGACGCCCGGGTGGTCGTGGTCGCCTGCAGTCCGGCGGTGGGTAGCGGCTCGAGCTTCGGCGTTCTGACTGGATCCTGAATGGGTGCCGGTGCCGACGTGGCGGTGGAAGCTGCTACAGCGGTTGGTGATTCGGGGCCCGAATTCCCCAGCGTCACCCAGGCCGCCGTGCCTCCTGCGGCCAGAACGAGTGCAATTCCAGCCGCACCGATCGCGATCGGTGCTCGGTTTCGCTTGGTCTTTGTCACGATGTGCGTGTAGTTCCCGTGAGCGGGATTCGCCGTGGTGTAGGTGGGCTGCCCGACGATCGTGGGTTGCAATCCGCCGGCGGCACCGGGGGCGTGGGTCGTCGAGAGGGCCTGCCGCGCTTGGAGTGCGAGCGCTCCCGTAGTCGGATAGCGGTGTGCGGGATCCTTTGCCATGCCGCGAGCCACGATGGCGTCAAGGCCTTGCGGGAGCGACGGAACCGCCAGTGTGGGGCGTGGCGGCGGAGCGTTCAGGTGCGAATTGACCAGATGCTCGATGCTTGTGGTGTTGAAAGGTGTTGTTCCGGTGAGTGATTGGTAGAAGACACAAGCCAGGGAATAGACATCCGCTGCGGCCGTCGGCGTTTCGATTCCGAACCGCTCCGGCGCCATGTATGCATACGAACCGACTGCGCTTCCCTCGGTGGTGATCTTCGTGTCCGTCTGTGAGTATGCGATTCCGAAGTCGACGAGGTAGGCGAAGCCGTTGTTCGTGAGAATGATGTTGTCTGGTTTGACGTCACGATGGATGAGCCCGCGGGCATGGGCGGCGTCCAACGCCGACGCGATTTGCGAGACGATGTCGACGGCTCGTACAGGCGTGAGTCGGCCGAATTCGGTCAACTCGGCTCGCAATGTGTGGCCTTCGACCAAACGCATGTCGATGAAGAGGACTCCGTCGATCTCGCCCCAGTCGTGCACCGGGATCACGTGCGGTTCGTTCAGGGCGGCGGTGGTGCGAGATTCTCGGCGGAAACGAGCTTGGAATGACGGGTCGGCCGCAAGCTCTCGATGGAGCAACTTGAGAGCGACCAGGCGATCCTTCGAGGTGTCGTACGCCTCGTACACTTCACCCATTCCGCCTCGGCCGAGGAGGCTACGCAACTCGTACACGCCGAATCGGGTTCCTGATCGCCCTTCGTGCGCGCTCGAGGCGTTTTCAGTCATCGTCGGTCCCATCGCTGCGTTGCAGAGTCGGCCATCAACATATCGTTGTCAGGAGGTGCCGGGGGACCGCCTAGACTGATGTACGTGGCGGGCCGAATTTCTGACAGAGACATCGCGGCCATTCGCGAACGCACTCGCATCGAGGACATCGTCGGTGAATACGTTTCACTCAAGCGTGCCGGTGGCGATTCGATCAAAGGTCTGTGTCCCTTTCACGACGAGAAGTCGCCGTCGTTCCACGTGCGACCCAACCACGGCCTCTACCACTGCTTCGGCTGCGGTGAGGGTGGTGACGTGTACTCGTTCCTGCAGAAGATGGATCACATCAGCTTCGTAGAGGCCGTCGAGCAGTTGGCGGATCGACTCAGCTACACGATTTCGTACGAGGGCGGCGGACCGTCCGTTCAGCGCGATCGCGGCACCCGTGCACGCTTGATCGCAGCAAACGCGGCGGCTCAGGAGTTCTACGCCGCTCGTCTGCGCGAACCCGATGCCCAGGCGGCTCGCGACTACCTCACCGAGCGAAACTTCGACGGTGCAGCGGCCCTGCAGTTCGGGTGTGGATACGCGCCAGAAGGTTGGGACACTCTCACAAAACACTTGATGTCCAAAGGTTTCGAGTTCAAAGAACTAGAAGCAGCCGGGCTGTCCAAAGAAGGCCGGCGAGGTCCGATCGACCGGTTCCATCGCCGACTTCTGTGGCCGATCCGCAGCGTCGCCGGTGACGTCATCGGCTTCGGTGCCCGCAAGCTCTTCGACGACGACACCATGCCGGGTAAGTACGTCAACACGCCGGAAACGATTCTCTACAAGAAGTCTCAGGTCCTGTTCGGCTTGGACCTCGCCAAGCGCGACATCGCCAAGGGACACCAGGCGGTAGTCGTCGAGGGCTACACCGACGTCATGGCGATGCATTTGGCCGGCGTCAAGACCGCCGTCGCTTCGTGCGGAACCGCCTTCGGTGAGGAGCACCTTGCGATGCTCCGTCGACTCCTGATGGACGACAGCTACTTTCGCGGTGAAATCATCTACACCTTCGACGGTGATGCCGCGGGGCAGGCCGCTGCGATGAAGGCGTTCGAGGGTGATCAAAAGATGGCCGGGCAGACGTTCGTCGCCGTCGCGCCCGACGGAATGGACCCGTGCGATCTGCGTCTGAAGTCTGGTGATGCCGCCGTTCGCGACCTCGTGGCACGGCGCACTCCGATGTTCGAGTTCGTGGTGAAGTCCATCCTCACCGAACATGATCTGGAGACCGCTGAAGGTCGCGTCGAGGCACTGCGTCGTACCGTGCCCGTCGTTGCGCAGATCAAGGAATCAACTCTGCGCGACAGCTACGCGAATCTGTTGTGCGGATGGGTCGGTTGGGACGATCTTCCGTCGGTTCGACGACGCGTGCGTGACGAAGCTCGCAAACGGGCGTCGACGCGCGGATCGTCACCGGCGCCCAAGCGTCGTCAGGTTGTCGACCAACCTGCTGCCGATGCGCTTGCGCTGCCGATCGGAATCTCCAGGCCCCGGCCCAACGATCCCGCGCTCTCGACGCAGCGAGCTGTCCTCAAGGCCGCATTGCAGCACCCTGGCATCGCCGGCAGTGTCTTCGACTCGTTGCCGCCCGAGACGTTCACCCACCCCGCCTACGTTGTCATCAGACAGGCAATGGCTGACGCCGGTGGAACGAGCAAGGGACTCGGCGGCGCCGAGTGGATCGAAGTCGTCACCAAGGGCGTCGAAGACATGACGGTGGCCTCGGTTGTATCTGAGCTGGCCGTCGAACCGATGCCGTGTGACGAAGACACGGTTCCGCGCTACATCAACGGAGTGCTCGCACGACTGCAGGAAGCGTGGGTGGGCGAGCAGGTTGCCGACCTCAAATCCAAGCTTCAGCGCGTTTCACCTGCTGCAGCCCCCGAGGAGTACAACTCACTGTTCGGCGACCTCGTGGCGCTGGAGCAGTATCGCCGACAGCTGCGTGAGCAGGCTGTCGGCGACCAAAGCGTCTGACCTAACGGTTTTTCTTCAACTGGTCGTGGGGGACCAGAATCGTAGTCTCCTCGTTGATCGGCTTCATCGGCTCGAGCTTGGGCTGAGTACTCAGTGAGTCGGCCAGCTTCTGCCGTGACGCGTCCAACACCTTCTTGGTGGCCGGACTGGTGGCCACCGCCTTCGCGGCCCGGCTGATCTGCTCGTATCGTGCGCGGCCCGCTTTGGTTCCCAGGACGTACCCAGCTGCAACACCGATCAACAAACGCATCATTCCTGCTTCCCTCCAGCACCGATCGTCCTGACTCCATCCTGCCTGATGACTCGCTGGGCAGGCGATTTGGTACTTCGGTGAAGGATTCGCTACAGTTTCTCAGGCAACGCCGGAACGGGCGAAGCGAGCAAGACAATCCCCTGTAGCTCAATTGGCAGAGCTTCCGACTGTTAATCGGACGGTTGCTGGTTCGAGTCCAGCCGGGGGAGCGTTAGAAAGAGTCCCTGATCTGCAGAAATGCGGGTCGGGGATTTTTTCGTTTCTAGGAAGATTTCGGTTCGTTGTCACGGATTGTCACAAGCGATCCCAAACTCGTCGCAGCAGCAGCAAGCGCGTCGGTCTGCGAGTGCGTGTAGGTCCGCATTGTGAACGAACTGTCGGCGTGACCAAGCCACGCTGCGATGACCGCAATCGGGACTCCCTGGAGGTGCATGAGGGTTCCGCAGGTGTGTCGGGCATCGTGGAGCCGAACCTGAGCGACGTCCAAATCTGCGAGGATCGATTTCCATCGCTTGGTGAGGGTGTCGGGGTGCAGAGGTTGTCCGGCTTCGTTGCAGGCGACATATCCGCCGTCGCCGTAGCCTTCGCCGAATGCCAGCTTTTCGGCCGCTTGTTGTCGTTTCGCGGCTTTGAGTTCGTCGGCGAGTGGTTGAGGCAGAGGCAAGGTTCGGCCCGATGCGGTTGACTTGGCGTCCTCTTGGTCGATGGCTTCGCCGCCAGCCGACACTCGAGTGGGTCCGATCCTGAGTGTTCTATTCTCCAGGTCCACATCAGCCCATCTCAATCCTCCGAGTTCGCCGCGTCTAAGCCCTGACAGTGCGAGGTGCCAAACGTGCCGCAGGCGATCGTTCTTGATCGCGCCGAGAACGACCTGAACTTCGTCGGCGGTGAGCGTCTGGAGTTGTTTCCGTGTCTGCGGAACGTGGTCGACGAGCGCGGCTACGTTTCGGACGAGTTGGCCTTCCTTCACGAGCTGCTCAAGAACTTGAGACAAGGTGCCAACCATGAGGTTGCACGTTCGTGGGCCCCATTTCTTTCTGGAGTGTCCTGTCGATCGGGTGAGCTTTCCCTCTCTCAGTTCTTTGATGAGTTTGTCGATGTCTAGGCGAGTCAGCTTCTGAACGGAGATGTCGCCTAGTTCTGATCGGACCGGCTTTAGGACGTCTTCGTATCCGACCTTCGTCGTCGGCTTAATTCCGTGTCGCGATAGGAGCCAGTTCGCGCAGGCTCGCTCGACTGTGAGATCGATTGAGTGAACGAATGTTCCACGCTGCACTTCGTTTTGAATTCTTGCGAGTTCGTCACGCGCGTCAGCTTCGGTGGTGAATCTCTTTCTTAACTGTTTTCGGCGGCCGGTGATCGGATCGACCCCGGTGTCGACCGTCAGCTGGTATCTGATTGCGTTTTTGCCGCGTTCTTTTTTCGCGAGTTCGATCTTTTTGATCTGCGGAGGCAGTTGTTGTCGGGCCATTTTTTGTCCTTTCTGTGCCAGAGGTCTCGCCATACGTGGATGAGTTCCACGGTCACTTTCAGTTCGTGTGCGATGCCGGCGAAGTGTGCACCGTGCATTCGTTCTGCTTTTCGGTAGGACTCTTCGGAGATGAGAAGTCGTGCCGCGTACTCGTCAGCTTGGCGTTCTTGGAAGTAGTGAATCCGGGCATCGGGTGTCGACATGTCGTGGTGATGTGTGGCATGTCCGAGTTCATGCCCGAGGGTGGTGCGTGTGTAGTCGAGCGGCATTCCTGCTTGCAGGACGATGATTCGCGGTTCCGCATACCAGCGGCCACGTTCCTTGCCTGGCAGGTTGCCTTCGACTATCGCGATGCCGTTAGCGCCTGCCAGGTCTTCGAGTTCTTTCAATTACGCGTCCCAACCGTGGTCATCTTCCGGAAGGGGCTCGGAACTGGTGTTTGCGGCGTAGGGTTCGTCGCTCTCGATCAGTGCCTGTACATCGACATCGGCAACCCTGTGGGCTTGACCTAGCGAAGTCAACGGATAGACGTTGTCTTCCATGGGGATCAGACCGAGTGCTTGCGCCTTAGCTAGTTGCTTCTCGACCTCCGCTCGAGTCATTCCTTCGGTGAGACTGATTGTCACGTCGGGGCGTCGCGATCGTGCGGCGAGAAGATCTGCGAGTTGGGGTGTTGTCAGTGAACGATCGACTAGCTCGAGGATGAGGGCTTCTTGATCGGCGGTCGCGAGCAGCTGGCCGTCTGAGTCGACGAAATTCATTGTCTCCTCGACTGTTACGAACCCCAACTCAACTAGTGCGTCAACGGGGTTGACCTCTACTGCACGGCAAATAGAGATGACGTCGCTGGCGTTGAGGCCGTCGGCCAGGCGCTTGCGTGCAGTCTTCTCGGTTACGTCGAGTATCTCGCCGATTTCGACTGCTGTCAGACGCCTGCCTGCCAGGTGTTCGAGAACTGTCTTTTGCTCACTCATGAATCTGAGGCTAACCGGTAACTTTCTTCCGGTCAACCCACGTTTGACGTGCAGTTACGGTCAAATTGGTCGACGCTACCGGTAAATGTTGTTGACTTCGACCGGAGAACCGGTAAATATCTTCCATGTAACTTACGAACAGCGGAGGAAACCGGAATGTTTCTACTGAGTCTGGATGAGATGGAGCGGGTGAAGCGTGTCCACGCACTCCGAAGCTTCGTCGCTATGGAGGAGCGGACACACGTATCTGAGCGGACATGGAGGACGGCCTTCAAGTCGCGTCGGCCGACGCCCCAGGTCCTGGATGCACTCGGGGCGTTAGGCGCTCGGAGCAGCAAGATCCTGATCTGGGATGAGCCATCTTCGCTTACGGGTCCGACAATTCGTCAGCAGGTGCCGGCATGAAACCGACACGTCTACTCACTGCTGTTCAAGCCGGAGAACTGCTCGGAGTTGATGAGACCACAGTCCGCCAGATGTGGCGCGAAGGTGAGCTTAAGTGCGTGCACATCGGGCGCGGTCGCAAGGTCTCTGATGCCGAAATCTCGCGCTACATCGAGGAAAACGAGCAGTTTGCGCCCACCGCATGAAGAAACCGCCACCTGTTCCAGCAGATGACGGCTTCACTCCAATCCCCAAGCAAGGAATCTGATGACTGACCATACTGCACAACTCGCCACCATCCCAGTTGTCGGCACCGCGGGAATCCTCGGCGCCAAGGTAGGTGGGAAGGCGATCGCGGCGTTCCGTCCGATCGTCGAAATGCTCGGGATGGCCTACTCTGCGCAGCTCCAGAAGCTGAAGTCAAAGTCATGGGCAGTTGTGTCGAAATTCGACACAACTGGTGCAGACGGCAAGACCTACGAGATGGTCGGCGTTGACCGCAAGACATTGACGATGTACCTCGCGACACTTGATGAGAACCGCGTCAAGGAGGAGGTTCGACCAGTCTTGGTCGCACTTCAGGCGGAGGCGGCCGACGCATTGGATGCCTATTTCCACGAGGGTGGCGCGATCAATCCGGATGCAACCGTTGATCAGCTCGACGCTCTTGCGATGAAGGCAGCGCAACGGCTCCAGTTGCTCTCGCTTGCCAAGGGGATGGTCGACGACTCCTGGCTTGAGACCAAGGTTCGTCATCAGTTGGCAGTTGGGCTCGGTGAGGAGCCGGATATTGAACCGCTCAAGCGAACGCTGACAGTGTCGGACTTTCTTGACGGTAAGGGTGTGAATGATCGGGGGCAGCGCAAGTTCGCGTCATCGATGGGTGCCCTGGTGAAGAAGTCGTACCGGGAGTTGCACAACACGGAGCCAGGTCAGGCGATCCGGTTCATCAACGGTGCTGACCGGCCCGTCGCGGCTTACACCGAGCGCGACCGTGCGTTGTTCGAAAAGGCTTGGGCGATACTCGGATCTGCGATCGAGCCCGAGTTTTTCACGAAGGGATTGGTTGCCTCATGACTGAGCGGGAGCTTGCTGACAATCGGGATTCGATGTCGTTGGCGGAGCGTGTTGAGGCTCGCCGGGTGCTGGATGAGGCTGCCGGCGTCAAGTACGGACTGCCGTCTGAGCAGGGCTTGAAGCGTTTGGCTCGGATCATGGGTCCTGGCCTTCGTCGGATCAGTGATCGGAAGGAGGGTGATGATGGACGTCAAGGTTAATGAGGACCTGCTTCGTTCGGTGATGGACCACATTGAGACGTGGCCGAACTTGTTGGATCAGCAGCAGTGGCGTAATGGCACGGCCAGGGATTTCGCTGGTTGGACTGCGGAGTTGTGTGGGGCTGTGTGGGTTTCGCATTCGTTGGACACTGGTCGGGTTGAGACGGTTACTGGTCCGCATTGTGCAGCGTTTGTTGTTCGGGCGCAGTCGGGGGAGCTCTGGCATGTGGAGGACTTCGCTCGTGTCTCGCTCGGGCTAACTGACAGGGCCGCTGATGATCTGTTCGCTGGCTGTAACGCGATCACCGAATTGCGTGAGATGGTCGAGAACCTTTGTGATTTCGGCACCACCTACGATGCCGCACCGAAGACGCGGGCGGAGGTGACGGCACCGTGAATGCAGAGAAGATGCTGCAACTTGCTCGTGAAATCAAAACTCTCGACGACCAGATCGAATGCCCTCAAGCGCCGCGAACCACCAAGCAGCACATGGCTTTACTGGAGCAGGTACGAGGTCGCGCAGTGGCTCTCGCCGCTATCGTCGCCTGACTCTCTTGAACTCCCGGTGGTGTCACCACTGTAAGACCGTCGCCCGGTCCAGATGGCCGGCACCCTAGGCGCCACCGGGCCCAATCTTCCCACCATCCATTTTCTCCTGCGAAGGACATTTCGTGATGACCCATACCCAAAACACGCCCCTCGACGTCCCCGGATATGTCGGCCGCCACCGCGTCGACGACGCGATCTTCAAGACCGCCGACGACGCTCACGACGAACTCGTTGAGGAAGCAACAGAACTCACTTTCATCGAGCAGGTCCGGATCAACGTGTGGGCGATCGTGATCCTCACGCTGCTTGCAGGGTTCGTCGGTGTCGTCCTGTGGTTGATCGCGGTGACCGCGTGAGCCCACACGATCCGTTGCAGGATCCCGTGACCCGCGACGACTGGTATGACACCGAACCCGGCTTGTTCGACCTCGCTGACCACCACTACGACCGCTTCAAAGATGTGAACGGAGAACAGAATTGAAATCCTCAGCTCGGCTTCCTTTGCAGCGTGACGAGAAGTTGTGGGAAGCGTTCAAGGAAGACCGTGAAGCGTGCCAGCGTCGTGCTGGTTCGGGGGCGGGTCGGCGTCGTACGTCGCGGCCTACGAATTGTGTCGAGTGTCAGCGGCCGATGCGGCCGTCGAAGGCGTTGCTTGCTGACTATCCGAACACGGTGCGGCATCACAGCCGCGGGATTTGCGGGACGTGTGCCCACCGAAACAGGAAGGCATCCCAAGCATGAGTACAGCTCAGGTGGCGGAAGCCATCCAGGAAATCGTCAAACGTGATGCGGAACTTACTCGCGAACTTGAGCGACTTTCGAATTGGCACAGCTACGACGGGCCCGCTCTGCACGCTCGTGACGAGTTCCGGCGCAGCACATTCGAGCGCCTGCTCGGTCTGGCATCCGAGGCGGTGAAGTGACGCATCTTGAGATGGGTGTGGACCCATTCTCTGAGGAGTGCCTTCCCGCAGAACCTGATCCCTTCCACGAACACGACCCCCGCGACGACCTAGAGGAGTGGCAGCGATGAGTGAACACCTCGACGGATTCAACAAGACCGTCATCACACAAGAGGGTCAGCGTATCCGTATCGACGGATTCATTGACGGCAAACATGTTTACAGCGCAACACATTCCGCAGTCGCAGTTGTCGACGCGATCGAAAAGGATGACCAGTGACCGCACCAACCTTGATTGAACTCCCTGACCTCGAGCAGGGGTCGGAGGAGTGGCATGCGCAGCGGCGGGGGATTGTCACGGCATCTGTTGTCGGGCAACTCGTCACGACCAAGACCCTCAAGCCCGCAAGTAACGACGTATCGCGTGGGCTCACCAGGCTTCTCGTGGCCGAACGCATCACTGGTTGGACCGATCCGATGTACGTCAGCGATGACATGCTGCGTGGCATCGAGGATGAGCCGAAAGCGCGCGACAAGTATTCCGAGCACTACGCGCCGGTCACTGAAATCGGATTCATGATCCGCGAGGACCACGACGTGAAGATCGGTTACTCCCCGGATGGTCTGATCGGTGACGATGGGCTGATCGAGGTGAAGTCGCGCCGGCAGAAGAAGCACCTGGAAACGATCCTCGCCGACGAACCACCTGCCGAGAACCTTGCGCAAATGCAGTGCGGGCTACTGGTTTCCGGTCGCGAGTGGTGTGACTACATCTCGTATTGCGGGGGCATGCCGCTCTGGGTGAAGCGTGTCTTCCCTGACCAGCGCTGGTTCGACGCCATTCTCGCTGCAGTCGATGCCTTCGAGGAGAACGCCGCCGAAATGATCCGTCTCTACGACGAGCGGACCGTCGGACTTCCCATGACCGAACGAACCGTCGAAATGGAAATGGTGATCTGACCATGGATCTCACAGAAACGATTGCCCCGAAGTCCGACCAACTCAACGCTGACGATCTCCTCGCCGGCCCGCGGAACGTCACGGTCGAGAAGGTGACCCTAGGGTCTTCCGAACAGCCCGTGAATATCCACCTCGTGGAGTTCCCAGGAAGACCGTTCCGCCCGAGCAAGACGGTGCGGCGAATCCTCGTCGCAGCGTGGGGTGTTGAGGCGTCGGCGTACGCAGGCCGACGAATGAGGATATACACCGACCCTACTGTCCGCTTCGGAGGACAGGAGGTGGGCGGGATACGGGTCAGCCATATCTCGCACATCGAGAAGCGGCTGACGCTAGCGCTCACCACAACGCGGGGCCGGCGCGCTCCGTACATCGTGGAACCGCTGCCTGATGGGCCGCCGGTCATCACGAATGAGCAGGCCGACGAGATCGCAGAAGGGATTTCGAAGGCTGCAGATCGTGCCGACCTCGACGGTATCGCTGCACAACTGAAGACGTTCGAACTAGCTGACCACCGCGACCGCCTACTCGGTCTGTGGAAAACCAGACTTGCCGAACTCGACACCGCTCCATCCGACTGATCCACATCCGGGCCGTCGACATCGGCGGCCCGGTCGATGCACAGGAGTTATCCACATGAGTGACGACATCGATTGGCGCGCACGCGCCAAGTGTCGCGATCACGATCCTGAGCTGTGGTTCCCGAACCAGGTCCACAACAGGAAGGCACGTCGTGACGCGAGCCTCACAGCGCGCGCGATCTGCTTCGAATGCCCCGTCCGCGAGCAATGCCTCGAATGGGCCATCGGAGTGGGCGAGAAGTGGGCTGTCGCAGGGGGCCGCGACTTCGGGGTGCAGAGCGCGAAGAAGGCGTCAGCGAGCGATGTTCGGGCCGGTGGTGGGCGTTCCCCGGACGAGATCTCCGCTCCGTAGTTAGCCCGAATGGACACGAAAGACAGCGAAAGGAGGCGATAGGCGATGATGATTGACCCGATCATTCAGGAGGAAGCACGATGGCAGTCTCGAAGCGCGTCAGGTTTGAGGTTCTCCGGCGTGACAACCATGCATGTCGATACTGCGGTGCCACTGCTCCGGACGTCCGCATCACACTCGACCACGTCGTGCCGACCGCGCTCGGCGGCGACGACAGCCCGTCGAACCTTGTCGCGGCATGCGGCGACTGCAACAGCGGTAAGACCTCGACCAGCCCATCTGAGGTCATCGTTCAAGATGTCGACGAGCGGGCCATTAAGTGGGCTGCCGCAATGGCTCAAGTTGCTAACGAGCGGCGTGCATCCAGAGAAGTGCTCGCTCAGCGGTACGAGGCATTCGAGGCGGAGTGGAATCGTTGGGGTTGGACTGACTGGCGAGGAGATCGCCACACCGAAGAGTTGCCGGGAGACTGGAAGCAGTCCGTGGACCAGTTCTACGCTGCCGGGCTTGATCATTCAGACCTCGAAGAACTCATTGAGGCCGCCATGCCAAAAAAGAAGGTCAAGGACACGTGGCGATACTTCTGTGGCTGCGTTTGGACCCGCGTCAAGCAGAACCAGGAACGTGCGCTCGAAATCGTCGGTGTGGACGAGGACGACGCCATTGCCGACGAGCCTCAGTTCACTGAGGAGATCGCAGAACATCTGCTCGAAGTGCTATCCCAGCGTTGGTGGGGGATCACTGGGCAGCATGTCCCAGATTGCTTCTGTGTCGCAGGCGATCCTCGCCGTGAGTACTGCGGGGAGGTTGCTTGCCGCATGTACATCATCGGAATGTTTCAGTCCGATTACTACCGACATATTGAAAATCAACCAGAGGGCGTCACCGCCGACGAATCGACAAGTATGGAGTAGGACCATGGCCCGCATCCGGTCAATCAAGCCCGAGTTTTGGATCGACCGGAAGCTGGCCCGACAGCTCTCCCGCGATGAGCGGATGCTGTACATCGGGCTGTGGAATCACGCGGACGAGCATGCCCGAGCTCAAGGTGACGCCCGCGTGATTCAGGGCCAAATCTTCCCGTATGAGAGTGATTTGACGGTCGAGAAGATCGATTTGATGCTCGACCACCTCGAGGAAGCGAAAGTTATCCACAGGTACGTTGTGGATAGTGACCCATACCTGTTCTTGCCCAAGCTTTCTGAGCATCAGCGGCTTGAGCCATCGCGAGTCAAGTCGAAAATACCTGCCCCACCAGCGGTTTCGGTGGCGTTCGAGAATGGTGCAGGCACACCTGCGTTCGGTTCAGACTCCGTGCAAGTTTTCGCAGACAAGTCCGCGCCCGGTGACAATCCTCATTCGCTTCTTTATGTAGCAGGGAGCATGGAGCATGGGGCAGGGGCGAACGGCGCACACGCGCCAACCCTCGCACCCCCGCCCCGTTGCCCGAAACATCTGAACGACCCAAACCCGCCACCCTGTCGACCATGTGGGGACGCCCGAGTAAAACGCGAAGCATGGGACAGAGATCAAATCGAAGCCGCAAAACGTGACGCATCCGAAGCAGCGAAACAGCGAGCGAAATTCATCCAGGACGCCATCGACGAGTGCGGACTGTGTGACGACCGCGGTTACTTCGGGACCACCGTCTGCAACCACGATCCGAACATCGTCGACACCGCGAAACGCGGAATGGCTCAAGTCCGCGCAGTCCTCGCCAAAACAGCCCAGGAGAAACCATGACCCGCAACCGATCATCCGCAAAAGCAGCCGGATCACGATTCGAACGCTCCATCGCGGACGGACTTGCTCAAGCACTCAACGACGACCGCATCGACCGCCGAGTCAAAACCGGAGCCAAAGACCGCGGCGACGTCGGAGGAGTCCGCATTCACGGCCAGAGGCTCGTAATCGAAGCCAAGGACTGTTCACGCCAAGAGCTACCTAAATGGACGCGAGAGGCGCAACTGGAGGCCGGAAACGATGACGCCCTGGCCGGGGTAGTCGTAGCGAAACGCAGAGGAACCACAAACCCGCTCGATCAATGGGTCCACATGACCGTCAGAGACCTCGTCGCACTCATCACCGGACAACGACAGGACACGAAATGAGCGCCCCGAAGCGTATCCAGCGAAAACGAACCAAAGGCTGGAAGATGCCCGAAGGAGCCATCTACGTCGGACGGCCCACAAAGTGGGGCAACAAGTTCACGCTTGGTGGCGCCAACGGACTCGCCTGCGTACCCGGCGCAATGACGGGAGCCGAATGGGAATTCGAAGATCGCATCTCAGCGGCCGGAATCAGTCACGACTTCTTCCACGGCGACGGACGCATTACTCGATGCACAATCCGCAACCTCACTCGCGAGGAAGCCGTCAGCCTGTATCGCGAGGTACTGACCCGCGAGACAGTGCACCTGCGCGATCCCCGGTACTACCGTGTTGGGTACCGCGACAACCCAGTGACGATCGACATGATCCGCAACGAACTCGTCGGCAAAGATCTCGCGTGCTGGTGCCCACTCGACCAGACCTGTCACGCAGACGTGCTCCTCCAAGTCGCCAACAACACATCACCAGCAAATCGGTAGATACACTCGACAGTGCCTACCGAAATGAATGACACAAAGACGGATGACAAACACACCAAACACCCCAGACGGCACCTGGCCCGAAGACCTAGACCGCCGCCAAACCGCGATCGAAGCGATGAAGCTCCGACGCGACGGTAAAACGTGGGACGAGATCGCTCAGTTGGTCGGCTATTCGAGTCGTCAGGCCGCCCACAAAGCGGTCAAACGCGTCCTCGAGCGGGTGGAAGGTGAGACCGCCGAGGACTACCGGGAAGTCATGGCAGCCCGATACGAAGCCCTGTATGCGAAGGCATGGGATTCGATCGCTGCGGCCGAGGAGGAAGGGCAGTTGGTGGGGAAGTCGCAGCTGATCGCGTCCGCTCGGGGTGTTGTGGACAGTCAGGTGAAGTTGTTGGGTTTGCAGGCTGTTTCGAAGTCTGAGGTCACTGTGGTGACTCGGGGGCAGATGGATGCGGAGATCGAAGTTTTGTTGGGCCATGGCGGCATTTCGGCCGGCACGGAATCAGATTCAGAGTCGCGGGAGAGCGAATGAAGGTCACTGTATTTACGAAGCCTGGTTGTCCGCCGTGTGATGCGACGAAGCGGAAGCTCGACAAACTCGGCGTCTCGTACGAGGTGCGGGATGTCACCGTCGACGCTGATGCGTTGGCGCGGGTGAAGACATTGGGCTACAACGGCACACCTGTCGTCGAGTGCGGCGACGTGCACTGGCAGGGGTTCAGCCCCGACAAATGCACGCAGCTCGCTGACAACCTCACTGCCGCACAACCCGTCGACGAGCAGGCTGCCCGCGAATACCTCGAGGAGACCGCGGTCAATGGGTGACGTCGTTCCGTTCCGCACACCGGAGCCAGTGGCCGCAAACAACATGTGCCCTTGCGGCAGCGCGTGGTTCACCGCCACCGTGTGCCTGAACGGAACGGCCATCACCGGCTACCAACAGCCCCTCCACTGCGCACACTGCGGAAACGAATACGCGCCATGAGCATCCTCGAATCCGGGGCGTGGCGTGCCCTCCCACCAGCCGAAAAAGAACACCTCCGCAACCGGCTCGCAGAAAAGCACGCCCGTAACGGAAACCCCATCGGCGGACCCCCCACACCCGGCGCACTCGCAGTGCGGCACGAACCGAACATCCAAGTGCAACGCCCACACCTTGACCTCATCGACCAAGCGCTCACCTGGGTGAAAGACACACCCAACGCGAAACTCATGATCTGGACGCCACCGCAGATCGGAAAATCCGTACGAGTCTCCAGATGGCTCCCATTCTGGTGGCTCACCCACCGCCCCCAAGACCGCATCCTCATGGCCTCCTACGCTGCCAGCCTCGCCGAAACACACGGCGCAGCATGCAGAGACCTCATCTCCGCCTACGGCGCCCGCTACGGCCTCCAACTCAAATCCGACGAAAACACCCGATCAGACTGGTCACTCACCGCCGGCGGAGGACTCCGCTCACGCGGCACCAAAGGCGGCATCACCGGCCAGTCAATGAACCTGGGCATCATCGACGACCCCTACGCCGACCGCGCTTCCGCTGACTCATCGACAATCCGCAAGGCAGTGTGGGAGTGGTACTCGAGCGCGTTCATCTCCCGACGTAGCCCTGGCGCCAGGCAGATCGTCGTTCACACCCGCTGGCATCAGCAGGATCTGTCCGGGATGCTCCTCGAGAGGGAGGGGCGCGTCGAAGACGGCGGGGAGTGGAAGGTCGTACACCTCCCTGCGATCGCGACGGCCCCGGACCCGGAGCGCGGATTCCGTGAGGACTCGCTCGGCCGCGCACCAGGGGAGCCGTTGACGCATCCCCTGATCGACTCCGACGACACCGCAGCGTTGAACGATCACTGGGTCCGCCAGAAAGCGTCCGTCACAACACGTGACTGGGCTGCCATGTTCATGGGCTCACCTGTCACCGCCGAGGGCGCGCTACTGAGCGCAGAGAATCTGAAGAACGCAACAACGAAAGACGTTCCCGCACCACGTCGCACAGTCGTCGGCGTCGACCCGTCCGGCGGAGGACGTGACACCGCCGGCATCATCGGCGGACATTTGGGCACCGACGGTCGCATGTACTGGACCCACGACCGCACCGCACAAATGTCATCCGACCAGTGGTCCCGCGCAGCATGCCAACTCGCCCACGACATCGACGCCGACTGTGTCGTGTTCGAAGCGAACTATGGCGGGGACATGGCAGGCACCCTCATCAGGCAGGCATGGGACGCCATGCAAAATGAGGGCGCCATCGACCGGCGAGCGTTGTGCCCGCGCATCAAGAAGGTGACGGCCCGGAAGTCGAAGTTCCTTCGCGCTGAACCGATCGCACAAGCCGTGCTCACGCAGCGTGCATGGTTCTCCGCCGACCACAGCCTCGCGGGGTTGAAGTCCGAGTGGGAATTATGGGAACCGGATTCGACATGGTCACCAGGCGCTCTGGACGCCGCCGTCTACGTGGCCTACGAACTTCTCCCGCCCATCAACGCGGGATCTTCGGTCTCGTCGGCAGCGAAGCGTTCGCGTTCATCTGTCACGGGCACAAGCAGTTTGGCGGCACGACGTACTCGCTGATTTTTAAACCGGGGACACAGTGACACTGTATCCGTGCAATACTCTGTGTCATGCCCCCAACACATCCATCGCAGGCTGACGCCGCCGCCGCGTACCGCACACTCATCGCCCACGAAACAGAGCCCAAAGAGCAGGACTTCTACCGCTCCCGCCTCCAACGGTTAGAGCTGACAACAGAACCCGTGTGCGAGTTCGACTGCCGTAGTCGAGTTGCTGCCGCTGGTGTTGGGGTTTACTGCCCGCAGTGCTCGGTGAAGTGTGCCGACACCGAACTCGCCACCCAACTCGCGAAGGCGATCCGTGCCGCCTGGGTGGACAGACTTGACTGGGATGAGCTAGCCCAAGGC
Source organism: Rhodococcus sp. YL-1 (assembly GCF_001942025.1). Classification (NCBI taxonomy): domain Bacteria; kingdom Bacillati; phylum Actinomycetota; class Actinomycetes; order Mycobacteriales; family Nocardiaceae; genus Rhodococcus; species Rhodococcus sp. YL-1. Next base: position 3,820,269 of record NZ_CP017299.1, on the reverse strand, counting down.
GCCCTCGAATTCCTCACCTCCACTGGCCGTCTCATCCCTGCCGGCGGTATGGCACTCACCGCCGAACAGGTGGAAGACGTGCGGACGGCGGTGTGGAGTGAAGGCGACATCACAGACGCGGCATTCAACCGTCTCCGCGCCCTGTTCCCGGCAACCGAACCCGCCAACAACCAGCCTCCGACTTGCCTTATCGGCGCTGATGAGCGCGAATGCGCAGAGCGGCTGAGTCAAGCACCAATCGGACCACGATGCGATGCCTGCCCACCGTTCCCAAACCAGGAGGATGCCACGGCTTGGTGTGACCATCCGAAATGCCACTGGACAGGTGAAATCATTCGCAGGCACCCACGGGTAGCTAGTTGTCCAATCGATTTGCCCGTCCCAGCCGAACCCGCCGAGGAGGAGACGAAAGCGGAACTGTGCGCGGTGCGTCTGTGCGTACTCCCCGCTAGACATTCCGGCGTCCACGCCGACCGCGAAGGTCTCAGGTGGAACAACCCCGCCTCCTCGCCGGTTGTCCCTACCTCCACCGAAACCGAGTGGCAGACATTGGATGCCGTGCCCGCCGAGGTACGCACGGTGTGGGACAAGTCAGGCACGGAGTGGAGACGTCGCAAGAATGGTGGCTGGAAATGGGGTCTCTCCACGGGCGGATGGTTCAAGGTCGCCCGCCCGTCCGACTTCGACGAGTACGCCCCGTTCGTTGCGGCCGAGGAGAGGTGAGCATGAGCCTCACAATGACTGACCTCTTCTCCGGCGGCGGTGGCAGCTCGGAAGGCATGACACAGGCCGGTATCCATGTTCAGGTCGCCGCGAACCACTGGGATACAGCGATCGCCACCCACCAGAAGAACCACCCCGACACCGAGCACATCACCGCGAACCTGTCCGAGGTCGACTGGCGCACATTCCCGAAGTCGAACATCCTGTGGGCGTCACCGTCCTGCGTGTGGCACGCACGATCCGGTGGACGGAAGCAGCCGCCCGCCGAGGAAGAACTGCGCCGCGCTGACGCCGGATCCGTGGACCGGGCAACAGCGTTCGCAGTGATCGCAGCCACCGAGGTTCACCAATACGACGCGGTGATCGTCGAGAACGTGCCCGAGTTCCAGGCATGGAGTCTCTACAACTGGTGGCTCGACGGGATGCGAGCACTCGGCTACCGGCAACAGGTGATCTTGCTCGACGCCGCCGAAGTCGGGGCCGCGCAACGCAGAGTCCGGTACTTCGCCGTTTTCACCCGCGACGGCAACGTGGACCTGACCATCCGCGAGCCGAAGCACACTACTGCGTTGAGCATCCTCGATCCGAACCCAGGCAAGCTCGTCACCCGCAAGCTGTACGTCGCAGACCAGATCGAGCAGATCACCGCGCACGACGTGCCGCATCTGGTGACCTACCGCCGCAACGCGAAAGCTCGCCGAGCCGACGCACACCCGCTCGCAACGATCACCGCCGGCGGCAACCACCACGGCATCGCCACACTCACCGACGAAGGGCCAAGGTTCCGAATGCTCAACAATCGCGAATGTGCTCGCGGCCAGGGATTCCCGGACTCCTACGAGTTCGTGGGCAACGCGAAGGACGTGAAGAAGCAGATCGGCAACGCGGTCTCTGTTGACGCTGCTCGCTGGATTGGTGGACGCGTCACGGCTGCGTTGGGGGCGGCGGCATGACAGCGCCTGATCCCGTCGAATGCCTTTGCTGGCCAGTCGAAAACCCCTGGTCGTACTACGGGATTGTCGAGCCCGGTGGAGCGATGGAACCAAACCCTCACTGCCCCCAGCACTTCCCCGCCGAATCTTTGGAGACACCATGAGCAACTACATCACGATCCGCGTCGAACTCGACGACGGCACTGTCGCCGAAAAGCGTGCAGAGATCGAGCGAATCGGCAATCGTCGGTTCCTTGCATACGAGACCCTCACTGCCGCTGAGTCACTCACTGGCGATGTAGTCGAGATGCTGATCGCCAACCATCCCGCCCAGATCAATCCTGCCGAGGTGTCGTCGTGACCGCGCCTGATCCGGGGCTGACCGACCTCATCGCAGCGCACACGCGACTCGGTGCCGCAATGGACAACAAGTGCGTATGCAGTTGCTCGTGGATCGGCCACTACGTTGACCATCCCACGCATGTGGCGTTGGTGGTGGAGCAGCACACCAACGGGCGGGTAACGGAACTCGAAGCCACGATCGCCAGGGTGGAGAAGGCCCTCAAAGGTGTTTGTGACAGCTGCGATTACACCGACCTCCGCGCAGCTTTGGAAGGGGGCGAGTGATGGCGCACTGCGGGAAATGCCTCCGATCACTGGCCGAAAACCAATCCAGCCTCGGATGCCCCTGCCGAATCAAAGACGGCATCCGAATCAGCGAGACATCAAAGGCCGCATGGGATCGCCGCGCAGCTTTGGAAGGGGAACAGCAATGAGCGAGAGCAAGATTCATGTCCTGGCGACGTACGGCGACAACCTGGCCTGCCCCGGCTGCGGTGAAACGCTGACCCTCGACCAGATGGACGGCTGGAGAAACGACAACGGACTCACCTGCGTGGGTCGAACAACGCACTCAGATCACATCACCACGGAGTTGCGATGAGCATCCTGGCAAGCATCGTGATCGGACTGGTAATCCCTCCCGTGTTTCTGCTGATCGTCCAGTTCCTCGTGGGTGACCCGAACATGCTCAAAGACGCGTGGGAGTGCAGGCGTCGACCATTCAACCGCAAGCCTTCTGAGGAGTCGTTGTGAGTGAGATCCGATCACAGGCCACACCCGTGAGGGACGAACTGGCCGAGAAGGTGTTCGACCTACTTACGCGAGTCGCCGAGGTAGGGACATCGGACCGCAACGTCATAGCCCACGGAATCGCAATGGGCCTGGAAGACGCTGGTTGGTCGAAGCCTCGCACGGTGACCAGCGCGGCCGAGTTGAAGGCCTTGCCTACATGCAGCCTGATCCGAGGGCTTGAACGCGAAGGCCAGCGGTCAGGTGACGTGTTCGAGAAGGTTGGCCCCGATCACTGGCTTTGCCTCGATCCAGGCGACCGATTCGACGGCGAGGAAACAACTCCATCGCACGCAATCGTCCTCATCTACAAGGCGGGCATCCGCGTCCTCTTCACTCCGGGGGAGGCGGGATGAGCGCGGATCCGATGCCGGCGCCAGACACTGTCCGCATCTACCAGGACTCGCTGGGGGAGTGGCGGTGGATCCGCCGCACACCGACCGGCCGCACCGTCAACGAATCAACGGCAGGGTTCCCCACTCGCGGGGCAGCGAACGCCGACAACAGTTTCTGGAACCAAGACACCCCCAACTATCTCCTCGAACAGGCACGAACGTGAACCCGTACTTCCTCGCCGCCGTCGCGCTCACCGTCATCGTCGCAGCATCCGCAGCGATCGGCGTACTCCTCTACCTAGACCTCAAGGACACCGAATGACCAGCGTACGAATCTCAGTCGACAGCCCGGCCGGGGACATCGACGTCACTGTCGAAGAACCCAGCTTCTTTGGCAGAACGAACGTACCCGAACAGATCGCGGAACTGGTCGCCAACGCCACCCTGAAGGTGCTGCGCGCTTACGACTACAAGACCGGGGACACCAAATGACACCCGAACAGATCCGTGAAGAAGCAATCGAACGCATCGCAGTCGGCGCCTACAACGCTGACCGCGAAGGGGGCGACCCAGATTGGGCCGATACGGATCCTGTCGGTCGCGAAGCTGCGCTCGAATGGGCCACAGGAATAGTCGACTTCCTCGGTGATCTTCTCCCCACTGGTGGAATCCGTTATGCCGTCGCGCATCCCGTGACCGGAAGCAGTGACCCGCGCTTCGTCGGATTCGAGCTCGAAGAATGCAAAGAATTCGCCACCGAATACGACACCCACATCATCGAACAGCACCTCACCGAATGGACCACCCATGAGTGACGTCACCGCATTCCTCCGCGCACGACTCGACGACGACGAGAAGATCGCAAACACCGCGATCGGCCGGCAGCCCGAATATGCGGATTGGGCGTACGAGGGTGACGAGGTGTTCGCTCCTCGCCTTGGTGAGCGCGGCGACCGCTGGAACGTGACCTGCGACAGCGAAGGACTCCGCCCAGCAGTCGAGGAGAAGGACGGGCCGCACATCGCCCACTACGACCCGGCTCGAGCGCTCCGCGATGTGGCTGCGAAGCGCGGTGTGGTTCGCGAGATGGAAGCAGCCCGAACCAATCTCGAAGAACGCGGCATCAACGTCCCGTTCTTCATCACCTGGACTCTTTGGCACCTCGCATCCGTGTACTCCGACCACCCCGACTACCGGCAGGAATGGGAACTGTGAGTAATACGCACTATGCCGTGATCGTGTTCGATGGCGACTTCGACAACGACCACCCCGACGAAGAGTTGCGCGGGCATGCGCCGAGTCTGTCCCTGATCGGCTGCGGGCCAGAGGAGTTCTGCTGGGAAGCGGTCCGCAAGTGGACCGAGAAGCACCCGTTACGTCGGAACGAGACCGTCGAAGTTCTCACCCGCACCCTGCCTGCCGAACACTTGGAGCCTCACACATGAGCGACAGCAAGCCCTACCGCAGTGGACCGCCCCTCAGAACCGGTGACCGCATCGCGTTCGTCTGCGGTGATCGGCGCATCGAAGGCACCGCGCGCGTCGAGGGAGATGCCCGCGAACAGAGCATCACGATCATCCCCGACGGCGAACCCATGCAGTACGGCCGTGACTTCACCCTCGGTGACCGCCATGTCTGCGACGACACCTGCAGCGTCGGGCCGTTCGCCCCCATCCCGCCAGATGAAGCACTCACCCACTCGCAGATCATTCATCGGCGCATCTACGCCCGACTTCACGAGTCGGGTGTGCTACCCGTCTATCCGTTGCCGGACATCCCGTTCGAAGAGGCGTCGTCGGATGCTGATCGCGGCGGAATCATCCAGGGCGGGAAACTCCCCGCGTGGATGGTCGACATCGGTCTTGCCGAACCTGAACCCGAGACCCCAAAGCAGCGAGCCCTTCCCCGCCCATCCACAACACCACCACCATGGGCCGACAACCCAGCCGGCCAGCGCCGCCCCACCAAAACTCGCAACCACCGGAGAGTGAAATGACGAAGCGGCGCGAGGTCGACAAAGCAGCCATCGACCAATTCGAAATCGAGCAACCACGCACCGAAGAAACCACCGAACCATCCAGCCACGGCAAACCGGAATACAGCCAGGACACCGAACTCGTCCGCCGCGTCATCACCGGCACCCTCGCCGACGACATCCGAACCAAACTCGGCGCCCCACCCGACGCCGAGGTAACAGTCACAGAACGCAACCACGTTTGGGGATACTCCACCCTCACACAGGACACCGACTTCGACGCGCTCATCGAATGCGCCGGCATCTCGAAAGAGCTGTACAGCCACTGGGGCGAATGGAACTCCCTTCCAACAATCATCGAGTGGCTCACCGAACCCGAACAGCAGCCCACGAAACCGACAGCCCCGGCCGTTGTGCCAGCAGCATTCCAATTCCCTAGGAGGGCAACAATATGGATGACGAACTAGCGCACCTTGACTTCGCGCCGACATGTGCGCTGTACGACGTCCGCACCAACACACCCTGCGAGCGGCCGGCCACCCACATCGCCGACATCCACATGCACGAACACAACACCATGCCCCGCATCGCCCTCTGCGCAACCCACCTCGCCGGATACAGGGCAATGGAAGCCCAAATCGAACCCGGACGAGGACTAGCCCTCTGCAGCGTCTGCGAACAACCAATGCACCCCGGCGACTTCATCCGAAACGAAGAGACACTGTGAGGGTCTGTCCAGAAAACGGTGTAATTGATTGGTTTCTAACTACTTTCGTCCGGCAGACAGCCGTCCGTCGAACGTTATCTCGAAGGCATTCAGTGCTGCCTTCCATCGGTTGGACCAGCGCCTGCGGGCGGTGCCTTTGGGATCGAGGCTCATGATGGCCAGATACACGCATTTCAAGGCCGCGGCCTCGGTCGGAAAGTGTCCACGGGCCTTGACAGCCCTGCGGATTCGAGCGTTGACACTCTCGATGGCGTTGGTCGTGTAAATGACCTGCCGGATGGCGTTGTCGAATTGTAGGAACGGCACGAACTCAGCCCAGGCGTTAGTCCAGAGCCTGATGATCGCGGGATAGCGTTTCTCCCATTTGTCACTGAACTCTGCGAATCGGTCGAGCGCGGCCTGCTCCGACGGAGCCGTGTAGACGGGTTTGAGGTCCTTGGCGATCTCGGACCAGTCCTTGCGGGAGGCATAGGCGTAGGTGTTACGGAGAAGATGGACCACACAAGTCTGCACGATGGTCTGTGGCCACACTTGCTCGATCGAGTCGGGTAGATGCTTGAGACCATCGCACACGACGATCAGAACATCCTGCACACCACGGTTTTTCAGCTCGGACAACACCCGAAGCCAGTACTTCGCTCCCTCCCCGTCGCCGTGCTCACCGACCCACAATCCGAGGATGTCGCGGGTGCCGTCGACAGTCACCCCCATCGCGACGTAGATCGGCCGGTTAGCGACGTTGCCCTCGCGGATCTTGACGTGGATGCAGTCGATGAACAACACCGGGTACACAGGATCCAACGGCCGGTTCTGCCACTCGGCCATGCCTTCCATCACCCGCTCGGTGATCGTCGAGATCGTCTGCTTGGACACATCAGCTCCGTACACCTCGGCCAGGTGTGCAGCGATCTCACCGGTCGTCAAACCCTTGGCCGACAATGAGATCACCATGTCCTCCACGCCTGAGAGCCGACGCTGCCGCTTGGCCACGATCTTCGGCTCGAAGGAGGAATCCCGGTCACGGGGCACCTCGAGTTCGACCGGGCCGGCCTCGGTCAACACGTTCTTGGCTCGTCTGCCGTTGCGGGAGTTGCCGCTGCCCCTGCCTGCCGGGTCGCTCTTGCCGTATCCGAGGTGGTCGTCCATCTCGCCTTCGAGCGCGGACTCCACGACTAGCTTGGTCAGCTTCGACAGCAATCCACCATCTCCGGTCAACTGCAGCCCTTCGGCTCGCGCCTGCTCGACCAGCTCTTTGAGCCGCGCATCGCTGATACCCGGCTGAGCCGAGTTCGTCTCTGTCTCACGTTCAATCACGTCAGTCATAGTGGCGTATCTCCTTTCAGAGTTACACCGTTGTTCTTACAGTCCCCACTGTGACGGTGGCGGTGTCCGTGCGGTGAGATAACGTGCGCAGAACAATCGAGCGAAGCAGAGGCATATGAAGGTCTGGCTTAAGACAACAGGTTTGGACTGGGGCAAGAAGTACGGACCGTGGGTGGGCGGATTCGTTCTCGCATTCATTGCCGGAATGATTGGCTCGGCAATCACAAGTTATGGGATTGGTACAGCTGAGTTTTGGGACGTTGCGGCGCAACCGATTGCGACAGCCACGGCTGGCGTACTTGCAATAGGTGCCGCAACCATCGCGTTTCTCGGGGTTCGCTACGCGCAGAAGGTTGCAATCTCTACGGCAAAAGCGCAATTGCGACAGCAAGGGCTTGCGCAGAATCGCCAGGCGGCCAACCAGCAGGCGCTAGTCGATCTTCAGTTGGATGCTCAGCGCGCCCAAGTGAAACAACACAATGAACAAATGAGTCAACAAGAAGCCAATCAGATCAACCAGGGCCGTCAATCGTTCAATCAGATCACAGCACTGCATGACATTGAACGCGACAAGCATCGTAGGCAAGTCACCTTCGATGCTCTTGTGAGAGCGAATCGAGCGCTCGTCGACTTGCAGGCCGCTTTTGTGCTGATCGACAAAGCGATTACCGAAGACAAATCCGACCCAATACAGTCCTTGCCAAGTAAAGAAGATGTTGCTCGGGATGTCTGTGTCGCGAGGCTTAGTGACTGTGTAGACGCAGCGTCACTGCTACTGCTTCTTGATGTGCAGGAGCCGTACAAGGCCATTCTGGAGGTGACGCAGTTCGTTCGCGAGCGAATGGCATTTCAACGTGGTATCGAGATGGAAATACATCAAGTACAAAAGTTCTCTGAGGTGTGGACGCTTGCGGTCGGATCGTTGGTTGGCAAATACGACACCATAGGTGAGCGCACCTAGAAACATCCAACGGAGCGACGTTCTTCCGACAGACCTTCTATCACGGTAGATACACTCAACTCTGTCCATCGGAACAGAGGAGCTGCACACCGTGTCGATCACGATCTTCCTGCTGACGCTCGGTGCCGCCGCGCGCATCGTCCGCTTCATCAACAGCGACTACCTCGCACGAGGAGTCCGAGCATTCTTCATCCGCCGCCTCGGCCCAGACCACGACATCCCCTACGCGCTCACATGCGCTTGGTGCCTGTCGATCTGGGTCGCAGGCGGCCTCTTCACTCTGTCGTGGTTTTACGGTGAACACCCCGGATTCATCGTCCCCGCCATGGCACTGACAGCGTCGTACATCATCGGCCTCGCCGCATCCAACCTCGACCCCGCCGAGGTGGACTGATGCGCACCCGCCGCCCCGACAGCAACGCACACGCCATCGCCCAGAAACTCGCAGGTGGCGCACCGCCGCACCCCGGCCGCCCCAACCGCGCCGAACGCCGCCTCCGCAGAGCCTCCATTCATCGCGGGCCCGTCGTCGGCAACTACGTCACCCCCTCCACTTCACGCCGACTGCCGCCGCAAACCGTCACCGCAGCCGCCGAAGTCGTCTACGGCAAAAGCCTCGCCCGACAAAAGAAACGCCCACCCGTCGCCGGCTGGCAAAACGAAGCGTGGGAACTCCGCGGGCAAGTACCCGAGTTCCGCTTCGCCGGCGACCGCGTCGCACGCGGCGCATCCCAATACAAACTGTTCGCAGCGAAACGACCCGAAGCCAGCAACGACGAACCAGAACGCGTCGACGACGGCCTCGCCTTCGAACTGTGCTCCGAGATGTTCGGCGACACCGCCCGCACACAACAAGCCCTTCACCGCGGTGGACAGCAACTCGCCTTCAACGGCGACAGCCTCCTCGTCGTCAGCGAAGACGAGAACGGACTGTCCTGGGCGCCGCACTCCGTCAACGAACTCACCGGACAAGGCAAGTCCTGGAAACTCAACGACGGCATCGAAACCCGCAACCTCACCGAAGACGACGTCGTCATTCGCTGCTGGAAGCCCGATCCCCAGTTCCAGGCGCTGGCGGACTGCCCCGCGAAAGCTGTTCTCCCCATCGCCCGCACACTCCGCGCGCTGGGGAAACGAACCGCCGCCGAAATCGACTCACGATTGGCCGGCGCGGGCATCCTGCTCGTCCCCTCCGAGATCACCCTCGCCGTCCGACGCGAGAGCGACGACCCAGACGAAGACCCGTTCGTCGAAGAACTCATCGAGAACATGCTCACCCCAATCCAGGACCCGGACTCCGCAGCGGCCGTGGTCCCGATGGTCGCAAAAGGTCCGGGGGAGCATCTCGACAAGGTGAAGCACATCAGCTTCTCCACACCCCTCGATGAGAATCTGCCGGAGATGGAAGCGACGTCCATCCGCCGTATCGCGCTCGGTATGGACTCGCCGCCCGAGACGCTCCTGGGCATGGGGACAGCGAATCACTGGACAGGCTGGCTGATCTCGTCCGAAGAGGTCACCCTCGTCCTCTCACCGACTGTCGCCACGATCTGTCATGCCCTCACCGTCGGTTGGCTGCACCCGATGCTCGAGGCGTCTGGTGTCGAGGACTGGGCGGACTACCTGATTTGGTTCGACGCGTCCGAACTGGAGTTGCGGCCGGACAAGTCGTCGGACTCGCGCGAACTGCACGCCAAGGAAGTGCTGTCCGATGCGGCGATGCTGCGGGAGAACGGATTCAGCGAGAAGGACGCACCGACACCGGAGGAGACCCGACGTCGACTGCTCACAAAGCTGGTACTCGCCGACACGACACTCGCAGCGAAGATCCTCCCCGAGTTGGGTATCGACCTCGGCCTCGTCGAGCCCGCGCAAGCACCCGAGAATGCCGGCGCGACCGTCCCGCCACCGCCGCCCGAACCGAAAGCCGAGCAGACCATCCCAGAGAAACCCACCGAGCAACCAGACGACAACGTCGAGACAGGACCTGGCGAATGACAGTGGCATCGTTCCAAGCCGAAACCCTGGCCTGTGAAATCGCGGTGCTCCGCGCGCTCGAGGTGGCGGGGAAGAAGTCTCTCCGCCGGTGGGACCGCACATCCTCGCCGACAGTGCCTGCTCACCTGCTGCACACCCGACTGAGAATCGCATCCACCCACGAGGATTGCGACAAACTCCTCGTCGGCGCGTGGGATCACATGACGATCGTGCTGCCGGAGTCGACAAAGCTGCGGGAGTTGTGCGACTGGTATGTGCGGGAGCTGATCGTGACCCGTCGCCCGCATACGCGAGCGGATCTGGAACGAGTGCTGGCAGTCGCACATGAGTAGGCCGAAGCGGTGGTGGCCGTTCAGGGGTGGCGCTGTACCGCAAGCGATCGCGAAACCGTACACCGGTCCTGTCCCGCCTCCACCTAAAGGTGGCAGTGGCCAGAGTCGTCGAGCACCCCAAGGTGGCGGCGGAGAAGGCTGCGCATGCTGCGGACGGTGCTGCCGATGATCCTCGATCTGATCGAAGCCGCCCTGGTTGTGTGGGCGCTGCTCAAGTTCTGGGTGTTCTGATGGCCAGGCCGGATCCGTGGTTGTCGGAGCGGATGCGCGCGGACGCACGGATCCGCCGCGGCGAACGCAACATCTACCAGGCCGTCATCACCGCGATGACCATCTGGCTCGACACCACCCGTCAACTCATCCTCGGACAACCCGTCCCAGCGCTCACCGCCGCCGCAGACGACCCAATCCCCGACATCGACGCCGCACAAGCATCATTCGCAGCCTGGGCACGCGCACTCGAGAACCATGTCGAACCCGCCATCGCCGAAGCATTCGGTGAAGCATTCGCGGCGCAGTCCCGCGCCGCCAACATCTCACCAGTGCACTTTCAAGAACACCACATGGCCACCGTCCATGACCGCTTGAAGATCTGGCCTGAAGGAGCATTCGAAGAACTCCGCCCCGAACTGTTGGAGGCGATGCAGCAGAACGAATCCATCGAGGACATCACCGACCGCATCGGACGCATCCTCGGCATCGACGCACCGTCTCGCCGCATTCGCGCCGACATCTCCGCCATCGACGCACAAATCGCCGACCCCGCAACAGATCGCGACGAACTGCCATTCCTGCGTGGGAAGCGCCGGCGCCTGTGGAATCAGCACGACGAGTCGCAGCAGCAGTGGAAGTGGTTGGCGCGCCGTATCGCTCGCACCGAGATTCAGGGTGCAGTCGAGGGCGGATCGTTGGCGTCAGCTCAAGCGACCGCGGAGGCCACCGGTGAGGAGATGTACAAAGCCTGGCTGTCCACCTCCGATGAGCGCACTCGGGCATCCCACAACGTCGCCGACGGGCAGATCGTGAAACTGGCCGAACCTTTCCGCGTCGGCGTCGCACTACTGCCGCATCCCGCATTCCCTGGCGGCCCCGCACACGAAGTCATCAACTGCCGCTGCACCATGCGGATCCTCACCTACAGCGAGATGCAAGCAGAACTGCAAGGCCTGTGGGGTGGCCGCGGAGTCTCACCAATGGGCGCCCGACTCGGCCCCGACGACGAAGCCGACACCGCCACCGCGATCGACCGACTGAACCGCGAACGCCGCGGCGAAATCTTCGACCCCATCGAACGCACAGAGCCCGACGTTCAAGAGACCGTGAACGTCGACGACGACGTTCAAGCAAATCCCGATCTGCTTGAACCTGAGGACGAACCGTTCACCACCCCACACGACGACCTCCCCGACCTCGAGGACGACATTCCCGATGATGAACTTCACGTGGCAGACGAAGAACCGGACCTGGACACTGACGACGAAGAGCTACCAGATCACCCTGCAGTCGAAGGAGATCCAACCGACGACAGCGACAACGAAACCGAACCTGACGACGATCAGCCGGACCCTCATCCTGCCGACATCCCTGAGGTGGCAGAAGAACCCGAAGTAGTCGAACGAGCCACCGGTGGCCCGACTCCCGAGGACGCGGAAGCCCTCGCCGAACAGTTCGACCAAGACTTCGCCCAACCGATCAACCAACTCAGCGACGAGGAACACGCGGCAGTGCGCCGCTGGCAAGGAATGGACCGGTTCTATCGCCGAATGCAAGACGTTGTGCGCAACGAAGCCGAGGACGAGGAAGCTCAGGACGTCATCGACGCGCTGCTGCCCCTGATCTCCGGCAACGCAGTGCAATCGGACGTCGTCCTCTACCGCGGAATCCGAAACGTCAGCACCCTCATCCGGCGAACCAACTCCGACCTCGAACGGTACATCGGACAAACCATCCCGACACCGGGATTCCTCGCGGCGTCCACCTCGCGCGAGCAGGCGACCAGCGGCTTCACCCGACCATTCGTCGGCGGCGGACCGGTACTGTTCGAACTCACCGTCCGCGCCGGCACACCCGCATTCTGGATTGCCGGCGCAGGAGATCCAGCGATGGCGGACCAAAGGGAACTGTTGATGGACGTGACAATGTCGCTGCTAATCGTCGGTGTCAACTACAGTGGAAATGTCCCCACAGTGCAGGCGGAGGTGATCTGAGCATGGAAATCAACGAACGGTTCTACGACGACAGTGCCTTCCTGCCTATCGGATCGCCGATGCCGCCGCCGTCAACGGCCGGCCTTCTCCTGCACAAGCTCGGTCTCACACTCGCTGATCGCGACGCGCAGATCGCTGGTATTCGCGAGTGGCTCAAGACGAATGAGCCGACGCCCGGGTTGGTGCGCAACCTCAATCGCCGAGGTTTCGGCGACGTCTTGACTGACTGAACCCACCTTCGGGCCGTTGCCGTAGCCCTCTGATTAGAACTTCGGTAGATACAGTTATCTCTGTCTACCGTTCAGAGGAGCTTAGGATGACTGCACCAACTACCCCTGCGGGGGACAAGCCGCTGCCCACCGGATGGCGCGGGCCCGTGCTGCCGTTGAACACACCGTCAGGTGACATGCGGCAGTTCATGCTCGCCGACGGCGCGGAACCTGCGATCCGGCCGCTGCCAGTCGCTCTCTCCGCGCAGGACGAAATGTGGGACAACCATGACGGTTCCCGCGTCGTCGGGCTCGTCACGCGAGCCTGGGTCCAGGATGGACATCTGTGGGCTGAAGGGCCGTTGGACCTAGAAGACGAGTTCGGCGCCGCGTACGCCCGCAAACTTGGCAACGGGTTCGCAGGCTGGGTATCCGCCGACCTGTCCGACATCTCACTCGAAGAAATCCCCCTGCGGTCAGACAAATCGGAGTGGGAGCCAAACGAACTCGCAGCAGCGTACGCAGCATTCGATGAAGGCACCGGTGACGAGCCGGACGTCGCCGGCCAACTACTCCGAGTGCACGAGTGGAAGTTGATGGGCGTTACCGGCGTCTCTTCACCCGCCTTCGAAACATCCCGGATCGAGCCGGTGTACGGCGAAGAGTTCGGTTTCGGAACAAGCAGTGCAGTGGAGGCTCTCGCTGCATCAGCCGCGAAACACTCGGGAGCGATGATCGCACTCGTCCCGTCGGCCGAGGATTGCGCACGGCTCGCGATCGACGACTACGAACCAGCCGACGTCCTGCACACCACATTGGTGTTCCTCGGCGACGCCGCGAATTGGTCTCCGGAGCAGCGGGACGCGCTCGAGCAATCAGTCCGAGTCCTCGACTTCACGAGTCCTCTGTCCGGAACTGTCATGGGGCACGCGCAGTTCAACCCCGCAGGAGATGAGCCATGCGCCGTGTATCTCGTCGAGGCGCGCGGGCTCAGCGCAACGCAATCGTGCACGTACGGCGCCGTCGCCGACAACGTCGACCTACCGCCGATCCCGGAGCCGTACGACACCTTCCTGCCTCACATCACAGCAGGGTATGGGCTCGACGTCAGCAAACTGGCCGAAGTCGGGCCGATTCGTTTCGACCGGATCCGCCTGTCGTTCGCCGACACCGATGTCCGCGACATCCCACTCGAGCCAGTCACAGCGGGGCTCGTTGCCAGCTCCGTCGTCTACGACACCGCCGACTTCACGATGCCCGAACCCGACGAGCTCACCGCGCTCACAGTCACCGACGACGGCCGCGTCTACGGGCACCTCGCCCAAGCTGATTCCTGCCACATCGGATTTGCCGACGTCTGCGTCAGCCCACCCACCAGCGCAACCGGATACGCCTACTTCCATCAAGGCGAAATCTCCACCACTGATGGACCACTTCCCGTCGGAAAGCTCACCCTCGGAACTGGACACGCCGGAATGCGGCAAGCAGCCTGCGCCGCTGCCGAGCACTACGACAACACCGGTACCGCTGTCGCCGTCGTCCGATGCACCGACGGACTCTGGGGGCCATGGCTTTCGGGCCGCATCCTCCCCGGAATCGACGACGCCCGCATCGACGAACTCCGCCGATCCGGAGTATCCGGAGACTGGCGCAGCATCCAACGAGGATCCAACAAACTCGAACTGGTCGCAGTCCTCGCCGTCAACGTCCCCGGATTCCCCGTCCCGCGCACCCGCGCACTCGCCGCCTCAGGCATGCGATCCCTCATAGCCGCCGGCATCCCTCCCACACGAAAGCGACATGACCGTCCAACAGAAACGAAGAAATCCATCGACATCACGCAAGTCCGTGCGACTGCGCTTCGAAAGAGCCGTAGCCAGACGGCTGCCCAACGTGTCCGGTCGGCGCGCCTGGCAGCAGCTACTCGACGAGTAGAACGCCTCGGGAAGGAACGCCGCGTCCGAACACCAGACGGCGAGAGGAGGTACGGGCAACCCATCGAGTCGGTCATCAGGGGACGAGGCAGACTGCCCTCCGCACCGGGCAATGGAGGAAGTTCCGACCCTGGTGGCGGCGATGCCGAACACGCTCCTGAGGCCGTCGAGCGGCAGCGCGTACTTCCCGAAGGGATTGTGATCGACGACGTCACTCCTGGCGGGCGGCCTTCCGATCGAAACCGCAAGACCCCCGATGAGCTCCGGTCGCTGGGATTAGTCGCTCCGGATGACGACAAAGACATGCACTTCTCTGATGAGGAGCGCGCCGCGGCCGACTGGCTGAGGAATCAAGGGATCGACGTCACGTCCGTCTCCACCGCAGACGGAAAGTTCGGAAAAGTCGCAGACGCCTTGTTCATCACTGATGATGTGACAGTAGAAATAAAGACCGTTTCGAAGAATGATGACAACAATTCGAACGCCATCGAGAAGGCAATTCGTCGTGGCACCGACCAATCCGACCGAATATTCATTGATGCTTCGGAGTCGGGGCTCTCACGAGAGGTGCTCGAAAAGGCTGTGCGTTCGTCAGTGCGGATGCGGGGAGTGAATCTTCAAGAAATCTGCATTCGTGGAGGTCCAGATAATTCCGGGTCGGGAACAGGGAGTGTCGTTGTATCATGGTCGCTATGACAGAGATCTCGGTGTACGTGGCGGCGGGTGCCGACAAGGACACCGTTCGCGATCTCGTTGAACCTCTGCTTCCTTCTGACTACTCCGCGTGGGGAGTCGACGACACGGCTGCGGAATATCCCGGATACGTGATGGCAGTCGACCTTCACCACAGGCCCGAGGCTGAACTGCTGCGCTGGGCTGAGGCAATCAAGGCCGTCGTGAAGAAGGACCTCGGTGTCGATGCTGAACTCGACACTGTCTTGGATCGGATTGACGCGAAAAGCATCTGAGTGTGCACGTCCTATCCTGTTGGTAGCCGGTGTATTTGTCGCCGGGTATGTGATTCAGGAGGCCAACATGGGCTGCAATTGTGGTGGGGGAGCGAAGCGAACGGTTCATCAGGTTCGCCGATCTGACGGAACTGTGAAGCGCTATGCGACAGAGGCTGAGGCTAAAGCAGCCGCATCCCAGCCAGGCGCCACCTACACCAAAATTGAGCGCTGACACCTAGCTTCACCACTCATCCCCAGCACACGGGATAGAGTGTGCGTAGATCGCCGCTGGCTATGGGCCGGGCACCAAATGCGAGTTTCACGCAGGAGGCCCCCGGTGGACCCCATCACTCTTCAGGATCTGATCAACGCGGCGCAGGGCGAGGACGGTAAGCCGCCCGCCGACCCGGCGAAGGCTGTGGCCGAGTATCTCGCCGCGCACCCCGACGCAGATGTAGCCGCTCTGCAGGCAGAGGCAGTTCAGTCGTTCGCCGAAATCAGTGCTGCCGGTGCCGATTCCGACGACTCTCTCGCCGCTGTCGAAGCTCTCGCCGACGTGATCGACGGCGTCAAGGTCGAGCAGGAACGCATCGACGCGGCAGGTGAGGAAAAGCGCGCGAAGCTCGCTGCTCTTTCTGAGCGCGTCAAAGCCGCAACAGGTTCCGAAGCCGAGGGTGAGGACAACGCGGATGCTGACGCGACTGCCGAAGCCGAGGTTGTCGCCGAAGCTGAGGCTGTTGCAGTGGACGCTGCTGGGGCTGACGCGAATGTGGATGCCGCCGCTGCCGTCGAAACTGTTGCTGCCCCGGAGGCTGTCGCGGCGTCTGCTGCGAAGCCGGTGAAGCGTGTTCGACTTTCTCAGATCCCCCGAAAGACGGTAGTCATGCCCGCCGAGAACACCGTCGACAACACCCCCCGCGCGGCGATCATCGCCTCCGCTGACGTCGCAGGTTTCGCGACCGGACAGAACCTGTCGACCCGGGAACTCGCCGATGCGGCGAACGTCAAGCTGCAGTCCCTCAGCGCATCTGGTGGCAAGGCATCCGCATCGGTTGCCCGCATCCACGTCCCGTTCGACGAGGAACTGACGGCCGACGGCCGCAACGATCAGGACGTCATCGACTATGCGGCTGACACGAGCCGTCTGGACGGTGGTTCTCTTGTCGCGGCAGGTGGTTGGTGCGCACCTTCGGAGACGCTGTACGAACTCGGCGGCATCCTCGCCGACGCCAACGCCGGCCTGATCGACCTGCCCGAGGTGAAGGCCGCTCGTGGTGGTCTCCGATTCACGGAGGGGCCGGATTACGCGGCCCTTTACGGTGATCCGAAGATCGGGTTCATTCAGACCGAGGCTCAGGCCGCCGCCGGTTCCGGGTTCACCAGTCCGACTGGTGCAACGATTGCCGGGACGGAGAAGCCGTTCTTGCGGGTTCCATGCCCGGACTTCACCGACGTCCGCGCGGAGGCTGCGGGCCTGGGTATCGTCGCCGGCATCCTCGCGAACGACGCCTACCCGGAGATGACCCAAGAGATTGTCGAGCACGCACTTATTGCGCACTCGCACCGCATCAACACCCGCACGCTGAACCGTCAGGTCTCACTGTCGGGTACCGCGATCTCGCTCTCGCTCGGCCCGTCAGCGACCACGTCCGTTCTCAACGCGGTCGGCATCCAGATCGTGGACTACCGCTACGCAAACCGCATGGCCCCCGAAGCGGAACTTGAGATCGTTCTGCCGCTGTGGCTCAAGGAACTCGTCCGCGCCGATCAGTCGGTGCGCAACGGCTCCAACGTCACCGAGGCATTCGAGGTCACCGACCAGAAGATCGACGCCTGGTTCAAGGCCCGCAATGCTGTACCTCGCTGGGTCTACGACTGGCAGGACGCGTTCTCCGGTGTGGCGGGCGGGTTCGGTGCCGCAACTGCGATCACCGCGTGGCCCACCACTGTCGACATCATGATCTACAAGGCGGGCACGTTCGTTCGTGCACGCGGCGAGGTCATCTCCGTCGACGCCATCTACGACCCCACCTCGCTGAAGCAGAACGACTTCCACCGACTCTTCGTCGAGGAGAAGTTGCTCGTCATCAAGCGTCGCTGGAAGTCCCGTCTGGTCCGTGTCCCTCTCGCAGTGAACGGTGCCGTCGGCGCCGCTCGTGAACTGGATGCACAGGGCAAGATCGTCGTCACCACCCCGTAGTCCATCACCGGGCACACCTGCAGACCTCTTGCGGTGTGCCCGGTGATGTTCCACTGACCCCACAATCTTCTGGAGGCTACGGTGGCTGTCGCACCGGCTCTATACGTCGCAGCGCCGACGCTCACACCAACTCGATTCGGACTCGTCTCGGCCGGGGATTTGGTGGTTCCCGAGGACCCACGATTCGTCAACGGCGTTCAGTTCGAAAGCAATCCGTCCGGGCCCGCGAAGTTGGCGCCCACGGAATGTGAAGACCAGCAAACCCGCGCTGTCGTTGACGGCATTGAGGTCATCGAAGCGGGTCCGATCATCGTGTACAACGGATTCACCTGCCGCGCTGTCGGTGTCGACGAATCCGAAATGCTGGACCGCGCCCGCAAAGCCCTCACCGGTGGCGAATGGACCGGTGTCGAGAAGGCGCTGCCCTTGATGAACGCCGAAACCGATATCCTCACCACCGCGGCTGTGTCGCTGGTGAAGGGCATCGGTCTGCTCGAGGATCATCTCACCGAGCAGTACGGCGGTGTTGGTGTCATCCACGCACCCCGCCATGTCGCGATGTTCGCTGCTGAGCGCCGGCAGGTTGACGTCGAAGCGGGCCGCAAGGTCACTGTGCTCGGTACGCGCTGGTCGTTCGGCAACTACCCGAACACTGATGTCGAGGGTGATCCGGCGGCTGTCGATACTGCGTGGCTTGTCGCCACCGGTGCTGTGCAAGTCCGGCGCGGTGATGTCAAGCAGCGGCCGACATCATTCGCGGAGGCATTCAACTACGCCACCAACGAGATACAGGCGATCGCCGAACGAACGTACGTCGTGTCATGGGAAGCGGTCCAAGCCGCTGTCCTCGTCAACCTCACCAGCAGCTAGGAGCACTGTTATGCCTTCGATCATCCCCACCTCACCTGACCAGGTCCAGGACATCGCTCGTGCCCTTCTCGAAGCGGCTGATTCGCCTGACGAGGTCCGCACCGACACCTCCGGTCCGCGGCTGGCCTTCGTTGTGTCCGACGAACTCGCCACCAAAGCCGGCTTCGGCGAGTACGACGACGACCCGGAACCACTTCCCGAGTCCGAGTCTGAGCCCGAAACCGTGGAAGAGCCGCCTCGTAGTGGCAAAGGCTCCGGCGAAGAAGCCTGGAAGAAGTTCCTCACCGATCAGAAATTCGAGTTCGATCCAAAGCTCGAGCGCAACGAACTGATCGCACTCTGGGACGCACACACCGGCGGCCAGTAATGACATTGACCCTGCGTCGACTGCGCATCGAGATCACCTCCCTGCCTGCAGAACTCCTGCAGTTGGGTGCTCTCGTTGTCGCAGTCGCGCGCGGTCTCGACTACATCCGACTCCCAACTGACCTCACGCCGGATTCGCTGTCGGTGATCGAGGCTGCGCTCCCGTTCGATGTGTGGGGATGGATCTTCCTCACCGCCGGAGCCGTCGGACTACTCGGCATCTTCGTACCCCGCATCCCTATGACCGCGTTGGCGCACGGGGTGCTGTTCGGCCTGTATCTCGTGTTCGGTATCGGTGCGCTCGCCGAACTGGCTGACCGAGACTTCCTGTACGGCTGGAGAACTGCTGTCGGGTGGGTGCTCGGTGCGGCAGCGGTGCACCTGGTTTTGGCTGACGCGTCGATAGATGGTTGGAGGCGGACACGTGCCCGATGATGTTGCCGCGCTCTTGCAGGGGCATCCCTGGTTGTTGTTGGTAATGCTGGTGGCGATCGTCATCAGGTATGTAGGACAGCTTCTGTCGGAGGCGTCGGAATCGTGGGCGAAAGTGCTGGGGCCGTTGGGGAGACGTTGGCGTTCGAAGGCTGAACGTCGCCGGTTTGTGGAGGCAGCGGATCTCGCGGATCTTCGCCGGCAGGTCGACAACCTCGCGCCGCGGGTGGAGTCGATGACCGAGAAGGTCGCGATGTACGACGACTATCTGCAGTACGACGCGAACTGGCATCGCGACATCAACCTTCATGGCGCGGAGCGGGGCTGGGAGTTCCCGCCGCCGGAGCACATTTCGTTTCTCGCATTCATGCGGCAACGCCAGCAGGCAGGGGATTTCTGACAATGAGTGTGATCAGTGAGGATTTCCGCCGGTTGGATGGGGTTGCTCCGTTCCCGGCGGATTTGGCGTTCGTGTATTTCACGGTCCCGCGGCGTCGCGAGAACGCAGCCGGTACATGGGTTGTGGTGCCGGTCGAGGTGAAATGCCGGCTCGTGGCAGGGAAACTGACATCTCCGAACCTGGATCCGGGGGAGGCGACGGTGCGGATCGGGCCTCACGGTCCGACGTACAAGATCATCATTCCGGCGACTGATGCCCGGTTGTGGGATCTGATCGAAATGTACGAGACCCCCGACCCTCCGGTTGTCTCGCTGGTGAAGCAGTACCTGGAGGACACGAAGGAAGCGCGCGATATCGCCGTCGCAGCAGCTGAGGGTGTTGCCGGTATCGGTGAGGACCTCGAGCAGATTGCGCAGGATCGAGCGGCGGCAGAGCTCGCACGTGACAAGTCGATCGAAGCGCAGGGACACTCGGAGAGCTCTGCCGGTTCGGCGGGCGACTCGGCAACCAATGCCGGAAACTCCGCCCGCGATGCGAAGGACTTCCGCGACGGCGCCGAGGAATTTGCGACCGCAGCGGACGGAAGCGCCACGGCAGCTGGCCAATCCGAAGAAGCCGCAGCGCAACACAAGGTTGCTGCCGAGGCTGCCGCTGAACGGTCCGAGCAGGTCGCCGCAGGAATTCAGGACGTCGCCGCCGATGCTGCGCAGGTAGCCGAGGATCGGTTGGCGGTGGAGTCCGCTGCCGCGGCAGTCGCGACAGATCGTCAGACGGTCACCGATGCGCGCGGTGTCGTGGTCACCGCGAAGGGTGACGTCGAGCAGATCCAGACCGATATCCATCAGACGAAGGTCAGCATCGAGAACACGGCCAACCTGGTTGATCAGACTCTCGAGCAGTACGGCGCACAGTTCGTCGCAGATCGGGAGCTGTCTCAACAGGCCGTGACGGATGCGACCTTGCAGGCTCAGCGGGCCGAGGACGCAGCCGAGGGCATCATCGCTGGTTCTGTGCTCGACAACGCGGTCACGACACCAAAACTCGCCGACGAGGCAGTCACGAAAGCGAAGACATCGCCCGCCGTGCAGGCCTCGCTCGACAAGGCCGACGGGTCGGTGCAAGGGGATGACCCACGCCTGACCAACCCCCGCACGCCGACCATACACACGCACACCGAAGCCCAGGTCACCGGGCTGACTGCCAAACTCGCTGGGCTGCAACCAGTGAGCGAGAAGGGACAGGCCAACGGGTACGCACCCCTCGACGCGAACGGGAAACTCGCAGCGGCTTACCAGCCGTCCTACGTCGACGATGTCCTCGAGTATGCGAATGTCGCAGCGTTCCCGACGACGGGTGAGACCGGGAAGATCTATACGTCCCTCGCGAACAATCGCATTTACCGGTGGTCCGGTTCGGTGTACATCGAGATTGCACCGTCGCCGGGATCGACAGATGTTGTCGCTGAGGGCGCGACGAACAAGTATTTCACCGACGCCCGCGCTCAGGCGGCTCTCGCTGCGGCTCTCGCATTGCTGGCTCCGAAGGCGAATCCGGTGTTCACCGGTCCGGTCAAGGGTGTTCCGTACCCGATCGGTTATGTCGCGGCGCTCGGGACGCGTGCCGTCGGATACTTGGAATTGCCTGGGGGACTGACAATTCCGGATGCATGCACAATCACCAAGATCGTCTACAGTTTTGATATTCCGGACGCGTCGGGTTCGACCACGGCGGAGCTCCGCAAGAACGGTGCGACCATCTCAGGCACGTCGTTGGCGGTGACTGCATCCAACCAGGCCGGCGGATCCGCGACCGTTGCGGCTCGCACAGTTTCGGGGCTCAGTGTGGCCCTGGCTGAGGGTGACGTCCTGAACGTGTATGTCTCCGGAATCGGCACCACTCCTGGCAGGGGTTTGACCGCGAATATCAAGGCGGTGACGAGTTGATCATCGTGCGCCCCAGCGCGAACCTGTTTCCACCTGTCGGCATGTATCGAACTGCGACCGCCAACATGGAATCCACTACGTACATTCCGATCCCGAGCATGGCCGCTAACCCCAACTTGCTTGGGTCCGTGGTCTCGAGTAACGCGCTCGTATGTCAGTCGGCGGGCGAGGTTCGTGTTGCCTTTTCTGCTGTGATGAAACCTGGCGACAGCGCCGTTCAGTACGTATCGGTATTCAAGAACGGCGTACCAGTCTCCGGCTCCGAGGTCTCCGCTGCGGGCAAGTACAACGGGGCATCCGTGTTCTTCGGATCGGTGGTCACCACGGTGAATTCAGGAGACGTCATCGACCTCCGATGGAGAAAATCCACTGGAACCTGGGCCGTCTCCATGCTGGCGGATTACACCAGAATGAACATCACCTCGTCCTCAATCCTCCCAGCCGGAGCGACGACCACGGCAGCGTTCTCGCCGTCCGCCGGTTGGACTGATGTACCGAACATGTCCGCCGACTCAGGCACGACTCTGAATGGCAACTCCCTCGTCGTTCCCTCCACAAATCCAGGGGCAATCCTCGCGGCGTCCACCCCTGCGAACGTCAACGACACCACGGCTCTACGCTTCTTGATCAATGACGTCGTCGCCTACACGGGACCGACCATCCCGGCGTATGACCAAACGATCTGGGCAGTGGCTTCTGTTGCGGTAAACGCGGGCGACTTGGTCAGGGTCCAGTACAACCGTGGATCCTTTGCTGCGTCGATAGCCGCAGGGTTCAGATTCATGGTCCTTTGACCGCACGACAAAGCCCCCGCCTTACGAGGCGGGGGCACTTCGGCTTTTATCGAATTTTATCGAATACGTCGATGGCCGAGCGGCACGCCAAACGGCTGAGACAGCAGTCGAGAGGTAACCGCCCGCTGGAGCAGTACCCCGGCAAACATCGAGACTGAAACTATTGCGAAGCGCTTCAAGAATCCTCCACTCAGAACTGACCGGCGATCAGAGATCGCCCTAGCGGAATGAAAGGTTACTACACTTGTGCTGTCAGATTACTGTGAATCGGCTATCTGAATCAGTTCAGGCAAAACTAGAAGTTATTGCACGTTGTGGCCCCAGTTTTGGTGTTGCTCAATCTTCGCGGTTTGCATGCTGCGCATCAACGGGGCCGAGATCGGCGACGACGGCCACAAGCTGTTCGGCAAATGCTTGGGAATCAACAATGGGTCCCGGTCTTGTCGCAACTGTCGCGGTTACGGTGTCGCCAAGTCCGATGAAGTTGACAGTCAATCGATCGTTGGGCCGAAGGGTTGGGATCGAGGATGCGAAAACTGCTGGTGATCCGCATAGAGTCAGATCCTTGGGGCCGACGCTGTAGCTGGTGACTTTGAAACGATCAATCGTGTCGTGGGCGATCGTGTTGCGAGCGGTCGCAGCTTTCTTTGACACGCCACGCACCAGGAAAGCGGGGGCGCCATCCAACAATTTGAAATGTGCCGTGCCGGTTGCACTCCGGGCGTGAGCAATGGCTGTACGCATTCGATCTCGGATCTCGGTTCCATAATCACTTAACGACTCGCCGCTCAGCGTTGGGATGTCGATCAGTACGTTATCGAGAGCGTTTGCAGATCCTTCGCGCACACCTGGCGGCGCCGCTATCGGCAGCTCGCACTGGTAGGTTCGTCCAACCTCGGTGGGAAGTGAGGCGCCTGTTGCAATCAAGGCAGATTCAGTGACTGTGAATCCGGAGTTTTTCAGCGCACTGCTTGGGATCAGAACGGTGCTGATCGTAGTCGGCCCTTCGTCACGAATGCATTCTGAAGTCGTGTTGGGATCTGCGCTGGAGGGAAGATTCTCGTGCGAGGATGCGTGAGCCGTGCGCCAAACAGTCCGCGCCAGAGCCCCAATTGTGCCCAAGATTTCGATTCCGCTGTGAACTAGGGTCGGCGCACTGCCAAGGCTTGCCGCTTCCACCCGTCCGGGTGCGGTGGAGAGGATTCCTCGCAGGATGCGCGCGGTGCCACGACCATCAGCGAAACTGTGATTGAGCTGCAGTGTCACGAGTGTCGACAGTGGACTCCCACCAGGCGCACCTGAAACATTGCGAAAGACATGCACGCGACCACTCTGCACGAATGGATCAACTTTGTGTTGCGTGAGTTCGACCAAGGTGGCGAGCACTTCGTCGAAAGAGCAATTGGTTCCCGCTTCGACAATAAGCGATTCAGGTGTGGCGTCAACTGACACCCGATATGGAAACCCAACGCCGAGCGGGTCGGACGAAAGGCGTGTAGCAAGGATTGAGCCCAAGGAAATAGAGCGCCCCAACTGGTTCCGAATTTCATCCATCGATGGCGATCGTTCACCCTTGGGGACACTAAAGGCGACGGTACTCAGGATATCGGGGCAAGCGCTTCCGAGCAGCAGGGTGTCAGCGGGTGACAATCGCGCAGATTTGGCAGCATTGATGAACTCGACCAGTCGCATGTGTCGATGATAGGGATGATTGGAACTGCAAACGAACTGAGCGCAGCCTGCTACCTAGATGAACAACGTTCTCTCGCGGATGCTGCCTTGCACCTTGCCTGCGAAGAATCCGGCATGCGTTACCCATTTGCCACGCGGCATCTTCGTGACGGATTGCGGCAAGGCCGGATTTAGAAGGGTGAGCCCTGCGATCTCAGTAAGGAGTGCACGGCCGGAAGGCTTCTTGAACCCGTGCCCCTTGTACTTCTTGTGCAGCATCGCCGAAGCGCTGCCGTACATACGCATCTGCTTCCACGCGCTGGCGATCTCTGACCTGAGCCGATACGCAACGACAGCCTTGGGCTCGTGCGCAAAAGTCATTCCCGCCATCTGTGCTCGCCAACAGAAGTCGATGTCGTCGCCAGCTGCGGTCATGGACTCGTCACATCCGCCGATCGATTGGTACTGGGTTTTCCATGCCCCGAAGTTCGCCCCGAATGCGTATGGCAGGAACGAGCCGTATGTATGCGGAGTTTCACTGGGGACGAACTCCCTCCAGCTGTTGACCAGGGGAGTGTTGATCGACGCAGTCTCCAGCCCTCCGCCAACGACATCGGCGGTTTGAGCGGCCGTCGCCATGTGTTGTAGCCACTCCGGATGGACGCGGTCGTCAGCATCGCAGAAGGCGACGAATTCGCCTGCCGCATGCTCTACCCCGACGTTGCGTGCATGCGAGACGCCGCGCACCGATGACGAGTCGACCCATCGCAACCGAAGCGCTTCACCGAGAGGGTGACTCTCGATGTAGCTACGTAGGCCGTCCGTCGAGCCGTTGTCGCTGACAATGACCTCGAACGCGCCGTCATATTTCTGGGCGTCGAGGGCCGTGAGTTGCTCACCAATGAGATCGACGGCATTGAAAGTGGGGATGACGACTGAGAGGAGGTTGATCGTCCGTGAAGGATGGGCGCTCATGCCTCTATCAAACCAGACCGACCGTTCGCGCCGTACCGCCAAGGTGCCCACCGAAGCTGAGCGTGACCGCAGCTCGGTGGGCGGCGCGCTCGAACTGTCGGGGACGGGCGCGCGGTCTGGGTGGTCCGCCGACGTCAGGTGCGAACATCCAGTCGGCGGACCATGCGTGTCGGGACCGATGAAAGTTCGACACGCAGATCGGAGGCCCGCCGAAACAAGGGGGTTCGTGCCGGCGGGCCAAATCACTATTGCCCCGGCCGTTCGCTTTGCAAACATGGGCGGTCCGCCCGTTCGCTAGTCAGCAACGACCGGGCGGACCAGATTGGTTGCCTCACTCGACTTGCGCGTGACCACATTGTGGGTGAGGCGTGCATCGACGTTGGAGGCCGGATGCCGATCTGACTTTACCGAAGGAGGGGCGAGCCCGCTGATCATCGAGGAGGTGCCCACCGAGCATTTCTTGTGCCGCAACTCGGTGGGCTCGCGTGTCGTACCGCTCCCCAGTCTCGACACGCAGTTCTCGGTAGCCCGCCCGATCGCTCGTCAGTAACAACCAGGCGGGCCGTGTGCGCCCAAATCCGACTAAAGAAAAGACGCACAGTCCATAGGTGGCCCGCTCGAACTAAATCGGGGGGACTCGTCGAGCGGGCCGGGTACGCGTCGCGGGGGGTGCAACGCGCACCGCGCAAGGCTACTTCGGCGCGCGATCCGGTGCATGTCTGAGCGCGGCCGAGCTGGTCTTCCCCCTACCCTCCGACTCCGCGGGGCGGACTGTAGGCGCGGGGGGAGAAGGACCTCGGACTGTCGGAATGATGTTGTTTGCGTGGGGACCCGGCCTGGCCAGGTGTGGCCGGGTCCCGTCGAACGCCATCCGCGTTGAGCACACAACGCGGAATGACCAACCACTTGCCGGATTCGACCCCTCGATTAAATCCGACCCCTCGAACGTATTCGGCAAGCATCAGGCAAACACGCAAATCGGACAGAAATCCACCAAACGAACGAAGGCGGCCCCCAACCTCGGGAGGAGGATTGGGGGCCGCTCTCGACGTTGAGGGGGAGGGCCCACCCCCGGCGGGTGAACAGCCGGAGGGCAGGCCTTGCGCGGCTGAACTGACCACTCAGAATCGCCGCAGCAACGGAATGATATCCGCTTTTCGGGCGGCGCAAACGCATCGGTTGGCGGGGCCGAGTTGGTCTTCCCTTACCCTCCCGACCCCGTGGTGATGAAGATAGCAAACATCGAACACGTGTGCGAATATTTGGGTATGCCCAGCTACGAACGGCCACCGAAACAATGCCCCAACAGGCACCCATTCGGCCCCAACACATGCCTCGTCGGCTGGGAAGTCTGCGCCTGCACCACCGCCCACAACGGCGGCCACCGCACCCACTACTGCCGACAATGCGGAGAAACCGTTCGCACTCCACCCTGTGCCGGCGCCAAACCTCAAACCGACCGGTGGACCAACAAACCCGCACGCATCCCGCCCCCACCGGCAGACAACGACTATCCTCACCTGTAGAGAGCTGCTGGCTATGGGCCGGGCACACACCATCCTTGCTCGGAGGCTCTTATGCCCACCACTGTTTGGCCCAGCATCCGCTCCCACGTCGTCCGCGCCACCAAGAACGATGCATGCGGCGCACCCGTCATCGGCCCCAAGTCGACGATCGTGTCCGACGGCCACATCTCCATCAAAGTCTCGCCACAGTTCGAAGATGGTGAGGAAACCGCACCCAAGAACGCCGCCGGCAAGATCGCGTTCGTCGACAAGGCGCAGGACGAACTGAAGTACCTGAACGTCGAGATCGCGTTTCTGAAGGTCGATCCCGAGCTGTTCAACATGGTGACTGGTCAGCCGATCGTCCTCGACCATGCCGGCAATGCCACCGGTATCCGTATCGGTGCGACGATCCGATCCAACTTCGGCATCGAGACGTGGTCCGACGTTCCCGGTACCGCGTGTGGTCCCGACGGGAAGCTGTACGGGTACGCACTTCTGCCGTGGCTCAAGGACGGCCGACTGGGAGACTTCTCCTTCGAGAACGCGCTCGCGAACTTCACGATTACGGCGCGTACCGAGGCGAATTCGCCGTGGGGTGTGGGTCCGTACGATGTGGTGCTCAATGCTCCGGTGTCTCCGTCGACGACGCCGCTCGCCGGTCCGCTGCTCACCCCGATCGCGGCGGATCAGCACATCCATATGGAGCCGACTCCGGTGATTTACCCGGCGCCGACGGCCGGCGCAATCCCGCTCGCTGCGTGATCGATCTGTTCGTGTGAGATGGCGGGCACCAATTCCGGTGCCCGCCATACCCGTATCTACAGAAGGGCATGTTGTGAGCGGACCGCGTGAGTGGCCGGTGCAGTCGTCGGCGAAGGAATGGACCGACGCCACGGATGACGAGAAGGTGACGCCGAGCGCATTGGCGACGAACATCTTGTGGGCGTTGACTGGTCGGATGTTCGGGCTGTCTGAGGTGACGGTGCGGCCGTGCTTCAGTCCCACTGACTATTCGACCTACCGCGGGCGGTCAGGTTCGGGCGCCGACTGGTTCCCAGGGCTGGTGTCGGGTTCGTGGATGCCAGGCTCGTGCGGCTGCGCTGACGGATGCAACCACCCGTCCGAGGTCGCATTACCGGGCCCGGTGCATTCGATCGTGCAGGTGACGATCGACGGCGAAATCCTCGACCCGTCGGAGTACCTGATCCGCAACAATCGTTGGCTTATCCGCACAAATGCTGGGGTGTGGCCACAGAATCAGAACCTCACCGTCCCCGACGACGCCGAGGGCGCGTTCACGGTGACGTACAAGCAGGGCATCGAGGTTCCGCTCGCCGGGCAGTTGGCGGCCGGTGATCTCGCAGTCGAATTCTTGCGGGCCCGCAAGTGGGGTACGTGCAAGCTCCCGGATCGGGCACAGCACGTTTCCCGTCAAGGCGTGGATATCCAGTTGATTGACGCAGCAGTGCTGTTCGAGCAGGGCTTGACCGGTGTCTCATCGGTAGACCAATGGATCGCCGCGACCAATCCGCACAAGTTGAAGTCTCAGTCTCGGGTCTACTCGCCCGATTCGCCACGAGTCGCGAGGATCCGCTGATGGACGTCTACGGCAAAGCCACCCAACTGCTGAACGAACTGACCTCGCGACTCGAGTCGACGCGCGCCGGCCAGGTCGAGTACGCGGCAGTGCATCCCGGGGACATGGTGCCGGCGTACGGGTGTGAGACGGCATTCGTTCGACCGGGACAGATCTACCCGACGGTCGCGTTTCCTGCGCCATTGAATCCCGCACAGATCGACGCGTCGCAACCTGTCCTGTACGTGGCAGACCTCGAGGTGGTGGTGTTTCGTTGTTACCGCGGCACGTCAGACAATTCGATGCCTCAATTGCAGGAACTGGATTCGCTCGCACGCGACGCACTCGATGACGCACGAGCGATGATGCGGGCAGTGTCCTGCGCGTTCGATCGTGGCACTCAATTCTTCTGCGGTCCGTGGATTCCGCGAGGCCCGTCGGGTGGTATCCACGGCGGTTCGATGACGGTCACTGTTGGTGTGGACTTGTGGTGCTCGTGCGATGCGGTGATCCCCGAATTCGATTCCGTGTTCGCACCCTTGGACGGCGATCCTCGCATCGATTAATGATCGGTAGGCACAGTTAAACTGTGTCCGCCGTATGATCTGGTTCATGACCACTGTGCATGTTCGTGCGAATCAGACCACAGTCGATTGGGCGGAGGGCGCCGAGTTCGTGTGCGAGCGCACTCCGTTCGTCGACAACCTCATCCAACATGGAGGACTTACAGAACTCGGGTTGGCGCTTTCCGCCGCCGACGTCGCCGGCCTAGGTCGCGGGGCTCTCGATGCCCTGAACGCTGCTAGCGATCCCAGTAAGCCGTACGTACAGTATGCGGAGGGTGGGGTCGTTGACGCCCAAGACACCGTGCCTGACACGGACATCGCGGAAGGTACCGACCCCGGCACCGAACCGCAGAAGGCTCCGCGCACTCGGAGAAAGAGCAGCTGATGCCCGCCCACGTGGTGATGTACCGGGAACGGATGGAACAAGGACTCGCGCACGACGCCATGGCGCGCATGAACGACATCGGTCGGCAAGTCGTCAACCACGCGCGAGCTGACTGTCCCGTCGACTCCGGGCAGCTCCGCTCGTCCATCACCCATCACGTCACCCTCGTTGGCCGAACCGCACGGATGCGGGTCGGTTCCCCGCTCAAGCGGGCGAAATGGATCCACGAGGGCACCGGCATCTACGGCCCGCACAAGAAGCCGATCGTCCCGGTGTCGGCGAAGGCGTTGAAGTTCCCGACGCCCAAGATCTTCGGGCCGATGCCACGCGGCATGTCCCGCAGCCCAGGCGGGTTCGTGTTCGCGAAGTCCGTCAAGGGAATCCCACCGAATCCGTTCCTCACCGAAGCACTGAAGACAGTTCTCGGCACGACCAGCGTCACCATCCGCCCCGTCACCAGCTAAGGAATCCGAATGCCTCCACGCGCACGCAAAACTGCTACCAAGCCTTCACGGGCTGACGGCAACCCCACCGTCGCCGAAGTCGAAGCAGCAGTCGACATCCTCGAAACCCCGGACGTTGAACTCGACAAGCTCGCCGCGGTCAAGGACGACGAGAACCCGATTCCCGAAGAGCTGCAGTTCACTACCAAGGGCCGGACTGCGCCGGCGCGGGACAAGTCGGACTCCGAAGTGCTTTCCGTCGACGGCACAGAATTGATCGCATTCCGGCCCGAACCAGCAGCGTGGAACCTTCTGATCGGTGCAATGTCGAAGTCCTCCAACGCAGCTGACAAGGCTCACGCGGTGTGGCGTCTCATCACGCACGTCTTCGACGACGCGTCGTTGATGTACATCGAGGATCGGTTGATGGCGCCGGGAGATGATTTCGACCAGGCAATCCTGGAGAAGATTGTCCTCGCACTGATCGATCGTTGGACTCCGCAGTTGAACCGAGCGCAGCGTCGTGAGCTCGCCGGACGCAACCGCCGCTAGATAGTGGCTGAACCGTGGGGCTCTGACCCCACAGCATGGAAATTGGATGGCCGGGTCATGCACGTGACCCGGCCTCCGCTCGTGCAGTTGGTGAGTCTTTTGATGGCACACAGCCCGATTCACGTTGTCTTCGGAACACTCGAGCATTCAGAAGACGAGAGGTTCTTGTACGAGCAGGTAATGGATTTCGAGTCACCGGTCGGGAACGACTTGCTCAACGACGTCGCCGATCAGCTCGTAGCGGCCTGGTTCGGAATGCCGCGATGGACAGTGCAGGAAATCTGGTGGCGGGTGCTCGGTGCCTGGGCCGAGATCGACGGAGAGCTGCAGATGCGCGGCGTTGATCTGATCTCGCTGCCACCTGCGACGGCAACGAACACAGCGAAATCTGTCCTCACGAAGTGGGTTTCGGGGGACGAGGACAAGCGTGCCGCGTTCTACTCGGACCTCACCACTGAACCGCCTCGCATCTTGCTGAAGTCCCGAACCGACGAATCAACCCCCGAAGCGAACGAGGCTGAGGGCTACGACTTCATGGCTGCGCTTGAGTTGGCGAACCAACACCAGCGGTGACTTTCCGCTAAACCTGCCGGGTACAGATACCCTGCATATAGAACTTTGCTGCTGGCTATGGGCCGGGCATCACCACTGTGTGATCCCGAGGAGCCCCCGGCGTGACAGCCCCGTACGCAAAAGCCGTTGTCGAAGCTGAGCTTCGCTGGGGCAACGTCGGCTCTGAGTTCGAGCGTCGTGTCCGTGTCGCTGCGGAGAAAGCAGCGAAAGCAGCGCAGAAGCATTTCGACCGGATCAAACTCGCTGCGAAGGTCGATCTCAAGGCTGATACAGGTCTGTTCGCGCGGGAGACGCGGGAAAAGCTCAAGGCGATGAAGTTCGCCGCAGATGTCACACTGCGCGCGGATACTGCCCAATTCCATGCTGACGTACGGCGAGCCATACGCAACCTTCCCGAAGCGAATGTGACTGTAACTCTCGATTCGGGGAGCGTTCAGACGTTCGTTGCCGGTATAGAGGAACGCCTCCGCGCAGCGCGGATTACGGCGCCAGTTTTCCTTGAGGTGGCGAACGAGGCTGAGTTCCGTGCCTATCTCGCGTTTTTAACCCGTCCGGTCACCCAGGACGTGATTATCCGAACGATCGGTGGGGGCAACGGATCCGCTGACAGTGTGAATCGTCTGGACTTCTCGCTCGGCAATGTGGCGAAGAAGAGTTTGAAGCTAGCGGGTATCGCGACGCTGATTGGCGCTATCGGTGGCGCTGCGGGTATCGCGGCCGGCGCTGTTGGCGCGCTTGTTGCCGGTCTGGGTGCTGTCGGGCTCGCAGGTGCTGCGGGGTTGGCCACGACATTGGTCGGCATGAAGGGCATCGGCGACGCGTTCTCCGCGTTCAGCGCTGAAACAGAATCCGCCACCGCTGACGCCGAAGCTCAAGCGAAGAAGGTCGCTTCCGCACGCAAGGGAGTCGAGCAGGCGAACCGTGGTGTCGAGCAAGCCAACCGAGGCTTGGAGTCTGCAGAGAAGACCGTCGCGCGTGCGAACAAGGACTCACAGCGAGCGCAGGAAGACCTGTCGCAGGCTCGTGAGGACGCGGTTCGTCAGATCGAGGATCTGAACTTCGCACTCAAGGGCACCGCGATCGACGAACGGGATGCGGAACTGGCTCTTGCTCGCGCACGTGAGGCGTATGACAAGACGTTCGCTGATCCCGCTGCGTCCGCGCTTGACCGTGCCGACGCTGCTCTCGGAGTCGACAAGGCTCTGCGTCGCCAGGAAGAGACGATGCGGCGCAACGCCGACATCGAGAAGGAAGCGCGGGAAGCGTCTGAGAAGGGTGTCGAGCAGTCCGATCAGGTTGTCGCGGCGAAGGAAAAGGTGATCGACGCTGCGGACCGGGTGAAGGACGCCGAGCAGGGTGTTGCCGACGCTCAAGTGGGTGTGGCGGATGCTCAGCAGGCCGTTGTGGAGGCGCAGGCGGATCTGCAGGAGGCGATGGATTCCACGTCCAGCGCGGCCGACAAGACTGCGCAGGCGTTGGCGAAGCTGTCGCCGAATGCGCGGGCGTTCGTGTTGGCGATGCGCGAACTTGGTCCGGAGTGGGAAGCGGTCCGTAAGTCCGTTCAGGACAACATGTTCGCTGGCCTTGACGTGACATTCACGAACCTCGCAACGACGTCGATGCCGATGCTCAAGGAAGGCATGGGGCAGGTCGGTACTGCGATCAACGGGGCAGCGAAGGAGTTCGCGGCGTTCTGGGGATCGTCAGGTGCACAGGACAGTCTGCGAAACATCTTCGCAGGCACCGCCGACCTGATCACGGCCATGCAGCCAGGATTGGCGGCACTGACAACCGGCATCCTCGACATCGGCAATGCCGCAGCACCGGTGATGGGGCAGCTCGGCGATTCATTGGGCAATCTGTTGGGCAGTATCGGTGAGGCCTTCACCGAGGCTTTCGCTGACGGATCGTTGACGGAGCTGATCGGTCACTTCTCGACGATGATGGATGGCCTCGGCGGCGGCTTGAACGCGCTGCTCGGTGGGCTCATCGATTTCGGGAACATCGTCGGACCTGTTCTCGGGCCGCTGTTGCAGACGTTCGGTGAGTCGATCGCGATGCTCGCCCCGTCACTGGGGGCGTTGGGTGTCTCGTTCGGGAATGCGCTGATCGAGATCCTCCCAACATTGTCGGAGTTCATCTCCTCACTCGCTGACGGTCTGGCACCGGTTATGCCGGTGATCGCGGACTTGCTGAAATCGCTCGGTGCCGCGCTCACGCCGCTGATTCCGCCGCTGTCCCGGATTCTGCAGACCGTCGGGACCGCACTCGTGGGCGCGATCGATGCCCTCGCGCCAGCCATCGGTCCACTCGGCGAAGCCTTCGCGTCGCTGGTCGACGCGCTTGCGCCGATACTTCCCATGGCCGCGGAAGTGATTTCCGTTCTGGTGCAAGCCCTTGCGCCTGCGCTGAAGACGATCTTCGACGCACTCGGACCGGTCATCAAGCAGTGGCTTGACGGGATGAAGCCGGTGCTCGAGCAGTTGGCACCAATCCTCGCTGAAGTGGCAATGCAGTTGGGGCAGGCGATTGCTGACGCGTTGATCCAGTTGATGCCGGTCCTTCCGACGTTGATCGATTCGTTCTCTCAAATCGTGTTGGCGATCGCTCCGTTCATTCCACAGTTGGTGCAGATCGCGGCGGAGCTACTGCCGAAGTTGATCGACGTCATCGTGTGGCTGGTCAACACGATTCTGCCTCCGTTGACGACAGCGATCGTCTGGATCGCCGAACACGTCCTACCGCTCGTGATCGAAGGGATCCGGAACTTCGCACAAACGTGGGGGGACAAGCTCACCGAAGCCAAAGATGCGATGCAGAAAGCGAAAGACTTCCTCTCCGATCGATTCGAGGACGTCAAGTCAGCGCTCACGAGCCTGAAGGAATTCTTCAGCACGGTCGTCGACACCATCGGAAACATCTGGGACGGGCTGAAGGAGAAGGCCGCCGGGCCGATCAATTGGATCATCGACAACGTCATCAACGGCGTCCTGAAGGATGCTTGGAACGCCGTAGCTTTCGTCATTCCAGGGCTTGAACGGTGGGATGGCATTGCACGCCATGGCAAGGCTGATACAGGACCAAACCTCGTGCAGCGGTACGCCACCGGCGGTCATGTTCTCGGCGCCGGTGGTCCGACCGACGACCGTATCCCCGCGATGCTGTCCAACGGCGAATTCGTCATGCGCGCTTCGGCGGTGAACACCATCGGCGTCGACAACCTCAAAATGCTGAACAGCAATCCCCAGGTCGCCAAGGGGAAGGTGCTGACCGAGGGGATGTTCACCGGCATCCGCATGAAGGTCGGCGGCTCGGTTGACGAGGCTGTCGCTCGAGCTAAAGGCTTCATGGAGCACGAGCACGGAAAGCCATACCAGTACGGCGGCGTCGGCGATCCTTCCTGGGACTGCTCGGGACTCTGGTCTGGCATTGTCAACGAGTTGTCGGGGCGCCCAGCCACTTCGGGACGCCTGTTCAATACGGAGTCCGACTTCGAGTCGATGGGCTGGAAGTCCGGCCTGAACGGGCGTGTGACGGTCGGCATCATGCGCGGCGGTGGCGGCGAGAACTCACACATGGCCGGCACAATCGACGGTAAGAACGCGGAGTCGTCCGGCGACAACGGAGTTCAGTGGGGTGGAGCTGCCCGCGGTTCGGACAACTCGATGTTCGGACTGCAATACACCCTGCAGGAACTCGCAGGACAGTTCTCCAGTGGAGGGTCCGGCGCCGGCATCGGCCGGGCACTCCGCAGTGTCCTGAACACCGTCTACAAGCCCGCGGCAGCCGCATTTGACCTGGCAACCTCGACCATCGGATCGGGCATCCCGGACTTCGGGCCGTCCATGATGGGGCAACTACCGAAATCGATGTTCAACGGCATCACAGCTGCAATGAAGAATGCCGTCCAAGGCGCCCTGAACGCTCAAGCAAGCACCGAATCCGGTAGCTCGTCGTTCGAGCCAGGCGCGGGTGCTGAGCAGTGGCGTCAGATGATGATCGACGCCTACAAGAACCAGGGCTACGATCCAACACCCGAGAAGATCGACGCTTGGGTCCGGCAGATTCACACAGAATCCGGTGGCGATCCCAACATCGCTCAGCAGATCGTCGATGTGAATGGCACGGGCGAAGCCGCCGGTGTCGGTCTGGGGCAGATGATTCCGGAGACGTGGCAGGCATTCCGAGACCCCGCACTGCCGGACAACCGCCGCGACCCGTGGGCGATGACGAACGCGATGGTGCGTTACGGCGAGCAGAAGTTCGGTGACAACCTGCTCAATGTCATCGGCCAGGGTCACGGCTACGACCAGGGTGGGATCGCGAACGGTATCGGTGTGATGCCGAAGTTCACGTTGCAGCCTGAGCGGGTCCTATCTCCTGAGATGACTGCTGATTTCGAGCGGCTGATCTCGGTGCTCGAGCGGCCGGACTTCATCGACGTGCTCCGTCAGATCACGAGCGATGCAGTGACGAACGCGGCGACAGAGGCGTCGGTGTCGAGTGGTGTGACTGCTCCTGCGCCGGAGGTGAATATCGCGGCAGCTGCGTCGGGTCCGTCGACGGCGTTCGATCCGAACAACACCGGATACGACGACACGTACTACAACGACACCGTCGCACGCGGAGGGAAGGAAGGCGCCGACGCATGGCTCGCGCGTCAGGACTTCGGCCCGCAGATCCGCACGTGGGGGATCAACGCGCTCAAGGAGATCGGCGGCGAGTTCGCATCACCCCTCGGTCTGGAACGGCGCTGGGGTGAGGCAGTCGATCAGGGCGCGAAGGACGCGATGCGCGCCGCCAACAGCGGCGGCGGCAACACCTACAACATCACGCAGGAATTCCACGGCTACAACGGCACACCGCAACAGTTCGCCGCCGAGATGGAACGCGCTGCCCGCCAGGGTCTCGCGACACTGACGCCGGTCTAGGGGAATGGATTATTGATGAACAACTGTGACCCCGACTTCAACGGCGGTTATCCCGTCCTGTTGATCATGCGCGACTTCGATCCTAGGAGTCCGACGTTCGAGCAGGACATCGTCACCGTGCCGATCTTTGGACCGAACTTTGTGGGACAGGGCATTTCGCTGCTCGAAGGGTATTCGGGTTTCTATCACACCCCGATCACCCAGATCCGGGAGAACTACGCGTACCAAGCTGGGTCAACAGCTTCGGACTATCCGCGCGTGGAGGAACGGATCCTCGACTGCGACATAGGTGTACAAGGCCGGAACTGGGCAGAGTTCGTGCAGGTCGAAACCTTGCTGTGGAAGATCATGAAGCCGCCGAAGGGGAAGCGCCCGGACTTCGTGTTGCGCTTCTACTTCGGTCCTGGCGAGGATGATTGGCGCGAGATCACCGTCCGTTTGGAGCGCACCCCGAAGGACCTGTTCAGTCGCGGCCCGGGTCTGACGACGAAGTACAAGTGGTCGTTGACGTTGCTGGCGTGCGACCCGTACTGGTACTCACGGACATTGCAGGACACCGTCACTTTCGACAGCGGTACCGGTACGGGCGCAAACCGGATCAGTCAGCGGACGTTGGTGATCGACAACATGGCAGACCAGGAGTGCTGGCTCGAGTACGCCTCGAACGAGCTCACCACGACGTCGACCTTTAGGTTGCCCGATGCGCTGGGTGTGTACCCGAAGTGGCACACCTCGGCCGGTCAACGCATCTACGTGCCGATGCCTCCACTCGGGGTGGGGAAGTCGTTCCACGTCCAGACGAACCCGATGCAGATTGCACTCGAGACGCTCGACGACAGTCAGGAAGTCGCGAATCTGCAGGGCGACTTCAACAACGCGCTGCCACCTCACACCGTCGGCGCTGAGCTGCCGGTGACGCTGAAGGGCGGGACCGCGCAGACACAACTGAGCGTGTACGCGGTGCAGCAGTGGGACCGGTACTTCGGAGGCGAGGCTTTGTGATCTCGATATCGGTACACAGAGACAACTACGCCTACCGTGATCAAGGCGGATGCTGATGCCCACCACGTTGATGACACCAGACGAAGTTCGGAAGGCCATTCGGCAACGAACCATCGAACGCATCTCGATCATGCGTTCGCGCCCGAAGATCACCCTCTACGACAAGAACTGGCGCAACCCCGTTCCGATCATGGGGGAGGTCACCGCTTCTTTCGAAGAGAAGCTGAACGACACCGGTGAAGGTGACCTCACGCTCTTCGGCAATCACAAAGTCCGCGAGTGGATCATCGAAGAACTCGGCGACGACGAGGACCTCCACATCCGCGTGCAGATGGCAGGCAAGGAGTGGACAGGCAAGGCCGTGTCGATCACCAACCGCGGTGACGACAAGGGGTTCGAGTACATCGACATCAAGTTCCAGCACGAGTACCAGCACTGCAAGCGGATCACCTGCTACTCGAACCCGCTGTTGCCGGCGGAGCTACAAGCCCCGAAGATCTGGGCGTACGCAGGCCCGTCGATCTTCGGAATCAAGACCCTGATCTTCCTGAACCTGCTGCGCCGCTTCGGGCCATTGTGGGGACTGCCGGAGAACCTGTTCGATCCGTCGTCGTGGGCGTCGAACTTGAATCCCGCGAACTGGCCGATCGTCGTCATCCCCGGCGACTTCTTCGGCGACACATCGATGTGGCAGGTCATCACCACCAGATTCGGGAACCTGCACGACGTCATCGCACCGGTCCTCGCGGACGCGGGCCTACAGGTCGTCGTGAAGCGCTGGTTCCCGGGAATGCCGCAACCGGCGCCGAACCACTTCATCCTGACCGAGCCGACGCTCACCATCGACGTCGTCGACAAGTCCGGCTACCGCGGCAAGAACGGCAACATCTTCGACGGCCTGCTGCACCTGGTGACCGACATCGCCGACGACCTGATCAACGAGGTCGTCACCGAGGTCACCGGCGCACCGAACCCGCCCGAATACTCACTGTCAGGGCACCTGGGCACGAACCCGCAACGCCCGTTCGTTACCTGGCGCAACGCGCAACGCACCGGCGTCTCGGGTATCGGGCAGTGGCAGGCGACAGTGCACAAGGCGTTGGCTGGTGCGATCGTGACCGGCGGCCACTCACCTGACTGGGTGAACGCTGGTCTGAAGCTCATCGCAAATGCGATCCTCGGCTACATCGGGGCGATGTTCGGTAACGCCGGCCTCGCGCTGGGAATCTTCGATTCGGTGATCGAAGACGTCGTGCTCGCGTTCCATCGGATGGCGAATCCAATGCGGCAGAACAGGATGGGCATCCGCGGTCCGGGCTATGGCGAGTGGTGGGAAGCATCCGGCGGCACCGGTGCGTCCTTGTCGGCGTTGATGGCTATCCGTGCCGGCTTCGACAAGACGAAGGCGTACCGCTCGTACAAGGTGTCGGTGGTCAACTTCGCACCGTGGCGCGTCGGTGAGCATTTCGATCTCGGTGACCGGACCGCGGTGGAGATCGGTAAGCGCGGCACGTACTACATCGACCATGTGTACGGGCTGAAGTTGTCGTGGAGCCGAGATCAGGATCCGCGGTACGACATCGCGATTGGCGATGATCGGAAGGAGCAGACACCCGGGGCGATGTTGTCGCGGCAGGTTGAAGGGTTGAAGGCGATGCTTCAGGCAGTGGGAGTTTCTTCGTGAGTTTTAAAGCGGTAGATACAGTGGACAGTGACTACCGTAAGGAGGGTGGCTGTGGCAAAGGCTGACAAGGACGGGATCATCCGGGATCGCCGGACGGGGATCGTGTTGGCGCGTAAGGACCGGCATCCGCTTGCGGACCTGTTCAAGGACATTCCGATGGGGGAGGGTCTTCCCGGTTTGCATATGGGTTTGCCGGAGGTGGAGCACCTCATGGCGATTCATGTGTTCGACAACCTTGGGTGCTCGCCGCCACAGGAGCCGTTGTACAAAGCGGTTCCTGATCGCGAGAGTCTCACGGCGACAGGTTCCGATCGCGTGTTGTGGGTCCCCGTCGCAACGCCGGATCCCGTTCCGGTAGAAGAAGCGGACGAACAGATCTTCGTTGCCGACATCTCCGATTACAACGCGGATCAGATGGCGGCGTTGGAGTTTCAGATGCAGCAGAAGAAGATCGCCGACAAGATGCTCGAGCAGGCCGACCCGCATGTACGTGGGGAGGGTGAACTCTGATGGCGTGGGACGTTCCGAAAGACCCCTCTCTCGTTCAGGGCTATGTTCCGCAGAAGGCGTACACGAAGAGCACTGTTCACAGTCTCCAGAACGTCGACCCATACAACTTCAGCGGCGGTCGGAATCGCGAAATCCGTGATGCCGCTGAAGGTGCGCGAGGAAACCTCCTTACTCGTCTGCTCGGTGGGTTTTTCAACATCGGACAGGTTCTGGACAACATCGCGACAGCCATTTTCGGCGGCGGACCGTTCGACCCTTCCTCAGCCCTGGGGCGCATCAGCGATAAGTCGATGGCGGACAAGGCTGTCATCACCGATATGCAGAACCGCCAACAGATTCTCGAAGGCATCATCGGCTACGGCTCGTGGGTGGCGTCCCAGAATCTGTTTCTGTCGATCGACCAGAACAACGCAGGCGCTCGGACGATGTCGTTCGATCGTCAGGTTGGCCCGAGTGTCGGTGTGACGTTGGTGTCGGATCCGGCGTTGGCGAACAAGAAGGTTCAACGGCTGGATTCGAAGGGGCTGTGGCAGGT
Organism: Rhodococcus sp. YL-1; assembly: GCF_001942025.1. Taxonomy (NCBI): domain Bacteria; kingdom Bacillati; phylum Actinomycetota; class Actinomycetes; order Mycobacteriales; family Nocardiaceae; genus Rhodococcus; species Rhodococcus sp. YL-1. The sequence goes on along the minus strand of NZ_CP017299.1, from coordinate 3,780,616 downwards.
CCTGGCACAGACCCGTTCTCGACGAACGATTTATTCGGGAACCGCGAAGGTGTATCTGGACATCGTCGTCAAGGACCCGAACGGCAACGAGTATTACCGACGTTCGATGGATCAGTCCGCGATCTCGAGCGAGGGCGGTGACGGCGAGATCACGATGCTGGGCAACGTCTTCTTCACCACCCCAGGACCTGGTTACACCGTGCGAGTGGACTTGTTCTCGGGGCAGTGGCGCTGGTTTTACGGGGGCTCTCAGTGGTCCGGCCTGAGCATTCTGAAGCACTCGTCGGAAGTACAGAACCCGGGAACGGTCGACCCCGGAACCCCGCCCGTCGCTGGCTAGCAAGCGGCCCAATGTCAGGAGAAGAGATGACAGGCAAGGTTGTTCCCATCAAGGGCGGCTCCGTTGGTTCGGGCTACCGCAGTGCAGACCGGCCGGACCACCGCGGTGTGGACTTTCCAGCCTCATTCGGCACCCCGATATACGCGGCGGCCGATGGCTTCGTCGTGCGATCCGGTCCCGCAACCGGTTTCGGCAACTGGATCGTCCTCGACCATCAGCGTGAACTCGGCGTCGACACCGTGTACGGACACATGGCGGCACGCGACCTCCTGGTCCGAGCAGGCGACACCGTCACGGCGGGCCAGGTCATCGCCCGCGTCGGGTCGGAAGGCGAATCCAGCGGGCCTCATCTGCATTTCGAGGTGTGGGGTCCACCGGGCCGATTCGGCGGCACCGACCAGAACCCGTCCACCTGGCTACGAGATGCCCGACAACCGGGTACATCGGCACCCGCGCCGCTCCCTCAGACGAAGGGTGACAAGCAGCTCATCGCCGACGTCACCGTGCTCACCCGCAACGACTCCGGCTGGCGCGACCCGAACACCTGCACACACATCTGCCAGCACACCAACGAAGGCCCGGCATTCGGTTCACTCGAGGGCCTCCTCGATTGGTGCGCAAATCCCATCTCCGAAGCCTCCTATAACCTCATCGTCCACGGCGACGGCCGCATCGGCCGATCCAACGACGACGACTACATCCCGTGGGCGGCAGGCCCCATCTCCAACCGCAAAGGCCTCCACGTCTGCGCCATGGGATACGCCGCAGAGACACGCGAGCAATGGCTTTCCAGGCCAGCGCAACTCGACTCCCTCGGCGAGATCTGGGCCGACTGGGCAGTGCGGCACTACATCGCCCTCCAGAAGGTCGATGGCAATCAACTCCGTGCCGGCGCCGAAGGAGTCTGCGGACACGGAGACACCGCCCGAGCGTGGGGCGAAACGAACCACACCGATCCCGGTGTCGGGTTCCCGTACGACGTCGTGCTGCAGATCGCGCGCGACAAGATCAACCAGGAGGACGGTTTGAGCGCCGCAGACGCAGACAGGGTTGTAGCGAACCTGACTGAATTCATCAAAGGCTATCTCGCCCCGGTTATCTCGGACGTCAAAGACCTCCGAGAGCAGGTCACCGGATCGAGGGACCTCCATTACAAGGACCCGGAGCGCAAGGTCGTGGATCCTCAGAAGTCCTACCCGGGCTTGAAGATCCTCGGAAACCGGACCCTCCCCGACACGGTCGCCGCACTCGCACAGGCAGCCGGCATCAAAGGCACCATCGACCCGAAACCAGGAGCATGAACATGACCCACCACGAATCCATCTCGCCCACAGTCGCGCTCGGCAGCATCAACGCCCGATCCTTCTGGCTCGACGTCCTCGACCGGACCAGCAAGACGTTCATCCAGAACCTGCTGATCTTCTTCGGTGCCGGTGTCACCATCACTTCGGTGTCGTGGCCGGCGCTACTCGGGTCTGCGGGCCTCGCGGCACTCGTGTCGCTTGTCCTGGCGATATCGACGGCGACCGCGATCACGTCGGGCAACTTCGTCATCGACCTCGCTGACCGGGCGCTCCGAACCGGCGCAGGTTCGTTGGTTGCGGCGATCCCTTTGACTGGCAGTATCGCGGACATCAACTGGTCTGAATCGCTGACGATTGCTTTGACTGCTGTGGTTGTGTCGGTGCTGACGTCGTTGCTGACGATCAATCTGGGTTCGGCAAAGGGCCTTCCCAGTGTCGCGCCGGTGGTGCCTCCGGTGCTGAACCCGACAGGCTCGTTCACGGAGTTCCGCGGCTGAGATAGTCGACTGAGTGAGGGGCGGGGCCGTTGTGGTCTCGCCCCTTTCTCATGTCCGCTACAGTTGCGGTAGATACAGTGAATGAAGGGGACACAGTGAGTCGTGCATACGGTTGGACAGAGACGAGTGACGCCACCATCGACGAGGAAGCAGAAGTCATCCGCATGATGGCCACCACCCTCCTCGACGGCGGCTCACTCCGGGGACTCGTCGACCACCTCGAAACCGAAGGCATCTCCACTGTCTCCGGCAAAGCGTGGAAACCGATCACTATCAAACGCGCACTCACCAACCCCCGCATGATCGGGAAGAAGCAGAGCGGCGACAAACTTGTCGCCACCACCATCCCGCCGATCCTGCAGCCCCGAACCTATAAGCGGCTGTGCGAACTGCTCCTCGATCCGGAGCGCGCGAAGTACACCGGCGACCGCACCCAAGTAGCACTCCTCGGTGGTGGGCTCGCACGGTGCGGAGGCTGCGGCCGACCCATGTACGCGGCATCCACCGTCGGCCGCCCCACCGTCTACGCCTGCTCCACCCGCAGCAGCGACTGCCCCTCCATCGTGTCTGTCCAAGCTGAATTGCTCGAGGCGGACGTCATCGAGCGAGTCCTCGCGCGGTTGTCGTCACCGAAATACCGGAAGGCGTTGACGAAGTCGATCAACGAACTCGGCTCCCGCGAGGAAGGCGAAACCCGGGTAGCCGAACTCAACGCCCGATTTACTGCTCTGGGGGAGGACTTCGCCGACGGACTCATCGACCGCGAAACAATGCGCGCCGGCACCGACCGCGTACGCGCGAACATCGCCGCAACCGAACTGAAGATGGCACAACGGGAAGTCCTCATCGACCTCCCCGAACCATCAGCGGAGGACATCGTGAAGTGGTGGGAAGAAGCGGACAAACGCCGGCGCCGCGATGTCGTGTCGATCGTCGTCGACCACCTCACCGTCAAACCCACCGACCGACGAGGCCGCGACGGACTCGACCCACACCGAGTCGACTATGTCTGGAAAACACAATGAGATTCGTGTTTCATTCGGTGCTATAAAATCGCGAGCACGCTATTTTATAGCGCCCAAATCGACACCCGGAAGCAGAGAAGGCCCCACCGTTTGGTGGGGCCTTCGGTGACGCTGTGGTGTCTTTAGTTGAAGTTGATACGTGCGCCGCCGGAAAACATCGAGTCGTGGACTTCGATCGCGACTGGGACTGCGCCAACTGGGATGTCGAATACCACTCGAGTGGATCGAGTAATGCCTGGGTTAATGTCGCCCGCACCTTTGTCGTCGCCTTCGAGGCCGAACTCCGCTGAAAAGTTGTTCGTGAACTCTCGGCCCTGATCGTCGATCAGAACTTGATTCGAACTCGCGTAGTACTGCGACTTGTTCGACGTGTTCGTCACGTCGACGTAGACAACTACGAACTGGCCCTCTGCTGTTTCACTGAACCACGATGATTCTTTTCCGATCGTCGCGAGTCCGGATTCAACTTTGGTGACGACGAAGCCGAACTTTCCGTCCCTCACTTCGGTGCCGAATCCTGTCGCGACTTGCTCTTGCTTTGTCGTGGTTGTGGGGGTCGTGGTTCTCGATTCTGGTGCCGCTTTGTCAATGGCAGCGGCGGGTGCACGGGTGGTGGCAGTTATGCGGGTGGCCGTCGATGTTGATTTGTCGTTGCCGCTTAGTGCTGAAACGAAGATTCCGAAGCCGAGAATTGATAGTCCGATGATGAGCAGTTTCACCCCAGTGCCCATCGGCTTCTTCGGGGGCATGCCGGGCTGGAATTGAGGAGCTCCAGCCATGGGGGTCGGGCGTGTGGCGTCTGACCACTGCAATCCGTTCCAGTACCGCTGGAGGCCTTGAACTTGTGGGTCTGGATACCAGCCGGGCTGTGAGTTCATCGTCGCGTCCTTGCTCGGCCCCGTGGTGGGGAAGTGTCAGCAATACATACCAGACAGTCCGGACACTGTGGAACTAAACCCTGGCGCCCTTCGCTAGATTGCACGCCCGGCACAAGAGTTGAACATTGCCTTCAGTGCTCGCGCCTCCTCTGGAAAACGGAATGATGTGATCGTATTCAAGGTAGGAATTCGCGCCGCATTCCACGCAAGCCCCACGGTCTCGTTGAAATACAGCAGATTTGACGTGCGCCGGGATGTGTCGCGACGGGCGGTCCCCGTTGTCCGGTAGGAGGATTCGGCGATCGATCCGAAGTGCGGTGTCCACCAGGATGGATGCGTATTCAGCATCGGGAACCGAGAAGCGCCCGCTGAGTGACCGTGCTGTCGACTCGATGAGCACGGTGGTCCGGTCGAGGTATGACACTCGCTGCACCTTGCCTAGTGGGATTTCGCCGCCGTGCTGCTGAGCGATGAATCGGATCTTGCGGTTGGTGATCGCTAGTTGTCCCTGGGACGGGGTGGGGCCAGCTTGGAGGTCTCGCCAGCGAGTTGCGCCGGCGACCATGTAGCAGTATTCGTCGGTGGGCAGATGGAGTCCTGGGATTTGAACGGTTGGTAGGCGGCCTTGGCGGATCTCACCGAGTATCTGCTCCCTGAGTAGTTGAGATTCGATGTGGGTGACCGCGCCTGGTTCTAGTTCTAGAGCGAGGGCTGCTTGTCGGAAGGTGGCAAGTTCGTCGTCGGTGATGATGCCGTCACTGAGCGCGTACGTGGCGTATTTGTTGAGCCAAGAGAGTGCATCCACACGAATGGTGTCGAGTGCATGTTTCCGGGGGATGCGCGCGCCATACAGCCATTCATGCAATGTGATCCATTCAGGTCCAAGGGGGCCTGAGTGTGCCAATACGTTCCTCGCCGCTGCGGAGTACTGCGTGAGCGTCGAGTTCACAAAAGCTTTGCACTCGGGGCAATAGCTCTGGAGCAATCGAGTTTTGGTGCCGCATCGTGCGCAGCCATCGCCTGCCGACCGAAAGGCTCTGAGCCACTTGTCTGCCATGGGAGATACATACCAGACAGTCCGGACGCCGGTAGGGCAGTGCCCACGCTTCACTCGACAAGAAATTGTCACGTAGTTGTCACAAGTCGTGCACCGGCTACCACCGACGGCTCCCGTTTACCCCCGGCATTCCTAGATTCCCCCGGCTAGTCCCGCCCCAGTGCGCCTTTTACCTGGACTGTTAATCGGACGGTTGCTGGTTCGAGTCCAGCCGGGGGAGCAGTGAAGCCCCTCACCTGAGAAATCGGGTGGGGGGCTTTCTTGTTGTGGTCTGACCTTGTTTTTGTCTGACCTAGTGCGCTCGCAGCAGACCCACCGATCGAAGTGCCGATTCGACGTCTGCCGCCTTGTTTGCTTGTTCGCCGCGAATTCCCAGCCGTCGAGCGCTGAGGACGTTCACCGGGTTGTCGTCGACGAAGAAGGTCTGCTGTGGACGCGCATCGAGCAACTCCAGCGCAGCCAGGAAGGCCGCAGGTTCGGGTTTGGTAGCTCCGAGCATGCAGGAGAAAACATGCTCGTCGATTGCCGATGGAGTTACGACACTCTCGATGGCGGCCAAGAGAACAGGTCCGTTGTCGGAGAGTGTGGCGACCACGACCCCCTCGCTTCGAAGCGCGATTGCGAGATCGATGACCGCGCGGTCCGGGATGAAGGCCTTGGCCCAGGCTCGGCGTAGCTCGTCGCGGTCACCAGGAAACCCGAGTCGTCGAAAGCGTTCCAGGATCGCTGTTTCGGAGTGAATGCCGAGATCGCATTCCTGGTCGAACCCGGACGCGAACACGAGGGCATGAATCTCGTCTTCCGTGACGCCGATGGCCGCAGCCAGTTCTGCGGCGCGACGGTCAGGCTCGAATCGACACAGCACACCGCCCAGGTCGAACAACACGAGTTCAGGTGGTCCGCTGTCGTTCGCCAAGTCGCAGAGGATAGGCGGCATCAGCATCAGTGAACGCGAAGCGAAGATGATGGCGGCGGAGATGCGAAAAGCCCGACGCAATACTCTGCGTCGGGCTTTCGGCGGAACCGTCGAACTGTTCGGCCGGTGCGCCTACTTCGCTGCGCGATCCGACGGCTCGAACAGTCGGACGATGTGGCTGGGGTTGATGTAGTAGACACCATTCGGAGAATTGAGAACGAGAGTGTCTTCGGTGAAATCGGTGACGGTGCCGTTCAGCTTCGCGCCGTCGGACATGATGATCCGGATCGTGGCCTTCGAGTTCTTGAATTCGGTCAGTGCAAGCTTCATGTGGTGATCCTGTTCCGTGGGGTGTGCACTCCCACGGTATCGGCTCATCGCGCCTGTGCCGACCAACCTTGGAAGACTCGACTCGAAAGAGTGCAACGCGTCACCGCCTGCCCGATTGTGATCCGCGTCGGATGTGCCGGTAACATTCGGATTCGCCGCGATGCATCGCATCCGGATGGGGCGGTAGCTCAGTCGGTTAGAGCCGTGGACTCATAATCCATTGGTCGCGGGTTCGAGCCCCGCCCGCCCCACATTCAGTTGCCGTGAGCCCGCAGGTCAGACCCAATGACGTTTGTCGAAAGTCATGCTGCCGACGATCGCAACGGCGACAAGTGCGCAGAGTGCAATCAACAGGGCAGTTGCCCACAGGTAGTTGGTGCAGTCGCCCACACGTAGTTGGTATTGAATCGCACGCAACGCGCATGCGGGTACGGCTGTGATCCTTCGTGGCTACACAAGTAAATGTCGTACCGCGATCGTCGATCTCGGACGAGGTGAAAGTCTCGGATCCCGATACCCAATCCTCGACAAGTATCGGGAGCGCAGTGCAATTGGGCGCAACCGAGCGAGCGACGTGCCGGACGTGAAGGAAAAGTAGGTACCTATCCGGGTATTTCAGCGTATGTGCTCGACGTACAGAAGTGTCACGCTTTAGACGTGCCTACCGGTGTAGGTACAAGGCAGTCGAGCCGTCCCCCCCGCGACTCGGCTGCACCCAAATGTTGACGCGCTGACCGGCAGCCGACTGTCGGAAACGACTCTACGCAAGGAACGGCAACGATAGTGGGCCCCGCAACTGCGGGGCCCTTTCCCTGTCTGAAAAGCGCTGTCGGACTTGGGTCATCACCATTGAGGACTTCGTGCTCGATCACTGGAAATGAGAGCCAACGAGGGCTGTCTCGCCGTCCTTGTCTGCGTCGGATCCATTTTGCCGAGCTTCGTGAATTGCAGAATCCGCAGCCCGCGAGAGCTCAGTAGTTACCTCGATCGGGTGCAAAACCGGGCAATCGGAACAAAACGCTTGTCGATGCGTTACAACTATTGTTAAAGTGTAACGACGAACTGCAAGTGAACAGCAACTTCAAGGTCTCGCTACCGGAAGCCGATGGACGCCGGGGGAGATTCGTCTGCTGTCGATGGACGCGACGCCGTTGGGCGGCACGGATAAAGGCTCTGCGAATTGCGCCGGGTCGCACCCCTGATCAACCTGACAGACCAACGTAACGGAGAACATACTGTGACAATCAAGAACTCGATCGGGCCTGGTGTCGAAGCCGGTCATGGAAACAGGCTGTTCGGCAACACTATTCGATCAGCTGAAGGTGAGGAACTGGTCCAGCGGCTGAATGCCATGTTCGAGCGAGCGAACAGCGCAGGTCAGGTGGTGAATCAACGAGAACTCTCGACCGTGCTTTCTGTGCGGAGGTCCGAGGGTTCGCCGGTCGACCGGTCGATTCCGGCGCCTGACAGGCTGATGCATGCGATCGAGGGACTCTCGTACGAATCCCTTTCCCTGTTGATTTGTGCGGCCGAGCATTTACTGCGTTCGGAAGGGGTACATGTCGACTCGACGCCCTTCACGTGAGGGGCGACGAGACCCGTCGAGGAAATCGAAGTGATCGGTCCGTCGCCGACGAACGAGTATTTTGTCACGAACGGAATGACGTAGTTACGTCGTCGTTTGTAATTCTGTTGTGCGACCGGCGAATCAGGCCTCCGGCGTTGCTCGGTCGCACGATCCCGATTTCGCTGCTTCGAAGGCTTCTTGGGTGCGCTCACGCGCCTCAGCGTCGAATCCTCTTCAGTCGTCGTGCGGTCCGCTCGTGTCATCGCGGACTCGATCGATCGGCGACGTGGAATCAGTCGGAGTATGTCCAGTTCTTCGGCCGATCCGAGTATCGACCGGCAAATCTTGTCGACGGAGTCAGATGCCGGATACCGGCACCGAAATACGGATCAACATTCACCTCGGGAAGCCGCATGAAGTGAATTGACTATCGCAGTCTGCTGTTGTGGTGTGAACGCTGCCCAGGCGCTGGCGGAACCCACGAGTTCAGGGACATCGTTCCATCCAGGGCTCTGTAGCCGGGCCAACGCCGCCTCGGCCGTCCCGAAAACTTCGAGGTACGCATGTGCGTCGTCGCATGTGAAGGCGAGTTCGTGGGGTTCCGCGTCGCCCACGTCCCCGCCACACGAAGTAAGCATCAGCACGAATGGAGTCGCAATAGCGATCATGATTCGCTTCATCGGCCAATCGAAGCAGACTGACCCCGCCCTGGCGGACTATTCTCGATCCATGCCGACTACCCCGGATACAAAGAACTGGACCTGGGTCCTCGAACGCCCATGCGCCGAGTGCGGGTTTGATTCGTCCGCTGTGGCGTTCGCGGATGTTCCAGATCTTGTGCGTAGCAATGCCGTCTCGTGGGCCGAGGTACTGGAGCGCGAGAATGTGACGGAGCGACCGGACAGCGAAACATGGTCAGCGCTGGAGTATTCCGCCCACGTACGCGACGTGTTCCGGATCTTCAAGGTGCGGTTGGAACAGATGCTCGAATTCGACGATCCGCGATTCGAGAACTGGGATCAGGACGCAACAGCCGAGGCCGAGCGGTACAACGACCAAGATCCGGCAACGGTGGCATCGGAATTGTCCGACGCCGCGGCGGAGGTCGCGAATGCCTTCGAAACCGTGCCAGAGGGTAGCCGCCAACGACGGGGTCTCCGCAGTGACGGATCGGCGTTCACCGTCGAATCGTTGGCGGCCTACTTCATTCACGATCCGATCCATCACCTGCACGACGTCTCGGTGTAGTCAGAGCCCGCGCACCTCCTCGAGGGTTCTTCTGGCTCCGACGGAGTGCAATGAGTCGAGGGTCTTTCGGAAGCTTGCGACAAATCGGCGATCGTCCACGAGATCGCCGAACACTTGTCGGAACCCGATGAAGGCCAACGGGTCGCTCGACTGTTTCTGGGCGAGCGGCACCAGAGTGTCCGACAGCTGATCGACGACGGTGATGGGATCTCCGTTCTCGTCTGTGCCCTCGGCGTAGCGGGCCCAGCTGGCGACAATTGCGGTGGACAGGTTGATCGACCCACCGGTGTCGAGTTGGGTCCGGATGACGGGCAACAGCCACTTGGGAATTCGATCGGACGACTCGGCGCACAGACGTGCAATCGTGTCGCGGATCTGGGGGTTCGAGAATCGTTCGATGAGGGTCTTCTTGTACTGATCGAGGTCGACGCCGGGTACCGGGTCAAGGGTCGGCGTCGCTTCGAGATTCATGTAGTCGAGCAGGAACCCCGACAAGAGTTCGTCCTGGCATGCCTCGTGGACCAGGCGGTATCCGGCAAGGTAGCCGAAGTACGCGATGCCTTGATGGCCGGCATTGAGAAGGCGCAGTTTCATCAGTTCGTACGGGCGAACATCCGGCACGAGATTGACGCCGGCATTCTCCAGAGGTGGCCTGCCTGAGGTGAACTCGTCCTCGAGGAACCACGCGGTGAACGGCTCAGCCGCGACCGGCCACTGATCTTCCACGCCAAACGTCTCGGCGATCTCGGTGGTCACCTCGGCTGTCGTGACGGGTGTGATCCGGTCGACCATGGAGTTGGGGAAGGCGCCGTTCTCGTCGATCCACTCCGCAAGTTCGGGATCCTTCAGGGCGGCGAACGCTCCGACTGCCGTCCTGGCGACCGATCCGTTGCCTTCGATGTTGTCGCAACTCATGATCGTGAACGGGGCGAGGCCCCGGTCGCGACGGAGTGCGAGTGCCGCACAAATCAGACCGAAGGTGGTGTGGGGGAGTGTTCCCGGCTCGAGATCGTGCATTACATCGGGATCGGACGCGTCGAACTCACCCGTAGTGTGCGAGATGTTGTATCCGCCCTCGGTGATGGTGAGAGATACGATTTTCGTCGATTCGGATGCCATCTTTTCGATCACCGCCTCCGGATCCTCCGGAGCGAACAGGTACTCGACGATCGACCCGATGACCCGGGCCTCGAGGGTTCCGTCAGAATGCTTGAGCGCCAGCGTGTAGAGGCAGTCCTGCGCGCGGAGAGCGTCTTTCATCCGCTTGTCCGACGGCATCACTCCCACTCCGCAGATTCCCCAGTCGAAGCCCTCACCGCGTCGCAGGAGATCATCGATGTACATGGCCTGGTGTGCACGGTGAAAGCCTCCGACACCGAAATGCACTATGCCAGTAGTGACTTTGCTCCGGTCGTAGTTCGGCACTTCGAGTGCAGCATCGAAGTCGAACAGGGTCTTCGTATTGAGTTCCATGAAAGTACTAGTCTCCTTCGGCGACGATGACTACGGCTTTGATGCTGCCGAGAATGCGATCGGCCACCAGGGCCTCTTGCGACTGTTCGAGTGAAAAGCGTGCTGTGACCATCGAGTCCAGATCGACGCGCCCGGCAGCGACCAATGCGGCGGCGATCGGCCACGTGTTGGCGTACCGGAACACTCCGGTCAGCATCAGTTCGCGATTCTGAATGATCGGGACCGGCAACGGTATCTCGTCGGCACCCATTCCGACCAGAACGACGGTTCCAGCGGGCCGAACTGCGTGAATCCCGTCGATCACTGCGGCCGTGGCACCCGACGCGTCGATGAATGCGTCGACGGCCAGCGAGCGTACGTCGCTCTCACGTGGATCAACGACGGTTGTTGCGCCGAATTTCAGTGCCACATCACGCCGGGCCGCGTCGATGTCCGAGACGATGACTTCCGTCGCGCCGAATGCCTTGGCCACCTGCGTCGTCACGATTCCTACCGGGCCGGCGCCGGCGATCAACACCCGAGAGCCGGCAGTGATCCCCGCCTTCTGGGCTGAGGCGATCCCTACGGAAAGTGGCTCGAACAGCGCAGCTGCCTCGTAGGACACGGAATCTGCGATGGGATGGGCGAAGTCGGCACCGATCGTGACGTAGTCGGTCAGCGCACCGTCGATCGGCGGCGTCGCGAAGAACTCCATATGAGGGCAGAGGTTGTATCTGCCTGCCTTGGATTCGGGACTTGTCGGATCGGGCTTCTGAGGCTCGATGGAGACACGCTGCCCGATGCGTCTTGGGTCGACGCCGTCACCGACCGCAGCGATGCGTCCCGATGCTTCGTGTCCGAGAACGAGCGGTGAGTTGACTACGTAAGGGCCGATGCGACCTTCGTGAAAGTAGTGCGCGTCCGACCCGCACACGCCCACGGCATGGATGCGAACGAGGACTTCACCCGCCTTCGGGAACGGTCGTGGTCTCTCGACCATCTGCATCTTTCCGGTCTCGACGAGGACATTTGCCCGAATTGTCGCAGGTAGATCGACGGATTCTCCGGAAACTGTTGTGTGCGTCACAACGTAGATGTTAGCTTAATGAGCATAAGAACATCTAGTGAGCATTTGCTCACGATCGAGAAACTTTGAACCTGATGCACAAGGAGACCGTGTGAACCAGTCGGCTCAGCCCACAGGACTCAAGACGTCGAAGTTGCCCGCTTCCGAAGATGTGCGGCTCGCCTTGCGGGCAGCGACCATGTATCACCTCGAAGGTGCCACTCAGGCTGAGATTGCAGCGAAGTTGGGCGTCTCGCGGCCGACAGCCGGGCGACTGTTGGCCAGGGCGCGGACGCAAGGTTTGGTCAGGGTCGAGATTTTGGTACCGCCGGAGCTCGAAGGTTCGGTGAACACGGAGTTGGAATCGAAGCTGGAGAAGCACTTCGGGTTGGCCGAAGTGTTGATCGTCCCCGAAGCGATTTCGGATGCGGACGACCCGGACTTCGACGCACTCGGTCGAAGAGCAGCGGAAGTTCTGGTTCGTCGTCTGCAGCCGTCGAGCGTTCTCGGGTTTACCTGGGGTCCGGAAACCGTTGCGGTAGCAGGATCTTTGCCAGACAAGGCCGCGAAGTGCTCGGCTGTGGTACAACTTGACGGCTCCATGACGGTGACCGACTACCAGACCGGTGTCGACTTCACCATCGGCCGATGTGCACAACAGTTGCAGGCCAATCCTATTCGTCTCAACGCTCCGCTGTATGCCGACCCGGCGACTGTGGAGTCGATGCGAAACGACTCGGTGATCTCGAAGGCGCTGCAAGCCGGAACTGATTCCGACATCATGGTTTTCGGAGTTGGTGCCGTCTCGACTGCCACGACCTTGTTTGCCGATAGCTTCGTCGACTCGACCATGCTGGACGAGTTGGAAAGTCGAGGCGCTGTCGGTGAAATCGGCGGCCGTTTCTACACGATCGACGGCAATCCAGTGGAGGGGCCACTGCCTGAGCGAACGGTCTCCGTATCGCTCGACGCAGTGAAATCCTGCGATCAGACGATTCTGATTTCGGGGGGAACACACAAACGCCAGGCCGTTCTGGGCGCATTGCGCGGAGGTTTGGCAAACGTACTCGTCACCGACGTCGAGTGCGCCCAGTGGCTGCTCGAAGGCTAGCGATCTCACGAGTTTCGCGGTCCGAGCGCGCGACTGACACGCAAGTGTGAAGGAAGGTAATCCGTGAAAACAGGAAGACGAGTGTGGGGCGCTGCCGCGGTGGCGCTCTGCCTCCTGGTGTCGGGATGTGCGGGCGCTGGTGCGCTCGGTGGTTCCGGCGAACGAACAGTCACCATCGCGATGGTGTCGAACTCGCAGATGCAGGACGCCATCAAACTGGCGCCGGCTTTCGAAGCCGAGAACCCTGGCATCGACCTCAAATTCGTCAGCCTTTCCGAGAACCAGGCGCGCGCCAAGATCACAGCGTCGACGGCAACCGGCGGCGGTGAGTTCGACGTCGTGATGATCAGCAACTACGAGACACCTCAGTGGGCCGCAAACGGTTGGCTCACGAACCTGTCCGACTATGCAGACACGACGCCCGGTTACGACGAGGACGACTTCGTACCGTCGATCAAGACTTCTCTGTCGTACGAGGACAGTTTGTACGCGGTCCCCTTCTATGGGGAGTCGTCGTTCCTGATGTACCGCAAGGATCTGTTCGATCAGGCGGGGATTACAGTTCCCGAAGACCCGACGTGGCAAGAAGTTGCAGGTTGGGCAGCACAGTTCGACAACCCGGACGCCAAGATGGCGGGAATCTGCTTGCGCGGAAAGCCTGGCTGGGGTGAGGTACTCGCACCGCTGAACACCGTGATCAACACCTTCGGTGGACGCTGGTACGACGAGAATTGGAATGCGCAGTTGACCAGTCCGCAGGTCGAGGATGCGGTTCAGTTCTACGTGGACACTGTCAAGGAGCACGGTCAGCCGGGTCCTGCCACAAGCGGATTCGGTGAATGTGCAACACAATTCGCGCAAGGCAACACGGCGATGTGGTACGACGCGACCTCGGCTGTGTCGGTGCTCGAAGATCCCGCCTCGTCGAAGGTGGTCGGCAAAATCGGATATGCGAAGGCCCCGAAGGTCGAGAAGTCCGATCCTGGTTGGCTCTACACGTGGGCGCTCGGAATCCCGGAGTCGGCACAGAACAAAGATGACGCCTGGAAGTTCATTTCCTGGATGACGAACAAGGACTACATCCAGAAGGTCGGAACCGAACTCGGCTGGTCGAGAGTTCCTCCGGGAAGTCGCCTTTCGACCTACGAGATTCCGGAATATCAAGAGGCTGCTCAGGCATTCGGTCCGATCACCCTCGAATCGATCAACAATGCAGATCCGAAAAACCCGACAGTGCAACCGGTTCCGTACACCGGCGTCCAGTTCCTCACCATCCCTGAGTTTCAGGACCTGGGCACTCGCGTCAGCCAGCAGATCAGTGCGGCCATCGCGGGTCAGAAGAGCGTGAAAGAAGCACTCGAACAATCCCAGCAGTATGCCGAGGTGGTCGGCAAGACCTATCAGGAGAACCGATGACTACGGTTGCCGAGCCCAGAACTACGGTGGACGACGCGCCACCGGTCCGTGTCGAAAAGAAGATCTCCCGCGCCGAGGGTTGGCGTCGTAGAGGTCCCCTGTTGCCGGCGTTGATCTTCTCGATCGTCGTCACTCAGATTCCGTTTCTGTTCACCCTCTACTACTCGACGCAGTCGTGGAACCTTGTCCGGCCGGGATCGCGGCACTTCAACGGGTTCGACAACTACATAGAGGTTTTCAAGGACAGTCAGTTTCGGGAAGTCGCGGTCAACACGGTCATCATGATCGTGGGTACGGTCATCGTTTCGGTGATCCTCGGACTCGCGCTGGCGCTGCTGCTCGACCGCGCATTCCTTGGTCGGGGCATCGTCCGGACACTGCTGATCACGCCGTTTCTCATCACTCCCGTCGCCGGCGCATTGCTGTGGAAGACAACAATGTTCGACCCGGTGTTCGGTATCGTGAACTTCGTACTCCAGCCTTTCGGCGTCGGCCAGGTCGACTGGGTCAGTAAGTTTCCGCTCGCCGCCGTCATGATCAATCTGATCTGGCAGTGGACGCCCTTCATGATGCTGCTCATTCTGGCCGGTTTGCAGTCCATGCCCCGAGACGTTCTCGAAGCCGCACGGGTGGACGGAGCCAAGCCGTTTGCGATGTTCCGCGAACTGACGTTGCCGCACCTGCGCCGCTTCATCGAACTCGGTGCAGTTCTGGGTGCGATCTACCTCGTGAACACTTTTGACGCGGTGTACATGATGACCTCGGGTGGGCCCGGCGTGGCCAGCTCGAACCTGCCGTTCTACATCTACCAGCGCGCGTTCCTCGGCTTCGACGTAGGTCAAGCTGCGGCGATGGGTGTCGTGACAGTGATCGCGACGATCATCGTGTCGACACTTGCGCTCCGATTGATCTTCAAGAGCTTCACCGGCAACGAGGAGGCGGCGTGATGACTGCCGTAGAGACGACAAGCGCGACGACCGACAAACCCGTCGTCAAGAAAAAGAAGAGCAGCAAGTTCAGTCCGTGGTCGGTTGTGGCGTGGATCGCCGCTCTCGGATTCTTCTTCCCGGTCTTCTGGATGGTCCTCACCGCGTTCAAGACCGAGGCAGACGCCTACACGGATCCGCCGAAGCTGTTCTTCACTCCCACCCTCGAACAGTTCCGTGCCGTCCTCGACTCCGGTCTCGGCACGACGCTGGCAAACTCCGCATTTGCGACGGCCATGTCGACGATTCTTGTTCTGCTACTGGGTGTTCCGGCTGCGTTTGCATTGTCGCTTCGCCCGGTAGCCAAGACTCAGGACGTTCTGTTCTTTTTCATCAGTACCAAGATGCTCCCAGTCGTCGCTGCAATCGTGCCGCTGTACGTGATCGTCAACGACATCGGATTGCTCGACAACATCTGGGCGCTGGTCATCTTGTACACATCGATGAATCTGCCGATCGCAGTGTGGATGATGCGTTCGTTCTTTCTCGAAGTCCCCGGCGAACTTCTCGAAGCTGCCAGCATGGACGGCGCGAGTTTGTGGACCTCGGTTCGCGAGGTGATCCTCCCGCTGATCTCGCCCGGAATTGCTGCGACTGCGCTGATCTGCGTGATCTTCTCGTGGAACGAATTCTTCTTCGCCGTCAACCTGACAGCTGTTCAAGCACAGACGATTCCGGTCTTCCTGGTCGGGTTCATCACCGGCGAGGGCCTGTACTGGGCTCGGCTCTCCGCGGCAGCGACCATGGCGGCATTGCCCGTCATCCTGGCCGGTTGGTTCGCCCAGAACAAACTGGTGCGCGGCCTGTCCTTCGGTGCAATCAAATAATTCTCCTCACCCTCTCAGGAGTTCGTCATGGCTGAAATCTCGTACCAGAAAGCGTCTTGCATCTACGAAGGTGCCGGGACCCTCGCTGTCGATTCACTCGATCTCGACATCAACGACGGGGAGTTCATCGTGCTCGTCGGTCCGTCAGGTTCCGGAAAGTCCACGGCCCTGCGCATGTTGGCAGGGCTCGAGGACATCGATTCCGGCGCGATCACCATCAACGGCAAGGACATGACCGATGTCCCGTCCAAGGATCGCGACATCGCAATGGTCTTCCAGAATTACGCGCTGTACCCCAACAAAACCGTCGGGGAAAATATGGGGTTCGCGTTGAAGATGCGCGGTGTGCCCGTTGAGGAGCGTAAGAAGAAAGTGGCCGAAGCGGCCAAACTGCTTGACCTGACTGACTATCTCGACCGCAAGCCGGCCAAGCTTTCCGGTGGTCAACGGCAGCGAGTTGCCATGGGCCGAGCTATCGTTCGTGAACCGCAAGTGTTCTGCATGGACGAGCCGCTCTCCAACCTCGACGCAAAGCTACGCGTCCAGACCCGCACGCAGATCGCGGCGTTGCAGCGTCGTCTCGGAACCACCACCGTCTACGTCACGCACGATCAGGTGGAAGCGATGACGATGGGTGATCGCGTGGCAGTGCTCAAGGGCGGCAAGTTGCAACAATTCGCTTCTCCGACCGAACTTTACGATCGGCCGGCCAATGCGTTTGTTGCAGGCTTCATCGGATCTCCAGGTATGAACTTGGTAACGGCGCCGGTCAGTTCGGGTGGGGTGCGTTTCGGCGACGTCGAGGTTCCGCTGGACCGCGAGCAGATGGCGGCAATCGCCGCGGCCGGTCTGGCTTCGGTCACAGTAGGAATTCGGCCCGAGCAATTCCAGGTGGTCGCTGCCGGAGACGGAATCGCAGCTCAGATCGACCTGGTAGAGGAACTGGGCAACGAGTCGTACATCTACGCACACGTGCCTGGTACCGAAGCCGACCCGATCTCGCTCGTTGCACGCACCGGCGGGCGATCGAAGCTGCAGTACGGCCAGACGCTGGGCTTCGAGCGGGTGGACGGCCTTGTTCACCTCTTCGACCCGGCTACGGGCGAGCGTGTGGGTAGCTGAATCCCATCACAATCGTGACCTGCTCGGCACCCGAACTCGTTCGTGCCGAGCAGGTCACATCCATCTTCGACTGGTGAGAAGGTTAGGGTCTACCGATGAGTGATACACGCGAACGATCCGTCGTGGTGTGTGGTGAGGGACTGGTTGATCTGGTTCCGGTGGGGGAGAACTTCTCACCCAAGTTGGGCGGTGGACCGTTCAACGTTGCGATTGCACTGGGTCGACTCGGATCCGACGTGGGATTCGTCTCTCGCTTGTCCACAGACGCTTTCGGAGATCGGATGATCGACTCGCTGGCCGCGTCCAATGTCGACACAACTGGGGTCGAACGTGGGCCCGAGCCGACAACTCTGGCCGTCGTGAACCTTGCAGCGGACGGAGGTGCGCGGTATTCCTTCTACCTCGAGGGAACGGCGGATCGACAGTTCGCGCTGCCGAAACTTCCCTCTGCCCGGGCATTCTCGTTCGGAACGCTGTCGCTGGTGCTCGAGCCCGGGGCCTCTGCCTACGAAGCTTTGCTGCACGAAGCACACGCCCGCGGTCGACTCACCATGGTGGACCCCAACATTCGTCCGGCGGTGATCTCCGACCCGGACGCGTATCGACGACGGTTTCGTTCGTGGTTGCCCGCCATCGATATTCTCAAAGTGAGCGACGACGACGCGAAGTGGTTGGGTTCGGTCGACGGCGCCGAGTGGCTCCACGAAGGCGTCGGCGCCGTCCTGCTCACCCGTGGTGGTGACGGGTTGCGGTTGATCACCGAGGAACTCGATGTTTCGGTGCCGGCGCCCGCGGTTGACGTTGCGGACACGATCGGTGCGGGCGATACCGTTCACGGAGCCCTGTTGGCCTACCTTGATCGTCACGACGCACTCGACGTCGCTGTTGTGCGTGCGTTCACCGAGGCAGATTGGTCGGCCGCGTTGACCTTTGCCGCACGCGCGGCAGCCGTCACCGTGTCACGTCCCGGGGCGGATCCGCCGTGGTCGAGGGAGTTGGGCCGGCCCGTCTAGCACTGGGGACCACCGCCCTACTGCGAGCGCAGTACGTCGAACTGCCTACCTGTGCACGATGTGCGACGGGGTCGTGTATCGGCACAGTGACACGCATGTCGATATTCCTGTACAAACTCTCGCGACTCGCGTTTCGGCGCCGTTGGGCAATGGTGGGCTTCTGGGTCGTCCTGCTGGTGGCGGGCGGAGTAGGCGCAGCAACGCTGTCCGGTCCGACCGTCAATACGTTGTCGATTCCGGGCACCGAATCACAAGCGGCGCAAGATCTTCTGGCTGAAAGATTTCCGCAATCGTCCACCGACGGAGCCAGTGCTCGCATCGTCTTCGAATCTCCGGCGGGCACGACGCTCACCGATCCGGCGATTCGACAATCCGTCAGTGACTTGGTCTCTGCGCTCGGGAAGGATCCTGAGATTGCAGCGGTATCGGATCCGTATGCCTCCGGCGGAGTGTCGCCGACTGGGACGATCGGATACATGCAGGTCTCCTATACCGCCGACTCGATGGACTTACCGGACAGTTCGAAAGAACTGCTCGAGTCCGCCGTCCACGACGCCGCGGATTCAGGGCTGGCAGTCGATGTTGCCGGCAACGTGCTGATGGAAAGCAGCGCCGAATCGATGGGCGAAGTGATCGGCGTCGCGATCGCCGCTGTGGTCCTGACGGTCACTTTCGGTTCGTTGGTGGCAGCAGGGCTTCCCTTGATCAGCGCGTTGATCGGCATCGGCATCGCGATCTGCACGATCACTATCGCAACTGGTTTCATCGAATTGGGTTCGAGCACAACCGTCCTGGCAATGATGCTTGGGCTCGCCGTGGCGATCGACTATTCGCTCTTCATCGTCTCGCGCTACCGCTCCGAACTACGTGACGGACATGATCCGGAAATTGCTGCGGGCCGCGCAGCGGGGACGGCGGGTTCGGCCGTAGTGTTCGCGGGGTTGACGGTGCTCATCGCATTGGCAGGACTGTTCGTCGTGAACATCCCGTTCCTGACGAGCATGGGTCTGGCTGCAGCATTCGCAGTTGCTGTTGCAGTGGTGATTTCACTGACGCTGCTGCCCGCCACACTCGGATTTGCAGGGTCGCGCGTCATGAGTCGGTCTGATCGTCGACTGCTGGCGTCCGGCGGTGAACTGACACACCGGAAACAGTCGGAGGGGGCGGGCTCGCGATGGGCCAAGTTCGTGATCCGGCGTCGAGTTCCGGTTTTGCTCGCGTCAGTCCTCGGGCTGGGATTGCTGGCGATCCCCACATTCGGAATCAACCTGAGTTTGGCGAGCCCACCAGTGCCCGACACAACTGCCGCCAGGGCTACCGACCGACTATCCGAGGGGTTCGGTGCCGGGTTCAGCGGTCCGCTCATGGTGGTCGTCGACGTTGCCGACGCCGCAGATCCGGCAGCGGCATTGAGCGGCGCCCAGGAAAAGCTCGGCGCTCTGCCCGACGTAGCGGCAGTGACGCCGCCAGCACTCAATCAGGCCGGCGATACAGCAGTCATCACGGTGGTTCCCTCGAGTGGCCCGGAAACCGAGGCAACAAAGGCGCTCGTCGCAGATATACGTGAGGTCGCCGGATCACTGACCGACGAGACCGGAGCCACGATGTCGGTCACCGGTCAGACAGCGTTGACGATCGACGTTTCGGATCGCCTGGCCGACGCCCTGGTTCCCTACCTCGCATTGGTCGTCGGCCTCGCCTTCATCCTCCTGATGTTGGTGTTCCGCTCGATCTTGGTACCACTCAAGGCAACTCTCGGATTTCTGCTCTCGATCGGTGCGACGTTCGGTGTGCTGGTCGCGATCTTCCAGTGGGGTTGGTTCGCCGGCATTCTCGGAATCGAAGGTCAAACCGGATCAGTTGTGGCGATGTTGCCCATCTTCATGATTGGCATCGTCTTCGGGTTGGCGATGGACTACCAGGTGTTCCTGGTGACCAGAATGCGTGAAGCGTTCGTCCACGGTGAGGGACCGGATGAAGCAGTCGTGAAGGGCTTCGACCAGGGCGCGCGAGTGGTCACGGCCGCGGCGCTGATCATGATCGCCGTTTTCGCGGGCTTCATCTTCGGCGGCGACGCCTTCATCATGCAGATCGGACTCGGACTCTCGTTCGCGGTTCTGTTCGACGCCTTCGTGATCCGTATGACCGTCGTACCGGCCGTCATGTCCCTGTTGGGCTCGAGGGCATGGTGGTTCCCCTCATGGCTGGACCGGTTGGTCCCGAACGTCGATGTCGAGGGGGAGCAGTTGACTGCGCTGCTCGCAGATTCGAAGGAATCCAGTGAACCCACGAGCGACAAGTTGTCGGTGTGACCCGGATACGGTAGATCGATGACTTCGACATCGACGTGGGGTCGATGGTGTGCGGAACACCCGCGCACCATCGACCTGGCACTGGCGATTCTCGTGCTCCTTGCCACGTGGACGGCGCACCGCATCGCGCTCGACGGCAATGACACCCGCGAGGTCACGGTTGTGGGAGTGCTTGTAACAGCGATCGCAGCGGCAACCATCGTGTTCCGAAGGCGCTATCCGTTCTCGGCACTGGCGGTGGCAGTACTCCTCGGCGTATTGATGATTGCACTGTCAGCGCCGCCGAATGCCGGCACAGGTTCCGCAGCGATGGTGTGCCTCTACTACGTTGCCAGCACGAGTGACCGCCG
This sequence comes from Rhodococcus sp. YL-1, assembly GCF_001942025.1. Classification (NCBI taxonomy): domain Bacteria; kingdom Bacillati; phylum Actinomycetota; class Actinomycetes; order Mycobacteriales; family Nocardiaceae; genus Rhodococcus; species Rhodococcus sp. YL-1. The sequence goes on along the minus strand of NZ_CP017299.1, from coordinate 3,759,799 downwards.
GAGGACCTTCTTCGCAGCGGCGAGCACAGTCAGCTCGCTGATGCTCGTCACGATCTTCCTGGGAGTGGGGAACAATCTCCTGCAGGAGGCACTGGGGTTGTTGGCTTGGTTGCTGATGGCAAGTTTTGCCGGCGCCGAGGTCCGTTCTCGCCGAGCCTATCTGGAGTCCGTCGAGGCGCGCGCGGTGCAAGCGGAAAGAATGCGCGAGGACGAGGCCCGACACCGCGTCGTCGAAGAAAGGATGCGGATTGCGCGAGACCTGCACGACGTTGTCGCGCACCACATTGCCTTGGTCAACCTGCAAGTCGGGGTCGCGTCGCACTTGATCGGGAAAGACCCGGAGAAGGCGACGACTGCACTACGCGGAGTGGAGGAAACGTCCAAGGCGGCACTCGATGAAATTCGGGCCACGGTCGGAGTTCTCCGTGATGCTCAGGACGGTGATCGCTCGATGAAGCCGGCTCCGGGGCTTTCGGATCTACCGGCACTGGTGGATCAATTCGTCAGTGCGGGAATGGAAATCGAAGTGCGCGCTGTGGGTTCGCTGCGCCCTCTCGGGCCAGCAGTAGACCTCACGGCGTACCGAATTATCCAGGAAGCACTCGTGAATGCGAGCAAGCATGCGTTGCCAGGGGCCGTCACCGTGTCGTTGTCGTACGAAGCCGAGGTTCTGGTGCTGTCGGTCGAAAACTCCGGAACGGCAGTGCCTTCGACGTCACCGCCCGGGTACGGACTGCTGGGAATGAAGGAGAGGGCACAGGCAATGGGAGGCGAGGTCTCAGCAGGATTCCGCGCGGACGGGGGATTTCGTGTGGACGCCCAACTGCCGCTTGTCTCGGTGTCCAGGGGTTCGGAGAGTGGGGAGTCGTGAGTATTCGGGTGGTAGTGGCAGACGATCAGGCGCTCTTCCGTCAAACGCTTGCGCTGCTGATCGGTTCGGAAGAGGACATGGAGGTGGTCGCCGAGGCGGCAGACGGAGAGCAGGCATTCCAGGCGGCGATCGAGCACCGACCCGACGTTGTATTGATGGACATTCGAATGCCAGGCACCAGCGGAGTCGAAGCGACCGCCATGATTGCCGATCATCCGGATTTGACCGACGTGCGCGTGTTGATCCTTACCACCTTCGAAGTGGATGAGCATGTGGCACAGGCGATCCGGGCTGGAGCCAGCGGCTTCATCGGCAAAGGAATCCGAGCGGAGGATCTACTCGATGCTGTTCGGACGGTCGCAGGTGGGAACTCTTTGCTGTCGCCGATTGCGACCAGCGCGTTGATTTCTCGGTTCCTTTCCACTCCGTCGCGGGCCGACTCGACTTCTGGGATTTTCGGTCAATTGACACCACGCGAACTCGAAGTGGTAACCCTCGTTGCCCTCGGGATGTCCAACGACGAAATCGCCGCGGAATTGGTGATCAGCGCGGTCACGGCAAAAACCCATGTGAATCGGGCGATGACGAAACTGGATGTCCGCGACCGCGCGCAACTGGTGGTTCTCGCATATCAATGCGGTGTGGTGATTCCGGGACGCTCGGTGGATTGACTCGAAAAACTCTTGACTCGAACGGGTGTTCGAGTATGATATGGGGAGGGGATCGGGGGATTCAATGAGTGTCTTGTTGTCGGATGTGGTGTCTGGTTCTGCGGTGGGGTTACGTGGACGTCTGTGGCGGTTGACTGCTGCGGAGTTGCGCGCTGCTGCTGTCGAGGCGAGTGCGGAGATTCTGCGCCTGGAAGCCGTTCGTGTTGCGGTGGTCGACGAACTCTCGTTGCGCCCGGATGATCAGGTGATTGCGAGCCGCGGTGTGGGGTCCTGGTTGGCGGCGAACACGATGTTGCAGGTTCGGGACGGGAAGAAGATCGCCGCGTTGGGCGCGGCTTTGCGGCCGCTTCCGGGTGTGGCGGCTCGGTTCGGTTGTGGGGATTGCTCCTTCGATCATGCCGTGTTGATCGTGGCGTTCTGTGAATCACCACCGAAGGGGATGCCGGAGGAGGCGCTCCCGAAGTGCATCGATTTGTTGCTCGCTGCTGCGTCGGGTGTGGAGGCGACGACGACGAAGGTGCGGAACGTGATCGCGACGTTGGAGCGGTTGTTCGAGTCGGATGAGATTCCGCCCGCCGAGGATGTCGATCTCAACGAGTTGCGGATCGCGTCGACGCTCAATGGTCGGGTGGTGGTGCGTGGGGATTTCGACGCCCTGGCCGGTGAAATGTTGTTGTCGGCGTTGTCGAATCTGACGATGCCGACCCCCGCTCCGGATGGAACCCCGGATTCTCGGTCGGCGGCGAAACGCACTGCGGACGGGTTCACCGAACTGATCCGCCGTTACCTGGACTGCGCCAAAACAGGCACAGACGGTGGTCAACGCCCGCACGTGAACGTGCACATCAACGCTGGGGATCTCGCTGAGCATCGGGACTGCGCCGCGACACCCTCCACTGCTGATGACGGAATGGCTGTATCGGATCTCGATGTCGGGCACATGCCCTGGCTCGGACCGCTGTCGGTGTCGCAGACCAGGCTTCTCGGGTGTGATTGTTTCCTGTCCACGGTTCTGCTCGACGATCACGGCGCACCGCTCGATGCGAAACCCGGAAAACGATTGGTCACCCCCGAACAGCGAGTGGCGTTGATCGCCCGAGACAGGGGCTGCGCGTTCCCGGGGTGTTCATGTGTGCCTGCCTGGACGGATGCGCACCATATCCGGCACTGGGCCAACGGTGGCCCGACGGTGATGAACAACCTTGTCCTGCTGTGCCGTTCGCACCACCGGTTGATGCACCGGAAATCAGGGTTCGTCGGGAAGTGGGCGATTCGGATCGGTGTCGACAACAAACCCTGGTTCATCCCACCACCCTCGATCGACCCCGGCCAGCAACCGCGGCCGGCGAACACCACCTTCAAAACCTGAGGACGAACCTCAGATGCACCAGAACATGCCCAGGTCTGTTTCAGACCCGCTGCTCTGTGTCCGACCGATTGGTGGGGGGTGGAGTCGAATGGTTGCGTGCTTTCGGGGCGGCTCTACTTTCGGGTGCCCGTGTGGCCTGTCCCACTCAGTGGGTCATTATTCCGTTGTTGCCGCGCCGGTTGTGCCAGGTCATTTGGACGTCTGACCTGCAGTGCAAAATCTTTCGTTAGAACACGTTCCAATTTCGCAGATTTGTGGCTATGGTCACAGAGATAGATGCGGGTGTGCGAATGAAAGGGTGAAGTGACGTGAAGACCAAGGGTGCAATCCTGTGGGGCCTCAATGAAAAGTGGTCCGTCGAGGAGATCGAGATCGGTGAGCCGGTAGCCGGCGAAGTTCAGATTCGCATGGAAGCGGCCGGAATGTGCCACTCCGATCACCACATCGTCACCGGCGCGACCCCGATGCCGTCGTTCCCCGTCATGGGTGGGCACGAGGGTTCGGGCGTCATCACCAAGCTCGGCCCGGAGGTCAAGGGTCTGGAGGTCGGCGACCACGTCGTTCTGTCCTTCATTCCGGCTTGTGGAACCTGTCCGGCGTGTTCGGCCGGTCATCAGAACCTGTGTGACCTCGGGATGGGCCTCCTCAGCGGCCAGGCCATCAGTGACGGCACTTACCGGATCCAGGCTCGCGGCGAAAACGTGATCCCGATGTGCCTGCTAGGGACGTTCTCGCCCTACATGGTCGTGAACCAGTCGTCAGTGGTGAAGATCGACAAGGACATTCCGTTCGAGGTTGCCGCACTCGTCGGTTGCGGCGTTCCGACCGGTTGGGGATCGGCAACCCACATCGCCGATGTGAAGCCCGGCGAAGACGTTGTGATCATGGGTGTCGGCGGCGTCGGTATCAGTGCGCTACAGGGTGCAGTTGCATCGGGCGCCCGGTACATCTTTGCCATCGACCCCGTGCCGTGGAAGCGTGAGCAGGCTCTGAAGTTCGGCGCAACGCACGCTTTCGAAAGCGCTGCCGCTGCCATTCAGCCGATCATCGACGCCACGTATGGCCGCATGGCACAGAAGACGATCATCACCGTCGGCGAAATGAGGGGTGAGTACGTCGAAGAAGCGATGATTCTGACGGCAAAGGCCGGCCGTTGTGTCGTCACCGCAATGGGGCACCTGACGGACATGGATGTGAAGCTGAACCTGTTCCTGATGGCGATGCTTCAGAAGGACCTTCAGGGCAACATTTTCGGCGGTGGCAACGCTCGCCAGGACGTGCCGAACCTCCTCGCGATGTACAAGGCAGGCAAGCTGAACCTCGACGACATGGTGACTCGGACCTACACGCTCGAAGGCGTGAACGACGGCTACCAGGACATGTTGGATGGCAAGAACATCCGCGGCGTCATCCGCTACACCGAAGCTGACTGGTGATCGGAAGCGCAACTCTTGTGCCAGTAGTCTGATCGGGTGCCCAGTACTCACAGTCTCGACGTAATCCAGCAGTGGCCGGTCGACAATGCGGCAGCGGTCGTCCTCTCCGGGAAGAATCCCGGTGAGGGCGACCGCATTCGTGGTTTCAGTGGCGACCAGGCGCATGTTTTCCCCCTGGCTTCGGTGACAAAACTGTTGTGCGCCTACGCGATTCTCGTGGCAGTGGAGGAGGGGGCGGTCGAGTTGGATGGGCCGGCCGGGCCTGAGGGGTCGACCGTTCGTCATCTCCTCGCGCATGCTTCGGGATTGGCATTCGCCGAACGTGTTGTTCAGGCGCCGGTGGCGTCGAAGCGGATCTACTCGAGTGCGGGGTTCGAGGTGCTTGCCGAGTTGGTTTCCCGGGAGACCGAGATCGAATTTGCCGACTATCTGGCCGAGGCGGTGTTCGCGCCGTTGGCGATGACCAGCGCGGCTCTTGTCGGTCCGGCCGGTCACGGTGCGCAGGCATCGGCAGACGACTTGGCCAAGTTCGCGGCTGAACTGCTCTCGCCGACTCTGGTCTCGGCGCAGACGTTCGCAGAGGCGACAACTGTGCAGTTCCCGGGGCTCAACGGAATTCTTCCGGGTTACGGCTCTCAGCGCCCCAACGACTGGGGGCTCGGATTCGAAATTCGGGGCGACAAGCGTCCGCATTGGACGGGTCTCGAGAACTCGGCCGCTACCTTCGGTCATTTCGGCCAGTCCGGGACGTTCCTGTGGGTCGATCCCACGATCGATACTGCGTGCGTCGTGCTTACCGATCGCGATTTCGGTGATTGGGCCAAGCCTTTGTGGACCGAATTGTCGGATGGCGTGGTCGGTGAAGTTTCGCGGTAGAGCACAAATTTCTCTCCTTCCACTGGCGCAACACGGGTAACACAAGGCACACTGTTCAATCGAGCGTGCTGCACGAACTCGACAGAGGTCGTTGGGGAAGACGTCCCTCGTCGAAGCAGGAGGCTCGAGTGCGCGAAATGAATCAATTCGCGGACGTGACGACTGGTGTGGTTTACATCCACTCGTCGCCCGCGGCGCTGTGCCCGCACGTGGATTGGGCTTTGTCCGCCACGTTGGACAGCCCTGCCAAGCTCAGATGGACCTCACAGCCTGCCTACGACGGGCTTCTGCGTGCGACGACGGACTGGACGGGTCCCGTCGGAACCTGTGCCCGCCTGGTCGACTCGCTACGCGCGTGGCCGATGTTGCGGTTCGAGGTCACCGAGGACCCGAGTCACGGCGTCGACGGCGAACGGTACAGCCATGTGCCCGGTCTGGGCCTGTGGCGCGGATCCACCAGTGCGAACGGTGATGTCGTCGTAGGGGAGATGAAACTGCGGTCCATCATGAATTCCGGTGGAGACATCGCCGCGGAAATCGATCGGGCGATAGGTACACCGTGGGACGAGGAACTCGAACCCTTCCGGAGTTCAGGCGAAGGTGCCGAAGTGACATGGCTGCGAAGGCGTGTCAGCTGACCGAGGTCCATCCTGAACCCGGAGTGCTCTCGCGGCTTGAACGACAAAGACTTGAATGACAAAGGTGGGCCCCGCCGTATCGGCGAGGCCCACCTTGCTGTCCAGGGTTGTCAGAGCGGAATGTTCTTGTGCCGCGCGCGGACAGATGGTGCAGACGCGAGGGCAGCGGTCACGATGCTGCGAGTCTTCGCCGGGTCGATTTCCTCGTCGACGACGCCGATTTCGACCGCGCGGTCGACGCCGCCCGCGATTGCCTCGTGCTCGGCAGCGAGTCGGTCGTGCAATGCTTCACGCTCGTCGTCCGGTGCAGCTGCGAGGGCCCGCTTGTGCAGGATGCCGACAGCAGCCTTCGCACCCATCACGGCTACTTCGGAGTTGGGCCAAGCGAATACGGCCGTGGCTCCCAGTGCTCGCGAGTTCATCGCGATGTAGGCGCCGCCGTAGATCTTTCGAGTGACGACGGTGACGCGGGGGACCGTTGCCTCGGCGAAGGCGTGAAGTAACTTCGCTCCGCGTCGGACAACGCCTTCCCACTCCATCGAGACGCCCGGCAAATACCCGGGAACATCGACGACGACCACGAGCGGCACGCCGAATGCGTTGCACAGTCGCACGAATCGAGCGGCCTTCTCTGCACTTTCGGAGTTCAGGCACCCCCCGAGTCGCAGTGGGTTGTTCGCAATGACGCCAACGGTGCGTCCGGCCATCCGGCCGAAACCGGTGACGATGCTCCGAGCGTAATTGCCTTGCAGTTCTTCGAAACTCGACTCGCCTTCGACGTTGTCGAGCATTTCGTGAACGATCGGACGAACGTCGTACGCGCGTTTCGCGGAGGCAGGCATCATGGCGCGCAGATCGCTGTCGCCGAGTTCCGCTGCCCGCTGATCGAATTCGCCCTGCTCGCACATCATCGAGACCAGGCGGCGCGCGCGGTGCAATGCGTCGGCCTCGTCGTGTGCGGCGATGTGCGCGACACCCGACTTCTTGGTGTGTGTGTCCGGACCGCCGAGTGACACCATGTCGACCTGTTCGCCGGTGACACTACGAACTACGTCTGGCCCGGTGACGAACACTCGGCCTTCCGGCGCCATGATCACGACATCGGTGAGGGCTGGACCATACGCTGCTCCGCCAGCGGCAAAGCCGAGCACGACGGAAATTTGAGGTATGAGACCCGACGCGCGGACCATGGCCTCGAAGACCAGTCCGACGGCGTGGAGCGCCTCGACGCCTTCAGCCAGACGCGCGCCACCGGAGTGCCAGAGGCCCACGATGGGGGACTCTTCCTCGATAGCGGTATCGATGGCTTTGACGAGGTGTTTGCAACCGTCGACGCCCATGGCGCCACCCATGACAGTGGCGTCGGAGCAGTATGCGATGGTGCGGACGCCGTCGATGTTTCCGGACGCGGCGAGCACACCGGACTTGTCACGGGCGTGGAGCGGCACTGTTGTGCCGGGGTCGAACAGATTTTCCAGGCGCGCAAGAGGATCGCGCGGGTCTGTCGATGATTCGGACTTTGTCACGGGGGCCAGGATGGTCATCGCGTCCTCCTTCAGTACGAGCCTTGGGTGGAACGAAAGGTCGGTGTTGTCCGCGGGTGACGTTGTGTTGCAACGACACCCGCGGACAGGTGCAAACCGCGGTTCGGGCTAGGCCCGACCGAAGGCGAGCGCGACATTGTGCCCACCGAAACCGAACGAGTTGTTCAGTGCGAAATCGAAAGAGCCGGTTCGGGGTTCACCCTTGACGACATCGAGATCGATTTCTGGATCCTGGCTGTCAACGTTGAGCGTGGGCGGGATGATCCCGTCACGCACTGCCAGAACCGTGAGGACTGATTCGAGGGCGCCGACAGCGCCGATCGAGTGTCCCAGCGCGGATTTCGGGCCGTACACCGCAGCGTGATTGCCGACCGCTGCGTTGATTGCCTTTGCCTCTGCGATGTCACCGATCGGCGTCGCAGTGGCGTGGGCGTTGATGTGCTTGATGTCGGACTTCGTCAGTCCGGCCATCTCGATTGCTCGGGTCATGGCTCGCGCCGCGCCCAGGCCTTCCGGATGCGGTGCCACGATGTGGTACCCGTCCGAAGTGATTCCGGAACCAAGCAGGCGGGCGTGAATCGTTGCCCCGCGTGCCTTGGCGTGCTCCTCGGTTTCGAGGATCATCAGGGCGCCGGCTTCGCCGAAGACAAATCCGTCGCGGTCCTTGTCGAAAGGACGTGAAGCTGCGGCCGGATTGTCGTTGTTGGTGCTCATCGCACGCATCATGGCGAAGCTCGCGATCGGAACGGCGTCGATGAAGCTCTCGACTCCACCAGCCACAACCATGTCCGCGTCACCCATGACAAGCATGCGGTGAGCGTGAGCAATTGCCTCGGAACCTGATGAACATGCCGACACCGGAGTGATGACGCCACCGCGGGCCCCGAGTTCGAGTCCGACCGTTGCGGCCGGTCCGTTGGGCATGACCATCTGCACCGAGAACGGGGACACCTTGCGGTATCCGCCGCCACGGAGCTTGTCGACGGCGTCGATGAGCGTGTCGCCGCCGCCGAGTCCGGTGCCGATGACAACGGCCAGGCGGTCCTGATCGACTTCAGGGCTGCCGGCGTTGCTCCAGACCGTGCGACTCAACGTGAGGGCAAGGCGTTCCACCCAGCTCATCCGTCGAATTTCGACGCGGGACAAGCCCTCGTCCGGTGAAACCTTCAGGTGCCCGCCGATGCGAATGGGAAGGTCGAACTCGTCGATGAACGGGTCATCGAGGATTCCGATGCCGCTTTCGCCGGCGAGGAGCGCCTTCCACGTGCCATCCACATCACCAGCCACCGAGGTCGACGTCGCGAGGCTCGTGACGACGATGTCGGGGAATTTCCCTTTGCGGGTAGAAGCGGAAGTCACGGTCGGCTCACTCTGCGTTCTTGGCTTCGGCGCCTTCGGCTTCGAGCTTCTGGATGTACGCGACGATGTCGCCGACGGTGCGCAGACCTGCAAGATCCTCGTCGGGGACCTTCACGCCGTACTTGTCTTCGGTCTGAACGGCGATCTCGACCATGGACAGGGAGTCGATATCGAGGTCGTCCACGAAGGACTTGTCAACGGTGACCTCGGAAGGCTCGATACCGGTGACCTCCTCCACGATCTGGCCGAGTTCCGCGATGATTTCTTCCTGAGTGTGGGCCACTGGTGTGGCTCCCTTCTTGATCGATTGAGGTGGGGTGAAACGTCCGGCCGCCGTTCGGGCTGATCGGCCGGGTGGGCGTCCGAGCTAGGTCAGCTCGGACAGTGCGGAGATATCCTCCGGGTTCTTGAGGGCCACCGTCGGTGTGCCACGCATTTCACGCTTGGCAATTCCGACGAGGGTTCCGGCCGGCGGGAGTTCCACGATCGCGCTGACTTCTGCTGTCCGCAACGACGCGGAGCAGAGGTCCCAACGAACGGGGCGGGTTACCTGCGCGGCAAGCTTGGTGAGGGCGTCGGCGCCCGAGGAGACGGGTGCGCCATCCGAGTTGGAAAGCAGCGTGCGCGTCGGATCGGAAGGGGTGATCTTGGCGGCAGCAGCTGCGACGGCGTCCTGCGCCGGCGCCATGAAGCGGGTGTGGAAAGCTCCGGCGACGGGTAGTGCGCGGACTCGGGCCTTTTCGGGTGCGTTTGCTGCGAGTTCTTCGAGCGCGGTGAGCAGTCCGGCCGCCACGATCTGGCCGGCCGCATTGCGGTTGGCTGCTTCCAGCCCGAGTTCTTCGATTCGTGCGAGCACTTCGGCTTCGTCTCCACCGAGAACGGCTGACATGCCCGTGGGCTCGAGCGCACAAGCCTTGGCCATCTCGGCGCCACGGAGGGCGGCAAGCGCGACCGCGTCGTCAGCGGAGATAACACCGGCGACCGCAGCAGCGGCAAGCTCACCCACCGAATGGCCGGCAGCGATGACGTCGGCGCCGAGGAGCCCACGTGATTCGATTTCCTCGTATGCCAGCAGAGCAGCGGCAACGACGAGGGGCTGGGTTACCGAGGTGTCGGTGATTTCTTCGGCGGTCGCGGTCGTGCCGAGTCGGACGAGGTCCAGGCCGGCTGCCTTCGACCACACTTCGAGGCGGTCTTGTGCTCCGGGCAGTGCCAGCCAGGGGCTGAGCATGCCGGGTGTCTGAGAGCCCTGTCCCGGGGCGAGCAACGAAATCACTTATTAAGAGAACACCGCCGCGAGCGACCTGCGAGATGTCGGTCGCGATGAACTCTGGCGAAGTGTTTTGTAGGATTCCCACAAAATCCCACGTCGCGCTCGGCCATCGAAATTGGACGCTCAGGGGTTACAGGTTTGTTTGTCCGGATGTTAAAGATGTGACTGAAGTAACCGAATTGTTCGATTTGAGATCGATTTGTGTCAATCGGCCCACGGTAGCGGCGATCCGTAGTACATACGCGTCGCGTGGATTCGTTGGATCCCGGCCGGTAACTTCCGCGATTCGCTTCAAGCGGTACCGAACGGTATTTGGATGAACAAACAGAAGACGTGCACAAGTCTCAACCGCACCTCCACAGTCGAGATAACTGTCTAAAGTATCGGTCAAGACTGTGCCGGATTCAGCTAAAGGTGCGACGAGGAAATCGCGAAGAGCCTTCACGGCAGCGGCGTCTCCCAGTAGTGCCCGTTCCGGGAGCAGTTCAGTCGCGAAAACGGGACGAGGTGCGCCGCGCCACCCGGCAACAGCCTTGATTCCCGCCAGAGCTTCGGACGCACTGAAGTGCGCTGCGCTCAACGAGGGTGTCGTCGGGCCGATCACCACCGGCTCGTCGGCGAAACTCATGAGCAGGTCTTGAAGGAATTGGCTGCCTTCCGTCTTACTGCTCAGCTCGCCGCTGACGATCATCACCAGTCGCGGACCCTGCACCACGGCGAGAACAGCGCGCCCGTGCGCGGCGGCAGTCGCGTGGACGGTGCCGGCAACCGAGACCCGCTCGTCCGGCGGGGGAGACCCGACGATGACGGTGGCCGGAGCCGTGGCATCCCAGTTCAAGGTGGCGGCGCGAGAGAGCATGTCCGAGCCGGTGTCTCCCTGCACGACGGCGTCGACGACGAGCGCTTCCAGTCGCGTGTCCAGGGCACCCCGCGACTCGGCAGCGCTTGCGTACACCGTCGCTGCTGCGAAACCGAGTTCACGCCCGTAGCGCAGGACGGCTTCTGTCAGCGCGATCAGCTGCTGATCGTTGCGGGCGAGAGCCGGCAGCCATTTCTCGAAGAACTCCATCGCCACCCGGACCATGTCGACGGTCTGGCGCAGCGTGAGCTGTCGAGCAAGATCCTGAGGGATGACCGGAAACGACTCGTATCCGAAGCTGATCTCCGAGTCGAGTTGCCGCAGCCATTCCAGGAAATTCACCACCGACGTCTGCACCAACAGTTGAACGTCGGCGCGTTGCGAAGCGTCGAGACTGTCGAAGAACGGAAGCTGCTCCTCCATCACGGTCACGGCCTCGGTGGAGAGCCGGCCGGAGAACTGTTTGACGCGGCGGAGCAAGGCTTCTGGAAGTGGATCGCGAACCTGACGACGGCGGGCGAGTACAGCCTGCAACCCGGACGACTGTGGTCGAGTGCGGCGTACGCCCTCTTCGGGTTTCTCGGGATCAGGTTCGGGCATGAGAAAAACCTACGCCCATCGCCGCAGCGGATGTCGAGATGACACCCGCGGCGATGGGCGCAGGTCTGTTTTCGATCGCTGGGACTGTTGCCCTACGACTTAGGCGCTACCGGTGTCCCCGGTCTGCTCGGGAGCAGCATTCACGTCGTCGATGCGGTATCGGCTCGCTGCTTCGACGGCCTTCGACCGCTCGATCGATCCTTCCTTCGCCAAACCGATCAGCACGGCAACGACGATGGACTCGGCATCGACGTTGAAGTAGCGACGCGCTGCAGTGCGGGTGTCGGAGAACCCGAACCCGTCCGTGCCGAGCGTGGTGTAGTCGCCGGGAACCCACTGACGGATTTGATCCGAGACCGCCCGCATCCAGTCCGAAGCCGCGACGACGGGGCCTTGGGCCGAGGACAACGCCGTGGTGACGAAGGGAACCGGAGCATCCTCGGACGGATTGAGCAGCGCCTGACGTTCGCACTCGACGCCTTCGCGGCGCAGCTCACCCCAGGACGTGACCGACCAGACGTCGGCCGAGACGCCCCATTCGTCGGCAAGCAGCTTCTGCGCGCGCAGCCCCTCGGGCATCGCGACACCGGAGACGAGGATCTGTGCCTTCGGGCCCGATGCTTCGGACGTCTTGTAGAGGTAGATGCCCTTGAGCAAGCCCTCGACGTCGAGACCTTCGGGCTCCGCCGGCTGAACGTACGGCTCGTTGTAGATGGTCAGGTAGTAGAAGATGTTCTCGCCACCGAAACCGTCGACGCCCTCGGTGCCGCCGTACATGCGGCGCAAGCCGTCCTTGACGATGTGCGCCAACTCGTACGAGAACGCGGCGTCGTACGTGACAGCTGCGGGGTTGGTGGATGCCAGGAGCAGCGAGTGTCCGTCGGCGTGCTGGAGACCTTCACCGGTCAGAGTTGTACGACCGGCGGTGGCGCCGAGAACGAATCCCCGAGCCATCTGGTCGGCAGCCGCCCACAGGCCGTCGCCGGTGCGCTGGAAACCGAACATCGAGTAGAAGATGTACAGCGGAATCATCGGTTCACCGTGGGTGGCGTACGACGTGCCGACTGCGGTGAACGAAGCCGTCGAACCGGCCTCGTTGATGCCCTCGTGCAGGATCTGGCCGATCGGGCTCTCCTTGTAGGCGAGCATGAGTTCGGCGTCGACGGAGGTGTAGAGCTGCCCGTTGCGGTTGTAGATCTTCAGCGACGGGAACCACGAGTCCATACCGAACGTGCGAGCCTCGTCCGGGATGATCGGCACGATGCGCTTGCCGATTTCCTTGTCGCGCAACAGTTCCTTGAGGATGCGCACGATCGCCATGGTGGTGGCGACTTCCTGCTTGCCCGAACCCTTGCGGATGACGTCGTACGTCTTGTCCTCGGGGAGCTTGAGCGGCGCCGCATCGGTGTTGCGGGAAGGCAGGAACCCGCCGAGTGCTTTACGACGGTCGAGCATGTACTTGATCTCGGGAGCGTCCGCGCCCGGGTGGTAGTACGGAGGCAGGTACGGATCCTTCTCGAGCTCGGCATCCGAGATCGGGATGTGCTGCATGTCGCGGAACGCCTTGAGATCGTCCAGCGTCAGCTTCTTCATCTGGTGCGTGGCGTTGCGGCCCTCGAAGTGCTTACCGAGGGTGTAGCCCTTGATGGTGTGCGCCAGGATGACCGTCGGCTGGCCCTTGTGTGCCATGGCCGCTGCGTAGGCGGCGTGGACCTTGCGGTAGTCGTGGCCACCGCGCTTGAGGTTCCAGATTTCCTGGTCTGTGAGGTCCTTGACCAGTTCCTTGGTGCGGGGGTCACGTCCGAAGAAGTGATCGCGTACGAACGCGCCGTCGTTGGCCTTGTACGTCTGGTAGTCACCGTCCGGCGTCACGTTCATCAGGTTGACCAGTGCGCCGTCGCGATCGGCGTGCAGCAGCGCATCCCACTCGCGACCCCAGACGACCTTGATGACGTTCCAGCCGGCACCGCGGAAGAACGATTCCAGTTCCTGGATGATCTTTCCGTTGCCGCGGACCGGGCCGTCGAGGCGTTGGAGGTTGCAGTTCACGACGAACGTGAGGTTGTCGAGGCCTTCGGTTGCCGCGACGTGAGCGAGGCCGCGTGACTCGGGCTCGTCCATTTCGCCGTCGCCGAGGAACGCCCACACGTGCTGATCGGTGGTGTCCTTGATGCCGCGGTCGTTGAGGTAGTGGTTGAACCGGGCCTGGTAGATGGCGTTCATCGGGCCGAGGCCCATCGAGACCGTCGGGAACTCCCAGAAGTCGGGAAGCAGCCGTGGGTGCGGGTAGGACGGCAGTGCGCCGCCGAAGTCGGCGTGGGACTTCTCCTGGCGGAATCCGTCGAGCTGTTCCGCGGGGATGCGGCCCTCGAGGAAGGCGCGTGCGTAGATGCCGGGGGAGGCGTGACCCTGGATGAAGATGTGGTCGCCACCGCCCGGGTGGTCCTTGCCGCGGAAGAAGTGGTTGAAGCCGACCTCGTACAACGCTGCCGAGGATGCGTAGGTGGAGATGTGACCGCCGACGCCGACGCCCGGTCGCTGAGCGCGGTGGACCATGATCGCGGCGTTCCAACGGATCCAGGCGCGATAGCGGCGCTCGACCTCTTCGTCACCGGGGAACCACGGCTCGTTTTCGGTCGGAATCGTGTTGACGTAGTCGGTCGAAGTGAGCGCGGGGAGTGCGACGTGCTTCTCGCCGGCGCGTTCGAGCATGCGGAGCATGAGGTAGCGGGCACGCGTGGGTCCGGATCGATCCAGAAGTCCGTCGAATGATTCGAGCCATTCGGTGGTCTCGTCCGGATCGATGTCCGGCAGGTACGACGCAACACCTTCGCGAATGACGCGAACGCGACCGTCGGTTCCCCCCGGCGTATTCGACGCGGGCGAACCCGACTCGCCGGCGGCGCCGGAATCGGCGTTCTGCCCGGACGCGGGACCCTGGATCAGGTCAGACAACGTGTGCTCCTCATTGGTTTGGGGACGCGTGGTGGGGCGTCCTTACATAGGTGATCGAGGCCTTGTTAGGTCCGACGCACTTCCATCGTGAATATGGCGCGTACCTCATCTTTCACCATCCCGGTCGGTCCGGCACACCTCGCCTCTGGTTACTCTCGGGTAGCGTTTTTCGGCGTGACGCAGGGGTGTGATGGTTCCCCGTAGTCACAGGCTTGGGGGATCGATCGGAACGTATGAAGGGGTGGGAAAAAATAAACAAAGAAATCAATTACGGCAGGGTCGGGGCGTGGGTCTCGGTCGGATCGATCGCAGTGGGACTGTCGGTGATCGTGGGATGTTCGGCGGCGGTGACCGGATCGGCAGTACCCAATGAAGCGCACGTGGCTGCATACCAATCCGAGGTGAGTATTTCGATGGCCGCCGCATCCTCGTCGAAAGCGGCGGCAGATGCGGCAGAGGCGGCGTTCGCGATCTGTGAGGAAGCGGTCTCCCGATCGAAAAACGACGTGGTCGCGTTCAATGCCTACGTCGACGCCGGAAATCATGGTGAGACCGACCTGAGAGCCGAAGCAAGCGCTGCTGCTTCCTCGGCAAGGGAGACGGCCTCGTGGTTCGACTCGGTCTCGAGTGAACTTCCGACGCAACTTTCCGGACTGTTCGCCGAATTGGCCGCGAACCTACGTTCATCTGCTGTCGTGATCGAGAGTGATCATTCGGCCGATGAAATCAATTCGATCAGCGATACGAGCAATTCGATTCGTAAGTCGATCTTCGATGAATGTGGATCCCTGTGACCTGCGGTAATCCGCAGGCGTAAGGTTCGCCGTGTGTCAGAAGACGATCTTTGGTGAAAGTTTTCGGCGTGGTCGGCTTGCGCTAACGCCTCAGACCATGTTCGCTTTCCCTAATTGATCGTCAAACGGTAGGTGTGCGGGGTCGCCACACACCATCAACAAAAGGAGGACCCCACCGTGGTCGCCGCGGCGGATGCCCAGAACTACGCTCAGAAACTCGGGATTACCACTGACATGGTGGTGCAGGAACTGGGCTGGGATGAGGATACCGACGACGGCATTCGTGCCGCGGTTGAGGAAACCATCGGCGGGGAAATGCTCGACGAGGATTCCGACGAGGTCATCGACGTCGTGCTGCTGTGGTGGCGCGACGAGGACGGTGACCTGGTGGACGCCCTCATGGATGCCATCGGGCCCCTCGCCGACGAAGGCTTCGTGTGGGTTCTCACTCCCAAGACCGGTCTCGACGGACACGTCGAGCCCAGCGAGATCGCCGAATCGGCGCCGACTGCCGGCCTGACGCAGACATCGGCAGCCAACCTCGGTGACTGGTCGGGAAGTCGACTGGTTCAGCCGAAGGCTCGTCCGGCCAACAAGCGCTGACCCGGTCCTTTCCGCACTTTCCCAAGGAATCGCACATGCCTCTCGAAGTTGGTGCCCAGGCACCGGATTTCACCTTGAAGGACCAGAACAACCAGGAAGTTTCGCTCGCAGATTTCCGCGGTAAGAAGAACGTTCTGCTGGTCTTCTATCCGTTGGCCTTCACCGGGACTTGTCAGGGGGAACTCTGCAAGGTCCGTGACGAGCTTCCGAAGTTCGAGAACGACGACACCGCCATTCTCGCGATTTCTGTCGGTGCTTCGCCGACTCACAAGATCTGGTCGGCCGAGCAGGGATACACATTTCCCTTGCTGTCGGACTTCTGGCCGCACGGTGAGGTCGCTCAGAAGTACGAGGTGTTCAACGACAAGTTGGGCTTCGCGAATCGTGGCACCTTTGTCATCGACAAAGACGGAATCATTCGTTTTGCCGAGATGAACGGCCCCGGAGAAGCCCGTGACCACGGACTTTGGGCAAATGCGCTTGCCGCGCTAGAGTCTTAGAGCACTCCCGGTGAGGGTCTCACCGGGAGTTCGGGCGTGTAGCTCAGTGGTAGAGCTCTGGTTTTACACACCAGCGGTCGGGGGTTCGAAACCCTCCGCGCCCACCGAAGAATTCAAGCCCCGATCTGCGTCGACGCAGATCGGGGTTTTTTCATTTTCGGCAACGAATTGTCCGCAATACGCCATTCTGGACGCATGTCCAGTTCTGTGATCGAAGTAGCCGTCGACCCGACGCGCGTGCATCCCACCCGTCCGCACATACACATCGCCGAGATGCCCAGTCTCAGTGTTGCGTTGTTCGCGGGGCAGACGATCCGGGTTCGTTCCCAGAGCGACGCACTGGCGACCGGGATTGCCCGTGTCTGGGAAATCAACCGAATGCACCGCTTGATCTACCTGACGATCGACTGGGACGGGTAGAGATCGGCTCGTGCAGACACGTGACGGTTGGCCAGAGAACGAGCGTCGCTGCTACAACTACGCTCGTGCAGATTTCGGTTCGTTCGTCCCAATCTCGATTCAATGCGCGAGCTGCCGGGCTTCTCCTCGGCTTCGTCGCGGATCGGGCATTCGCCGATCCGGGGCGGTTCCATCCGGTTGCCGGCTTCGGAACCGCGGCTATCGCGCTGCAGAAGATGTCCTACCGGGACTCGCGAGCGGCCGGAACACTTCATGTCGCTGTGCTCTTGGCCGGCACCGCTGGACTTGGGCTCGCAGCCGAAGCAGCGTCGCGCCGGGCCGGTTGGGTGGCCGTCACGGGTACGACGGCGATAGCTACCTGGGCCGTGCTCGGCGGGACGTCGCTTGCACGCACCGGCATCGATATGGCCGCTCGATTGGAGGCGTCACAGGTCGATCGCGACCTGACGAAAGCGCGTGAGCTACTTCCTTCACTCTGTGGACGCGATCCATCGGTGCTGGGCGAGGAGGGCCTCACGCGTGCAGCGCTGGAGTCGGTCGCCGAAAACACCTCGGATGCAAGCGTCGGTGCAATGTTCTGGGGTGCAATTGTGGGCGTGCCGGGTCTGTTCGTCTACCGCGCTGCCAACACACTCGACGCGATGATCGGCTACCGCTCCGAGAAATACCTCAGATTCGGGTGGGCTGCGGCGAGGTTCGACGACCTGGTCAACATCGTCCCCGCTCGGCTGACCGGTGCGCTGACGGCTGCGTGTGCACCGGTGGTGGGCGGCTCGGTTCAGGAATCACTGGCAGCGTGGAAACGCGACGCAGCGGCTCATCCAAGCCCCAATGCGGGCGTCGCGGAAGCGTCGGCGGCAGGGGCGTTGGGCATTTCGTTGGGTGGTCGGACCGAGTACGCGCACGGGGTGGAGATGCGTCCCGTCCTCGGCCGCGGGCCTGTGCCGACGCCGAACGATCTGCGCCGCGCGGCGAGGCTTTCGTCGGCGGTGCAGATCAGTGCAGTTGTGGTGTCAGCGGGTATTTCAGCGGGTATTGCCGTATCGATCGGCAAGTTTGGCTTCCTGCGCCGTCAGCGGCACTGATTCCGGCTCCGGCTTCTTGCGACGGCTGAAGGTACGAGTCGGTTCGGCGGGGGGTGCGGCAGGCGCGGATACCGGCGCTTCCGGGGTCGTCTCGGTAGCGGCGTCGTCGGCTGCGAAGCCGTCGACAGCTGCTTGAGCTGCCTTCTCCTTGCGACGTTCGCGCCACTCCGCGCGAATGAAGTAGGCCAGTCCGAGCGGCGCCATGATGCCGAACGCCAGCCATTGGAACCCGTACGAGAGATAGGGGCCTGCATCGAGTTGGGGGAGAGGGATCGTCCCCAGGCCGCCGGGCTGGTCGGGTTCGAGTTGGATGTACGCGTCGATCAGGTCCGTTCCGATGAACTCGCCGATAGGTTGTGCGTCGATCGAGTAGACCTGTTTCGCGCCGTCCTCGAACATCGGAACTCGGCCGGGCGCGGTGCCTTCCGACAGACGCACGCGACCGTTGAGAGTGACCGGATCGGTCGGCGGCGCGGCGATGGGCGGTGCCTCGGCGCCGTTGATCGGCCGAACGTATCCGCGATTGACGAGGATCGTGCGGCCGTCGTCGAGAAGGAAAGGCGTCAGGATCTCGTACGACGGTGCGCCCTCGATGGACTGCAGTCGAACGAGGATGTCGGCGTCAGGCAGATAGGTGCCTGCCGCGGTGATGTTTCGCCATTCGTCGTCCGGTGCGATCGTCGAATCGGCGATGACGTCACCGATCGGCACGGTCTCCGCGTTGATCGAGTTCGAGATCAGATCATTGCGGTGCTCGGTCTTTGTGTTCTTGCCGAGTTGCCATGGGGCGAGCACGGTGAAGCACAGGTAGGCGAAGAGCCCGACCACAGCTGCCAGTACCAACCAACCGGGCCGCAACAGGAATTTCAGTCTTCGCACACGTCCACGGTATCCGTTGCCCGAACGGGAGTGAATTTTGCTCCGGGTTCAGGCCCGCTCGCGGATCCAGTCGAGTATGTCGGGAATGGCTGCTTCGATCTGGTCTCGCACCAGTTCGAAGTCCTCCTGATCCCCGTAGTACGGGTCCGGAACCGATTCTCCGTCAGCCTCGGGGTCGAACGATCGCAGTAGGCGCCGACGCTCGGTTGGCACGCCGAGATGAGCAAGCTCACGTTCATGGCCGGTGTCGAGGGCGACGACCAGATCGGCCGCGAGATGATCTGCATTGACCTGCGCGGCACTGTGGCCCGTCGGATATCCGGCCGCTCGGAGCACGACGTTGGTCCGCTCGTCGGCCTCGCTACCGGTGTGAAACCCCTCGGTACCTGCACTGCTGACACGGACTCGGTCGGCGAGGCCTTCACGGTCCAGATGCGCGAGCAAGATCTTTTCGGCCATCGGTGACCGGCAGATATTGCCGGTGCACACAAACGTCACATGAAGTGGTTCAGTCACGTGGAGTGGTTCAGTGGCGGCCATCGAGAAGTCCTCCCAGTTCGGATGCCGACGATACGGAGCGAAACGCTTGCCGCGCTTCCTCGGCGGAACCGTAGCCCCATTCGACGACGACGGTGGGGATGCCGTACTTCGCGGCGCCGAGCACGTCGTGATCACGGTCGCCGATCATGAGAACGTCGGGGGTTCCGCCGTCGGATGCGAGGACGGGAGTGATCCCGAGTGAGGTCAGCGAATGCGCGATCACATCGGGTTTCGCCCGACGAGTTCCGTCGTCACTCGCGCCGCCGATGAACTCGAAGTGCTCGGCCAGGCCGAAATGCTCGAGGATTCGAATGGCGAATCGCTCCGACTTGGAGGTGGCGACGGCCAGTCGGGTGCCGCTCGCGCGAGCCTTACCCAGGACGACGTCCATGCCTTCGTACACCGAGTTCTCCTGCCACCCGGTCGCGTCGTAACGCTCGATGTACGCGGCGATCGCCCGATCCACGTCCGCCGGGGCCATACCGAGTGACCTGAAGGTATCGACCATCGGCGGGCCGATCACCGATGCCAACATCGCTTCCGTCGGCTCCGGATGGCCGACAGTTGCCAACGCGTGTCGGAAGCCGCCGTGAATGCCGGGAGCGGAATCGGTGATGGTGCCGTCCAGATCGAACAGAACTACGGGAAAGCGGTCGAGCGGTGGTGTCGTCACGGCACTCATTGTCCCGGACGGCAGGGGTGATGTCCGCGCACGGTGCTCGACCGTAGGCTGACCGGGTGAGTACCGGAACGGTTGACCTGGAGAGCTTGCGACATCACGGCGATGTCGAAGCGGAGCCCGGGTTACTCGATTTTGCCGTCAACGTTCAAGGCTCCGGCCCGCCGAAGTGGTTGCGGGATCGGCTGGCCGCAGGGCTGGCGACGCTTGGTTCGTACCCGTCGGCCGCAGCGGAACTGAAGGCTCGCGAAACGGTCGCGCAGCGGCACGGGCGCCGGCCCGAAGAGGTGTTGTTGCTCTCGGGCGGTGCCGAGGGATTCGCGATGCTGCCGCGCCTGGGCGCTCGTTCGGCAGCGCTGATCCATCCGTCGTTCACCGAGCCGGAACTGGCACTGCGAGAGGCCGGTGTGCCGGTGACTCAAGTGATTCTGGAGCCTCCTTTCGAGCTTCGGACCGCGCAGGTACCCGAATCCGCGGACCTTGTCGTTCTGGGCAATCCGACCAACCCGACGTCCGTGCTTCACCCCAAGGCCGATGTGTTGGCATTGCGTCAGCCGGGCCGGATCCTGGTGGTGGACGAGGCCTTCGGCGACGCGGTCCCCGGCGAAACGGAGAGCATCGCCGGTGTCGAGTCGGCGGATGTACTGGTCCTTCGGAGCCTGACCAAGACGTGGGCGCTCGCCGGATTGCGGTGTGGATACGCGATCGGCTCTCCCGATCTTCTGGCTCGACTCAGTCACGGCCGAGCCCACTGGCCATTGGGCAGTCTGCAGATCGAGGCCATCACGGCGTGCTGCGAACCGTTCGCCGTCGAGCAGTCGAGGATCAAAGCCGACGCGATTGCCGCAGACCGCCAAGACATGTCCCGGCGACTGACCGAGATCGGGATTGCCGTGCACGAACCCGCTGCGGGGCCGTTCGTGCTCATCGACGTCCGCGACGGCGCCTCGATGCGAGAGCACCTGCGTGCCCGCGGTATCGCCGTCCGCCGGTGCGACACCTTTCCCGGACTCGGGCCCGATCAGTTGCGCGTTGCCGTCCGTCCAGCCGAGCAGGTCTCGGTACTGATCGAAGCGATGAAGGAGATCTTGTGAGTGGCCCAACCCTTGCGGACGTCATAGCCGTGCTGGAATCCGCGTATCCGCCGGCCCTGGCGGAATCGTGGGACTCGGTCGGCCTGGTCTGCGGCGATCCGGCCGACGCTGTGACGAGAGTGGTTTTCGCGGTGGATCCGACCGAGGCAGTGGTCGACGACGCCATCGCCTCCGGTGCCGACCTTCTGGTCGTTCACCATCCACTTCTGCTGCGTGGGGTGGACACCGTCGGTGCTCACACACCCAAAGGTGCGTTGGTTCACAAGCTCATCAAGGCGGGGTGCGCGCTGTTCTCGGCGCACACCAATGCGGACTCGGCCGACCCCGGAGTGTCCGACGCGTTGGCGCAGGCTCTGGGCCTGACCGTGCTGCGCCCGATCGAACCCAAGCCGACGCAGCCGCTCGACAAGTGGGTCGTCATGGTTCCGGTGGAGAATGCATCGGCCGTGCAAGATGCACTTTTCGAGGCCGGGGCTGGGCGGATCGGTGACTACAGCCAGTGCAGTTGGACCGTCACCGGTACGGGTCAGTTCCTGCCCGCCGACGGAGCGAATCCGACGATCGGGACCGTCGGCGCTGTGGAGCAGGTTCGCGAGAATCGTGTGGAGGTGATTGCCCCTCGCGGAAAGCGAAGCGCAGTGCTGGGCGCATTGCGTGCCTCCCATCCGTACGAGGAACCGGCCTTCGATGTCTTCGAACTCGCAGCGTTCCCCAGTTCACTCGGACTGGGGCGGTTGGGTGAGCTCGACCACCCCGAAACCTTGCGGGAATTCACCGCGCGAGTGGCGCGCTCACTGCCCTCGACCGAGTGGGGTGTTCGCGCGGCCGGAGATTCAGACGCGACCGTTCGTACCGTGGCGGTGTGCGGCGGTTCCGGCGACTCGTATCTCGACGTGGTGGCGGCACTGGGCGCCGACGTCTACGTCACTGCGGACCTGCGGCATCATCCCGCGGACGAGCATCTACGCGCCGGTGGCCCGGCTCTGGTCGACGTCGCGCACTGGGCGAGTGAATACCCGTGGTGCGCACAGGCGAAATCGGTGCTCGACGCCGCGTTTGCCGACAATCCGGAGTGGGAAAGCCGGGTTTCGACAATTCGCACCGATCCGTGGTGTTTGAGTGCGCATTAGTGCAGCGCTCTGCAAGGTACGGTTGCACGAACAATTCAAGAGCAGTTCTTCGAGAGCCGTCCTTCGCGAGCACTGCCGACATCGGACTTACAGCAGGAGTTATACAGCGTGAACGTCGAACCACAGGTGCAATCCAAGCTTCTCGACCTCGCCGGGGTGGATGCTGAGCTCACTCGGATCACCCACCGACGCGGAGCGCTTCCCGAGCAGCAGGAAGTCGAACGTCTCGAGGCCGAGCGAATCAGCCGTAAAGACGCGTCCGTAGCCGTCGAAATCCAGATCGACGACATCGATCGCGACATTCGCAAGCTCGAAGGCGAGGTCGACGCGGTTCGTCAGCGCGAGGATCGTGACCGCACACTCTTGCAGAGCGGGTCGGTCGGGGCGAAGCAGCTCACCGAACTCGAACACGAACTCGGCAGCCTGGTCCGGCGTCAGGGGCTCCTCGAAGACGAGTTGCTCGAAGTGATGGAGCAGCGTGAGGCGTTGCAGGCCGATCACGATCACGCCGGTGCCCAGCTGTCCCAGGCCGAAGAAGAGCTGATCGACGCCAAGCGTCGCCGCGACGATGCCGTCGCTGATCTGGACAAGGCGCAGGAGCGTTGCGCCGCCGATCGTGAACGACTCGTCGGTGAATTCCCCGCCGATTTCCTTGCTGTCTACGAGAAGCAGCGCACCCTGGGCGGACCGGGCGCGGCGCTTCTGCAGGCACGCCGATGCGGCGCTTGCCGGATCGAGATCGACCGCGGCGAGATCTCCCGAATCGCCGCGACACCGGCCGACGTCGTAGTTCGTTGCCCAGAGTGCAATGCAATCATGGTGCGTACCAAGGAGTCCGGTCTGTGACTCCCACGCAGGTCATCGTCGAGGCCGACGGTGGATCGCGGGGCAATCCCGGTCCGGCCGGCTACGGAGCGGTGGTGTTCGACGCCTCGCGCTCGGTGTTGGCCGAACGCAAGGAAAGCATCGGTATCGCGACCAACAACGTCGCCGAGTACCGCGGACTGATCGCCGGGTTGACCGCTGCCGGTGAACTCGGCGCGTCGAAGGTCGACGTCCGCATGGATTCCAAGTTGGTCGTCGAGCAGATGTCCGGGCGCTGGAAGGTCAAGCACCCGGACATGATTCCGCTGCAGCGGCGCGCTGCCGAGCTGGCGACGCAGTTCTCGCGAGTGACCTACACGTGGATTCCTCGCGGCGAGAACTCTCATGCCGATCGTCTTGCCAACGAGGCGATGGACGCGGCTGCCGGCATCGAAACCGGCCCAGTCGCACCTTCGGCCCCCGCACCTGCTGCACCTGCCGCGCCGTCCGAAGAGACGTCGGAGCCGCAGATCGCCGGCTCTCCGGGATGGATCGCCACCACCGGCAAGCCGACACGAATGTTGTTGCTACGTCACGGACAGACAGCGATGTCGGTCGATCGCCGGTACTCCGGACGCGGGAATCCGGAGCTCACGGAACTGGGCCGCGCGCAGGCTGCCGGCGCAGCCGGACGCTTCGGGAACCGAGGCGGTATCGACGCCATCGTCTGCTCACCCCTCGGCAGAACCCGTGAGACGGCAGAGGCATCGGCCCGCGTGCTCGGTTTACCCGTCGTCGAGCACAAGGGTTTGATCGAAACCGATTTCGGCGACTGGGACGGACTCACGTTCCGCGAGGCAGCCGAGCGTGACCCGGACCTGCATCGCGAATGGCTCTCGGACACTTCGGTGCGTCCACCGGGCGGCGAGAGTTTCGACGAGGTACGCGAACGAGTCGTCGCCGCGCGTGACGACCTGATCTCGACCTACGGCGGCGCGACGCTGTTGGTCGTCTCTCACGTCACCCCGATCAAGACTTTGGTGCAGCTGGCCCTCGATGCCGGGCCGTCGTTGCTGTATCGGTTGCATCTGGATCTGGCGTCGCTGAGTATCACCGAGTTCTATCCCGACGGGGGAGCCTCGGTCCGGTTGGTCAACGACACGTCACACCTTCGCTGAAAGAGCCCCGACGGCTGATCAGCCTCTGATCAGATCACCAACCACAGGGCACTCACGGCGGCGAGCAATGTCAGTGGCGTCGTGATGACCCCGAGCAGAGTGAATGTCGCCAGCGTGGGCGGTGCGCCCGCGCTGGTGGCGACTCGTCGCCAGAGCATCGTTGCCAGTGAGCCCACGTAGGTGAGGTTGGGGCCGAGGTTGACGCCGATCAACATTGCAAGCACCAGAGCTGGAGGTGCCGCCGTTCCGAGCGCTGCGATCATCAGCAAGGTTGCCGGCAGGTTGTTGACGAGATTGGACGCAACCGCCGCTACCGCGGCGACAAAGAGCAGTGAGCCGTAGCTGGTGTCGCCTGGCAGGATCTGCGCAATCCATTCACCCACCGGCCCGTTCGCGACTCCGGCGACGATGATTCCGAGAACCAGGACGAACGCGCAGAACCAGAGGTCGGCAGCGTAGAGCATCTTGGCGGCGGTCGTACGGTGCCGAGACAGAGCGATCGCTCCCAGGACACTCGCACCCACCACCGCGATCCAGGCGGGCTCGATCCCGAAGAAACCCGAAACCGCGAAACCGAGCAGCGTCATTCCGATCACCGTCAGCGGCAGAATCGGCGCAGGCGCAGATCTGGCTGCCACCGGCGGTTCGGCGCTGTCGCCCCGCGCGAGTTCCGAACGGAAGAACAGTCGAAAAATCAGGTACTCGACAGCGATCGTCACAACCCACGGCAACGCCATCAACGCGGTGAAATGTAAGAACGTCAAACCTGTTGCAGCAAACGCGATGAGGTTGGTCAGATTCGACACCGGCAGGAGCGTCGACGCCGAGTTCGACAGGTGCGCACTGGCATAGGAATGGGGCCGCGTACTTGCTCCGATGGATCGTGCGGCCGCGATCACCGCGGGTGTCAACAGCACGACGGTGGCGTCGAGGCTCAGGACCGCCGTGGTCAGGGCAGCGGCGCCGAAAACGTAAATCAGCAACCGGTGTGGATCCGCGAGGGATCTTTGCTGCAGGATCTGGCTGACCCAGCGAAAGACGCCGAGAGCGTCCGCGGCATGAGCGAGAACCAGCACGGCAACCAGGAAGACGACGGTGGGTGCCATGCTCGTCAGTTCTTCGCGGGCTTCGTCGAGAGTTACGACGCCGGTCAGGAGAACGATGACGGCTGCCGGCCCGGCGATGACGATCTCGGGAAGCCCGCGTGGACGCACTATCGCGAAGACGAGGACGAGGGCGACGAGCAGGATCGGTAGAAGAGTCACGCGTTGGTGCTCCGTGTCGGGGCGAGCGTCATTTGAGCAGTTTGTAGAGCGTGTTCAGGTTTCGGGTTGTGGTGAACGCCTTGAACTTCGGTTTTCCGGTGTTCCTGCCGAACGCGCTCTTGACGGTCTGCCCCTTCTCGACCTCCCAGTACAGGACTCCGTCGCCTGCCGCCACACGCTCGACCGAGGCATCGAGTTGCGCTGCCGCAGTGCTCAATTCCTCCAGGATTTCCGGCTCGGAGGCAACCATCGCATAAGCATGCCAACCCTCGCGTTCGCGCTCGAACGGGTAGTTGTCCACGATCGCCTGCAGTGTCGGAAGGTCGAGGACGAACACCCAAGCCTCGTAGCCGAACTCGCGGGCAAGGGCGGATTCGATCTGTTTCTTCAGCGTCGGGATGTCGGTGCTCGGACTGTCGAACAGAACGTTGCCTGAGGCCAACACGGTTTTCACCCCTTGGAATCCGAGGTCACCGAAGACTCTCGCCAGGTCCGCCATCTTGATGTTGATGCCGCCCACGTTGATACCGCGTAGCAGGGCCACGTACCGAGTCATACGGTGACCATAGTGCCGGCCACCGACAGGCGCCCGGTAGCATACGGGGGCGGACGAGTTGGCCGGGCGGCCGCGGCTTCTGGAACCAGCGCGTATCGCGCACAGGCCTGGGGCCGAGGAAAGTCCGGACTCCACAGAGCAGGGCGGTTGTTAACGGCAACCCGAGGCAACTCGCGGGACAGTGCCACAGAAAACAGACCGCCTGCCTTTCGAGGCAGGTAAGGGTGAAACGGTGCGGTAAGAGCGCACCAGCACCTCGGGTGACCGGGGTGGCTAGGTAAACCCCGCCCGGAGCAAGGTTGAAGGTCGCATCGCTCGCGGTGCGGCTGCGCAGGTGTTCGAGGGCTGCTCGCCCGAGCCTGCGGGTGAACCGCTCGAGGCACCCGGCGACGGTGTGCCCAGATGGATGGTCGCCACTCGGCACTTCGGTGCCGCAGGACAGGATCCGGCTTACACGCCGACTCGTCCGCCCGCGATCTGCACAGTGAGAAAAAGAAGACCCCCACCGGATCGGTGGGGGTCTTCTTTGTTCGAAAAGCTGTCAGACAGGCTTGATGACCAGCAGCGTAGCCCAGTACGTTGCCGCGTCATGGCCCATGAGCGGGAGGAGGTAATCGTAAAGAATTGCGGACATGCGCACTCCATTTTCTGTTCGTAGCTTGTGTTGGGCATTCAAGCAGAACTCACCGTTCGAATGTCCGGTTCTCACCTGCCAGGCCAAGTAGAAAGAATATCAGTCTCACAGCGATCTACAAGCTTCTATCTCACTCTGATGTCACACTGTGGATATGACTGATGAAGATCGACTCTGGTACTTCGACGTGTCCGACGGTTCCGTCACGCAGGGAAAGGGTGCGTCCTCGCTGACGAGGATGGGGCCGTACCCTGATCGGGACTCTGCCGAGCATGCATTGAAGATCGCTGCCGAACGCAACAAAGCCGCCGATCGGGCAGACGAAGACTGGAACAACTGAGCCTTGGAATAACTGAGCCTTGGAACAGTCGGGACTCGAACAACTGGGACCGGTACTGCTGCTACACCGGCCCGAACCGATCATGGAGGATGCGTGCCCGCAAGTCGAATGATGGTGCAGGGAATCGACTTCGGAGTGGTTCGGGCGGAGTTCGACTTGCCAGGAGCATTCTCGGCTGCGGCGCAGGCCGAGGCCGAGAATGCCGTGGATCGTTTCGGTGCCGGGCGTGTCGACGAAACGGGTATCGCCTTCGTGACCATCGACCCTCCCGGATCGATGGACCTCGACCAGGCAGTGCACATCGAGAAGATCTCGACCGGGTACGTCGTGCACTACGCGATCGCCGACGTCGCGGCGGTGGTGACGCCGGGTGGCGCTCTCGACATCGAAACCCGCAAGCGGGGCCAAACCTTCTATCTCCCGGACGGTTCCGTCCCGCTGCATCCCCGAGCGTTGTCGGAGGGATCGGCGAGTCTGCTGCCGGACGTGGTTCGTCCCGCCGCGCTGTGGCGGATCGAACTCGACGCGCAGGCCGAGCCGACGTCGTGGCAGGTGAGACGCGCTCTGGTGAAATCGGTGGCACGTCTGGACTATTCGACCGTGCAGCGCGATGCCGACGCGGGAACCTTGCATCCGTCCATCGCCGCACTACCGGAGTTCGGACGATTGCGCAGTGTCTCGGCGGTTGCCAGGGGTGCCATCGAGCTGAAACTGCCCGAGCAGTCTGTGGTTCGGGATCAGCCGGAGGACGAGTCCTCGGCTCGCTGGCGGATCGAACTGGAGCCACGCACCGAAGCGGACGACTGGAACGCAGAAGTGTCGCTGCTGACCGGGATGTGTGCCGGCCGCATGATGATCGACGCAGGTATCGGGTTGCTTCGCACGCTGCCACCGGCCGAGGAGTCCGCGGTTCGGACCTTGCGGAGAACTGCAGTGGCGCTGGGTATCACGTGGCCGGAGGGGCAAAGCGTCGGGCAGATTCTTGCCGGACTCGATTCCAACGAGCCGTCGACTATGGCGCTGATGTCGGTTGCGCCGTCGTTGCTGCGCGGGGCAGACTACGCGGCCTTCGACGGCCGACTACCGGAGTTGACGGTGCATGCGGGGATCGGAGCGCCCTACGCTCACGTGACTGCTCCGCTGCGCCGGCTGTCCGATCGTTTCAGCACCGAGGTGTGTCTGGCGATCACAGCTGGTACGCCGGTACCGGAATGGGCGCGCACTGCACTTCCCGAGCTGCCCGACATCATGAGTGGGTCCGACTCGCTGGCGAACAAGGTCGACCGTGCGTGCATCGATCTGACCGAGTCCACGCTGCTCGACGGCCGGGTCGGCGAGGTCTTCGACGCAGTGGTGATGCGCGCCAAGGACGGAAAGCGCTCGGCGGAAGTGTTTGTCCCGTCGGTCGCCGTGATTGCGAAATGCGTCGGAACGCCCGACGACGGTGAGCGCGCAAAGGTGCGACTCACCGCCGTCGACACCGTCAAACGGACGGTGGAGTTCACGTTCCCGGCGTAGCGAGCTACCGGTAAGAATCGGTGGCTTCCACCAAGTGATGTGCGATGCCGGGCTCCATCGCGGAGTGTCCGGCGTCGTCGACGATCACGAGCTTGGATTCGGGCCACGCCTTGTGCAGCGCCCACGCGCTGGTGGCGGGGCAGACGACGTCGTAGCGGCCCTGGACGATCGTCCCCGGAATGCCGTGCAGTGCGGAGCTTTTGCGTAGGAGCTGACCCTCGTCGAAGAATCCGCCGTTGACGAAGTAGTGGTTCTCGATACGGGCGAAAGCCAAGGCGAATCGGGTCTCGGAGTTCTGTTCGATCTTGTCCGCCTGTGGGTACAGGTAGCTCGTCGATCCTTCCCAGGCCGACCAGGCGATCGCTGCCCGGGCTGCGACGTCGGGGTCTTCGGAATGGAGCAGTTGGTGATAGACCGCGACGAGGTCTTCGCCGCGCTGCGCCTCGGGTACCGGTTCGAGGAATTTGTCCCAGCGCTCCGGGAAGATGTTTCCCGCGCCGCCGTTGTAGTACCAGTCGATCTCGCTACGACGCAGGAGGAAGATCCCGCGCAGGACCAGCTCAGTGACGCGCGTAGGAAACGTTTCGGCGTAGGCGATGGACAGCGTGGAACCCCAGGACCCGCCGAAAACCATCCACTTGTCGATCGAAAGATGTTCGCGCAGGGCTTCGATGTCGGCCAGCAGCTTGTCCGTCGTGTTCACCGACAGGTCGGCGCCGTCGGCAACGTGAGGGGTGGACCGCCCGCAGCCGCGCTGGTCGAGTAGAACGATGCGGTATGCGGCCGGATCGAAGAACTGGCGTACCGCCGGTTGCGCACCACCGCCGGGGCCACCGTGCAGGAACACCACCGGCTTGCCGTCCGGATTTCCGCTGACTTCCCAGTACATGCTCTGGCCGTCACCGACATCGAGGAAGCCGGTGACAAAGGGCTCGATCGGGGGATACAAACTCCGGAGAGCCGACGGCTGCCCTGAAGTGGCTGACGTGTCGGTCATCAGAAGCCCACCAGGCCGGAGGCGAGATCGGGGATCTCGAGTGCGGAAATCGCGCCGCTCCGGACGTCGGGGCACGCGGCTGAGGTTGCCGCGTCGATGCTTTCGCGGTTCTGAGCGAGATCGAGCAGGTTGATGCCGTTCTGCGTCGCCCACGTGATGACGATCGTGTTCAGTCCGCCCTTGCCGAGCGTCGGGGTGACGGTCCGCCAGTTCTGCAGCTGCCCTTCCATATCCGAGCACAACTGCTGGACTTGAGCGTCGGTGAACGTCGAACCGGACGCGGTTGTTGCCGGCGCCGTCGTGGTGGAACTCGCGGGCGTAGTGCTGCTGGGCGCGGGAGAGTTGGTGGACCCTCCCGCGCATCCGCTCAGCACCGTGACGAGAGCTGCCGCGCCGACTACAGCTGCGGCAGTAGAACTTCGACGGTTACCGATCATTGAACGCACCCCTGGCTGGTTGAGAGACAGGCGGCGTTCGCCGGTCTCGGATCAGAAACTGTGTTCTGCGGCCGGGAAAGCGCCAGTGCGAACTTCTGATGCATAGGCTGCGGCTGCGGAACGCAGTTCGTCACCGACGTTACCGAAACGCTTGACGAACTTGGCTGTCTTACCACTCGTGTAACCCGCCATGTCCTGCCAGACGAGTACCTGAGCGTCGCATTCGGAACCGGCCCCGATGCCGACGGTGGGGATGGTGAGTTTGCGGCTGACCTGGCCCGCAATCTCGGCCGGAACCATTTCCATGACGACGGAGAACGCCCCGGCTTCCTGGACTGCAATGGCGTCCGCCACAAGCTGCTCGGCCGCGTCGCCGCGACCCTGGACGCGGAATCCGCCGAGCGAGTTCACGCTCTGCGGGGTGAATCCGACGTGAGCCATGACGGGGATGCCGGCCGAGGTGATAGCCGCGATCTGCTTACTCATCCGCTCGCCGCCCTCGAGCTTGACGGCGTGCGCGAGGCCTTCCTTCATGAACCGCGTCGCAGTCGCCAGGGCCTGCTCGGCGGAACCCTCGTAGGTGCCGAAGGGGAGGTCGGCGACGACGAGTGCGTGCGGCGCGCCGCGAACGACGCCACGCACGAGCGGGAGCAGTTCGTCGACGGTGATCGGCACGGTGGTGTCGTAGCCGTAGACGACGTTGGCGGCAGAGTCGCCGACGAGCAGCACCGGGATGCCTGCGTCTTCGAAGATGCGTGCCGTGGAGTAGTCGTAAGCGGTGAGCATCGACCAGCGTTCGCCGTTCTGCTTCATCTCGGCGAGGTGGTGAATGCGCGTCTTACGCTTCGGTGCATCGGTAGAGCTTGCAGTGGGTACAGAAACTGCACTGGGTACAGAACCGTAGAGAGGTGTTTCGGACATCGTTGTCCCTTTCTGGCCTCGAGGCCCTGAGCGTTGATCGCCTTCGGGTCCCCGGGTGTGGGTGATGACGTGTTCAGTCTGCCACCGGACATCGCCGACACGAATAGTTGACGGGGTGCAATGGGTCACATCACCGCGCGCGTATCAGGTAGGTGCCGAGACGAGGCGAACCGCTGGCTATCGCGGTTTCCTGGCACCATCGATGGCATGTCGAAGTTCGTTCGCCTCTCCGGTGCCCTCGCCGGAAGCGCAGCAGTGCTCGTGTTGGTTGTCGGTTGCACCAGTTCGGAAGGCACGCCCGAATCAGTGGAACCTGCTGGTTCTGCCGCGTCCGCGGTGCCGTCCGGCCTCGAGAAATTCTACGAGCAGACGCTCGACTGGGGTTCGTGCGACCAATTCGTCGAAGAAGGAACTGCGCCGCTGGGGCGTGGGGTCGACTGCGCCGAGGTGAGCGTTCCCGTCGACTACGCGAATCCGAACGGCGACACCGCGAAGGTGGTGATCTCGCGTTCGAAGGCAACCGGCGACCGCATCGGCTCACTGTTGCTGAACCCCGGCGGGCCGGGTGGGTCCGGGCTGTCGATGGCGACCTCGGGTTCGGGCACCGAATTGCAGGAACGTTTCGACATGATCGGCTTCGATCCGCGGGGGATCGGGGCGTCGACCCCGCAGGTTCGGTGTTTGACGCCGGAGGAGACCGACGCGGAGCGTGCGGAGGTCAACGTCGACATGACGCCGGAGGGCATCGCTCTCGCCGAGGCGGACAGCAAGGACTACGCCGCCAAGTGCGCTGAGCGGACCGGTACGGAGTTCCTCGCTCATGTCGGTACCTACGAGGTGGTGCGAGATATGGACGTCATTCGGGGCGTTCTCGGCGATCCGAAGATGAACTACCTCGGGTTCTCGTACGGGACCCGGCTCGGATCCACGTACGCGGAAACCTTTCCGCAGAACGTCCGAGCGATGGTCCTCGACGGCGCGCTCGACCCCGAGCAGGATCCGGTCGACGAAGTGGTCTTGCAGGGGCAGGGCTTCCAAGGCGCGTTCGACGCCTTTGTCGCCGACTGTGTCTCGCGAACGGATTGCCCGCTGGGTGATGATCCGGCGCAGGCGCAGGCACGCTTTCAGGCACTCGTCGATCCGTTGATCGAGAAGCCGGCACAGACCACCGATCCGCGCGGGCTGAGTTATTCCGACGCGATCACGGGCGTGCAGCAAGCTCTGTACTCGCCACAGTTGTGGACGCCGCTGCGTGGGGGTCTGTCGAGTCTGGCCGACGGACGCGGCGACTCGCTGCTCAATCTCGCCGACATGTACGAAGGCCGTGAGGATGACGGCAGCTACTCCAACATCAACGACGCGTTCAACGCCATTCGCTGCGTGGACGATCCGGCAACCACCGACCGCGCCGAGGCCGGCGAATCCGACACTCGGTACCGCGAGGCGGCGCCGTTCCTCGACGACGGCCGCGGGACGGGTCAAGCGCCGCTCGACCTGTGCGCGTTCTGGCCCGTTCCGGCTACCGGCAGCCCTCACGCGCTCGACCCCCAGGCGCTCGCCGATGCCGGCCTGCCTCAGTTGGTCGTCGTCTCCACGACGCAGGATCCGGCAACGCCGTATCAGGCCGGAGTGGATCTCGCGAAGCAGTTGGGCGCTGCTCTGATCACGTTCGACGGAACCC
The DNA here is from genome assembly GCF_001942025.1 of Rhodococcus sp. YL-1. NCBI lineage: Bacteria > Bacillati > Actinomycetota > Actinomycetes > Mycobacteriales > Nocardiaceae > Rhodococcus > Rhodococcus sp. YL-1. Next base: position 3,727,293 of record NZ_CP017299.1, on the reverse strand, counting down.
AACACACGGTGGTTCTGGACGGAAACTCGTGCGTCGACGATGCCGTCGTCGACTACTTCGTTTACTTGAAGGCTCCGGAAGAGGGTCTGACATGTTAGCCGGCGCGGCGCCGTACGCTGCGCCTATTCGATGGTGACCAATCACTCTGTTAGCCGGGACCACTGATGTAACACAGATTTAACGTGGCTTGCTTAGTCTCGCGTGCATGGATCGCCAAAAAGAATTCGTGCTTCGTACCCTGGAAGAGCGCGACATTCGGTTTGTCCGCTTGTGGTTCACCGATGTTCTCGGGTACCTCAAATCGGTGGCGATCGCCCCCGCCGAACTCGAAGGCGCTTTCGAGGAGGGAATCGGATTCGACGGTTCCGCCATCGAGGGATTCTCACGAGTCTCCGAAGCCGACACCGTCGCTCGGCCCGACGCCTCGACATTCCAGATCCTGCCGTGGGCGCACAAGGACGGTGCGCAGCATTCCGCTCGCATGTTCTGCGACATCACGATGCCCGACGGTTCGCCGTCGTGGGCCGATCCGCGCCACGTACTGCGTCGCCAGCTGAGCAAGGCCAGCGACTTGGGCTTCAGCTGCTACGTCCACCCGGAAATCGAGTTCTTCCTTCTGGAGAACGGCCCGATCGACGGCACTCCGCCGATCCCGGCCGACTCGGGCGGATACTTCGACCAGGCCGTGCACGATTCGGCTCCGAATTTCCGCCGCCACGCCATCGACGCACTCGAGTCGATGGGCATCTCGGTCGAGTTCAGCCACCACGAGGCCGCGCCGGGTCAGCAGGAGATCGATCTGCGCTACGCCGACGCACTCTCGATGGCCGACAACGTGATGACGTTCCGGTACGTCGTCAAGGAGGTCGCGATCGGTGAAGGCGTCCGGGCGAGCTTCATGCCCAAGCCGTTCAGCGATCAGGCCGGCTCCGCGATGCACACCCACATGAGCCTGTTCGAGGGCGACACCAACGCCTTCCACAATCCGGACGATCCGATGCAGCTCTCCGAGACCGGCAAGGCGTTCATCGCCGGCATCCTCGAGCACGCCAACGAGATCAGTGCGGTCACGAACCAGTGGGTCAATTCGTACAAGCGACTCGTCCACGGGGGAGAGGCACCCACTGCTGCGTCGTGGGGCCCGTCCAACCGATCGGCTCTCATTCGCGTCCCGATGTACACGCCCAACAAGGCGTCCTCGCGCCGCGTCGAGATCCGTAGCCCAGACTCGGCTTGCAACCCGTACCTGACTTTCGCGGTCCTGCTTGCTGCCGGTCTTCGCGGCATCGAGAAGGGCTACACCTTGCCGCCCGAGGCAGAAGACGACGTGTGGTCGTTGACCTCCGCCGAGCGCCGCGCCATGGGTTACAAGGAACTGCCGAGCAACTTGGACAGCGCTCTGCGCGAGATGGAGAAGTCGGAGCTCGTGGCCGAAGCACTCGGCGAGCACGTCTTCGATTTCTTCCTGCGCAACAAGCGTCGTGAGTGGGAGGAATACCGCAGCCACGTGACGCCGTTCGAGCTCAAGACCTACCTCGGTCTGTGACGGTGAAACCGCCCGCTGCGAGATCAGCAGTTCCAGGACCGGGTCGACTCGGGCTGGTCGAGCCCACCGCTGCCGACGAGTTGCGTCAGCTCGGTTGGGTCGACGCCGAGAGCATCGAACTCTTGTGGTCGCTTTCGCGTGCCGCGAATGCCGACCTCGCTCTGCGCACCCTTGTGCGGATCAAGGACGGGCTCGGCGACGGGTGGCGCGAACTCGCTCAGGTCCTGCGCAAGGACAAGAGCCTGCGCGGCCGTTTGTTCGCACTGGTGGGTGCTTCGTCGGCCTTCGGCGACCACCTGGCCGCGGATCCGATCGGCTGGAAACTGCTCGACGGCACCGCTCTGCCGACCAAGGACGAGGCGACTGCAGCGTTGCTCGAGGTCGTGGGTGCAACTGTCGACGAGGGTGCCACCGAAGGTTCATTGACCTACCGCGCCACGGTGACCGGGCCGGAAGCTGTTGTTGCTCTGCGTAAGAGCTACAAGGACCAGCTGATGCTGCTGGCTGCGGCTGATCTTGCGGCGACCGTCGAGAACGAGCCGGTGGTGCCGTATCAGACTGTGGGGCACCAGCTTTCCGATCTGGCCGACGCCGCGCTGACCGCTGCACTTGCGGTGGCCATCGCAACGGTGTGTCCCGAGGGCAGCTGTCCGATCCGGCTCGCCGTGATCGCCATGGGCAAATGTGGTGCGCGCGAGCTGAACTACGTCTCCGACGTCGACGTCGTGTTCGTCGCCGAACCGGCCGATGCGACGGCCAGTCGCGTTGCCGGTGAGATGATGCGTATCGGTACCTCCGCATTCTTCGAGGTCGATGCTGCGCTGCGGCCCGAAGGCAAGCGCGGAGAATTGGTTCGCTCCCTCGAATCCCACATCACGTACTACAAGCGCTGGGCCAAGACCTGGGAGTTCCAGGCACTGCTCAAGGCTCGTCCGATGACCGGCGACATGGAGCTCGGTCGCCAGTACTCCGAGGCGATGAGCCCGATGGTGTGGATCGCCTCCGAGCGCGAGGACTTCGTCCCCGAAGTCCAGGCCATGCGTCGACGCGTCGAGGAAATGGTTCCCCCCGAACTGCGTGAGCGCGAACTCAAGCTCGGCCGCGGAAGTTTGCGCGACGTCGAATTCGCCGTCCAACTCCTGCAATTGGTGCACGGGCGCGCCGACAGTTCGTTGCATGTCCAGAGCACCGTCGATGCACTGACTGCATTGGCGGCGGGTGGATACGTCGGCCGCGACGACGCCGCCAACCTGACTGCGTCGTACGAATTCCTGCGTCTGCTCGAGCACCGTCTGCAGTTACAGAAGCTCAAGCGCACACACACCCTGCCGCCGCCGGACGACGAGGAAGCGCTGCGTTGGCTGGCCCGCGCCGCGCACATGCGACCCGACGGTCGTCTGGATTCCCTGGGAGTCCTGCGCGCCGAGATCAAGCGGAATTCGCATCGGATTCGCCGCCTGCACGCCAAGTTGTTCTACCGCCCGCTTCTCGAATCGGTGGCGCGGATGGACAAGGAAGCACTGGTCCTGGGGCCAGAAGCCGCGGTTCGCCAGTTGGCCGCTCTCGGTTACACGGCACCCGAGCATGCTCTCGGGCATCTGACTGCACTGACGAGTGGCGCTTCACGCAAGGGTCGCATTCAAGCGCTCCTGTTGCCGACTCTGCTCGAATCACTCGCGGACACACCGGATCCCGATGCCGGGCTGCTCGCTTACCGCAGGCTCTCGGACGCGCTCGTCGACCAGACGTGGTTCCTGCGCCTGCTCCGCGACGAGGCTGCGGTGGCCGAGCGTCTGATGACCGTGCTGGGCTCGTCGGCGTACCTACCCGACCTGCTCATCAAGGCTCCCGACGTGATTCGCTTGTTCGCGGATTCGCCGAGTGGACCGCGCCTGGTCGAGCCGAAGCCCGAGGATGTGGCTCGCGGGATCCTCACCGCCTCCGGTCGACACAGTGATCCGAATCGTGCTGTTGCCGCGGCCCGCTCGCTGCGCCGACACGAACTTGCCCGCATCGCTTCGGCCGACATCCTCGGCATGCTCGATGTTCCCGCCGTCTGCAAGGCGCTGTCCTCGGTGTGGGCCGCGGTGCTCAATGCATCGCTCTCCGCGGTGATCAAGGCCAGCGTCACCGAACTCGGGACCGAGGCGCCGGCCAGTTTCTCCGTCATCGGCATGGGCCGACTCGGCGGCGGCGAACTCGGCTACGGATCCGATGCGGACGTGCTGTTCGTGTGCGAACCCCGCGAGGGCGTCGACGAGACCGTTGCGGTCAAGTGGGCCAACAGCATTGCCGACAAGGTGCGCAAGCTCCTCGGGGCACCGAGTACCGATCCACCGCTCGAGGTCGACACCGGACTGCGCCCGGAAGGTCGCAACGGACCGATGGTACGAACCCTGGAGTCTTACGACGCGTACTACGCGAAGTGGGCTCAGGCGTGGGAGATTCAAGCACTCCTTCGTGCGCACCCGGTGGCCGGTGATCCTGAATTGGGACTGCGGTTCCTGCACATGATCGACAAGACCCGCTACCCCGAAGGCGGCGTCAGTGACGCGGCGGTGCGCGAGATCCGGCGCATCAAGGCGCGAGTCGATTCCGAAAGGCTTCCTCGCGGAGCCGATCCGGCAACGCACACCAAACTGGGTCGCGGCGGTCTGGCCGACATCGAGTGGACTGTGCAGTTGCTGCAGCTGCGGCACGCCGACAAGATCGAGTCGCTGCACAACACGTCGACGCTCGAGACTCTCGACGCCATCGGCGCCGCGGAACTGCTCAGCGAAGGTGACGTCGAACTGCTGCGTGACGCCTGGATCACCGCGACGAAGGCACGCAACTGCCTCGTTCTGGTGCGGGGGAAGCCGACCGATCAACTTCCCGGCCCGGGCCGTGTTCTCGCGGCGGTGGCGCAGGTCGCCGGATACGGCGACGACGCAGGGGAGTTCCTCGACAATTATCTGCGCATCACGCGACGGGCAAAAGCTGTGGTGGAGAGGGTGTTCGGCGGCGAGTAGCGCTCTCGCTCAGTCTTGGCGAACCGGCGCATTCGCGGCGAACTTACGCACTTCGGCGTCCTGCCACACGTGGGCGGGAACGCCGCCGCCGAGGAGCTCGCGCGCGAGCGCGGGTTGCCCGCCGATCGGTACGTCGCTGCCCGCGATGATCATGTTGCCGTAGCGACGGCCCTTGAGCATCGCGGGATCGGCGATGATCGCCATGTGTTCGAACTGCGCACCGATCGTTGCGGCTTCACTGCGCGCGCCCTGAAGATCCGGGGTGTCGCCGCAGTTGACGATGTAGATACCGCCCGGTGCCAGCACGCGTCGTGCGTGCGTGGTGAATTGCGCCGTCGTCAATGGTGTCGGAGTTGTGCTGCCGGCGAAGACATCTCGAATCACGATGTCCCGGGTGGACTCGGTGAGAGTTTCGGTGACGGCGCGGGCTTCTCCGACGCGGATGCGCAGAAGAGGCGCGCGCGGGAGGTCGAACCAATCGCGTACAAGTTCCGCCAGAGCACCGTCGATTTCGACCACCACTTGACGCGCGTCAGGGTAGGTGGCGGCGAAGTATCTGGCCATAGAGCAGGCGCCACCGCCGAGATGAAGCACCCGCAGGCGCTCGGCCTTGTCACGTTCGGAATCGACCAGATGCGCGATCCACCGCATGTACTCGAAATCGAGCACCGTGGGATCCGCGACGTTCACGTGGGAACTGGGCACTCCGTTGATCTGGATGATCCAACTGTCATCGGAGTACTGATCGCGGACTAGTTCGCACGTCCCGGTATCGATCGGAAAAGTGCCGGCGACGGGACCGGACTCGCCTCGCTCGGGAGCACTGCTGCGAGTTCTGGTCTTGCGAGTTCCCTTGGCCACTGTGTCCATGTTAGCCGTGCGCCTTTTTGGTAGTGCCCACTACCAAAAAGGCACACGGACCGACGGTATTCTCGGGCTACTTCAGGCACACTCGTACATGGAGTGTGATCGGCGACACAAATGCCGGCGCGTTCTTTCGTCGTCCGTGCATCACGAAGAATTTCGAGGAGTGCAGGTGAAGGTCAAGGCAGCGGTAGTCAAGGCGCCAGGTCAGGCGTGGGAGATCGAAGAGGTCGAGCTGGGGGACCCGGTCTCGGGTGAGGTGCAGGTCCGACTCGCCGCATCGGGGCTGTGCCATTCGGACGAACATTTGCGTACGGGCGCCAGCCCGCTGCCCTTCTACCCGGCCCTGGGCGGGCACGAAGGAGCCGGAGTGGTGACGAAGGTCGGACCGGGTGTCGCGAGCGTCGAAGAAGGCGACCACGTGGTTCTCGCCTTCATCCCGGCGTGCGGACGTTGTCCGTCCTGTGCGAAGGGTCTGCAGAACATCTGCGACGAAGGAGCCGGCCTGTTGACCGGGCAGGCGATCTCCGACAAGACGTACCGCGTCACCCTCGACGACGAGCCGGTCATCCAGATGTGCCTGCTCGGAACATTTTCGCCGTACGTGACCGTCAACGAGGCGTCGGTGATCAAGATCGAGAAGGACATCCCGCTCGACAAGGCGGCCTTGCTCGGCTGCGGTGTTGCCACCGGTTGGGGATCGGCCACCGCGATCGGTGGAGCCAAGGTCGGCGACACGGTGGTGGTCGTCGGCGTCGGCGGCGTCGGAATCAACTCGGTGCAGGGTGCGGCGTCCGCCGGAGCACGATTTGTGATCGCGATCGATCCCGTCGAGTTCAAGCGCGACAAGGCAAAGGAATTCGGCGCCACACACACTTTTGCCTCCCTCGAGGAAGCGCTACCGGTGATCGGCGAGATCACCTGGGGCAAGATGGCCGACGTCACCGTGATCACCGTGGGCGAGATTCACGGCGACATCATTCAGCCCGCGCTCAGCGCGACGGGCAAGGGTGGCCAGGTCGTGGTCGTCGGAATGGGGCATTACGCAGATTCGCAGGTGACGCTCAGCCTCTTCGAGCTGACCCTTCTGCAGAAGCGTTTGCAGGGAGCCATCTTCGGCGGGGTAGGGCCACGGTCCCAGATTCCCAAGTTGCTCGATCACTACCGAAGCGGCGCACTCAAACTCGACGAGTTGGTGACCAAGACTTACAAGCTCGAGGAGATCAACGAGGGGTACGCCGACATGCTCGAAGGAAAGAATCTGCGCGGGATGATCGTCTACACGGAGGACGATTACTGATCATTTCCCTTTGACTGAAGGCTCCGGCCCGGCACCACGCTTCGTGGTGTCGGGCCGGAGTCTTCTGCCCCCACGCACATTTCTGTCGATCGATGAGTCGACTGCCCCCGTAGTGGGCACTCGCAGAGTGAGGAAACCGGGCACCGTGTCCGGATCTCAGTCCACGACTCGACAGAGAAGAGCAGAGCATGCCCTACATCACCACCTCCGACGGAACCGAGATCTACTACACCGAGCACGGCGTCGGCCGGCCGATCGTCCTCAGCCACGGGTGGCCGCTGAGTTCTGACGCGTGGCAGGTCGAGATGAAGTTGTTCGCCGACGCCGGATACCGGACCATCGCGCACGATCGTCGAGGACACGGTCGCTCGTCGAAGACGTACACCGGCAACGACATGGATACATATGCCAAGGACCTGGCTGAGCTGATCGACACACTCGACCTGAAAGACCTGGTCCTGGTTGGCCATTCGACCGGCGGCGGGGAAGTGGTCCGGTACGCGGCGCAGCACGGCAGAGGGCGCGTGGCGAAGGTGATCACCGCCGGCGCCGTACCGCCGATCATGGTCAAGTCGGACAGCAACCCCGAAGGCACACCGATCGAGGTCTTCGACGGCATCCGTGAGGGAGTTCTGCGAGACCGATCGCAGTTCTACAAGGATCTCAGCGAGAGCTTTTACGGCGCGAACCGCGAAGGTGCCGACGTCTCGCAAGGGGCGAAGGACGACTTCTGGCGGCAAGGTATGTTGGTCAACCTCGCCGCGGCCTACGACTGCGTCAAGGCATTCTCGGAGACGGACCAGACCTCCGATCTCGAAGCCATCGACGTTCCGTTCCTCATCGCTCAGGGCGACGACGATCAGATCGTGCCGATCGGCGCAGCGGCCGAGAAGGCGATCAAGCTGGTGAAGAAGGGCACGCTGAAGGTGTATCCGGGCGCACCTCACGGCATCTACGGCTCATATCAGAAGACACTGGACCAGGACATTCTCGCGTTCATCGAGGACTGACGTCAGCGAGGCGGAAGGACCGGAGTCGAAAGGACCAGAGTGGGAAGGATAAAATTGCCATGTCTACACACGTTGCCTCACTACGCAATGGCCCCAGTGTCTTCGAGAACGAACTTGGGTCGATCTCGCAGCTCGACACGAGTTCGTTGCCGATCCTGTCCGGTCTGTCGATCAAACGAATTGTTCTCGGTCCCGGCGCGATCCGTGAACCACAATGGAACGTCAACGCGAACCAGATCGCCTACGTCACCAGCGGAACCGTGCTCGTCTCGATGTTGGGCAATGCTGACGAGTTCGCCAGTTTCGTGGTGCGAGCGGGGCAGATGTATCACGTCGAATCCGGCGCGATTTATCACATCGAGAATGTCGGAGAGGAGGAGGCGGAGATCATCGCCGCCCTGCGTACTTCTCTGCCGCAGCACTTTTCGTTGCAGAGTAGCGTCAGCGCAATGTCGAACGCGGTGCTCGGCAACACGTACGATCTAGCCGCATCGGCCTTCGACGTCTTCGGTAGAGCCGATGCGTCCCAGATAGTTCGGCGGGACGGCGCCGCCGTCGTTCCCGATACCGCCGGCCTTCCCAACGCGCATCTCTTCGATCTCGAAGGCCAGATCGCGCCTCTCGCATATCCGTACGGACAGGCGAAAGTGGCGCGAAAGCAGTATTGGGCGGCGCTGGAGGATCTTTCGATGTACTCGTTGACTATTCGCGAGAGTGGGATGCGTGAGCCACACTGGCATCCCGTCACTGCCGAAATGGGATACGTGCATCGTGGTCACGGGCGGATGACGGTCCTCGATCCGGACGGTTCGCTCGACACCTACCTACTGGAGCCCGGTCAGGTGTATTTCGTTCCGCGTGCCTATCCCCATCACATCGAGGTTCTAGGTGACGAGGACATCAACTTCCTCATCTTCTTCGACCAGCCGACGCCGGGCGACATAGGCTACCGTGCAACGGCTTCCGCGTTCTCACGCGGCGTTCTCTCGGCCTCGTTCGGTGTTCCGGAACGCGATCTGCCGCACTTTCCTTTCACCCCGATCGATCCGCTCATCGTCTCGCGGATCAATCCGATCGACCGCCAGCACTGACCGGCAAGGACGCCCATCATGACCACCACGCTCACCGTGACCGATCACGGGACGACGCTCGACTTCACGCACGAGGATGCTCTGCGCTATCACGGTCCGCAGGCCCCGGGCGGCGTGGCCCATGCCTACAAGGTTCTCGAGCGCGCTCTCGGTGTGTTCGGCGCGGAGGGCTCCGTCGAGCGTCGCGAGTTGGTCGTCACCACCGCACACGGCGGACCAGGAGTGCGCGATGCGTTCGAGTTGGTCACGCGCGCGGTGACCGAAGGGCGGTACACCGTTGACAGATCCTTGGCCAGGCGTGAACGTGGAAATACGCTCGCGCTGTATGTATTTCGGATCACCTATCGCGGCGCGAGCGTCACGCTGACTGTTCGGGAGGGGTTCGTCGTCGACGAGTTCATTACTCTGTCCCGTAAGTCCGACCGGACGGCCGAAGACGAGTCACGGCTGACAGAGCTCAAGCAGGAGATGGCGGATCGAGTGATGTCGAGCCCGGCCGAGAGCGTGTACGACGTCGACACCGGCACGCTCCCCGTCTGAGCGACGGCGGCGCAGGCGTCAGTGTGCAGAAATCTGGGCTGTCTGAAGTCAGCGGCTGGCGAACATCCTTATTCGTTGGTCGCGGCTGCGCTCGAGATGGTTGCGCATGTGACCACGTGCGGACGATTCGTCCCGGGCGCGGATGGCGTTCAGGATCTCTTGATGCTCCGAATTGAGCAGGTCAGGTTCGCCGTAGTTCGACGGCGGGCCGCTGTCGTAGATTCGCAATTGGGTGGTGAGGCGGATCAGCAATGAGGTGATCGTGGAATTGTGGGCGGCCTGCCAGAGGGCCTCGTGAAACTTGAAGTTTCCGGCACGAACCTCGGTGCCTTCTGTTGCAGTGCAGCAGAACTCGTGCAATCCGTCCAGGCGGGCAAGGTCGAGATCGCTGTGGCGGAGTGCGGCGGCGCCGGCGGCTTCCGATTCGAGGGCAACCCGCGCTGCGTAGATTTCGATGACGTCCTCGGGTGTGCCGGAACGGACACGAAAACCGCGGGCGGCTCGTTCGAGTAGACCGTCGTGCGCGAGCCAGTTGAGTGCCTCGCGGATCGGGGTACGCGATGCGCCGTACGATTCGCACAATTGAGTCTCGTGCAGCGGAGAGCCCTGGGGAAACTTGCCGGCCAGGATGTCGGCTCGCAGGCGCAGGTACTGCCGCGAGGTCTGATCGGACCGGCCCAGCGCAGCCTCCGGCACCAGCAGATCGGTGGTGCTCGTATCGGCGTCGAGATCCATGTGTCCTCATTCCTGTGCATGCAAGTAGAGCGCGTTCGATTATGCCATCGGCGACGAGTGAGTACTTGCGTATACGCTAGTACTCATTTAGGTTCGTGCTTGTTCGTTTCCGAGGGAGAGGGTCTGAAGTGGCTGGAGAGACCGCGTCGCCGCTGGTGAGTGCTGCTGAACTCGACGCGATGCTGCGCGAGGGAGGCGTCGCTGTGCTCGACGCGACGGTTCATTTTCCTCCCGCGCGATTCGACGGCGACTATCGCCCGGAGTCCGGGTACGACGGCTGGGTTTCCTCGCACATCCCGGGTTCCCGACACGTCGACCTCATGGACGTCTTTTCCGAAAGGGAAGCGGCGCTGCATTTCACACGCCCGTCAACGGAGCAGTTGATGTCCGATCTCCAATCCAGTGGTATCGAACCGGGTGCGACAATCGTGATCTACGACCAGGGTTCGACCACTTGGGCATCACGGCTCTGGTGGGTGTTTCGCAACGCCGGCATCGAAGCAAGGGTCCTCGACGGTGGCCTCGCCGAATGGACTCGATGCGGCTTCGCCCTCGCGAGCGGCGACGACGTCACCCACACGTCGGCGTCGAAGCGTTGGAGTGTGACGGACCTCGGCCTGTGGGTCGATCTACCTCGCGTTGCCTCACTGTCCTCAGGAGAAGAAGCCGGAACGCTGGTGTGCGCGCTGGCGCCTGAGCAGTACGAGGGAACGGAGAAGACGCGATATTCGCGACGCGGACATATTCCGTCAAGTGTGAATCTGTCTGCGAAGGGTCTTCTCGACGCCAATGCCCGGATCCTTCCGGCGGACGATGTTCGGTCGAAATCTGCTGACGTTCTACCAGTCGTCGCTGAACCTGTCGTGATCTATTGCGGCGGTGGAGTTTCGGCGTGCCTGACAGCACTCGCACTGATCCGCGGCGGCTATGAGGACGTCAAGGTCTATGACGGTTCGTTGGAGGAATGGACTGCAGATCCGACTTTGCCGATGGTTGTCGGCGGTGAGCCCGGCGGCGCGCTTGCGGATGTTCGATGTCCGCGGTCCTGAATCGCCGCAGTCCTCAATTACCTCCCGTCCTGAAGGAATTCTCATGTCTGACACTGTCTCTGTCGAAACCGTCGCGTCGGCGATCGACGCACTCCGCGATCAGGTACCGCTCGTCCAGTCGCTGACCAACATCGTTTCTGCGAACTTCTTGACCAATGTTCTGCTCGCCGCCGGCGCAAGCAACGCTCACATCGACAACGTCCACGAAGCGGGTGGGTTCGCTGCCATCGCCGGGGGAGTGCTCGTCAACCTCGGAACGCCGGACGACGGGACAGCCGAAGCTTTCCTGATAGCAGCAGAAGCGGCCCGAACTGCCGGTACGCCATGGGTTTTGGATCCCGTCGGTGTCGGCGGACTACCCTGGCGGAGCGGTATCGCTGTGGATCTGCTGCGCTTTCACCCCAGCGCCATCCGCGGGAACGCATCGGAGATCATCGCTCTGGCCGGACTCGGCGGTGACACCCGCGGCGTCGACAGTGCCTCCGATTCCGCCGACGCGGTGCCCGCCGCTCTGTCACTCTTGAAGCATGCCGATGCCGTGTCGGCATCCGGACCGGTCGACTACATCGTCGGCCGCGATGCGGGCGGTGGCACCCGGGGCGTCCGAGTCTCCGGCGGCAGCGCTCTGTTGCCGCGCGTGACCAGTACCGGTTGCTCTCTGGGAGGCCTGGTCGCTGCCTACCTCGCCGTGACGCCGACCGCGCTGGACGGATTGGTTGCCGCGCATACGCATGTTGCCGTGGCATCGGAGATCGCCGAGGAAAATGCCTCAGGTCCTGGTTCTTTCGCGGTCGCGTACCTCGACGCGCTCTACAACGTGAATGCGGACACCATCCGCTCACGTGCCCGAATCGAATCGTTCGACCTGCCGGCTGGAGTGCAGAACTGATGGGCATCAAGACATTCTGGTATCTCACCCAGGCCGACGGGGACTACCCGTGGAGCCCCGGTGGGCTGTTCCCCGTGGACGGGGCCAGGCAGATCGAGCTCGCGAAGACCATCGACGACGGCGGATTCGAAGGTGCGCTTGTTGCCACCTGGCCGAACGATCCGTTCATCTCGGCGACGTGGGCGGCAGCGCACACCACGCGCATGAAGTTCCTCGTCGCTGTCTACGCGAACATGACGCCGGCGCGACTGCTGGCGGAGAAGGCATTGACTTTCGACGCCTTCAGCGGCGGCCGACTGTTGATCAACTCGGTCAACGGACGCGAGAACATCCTGACCAAGTACGACATGAACGTGCCCCACGACGAGCGTTACGAGTTGGGGGAGCAGTACTGGGCGGACTTCCGCCGCATCTACGCCGAAGGCACGGAGTCGAACTTTCCCAACACACCACTGCGTATCGATGCGCCCGCTGGGCATCAGGTTCCGCTGTGGGGTACCGGTGATTCGCCTGCAGGCCTGGCGAATTCAGGCAAGGTGCTCGACACCTACTTGGCGATGCTGCGCGAGACTTCGTTCATCGAAGACAAATTCTCTGCCGCACGGGCGGCGGCGGAGGCAGCCGGGCGCGAGTTCACCGACTTCGGTGCGCTCACCGGTGTGATCGTTCGCCCCACCAAGGCGCAGGCGCACGACCGGTTCCGTTCGTTGTTCGAGAAGACGGGCGTCGAGCAGATCGCTCATGTCTTGGACAACGCAGTGCGTCGTCGTACTCAGGGGAAGCAAGACCTCAAGACCTTCACCGCCCGCGACGCTCAGCGACAGGGTTGGGCGGACAAGATTGCCTCCGGCCGACTTCCGGAACCGGAGGAGTTGTACGTCGGTGACGGGCTGTACGCGGGTATCACGGCGTGGTCACCCCTCGACATCTTCGGCACCGGGTCATCGGCCGTGTACTACGTCGGCGATCCGGATTCGATCACGGACTCGGTACGCACGCTTCGCAGCCGAACCGGTTTGACTGCACTGATCCTGGCAGGTTGGCCTCTGATCGAGGAAGCGAAGTGGGTTGCGGAGCATCTTGTTCCGCGATTCGACGAACTCAGCTGACGGCGCGCCGCAAGACAGTGGCACCGAGACCTAGAACGTCACGGAGAAATATTGTGGCAGTGTCGATTTCAGGCGCAGTACATTCGAGAAGGATCTTGACTTCCACGTCCTTCTTGACGATGTCGGCAACAACGGCCACGGCGACAACACCGTTGCCGACGGCCGAGCCTCGGAACAGATCGATCCCGTCGCCGTCCGCGCTGACCGTGCCGTCGAGATAGCCGTAGTCGAGCGGATAGATCGCATCGGGGTACCGCGGGTGTGCCGACCCTCGGGGGCGATCGATCACGACAGCTGACGTGGCAGCCAGGTGATCGAGGGCGGCGAACAGTTCTTCGCTCATCGTTACCGGTGCTCACGCAGTAGCTGAGTCGGTGTCAGACCTGCCAGTGCACGCGTATCGCGTGCGAGGTGGGCTTGGTCGGCGTAGCCGGCGCGACCGGCCAGCGACGACAGCGTGAGTTTTGCGCCGCGGCTGAGAGTCAACACGTCCTGCATTCGTTGCACCTTCTGAATCAGTTTGGGGGACAGCCCGACCGCTGACGTGATCGATCGTCTGAAATGACGTTCGGAAACACCGAGGTCTGCAGCAATCTCTCGTATCGGCGTGGAAGGGGAGGAGATGAGCGCGGAGTAACCACGCTCGATTCCGTGGTCGGGTTCCAGTCCGCGCCACAACTGGCCCAGTAGGTGAGCGTCGACTGCCTCGTGGCTCAGGGCGTCGGCAAGTACCCGCGCTTGTCTGGAAGTGAGGATGTCGTCGAAGGCGATCTTCGAATCCTGCACCGCGTCGGCAGCTGTGCCGAGCAGGCTCCGCAGAGCCGGTGGATTGATCCGGATGCCCCACATGGTTGTACCGGCGGCGACCGAAACCAGATCGGCACCGGTGGCAGGTCCGACGAGCCACGACTTTCCGGTGCTGTCGACGATGAAGTCGGCGCAGAGATCGGGAAGAATCCGCTTTGCTTCCGTGGGCGTATGGGCTTCGCTGGTGCTTTTCCACGTGCAACTGAAGAGGCCGGCCGAACCGGTGATCCGAGTCTCGACATAGGTGTGGCCGTTTTGTTCAAGACTCGACGCTACCGTCCGACTACCGTCGAGAGCGAGGGTGTCAGTGCCGGTCATCAGATCATCGTCACACACTCGCCGATCACTTCTCGACCCGAAACAGGAGAAATACCGTGTCCGTCTCTCCGAGACTCGATCTCGTCGGAATCGTCACCAACGATCTCGCGCGTTCCCTCGCGTTCTACCGAACCCTCGGGCTCGACATTCCGGAAACACCCGCTGACGCTCCGCATGTGGAGTTCACTTTCGACGGTGGGCTTCGGCTGGCCTGGGACGCGCTGTCCACCATCGCGAGCTTCGATCCGGACTTCGCTGTCGGGGAAGGTCGACACCCCGTCGCTTTGGCCTTCGATTTCGGGACTCCCGCCGCAGTAGACGAGGCGTATCAGCGCATGACAGCCGACTTCCCCGGGCACAAGGCGCCCTTCGACGCCGTATGGGGGCAGCGTTACGCCGTTCTTCTCGATCCCGACGGCAATACCGTGGATCTCTTTGCCGCGCTCTGAATTCGAACGACGCAGGCCCCGAACGAATATCGGTCGGGGCCTGCGGTTGTCGGTGATCGAGTCGTTGTCAGTTCACCAAGCGTTCAGGGTGTCGAGGATCTGGCCTCGGGCCTTCCACAGTTCTGCACCCCAGTACGGCCACGAATGAGTGCCGTTGGCCGGGAAGCTGTACGTTGCCGGAATTCCCAGGGAGTTCATGCGCAGTTGGAATGCCCGTGAGTTCATCAAGGCAAGGGCCTCGAGCCCGATGGCACTACCGGTATTCACGAAGTCGACGGGCCGACGCGGTTGATCGAACTGCCCGGGCAGGCCGCTCGCAGCGGATATGTACAGCGAGAGCCCAGCCAGTTCGGGTGCAAACACGAAGGGATCGTTGCGGAGCCAAGCGGGGTTCCACGGCGGTCCCCACATTGCATCGACATTGAAGGACCCGGCGCTGACCATGGCCACCCGGATCGCCTCACGCATGCCTGGAGCTGAGATGTTGAGGTATCCCGAGAGCGAACCGGCGAACTTGAACTGATCGCGGTGGTAGGCGGCTAGCGTCAGTGCCGCGCTGCCACCCATGGACAGTCCGAGCACGCCGTTGTTGGTTCGGGAGACGCCGCGCGATTCCAGATAGGCGGGAAGTTCCTGGGTGAGGAAGGTTTCCCATTTGTACGTGACCGGCTGGCGATTCAAATTGCTGTTCGCATACCAGTCGGAGTAAAAGCTGGACTGCCCGCCGACCGGCATGACCAGGGTGACGTTGTCGCCGCGATACTGCTCGAGAGCGTTGGTCTCGAAACTCCATGCGTTTCGGTCGTCGCGTGCTCGTAGGCCATCGAGAAGATAGAGCGCCGCGTTGCCGCCGCGCGAAGCCCACTGGATCTGAACCTTGATCGGTCCCATCGA
Organism: Rhodococcus sp. YL-1; assembly: GCF_001942025.1. NCBI lineage: Bacteria > Bacillati > Actinomycetota > Actinomycetes > Mycobacteriales > Nocardiaceae > Rhodococcus > Rhodococcus sp. YL-1. The sequence continues at coordinate 3,711,681 of NZ_CP017299.1, read as the reverse complement.
CGAGTCGACGAACACTTCCTCGTAGCCACCGGCCGGGGCGGTACGCGCGGGCGCTGCGGTCGCTACCGATCCGCTGATCAGGCCTGCGGTCAGGGGGAGTGCGAGTGCTGTCGCTGCGAGGCCCAGGATCCGACGCTTGATTCGTTTCGAAATACGGTTTCTCGAAAGATCCGGGTTCGAAATATCTGGGTTCTTCGCCAAATCTGTGTGAGCCTCGTGCATGTATCACTCCCGCCCCAAAGGTGCTTGCACACCGAAATCCGACCGAGCCCCCCGAGGCGCGGAATTCCTTATGACACTAAGTGGTCTGTATTGACCTCGACGGCACCGTTACCGGTTCGTTATCAAACTGGTCCGATTTACCGTAATGCCGTCAGGCGTCGTCGACCGGAGGTTGTGCCACGATTTGCCAACCTCCACGAATCAGGTGTTCACGTACCCGAGCGACGTCCGATTCGTGCGGAATATCGTCGGTGACCTTGGTGATGAGGACGCCGATGTCGATCGGATCGACCGAACCGGGAAAGTCCATCGGATCGACCGGAAGCGGAAAGCCGGCGACGAGATCGTCAGCAAGAACGGCGATCTCGTCGTCGGACAGTTGTCGCCGGAGCAGGGCCATCAAAGGGACGTAGTCCTGCTCCGGCACACCGTTCGGATACCCGGCACGCAGCCAGCCGAGTATCGAAGCCAGAAGTGGTGGAAGACTCAACGAATCGAGCTTCAGTGGTTGTCGAGATCAGCGAGGGGCCACCCGGCGGCAGCAAGGACGGAGGCAACGCGCGCGATGTCCTCGTCCGAGGGAGTCTGGCTCGTCAGATCGGCGATCTGAGCGCTGATCTCGTCGCTCGAGATCACCTGGTCGCTGTTGACGTCGCTCAGTTCTGCGAGTGCAGCGCCGATGGCAATGTCTCGAATTTGCGCGTCCGAGAGTTTGCGTCGTAGCAATGCGACCAGCGGAATGCGGTCCTTGGGCGGTATGCCTTCGGGGTAGCCGGCGCGAAGCCAGTCAAGAATGGATTGAGGAAGGGATGGAGTCGGTGCAGTCACGGTGATGTCTTTCCGCTCGTGAGGGTGCACGGGATCAGAAGATCTCGATGCCGAATGTGTGGCTGAGGAAGCCCTGCATGATGAAGAGGATTCCGGTGACGATCGCGATGAGCACGACCGCGAAGCACACCACTGCGCCTGCCACGGCCAACGGACTGCGAGCCGCGACGGCAGTGCTCCCGCCGCCACTGCCACGTTGTCCGGCGTCGAGCGACTTCAGGCCGATTGCGAAGATCGCCGGTAGTCCGGCGCCCAGCAGGAGGCCGACCAGTACGACCTGCCAGAGCGAGTCGACGGTGTTTTTCAAGATATCCATGTCGATTCCCTCTTTCAGGCTTTGACGTCGGTGGTGACGCGGGCGTCCGGACCGGGGACCTCTGCGGGTACCAGGCCGCCGTCCCACTCGGCGTTGACGTTGCTCGGATCGATGGGCTCCTTGCGGGAGCGCAGGTACATCCAGCCGGCCAACGCGATGAGCACGGCGAAGACGACCAGGACACCGGGCAGGCCGCCGACGATGTTGGCCAGTCCCCAGCACAGAGCGCCGACGATTGCAGCGGACGGAAGAGTGATCAACCAGGCGACCGCCATACGTCCGGCTACGCCCCAACGAACTTCGGCGCCCTTGCGTCCCAGACCGGTTCCCATGATGGAACCCGTCGCCACATGGGTGGTGGAGAGCGGAAGGCCGAGGTGGCTGGAGGTGAGAATGATTGCAGCAGAGGATGCTTCGGCTGCCATGCCTTGTGGTGCGGCAATCTCGACAAGTCCCTTGCCGAGAGTGCGGATGACTCGCCAACCGCCGAGGTAGGTTCCGGCAGCGATCGCGAGCGCACAGGTGAGCTTGACCCAGAACGGCATGTCCGCGTCGGCGGAAATGGTTCCGTGGGCGACCAGGGCGAGGAAGATGACGCCCATGGTCTTCTGAGCGTCGTTGGTGCCGTGTGCGAGGGAAACGAGTGAAGCCGAACCGATCTGGCCGAGTCGGAAACCTTTGTCCTTGGTTTCTTCTCCGACGTTGGAGGTGATGCGGTAGATGAGCCAGGTGCCGGCCGCGGCAACCAAGCCGGCCACGACGGGAGCGAGAACTGCGGGGATGACAACCTTGCTGAGGACGCCGCTCCAGGCGACACCGCTCATTCCGAGGGACGCGATGGCGGCGCCGATCAGTCCGCCGAACAGCGCGTGTGAGGAACTCGAGGGGATGCCGAGCAACCACGTTGCCAGGTTCCAGATGATGCCGCCGACAAGGCCGGCGAAGACGATGGTGAGCAGCGCTTGGCCACCCACATTTCCGAGGTTCACCACGCCCTTGGCCACGGTGGCAGCAACCTCTACCGAGAGGAAAGCTCCGACCAGGTTCAAGGAAGCAGACAGAGCGACTGCCACCTTGGGCTTGAGGGCGCCGGTTGCAATCGACGTGGCCATAGCGTTGCCAGTGTCATGAAAACCGTTGGTGAAGTCGAACCCCAGAGCGGTTACGACGACGACGAGGAGAACGATGAGTTCCGCATTCACGAGAAGTCATGTTCCAACACCTCCGGGCCTCAAATCGACCTCAGACGTGGTCGTTCCGCGACATTTCCACCACTCGGCACCTGTTGTTCACCTTCGTCCGAATAATTGTCCGTTTTGAAACTCCTGGGGTAGAGAAAATTCATTCGCGTGCATGGTCGTGGAGGTTGTGGAGGCATACGCTCGTCTCATGTCCCTGGGCGAAGAGAAGACGATCTCGGTCACCACATTCCGTAAGAGCGGTGACGGCGTAGCCACGCCGACGTGGGTCGTGCCTCTGCCTGACGGACGTATCGGCTTCTGGACTTCCTCGAAATCGGGTAAGGCCAAGCGGCTGCGAAACAACCCACGCGTCACCGTAGTGCCGTGCAACAACCGCGGAAAGGTTGCCGACGGTGCGTCGCCGGTCACCGGGACCGCTCAGTTGGTGAGCGGTGGAGCTGAATTCGACGAGATCCGCAGCAAAGTCAAAGCGAAATACGGTGTGATGGTGCCTATTTCGAAATTCTTCAACACCCTCGGTCACATCGGTAATGGTCCGTTCCCGTACGGCGACACCGGCGTGATCATTTCCGTCGATGCGTAGTCGGGATTGCGTAGCGGAGTAGTCTGAAGGTATGGAACCCACGACCGGGCACCTCTGCCTGACGGTTCCACGAATCCTCCGTCAAGGAGCCTCGTCATGGCGCACATCAGCACTCTCGACTATGCAATGGAAGCGCCGCAGCGCCATGTCGGGCAACCTTTCCCGTCGCCGACGCGGACTCCGCGATTCCTGCTTCGTGGGCAAGGTGCCGTCAAGGCATCGGTTGACGGCGCGTGGTTCCCGTGGACCACGAACGTCACGGCGGAGCTTCACGATCTGATATCCGCACTTTCGCTGAGGTTGGGGCCGATCGCGCGGGTTGCGTTCGACTGGAACACGATCAGCAGCGCGCAGCGTCGTATCGACGAGGTCGACGGACTGGAAGTGCGGGGTCCGTACCCTGGCCAGCCCCACGATTTGATGTATCTCGACGACATCTATGGTCGTCAACTCGTTCTGATGATGATTCCGCCGTACACGGATCCGGACCGCGCGTACGAGATCATGCGGCGGTTGGTTGATCCTGGCCGCAGCGAAACCTATCGGGTGCAGTGAGATCTTTCTGACGTGCGGGGGTCGAATCTCGCGATTCCTGAACATGCGTCCAGTTTGTCTGGTTTGATGGTTCTCGTAACCACGATCTCAGGCGCATTCCCTCAGGTCAGCGCTTGGGCGCGGCAGCTTGACTCCCTGCCGTGTCGTCGGTCCGGCATGTCCACCACCCTCCCACTGTGCGTGAGCGCCGGACCAGAGGAAGCCCCGCCCTCCCCACGGGGGTGGGGCTTCTACTCTGTTCGGGCTGAGCGGCGTTCGCATCGCCGAATCCGCCCGCTTGTTCGGCAGTTCGGGACGCCCTGGCCCGTAGCATCGCCACCGTGAACATTTCCCTACTCGGTGCGGCTGGGCTTCATGACTGCGCCGACAGTGGAATGGACTGCATGGACGGATTCGAAGCATTCTTTCTTCTGTACGGCGGCGGATTCATTCTCGCCTTGATTTGGCTTTCCCTGTGTCTTGTCGGAACGGCCGATGTGGTTTCTGTGTCCGGGCGAGTCGGTGTGTGGCGCGCTGTCGCCTTCTCTGTCGGGATTTGGCTTGTGCCCATCGTCGGGTTGAGTGCATGGTTTGTTTACCGACGCTCTCGCCAAATCTCGAAGAAGGTCGGTCAGGATCAAGCCCCCTACTGGACTTGAATGAGACTGACATTTTCACTGAGACCGCACCTAGCCTTGAAACTATGTGGCATCCTGCCGCTGCAGCCAGTTCAAGATCGCTTGGTTGGTCTCTTCGGGTCTTTCTTGTTGGATCCAGTGACCGCAATCGAGATTGACTACTTCCACATTGGGCACGAACTCTGTCAGGTTCTCAGCTCTCGCGATCGCGTCACGGTCGCCGTAGATCATGAGTGTGGGCTGTTGGATGATCGGGTCCACCTCCGCCAGCAGATGCCAGTTGCGGTCAAGGTTCCTGTACCAGTTCACACTGCCCGTGAATCCTGTCGATTCGAAGGCGGAGACGAAAACGGCCAATTCTCTATCGCTCATCAGGGGCTCACCGAGTGGTGTCTCTGCTTTGGCGAGATCGATCAGCGCCATACCCGGCTGAGGTTCCCTGAGGGGTTCGTTCTTCCGGTACAGGTTGCGGAGGAACCGGAAGGTGTTGTCTTCGAACACCGCGTCCGCGACGCCCGGCTGTCGATTGAAATGGACGAAGTAGAAATCACCGCCAAGCACGGCTTCCATGAACTCAATCCACGGCTGCTCTCCGCGATCCTGGTAGGGCAGGCTCAGGTTGATCACTTTGTTTACCCGGTCCGGGTGCAACAGGGTAAGGCCCCACACGACAAAGGCACCCCAATCGTGACCGACAAAGGTGGCATCGTCGTAGCCGTAGTGATCGAGAAGTGCGATGAGATCACCCGCCAAATGTTCGATGTCATAGTCCGTCACTTCGGTCGGACGTGACGAATTGCCGTAGCCGCGTTGGTTCGGGACGATGACGTGGTAGCCCGCCTCGACAAGGGCGGGCACCTGGTATCGCCAGGAATAGGCGTGCTCTGGCCATCCGTGACACAACACGATGGGTTTCCCGGCATTGTGTCGCCCTGCTTCGAAGACTTCAAGTTCCACGCCGTTCACTGGGATGAGGACGGGCCTGGGGAAGTCGGATGGATTCACGGATGCTCCTTTGAGTCGAGTACCGATCTCGTGTCTGGATCGACCGGTTGCTCCGACGATAGGGAGCATCGTGGACACATAAAGTCCTAGATCGCTGGCAATCTGAAGAAATGCGGAACGATCCCACAGGCCGAGCACTGCAACTGCTCTCGCTCCTTCAGACCCATCGCTTCTGGCACTGTGCCGAACTTGCCGCACGACTCGATGTCACGCAGCGGACGGTACGTCGCGACATCGATCGCCTACGCGACCTCGGCTATCCGGTCGATTCCACGTCCGGAAAATACGGGGGCTACCGACTTGCAACGGGGGCGCACGTGCCGCCCCTGATCCTCGACGATGACGAGTCCGTGGCCGTAGCCGTCGGACTGCGCTACGCCGCCGAGGCCGCCATCGGCGGCATCGAAGAAACGTCGCTGCGCGCGCTGACGAAGATCGAAACACTCCTGCCCCATCGACTTCGCCGACGTGTGTCGGCATTGCATTCGAGCGTCAGTTCCATACGGCGGGCAGATGACGACATCGTCGATCCCGAAGCACTCAGTGTGCTCGCTGCGGCATGTCGTGACCACGAGCACGTTCGTTTCGACTACCGGCGAGGTGATGGCGAGAGCAGCAGACGGCTCGTCGAGCCGCACCGCCTTGTCACGGCGGGACGTCGTTGGTATCTCGTAGCATGGGACCACCATCGTTCGGATTGGCGAACATTTCGACTGGACCGGCTCTCGGAGCCCTGGCTGGCAGGCAGTCATTTCACGCCACGCGAGATCCCGGGCGGTGACGCGGCAGGCTTCGTCGCGAGATCAGTCGGCTCGCCACCCCGTCACCACGATGCAAAACTTGCCATCGAAGCCACGTTCGCCGACCTCGAGGGCGTACTCAGATGGATTGACCACACACCGATCGAGGTGGCAGCGGACCGCTGCCTTGTCCAGATCCGCAGCGAAGATCTCGGCAGGCTCGCCATGACGGTTGCGCGCATTGCGCTCACCGCCCCAGTGGTCGTCATCGAACCAACCGAGCTTGCCGACACCGTCAGTCGGCTCGCCCTTCACCTCAGGGTCTCGCCACCATGACAGTCAGAAGAGGATTGCGCGACAAGACCATTCACGTCCAAGTTGCCGCGGGGACGTGTTCCCTGCGCAGGCCCCTCGTCTATCGAGACACGTATCCGATTCCCTCTAGGCTTGGAGAGTAAGTGACCGATTCGAAATCATCGCCGCCGGCTTCCGTCCACCCCCCGACGTGGAAGTTCGACTACCCGATCATCCACGCCGAGACTCGCGAACAGTGGCGAACTTGGTTGACGGACAATCACACGTCAGGCCGCGGAGTGTGGTTGTGCTCCTGGCGCACCACCACCAGCCGACCACGCTGCCCCTACCCTCAGGCCGTTGAGGAAGCGATCTGCTTTGGGTGGATCGATTCCACCAACACCGTCTTCGACGAAGAGCGCAATTTGCAACTGTTCACACCGCGGAGACGCAAGAGTTCCTGGACCCGACTCAACCGCGAACGCGCAGCTGATATGGAGGCGCGTGGCCTCATGACCGCTGCTGGTCGTGGTGCCATTGCTGCCGCGAAATCCACTGGTTGGTGGACGATTCTCGACCAAGTCGAAGACCTCGAGGAACCATCTGACTTGCAGGCGGCGCTGGACCTGGACACGCAAGCGCGAAGCAACTGGGACAGTTTTCCGCCCAGCGCCCGCAAACAGATGCTGTGGTGGATCGTCAGTGCCGCTCGAGACGCAACACGGGCAGGTCGAATCGCCCATATCGTCAACAATGCGGCCATCGGTCAACGTGCCCGCGGCTGATCCGCGATTCGACCGCGTCCGGTATGAAGGCCGGTCATCATCTGTCCGAGGGGTTTCCCTCGGACCGAAACAAGTCCACCCGCCCCGCAGAAGCGGGACGGGTGGACTCGGTACTCGCAGGTCTGACTTACGTCAGGATGCGGATCACACGTCGTAGTAGAGCTCGAACTCGTACGGGTGCGGACGCAGGTTGACCGGAGCGATTTCCTGCTCACGCTTGAGCGAGATCCAGGTCTCGATCAGGTCGGTGGTGAAGACGCCACCCTCGGTCAGGTACTCGTGATCGGCTTCGAGGCGGTTGATGACCGTCTCGAGGCTGGTCGGAGCCTGCGGGATGTTGCGAGCCTCCTCCGGGGGAAGCTCGTAGAGGTCCTTGTCGACCGGAGCCATCGGCTCGATCTTGTTCTTGATGCCGTCCAGGCCGGCCATCATCTGTGCAGCGAAGTTGAGGTACGGGTTACCCGAGGAGTCGGGTGCGCGGAACTCGAGACGCTTTGCCTTCGGGTTGTTCCCCGTGATCGGGATACGGACAGCTGCCGAGCGGTTGCGCTGGCTGTACACGAGGTTGATGGGGGCTTCGTAGCCCGGCACCAGACGGTGGTACGAGTTGATCGTCGGGTTGGTGAAGGCCAACAGCGACGGAGCGTGGTGCAGGATGCCGCCGATGTAGTGGCGAGCCATGTCCGAGAGGCCTGCGTAGCCGGACTCGTCGTGGAAGAGGGGCTTGCCGTCCTTCCACAGGGACTGGTGGACGTGCATGCCCGAGCCGTTGTCACCGAAGAGCGGCTTCGGCATGAAGGTTGCGGACTTGCCGTGCTGCCAGCAGGTGTTCTTGACGATGTACTTGAACAGCTGCAGGTCGTCAGCAGCTGCGAGCAGCGTGTTGAACTTGTAGTTGATCTCCTGCTGTCCGCCGGTGCCGACCTCGTGGTGGCCGCGCTCGAGCTCGAAGCCTGCGTTGGTCAGGTTGGTGGAGATTTCGTCGCGCAGGTCCACGTAGTGGTCGTACGGAGCGACGGGGAAGTAGCCACCCTTGGCGCGAACCTTGTAGCCGAGGTTCGGGGAGCCGTCGGCGTTGGTCTCTGCGCCGGTGTTCCAGGAACCGGAGATGGAATCCAATTCGTAGAAAGCGGAGTTCATGCCGGAGTCGTAGCGAACCGAGTCGAAGATGTAGAACTCGGCCTCGGCGCCGAAGAATGCGGTGTCCGCGATGCCGGTGCTGACCAAGTACTCCTCGGCCTTGCGGGCAACGTTGCGCGGGTCGCGGCTGTAGGACTCACGGGTGAACGGGTCGTGCACGAAGAAGTTGATGTTGAGGGTCTTCGCCTTGCGGAAGGGGTCGATCTGCGCCGTGGTGACGTCGGGAAGCAACATCATGTCGGACTCGTGGATCGACTGGAATCCGCGGACCGAAGATCCGTCGAATGCGAGGCCGTCCTCGAACACGTCCTGGTTGAAAGCAGACGCCGGGATCGAGAAGTGCTGCTGGACGCCGGGCAGGTCGCTGAACCGAATGTCGACGTACTCGATGTTCTCGTCCGCGATGTACTTGATGACCTCTTCGGCCGTGGTGAACGCCACGCTTGTGCTCCTTAAGTCGCTTCAGCCAAGTGATGTCGGTTGAATCCGTCGAGGCAGACGGTAGGGAGCTGGTGTTGCCCGCTCGTCAACCCTTTGTTTCGGCAGTGTTACGCGTCGCAGCATCCTGGGGATTTCCGAAGTCCATGTGACCGGCCACACAGTTAAAACCCGGCAAATCTGGACTACGGTGCTGCGACGCCTATCCTGGACAGCATGGCACGTATCACCGGAACTTGGCTCTCTGGGCCGCAAGCAGCTTTGCCGAAGAGCGCGGACGGCCGTGAGCAGTCGTACCGTGGCGAGCTCCTCGGTTTCCCTCAGGAGGGTCCGGGTTCGCTGGTCGGTTCGGGCCGTCGTATCGCGGCACTGTTGGTGGATTGGGTGATGGCTGTGGGAGTGGCCTCGCTCATCACCGGCGACTTCTTCGACGGTATGACCTCGACTGTCACGCTGATGGTGTGGTTCGCCGTCGGTGTCGTCACCGTGGCTCTGTTCAACTTCACCCCGGGGCAGTTCGTCCTCGGACTTCAGGTTGCGCGTATCGAAGGCCCGATCCGAGTGGGCTTCGTGCGCGCGCTCGGACGTCAGGCACTGCTTGTGTTCGTGATTCCCGCGACCATCACCGACATCGACGGTCGCGGTATGCAGGACCGCGCGACCGGCACTTTGCTCGTGAAATCGCGCTGACACAAACTTCTCGAACGAAGAAAGACCCGGGTCCGTATGGGCCCGGGTCTTTCGTTTGCTGTGGGGGAGTGTCAGCGACGACGAATGGTTCGCTGCATTCCCTTCATCTTCGCGCCTCCGGGCATCGGGCCCTTGGGAAGCGCTGCTCCGCCGCCGCGTGCGCTCAGTGCAGCGAGGCGACCCTCGATGTTGTCCATGCGCTTGGTGTCGATGTTGCGGGGCAACTTGTTCAAGTAGCGCTGGAGCTGCGAGAGCGGAACCTGGCCCTCGTCGTTTCCGATGATGATGTCGTAGATCGGGGTGTCGCCGATGAGGCGGGCAGTCTTCTTCTTCTCCTGCGCGAGGAGGCCCTTGACGCGTTGCGGCGAACCCTCGGCGACGAGGATGACACCCGGCCGTCCGACGACGCGGTGAACGGCATCGAGCTGGGTAGTGCCGGCGACGGCATTCGTGACGCGCCACGCACCCTGCATGTTGTCGAGCGCCCACGCAGCGGCACCGGCCTGACCTTCAGCCTTCTTGTACACCGATTTCTGGACGCGACGACCGAAGATGATGAAGGCGCCGAGGAGACCGAGAACGATGCCGATCGGCAGCAGGAACCACTGAAGGCCCCAGATGAGACCGACCAGGAAGAAGACCAGAGCCGCACCGACGAGGGTGCCGATCATCAGCGGCAGGAGGAGCTTGTCGTCCTTGCGCTGCATCTGGAATGCCTGCCAGAGCTGAGTTCTACGTTCCTTGGAAGCCTGCTTGCGGGCAGCCTTCGCTGCAGCCTTTGCCTCTTTGGTGGGTTTGCCCTTACCGGATTTGCTGCCGTTCGCCATGTACCCAGGATACGTCCATTGCTGTGCGCCTTTACTAACCGCCCGCGGTTAATAAAGGCGCACAGCAAAAAGTGGATCAGCGATTCAGGCGCGCCATGAGTGAGCTGGCTTCCTGGGAAGCGTCGCCGCCCTCGGTCAGATGACGCTGCGCCTCGGGAAGTTCACGGCCGTGATGTGCCATGGCCTGCGCATACAGGCGGCCGGCGCGGTACGACGAGCGAACCAACGGACCGGCCATGACGCCGGCGAAGCCCATCTCTTCTGCAGCCTTCGAGTGTGCGACGAACTCCTCGGGCTTGACCCACCGCTCGACGGGGTGGTGCCGGGGCGAGGGTCGAAGGTACTGGGTGATGGTGAGGATGTCGCAACCGGCGGCGTGGAGATCTGCCATCGCCTCGGTGACCTCTTCAGGGGTTTCGCCCATTCCGAGGATCAGGTTGGACTTGGTGACCAGTCCGTAGTCGCGTGCTGCGGTGATGACGTCGAGGCTGCGCTGGTACCGGAATGCCGGACGGATCCGCTTGAAGATGCGGGGGACGGTCTCGAGGTTGTGTGCGAGGACCTCGGGGCGTGAGGCGAAGACCTCGTCGAGCAGTTCGGGCTTGCCGTTGAAGTCCGGAACCAGGTTCTCGACGCCGGTGCCCGGGTTGAGTTCGTGGATCTTGCGGACGGTCTCGGCGTAGAGCCAGGCGCCGCCGTCGGGGAGGTCGTCGCGGGCGACGCCGGTGATCGTGGAGTATCGAAGGCCCATGGCCTGAACGCTTTCCGCGACGCGACGGGGCTCGTCGCGGTCGAGGGCTTCGGGCTTGCCGGTGTCGATCTGGCAGAAGTCGCAGCGGCGTGTGCACTGCTCACCGCCGATCAGGAACGTGGCTTCGCGGTCTTCCCAGCACTCGTAGATGTTGGGGCAGCCCGCTTCCTCGCAGACGGTGTGCAAACCTTCACGCTTGACCAGGCCCTTGAGCTCCGTGTACTCGGGGCCCATCTTTGCTCGGGTCTTGATCCAGTTGGGTTTGCGTTCGATGGGCGTCTCCGCGTTTCGGATCTCGAGACGGAGCAGCTTACGTCCTTCTGGGGCGATAGTCACGACAGTGATCCTACGCCCGGTGATTACTGCAACGGGGTTCGGGCGAGCCCGTCAGCTGTACTGAACGGTAGTAAAAGTCGGAGTAGGCGAGGCGCTTTCGAAGGTGACGCGCTCGACGTTCCGTTCGGTGACGGGCATGGTTCCGTCGAGAGCAGCGATCACTGCCTCGGTCACAGCGGGAGTGACTTCGTCCACGGTGACGTCGCGACCGAGTTCCTGCGACAGCGTCGTGACCCCGGCGTCACGGATGCCGCAGGGAATGATGTTGTCGAACCCGGTCAGGACCGAATTGCAGTTCAGGGAGAAGCCGTGCAGTGCCACGCCCCGTTGGACGCGCACGCCGATGGCTGAAACCTTGCGCTCGGGCTTCCATTGCCCGTTTGCGAGTTCGGCGGGCAGCCAGACGCCGGAGCGGCCGTCGATGCGCCCGCAGTTCAGGCCGAGGTCCGTGCACACCGTGATCAGTGCTTCCTCGATGCGTCGGACATACCGCACCACGTCGATGGGCTCCGCCAGTTTCACGATCGGATATCCCACCAGCTGGCCGGGGCCGTGCCAGGTGATCTTCCCGCCGCGGTCGACGTCGATGACAGGCGTGCCGTCGACGGGTCGATCTTCGGGTTCCGTGCGTCGTCCTGCCGTGTACACCGGCGGGTGTTCGAGGAGCAGTAGCGTGTCCGGTCCGATGTCGTCCGCCCGCGCAGCCGCGAGCTCACGCTGGCGGTCCCACGCGGCGTTGTAGTCGATCGAACCGAGTTGTTCGACGGCGATCGGCAGTTTCGAGAACCGGGCGGAAACGGCAGCGCTGCTCATGGACGTAGAGATTACGCCCGACTTCGGAATCAACCGAGTGCGGCCGCCAGCGCTTCGCCGATCGTGTTGTGGCGGAAAGAGAATCCCGCCCTTTCCAAAGCTGCGGGAATGGCGCGCTGGCCACCGAGGATGCCGCTCTTGGCGAATTCTCCGATCAACGCTTCGAGTGCGAACCCGGGAACGATCCAGGGAGCCGGTCGGTGGACCGCACGGGACATGGCGTCATTGAACTGGGCATTGGTGACAGGGGCCGGACCGGTCAGGTTGACGGGACCGGAGAGTTCGGAATTCGTGAGCGCGAACTTGATCGCGTCGCACTCGTCCTCGAGTGAGATCCACGGAAAGTACTGGCGACCGTTGCCCAGTCGCCCGCCGAGGCCGAACGAATAAAGGCGCCGAAGCCGACCGAGCATGCCCCCATGAGGTGAAATCACGACGCCGGACCGCAGATTGACGACGCGGGCACCCGCCGCACGCGCCGGTTCGGTGGCAAGTTCCCAATCGCGACACGTCGTGGCGAGAAAGTCTGTGCCTGCCGGCGAATCCTCGTCGACGATCTTGTCGCCGGTGTCGCCGTAATAGCCGACGGCGCTCGCGTTGGCGAGGACGGGAACCTTCTGACTCGCGACCGCTTCGGCCAAGACGTCGGTCGCGACGATGCGGCTGTCACGGATCGCTTGCTTGTAGGAACCCGACCACCGTTTGTCGCCGATGCCGACGCCGCAGAGGTTCACGACGGCGTCGGCGCCCTGCAGGACGGAGAGGTCCAGACGGTCGTGGTCCGGGTCCCAACGTGATTCGTCGGGGCCGGCGGTCGAGCGTCGCACCAGACGCACCACGTCGTGGTTGTCGGAGCGCAACGATGACACCAAGGCCGTTCCGATCAAACCGGACGAGCCGGCGATGACTACTCGCATTCGGAAAGCCTCCTTCGATTCAGCGTGCTTCGATATCCGAACGTATATCTCCGACCGTACTGAAAAAGCCGGGGCGCCACCTCCTGATGGAGATGACGCCCCGGCCGGCCGAGCAGTTGCTTACAGGCCCAGATCAGCTTCGAACGAGGCTTCTTCCAACCGCTGCTTCACAGTGGTGAGGAATCGGCCGGCGTCGGCGCCGTCGACCAGACGGTGATCGTAGGTCAGCGGCAAGTAGATCATCGAGCGAACGCCGATGGACTCGTTGCCGTTCTCGTCGGTGACCACCATCGGGCGCTTGACGATCGCGCCGGTTCCGAGCATGGCCGCCTGCGGCGGTACCAGGATCGGGGTGTCGAACAGCGCGCCCTGGCTGCCGATGTTGGTGATGGTGAAGGTGCCACCCGAGAGCTCATCCGGCTTCAGGCCACCCGAGCGTGCACGCTTGGCGATGTCGGCGATGGCGCGGGCCAAGCCGGCCAGGCCGAGATCGCCGGCGTTGTGGATGACGGGGGAGAGCAAGCCCTGATCGGTGTCCACTGCGATGCCGAGGTGCTCAGCGTCGTAGTAGGTGATCTGCTTGGCAGCCTCGTCGTAGCTGGCGTTGATGTTCGGGTGCGACTTCAGCGCCTCGACGACTGCCTTGGCGAAGAACGGAAGGAACGTCAGGTTGACGCCTTCGCGCTCGATGAAGCCGGCCTTGGCACGGGCCCGCAGGGCGACGATCTTGGTGACGTCCACCTCGAAGGTCTGCGTGAGCTGAGCGGTGTTCTGCAGCGACTCACGTGTCTTGGTGGCCGTGATCTGCCGAATACGGTTGGCCTTCTGCGTGGTTCCACGCAGGTGTGCCAGTTCGGGTCGGACGCCTGCGGCTGCGGTGGCGGCCGGTGCGGCCGCGGGTGCTGCAGCAGCAGGAGCGGCGGCGGGAGCCTTCTTGGCCTCCGCAGCGGCGAGCACATCCTGCTTGCGGATGCGGCCGCCGACGCCGGTGCCGGTGACGGTCGCGAGGTCGACGCCGTTGTCCGTGGCGAGCTTGCGCACGAGCGGGGTGACGTACGGGCTGCTGTCACCGGAAGCTGCGGGTGCGGCCGCCGGTGCGGGAGCCGCAGCAGGCTTCGGAGCGGGTGCGGCCGGTGCGGCAGCAGGCTTGGGTGCCTCGGCCTTGGGTGCCTCAGCCTTCGGTGCTTCAGCCTTGGGGGCAGGGGGTGCGGCCGGTGCTGCGGGAGCGGCCTTGGGTGCCGGAGCCGCGGCGGGTGCGCCGGAGCCGACGACGGCCAGCTGGCCACCGATCTCGACGGTGTCGTCTTCCTGCGCATTGATCTCGAGCAGGATTCCGGCGACGGGGGACGGGATCTCTGTGTCGACCTTGTCGGTCGAGACTTCGAGCAGCGCCTCGTCGACGGCAACCTCGTCGCCGACAGCCTTGAGCCAACGGGTGACGGTGCCTTCGGTGACGGACTCGCCGAGGGCGGGCATCGTCACGGCGGTACCTTCAGCGGAACCGCTCGAAGCGGCGGGTGCCTCGGCAGCGGGAGCTTCTTCAGCGGGAGCTTCGGCAGCCGGCGCTTCCTCGGCGGGAGCTTCCTCGGCGGCGGGGGCGGGTGCCTCTGCCGCGGGTGCTGCGGCTTCGCCGGCTTCACCGATCTGGGCGAGCTCGCCACCGATTTCCACGGTGTCGTCTTCCTGCGCGACGATCTTGGTCAGGACGCCGGCGACGGGAGACGGAATCTCGGTGTCGACCTTGTCCGTGGAGACTTCGAGCAAGGGTTCGTCGACTTCGACCGTGTCTCCTTCCTGCTTGAGCCACCGTGTGACAGTTCCCTCGGTGACGCTCTCACCTAGGGCTGGCATCTGGACGGAGAAGGCCATGTCTTTTGACTCCTCGACAGTTGTGTTCGGGTTGTTGAATTTTGTCGACTTGTGGTCGTAATGCATTGTGCTCGAGTGGCGCGCGACGTGCGGCTACTTGTAGCTATTTTGCCGATGTCGACGCGCGGGCGCGGCGTCACCGTCGTTCATCTTTCCATTGATACGCCGGGCGTGTCCGATGAGGGGGATGCCGTCCGTTTCGGGTGTGTCGGCTACTGGCGAGTAGGTATGCGTCGGGGGTCCGGCTGTAACGTCGTAAGCGGACCAAACGGTATGTCGTGCGCAGGCACAACGGACATCGCCTGGCAAACTTGACATATCGCCGGGGTGCATCCGCGGCGTCGGTACCGAGGAGGGTACGACCGTGGGACTGTTCGATCGTTTCAAGCGTCCGCCGAGTGCGGCTCAGGCCGCAGCGCAAAGTGATGCGGATCATCTGGCGAATTGGGCGCACTCGCACGAAGGCGTCGAAGCCTATGTGGAACCGCAGACGACGGTGACCGAGGTGACCGTCGTCCTGGTTGCGAAGGACGGGGAGTGGACTCGTCGTCGTGTCGGCGGCGAACGTGGCGCCCGCAAATTGGGACAAGACTTGAAGATCCCGGTCTACGACGTCCGCAAGACGGGATATCCGCAGCGTATGCGCGATCACGACGAACGTAAGCGAATCGAACGCAAGCGGGCCCGAGAGCAGGAATTGCGCGACGGCGCCTGAACTGCTGTGCGCCTTTATTAACCGCGGGGGGTTAATAAAGGCGCACAGCAAGGGGTCAGCCGTTGACCGCGATGTCCTCCAGGACCGAGATCATCGTGCGAACGGGAACGCCGGTACCGCCCTTGCCGGTGTAACCCCACGGCCCTGACGTGTTGTAGGCCGGCCCCGCGACGTCGATGTGCGCCCACTGGACACCCTCGGGAACGAATTCCTTGAGGTAGTGAGCTGCGACCAGCATGCCGCCCCAGCGGTGCGGGGTGACATTGGCCATGTCGGCGACCTTGGAGTCGAGATCTCCGCGCAATTCCTCCGGCAGCGGCATGGCCCAGCCGTTCTCGCCGACGCTCTGCGAGATGGAGGCGACGCGGTCACGGAACTCGTCGGTGCCCATGACTCCGGGGGTGCGGTTGCCGAGCGCGACCATCTGCGCACCGGTGAGGGTGGCGGTGTCGATCATGTAGTCGGGATTGTCCTCACCCGCGCGAACCATCGCGTCGGCAAGAATCAAACGGCCCTCGGCGTCGGTGTTGACGACCTCGATGGTGATTCCGCCGTACTGGGTCAGCACGTCGCCGGGACGCTGGGCGGTCGCGGACGGCATGTTCTCGGCCATCGGTACGTATGCGACGACGTTGACGGGCAGGCCGAGCTTGGCGGCAAGCACGACGGTGGAGATGACGGCTGCGGCGCCGCCCATGTCCGAGGTCATGTTCTCCATACCGGCGGCGGGCTTGATGGAGATTCCGCCGGTGTCGAAGGTGATGCCCTTACCCACCAGTGCGACCTTGCGGGCACCACGCTTCTTCGACGCGTATTCGAGGCGGACGAGACGCGGCTGGCGTGACGAGCCCTTGCCGACGCCGATGATTCCGCCGTAGCCACCCTTCTCGAGTGCCTTCTCGTCGAGAACCTGGACGGTGAGCCCGGCCTCGACGCCCAGTGCCTTCGCGCGCGCGGCGAACTCGGCGGGGTAGAGGTGGCTCGGGGGAGTGTTGACGAACTCGCGTGCGGTGGCGACGGCCTCGGCGATGGCAGCCGACCGTGCCAGCGTCGCTTTGGTCTCCTTCGTGCGCGGCGACGGCACCAGCAGTTCGACGCGGGCCAGTGGCTGCGAATCGGGACCGGGAGCCGTCATGGACGACTTGAATTCGGTGAAGCTGTACGCGCCCAACGCAAATCCCTCGGCGGCTGCACCGAGGTCGAGGATCGAGAGCGTGGTTGCGACGGTGTCGATGCCGGACAACGAGCGAGCTGCGGCGCCGGCGGACTTACGGATCTGCTCGCTGCCGAGCTTGTCGGCAGAGCCGAGTCCGACGGCGAGAACGCTGGTGACCGACAGTTCGCTCGGTGCCGGGACACGAGTGAGCTGCTCGGGCTTGCCCGTGGCGCCGACGGCGATGAGGCTGTCGAGGATCTCGGCGAGTACGTCTTCGGCGACGATGCCTTCGCTGAGTGCGATTTCGGGGCCGTCCGGACCCGACGTCAGACCGACGACCAGTATCTCTGCGCGCTTGGCGACTGTGCCGGCGAGAACGAGGTCGGGTCCCAACGATCGGGCTGTGCGAGTGCTCAAGGTGTCTCCTGTGAGGTGAGTGTGCGATGCGTCCGGTTCTGGCGGATGCCTGAGTCGATGTTAGGCCCTTTGCAGTTTGCG
Source organism: Rhodococcus sp. YL-1 (assembly GCF_001942025.1). Lineage (NCBI taxonomy): Bacteria > Bacillati > Actinomycetota > Actinomycetes > Mycobacteriales > Nocardiaceae > Rhodococcus > Rhodococcus sp. YL-1. The sequence goes on along the minus strand of NZ_CP017299.1, from coordinate 3,694,384 downwards.
GACGGGCGATCGTCACGGCCGGGTGAGCTCTCGCTGCGGACATGTTTCGATCGGCGAAGTCCGATAGGTTGTGGGCCATGACCGACGAACAACTGTTGCAGGGCCCGATCCACCCCGTCCACGTCGAACTCGGCGCGACGTTCGCGCCGTTCGGGGGGTGGCAGATGCCGGTTTCGTACGCCGGCGTCGTGGCCGAACACACCTCTGTGCGTGAGAATGTCGGACTCTTCGACGTCAGTCACCTCGGCAAGGCCGTCGTGCGTGGCGCGGGCGCCGCGGAATTCGTGAACTCCGCACTGACCAACGATTTGAACAAGATCGGGCCGGGTAAGGCTCAGTACACGTTGTGCTGCAACGAGTCCGGTGGTGTCATCGACGACCTCATTGCGTACTACGTCAGCGACGACGAAATCTTCCTCGTCCCGAACGCAGCCAATACCGCGGACGTCGTTGCGGCTCTGGTCGCCCTCGCACCGGACGGAATCACCGTCGAGGATCAGCATCGTGCCTACGGTGTGCTGGCTGTGCAGGGTCCGAAATCGGTGGCGGTTCTGACCGCTCTGGGACTTCCCACCGAGATCGAGTACATGGCGTACGAAGATGCGGAATGGAACGGCGTGCCTGTTCGTGTGTGCCGCAGCGGTTACACCGGTGAGGTCGGCTACGAACTCCTGCCGCGGTGGGAGGACAGCGAGCCGTTGTTCCGCGCGCTTCTCGAGGCAGTGCGCGCCGAGGGTGGGCAGGCCGCCGGACTCGGCGCCCGTGACACTCTTCGTACCGAGATGGGGTATCCGCTGCACGGGCATGAGCTTTCGCTCGAGATTTCTCCGCTCGAAGCGCGCTGCGGATGGGCGATCGGTTGGAAGAAGCCGACATTCTGGGGCAAAGAGACCTTGACCGACGAGAAGGCTGCCGGCCCGGCTCGCAAACTCTGGGGGATCAAGGCTCTCGATCGCGGCGTGCTTCGTGCCGGCCTCGGTGTTCTGCGTGACGGCGAGGCAATCGGCGAGACCACCTCGGGGACGTTTTCGCCCTCGCTCAAAGTGGGAATTGCGTTGGCGCTCCTCGATTCCGGTGCCAATGTCTCGGCCGGCGACGAGATCGAAGTCGACGTCCGTGGTCGTGCTCTTCGGTGCGTCGTGGTGTCTCCTCCGTTCGTGGAGACCAACACCAAGTAGAGAGCTTTTTCACGTTCGATAGGATTGCGCCCATGACAGGTGCCGCCGATTTCGTTCGTGTTCAGAGCTCGTCCCCGAAGTCCGACGCCGAGCGCCGTGACATTTTGGCGGCGCCCGGCTTCGGGCGGCACTTCACCGACCACATGGTCTCGATCGACTACACCGCGGGCAAGGGCTGGCACGACGCCCAGGTGTTGCCGTACGGAAACATCGAGCTCGATCCGGCCGCAATGGTTTTGCACTACGGACAGGCCATCTTCGAGGGCCTCAAGGCATACCGTCAGCCGGGTGGCGAGATCAGCTCGTTCCGCGTCGAGGCCAACGCCGAGCGTTTCGCGGCATCTGCGCGCCGTCTGGCCATGCCGGAGCTCCCGTCGCAGATGTTCATCGATTCCATCACCGAACTGATCGACGTCGATCTCGACTGGGTTCCCGCAGCCGGTGGCGAGGACGCGCTCTACCTCCGTCCGTTCATGTTCTCCACCGAAGCCGGACTCGGTGTCCGTCCCGCCGACGAGTACCGCTACCTGCTGATCGCCTCGCCTGCCGGTGCGTACTTCCCGCGCGGCGTCAAGCCGGTCAGTGTGTGGCTGTCCACCGAATACGTTCGCGCGGCCCCCGGTGGTACCGGCGCGGCCAAGTTCGCCGGCAACTACGCCGCTTCACTCCTCGCCCAGGCGCAAGCCGCCGACGAGGGTTGCGACCAGGTGGTCTGGCTCGACGCCATCGAGCGCACGTACGTCGAGGAAATGGGTGGAATGAACCTGTTCTTCGTCTTCGGCTCGGGCCCCGACGCTCGCCTCGTGACGCCGTCGCTGTCCGGTTCGTTGTTGCCAGGCATCACGCGCAACTCGTTGCTCGCCCTTGCCGCCGATTCCGGTTTCGCCGTCGAGGAGCGCAAGATCAGCACCGACGAATGGCGCACCAAGTGCAAGAGCGGTGAAATCACCGAGGTCTTCGCTTGCGGCACAGCAGCAGTCATCACCCCCGTCGGACGCGTCAAGTCCGCCGAGGGCGAGTTCACCATCGCCGACGGCGAGCCGGGTGAGGTGACGATGGCACTGCGCGACACCCTCACGGGTATCCAGCGCGGAACCTTCGCCGACACCCACGGCTGGATGACGAAACTTCACTGATCGCTGGTTCGTTCCGCGAGCAATCGCTCCCGGAAGAACTGCAGAATCTCGTCTCGTGCGACGGTGGTGGGCGATCCCGCCTCGTCGACGAGATGAGCCGTCACCACGCTGTGTGGATTGGCAATGACGTGTTCGAAGAACGGCGACGTTGTCGCGTTGGCCGCTTCGTTGGGTAGTACCTTCCCGACGAAGCGCTCGCCCAAGGCCTTCGAATAGGCGGCGAATCGTTGTGCGCGGCAGAACGAGTCACCTCGAAAGCGGTATGCAAGCACCGTGAGGTCTTCGGCCTCGAGTCTCGAGCGCACGGCTTCGAGTTCTTCGGGCCCGCTGTCGGTTTCGTCCGGTCGATCGAGCGGTAACGACGGTTGGGCGAGAACCGGCGCGATGACCGAGGGTTCGAGCATCATCGACAACGCGAAGTTACCGGTGAAGCACATTCCGATCACGCCGACGCCAGGTCCGCCGCTCTCCTCATGGGCGGAAGCGGCGAGTGAACGCAGCCAACGGACCGCCGGACTCGGTTCATCGGCAGCGAGGGCGCGGAATTCTGCACTGACGCAGGCTCTCTTGAATACCGTCAGCCCCTCGTTCACTGTGGGGACCGCGCCGTCGTGCCCGAACAGTGACGGAACGAAGACAGTGAAACCGGCGTCGCGCACCCAGCGGGCGAATCGCGCTACATGCGGGCTGATGCCCGGCATCTCCGGCATGACGATTACTGCGGGACCGGTGCCGGCCACGTACACGGACTTCGCCACTGCGTCGATGGTGATCGTTCGACGGTCGAAGTCTTCGAGCGGATCGTCTTCGGTCATGCTCCGGTTCGGCACGGTGAGCCCTCTCAGTAGTCGAAACAATTCCTCTGCACAGTCTTTCGGCGCGGGATCGACTACAGAAGAGGGCGGTTCGCCATGTTTTCGGGCGGGCTCGCCTCGCACCTATCCGGCGCCGCCGTTGCGGAATCGCTTTCGGTAGTCGGCCGGGCTGATGCCGACGCGGTCGGTGAACAGGCGACGGAAGGTTCCAGGATCCTGATAGCCGATGTGCCCCAGAATCTTTCCGAGAGGCCAGTCGGTCGATTCCAACAACCGTTTCGCTTTTCGGATCCGTGCACGCTGCAGATAACTGCGCGGCGATTCCCCGGTCTCGTCCTTGAACTTCCGAAGCATGGTTCGGGTGCTGAGGTGAAAAGCACTCGACAGCAGATCCAAGTCGTAAGGTTCCGCCATCCGTTCGACCAGCCACCTTCCGACGTCGTCGGCAAACTGTGTGTGTTTGGCGGGCAGCATCGAGTCCAGGATGTACGGAGCTTGACTGGTTCGGTTTTCGGGCGCCAGCGTAATTCTTGCGGTCGTACGCGCAATCTTGTCGCCGAGATGCTCGCGCACGAGTGCTGTTGCGAGGTCGAGCGCGGCGGTGAACGCAGCAGTGGTGGTGACGCCGTCGTCCTGGACGATCAACGAGTCGGTTCGAACCGTCGCACCGGGGTAACGACTCGCGAGGTCCGCACCGTACAGCCACGACGTCGTACATCGGCGTCCGTCGAGCAGTCCCGCCTCGCCCAGCAGATACGCGCCGACGCAGACCGACGACACCCGAACGCCGCGCGCCTCGCACGCACGGATGAACTCGATTTCTCTGTCCCACAGCGACAAACGCGTCGCAGGGTCTTCGGACGGCACGAGTTCGAACCCCGGCACAACCAGGTGATCGATGTCGTGATGCCCCTCCTGCACGCCGAGCGAAAATCCACCTGCCGCAACGACGGGCGTGCCGGACGCTGCGATGACCGATACCTCGAAGGGGTCGGCGGGCGCTCCATCAGCGACGCGATTGGCGATCAGGAGAAGGTCGGTGAAAACGAAGATCTCGGCCGCGAGGCAACCTTCGTACGCAAGGACACCTACTCGCACGACGTCGGATCACAGTCCGAGAGTGAGGCCGACGGCCGTAAGCGTCACAGTGAGTTCGAGTGCGAATCCGAGAACGTCTCCGTTGAGTCCGCCGAATCTACGGACGCAGTGACGCACGCACAGCACACTGATCACCAGCGCCGACGCGGTCACGAGAGGGCCGAGCCACCACCGGTCGGTGGCAAAGCCGGAAGCGGCGATCAGCGGAACCGACCACACGATTGCGGCCCACAACGGTTGTGAATCGGCGACGAGCGCACCGAATCCGCTCGGGCCAGACGCGAGAATACCTCGGCGGCAGGCAAAAACGACGGCCACACGACCCGCAGCGACAGATACGAGAACGGCGATCCACTGCGTGGGGGAGTCTGCAACAGCGAGGACGCCGAAGGAGACCGATTGCAGCCCAAGGAAGATGAACAGCGCCGCGACCCCGAACGGTCCGGCACCGCCGCTGTGCATGACCTCGCGGGCGCGCTCCGGTGGACCGTAACAACCCAGTCCGTCGACGGAGTCTGCCAGTCCGTCCACGTGCATCCCGCGTGTCCCGAGAGCGAGCGCACCTACCGTCAGCAAGCCTGCGAGATAGGGATTCAGGCCGACACTGGTTGTGCTCCAGAGCAGAAACGTCGCGGCAATGCCGAGAGCGATCCCGGTGAGCGGAGCTGCCGCGATGGCGCGACGGCCGGCAGTTCGGTCGATGTCGGAGGGACCACGAACCGGAAGGACCGTCAGCCACGAGAAGGCCAGTGGCACTCCGGACAGCGGGCCCGCCACGCTCACTCCGCCGTATCGGTCTTGGTCAGGTCGATCGACTCGGGTTCGTCGACAGGTGCGCTGCCCTGAGTGCTGACACCGGCTTCGGAGAATGTCGCCATCTTGCCCAGGATTGCCACTGCGCCCTGAAGAATCGGGAGCGCTGTGACTGCGCCTGAACCTTCACCGAGACGCATGTCGAACTCGACGATCGGGTCGAGACCCATGCGGGTCAATGCGATGGTGTGGGCGGGTTCGGTGGAGCGGTGTCCGGCGACCCACCATTCACGTGCGCCGAAAGCCAGTTCGTCGGCAACCATGGCGGCTGCGGTGACCACTACGCCGTCGAGGATCACCGGCGTGCGACGCGAAGCTGCCTGGGCCAGAAAGCCGGCCATCGCGGCGAGGTCGGCACCCGAAGACGTGCGCAGCAGCGCGACTGTGTCGCGAACGTGCGGACGGGCACGCCGGAGAGCGTCGCGAATCGCTGCGGTCTTGCGGATCCATCCGGCGTCGTCGATACCGGTACCTCGACCCACGACCGCGACGGGTTCACTGTCCGTGAGTGCGGCGATGAGTACGGTTGCGGGCGTCGTATTGCCGATGCCCATGTCGCCGGCGATGAGAAGATCTGCGCCCCCGTCGATTTCCTCGTCCGCGATCGCTCGGCCGGCGGCGATGGCCTGAAGGGTTTCCTCGTTCGACATGGCGTCTTCGCGGTCGATGGACCCGGAAGACCTGCGCACCTTGTGGTTCGAGACGGACGGATCGGTATCGCCGGCCACTGCGATGTCGACGACGCGTACCGTGGCGCCGGCAACCTCGGCGAGGACGTTGACTGCCGCGCCGCCCCCGAGGAAGTTGGCGACCATCTGTGCGGTCACTTCCGGCGGATAGGCGGAGACGCCGTTGCGGGCGATTCCGTGATCACCCGCGAACACGACGACGCGAGGCCGAGCGAAAGCGTGTGGGGGACAAACTCCTTGGCAGGCTGATGCCCAGCCGGCGAGAGCCTCCAGTCGGCCCAGCGAACCGGCCGGCTTGGTCAGATCACGCTGACGCGCATCGGCCTGCGCTCGCACCTCGCGGTCGGGCGGGGTGACGGGTTCGAAGTCGGCGCTACTGACTGGCGCGACGTCAGGGTTGGCATCTGGATTCGCCCCTGAAATGGCCCCTGGATTGGCCTCGGTACTCACATCGTGCCTTCCGGTTGTGCAGCAGTATCTTTCAAGATGAGCGGTAACCCTGCAACCACTAGTACGACACGATCGCACACCGCGGCGATACGAGCGTTGAGAGTGCCGATCTCGTCGCGGAACAATCGTCCGGACCGCGTCTCGGGGATGACGGCCAAACCCACTTCGGGGCTGACCAGCACCAGGTGTCCGCGGTAGTTCTCGACACTGGCGACCAGGCTGTCCGCCGCGGGCGTGACGGTGCCGCGCGGTGCGTCCCAGGCGCCTTGCCGATCGAGTTCCGCGGTCAGCCACGTTCCCAGATCGTCGACCAACGTCGCTGTGTGTGAATCGCTTTCGAGCTGCGCCGCGAGGTCACCGGCAGCTGCGGTTTCGACAGTCGACCAATGAGAAGGCCGTCTGTTGCGGTGCTGGTCGATCCGGCTCTCCCAGTCTGCGTCGGAGACATCACGTCTGGCTGTCGCCAGGTACCGGATCGGTGCCGAACTTTCGGGTAAGTGGCCTGCACAAACCAAATCCTCGGCGTGCGCGGACTTACCAGACCGCGCGCCGCCGAGGACTAAAGTTCTATACGTGTTCGTCACGCTCAGATTGCGTCGCCCGGCCCCACACGAGGCTTCGGTGCGCGCAGCTTACGGATCTGCGACGCGCGAACGAACGCGTACCAGCCGAGCTTGAATCCGCCGTCGGTGCTGTCGGGGAAGCGCTCGGCGACGCGGTTGTTGATCATGCGACCGAGCCAGATGCCTTCACCGACCATGAAGAGCATCATCACGAGCATTGCCAGCGTGACGATCTGCTGGAGCGCGGGCGTGACGAACATCGTCATGATGAGGATCAATGCGAGCGGCATGAACAGCCCGACGAGGTTGCGGCGAGCGTCGATGAAATCACGGACGTAGGCGCGAACCGGTCCCTTGTCGCGGGGGAGCAGGTACTTGTCCTCGCCGGCGAGCATGCGGGCGCGGCGGTCTGCCGACGATGCGCGACGCTCGGCGGCTTCGGCCTTGCGGTCCTCCTTGGAGCCGCGGGTCGCCTTACGGCGGGCGCGGGCTTCCTTCGCGGTCAGCGGGGCAGGGGCAACGGGGCCACGCCTCTTCGCCTCGGCGTCACGACGCTTGGGTGTGGGGCGGCCCTTGCCCACCTGCTCGATGGGCGCCTCTTCGGAGGCCGAGGATGCCTCAGTGCCCTCGACGTCACGTTTGTCGGAGTTGTCTGAGTCACCGCGGCGTAGCAATTTCACACCTCCAGGCTATTGGATAAGTGCACGGTCTGGGAAACCGACCTCGGTCTTTCTGAAAAACCCGATCGCCCGAGGCACTGAAACGCGCGAGATCGTGAAACATCGGGGTCATTCGGGACTCTTAGACTTCGGCTATGCGGGTAATAGTTGCTCCAGATTCGTTCGGTGAGACGTTGACGGCCGTCGAAGCGGCCGAATCCATTTCTGCCGGTTGGCGACGTGGCCGACCCGAAGACGACGTCGTCACCGCGCCACAATCCGACGGTGGTCCGGGATTCGTCGACGTCTTGGCCACGGCCGGGGGCGACATCCGGACTGCACGGGTGTCCGGGCCTTTGACCGCCGCCGTCGACGCCACGTGGCTGTTCGATTCGGACACGGCATACATCGAGTCCGCCGAGGCCGTCGGGCTCGGCCTGCTCGGAGGTCCGCCGACGCGGGACACTGCACTCTCCGCGCACAGTCTCGGTGTGGGAGAGCTGATCGCTGTCGCGCTCGAGGCAGGCGTGAAGACGGTTGTCGTCGGACTCGGTGGGAGTTGCTGCACCGACGGGGGACGTGGACTGGTGGAGGCGCTGGGCGGCCTGGAGGTTGCAGCGGCGGCTACGGCAGGCACTCAGTTGGTCGCCGCCACCGACGTAGAACACGTACTTCTCGGCGAGCACGGTGCGGCAGCGGTGTTCGGCCCGCAAAAGGGCGCCGACGCCGAAGCCGTCGCTGTCCTCGAAGCGCGGAACGCGAGATGGGCCGAACAGTTGGAGTCCGCCACCGGAAAACGAGTGTCGGATTTTCCGGGTGCCGGCGCCGCGGGTGGTATCGGTGCCGCGCTCTTTGCGCTCGGTGCACAGCGGCGATCCGGGGCCGACGTCGTCGCGGATCGCACCGGACAGGCCGCGCTACTGGCTTCCGCTGACCTGGTGATCACAGGCGAAGGCAAGTTCGACCACCAATCTCTGCGCGGCAAACTCGTCACAACGCTCGCTTCGGCGGGGGCAGCGCACGGCGTTCCGACGCTCGTCTTTGCCGGCCAGGTGACGCTCGACGAGGCGGACTATGCGTCGACCTCGATAGTCGCGGCGAAGTCGGTGACGGATTTCGCCGGGTCGGTGGAACGTGCGATGGAGGAAGCGTCGGCGTGTCTCGAGGGACTCGCCGAACACACGGCGCGCGAGTGGAACTTCTGGCGCGGCGTCCGGAGCTGAGGATCCACAAGCGTCGACGCGCCGTTGCCGTGTCGGGAAGACCGGATAGGATGAAGACGAATCGCACCCGGTAAAGGACTGGCGGGAATAAGTCGGCAGCGGCGTACCGTTGAAGCGTTCACGGGTTGGTACGAACATTAGGGAGAGCCCATGACTGTGCAGAACGAGACCGCCACCCACGGCGTCAAGATGACCGAGGCCGCGTCCGCCAAGGCGAAGGCACTCTTCGATCAGGAGGGTCGCGACGACCTCGCGCTGCGTATTGCAGTGCAGCCCGGCGGCTGTGCCGGACTGAAGTACCAGCTGTTCTTCGACGACCGCACGCTCGACGGTGACCTCACTGTCGACTTCAACGGCGTCAACCTGGTTGTCGACCGGATGAGCGCGCCGTACGTCGAAGGTGCGTCCATCGACTTCCTCGACACCATCGAGCAGCAGGGCTTCTCGATCGACAACCCCAATGCAACAGGCTCCTGCGCCTGCGGTGACTCGTTCAACTGAGTCTGTCGATCACAACTCAATTCACGAACAACTGACGCGGAACCGACATTCGGTTTCGCGTCAGTTGTTTGTGGTGACTCGTACGTAGACCGTTCCGATCCGACAGCTCGGGCGCCGATGACGGCGCTACGGGCGGTAACGTGAACTTTTGCTCCTCTTTCATTCTTGTACTCACTTCGCTGAAAGGCCACGATCCGTGACTATTGCGGTAACCGGTTCCATCGCCACCGACCACTTGATGCGCTTCCCCGGCCGCTTCGCCGATCAGCTCCTCGCCGATCAGCTCGCCCACGTTTCGCTGAGTTTCCTGGTCGACGATCTCGTGATTCGCCGCGGTGGTGTCGGCGGCAACATCGCTTACGCCATGGGCGTGCTCGGTGGGTCCCCGCTACTCGTCGGCGCAGTCGGTGCCGACTTCGCCGAGTACCGCACGTGGCTCGAGGACAACGGCGTCGACTGCAGCGCGGTCCGTATCTCGGACAAGGCACATACGGCGCGTTTCGTGTGCACCACCGACGAGGACATGGCGCAGATCGCGTCGTTCTACCCCGGTGCGATGAGCGAGGCTCGCGAGATCGAACTCGCGGCAGTGGCCAAGACTGCAGGCGCAGTCGAGTTGGTGCTGATCGGCGCCAACGACCCCGAGGCCATGGTTCGCCATACCGACGAATGCCGTCTGCTCGGGATTCCGTTCGCAGCGGATCCGTCGCAGCAGCTTGCCCGCCTGTCCGGTGACGAGGCCAAGGCGCTCATTCACGGCGCGAAGTACTTGTTCACCAACGAGTACGAGTGGGGTCTGCTTCAGCAGAAGACTGGTCTGAGCGAGGAAGAGATCCGCGCGCAGGTCGGCATCCGTGTCACCACCCTCGGCTCCAAGGGTGTGGAAATTGTTGACGCCGAAGGTAATTGGGTGCGCGTCGACGTAGTGCCCGAGACCGGCAAGGTGGATCCGACGGGCGTTGGCGACGGCTTCCGCGCCGGGTTCCTGCTCGCACACGGCGCCGGTCTGAGCTTCGAGCGTGCTGCACAGTTGGGATCTTTGGTCGCTGTGTTGATTCTCGAGACCGTGGGAACGCAGGAGTGGGTGTTCAATCGCGACGAGGCACTCAAGCGCCTTACCGACGCATACGGCAGCGCGGCAGCGGACGAGATCGCGACGATCCTGCCGAAGTAGGGCTCCGCCCCGTGAGTGGTTGAGGAGTTCGGAGACTCCCTAACCGCTCACGGGGCCGAAGGCCTAGATATTGACCGGGTACACCGGCTCCTGGATCTGCGGCACGATGCGCTTCTCCACGAAGATTCCGTGCCAGACCATGAAGGTCAGGACGGTCCAGAGGCGTCGGCTGTGGTCGGACACGCCCTCGCGGTGATCGTTGAGCATCTTCACGACGGCCTGCTTGTCGAAGATGTGGTCGGTTCCCGACTCCTCGATCTGCAGATGTGCCCAGTCGAAGAGTTCGGTGCCGCGCAGCCAGTGGCGCAGGGGAACCGGGAATCCGAGCTTCGCGCGGTGCAGAACATGGTGCGGCACAATGCCTTCCAGGGCCTGGCGCAGTGCGTACTTGGTCGTGTCCTTCGTGATCTTCTGATCGAGCGGTACGCGTGACGCGACGTCGAAGACCTCGGGATCGAGGAACGGCACACGCAGTTCCAGCGAGTTGGCCATCGTCATCTTGTCTGCCTTGACGAGGATGTCGCCGCGCAGCCAGGTGAACAGGTCGAGATGCTGCATCCGCGCAACCGGATCCCAGTCCCGTGACTGCGCGTAGATCGGCGCAGTGACGTCCTGGTGAGTCCACTCGGGGCGGAAATCGCGCAGGACGGCGCGGAGCTGAGCGTCGTTGAAGCTACGAGCATTTCCGTAGTAGCGCTCCTCGAGCGTCAAGGAACCGCGGTTGAGCAGACTCTTGCCGCGAGTGCCGTCCGGGATGCGTTCGGACAACTTGCCGGCAGCCCGACGCAGTCCCTTGGGGAGGTACTCGAAAGGCTTGAGCGACAACGGCTCACGGTAGATCGTGTAGCCGCCGAACAGCTCGTCGGCACCCTCGCCGGACAGCACGACCTTGACGTGCTTGCGCGCTTCCTTCGCGATGAACCACAGCGGAATCAATGCCGGATCGGCTACCGGGTCGTCGAGGTACCAGACGATCTCGGGAATGGCAGCGGCGAACTCGGCGGGGGAGACCACCTTGACGACGTGCTTCGCGCCGATCGCTGCGGCAGATTCTGCAGCGACGTCGACCTCGGAATAGCCCTCACGTTCGAAACCGGTCGTGAAGGTGATCAGGTTGGGGTTGTGGCGCATCGCCAGCGCCGCGATCGCCGTGGAGTCGATACCACCGGACAAGAACGAACCGACGGTGACGTCGGCGCGCATGTGCTTGGCGACCGAATCCTCGAGTGCCTCGGCGATTTCCTGGTAGCGCGCCTTCTCGGTGCCAGGTGCAAAAGGCTTGGCCGGGAACTTCGGCGTGAAATACCGCGTGAACGTGGGCTCCTCGCCCGGACGCACCCGGGCGAAGCTGCCCGACTCCAGGCGTCGGATCTGCTTGTGCAGTGTTTCCGGCTCCGGTACGTACTGCAGAACGGTGTAGTGCTCGATGGCACGCGGATCCAGCTCGGTACCGATGCCGATCAGATCGGTGAGTTCGAGCAGGCTCTTCTTCTCGCTGCCGAACGCGGTGCCGCCGGCGCCGGTCGCGATGAACAGCGGCTTGATCCCGAACGGATCGCGCGCGATGAACAGCTCGCGTGTGTCGGTGTCCCAGATCGCGAACGCGAACATTCCGCGCAGGCGCCGGACCGCGTCCTCACCCCAGTAGTGGAATGCAGCGACGATGGCCTCGGAGTCGCCCTCGGTGAAGAACTTGGCGTCGTGGTCCTTGACCAGTTCGGCGCGGATCTCCAAGTAGTTGTAGATCTCGCCGTTGAACGTGAGCGCATAACGCTCCGGGTTCTCCGGTGGGCCCCAACGCAGCGGCTGGTGGGAATGAGCGATGTCGATGATCGCCAGGCGGTTGAACCCGAAGACGAGGTGATCGTCGTTCCACGTCCCGTGTTCGTCCGGCCCGCGGTGACGAAGGCAATGCATCGCCTGGTCGACCCGCGAGACGGCGTCCTCGCTGGTTCCGCCAGATGTCAGTAGCCCGAGCAGTCCACACACAGCGTCCGGTTCCTCGATTCAGAATTTTTGTACAGAAGGCTCCCGGACACGAGTGTCGGGGAGAGGTCAACGAACTCTTGACGAAAGTATGCCGCAGATCGACGTCCCTGCCGATCGCGGCGGAACGAATCGACGTGATGTGCGTCGCCGAAACGACCTGAGCCGTTCCTGAGCAGCACCTGAGAGAGCTGTGTGACGTCCGCCGCGACACGGGCGAGGACCCGAGGATGGATAGCGCCCGGCTTTGGTCTACGCTGCGTAGTAATTGGGCCTTCCCTCCGGGCATGCCCTAGTTGAATTTTGTGGCGATCAGGAAGGCGTGAACGTGGCGCAAGGTCGGATCCTTCGGCGAGCGGGGCTGGCAGTATCTCTGGGCATTGCTGCCTTGCTGCTGTCGGGTTGCTCCATCGACAACGAAGTGCTTCGTTTCGGGTGGCCTTCGGGCATCACCCCGGAGGCGACGCGCATGCGTGAGCTGTGGACGTGGTCGGTTGTAGCCGCCCTCGTCATGGGTGTGCTGGTGTGGGGGTTGGTCTTCTGGGCCGTCATCTTCCACCGTAAGAAGAAGGACTCGCCGGAATTCCCGCGTCAGACGGCATACAACGTGCCGCTCGAACTCGGTTACACGGCAGTTCCCTTCGTCATCATCGCGGTTCTCTTCTACTTCACCGTCATCGTTCAGAACCATGTTCTGGACAAGACGGACAACCCTGACGTCGTTGTAGACGTCACGGCCTTCCAGTGGAACTGGAAGTTCGGCTACCGCTCCATCGAGTTCGGTGACGGTTCCGCCAAGTACAACGGAATCGACGTCGAGGCCGAAGAGGCTGCCAAGACCGAGGGCTCGACCGTGAACGAACACGGGGAAGAAGTTCCCGGCCCGATCCACGGCAACAGCACCGAGGACCTGAGCTACCTGCACTACGACAAGATCGAGACCGTCGGCTCCAGCCAGGAGATCCCGATCCTCGTTCTGCCCACCGGCAAGCGGATCCAGTTCGAACTTGCTTCCTCGGACGTCATTCACGCTTTCTGGGTGCCTGAGTTCCTGTTCAAGCGCGACGTTCTCCCGAACCCCAAGGAGAACCACTCGGACAACATCTTCCAGATCAGTGAGATCGAGAAGGAAGGCGCGTTCGTCGGGCGTTGTGCAGAAATGTGTGGCACGTTCCACGCGATGATGAACTTCGAGGTTCGTGCGGTTTCGCCCGAGGACTTCGCCAAGTACATCGAACTGCGCAAGGGTGACGCGGAGGGCAAGGGTGGTCTGACGACCGCCGAGGCTCTGCAGGCAATCGGTCAGTCGCCGGTGGCTACGTCGACCACGCCGTTCAACACCGACCGCGAGTACCGTCAGGCAACCGTCGCCACTGCAGGCAACTGAGCCGGCCAGCCTCTTCACTGAACAAGGACAAGTGCTGATATGAAGATCGAAGCCAAGCTCTTCGAGATCCTGACGATGTTCTTCATTCTCGTCGCGATCATCTACGGAGTGTTCACCGCTCTGTCACGCACAGGTATCGAGTGGGCCGGACTGACGGCCATCGTCCTGTCTGCAGGTCTGACGCTCATCGTGGGTACCTACTTCCGCTTCGTCGCCCGTCGTCTGGACACCCGTCCCGAGGACTACGACGACGCTGAAATCTCGGATGGTGCAGGAGAACTGGGCTTCTTCAGCCCGGGTAGCTTCTGGCCGATCCTGCTTGCCGCTGCTGCTGCACTCGCGGCAGTGTCGCTGGCGTACTTCCAGCCGTGGCTCATCGCAGTCGCAGTTGTCTGTGTGCTCGCCGCAGCCGCAGGCCTGGTGTTCGAGTACTACACCGGACCCGAGAAGCACTAGTTTCACCCGCACTCGAACAGAGGCGCCGCACCCACCCGGGTACGGCGCCTCTGTTGTCGTTTATGTACGTTTCGGTGGTAGGAGGGTGCCTGTCAACAACCGCCCTCTGTCAATCGTGGAGCGAGTATTCGAGGTCGTAGCGGTGCAGACCGTCGACGACCTCCAGCTCGAGAGTGCCTGCGATGCCCTTCAACTCGCCGGTTCCGGACCCCGGCACGATCTCGTACAGAAGCTTCTGCGTTCCGTCGATCATCTGACCGAACTGCTGCAGGGCGAACGATCCCACAGCTTCGTCGACCTGCCCCGTGACAAACTCCAAAGCGACATAGCCCGCTGCACCGGCTGTCGGATCGCCCGCGGACAGCATCAGGCCGGACGACGTGCCTTCGACGCCGCCGATGAACGTCTTGTCGAACTCGAAGCGTCCGACGCGTCCGGAGAGCTCAGGATCGGCGGGGCGAAGATCGATCTCGAAGGTGCCGCGTGCATGGGATGTCATGGTCCGAGTATCTCACCAGGCGACAACGCCTCGAGGGGACTCCCGAGAACGTGCAACACTCCGTAGATGATTCTCGAACATGCCGTCCTGCAGGTCGATCCGTCGCAGTCAGCGCGTTTCGAGGCCGCATTCGACGTGGCCCGAACCATCATCTCCGAGGTTCCCGGATTCATCAGGCTGCGGCTCTCGCACTGCCTGGAATCACCGGAGCGATATCTCCTGCTGGTCGAGTGGGAAGACGTGGAGTCACACACCATCGGCTTCCGTCAGTCCACGGGATACGAGAAGTGGCGAGAACTTCTCCATCACTTCTACGAGCCGTTCCCGACGGTGGAGCACTATTCAACTCTGTTCGAGGACTAGTAAGGCGTAGTGCCCGCTGTTGTCGACGCTCAGACGACGAACCGGGGGAGTGGTGCCCACTTGGAGGTTGTCCATACTGAATCGCTCAGAGAACGAGTGAGGCCCCGAACCGGAATCCGGTTCGGGGCCTCACTGGTCAACTGACGTTCTTAGTGGAGTTCTCCACTGGAACCATCGGACTTGCCGTTGGTTCGGTTCTGGTAGTCCAGAAGGATCTGAAGCTGCTCGTGCTCAGCTTCGTGATGAGCGGCTTCGAGAGCCTCGCTCTCCTCGACTGGGTCAGCGGTGATCAGGCTACCGCTACCGGGCTTGCCGGCGAGGCCGAGCTTGTTCATCTTCTTCGGGACAGCAGCACCCTGGTACTCGAGCGGGATCGGGTGTCCGTGCTCGTCGACGGGGCCGAGCGGCTGGTGGATCTCGATGTACTGGCCGTTCGGCATCCGCTTGATGATGCCGGTCTCGATGCCGTGTTCGAGGACTGCACGGTCACTGCGCTGCAGGCCGATGCAGAACCGGTACGTCACGAAGTACGCGATGGGCGGAAGGATGACCATGCCGATACGGCCGATCCACGTCATTGCGTTCAGCGAGATGTGCAGGTGGTACGCGATGATGTCGTTGATGCAGGAGATCGTGAGCACCAGGTAGAACGCGATGGACATCGCACCGATAGCGGTACGGACCGGCACGTCGCGCGGGCGCTGCAGGATGTTGTGGTGAGCGTCGTCTCCGGTGAGACGCTTCTCGATCCACGGGTACGCGATCAACAGTGCGAAGACGAGGCCCATGATCAGGGCGACGGCGAACACTGCAGGGATCGTGTACCGGTTGAACAGGTAGATCTCCCACGCCGGCCACAGTCGAGCAAGGCCGTCCGTCCACATCATGTAGATATCGGGCTGGGAACCTGCCGAGACCTGTGACGGGTTGTACGGACCGATGTTCCACACGGGGTTGATCTGGAACAGACCACCGAGCAGTGCGAGCACGCCGAAGGTCATGGCGAAGAACGCGCCACCCTTCATCGCGAAGACCGGGAGGATGCGGACGCCGACGACGTTCTGTTCCGTACGGCCGGGGCCGGGGAACTGCGTGTGCTTCTGGTACCAGACCAACGCGAGGTGGCCGGCGATCAGAGCCAGGATGATGCCCGGGAACAGCAGCACGTGAGCGACGTAGAGACGCGGGATGATGAGGTCGCCGGGGAAGTCGCCGTCGAAGATCAGCCAGTGCATCCAGGTACCGACGATCGGGATACTCATCGTGATACCACCGAAGGCGGCGCGGAGGCCGGTGCCCGAGAGCAGGTCGTCGGGGATGGTGTAACCGAAGAAGCCTTCGAACATCGCCAGGATGAGCAGCAGGCAGCCGATGACCCAGTTCGCTTCACGCGGGCGACGGAAGGCGCCGGTGAAGAAGATGCGAGCGAGGTGAACGATGATCGACGCCGCGAACATCAGTGCAGCCCAGTGGTGAATCTGGCGAACGAAGAGACCGCCGCGCACCTCGAAGGAGATGTTCAGGGTCGTCTCGTAGGCGCGAGACATCGTGACACCACGAAGCGGCTGGTATGCGCCCTGGTAGACGACGTGCGCCATAGACGGATCGAAGAACAGCGTCAGGAACACACCGGAGATCAGCAGGATCACGAAGCTGTAGAGCGCGATCTCGCCGAGCATGAAGGACCAGTGCGTCGGGAAGACCTTGTTGATCTGCCGGCGCATGCCTGCGGCGAGGTGGTAGCGGGAGTCCATAGCCTCCGCTTGTCCAGCCGCTGCCGCGCTGATCTTGGACGGTTTGGTTGTTGTTGTGGTCACGGTCGACGCTCCCAAAATGCCGGGCCGAGTGCTTCGATGAAGTCACCGTCGGCGACCAGGAAGCCCTCTTCGTTCACTGTAATAGGCAACTGCGGAAGTGCGCGAGCAGCGGGACCGAAGATCGGCTTGCCGTAGGTCAGTGCGTCGAACTGCGACTGGTGGCAGGGGCACAGAATACGGTTGCTCTGCTGTTCGTAGAGCGAGGTGGGGCAACCCAGGTGGGTGCAGATCTTCGAGTAGGCGAAGTAATCGCCGTAGTTGAAGCTTTCCTGGCCCTTACGCTTGGTGACACGCGCGGTGTCTTCCGTGCGGAGGCGGATGAGCATCACCGAGTTACGAATGCCGCGCAGTGCTGCGAGCAGAGCGTGCTCGTCGCCACGGTCGGACTCGCGGAACGGGAAGACCGTTTCCATCGAACCGGCATCGAGATCTTCCGGGCGAACGAGGACGATGTCCTCGGGACGGCCGGTGTCACGACGCAGGTAGATGGTCTCGCCCGGGTAGTTCGGGGTCCAGCCGGACACCCACAGAGGTGAGTCGTCGCCCTTGGCCCACGGGTTCTTGATGAGTCCGCCGAGGGGCATGACCATCATGACGCCGAGTGCGCCGCCGCCGAACATCAAGCTGCGCTTGATGGCCTTGCGGCGGGGGAGGGTGGACGTCTCGAGGGTGTCGCCGAGCTCGGCGACGATCGTGCGACGATCGACCTCGGTGGAACCACCGTCGTGGCGGTCCTGGATCGAGACCTCTTCGGGGATGAACTTCTTCGTGAACTGAACGGCACCGATGCCGACGCCGAGGATCGCCAGACCCATGGTCAAGCCGATCAACGGGGTGTACAGGCTGTACTTGCCGTAGTTCTCGTCACCGGCGCCTGCGTACTCCCAGGGCCAGAACAGGTAGATCGCGATGAACGCGATCGCCGAAACGCCGGCGAGGCCGAACCAGAAGGCGACGTTGCGCTCGGCGCGCTTTTCCGCCCTGGTGCCCTTTACCGACCAACGATCACGGCGGTAGACGACATCGACGCCATCGAGATTGGTACCCAGCTTGACCAGGTCGTCGCGTGACATCGCGTCGAGCTCTTCATCTGTGTACTTCTTAGGCGTATCGCCGCCATGCTGGCCAGCGTCGCTCATGACCTTGCTCCGATCCACAATGCTGCACCGACGACAGCGATGATTCCGACGGCCCACATGGCGAGACCCTCAGAGGCCGGACCGAGGCCACCGAGCCCGTACCCACCGGGGTCCTTCGACTCGCCCGACGACTTGACGTAGGCGATGATGTCCTTCTTCTCCTCGATCGTCAGCTGACGATCCGAGAACTTCGGCATGTTCTGGGGACCGGTAACCATGGCAGCGTAGATCTGCTGCTCGCTGGCCGGATCCAGGACCGGGGCGTACTTGCCCGAGGACAGTGCGCCACCGCGGCCGGTGAAGTTGTGGCACGACGCGCAGTTGAGCCGGAAGAGCTCACTGCCGCGTCCGACGTCGCCACCGCGCAGCGAGGACTGGGCGATTTCGCCGTTCTCGTCGCGGATGAGCGTCGGGCCGCCGCCGTTGGCCTGGATGAAAGCGCCGAGGGCGTCGGTCTGCGCAGCATCGAACTTGGGGTCCTTGCGTGCAGCCTGGGCCTCGTTGCGAGCTGCCGGCATACGACCAGAGGAGACCTGGAAGTACACGGCTGCTTCGCCGACGCCGATGAGGCTGGGACCGCGGTCCTGCACGCCCTGCAAGTTCGCGCCGTGGCACGTGATGCATGACGTGTCGTACAGCTGCTTGCCTTCACGAATCAGGGCTGCTGAATCGTCACTGGCGGTCGCAACCTGCGGAGCTGGTGTCAACGCCGAAGCGAGGAAACCTGCGCTGATCAATCCCATCATCAATACGAGCGCGCCAGTGACGCGCCGGCGGATTTTCCGCTGGCGACGCGACTTCGCGGCATTCGCTGAGTTATCGGATGCGGGAGGGGGGGATGAACTCATCTGTATCCCTTTGGTATGTCGGGACGGAACTGGACGTCAGGGGCTGCCTGGGGCGTACAGCTGATTAACGGATGAAATAAATCGTGGCAAACAGCGCGATCCACACGATGTCGACAAAGTGCCAGTAGTACGAAACAACGATCGCGGCGGTGGCCTGGGCGGGCGTGAACTTGCTGACCCGGGTACGTGCGATCAAGAAGACGAAGGCGATGAGACCGCCGATGACGTGCAGACCGTGGAAGCCGGTGGTCATGTAGAACACCGAGCCGTACACGCTGCTCGAAATCGTGGTGCCCTCGTGCACGAGGTGGTAGTACTCGTAACCCTGGCCGGCGACGAAGAACGCCCCCATGACCAAGGTGATGGTGTACCAGCGACGAAGTCCGAAGACGTCGCCACGCTCAGCCGCGAAGACACCCATCTGGCAGGTGAACGAAGATGCGATAAGCACCAAGGTCACCGGCACGGCCAGATACAGGTTCAATTCGGTTGGCTCCGGCGGCCAATTTCCGTTCGCCTGAGCTCGTGCCACGAAGTACATGGCAAAGAGCCCTGCGAAGAACATGAGCTCACTTGACAACCACACGATGGTGCCAACGCTGACCATATTCGGCCGGTTCAGCGAGTGCACGCGTTGGGTGATTGCCGATCCTGAAGTCCCTACTGCGCTCGTCACAGACAGAAGTATGACGCTTCGTCGTAAGAGACGACCACTCGGGTCCACCATCGGCGCGTCGCTCGGCTCGAGTTCGCGGGATCGGGCGGCGAACGCGCTGGTGGCGTGGTCGGAATATGCTGGCGCGATGGCAGCTACACACAAGAGTAGACCGTGGTTCCTGAGAATTTTCGGCACGAAGATTCCGACACCGCTCGATGCAGGGCGGTCGGATCTGGTCGTCGTTGCCGAAGGCTTCGACGACGCCGAGGCGAGCTCGACGGCTCTCGAACGTGCCGCCTCCACCGAGCCGGAGTTCAGGGCGGAGTCCGAAGTGGTTCTGCGGCATCATCTCGACCTCCCGGAGGGCTCGGTAGCCGATGCCGAGAGCATCGTCGCCCAGGACGGATATGTGCGAGGCTCGAGTCGGCCCGAGGACGTGACTCCGGTGGTCGAGAATTCGGTTCGCGTCGTCTTCGAGCGTGTCCAGGTGCTTGACGCCCTGCATTGCTCCCAGGAGCGGTCACGAATGGCTGGTCTGGCGCAGCGACTCGGTGGTTCGGTCGCCGGGTGGGACGCGCTCCAGCCCCCGATACTTGTGGAGGCGCCGCCCAAACGCGGTCGCAGAAAGTCCTGAGCGGCCCTATTCGGTTTCCTCGTTACCTCACTGACTAGGCTGCGAGGGTCATCGGCAGCACAAAATGGCAGCGCGAAACGACAGCTCGAAACGACAGCTCGAAATCCAGCCCACTTGAACGACAGGGGACCAAGGCACTATGGCCGGCACCGACGCATCCAACGCCGTGAACGTCGATTCGAGTGCAGTGGTGCGGTCCTGGCCGATGATTCTCGGTTTGCTCACGGACGGCAGTGACTTGTCGGAAGCCGACAGTCGCTGGGCTATGGGCGAGATCATGTCGGACAACGCCACCTCCGCTCAGATCGCTGCTTTCGGGGTCGGTCTGAAGATGAAGGGCGAAACCCCCGCGGAGTTGGAAGGGCTCGCCGCCGCGATGCTCGAACACTCCAGGCGCGTGCCGGTCGATTCCGACGTCGTCGACATCGTCGGCACGGGTGGTGACCGCTCCAACACGGTGAACATCTCGACGATGGCCTCGATCGTGGTTGCCGCGTCCGGTGTGCGAGTTGTCAAGCACGGCAACCGCGCTGCTTCGTCCAAGAGCGGTGGCGCCGACGTGCTCGAGGCGCTCGGCGTTCGCATCAACCTCGGGCCGGAGCAGGTTGCGAGGTGTGTCGAAGAGGTCGGCATCGGCTTTTGTTTCGCGCCGGTCTTCCATCCCGCACTGCGCTTTGCGGCGGTGCCTCGCAAGGAAATCGGCATTCCGACGGCATTCAACGTGCTCGGTCCACTGACCAATCCGGCTCGTCCGCGTGCCGGGCTGATCGGGTGCGCATTTCCGAAACTGATCTCGGTCGTCGCGGGAGTCCTTGCGCAGCGCGGCAATTCGGCGTTGGTGGTACGGGGAGACGACGGACTGGACGAACTGACCACATCGACGACGTCGACGGTTCACATCGTCGGCGGTGGAAGTGTGCGAACTGTCACGCTGGATCCGCGTGACCTCGGAATCGACCGCGTTCCTCTCGAAGAGTTGCGTGGAGGCGACGCCGAAATCAACGCCACCGTCGCCAGAACGCTGCTTTCCGGGCAGAAGGGGCCGGTCCGGGACGCGGTCCTGCTGAACGCGGGAGCAGCCATCGCGGCATTCAACGGTGTCGGCGACGATCTCGAGAGTGCGATCTCTGCCGGGATGACTGCAGCCGCTGCCGCGATCGACAGCGGCGCGGGCGCTGAACTGCTTCACAAGTGGGCGGCGCTCACCGCCGAGCTGGCCGACCAAGCCTGATCGAGGGGCTATTCACCCAGCGAGAAACCGGCCTCGACGTCTGCGCTGGAGAATGACTGGAACGCAATGTGTGTGGCGGTTCGGAGAACGCCGGGCACCTTGTTGATTCCTCCGGTGACCACGTCGGCGATCTGGGCGTGGTCACGCACTTTCACGATGGCGATCAAATCGACGTCACCTGCGCACGAGTAGACCTCGGTCACTCCGGACAGGTCGGCGACGGCCTGCGCGGTTTCCGGGATCCGAGCGGACTCGGCGTGAATCATGACGATGGCGTTGATCATTTCTCTCCTCGATTTCCCTGCGGGTTGTGATGACCCGGTGGTTTCGATCGAGCTTAGGGGTGCCGCCCCGCCGTTACGTCATCGATGTTCGGATTCGGTTCCGGCTCGGGCGAGTCGGCACCAGGCTTCCCACTTGCCGGCGCCGCTCACAGGTTCGACGTATCCGGATGTCGCCGACACGATTCGGACACCGTCCGACGAGAGCCACCTTGCGATCAGTCCCAGTTCTTCGGGTGACGCGCCGCGGAACGGGGCGTCGTCCGGTAGGACGGTTTCGGCCGCCGCGGTGATGGCGTCGACGACGGGCATCGGGTGAGTCCCACGTCTGGCGAGCCCGGCGGACGCGAGACGCCCGGACCGGATCACCGACAGCTCCCAGCCGCCGTCTCCGGTGGGGCGGGCGAGAACGAGTTGTTCGATCGCCGCGACTGCAGCGAGTCGCTGAGTGCGCCGCACTGCGGTGGCGACTGCGACCGTTCGGTCACGCAGACGAGCAGCATTCTCGAACAACGCGTGTGCGGACAGCTCGTCGATCCGGGCCTGCATCTGTTGGAGGGGAGCGTCGTTGGTTCCTCGGAAGAATCCACGCACGGCCTCAGGGGCGGCCGCGTAGTCCTCTGCGTTGATTTCCGGGGTCCAGGAGGCTGGACACGCCCCCAGTTCGCGAGCGGGGCAGTCAGGGCCGTGAACGGCGCCGCGTCCGAGACGCTTGGTACACGTGCGCAGACGACTGAACTCTGCGACGGTGTCGGCGACGTCGACTGCGTCGCCGCGAGAGGTGAACGGGCCGATCGAATCGGCCGTGGGCGTGCGAACCACGGACAGTCTCGGAAACGCCTCGTCGGTGAGGGTGATCCACCAACCTCGCTTGGGAAACTTGGAGCGACGGTTGTACGGCGGCGCATGCGCGCTCAGCAGTCGTAGTTCACGCACCCCGGCCTCGAGAGCGTGCGCGCACTCGACATGGTCCACGCGGGTGGCCAGCGCGACCATTTCCTTCATCCGGCCGCGGGTCTCCGAACCGGTGAAGTAGTTGCGGACGCGGCGTCGAAGGTCGGTAGCAGTTCCTATGTAGAGGGCTTCGTCGGAAGGACCGCGGAAAAGGTAGACACCGGGGCTTCGCGGCAGGTTTGCGGCGAAGGACCGTTTGGCCCGTTGATGCGAGGAAATGTTGGGCAGGTAGTCGACTAGTTCGCTGTAACTGTGGACACCCTGGTTTCCGACCCTGTCGATCAGTCCGTGGAGGACGTCGACGGTCGCACGCGCGTCGTCGAGAGCCCGGTGCGTCGGCTGGGTGGTCACTTGGAAGAGATGGGCGAGTGCGGAGAGCTTCACCGAAGGTGCCTCGTCGCGTGTGAGTACGCGCCGGGCGAGTTTGACGGTGCACAGGACACGGAACGCGGGCCACGGGCGCGCGCTGCGTGACGCCGCTGCTTTGAGGAAACCGATGTCGAACGGCGCGTTGTGTGCCACCAGCACCGCGCCCTCGGCGAACTCGAGAAATGCAGGCAGGACACGTTCGATGGGAGGTGCGCCGATCAGCATGGCCGTGGTGATTCCGGTCAGTTCGACTATGTAGGGCGGAATCGACCGGCCGGGGTCGACGAGTGTTGCCATTTCGCCCAGTACCTCGCCGCCGCGGATCTTGACGGCGCCGATCTCGGTGATGGAGTCCTGGTCGGCGCTGCCCCCTGTGGTCTCGAGGTCGACGACGACAAATGTTGTCTCGCTCAGCGGTGTGTCCAGTTCGTCGAAGCTCAGTTGCCGCCCGACGTCGAACTTCTCCCCGTCGGAGAACGGGGGCGGAGACGGAAATTCTCGGGCCGAGGCGGGACTCACACCGCAGACAGTAGAAGTACCCCCCGACACGAATTCGAGAGTGCAGACACGGAATCCGACCCGCACGGACTTCCATTGCGAAATCGGTGGATGAACGCCCGACAAAAGTAGGAGAGACGAGGATCACACTTGCGGTGGGAACTCGCGAATGTGGACGCGCGCCTACTTGTGAGTAGGGCGAGTCGAGGGGTCTTCGGTGCGTCTGTCGACGGCTGAAACCGCGTCCGTGACCGGAACAGGTTCTAGTTTCAAGTAATCATCGTTGAACTGCATGGAAGATCGGATTGTCGGGTTTGGTGAGCCTTGGCAGTGGGTAGCGGGCGCGGGTTTGACGGCCTGGAGTGGGTCGCCGAACCGACCTGTTGTTATCTCCCCGTGACCCGCCGGGCGTATCGCGGGCGCGGCACCACGATTTCCGGCGAATCGGGCACGATTGTCACGAAGCGGTCGACATCGTCGCGATCATTTCGTAACCTTCCTGAGACCTAACGAAGTCTTGCCGGACCAAACAGGACCGGCATCGTCAGGAACCGCCTAATCGGGATCTCCGCGAGGAACCCGAACCGGGAACCCAAGTTTCCACTGGGGTGAATCCCGCCTGGGGTGCAGCACGCAGGATCGCTGCAGACCACGCGGGTAGGGCTGATCTTCCCAGCCCGAACCCGTCAGCTAACTCGGTCGGCGGATGAATGGAAGAAATGGAGCACCCCTTAAGTGGCGTCACAGAGTTTCAAGCGTTCAGCGCAGTTGGCAGTAGCCGGCGCGCTCGCAGTCGGAGCATTCGCTGCAACCGCTGCACCTGCCTCGGCAGACCCCATCACCATCCCCGGCGTCGGCACGTTCGAGGTTCCGGGCGTTTCTATTCCTCAGTTGCCGGTCATTCCGGGCATCACCGACATCGCACCGGCTGCACCGGCCGCTCCCATCTCCAGTGTTGGTGAGCAGGCAGTTCGCGCCGCAGAGAGCAAGCTGGGCTCCCCGTACGTGTACGGCGCAGCCGGCCCGGACGCATTCGACTGCTCCGGTCTCGTTCAGTGGGCATACAAGCAGGCCGGTCTCAACCTGCCTCGCACGAGCTACGACCAGGCTGCAGCCGGCGTTGCCGTCGCACAGTCCGATCTTCAGGTCGGCGACGTGATCTCCTTCTACGGCGGATCGCATTCGGGCATCTACGCCGGTAACGGCAATGTCATCCACGCGTCGACCGCTGGTCAGCCCGTGAAGCTCGCTCCGGTGTCCTCGATGCCGTACGACGGCGCTCGCCGTTACTGATTTCTGAACACGCTCGACGGCTGTCTCCGGTAGGCAGTCGGAACGATCCGCCGCTGTGATGCGGCGGAGCTCGGGGGAGCTCCGGATCTTCGAATGTGGGCCTCGAATCTTCGATTCGGGGCCCACATTTTCGTTTCGCGACAATTCGCCCGGTAC
Organism: Rhodococcus sp. YL-1; assembly: GCF_001942025.1. Lineage (NCBI taxonomy): Bacteria > Bacillati > Actinomycetota > Actinomycetes > Mycobacteriales > Nocardiaceae > Rhodococcus > Rhodococcus sp. YL-1. The sequence continues at coordinate 3,669,516 of NZ_CP017299.1, read as the reverse complement.
TTCACCCCGACACGCCTACCGGCAAGTAGACACAAACGTATGCCGTTCCGTAACCTTATCGAGACATTGCGCGGCCGAGACAGGTACTGTGGATAGTTGACAGCCAGCTAACAGATCGTCGACCGGTCCCGGTCGACGTCGCTTCACCGAGACGGAGAGTTGCATTCCGTGGTTTCATCGAAAAACAACAGTCGAGTACGGGCCGCATTGACAGTGGGAGTGCTGGCGTTCGGACTCGTTGCAGGGCCTTCGATGCAGGCCGGTGCCGACCCCGTCATCACCAACCCCACCGAGGCGCTCGACAAGCTCGGTGAACTCTCCCGGGTTTCCGAGCAGACCAACGAAGCGCTGCACAACGCGCAGATCGACCTCGACGCGAAGCTGGCAGTCGCGAATGATGCGGACGTGCGATCGGCAGCCGATCAGGGTCTTCTCGACGCGGCTTCGGCGCGCGTCGCCGAGTTCGCTCCGGCGGTAAACCGTATTGCCACAGCGAATTACCAGGGTGCGCGAACCAATCGCCTCTTTGCGTTGATGGTGAGCGACTCGCCGCAGCAGTTGCTCGACCAGATGTCTGCGCTCGACGTGATTTCCAACGACGCGGCAGTACAGGTCTCTCAGTTCAACCAAGCCACTGCCGATGCGCGTGCCGCCTCGGAAGCGTCGAAGCGATCGGCCGAAGAAGCGCGAACCGCCGCCGATCAAGCCCGCGCGCTCAGTGACGATTTGCAGCGCAAGCAGAGTGAACTGCAGACGCAGATCGCCGACGTGACCAAAGCCTTCCAGAATCTCACCGACGACGAACGTAACCAACTGAGCGGTACGCCTTTCCCGCCGGACGTCGATCTCAGCAAAATTCTGGCTAACTTGACCCCTGGCTCGGGTGCTGCTGCTCTGCAGGCAGGCCTCACGCGGATCGGTGACCCGTACGTCTGGGGCGCGACCGGCCCGAACGAGTTCGACTGCTCAGGTCTGGTGGTATGGGCCTACAAGCAGATCGGAAAGACTCTGCCGCGATCGAGCCAAGCGCAGGCGCAGGGCGGTGTACCGGTGTCGAGGGACCAACTACAGCCCGGCGACGTCGTGACGTTCTACAGCGACAACTCGCATGTCGGCATCTACGCCGGCGACGGAAACATTCTGCATGCGTCGACGTTCGGCGTACCGGTGAAGGTCCAGTCGATGGCAGGCATGGAGTTCTCCACTGCGCGTCGTTACTGACGGCTTGCTGCGCCCGAGCGGCGGGTGGCCAGCCGCCGTGAAGCGTCGAGTCGAGTTCTCCTACACTCGGCACCGTGCCGACTGAACCGATGACGACGCCCGACGTCGGCGCAGATCGACCACGCCGTTGGGAGTATCCGGCCCTCGTGGCGCTCGGTGTAGCCGTGGTGCTCGTTCTGGGCCTGACGATCTTCCTGACGAACAGGTCCGATTCCGACGAAAACGCCGCCGCCGAACAGGACGCGGAACGCAGCGCTCAAGTCCAGAGCTTTCTCGATGCATGGGCCGCGGCTCAGATGTCCGACGATCCGTCGGGGCTGGCGAAGTTCGTCGACAGTGCCGCCGCACCCGGTGTGCTCGAGGCGGAAGTTCGACGAGCCACTGCTGCGGGAGCGCTTGAATTCTCCGACTGGGGATACGAGATTCCCAGCGGCGGCCTGACTCCGGCGCCGCGAACCGGTGCGCCGGGCGGAGACGTCGAAGTATGGAATGCGCAAGTTCTGTTGCGGTACGCCCTCGACGGCGTCGACGCATTGCCCACGCGCAAGGCAGTGTCCATGACACTCGCGAAACGCGGCGATCAGTGGTCGGTTCTTGCGGACGGGTCGATCGTCGGACTGGACGGCGCCCGAACGGCGGGCGAATCCTGGAATGGCCCCTGGGACTTCGGCCCGCTTGCCGTCGCCGAGAATTCTGCGGGTAACGCGCTGGTGATCGGCCACCCGGGTCAGCAGGCGTTCGTCGACGCTTTGGCTGCCGATGTGGACTCAGCCATCGAGAACACGACGCAGTTGTGGGGGCCGTGGTGGTCCGAGCGCGCGGTGCTCATGGTGGCGGGGTCCGCTGAGGAATTCACCGCACTGGTCGGCTCCCATCACGACGGCGCTTCGATTGCTGCAGTGTCGGTCGCGGATGCGACGGCGGACGGGTCATCCGACGTGAGCGGCCAGCGAGTGGTCTTCTCGCCTGCCGCGGCTTCGAGGTTGACCGACATCACCAGGCGAACGGTGTTGCGCCACGAACTGATGCACATAGCCGCCCGATCGAAAACCCGTGACGGGTCGCCGATGTGGGTATTGGAAGGGTTTGCCGAATACGCGGGAAACCGTGGATCCTCGCGGGCCTGGGGTGAGATCGCGCCGACTCTGGCAGCAGCGGTACGCTCCGGCGATACTCCGACCGAGTTTCCGGACGACACGCAGTTCAGCGGTGTACCGGTCGTGAGTTCACTGGCGTACGAATCGGCGTGGTCGATCAACGCGTATATCGCCGATCGATTCGGAGAAGCAAAGCTGACCGACCTCTTTCGCGCTCTCGCCTCCGGAAAGATGACGGCCGAAGACCTCGATTCGCGGATCCGAGCGGTCGTTGGCGTCGGAACCGAGGAACTGCGAGCCGGATGGGTCGACTGGACCAACAGCCATCTGGGCTGAGCGGTTCGCGGCTGGGTCGATTGCAGCGGCGAGGTGCCCTTCGCACGTTTGAAGCACCGAGTGCCCTACGGTGGACGGATGCGCCGGACCCTCTTGGTGACCAACGATTTTCCTCCTCGCCCCGGAGGTATCCAGTCGTATCTCCACACGTTCGCCGGGCATCTGCCGCCGGACAAGTTGGTGGTGTACGCACCGCGGTGGCGGGGCGACTCGCACAAGAAGTTCGATGCGGCACAGCCTTTCGAGGTCGTTCGGCACCCGACGACGCTGATGCTGCCGTCGCCTTTTGTCGCTCGTCGAGCCGCGAAGTTGGTCAAGAAGCACGACTGCGAGTCGGTCTGGTTCGGTGCGGCAGCGCCGTTGGCGTTGTTGGCGCCGGTTGTTCGACGTGCCGGAGCGAGCCGAGTGATCGCGAGTACTCACGGCCACGAGGTCGGATGGTCGATGATTCCCGGTGCGCGGCAGTCGTTGCGTGTGATCGGTGACCACACCGATGCGGTGACGTTCGTCAGCAAATACACCCGTGGGCGGTTCTCGGCGGCCTTCGGCCCGCAAGCGGCGCTCGAGCACCTTCCTTCCGGAGTGGACACGTCAGTGTTCCACCCGGACTCGGTCGCCCGCGCGGAACTGCGTAAGCGATACGGGCTGGGCGAGCGGCCCACGATCCTGTGCCTGTCGCGGCTCGTGCCACGCAAGGGGCAGGACATGCTCATCAAGGCGCTGCCGACCGTACGCAAGAGCATTGACGGGGCGGTACTGGTGATCGTCGGAGGTGGGCCGTACGAGGACCATCTCCGCCAATTGGCGCGTAAGACCGGGATGGACGATCACGTCGTCTTCACGGGCACGGTGCCCGCCGCAGAGTTGGCGGCGCACCACACGATCGCCGACGTGTTCGCCATGCCGTGCCGTACCCGAGGCGCCGGATTGGACGTCGAAGGACTGGGAATCGTCTACCTCGAGGCCTCGGCTACCGGTGTGCCGGTCATCGCCGGGCGCAGTGGTGGCGCTCCGGAAACGGTGCAGCAGAACAAGACCGGGCTCGTGGTCGACGGCACCTCTGTTCGCGACGTCGCCGAATCCGTGATCGAGGTGCTGTCCGATCGTGATCGCGCGGCCGCGATGGGAGCAGCCGGCCGGGCATGGGTTGCCGAAGACTGGAAGTGGGACACGCTCGCTTCGAAACTGCGTAATCTCCTCGGCTGAGCAAACGGGACTCGAACGCGAACGGCCCGCACCGAATTCGGTGCGGGCCGTTCATGTCGGCACGTTCGTGTCGGCAGAGGGCTGATCGGCGAAAGACTACTTGGCGTAGATCTTTTCGATGTCGGCGGCAAAGCTCTCGTGCACGACGTTGCGCTTGAGCTTCATCGTGGGCGTGAGTTCGCCTGTGTCCTCGGAGAAGTCGACCGGAAGAATGCGGAACTTCTTGATCGCCTCGGCGTGTGAGACGAGCTTGTTGGCCTCGTCGATGGCGTCCTGGATTTCGCCGACCAGTTCGCCGTCCGAAACCAGGTCGGCCGCTGTGGTTCCTGCGGCCTTGTTGTTGCGCTCGTTCCAGGCGGGAAGAGCTTCGGCGTCGATGGTGATGAGGGCGCCGATGAAAGGCTTCTGGTCGCCGACCACGATGGCCTGGCTGATCAGCGGGTGCGCGCGAAGGGAATCCTCGAGCTGAGCGGGGGAGACGTTCTTGCCGCCTGCCGTGACGATGATTTCCTTCTTGCGGCCGGTGATGGTGATGTAGCCGTCCTTGTCGACGGTGCCGAGGTCGCCGGTGTGGAACCAGCCGTTCTCGATCGACTCGGCGGTCGCCTTCTCGTTGCGCCAGTAGCCGGTGAAGACCACCGGTCCCGAGAGGAGGATTTCGCCGTCTTCTGCGATACGAACGGAGTTGCCGGCCAACGGCTTTCCGACAGAGCCGACCTTCTGTGCGCCGATGGTGTTGACGGCGAACGCTGCGGTGGTCTCGGTCAGTCCGTAGCCCTCGTAGATCGTGACACCGATACCGCGGAAGAAGTGGCCGAGTCGAGCGCCCAGAGGTGCACCACCGGAAATGGCCAGCTGGCACTGCCCGCCGAGCGCTGCGCGCAGCTTCGAGTACACGAGCTTGTCGAAGAGAGCGTGCTTGGCCTTGAGAACGATGCCGGCGCCGCCCTTGTCCTGCGCCTCGCTCCACGCGACGGCAGTGTCTGCGGCCGCGTCGAAGATCTTTCCCTTGCCGTCGCCGTGCGCCTTGGCGCGTGCGCTGTTGTAGACCTTCTCGAACACGCGCGGCACCGAGAGGATGAAGTCGGGCTTGAACTCGCCGAACGTCGGAACGAGGTTCGGGATGTCGCTCGTGTGCCCCAGCGCTGCACCGGCGTCGAACGACGCGATGCTGACTGCGCGAGCGAGAACGTGCGCGAGCGGCAAGAACATCAGAGTGCGAACGCCGGGTGTCTTGAGCAGCGTGCCCAGGTTGGAGTCGAGGATGCCCTTCGACTCGGCAATCAGGTTGGAGTGCGTCAGCTGGCAGCCCTTGGGTCGGCCCGTGGTGCCCGACGTGTAGATCAGGGTCGCGGGATCGGATGCCTTCAGTGCCGCGACGCGGGCGTGGACGTCCTCGTCGGAGATGTCGGCGCCCAATGCGGTCAATTCCTCGACAACACCTTTACCGCCTGCCGCGGCATCGATCTGGTAGACCGTGCGCAGCGCGGGGGCGGCTGCAGCGACGTCCTTCACGGTCGCGGCATGTGCGTCGTTCTCGACGATGAGGTCGATTGCTTCGGAGTCCTCGAGAATCCAGCGAACCTGCTCGGCTGCGGAGGTTTCGTAGATCGGAACCGTCACGCCGCCGGCCGCCCAGATGGCGTAGTCGACGAGCGGCCATTCGAAACGCGTCGCCGACATGAGGCCGACGCGGTCGCCCTGCTTGACGCCGATCGCGATGAGGCCCTTGGCGACGGCAGTCACCTGAGCGGCGAAATCGCCTGCAGTGACATCGACCCATGCATTTCCGACTTTGCGCTTGTAGACAACCGCCGCCGGCTTCGTCTTCGCGAAGGCGAAGACCGAGTCGACCGCGGAGGCATCCTCGGGAATGGTGAACGTCTGGGGTGCGCTGAACTCAGGCACGAAATACCTCCGACACTGCGAAATACTGACGAGTAGGGTTTTCGTCTCCTACTGTAGTCGCATGTCCGACGCAGTTGTGGCCAGGCTTACAGTCTGTCCGGTATGTAGTGTTGCGACACCCCTCGACGCTTCGCGGACGCGATATGTGAAGCTACTTCGGTGAGCAGCATTCAGGTCGCAGACCAGACTTTCATCGCCGCCCCGCCCGAGCGGGTCGCCGAACTGTTGTCCTCGCGCGCGCAGTGGCGTCGCTGGTTCAGTGATCTCGAGCTCGAAGTCCGGGAAGATCGCGGTCCCGCAGGATTCCGTTGGGGAGTGTCAGGTCAGCTGGTCGGCACCATGGAGGTGTGGCTCGAACCGGTCATGGACGGGACGATCGCGCACTACTTCCTGCACTGTGAGCCGGTCGGCGTATCGCCGTCCGATCTGGCGACCCTCGACCTCGCCGGGATGAACCGCAAGCGTCGGGTCGATGGCAAGGTCATGTCGTTCCAGCTCAAACGCGAACTCGAAGCGGGACGTGCCGCCGGAGTAGCACCGGACTGATAATCGAAGCACTGCACGTTGTGCAGGTTCTGGACTTTTGACGAAGGAAGGTAGCGCAGTCGTATGGCCGAGAAGACCAAGGGGTTGATCAGCATCGACGCTCCTGCCGACGCCGTGATGGACGTCATCGCCGATTTCGAGCGGTACCCCGAGTGGGTGGCCGCGGCGAAGTCCGTCGAGGTGACGGCGCCGGGACAGGGCGGCCGCGCGGACCGAGTACGTTTCGTCCTCGACGCGGGGATGGTGAAGGACACCTACGAACTGCAGTATTCGTGGGCACCGGACGGTATGGCGGTGAGTTGGGAGCTGATCTCGGGCGAGATTCAGAAGTCCCAATTCGGTTCGTACACACTCGAGCCCGGCCCGAACGGCACCACGTCGGTCACCTACGAGTTGACGGTCGACCTGACGATTCCGATGATCGGTCTGTTCAAGCGCAAGGCCGAGAAGATCATCACCGACACAGCTCTGAAGGAACTGAAGAAGCGAGTCGAGGGCTGAGTGCCGGAGCAACGATCGCGCGTCCAACTGTTCGTCGGTAAAGGCGGAGTAGGCACGACGACGCTTGCCGCAGCGACTGCTGTGTCGGCTGCGACCGATGGGGCGAGAGTGCTGCTCGTGTCGATCGATCAGGCAGGTTCTCTTGCAGACGTCCTGGGCGTGCCGAATCCGCGAACGACCACATCTCTCACCGAGCGTCTCGACGTCCGGCAACTCGACACGTCAGCGCTCCTCGAGGACAAGTTCCGAGGATTGTCGGGGTTGATCGATGCTGCAGGAACTTTCGGAGCGGGAGATCACGAACACGGTTCGTCATTCGAGGGCTTGGAACCGGAAGAGTTGACGGGATCCCTGGGCATCCAAGACATGCTCGGGCTCGCCGAGATCGTCGACCTCTCGGACAGCGGCGACTACGACGTCGTGATCGTGGACTGTCCGGCCGCAGCCGAAGCGCTGCGGATACTCGGCTCGCCGTCGATGGTGTCGGAGTATCTCGAGCGATTGTGGCCGCGGCACAGGCGGATGGTCGCTGTGACAGGTACGGACATGCGGCTGCTCCTGCTCGTGTCCCTCGTCGAACGCGTGCTCGCGTCGGTGGATCGGATCGCGGTTCACCTCTCGGATCGGGAGAACACCGGCGTGCGTGTGGTGACGTCGGCCGACGGCGTGTCGGTCGCGGCGACTCGTCGGACGTTGTCCGGGCTGGCTCTGGCCGGGTTGCGAGTTGACGGGATTGTGGTCAACAACCTTGTCCCGCAGTTCAACTCGTCCGCCGGGAAGGGTGTCGACGATTCACCGGCGGCGCAGTGGCTCGCGTCGATCCGGGCGGCTCAGGCACTCGTCGTGGACGAACTGCGTGGATCAACCGATGGAATGTCCGTCACAACGGTCGAACGCGCTTGCGCCGAACCGGTAGGGTTGGCCGCTCTGGGCGAGATCGCGGCCACGTTCGAGGGTGGAGCGGGCACGGATTCGGGCACCGTCGGTACCGCGGACAACATCGTGGTGTCGTTGGAGTCCGGGACCGGAGTCGATTCGGTGTACGTGATGCGGATGTACCTTCCGCTCGTGGATCCGTCGTCGTTGTCGTTGGGCCGGGTGGAGGACGATGTGCTGGTGGGAGCAGACGGCGTACGACGCAGAGTTCGTTTGGCGTCGGTGCTGCGTCGTTGTGTCGTGAACGGGGCGGAGTTGGACGGCAGTTACCTGATCATCCGGTTCAGCCCGGATCCCGCGGTGTGGCCGGTATGAGCGAAGAGCACGAGCGCCTCGTCGCGGAGTTTCGCGCGCTGGCGGAAACCGTTCTGACGCGCCTGGAACCGGTGCTGCAGAAGGCCGCAGCAGCGACGGCAGACGTTGCGAGTGACTCGGCGTCCACGGACACGCAGCCGGTGTTCACCGGCTGCAGCTGGTGCCCGGTGTGCGCCCTCGCCGCACTGGTTCGCGGTGAGCACCACGAACTGTTGGCATTCCTCGCGGGTCAAGCAGCAGCATTCCTTGCGTTGCTTCGTGAGATTCTCGACGAGTTTCTCGGGGGGCCGTCAGGCCCCGATCGTGGACCCGAAGGCGGTCCGACGACGCCAGGTGCGGAGCGAACTCGCACGGCGGCATTTGTCCCGATCAACGTGACGGTCAAGGACTGACTCAGTACCCCGGGTAGAGCGAACGGCCCGAGATGAGCACAATCGACACAATGGTCACCGACGCACGAGGCACCGATTCAGGGTGCGCACTCCAGCGGACGCCGCTCGCGCGGGAATCGTCGCGATGAGCGCGCGCCGCTTGAAAGCGGTCTCCGACTCCACCATGGACGACATCTTGACGGTCGGCATCGACGTCGGCGGGACGAGTATCAGGGCCTCCGTCGTGGACGTCGACGGACAAGTGCTCGAGATGATTCAAGCCCCGACCCCGCAGTCGGCCAGGGCACTCGAAGACGGTCTCGATCGCGTCGTGCGCGAATTGGTCACCAGGCACGAGGTATCGGCCGTGGGGTTGGCGGTCGCCGGCTTCATCACCTCCGATCGAAGCTCGGTTCGGTTCGCTCCGCACTTGCCATGGGTGGACGCGCCGGTCGGAAGTGACTTGAGCAAGCGGCTCGGCTTGCCGGTCGTTCTCGAACACGACGCCAATGCAGCGGCGTTCGCGGAGCACCGATTCGGCGCGGCCGCAGGTGGCCGCAATGTCGTGATGGTGGCGATCGGGACCGGAATCGGTGGAGCGCTGCTGATCAACGGTGAGCTGTACCGGGGGAGTCACGGCGTCGCTCCCGAACTGGGCCACATCCAGGTCGTTCCGGGCGGGCGTCAGTGCGCGTGTGGCAAACGTGGGTGTTGGGAGCGCTATTGCAGCGGAACGGCGCTCGTCGACACGGCAATCGAACTGCTTGCCGCCGACCCGGCCGCGTCGACGGTCCTGGCGCGTGAGGTAGCGGTGGATCCTGGTTCGCTCACCGGTCGCCGGATCGCCAACGCCGCGCAGGACGGTGACCCACTCGCGCTGGCAACGATCGCCGAGTTCACCCGTTGGCTGGCCGTGGGTCTGGCCATGGTCGGTGACGTCTACGATCCCGATCTGGTCGTGATCGCCGGCGGCGTCGCGAGTTCTGCCCCACTGTTTCTCGACGACGCCCGCGAGCAATACGCGACATTGTTGACCGGGGCGAAGCACCGCCCACTGGCCCGCATCCGTTCCGCTCAGCTGGGCGAAGCTGCGGGCATGGTCGGCGCCGCCGCTTTGGCCCGATCGGTAGTGCCTCAGGATCTCGGTGGGGTCGACGGCGCTGGAACCACGTCTGCCGGACTGTGATCGGGTCGATCCTGCAGGGGCGTGTGTAGCGGGGGTTACCGGTCGGCAGTAAGGTCGTACTCAGCGAAATTCAGCTGTGAATGGGAGGGACGCCGTGTGGTATTGGCTCTTCAAGTATGTGTTGCTGGGGCCGATTCTCTGGCTGCTCGGGCGTCCGACGGTCAAGGGTCACGAGAACATTCCGACTGACGGGGCGGCCATTCTGGCCAGCAATCACCAGGCGGTTCTGGACTCGTTCTACCTTCCGCTTCGCGTCAACCGCCGCATCACGTTCCTTGCCAAGAGTGAGTACTTCACCGGTTCCGGTCTGAAGGGCGCTTTCCAGAAGTGGTTCTTCACCGCGGTCGGTCAGGTCCCTATCGACCGAACCGGTGCAGACGCGGCGCAGGATGCACTCAACGCCGGTCTCAAGGTCCTCGGTTCGGGCAGCCTGCTGGGTATCTACCCCGAGGGGACGCGCTCGCCTGACGGTCGCCTCTACAAGGGCAAGACCGGAATGGCGCGCCTCGCACTTGAATCGGGCGTCAAGGTGATCCCGGTAGCGATGGTCGGCACCGACAAGATGAATCCGATCGGCTCACGGATGTGGCGTCCCGCCAAGGTCACCGTGATCGTCGGCGAACCCATCGATTTCTCCCGCTTCGAAGGCATGGGCGGAAACCGCTTCGTCGAGCGCGCTGTGACCGACGAGGTGATGTACAAGTTGATGAAACTCTCCGGCCAGGAGTACGTGGACATCTACGCGGCAAGCCTCAAGAACCAGGCGCCCACGAAACCCGAAGCTGCCGTCGACGTTCCGGCGGAAGGCGGCGAGTCGGTTGTCGATCTCGTGGCCTCGGCCGAGTCGAAGGAATCCGCGAAGTCCGACAAGGATTCGCTCCCGGACGCACAAGCCAGCTAGAGATTTCCCACACCGGCCGCACGCGCATTGGCTCCAGAGCCTGCGCGTGCGGCATAGTTTTCGGACGTGCGCTACTTCTACGACTGTGAATTCATCGAAGACGGTCGAACCATCGATCTCGTGTCCATCGGCGTTGTCTGTGAGGACGGCCGAGAGTACTACGCGGTTTCGACGGAGTTCGATCCCGCCCGTGCCGGTAGTTGGGTGCGCAAGAACGTGCTGCCGAAGTTGCCGCAGCCTTCGTCGCCGCTGTGGAAATCACGCGAGAAGATCCGCGACGATCTTCTGAAATTCTTCGTTCCGCGGCCGATGGTGGTTCCGGAGCTCTGGGCGTGGGTCGCCGCCTACGACCACGTCGCGCTGTGCCAGTTGTGGGGCGACATGACGGAACTACCGCAGTCGATGCCGCGGTACACCCGCGAACTCCGACAGTTCTGGGAAGACAACGGCAGTCCTGCCCTCCCGTCGGCGCCCGCCGACGCACACGACGCACTTGCCGACGCCAGGCACAACCTCGTGAAGTTCGACGCCATTTCGGCTGCACGGTCACTTCGCTGACCCAGGTTTCGGTGCGCGGGAAGTGTTCCGATTGGGCTGCGATCGAGAGCCTGTGTGACGCGCCGAGGAGCGAGCGAATATCCTGTAGAGGTGAACTGGACTGTCGACGTGCCGATCGACCGCTTGCCCGAACTCCCGCCGCTGCCTGCCGGACTGCGTAAGCAGCTCGACGAGGCGCTCGCGAAGCCCGCTGCTCAGCAGCCCTCGTGGCCCGCTGACCAGGCGGCCGCCATGCGGACTGTGCTCGAGAGCGTGCCTCCCATCACGGTGGCCAGCGAAGTCGAGGCGCTGCAAGAGCGTCTCGCGCAGGTCGCGCGTGGTGAGGCATTTCTGCTCCAGGGCGGTGACTGCGCCGAGACCTTCGCGGACAACACCGAGCCGCACATCAAGGGAAACATCCGCACGTTGCTGCAGATGGCCGTCGTGCTCACCTACGGTTCCTCGATGCCGGTCGTCAAGGTCGCTCGCATCGCCGGCCAGTACGCCAAACCGCGCTCGGCCGACATCGACTCGTTGGGTCTGAAGTCCTACCGCGGCGACATGATCAACTCGCTCGTCGCCGACGAGGCAGTCCGCGCCCACGATCCTTCGCGACTGGTGCGTGCATACGCCAACGCCAGCGCCGCGATGAACCTGGTTCGCGCACTCACCGGCGCCGGCATGGCCGACCTGCACAAGGTGCACGATTGGAACCGCGAATTCGTCGCAGCGTCTCCCGCGGGCGCACGCTACGAGCAACTGGCAGCCGAGATCGACCGCGGCCTGCAGTTCATGAACGCGTGTGGCGTCACCGATCCGAGCCTGCACCAGGCACAGATCTTTGCCAGCCACGAGGCCCTGGTTCTCGACTACGAGCGCGCGATGCTGCGTCTCGACAACGACAGCGATCACCCCAAGCTCTACGACCTATCGGCTCACTTCCTCTGGATCGGTGACCGCACTCGTCAGCTCGACGGCGCGCACATCGCCTTCGCCGAGTTGGTGTCCAACCCGATCGGCCTCAAGATCGGCCCGAGCACGACGCCGGAAATGGCGGTGGAATACGTCGAGCGTCTCGACCCCACCAACAAGCCGGGTCGTCTGACTCTGATCTCGCGCATGGGCAACGGCAAGGTCCGCGACCTGCTGCCGGCGATCATCGAGAAGGTCCAAGCCACCGGTCACCAGGTCATCTGGCAGTGCGATCCGATGCACGGCAACACCCACGAAGCCTCCACCGGGTACAAGACGCGCCACTTCGACCGCATCGTCGACGAGGTTCAGGGATTCTTCGAGGTCCACAACGGTCTCGGCACGCATCCGGGTGGCATCCACGTCGAGCTGACCGGTGAGAACGTCACCGAGTGCCTCGGCGGCGCGCAGGACATCTCCGACCTCGATCTCGGCGGTCGCTACGAGACGGCGTGCGACCCCCGATTGAACACCCAACAGTCGTTGGAGCTCGCGTTCCTCGTGGCCGAGATGCTGCGAGGCTGAAACCTTGCTTCGCCGAAGCTGATTCGCGCCCGGCATTGATTTTCGGCAAACGCCCTCACCCGCTCGCGCAGGTGGGGGCGTTCGCTATTGCGTGAATCGTGTGACGAATCGGCGCTGCCAGGGCATTTCGACGGCGCGAGGTGAGTAGCGTGCGCGAACGTACGCGGTGGCGTCCTTACTGGGCACTCCGTCCATGACGGCAAGAGCGGCCAACGCTGTTCCGGTGCGGCCGTATCCACCACCGCACGCGATCTCGACTCTTTCGGTTTCCGAGCGCACCCACACTTCGTGCAAGGCCCTGCGCAGCGCATCGGGATCGCTCGGCAACCAGAAATCTCGCCAGCGGACCCACTCCGACTCCCACTCGGTGTCGGGAGGTTCTTTGCCGGTCAGATAGACGCCGAAGGTGGGGAGAGGTCCGGAAGGAAGTGGATTGCGGAGTCCTCGACCCCGAATCGATCTCCCCGACGGCAAGTCGAGTATCCCAATGCTCTCGGGTTCCCACGTGGCCATGAATTCAGATTAGGCCGAAGCGGACTGTCAGGGAATTGCGACGACGCTGATGTCGGTGCCCTTGGCAACGAGGTCGTTCTTGACGCTCTGGCTGATGATGACCGAGCTGTCGTTCTGGGTGAGCTGACGCACGGTGATCTCGAGGCCGAGGCGGCCGAGTTCTTCGCGTGCTGAAGAGACGGAGCGGCCGATCAGCGAGGGAACCTTGACGGAATCGGAGATGAGCAGAACCACGGAGGTGCCGGCGTTGACGGAGGACCCGACTGCGGGATCGGTGCCGATCACGCTACCGCCCTCGACGGCGTCGTCGAACGTTGTTCTGGTGGTGCTGACTGAGATGCCTACCTTGTCGAGGGCGGCGCGCGCAGCGTTCTCGGACATGCCCTTCACATCGGGAATGTCCACGGGCGGTGACCCTTTGGATGTGATGACCTTGACCGAGGAGCCCACGGCAACTTCGGTTCCCGGTGCCGGGTCGAGCGCGGCCACGCCGCCGATCGGGATCTTGGAGCTGAATGTGTCCCCGCCGTCGACCGCGACGAGAGTGCGGTCGGCGAGTTGTGCGCCCAGGGCCGAGACGTCGCCGCCGGCCGGAATGGGCGGGACAGTCGGACGCCCGAGCGAAGTCAGCAGCGCGACGGTCGAGCCTTTGGTAACCCTCGAGCCGGAGGCCGGGTCCGTCCCGATCACCGTGTCGATGGGTTGGGCGTCGGAGTACTGACCCTGGACGTCGGGGGAGAGCCCGGCGTCCTGCAGAGCGGTGACCGCAGTGTCCTTGGTCAGCCCGTCGATCGAGGGAACAGCTGTATAGCGGCCCGAGCCCATCCACCATCCGCCGAAGCCCAACGCGAGCGCGAGGACCGCGATGACGAGCAGCCAGATCAGGGTGGCTCGTCGCGATTTACGACGTGCCTCGACAAAATGAGCATGCGGATCGTCGTGCCCCGGGTGGTCGTCGCCGAAATCGGAACCGTCGTCGAAATCCGAGTCGCCGTCGACCGTCGCCGGACGAGCAGTTTGTGCGGTGACCGCGCGAGTGTGCTGGATACCGCCAGGGGGAGGAGAGCCCGTGCCGAGCGCCGTGGTGGCTGCCACAGCCGGGGCCACGCCGGACGCCAATACCGTCGTGGCAGCAGGGTTCGGGCGCGCAGCAGAGTTCGGGTGTACCTCCGTGAGAGGCGCAGGCGCCGGTTGTGGCCGGGCCGGGGCAACTTGCGCGCTCTGGTGCTGGGCGCTTCGACGCGGAGCGGGAACGCGGTATGACGGAAGTTCCAGTTGCTCGCTCACACTGCGAAGTGCAGCTGCCATCTCACCGGCGTCGGCGAAACGATGTGCGGGCTCGCGGTGAGTGGCTTCGGCAACCAGACGATCGAACTGCGCCGGTACACCGGGGATACGTGAACCTGGGCGCGGGACATCGTCGTGGATGCGTTGGTAGGCGATGGAGAGTGACGTATCGCCGGTGAACGGTGTTGTACCGGTGAGAAGTTCGAACATCAACACGCCGGTGGAATAGACGTCGCTTCGAGTGTCGGCAATTCCTGACGTCACCTGTTCCGGCGACAGATAGGCCGCGGTGCCGAGGATCACGCTGTTGGAGGTGGTGGTTGCTGCCGCAGCTGCACGCACCAATCCGAAGTCGGCGATCTTCACTTCGCCGGTGTCCGAGATCAAGATGTTCTCGGGTTTGACATCACGGTGAACCAGTCCCGCTCGATGCGCCACCGCCAACGCGTCCAGGACAGGTGCCACGACTGCAGCGACTGCGTGTGGCGGCATCGGTCCGCGCTCACGAAGGAGTTCACGCAAGGTTCCACCGTCGACGAGTTCCATCACGAGGAACACGTGATTGCGATCGCTGCCTTGGTCGTAGACGGCCACAAGGGCCGGATGCTTGAGTCGGGCCACGGCCCGGGCCTCGAACTCGAAACGAGTCAGGAACGCTGGATCGCCGGCGAATTGCGGGTCCATCACCTTGATCGCGACAGGCCGATCCAACCGTGTATCGAGGCCTCGATACACGGTCGACATACCGCCGCGCGCGATCGGTGCGTCCACTCGATAGCGGCGCTCGAGCATTTCGCCGATCAACCCTCGACCTCCGTAATGACTGTTCCTCCGTGCTTGCGATCTGTCTGCTTGCGGTCTGGGTGGTAGCTGTCAGCATGTGGGTGGTTGTATACCGCGTACTGGTTCCCGCAGTGAGGGCACCGATTCACATCCACCGCGAAATCCCGGTTACTGATACGCCGCATCCCGTCCATCGTAGCCAGCGATACCGACGCGGAAGTCTCGACAACGTCACAGAGCGCTGTGACCTGAGCGGAGCGGCAGTTTCGAGCACTGCACCGGGCGGTACACAGCGGGCTCGCCGGACCGGATAAACTTCTCGCGGTGAGCGCGATTCCTTATTGTGATGATGTCCTGGATTCTTCGGTTTCCCTGTTCCAGCTTGTGGATGTGGCGAAGAACGTCGGGTTGCCGGTGAGCAAGGTTCACCAGTTGCTTCGCGATCACAAGATCATCGCAGTCAAGCGGCATGGCGTTCTCGGTGTCCCCGAAGTGTTCTTCGGCGAGGACGGCCAGATCGTCAAGTGGCTGCCCGGTCTGCTGGCGGTGCTGCACGACGGCGGTTACACCGAGATCGAAATCCTCCGCTGGTTGTTCCTGGCCGACGATTCTCTCCCGGGGCGCCCGGTGGACGCACTGCATGGTGATCTCGCGCGTGAGGTCATCCGCCGCGCACAGGCCATGGCTTTCTGAGCTGCCGGCCTTCTGACAACTCACCGCATGCGGTTTTTCGCCGCGTAGGTTGCCGACCGGACCAGACCCGGCGCAGCGACTCGAAGTCGCGTGCGTCCGGGAACGGACACACGTCGATGCAGTATCCGGAAGTCGGCGCGCTCGACCTGGTCGAGAATTGCTCCGTACAACACGAAAGCCGTGCGGATCGACGGCTGGACCCGCCGATCGAGCATCGGGATGCCGGATTCGGCAGACCGATACCGCCCCCGCGTCACGGCAATGAAGTGCGCCAGCGCGCGCTTGACCCGAACGTCCACCGTTCCGGTTCTGCGCCCGTGCTCGAGCATCTCGATGTCGACCCCGAATGCGGCGAACTCGCCTGCCGGTAGATACAGACGTCCCCGGTCGAGGTCTTCACCGACGTCGCGGATGAAGTTGGTCAGCTGAAACGCCTCACCGAGATTCGACGCGGGCACTACAGCTTCCTGCTGCGGAACGCTCACTCCGAGAATCGGGAGCATCTGCAAACCGATGACGACGGCGGAGCCGTACATGTACTCGGCAAGCTCGTCCATCGTGTCGTAGACGGGTCGAAACTTCGCCGTGTCGGGGGCGTCCATCCGCATGGACTCGAAGAAGGCGTCGAAATATGCGCGCGGGATGTCGAACGTCTTCACAGCATCCGCGAAGGCGGGGAGTACGCGTGTCAGGTCGAGGGGAACCGTCGACGGGAAGCCACCTGTCGCAGTGGGGTTGTCGAGTGCGTTGACGGCTGCACGTTCGACGTCGGCGAGCACCGTGCCTCGTTCATGCGGACCCGAGGGTTCGTCCACGATGTCGTCGACGACGCGAGCAAATGCGTAGAGCGCGTGAACTGCGCGGCGTCGAGGTACGGGCAACAACCGGGTGGCCAGAAAGTACGTTCGGCCGTGTTCCCTCGTCACGTCCTCGCAGAATTCATAGGACGCAGGCAGTGCGTTCATGACACGCGGATCACGCAGATCCTGACGTCGAGGGCGCCGAGGCGGCTGACGTCATTTCGATCGGTTTCTCGTGTTTGCGTCCACGAAGTCGCAGTGGGTCTTCCGTCTGCAAGGACATCGCCGCGATCACGGCAGCGACGATGGCCAGAGCCACGTGCGGGAAGGTGTACAGGCCGATCGATCCGTCCGGCTGGAACACCAGCATCAGCCAGGTGGACAGCCCGGTCAGTACGGCGAGAGTCGTCGGCGACATTGCGAAACCGGCAGCTACTGCCAGCGGCCAGGAGTAGTACCAGGGGAGTGCTGCGGGGGACAGAACGACGATGGCGACCATCACGATCACGATGCCCATGACGGCGTCGCGCTCGGTCTTGCGGTAGCGCCACCACACGACGGCGATGATCGCGATCAACACAACCGCCGAGATGGTCCGGGAGACTTCGAGGATGTCGTTGAAATGGTCGCCGGCGAACCAGGAGGTTGCCATGGTTCCGATGTGCGCCACGATCGTGGGCAGCGAGAGCCAGTTGATGATCTTTGCCGAACCGGAGAGTGCCGTCGTCCAGCCGAGGCCGACTCCGGCGATCAGTGAGGTGGATCCGAGTACCGCCACGAACACCGCGAAACCTGCGCCGGCCGTTTTGACGAACGATCGGATCGGTGACGCCGGTTCTCGCCCGGCGGCTGCGGCGTCCTCCCGCTCATGGATCATCCAGATCCAGACTATGAAGGGAAGTGCGACGCCTGCGGTTGCCTTGATCGCGACGGCAAGCGCGATCAGCCCGATCCCGAAGAGGTGCTTGCGTTCGAGAGCGAGCGCAATGCCTGCGGCCATGAGGCCGACCATGAGCATCTCGTTGTGAACGCCGCCGATCAGGTGGATCAGGACGAGGGGATTGAGTACTGCGAGCCACAGGGCGATCGAGGTGTTTCCGTCGAGCTTCGTCGCGAGATGGGGAACGGCCCACATCATCAGGGCGAGTCCGGGCAGCATCGTGATCCGCAACAGCATCGTGCCGGCGATGACGTTCTCACCGGTCAGCCGAACGATGGCGTCGGCAAGGAGAAGGTGAACCGGACCGTACGGGGTAGTTGTCGTCGTCCACACGTTTGAGACGTTGTCGAGCAGGATTCCCGGATTGACGACGGGGCCGACGGCATAGGGGTCGAAGCCGTTGCGCAACAACGCGCCTTGCGCCAGGTAGGAGTAGGCGTCACGGCTGAACATGGGCACCGCGAACAGCAGCGGAAACGTCCAGACCGGGACGACGTAGCGCAATCCGCGCAACGAGACGTCACCGCGCAGAGTCGAGCGGCCCAGTCGAACCCAGGCGGCGATCATGCACAGGACACCGATCCAGACGATGGCCGCCGACAGAATCGATCCGTGGCCGAAACGGAGCCAGGACAGATGCATCGACTCGAGCAGCGGATCTTGGCGCCGGACGCTACCGGCACCGAATCCGCCGAAAGTGATCATGACTGCGCCGAAGAAACCGAGCAGTGCACTGTGACCTTCGGGAGTCCGAAGGAAATTGGCGGCCCTTAGGTGCCACGGTCTTTCAGTGGCTGCGGCAGAGGACGTCATCGGTGCAGGTTCCTCCCCCGAGGAGATCGGTGTCGATCGGCGCATGCAGCGCCCGAGTCGGTGAATCGTGGATGAATGGTCGGTTACGAGGGGCTAGTTTAGTTGCTCGCACGAGTGCCCACCGCGCTGGCTCGCTCGCGTGTACCGGTAATACGTTCGGCGGCGAGCCGTCCGGACAGCAGAACGGTCGGTACTCCCACCCCCGGAACGGTTCCCGATCCGGCGAGAACGACGTTGTCGAAGCCGCGGGCGAGGTTCTTGCGTCGGAACGGCCCCGTCTGGGTGAAGGTGTGTGACGCCGCGAACGGGCTACCCGCGGCCATGCCCTTTTCGAGCCAGGTCTGCGGGGTGTCGATGTGATCGATATCGAACCCCTCCACCAGTCCCGTATAGCCACGTTCTTGCAGCGTGAGGATGATTTCGCGCACGTAGGGCGGGCCGAGAGTCGACCAGTCGAGACTTGCACTGTCCAGATTCGGACACGGCGCGAGGACTGACAGCGGTTCACGGATTCGGCCGTCTCGCGAGAAGGCCAGGCTCGGATCGGTCTGTGCCGGTCGGGTGACGAGCAGTGACGGATCACTCATCAGTCGCCCGCGGCCGCGGCGTGCCGTGATCTCGGCGAAGGTACGCTTCCACGCCTCGCCGAAGTCGATCATGTGGTGTCGCTGCGCGGGCCATTCGTCGGCGACCGCGGAGGAAACAGTGCCGTGAATCACGACAGCGGACGGCGATGTACGCACCGGGCGCGGACGCAATCGCGTATGCGGGCGCAAGAGCGAGTCCGTGACGGCCATGTCGGGAGTGAGGACGGCGGCGTCACAGTCGAAGCGCTCGCCGTCGCGTGTGTGAACGGTGTGCACGCGCCGATCGCTCACCTCGAGGCGTTCGACAGTGCGGCCGAGATGCAGAATTCCGCCGGCCTCGGTGAAGGCGTCGGCCATCGACTCGGCGATCGTGCGCATCCCGCCCTCGGGGAAGTAGACGCCGAGTGAGGTGTCCATGTGAGCGATCGCCCCGTACACCGCGAGGGCCCGAGACGGAGCAACGCCCGCATACAGCGCTTGGAAGGTGAAGATCCGCCGGAGGCGAGGGTCGCGGATCTTGCGATCCACCTGCCCGCCCAGTTTCCCGAATCCTCCCAGTGCGACGAGCCGGCTCAGATCTTTGACTGCGTCACGCGAATTGACCAGTCCGAGGGGAGAATCGAAGTCGGCGTCCATGAAGCGGTCGAATTCCGCGTCGAAGATCCGGTTCAGCCATTGCCGCAACGCACGGTATCGCTGCGCTTCTTCCGGCCCGCAGACACGGGAGACTTCGGCAGCCATGTCTTCTGGGTCGGCGTGGACATCGAGAGCGGTGCCGTCTGCGAATCGCGCGTGGTACGTCGGATCGAGCTTGTGCACAACGAATTTGGGGTTTGTCGAGGCTGGGTCGGCGCCGACGGCCGCAAGGGCGTCTTCGACGAGTTCGGGCATCGTGAGCACCGTTGCGCCGTTGTCGATGCTGTAGTCATTGCCCTGGTAGACACCGACTCGCCCACCGACCGAGCTGTTGCTCTCGAGAATCGTAACGTCGCGGCCGGCGCCACGCAGATACAACCCCGCAGACAGTCCGGCAAGTCCCGCGCCGACGATCACGACTCGATCGGTCGGCGAGCTGACGGTTCGAGTGCGGTGCACGTGTGCCACGGTCAGTAGCTTCGCTTCGTGGCCGCGATCGCCATGTCGGTCAGGCGAGCCTTGGACTCTGCCGTTGCCGTGCTCGAGTCGAGGGCGTTCGCAGCTGCCTCGACGAGGGTGTCGATCTGCGTTTCGACGTCGGTGACGGCGCCCAGATCGGTGATCACCTGGCGCAGAGTGTCGACCTCGGTGTCGGTCAGCTGGGTGCCGATTCCGTTGCGGAGCAGTTCTGCTGCCGCCGGATCTGCGGCGTCGGCGCGGGCAAGCGCCATCGCGAACAGGACAGTTCGCTTACCGGCGATGAGATCGTCGCCCGACGGTTTGCCCGTGACGGACGGATCTCCGAAGACACCGAGCAGGTCGTCGCGAAGTTGGAAGGCGATACCGATGTCCGTGCCGAAGGTCCGGTAGGCATCGACCAACTCGGCGTCCGCACCGAACAGTGCGGCGCCGAGGTGCAGTGGGCGTTCGATCGTGTACGCGGCGGTCTTGTAGCGGTTGACCCGCATGGCTGCCTCGACGGTCTCGTCGCCTCGGGCTTCATTGCTGATGTCGAGGAATTGGCCACCGAGCACCTCGGTGCGCATTGCCGACCAGACCGGACTGACACGTGCGGCCGCCTCGGGGCTGATCCCGGATTCTCGGATCATGTCGTCCGCCCAGGCCAAGGCCAGGTCGCCGAGAAGAATGGCGACGGCCTCGCCGAAGTGCGCGGAATCGCCGCTCCACTCCTCGTCTCGGTGCTGGTCCTCGAATTCGACGTGAACGGTCGGGAAGCCGCGCCTGGTCGTGGATGCGTCGATGATGTCGTCGTGGACGAGCGCGCAGGCCTGCACCAGTTCGAGGGCGGCGCACGCACGAATCACCGCGTCTGCGTCCTTACCGTTCGGGTCGCCTCCGGCGCCGAGCCATCCCGTCCAGGCGAACGCCGGTCGGACGCGCTTTCCTCCGCGCAGGACGAAGGCCTCGAGGGTGCTGACGGCCTCCTCGTATCCACCGCCGATGTTCGAGACGAGTTCGCGGCGTGAAGCGAAGAAGTCGCGGAGCGCTGCTTCGAACAGACCTGGCAGTTCGAGTGAGGTCGGATGCGGTGCGGTGTTGGTCGAACTCTGTCCAACGCGCGCGGTTCCTGCGGACAGGGTGGCCTCCAAGATCGGTATGTTCTCGCGCCGGATGGTTACACGGAAGCGAGCTTGGGGCCCAGCTTAGTAGGGGTTGGAATCAACGGCGGGTCGGGCCGTGAACTGCGCGATCCTGACATTCGGGATACGCAGTACTGGGCGATGAGCTTGTTTGCAGCTGGAAAACATATGCTTGACCGGTGACATTCGATCCAGTCAGGGGCCGCTCCAGCGAGGGGTGGGCCACCCGAACACCGTCGATCGTCGATCGGATCGCTTCCTCGACAGGTAGCCGTATTCCGTTCTCGGTCGAGTTTTCGCCGCCGCGTGACGCGGACGCCGAAGCGCGCCTGTGGCGTGCGGTGCGTATCTTCGAGCGGCTCGGACCGGCGTTCGTCTCGATGACCTACGGCGCAGGTGGCTCGACGCGCGATCGTACGGTGCGTGTCACCGGCGAACTTGCCGAAGAGACGACCCTGCTGCCGGTTGCTCACCTGACTGCTGTCTCACACAGCACCGAAGAGCTTCGCGCCATGGTCGGTGCCTACGCCGATCGTGGGATCAGCAACATCCTCGTATTGCGCGGCGATCCGCCCGGCGATCCGCTCGGCGAGTGGAAGAAGCATCCCGAAGGCGTCGAGTACGCCGAGGAACTCGTGCGGATGGTCCGTGACCTGGGCGACTTCCACGTCGGCGTCGCATCGTTCCCCGAGGGGCACTACCGCGCTCCGGACTTGGCATACGACACGAAGTACCTGGTGTCGAAGTTGCGTGCCGGCGCCGAGTACTCGATCACACAGATGTTCTTCGACGTGGAGGACTATCTGCGTCTTCGTGACCGGGTGAGTGCGTACGACGCAGAACAGGGCGCCAAGCCGATCATCCCGGAGATCATGCCGGTGACGTCGCTACGCTCGGTGCGGCGCATGCTCGAGCTCTCGGGCTCGTCATTGCCCCCCGCTCTCGAGCGTCGATTCGACGCCGCGGCCGGAAGCGGTCCGGACGAGAACCGTGCAGCGGTCCGCGAACTCGGCATCGATCTGGCCACCGAGATGGGTGAGCGGTTGATCGCCGAAGGCGCTCCGTGCCTGCACTTCATCACGTTGAACTTCGCGCGCGCCACCAGTGAGGTCCTCGAGCGACTCGGTCTCACCCCCGACACCTCTGTCGGGACAGCACAAGCCGTCTGATCCCGGTTGCCCCGCTCGACACCAATCGAGGGGGCAATCGCCAGGCGCTACTTCGCGGTGTTTTTCGGATTCCTGTTGTCAGCTTGCTTGCTGACAGGTGATTTCGTGACAGGCGTCTTCATGACCGGTGCTTTCGCGGCGGGCGCGCGCTTGATCGGTGCTCGATTGCGCGCCATCCAGGCCATCGCACCGACGACAATCGCGACACCGAGCGCCAGCCCGGCCATGATTCCTGCCCACCCGGCGAAGCTTCGGGTGCTTGGGTCTGCGTAGTTGACCTCGGCGCGCATTGTCGACACCTCGCCGGCGGGCAAGGTCCACGACACCCGTGAATCGCCGTCTCGTGTTCCGTTGGTCGTGCCGACCCGTGCCGGGAAGGCGATGCTGACCTGGACGTCGGCGCCCTGAGTTGGAACCGTCTTCAGGTCTGCCTTGCCGTCGAGCGTGACGGTGTCCCCGGATCGCTTGAGGGTGATCTGGAACGACCCGGACCCCTCGGCGTACATGGAGCCCAGTTGGGCGACGTCACCGAAGGACAAGTCGCTGAAGAACGCCTGGCTGCCGACGTACCCGTCCTTCTTGTACTCCTGAACCCGTATCTTGTCCTCCAGCGACGAAGGTGGGGTCAGCTGCGGACCCTTGTCCGCCTCGTTCGCGGGAATAGCGGCAGCTACCACCTGTCCGGTCACACGATCGTTCGCGGACACTCCCATCGACACCTGCACGCGGATGCACCCGGCAAGCAAGGGAACAAGCATGAGGGCGAGCGCGGCAACCGTCAGGAAACGTTTCCGACTGGTCGGCTTGGCGGCGGGATCGGTGGACTGTTGCACAGTGGTCATCGTGCCAGCCGTGGCGTAGCCAGTCATCGAGGCGGGGGCGTGTCGGCGGGTGAAGTTCGGCGGGTGACCTTCACGACCTGCTCGAACGACGCATCCAACGACGAGTCGCGCCCTGGCGGCTGTCCGACAGTGCGATTCGAGCCGCACTGCGACCGCTGGCTCCGGACACACCGCCACCGGGATGAGTCGATGCTCCGGTCAGATACAACCCGTCTGCTCCCGGAACGCGATGGCCGGACAGTTCCGGAAGCGGTCGCCACAACATCATCTGATCGAGTGACATCTCGACGTGCATGACATTTCCGCCGATCATCCCCAATTCCGACTCGATGTCCCGGGGAGTCTGAATGAATCGGTCGAGGACGGAATCGGCGAACCCGGGTGCGAAAGCCTCCATCTCGCCGACGATCCGGTCGGCCTCCGCCTCGGCGACCGATGCCCAATCGCGATGTCCGCTGAGGCGATACGGCTGCCACTGCGACCACAGTGTCACCTGATGCCGACCGGCCGGGGCGATCGTGGGATCGATTCCGCTGAAACTCATTCCGAGAACCGCAGGGCGAGGAGGAAGTTCCCCCGCCAGTGCTGCGCCGTGTGCAGTGCGCAAGTGTGCGCGATCGGAGACGAGTAATTGCAATCCCGAGGTACTTTCCCGTGTCGTGGCGTCGCCGCGGTACGACGGAAGCGCGGATGTCGCCAGCCGAAGTACCGCGCCGATGCCGGGGCCGACCCTGATTTTCCGCCGCCAGTGATCGAGCGTGGTTCGGTCGAAGCCCCCTCGGCCCAGGAGGTCGAGCGTGGTCAGGATGTGGCACCCGGCGATTACCTTGCGAGCGTGAACTTCTCGACCGCTCTCGGTTGTGGCGGTCCAGTGACTCGAGTTTCGGCGGATCGACGTCACGCCGTCACCGAGCGCGACCGTGGCGCCGTCGACAGCCATCCGGGAGGCCAACGCAGCACTCAGTGCGCCGCTTCCACCGACTGCTCGCCCTGGCGGCAAGATGTGCATGAGGGCCGCGAAGCCGACCATCGGAGCGGTTCCCGGTTCCGACATCGCAGGCCCGGACTGGGCGCCGAACCACGCAAGCGCTGCTTTGAGTGCCTCACTGTCGAAATACTCGTCGAGCAGTGCGTCGCCAGGCGCGAGGAACTGCCGAGACAGTTCGCTGTTGCCGCGTGCGGTGGCGAGACCTCCGAACGCACCGATCAGGTTCGATCCGGTGGGCGGTGCGGAAAACGCTTTCATGACATGTCGACTGCGCTCCGACCAGACCGCGACGAATCGCCGGTAGGAGTCGGCGTCCTTTGTCCCGCATGCTCGTTCGATGGACCAGCAGGTTGCGTCGAGGTCGCGGTGAAACACGATGCCCGGCCCGTCGGTGCCCGGGGCGGGCGGCGCGAACGCCCACGGGTCACAGTCGATGTAGCGCAGTCCGTGCGCGCCGAGTCCGAGCTCCTCGATGATGCCGCTGTGTCGGATCATGAGGTGTGCCGACGACCCCCGGTCCACCTTGTATCCGGGAAATCGCTCGACGGTCGAGACTGCGCCGCCGAGAACCGTGTCCTTCTCCAGAACCTCGACCGACCAACCCTCGCGTGCGAGGTAGGCGGCCGATACGAGCGCGTTGTGTCCGGAGCCGACGACGACGGCGTCGAGAAGCGCGCTCACAGTGGGAGTCCACGGCCGAGGACTGCGAACGGCCGGTTGTCGCCGGCAAAACGAAATCTGCGGAGCACGTCACGAAAGCCGAGGCGACGGTACAGCCGCCAGGCTCGGTTGTCCTCGTCGTACACCTCGGGTGTCGACAACAGAACACTGCGTTCGGGTCGATCGACGAGGAGGTGACGCAAGAGCGATTCGCCCAACCGGTGACCTTGTCCGTTCGGATGCACGTGGAGTTCGGTGAGTTCGAAGTAGTCGCTCAGAATCGCGTCGATCTCGCTCTGGGGACGACCCGAGCGCCGAAGCCCGTGCAGTACCTGTTGATGCCACCACTGGTCCGGGCTCCCGCGATACCCGTAAGCGATCCCCACCAGCGGCAGATTTTCGTGTGACGGTTGCTGAGGAACCGCCAAAGCGCCGACTGCCTTCCATCCAGGCCGGTTCGCGTGCTCCTGCCACATCGGTGCGCGATGGAACTCGGTTCCTCGCGGATAGTCCATCGCGGTGACGTACACGGCCAGTGCCTCGTGGAGTCGACTCGCGAATTCTGCGCGATCGAGGTCGACCGTATGTGGTGTCCAGGCGATCTGCGGGTCGACCGGTCTCACCTCTTCTCTTGACGGCGTGTCGGTGGGTGCAGTTATATTGAATAGGTCGAACAGATGTTCGATGTGGGTGATCCGGAGATGCCCGAAGGGAAGCGGGCATCTCCGGCCCACCTGGTCTTGGATCCTCACGGTGCAGGAGGTGCCCCGATGTCCGAGCGTGTGAAGCCTGAACGTGTGAAGTGCCAACGAACTCTTCCTGCCGAGTTGTCGAGTCCGTCGGATGCCGCAATTTCTCGATTGCCGATGTCGGCGAGGCGGTCCTTCGGCGCGAGGGACGCCAGCGACCGCACTGCTCGAGTGGGAAAGTCCGGTGTGGCGTGGGGGCTGCTCCGGAAGGCGGATGCGCTTCTCGAGGAAGCGATTGGGGCGGGCGATCCTGCCGACCGGTTCCGGTGTGCCTACCTGGCGGCCCTACGTGGTGCCGGGGCAGTGTTGGCCGCAGCTCCTGCCGGTGCCGGCTCGAAGCGCAAGCGAAGCGGAAACGCGTGGGTTCTGATGGACGCCGCAGCGCCCGCGTTCGGAGCGTGGTCGAAGTTCTTCGCAGGGTGGTCCTCTACGCGTGCGGCCGTGGAAACCGGCGTGTCGATCGTGATCACGGACTCCGATTCCGACGCATTCTTCGCCGAGGTCGGCCGTTTTCTCACGGCGGTCGAAGATTTCATCGGTCAGGACGCGTCCGAGCATTTGCGAGCGTCGTGAACAAATGGTCCGTGTCGGCAGTTGTTTCCGGGGAATTTCCTGGTCCGCACAGGCAAATGGAGCCGAATCGGGGCCCTTCGGCACGAATACGTACGCTTGTGGCGGAACTCGTACCCGGAGTTGGTGGTCCGAGACCTAAACTGCTCGTATTATGAAAACAGGTAATCGTCCAACTTGATTACCCGCCGCCTCACACCGTGGGGTGGTTGCCAAACTTCCAGTGCCGGGGGAGGTACCGTGCCACTCTCCGAGCACGAGCAGCGCATGCTCGATCAGATCGAGAGCGCTCTCTATGCCGAAGACCCCAAGTTCGCCTCCAATGTGAGGGGCGGCCGTATGCGGGCGCCGTCGAGTAGACGGCGGTTCCAAGCAGCGGCTCTATTCGTGCTGGGTCTGGTCCTGCTGATCGCGGGGGTTGCACTCCCGCTCAAGCCGGGCGGTTTTCCGATCATCAGCCTGTTCGGTTTCTTGTTCATGTTCGGCGCAGGGGTGTTGTTCCTCTGGGGTGGTGGACGTAAGTCTGCGCCGGCCGCCGACTCCGCTTCCGAAGGTGGCAATCATCCCTCCGGTCCGCCGGGTAGGGGTAGTGCCGGCGGATCCGGGCGGGGACGCGGCCGGAAGTCCGGCGGTGGATTCTCGTCGCGGATGGAAGATCGATTCAAACGCAGGTTCGAGCAGGACTAGCTCTCCCGCCCTTCTTCGGGCGTACTTCGAGAGTGATGCAGTTCGGACGTGACGCCCTCTTCAGGGCACGGACGACCACACGTGTGGCGGTCGGCAACCAAGGTTGCCGACCGCCACACGCCGTTGCTGTGGGTGTTGTACGTGTGCGCCGGCAATCCATCGAGTGAATCAGTGACGTGCGAGCGAATCACTCGCCACTCCCTGCTGCCTCAGGGCATGCCCGCGGGCTTCCTCCACTTCGCTCCACTCGGCCCTCCACTTTCCTCCACCCTGGTCGAACTGCAACGCACGACCAGACCTCGTCCCGCTCACGTCTATTCGAAAACCGCGCTTGTACTGCGATTTTGTGTGGGGGAGCAACAGATCGTGGCGTAAAGGGTCGATCTGACGGCGGTGTGGGCCGGGACACGGTTACAAATTTCCCCCACGTCTCCCCACCTGCGCTGACCTGCTATTTATCAGCAAATGATGCTGAATAGGGACCATGTGCTCCTTGTTTGTGGGGGAAAGTGGGGTACTGTGGGTTCGGGCGGAGAGCTGAAGCACGATCCGCTCGATAGGGAGGGTTTCAGCGCAAGCTCGCAGGAGGTGTCGAGTGTTCCTCGGTACCTTCACGCCGAAGCTCGACGACAAAGGTCGGCTCACGTTGCCGGCAAAGTTCCGAGACGAACTGGCAGGAGGATTGATGATCACCAAGAGTCAGGATCACAGCCTCGCCATCTACCCCCGGGACGAGTTCGTCAAGCTTGCTCGAAAGGCAGCGGCAGCTCCACGCAATGATCCGGCAGCTCGGGCGTATGTCCGTGCTCTGGCCGCCGGCACAGATGAACAGCACGCCGATGCCCAGGGGCGAATCACCCTCTCGGCTGATCATCGGCGTTACGCAAACCTGTCCAAGGAATGCGTAGTGACCGGCTCCGTCGATTACCTCGAGATCTGGGATCTAGCAGCCTGGGAGAGGTATCTCGGAGACAACGAAGAGGACTATTCGCAGGCAACAGGCGAATCTCTCAGCGAGATCGTCTAGGCGAAGAGCCCCCGGCGAATGCCGCGAGGCCTCTGCCCGGAAAGACCCTGACGCACTTCCCCAGCGCCAGGTTCTCCTTCGGGCAGGGACCTCGAAGCATTCGCCTTCTCGAACAGTCATCGCCTTCTCGGAAAGTCAGCACCTTTTCGAAAAGTCATCGGAAATCATGAAAGTAGGAGCCGGAGCAATCATGGTGGATCACGAGGTGAACGAACCCTCGGATGCCGATGGCTTCGCGCACGTCCCTGTACTTCTGCACCGCGCCGACGATCTTCTCGGCCCTGCCATCACCGCCGTCGGTGACGGTGGAGCGGGCGCATACATGATCGATGCGACGTTGGGGCTCGGTGGCCACTCCGAATTCTTCCTGGGCAAGTACCCGGGCCTTCACCTCATCGGTCTCGATCGCGACACCAACGCACTCCGGATCGCTTCCGAGCGTCTGGCGCCATTCGCGGACCGAACGACGTTCGTGCACACCACGTACGACGGGATCGAGGACGCGCTCGAACAGGCAGGTCTGCCGTCGACGGAGTCGGTTCACGCGATCCTTTTCGATCTGGGTGTGTCGTCGATGCAGTTGGACGAAGCCGACCGAGGTTTTGCGTACTCGATCGACGCTCCTCTCGACATGCGGATGGATCAGACGGTCGGGCTGACCGCGGCAGAGGTCCTGAACACCTACAGTCACGGCGACCTTGCTCGCATTCTGAGCACGTACGGCGAAGAACGGTTCGCGGGAAAGATTGCGTCCGAGATCCTTCGGCAGCGTGAGCGTGAACCCTTCACCACCAGTGCAGCTCTGGTCGAATTGCTGTACCGAACAATCCCGGCAGCCACGCGGCGTACGGGGGGACACCCGGCCAAGCGCACCTTCCAAGCGCTGCGGATCGAAGTCAATGCCGAGTTGGATTCGCTTCGTGCAGCCGTTCCTGCCGGGCTCGACGCACTGGCAGTCGGTGGGCGAGTGGTGTTCATGTCCTACCAGTCGCTCGAGGATCGAGTTGTGAAGGCGGAGTTGGTTCCCCGCTCGAAGTCCACCAGTCCTGAAGGACTACCGGTCGAGTTGCCGGGTATGGGACCGGAGTTCCGCATTCTCACCCGTGGCGCAGAACGTGCGTCAGAGCAGGAAATCGAAGAGAACCCACGATCAGCTCCGGTGCGTTTGCGTGCCGCAGAACGCATTTCCAGGAGGCGGGCATGAGTCGTCAGGGCAAATCCGGTGCAGCGCAACGTGCATACGACAAGCGCACCGCACGGGCGGCAGGCCGGACCGGAACTGTCGCTGCTGCCGGCCCGTCTATCTCTCCTCGGGCGATGCTCAAGGGGAGAGTGCCGTTCGTCGCCTCCGTCATCGGACTTCTGTCCATCGGTCTCGCGGTGACTCTGCTGCTGACCACTCGCGCTGCCGAGGATTCGTACCAACTCAGTGATGCACGTGCATACAACCAGTCTTTGGTCGAGCAGAAAGCAGCGCTCGAACGTGACTTCCAGTCGCGTAACTCGGCTCCGGAGTTGGCAAATCAGGCAAGCGCTCTCGGCATGGTCCCCGCCAAGGACCCTGCACGACTGGTAGTTCATCCGGACGGTTCGGTCGAGGTCGTCGGAACGCCGACTCCCGCGACTGCCGGAGCTATGCCTCCGCTCGATGCGCCCACATCGGTGCCCGCACCGACTGCGACACCCCCGCGCACCACAACGCCGGTTGCTCCCGGAGCCACGCCGAGCGTTCCGAATAACACGCGAAACCTCGCGCAGAGTGAACAATTGGTTCCTGTGATCCCCACGACGACAGCACCCGCCACCACGACGGCGGTGCCTGCTCCGCCTGAGGAACGTCGGTGAGTCAGAACTCCCGTAACAACCCCGGTCGGCGTCCGCGCCGCTCGGCCACCGCCTCATTTCCGTTTCGTCAGCGAGTCGGTCGTATCACCATGTGTGGTGCGCTCGCCGTTGCGGCATTGCAGCTCTTGTGGATTCAGGGAATCGACGCGCCGAGTCTGGCTGCGGAATCTGCCAATCAACGAACCACGACCCAGGTCGATCCGGCTGTACGTGGCTCGATAACCGATCGCAACGGAAACCCCCTCGCCTTCACCATGGAAGCCAAGGCGCTGACTTTCCAGCCGGTGCGGGTACGCAAGGAACTCGAGGAAGCGCGCGCCAAGAGCATCGAGCAGGGCGCCGAGGGTGACAAGCAGGCGCCGGAAGTGAGCGATCGCCTCGCCGAGATCGCCGCCGGAATCCACGCCAAGCTCGGCGATACCGTTCCGGAAAAAGATCTGCTTCAGAAGATGAACAGCAACGAGACTTTCACGTACCTCGCGCGCAGCGTGGATCCGGCGGTTGCTGCCGAGATCTCGGACAAGTTCCGGGAGGTCGGCCTCGAGCGTCAGGACATCCGCGAGTACCCCGGTGGCTCTCTGGCCGCGAATCTCGTCGGCGCGACCGGCTGGGACGGGCACGGTTTGCTCGGTCTCGAAGATTCGATGGACTCCACGCTCGCCGGAACCGATGGATCCGAAACGTATGACCGCGGTTCCGACGGCGCTGTGATCCCCGGTAGCTGGCGCGACAAGCAACCGGCAGTCAACGGTTCGGGTGTCGAGCTGACCATCGATTCGGACCTCCAGTTCTACGTTCAGCAGCAGGTCCAGATCGCCAAGGACAAGTCGGGCGCAAAGAACGCTTCGGTTGTGGTCATGGACTCCAAGACGGGACAGGTGTTGGCCATGTCCAACGACAGCACCTTCAACCCCGCAATCGGCATCGACAAGAACGCGCCGACAGCCGAAATGGGCAATCCGTCGGTCAGTACGCCGTTCGAGCCCGGATCGGTGAACAAGATCGTCACCGCAGCAGCGGCCATCGAGGACGGTAAGACAACTCCGGACGAAGTTCTGCAGGTCCCGGGCAGCATCACGATGTCCGGTGCCACAGTCAAGGACGCGTGGGATCACGGTGTGGCCCCGTACACCTCTACCGGTGTGTTCGGAAAGTCCTCGAACGTCGGCACCTTGATGCTCGCTCAGCGAGTGGGCGAGGATCGCTACGCAGACATGCTGAACAGGTTCGGCCTCGGACAACGCACCGACGTCGGACTTCCCGGCGAGAGCGCGGGCAGCGTTCCGAGTCGCGACCAGTGGTCGGGCGGAACCTTCGCGAACCTGCCGATCGGGCAGGGTCTCTCGATGACAACCCTGCAGATGACCGGGATGTACCAGGCCATTGCCAACGACGGCGTGCGAATTCCTCCGCGGATCGTGAAGTCGACTGTCGATTCTTCCGGCACGCGGACCGAGACGCCGCAGCCCGAGGGCGTCGAGGTGGTCAGCGCCCAGACAGCGGCGACCGTTCGAGACATGTTCCGGTCGGTCACTCAGGAAGACACCGGCAACCAACGAGGAACCGGTGTTGCCGCGGGTGTGGAGGGATACCAGGTCAGTGGAAAGACCGGGACCGCGCAGCAGGTGGATCCCGCGTGCAAGTGCTACTCCAACTCCAACTACTGGATCACCTTCGCGGGAATCGCGCCTGCGGACAATCCTCGATTCGTGATCGGAATCATGCTCGACGCACCGGTTCGCGGCGTGGACGGCGGCGGCGGTCAGTCGGCGGCACCGTTGTTCCACAACATCGCGTCGTGGATGCTCCAGCGTGACAGTGTCCCGATGTCGCCGGACCCCGGTCGCAAGTTGGTGTTGCAGGCGGACTGATTGCGGTGTGTCGGTTTCGACACGGTCTTCGGGTGAATCCCGGACACGGTAATCTCAAACGTCGCAGTAACCTCATTCATCGCAGTGCGCCGAACTTTGCTTGCGTTGCGACCGCCATAGACAACGACCGCCATAGACAACGACCGCGATAGAACAACGACAATTGCCAGGAGTCGAGTGACAGTGCCGAATCGTTTGCAATCGTCGAACTCGGACGGCGCTCCCGGGACGCGTCCGACACAACCGGTTGCTACCGCGATCACGGCGCTCTCCGAACTGTCCGGGGCTCGCCTCGAATGGGTGGGGCTACCAGGATCACAGTCCTCGGAGGTCGTCGTCAAGGGCGTCGACCTGCGTGCGCAGGGAATCGTGACCGATGACCTCTTCGCCGCTCTGCCCGGTGCACGGACCCATGGCGCTCAGTTCGCCGTCGACGCTCTGGGGCGCGGTGCGACCGCGATCTTGACCGACGAGGCCGGCCTCGAACTGATCGAGGCCGCGGACAAGGCGCCTGACCGGTCCGTCCCAGTTCTCGTTCATCCGAACCCGCGGGATGTGCTCGGTGAGATCTCCGCGGAAATCTACGGCCGGCCCTCGGAGAAGATGCAGGTCGTCGGCATTACCGGTACATCGGGCAAGACCACGACGTCGTACTTGCTCGAAGCTGCGATTGCCGGAGCCGGCCGCAAGCCCGGCCTGGTCGGGACCATCGAGACTCGAATCGACGGCCGCCGGGTGCCCAGCGCTCTGACCACGCCGGAAGCTCCGCAACTGCATGCTCTGTTCGCCGTGATGGCAGAGCAGGGGATCGATACCGTCGTCATGGAGGTCTCCAGTCACGCTCTCGCTCTCGGACGCGTCGACGGCATCCGCTTCGACATCGGCGCGTTCACCAATCTTTCGCAGGACCACCTGGATTTCCATCGGGACTTCGAGGAGTACTTCCAGGCCAAGGCTCGGTTGTTCGATCCTGAGTCGACGGTGCGAGCCGAGCATGCCGTCGTCTGCGTCGACGACGTGTGGGGTCGACGGATGGCCGAGTTGGCCGCGACCGACGAGAGCGACGCGGTGACCACGGTCTCGACCTCGACGGCCGAGGCCGAGTGGACGGTCGGCGCAGTCGAGGTTGCCGAGGACGGCTCGCAGACCTTCGAGTTGGTCGGGCCGGACGGACAGTCGTGGCCAGTCTCACTTCGTCTCCCCGGGCGATACAACGTGGCCAACGCTGCGCTGGCGTTGACCGTCAGTTTTGCTGCGGGCCTCGACCCGGACGCGGCTGTTCGAGCGCTCGGGACCGTGGACGTCCCGGGGCGAGTTCAGCGGATCGACCGGGGGCAGAGCTTTCTCGCCGTGGTCGACTACGCGCACAAACCGGCAGCGCTCGAAGCTGTGATCGCCACGCTGCGCAACCAGGTTCCCGGTCGCGTTGCCGTGGTGGTCGGCGCAGGCGGGGATCGCGACGCCGGCAAACGGGCACTGATGGGTGAAGCGGGTGCGCGTGGCGCAGACCTGCTGATCGTCACCGACGACAACCCACGCACCGAGGATCCGGCGAAGATTCGCGCTTCGGTGATGCAAGGCGCCATGGACGTGCCCGAATCCGAACGCGGCGAGGTTCGCGAAGTGGGGGACCGGGCCGCCGCGATCGAGCAAGCAGTCCGGTGGGCACAGCCAGGAGATGTCGTCCTGGTGGCAGGCAAAGGCCACGAAGTAGGTCAAGAAATCGACGGGGTCAAACACCCGTTCGACGACCGCGAGGTGTTGGGCGAAATGATCGGCCGATTCGCGATCAACACAGCACATGGAGGCAAGCAATGATCCCGATGACGCTCTCTCGGATCGCCGAGATCGTCGGAGGAACCCTGCACGACGTCGACGATTCGTCGACGCAGGTGACTGGAACCGTCGAATTCGATTCGCGCAAAGTAGCTCCAGGTGGGCTCTTCCTCGCCCTACCCGGAGCGCGTGTCGACGGTCATGATCACGCGGAAGCGGCGGTGGCAGCGGGCGCTGTGGCGGTGCTCGCGGCGCGGCCGGTCGGAGTTCCGGCAATCGTCGTTCCATCGGTGCCGAACGACGGTCCCAGTGCAGTGATGCTGCTCGAACACGACACCGACGGGTCCGGAGCCGCGGTCCTGCATGCCCTCGGCCTTCTGGCCCGAGCAGTCGTCGACGAACTGGCAACTGATGGCACACCGGCCGATGGTGGACTGACGCTGGTCGGTGTCACTGGTTCTGCCGGCAAGACCTCGACCAAGGATCTGATAGCAGCGCTGCTGCGCGAGTGCGGCGAGGTGGTTGCGCCCCCCGGGTCGTTCAACAACGAATTGGGTCTGCCGTGGACAGTGCTCCGCGCCGACGAGAAGACCCGCTTCCTCGTTCTCGAGATGTCGGCCCGTGGGGTCGGTCATGTCGGCGAACTGACGAAGATCGCGCCGCCGAAGATCGGCGTAGTTCTCAATGTGGGCACTGCCCATCTCGGTGAATTCGGTTCGCGTGAAGCGATCGCGGTCGCCAAAGGTGAACTGGTGGAAGCACTCCCGTCGGCAGCCGACGGTGGAGTTGCGGTCCTCAACGCCGACGACCGCATGGTCGCCGCAATGGCGAGTCGAACCAAGGCCCGGATCGTATTCGTCGGCCAGTCGGAAGACTGCGACGTTCGGGCGACCGACGTGGTTGTCGACGACCAGGCCAGGGCTTCCTTCACACTGAACTGTTCACAGGGTTCTGCACGTATTCGCCTGGCCGTTCACGGCGAACACCACGTGAGCAACGCCCTGGCCGCGGCGGCCGTCGCACTCGAGAACGGCCTCGCGGTTACAGACATCGCACGTGTCCTCGAGGGCACGAAGGCAGCGTCCGCGAGGCGGATGGAAGTCACCGAGCGCGCCGACGGCGTCACCGTCGTCAACGACAGTTACAACGCCAATCCCGATTCCATGCGCGCTGCGCTCAAAGCGTTGGTGTCCATGGCGCGATCGGATCGGCACTTCGGTCGCCGTAGCTGGGCTGTGCTCGGAGAGATGGGTGAGCTCGGACCGGAATCAGTTGTCGAGCACGACGCGATCGGTCGCCTGGCCGTCAGACTCGATGTCAGCAAGTTGATCGTCGTCGGGACGGGCCGCACCTCGCGTGCGATGCATCAAGGAGCAGTGATGGAGGGGTCGTGGGGTGACGAGTCCGTCGTCGTGCCCGACGCAGCTGCGGCAATCGCCATTCTCGAAGCGGAACTCGAACCGGGCGATCTCGTCCTGGTGAAGGCGTCCAAGTCGGTGGAACTGTGGACGGTCGCCGAAGCGATACTGGCCGCAACGCCCAGTGACAACACCGGTGACGCGAACACCGATGGCGAGAACGGCGGGGATTCGCAGTGATCCAGATTCTTCTCGCCGCAGGCATCGCGCTGGCGGTCTCCATCATGCTCACGCCGATCCTGATCAAGGCGTTCTCGAAACAAGGTTTCGGGCAGGAGATCCGAACCGAAGGTCCAGCCAGTCACCAGGCCAAGCGCGGCACTCCCACGATGGGCGGCGTCGCGATCCTGACCGGAATCTGGGCCGGCTATCTCGGCTCACACCTCATCGGTCTCGGCATGGACAACGCGGAGGGACCGTCGGCGTCCGGCCTACTCGTTCTCGGTCTGACCACCGCGCTCGGTGGAGTCGGTTTCCTCGACGACTTCATCAAGATCCGCAAGCAGCGCAATCTGGGACTGAACAAGACAGCGAAGCTGGTCGGCCAGTTCGTCGCTGCCATTGCCTTCGGAATTTTGGCCCTTCAGTTCCGCGGTGACGACGGGCTGACTCCGGGCAGTGTTCATCTGTCGTACGTCCGCGACATCGCCACCGTCTCACTCGGGTCCGTGGTCTTCATCGCCTTCTGCTACCTACTGGTCAGCGCCTGGTCCAATGCCGTCAACCTGACCGACGGCCTCGACGGATTGGCCGCCGGTGCGATGAGTTTCGTTCTCGGCGCCTACGTCATCATCACGTTCTGGCAGTTCCGCTACTCGTGCGAGACGAATCCCGGTAAGGGTTGCTACGACGTCCGAGACCCGCTCGATCTCGCGGTGCTCTGCGCGGCCGGCGCCGGCGCGTGCATCGGTTTCCTCTGGTGGAATGCCGCACCCGCCAAGATCTTCATGGGCGACACTGGTTCACTTGCCCTCGGCGGCATGCTCGCCGGATTGTCGATCACCACCAGCACGGAACTGTTGATGGTGGTCATCGGTGCACTGTTCGTCGCGGAGGCCGCGTCGGTGGTGATCCAGGTAGCGGTGTTCCGGTCCAGCCGACGGCGGGTCTTCCGAATGGCGCCGTTCCATCACCACTTCGAACTCGCCGGGTGGGCTGAAACCACGGTCATCATCAGATTCTGGTTGCTGGCGGCTATTGCGTCGGCTATCGGATTGGCACTCTTCTACAGCGAATACCTCGCAGCGCTCGGAGGCTGAAAACCATGACCAGCTCAGCGGATTCCGAGAACGACCTGTCCTGGCTCCGCGGTACGCGAGTGCTGGTCGCCGGTGGGCGGGTGTCCGGTCAAGCGACCATCGAACCTCTCGTCGCCCTCGGTGCTGTCGTGACGGTTGCCGATTCGACCTTGGACTTCGCGGA
Organism: Rhodococcus sp. YL-1; assembly: GCF_001942025.1. NCBI lineage: Bacteria > Bacillati > Actinomycetota > Actinomycetes > Mycobacteriales > Nocardiaceae > Rhodococcus > Rhodococcus sp. YL-1. Next base: position 3,633,281 of record NZ_CP017299.1, on the reverse strand, counting down.
GCGCTGCGCGGAGCTCGGCGCGGACATGGTGACCACCACCTCGATCGAGGATGCTCCGGATTCGATCACCGAGTACGGGCTCGTCGTCACCAGTCCGGGCTTTCGGCCGGATGCACCGATCCTTGCAGCCGCCGCCGGTCACGGGATTCCCATCTGGGGAGACGTCGAGTTCTCCTGGCGCGTCGACCACAGCGGGCACTTCGGCACACCCCGTAAATGGCTCGTCGTGACGGGGACGAACGGAAAGACCACGACGACGTCGATGCTGGCCTCGATTCTCGACGCCGCTGGAGTTGTCGGCCGAGCCTGCGGAAACATCGGGCTGCCGATACTCGACGCACTCGCCGAGACGTCGCCGCGCGTGGAGTACCTCGCTGTCGAACTGTCGTCCTTCCAATTGCACTGGGCGCCTTCGGTGCGTCCGGATGCCGGCGTGGTCCTCAACGTCGCCGAGGATCACCTCGACTGGCACGGCGGAATGAGCGCGTACGCCGAGGCCAAGTCGCGGGCGCTGAGCGGAAAGGTCGCGGTGGTCGGCCTCGATGACGCGATCGCTTCCGAGCTGGGAACTCGCGCAACTGCAGACATTGTCACCGGGTTCAGATTGGGTGAACCGGGCGAAGGGGAACTGGGTGTCGAAGCGGGACACCTCGTGGACAACGCATTCGGCGATCACGTCCGCTTGGCCGAAGCAGCGTCGATAGATCCCGCCGGCCCGGCAGGCGTCATGGACGCGCTGGCCGCCGCCGCCTTGGCGCGGGCACTCGGATTCGAGGCAGACGTCGTCGAACGCGGTCTGGCCGCACACAAGGTCGGCCCACACCGAGGGGCGCTGGTCGGCCGTGTCGGGTCCGTTGTGTACATCGACGACTCCAAGGCCACCAATCCGCACGCAGCCAGACCGTCGATACTCGCGCACGATCGCGTCGTCTGGGTTGCAGGCGGTCTGCTCAAGGGAGCCAGCGTCGACCAATTGGTGAGCGAAGTCGGCCCTCGACTCTCCGGCGCTGTCCTTCTCGGGCGTGACGCTGGTGTGATCGAGGACGCGCTCGCGCGACACGCACCCGATGTTCCCGTGGTGCACGTGATGTCGGGGGACGATGCAGTGGTGAGCGAAAACAGCAGCAACTCGACTCTCACCATCCGGCTGCCGTCGGGTGCCGACGCGGATGCCGTCATGGCCGCAGTGGTAATCGAAGCTGCCGAGTTGGCGTCCCCCGGTGATGCAGTTGTACTCGCCCCGGCCGCCGCGTCCTTGGACATGTTCGCCAGCTACGGACATCGTGGTGACAGCTTCGCCGCCGCCGTAGCCGCATTACCCGATCCGTTCACGGATTCGCCTGGCCAAGCCGGGAACTTGCTATGACCAAGGGTCCCAAGACCCGAATCGGTGCCTGGTTGGCGCGGCCGTTGGCGTCGTTCCACCTGGTGGTGACGATTGCCACGATGTTGACTGTCTTGGGGCTCGTGATGGTTCTGTCGGCGTCGAGCGTCGAGCAGTACGTGTCCGGTGGCTCGGCGTATTCGTTGTTCACCCAGCAGTTGATCTTCGCGATTCTCGGAGCTGTGCTCTTCTACGTCGCGCTGCGGATCCCGGCGAGAGTGCTCCGGCAGTATTCGTTTCCGCTGTTCGTCGTCGTGCTGATCATGCTGGTACTCGTCCTGATTCCGGGAATCGGCACAGAAGCGCAGGGCGCGCGTCGCTGGTTCAACGTCGGCGGGTTCTCGGTGCAGCCCTCGGAAATCATGAAGGTCGCGTTGGCGATCTGGGGCGCCCATCTGTTGGCTTCGCGGCGGCCGGACGACCGATCCGTGAAGTCGATCCTGATTCCGCTCGTGCCCGCAGCAATGCTGGTCTTCGCCTTGGTCGTCGCGCAGCCGAACCTCAGTACGACCATCGCATTGGGAATCATCGTCGGGGCCCTGCTGTGGTTCGGTGGGCTGCCACTGAAGCTCTTCGGCTCGATCGCGGTGACGGGCGTCGTCGTGGCGGGCGTGCTGGCGATGACGGCCGGTTATCGTTCCGATCGAGTTCAAGCCTTCTTCAACAAGAGCGACGACCTGCAGGGCAACAACTATCAGGCCAAGCAGGCTTTGTATTCGCTCGCCGACGGGGGCGTTTTCGGACGCGGACTCGGTCAGAGCGTCGCCAAGTGGAACTACCTACCCAACGCGCACAACGACTTCATCTTCGCGATCATCGGCGAAGAGTTGGGATTTGTCGGCTGCGCAGTGGTGATCGGTTTGTTCGCTGTATTCGTCTACACGGGATTGCGGATCGCAGCCCGCAGCATCGATCCGTTCTGGCGGCTCCTGTCGGCCACTGCAACTACCTGGATCGTCGGCCAGGCAATGATCAACATCGGTTACGTCATCGGACTGCTGCCGGTGACCGGACTCCAGTTGCCCCTGGTCTCCGCCGGCGGTTCGTCCTTGGCGATCACATTGTTCATGTTCGGTGTCATCGCCAATGCAGCGCGCCACGAGCCCGAAGCAGTTGCCGCTCTGAACTCCGGGCAGGACGGCAAGATCTCGAAGTTGCTCAGACTGCCGAAGCCCGTGCTGTACCACCCGCCGTCAGGGGGCCGGCCGATCCGTCGACCGAAGCCCGCACGGCAGATCGAACCGGCACGCGGACGCGACGGCCGGCGCGCGATCGAGACGGGCGATCGACGCAAGCGGGCAGATCAAGGTGCTCGCCCTTCCTCGGATTCCAACCGAGGTGCGGCCGCTGGGTCACGGAAGCGCACCGCGGGAGGGCAGAATGGTCAGCGTCGGCAGGCGCCGACACGTAGGGCACAAGATCCACGAGAAGTTCGAGAGCGAGGAATTCGTAGGTGAGCGGCAACAAATCGGCTCTGTCGGTAGTGGTGGCAGGGGGAGGCACGGCTGGTCACATCGAACCCGCACTTGCTGTCGCGGACGCGGTCAAGGCCGCTGCGCCCGACACCAGAATCACTGCGCTCGGGACGGCGCGTGGTCTCGAAACCACCTTGGTGCCGGCTCGCGGGTACACGCTCGAGCTCATTCCCCCGGTTCCGCTTCCTCGTAAGCCCACGATGGATCTCGTCAAACTGCCGACACGCATCCTCGCCTCGGTGCGCAAGACCCGTGAGGTACTCGATTCCGTCGACGCCGACGTGATCGTCGGTTTCGGTGGTTACGTCGCGCTTCCGGCGTATCTTGCCGCACGTGGCGGTGTTCTTCGGCGCCGCCGCAAGATTCCGATCGTCATCCACGAGGCGAACGCCAGTGCCGGCATCGCGAACAAGATCGGTGCTCGCCTGGCGACGCGGGTGCTTGCTGCTGTTCCGGGTTCCGGAGTGAAGAACCGCGGCGATCAGGACGCCGAGATCGTCGGCATCCCGGTTCGCGCGTCGATCGCCAATTTCGATCGAGCTGGACTCCGCTCGCAAGCTCGCGAGTACTTCGGACTACCTCAGGACGGTCCCGTTCTGCTCGTCTTCGGCGGATCGCAAGGCGCGAAGTCGCTCAACGACGCGGTGTCCGGAGCAGCGGAAGAACTGGCGAAGGCCGGGATCTCGGTCCTTCACGCACACGGACCCAAGAACTCCCTCGAAGTCACGCAGTACTCGGAGACGGCACCGTATGTGGCTGTTCCTTATCTTTCGCGGATGGATCTCGCGTATGCCGCAGCCGACGCGACTATCTGTCGTTCGGGCGCGATGACGGTCGCCGAGGTCTCGGCGGTCGGGCTTCCGGCCGTCTACGTTCCGTTGCCGCACGGCAATGGTGAGCAGGAACTCAACGCGAAACCCGTTGTCGCAGCGGGCGGTGCGATCATCGTCTCCGACAACGAGCTCACGCCGACGTTCGTCGCCGGTACCGTCGTCCCGATGCTGAGCGACAGCGCGCGCCTCGACAAGATGAGCAGTGGCGCTGCCAACGTCGGGCACCGCACCGCGGCAACCGAGATCGCACGGATCGTGCTCGACATCGCGGCAAAGGAAAACGCCGTCCAGGAAAACGCAAGGGGAAACCGATGACCGCGCTGCCCGCCCACCTCGAGCGAGTACACATGGTCGGAATCGGCGGTGCCGGTATGTCCGGCATCGCTCGAATTCTGCTTTCCCGCGGGGGCCTCGTCTCGGGTTCGGACGCCAAGGAGAGCCGAGGAGTCCTGGCGCTCCGTGCACGCGGGGCGCAGGTCCGCATCGGCCACGACGCCGATGCTCTCGACCTGCTGCCGGGTGGTCCGACCGTCGTCGTCACGACGCACGCGGCTATCCCGAAGGACAACCCGGAACTCGTCGAGGCCGCTCGCCGCGGAATCCCGGTGATTCTTCGTCCGGCTGTCCTTGCATCACTGATGCAGGGCAATCGCACGTTCCTGGTTTCGGGTACACACGGCAAGACGTCGACAACGTCGATGCTCGTGGTCGCCCTGCAGCACTGTGGTTTCGACCCTTCGTTTGCCGTTGGCGGCGAACTCAACGAAGCGGGAACGAATGCCCATCACGGCAGCGGTGACGTCTTTGTCGCGGAGGCGGACGAGAGTGACGGGTCGCTGTTGCAGTACGACCCCAACGTGATCGTCGTGACCAACATCGAGGCCGATCACCTCGACTATTTCGGGAGTGTCGAAGCGTATGTGAAGGTGTTCGACGATTTTGTCGACAAGTTGCGTCCGGGTGGGCTCTTGATTGCTTGCCTCGACGACCCGGGATCGGCGGATCTCGCGAAGCGAATCGTGGCCTCGGGCCGTTCGGACATCCGGGTACTCGGTTACGGATCGGCAGACGCGCAGGAAGTGGAGGCGGGCACCGCCTTCGAGCCTGTCGACGGTGTCGAGGTCGGAGTCCGACTACTGGGCTTCCATGCGCACGATGTCGGGGGAGTCCTGCAGTTCCACCTGGCGGGCGAGAGCGCCGCGCGAACCGTGCGGATGGCAGTGCCGGGTCGTCACATGGCGCTCAACGCACTTGCGGCTCTACTGGCTGCCCGTGACGCCGGCGCCGAGACGGAGGAGATCGTCGAGGGGCTCGCCGGATTCGGTGGCGTACACCGCCGGTTCCAGTTCACCGGCCGCGAGCGTGGTGTCCGGGTGTTCGACGACTACGCCCACCATCCGACCGAAGTTCGTGCGGTTCTCGGCGCGGCGGCGGATCTGGTTCGACCGGAGGACGATTCGTCGTCGACCAATTCGGCAGCCGGACGCGTGATCGTGGTCTTCCAACCTCATCTCTATTCACGCACCGCCGCGTTTGCCGAGGAGTTCGCGCAGGCGCTGGACTTGGCCGACGAGGTTGTCGTTCTCGATGTCTACGGCGCTCGCGAAGAGCCGATGCCGGGCGTCAGTGGTGCGCTGGTCGCTCAGTCGGTCACGAAACCTGTTCACTATCAACCGGATCTGTCACAGGCGCCGAAGCAGGTGGCGGCGTTGGCTCACCCCGGCGACATCGTCATCACGATGGGTGCCGGTGACGTGACCATGCTCGGCAAACAGATCCTCGATGCTTTGCGTTCGGCGCCGCATCCCGCGCCGCGATGACACCCGACGCACGAAGTCGGCGCGGGCGTCGAGATCCTCGAGCCAGACAAGCCACCAGTACGCGTCGGCGCAGTACTCGCACCGAATCGCGATACTCGACGCGGTCGACGGAGCCGGCTCCCGAACCCACACCGACTCGTAAGTGGTTCAAGCGACCGCTGATCGTGGCACCGCTGGCAATCGTGCTGGTGGTGGGAATTGCGTTGACGGCTTGGTTGTCTCCGGTGCTCTCGGTCCGGGGCACCGAAATTCTCGGTGCGACGACCGTCAGTGAGGAACAGATCCTTTCGCTCCTGGCCGTACCGACCGGTCAGCCGTTGATGCGGGTAGACACCGGCGCCGCCGCCGCACGTGTGGCGACGATTCCGAAGGTGGCCTCGGCTCGTGTGCAGCGGATGTATCCGTCGACTATCCGCGTCACCGTCACCGAACGGGTACCGGTCGTTTTCGTCGACTCACCTGAGGGTGCACACCTGCTGGACGAGAAGGGCGTCGACTTCGAGATGGGCGTCCCGCCGCCCGGGGTTCCGCGTCTGGTGACACCGACGCCCGGGTGGAACGACGAGCCCACGCTTGCCGCGCTCGAGGTGTTGTCGGTGTTGCCGCCGGATCTGAGATTTCAGGTGGGAGAGGTTGCCGCTCGGTCGATTTCGAGTGTCACGCTGACTCTGCTCGACGGTCGCGTCGTAAACTGGGGCGGTGTCGAGCACTCGGATCGTAAGGCTGCTGTGACGCTTCCGCTGTTGACCCAACCGGGGCAGACGTACGACGTGTCCAGTCCTGATCTGCCGACGGTGCGATAGCGCCCGGTGCAGCCGTGCGTCAGTGCGCAGCAAATACTTCGGTGTGTCTCGGCGCGCCTAATGGCGGAACGCGACGACGGTGCATAGCGTTTCGTTTCAGATCGAATACTTGACATAACTCTAACCCTGTGGTTGAGGTTTAGGGTTGTTCTCGAAGAGCATGAAGCTACAAAAACAGCAGTAACAAAGACAGCAGCACTGACAAGCAGCGTGAAACACGACACGGAAGGCGAGAGCCGATGACGCCCCCGCACAACTACCTCGCCGTAATCAAGGTCGTCGGCATCGGCGGCGGCGGCGTGAACGCAGTCAACCGCATGATCGAACAGGGACTCAAGGGAGTCGAGTTCATCGCGGTCAACACGGACGCGCAAGCCCTTCTGATGAGTGACGCCGACGTCAAGCTCGACGTCGGTCGTGAATTGACCCGTGGCCTCGGCGCCGGTGCCGACCCGGAAGTGGGTCGCAAGGCAGCCGAAGATCACAAGGACGAGATCGAAGAGGTCATCAAGGGCGCCGACATGGTGTTCGTGACCGCAGGCGAGGGCGGTGGCACCGGAACCGGTGGTGCCCCTGTCGTGGCAAGCATCGCCCGGAAGCTGGGCGCACTCACCGTCGGTGTCGTGACGCGGCCGTTCTCCTTCGAGGGCAAGCGTCGTGGGGGACAGGCGGATACCGGAATCCAGGCGCTCCGCGAGTCCTGCGACACGCTGATCGTCATTCCCAACGATCGCCTGCTCCAGCTCGGTGACGCGGCCGTCAGCCTGATGGACGCGTTCCGCAGCGCGGACGAGGTTCTCCTCAACGGCGTCCAGGGCATCACCGACCTCATCACCACTCCGGGTCTGATCAACGTCGACTTCGCGGACGTCAAGGGTGTCATGTCCGGTGCCGGTAGTGCGTTGATGGGAATCGGTTCCTCGCGGGGTGAGGGACGCGCGATCAAGGCGGCGGAATCCGCGATCAATTCCCCGCTCCTCGAAGCTTCGATGGAAGGCGCCCGCGGCGTGCTCCTGTCGATCGCCGGCGGTAGCGATCTGGGTCTGTTCGAGATCAACGAGGCGGCTTCGCTGGTGCAGGAAGCTGCCCACATCGACGCCAACATCATCTTCGGAACGGTCATCGACGATTCACTCGGTGACGAGGTTCGTGTGACGGTCATCGCTGCGGGATTCGACGGAGGAGCTCCGGCTCGTCGTCCCGTGGAGTCGACCGCGCAGGGACGTGGAGCTATCGGCGCCGGGCGCGCGGGTGAGGTCGGCCGGTCGCCGGTGGCCGCCGAACCTGCTGGCGAGCAGCCGATTTCCGCAGCGCGCGAGACCACCGGTTCGGGCAGCTTGCCTCCGATCGGTGGCCCCCGCCATGCGCCGGTCCAGGAAGACGAGGGCGACGACGACGTCGACGTGCCGGTCTTCATGCGTCGCTGACGTAGGGCTACAAACAGTTTCGAGAACAGGGTGCCCGGAATTTCTGGGTACCCTGTTCTTGACTGGATGTCCGGTCACGTCTGAGCCGGACGACAACTTTCGACGTTTGTGAGCACACTTATCTTGAGTACCGAGAAGTCGACCACCCGCACCCGCATTCGCCGCGTCGTGACCAGCCGAGCCGGTGGTGTTTCCGCGTCACCGTACGAGTCGTTCAATCTGGGCGATCACGTCGGAGACGATCCGGCAGCCGTCGATGCGAATCGCCGACGTCTGGCACGCGAAATAGGCGTCGAGCCTGACCATCTCGTGTGGATGGAACAAATCCATTCGCGCAACGTCACTGTCGTGACGGAACCGACCGACGAAGTGATTCCGGTGACGGATGCTCTGGTCACCACTGTTCCCGGCCTGGCGCTCGCCACCCTCAGTGCAGATTGTGTTCCCGTTCTGCTCTCCGACGAGGAGGCCGGTGTGATCGCGGCCGTTCATGCCGGACGGATCGGTGCCCGCATCGGTATCGTCCCGCGCGTCCTCGCGGAGATGGTGCGTCAGGGCGCGGACGTTTCGCGTATCGGCGCCTTCCTCGGTCCGGCTGCGAGCGGACGCCAGTACGAGGTTCCCGCTGCGATGCGCGCGGACGTGGAAAAGCACTTGCCGGGCAGTGCAACTCGCACCGAGAAGGGCACGCCGGGGCTCGATCTGCGTGCGGGACTGCGTAAGCAGTTGCTCGCCGCGGGTGTGTCCGGTGTCGCCGAGGACCCGCGGTGCACGATCGAGGATCGCGCGTTGTTCAGTCATCGCCGAGAATCTCTGACCGGGCGTCAAGCTGCAGTGATCTGGATGGAAGCGCCCGCAGCGCAGGAAACCGTCTAGGCAGAAATGCGCGAGACGGAAATGCGGCTGACAGAAATATCGACGGCACTCGACTCGGTGAGGGCGCGATTGGCGGCCGCCTGCCTTGCCGCCGGTCGCGAGGTTTCCGACGTAGCACTGCTGCCGGTGACCAAATTCTTTCCGGCGTCCGACGCTCGAATTCTGTACGAACTGGGTTGCCGTGAATTCGGTGAGTCTCGTGAGCAGGAAGCAGTGGAGAAGGTCGCGGACTTCGACGGCGCTGCACAGACGGGCGCGATCGATGATCCGGTTCGCTGGCACATGATCGGACAGTTGCAGCGCAACAAAGCTCGGTCGGTAGCGAAGTGGGCCTATGCAATTCACTCGGTGGACAGTGCGCGACTGGCCGATGCACTCGATCGGGCTGCGCTGAGTGCTTTGTCGGACGGTGAGCGCACGGAGCCGCTCCGGGCGCTCATCCAGGTAAGTCTCGACGGAGACCCCGCGCGTGGCGGAGTTCCGACGGGCGAGCTAACGCCTCTCGCCGAGCGGATCGAATCAGCCGAAGGTCTCGAATTCGCGGGACTGATGGCAGTCCCGCCGCTTGGATCAGATCCGGACGAGCAGTTCGAAATCCTCCGCAGGGCACATCTTTTGATCCTCGAATCGCATCCCCGGGCAACCGAACTCTCGGCCGGTATGACCGGCGATCTGGAGGCTGCAGTGCGCCACGGATCAACCTGCGTGCGTGTCGGAACCGCACTGCTCGGCTCACGACCAGTAATCTCGAGGTGATCGCTCAGGTGATCGCCCAACCCGTCCACACCGCTGCGACCGGTCGCAGTCGGATTGATTCCGCCGCGCCAAGGAAGGTCGATCAATGAGCAACCTGCATAAGTTCAAGGCTTACTTCGGCATGGTTCCCCTCGATGACTACGAGGACGAATACGTGGAGGAGCCCGATCAGGCTCGCCGCGCACCCCGTCGTAGTCACGACGGCTATGCCGAGCGCGACGACCGCGAGTTCGTCGAACCTGCCTTCTCGAAGGCGAGCTATGCGCCCAGTCGTCGTGACGAAGAGGACGCGGAGTTCGATCGCTACGACTCCCGGCCCCGCGTCGACACCGTTCCCAGCCGCAGCAGCCGCCCGGCGATGGCGCCGCGCCCGGCAAGCCGTGGCAACCTCGCGGTCGACGCGCGCGCAGAGCGACCCGAAGCGCGACGTGCGCCGGTTGTCGACGACGGCGGCCCGCTCGCCAAGATCACGACACTGCGTCCGCAGAGCTACGCAGAGGCCCGCACCATCGGTGAGCGGTTCCGGGACGGCACTCCCGTCATCATGGATCTGGTCGACATGAGCAACGCCGACGCGAAGCGTCTGGTCGATTTCGCGGCCGGCCTGGCATTCGCATTGCGTGGTTCTTTCGACAAGGTAGCCACCAAAGTGTTTCTTCTCTCACCGGCCGACATCGACGTTTCCGCCGAGGAGCGCCGTCGGATCGCCGAGACGGGTTTCTACAGCCAGAAATGATGGTCTCGACCGCAGTCCGGCCCCTGAGCAGGGGTGACGTGAGCACATTCGAACGGCGGCCCGCCTCGGCGGACGCCGCATTCGGACCCATCGCCGGCCGTTACAAGACGGACTCGATGCGGACCGGTTCCGGAATTGCTGCGGTGTGTCTGTTTTGGACACACCGCAGAAGTCAGGCAGAGTGAGGGTGTGGACGCGCTTCTCTCTGTGATCTATCTGGTGCTGGTTGTCTTCTGGCTGTTGCTGATCGGCAGAGTGATCGTCGAGTTCGTTCGTTCGTTTGCCAGAGATTGGCGACCGACCGGATTGGTCGCAGTCATTCTCGAAACCATTTTTACGATCACCGATCCTCCGGTGAAACTGCTCCGCAGGTTGATCCCTCCGATCAACCTCGGTGGAGTTCGCTTGGATCTATCCATCATGGTCTTGCTTTTCATCGTCATCATCCTGATGTCGGTTGTTCGCTGAGCGCAGTCCGAGTGAGTGGTATGCCAGAATGGATGCCATAACTCATCCAGTGGTTCGCCACTACGTAGACTGTGTTGCAACTGAATGCTTGCTAGACCGCCAAATGACGCGTGAAGGGATCCTTCCATGCCGCAACTGACTCCAGCTGACGTGCACAACGTTGCGTTCAGCAAGCCGCCTATCGGCAAGCGTGGCTACAACGAGGACGAGGTCGACGCATTCCTCGACCTCGTCGAGCAGGCGCTGTCGCAGCTCATCGAAGAGAATGCGGACCTGCGCCAGCGCGTAGGTGAGCTGGATCAGGAGCTCGCGGCTGCCAAGAAGTCGCCGGCACCTGCTCAGCAGGCAGCACCCGTCGCAGCGCAGCCCAAGCCGGAGCCCGCTCGGGTCGTCGAACCGCCCAAGCCTGCACCTGTTGCAGCGCCGGTTCCCGCCGCCGCTGCCGTTGCAGCGCCGCAGAGTGGCGACACCCACATGCAGGCCGCAAAGGTCCTCGGACTGGCTCAGGAGATGGCGGATCGCCTCACCAACGATGCCAAGACCGAGTCCGAGCAGCTGCTCGGCAGTGCCCGCACCAACTCCGAGCAGCTCATGAGCGAGGCTCGCAGCAAGGCTGACGGCATGATCGCGGATGCGCGCAACAAGTCGGAGGCGATGCTCACCGACGCTCAGACTCGCTCCGAGACCCAGCTTCGCCAGGCTCAGGAGAAGGCAGACGCTCTCAAGGCGGACGCCGAGAAGAAGCACACCGAAATCATGGCGACCATCAACCAGCAGCGTTCGGTCCTCGAGGGCCGTATCGAGCAGCTCAAGACGTTCGAACGCGAGTACCGGGTGCGCCTGAAGTCCTACCTGGAATCGCAGCTCGAAGAGCTCGAACAGCGCGGCTCGGCCGTTCCGGTCGACGGTGGACAGGATTCCTACAGCCCGTCCTTCGCCAAGGGAAACAGCTGACCGAGAGCGCCCCGTCGGCTCAGCTATCGGACCGGACAAAGGTTGATACGTGCTGGTCGTGACGTTGGTTCTCGCGGGAGTTGGTTTCGCTCTCCTGATCGTCGCCCTGACCACAGGGTCGTTGATCTGGGCGTGGGCATGTATCGCGATTTGTGTAGCAGGTGCCGTCCTCCTGCTGGTCAGTGCGCTGACCAGCAGGAAGGCGGTTCCTTCGTTGGATGACCCGGCATCGGGCAGCGGAATGTCGTCGCCTTACGGTCGAGTCGAGAGTTCCTCGAATTCGTCGATCGACGATGCAGCCACCGCCAACGATGACAATCAGAGAAATGATGGCGAGTCGCCGGGTGGCCCCGACAAGTCCTAGGGCGAGTTCCGACAAGGTCCAGGACGAGTATTAGACTGTCCAACACGAATACCAGGCTGTGATCCGGCAATCACCGGGGAGCTTTCGGAAGAACGGTTCTTGTCGCTTCAGGCGCCCAGAACTCAGTAGAACCGAACGGGTGAGCCCGTCACAGCTCGATCGAGTGGCACCTCGGGATCCAAGCGCGGATCTACGGGGTGCAAACGGGGTGGTACCGCGGTGTCGGCGCACAAGCGCCACGTCGTCCCCGTGCCGAGTCCGACTGGCACGAGGAGATCGCCATGGCGAGTAACGGGTATCCCAAAGTCGACTACGGTGTCCCCGCCGACACCGGAGTCAAGTTCCCCGAACTGGAACAGAAAGTCCTGAAACAGTGGGACGACGACGACACCTTCCGTGCGTCGGTTTCCAATCGGGACGGCAGCGAAGAGTTCGTTTTCTACGACGGACCGCCTTTCGCAAACGGCTTGCCGCATTACGGTCACCTGCTGACGGGGTACGTCAAGGACCTGGTGCCGCGCTTCCAGACCATGCGTGGACGCAAGGTCGAGCGACGCTTCGGCTGGGACTGCCATGGCCTGCCCGCAGAACTCGAAGCGGAGAAGCAACTCGGCATCAAGGACAAGGCCGAGATCGAAGTCATGGGTCTGGCCAAGTTCAACGAGTACTGCAAGGCCTCGGTGCTCAAGTACACCGACGAGTGGCGCGACTACGTCACCCGCCAGGCACGTTGGGTCGACTTCGACAACGACTACAAGACCCTGGACGTCGACTTCATGGAGTCCGTCATGTGGGCCTTCAAGGAGCTGCACGACAAGGGCCTGATCTATCAGGGCTTCCGCGTGCTGCCCTACAGCTGGTACGAGCAGACTCCGCTGTCCAATCAAGAGACTCGTCTCGACGACGCGTACAAGATGCGTCAGGATCCTGCAGTCACGGTCGACATGCCGCTGGTCGCTCCGGGTTCACCATTGGACGGCGCAAACGCGATCATCTGGACCACGACTCCGTGGACACTGCCGTCCAACTTGGCCACTGCGGTTCATCCCGAGGTCGACTACGTCCAGGTGCTCGGCGAGGACGGAAAGCGGTACGTGCTCGCGGAAGCACGGGTTGCTCATTACGCACGTGAGCTGGGGGAGGACCCCGAGGTCGTTTCCCGTCACAAGGGCGCCGAGCTGGTCGGACTGTCGTACACACCGCCGTTCGACTTCTTCCTCGGACATCCGAACGCGCACGTCGTGCTTTCGGCCGACTACGTGACAACCGATTCCGGAACCGGAATCGTCCACCTCGCACCGGCTTTCGGTGAGGAGGATATGGATGTCGCCACGGCCAACGGTATCGAGGTCGTGCAGCCGCTCGATCCGGGTGGAAAGTTCACCTCGATGGTTCCGCCGTACGAGGGCTTGATGGTCTTCGACGCCAACCCGGTCATCATCAAGGACCTCAAGGCCGCTGGAAAGCTGCTGCGGCACGAGACGATCGAGCACTCGTACCCGCACAGTTGGCGCAGTGGGCAGCCGCTCATCTACATGGCGGTTCCCTCGTGGTTCGTCGCGGTCACCAAGTTCCGCGATCGCATGGTCGAGCTGAACAAGGACATCACGTGGGTGCCCGAGCACATCCGTGACGGCCAGTTCGGCAAGTGGCTCGAAGGTGCACGCGACTGGAACATCAGCCGAAACCGCTACTGGGGCAGCCCGATCCCGGTGTGGGTGTCGGACGATCCGCAGTACCCGCGTACGGACGTCTACGGATCGCTCGATCAGTTGGAGGCAGACTTCGGTGTGCGTCCGACCGATCTGCATCGCCCGATGATCGACGACCTGGTCCGCCCGAACCCCGACGACCCGACCGGGAAGTCGATGATGCGCCGCGTTCCCGAGGTGCTCGACTGCTGGTTCGAATCCGGTTCGATGCCGTACGCGCAGGTGCACTACCCATTCGAGAACCGTGAATGGTTCGAGGGTCATTTCCCGGGCGATTTCATCGTCGAGTACAACGGGCAGACTCGCGGCTGGTTCTACACGCTGCACGTGCTGGCCACCGCACTCTTCGATCGTCCGGCGTTCAAAACCGTTGCTGCGCACGGCATCGTGCTCGGCGACGACGGACTCAAGATGAGCAAGTCCAAGGGCAACTACCCGGACGTGAAGGAGGTGTTCAACCGCGACGGCAGCGATGCGATGCGATGGTTCCTGATGTCTTCGCCGATCTTGCGCGGCGGAAACCTCATCGTGACCGAGCAGGGCATCCGCGAAGGTGTGCGTCAGGCATTGCTCCCGCTGTGGAACGCCTGGAGCTTCCTGCAGTTGTACGCCCCGGAATCCGGTGTGTGGCGTACCGACTCGGAGAACATCCTCGATCAGTACATCCTGGCCAAGCTCGCTACCACCCGCGACGTGATCACCGAGGCCCTCGAGGTCAACGACATCGCCGGCGCGTGCGACGAGCTTCGGTTGTTCTGTGATGCGCTCACCAACTGGTATGTGCGACGGTCTCGTTCGCGGTTCTGGGACGAGGATCGCGACGCGATCGACACCCTGCACACCGTGCTCGAGGTCGTGACGCGTCTCGCTGCGCCGCTGTTGCCGCTGGTGTCCGAGGTGATCTGGCGCGGGCTGACCGGGGAGCGCTCGGTTCACCTGGCTGATTGGCCCGAGGCGTCGGAGCTCCCCGCGAACCCCGAGCTGGTAGCGGCGATGGACGACGTCCGGACCGTGTGCTCCACGGTGCTGAGCCTGCGCAAGGCGCAGAATCTGCGTGTTCGTCTTCCGCTGCCCGAGGTCACGGTTGCGGCGCCGGATGCCGAGCGTCTGCGTCCGTTCCTCGGACTGATCGCCGACGAGGTCAACGTCAAGAAGGTTGATCTGACCGATGACGTCGACGTGCACGGGCGCTTCGAGATCGCGGTCAATGCGCGTGCTGCAGGACCGCGTCTGGGCAAGTCCGTTCAGACTGTCATCAAGGCGGTCAAGGCGGGCGACTGGACCGAGAACGCGGACGGCGTCGTGGTTGCGGCGGGCATCGAACTGCTGCCCGAGGAGTACACGCAGAAACTGGTTGCGGCCGAGCCGGATTCGACGGCTGCACTGCCGGACGGTGCGGGACTGGTCGTACTCGATTCCGCGGTGACGGAGGAACTCGAAGCCGAGGGATGGGCGAAGGACCGTATCCGTCAGTTGCAGGATGCGCGCCGCGCCGCCGGTTTCGACGTCTCGGACCGGATCAACGTCGTGCTCGAGGTTCCGCAGGACTGCAAGGAGTGGGCGGAGCGTCATCGCGAATTGATCGCCGGTGAGGTTCTGGCCACCTCCTTCTCGGTGGGTGAAGCGGGAGACGACGCCGTCGATCTCGGTGACGGTATCCGCGCCGCGATCACGAAGGTCTAATACCGCCATAGCTACTCCGGCTCCCCGATGAATGTCTGTATGTCGGGGTGCCGGAGTAGTTTGCTCTCATGAGCACGAGCAAGGAAACCGTGGCGCGCATTCTCGAGCAGTTGGAACCGCTCGACGTGCGGGCAAGGGCGATGTTCGGCGAGTACGGACTGTATTGCGACGAGAAGATCGTGGGCTTGATCTGCGGAGACGTTCTGTTCGTCAAACCCACCGAGGTCAGTACGGAGTTCGGATCAGAGGCCGATCTGGCTCCGCCGTACCCGGGAGCGAAGGATTATTACCGGGTGACGGAGGAACGGTTGCAGGACCTCGATCACCTGCACGCCTTCATTCAACGGACTGCCGACGTATTGCCCCTGCCGAAGAAGAAGTCGCCGAAGAAGAAGGCGCGGACGTAAATTCTGCACCTACTTTTGAGAGAACCGTAACGCCCGATGAATCAAGGTGATCCCACACGAAGTCGTAGGTGGGTGCTGCATCTCGACATGGATGCGTTTTTCGCTTCCGCCGAGCAGTTGACGCGTCCCACTCTGCGAGGTCGCCCGGTGCTGGTCGGCGGCTTGGGCGGGCGCGGGGTGGTGGCCGGGGCAAGTTACGAAGCGAGAGTTTTCGGTGCGCGTTCGGCAATGCCGATGCATCAAGCACGCCGGATGGTCGGTGGTGGAGCGGTGGTATTGCCACCGCGGATGTCGTTGTATTCGGTTCTGAGTAAACGCACCTTCGACGCGTTGCGCCTTCGTATGCCGATCCTCGAGCAACTGTCGGTGGACGAGGCTTTCGGGGAACCGGTGGAGTTGGCCGGTGTCGGAGCTGACGAGGTCCGCGCGTTTTGCGAGGACCTGCGGGCGTTGATCAAAGCCGAGACCGGGTTGGTCGCTTCGATCGGGGCCGGCGCAGGTAAGCAGGTCGCCAAGATCGCGTCGGGACTGGCAAAGCCCGACGGCGTCGCAGTGATTCCTCCCGGGATGCAGCACGAGTTGCTCGATCCACTGCCGGTGCGAAAGCTCTGGGGGATCGGTCCCGTCGCCGAGGAAAAGCTCAAGCGTCTCGGCATCGAAACCATCGGTGGGTTTGCCCGCACTCCCATAGCGGAGGTGGCGTCGATACTCGGAACCACTGTCGGTCCGGGGTTGCATCGGCTTGCGCAGGGGATCGACGATCGGCCGGTCGCCGAGCGTGCCGAATCCAAGCAGATCAGCGCGGAATCCACTTTCGCCGCAGACATCGTCACGATGGCGCAACTGCGCGCCGCCGTCGAAAGTAGTGGTCGTGCAGCATTTTCCAGGCTGGAGAAGGACGGAAGAGCTGCTCGCACCGTCGTACTGAAGCTCAAGAAGTCCGATATGAGTATCTTGACTCGATCCGTGACGCTGCCGTTTGCCACCATCGACCGCCAAATCCTCATCGCGACTGCGCAGAAACAGGTCATCGATCCACAGGAATTGGGGCCGATTCGCCTGGTCGGTGTGGGATTCGCCGGTTTGTCCACCGTTCGGCAAGGATCACTTTTTCCCGAGTTGGATCAGGATGTTCCCGGCTATCCGGTCGAGACTCTCACGGGCGCCCTCGATGAGGCCGAACTCGACGTTCCGGTGGCAGCACGTGTCCCTCAGCGCTACTGGCACCCCGGTTTGGACGTGAAGCATCCAGAATACGGACACGGTTGGGTGCAGGGCGCCGGGCACGGTGTGGTCACCGTTCGCTTCGAAACCCGTTCCAGCGGAACGGGAATCGCCAGAACCTTTGCCGAATCCGATGAGGTGCTCGAGGTAGCAGATGCGGTCGACAGCCTTCTCTGAGGATGTCCTTAGACTTTTTCCGCTTACCGTTGGGTAATGTTGTCGACGATCCTCGAGCAAGCACGATGTTCGACTGACGCTCGAATGTGAACACCCGAATGGATAGGACTGAGAAGTTGAAGCTTCAGAAGATGACCGTTGCAGCCGTGGCGATCGCAGCAGCCCTGACGATGACCGCTTGTGGCTCGGATGACAAGACCGACTCGCCCACCACGACGTCGAAGACCACGACGACCACGACGGCCTCGGACTCGACAGATGCGCCGGTCGCGTTGCCGACCGCCCCTGAGCTCAACGCCAAGGTCGCCCAGGCACTCGACGAAACCGTTCCGGCCGCAGACAAGGTCAACCTCGTCCAGGGCGCCGAGGCTGATCCCGAGCTGATCAACCAGGTCGCCGCTGCCGCCAAGGCTGCCGGCGCGCAGGTCGAGATCCTCGACCCGGTCACCGACACGGGCAGCGAGACGGCAGCAGCTTCGCTGAACATCGTCGTCAACGGCCAGCCGCTGCAGCAGGGCCTGCAGGCTTCGTTCGTCTACGAAGACGGCGTCTGGAAGCTCTCGAAGACCACCGCTTGCCAGATCGTCGGCGTTGCAGGTCTGACCTCGCCGGCTTGCGCTGCTTGATCTCTCGGTAACACCTGAAACACCAGAGCGGCCGCCGACTCCCGAAGGGGAGTGGGCGGCCGCTCTTCACGTGGTAAGCGACGTCAGTGATGGAATCCCTCGGTGACGCGCGGCCGCGGCATCGGGCTGTCCAGTTCGTCGAGGAACGCGGTTTCCTCTTCGATGATGCGCAGCAGATTGGCCGCCAGGTCCATGCTCAGTCCGTTACGAACCACGATGCGCTGCACTGTCAGATCCGCGAGATCGTCCGGCATGGGGTAGGCCGGCACCAACCAGCCCTTGCCTCGCAACCGGTCCGAGAGGTCGTACAGCGTCCAGTTGGACGTGTGCCCCTCGGCGAGGCGCCACGCGAAGACCGGGATGTCGGAACCGTCGTTCCACAGTTCGAACGCGTCGAGTTTCCCGATCCCTTCGGCGAGAAATTTCGCCACGTCCTGGGAGGACTGCTGGATCGCGCGATAGCCGTCGTGGCCGAGACGCAGGAACAAGTAGAACTGCAGGATCACCTGAGCGCCGGGGCGCGAGAAGTTCAGTGCGAAGGTCGGCATACTGCCGCCGAGGTAGCTCACCTTGAAGACGAGGTCGTCGGGAAGTAGATCCTGCGATCGCCAGACCACCCAGCCGAGGCCGGGGTAGACGAGCCCGTACTTGTGCGCCGAGGTGTTGATGGAGTGGACGCGCGGGAGCCGGAAATCCCATTCGAGTTCGGGCTGAAGGAACGGTGCGATCATCGCACCGGAAGCGCCGTCGACGTGGATGGGGACGTCGAGTCCCGTCTTCGCCTGGATCGCATCGAGTGCCTTCGAGATTTCCAGGACCGGCTCGTACATCCCGGTGTACGTGACGCCCATGATCGCGACGACGCCGATGGTGTTCTCGTCGACATACTTGTCCAGATCGTGACCGTCGAGGGTGCGGTGTTCCTCGCTGATCGGCACGTAACGCGCTTCGACGTCCCAGTAGTTGCAGAACTTCTCCCAGCACACCTGGACCGCGGAACTCATGATGAGATTTGGCTTTTCGGTGGACTTGCCCGCGGCTTTTCGTGCGTGCTGCCAGCGTCGTTTCATCGCCAGGCCGCCGAGCATGCAGGCTTCGGACGAACCGATCGTCGAGGTGCCGATTGCGTCCTTGGGGGAGGGCGAGTGCCAGAGGTCGGCAAGGATGCGCCAGCAATAGGTTTCGATCGCGGCGGTCTGCGGATACTCGTCCTTGTCGATCATGTTCTTGTCGAACGACTCGGCATACAGTTTGGTGGCGTGATCGTCCATCCACGTGCTGACGAACGTCGCGAGATTGAGCCGCGCATTGCCGTCGAGCATCGTTTCGTCGTGGACGATCTGATACGCGGTCTCGGGAAGCATGCCGTCGGGTTCGAGTGTGTACTTCGATGCAACCGAATCCTCGCCAGGCCTCGAGAAGATCGGATTGACGGCTACGTAATCGGTGTGATCTGACCTTCTGGGTTCCGGCATGAACTCTGGCTCCTCACATCAGTGTGTCGCGTTGGTCTGTTTCGTACCTACTCTCACCGTTCAGTGTGGACGGGCAGTTGTCAAAGGGTCCATGATCAATCAAGTATCCGGTCTGAAGTCCTAGTCTGCACACATCGTAGAAAGCGGCGAAAGAACACACGGTGGTGACAATCATGAGTGGGCCTACGATGCGAGGCAAGGACAGGCGAGAATCAGAGGCCCTGCGCCCGCCGCGCCGCAATCGAGGACGGACTTCTGTTTCGCTGATCGCAACTGCGACGAAAGGGCCGGATCGCAGATGGCTTGCCTCCTGGAGCGATCCGCCGGTTGACATGAATTCGCAGAGTCACCGCGACTCCGACGGTCTTAGTAGCGTCACCCGGGAGATTTCGTGGCTGGAGGAACCAGGCACGATCGAACGCGAGTTGCGACAGCGCGAGTGAAGCTTCGGGCCGGATCCTGTCGGCAAACACCCTTCGGCCGACAGGATCCTGCCCATCGCTCGTCAGTGCAGCGAGCGAGTTCGCATGTCTGTCCCGCGGCGACCTGATCGCCGGTGAGCCTGTCCGCCAGCGGATTCCACATCTTCGAAAACCGTCGAACTTTGGAGGTTTGGTGATTCGGGTGTCGGGGGCGCCTGGCCTCGGCGCTCGGCTCCTTTGGTGAAATTGCGTTCAGGGCGCCGTGCTTGGTCGTGGAGCATCATCGATTCACAGGCTGGCGAGCACCAAGATCCCGGCGCTGATGGCCAAGGTGGCGACCAGCAACACCAGCGCTGAATTTCGTGTTGGCCCCGGGAAGCTGCGGCCGATCCCGAAATCGTCGGATCTGCGGCGGTGCCCTCGGTGACTGATTGCAATAATGCCGACTGCACCGATCAGCGTGCTTCCCCCGAGAATACCGATTGCGACTGGTGGGCCGGGGACATAGCGCAGGTAGATCAGCGCCGCCGTAGCCAAGGAGGTACCAGTCCGAACCCATGCCATCGTGGTCCGTTCTGGCTGTAGCCCTCGGTCGGCATGTGTGGGTTGAAGGGGTGTCACCGCGTCACCTCGACCATCAACAACGTCAGCGCGGATCCCAGTACAAGCCCCGCGGCGATGCCTGCGAACGTAGGGACTGGGAGGCTTCGCCCCAACCGCAAAGCGCGTTCGACCGCGATCCATCGATGAAATGCACTGACAGACAGCATGGTTGACCCAGTCAACACGCCAACTACCAGGGTGGCGTGAACGGTGGGGCCAACCATCTCGGAGCCGAATGCCTCGAAGCCGACGGCGGCGGCAACCAAAGCCAGGGCGGTCCGGATCCAGGCGAGGAATGTGCGTTCGTTGGCCAGGGTGAATCGAGGGTCCGGGTCTTCGCCGACCCGGAACGCACCGGGGCACCAGAACGGTCTCATTTGGCGACGGCGACGAAGGGGGCCGGCGGGGTGAGCTTCGTGAGATGATCCGCGTGATATGCGGCGAAGGCCTCGAGGACCTCCGGCTGTGTGCCGATCCAGAATGCGCCTTTCGCGAGCTGAGCGAAGATGCTCTCTGCAGCCTGCTCGGGTGTCAGGCCCTGGCCGAGGTACCGGTCGAGTTGCTCGCGAAGCGCTTCACCGGCCAGGCCGCTGGCTGAAGCACCTGAATAGATCTGGGTCCGTACCGCGCCCGGGAGCACTGCCGATACCTGAATGGGAGCGCCGACGGTCTTCACGTCCAGGTAGAGCGTCTCGGTCAGGGCTAGCACCGCGTGCTTACTCGTGAGATATGGCGATTGCAGTGCGCCCGCGCTGAGGCCACCGATAGAGCTGAGATTGAGCACGTATGCCTCCTCGCCAGACGCGATCATTCGTGGGAGGAATGCGTGGACCCCGTTGAGCACACCGCCCACATTTATCGAAAGCAACCGCTGCCAGCGGTCTATCGGAACCTCCCAAAATAGGCCAGGGGCCTCGATCCCGGCGTTGTTGACGAGCAATCGGACAGAGCCGAACCGCTCGTACGCGGCCCGGGCCAGCCCCTCCACCGACGACGGGTCACTGACGTCCGTCTGGACCGCAGTGGCCTCGGTGGCTGCCGTTGACAGTTCGGCCGCGAGTTGTTCGGCCCGGGGCATGTCGATGTCCGCTAACACCACGTTCATTCCGATGGAGGCCGCGTGTCGTGCGAGCCCCTCGCCGATTCCGGATGCCGCGCCGGTGATGACGGCGGTGCCGCCGGAGAACTTGTCATGCGTGATAGTCACTTGTGGCCTCCGTGGGGGACTGTTGCTTGACCGGTATTGTCGCGGCGGCAGGACGTGCAGTATTCGCGCCAATCGTTGCTCCGCCGGAGGCGGGGGCGCGTCCGTGACTCATCGTGAACGCCACTATGAGACCGATGGCGCCGAGTGCACCGAGTAGTAGGAAGACGTAGGTGAATCCCGCATCCGTGTAAATGATCTGGCGTGTGCCTTGGTCGACGGACCAAATGTGCGCGGAGAGGATCGCGCTGAGGATGGTGACGCCGAATGCAGCGCCGAGGCTGTTGCTGGAGCCGAGTACGCCGGCGTTCGCCCCCGTCTGAGATGGCGGTACCGCTTCGACGACAAGGTTGGCGCTGGCTGCGTAGAAGAATCCCTGGCCGACGCCGAAGATGGCGACCAGTGTGATGATCTGCCACTGTTGGTCGTGCACAAAGGCCAGCAGGCTCAGGCTGATCATGATCGCGGTCATGGCGACGATGAGGCTCGCCCGGGGGCCACTGCTGCGCGCGAGCAGTCCGGCCAGGGGGCCGCTCGCCATGGCGGCGATGCCATGTGGGAGAGTCCACAGCGCGAAGGCGAAGGCAGTGAGCCCGAACCCGTAAGAGATGCCGTCAACCCGTGGCGTCATGAGCATCAGTGGCAACGCGAACGCGTATCCACCGATAGCGAATGAGCCGAGTAAGCTTGCGAGCATCGTGCTGCGCATGGCACGCGCCCACAGCACCCGCATGTCGATCAGAGGTTGCGTGGTGTGCAATTCGTAGAGGACGAACACCGCGATCAGGACCGCAGAGACCGCGAACGCAATCAGCGTCTTTGGTGAGTCCCATCCCCAAGAGCGACCCTGGTTGATGGAGAGCATCAGCAGCAATGATCCGCCGCCCAGCAGGCCCGCGCCTACCCAGTCGAGCTGGTGGGACAGGCGCAGCGGCGATTCCGGCGCGGTGAAATAGACCGCCGGGGCGATGACGGCGACATAGGCGAGGAGGAACCAGAAGATTGCGCGGTAACCGAACTCGGTCGAGAGGTAGCCGCCGATGAGCGGGCCGGCGATACCGTTGAATCCGATGCCGGTGGACACTGCCGACAGGGCCACGGGGATCATGCGTCGTGGGAAGACATCGCGGATGAGGCCGTAAGCGAGCGGGGTCATGCCGACGCTCGCGGCCTCGAGGGCGCGCCCGAGCAGCAGAATCGGAAAGGTCGGGGCGAGGGCGCAGGTCAGCGTTCCGATGGCGAATATGCCGGCGACGATCATCAGCATGCGCTTCTTGCCGTAGATGTCTCCGAGCTTGCCGATGATCGGCAAGCTGACGACCCCGACAAGACCGAGGATGGTCACCACCCAGCCGATGTCAGGAGTGTTGAATTCGGCCGCCATGTATCGCAGTGATGGGTACACCATGCTGTATTCGAGGGGAGCGACTTCGAACAGTAGAACGATCGAGATCAACAGGCCCACATAGTATTTGGTTGATCGTTCAGGCGCTCGGCGTTGTTGCGGCGGTGGGGGGGTAGGTCGAGTCACGACAGTCTCGTTTCCTTGAGTTGTGGTTTCGTGGCGATTCGAACGTCGATCCATGAGTCCGCGGACCCGGAACATTCGGCGATGTCGGCCGTGAGGGACTTTGGTAGCACGGAGTGCGCGTATCAAGGTTGTGTCGCAATTGGTCGAAATATCGACCGATGCGGTAAGGTGATGCGCGTTACTGTAAGTGCCTTGGGAAGGATTGGTCAATGGTTGATTCCGAAGTGGCGGACCGCTCGGCAGGCAGGGAGGTCGTGTCGCCGCCCACTGCGCGCGTAGTGCAGGTTATCGACTTTTTGGTGCGTAACCAGGGGAAGCGCTTCGGTCTTTCAGAGCTTGCGCGCCGATGCGAAATCACCAAACCGACCTGTCTCGGCATCGTGACCGAACTGACCGCGTGCGGATATCTCATTCGTGACACACAGACCAAGTCTTACGGGCTTGGGCCAGCATTGGTCTCGGCCGGGCGGGCGGCCCAGCGCGATTTTGCGCTGGGCTCGATGGTGCGCGACCGTCTCGAGGGCCTGAGTGAGCAGTTCAGCGCTATCTGTATGGCATCGGCCGTGGTTGGCGACAATGTCATGGTTCTCGAGATGGTCGCGCCCCCGGGCGTCGAGCCGCCGGCCAGTGTCGGCGACGTGTATCCGTTCGCGCCGCCGCTGGGGCTCATGTTCATGCTGTGGGAACCGGACGAGGAGCTGGAACGTTGGCTGCGGAGCGAGTCCGCGCTGGCTGTCGGGACAGACTTCGAACACATCCGGCTGATGGCCGCCGAGTGCCGGGCGGAAGGATATCTGGTTGAGAACCTCTCGCCGACCGTTCAGCGGTTGCACCGGCTGATGGCCGGGGTTGCTGCGCACGACGTGCCGCCTGCCGTACTCGAGCTTGTCGGTGACCTGGTGTCGAGTCTGGGCGAGCGGAGATTCCTCGGGGAAGCGGTTCGCGCTTCCGCTGGAAAACACCCAGTCAGCCTGGTAGCGGCCCCGACCTTCGACGCGGACGGTCACCAGTCTCTCGTTTTGACCGTCTACGTCGGCGGCGAGATCAGCAACCTTGAAATCGCCAACCGAGCGTTGGCACTGAAACAGGTGGCCGACGCGGTGACATCCGACGTCGGTGGCCGCAATCCCTTTGCCGGCCGCGGACATTGACCGTTGACTGATCAGGAATTGGCTTGTAACCTCAATCCGTTCCCATATCCGACCGTGCTGGTCGATATTTAGACCGTCAATGGAAGTTGCGGCGCCCGAGTCCGATTGCTCCCGGTCGCCGCACTGCCCGGGTCGTTCAGTTCTGGGACGCAATTTGTGTGAGGCGTATCGACGCTAAGGCTGCGGCCGTGCGAGGAGGCTGTCGCCGACGTCTCTTCGGCGATGTGTGGGGCTTTGCGTCGAGCGAATCTCACTGACACGTAACGACTCCCGAGGAGTTCCTTGATGACCACCATGATCGACCAGTCTTTGAGTGTCGACGATGTCAGCGATCTGATCGCCGATGCCTTCGACTGGGGCATACATCTTGCCGGGTTTTACGAATTGCGGCACGTCTACACGGGTTTGGAGGGGCAGCCGGCATATCGCGGGCTCAATCGTCTCCAGCCGATCCTCGATTTGTTCGACGCCAAGGTTCGCATCGCCACGACAGTAAATGCCTCGACGCTCTATTCCGGTGGGATGTTCGACTTGTCGAACGATCCGGTCGTCATCGAAGCTCCGGGCGTAGCTGACGGTCGGTACTGGAGTATTCAGGCACTTGGCCCGAACATTGACTGGTTCTTCATGGCCGGATCGCAATTCACCGGAAATGGGCCGCAGCGATACGTGATCGTTGGTCCGAGGTGGAGAGGCCTCCTACCGGCCGGGTTCGCTGGCACTGAGGTCGTGCGATCACCGTCCGATGCATTCGTGCTCACTGTTCGCGTGGCAGTGACGAGTCGAACTGAGCAGGACCTGGCCGGTGCACGGGCCGCGGTGACGGGCGTCCGCGCGGCTCCACTTTCGCTGTGGCACGCCGGCGGTGGCCGCGTTCCGGACCTCGTGGATCAGCCAATTGTCAAGTCCGACTACGCCACGTTTCCGCGGATGGACCTGATTGCCGACATCGGAAAGTCGATGACCGCGATCGACTATCTACAGCTCCTGAGTTTGGTAATCAACGATCCTTCCATGACTCGCCGGTCGGATTCGGTAAAGGAGCGGGAAGCCCTCGCGAATCTCGCTCGGCTCGGGTTGCGTCCGGGGACTTGCTTCGACCCCTCGCAGATCACCGATGAACAGCGCGAGGTGATCGATCGCGGATTCGCGCGGGCGCGGACCGATGCCAGGCAGGCATTCGAGAAGACGCAGGTGGATATGAGCGGGTGGAAGTTGCAATCCAGCCTTTTCTACGACGATCTCGACTACCGTGCCAAAGCTGGTGCTAACGACGTGGCGTGGGGCACCCCAGTGCCCTTTCAGTCCCACACAATTGGTTACCTGTTCGACGACGCCGAGGGTTTCCCTCTCGATGGTGCGAACTGCTACACCATTACATTCGACGTGGAGGATTTGCCGCCGGTCACCGAGTTCTGGGAGCTCCCGGTATACGACTCTCAGGGGTACTTTATCGAAAACTCTGAGAACCGTTACAGCGCAACGAGTTACCTCGCGCGAGCCGGAGAATACGCCGTTCGGGACGGGAAGTTGACGTTCTACCTCCAGGCTGAGCGACCCTCTGATTCTGATCTTGCCAGGAATTGGCTTCCTGTCTCCGCGACGGATGGCTTCCAGATTGCGGCTCGCTTCTACGGCCCCCTGGCGCAGCTGATCGACGGCACCTATCCGATGCCCCCGGTGGTGCGCGCGGGGGCATGACCCTCGGGTTCCGGTCCCCGCCTTCGTAGGCGCGAATGGCCACTCTTTCATCGACTGTCTGTGTATGAATTGAGTTGGTGTACAAGTTGAGTCGGATCCATGATGCGAGCCGGACCCAGTGCCGAGGCGGTCCGGCAGTAGTGGAAATCTGCCGGACCGTATCGGTTCCGCGACTGTCGAAGGCAACCTGTGCGAGAAGATCCGCACCTCTGGGTATCACAACGGAAGGTGGAAGATCTCGAATCGTTTCGGGAGAAGTACGCGGCCGAGCGCGACAAACGTCTGCCGAATACCGGGGCCGACACCGTTCAGGCGATTGATTTCGAAGGTACTTTCGCATCGTTCGACAGCGATCCGAATGCGAGCGATTCTCGCACCGCACCGCCGTTGACCGCCGATCTCGACGTGCTCATCGTCGGCGCCGGCTTCGTGGGCATCAGTGCTGGCGTCGAACTGAAGAAAGTCGGTGTCACCAACTTCAAGATTCTTGATGCCGCAACGGACTTCGGCGGCACCTGGTATTGGAATCGGTACCCGGGTGTGCGCTGTGACGTCGAGTCGTACGTCTACCTGCCTTACCTGGAAGAGACCGGTTACATCCCGACTGAGCATATCTACTCGGGCTGCATGATCGGTCCAGGCTGGTTCGCAGGTCGCCGTTGGGTGGCGCCGATGCGACTCAAGGACCTGCGCTTCCCGGCGAGCGGACCGGTCGCGGCCGAGATCGCGGACGGTTCGTACCTTGCGATCTACTGGGTACACGAGCCGGAGACGGAACAGGCCGAGGCATGGGCCCGTACCCAGGTTGGCGAGCTGTACGCCGCCGGCCGCGGATTCGCCGAGCGTGAGCACGTGTGCATAATGACGCCTGCCGAATGAGGCACCCTGATCTCGATACGCCGGCGCGTGCGGACATCGAGCCGATATTTTGCGGGCCTTAACGGCCAGTCGGTCGACGCGGGCGCGGTGGCCGTCACCAATTGACATTCCCTGCTCGGCGTAGATGTTCGAGACGGTGCTGTTCACTGCGGTCGTAGATGCATTCGCACGCTCGCCAGGGTGCCGGTGAACGGAACGGAATCGAGGGCTGTCGGCGCTCTGCGAACGCCGCCGTCCTTTTGGTGTTCCAAGGCCGAAGACAGCGATCTTCCGAGCGCTGACAGACCACAGAAGCGTCAGCGAGGCAATTCCATTCACAAGAACATAGTCCGGAGGTTCGCGAGAGTGTTTCCGGCCGAACTGTTTAAGGTGACTGGGCGCGCAGGCGATCTGCGGCGGCCGATGCCATCGAGTGGAGAACATCGGGGGCGATCGGACTCGGCGCCGTCGCGGACACCTGAGTCAACGTCGTCCCGACTGCGGCCACGATCGCGTCGGCAACCAAGGTGAAACCGCCACTCTCCGTGATGATTCGGAAAGCGAAAGACGCGTCGCCGACGTTCGGGTCCGACGCTCCGCCGACGCGATAGGTGATTGTCGTTCCGTCGGCATCGGTTCCCGAATACTCCGCACACCCAGCCAGCGTGGTCTGAAGTTTCTCGAAAGCTGCTGCTGCTGCAGTGCCGTCGGCGTACGAAGCAGAGTCTTGATCGATGCTCGTGAAATCGGGGCCGGTGAACATGTCGGAGAGGTCGGCGACCGATCCGGGAGCCTGGGTGGCTATCGGCGCCAGAACCTGGGCGCAGACGGCGGGGTCGGTGCTCGACTTGTCCGCCTCCGAATTTTCCGGCGCAGGTGCGAGGCCGAGGTCGTCGACCGGGTCGGGAACTACGTCGAAGTCGGCAGGTAGCTCGGACAGGGTGAGCGCGGCTCGTTGCAGGCCGTCACGGTCGAGAGGCGCCCCGCTCAGCGGTGCGGCCGGAGCAGCCGTGAACGGCGCCAAGCCGACCTGTGGGGCGGAAACCTGCGTAGTCGTGTCGGCACCAGGCGAGTCGTCCGAGCCGCAACCGGTCACGACGAACAGTGCCGCCGTTGCTGTCAGACCAAGTGCGAGAAGCGACCGGCGTGTCACGATTCCCACCGAATGCTGTTGGAGATGGTCTGCCGGATCACCGAGGAGCTGTCCGGGTCGCCGTATGCCTGGTCGCCGCCGACGGTCATCTGTCCGTCGATCGGCAAGGGGAGTGAGAGGTCGACGGTGAGGTTTCCGGAGCCGGCCATGACGTACTGATCGATGTTCAGCGTTCCGGCGTCACCAGCCAGGTTCCAGACCGGGCTCTGCGGGGTCTGCGATACGTCCACCGCGAGCGAAAGCCGATTGCCCTCGCGCGCGGTGAGCGTGACGGTGGTTGTCTGATCGAGCAGGATTTCGCTGCTGACTTGCTGCCGAACCACCCAACGTGCGCCGACACCGACCGGAGCGTCGGGGAGTGCGACGGTCCGGTAGACCGCTTGGCCCAGCGCTTGTTCGATTGCAGCGCGGGCAGCATTGGCCGAGTTGGCGGAGGGCTTCAACCGTAGGGCGGTGATGGCGCCCGAATCCGTGACCGACAATCCGGCCGCAGACCCGTCGGCCCCGCTCAGCGCAGCCTGCAGCGTTGCATCGGGCGAGGTCATCGACGACAGCGTGAGGTCAACGACTGCGGTGGGATCGTCAGCGGTCACGTTTGCCGAGAGCGGGATCGTGATCTCCGGCGAAGAGAAATCCTGCGCCGGTTGTTGATCGATCTGCTGACTCACGACGGCCTGGGTGACGAGCGTCGCCGTCTGCGTGGTGCCGACAGGCAAGTTCGTACGCAAAACCTCGCGCGGCTCGCTTCCCGCCTCGAGAACTTCGACCGTCGCGGCGGTCACCGGAACAGTCACCTCACTCGGCGAGGAGGTCGGGGTGTTCGGAGGTTGATCCGAACCGCCGCAAGCGGTGAGAACGGTGGTGAGAGCGAGGGCAGCGAGGGCGAACGGAACGCGTCGGCCGGTCGTGGACAGCAGTGGCACGCGCTCCAGGCTAGCCGCAGTTGCAGAGTGCGTGACCCGGTGCGGTGAACATGAGGGATGATGGTTGCGTGAGTACAGACCACCCAGACCGAGATGTCAACGCGGAGGATCAGCCGATTACCGAAATCTCGAAGGCCGACGAGCCCGAAACCGTGAAACCGGAAGCCGTGAAATCGGAAGACGGTGACCTGGCGGTTGCGCCGGTCGAAAAGCCCCGCCGGCTGACCATGCTCATTGCCATCGCCGCTGTCATCCTGCTCTCGGACATTCTCACGAAGGTGTGGGCAGTCGCCGCGGTCAAACCGGGGCAGCCGATCGAAATCATCGGTGACGTGGTCACATTCACGATGGTGCGCAATCCGGGGGCAGCGTTCTCGATGGCGACGTCGATGACGTGGATCCTCACTCTCGTCGCAATCGGTGTGGTCATCGGTGTGATCAAGATCGGTCGCACGCTCCGATCACCGTGGTGGGCGCTCGGTCTCGGCCTCGTTCTCGGCGGCGCGCTGGGTAACCTCGTCGACCGATTCTTCCGCTCTCCCGGAATCATGCGCGGACATGTGGTGGATTTCGTCTCCGTCGGCTGGTGGCCGGTGTTCAACATCGCGGATTCCGCGATCGTCTGTGGCGCGATTCTGCTCGTCGTCCTGACACTGTTCGGCTTCGAACCCAACGGTGAACGCCTGCGTGATCACAAGGCGGACGACAAGAAGCTCACCGAATCGAAGGCTGCAGCCGAGGGAGAAACCAAGTGAGGGAATCCCGTTCGATGCCCGTGCCCGACGGTCTCGATGCCATGCGCGTCGATGCCGGCCTCGCGCGCCTTCTCGGACTCTCGCGCACCGTGGTCGCGACACTCGCGGAAGAAGGCTCGGTACTCGTCGACGGTGTGGCCGTCGGCAAGTCCGATCGTCTGACCGCAGGGTCGTGGCTCGAGGTAGTCCTGCCCGAACCGCCGCGGCCCCTGACCATCGAAGCGACACCGGTCGAGGGAATGGAGATCCTCTACGCCGACGACGACGTCGTGGCAGTCGACAAGCCCGTCGGAGTTGCCGCGCACGCCAGCGTCGGGTGGACGGGACCGACCGTCATCGGCGGACTTGCCGCGGCCGGTTTCCGCATCTCGACGTCCGGTGCCCACGAGCGTCAGGGCATCGTCCACCGCCTGGACGTCGGAACGTCGGGTGTCATGGTGGTTGCCACATCCGAGCGCGCGTACACGTTGCTCAAGCGCGCTTTCAAGCAGCGGACCATCGACAAGCGCTACCATGCTCTCGTGCAGGGACATCCCGACCCGAGCAGCGGAACGATCGACGCGCCCATCGGACGCCATCACGGGAACGACTGGCGATTCACGGTCACGGCCGACGGCAAGCCCAGCGTCACGCACTACGACACCATCGAGGCGTTCCAGGCAGCGAGTCTGCTGGACGTGCACCTCGAAACCGGTCGCACACACCAGATCCGTGTCCACTTTTCGGCGTTGCGCCATCCGTGCTGCGGCGACCTGACTTACGGCGCGGACCCTCGACTTGCCGAAAGGCTCGGCCTCGAGCGCCAGTGGTTGCACGCCGTGTCTCTTGGATTCGCACATCCGGCGGACGGTCGCTGGGTCGAGATCAAGAGCAAGTACCCGAAGGATCTCGAACACGCACTCGAAGTTCTCCGGTCCTCATGACACCGCGCGGGCTTACCCCCGCGCTGGCCGTCGTCGCGGTGGTGGTCGGTGTGGCGGCGGTGGTGGGCGTGGGGTTCGCGAATCCCGTGCCGACCCCGCCGATCCGGACGGACACTCTGGGTCCGGACAGCGGGGAAGCTGTCCCGGACTACCTCGACCGAGCGCGAGATTCTGTTGCGTCGGTCGACGGGCCGGCGTGGGCGTTGGTCTCGTTCACGAAGGCACTCACCGTCGGCGAGGTCATCACGTCGACCAGCAGTGTTCAGGTGCCGGGCGCTGAGGTCTCGGGCGTTCGCGTGTCCAGGGTCATGTTCCGAGTTCCGATCGAACGCGTCCAGACGCCGCTCATGTCGGTGCCCGTGCCCGACAACGACGAAGCAGTGCGCAGATCGCCCGGGGTTGCAGCCACGCGACTGGTCTCGCTCGGCGGCGACACCGATCGTCAGCAACAGGTGGCGCTCGCGTCGGCGAAGCGATTGTCCGCCGGGTGCGCCTGCGCGGTGGGCGTGCTGGTGCGAGCTACTCCCGAAGGACTCGAAGCGATCGAACATGACTCGAACGTCCGTGCAGTGGAAGCGTTGCCGTCCGACGCCTCGCCGTGGCTGGCAGCCGTCCGCCCCTTGCTGCCGGAGTACGTGGACGTCGTTGCTCCCGGCCCCGACGACGGCCCGGTCCCGTGAACTCCGGTTCTGTGAACAAGGACGAACGCGCTAGGTCCGGTTCGTCCTCGGGGATCCTCTACGGTGTGGCTGCGTTCCTGTTGTGGGGAACGTTCCCGGCATTCTTCGGACTACTCGACTTCGCCGATCCGGTCGAGATCCTGGCGCACCGGGTGGTGTGGACCCTTCTGTTGATGCTGATCGTGTTGGCCTTTGCCGGCCGCCTCGGATCGCTTCGCGGAATCAGCGCACGCACCTGGCTGCTGGTGACCGCGGCGTCAGCGGCGATCGCCGTGAACTGGGGGACGTACATCTATGCCGTGGTGTCAGGCCGCGTCGTGGAGGCGGCTCTCGGGTACTTCATCAACCCGCTGGTCACCGTTCTGCTCGGCGTCGTGATCTTCCGCGAACGACTGCGTCCCGCCCAGATTGCCGCGCTCGTTCTCGCTGCCACGGCAGTTGTGGTGATCACGGTCGACTTCGGGAAACCTCCGATCGTCGCTTTGCTGCTCGCCGGCTCGTTTGCCACCTATGGGTTGGTCAAGAAGGTGGTTCCGCTCGATCCTCGAACCAGTTTGACTGCCGAGGGAGTCGTTGCCGCACCGTTCGCGGTCGGCTACCTCGTGTTTCTCGGCCTGACCGGGGCCGGTGCATTCATCAGCAGCGGTACCGGGCACAGCCTGTTGCTGCTTGCCGCCGGCCCGGTCACCGCGCTGCCGCTGCTCCTGTTCGGCGTCGCCGCTCAGAGAGTTCCGTTGGCGACGATGGGCATGCTGCAGTACCTCACCCCGGCGCTCCAGATGGCGTGGGGTGTGGCCGTCATGCACGAGGACATGCCGGCCTCACGCTGGATCGGCTTCGTTCTGATCTGGGCTGCACTGGTGATCTTCACGACAGACACCTTCGTCGCCAGTCGACGTTCGCGGCGTTCGGTGAGGTCGAGCGCCGAACCCGAGGTTCCGGTCACGTGACCGGAGGCGGCGCACGGCGACTCCGCTACGTCGGTCGCCGGTCGTGTCGGCAGCGCGGCATACACTCGATCTCGCTCCCAGACCTTCAGAGAGGCGCACGTGGCTGACTCGTTCGTACATCTTCACAATCACACCGAGTACTCGATGCTCGACGGTGCGGCCAAGGTCGGCGCCATGTTCGAGGAGGCCGCTCGTCTCGAAATGACCGCAGTCGGCATGACCGACCACGGAAACATGTACGGCGCCAGCCAGTTCTACAACGAGGCAAAGAGCGCCGGCATCAAGCCGATCATCGGCATCGAGGCCTACATCGCACCCGAGTCTCGCTTCAACACCAAGCGAGTTCTGTGGGGCGATCGCAGCCAGAAGTCCGACGACGTCTCCGGTAGCGGTGCGTACACCCACATGACGATGGTGGCCGAGAACGCGACCGGACTCCGCAACCTCTTCAAGCTGTCGTCGCTCGCGTCCATCGAGGGCCAGCTCGGTAAATGGCCACGGATGGACGAGGAGCTCATCGCCGCGCACGCCGAGGGCATCATCGCGACCACGGGTTGCCCGTCCGGTGAGATCCAGACGCGCCTTCGTCTCGGCCACGATCGCGAGGCTCTCGAAGCTGCCGCGAAGTGGCAGGAGATCTGGGGGCCGGACAACTTCTTCCTCGAACTGATGGATCACGGTCTCTCGATCGAGCGCCGTGTGCGAGAGGGTCTGCTCGACATCGGCAAGCAACTCGGTATTCCGCCACTTGCCACCAACGACTGCCATTACGTCACCAAGGACGCCGCCGAGAATCACGAGGCGCTGCTCTGCATTCAGACCGGCAAGACGCTCTCCGACCCCACTCGCTTCAAGTTCGACGGCGACGGCTACTACCTCAAGTCCGCTGCCGAGATGCGCGCCATCTGGGACAACGAGGTACCGGGGGCATGCGACAACACCGTTGCCATCGGCGAGCGTGTGCAGTCGTACGAGGACGTCTGGGCATTCCACGACCGCATGCCGATCTTCCCGGTCCCGGAGGGACACACGCAGCAGACCTTCCTGCGCGCCGAGGTGATGCGCGGACTCGATCGCCGCTTCCCGAGCGGACCGCCGCAGGAGTACCTCGCCCGCGCCGACTACGAGATCGGCGTCATCAACGAAATGGGCTTCCCGGCCTACTTCCTCGTGGTCGGCGACCTGATCAACCACGCCAAGGACGTCGGGATCCGTGTCGGGCCCGGCCGTGGATCGGCTGCCGGTTCGTTGGTGGCCTACGCGATGGGTATCACCAACATCGACCCCATCCCGTACGGGTTGCTGTTCGAGCGATTCCTCAACCCCGAGCGTGTGTCCATGCCCGATATCGATATCGACTTCGATGATCGCCGTCGCGGCGAGATGGTTCGCTACGCGACGGACAAGTGGGGCAACGACAAGGTCGCCCAGGTCATCACCTTCGGCACCATCAAGACCAAGGCTGCCATCAAGGACTCGGCTCGCGTCCAGTTCGGCAAGCCGGGCTTCGCCATCGCCGATCAGATCACCAAGGCACTCCCGCCGCCCATCATGGCCAAGGACATCTCTGTCTCCGGTATCACCGATCCGAAGCACGAGCGGTACAAGGAGGCCGTCGAGGTTCGAGCACTCATCGACTCCAGCCCGGACGTCGCGAAGATCTACAAGACCGCGGTGGGTCTGGAAGGGCTGATCCGTAACGCCGGTGTGCACGCCTGCGCGGTCATCATGTCGTCCGAACCGCTCACCGACGCAATCCCGGTCTGGAAGCGCGCCCAGGACGGCGCCATCATCACCGGGTGGGACTACCCCTCGTGTGAAGCCATCGGCCTGCTCAAGATGGACTTCCTCGGTCTGCGAAACCTCACGGTCATCGGCGACACGCTCGAGAACATCAAAGCCAACCGCGGCATCGACCTCGACCTCGACACTTTGCCGATGGACGATGCGGCAACATACGAACTGCTCGCCCGCGGTGACACTCTCGGTGTGTTCCAGCTCGACGGCGGCGGTATGCGCGAGTTGCTGAAATTGATGCAGCCCACCGGATTCGGCGACATCGTCGCCGCCTTGGCGCTGTATCGACCGGGACCGATGGGTGTGGACGCCCACATCTCGTACGCCAAGCGCAAGAACGCCTTGGAAGACGTCAAGCCGATTCACCCCGAACTGGAGGAGCCGCTCGCGGAGATCCTCTCCGAGACCTACGGCCTGATCATCTACCAGGAGCAGATCATGCAACTGGCGCAGAAGGTGGCCGGGTACACCCTGGGTCAGGCCGACTTGCTGCGTCGCGCCATGGGTAAGAAGAAGCTGTCCGAGCTGGAAAAGGCCTACGCCGGCTTCCGGCAGGGCATGTTGGACAACAACTTCAGCGAAGCCGCCATCAAGGCGCTGTGGGACACGGTCCTTCCCTTCGCCGGCTACGCGTTCAACAAGTCGCACTCCGCCGGCTACGGACTCGTGTCGTACTGGACTGCGTACCTCAAGGCGAACTACCCGGCCGAGTACATGGCGGGTCTGCTGACCTCCGTCGGTGACGACAAGGACAAGTCCGCGATCTACCTCGCCGACTGCCGCAAGTTGGGCATCACCGTTCTCCCGCCGGACGTCAACGAGTCACGCGTCGACTTCGCGACCGTCGGCGACGACATCCGTTTCGGTATGGGGTCGGTGCGCAACGTCGGCGCCAACGTCGTCGCCTCGATCATCAAGGCGCGCACCGAGAAGTCGAAGTTCACAGATTTCTCCGACTATCTCGGCAAGATCGACGCGATGGCTTGCAACAAGAAGGTCACCGAATCGCTCATCAAGGCCGGTGCTTTCGACTCGTTGGGTCATCCGCGCAAGGGCCTGATGTTGGTCCATGCCGACGCCATCGATTCCGTGATGAGCACCAAGAAGGCGGAGGCGATCGGACAGTTCGACCTCTTCGGCGGTGCCGAGGCGGACGAGTCGATCACCTCGGTGTTCGACGTCAAGATTCCTGACGAAGAGTGGGATTCCAAGCATCGCCTGGCGCTCGAACGAGAGATGCTGGGGCTGTATGTCTCCGGTCACCCGCTCAACGGCGTCGAGCACATTCTTCGCCAGCAGTCCGACACGTCCATCGCCGCGATTTTGGAAGGCGGCGTCCAGGACGGTGCCCAGGTAACTCTCGGCGGCATCATCGCCTCGGTGGACCGCCGGGTCAACAAGAACGGTCTGACCTGGTGCATCGTGCAGCTCGAAGATCTCGTGGGTGGAATCGAGGTGCTGTTCTTCCCGCAGGCGTACGCCGTGTACGGAATGGACATCGCCGAGGATGCCATCGTGTTGGTCAAGGCTCGCGTTTCGATCCGAGACGATCGGATGTCACTGATCGGCAACGACCTTGCGGTACCTGATATTTCGGCGATCGGGGTTGCGCGTCCGCTGTCGGTCTCGCTGCCGCTTCGGCAATGCACCAAGGACAAGCTCAGTGCTCTCAAGCAGGTGTTGACCAGGCATCCGGGGACGTCCGATGTCCATGTCCGACTGATCGGCGGAACCGAAATCAGCTTGTGGAAGGTCGACGACGTCCTTCGGGTCGAACCGTCCTCGGCACTGATGGGCGACCTGAAGGCATTGCTCGGACCGAGTTGCCTGACGGTCTGACCGCCGAGCGGACCTGAACCGAACGAAGGGACCTTGCTGCTGATGCAGCAAGGTCCCTTCGTGGTTCGCGGGAGTTCGGGGGAGTGCGGTGATCAGGTGGTGCGTGAGTAGTGCACGCGCCGTACCCACCACGTGACTACAGCGGCCGTTGCGGCAGTCAGTACGGCCACCTGCATCGACTGCGTGACGGCACCGGCGACGACGAACAGCACGAACCCGACCACGAGAGCTTCGATCTTGTACAGCGGCCACCGAGTTCCGGCCAGATCGACGCAATAGTCGGGGGAGGGGCGTGATTCGCGAGTGGAGATATCGGCGGTGGTCATCTCGTCCCTTTCCGATACGGCTGTTCGAAGCTGTGGTTTCAGAGTAGCCAGAGATGAGAGTTCGGGCAAGCGAACTTTATTGATCGGCAGCTCACTTAATCGATCAACCAGGGGAGTGCGCGGGCGACAGGCCTGGTCGGCGTGGTTCGGTGGCCAAGGTGCTCGAGTGGGTGTTCACTGGTACACATGCCAATCACAGGTGAGTACGAACCCAGTCCAGCGTCGTGGGCCGCCGATCAGGTCGCACGCATCGAGAACTCCGGTGGCACCGAGGGAAACGACATGAACGGCATGCCCGTCGTCGTTCTCACGACCATCGGGGCAAAGTCCGGCAAGGTCAGGAAGACGCCGCTGATGCGGGTCGAGCACGACGGTTCGTATGCCGTTGTGGCTTCGCTCGGTGGCGCCCCGAAGAATCCGGTCTGGTACTACAACGTCAAAGCCGACCCGCACGTCACGCTGCGTGACGCGACGCAGGTCTTCGACCTGGTTGCTCGGGAAGTCACCGGCGACGAGAAGGCGGTCTGGTGGGAGCGCGCTGTCGCTGCGTACCCCGACTACGCCGATTATCAGACGAAGACCGATCGTGAGATTCCGGTGTTCGTGCTCGAACCCAAGTAACCCCGCATTCCACAAGAAGCGCTTCATCAATCACAAGTAAATCGTCACTCCCGGGGGTCGGCGATCCCGACTCCCGTGAGTGTGTCATGGAGGTCTGATGAGTCCGAAAACCGTTGCAGATCAATTGGTTCAGCAGCTCGTTGACGTGGGTGTCAGTCGGATCTACGGCATTGTCGGTGACAGTCTCAATCCCATCGTCGATGCGGTTCGTCGCACCGGTGGTTCCGAGAAGGGCGGAATCGATTGGATACACGTCCGGCATGAGGAAGCAGCCGCCTTTGCGGCCGCAGCGGATGCCCAGATCACCGGAAAACTCGCAGTGTGTGCCGGATCCTGCGGCCCCGGAAACCTTCACCTGATCAACGGCCTGTACGACGCTCATCGTTCGGGCGCTCCGGTCCTCGCGATCGCCTCGCACATTCCGAGTGCCCAGATCGGTATGGGTTACTTCCAGGAAACGCATCCCGAGCGGATCTTCATCGAATGTTCGAGTTACACCGAACTCGTCAGCACGGCAGTCCAATCACCTCGCGTGGTGCAGTCGGCGATTCAGCATTCGGTGGCTCGAAACGGCGTCTCGGTGATCGTGCTTCCCGGGGACATCGCCGATTGTCCGGCAGAAGGCACCCCGCCGACGCTCGTCGAAACCCGAAGGCCGACAGTCGTTCCGGATGCCGGTGACGTCAAGGCGTTGGCAGATGTGATCAACGGCTCGCGTAAGGTTGCGATCTTCGCCGGCGCGGGCGTGCGAGATGCGCGCGCGGAGGTTCTGGCGTTGGCCGAAACCGTCGGCGCTCCCATCGGGCATTCACTGCGTGGCAAGGAATGGATCCAGTACGACAATCCATACGACGTCGGGATGACCGGATTGCTCGGTTACGGTGCGGCGCACGACGGTATCCACGGCGCCGATCTCCTGCTCCTGATCGGTACGGACTTTCCCTACGATCAGTTCTTGCCCGACGACGTTCGCACTGCTCAGATCGACATCGCGGCCGAGCGGTTGGGGCGTCGAACCAGCCTGGACCTGGCTGTGCACGGCGACGTCGCGAGCACCTTGAGCGCACTGATTCCGCAGCTCGATCGAAAGACCGACCGCGGGTTCCTGGAGGACACGCTCGCCAAGCACAACACTCTGATGACCAAAGTGGTTGGTGCATACACGGATCCGGTCAAGCAGCGCACGCCGATTCACCCCGAGTATGCGGCCTCGATCTTGGACGATCTGGCAGCCGACGACGCAATCTTCACCGCCGACACCGGGATGTGCAACGTGTGGACGGCGCGCTATCTCAATCCGAACGGATCGAGACGCTTCATCTCCTCGGCGCTGCACGGATCGATGTCCAATGCGCTCCCACACGCGATGGGTGCTGCATGGTCGAGTCCGGGGCGTCAGGTCATCTCGGTGTCGGGCGACGGTGGATTGTCGATGCTGCTCGGTGAGTTGGTCACCGTCGCGATGTACAAGTTGCCGGTCAAGATCGTGGTGTTCAACAACTCGACGCTCGGAATGGTCAAGCTCGAGATGCTGGTCGACGGCCTTCCGGATTTCGGGGTCGACGTGCCCGCGGTCGACTACGCGGCGGTTGCTGCTGCGCTCGGTATCTTCTCGCGCCGAATCGAGAATCCTGCGGACATCGAAGCGGGCCTACGCGCCGCGCTCGATCATGACGGTCCGGCCTTGGTGGATCTGGTGACCGATCCGTTGGC
This sequence comes from Rhodococcus sp. YL-1, assembly GCF_001942025.1. Taxonomy (NCBI): domain Bacteria; kingdom Bacillati; phylum Actinomycetota; class Actinomycetes; order Mycobacteriales; family Nocardiaceae; genus Rhodococcus; species Rhodococcus sp. YL-1. The sequence continues at coordinate 3,594,931 of NZ_CP017299.1, read as the reverse complement.
ATTGTCGTTGCCGCCCACCATCACCGGTGGTCAGATGAAGGGCTTCGCTTTGGCGATGTCGAAGATGGTGATGAACGGCGGCGTCGGCGAGGCAGTACAGATGGCCAAGTCGAATCTGCGGAACGTGCCCCGTCCTTCACAGTTGGATCCGCGCGGCTGACCTACCGCCACCCTGCCTCGCAGACCATGCGGGGCGGGGTGGTGGGAAGGTTGATCTCCGACGTGCGAAAATGGCGGGGTGTCTAACTCGCCCGATGTCGTAGTAACGAAGTCCACCGTCCCCGCGCTCGACGCGCAGGAGATCGACGCGGCCATCGAGCGAATTCAGCACGTCATTGCGGCGACACCCCTGCAGTACAGCGATCGTCTTTCGGCGTTGACCGGGGCACACGTGTATCTCAAGCGTGAGGACCTCCAGGGCGTTCGTTCGTACAAGATTCGTGGCGCTTACAACCTGATCGCTCAGCTCAACGAGGCTGAACGCGGTGCCGGCGTAGTGACTGCCAGTGCCGGTAACCATGCGCAGGGTGTTGCTTTCGCGTGCCGAACGATGCAGATCAAGGGTCGGATCTACGTTCCGGCAAATACCCCCAAGCAGAAGCGTGATCGCATTCGCGCCCACGGCGGAGCGTTTGTCGAACTGTTCATGATCGGTGAGACCTATGACGCCGCCGCTGCTGCGGCCGCCGAGGACGTAGCCGAAACCGGCGCAACCATGGTTCCCCCGTTCGACGACGTGCGCACCGCTGCGGGGCAAGGAACCATCGCAGCGGAGATTCTCACGCAATTGGACGCCCCTCTCGACACGATCGTCGTGCCGGTCGGCGGCGGCGGTTGCATTGCGGGCATCGCCACCTACCTGCACGAACGGTCGCCCAAGACGTCGATCGTCGGGATCGAGCCGTCCGGTGCGGCGTCAATGACGGCCGCTCTTGTTGCCGGGGGCCCGGTGACTCTTCCCGACGTCGATCCATTTGTCGACGGCGCAGCGGTCAAGAGGATCGGCGATGTTCCCTACGAGGTCGTCTCACGTCTGGGTGCCGCCGTGGTGTCGCACGCGTCGTTGCCGCTCGTGGCTCGTCAACTTCAGACACGGTCCGGTTCGGGATCGTTTGTCGTCAATCAGATCGACGAGGGCGCTATCTGCACGGCGATGCTCGAGCTGTATCAGAGCGAGGGCATCATCGCCGAACCCGCGGGAGCGCTTTCCGTTGCGGCACTTCAGAATTTGACGTTCGAGCCGGGTTCGACCGTCGTGTGCCTGATCTCCGGTGGCAACAACGACGTCTCTCGTTACGGCGAAATCCTCGAGCGTTCGCTCGTTCACCTCGGGCTCAAGCACTACTTCCTGGTCGACTTTCCGCAGGAACCGGGAGCGCTCCGTCGCTTTCTCTCGGACGTGCTCGGGCCGGACGACGACATCGCGCTGTTCGAGTACGTCAAGCGAAACAATCGCGAGACGGGTGCCGCGTTGGTGGGTATCGAACTCGGTTCCGCCGACGGGTTGGCGGCGTTACTCGAGCGGATGGAGCGCGCGCCGATGCAGTCCGAGAGGCTCGAGCCGGGAAGCCCGGCGTACCGCTATCTGACGTAAGAGACGCCCCCGGTCAGGGCCGCAGTCGCTCGACCACCTGTCGATGCAATTCGGGATCCGGCTGGGGGAGCCCGAGCATCGCCGCCAAATACAGGCCGTCGCCGACGAGCCGGATGATCTCGGCCTGCACAGGGTCGGCGATCTCGGTCTGAAGGCCCTTGTCCCAGCTCCGCATCACATGTGTGACGGCTTTCTGGATTTCGTCGTGTTGTCCGTCGACTGTTCTCAGTGCCGCGATGATCGACCGGAAGAGTGAGAGTTCTTCGCTTTCGTTCGCATCGGGGATCTGCAGATAGAACTCGGTGACCGTCGTACCGCCTGCTACGGCGTCTTCGAGTTGCTGATCCGAGCGTTCTCCGAGTCTGCGGACCATCGCCGCGAGCAGTGCTTCCTTGCTGGGGAAGTGATAGAGAAGTCCGCCCTTGGAAACCCCGGCTTCGGCGGCAACGCCTTCGAGCGTGACTTGGGCGACGCCGCTGACCAGCAGCAGCTTCTCCAGTGCGTCGAGAATTCGATCGCGAGTGTCGGCAGCCATGTGATCTGACCCTACCCGGAAATAACTTTACCGCTCGGACGGTTCGCTGTTACCGTAGACCTACTGTACCGGCTGGACGGTGCAGTGAAGTCTTTTCGAAAGAACTCAGAGAAAGTCGCAGGGGAGCAATGTCAGTGTCGGCAGATCACACGTCTGCAATCAATCCCGACGAGGTTCGGGCGACAAAGCGTGACTGGGCGGGCTTGATAGTCCTTGCCTTTGCTGTGTTGCTCATCGCAGTCGACGGCACGGTGCTCGATCTTGCGCTTCCGTTCATCAGCGCCGACCTCGAGCCGAGCAGCACGCAGTTGCTGTGGATCATCGACGTCTATTCGTTCGTGCTCGCCGGTCTGCTCATCACCATGGGTACGCTCGGCGACCGGATCGGTAGGCGAAAACTGCTCCTGATCGGCGCAGTCGGCTTCGGTCTCGCCTCGATCATCGCCGCTCTCGCTGTCAGTCCCGAGATGCTCATTGCCGCCCGCGTGCTGCAGGGTATTTCCGGTGCAACGCTGATGCCGGCCACCCTCGGTCTGATCCGTACGATCTTCGTCAATCCGCGTCAGCGCACCGAGGCGATCGGTGTCTGGGGCGCGATGGCCGGTGGCGGTACCGCGGCAGGCCCTTTGGTCGGTGGTTGGTTGCTCGAGCACTTCTGGTGGGGTTCGGTCTTCTTGATCAACATTCCGGTCATGATCGCGCTGGTTGTACTCGGCCCGATCCTGATCCCGGAGTCGAAGGACCCCAATCCGGGTCGATTCGACCTCATCAGCGCTGGTCTGTCGATGGCGACCATGTTGCCGCTGGTGTACGCGGTCAAGGAATCCGTGGTGCACGGCGTCAGCATCACGTTGCTGGTGATCGGCCTCGTTGGTCTCGCGGCGGGTTACGTGTTCGTGCGTCGTCAGCGGATGCTGAAGGATCCGATGTTGGATCTGAAGCTGTTTGCCAACGCGTCGTTCTCCACCGCCGTCATCACCAACCTGCTCTCGATCTTCGCGCTGGCAGGTGTCCTGTTCTTCGGCTCGCAGTACCTGCAGTTGGTGCTCGGTAACTCGGCGCTCGACGCCGGGCTGCTGATGCTCCCGGGTATGTTGCTCAGCGCATTCACCGCGGTTGCGGCGGCCTGGTTGATTCGCCGGTGGTCGGTGTCTCACGTGCTCAGCGCGGGCCTCGCGGTTGCCGGTATCGGTGCTGCGATGCTGCTCGCGCTCGGCGTCGACAGCGGCCCGTTGATGTTCGTGCTCGGCTTCGGTCTGGCCGGTGCTGGTGTCGGTGTCGCGTTGACGTTGACATCGGATCTCGTGGTCAGCTCGGTGGAACCCGAACGCGCCGGCGCTGCGTCCGCTGTGTCGGAGACCGCGTACGAACTCGGCATCGCGCTCGGCGTGGCGATCCTGGGCAGCGTGGTGATGGCGATCTTCCGCAAGGGAATCGACACCTCGATGCTCGAAGCAGATCAGGCGCACGCTGCACAGGGCACGCTCGGCGGTGCCCTGCAGGAAGCAACGTACCTACCTGGTGAACTCGGTTCGGTGCTTGCCGATTCCGCGAAGTCGGCGTTTGTCGACGGTATGCACGTTGCTGCCGGTGCAACAGCTTTGGTTCTGTTCGTCAGTGCCGCATTGGTGTTGCGGATGCTGCGGAGTACACCAGAGAACGCGAAGCGTTAATACCGGAATCTCGAGAGTTAGTCAGCTTTCGAGTACGACGAACGAGTGCCCCGGCACCACTGTTGCGGACGCGGTCTCGTCCTGTGTCGGCGGATCCCACCAGAGGATGGGGGTTCCGCCGGCCGGGACCGAGGCCGCGTCCGTTCCCAGATTGCACACGATCTGTAATGCGCCGCGGCGCAGGGTGATCCACTGGTCGTCCTCGTCGTAGTCGACGTGCAGGTGCCCCAGCCAAGGGTCGGTGATCTCGATTCGCTTCCTGCGCAGGGCAAGTAGATCGCGATAGCAGGCCAGGACGCGAGCGCGTGTCTCGTCGTCTCGCTCGTCCCAGTCCAGTTTCGATCGCAGAAATGTCTGTGGGTCTTGCGGATCCGGAATGTCGTCACTGTTCCAGCCGTGCGCCGCGAACTCCGCTTTGCGGCCTTTGGCAGTGGCCTCGCCGAGTTCCGGTTCCGGATGCGAGGTGAAGAACTGGAACGGAGTGGTCGCTCCCCATTCCTCGCCCATGAACAGCATCGGCGTGTACGGCGAGAGCAGGACCAGCGCCGCCTTGATCGCCAATTGTCCTGGCGTCAGATAGGCGCTCGGGCGGTCCCCGATCGCGCGGTTGCCGATCTGATCGTGGGTGCACGTGTATGCGAGCAGGGCGCTGGCGGGCTGATGCGTGATGTCGATCGGCCGGCCGTGAACCCGTCCACGGAACGAGGAATACGTTCCGGCGTGGAAGAAACCGCGCCGCAATGTATTTGCAAGGGATTCCAAGGATCCGAAGTCGGCGTAATAACCCTGGCGTTCGCCGGACACGGCCGTGTGAATGGTGTGGTGGATGTCGTCGTCCCACTGCGCGTCCAAGCCGAACCCGCCGGCCGCTCGTGGCGTGATCAGAGTGGCGTCGTTGAGATCGCTTTCGGCGATCAACGTGAGCGGTCGACCCAGATGAGCCGACAGTGTTTCCGTTCGGACGGCGAGTTCCTCGAGGATGTGCGTTCCGGTGTGATCGACCAACGCGTGGACGGCGTCGAGGCGTAGACCGTCGATGTGGAAATCACGCATCCATCGCAGGGCATTGCCGATGATGTACTCGCGAACCTCGCCCGACTGCGGGCCTCCGATGTTGATCGTTCGGCCCCAGGTGTTCGCTCCATCGGCAATGTAGGGGCCGAACTTTTCGAGGTAGTTGCCCGACGGGCCCAGGTGGTTGTAGACCACGTCAAGAATCACGCCGAGTCCGCGTTCGTGGGCCGCATTCACCAAGCGTTGCAATCCGTCCGGGCCACCGTAGATCTCGTGGACCGTGTACCAGAGCACACCGTCGTAGCCCCAGTTGTGAGTTCCGTTGAAGCCGTTGACCGGCATGATTTCCACGAAGCCGACGCCGAGGTCTACCAGGTGATCGAGACGTTCGATCGCGGCGTCGAATGTTCCTTCGGGGGTGAACGTTCCGATGTGCAGTTCGTAGACCGATGATCCTGGGAGTTGTCGTCCGGTCCACTGAGAGTCGGTCCAGGACGCCTCGTCGAGTTGGTGCAGTTGGGAGCGGAGATGCACGCCTTCGGGCTGGCGTGGTGAACGCGGATCCGGGAGTGTTTCACCGTCGACGACAAAGCCGTAGCGAGCGCGGTTGTCGCAGTCGACCTCGGCGCGCCACCACCCGTCGTCGGTCCGGTCCATCTCGTGCGTGATGCCGTCGACTTCGACCCGGACCGATTCCGGTGTTGGCGCCCAGACCTCGAATGTATGCACACGATCAGCATGCCTTGTTCGGCCGGATGTGGCAGCCCGGCGGGCTGGTTCCGTCGTCAAGGACTGTTTCTATCCGCAGGTGTTGCCGGACGGTGCAGACAGCGTGATCAGTTTCGGAGCGGGGGCGCTGCAGCATCCGCCCTCGGCTTTCCCTGTGTCGGTTTCTGCTGTGTCAGGTTCGTCGAAAATGCCTGCGCCGCCGCAGACTCCGGTCTCCGGAAGGATCAACTCGACGCGGGCCGCTGCTTCGTGATCGCCGGCGAGCTCGGCTGCGATGCTGCGAACCTGCTCGTAGCCGGTCATCGCCAGGAAGGTGGGTGCTCGGCCGTAGCTTTTCATTCCAGCCAAGTACACCCCCGGCTCCGGATGGCGAAGCTCCTTCGCGCCATGCGGGTAAACGGTGCCGCACGAGTGGACGTTCGGGTCGATCAGCGGAGCAAGCTCGACCGGTGCTTGTAAGACCGGGTCGAGGCCGAGTCGAATTTCCGAGAGCCAGGACAGATCGGGGCGGAAGCCGGTCAGCGTTATGACGTTGTCCACGTTCTCGATGCGATCACCCGCATCGGAGGCGAGTATGAGTTGTCCCGAAGGGGTAGTTGTCACCTCTGCGGTGCGGAAGCCGGTGACGACTCTCAACAGGCCATCCTCGACGGCCTTCTTTGCACGCAAGCCCAGGGCGCCGCGCGCGGGCAGTTCGTCAGCGTCGCCGCCTCCGAATGCAGAGCCGATGTTTCCTCGGCGGACCGCCCAGGTGATGCGGGTGCTCGGAGCCTGCTCCGCCAACCCTGACAGCGCAACGATCGCCGTCAGCGCGGAGTGGCCACTACCTGCGATGACGGTGTGCGTTCCGGCGAACTGTGCCCGCACTGCCGGATCGTCGAGATCAGGAACCCGGTACCGGATCGCAGTACCCACAGCGCCTTCGCCGAGTGCAGGAAGACCTTCACCACCGAGCGGGTTCGGGGTGCCCCAGGTGCCGGACGCATCCACAATGGCCTGGGCGAACATCCGATCCTCGGTTCCGTCCCGGCGCCGCAGGTGAATCGAGAGGGGTTCGCTGTCGCGTCCGGCGTCGACGACCAGGTCACGTCCGCGTCGAGCGACGCCGATCACCTCGGTGTCGAACTGGACCAGGTCGGCGAGGGCCGAGGCGAGTGGTTCGAGGTAGAGCTCGCGCCATTGCCGGCCGGTCGGATAGGTCTGCCCGTCGGGTGAGCTCCATCCATTCTGGTCGAGGAGTCGCCGCGCGGCGGGGGAGACGAGTTCGGACCACCGGGAGAACAGTCGAACGTGATTCCACTCGGAGATCGCAGCACCGGCTGTGGTTCCGCGCTCGAATACAAGGGGTGTGAGTCCGCGCTCGCGCAGTTCTGCTGCGGCTGCCAGGCCGATCGGGCCGGCCCCGATCACGACAACGGGTAGGGGGTTCATTTTCGTGCCTTTCATCGACGATTATCGATCTACGGAGAACTGTATCGACGATCATCAATGTAGGCAACCATCGACAGCTGTCGATATAGTGGAGAGATGACTTCGCTGCAGACTCCGACGGTGCGAGTCGGCGATTCGGACTGGGATCAGATCCGTTCTTCCGTCCTCGCGCAGGGCGATGCCGATACCTACGCGCAGTGGTTCGCCTGCCTTGCCGAGCCGATGCGCGTCCGATTGCTTCACCGGGTAGCGAGCGCGGTCGGTGGTATTACCGTCGGAGCGCTCGCCGAGGCGTTGGGGATCGGGCAACCGACGGTGTCGCACCACCTGCGCAAGCTCGCCGATGTGGGTTTTGTGACCATGCGTAAGGAAGGGACGAGCACGGTCGTCGCGATGAGTCCGACGTGTTGCGTTGCCTTGCCGCAGGCGGCGGATGTGGTGATGGGAGTCCTTGCTCCGCGTCCGTGCTGCCCGAGTGATCTGCCCGACGATGTCTCTGTCCGGGCCATGATCGACGACGACTGGGATGCGGTTCGCCGTATTTACGGCGAGGGTATCGACACCCGAAATGCCACCTTTGCCGCTGAGGTCCCCTCGCGTGAGCATCTCCACGAACGGTGGCTGCCGCAGCATCGATGGGTGGCGACTATCGGGGGTGTTGTTGTCGGATGGGCTGCGTTGAGTCCGGTTTCCGAGCGTGACTGCTACCGCGGGGTTGCCGAGAACTCCGTGTACGTTGCGGACGGCATGCGTGGTCGTGGCGTCGGAAAGGCGTTGTTGCGTAAGCAAGTCATGGCCGCCGACGCCGACGGACTCTGGACTCTGCAGACGTCGATGTTCCCGGAGAACCGTGCCTCCATCTCGCTCCATCATTCGGCCGGGTTTCGAACGGTCGGCCTTCGCGAGAAGATCGCCGAACTCGACGGCGTGTGGCGCGACACTGTTCTGCTCGAGCGTCGAACGGCGATCGCCGAGGGATGAGTCCGGGATCCGGCTGACCGGATGCCCGATTGCGCGTTGATTCGATATCTGTCAATATCGAAGAATGTCGAATCAAGAGCTGCCGGACTCCGAGGCTTGCTGCACCCCGCTCGTTCGTGAACCGTTGACCGAGGATTGGGCCGGCGACTTGTCTCGGATGTTCAAGGCCCTCGGCGATCCGGTTCGTCTCCGCTTGCTCAGCTTGGTGGCAAGTCACGAGGGTGGTGAAGCCTGCGTCTGCGACATCTCCGACTCGTTCGATCTGTCTCAGCCGACTATCTCGCATCACCTGAAGGTGTTGCGCCAGGCCGGGCTGCTCGATTGTGAACGACGCGGGACCTGGGTGTACTACTGGGTTATTCCGGCTGCGCTGCAACAGCTTTCCGCCGTTCTGCTGGTAGAAGGTGCGAGCGTGAGTGCCGCGGACGCGTGCGCTGAGGTCACCGCATGAGCAACACCGCTGCCACCACCGAACACCCCGAAGTCGTCGGAAAACTCTCCACCCTCGACCGCTATCTGGCGGTCTGGATCGGCGTGGCCATGGTCGTCGGCCTGCTGGTTGGACGCTGGATCCCCGGTGTGAACACTGCCCTGGACAAGGTGCAGATCGACGGCATCTCGCTACCGATCGCCCTCGGTCTGCTGATCATGATGTACCCGGTCCTGGCGAAGGTCCGCTACGACCGCCTCGACACAGTCACCGGGGACAAGAAACTCCTCGCCGGCTCCCTGTTCCTGAACTGGGTTCTCGGCCCGGCGCTGATGTTCGCCCTCGCCTGGCTGTTTCTGCCTGACCTGCCGGAATACCGAACCGGTTTGATCATCGTCGGTCTCGCTCGCTGCATCGCGATGGTGATCATCTGGAACGACCTGGCCTGCGGAGACCGCGAAGCCGCCGCGGTGCTGGTCGCCATCAATTCGGTGTTCCAGGTGATCATGTTCGCCGTGCTCGGTTGGTTCTACCTCTCGGTCCTGCCCGGGTGGCTCGGCCTCGAACAGACCACCATCGACACCTCGCCCTGGCAGATCGCCAAATCCGTTCTGATCTTCCTCGGTATCCCGCTGCTGGCAGGTTTTCTGTCCCGCTTCTTCGGCGAACGCGCCAAAGGCCGCGACTGGTACGACAACAAGTTCATCCCCAAGATCAGCCCCTGGGCGCTCTACGGTCTGCTGTTCACCATCGTCGTGCTCTTCTCGATGCAGGGCGAACAGATCACCTCCCAGCCTTGGGATGTCGTCCGGATCGCGCTGCCCTTGCTCGCGTACTTCGCGCTCATGTGGGGCGGAGGCTACATCCTCGGCGCCGCAATCGGATTGGGCTATGAACGCACCACGACCCTGGCGTTCACCGCCGCGGGCAACAACTTCGAACTCGCGATCGCGGTAGCCATCGCCACCTACGGCGCCACCTCGGGGCAAGCTCTTGCCGGTGTCGTCGGCCCGCTGATCGAGGTACCGGTGCTCGTCGGGCTGGTCTATGTCTCCCTTGCTCTACGCAAACGCTTTGCAGTCGAAGAGGTTTCATCCAGTCGAGAAAGAGCGAGGTCATGAGCAAACCATCGGTGTTGTTCGTCTGCGTCCACAATGCCGGTCGATCTCAGATGGCCGCGGGATTCCTGAGCCATCTCGCAGGCGACGCCATCGAGGTCCGTTCCGCCGGATCCGCACCCGCCGAGACCGTCAATTCGGCAGCGGTCGAGGCGATGGCAGAGCGCGGTATCGACATCTCAGCGCAGTCTCCGAAGATCCTCACTGTCGACGCCGTCCAGGATTCGGATGTCGTCATCACCATGGGCTGCGGCGACACGTGCCCGATCTTCCCCGGCAAGAGTTACCGAGACTGGGTTCTCGACGACCCGGCCGGACAGGGCCTTGAAGCAGTTCGCCCGATCCGTGACGAAATCGAGCGGCGCGTTCAAGCTCTGATCGACGAACTCACCACTGCCGCGAAGTCTTCCTGACCGATCGGGGACTCGACAGGATCATTCGCCCGCGGGCTCGATGTGTTCGGCACCGAGGACGGAGAGTCGGTATTCCTGTGCGTCCTGCTCGGTTTCGAAATCTTTCTCTTCGAGGAGATTCCGGTCGGCGTCGAGGTATCGGTAAGTAGTCATTCCTCCACCGTGTCACTGATGAACGATTCGTGCTCGGATACCGGTTCGATTTCGTCGACGGCTATTTGAATCAGCCTTCCGTAGCGCCGGATCAGATCCTCCGACGACAGTGAATCCTCACCGAGGAGTTCGAGCGTCCGCATGCCGGTGGCCAGTCCGAGCAGCAGTGAGACGACGATCTGGCTGCGTACCAAACCGGGCTCCGTGTCGCCGATGCGGCGCGCGATCCCGTGAACGTATCGTTGCTTGATCTCGGCCCGAGCGGCGGCCGGATCTGGCGCCTCGTGAACGTGTACTGCGAGCATTGCCCACGGATCGGTTTCGTCGGATTCTCTACGAGCGACAAGTTTCTCGACCAGTTGACAGCCGATGTCTCCGGTGGCGTCGGCATTCGGATCCTCGTCCATCGGAGGTGCGGACGGGATCGCAGCCGAGTACAGCCGAGCTTTGCTGCCGTAGATCTTCATGACCAGGGCAGGGGAGTAGCCGGCTGCGACCGCGATGTCCTTGATGGTCGTCGATGCGTAACCTCGTTCCGCGAACAAGGCTTTCGCTGCTGTGAGGATGCTGGCTTCGCCGCTGCTCATGTCGCTCGCCTCCGCCTCGATACCCGATCGCCATGCGTTCGGTTGCTCGTACTGGCGTTCATACTGTCGTCAACGGCTCGGCATCGACGGGTACGTCGAAATCGACGACGGTGGACTGCGCGATGACCGCTATCTGACGAGCCAATGTGCCGTGTCCGCTCTCGGTCAGCGCGGTCAGGATGTACCGGCCGGATGTGGGAAGTGCGATTCCGTAGTGCCCGGTTCCGTCGGTGACCGTGGATGCGACGAATTCGCCGGTCGGTTTCGTGAGCGTGACGACGGTTCCCGAGGTTGTTCGGCCGCCGACTCCGACCTTGCCGGAGATGGTGAGGCGGTCACCGAGTTCGACGGTGTGCGTCGATTGCGCGCTGTCGAAGCTGATTACCTGTGATCTCGGGGACCAACCGTCGGCGCTCGTGACCACCAGGTACCGGCCGGGCCGGGGTAGGGCGAGGGAGAAGTTGCCCTCGTTGTCGGCGCGACTCCAGTCGATCGGTCGCCCCTCCATGTCCATCACGGTGACAACGGCCTGCCGGATCGGTCGGCTGTCGGCCCGGATCACACGACCGGCAACCACAATTTCCGTTTCGGACACGGCGGCGTCGGGAAGCTCGAACCCTTCCGGGGTCACCGGGCGAAGTGCCGCTTCCGGTTTTGCGCCGCGGCGAGGAATGAACGCAGCGGCAGCGGCAGCAGCCACGGCGGCGAGGGCGGCCAGCCAGAAGATGTTCTTGAAGGCGTCGATCGACGGAAGGCCCTCGCCCGGCCCGGACGGGATGACCATCGACGTGAGCATGGCGGCAACCACCGCGCTGGACGTGGAAGTACCGACTGAGCGGAGCAGCGAATTGAGGCCGTTTGCCGACGCGGTTTCGGTAATCGGAACCGATCGCATGATCAGCATCGGCATCGCGGAGTAGGCAATTGCGGTTCCGATGCTGACCACCGCCGCGCTGATGATGATCAGTGCTATCGAACCGGTCAGGAACACTCGCGCGATGTAGGCGAGCGCGAGCACCGTGCCGCCGACGATCAGGGTGATCTTGGCTCCGAATCGCTTCGTGATGTTCGCGGAGACGGGCGCGAAGAAGACCATCGCGAGGCCTGCCGGAATCATGCACAGTCCGGCCGCCATCACGCCCAGTTCGAAGCCGTAGCCGGAGATCTTCGGCATCTGAAGTTGTTGGGTGGTGGAGAGGTTGTTCGCGTACATCGAGAAGCCGACGAGGATCGAGGCGACGTTGGTCAGCAGAACAGGCCGCTTGGCCGACGTTCGTAGATCGACCATCGGCTGGGTGACGCGGAGTTCGTAAGGGAACCACAATGCGAGAGTCACGATTCCGATGACGAACATCAGCAATGTCAGTTCGCTCGTCCATCCCCAACGGGCGCCCTTGGAGATGGCGAGGAGGATCGCCGTGAGTGCTGTCGAGAGCATGACCGCGCCCAGGAAGTCGAATTTGCCGCGGGTACGAACACTCGATTCCGGGACGACGACGGCTACCGCGATGATCAGCAGGACGCCCACGATCGCCGAGAGCCAGAAGATGGCGGGCCAGCCCAGATGCTCGAAGATCAACCCGGACAGCGGGAGCCCGAGTGCGCTGCCGATTCCGAGAGTGGCACTCATCAACGCTGTTGCCGACGCCACCTTCTCCTTGGGCAGTTCGTCGCGCATGATGCTGATTCCGACGGGGATCATCGAGATCGCGAAGCCCTGGAGACCACGTCCGATCAGCAGGGCGACAAAGTTGCCGCCGATCGCCGCCACCAGTGATCCGACCACGATCATCGTCATCGAGATCAGCATCATGCGTCGTTTTCCGAACATGTCTGCCAGGCGGGAGACGATCGGAGTGGCGACGGCACTCGTGAGGAGCGTGACGGTGACGAGCCAGGAGGCGTCGTCAGCGCTGACGCCGAGGATCTTCGGGAAATCGGGCAACAACGGAATGACCATCGTTTGTTGCAGCGCGACCACGGTGCCGGAAAGACAGAGAATTGCGGTAATGAGCCGACTTGAACGGCGAGTGGTCGGAGACGAGTGCAATGCCAAGAGACGGTCCTTCACGCGGCGATGGTGAACGGGAATTCACCCATGAGTGAACCACTGTTCACCCGTCACTGTCACCTTCGGTGAATATGCGATTTCTCACGACGGCAACTCGCCCCAGGGTTTCCGAGTCGGCATGGCGGGAACAACGTCAGTGGTTGGTCTGCGCCTGCGCGAGCGGGCAGCGAGGAGGAGTGATGCATGCCGAAGTGGGTGACCGTCTCCACGTCCAGGGGCGCGTTGTGGGGCAGGCGGAGGTAACTGCCGAGGTTCTCGAGGTGCACGGCGAGGACGGCGGTCCTCCCTATCTGGTCAGGTACGACAACGGCCACGAGGCGTTGGTGTTTCCCGGTAGCGACGGCTGGATAGACCACCCCGGAAAAGGCTCCTGAGCTGCACGATTCTTTCCATGCATGGTCGTTGCATCGAATGCGGCTAAAGTGTGCGCAATGGAGGGCAGACGCCAGTACCACTCCCGCGTGCGTGAAGCTTCCGCGCAGCGAACGCGTGAACTCATTCGTGATGCGGCGACGGCCTTGTTTGTTCGAGACGGGTATGTCAGTGCCACCGTCAAGCAGATTGCCGCCTCGGCCGGCGTCGCCGATCGGACGGTGTTCACAGCCTTCCCTGGCGGGAAACTCGAGATCTTCGAAGCGGCCCTCGCTGCGGCGCTCGATGCCGAAGAGGTTCCACTCGGCGCGCCGAACCTGGCCTCGGACCCCGATGACGTTCGCCGGATCGTCTCCCAGATCGTGGCTCAGGGCATCGGACTGCTCGAACGTGCCGGCGCTCTGATGATGGTCGCGGTCGAATCCTCGGGTGCGGATGCCGACATGCGTCGACTATCCGAGGAGTCGTCGGATCAGTCGGCCGTCAATGCGATGTCGATAGCCGAGGGTCTCTCCGAGCATGGCTTGTTGAGGCCTGAGATTTCGCTCGAGAAAGCCGCGGGCATACTTGCCGCTTTCGTCTCGCCTCAGCTTCATCAGCAATTGCGTCGGGTCAGTGGGTGGGACGTCGATGCGTACCGAGGATGGCTCGAGTTCAACATTCGCCAGAATCTAATGTACTAATTGGTCTGTTTTCGTTAGCATGGCGAGGGTTTTTTATTCTCGGGAGGAATCGCCAGCGTGCCCTATGCCTTGTTCGGCCTCATCACGATGTTGCTGTGGATTTTCTGCATCGTCGACGCCATCACGAGAGATGACGCCTACATCCAGTACCTACCCAAGGTCGTCTGGATTCTGATCATCATCTTCCTTCCTACTTTGGGATCGGTTCTGTGGCTGGTGGTCGGGCGCGGACAGAACGCGCCCCGCGGTTACGTCGGCCCAACCGGTTACGGCGAATACGAGCGCCCGGGACGTGCCGTTGCGCAGGATCCGGCGGCGGACGAAGCCTTCTTGCGTCAGTGCCGCGAGCGGGCGGAAGAGCAGCGTCGAATTGCCAAGCAGCAGCGCCGCGACGGCGACGCTGATCGGATGTGAGTTATCGGTAGGCCGTGAGTCGGTCCAACACGAGCCGAAGCGGCGGCCACGACGATCGGCCGCGACGCGTCACCGCATAGGCAGTGAGGATGACGGGCGGATCGACGAGTGGTTCGACGCGCACGCCTTCGCGAGTCTTGCGTTCGAGCGGCATCAGCCCCACGCCGTAACCACTGAGGATCAAGAGTTCGACCAAGTCGAGACTGTCGATCTGGTGAGTGATCCGAGGGGTGAACCCGGCCAGCGACGCGAGGGTTCGCACAGCGCGCTCGTCTGCCGTGTTGCGTGAGTTCACTATCCATGACGTGTCGGCGAAGGCGCGGAGATCGATTCCGGATTCTGTGGACTTGTCGGGAGCTTTGGCGTCGTCGGGAACACACAGTCCCCATGGCGTCGACCAGAGCGGAATTGCTTCGAGTAGTGGGCTCGGCGACGCGGGGGCAAGGTTGTAGTCGTACGTCAGTGCGAGGTCTAGATCGTCGCGTTCGAGGAGTGCAAAAGCCTCGACGGGTTCGTATTCGTAGATCATCACGTCCACCTGCGGGTGACTGCGTTGCAGGCTCCGAGCGACGGGGAGCATCGCGGTTCTGATCGCAGTTGCGAATCCGCCGACTCGCAGGGTCCCCACCGGTTCCGCGTCCGGATCGAGGTCCAGGCGAGCTGCATCGACGGCTGCCAGGATGGTGACGGCATGATCGGCCAGTCGTTGACCGGCCGGCGTCAGCCGCACCCGGCGACCGTCGGGCTCGATCAGTGCGGTACCGGTCTCCGCGGTCAAGGCCGCGAGTTGTTGGGACACTGTCGACGTCGTGAGGTTGTGCGCTTCGGCGACCGCACGCATCGAACCCAAGCGGGAGAGTTCGAGGAGGAGATGGAGTCGACGGGTTTCCATCCTTCGATCATTCACTAATCGTGAACATAATGTAGGTCAAAATCGCGTGGACACGAACGGTTGGCCTCCCGTTCAATTCAGCTATGGATACGAAAGCGCGGGCCGGAGTGGGCCTGGCTGTTTTGGCGATGTTGTGCGTGCAGCTCGGGCTCGCCGTGTCGGTGGGCCTGATCGATCAGCTCGGCGCAGACGGAGCGGCGTGGCTACGACTCGCCTGGGCAGGCATCATTCTTCTGATCATCGTCAGGCCCCGCCCTTCGGCGTTCACTCGCAAGGCGTTTCTGGCTTGCGTGGTTCTGGGTGTGGTCACCGCAGGCATGACGCTCCTGTTCATGGCAGCGGTGGAGCGCCTTCCGCTGGGAACAGCAAGCGCATTGGAATTCTTGGGTCCGCTGACGGTTGCTTTGCTCCGGGGGCGTGGCCGCGTTCTGTGGCCGGTTCTGGCAGGCGTGGGCGTCGTGCTTCTCACCGAACCGTGGGCCGGGACAGTCGATCTGGTCGGTGTGGCGTACGCACTCGGTGCGGCGCTCTGCTGGGCGATGTACATTTTGCTCACCCAGCGCGTCGGCGACGAGGTTGCCGGTATCAACGGGCTGGCGGTGTCGATGGCGGTAGCCGGGTTGGCCGCGACAATTGCCGTAGGCCACTCGGCTATCGGGCGGCTGACTCCGCATCTGATTCTCGTGGGCCTCGGACTCGCGATCTTGCTGCCCGTCGTGCCGTTCGTTCTGGAGATGGTCTCGTTGCGAAGGCTGTCCACGGCGGCGTTCGGCACGCTGATGAGTCTCGAGCCTGCTTTCGCGCAGCTTATCGGTCTGGTTGTGCTGCAACAGGTTCCGAGTGTTCTGGCCGTGGCAGGTATCGCGTGCGTCGTCGTCGCAGGGATCGGCGCGGCCCGCGGTGGTGCTCGAGGTGGCGCCCGGAAGCCGACTGAGCCACCCTCCGATTCCGAGCGAACGTACCTTTCGGCGCCTTCATGAGACCGAGAGTGCCGTTCGCTCAGGTCGCGTTCGCTCAGTGCGAGTGCGCCGCGGCGATTGCTCCGTCGAACACGTCGGCGACCTCGCCGAGGGAATCGAGAATCGGCTGACCGGATCGTTCGACGCGAGCCCGCACCAGCGAGCCCTCGAGCGCGGACACTGCCAGGACGGCAAGCCGTTCCGCTCGCGCACGTCCGACCCCGGACGCGATCAGTGTGTCGCGCAGTAGCGAAGTCCACTGTCGATACACCGCCTGTCCGGCGGCTGTCACGCTCTCCGAATCGGGGGCAAGTTCCAACAACACCGTCGTGATCGGCGAGCCTTCGTGGAAATCCGAATCGCTCACCCATCCGGCGAGCAACCGCGCGTACTCGCGCAGTAGCGACCCGGCGTCCGATTGGCTGTCGGCGAGTTCGGTCAGGGTGTCGGTGACCAATTGCCCGCCGACGCGGACGACCTCTTCGCCGATCTGCTCTTTGCCGCCGGGAAAGTAGTGGTAGAGCGAACCTTTCGGCGCCCCGCTCGACTTGAGGATCTCGTTGAGGCCCGTTGCCGCATACCCCTGGCGGCGAAACAGATCGGCCGCAGCTCGTACGAGTGCTTCGCGGTGTTTCGGGGGAGTCGCCACGAGTTGGAGCTTAAACACCCCAGCGATCCACCACAATCTATGTAGACTGGTCTACATGGGAAATTCTGAAATGCTCGAACAGTTGCGCGCGGTCAACGCCTCGGCGGCCTTCAACCGGTGGGCCGGATTCGAAGTCACGGAGGCCGAACCGGGTCGCGTTTGTCTGCGGCTCGAATGGCGTGAGGATCTGGGCCAGTACTCGGGACACCTGCACGCTGCGCTCGTGGCGGGACTCGTCGACACCGCGTGCGGATTTGCTGCTTTCACCCAGGTAGGTGTCGTGGCGGCGTCCAACTGCGCGGTCAATTTCGTGAGTCCGGGCGTCGGAACCGCATTTGTCGCTACGGCGCGCTCGGTCAAGGCCGGGCGCAAGCAGGTGTTCGTCACTGCCGAGGTACATGCCGAACGCGAAGGCGAATCCGTGCTCGTCGCGTTCGGCACCACCCTGTTGGTTCCACTCGCCCCTCAGACACAGGGAACCGCAAGCAACGTCAGGGAATGAGGATGAACTTTCCCGCGGGGTGCGAACTCTGCAACTCGGTGTGAGCGAGTGCCACGTCCGCTAGCGGGAAGGTCTTGGCGACCTTCACGATGAGGTGTCCGGAACCGGCTTGTTCGACAAGTTCGGATCGTGCCTTCAAACGCGCTTCCGCACTTGCCGGATTGCCTCCGCCGACGGAAGCGAAGCCGTCGGTCTGGGCGCGTCCGAACGCGACGATGGTGACGATGCGACTCTTGTCGGTGACCAAAGCCAGAGATGCATCGACGGCTTCGTCCGTTCCGGCGGTGTCGAACGCCGCATCGACGCCGTTCGGCGCGAGTTCACGGACACGCGCTTCGAGGCCGTGGCCGTAGAGCACAGGCGTGGCGCCGAGCGAGCGCACGTAATCCTGATTCGAGGCTCCCACAGTGCCGATCACCGTAGCTCCGCGACCAACTGCCAGCTGAACAGCGATCGCGCCGACGCCGCCGGACGCGCCGTGGATGAGAACGGTGTCGCCGGAACCGACCCGAATGGTGTCGAGGGCGTCGACTGCAGTTCCGCCGACCAGAAGGAGGCCGGCTGCCTGTTCCCAGCTGATGCCTGCGGGCTTCGCGGTGACAGAGGAGACCGGCACGACTACTTGTTCGGAGTAGAGGCCGTTGCCGGGGCTGACGATCACTTCGTCGCCGACGTTCACATTTGTGACGCCGTCGCCGACAGCCGAGACGACGCCCGCTGCCTCGCCGCCGAGGCGGATGGGAAGTTTCTCGGGGTCGGTGCCGAAAGCGCCGCTGTAGAGCTTGAAGTCGAAGGGATTGACGCCGATCGCCTTCACGTCGACCAGGACTTCACCTGATTTCGGTGCCGGTAAATCGACGTCCACCAGCTTCAGGACCTCGGGCGTGCCGTACGTCTGCGCTACAACAGTTTTGGTCATGTCTCGCGCAACCGTCCTCGGGGAAGCGATATTCCCCGAGGACGGGAAAAACTCGAGAAGATTCGATCAGCGGATCAGGGTGCCCAGATCGAGCGGCATCGCGATGCCGGTGATGTGATGGGCCTCGTCGGAACCGAGGAACGCGACGGCGGCGGCGATGTCCTCCGGCTGGCTGACCGGGTCGGGCAAGGTCTGCATGAAGATCGGACCGAGTGTGTGGGCGTTGGCGTCGATGAGCGGCCGCATGTCCGTCATCTGCATTCCGGTTTCCACGCCGTGTGGGTGGATGGTGTTGACCCGAATGTTGTACTGCCCCAACTCCGAGGCCATCGTCTTGGCCAGACCGGTGATGCCGTGTTTGCTCGCGACGTAATGGCCGAGGAAGGGGAGGCCGCGCAGGCCGGCGACGGAGCTGGTGAAGATGATCGAGCCACCGGTGCCTTGCTTGATCAGGTGCGGGATCGCTGCCTTGGCGGTGTGGAAGACGCCGGTCAGGTTGACGTCGAGCGTTTCCTGCCACTGCTCGGGCGTGATCTCCCAGGACATGTTGGCAGAACAGATTCCGGCGTTCGCGACGACGACGTCAAGTCGCCCCAATTCGTCGATGCCGGCCGCGAGCGCCGCGGACAGCGCAGAGAAGTCGCGAACGTCGGTCTTGGTAGCGACAATTCGACGGTCCAGGGCCTTGACCAGTTCGACTGTCTCGGCCAGGTCGTCGTCGGTGGCGCCGGCATACGAGGTGGATTCGAATTGAACACACGCGTCGACGGCGATGATGTCTGCGCCCTCTTCTGCCAGCCGGACAGCTTCGGCGCGCCCCTGACCACGGGCGGCTCCGGTGATGAAGGCAACTTTTCCGGTGAATCGACTGGCGGCCATGCTCAAACCTCCGACTAGTGGTGATGATCTGCTCTTCGGAAGTTAGCGCGACGAAGTTCTTTTCGGGGGTGAATGCCCAGTCAGCGGAAACCGCTCAGCGCACCCTGGTCAACAGGGCACATGGCCCGGCAGCGAAGATGTCCCGCGCATCCGAAGACAAGACGGGTTGTCCGCTCAGTGCGTCGACCCATTCGCCATCTGGCAGGTCCACTCGCGTATCTCTCCAACCGTGCGACGAGAGTCTGAGCGAATGTCGCGTCGCCAGAGCAACGACCATAGGCGGATCACCTGCCGGGCCGCGCGAGAAGCCGACCAGATGACCGGATCCGGAACCTGAAGCGAAGACCGGCCGGTACTCACCGTGATCGAACCACGAGGGGTTCTCCCGCCGCAGTGTCAGTGCCGTGCGAACGAGGTGCAACTTTGCGGTTCCTGTTGCGTCGATCGGCGCGGCGCCGGAATCGAGCAGTGATCGCCTCGTTCCGTAGTCGACAAGCCGCCGGTTGTCCGGATCGACCAACGAGTCCTCCCACAGCTCAGTGCCCTGGTAGACGTCGGGAACGCCGGGCCCGAGAAGTTGGAGCAGCTTTTGGCCCAGAGAGTCCGACCAGCCGTGACGCGCGATCCGGCCGACGAATTCGCTGACCGAATCACCGACCGGGCCGTCGATCACCTCGTCGATCCAGCGGTGCACTGCCGACTCGAAGTCGACGTCCGGATCGTTCCAGGAAGTTCTGGCGCCGGACTCGCGGACGGCTTTCTCCGCATAGGCGTGCAAACGCTCGCGCAGCTCTGGAACCGAGGCTGCCGAGCGGCCGTCCGCCGGCCACACACCGATGATGTTCTGCCACAAGAACAATCCGGTAAGCGGATCAGGGCTGGGGCACACGTCTTCCCACTCGCGAATCAGCCGGGCCCACAGCGTCGGCACCTGAGACACAACACCGATCCGTGCCCGTACGTCCTCGCCGCGTTTGGTGTCGTGAGTGGACAGACTCGTCATCGCGCGCGGCCACCGCTTCGCTCGGTCCGCGTTGTGGAGATGGAATTCGGCGACGGAGACGGCAAGCGATGCCGGGTTGCCGCCGACTTCCTGACGTGAGACCAGGCGCGCCGTCCGATAGAAGAGTCGATCTTCGACGGACTTGGCCATGACAGCGCCACACACCTGCTGGAAGCGAACTGAGGCTTCACCGCTGTTCACCAGGGATTGCGCCAACACGTTGAACGATGGTTCATGTCCGGGAGCCAATTCGTGCATGTCGCCGACGATCCGAGCGGCCAAACCGGCGAGGGGACTGTAGTCGGATCGGTACACCGGCATCCGAGCGATCGCGACGACAACTGCGTCGTTCAGTTCGGTCTCACTGCAACGACTTCCGGTTTCGCGTCGGATTGCACGCACGAGCCTGCGAACCTCCGGTGCAAGGTCACCGCGCCCGGTGTCGCGTTTGAACTGACGTTCGGTGTGATGCAACCATGCACTGTCCCCGTCGTCGCCGGTCAGATCTGCCGAGAGTTCGGTCAATTCGAGTTCGGCGGCGGGATCGACGAAAACGCCGCCCAGCTGATTGAGGGCGTCGTATCCGGTGGTGCCGTCGATCGGGAGCATCGGATCGAGTGGTTCCGTATGGCCGAGGATCTTTTCGATCACGAGCCACTGATCTGGTCCGATCAGTTCTCGCAGGCGCCCGAGATATTCCGCCGGATTCGCGAGTCCGTCCGGGTGATCGATGCGAACGCCGTCGATCAGTCCTTCGTCGACCCACGACTTTACTTGCCGATGGCAGAGTTCGAAGACTTGGGGGTCCTCCTGGCGCAGCGCAGCGAGTTCGTTGACGGCGAAGAACCGTCGGTAATTGACGATCCCGGCGTTCCACGGTACGAGTCGGTACGACTGCCTGGAGTGCACCTCCTGTGGAGATCCGAATTCAGTACCGGCAGCGATGGGGAAGCGGTGCTCGTAGAACGCGAGAAGTGTTTCCTCGCCATCTTTCTCGACAGTCAGTGCGTCGAGATCGTCCGGGCTACCCAGTACCGGGAGTGAGAGTTTGCCGTCGGCGCCGTTGGCTCCGTTGTCCTCGGCCCAATCGACGTCGAAGAAATCCGCGTACTCCGACGACTGCCCGTGCGTGAGAACGTCCCACCACCAAGCATTTTCGCGAGGTTTGGCGACACCGACGTGGTTGGGGACCAGATCGACGATCAGGCCCATCCCACGTGATCGAACGGCGCGCGAGAGCTCCACCAGGGCCTCGCGGCCACCAAGTCCTTCGGACACGGTTGTCGGATCGGTGACGTCGTAGCCGTGCGTCGATCCGGACGTCGCAGTGAGGATGGGGGAGAGATAGAGATGTGAGACCCCCAATGCCTCGAAGTAGTCCACCTGTGCGGCCGCATCACGAAGAGTGAATGCATCCGGTCGCAACTGCAGTCTGTAGGTGCTGGTTATCGGGGCCATGTGCACGTCTCCCTCAGGCGGTTCTGCGAAGTACCGTCAATGCTCGCGCTTTTACATCCAATGTTGTTCCGGCTTTGATCACGGTATCGCTCTCACCGGTGGGGACCGAGGTGTCCAGTACGACGGTCCACTCCGACGCGTAGTCCGCGTTGGGGGTGGAGAATTCGAGATCTTCGTAGTGGGCGTTGAAGCAGAGAAGGAACGAATCTCCCGTGACGCGCTCGCCGCGGTAGTTCGGTTCCGGGATCGCGTCACCGTTGAGAAAGACAGCCAACGACTTGCCGAAACCGCTGTCCCAGTCGGCCGGAGTCATCTCTTCGCCAGACGGCGTGAGCCAGGCGATGTCGCGACTCTGGTCGCCGCTTCGAATAGGTCGCCCCTCGAAGAATCGACGACGCCGGAAGACCGGGTTCTTGGCGCGCAAGGCAATTGCGCGCTTGGTGAACTCGACGAGGTCGGCGTTGGTTTCCGCGAGAGTCCAATCCATCCATGACAGTTCCGAATCCTGGCAGTAAACGTTGTTGTTACCCTGCTGAGTTCGGCCCATCTCATCGCCGTGAGCAAGCATCGGGGTGCCCTGGCTGAGCATCAGCGTAGCCAGTATGTTTCGGCTCTGACGTCCACGCAGTTCGAGGATTTCCGGGTCGTCGGTGGGGCCTTCGACTCCGCAGTTCCACGATCGGTTGTGCGATTCGCCGTCGTTGTTGTTCTCACCGTTGGCTTCGTTGTGCTTCTCGTTGTACGAGACGAGGTCGTGCAGGGTGAAACCGTCGTGAGCGATGACGAAGTTGATGCTCGCGCCAGGGCGACGTCCGGTGGCCTCGTAGAGATCAGAGGATCCGGTGAGACGTGAGGCGAACTCCCCGAGCGTTGCCGGCTCACCACGCCAGTAGTCGCGGACGGTGTCGCGGTATTTGCCGTTCCATTCGGTCCACAGGCCGGGGAAGTTGCCGACCTGGTAACCGCCTTCGCCGACGTCCCACGGTTCGGCGATCAGCTTCACCTGACTGACGATCGGATCCTGTTGCACGAGATCGAAGAAGGCCGAAAGGCGGTCCACGTCGTGCAGTTCACGGGCGAGTGTCGAGGCGAGGTCGAAGCGGAAACCGTCGACGTGCATCTCCGTGACCCAGTACCGCAGAGAGTCCATGATCAATTGCAGCGTATGCGGATGACGGGCGTTGAGGCTGTTGCCCGTTCCGGTGTAGTCCATGTAGTGCTCTTCGTCGCCGTCGACCAGGCGGTAGTAGGCGGCATTGTCGATTCCGCGGAAGCTGATGGTCGGCCCCATGTGATTGCCCTCGGCGGTGTGGTTGTAGACCACGTCGAGGATCACTTCGATACCCGCCTGGTGGAAGCTGCGCACCATGGCTTTGAATTCCGCTACGGCCGCATCGGGTTTCGTGGCCGAGGAGTAGTCGGTGTGTGGAGCGAGAAAGCCGAAGGTGTTGTAACCCCAGTAGTTTCGCAGACCTTGGTCGAGAAGCACCTGATCGTGCATGAACTGGTGGACCGGCATCAGTTCGATCGCCGTGACACCCAGATCGGTGAGGTGCTCGATGATCACCGGATGAGCGAGCCCCGCGTACGTGCCGCGCAATTCCTCCGGAACTCCGGGATGCGTCGCGGTCATACCCTTGACGTGCGCTTCGTAGATGACCGTCTCGTGATACGGACGCTTCGGCGAGTGGTCGGACGCCCAATCGAAGAACGGGTTGATGACGACGGTCGACATCGTATGGCCGAGCGAATCATGTTGGGGGAAAGGGATGGTGGCGGGTTCGTCGACGAGTGGTTCCGGCTCGAAGGGTTCGGGCTCGAGGATCTCGTCCGATTCCTGATCGCCCGTGGGCGAGTCGTCTTCGAGGCCCACCTCGTCCGATTCGGCTTCCGAACTCGTTTCGTCGGTAGCCTCTTGCGGCCCCACGGCGGGAGATTCGTCGTCTCCTGAAGGTTCGGGGTCCGCCGCCGATTCGACGTCGTACGAGAACAGCGAACGGTCTCCGTCGAAGTCTCCGTCGAACGCTTTTCCGTACGGGTCCAGCAGGAGTTTGCTCGGATCGCATCGCAGACCTGCAGCCGGATCGTACGGCCCGTGTACGCGGTAGCCGTATCGCTGGCCGGGGGATACCGACGGAAGGTACGCATGCCAGACGTAACCGTCGACCTCGTCCATCCGAATGCGGGTTTCGGTTCCGTCCTTGGCGATCAGGCACAGCTCGACGGCCTCGGCGACCTCGGAGAAGAGCGAGAAATTGGTCCCAGCGCCGTCGTAGGTGGCACCGAGTGGGTACGCACTGCCAGGCCATACCGGGATGGGAGTGGCTGAGGTCTCGCTCGGCGGTTGATCCATGAATCAGACCCTATCGGGTGCAGCCGATCGAATCTCGTCGACTGTCTACGGTGCCGATCACCGTTTCGCCTGGCTGCGGGCGGTTGCAAGCATTCCGGCTGTGATCTGTTCCACCTCTGCCTCCGAACACAGGTACGGAGGCATCGCGTATACGAGGTTGCGGAACGGCCGGAGCCAGACGCCGGCGTCGACGGCTGCATCGGTCGCGCTCTGCATGTCGACCGGCTGTTCGAGTTCGATCACTCCGATTCCGCCTTTGACGCGGACGTCGACGACCCCAGGAATTGTGACGGCTTCGGCGAGGCCTCGAGCGAGGCCACGTTCGAGGGTTGCGACGTCACGCCGCCAGTCCATCGCAAGCAGAAGTTCGGTCGACGCCACCGCGACGGCGCACGCGAGTGGATTGCCCATGAAGGTGGGGCCGTGCATCAGCCCGCCGCCCTCACCGGCAGTGATGGTCTCCGCGATCTCCGTGGTGCACAGCGTTGCCGCCAGACTCATATACCCGCCGGTCAGTGCCTTGCCGACGCACATGACGTCGGGACTGACGCCGGCGTGATCGGCGGCGAACAATTCTCCGGTGCGTCCGAATCCGGTCGCGATCTCGTCGAAGACCAGGAGGACTTGGTACTTGTCGCAGAGGTTACGCAGGTCGATCAGGTACGCGGGATCGTGGAAACGCATTCCGCCGGCGCCTTGGACCACTGGTTCCACGATCACCGCTGCGAGGTGCTCGTGATGCTCGGCCAAGAGCGATTCCAACTCCTGCACGTATTCGGGGAGATAGCCCGCCGGGGGAGCCTGCGCGAAGACCTGAGGGCGCAGGACGTCGGTCCAGAGAGAATGCATGCCGCCGTCGGGATCGCAGACGCTCATGGGGGTGAAGGTGTCACCGTGGTATCCGCCGCGCCAGGTCATCAAACGATTCTTCGACGGCTTTCCGAGGCTCCGCCAGTACTGCAGGCACATCTTCACTGCGACTTCGACGGCCACCGAACCGGAGTCGGAGAGGAACACCTTGTCGAGGTGAGGTGGTGTGATGTCGACGAGCAGTCGCCCGAGGCGAGCGGCGGGTTCGTGCGTCAGTCCGCCGAACATGACATGGCTCATTTTGCCGAGCTGCCGTGCGGCGGCGGTGTCGAGCACGGGATTGCGGTAGCCGTGAATGGCGGCCCACCACGAGCTCATCCCGTCGACCAATCGGCGGCCGTCGGAGAGCGTCAGGGTAGCCCCCTGCGCAGAGTCGACGATCAGCGGACGAGTCGACGCGGGAAACGATCCGTACGGATGCCAGAGGACATCGGCATCGATGGCGGAGACGTCATGGGGATCAAGTCCGGTTGTGAGCACGGATGCACCCTAACCATTGAGTTGAACGGTGTTCAAGTATGGTCGGAAAAGTGAACACCTCGCTGAATTGGCTGACGGCCGTCGAAGCGGACCGCAGGGCCGCTGGACTGCGTCGCGAACTCCGTCCTCGCACGGTCGACTCCCCGTTGATCGACCTGGCGTCGAACGATTACCTCGGACTCGTGCGGCACCCCGATGTGATCGAGGGTGCCGCGGCGGCTCTGCGCCGTTGGGGCGCGGGCGCCACGGGCTCTCGTCTGGTCACCGGCACCACCACCGAACACGAACTGCTCGAAGTCGAACTGGCCGAGTTCGTCGGGGCGGACTCCGGACTTGTCTTCTCCTCCGGTTACACAGCCAATCTCGGCGCGGTGACGGCGCTCTCGGGTCCAGGGTCGTTGATCGTCTCCGATGCGGGATCGCATGCCTCGCTGGTGGATGCCTGCCGCCTGTCACGTGCTCGGGTCGCCGTTGCTCCGCATTCGGACGTGGGCTTTCTCGCCGACACGTTGCGCAGCAGAGTGGAAGAGCGAGCGCTGGTCGTCACCGATTCGGTCTTCAGTGCCGACGGAGACCTCGCGCCACTGCGGCAGATGCATCAGGTGTGCCGCGAGTACGGGGCGATCCTGTTGGTCGACGAGGCGCATGGCATCGGTGTGCGCGGTGCCGGTGGACGTGGACTCGTCCACGAGTCGGGCCTGGCCGGTGAACCCGACGTCGTCGTGACGGCAACACTGTCCAAGTCGCTCGCCAGCCAGGGCGGAGTTGTGCTCGGTGACAACAAGATCCGCGCGCATCTCATCGACGCGGCAAGAACGTTCATCTTCGACACCGGTCTCGCACCGGCCGCCGTAGGCGCGGCCAGGGCTGCACTCGCCGTACTCCAGCGTGAGCCGACGCGAGCGCTCGACGTCCTGGCCCGGGCATCCGAGTTGGCGGACGTCACCGGTGCTCCGTCGCCTGAATCTGCTGTCGTCTCAGTCGTTCTCGGTGATCCGCAGCGGGCGTTCGATGCCGCGTCGGCGTGCCGGGATCAGGGGTTGCATGTCGGTTGCTTCCGCCCGCCGTCGGTTCCGGAAGGAACGTCACGGCTGCGTCTGACCGCACGAGCGACGCTGTCCGCATCCGAGATGGAGCAGATCGCTCTCGTACTGCGCGAAGTATTGGCCGGAGCCCGAGCATGAGCATTTTCCTGGTGACCGGAACGTCGACCGACGTCGGAAAAACAGTGGTGACAGCCGCATTGGCATCGGTGGCCTTGCAGTCGGGCAAGTCGGTTGCAGTGCTCAAACCGGCCCAGACCGGCGTCGACGTGGACGGTGCGGGTGATCTGGCCGAGATCGAGCGTCTGACCGGCGGCGGCGTGACGCTGGTCGAGTTGGCGCGGTATCCCGAACCTTTGGCGCCGGATACTGCTGCCCGTCGAAGTGGTCTGCCGTTGTTGGCGCTCGACGAAGTAGTCCGAGTTGCTCGCGACCTGGACACCACCCACGACCTGACCCTGATCGAAGGCGCCGGCGGCTTGCTGGTCCGCTTGGGCGTCGACGGGTTCACCGCTCGCGATCTTGCCGCGGCTCTGGCAGTGCCAGTGGTGCTGGTGGTTGCGTCCGGCCTGGGCACGCTCAATCACACCGCACTGACCGTGGAAGCCCTACGTGCATCCGGCGTGGACTGCGCCGGGTTGGTGATCGGTTCGTGGCCGCAGGAACCGGACCTCGCCGAGAGATGCAATCGCGAGGATCTGGTTTCGGTCAGCGGTGTTCCCCTTCTCGGGGTAATGCCTGCCGGAAGTGGAGGCGTGAGTGTCCGAGAGTTTGCTCGCACCGCTTCGATCACGCTCGGTGAACTTCATTTGACGAACTGACGACGTAGCATCCGATTTGTCCGCATCGATAGCCAAGGCACAGTGGGGCGCCTTGGGTTTCGACGTCCCTCGCGTACGATTCCGGTCGGTATATTTCGACGGGTGTCTTGCGGCGACCCTGCATCCGGGGCGCCTTGGTCACCGACAGTGGTTGTCGAATTGTGAGTAGGTCAGTCGAATGTAGGTGGTGAGCACGGTCGAAAAGTCGTTGTCGTCATCGGCCGTTCGTCGCGCACTGCTTATCGGCGTAGTCGTCTTCGTCTCGTGCCTGGTCGGAATTCTGAGCCGTCTGCCGGGCACGCTTGCAGTCTTCTGGCCGGCGAACGCGCTGCTACTCGGGATCCTCTTTCGGTCGCCGCGTTCCGCCACACTGCTCACCTGGATCTGCGTCGTAGTCGGTTATGTCGGAGCCGACCTAATCACCGGTGGGGCATGGGAGTCCACGGTGTGGCTCAACGCGGCCAACATCGTCGGGGTTGCGAGCGGCTTCTACGCCTTTCGCTGGGTCGACAGTGAGGACCGTCGACTGACCAGTATTCAGTCCGTCGGCTATCTCGTGTCGATGACTGTCGCCGCCGCGTCGATGGCGGCGCTCGTGGGCGGAATCGCGAACCGCGTGCTGTTCGGCGGGCAGTGGTGGGACGGCTGGTTGCTCTGGTTCTCGAGTGAGTTCGTCAACTACATGACCATCGTCCCCTTGGTGCTGACATTCCCTTCGCTTCGACGAGTGGATCGAGAACCGAAAGCTGTTGCCACGCTTGTGCGTCGATCAGTCGTTCCGACGGCGCTGCTGGCCGTCTGCATCATCTTGGAGTGGGTGGTAGGCGGTGCCGGAGCGATCGCGTTTGCCATGCCGGCGCTGGTGACTGCAGCCTTGCTCACCAATGTATTTGTCACGTCGGTGCTCACCGCTGTGTCAACTGCCTGGACGTTGGTACTGACGGCCGACGGCCATCTCGGATTGTCCAGCGAGGGCGTCTCGCCGGTCAGCGCGTCGGTCCAGATCGGATTGTCGCTGCTGGCGGTAGCGCCGATCGCGGTGGCCTGTGTGATCCTCGAGCGTCGCCGCGCGCTCGAGGCACTCACCCAGGCCGTCACCCACGACGATCTCACCGGTGCGTTGCGCCGGGACGAATTCCTGCGGCGAGGCGGCAGCGTGACGGGTGCGACCGATCCGCGTCGCCCCTCTGGACGTCCGGTCAGCGTCCTGATGATGGATCTGGATCACTTCAAGATGGTGAACGACAACCTCGGTCATCGTGCCGGCGATACAGCGTTGGTGAGTTTTGCCGATCAGGTGCGGCGGCACCTCGATGACAAGCATCTCTTCGCCCGATTGGGCGGCGAGGAGTTCGTCGTACTGATGGCCGGTGTCGATCTCGAGGGTGCGACCGAAACAGCCGAGATGATTCGACGCGCGCAAGCGGAGAATTCGTCGGCAGTATTGGGTGAATTCGGGCCGACCGTCAGCATCGGTGTCGCGTGTTCACCCCACGGCGACGCAGACCTGACGCAATTGGTCGATTGCGCTGACGAGGCGTTGTATCGAGCGAAGAAGTTGGACCGCAATCGAACCGTGGCGCTCACGGTCGGTAGCTGAAGAAATACGTGCGGACCCGCAGTTTGTTGCGGGTCCGCACGTGGTGGTGGAGTCGACCGATTCAGAACAGATTGATCAGGGCAGGAACACTGAACAGCGCTACGTAGTAACCCATGAACAGAACTCCGCCGTGAATCTTGAACAGGCGCCCGAGAAGACCACCGACCAGGCCGACCGTCACGGTGATCAGAAGCCCGAGGATGCCGCCCTCCCAGATGCTGATGACGACGACGAGTCCCGTGAACACCGCGATCACAGCTTCGTGACTGATGTGCTTGACCACCGCTGACGCAGCGCGGTACGCGTAGTTCATGGCAAACGGGTATGCGATGACCGTTGCCGTGACCACTGCGAGCAGTCCGTAGAGCAGGAACTCCCACTGCGTCAGGTACGTGGAGAGATTGTTGATCACTCCGGTTTCCTGATTGGTCTCGAACACCGGTGGAGCGTTGAACAGAGGGGCTGCGGGGCCTGCCGCGAGCGGGCTGAGCGGAAGGCCGAAAGCGACGAGTGGGATGAGGGTTTCCGCGATGTAGGTGGATTCCGTCGTACCGTTCTTCGCCGAGACCATTGTGGTCAGTCGGTGATAGCCGTTCTTGATCCGCGCACCTACCAGCTCACCCATCAGAACAGTCATGGCGACCGGGCTGAAGACGAAGGTTGCGCTCGACACCGTGGAAGCGGCGGCGGTGTAACCGATCTGCTTGCGATCGAGGACCTTCAGAGGATTGGGGAAGTATCCCTTCCATCCTTTGATGTCCGGGGCCAATGCAACGGTTTTGGGTTCACTGCGTTCCATGTCCTTACGGCTCGACGGGCCCAAGGTCAATGCGAGGTCCGCGATCAGCGGCCCGACTGCGATCGCAAGGAAGTAGCTGATGTTCAGCGACACATCGTAATTCGACGTCAACGCGCGGGCGCCGAGGATCAAGATGACGAAGGGAACGAGGGCGACAACCCCGGCCCAGCGGCCTGGTGAGGCGTAGGCGATGCCGATGGCGGCGACCAGGAACAGCCACGGTGCTATCGACTGAACGGTGTCCGCGAACGGCGCGAGGATGGTCGCGAACAAAACGGCAACCGGCACAGCGACGAACGCCGAGATCACTGCTCCCGAGATCGCCTTGCGGAGTGCGATGTGCGGGATGCCGAGTGAGCGCATCATCTGCGCTTCCGGCAAGAGTGGAATCGCCATCGTGTCGCCGGGAATGCCCAGCAGCATCGTCGGCACCGCGTGCGTCATGTGTTTGGCGATCGCACCCGAGAGGAAGAACGTGAAGACCGCCGCCGGGGGAGCGCCGAGCAGAATCACGAGCAGAGTCAGCGGTGCGATCGTGGCGGTCTCGTCCGTGCCGGAGATCAATCCGATGAACGTGAACGCGACCGCACCGATGATGCCGAAGAGAACGGCAATCAGAATTTCGTTGGTCAGAACCGAACTCATGCGCGCCCACCGTCCTTCGGTGTGTTCGAGACCCGTGCGTGCTCGGCCTCGGCAGCGGCGAAGTGGTCGTACAGACCCAGCTCGCGAAGTTCCTGTCGGCTCTGCTCCGGAATGTCGGCGAGAGTGCCCAGACCCTGGCGCTGTTCACTCATCGTCGTGATGACACCGTCGATCGACTCCGCGTCGGCGGCGGCCAAGGCGACTATCCGCTTCGGCTTGATGAAGATTCCGCAGACCACGCCGGCGAGCAGGCAGGCCGCGATGCCGACCAGAAGGCTGTACGCCTGGGCCAACGACGGTTCGCTGACGACCCGTTCGAACAGTGCCTGGGCCGCGAGAAGGGCCGAGGCGCCGACGACACTGCCGACTGCAACGGAGATCGCGAGGTGTCGACCGTTGACGGTGTCACCCCAGACTTCGAGGTATGTCTGCTGCTCGGTCGGCTCGGTTGTGGTGGTCGGCGTCGTTGCCGGCTGCGGTGGTGACATCAGTCTTCTCCAGTGTCATGCATGGCGGGGTCGTACAGGGAGGGGCTTGCGAGATGAGGGGCTTGCGTTGCGGGTGTCAGGTGCGTGCTGCGCGGAGGGCGGTGACAACTCGGGACGGGCTCGAGTGGCCGATCTGTTCGGCCATCCAGCTGCTTGTATCGGTGAGCGAATCCAGGTCGATGCCGGTGTCGATCCCGAGGCCGTGGAGCATCCACACCAGATCCTCGGTGGCGAGATTTCCGGTCGCGCCCTTGGCATACGGGCACCGTCCGAGACCACCTGCGGAACTGTCGAATTCGGATACCCCAGCGGTCAACGACGCATAGACGTTCGACAGCGCCTGGCCGTAGGTGTCGTGAAAGTGCATGGCGATCTGCGATGTGGGGATGCCACGTTCTCGGAGGGCGCCGAGCAAAGCGAGCACATGGCCAGGTGTGCCGACGCCGATGGTGTCGCCGAGTGAGAGTGACGTGACACCGCTGTCGATCAGGGTCTTTGCGATGTCGGCGACACGCTCGACGGGCACGGAGCCTTCCCAGGGGTCGCCGAAGCACATGGAGATGTAGCCGCGGACGGGAAGTCCCAGGGCTCGGGCGGCCGTAGTGACCTCGGCAGCCGCGGCGATCGCGCCGTCCACCGTGGAATTGAGGTTGCGTTTCGCGAATTCCTTTGTGGCGCTGACGAATACTGCAACCTCGCTCGCTCCGGCGGCGACGGCCCGCTCGAGACCCTTGCGGTTCGGGACAAGAACGACCGTACGTACCGAGTCCGGCAGGTGCAGCCGACCCATCAATTCTTCCGCGTCCGCAAGTTGCGGGATCCATCGAGGTGAGACGAAACTCGTCAATTCGACAGTGCGGGAGCCGGCCGCGACCAGGCGTTCGATGAACTGGGCTTTCGTCTCGGTCGGGATCACCGCTGTTTCCGCTTGAAGTCCGTCGCGTGGCCCGACTTCGTAGATCCGGACCGAGGTCGGCAGTCCCGGTGCCGGCACTCGATGAGGCGCCGGCTTCCACACCGGTGATCCTGCAACTGTTTCGGTCATTGTCGTCAGTTTCCGCCGCGGATCTCGGCGAGAACCTTCTCGGCATGCTCGACGCGAATGCTCTTGTCCGCGATCAGGCGTGCCACCACGGCGTCGATCTCGCTCTTCTGCGCTCCGGCGGTGGCAGCGATGTTGCGGGCGTGCAGCCCCATGTGTCCGCGCTGGACACCCTCACTGGCCAGAACGCGGACAGCAGCCAGGTTCTGCGCCAGGCCGACTGCCAGAATGATGCCGGCGAGTTCTTCGGCGCTCTCGACGCCGAGCATCTTGATTGCGGCCTGCGCTACCGGGTGCACCTTGGTGGCGCCGCCGACGAGGCCGACCGGCATGGGTAGCTCGAGGGTGCCGACGATGTTGCCGTCGGCATTCTTCTCGAAATGCGAGAGTGAGGAGTAGATTCCGTCGGCGTTGACTGCATGGGAATGGCACCCGGCTTCGACTGCGCGCGTGTCGTTTCCGGTTGCCAACACCACGGCGCTGATGCCGTTCATGATGCCCTTGTTGTGTGTCGCGGCGCGGTAGGGATCCAGCTCTGCCAAGCGTGCGGCATGGATCAGGTTGTCCACAACCTCTGCGCCGCCGATCAATTCGGCGTCGAACACGGCACGAACGCGCGTCAGCCGCAGATCTGCCTTGTTGGTGAGAATGCGAAGAACGACGTGCCCGCCGCCGATCTCGGCTACTCGATCCGCGATTGCCTCTGCCATCGTGTTGACTGCGTTGGCGCCCATCGCATCTCGTACGTCGACATGAAGGTGGAGGACGACGTAGGCGGCCTTGTCCGAAGAAACGATGCGTACCGAAACGTCCTTCACGCCACCGCCGACGCTGACCAGTTTCGGGTCCTGTTCGTTGGCGAGTGCAATGATTTCTTCACGTGCCTCGAGGAGTCGGATACGGGCGGCTGCCGGATCCACGACGTCGACGAGTTGTATCTGGGCCTGCATGATCGGCGGGGTACTCGAGACGTGAAAGCCGCCGAGTCCGCGTGCGATGCGAGCAGCGTTGCTTGCGGCTGCGACCACCGACGGCTCCTCGGTGGCGAGCGGGATCAGGTAGTCCGTGCCGTTGATCGTGAAGTTGGTGGCCACGCCGACCGGGATGCCGATGACGCCGAGGACGTTCTCGACCATGCGATCGGCCTGGTCGATGGTGAGGCCGTCGGCGGCGTCGTAGACCGCGATGTCTGCCTCGGTCAGGTCGGTCTGGCGGACGATCTCGGCGCGTCGTGCGGCGACGTCGTAGGACCGGAAATCGGCGATGCGGCTGTTGATGGACCGGTTGTTCATAGACACGTGGGGTCGTCCTCCTGAAGTGGTTCTGTGCTCCGCTTCACAGTAGGGAGGTCGATGCTTGCCAGGCCACGTGCTCACGACACATCGATCGGTCGAAATTGTAGTGTCATGCACCATCGGCGCTGTCGGTGATGCCGCTTCCGGCCTCTTCGGTTCCCACGTCCCGAAGTTCGTCGAGCCTCGTCGCCATGGACACCCGGAAAAAGTTCTCGTCTTCCCGCCACGATTGACCGAGGAGCGTACGGATGCGGTCGAGACGCTGAACGACGGTGTTGGGGTGATAGTTGAGTGCGCGGGCAGCCTTGGTCGGGCTCCCGTCGTTGCGTACCAGGGCACGAAGGGTCGCGGTGAGATCGGTGTCCTTGTCGCGGTCGTACGCGAGTACCGGGCCGATTACTTCGTCGATGAACTGATGAAGTGATTCCGGATTTTCGCCGAACAGAACGGTGTACGGCAGATATGACGCCGTCGTGACCGCGCCGTCGGTCTTGCCCAATGCCGTGAGTAGGCGGGCCGTGCGCAGCGCCGAGGTGAAGCGCGCCGGGAGCTCTTCGGGGCGTTCCGTCGTCGCCGGCGCAATGACTACTGCGTGCGGTCCTACCGAACCGGTGATCTGACGGTGAATGACCGTCGCCGCGGCTGCCGGGTTTCCCGAGCGCGAGACCACCGCGATCAATCCGGCATGCTGCGCCGCCAACCCCGCTACCGGCAGAGACTGCCCGATTGCGCGGAGCGCGGCGGTGCGGAGTTCCGGAGCGACCGACACCACGAGGACGGTGTCCAGTTCGCCGAGGGAGATGCCGAGGTTTCGGGTCCTACGTTCGAGATCGCGCCTGCGCTCGGGCGCAGTGCTCAGCAAGTCGGCGACCAGTTCGTCACGTGCACGCCGGTCCGCTGCCGCCGCCGCCGAGTGTTGCAACACGAGGATGGCAGTGACCTGAGCTGCCCGTTCCACGGTCCGGAGTTCGACGGGGCCGATCGGCGCGTCCGAATGATTCAGCAAGATGGCCCCGAGGAACGATTCTCCGGCGGTTACGGCGCTGACGAGTTGGATCACGGTCTCACTGTCGGCGACGAACGTGCATCGGCCGCTTCGGCGACTCTGGTCGATGGCCTCGGACACGGCGGGAGGAAGAGACATCGGCACCGTCGTGATCTGCTCGCCAGAGGATTTCACGAGTGGGCGTAGCTCACTGTCGACGACGACGGTGCTGCGCTCGAGAGAGCTGCTGAGAGTTCGTGCAACCTGGGCGTATCCGCCGCCGCGGAGAACGGCGTGGATCAGATCCTGGTGGACGATGTTCGATTTGTCCCGCGCGGACACGTGTTCGCGCAGCTCGTCGAGTGCTCGCCCGGTCTCGGCAGCGGATTCCTCGGCGCGGTCGAGTGCCCGCGCGGTTTGCAGGACCACCGAGGCGTGATCAGCCAGCGCCGAGAGCAGGGCGATCTGATCTGCGGTAAAACGCCGTTCCCGGCGGTCGGCGGCAAACAGGACTCCGAGGATCTGGCCGTCGGAGAGCATCGGCACGCCGAGAATCGCCACCAGACCCTCGGCGACGATCGCGGCATCGACCACTTCGTCATGGCGCGACTGCGTGTAGTCGCTGTAGTTCTGAACCCATTGGGCTGCTCGAGATTCGGCAATCGCGCTGACCAGTCCCGCGCCGGCAGGAACTTGCAGATGCTGGAGTTCCGGCGAGACCGCGCCGGCCGTCTTTCGAACATTCAGGTCACGAGTGATCACGTCGAACTCGGACAGGTACGTGACGTCGGTGCCCATGATGTCGTGTGCGCGGTTGACCAGCCTCTGCAGCAGTGTGTCCACGTCGCGAACCTGCGCGAGCTCACGTGCACTCGAATAGAGAACCGCCAATTCGTTCTCGCGACGGCGAAGTCGCCGAAATTCCGACCGACTGGCCCGGATGCGGGCCGCGGTCTCCGCGACCTCCGTTGCGCCAAAGCCGAATTCGGCAAGTACCTGTTCGACATGTTCGTCGCCGACTGCATCGGACGTCACGTCGAACAGCGCGGCAATCACGTTGGGCGCTGAGTCGGAGTCTGAATCAGGGGCGGTCACACCGAACAAACTACAGACCGGTGGATCCACCGAATTCGTCGAGCGGTGTGGATATGTGATTGTTGTTTGTTTCCAATGCATTCCGAGTCGTGCTCGTGTCTCCCGTTTCCCGTCTCAGTCTGTTCACGTCCTTCTCGAGCGCGCTGACTTCTGTCTCGAGGGCACTGATTTTGCGGTTCAACGCTTGGATGCTCGCCATGCAGACGCCGTTCGCGTCGACGGCGGAGATCCGGCGGGCGTTGGATCCCAAGCCGAAAATCGCCGCAAAGTCTTGCGCCATCGGACCCAGGTGACGGACCGACTTGTGGTCGAATCCGTAACTCCACGTACTTATTCGGAGTGCCGTCAACCGGTCGAGCACGTCCTGCGCGCTCGTCGGAACATCTACGCCGGTATGCACGCCACGTCGATGCGCGGCCCGTGCGAACACCCACTGCGCGGGGTGTCGCATCGCGGCGTTCACCCGAATACCGACCCGAGTGCCCAAAAATTCAGTGCGCTCGCCCTCGTCAGGCGGTGAGTTCACGTCGTGCGGTTTTGACGGTCTTGTCGCTCAGCAGAATTCCCGCTCCTGCGCCGAGCAGTCCGAGGCCGATTCCGACAGCGGCGCTGCCGAGGCCCAAAGCAATTCCCAACATGATTCCTCCAAAAATTGTGCGGTGAATTGAGGGGCCAGGTGTCCGACGAAAGTGCTGCCGACCTGCTCCGCGCTCATCTTTCACATTGCTCCGCCGTGCGGGCGATGACAACCCGTCTGGACCGAATTTCTCGTGGAAAACACAGGCGTGCAACACTGGGTGAAGAACTGCTGAGTCATCGGCGTCTTGTCGGCGCCGTACGGGCGGCAGTAATTGAGTAGCCATCGACCGATCTCTAACGCAGGTTTATCTGCGCGCGGCAACGATGACCAGGCAAAAGGGTGGCATGTGAACGAATCGAGCAGTGGCTTGTTTTCCGACCTCAGCGCGTCGGAGCCCGTTGTCGACGCAAAAAGCGCCGAGCAACTGGCTGCCGAGCGTGAAACTGCGGCAGCAGAACGCTCCAACACCGACACCGCTGAACAGCGGCAGTCGCGGCTGTTCAGCGGTTAAGCGCGTCAGGACTCCTTGATCACCGACAGAACATTGCCGGCGGGATCGGTGAACCACGCGATGTCGGGGCCGTTGCCACGCATGATGCCTCGCTCATCCTGGGGGAATCCGTCGTATTTGAGAAACTCCACGCCACGTGCGGTCAGTTGGTCGACGGTTGTGTCGATGTCGTCGACGACGAAGTTGAGAATTGTGTAGGTCGCCGCTTCGTGATTCGGCTTCGGATAAACGAGGATCTCGGTTCCGCCGGCAAGATGTAGGCGAATCAGTCCCATGTCTCCGTCGGTTACCTTCAACCCGAGTGTTTCGCCGTAGAACTTCTTTGCAGAGTCGATGTCTGTCACCGAAAATCCGCTGAATGCTTTCGTGTCTGTAAGCATGACTATCTCCGTTCCCAGCGGTTGCCGGACTAGGTGGTTTGGGAATCCGTCATTCCGGATTCCATCTCGGCCCTGGCTTCCTCGCTGAACTCGATGATCTGAACGTAGTTTCCGTCGGGGTCGATCGCAGTGGCGAACAAACTGCCCCCGCGGTCTTCGAGTGGAGCGTGCCATTTTCCGCCGAGCGCATCGATGCGCTGTGCGATCGACCGGGCGTCGTCGGTTTCGACGTTGAGGAACATGCGACCCGGCTGGGGGTTGGTCTCGCCGACGTCGTCGCGTCTGTCGAGCATCACGTAGAAACCGTTGAAGTCGAGCACGTCGTAGCCGGGTTCGCCGGGAGTCCGGTCGACCTTCGGGGCGAACGCCTCGGCGTACCAGTCGCGCAAGCGTTCGGGGTCGGTGCTCGAGAGCAAAATGCTGCTGATGCTGGATCCGGACATGGGTCCTCCTGCTGTCGGTCGTTACTGTCTTCGGCAATCGAGGCTCTGGCCACATCACCTCCCAGATACAGACTTCCCGCAGCGGCGAAACTCATCGCGGCTCAGGTGTGTTCCGACACCAAGATCGCTGTCGTCCCGGGCTCGAGCGCCCGAAAGATGTGCTCCTCGTCGCCGGGATAAGCAAGATAATCGCCCGGTCCGAGTTCGATCGGATTTGCAGTGGGCCCGACCTCCGCCCGTCCGGTGCCGATCACGACGTGTTCGGTGGTGCCGCGTGCATGCGGAGTCGAAATACGCGGCTCGCCCGGTTCGGCGACTATCCGATACAGATCGCGTCGTGCGTTCGGTGGGCTCGGCGCCAAGAGTGTCGCGATGTACGACGCGTTTGCCGACGCAATCGCGGGACCTTCTCCGGCTCGAATCAACTGAACGGTCTGTGCCTGAGAGTCGACGAGTTGTGAGAACGGCACGCCCAATGCGTTTCCGAGTGCCCACAGAGTTTCGAGGCTCGGATTTCCGAGTCCGGATTCGAGTTGGGAGAGTGTGGACTTGGCGATATCGGCGCGCCGGGCGACCTCCGAAAGGCTCAAGCCTGCTCGGGCACGTTCGCGTTTGAGTGCGACGGCGACCAGTTTCTGAGGAGTCTCCGCTGTATCCGTTTCATTACTGGGCATCGTTCGATTCTCCGATCGATCGTTCTACTTGA
Organism: Rhodococcus sp. YL-1; assembly: GCF_001942025.1. NCBI lineage: Bacteria > Bacillati > Actinomycetota > Actinomycetes > Mycobacteriales > Nocardiaceae > Rhodococcus > Rhodococcus sp. YL-1. Next base: position 3,557,336 of record NZ_CP017299.1, on the reverse strand, counting down.
CGAACGGTGTCACTTCGTTCAACATAGAATACATGCGTTCTTTATGGCGAACAGTTGATCGAGACACGGTTCGGGTGAGCGTGCTGATCTGTCTCTCCGTGGCCATCGTCGGTGTGTCCTACGGTGTGTCCTACGGTGTGACGGCGGGATCGGCTGGATTCTCGTTGTGGCAGCTTTTGGCGTTGGCTGTACTCGTTCTGGGAGCGTCTTCGGAGTTCTTGTTCATCGGAATCATCGCGGCCGGAGGCGGCGCCGTCGCTGCAGTTGTAGCCGGCTTGCTGATCAACTCCCGAAACTTCGCCTACGGATTGGCAGCGGGATCTTTTCTCGGCGAGGCTCGCCACACGGATTCAGGCTGGCGCAGGGGCTCGGGCTGGCGCAAGTTGGTCGGCGCGCACCTGGTCAACGACGAAAGCGTCGCGGTTGCCATGGCGCAGGGCTCGGTGAAGCAGAAGCGTGCGGCCTTCTGGTTCTGTGGGATCGGGATCGCGGTGTCGTGGCCGATCGGAGCTCTCCTGGGCGGGCTGCTCGGCAGAGTCGTCCGAGACCCCGGCGCGTTGGGATTGGATGCCGCGTTTCCGGTTGTCATTCTGGCCCTTGTCTTGCCTGCGCTGAAGGAAAAGGTGACGCTGCTTGCCGCCCTGATCGGTGCAGCAGTCGCGGTGGCCACGTCGCCGTTCCTGCCGTCGGGTACCGCTCCGCTCGTTGCGCTGCTGAGTATCGCGGTGACGATACCGTTCCGGGAGAAGGTTCGATGAATACCGCGTCGGTCTGGATCGGTATCGTCGTGTTCGCTTGCGGTTCTTACGCTTTGCGGGCAAGTGGCGTTCTGCTCCGCGCTCGGGTGAAGCTTTCGGTTTTTGCCGAGAAAACCCTCGATCGTGCTGTCGTGGTCCTGCTGCTCGCAGTGGTTGTGACATCGACGGTCTTCACCAGGCATGACGTTGCGGGGCCGGCGCGGATGCTCGGCGTGGTGGCCGGAGGCATCTGCGCCTGGTTCAAGGCGCCGTTGGTGGTCGTGGTGATTGTCGCGGCCGGCACTACTGCAGTACTCCGACTGTCAGGAGTGTCGTAGAGCCGATTCGGTGCGCGTTGAATGTGTGGTCGAATTCAGGCGAGTGCGGATGCCGTCGATGAACAGGTCCAGGCCGAACTGGAAGCGCACTGTCGGATCGCCGTCGAGGAGGTCCTCGTCGGAACCGCCGCCGATCACCTCGGGGGAGTCGGGGGAAATGGGCGCTCGGGTCAGTGCCCCCATTTCTTCCATCTGCGCTCGGGACTGCTCGTCCACGGTATGGCCGAGTACGTAATACAGCAGGGCGTACGCCGCGAGTTGGGCGTGCTCGCGTGAGAGACCGGATTCTTGCCCGGCTTGTACGAAATGCTCGCGCACCTTGCTGTTCGTCATCCGCGAGGCGAAGGTGGCGCTGACCAACTCGGCGCCGTCGCGGTGCGCCAGTAGGGCAGACCGAAGTCTGTGTGCCAGTTCGGAATACGCTTCTTGCCACGTGTCTGCGTCGACGGGGGCGTCGAGGTCTTCGAGGATCTTGTCGACGACCGCGCCCAGCAAGGTCTGTTTGTTCGGGAAGTGCCAGTAGAGGGCGCCGGGTTGGACACCTAGTGAGGTTGCGAGCCTGCGCATCGTGAGGTCGGCAAGTCCGAACTCGTCGAGTATCGCCATGGCGCCGTCCAGCACGTCGCCCCGTCGCAACTGCACTTGTTGTTCCCCTCGTTTCGTCCCGCTGTGGACCGCTCGCAATCGGATGTCGATCGGATGTCGATCGGACCCGCCTTTGACAGTATTCCACCACGTCTCTAACGTGAACACCGTTCAACTTGTACGGTGTTCAATTTTGTTGGTTTCGAAGGAGACGTCTGTGACCCCGCCCCCGATTAGCACGGCCCCTGCGACGGTCGACATCCTCGACCAGGCGCGCGAGCAAGTTCTCGAAAGAGGAGTTGGCCTGACCGAAAGCCAGGTGCTCGACGTACTCCGACTCGACGACGACAGGCTCGAAGACCTGCTGGCTCTCGCCCACGATGTGCGTATGAAGTGGTGTGGACCGGAGGTCGAGGTCGAGGGCATCATCAGCCTGAAGACGGGCGGCTGCCCTGAGGACTGCCATTTCTGCTCGCAGTCCGGACTCTTCCAGTCGCCGGTTCGCGCGGCGTGGTTGGACATCCCGAGCTTGGTGGAAGCTGCCAAGCAGACTGCGAAGTCGGGCGCTACCGAGTTCTGCATCGTGGCCGCCGTCCGCGGACCCGACGCCCGGTTGCTCGCTCAGGTTGCCGCAGGCATCGAGGCGATCCGCAACGAGGTCGACATCCAGATCGCCTGCTCGCTCGGCATGCTCACCCAGGAGCAGGTCGACCAACTGGCCGCCATGGGTGTGCACCGGTACAACCACAACTTGGAAACTTCGAAGTCGCATTTCCCGAACGTCGTGACCACGCACTCGTGGGAAGAGCGGTGGAACACGCTTCGGATGGTTCGTGAAGCAGGCATGGAAGTGTGCTGCGGCGGAATCCTCGGCATGGGTGAATCGCTGGAGCAGCGCGCAGAATTCGCGGCCAACCTGGCTGAACTGGAGCCGGACGAGGTCCCGCTCAACTTCCTCAACCCGCGTCCGGGTACGCCGTTCGGTGATCTGGACGTGCTGCCCGCCAGCGAGGCGCTCAAGTCCGTGGCCGCTTTCCGTCTCGCGCTGCCTCGCACGATCTTGCGCTTCGCAGGTGGACGCGAGATCACTCTCGGCGACCTGGGTGCCAAGCAGGGCATCCTCGGCGGAATCAACGCCGTGATCGTCGGCAACTATCTGACGACCCTCGGACGTCCCGCCGAGAAGGATCTGGATTTGTTGGTGGATCTGCAGATGCCGATCAAAGCACTGAACGACACTCTGTGAGCACTCCGGTGACCGAGGAGCGGTACAACCCGTTCACCGGGCGTCGGATCGTCGACGGCGTCGACGATCCGACGCCGACTGCGGCGTCGATGGGGCTCGAGCCTCCTCGCTTCTGCGAGCAGTGCGGGCGCCGCATGATCGTTCAGGTCAGCCCTGACGGATGGTGGGCGAAATGCTCCCGACACGGTGTCGTCGACTCGATCGACGTCGCCCGCAGGTAGCGTCACTCTGTGTGATCTCTCTTCGGCAGATTCGTCTGCGCACCGCGATCGTGATCGCCGCAACCATTGCGGGCGTGAGCGTGCTCGTCGGTGTGCTGTGGGCGTTCTTGGCTCCGGCCGAGCACCTGTTGGTGGTGTCCGAGGGGCGCGGCGTCGCGTTGACGGGTGAGAGCCTTCATCAGTTCGACGCGAGCGCCGTGTTCATCTGGCTGGCACTGATCGTCGGTGTGCTGTCGGCGGTGGCGGCCTGGTTGGCACGCCTGAGTCGAGGTCCTTATGCCCTGGGCGGGTTGATAGTCGGTTCAGTGGCAGGTACCGGACTGATGGCACTCGTGGGTTCGGGCGTGACAAAACTGCGTTTCCCCACGGCCGACAATCCGGCGGTCGGGGAGGTCATTGCGCGGGCCCCGAACGTCGGAACTTTGCTCGTGCTTCTGTTTCAGCCGCTCGCGGCGTGCGTCGTGACATTGGTTCTTGCAGTGCTCAATCCGTACGACGACCTCGGGGTGGGGGACCACCCGGAATCCGGGGATCCGGAATCTGGGGATCCGGCCACCGACACCGAACAGGCCGAAGTCGAGAGCCAGCCGAAACTTCCGTAACTGTTGCGTCGCTACGCCGGCGAGGTCGACGAGCGCTTGGTTTCGGTTTTCATTCGCACGTCACCCAACAGTCGCCCGGAAATCAGCGCGCCCAACCGGCGGGTTGCGAAGCGAGTGCTGATCGAGGACACCCAGTTCGGCAGTCCCGATACAACGGTCGGCGGCGCGTAGCGTCGATCCAGTGCTCGGAAAGCGGTGTCCACCACCTGAGTTGCCGTCTGCATTCGCCCGACCGCCGCGTCTTCGGAGCCGACTACGTCGAAGAACTCGGTGCGCGTCGGACCGGGGCACACCGCCAATACAGTCAATCCGCTGCCGCGAGCTTCGGCCCAGAGTGCTTCGGTGAAGTTGAGTACGAACGCCTTGGACGCGCCGTAGACGGCCATGCCCGGTGTCGGCTGGAACGACGCTGTGCTGGCGATGTTGACCAGTGCTCCGCGGCCGGTGAGAAGGTCGGGCAGGAATGTGTGTGTCAGCTCGACCAGCGTGGCGATGTTGAGTTGAATTTCGGACGTGACGCGCTCGAGATCTTCGTCCACGAATGCCCCATGTGTTCCGAATCCGGCGTTGTTGATCAGCGAGTCGACGGTGATGCCACGGTTTGTCAGCTCCTGGTGCAGCGATGCACCGACGCCGGGTGCGGCCAGGTCGGCGGGCAGGACTGTCACGATGATGCCGTGGACGCCACGGAGTTCGGTGGCGAGTGCCTCGAGGCGGTCGGCCCGCCTGGCGACCAGAACCAGGTTTGCGCCGCGAGCGGCAAAGCGATGAGCGAATTCCACTCCGAGCCCAGCGCTGGCTCCGGTGATGAGGACGGTGGTTCCGGCTACGTCGATGGCCATGGTGGCTCCTTCGGTTCGGGTGATCCCAAATGTAGGCACTGACACCATAGTTGTCAATGACAACATTTTGATATGGTGCCACCATGCCCGCCCACGAACAGCCGTATCATCACGGCAGCCTGCGACAGGAACTCCTGGCGTCGGCCGAAGCAACACTCGAACGAGATGGCGTCGACAAGTTGTCGCTGAGGCAACTCGCGCGTGAGGCGGGCGTGAGCCATGCGGCTCCGGGCAAGCACTTTCGTGATCGCCAGGCTTTGCTCGATGCCTTGGCCGAAAGTGGATTCCATCGGATGACCGGTGCGCTCGAGCGGGCAGTCGCGGATGCTCCACCGACCGCGAGGGCGCGGTTCTCCTCGCTCGCCAATGCCTACGTGGATTTTGCGCTGGAGCATCCGGGCCTGCTCTCTCTGATGTACAGCAACAAGCATGCGCCGGGCGCCGCCGAAACTGTCGTCAACGCGGGGCACGCGACGATGGACCTGACCGTCCGGCTCGTGTCGGAAGCTCAGGCCGCAGGTGACATTGCCGCCGGTGATCCGGAAAGCATTGCGCTGGTTGCCTTTGCGACGTTCCACGGCGTCGCGACGCTTGCTGCGGGCGGAATGTTGGGCGACGTGCCGGTGGGCGAGGTCGTGAACGCGGCCTCGACGGTCTTCTGGGCGGGCCTTTCCAGGGCTGTCTGAGGTGGGGCGCGCAATTCCCCAGAGTTCTCACAGAACCAGCACAAGGGAAGCACAAGATTGCGGACTTACATAGGAGTCAAGAAGTTTGATTCCGAGTGGAGGTTCGGCAATGAGTGTTTCAGAGATCGCCCCCAACAGGGGAGTTGTACTTGTCACGGACATCGGATTCGAGCACGGTGCGCGCACGGCCGCCGAGTTTCTCGACGCTGGTTGGAGCGTGGCAGTCACGGCGCGGACGGTCACCGAATTGGTTCGCGTCATGGCGGGAAAACCTGCCCATCGCTTCTTTGCGATTGTCGCCGATCCGACGGATCGTTGGCAGGCCGATCGGATTCTCGATCGGGTGACTACTCGGTTCGGTGTAATCAACCGGGTCATCGATCCGGCCGGCGCCGTGACCTCGGTGTGGTTGCAGCGCGGAAGTCTCGAAGCTGTTGCCTGACAGTGCGATCGGTGTCAGCTTGGCGGCCGTAGTGCGGCGAATTCGTCGGTGACCCGCAAGGTGGAGTCGGTGAAACGGTACAGGGCGGGTGGACGTCCACCCGACTTGCCGGACGGTGCGGTGTTGCCGGTGGGAGTCAGAACGCCTCGACGCCCCAGTACGCGTTGCAAGTTGGTGGCATCGACCTGGTAACCGAGGGCAGCGCAGTAGATTTCGCGCAGTGTCGACATCGCGAACTCTTCCGGGGCCAGCCCGAATGCGATGTTGGTGTACGAGAGTTTCGCGGCAAGTCGATTGCGCGCGTGCCGTACGACGGTTCCGTGGTCGAACGACATCTCCGGCAACTTCGAAACGGGGTGCCAGGCCGTGTCCGGTGGCAGTTGTGGGTCGGCGCTGAGGGGAACGAGTCCGAGGAAGGTCGACGCGATGCGGCGCGGACCCGGCACGCGCTGTGGATCACTGAAGACGGAGAGCTGTTCGAGGTGGGCGACCTTTCTTAGGTCGACCTTCTCGGCGAGGAGTCGTCGAGCGGAGGTCGTCAGGTCCTCGTCGTCGCGCAAAGTGCCCCCGGGCAGGGACCACGTGCCCTTCTGTGGGTTGAGTGCACGCTGCCACAGCAGCACGGCCAACTCTTCACGCCCTTGCGGGCAGTGATCGCCGTCACCTGCGGCGATGCTTGCGGGGAAGGTGCGAACTTGGAACACCGCTGCAAGCACTTCGTGGGTGGTGTTACTATTGGGCACGTTTTCGATCCTAAGTCGAAAACCTCGAATACGGAAATCCGGGCCAGCCCGTCCGGATTTGAACTGGGTGACGAGCCCGGGTTCACGGTGAAGGAGAACGCCATGACGACCACGACGTTATGGGAGGGATCGGCCTCGCAGATTCACGACGGCCCCGGCGGATACAACGGAGTCGAAGCGACCCCCGAGTGGGCCGCTGAGATCAAACGTCTGGCTCGCGAACGCGGCGCGACGATTCTTGCGCACAACTACCAGCTGCCTGCGATTCAGGACGTCGCCGATCATGTCGGTGACTCCCTGGCGCTGTCGCGAATCGCTGCCGAGGCGCCCGAGGACACGATTGTCTTCTGCGGTGTGCACTTCATGGCCGAGACCGCGAAGATCCTGTCGCCGTCCAAGACCGTGCTGATCCCGGACGAGAGAGCCGGCTGCTCTCTGGCCGACTCGATCAATGCCGAGCAGCTTCGTGAGTGGAAGGCCGACAACCCGAACGCGCTGGTGGTGTCGTACGTGAACACAACCGCAGAGGTGAAGGGTCTCACCGACATCTGCTGCACCTCGTCCAATGCCGTCGACGTGGTCAACTCGATCGATCCCGACCGCGAGGTTCTGTTCCTGCCGGACCAGTTCCTGGGAGCTCACGTCAAGCGCGTGACGGGCCGTACCAACATGCAGATCTGGGCCGGTGAGTGCCACGTGCACGCCGGCATCAACGGTGACGAGCTAACGGCCAAGTCCAAGTCGCACCCAGACGCCGAGCTGTTCGTGCACCCTGAATGTGGTTGCGCTACTTCGGCTCTGTACCTAGCCGGTGAAGGCGCGGTCCCCGCGGACAAGGTCAAGATTCTCTCCACCGGCGGAATGCTCGACGCTGCCCGCGTCACCAAGAGCAAGCAGGTTCTGGTCGCGACCGAGATCGGGATGCTGCACCAGTTGCGCAAGGCAGCGCCCGACGTCGATTTCCAGGCCGTCAACGACCGCGCGTCGTGCCCGTACATGAAGATGATCACGCCTGCCGCGTTGCTTCGCTGCCTTCTCGAGGGCAAGGACGAGGTCCACGTCGATCTCGAGATGGCCAAGCGTGCACAGAAGTCGGTGCAGCGCATGATCGAGATCGGTAATCCGGGCGGCGGCGAGTGACCAGCCCTGCCGGGCGTTTCGCCTGGGAGGCTCATGCCGACCTGGTCGTCGTGGGAGGCGGTGTCGCGGGCCTCACCGCTGCGCGCACCGCTTCTCTGCGGGGACTGAAAGTACTCACGGTCAGCAAGGGCGGTCCGACGGACACCGCGACTCAGTACGCGCAGGGCGGCATCGCGGTCGTCGACGATCTGAATACGGATTCCGTCGAGTCGCACGTTTCGGATACGTGTGAGGCCGGCGTCGGTTTGTGCGACGAGGAAGCCGTCTATTCCATCGTCGAAGCTGGTCACGACGCTGTTGCTGCGCTGGCCGCGTTGGGAGCGGTCTTCGATCGCGGGCGAGACGGCGAGGTGTCGCGCACCCGCGAGGGTGGGCACAGCACGCGTCGGATCATCCATGCCGGCGGCGACGCCACTGGCGCGGAAGTGCAGCGGGCTCTCAATGCTGCCGGGCTCCCCGTTCTGTTCGGTGCAGCGGCAGTCCAGGTGGTGACCAACCGGCGTGGGGTGTGCGGACTCATCGTCTCCTCGCCGGAAGGCCTCGGAGTGATCCATGCGCCCGCGGTGCTGCTCGCTACCGGCGGACTCGGTCAGCTGTATGCCTGCAGCACAAATCCGCCCGGAGCGACTGCCGACGGAATCGCGTTGGCACTCGAAGCCGGTGCGGCGATTGCGGACCTGGAGTTCGTTCAGTTCCATCCGACGGTGCTCTTCACTCCGGGCGGGGTAGGCCGCCGACCCCTGATCAGTGAGGCGGTCCGCGGCGAGGGCGCGATTCTTGTCGACACCAGCGGTGATTCGGTCACCGCAGGTGTTCATCCGCTGGGTGATCTCGCCCCGCGTGACGTGGTCTCGAGGGCAATCGCAGCACGCCTACGCGATCTCGGCACTGATCACGTCTATCTCGACGCTCGCAAGCTCGACGGTTTCGATTCGAGATTCCCGACCATCACGGCGTCCTGCCTCGAAGCGGGCATCGATCCACGCACCCAATTAATTCCGGTCGCTCCGGCCGCGCACTATTCGTGCGGCGGAGTCGCCACCGACGTCCATGGACGAACGGGAGTGCCTGGTCTCTACGCAGCAGGCGAAGTGGCTCGCACGGGATTGCACGGCGCGAATCGTCTTGCGTCCAACAGCCTTCTCGAGGGTTTGGTAGTCGGGGAGCGTGCAGGAATCGCAGCTGCCGAGCGTCGCGAGGTTCATGCCGAAGTGGTCAACGTGGTGCGCAAGCCGATGCCGATCCTGCCGCGAGAGACCGTGCAGTCCGTCATGACGGCACACGCGTCGGTGGTTCGCGACGGAGGCGGTCTCCAGATTGCGCGAGCCGCGCTTGCCGACGCCGAACAGACAGTGGCGGTGGCTGCTCCGGACCTCGAAGACGCGGCGCTCACGTTGACCGCGACTGCATTGGTCGACGTGGCCGTGGCGCGAACCGAGAGCCGTGGCTGCCATACCCGCACCGACTATCCTGAAACAGATCCGAATCAGCGTCGCAGCACTCGGATCAAGATGGGTGCCGATGGAGCGCTCGAAATACCCGACATGTTGTTGACAGGAGTTCATTGATGACCGAGCAGAAGATCCTGCCCGCGCCGCTCGACCGTGACGAGCTGCTCACATTGGTCAGGCTCGCTCTGGACGAGGATCTGCGCTATGGCCCCGACATCACTTCTACCGCAACGGTTCCCGCCGATGCGGTCGCGAAGGCGTCGGTCGTCTCACGCTCCTCGGGTACTGTCGCCGGCATCGACGTCGGACTGCTTGTTCTCGACGAGGTGATCGGCGCGGGTAACTACGAGGTCGTTGATCGGGTGGCCGACGGAACTCGGGTTGCGCCAGGTCAATCGGTGCTCACTGTTGTCGCGCCCACCCGCGGACTTCTCACGGCAGAGCGCACGATGCTCAACCTCGTCTGCCATCTCTCGGGAATCGCCACGGCGACATCACAGTGGGTCGACGCCATTGCCGGCACTCATGCCAAAGTGCGGGACAGCCGAAAGACGCTGCCCGGACTGCGTTCTCTGCAGAAATATGCAGTCCACGTGGGCGGAGGCGTCAACCACCGTATGGGATTGGGCGACGCGGCGTTGATCAAGGACAACCATGTTGCTGCTGCCGGTTCGGTGGTCGCAGCACTTCGTGCGGTCCGTGAGCTCGCCCCGGACATCGAGTGCGAAGTTGAGGTCGACAACCTCACTCAGCTCGATCAGGTGCTGGCGGAGAACGTGGAACTTGTTCTGCTGGACAACTTCCCGCTGTGGCAGACGCAGATCGCGGTCCAGCGCCGAGACGCTGTTGCTCCAGAAACCAAACTCGAGTCATCCGGTGGTCTCACCATCGACGTTGCCGCAGAGTACGCCCGAACCGGCGTCGACTACCTCGCTGTCGGTGCCTTGACGCACTCGGTGACGGTCCTCGACCTCGGGCTCGACATGTAGGTGTCGCTATTGCTCGGCGTCCAGCAGTTGCGGGACGGCCGAGCGAAGCGCGTTTGTCACGGTTGCGACCGCCGGGTGAGCGTCGGAGCCCGCTCGGTGTGCAATCTTGGTCCTTCGTCGAATGGGCATCGGCGTCAGGCGCACACCTAGCGGCGGATGGATTGCTCCGAGTTCAGGAACCAGCGAAACACCCTGTCCCGCAGCGACGAGGGCGAGAACGGTGGCGAACTCGTCGATGTGGTGTCGCACTTTCGGGGTGAATCCAGCTGCCTGGCATGCGCGAATAGTCATTGCATGACAAGCAGTTCCGGGAATTGCGGTAATCCAGGGACGTTCTACGCAGTCGGTCAGTGATGCGACAGCGTCGTGGGGATCTGACTCGATGTCACTCGAAGCGAGGTACACGGCTTCGCTGCACAGCGGCAATGTCGTCAGGCCCGGTTCGGTGGGGCGAGGGACGAAGTCGTAGTCGTGAATCAATGCCAAGTCCAGAGTCCCAGCTCGTAGGTCGTCGGCGACGTCCGCCGGGTCGATCTCCGAAACCATCGGTTCCAACCCGGGATGCTCGCGAGACAGGGTGATCAATGCCGCCGGGAGGATCGCCCGTGCCGCGGTCGGGAACGTTCCGATGCGCAGCGGCCCCGCCAGTCCACGACGTGCGTCGACCAATTCACCTGACGCCTGCTCCAGGCGTTGCAGGATGGCTTCGGCATGACGTGCGAGGTTCTCACCGGCGGGTGTGAGTCGGACGCGACGGCCTGTTCGTTCCAGCAGCGGCACGCCGGCTTCACGTTCGAGGACGGCCAACTGCTGCGACACCGCGGAGGGACTGAACGACAGCGCCTCGGCAACGGCAACGATGGTTCCGCGCAGCGCTAGTTCGCGCAAGAGCTTCAGTCGGCGAACATCGAGCATCAGCTCAGCTTACGCTCGACGATGGAAATGCGAACTAGACCTACAAGGTTTGTTCGGTGAGGCTGAGTTCTATGACTACGACTCGAGTTGACCTGGCCGGAATCCATGTTCCACTGATCACGCCCTTCGAGAGCGACGGTCGTATTGCAACCGATGCACTCGAACAGCTTGCGCACCAGGTCCTCTCCGAGGGTGCGGTCGGACTCGTTGCGCTGGGGACTACAGCGGAAGCCGCAACACTCACCGAACAGGAGAGAGTGACCGTTCTGGATATCTGTGCGAATGTGTGCCGTGCGAGAGGTGCGACGTTGATCGTCGGCGCGGGCAGTAACGACACGGCGGGCAGTGCGCAGGCGCTCGGGAGGCTGGCTCGGTGGCCTGAGGTCTCGGCGGCGTTGGTGCCGGTTCCCTTCTTCACGAGGCCGTCGAAAGCCGGTGTGGTGGCGCATTTCGCGCATCTGCAGTCGTCGAGCCCAGTGCCGCTGATCGTCTATCACGTGCCGTACCGGACTGCGTGCGATCTGGACAGCGGCACTTTGCAGGAGGTGGTTACTTTGCCCGGGGTTGTTGGTGTGAAGTATGCCGCGGGCGGTATCGACGCAGCTGCCGTCGAACTCTTCGCGGATCTTCCGGGCGACTTCGCCGTACTGGCGGGGGATGATCTATTTCTCGCGCCTCTTCTGGCCTTGGGTGCGGCCGGTGGCATCTTGGCGTCCGCTCATGTGTCGACCGCTGAGTTCGTCCGCTTGGTAAAAGCTTGGGACAGTGGCGATGTGGACGGCGCCCGTGACCTCGGGCGGAGTTTGTCGAAGCTGTCCGGAGCTCTGTTTTCCGAACCGAACCCTACTGTGATCAAGGGCGTATTGCATGCGTTGGGACAGATTCCGACTCCCCATGTGCGACTGCCGTTGCTACCTGCGGGTGACGAATCGGTAGCGCGGGCGCTCGAGGTCTACCACTCTTGACTCGAGCGCATGTTCGAGTATCCTTTGGGGAGGGGATCGGGGGATTCAATGAGTGTCTTGTTGTCGGATGTGGTGTCGGGTTCTGCGGTGGGTTTGCGCGGACGGTTGTGGCAGTTGTCTGCTTCGGAGTTGCGTGCTGCTGCTGTCGAGGCGAGTGCGGAGATTCTGCGCCTGGAAGCTGTGTGTGTGGCGGTGGTGGACGAGTTGTCGTTGCGCCCGGATGATCAGGTGATTGCCAGCCGCGGGGTGGGTGCGTGGTTGGCGGGCAACACGATGCTGCAGGTTCGGGACGGGAAGAAGATCGCCGCCCTGGGTGCAGCTTTGCGGCCGATTCCTGCGGTGGCGGCAGGCTTCGATGGCGGGGATTGCTCGTTCGAGCATGCGGTGTTGATCGTGGCGTTCTGCGAGTCACCGCCGAAGGGGATGCCGGAGGAGGCATTACCGAAGTGCATCGATTTGTTGTTGGCGGCTGCGTCGGGTGTGGAGGCGACGACGACGAAGGTGCGGAACGTGATCGCGACGTTGGAGCGGTTGTTCGAATCGGATGAGATTCCACCCGCCGAGGATACCGACCTCAACGAGCTGCGGATCGCGTCGACATTGAACGGTCGAGTGGTGGTGCGCGGTGATTTCGACGCCCTCACCGGTGAAATGTTGTTGTCGGCGTTGTCGAATCTGACGATGCCGACCCCGGCACCGGATGGGACGCCGGATTCTCGGTCGGCGGCGAAGCGGACCGCGGACGGGTTCACGGAACTGATCCGGCGGTATCTCGATTGCGCTAAGACCGGCACCGATGGTGGTCAGCGGCCGCACGTGAACGTGCACATCAATGCTCGCGATCTCGCGGAGCATCGGGACTGCGCCGCCACACCAACTGATGGTGGTGGAGTGGCTGTGTCGGATCTCGATGTCGGGCACATGCCCTGGCTGGGCCCGCTGTCGGTGTCGCAGACCAGGCTCCTCGGGTGTGATTGTTTCCTGTCGACCGTTCTGCTCGACGATCACGGCGCGCCCTTGGATGCGAAACCAGGAAAGAGGTTGGTCACCGCCGAACAACGGACTGCGTTGATTGCCCGCGACAGAGGCTGCGCGTTCCCGGGTTGCACATGCGTGCCCGCCTGGACTGATGCGCACCACATCCGGCACTGGGCGAACGGTGGCCCGACGGTGATGAACAACCTGGTGCTGCTGTGCCGTTCACATCACCGACTGATGCACCGCAAATCAGGGTTCGTCGGGAAATGGGCGATCCGAATAGGCGCCGACAACAAACCGTGGTTCATCCCGCCGCCCTCGATCGACCCCGGCCAGCACCCGCGACCGGCCAACACCACATTCAAAACCTGACTGAGTGGTGACACCCGTTCAGGCGCACAACTTCACGCCGATAGGCTTCAACTCGGAGATACACCCGGGTTGGGGCCTGGAGGCCGTGTTGTTGTGAACGGCTGCAGATATGGGGGAGGTCATATGGTTGTGGACGTTGTGCAAGCGGTCGAGACCGATGGGCCGGAGATTCTGGCGCTGCGGCACGCGGCAGAAGACTGGTTGGCAGAACGCGGAATCATCCAGTGGCGCCCGCGTGAAGTGTCTGTCGAGCAGGTCGAGCAGCAGATTTCGAGAGGGGAGTTCTTTGTTGCGCGAGACCGGGAGCAGTCGAGGATTGTCGGTGCCCTGCGGTTGATCTGGTCGGACCCTGTGGTCTGGCCCGATTCGAACGAGCCTGCCGGCTACGTGCACGGATTGGTTATCGATCGAGAATTCTCGGGAACCTCGATGGGCGAACGCTTACTCGTCTGGGCCCATCGACGGTCCGCGGACGAGAACGCGCAGTACCTGCGGCTCGATTGTGTAGAAACCAACGTGCGGTTGCGCCGCTACTACTTGGACGCCGGTTTTACCGAGGTAGGGCGTCGTGACTTCGGAGACGATGCCGACACCGGGTGGTTCAGCGTCGTGCTGTTCGAGCGCTCCCTGACCTGAGCCATTCACAGCAACTTTCCAGCCGGCTCCCAGTGCCGCCAGGGTTGGAGACGCGATCGTTGGCAGGACAGTAACTCGTGAAGGGACTTCCTGATGACCGCCGTTCTGCATCCGGCCCCGCGTCAGCGGCCGGCACCAACTGCCCATCGCGCGGAGCCCTCGCCGTCGTGGTTCCGCACGCGCAGTACAGGATTGGCGCTGACGATCCTGTTGGCAGCAACGGCAGTCCTGTATTTGTGGAATCTGACCGCGAGTGGCTACGCCAACACCTTCTACGCTGCAGCGGCGCAGGCCGGCTCCCAGAATTGGAAAGCGTGGTTCTTCGGTTCCCTCGATACCTCGAATTTCATCACTGTCGACAAACCGCCCGCTTCATTGTGGGTCATGGGTGTGTCCGGACGAATCTTCGGATTCTCGAGTGCCAGTCTTCTAGTTCCGCAGGCATTGATGGGCGTCGGATCAGTAGCGCTCGTATACGCGGCCGTCAAACGAGTGGCGTCGCCCGCTGCGGGTTTGGTGGCGGGAGCTGTTTTGGCAGCTACGCCCGCTGCCGCCCTGATGTTCAAGTTCGACAATCCTGATGCACTGTTGGTTCTGCTCATGACTCTTGCGGGCTACTTCGTGATTCGGGCTATGGGCACGGCGATCGGTCGTCGAGCCGCGATGTGGGTGGCGCTCGCAGGAGTAGCGCTGGGGTTTGCCTTTCTCACCAAGATGCTGCAAGGGCTGATGGTGTTGCCTGCATTCGGTGCCGCGTATTTGATCGCCGGACAGGTGCGCTTGCGGACTCGCCTGGTCCACCTGGTGATCGGTGCTGCGTCCGTTGTCATATCGGCTGGGTGGTGGGTGTTGGCAGTGTGGCTGTGGCCCGCTGATTCTCGCCCGTACATCGGCGGATCGACCAACAACAGCGTCATGGACTTGGTACTGGGATACAACGGATTGGGTCGACTTTTCGGGAGCACCGGTGGCGGTGGCGGAATGGCCGGTGGCAGTGCAGGTTCGAGCTTCGGGGGAAGTGCCGGACTCGAACGGCTGTTCGGCAGCGAGATGGGTATCCAGATTTCCTGGCTGATACCTGCGGCACTGATCGCAGTGGTGTTCGGACTGCTCGCTCGGGGACGCGCACCGCGCACAGATCTTGTCCGTGCGTCGTTGATCCTTTGGGGTGGCTGGTTTCTCGTTATCGGCCTGATCTTCAGCTACATGTCCGGCACGATCCACCCCTATTACACAGTTGCGCTGGCGCCCGCCGTCGCGGGGATGATCGGGACCGGTGGATACGCTCTGTGGTTGGTCCGTGCCCGTTGGATCGGACGTTGCGGCTTGGCTGCGACGATGCTGGCCGCAGGAATCTGGAGTTGGGTGTTGTTGCACCGCAATGCCGGCTGGCTGCCGATGCTGAAGTGGATTCTGTTGGCGGGCACTGTCGTCGGCGCGATCCTGGTTCTCGTGGGAGCCAAGGATCGATTCCGCAAGCTCGCTGTCGCTGGATTGATTCTTGGATCGTTGGCAGGGATAACCGGTTCTGTGTCTTACGCGATTGCCACTGCCGCAACAGCGCACGGCGGATCCATCCCGACGGCCGGACCAACCGGCGCCGTGTCCGACTCCGGAATGGGCGGGGGAGGAGGTATGGGTGGGGGCCCAGAGCTGCAAAACGGTGACGCTCCGCCGAATTCTTCTGACGCGACTGTAAATCCGGCGTCGAACGGGCAAGAACTGAGTAGCGGCAGCGAAAGTACTTCCGAGTTGACGGCAATGCTGGTCAATGCGGGCACCACGTGGTCGGCCGCGACCAACGGCTCGCAAAGCGCAGCAACCTACGAGTTGGCCAGCAATACCGCGGTGATGGCGATCGGCGGTTGGAGTTCCGATCCCGCACCGACATTGGATCAATTCATCCAGTACGTGGCAGACGGAAAAATTCACTACTACATTGCCGGTGGCCAGGGCGGAAGCCAGAGAGAGGGCCAAAGCGGGGGCAGCACCTCGAGTGTCATCCAGGAATGGGTCGAAGCGAATTTCACGTCGACAACGGTGGGAAATTCCACGATCTACGACCTCAGCGGGTATGTCGGATAGCGACGTAGTTGTTGTGGTAGGCAATGATCGAGAAATGTCTGGGCGCAGCGCACACGAGTCGAACCGTCGCCGCGAGCAATGGACCTGGCGTGACGGGCTGGTGATCGTCTCGATCGTCGCCTTGGGAACTGTTGTCGCGGCGGTGACGAACGAAGACACGGGCACGTCGATTCCCGGCTGCGATTCGGTGGCATCGCCGGGTCCGCCGGTGCGTATCAACTACGGTTTTGCCGGTGAGCCCGGCTATGACGACCCGGACTATCCATGGTTCTCGGGACCGAAGGCCACCGCCATGAGCGACGCACTACTCGAATCGCTGCCTTCCGATGTCGACGTTGCATTTGCGAGTCCATCGAAATCGCTCGAGTTTGCGCCGATCCAGAATTACCGGGGTGCCTCGTTTCCTGACGGGGTCGACCCGATCGAGTTCAGCGGTTCTACGTCGGCGAAGGGAACCTTGACTCGCGTCGGGCGGACTGCGGATATCTCGGTTCAGGTGCGTGCATGGGATCAGCCGGTGCCGCCGTGCTTGGAGGGTCTGGTGGATCGGCGGGAGCATCTCGAAAACGGAACAGTGCTCGACATCGCCGATTTCGAGGACAGAGCCGATTTCGAAGACACGGACGGTTCGGAAGTCGGGGGCGAGCGCGGAGTCGTCGCGTATCTCGGTGATGGATCCCGGGTTGTTGCCAGCGTCGACACGTCGACCGGAACTTCGTCGGATGCTTCCCCGCTCTTGACGATGGACGAACTGATCGCGTTAGCGACCGCGCCGGGGCTTGCGGTGACTGCGCCGGTTCCAGACTCGACGCCGCCGCCGATGGCATCCTGCTACACCGATTCTGTGAATGCCGGTCCACCTGCGTCGCGCATGGATATCGACCGACTGAATCAGTTGCTCGATGCACGTTGGAAGGATCTCGGCGCGGCAGGCGTCACTTTGGAGCGCCCGCTCGGTTCGTTGGTTCCAGATGATTACGGACAGGGAGGAGTGTGCGAGCGGATCGTCGCCTCGACAGCGGACGGCAGCAGCGATGTCGAAATATCAGTTGGTACCGCTGTGCCGGAACCGGGTGAGACACTGACGTTGCCAGGCTCCACCACCGTGACTCGCCTGGTCGATCCCGGTGGCTCGGGCGATGACACGGTCCGGGTTGTTCACCCCTCCGGCGAAACAGTAGTGGTGACCCAGTTCGTGACATCGGCGGACTCCACATCGGCGTCGCCTTTGACAATCGAACAGCTCGAGTTCATCGCAACCACTCCAGGGCTGGTGATTTCGGCTCGGTGACGGTGGTGCTGGCACAATAGTGGCGAATTGTTCGTACCCAGAGACGTCGGAGGCTCAACGAATGGGCGATGCCAGCCCTGCTCGCGGTGACGACTTCTCCACGTGGTTTATCGATCAGTTCTCCGTGTACTGGCAGTCCGGCGGTGGGGCCCGCATCGAAGGACGTATTGCGGGCTATCTGTTGATCAGCGAGTCGCCAGGGGTCAGCGCCGAAGAGTTGGCGCAGGCACTCGGAGCAAGTCGCGGATCGGTGTCCGCCTACATTCGTCGGTTGATCGACCGGGGGTTCGTCAAGCTCACGCGCAAGCCTCGGGATCGGACTCACTACTACGTCATGGATTCCGACGTGTGGGGCGGATTCCTCGAAACAGAGCACGTATATCTCGAGAATCAACGCAAGCTTGCGACCGAGGCCCTGCAGTACGCAAATCCCAACGGTCCCGCGTACATTCGTGTGCTCAACATGCGCGATTACATGGGATGGATCATCGACAATCGCATGCTGAGCAGTGAGTGGATGCGATTCAAAGCTGAGCGCGACGGCAAGAAACCCGCGTCAGAATAGGACGCGGGTTTCTCGATCGCACGATGCTGATCTACATCACTTGTTCAGCTTCGCGATTGCCTCGTCGATCATCGGCACGTAGCGCTCGAGCGACCAGGGCACGGTCAGAGGGTTGATCATCGAGGAACCGGTGACGAAGGGCTGTTCGGTCGGAGCGATGACAGTTCCCCGAGCCACAGCGGGGATTGCCTGGTAAGCGGGCTGCGCTTCGATCTCGGCCCGATTGGCCGGGTCCGAGTAGAAGGTGAAGAGCAGGTCGGACTTGTCGAGGAGGTTTGCGTTCTCGAGGCCGATGACGGCCGAGTCTGTTCCTTCAGATTCCGTCAAGGTGTAGACGACGGGATCCACCTGCAGGCCAAGTGCGCGGACCATGGCCACACGCTGCTCTTCGGCGAAAAAGACGCCGAGGGTTCCTGGGCCCGTGTTGTAGATGAAAGAGAAGCTGACGTCGGCGTAGTTCGGATGTGCTGCAGTCGATTCCGCGAACTGCGACTTGATCTTGTCGATTTCGGCTGTCGCCTTCTCGGATTCGCCCATGGCTTTGCCGATGACGCTGATCTGGTCTTCCCACGTGATGGTCCAGGGGCTCTCGGCGTAGGCGACGGTCGGCGCGAACGCGTTGAGTGAGTCGAACTGCTGCTGAGTGATGCCGGACCAGGGGGCGAGGATCAGGTCGGGTTCGAGAGCGATGATCGCTTCGATGTTGAGATCGGTTCCGCCGGTGAACTGCTCTGGCAGTTCGCCACCTTGCTTCGTGACCGCTTCGTGCACCCACGGCAGATACCCGGTGTCGTCGCTGCCCCATGCGTACTTTTCGACGCCGACCGGGATCGTGCCGAGCGCGATTACGGTCTCCGCCGACCCCATGCCGAGAGTCACGATTCGCTCGGGCTTTTTGGTGATGACGGCGTTTCCGAGCGCACTTTCGATGGTGACGGTTTCGAAGTCG
The DNA here is from genome assembly GCF_001942025.1 of Rhodococcus sp. YL-1. Classification (NCBI taxonomy): domain Bacteria; kingdom Bacillati; phylum Actinomycetota; class Actinomycetes; order Mycobacteriales; family Nocardiaceae; genus Rhodococcus; species Rhodococcus sp. YL-1. The sequence goes on along the minus strand of NZ_CP017299.1, from coordinate 3,538,558 downwards.
CTGCTGCTCGATTCGGTTGCGGTGTCGTTGTTACTGCATCCGCCGATTACCAGGGCGGCAATGACCAATCCACTCAGCGCCACAGTTCGGCGAAGTGAGCGCACACGGGCGTATCGCATGGGGAACCTTCCGTTGTCGATGCGCCGAGGAGTGAGACTCCGACGGATCGCAGCCGACGGCCGGTTCCAGGCGCGTCGGGAAGCATAGGCTAGCCTTCGCCAAAGTTTCAAATCTGCTGAAAGTTCACGAGCCCGACAAACGGCGACATGCCAGGGGCCTCGTCGACGTTTGCCGGTCAAGCTCAGCAGGTAGGCACGTCGACGGTAATCTTCGGGTCGTCGACAAGCGGCTGGACCGGTACGCGAGCTTCGCCCTCGGCTGTGGGCTCGGTCAGATCGAACTTCAGCTCAACCGTCTGGCCTCGCGGAATGACGGCCCTGGTCATGTAGGCCGGGTGACCCTGTTCGGTTCCGTTGACGGCAAACGAAATCTGTCCACCCACGGAGACGGCATCGAGTTTGGCGCCGGCTGTCGCAAGCAGAGTGACTGCAGCCACATTGGTGCCATTGGGCAGTCGTCCGGGGTTGTCGACGATCCCGCTGACATATTCGGTCAGGTCGGCGTCGGGCGCGTTGTTGGTCAGTCGAACGGTGACCGTTGTCTTTCGGGTGTCGCCGGTGCACGTCTGGGCTGTGTAGTCGATTTCTCGTGTGAGGTAGTAGTCGAGCTTGTTGCCGGCTTGGTTGTTGATCACCACACCGGCATACGGCGCCGCATCATCGGGAATGGTGTGCCCGAGGACGGTGTCGGCGAGAACCGATTGTTCGTCGGGGTGAGAGCTCCACACGGCGATTCTGCCCTCGCTGACGCCCTTGCCCAGAGCTTCCAGCAGTGCGCTCGGCGACTTGATGTTCCCGGTCATCTTCTCCACGACACGAGCTGCGATTGTCTGCAGATACTGCTTTCGTGCCTTGTTGTCGGAAGGGAAGCGAGCGTACGCAGTCGACTCGGTCAGTTCCACGACGTTGTCGGCGGTGACCGACTCTCCGTCGGGCATCTTGATCGGTCCTACCGCTTCGAGGATGTAACTCAGGGCGATCGGATCGGTCGCGATCGCACCGTCGACCATCTCACCCCCGGACTCCTGTGACCACAGGGACTGCCAGATCTGCGCTGCGTAGGGAAAGTGCGAGCTGAGGTTGCTGTTGCGAGAATCGGTGGTCGGGCGACTGTTTCCGTACAGCTGGTTGAAGTCAGGACCAAGGTCTATCGGTTGATTGTCCAGTGTTAGTTCGGAGTTGGGGGAGAGTGTGTCCACCCGAGCGGCGCCGTTGTCGACTCGGACGATGCCGTATCCACCCAACAGGCCGCCGGTTCCTCGCGCTTCCGCATTGGTCTGGAAACCGATGAAGTAGTTGCGCGGTCCGTCGGTGCCGAGCATCGCCGGTGCGATGCGCGCCGCGGTGGCGGTGTTCGTCAGGAGGGTAGCCAGTTCGCTTGTCTGCGACTGTAATTCTGCTCTGGCATCGTTAACTCGGCCCAGGTACTTCGATTCGGGAACTTCCTGTGCCTGCGACGACAGCAATTCCGCGGCGATAGCTGTTTCGGCCAGTTTCGGTTCCGCTTCGCGTAACGGTGCGAGTGCCAAGCGCCCACCGGGCTGCACCAATTCCGTTGGTGCGAGTGAAGTTCCGGTAGTCACGGCAGGGCCGAGAACGTCACGCGTAAGCCCCTGAACGACCTCGGTCATCTGGCGCGTCGACTCGAACGGCGACCCGATGACGGGAATTGCGGCGGTGATGTTCCAGGGGAGTGAATGGGTGTTGTCGTATGCGGCCGATGCTTCGCGATCGGCTTCCGCCGCGGCAGACTCTGCGACTCCCGTATCTCCGGCCAGGAGAGCGCTCTTCGCCGACTGTGCGTGGTCGCGAGCCGCCTCCAGGTTGTCTTTCGCTTCGTATGCCGTGTACCCGAGCCATGCCACGAAACCGCCCACTACCAGCGTCGTTGCGGTGATCGCGACTGCCGTTCTACGGCTTCGGAGAAAAGCGGCCGCCCCCTTGGTTTCGCGCTCCGGGCCCCTCGGTGGGATGGTGTTGGAGCCGCTCGGTTCAGCCCCGGAATCGTCGTCGGACTTTGGTCCCACCGTGTCGTTGTTCATCCGCTGAAGCTCCTGACGTTTGAGTGCGTGAAAGCTGCGTCGACATGTCTAGCAGTGTTGGCCCAGTGGTGAAAACTTAGACGAGACAGTAGGGTTCGGTTCGGCCGTTCGTGGTGTTCGCTCCCATGGATTCACGTGATCAGCCACCGAACGTTCGTGAAAAACAAGGCTGGTGAAATGTGAGGTGACGGGTTGAGTGCTTTTCCGTTGTCTCGGGCTCAGCTCGCGCTGTGGTTCGCGCAGCAATTGAGTCCGTCAACTCCGTTCGTGGTGGCTCAGTACGTGGAACTACGCGGACCGGTTGACGTCGACGCGCTGATCGAGGCAACGAATACGGCATGTCATGAATTGGAGTCGCCGTTCGTTCGCCTCGTCGCTACCGACGCCGAGCCGGCGCAGGTCGTCGATCATTCGATCGTCGACGATCTCGCATACCTCGACTTACGCAGCGATGGCGACCCGGTTCAGCGCGCGAACGAGTGGATGACAGCGGAATACTCACGGCCACTTGACGTGATGTCTGACCGCCTGATCTCGGCGACCTTGCTTCACCTGGCAGATGAGCACTACTACTGGTACTCGCACGCCCATCACCTCGTGCTCGACGGACATGCGGCGATGACACTCACCGCTCGGGTGGCCGAGCGCTATTCGCATCTGGTTCATGGCAAGACGCTGACTCCTTTCGGTGGTCTCGGGGTACGTGCACTGCATGACCTCGACGTCGATTACCGATCCTCGTCGCGGTATCGATCGGACGAGCAGTACTGGACGGAGATGTCCGAAGGCCTGCCCCGCCCGGTTCGCCTCGCCGACGGCGCCGGCCTGACGTCCATGCCGCAGCGCATGATGGTGCGGACACTGAATCCAACTCTTGCAAAACAGCTTTCGGATGTCGCGACCGAGTGGACTACCTCCGAGGTGGCGGTCCTCGTCGGTGCATTCGCGTCCTATCTCGGTCGCATGACTGATTCCGATGACGTAGTCCTCAGCTTGCCGGTGTCCGGCCGCACCACGGCGACGTCGAAACGTTCAGGTGGGATGCTGTCCAACATCGTGCCTGTTCGTGCGCAACTCGAACGGGATCTGTCGCCACGAGAACTGGTGCGTCAGATCTCGGTTCAAATGACCGGTGCGCTACGCCACCAGCGATTCCGCTACGAGGACATGGGCTTCCAGGAAGGTCAGGGCGGATCCCGTGAGGCGGCGGGCCCGGCCGTGAACGTCATGATGTTTCACGAAGCCATTCGGCTCGGCGACGTCGTCGGCGAGTTTCACGTCCTCACATCCGGCCCCACCGAAGACCTGTTCTTCAGCATCTATCCGTCGATCGCGGGGGAGAACGTTCGCCTTTCCTTCGAAGCCAATCCGCACCTCTACAGTGAACGTGACCTGGCGATGCATCATCGTCAGTTCGTTCGGCTACTCGAGGGGTTCCTCGACTCGGCTACCCGTGCGCTCGGTGACCTCCGCATCCTCTCGACGGATGAAGTGAAGGATCTGGTCCCCGCGCTGGGTCCGCGGACGGACGGATTCGCGACGCTCGATTCGGTCATCAGAGGCGGCGCAGGGCAGGGGAGTGCTGTCGCGATCCGCGAGCAAGGTGTGGACGTCACTTACGACCAGCTCGGCGCTCGCGCGGATGCACTCTGCGCCTTGCTCGTGGAGAACGGAGTCGGACGAGGTGACGTCGTCGGGATCCTCACCGAGCGCTCGACCGATTCCGTAGTTGCATTCCACGCGGTAGTGCGGGCTGGTGCTGTCCTTCTTTACGTGGATCCTCAAACACCCTCCGAGCGTGTCGCTTTCATTCTCGACGACGCCGACGTGTCGGTTGTGGTCGGTGGCGAACTCGTGGACGTGCCGGCTTGGGTGTGCGTCGTTGATCCCAGTGGCGACGAGACCGTCGAAGGGCCGGTGGATCGACGCGTGGGGGCGGGTTCATCTATCGCCGACCTGTCTCTGGACGACACCGCCTACGTGGTCTACACCTCTGGTTCTACCGGGCGACCGAAGGGTGTCGCGGTCACGCACCGAGGCATTGTGCCGTTGCTGCGTTCTCACGCACGGCGTCTGAACATCGATAGTTCCTCCCGCGTCGCGCTCCTTGCAAACACATCGTTCGACGTGGCGATCCTCGAGATTCTGCTTGCGCACGGCTGCGGCGCGACCGCAGTGATCGTTCCTCCCGGATTGATCGGCGGAGTGGACCTCGAAGACTATCTGCGGCTCGAAGGTGTCACGCACCTGAACTCGACGCCATCGGTTCCGTTGACGATGGATCCTCGGGCTTTGCCGGAACTTCGAGTCTTGAACGTCGGCGGCGAGCGACCGCCGGGAGCGCTAGTGGATGCGTGGTCGAGTCACGTCGACATCGTGAATTCGTACGGGCCCAGTGAAGCAACCGTCGCGGCATTCATGAGCGAGCCGCTCGCGCCTGGTGGTGATACTCCGATCGGGCGCCCGATCGACGGCGTTTCCGCTGTGGTGTTGGATTCGTCGTTGCTGCCCACTCCGGTCGGCGCCGCGGGGGAGCTGTACGTGATGGGACACGGACTGGCGCGAGGGTACCTTTCTCCGACGCTCACCGCGGAGCGTTTTGTCGCTGCGCCCTTTGGTGCCACTGGTGCCGGCGAGCGCATGTACCGCACCGGGGATGTCGTGCGATGGAACGATGCCGGTCAACTCGAGTTCTTGGGTCGCTCTGATCAACAAGTCAAGATCCGTGGAGTACGCGTCGAACTGGGCGAGATCGAGGCTGTGCTCCTGTCGACTCCCGGCGTTGCGCAAGCAGCGGTGGTCGAGCGATCCGGGTCGCTTGCGGCGTATGTGACCGCGGCCGAAGGTGCAGCTCATCCGTTGAGCCAGACGATGGTGCTCGATCATCTGGCTTCCCGACTTCCTCGTTCCATGCTGCCGAGTTCGGTGACTATTTTGGCAGCATTGCCCGTCACGAGCCATGGAAAGACTGACCGTTCAGCGCTCCCCGAACCGGCGTCGTCCGCGCCGGCCGAGCAGCGCGCGGCGGTCAACCGTCCGATCGAGTACGACGAGGAATTGATTGCCTCGGTGATGGCCGAGGTCCTCGGCGTCGGAGTTCTCGGACCGCACTCCGACTTGTTCGCCTGGGGCGGTAGTTCACTCGACGCCGTGTATGTTGCCGCGCGAGTGAGTTCCGCTCTCGGAAGACGGGTTGGTGTCAGGGACGTGTTCGGTGCCCCGACGCCGGCGCGCCTGGCCCGGGTGATCCGTGCGGGGCGGGCGGAGTGGGTGGAGGAACCCCAGCGCATTTCGGACGACCTCGTCGTGGAAATCGCACCGGCGCAACAACGCCTATGGTTACTGAACCGTTTGGATCCCCAGTCGTCGGCGTACAACATTGCGTTCGAGGTCGCGTTCAGTGGTGCTCTGGATATCGAGGCGATGAGGGCGGCGGTAGGTGACCTGACCGATCGCCATCTCGTCTTGCGTACTGTTTTCTCGTTCGACCAGAATCACGATGCGTGGCCGATCCAGGTTGCGACCGCGACTCCGGTGACTCTGATCGAGGTTGCGTCCGAGGATTACGAGGCTGCGTCAGCGGATTTGGTTGCGGCGGGTTTCGACCTGGCGACCGATGCGCCTCTTCGCTTGATCCTCGCCTCCGGCAGCGACGCCGACCACCGCATGACCGTGGTTGCCCATCACGTCGCCCTGGACGGCCTTTCGTTCGCGACGATCGTCTCGGACCTCGTCGCGGCGTACGACGCTCGCGCCGACGGACGGTCGCCGATCTGGCCTTCGCCCGCTCTCGACTACCGCGACTATTCCGCTTGGCACAGAACCATTCTCGGTGATCCCGCGGATCCACAGAGCTTGGCAGGACGCCAGCTGGAATTCTGGTCCGACACACTCGCCGGTGTTGATCCGACTCTGGCGCTTCCCGTGGACAGATCCCGCCGGCCGGACCAACCGTCGTCGGCGCGGGACGTGGCGTTCGAGTTGCCCTCACCTATCCATGCGGCGCTGAACGAGATCGCTCGCGCGCACGACTGCACAACCTTCATGGTGTTGCACGCCTGCCTTGCGATCGCACTGAGCAAGATCACCGGTGCGTCCGATGTGGTCATCGGGACCCCGACCTCCGGACGAACGCATCCTTCGTTCGACGGTGTCGTCGGTATGTTCGTCGGGACCGTCGCGCTGCGAACGCTCCTTCGCGGCGGAGACACGTTCGGTGAGTTCTTGACTCGGGTGCGCGAGGTTGATGTGGCGGCCCTGTCCAATGCCGACGTTCCGTTCGACTGGGTGGTCGACCGTGCGGTCGGTGGGGGCGTAGGTGAGAAGAATTCCTTCCTCCGAGTTGTTCTCGCTGTCGATCCGGTAGCGCCCGACTCCGAGATCGCGATGGGAACTCTGACGGCGCACGGCACTCCGCTACCCCCCGTGCACCCTCGCTTCGACCTCGAAGTGACTGTGCGCGAGGATCGTACGATTGACGGAGACGCGAGCGGTATTCGCGGTACATTCCGATATGCCGACGATTTGTTCGATGCAGGCACCGTGCAGAGCTGGGTCGAGCGGCTTCGTCGAGTGTGTGGCTCGATTACCGAGAACTCGTCAATCATGCTGCGTGACATCGATGTTCTCAGTGTTGCGGAACGCGAAGAATTGTCGGCTCGGGTGCCGGCGCCGTCGATTGTCGCGCAGTCGCTGCCTGACCTCTTCGGGGCCGTCGCAGCCCGGCATCCGAATGCAATCGCGGTGTCGAGTGGCGATACTCGTTTCACCTATGAAGAGGTGCGAGTTCGTTCGGAGGGCCTTGCCGCTGTCTTGATCGATCGAGGAATTCGAGTCGGTGATCGCGTGGCGGTCGCCCTGCCTCGATCGGTCGACCTCGTCGTAGCCATCATCGCTGTCGTTCGTGCGGGCGCGACGTACGTACCGATCGACTTGCAGTATCCCGACGCTCGTATCCACTATGTACTTGCCGATGCAGGCCCGAAAGCGATTCTGTCGACGGACGAATCTGCTGGGCGGTTCGTTGGGTACGAGCAACTTGTCATCTTCGTGGACGAGACGACTGACGCTACGGCCGACTGGCCCGTTGCACAGTCGGAGTCCGCCGCCTACGTGATCTACACTTCCGGATCGACCGGAGCTCCCAAAGGCGTAGTGGTGTCTCAGGACAACGTGTTGGCGCTGCTCGCCTCGACCCGAGAGATCTTCGACTTCAACGCCGAAGATGTGTGGACGATGTTTCATTCGTACGCATTCGACTTCTCGGTCTGGGAGATGTGGGGCTCGTTGACCACTGGCGGATCCCTCGTGATCGTGGATGGTGATGTCGCGCGCTCACCCGAAAGATTCGCGGATCTGATTGTGCGGGAACGAGTGACTGTTCTCAATCAGACCCCGGCCGCCTTCTATGCGTTGGCGGAAGTCACGCAGGAAATGCTGCTTCCGCTCCGGACGATTGTTTTCGGCGGTGATCGCCTCGACGCCGGGCGCGTGGAGGCTTGGTTCAATCGGCACCCGGACGTGCGGGGCGTCAACATGTTCGGAATCACCGAAACCACAGTCCATGTCACCAGTTTCGATCTTGTCCCCGGTGACGAGACTGTCTCGCCGATCGGGTCCCCACTACCAGGGTTGCGCAGCTACGTACTGGACGCGTCGTTGAAGCCCGTCCCTCCGGGATCTGTCGGCGAACTGTATGTTGCGGGTCCGCAGGTGGCCGAAGGCTACTTGGGTCGACCCGCGATGACGTCTTCGCGATTCGTGCCTGAACCCGGATTCGATGGATCACGGATGTACCGCAGCGGCGATCTGGTCCGTTGGCGAGCCGGCCGACTCGAATATGTTCGCCGCGCCGACGGTCAGATGGCACTGCGCGGTTACCGCATCGAACCGGGCGAGGTCGAATCCGCGCTGTTGGCTCACACGTCGGTGGAGCAGGCCGCGGTAGTGGTGAGAGAACTCGACAGCGGGCCGACTTTGGTCGGTTACATCACCCCGGGGAGCGGACACGACCTCGACGGCGTCTTGCGGACTGCTCGTTCGTTGCTGCCCGCGCACATGGTTCCGTCGGCTTTGATGGCGCTCGCGTCATTACCGGTCACGATCAACGGCAAAATCGACCGAGCATCGTTGCCGACCCCGGTGTCTCTCACGCAGCCGACTCGGCAGTCGCGAGACTTCTTCGAGCAGACAGTCGCAGCCATTCTGAGCGATTTGATGGAAGTTCCGCATGTCGATCCGGTCCGGAACCTCTTCGATCAAGGCGCCAATTCCTTGATCGCCACTCGTCTTTCGTCGCGTCTGAACTCCGCCCTGGGCTGCAACCTCGACGTCCGCGATGTGTTCGAGCACCCATCCGTCGATCAGCTCGCAGACATCGCTGCTGCGCGGATAGGTGTAGGGCGAACCGGCGCGGAGCACGCGTCTGACGTGTCCTTGGGGCCTCGTTCGGACAACACGGAAGTGCACCTGTCAGCTTCCCAGCATCGAATGTGGATTCTGAATCAGTTGGATACAGACTCCGCCGGATACAACATCCCGATCGTGCTGCGCTTGGCAGGCGAGCTGGACGTGGTTGCGGCCGAACTGGCAATTCGTGACGTGATCAATCGCCATCGCACCCTGCGGACCGTGTACCCGGTTGTCGGCGGCGGCCCGGTTCAGACGGTGCTCGACGCCGAGGATGCGCTTCCGGCCTTTCAGCTCGAGGCACTCGACGGCGGCGACGCCGAGAATTGTGTAGCAGAACTGGTGGGTTCGGGCTTCGATGTCACCGTTGATCCGCCCGTACGTGCGGCACTTCTCCAGGTTTCACCTGTCGAGCACATCCTGGCTGTCGTCGTCCATCACATTGCCGCCGACGCTCGATCACTCGAATTGTTGGTCCGCGACTTCACTGCGGCGTACATCGCCCGCTCGGCGCAGCACGCTCCGCAGTGGTCGCCGCTCGCGCTCGAATACTCCGATTACAGTGCATGGCAAAGGGAATCGGGGATTCCCGAGACGGTACGCAGCTACTGGATGCAGGCTCTCGAAGGACTTCCCGAGCAGGTGACGCTTCCCCTCGATCGTCCACGTTCGACGTTCGCCCGTGCGTCGAGCTGTCGGGTGGAGATCTCAGGTTCGGTACGAACGGGCCTTCAGACACTCGCACGATCGAACAACGCGACCATGTTCATGGTTGTACACGCCGCTCTCGCGGCGCTGTTGGCGAGGTACAACGGTAGCAATGACGTAGCTGTCGGCACTGTTGTGTCCGGACGCGTCACACCTGAACTCGACGAGCTGGTCGGCATGTTTGCCGGCACGATTGTTCTTCGAACCGAAGTCGATCCGTCGAACTCGTTCGGCCGGTTGGTCGAGCAGGTTCGTCAGCGTGACGTAGCGGCGTTCGCGCACGCAGAGATGCCCTTCGAATCGCTGGTCGATCTGATCGACCCACCGCGATCGCGTTCGCGACATCCGTTGTTCCAGGTGGCGCTCTCGTTCCGAACTGCTGAGACCGCCGCGTGGTCGATACCAGGGCTGGACATCACACAGATTGCTCCTGAAGTCAGGCACGCAAATTTCGATCTGCAGGTCAACGTCACGGACGAGGGGGTCGGGGGCGAACTCGGTCTCGAATTCGTCTACAACGCTGATCTATTCGATGATCTGACGGTATCGAGCTTTGCGGGCCGGTTCGAGCGCTTCCTGAATCGAGTGTCTGTCGACCCGAATGTCGCCGTAGGGCAAATCGACCTGTTGGACAGTGCGGAACGAGCTCTTCTCGTCCCCGTACATGGCGCGGTCGACCGGCCTGATCGATCTCGACTTTCCGGTACGACACTTGCCTCCATGCTGCGCTTCGGCGTCGAATCCGCCCCGGACGCTGTGGCGGTCGAGGGTGAGGGCAACACACTGACTTACCGGGAACTCGATGCCCAGTCGGATGTCGCAGCCGACGAGTTGCGCTCCCGGGGAGTTGGAGTCGACCAGGTCGCTGCTTGGACTGCAGATCGGTCGATTGCGTCGATCGTGCAACTGTGGGCAATCGCGAAGGTCGGTGCAGCTCCGGCATTGACGGACCCGGAACAGCCGCAGGCGCGAGTACGCGATGTCCTCGAAACACTGGGCACCGGAGCGATCGGCGGCCGCAACGCTGGTGGTGAGAAAGTCACCGACTCGGTGCGCGAATATTCCGAGAACCTGGCGGCCTACGTAGTTTTCACGTCAGGAACGACCGGAACCCCCAAGGCTGTGGTCGTGACCAACGGCGGGCTCGGTGTGATCGCCGAAGACCTGCCCGGTCGATTCTCGGCTGGGCCAGGTTCTCGCGTATTCCATCGCGGAGCGCCAGGATTCGACATGACGTTGCTCGAGGTGCTCATCGCGAGTGCGTCCGGGGCCACGCTCGTTCTGGCGAAGAACGAAGAACTGTTCGGCTCGGGACTCGCATCAGCACTGAGGCGCGAGCGAATTACTCATCTGTGCGCCACACCTACTGTCGTCGCCTCGATCGGCGATCCTTCGCTGCCGGACCTTTCCACGGTGATGTTCGGGGGCGAGCGACTCGGCGGCGCGTTGGCGAAGCGCTGGCAAGCCGGACGCCGAGTCATCAACGGATACGGACCTGCCGAGTCGACGATGTATTCGCTTGCTACCGAACCACTGTCGATCGAACAACTGTCGGGTGACACTCACGACGGATCGATCGGGTATCCACTGGCCGGGGTCGACGCCGTCGTGCTCGATGATCGACTCGAACCGGTGCCGCCGGGAGTCGCCGGCGAACTGTATCTCTCAGGTCGAATGCTCGCTCGCGGTTACGCCGGCCAACCGGCCCGAACTGCGGAACGATTCGTGGCAACCGGTTCAGGCGCCCGGATGTACCGGACGGGCGATCTGGTGATGTGGAAGCCGGAAAGCCCCAAATCCGAGGGAAATACGTATCGCCTGCATTATCTCGGGCGAACCGACGTGCAGGTGAAGGTCAACGGTGTCCGGATCGAACCGGGTGAGATCGAGGCAGTCATTCAGTCTGTCGCGAACGTCGACTTCTGTGTCGTCGGGGTTCGGTCGGCCGAAGGTGGAAGTCCTCTGTTGGTCGCCTACGTGAGAAGTTCAGGTGCCGAAAGAGTTGACACAGGTCAACTTCGCGCTGCCGCCGCAGAAGTCCTTCCGACGTACATGGTTCCGCATGCCATCGTCGACATCGAGGGCGAGCTTCCGATGCGGAACGGCAAGGTCGACTTCGCCCGTCTCCCGTCGCCGACACTGGATGCTTCCCGTGCAGTGGGGCCGGCCACCGCCACCGAACGTGTTGTAGCCGGAGCTTTTGGTTCCGTCCTCGGTGGGAATGAGGACGACCGCGACGCAGACTTCTTCTCGCTCGGGGGCAACTCGCTGTCGGCCGCGGAGGTTACCTCGCTCTTGAGTAGTACTCTGGGGCTGGTTGTTCCGCTCAGGACCGTATTCGAGCATCCAACAGTTGCGGCGTTGGCAGCCCGGCTCGATTCGCTCGAGCAGAACGACTCGGTGACCGATCTTGTCCGACTGGAACCGCGCCGCGACCCCACGCCCGCACCCCTGTCACGAAACCAGCGTGCGATGTGGGTACTGAATCAGCGGAACACGGCGAGCGGCGCGTACAACCTGCCGATCTGCATCGAGATCGACGGTGAACTCGACGCGGCGGCGCTGCGTCAGGCAGCAACGGATCTTGTCGGTCGTCATGATGTCCTCAGAACCCGGTATCCGGGCACTCCACCGGTTCAGGTCGTGGATCCTCCGACCTCCGTGACAATGGAAACGCGGCTGGTCGCCGACATCGAGGTCGAGGTGCTGCTGCGAGAGTTCGGCTCGCGTGGTTTCGATGTAGCGGCAGACCTGCCGGTGCGCTGGATGCTGCTCCAGGTGTCACCGGTCAGGCACGTTCTGGCAGTGAGCTTTCATCACATCGCAGTCGACGGGGTGTCGATGCGAACGGTGGTCGGCGACCTGCTGACCGCGTACGGCAAGCGACGAGCTGGACTGGATTCGCAATGGTCTCCGTTGCCGATCCAGTACGGGGATTTTGCCGCGTGGGAGGCAGCACGTGACGTTTCCCCTGTCGTCGAGCAGTTCTGGCGCCGAACGCTGGACGGTGTGACATCTGTGTCTCCGCTGACGGTGGATCACTCCGATGGCGGGCCGGATACCTTAGCGCAGCGAGTGAACTTCGTGATACCAGCCGTCATCACCTCGGCACTGCAGGCGCGAGCCGACCGATTGAAGGTCTCGCTGTTCGCGGTAGTTCATGCGGCGTTGTCGGTGGTGCTTGCCAAGCTGAGTGGAAATCCCGACGTCGTGATCGCCACAGCTGTCGACGGGCGGCGGGCGCCTCAGCTCGACGGCGTGGTCGGCATGTTCGTGGATACGGTGCCTCTTCGCCTTCGGATCGACGGGGACGTGCCGATCGATCTTCTGTTGGGTGCAGCTTTCGATGCTGATGTGGCAGCGTTCGAAAACAGCTCTGTTCCTGCCGAGTTGGTTGGTGAGCTGCTCGGTGGACGAACTCCCCAGATTGCGCTGGGTCTGCAGAACTTCGCGATCCCTGCCGTGGAGGTTTCCGGCCTCACGATCGAGGCTCGCGAAATCGAGACCGCGACAACGAAGTTCCCCATGCATGTCTCGCTCGCACCCGCTGACGACGGTTCATTGACCGGAGCGCTCATCTATGCCGCGAGCGCATTCGATCCTTCGAGCGCCGACGCGGTTACCCGACAGCTGTCGAGAGTGCTCACCTCGATTGCCGAGGATGTACCAGTACTCGTTTCGGATCTCGTGGTGGGCGCGGCGCCCAGTTGGACTGCTGCCGAGGTCGATTCGTCCCGCACACTGACCGAGATCTTCGCCGCCACCGCGGCGCGATTCCCGAACAACATTGCTCTCGACGACGGACACCGCACGGTGACGTATGCCGAACTCGACTCTGCCTCGGATGCCCAAGCCTGGGAACTGGTGGCTCGGGGAGCAGGACCGGGTGCCGTGTACGAGATTCCGGCGGTACGGACTATCGCGTACCTGGTCCGAATGTTGGCGATCTCGAAGACGGGCGCGGCATTCGTGCCGATCGACCCCGACCTGCCGCCGGCACGTCTGAAGCAGCTGCGCACCGTCCTCTCCGATCGCAGCCCTGTTCCCGGTCGGCAGTATCCGGATTCAGTCGCGTACGTTGTTCACACGTCCGGGTCGACCGGTGAACCGAAAGGCGTTGCAGTCACCCACCGAGGACTGGGCCTGCTGACCGACGATGCTGTCCGCAAGTACGGCGTGACTTCGGAATCGGTTGTGCTGCAAGGTTACAAACCGACGTTCGATGCAGCAATCCTCGAGATGATGTTGGCGATCGGCGCCGGGGCTACCTTGGCGGTCGCTCCTCGGGAGGCTTTCGGCGGAAGGGCACTCGAAGAATTCGTCGCAGAACGCGGCGTCACTCACATGTTGTCCACTCCAGCCGTACTCGACACGATGGCTCCAGAGCGGTTCGATTCGCTCGAGGTGGTGGCAGTCGGTGGCGATGTGCTCTCACCTTCCACCGCGCGTGCGTGGAGTCGCCGCGCGCGAATGCTCAATGCGTACGGACCGACGGAATGCACGGTGGTCACCACTGTCGCCGAGGTGGATCATCGGGTCACCATCGGAGTCCCGCTCGCCGGAATCGGTGCAGAGGTGCTCGATACGCGACTGCGTCCGGTGCCGTGGGCCGGGATCGGTGAGTTGTACGTCAGCGGGCCCGGGCTTGCGATGGGCTATGCCGGAGATCCTGCCGGCACCGCCACGTCGTTCATCGCAGCACCCGGTGGGCACCGCCGTTATCGGACCGGTGATCTGGTTCATCGCCGCACGGATGACACGCTCGGATTCGTCGGACGCTCCGACCGTCAGATGAGCGTGCGAGGAATCCGCGTCGAGCCCGCCGAAATCGAATCAGCTCTGCGTCGGTGCACGGGCGTCGAGGCTGCGGCGGTTGTCCTCGTCGACGACATTGCGGTTGCATGTGCGGTCGGCGATGGTGTGGAGGCGGATCAGCTGACAATCGAGTTGGCCGCGATGTTGCCTGCGTATCTGATGCCCGGCCGCGTGGTCGTATTGGAGTCGATCCCGCTCACGACGAACGGAAAACTGGACGCAGATGCGTTGCGGCGCCATGTGTTCGAGAGCCAGGCGCCCGATGCAGCAGTGACGGTTTCGGAGGAACTCGTCACCGCTGTCATGTCGGAACACGTGTCCGGAAGTTTCGGCGCCCTGCACAACCTGTTCGAATCAGGTGGTGATTCGTTGGCCGCGGCAGCGGTGGCAGGTCGACTCGCCTCGATCTTCGCGCGAGATGTGCCTGTTCGCGCCGTCTTCGACAATCCGTCGCCGCGAGCGATGTCTCAGTGGCTGTCGGCGAGCGCGTCCGATGGCAAACGCCGCGAACTGACTCGACGTGATCCCGGCAAGCCGGCCCCGCTGGCGCCCTCGCAACAACGACTCTGGCTGATCAATCAGCTTCAGCCGGAATCGACTGCGTACAACCTGACGTTTGCAGCGGTCCTGGCAGACGACATCGATCGTTCGGTCTTGAGCAGCGCGCTCGGCGACGTCGTCGATCACCATGCCGTATTGCGAACTGTCTGTGTTCCGGGTGAATTCGGTCCGCAACAACTTGAAATGGACTCTGTTGCATTCGATCTCACTGCGGTACACGTCGGCGATATCCGTGCGAGCGCTTCGGCATTCGCGACTGTGCCGTTCGATCTCGAACGAGATGTTCCGTTCCGTGTGCGTGTGTTCACCGAAAAGGCAGGAGTCGACTCTGCAGGACTGACGGTCCTGGTCATCGTTGTTCACCACATCGCGATCGACGGAGCGTCGACGGGCCCGATCCTGACCGATTTCGTGGCAGCCTTCGAGGCCAGGTCGGCAGGTCTTCCCTGGGATCGCTCGTCGGGGGAGATCAGCTACGGCGACTACAGTTTCTGGGCGAGAGAGAGCTTGGGTGACCCCGAGGATTCTCTCAGCATGGCCCACCGGCAACTCGACTACTGGTCGGACGCACTTTGTGGCGTCGAGGATGTGTTGGCTCTACCCGTCGACAACCCCCGGAGTCCCGTGTCTTCACGATCCGAGGAGATGGTGACGGAAGTCCTCGACGGCGCCACCTACGACGCGTTGTCGGCGTTGGCTCGTTCGCATGGCGTCACGGTATTCATGGTCGTCCACAGCGTGATTGCCGTGCTGCTCGCTCGCGAGTGCGTCACGGACGACGTCGTGGTGGGAGCAGCTGTGAGTCTGCGGAACGATCCGGCGCTGCTGAGCGTCGCCGGAATGATGGTGGGTACTGTCGCATTGCGCACGAGGATCAACTCCACCGATCGCTTCGCTGCTGTTCTGGACGAGGTTCGCCGTGCCGATCTGGAAGCAATGGCGAACGCGGACGTCTCGTTCGACGACGTCGTTGCGAAGGTCGATCCGCCGCGCAGGATGAACGAGCATCCGCTGTTCACGGTCATGCTGGCGTACCGGCGAGCGCTGGAGTTGCCGCAGATCGACGGCATCACCGTCTTCGACATCGACAACGCAGGGGCGTCGACCGGTTACGACTTGACGTGGGACCTGGTCGACACCGGTGACAGTCTGACTATTCGATTGCTGTATGCGACGGAGAAGTTCCGCGAGTCGACCGCGGAACTGTTCATGCAGCGGGTGAGACGTATCGCCGAATCAGTGACCGCGGAACCCGAGATTGTGATCGGGGAGATCGAACTGCTGTCCGGACTCGAACGCTCGGCGCTGACTGCTGCGAATCCTCGCCACGTCGAACCTCTGACGATTGCCGACATTTTCGAACGCGCTCTGCGTCAGGCGCCCGACGGCGTCGCGCTGGAAGAGAACGGCAGACGCTGGACTTACCGCGACCTGCACGAGGAGTCGTCGCACTGGACACGCGAGTTGGTGGTCCGAGGAATCGGACCCGACGACGTGGTGGCCGTTGCGCTCGGGCGCGGGCATCTGTGGATCGTTGCGTTGTGGGCAGTAGCGCGTGCAGGCGCAGCGTGGCTGTCGCTCGATCCGGCGCTGCCGACAGCGCGCCGGCAGACGATGGTCGAGGAATGCGGTTCGGTTGTCGGTTTGACAGCGGGAGGTGCATCCGAGAGTTTGCCCGAGTGCGTCGAGTGGGTGGCGATGGACGAATCCCGCACTGCTGGTGGCGCTGCCGAGGTATCGGCAACGCCGGCTCACCCCGACAACCTCGCCTACGTCATCTACACGTCGGGTTCCACGGGAAGACCCAAGGGCGTGGAGGTTTCACACCGCGGAATCATGAACGTCTGCACCGCACACGCCGAGATCGCCGAGCTCGAGCGTGGCCCCCGAGTCCTGCAATTGGCGTCGTCGACCTTCGACGCGTCGGTGATCGAGATCCTTCTCGCGGCTGCAGGGTGTGGAACGCTGATTCTGACTCCCGACTTCGTCTACGGGGGAGAAGAACTCACGAATCTGCTGATAGCCGCCGACGTAACACATCTGATCGTGACGCCGACGGTCCTGGCGACAGTCGATCCGGATGCAGTGCAACCGTTGATCGTCGAATCGATGGGGGAGCCGCTCTCTGCGCGCCTTGCGTCGGCGTGGTCACCCCGACATCGCATCGTCAACGGATACGGACCGACCGAATCAACGATCGCGGCATCGATTTCCGCACGGATCACTGACGCGGACGTCACTGTCGGCACTCCAGTCCCTGGTACGACAGCATTTGTTCTCGATCAGAGGCTCCGACCGGTTCCGGATGGCGTTGCGGGAGAACTGTTCCTCGCCGGTGAGAATGTGGCACGGGGGTACGTCGCTTCCCCGGCTCTGACTTCCGAGCGCTTTGTTGCCAATCCTCATGCGGTGGGGACTCGGATGTATCGCACGGGTGACCTCGTGCGTCGTAGGCGTCACGACCGAGCGCTCGAGTACCTGGGTCGCAACGACGCGCAGGTGAAGGTGCGGGGTGTCCGCGTGGAACCGGCGGAGGTCGACGCGGCTCTGTCAAGCCATGGAGCAGTGGCCTTCTCGGTAACCGTTGTCTGTGACGACGGGCACGGATCCGCTGAGCTCCGTTCGTATGTGACGTTGGCGGAAAACGGTTCGGCGACGGAATCGGAGCTTCGCGGGTTCGTCTCCGGCCTGCTGCCGAAGCACCTGCTGCCTTCGTCGGTGACGATAGTGGGCGAGGTACCGTTGCTCGCTTCGGGGAAGATAGACGCAGCGGCACTTCCTGCTCCTTCACCGCAGCCAGGGTCGAGTGTGGATCGACCCATCTCGGATACCGAACGTCACGTGGCACAGGCATTCGAGGGCGTGACCGGCGCGATATCGGTCGGCCGCTACGACGACTTCTTCGAGCTCGGCGGGACATCGATGGGTGCAGTTCGAGTGGCTACGCGCTTGCGTGAGAGCCTGAACAGGGAATTCCCGGTTCAATGGATTTTCACCGACCGAACTGTGGCGGAGCTTGCCTCTCGGATGGATCGCGTTCATGCCGATGTCTTCGAGGGTGATTCGCTTCGTTCGGATCCGCTGGACACGGTCGTCATGCTCGGAGGCGACCCCGATGACCAACGGCCGCCGTTGTTCTGTGTGCATCCGGTCAGCGGAATCGCCTGGTGCTACGCCGGACTCGTCGGTCAGCTGCGGGGTCGACGGGTGTACGGCATCCAGGCAACGGGAGCAGGTGAATTGCCAGGCACGGTGGCGGAGTTGGCGTCGGGGTACGTCGATGCCGTACGGACGGTGCAGCCGTCGGGTGAATACCATCTACTGGGTTGGTCTGCCGGCGGAACGATCGCGCTCGAGATGGCGAGCCAGCTCGAAGAGGCCGGCGATCTGGTCGGTTCGGTTGTCATGCTCGACGCGCTGTTACCGGAGATGATGCCATCGGTACAAGCGGCTCCGAAACCTTCCGAACTGTTCGCGCAGATCGGGCTATCCGAGGTTGAAACTGAAACTGCAGCACTGACTTTCACAGACGTTGCGGCAGAGATCCGAAGGCAGACCGGTATGGATTTCCTTTCCGATACGGTACTCGAATCCGTAGTGGGTCGGGTGGAAAAACTGTCGCGAATCGTTCGGGACCACACGCCGCGGCACTATTTCGGGTCAGTGGAACTGTTTGTGGCGCAGCATGATCTGCCTGAACATCGTCACCTGGTCGAAAGGTGGTCCGAACTGGTGGGGCCGTTGCGGGCGTACCTGGTCGACTGCTCCCACTCGGAAATGTCGAGCACTGAGGTGTTGGCGGAGGTCGCCCAAGTTCTCGTCAGCTATCTCGAAGGTGTCGATTCGGATTCGAAGGATCGCAATCATACTGGGGTGCAGTAGATCTAACGGGCCGGGACTTTGGTCCGGAATTGTCACTCCCGTGGTCCCCTTGCTTCAGTTCCGCAAGTGGAATCGGTAGCATTTCCCTTGTGGCAGTAAGCCATTCAGAAACTATCTCCGGAGGATCGTATGTTGGGTTCCCTTTTTTCCATCAGCTCTGAAATCGGTGTTCCGTCCGTCGACGCGCTCTTCGAGGCTGCTCGGACCATCATCGGCGCGCTCTTCGGCCTGAGCTGACACGTCGCAGCGACCTTCCCCCGCGGTGAAGAAAGTCCCTGTTCTCCGACAAGGAGGACAGGGACTTTCGTGCAGCCTGCCGGTGAGCGTTTGCGTGGCGGTGAGTGGGTGACCTACCGGCCGTTCTGTTGATACGCGATCGCTGTCAGCGATCCGACTTCGTCGTTCATGTCTGCGGTGCTGGTGAGCCCGATCTTGTGGGTCGACTGCCCGGGAGCCTTGGCCGGCACAAGAAGTTCGGATTCGGGGGCCTCGACAAAACGTAGTCCGAGGTCGACTCGGGCCTTGGTGGCCGCTGCGATGGCGGCGAATTGGCGAGCGCGAACGAAGGGCGTGTAGGTTCCGCGGCCTTCGACCCGAACATCGGTTCCGAGTTCGTCGATCAGACGTCGGGCTGCATCGAAGATCGGCCGCAGTGCCGCCTTCGGGCCGCTGTACTGCTGGTCGATGTATTGCTCGACGGTCGGCTCCACCCATCCGGACTGTTCGGCAGTCTCGAATGCAATTGCCCACTGCGAATTCTGCGGCACACCGTGCTCTGCTTTCAGCCACTTGCGCACTTCGTTCTGATCGAGCGGGTCGACCCCGGACGTCCGTACGGCCTCAACCCATTCTTCGAGGGTGCGCCCGGTACGGTCGCGCATGGACGAGGTGACTGCGGCCATCATGTCGGAGGGTTCCATGTGTCTGTTCTACCGGTTGTCACTGGTCTTCCGGTTGTCGCTGCTCTCTCGGTTCTCACGGTGCACGGGTAGCTCGCTCAGTCGATGCCGAGCATCGTCTTGAACGCGCGCACGCCGGTCACTTCGACGGGATACGGCGGTGCGACAAAATCTTCGCGGCTGAGGGTGAAGAGACGACGCACGGTCATGCGACCGTCGGCAGCCAACTCCTCTACTGTGCCGTCTGCGCGGTACCCGACTTTGGTGGACACCGTGATCGAGGCGGGGTTGTCCGTGAATGCCGATGACACCACGCTTCGTGCTCCCAAAGAGTCGAATGCGAATGCGCAGATTGCCTGTCGGGCGAGAGTGCCGACACCCCGGCCTTGGAACCCGCGTCCGATCCACGAGCCGGTTTCACCGGTACGACTGGTAGGAAAGTCCGTCGCGGCGAACGCCTGGCAGCCGACGATTTCTCCGTCGACGACAATGGCTGTTTCGAATTTCCAGTCGGTCATGGTCATCGCTCCGCGGACCGACCAGTGGTATTGGATGAATCTTCGCGACACTTCGTCGGGAGTGCCCACCGTCCAGGGGACGAGAAACGGCATCTGTTCGGCAGGGTGAATGCCGGCTCGGACCAGCGCAGTGAGTTCGGGGAAATGATCGTCGCGCACAGGGAGCAAGGTGATGGGCCCACACGTGATCGTGACTCCGTACGGAGGCCAGATCTCTCGCAGTGGGTCAACCATCGTCTTCAGACCTTCGTTTCGTGTGCGAATCGGGTCACAGTCTGGCATGCCAGGCACGTCCGAGTGAGCGACTTCTGGTCATCGGGATTCTTTTGCCCTCGCGGTACGGAGTCGTGACATTAGTGTGTGGACGGTGACTACAGACAAACCGGTACGTCTTCGTGAAGGTAGATCGCCTGACAGGCTTTCGCGTGGTGTGGTGGCCGGATACGCAGCGGGAAGTGTCGGTACGGGTGGATTCGGTGTTCTGCCAGGTCTGGTACTGGCGTACTACCTGACCGACACGCTCGGCGTTGCCGCGGCGCTCGCGTCGCTTGTGGTCATTGTCCCGAAAATCGCCGACGTCCTGATCGATCCGCTGATCGGGTCGATCAGCGACCGAAGCTCTCATCGAACTGGTACGCGAGTGCCACTCATGCTCGCAGGCGCTCTGGGACTGCCGTTGCTCTTCATTCTCACGTTCTCGGCCCCGGTGTCGGCCGGCCCCGGAGTCGGGGCGATGTGGGTGCTCGTCTTCTTCCTGCTCGCGGCGAGTGCCTACAGCCTCTTTCAGGTGCCGTACATCGCGTTGCCGACCGAGTTGACCGGCGATTACCACGAGCGCACCCGGTTGGTATCGGTTCGAATTGCGGTGTTGGCCCTGACAATTCTGGTCATCGGCGCCGGCGGACCCGAGCTACGCGACGCTGCCGGGGGCGGAGCACGCGGTTATCTGGTCATGGCGATCGGGGTGTCGGCGCTGATGTGCGGGGCAATGATCTGGGCAGTTCGCGGAGCCGCGCGCCACACGGTGACTCACGCGGACGCGCCGGTCGGCTCGTTGCTCTCGCAGTACCGGGACGGGTTCGACGCGATACGACGTACCCGCGCGTTCCGATTGCTGGTCATCGTCTTTGTGCTCCAAGCTCTTGCCACCGCTGTGATGTTGGCGGGTGCGCAATATCTGGCGACCTATGTGATGGGCAACGAAGGTGCGCTCACCGGTCTGTTCGTTGCACTCGTCGGACCAGCTCTCGTCGTCATGCCGCTGTGGTACCGGTTCTCGCATCGGTACGGAAAGCTTCGCGGTTACGTGGTGTCTTCGGTTCTGTTCGTCGTCGCCACGGCGTTGTTGACGCTTGCGGCTGTCGACGCGGGTTCGTGGATCTACGGTGCCGTCGCGCTTGCCGGCGTCGGCTACGCCGGCATGCAGGTGTTCCCGCTGGCGATGCTTCCGGACGTCATCGAGGACGACGCGCGAATCGGTGGGCGCCAACGCGGTGGTTCGCTCAGTGGTATCTGGACCGCCGCGGAAACCGCAGGCCTTGCCCTGGGACCCGCGGTGTTCTTGGGTGTACTCGCGGTGACCGGCTTCGTTTCGAAAACTGCGGGCGAGACTGTCGTGCAACCGGAATCGGCGCTGACCGGAATTGCCCTTGGCTTCTCGGTCGTGCCGGCGATCCTGGTTGCGATCAGCCTGGTCGTATTGCGGAATTACCGCACCGAACAAGAATCCACTCACGAGAACGAAAGGTGAACGATGAGTTCCACTCGGGCCGAGGAACTTCAGGGCAAGATCGTCGAGAGCGCAAACCTCGAGAAGAGGGCGGCCGACATCTTGAGTCGGTTGCGTTCGCTTCGCGAGCAGGACGCTCCGACGCACGGAGGCCGGGTTCTGTCGTACGTGTACGACAGCGGCCTCGCAGCGCTCGACGAGTTGGCAGCGGACGCAGCTCGATTGGTTCAGCCGGTCAACGGTCTCGACCCGACGGTGTTCCCGTCCACCGCGGTGATGGAGCGTGAGTTGGTTGCGTTCGCACGCGAGTTCCTCCATGGAGCTTCAGACCCAGCCGCAGATACAGACGCCGGAGGCGTAGTCGTCGGCAATGTCACCAGCGGCGGAACGGAGAGTTGTGTGTTGGCCGTCAAGGCAGCTCGCGACTTCCGTGGGCTCCCGCCGGGTGAGGGTTCGCTGGTTCTTCCGACCACCGCGCATGCCGCTTTCCACAAGGCAGCTCACCTGCTCGGACTGGAACTGATCCTGGTACCAGTAGATCCCACGTCGGGGCGCGTCGGCGCACAAGATATTGCGACGGCAGTTCGGAAAGACACGGTCTTGATCGTCGTCTCCGCGCCCAGCTACCCGTTCGCGGCGCTCGACCCGATCGCCGATGTCGCGGAAGTTGCTCGTGCACATTCGATTCCACTGCATGTCGACGCCTGCATCGGTGGGCTTGCGTTGCCGTGGTGGGGTGATCTGCCACCCTGGGATTTCCGGGTGCCCGGGGTCACCAGCATGTCGGTCGATTTCCACAAGTACGGATACTCGCCCAAAGGCGTTTCGGTCCTGCTGCACCGAGGGCGAGATCTGCATCGCAAGCAGTATTTCGGACTCACGGACTGGCCGGGGTACCCGGTGGTCAATCCCACGCTTCTCGGTTCCAAATCCGTTGCTGCTCTTGCCGGTGCTTGGGCGATTTCGCAAGTCCTCGGGCAATCCGGGTACGCCGAATTGGTGTCCCGGGCGCAGCGGGCCACTCGTGCACTGATCGGCACGGTCGAGGCAATCGAGGGTCTTCGCGTCGTGGGCTCGCCGGTGGGACCACTGTTCGCGGTCGCTACCGACGATTCCGTGCCGCTCGAACGGCGAGTGGATCCGCATCGCTGGGTGAGCGCTGTCGGTGCTCGCGGCTTCGTCCTTCAAGGGCAGCCGGCGTCGACGCAACCTGACGGGACGACGTTGCCTCGAACAACCCACCTCACCGTCACCCCGGTGACGGAATCTGTGCTCGGCGAGTTGACCAGCGCACTCGTCCTCGGTGCCGACGACGTTCGCGGCTCGGCGGCAGCCGAGGCGCCGCCGGCCCTGGCAGAGTTGGCCGGAGCATTCGAACGTGGCGATGTCACCGTCGCCGATGTTCTTGCTTTGCCCAGTGACGCCGTCGCGGCAGCGTTGACGTCGGCGGGGCTGGATCCTCGGGGCTCTTCCGATTCTCCCTTGGACATGGCGGCCGTCCTCGCGGCAGTGGAATCGCTGCCACGTGAGGTCACGAAGAGACTGCTGGTGGAATTCCTCGCCGGAATGGTGGAGCCCTGAACTCGGCGATGAATACCGAAACCGCGATGAACACTGTCCAAAACTCGGACAAATGGCGCGAAAGATTCGCGAATCGGGCGTAAGTTTTCTGTCATCGGCTAACCATCTTTTGTCGGAGGGTTGATCAGTGACTGGTGCCGCGGCCAAGATTTTGACGGTGTTCGAGGAAGTGATCGGGGTTCCGCTTCCGGTTCGCGTGCGATGTTGGGACGGTTCGGAGGCAGGGCCACCGGACGCCGCTGCGCAGGTTCACTTCCGGAATCGGCGTGCCCTACGGCGGGTCCTCTACTCTCCCAACGAATTAGGGCTGGCGAGGGCGTACGTTTCCGGCGATCTGGACGTAGACGGCGATATCTTCGCGCTCCTCGACGTTCCGGAACTGGTCACGCGGCTCGGTGAGAATCGTTTGTCGACGTTGCCGCTGCGCTCGATTGTTCGCGCCGCCGGTACTTTCGCCGGCTTGGGAGCGGTGGGTCCACCACCGTCACCCCCGGCGATCGAGATGCGTAGTAAGCGAGGCAAGCGGCACAGTAGATCACGCGATTCGGCGACTGTCTCCCATCACTACGACGTCGGGAATCGCTTCTACGAACTGTTCCTCGGGCCGAGCATGGTCTATTCGTGCGGATACTGGCCGGAAGGTGTCGAATCCCTCGAAGCTGCTCAGTACGCGAAGCTGGACTTGATTTGCCGCAAGCTCGATCTGAAGCCGGGAATGCGACTGCTCGACGTCGGCTGCGGTTGGGGATCGATGGCATTACACGCCGCCCAGAACTACGGCGTCGACGTCGTCGGAGTCTCGCTGAGCAACGAGCAGGTCGAATACGCCAAGGGGCGAGTTGCTGACGCGGGTTTGACCGATCGCATCGAGATTCGGGTGCAGGACTACCGCGACGTCGACGACGGCCCTTACGACGCGATTTCGAGCATCGGCATGTCCGAGCACGTGGGTCTGGTCAATTTGCCGGTGTACACGGCAAAACTCTACGACCTGCTCGTGCCGCGGGGTCGTCTGCTCAATCATGCCATCGCCGCGGTGAAGTCGTTGTCGGACAACGTCGATGACGGTCCCAGCTTCATCGACAGGTACATCTTCCCGGACGGTGAGATCCTTCCGTTGAGTAAAACCATTGATGCGCTGGAACTTTCGGGTTTCGAGACGCGTGACAGCGAAGCGTTGCGCGAGCATTACGCACTGACACTGCGCGCATGGGTGCAGAACCTTCGTGAGAACTGGGACGCATCGGTCTTACAGGTCGGTGCTCCCCGGGTGCGTACCTGGTTGCTGTATCTCGCTGCCAGTGCCCTGGGTTTCGAGGAGCCGCACAGGCTTACGATTCATCAGGTTCTGGCCGTGAAACCAGGGGATCGGGGGGCCAGCGGCATGGCCCGCTCGCGTGACAGTTGGTATCGATCGATTGAAGTCCCGCAGATCGAAACCGGTCCGCGCGTCGACTGAGGCCTATACGTTGGATTTCCATGAGCACCCGGAAGGTTGTCCTCGCGGCACTGAAGGTTACGGCCGTTGCGGTATCGGCGCTGTTGCCGACCTCGCTGCTGTTCACACCGATGTCGAACGCCGAACCTGTGAACGATTTCTACGATGCGATTCCGGGCGACGTCGGTGATCCGGGTTCGGTGATTCGGACGGAACCGCTGGCTCTGGCCGGTGCCGTCGGCGGAGTGCCTGGTGTGGGGACCCGGATCCTGTATTCGAGTACCGACACCCACGGATCAAAGGTTGCTGTGTCGGGCTCGTACCTGGAGCCGGCTGCCCCGTGGTCAGGAGCGGGCCCCCGCCCGACGGTGGTGATCGGTCCGGGTACGCAGGGCCAAGGTGATCAGTGCGCGCCGTCGAGGATGTTTCCCACTGCCGGTCAGCTCCGCCTGGCGGAACCCGGGAATCCGTCGAACTACGGTGCCGGTGTGGACAGTGTCGGTGTCAACTACGAGTCAGCTTTTGCTTTCGCTTTCCTCACCCAGGGCGTTCGTGTATTCGTCACCGACTACATCGGACTCGGAACACCCGGCGTCCATACCTACGTCAATCGCGCCGAGGAAGCCCATGCGATGTTGGACGGTGCACGCGCTGCCCGAGCCCTCGCGCGGGCAGGAGAGGACGATCCGATAGCGCTGTGGGGCCACTCGCAGGGCGGCGGCGCCACTGCCGCTGCAACCGAACTGGCACCCGAATACGCGCCTGAGTTGAATCTGGTCGGGAGTTACGCGAGCGCGCCCCCGGCAGACTTGGCAAGCGTTCTGCGTCATATCGACGGTAGCGGCCTGATGGCCGCGATCGGTTACACGATCAACGGCGTCCTCGACCGCTATCCCGCCGCCCGAGAGCCAATCGAATCTCGACTCAACGACTACGGCCGGTCCGTGCTCGCCGACGTCGCCGGGCAATGCCTCATCGATTCCCGAACCAAGTACGGGAAGCAGTCGACGGCGTCGTGGACCACAGACGGACGACCACTCGCCGACGTGGTGGAATCGGTACCGGAGATCCAACAGGTGATCGAGGAACAACGCATCGGGCGGCGAACCCCGGCCTCGCCGATTCTGGTCAACGGAGCGCTCAACGACGATTTCATCCCGTACGAGCAAACCCGGCGCCTGGTTCAGGACTGGTGCGCGCGCGGGGCCGAGGCGACGTTGTTCACCGACACCCTGCCTGCGGTGAATCCGGGGAGCGGCAACAACCACCTCGCGCCGGCCGTAGCGGATTTCGGCGTCGGATTGCAGTACGTGCTGGACAGATTCAACGGCAAGCCGATAGTCGGTGCGTGCAACGCCTGAGTCGCCGTGTCACGTAACCACCGTCTCACTTCTAACAGTGGTTGACTGAGCCCGTGAACGATCGACCGCACGACCTTCCGATCAACCCGGTTCCACGGAGCGCCCTGGGTGCCGGGCCGGCGCTGAGAGTGTCGACGGGTCTGCTGCTCGGTGTGGCCGCCGGTGTCGTCACGGCGTTGGTCGGCTACCCCCGATTCGCGTTTCTGATCGGCTGGGATGTGGCGGCGATGGTGTTCACGGTGTGGACGTGGATTCTGGTCTGGCCCTTCGACGCGACGCTCACCGCAAGCCACGCAACGCGCGAAGAGCCGGCCCGAAACGTCGCGCACCTGCTGATTCTCGGTGCCGCCGTCGCGAGCCTGGTCGGTATCGCGTTCCTGCTCCTGGCGGCACCCGACGGACATCACTACCAAGTAGTGGCGGCATCGGTTGCAGTCGGCAGCGTCGTGATCTCGTGGCTGGCGGTCCACACGCTCTTCGCCCTCGGATATGCACGGCTGTACTACTCCGGCCCCGACGGCGGAATCGATTTCAATCAGGAAGAACCGCCGAGGTACAGCGATTTCGCCTACGTGGCGTACACGGTCGGGATGAGCTTCGCGATTTCCGACACCAACTTGAAGTCGTCGGACATGCGCGCGATGGCACTCGGCCACGCATTGCTGTCGTACCTGTTCGGTTCGGTGATCGTGGCGTCCGTCGTCAACTTGATTGCGGGCCTGTGATCTCTCGAGCCGTGTGACCGATCAAGCCGCTGCACGCCCGATGCTCGAGAGGAAGCCGGCGGCTCCGAAGAACAGGCCGGCGAACACTCGATTGGTGGTTCGCTGCTGTTTGGGGGAGCGCATCAAGGTGAGCACCCGGGCGGCCAGGCCGGTGTATCCGGTCATCACGATCACGTCGACTGCGCACATCGTGGCGGCGATGATCAGATACTGCGGCAGCAGCGGCGCCGACGGGTCCAGGAACTGCGGGAGCACTGCGAGCATGAAAACGACGGCCTTCGGATTGCTCGCGTTCACGAGAAATCCGCGAAGCATCATCATCGGACCGGAACTGCTCGCGGCTGCCTCGTCGGTCTCCACCTCGGTGGGCGCCGATCGCCACTGCCTGATCCCCAGGTAGACGAGGTATGCGACACCGAACCACTTGATCAAGGAAAAGGCCACGGTCGAACTGGCGAGAATTGCACCGACCCCCGCCGCGACAATTCCGATCTGCAGCAACAATCCCAACTGCAGCCCGAAGATGTTCCAGTATCCGCGTCGCAAGCCGTAGGCAAGTCCCGACGACATCGACGCAATGGCGCCGGCCCCCGGCGACAGGCTGATCACCCAACTTGCTCCGAAGAACGCCAACCAGACGTGCCAACTCATGTCGAAAGTCCTTTGATCGGGAAATACTCCCGACAACGAGCACGCACGGGATCAGAAAAGTGTAGACGGACAGTCCTGCTCACTGCTCGCGACAGTGCAATGATCGGGAGATGACGTCGTATCCCGTACTGGACCTGACACCCGACGAATTGCTGACCACAACGCGGACCGTTCGAAAGCGTCTGGATCTGACCCGTCCCGTGCCGTTGGACCTGGTGAAGGAATGCCTCCAAATCGCCCTGCAAGCGCCCTCCGGTTCGAATCGCCAGGGCTGGCAGTGGATGGTGGTGACCGATCCGGCACTGCGTGCAGCAGTCGGGCAGATCTACAAGGAAGTCACCGACGAGTACCTTGCCTCTCACGGTTCGGCGGCAAAACTCTTCGCCGATGATCCCGATCGCGCGCCGATTCAACAACGCGTGGGCACCAGCGTCGCGTGGCTCGGTGAGCACATGGGTGAGGTGCCGGTCCTTCTCATTCCGTGTATCAAGGCGGGCAAGACGCTGCCGGAGGGGAACCAAGCCGGCCTGTGGGGTTCGCTACTCCCGGCTGTGTGGAGTTTCGCGCTGGCCGCGCGGGCACGTGGGCTCGGTACGGCGTGGACGACATTGCATTTGCAGCGTGAAGCGGAAGTTGCGGAGCTGCTGGGCATTCCGGCCGGCTTCCATCAGGCTGCGCTCATCCCGACGGCGTACTTCACCGGCGAGACGTTCAAACCCGCCGCCCGTGAACCGGTCGACAACGTGCTGCACGTGGACCGATGGTGAGCCTGATCTACTCGGCGATCTGCTCGATCGACGGGTATGTGGCTGATGAGCAAGGAAACTTCGACTGGGCGGTTCCCGACGCACAGGTCCACGCGTTCGTCAACGAGCTAGAGAGGGGAGTCGGCACGTACCTGCTCGGGCGCCGGATGTACGAGACGATGATTCCCTGGGAAACAATGGCATCCGAGGATCTCGAGCGTTCTTCGGTGGCAGGAGGACCTTCGGCTCCGGACGAGTTTGCCGGTATCGAGGCGGCGACCGCCGAGTTCGCTCAGATCTGGCGTGGAATCGACAAGATCGTGTACTCCACGACGCTGAACGAGGTGTCGACCGCACGTACCAGGATTGTCCCGAGCTTCGATGAAGACTCCATCCGTTTGCTCGAGAGTGAAGCGGTACAAGATATCTCGATCGGTGGACCGACGGTTGCGGTTAGTGCTTTCGCGGCGGGTTTGGTCGATGAAGTCAGACTGTTCCTGTGTCCGGTCAATATCGGTGGCGGATTGCGAGCTCTCCCGGAAAGCCGGCTTGATCTGCAGCTGCTCGAGGAGAAAACCTTCGACGGCGGCGTCATCTATCTGCGATACGCCGTTCGCTAAGCAATCACCATCACTGCCGTGACGACGCCGAGTAGAGCGATGTAGGCGGCGGCATGGACTCGGTCCGGTATGGCACCGACGATTCGTCGGCTCAGCGCGATCGCCGGTAGGGAACCGGCGAGTAGTGCACAGACGGCCAGAAGGTCGACAGCGCCGACTCTGCCCGCCGACAGATCCGAGGCTGAACTGTGCCCTGATGAGACCGCATACACCGCAGTCGCGACGACGGCGACAGGCAAGCTCAACGGGTTGGCGCTCGCGGCGGCGTCGGCCATCGGAACTCCGCCGCGTCGCATCATCGGAACCGTCATGACGCTCCCGCCGACTCCGAGGAAACTTGCGACGGCACCGATGCCTATCCCGACAGCGCGGACGCCGTGACGGTCAAGATGTTCGCGAGGTTCAGATGGTGTCAGAAACCCTTGTCGCAGAAGACTGTCCAGGATTGTCACCAGCAGGTAGAGCACAAACAGAATCCGGACGACGCCGTCGTCTACGTGGCCCGCCGCAACCGCTCCGAGCCCGGCTCCGAGTGCGACGGGGCCGATCAGAGGTCTGATGTACTCCGTCCGAAGCCGTCCTGACTTCCTGAATGCGACTGTGGCACCGAGTGAATTGACCACCATCACGGCCGCC
Source organism: Rhodococcus sp. YL-1 (assembly GCF_001942025.1). Taxonomy (NCBI): domain Bacteria; kingdom Bacillati; phylum Actinomycetota; class Actinomycetes; order Mycobacteriales; family Nocardiaceae; genus Rhodococcus; species Rhodococcus sp. YL-1. The sequence continues at coordinate 3,509,119 of NZ_CP017299.1, read as the reverse complement.
GAGGATGCTACGGCGACATGCATCGGATCGATGACGTCCGGCCTCAGCGTCGATGCAGCGTAAACGACTGGGACAGTAACGAACCCGCCACCGAATCCGAAAAGAACGGTGGTGACTCCGGTCAAGGCGCCGAAAGCGAGCAGGATGAGGGAGTAGTGAAGCACTTGATGAACGGTAGCGATTTCTCCGTTGGCGCACATTCGAAGGTTCGCCACGTTCCATTGTGAATCGGACACAGACTCGGTAGGTTCCTCCGGTGCGCAACATCTCGATCAACGACGTCGATCACTCGCCCCGCGGTGTTCTCGCAATCGGAACCGACTACCCACCCGGTCACGTGCTGGCCGCCCACGAACATCGACGAGCCCAGTTTCTCTTCGCTGTGAACGGTGCGATGAACGTCGAAACCGATGACGGTGAGTGGACGGTTCTGCCGTCCAATGCGGTCATGATTCCCGCCGGTGTCGCTCATGCCGTGACAATGGACGGCGTCAGCACGCGAAGCCTCTACATCGAACCGTCCGCAGCGCCGTGGTTCCCGGTCAGGTGCCGAGTCGTCGCAGTATCGTCGCTCCTGCGTGAGTTACTTGTCGCTGCAGTCGACGTGGATGTCGAGCTGAATGTGGAGGACGACTTACCCGCACACGGACGCAGCGCCGCGGTATTTCAGCTGATCCTGCACGAACTTCGCGATCTTGCGCCCCTACCTGTGGAACTCCCGCTGCCTCGGCACCCGGGATTGCGGGCGTTGTGCGCGCAGTATCTCGCAGCCCCGTCGATCCATGACTCGCCCACGCGGTGGGCTGACCGACTCCACGTCAGTGAACGGACACTGCACCGCTTGCTGATCTCGGAAACGGGGATGAGCGCGTCGTCGTGGATGCAGCGTGCCTGCATTCTTCACGCGCTTCCGAAACTTTCTGCCGGGGCCAGTGTGACGGCCGTTGCGTCTGAACTCGGATACTCGACGCCGGCTGCCTTCGCGGCGATGTGCACCCGAGTCTCGGGTGCACCGCCCAGTAGCTATCGGGCGCGCGTCACGACACAGACACCGGGATGATGTCGGCGACGACGTCGTGGATGAGACCGTCACGGACTTCGAAGGTTTCACGAATCTCCACGGTCATGAGGCGAGTGCCGCCGATTCCCGCGTCCAGCAGGTAGGTGGTCGAGACGATGTCCCCGGCCTCCGACATCTCGAGGTCTCGGATGCCCTGGATAACGCGGTATTGGATGCCGTTTTCGAGGTCGGCGGACATCTGTGGTCCGGAGAACCCCGTCTTGAGTCCGGCTTCGACGCGGGTCGCATCCGGGGCGAAATGAACATCGGAGACGTCATGGGAGACGAGGGCGTCGATGTAGGCGCGTGCTTGCGCCTCGCGGGGTGAATCGGCCGGGTTCGGGGCTGCCGTCGCAGCGCCTCCGGCAACCAGGATCAGGACAGCGGTGGCAGCGGCAGTTCCGGCGATATTTCGCAGTGTTCGCATGGGACATCCTAACGACGAGGAGTGGAGGAAATTCGGAAAACGGCCCTCATCGAGTAGCCGTACAGCTGCGGGGAGGATCGACGAGCGAGCAGAAAGCCGGGGCCATGACGGGCACGTAGTCGGCTCCGACGCCGTTGTCGTGGATGATTCGGCGGTAGGCGGCGACGCCGTCGGTCGGGATTCGGGCCGCAGTGGGATCGCCGAGAACATCGACCGTGTAGAGGCCGAATCGAGGTCGGTACGAACCCCATTCGTAGTTGTCGGTGATGGACCAGTAGTTGTAGCCGATCACGTCGGCACCGTCTTCTCGGGCGCGTTCCATCCAATAGATGTGATCGCGTAAGTGATTCGCGCGTGTGTATCCGTCGGCGCGCGGCGCTCCGTTGTCGGTGGGCATGCCGTTCTCGACGATGTAGAGGGGGAGTTCCGGGTACTTGCCCGAGTACCGCATCAATGCGTCGTACAGGCCTTCGGGCTGCGGCGTGACGTTGTAGAACTCGTCGAGTGCGGCGTACGCGGCAGTCGGATTGTTCAGGGCCACACCGTAGTAGTAGTCGATGCCGAGAAAGTCGAGCTTGTCGCGCACTCGATCCGTGAATACCGAATCGATCGCCTCGGACACGCCGGGAATGAAGGAGAAATTACTGCTTACGCGGGCACCGGGATCGAGAACATGGATGCGGTCGTAGATCGCCCGGTGGACTCGGACCAATGAGTCGAACATCGACGGCGCCTGGGTGAGTGCGATTCCGCCGTAGGTCAATTCGCGCTGAACGTACACAGTCGGCTCGTTGATCGTGATCCAGAGCGCCCCGATTCCGGAGTACCGCTCGACTACCTTCTCTGCGTTGACCAGCCAATCGGCTTCCGTCTTCGGATTTGTCCAGCCGCCTTGATCGACAACCCATCCCGGATACACCCAGTGGTCGAGTGTGATCATCGGAGTCATGCCCCGCGCGCGGATGTGAGCTACCACGTCGTCGTAGTAGGCGAATTCGGTCTCGTTCCAGCTCCCGGCGGCGGGCTGAACTCGCGCCCACTCGACGCCGAATCGGAAAACCTTCGATCCCAGATCGGCCGCCCGGTCGATGTCCTCGGCGTAGCGATGACGGAAGTCGACCGAGTCACCGATCTTGTCGTGGGTTCGTCCGGAATCGGAGTATCGAGACCAGTTGCTGTCCGGCGACGAACCTTCCGATTGGAACCCGGAGGTGGCAACGCCCCAGAGGAAGTCATCCGGTACCTCAGCCGAGGCGTGAGCGGGAAGGGCCAGCACCCCGAACAGGCACGTCAGTGCCATCAGCGCAGGCGCAATAGACCGTGACAGGGCTCCCATGCCTGGGAGACTAAGTCATACAAGTGTCCAGTCGCAGGCGTTTCGTCCGATCCGCCCGCGGCAGGACCGTGTCACTCAGTGACCCAGCCGCTCAGAAATTCCGCTCAGAAAACCATGGTCATCGATCCCGGGTTCCACGTCCCGGAGCGCTGAACGGTCGTTTCGTCGACCTGGGCAGGTACTGCACTCGGATCGATCGGTGTGTACTTCTCGATCGAACCCCAGTCGCGAGCCCAGTCGTTGTCGAGATACGACGGAATGGTCTGAGCGGTCAGGAGCAGATCGATCCACCCCAACGGTCCACCACCGTAGTGGTCCTGCCAGGCACTGGTCACGAGCGCGCCGGAATGGTCGGGAAGGATCCGATACTCGGGGACCTCGGCGACACCGACCCGATGATCGAAGGGGCGTTGGCATGGGAATGCCAGTCCGACAGCCCAATCCAGCATGACGGGCGCCTGTGAACCGACGACGTCGTTGAGCTTCTGGGTCTTCGGAACCCGCGGCGGGGTGACGGCCACCCATTGGTCGGGCTTGCTGTCGTAGTCGCTGACGACCAGTCGAATGCTGTTGGCTTCGACGGGAATCTGATCCAACGGCACACGCAGGTTCCGCCATGACGGCGCCGGGCCGATGTCGAGGGGCGCGATCTTTCCGAGTGTTTCGACAGCGTCTGTTTCGGCATCGTCGACGCCACGCGCTGTGCCGTACTCGACCTCGACGTTCTGGCCGTAGGTGACGATTCCGTCCTTGTCGACGGACCGAACACGACCAGCCGCGGCAATCGAGATGATGTCGCCACGTGTGGCGTTCTCGCCCACGTCGGGGAGTTGGTACCAGTCACTGGTCAGAGTGCCGGGGGAGGGCTGACCGTAACTACCCATGACGGGTGTTGTCGCCGGGTCGAGACCGAACGGCAACGCGACCGAACTGCCGTTGACTCCGGTCTGTCCGGCGCCACCGCCGGTTCCGGCCGAGTTGCCGGCGGTGTCCTCGGAGGTGTCGACGGTGTTCGCGCCGCCGGTAGCCGTGGCTTCCTTGTCTGCTCGAAGGTCGGAGGCGACGCCATTCGGATCGAATCCCGTAGCCCCACCGGCGGACAGTCCTGTGGCGACGCTGCCCGAGAGGGGCGTCAGCATCGAGGCGTTCGGATCGGTCTCGAGCAGAACGTCGTTGGCGAGTCCGCAGTGTTGGCCGAGAACGGCGTCGACGTTTGCACGGCCCACCGAATAGGCCGGGTACTGGGTGACCGCGCCCTTGGCCATGGACAGCACCTCAAAGAGGACCATGGCACCTGCGGCAACCGTCAGTGGCGAGATGGCAAGCAGTCGAGCGTGCTTCGCGGACGGTTCCTTCCCCGCGGTGTACGGCTCACGGAAGAAGTACCACGCGGCGACGCCGAGCATCAGCACCGTCAGCCCGAGGAGGACGGTGCTCGCGCCGAGTCCGCTGATGGACACAGGCTTGTCCCACCACGGAACGCTGTAGCTGGACACGTAGTAGTAGCTGTTGCTGCCGGTGAATGCCACCGCGAGGAGGAACAGGACGGCCGCCGCGAAGAGGGCCCGATTGCGCGGCGAGCGCAGGAGTTTTGTTCCCACGGCGACGGCCGTCATCATCGCCAGAACGGCGGTGAGTCCGGCAAAGATTCCGAAGTGGTGCGTCCACTTGGTCGGCGAGAACATCAGCAGTGGCAGTGCGCCGATCGTCAGCCCCACGACGCGGCGTGACGGGCCGGCGGCCAAACCGGGAATCCGGCCCCCCTTGCGCAGCATCATCGCGGTGCAGACGCCAAGGCACAGAACCATGACGAACACACCGAATCTGCGAGTCAGGGAACCGTCGACGGAGATGTTGAAGAGGTACTGATAGCGGAGGTACTCGTCGAACCAGGGCTGATTCGGTGAGATCGAGTGGACGCGTTGCATCTCGATGACGGCGGCCAGACTTTGATCGCCGAACGCGGGGATGAGAATCGAGAGTCCGGCAGCTAGCAGTGGCCCGACAGCCGCGACGTAACCGGTGGTGCGCGCACGTTCGATGATGATGTGCATGATCGGGCGTATTCCGGCGATGAGTGCGGCAAAGCAGATGAGGCCGGAAGGGCCGGCAGTCAAGGTGAATCCGGCGATCAGGATCGCGACTGCGACCGGCAGAAGTCGTCTCGTCGCGACGGCGCGTTCGATCGAGCACCAGGTCAGCAGCACGCCGAGGGCAACGATCGGTTCGGGGCGCAGTCCGTTGTTGAACGGAAGCCAGAACGCGAGGAAGACAAGCGCGCCGGTCCAGAGGGCGAGTCGATTTCCGCGAATGGCGGCGCCCAGCCGAGGCGCAACCTCCCGGCTGATGACGAGCCAGGTGATGATGCCTGCCAACAGAGCAGGCAGGCGGACCCAGGGGCTTGCGGTGCTGACGTGGGCCAGGAGTCCGAGGATGTTGTAATACGGCGTTCCGAACGGGGTTTCGGGGACCGCGAACCACCGGAAGTAGTTGGACATGTAGCCCGATTGCTCGGAGGCTCTTGCCATCGTGAACTGGTAGCCGTCGTCGGTGGTGGTAGCGCCGATGAAGTGCCACAGCACCAGAGTTCCGACGACGACCCCGTCGAGGACGGTGAACTTCCACCATCGGGCGGGCAGAAATTTGCGTGTGCCCCGGCCGTCGCGGTTGTCGAGGCGGTGCAGCGCGAAGAGGGACACGACAGCCGTGAGTGCCCCGAGAATCATGGCGAGAGTCTTGATCACCGACGGGCTCGACGTGAAGCGAGAGTCCGCCTCGATCGAGACGTTCAAACCGGCTGCCGCCGAATCGAGGTCGCTGAAGACGCCGACTACCTGTGGTCGGCTGTCGCCCTCGATGACGCGCGGTTCGGAACCGGTGGCGCTGAAGGTGGTTCGGGTCGGCTCGGCGGCGAGCGTGAGCGCGCATCCAGTCTGCAGATCAGCAACGGGTGTCGAGAGCAACACTTGATCACGCAGGACAACGTCGACCCGAGCGGGAGCGTCGGCGGATTCGGGGGAGACGGTGGCAACAAATCCGTAGCGGCGCGCATCGGGGGCACCCGGAGGTGCAGTCGAGACGAGTGTTCCGCCGGTGGCGGCCAACTCGCTGATCGACGCGCACGGAATCGATGCCTCCATGCGCAACGGTGTGTACGAGACCAATGGCGCCTCGACGCTTGTCGTCGACCCGGCCTGCGGCCAGTTGACGACGGCGGTGTCCTGCTCGATCGGCAGGAACGGCACTGATCCGCACAAAACTATGCCGAGGATCGATGCGACAATCGCAACGATCCGTGCTCGGTTCGGTCCGCTGGATCGCTGAGGGGTCGGCAAGGCCGGAGGTGCGGTCGTGGCCACGTCACTGTCTGTCACGACTTTGGACCCTAGCTGTGCGTGACGTGTTTGTTATAAAAGCGCGAGTAATGGGATGGTCGTGTTCCCGGTGTCATTCCTCGGGGTGGGGTTGTCGGCGATCGAGGCGGGGGTGCTGTGCGCGAATTTCACGAGTCCATTCCCCTGAGCCCACTACTGCGCCGGTCGGCGGTCGCATTGTGCGTCGTCCTCGGAATTGTCCTGGTAATTGTCTTGCGGGTTCGCGGCAATCGTGGATCGCGACTCGGCGGGCTACGTCGGCGCCGTGTTGTCCGCAGTCCTGTCCTTCGGGTTGGCCGCGTACATGTGGAAGGTGCGCGTGATCATCACCACAGACGTCGAACGAGTGTCGATCGCGCTGTCTCCGGGGCTGCGTCAGGTATTTAGGTGGGACGAAGCTGTGTCTGCCACTGCAGTACATATCGGGATGGGCTCCGGAATCGGTTATCGAATGACCGGCCCAGGTATGCGGGTAATTCTCGCATCTCCCGGCGACGGGGTCCGCTTTCGTCTGCATGACGGCCGTGAAATCTCGGTGGCAACACCTCGAAGGGACGAGCTGATCGAACTCGCCCGGCGGCGGGCGCCGGACCTGCAGTGAGCGTTGCAGGTGGACCGGTGAAAAACGGGGTGCGCCTATCCTGGATAATTGACATCAGTTCTGTGTTTCAGGCGCGCTGTTCAGGGCCTGTGATGCCGGACCGGTTTGCTGCCGCTTGCACAGGCACCCCGTTTGCGTACGAGAGGAACTCTCATGCTTGCCCGCACCGACCTGCGTGGTCGTACCCCATCCACGGCCGAACTTCGCGCCGCGCTTCCCCGAGGTGGAGTGGATGTGGACGCGGTACTGCATCAGGTTCGCCCGATGGTCGAAGCCGTCCGTGATCGCGGGGCAGAAGCCGCCCTCGAATTCGGCGAGAAGTTCGACGGCGTTCGTCCGGCTTCGGTTCGTGTACCCGCAGCCGAGCTCGAGCGCGCACTTCGTGAACTCGACCCCGCAGTCAAGGAAGCCCTCGAGGTTGCGATCGAGCGCACCCGCAAGGTGCACGCCGATCAGCGTCGCAAGGACACCGTCACCGAGGTCGTTCCGGGTGGCACAGTCACCGAGCGTTGGGTTCCGGTCGAGCGCGTCGGGCTGTACGTGCCCGGCGGCAATGCCGTGTACCCGTCCAGCGTTGTCATGAACGTCGTGCCGGCTCAGACGGCCGGCGTCGGATCGCTTGTTGTCGCCTCGCCGCCCCAAGCCGACTTCGGCGGATTGCCGCACCCGACCATTCTTGCCGCCGCAGCCATGCTCGGCGTCGACGAGGTGTGGGCCGTCGGCGGCGGGCAGGGCGTCGCCCTCCTTACCTACGGCGGAACCGACACCGATGGAACCGAGCTTGTCCCGGTCGACCTCATCACCGGTCCCGGCAACATCTATGTCACTGCCGCCAAGCGTCTGTGCCGCGGACTGGTCGGCATCGACGCGGAAGCCGGTCCCACCGAGATCGCGATCCTCGCCGACCACACCGCTGACCCGGTCCACGTTGCCGCCGACCTCATCAGTCAGGCCGAGCACGACGTGATGGCCGCCAGCGTTCTTGTCACGACCAGCGTCGAATTGGCCGACGCGGTCGACAAGGCTCTGGCTGCGCAGCTCGAGATCACCAAGCATCGCGAGCGCGTCACCACGGCACTGACCGGCAGCCAGTCGGGCACGGTGCTCGTTTCTGATGTTTCCGCTGGTCTGCGCGTCGTCAATGCGTATGCGGCAGAGCACCTCGAGATCCAGACCGAGGATGCAACCGGGGTGGCAGCTCAGGTCACCAGCGCTGGTGCCGTGTTCGTCGGCCCGTGGGCGCCGGTCAGTCTCGGCGACTACTGCGCCGGCTCCAACCACGTTCTGCCGACGGCCGGGTGTGCACGCCACTCCTCCGGTCTGAGTGTGCAGACGTTCCTTCGTGGAATCCACGTGATCGACTACTCCGAGTCTGCACTGAAAGACGTTGCCGGACATGTCATCACGCTGGCCAATGCGGAGGATCTGCCGGCTCACGGCGAGGCTGTGCGTCTGCGATTCGAGGCTCTGCGATGAGTAGTGCTCCTGGAGAGTCGATTTCGGTCGACGCCCTGCCGATTCGCGAGAACCTGCGTGGAAAGTCGGCGTACGGCGCACCGCAGTTGACGGTTCCGGTTCAGCTCAACACGAACGAGAACCCGCATCCGCCGACCCAGGCGCTCATCGACGATGTGGCCGAATCCGTGCGCGAAGCCGCGAAGGAACTGCACCGCTACCCCGACCGTGACGCTGTGGCGTTGCGGACGGATCTGGCTGCGTACCTGGCGAAGCAGACAGGTGTACCGGTCACCGTCGACAATCTGTGGGCGGCAAACGGATCGAACGAGATTCTGCAGCAACTTCTTCAGGCGTTCGCAGGTCCGGGACGTAGCGCGATGGGTTTTGTGCCCTCGTACTCGATGCACCCGATCATCGCCGACGGTACCGATACCGAGTGGGTCGAGGTCTTCCGTCGGGACGACTTCGCACTCGACGTGGATGCTGCCGTCACCGTGATCGCGGAACGTCGACCCGACGTCGTGTTCGTGACCAGTCCCAACAACCCGACCGGACACAGCGTCGGCATTGCAGAACTGCGACGCATCCTCGACGTGGCGCCGGGCATCGTGATCGTGGACGAGGCGTACGCGGAATTCTCCGCTGCCCCGAGCGCGATGACGCTGATCGACGAGTTCCCGGCCAAGCTGGTTGTGACCCGCACCATGAGCAAGGCTTTCGCGTTTGCCGGTGGCCGACTCGGCTACCTCGCCGCCGCTCCCGCGTTCATCGACGCACTGTTATTGGTGCGCTTGCCTTATCACCTCTCGGTGGTCACGCAGGCGGCGGCACGTGCCGCCCTGCGTCACGCCGACGAGACCCTCGGCAGTGTGCACGCCTTGTCCGCCGAGCGCGATCGCGTGTCGAAGGCGCTGGCGGACACCGGTTTCCGAGTGATTCCCAGTGACGCGAACTTCATCTTGTTCGGACAGTTCACCGACAGTGCACAGGCGTGGAAGGAATACCTCGACCGCGGGGTTCTCATCCGCGACATCGGCATCCCCGGATACCTGCGGGCCACCGTGGGACTCGAAGCCGAGAACGACGCGTTCATCAAGGCCAGTGACGAAATCGCAGGCACCCAGCTGGTCGACACGAATTCAGGAGAGACGGCATGAGCGATCGCATCGCGCGGATCGAACGAACAACTCGGGAATCAAGCATCGTCGTCGAACTGAATCTGGACGGGACCGGCATCGTCGACGTCTCCACCGGCGTTCCGTTCTTCGACCACATGCTCAACGCCCTGGGTACGCACGCCAGCTTCGATCTCGACGTCAAGGCGAAGGGTGACGTCGAGATCGACGCTCACCACACCGTCGAGGACACCGCGATCGTTTTCGGCCAGGCGCTCGGCCAGGCTCTCGGCGACAAGAAGGGCATCCGTCGTTTCGGCGACGCTTTCATCCCGATGGACGAAACGCTGGCGCACGCGTCGGTCGACGTCTCCGGTCGCCCGTACTGCGTGCACACCGGTGAGCCCGACTACATGGTGCATTCCGTCATCGGCGGGTACCCGGGCGTTCCGTATCACGCGGTGATCAACCGCCACGTGTTCGAGTCGATCGCATTGAATGCACGTATCGCACTGCACGTTCGGGTTCTGTACGGCCGCGATCAGCATCACATCACCGAAGCCGAGTACAAGGCCGTTGCGCGCGCTCTGCGTGAGGCGGTCGAGCCGGATCCGCGCGTGAGTGGCGTGCCGTCGACGAAGGGCACACTGTGAGCGTCCTCTTCACCTATCTGCTGTTCATCGGCGCGGGTATTGCCGTGGGCGGCGCCTACTCGATGTTCAAGGTCAACAAGCTTGCGTCGGGAATCCTTCTGGCGTTGGCGGTTCTGGCGGCGGTAGCGGGCGCACTGCGTCTGTGACGCGAAAAGTGACTGTGTCTGAGACGCAAGATCCTGCTCCATCGCCGGGGTTGCTTCGCACTCCGGGCATGATCGGTGTCCTGATCATGGCGGCAGCAGCTTTCGGTGGCTGGTCGTTGCTGTTGCCGGTGGTGCCGTTGCTGGTTGCGCAGTCCGGCGGATCGGATGCGCTTGCCGGATCGGTGACCGGTGTCTTCATGGCGGCCACGGTCTTGACGCAACTGCTCGTGCCTCGGTTGTTGCGGACGCAGGGCTACCGGCGCGTGCTGGCGGTCGGGTGTCTGCTCCTCGGTCCACCGTCGTTGGTGCTGTTGATCTCGGCCGACGCCGGTCCTGTCCTGGCGGTTTCCGCGGTGCGTGGTATCGGTTTCGGCATGCTGACGGTGGCCGGCAGTGCACTGGTGGCGGAGTTGGCGCCCAAACGAATTCTGGGCCGTGCCACCGGTGCCCAGGGAATCGCGATCGCAGCGTCACAAATGGCGGGGCTTCCGCTGGGGCTTGCAATCATGGAACGGTGGTCGGCGACACCGGTGTTCGTCCTCGGTGCGCTGATCCCGGCGCTCGCGCTGGTGGCCATTGCCGGGTTGCCGAAGATTTTCGCCCAGCCGACCGGGGAATCCGTTCGACTGAGTGTGTTCGCCGTCTTGGTTCCGGTGCTCGCTCTGGCGTGTGTGTCCGCCTCGTTCGGCGGATTGTCGTCTCTACTGCCGATCGCAATCTCGGAGCGTGCGGCCGTTGCTGGAGTGGTGTTGGCGACCGCCAGTGGGTCGATGTTGGTCGGCCGGTACTCGGCGGGACTGATCGCCGATCGTCTCGGCAGTGGTCGGACACTCGCGCCGGCATTGGCGTCGTCGACCATCGGATTGGTGCTGTTCGCGATCAACGTCGACGGCGGGTCGACGCCGGTCTTGTTCTGCGCGGCGGTCCTTTTCGGGCTGGGGTTCGGGGCGGTGCAGAACGAATCCTTGGTCATGGCGTTTCAGGCTGCCGGCCCGAGGCAACTCGGATCCGCCAGCGCGATCTGGAACATCGGCTACGACGCCGGCACCGGAATCGGTGCACTGGCGTTGGGATTCGTGGCCACGACTGCCGGCTACGCATGGGTGTTCGCGGTCTCCGCGGTAGTTGTCGCGCTCCTCCCGGCACTGGCCGCGGGCGGCAAAGTGATCGGCAGCAGGGTTGCCCGATAGAGTTGGGGCATGAGCGCTTCCACGATTGCTGTACTCGATTACGGCTCCGGCAACCTGCATTCGGCTACTCGCGCACTGGCGCGCACCGGGGCGCAGGTGGAGGTGACCAACGACATGAAGGTTGCACTGGCGGCCGACGGTCTCGTGGTGCCCGGCGTCGGCGCGTTCGCGGCCTGTATGGAAGGTCTGCGTGCAGTGCAGGGTGACCGAATCATCGGCAGACGCCTGGCCGGTGGCCGACCGGTGCTGGGCATCTGCGTCGGCATGCAGATTCTGTTCGACCGGGGAGTCGAATTCGGTGTCGAGGCGGAGGGCTGTGGCGAATGGCCCGGCACCGTCGAGAGGCTGCAAGCAGAGGTTTTGCCGCACATGGGCTGGAACACCGTGGAGGCGCCGGAGTCCAGCACCCTGTTCAAGGGCATAGACGCCGATACCCGCTTCTACTTCGTCCACTCCTACGGTGTGCAGAGTTGGGAGCTCGCGCCGTCCGAGCACATTGCACCCCCGAAGCTGACATGGGCCGATCACGGCGGAAAGTTTCTCGCTGCCGTCGAGAACGGTGCGTTGTCGGCAACGCAGTTCCACCCCGAGAAATCCGGTGACGCAGGCGCCGAGTTGCTGAGCAACTGGGTGCAGAGTTTGTGACCGGGGGATCCGGACCGAACCGCGGTGACGATTTCTCCCTCGCCCGTCTGGCGTTGTTCTCGCTCGGCGCCGCTGTGGCTGCGCTGGCGGTCGCAACCGTCGTCATCGTTGTTCTCAAACCATCGCCGGGCGTCGGCCTCGTGCTCGGTCTCGTGGGGGTCGTCGCTGCGATTGCGGCAATGGGCGTCGTATCCAAGCGGATGACCCGAAAAGCGTTCGGTGACCCGGAAGACGGTTCGAGGTCCTGACCTACTAGGGTTACCGCACGTGAGCCTGGTCCTTTTGCCTGCTGTAGATGTCGTCAACGGTGAAGCTGTTCGCCTCGTGCAAGGAGAGGCGGGAAGTGAGACCGGTTACGGGTCGCCCCGCGACGCTGCTATTGCGTGGCAGAACGACGGTGCCGAATGGGTGCATCTTGTCGACCTCGACGCTGCTTTCGGGCGTGGGTCCAACAGCGAACTGTTGGCCGGCGTCATCGGCGACCTGACGGTCAAGGTGGAACTGTCCGGTGGGATCCGCGACGACGCTTCCCTGGAAGCCGCACTGGCCACCGGCTGTGCTCGCGTGAATCTCGGTACTGCCGCTATCGAGGATCCCGAGTGGTGTGCGCGTGCATTGGCCAAGTACGGCGACAAGATCGCTGTCGGCCTCGATGTTCGTCTCGTCGACGGTCAGTACCGCACCCGTGGTCGCGGCTGGGTCACCGACGGCGGCGATCTGTGGGAGACCCTCGCGCGTCTGGACCGTGACGGCTGCACTCGTTACGTCGTCACCGACGTCTCCAAGGACGGCACACTCACCGGTCCCAATCTCGAACTTCTCAGCCAGGTCTGCGCGGTCACCGACGCGCACGTCGTCGCCTCCGGTGGTGTGTCGACCATCGAGGATCTACTCGCCATTTCCAGCCTGGTTGATCAGGGTGTCGAGGGCGCGATCGTGGGCAAGGCATTGTATGCCGGTCGCTTCACTCTCCCCGAAGCACTGGCAGCAGTTTCCGGATAGATTTTCCAGATGACTCCGACGCGTGACCTCGACGAACTTCTCGCGATTGCGGGTCGGCTTCTCGACGGCGTCCACGATCAGTTCGTCTCCGGTGTCGGCGCCCCGAGTGCGGTCCGCAAGGGCTGGGGTGATTTTGCCACCGAGGTAGATCTTGCGCTCGAGAAGCGGTTGACCGCGGAGTTGTTCGAGCAGACCGGCATCGAGGTGCACGGCGAGGAATTCGGCGGTCCCGACGTCGGTTCCGGGCTCGTCTGGGTTCTCGACCCCGTTGACGGTACTTTCAACTACTCGGCCGGATTGCCCACTGCCGGAACGCTGTTGGCGCTTCTCGACGACGGTGTCCCGGTGCTCGGATTGACCTGGCTTCCATTGATCGGTCACACGTACGCGACTCGCGCCGGCGGTCCGTTGTTGGTCAATGGAATCGCCGTACCGCCGCTGGAGCCAACCGATCTGGCGTCGTCGATCGTCGGCTTGGGTGCGCTCAACGTCAACAGTCGAGGGCGGATCCCCGGCAGTTTCCGTCTCGACCTCCTCGCCGAGATCAGCAAGGTGTCCTCGCGGATCCGGATTCACGGTTCAACCGGAGTCGATCTGGCCTTCACCGCGGCCGGCATCCTGGGCGGTGCGATCGTCTACGGCCGCAACGCGTGGGACAACGCGGCCGGGGTCGCGCTCGTTCGCGGTGCGGGCGGGGTGGTCACCGACCTGGCCGGCCGCCCGTGGACCGTAGAATCGGAGTCGGTGCTCGCTGCCGCTCCGGGCATCCACGGTGAGATTCTCGATATCCTCAACGCGCTCGGTGATCCGCGCGCTTCGTCCTCAGGAGGACCACAGTCATGACCCTCGCAGTTCGTGTGATTCCGTGCCTCGACGTCGACGCCGGGCGAGTGGTCAAGGGTGTCAATTTCGAGAATCTTCGCGACGCCGGAGATCCGGTGGAACTCGCGGCAGCGTACGACGCTCAGGGCGCCGACGAACTGACCTTCCTGGACGTGACCGCCTCCACGTCGGATCGCGGCACGATGCTCGACGTCGTAAGTCGCACTGCCGAGCAGGTTTTCATTCCTCTGACCGTTGGCGGTGGAGTGCGCACGGTCGCGGATGTCGATCGTCTGCTGCGTGCCGGTGCCGACAAGGTCAGCGTCAACACCGCGGCGATTGCGCGCCCGGAACTGCTGAAGGAACTGAGTGAGCGATTCGGCTCGCAGTGCATCGTCCTCTCGGTCGATGCCCGCACCGTTCCCCAAGGGCAGCCGGACACACCGTCGGGGTGGGAGGTCACCACGCACGGGGGCAAGCGCGGCACCGGGATCGACGCTGTCGAGTGGGCCGAGCGTGGTGCAGAGTTGGGAGTGGGGGAGATCCTGCTCAACTCGATGGATGCCGACGGCACCAAGGCCGGCTTCGACCTTCTGATGATCCGCGCTGTCCGTGCGGCAGTCCACGTACCGGTGATCGCCAGTGGCGGTGCCGGCCTGGTCGAGCACTTCGCCCCGGCTGTCGAAGCGGGCGCAGACGCAGTTCTCGCAGCAAGTGTCTTCCACTTCGGCGATCTGAGCATCCCGGAGGTCAAGGATGCGATGCGTGCCGAGGGGATCGTCGTTCGCTAGGCTTTCTCGGCGCGGATTCCGTCGAACATGAGGCGGCTGATGGCTTGGTTCAACGCCGTGCAGTCGACGGACGAACCGGCTCGCAATCCTTGAATCGCACTTGCCAGCATCATGCCGTTGACGGCGTGGGCAGTGTTGTCGACATCGAGGTCGGCGCGTAGATAGCCGCATTCGACTCCGTGGTGCAGGTACGCCGCGGTCAACGTTGCCGACTGGTCGAGTAGATCGAGCATCCGGCCCGTCAGATCGGCGTCGACGCCCGTCGTCTCGAACAGCAGAACCCGCGGGATGCGGGGGTCGTCGAAGAAGATGCGGGGGAGCGCCTCGGCGATCCGTCCCACCTGGGCGCGGTACTCGTCCAGTGTGCTGGCGGCGTCGGGAGCATTCTCGGTGGCCAGTGCGCTGATGATCTTTGCGACGAGGTCGTCGATGACGTGATCGATGATGTCGCGCTTGTTCTCGAAGTACCGGTAGAAGGTCCCGTGGCCGATTCCGAGAGTTGTTGCGATGTCGGCAATTCCGGTTGCGTGATAGCCGCGCTGGGCGAAGCACTCGAATGATGCGTCGATGATCTCGCGGCGCAATTCCGCCTTTTTTCGTTCCGCTCTGGTCATGGCCTTCGTCACATCAGGAATGATACCGTTCTCAATAACGGAATGACGTGTCAGTTTCTGATGTGCAGTTTTTCTGATGTGCAGTTCACGAGAGGGATTCTCCGATGGCAGTGCAGTACGACGCAGTAGTAGTGGGGGCGGGCTTCGGCGGAATGGGTGCGGCCATTCAACTCAAGCGGCTGGGCCTGAACAACCTGGCGATCCTCGAGCGCGAGGACGATCTGGGTGGAACCTGGCACGTCAACCGCTATCCCGGTCTGGCTGTCGACATCGCATCGGTCACCTACTCGTATTCGTTCGAGCCCAATCCGAACTGGTCCAGGCTTTTCGCACCGGGCGCGGAACTGAAGAAGTACGCCGATCACGTCGCGGACAAGTACGATCTGCGGAAGCACATGACGTTCGGTGCCGTGGTCAACGGAGCCCGCTGGGACGAGGATTCCTCGCACTGGGTCGTATCCGTCGAAGGCGCGCCGGACATCACTGCCAAGTACCTCCTGACTGCGACGGGTTTCCTCTCGCAACCGCATCGGCCCGACATCTCCGGTATCGACGACTTCGCCGGCAAGATCATCCACACCACGGCCTGGGACGATTCCTACGATCTGTCCGGCACCAAGACCGCAATCATCGGAACCGGCGCCACCGCTGTGCAGTTGATCCCCGAGGTGGCGCGGCAGGCCGCAGAGTTGACCGTCTACCAACGCACCCCGATCTGGGTGGTTCCCAAGATCGACGTCTCCATTCCGAATGCAGTGCAGAAGCTGTTCTCGCGTATTCCGCTCACCCAGCGAATCGCCCGCGCTGTCAGTTCGTCGATCCTAGAAATGATCATGGTCAGCGCGGTCCTTCACTACAAGCAGGTCAAACTGTTGAACAAGGGTGCGGCGGCCGCATCACGTGCGTTTCTGCGGTCCCAGGTCAGCGACGCCAGCCTTCGCAAACAACTCACACCGGACTACGACTTCGGGTGCAAGCGTCCCACATTTTCCAACAACTACTTCCGTACGTTCACCAAGGACAACGTGCATCTCGAAACGACGCCGATCGACCACATCGCTGCCGACGGAATCGTCACCGCCGACGGTCGCAAGACCGAGATCGACACCTTGGTGCTGGCAACGGGATTCAACCTCTGGGATGTGAACTTTCCAGCCATCGAGGTTATCGGTCGCGAGGGACGAAACCTCGGTAAGTGGTGGCGCGACAAGCGTTTCCAGGCCTACGAAGGGGTCGCGGTTCCGTATTTCCCCAATTTCCTCACGCTCGCCAGTCCGTACTCGTACAGCGGGTTGTCCTACTTCACGACGATCGAATCCCAGATGCAGCACATGGATCGACTGTTCGGCGAGGTGAAACGGCGCGGCGCGGAAACATTCGAGGTCACCGAAACTGCCAACGCCGAGTTCCTCGACCGGATGACCGAGAACCTGGCGGACTCCGTCTTCTACGGCGGTAGTTGCCAGACTGCACGAAGCTATTACTTCAATCAGCACGGCGAGGCTGCGATTCTGCGGCCCACGTCTACACGGAATGCGTTCGTCGAAGCGAAACGCTTTCCGCTCGAGGACTATTCGATCATCTAGGCGGGCTTGTCCCGCGTTCGGCTATCTTGCCGAGCTGACTCCGGTCGGAACCGATATCACGGGATAACGGTTCTGCCGGTTCAGTCGGGAAGTGACCGAGATGTGCATCAGTCGGCTCACCGCGGAGGCAGCGCCTTTTCGCGGAGATCCGATCACGATGGTAAATGCGTCGTATTTGTCCGCGGTTGCGAGAATGACACCGGCCGGGTCTCCATAGGTGCAGTCGTACGTCCAGGTGTCGGCGTGCGAGGCAAGTGCCGAGGTTGTCTGCTCGCGTTGCGACACCATCTCGTCGTGCAGACGCGTTTCGAATTCTGGTGAGTCGGTTTCGACAGGTAGGTCCTCGGACGTGATGCAGTGAACGACGTGGAGGGCTGAATCCTCCTTGGCGGCAAGCGTCAGTGCGTAGCTGAGTACATTCTTGCTGGTAGCACCTGGGCCGATGCCGAGAACGACGTGGCGGGTTCGGACGCGATCGGTACTCGGGTTCGCGAGATGGCAGGTGTACTCCGGGTACGGACCGTCATGATGCTGATGGTTCATGTCGGATCTTCTTCCACGGTGACAGCGAAGGAACTTCCATTCTAGGGCGGCCGTGCAGGGGAATTCCACGGAAGTCACAGGTGGAAGGTATAAACGTCATATGAGCCTTGATCCCGCAATCGCGGCGAAGCTGAAGCGAAACGACGCCGGACTGTTCAGCGCGGTTGCGCAGGAGAAGTCGACCGGTGATGTGCTGATGGTCGCGTGGATGGACGACGAAGCGCTCGCGCGAACACTGGAAACCCGTAAGGGGACGTACTATTCGCGCTCGCGGCAGCAGTACTGGGTCAAGGGAGAGACCTCCGGGCACACCCAGTACGTGCACGAGGTGCGCCTCGACTGTGACGGCGATTCCGTCTTGCTGATCGTCGATCAGGAGGGCGCCGCGTGCCACACCGGCACTCACACGTGTTTCGACACCGACGTCCTGCTCGCTGCTGAACAGTGACGCGAGATGGCCACTGACAAGACTCCACAACCGCTCGATTACTCGTTCACCGCTCCCATCGAGAAAGACGGTGCGTTCGCAACGTTCTTGACCGTGCCCGGCTCGGCGGAACTTCTGGGAACCAGACGCGCTGTGAAGGTGCTCGGAACCCTCGATGGTGAGCATCCCTTCGAGGCGACGCTGATGCCCTCCGGCGACGGACCGCACTGGCTTCCGCTGCGCGTGGCGCTGTGCAAGGCGATCGGCAAGAGCGCCGCTGGAGAAGAGGTAGCGGTACATCTACAGCAGCGCCTGAGCTGAAGTTTTCCCGAACCAAGGAGCGCCGTCGTGCAATTCTGTTCGACTTCGCACACGCCGCGGACGTGGAGCCGGATCGGTGGGCCGAGTACGGTCCAGGTGCCGTCGGCGTCGGGTGGGACATGGGACTGCTCGGGCTGGCTCGACACGTGGAACTGGGGATCGCGACGCCACTCGAGACACCCGAGTGGTCGGCGAGCGACGAGGCCAAGGCATTCATCGCGGGAAGCAGTGAACTGTGGGCCGAAGCTGCGATCGCATCGGGCGACGACCCGGATGCGGCTGCAGCCGCCGCTGCTCGCACGACCGCTGCATACACCGGGTAGATCACCTCTACGAGGACTAACATCGGATTAGTCTGGTTGTTGCGGGACTTCCGCGCCACGAGCGGAGACGACGATGGTGTATCGGCTCATCGAAGTAGTAACGGTGTTCGTTCACTTCGGGTTTGTCCTCTATGTGGTGCTGGGTGGGTTCGTGGCGTGGAAGTGGCGTCGAACCATCGGTTTTCACCTTCTTGCAGTCGTCTGGGGAGCCGGTTCGATAGCGGTCGGATATGACTGCCCGCTGACCAATCTCGAGAACTGGGCCCGCCGGATGGCCGGGATCGCGGAGTTGCCGTCCACCGGATTCATCTCGCACTACATCACCGGCGTGTTCTATCCGGCGAGTATCGAAGGCCTGGTACAGGCGCTCGCGGCGACAGTGGTTGTCGGATCCTGGGTAGGATACGTGCTGCTCGGACGGCATTCGAAGGCTGAGGTCAAAGCGTCTTCAGTGTCGTGATTCCGTACAAACGATCCCTGCCGTTTCCGGATGGAAACGGCAGGGAGGCGCGATCAGGATTTACGCGCGAGTCAGTGCCACCACCGGAATTGTGCGGATCCCAGCTGTCTTCTCCGCGTATTCGGCAAATCCCGGGTATCGACTGGCCTGTTCGTCGTAGATGCGGTCACGCTTCTCGCCGGTTACTTCGCTGACGGAGACCGGGTATGTTTCGGTGCCGATCTCGACCTCTGCCTGGTCGGTGGCAACGAGGTTGTAGTACCAGTCGGGATTGGTCGGGGCACCGGCCTTGGATGCAAAAACGTAGATGGTCTTCGGATCCTGCTCGTCTGCCAGATACATCATGGGGCTCACGAAATCGCGTCCGGATTTGCGTCCTGTGTGGTGGACCAACACCATGGGCGCACCTTCGAAGGGGCCGCCTACCTTGCCCTCGTTCTCCCGAAATTCCGCAATGATTCCTGCGTTCCAATCGTCGGTACTCATCGTTGTCTCCCGGTCTGCGAGTGGCGAAGGGCTCTGCCGCCAAGCTTTGCACAACTGGTGAATCGACGAGAGGTCATCTTCGGCGTCCAGCATGATCTACTATCTACGTATGAACGCAGATAGTGGTGTTTGTCGCCGCAAGCTTCCCGATGATCAAGTCGACCTCGTCGTCGAGGTGTTCCGCATGCTGGCCGACGCAACCCGTGTGCAGGTCTTGTGGGCATTGGTCGACCGCGAGTGCTCGGTGAACGAACTGGCGGAACGCGTCGGCAAGCCGGCGCCCTCGGTGTCGCAGCACCTGGCGAAATTGCGCATGGCAAGGTTGGTACGAACCCGCCGCGATGGTACGACGGTGTTCTATCGCCTGGAGAACGACCATGTGCGCCAACTGGTTACGGACGCGGTCTTCAATGCGGAGCATGCCGGACCCGGATTGCCGGGGCATCACCGTAGTGAAGGTGAGCTTCGGGAGATACACCCGGAGCGCTCGGCGAACGTCGATCGGACCGATCAAGAAGAAGGTGCGTCGTGACGCACGAACCCAAGACGTCCCACGGCCACGGCCACACCCATGGCCACGGGCCGAAGGGATTTCGATCGGCAGTCCGCGAAGTGTTCTCGCCGCACAGTCACGACGCTGCCGACAGTGTCGACGACGCATTGGAATCGAGCGCAATCGGCATCCGGGCGGTCAAGATCAGTCTTGTTGCGCTCGGAGTCACCGCAGTTGCTCAGGTCGCGATCGTGGCGATCTCGGGTTCGGTGGCGCTGCTGGCGGACACCATTCACAACTTCTCCGACGCGCTCACGGCAGTCCCACTCTGGATTGCCTTCGCGCTCGGTCGGCGCGCTGCGACCAGGCGCTATACCTATGGTTTCGGGCGTGCGGAGGATTTGGCCGGACTGTTCGTGCTCGCCATGATCGCACTGTCGGCAGTGATCGCCGGTGTCGAGGCGGTGAGGCGATTGATCAACCCGGTCGAGATCGAGCATCTCGGTTGGGTAGCGGCGGCAGGTTTGATCGGTTTCATCGGAAACGAATTGGTGGCGTTGTATCGGATCAGGGTCGGCAGGCAAATCGGTTCAGCGGCCCTGGTGGCCGATGGATTGCATGCTCGGACCGACGGATTCACTTCGCTCGCAGTCCTTCTGGGGGCGGGGGGAGTTGCGCTGGGTTTCCCGTTGGCAGATCCGATCATCGGCCTTGTCATCACCGTTGCCATCGTGGCGGTGCTCAGGACTGCAGCGCGAGACGTCTTCCGGAGGTTGATGGACGGCGTCGAACCTGAGTTGGTGGACGACGCAGAGCATGCATTGATCCACGAACCTGGAGTCCTCGGTGTTCGTGATCTGAAGATGCGGTGGATCGGACACCGACTGCATGCCGATGCAGAACTCGACATCGATCCCCGGGCAACACTTGCCGAAGCTCATGCGATTGCACACAGCGCCGAGCATTCGCTCACTCACGCGGTGCCCAAACTCGCTACTGCCTTGGTGCATGCGTACCCGGCGCATGACGCGGCCAACTCCGAAGTCTGATACCGGCCGCCTTCCCGGTGATCTGTGCTTGATGTCAAGCGCAGGCGGCTTCCCAGGCGAAACCGTCTGGGTCTGTGAAGGTTTCAGACGCGCCGGCAACGGTCAGACGGTGTGATCCGGTGCCTTCCGGAGCAACCCCGGCATCCTTTGCCAAAGCGCGGCGACCATACAGTGCGAGTGTCACATTGTTTGCTGCACTGGTGAATTCGACGTACTTGCGACCGAAGCTCTTGGACACCTCGAGTCCGCGGTCGAGGTAGAACTGCTTGCTGGCCTTGACGTCTTCGGCGCCGAGCAGCAGCACGAGGCTGTCGATCGTGCGGGTGGCCGGCCCGTCGTTCTTCTTCGACGACGTGGCGATCTTCCAGATCGAACCGTCTGGAGCCTGGACGACTCCGCCGTATCCCCAGAGGGATTTCTTGACAGGCTTCAAGGCGGTGGCACCGGCTGCGAGTGCTGCGCCGACGAAGGCGTCGACGATGTTCGGTTGGGAGACGACGAGCGAAAGGGTGTACCCACGAAACCCTGTTGTCGGTTCGTTCGATTCGCGTAGCTGGATTCGATCTCCGACGCCGAGAGCGTTGTAGAAGGCTTCGGCTGCCGCGAGGTCGGGAACGTCGAGTATCACGGATTTCGCGGTGGTCATCTGGGCGCTCCCTGCTGATGTGTGGATTGGCGACGTGTGGTCGGAAGTGGACTTCTGTGGTGTGTTCATGTGTTTCAACGTAATTGCGGGTCCCGTGGCTGTGCTTCTCGATTTCTGATCGGTTTGCTGAGACTGCTTGCAAGGTGCAGCACTCACGCAGGCCTTAGGTGGGCGATTTGTCGTGAATATCCTGTTCAGCCGATGTTTTCTCGATAGGCTGGTGAGCGCTGATCGGACGTACCTCACGCCACCATGGAACGGGGAAACCAGTGATCGCACTGCGAGGAAAGTCGTTAGCTGCAGCAGTAGTGGTGTCCATGACGATGGCGTTGGCCGCGTGTACCTCCGGTGAATCGGCGCCCGAGGTGGGCGGCAATTACGGCTCTGGCGGAACCGCCGTCGACTATCGGGAGCCGGTGAAACTGAGTAGCCGAGATGGTGTTCTCGAGGTGCGCTTGTCCGCTCATCAGGGAGTGATTCCGCTCGATACCGCTTCGGCGCCCGTGTCGAATTTTCTGCTCTTCGGGTACGAGGTCATCCGCGGTACGGCGTCGGACGGATCGACCTCGGCGAGTGACGTCTATCCGGCGCCGACTCTCCGCGTCAATCCCGGAGAGCGATTGATCATTCATTACGACAACGATTTGCAGGATCTCACGATCCAGGACTTCTACGATCCGGCATTCACACCGGCGGGCGGGGACGTGCCGATCTATCCGCCGGCGCTGACGTCGGCTCCGCTGAATCTGCACACGCACGGAGTGCACGTGAGTCCGGACGGCAATGCGGACAACGTGTTGCTCAACATTCCAGCCGGCCAGGGAAACGTGTACGACTACGCGATTCCGGGGACGATGCCGAACGGTCTGTACTGGTATCACAGTCACCGGCACACCCTCACCGCCCAGCAGACGTACATGGGCCTGGCCGGGCTACTGGAAATCGGCCGGCCGGACGGCAATCTGCCTGTCGTGACGGCAAACGACGTTCCGATTCGCGATATGGCACTGCAGTACAACTTCGTATTCGACCGAAAAGGAAAGGGCCGACAGCTCAACGACGCGAACTGGCCCCAATTCGTCAGTACGTTGACGCCACCCGCCGGTACGGAACTAGCCGACGGCACGTACCGTCCGAGCCTTGCTCCGGTGAATTTCTCGGACACTACCGAGGGCGCGCAGTATTTCACCAACTGGTACACCGGACCGTTGTCCCCGGCCAATCATCGTGGACAGAATCAATTCGTTCCAGGCAATCTGCAGAGCTTCGTGGGTGAATCGACGACTGTACCGGCCGATCCTTCACTGCCGGACAACCAACGCGATGTGCAGTACACCGTGAACGGTCAGTTCCAGCCGTCGCTGAAACTGAAGCCGGGGCAGACCGAGATCTGGGTGCTTGCCAACATCAGCGACTTTGCCTACATGCCGGTCACGTTGACGGAAACCGCAACCGGCGCCCATCCGAAGTTCGCCATCGTAGGGCAGGACGGAAACCCGTTCGACGAGGTCAGGCCACCCGTGGACGGGGACGGAACCAGGCTGGTGATTCCGCCGGCCTCGCGATACGCAATCGCAGTGACGATGCCGGAGTCCGGCGATCTGGTGCTGGAGATGCCACCGCTCGAAGGTGCAAAGCCGGTGAGCAATCCAGGCATTCTCTACACCAACAACGGTACCGACAATCCGCCCGCCGAACTCGGAACCGTCACCGTCGACCCGTCGGTGATCAGTTACGCGGACGGATTCTTCACGTTCCCGACTCAGCAGTTGATCCGTGCGACGCCAGACGAGGGTGAAGGAAAGACGACTCCCTTCGAGTTCGGACAGAAGCTCGATACCTACACCTCGTTCGTGGATACCGCAGCGATGACGCCCGACGTGACCCGCAATCTCACAGTGTCCGGTGGGTTCGGAAACGAGAAGGCCAGCAACAGCGATCCGAAGGCCTTCACCTACGAATTCGCCGACAACACGTTCCCCAACATTCCGCTGATTCAACCGCGACTGAATTCCGTTGAGGAATGGAAGATCACGAACCTCAACAACGACGAACACCCGATGCATATTCACGTCAACGACTTCCAGGTAACGGAAGTTGTGGATCCCGTCGCAGGTACCACGACGGGCGTTCAGCCCTGGGGAATCGACAACGTGAACGTGCCCGCTCCGGTGACTGACGAGAATGAGAATGCTCTCGAGCCTGCGTCAGTGACGTTGCGAACGAAGTTCACCGAGTACACCGGAACCTTTGTGATTCACTGCCACCGACTCAATCACGAGGACAACGGTTTGATGGCGACTGTCAACGTGATTCCCGAGGTATCGACATATGCCGTCGCGATACCTGGTTCGGCCGGCGTGCCCGCCAAGGTGCAGATATTCGATGCCAACGGCGACAAACTGATCACTGCTGTGACGCCCTTCCCGGCGTTCGAAGGCACCCCGAGTGTTGCGATGGCGGACGTGAACGGAGACATGGTGCTTGATCTGGTCGCTGGAACAGGTGCAGGCTCGGCTCCGGAAGTGGTGGCGTACAACGCAGTCGGCGGCGTGCCGTTCACCGACGAGTTGGCAAGATTCGCCCCCTTCGATGTGGGTTTTCGTGGCGGAGTGAACATCGGCGGCGTCGATATCGACGGAAACGCACTGGCGGACAACATCATCGTTGCCTCGGGCCCAGGGATGGAGTCGCAGGTCAAGATTTACTCCACCGACCTTCCGGCGGACAAGAGGTCCGCACCCGCAGAATTCGGTTCGTTCTCGCCGTACCCGGGATCGAGTAGCGGAGTCACGTTCGCAACCGGAATGGTTGACAGTCACTCCGGTCGAGCGAGCATCGTGACCGCACCGGGTGCGGGCGAGGAGCCGTTTATCAAGACGTTCCGCTACGACCTGTACGAACCGACGGCGGCTGCGCAGGGCGGCTCCGATGAACACGCAGGTCGTACGGCTGGTCCTGTAATGACGTCGCAGTTCTTGGCATTCGATCAGGGCTACCGCGACGGGGTGTCTCTGTCGACGGGTTGGGTGGCCGGCGCCGAGGGCGGCGCAAAGTCGATAGTGGCAGGCATGCTCGGAGGAGAAGGATCAATCCGCGTCTTCTCGAGTGGATCCAGGCTCGACGGTGCACCCGAGATGTACCTCGAGAGTCCAGATCACCATTCGACGGACGTGGCATTTCGGGAGGTTGCAGCTTTCGACCCGTTCACCGCTCCAGAGTCGGGTGTGGGAGTGGCCACGACGAGCACGACTACCGGCGCGGATCTCCTCGTCAGCGGCAGCAACGGAACGGGTGCCGAAGTTCGGAAATTCACTCTCGGTCGTGCCGATCCGTCTGCGACCACATTGACACCGACGCTTGTGGGAACGCTGCCGCCCTATCCCGTCGGCGGGGGAGTTCTGCCGCTCGGCGGCCGATGATCCGGTTTTGAGAGTTGCTGAAAGTAGTTTCATATCAACGTGTCTCGAGCCTTCCTGTTCTCGAAGTTGTCCGTTTTGTCTCTGGTTATCGAAAGTGTGTTCGATTAAACTTTCGGTATGGACAGTCGGGATGCGCGGCAACTGGATGGTGAGGGCCTCAAGAGTGAGGTTCTCGATCTGGTGCGTGTCCGGCACGAGTTGCAATCGCGGATGGTGTTGCTGATCGTGGAAATGTTTTCCCGTGACGTTTTCGGTGGGAAGGGTTTTCGGGCGATCGCGCAGTGGTTGCATGGTTCGACGAATCTGGAGATCGGTGAGTGCAGTCTGCTGGTCGGGTTGGCGCGGTTGTTGATGCTCGAACCTGTTGTCGCGGATGCGTTTCATCGCGGGGATGTTGATGCGTTGAAGGCGCGGCAGGTGGCGTCGTTTTGTCAGCATCCGCCGAAGAACATGACCCTGGCGGATGTGGACAAGGCTCGCGGGATTCTGTTGGGTTTGGCGTCGAAGAACATCGCCGATTGTGATGCGGTTCGGGCAGCGATTCGGCGGATCGAGAAGCAGTACGGCAGGCGTGAGGACGGCGTTCCGGTGGGTGAGGATTCGGAGCGTAACGAGTTCTACGCGTCGAAGGGTTTGTACGGGCGGGTGTCGGTGAAGGGTGATTTGGATGCGGTGAACGGGGCACGTCTGATCACGTTGTTGTCGAGTCTGTCTGCGCCGACGCCGGAGAAGGACGGCGTCAAGGACACGCGTACTCCGGCGCTACGGCGTGCGGATGGGTTCTGCGAACTACTGCGGCGGTACGAGCGGGCGGGGTTGGGTCCGATCGAAGGCGGAGTGAAACCGCACATCACCGTTACCGCGTCCGCGAAAGACATGACCGACCTCAAGGCGTTGAAAGACCTCCTGCCGTCCACCGAAGAACTCGGATTTGCGTGGACCGATTGGGTGGGCCCGATCAGTATCGACACTGCGCGGATGTTGGCGTGCGACTGCACCGTGACGCGGATCTTGTTGGACGAGAATGGTGTTCCGCTCGACTGCGGCAAGGAAGTGAGAACGGCGACGGCGCCGCAGAGGCGGGCGTTGGCGGTTCGTGATGGTGGGTGTGCGTTTCCGGGGTGCGGGACTCCGTCGGGGTGGTGCGATGCCCATCATATTGTTCACTGGTGATGGTGGCCCAACGGATCTCGACAATCTGGTCTTGTTGTGCGGTCATCATCACCGGACGCTGCATCACACGGAGTGGCGGGTGGAGATCGGCCCGGATCGGAAATCGGTGTTCTATCCACCGATGTCGATCGACCCGTATCAACAGCCGATCGGCGGGAACAGCCCACCAACGGCCGCGTGATCGGACATAACTGAAAATGCCAGCGTATGCACCGGGGAAGAATCATGCCCCGTTACATGCGCTGGCATTTCGTGTTCCGGAGCGTTCAGGGCAGCGACCAGAACTGAGTAGTCACGAGGTAGAAGACGACAACCCAGAACAAGGTCACAGCGGCGACGATTGCCACCCCTTGTGCGTTGGTTTTTGCGACAGGAATCCCCGGAGGCGGACGCAGCCAACGGCGCAGGAGTCGATTCACGTAGTACGGCATCGTGAAGAAACTCATGATGAAGCTCGACAGCAGATTGCCGATCAACAATCCGAGCCAGAGTGGCAGCTTCAGCGGTGACAGCGCCAAAGTAAGCAAGACGACAGTCGGGTAGAGACCGACCCAGACCGCGATCGAGGTTTTTGTCTCCGAAGGTGGAGGGGCCTCGTTTCCGTTCTCGTCGAAGGCAAACCAACTGCCGAACGAATTGTCCACGGTTCGCAGTTCGAAATCGTGAAACTTGCGGCCCTCGGCGAGGAGTTGTTGTCGCTCAGGGGAAGTCAGCCACGTATCGAGGTGGGCAGCATTGTCGAAGCGATACAGCAGGGTCCATTCATCCTGCACACCGTCGACGGGGCGAAACAGTTCGGTGCCGCGGAATCCGTCGAAAGCACTCTCCACCTCCCGAAGGCGATCCTGCCAGGCAAGGAACTCGTCGATGCTGTCGTCACCGACTCGGTGCGTCACTACGACGGTCAGCAGTGGGTCCGGAGGCCTGATCCCACCGCTCACTACCTGCTGCGTGGCCGGGCCGTCGAAGTACTGACGCCCGCTGTCGAGGTAGTTCTGCCTCGTCGCGCTGTTGATCCACGCTTGAACATGAGCGATGGAGTCGAAGCGGTACACGATCACCCAATCGGGTTGGGTGGGCGTCGGAGCCGCGATTTCTGCCCCGAGGAAGCCTGCATAATCTGCGGCCGCCCGGTTGAGATCTTTCTGCCATACCTCGAATTCTTTCTCCAGTCCGGCACGCACTCGCTGGCCGATGATGACCGTCGCGGCGCTGTCCGCCGACGTGTGCGCGGTCATCGGTTCAGGCCTGTGTAGATGCGTTCCGGGGTGAGCGGTAGCGACCGGAATCGTGACCCGGTTGCATCCTGCAGTGCGTTCGCCAATGCAGGGGCAACCGGATTGATGCAGCACTCCGCCATGCCCTTGGAGCGGAGAGGACCGACGGAGTCTGATGACTCGACGAGGATCACCTCCGTGCGTGGGATATCTGCATATGTCGGGATCCGGTAGTTACGTAGATTCGGGTTCATCATCGCGCCGTTTGCGTCTACGTGGAAGTTCTCGGTGAGTGCGAAGCCGATGCCCTGGGCGACGCCACCTTCGATCTGTCCCCGCACCTGCGCCGGATTGATGATCACCCCAGCGTCGGTGGCTTGGACGCTGTAGAGAATGCGGATCTCGCCGGTGATGCGATGGACGGCAATCCGGAAGCCATGAGTGTTGGACACCACGCTGCGCGGAGATCCGTATGCCTTCCGCGCCTCGGTGAATCGGATCCCGCGCGGGCGCGCGGCCTCGAGTATCTCTTGCAGTGTTAATCGAGTACTACCGCAGACGATCTTGTCGTCGTCCATCGAGCACTGGTCAATCGACACGCCGGTGTGGTGCGCGGCGAAGGCAAGTAGGCGATCGCGGAGCGCATTCGACGCGCGAAGTACCGCGTTCCCAGCGACAAACAGGCCAGCGCTGGCGAAAGCGCCTGTGTCGAAACCGGTTCGGTCGGTGTCCGACTGAATGATTCGTACACGTGACGGTGTTGTGCCCAGCTGATTCGCGGCGATCTGCACGTGGGCGGTAGAAGTACCCTCACCGAATTCGACTGTGCCGATGGCAAGTTCGTATACACAGTCTTCGCCGAGGGTGAGCCAGGCCTCGGAAATGTGCTCGGTGGGTGGCGCGGTCTCGTGTAGTGAACTGGCGGTACCGGTGCCGATCAGCCAATCGTCTCCGAGCGAGGGAACCGGTTGGCGCTTCAACGCGGCGTCGATCAGATCTATGCATTGCCCCAGTCCGTCTTCGGTGAAGATCACGTCGTCTGGGCCGTCTTCGAGTGCGACGAGCGAATCGCCCGGTCGGACGATATTGCGTCGACGCAGTTCGAGCGGATCCATGTCCAGCGCGATGGCCAATTCGGTCATGGCCGATTCCACGGCAAAGGCCGGTTGCGTCATCCCGTACCCACGTAGAGCGCCGCTCGGAACATTGTTGGTGTACACGGAATACGCATCGAACTTCTTGTTGGCGCAGCGGTAGAGCGATACTGCCGCGCCGCCGGCAAAGAGTGTCTCTCCACCGTGGTTTCCGTACGCACCGGTGTTCGAGATGTTTCGGTACTGAAAGGCTGTGAGGGTTCCGTCCGACTTGGCACCGAGCTTGATCGTGAGCTTCATCGGATGACGCGGCGACGCGGTGGTGAACTCTTCTTCTCGGGTGAACTCGAGGCAGACGGGACGACCGGTGTCGAGGGTGGCGAGCGCCACCAGATCCTCGCTGATCACTTCCTGTTTTCCTCCGAACCCGCCGCCCACGCGTTTGCAGAACACGCGTAGCTGATCCGGGCGGAGGTCGAAGAGATGGGCGAGTTTGACCTTGGCGATGGAGGGGGACTGCGAACTTGTGCGAACGTGAAGGCGTCCGTCTTCCATCCAGGAGATCGAACCGTGCGTCTCGAGGTGCGCGTGCTGAACCCGCGGCGAGAAGTAGGTGCCTTCGTGGATGACGTCGGCCTCGGCGAACCCGGCCTCGACGTCGCCCACATGACCGTGAAGTTCGAGCAGGATGTTGTGCTCTGGATCTCGAACAAAGGGATCGTCGGATCCGTGCAGGGCTGGAGCGCCGTCGGCCATGGCCTCTTCCGGATCGAACACAAAAGGCAGGATCTCGTAATCGACCTTCACCTTCCGACGGCCTTCTTCCGCAGCGACGACGGAGTCGGCGAGGACGGCCACTACACGCTGACCCACGAACCGCACGACGTTGTCGAGAATGTAGGTGTCGTCCGGATCGACAAGGTGGTCGGTATGTATTGCCGTGGTGAAGAGCTTGCGCGGCACGTCTTTCCAGGTGTAGACGCGATGGACACCGGGGACGGCGAGCGCCTCGGTGGTGTCGATGGAGGTGATGCGTGCATGTGCGTGCGGCGAGTGCAGCACTTTCAGGTGCAGCATGCCGTCGATGGCGGTGTCCATAGTGTATTCGGCTCGGCCGGTCACCACGTCGGTGGCCGCCGGCGCCCCGACGCTGGTTCCGACGGCCTGTCCCGGGAGGGCAACTTCGATAGCACCGACACCGTTGACCGCGTCTTCGATGGATCGGTAACCGGTGCAGCGGCACAGGTTTCCCTTGAGCGCTCGCGGCAAGTCTTCTTTCTGCGCGTCGGTGAGCGCCGCCGAGGTCATGATCATCCCGGCGGTGCAGAACCCACACTGAAAGCCGGGTGCATCCCGGAACTGCTGCTGAATCGGATGGAGATCTTCGGGCGTGCCGAGTCCCTCGATCGTGGTTACCGCGCGACCGTCGGCGCGAAAGGCGGGCGTGATGCAGCTGTGTATCGGTGTTCCGTCGAGCCACACTGTGCACGCCCCGCAGTCCCCGCCGTCGCACCCCTTCTTCACCCCGTGGTGTCCGAGGTGCCGAAGAAACGTCCGGAGACACTGTCCCGGGAACGGCTCCTCGTGGAACTGCCGGTCGTTCACCGTGTAGCTCATGACTGGCTCCCCGTGAGTTCGTTTCGGAGCTCGTCGGCGTAGTGGCGGGCGAGGTGGAGGCGGTGGTCGGGGGTTCCGTTGGGATCGTCGAACCAACTGTCGGCCGAAATGGAGTCGACGGCTCGTCGCAGAGAGTGCTCGTCCGGCATCGTGTCGAACGTCAGCCGGATCGGATGGGTGGTGCCGGCGGTGATGGTGAGGTGAAAGTCGTCGGCGCCAGGAGTCTGCGTCGCGATCATGAAGATCGTCGAACGGCCGAGGTGCGTGAGACTGAAGCGGCGGTGGGCGTGCCGTTTGGTGAGTGAGTGCACCGGGAACTCGATGCTCCGAAGGACTTCGCCCGGCTCCAGGACATTCTGGTGGTCACCGGTCACGAAGTCGCACGCGTCGACGGTCCTCACTGTTCCGTCGGTAGCCCATAGTGTGAACGAAGCCTCGAGTGCAACTGCCAGGGTGATCATCGGTCCGGCTGGAAGTGACATACAGATGTTGCCGCCTACGGTTGCCGAATTCCACACCTTGAAGGAAGAGAGGAAGTACTCGCAGCTGACGCGAATAAGTGGACTCGCACGCCAATTGTCCGGCGGGACAAACGCATACAGTTCGGCAACGGTGCACGTGGCCCCGACACCGAAATGAGTCGCGCCGACCTCCAGTGATGTCCAGCCGAGCGCGTTGAGGTCGACGAGTCGACGGGTGTCGGGTTGTTCCGCTGAGAACAGCCACGTTCCTCCCGCGAGCCAGGCGTCGCCGGGACGCCACACGTCCCCTGGGCGATCCGGTGGTCGGCGTATCACGTCGGTAATGGTGGTGATGTCCATGCGCCTGCTCCCCTCGGGGGATGTGTCTTCTCGGAGTGGGACATTACCGAGGTGACGAGACACATTCACACTTTTAGTACATATCGGGCACGCGAAACATGAGCGATACGTACGTGACATCGACTGGTGGGGCGGTGCATGCGCTTGCCGATTCTGGGTACGACTGCTTGAGAGGCGCGATCAGCCTCTTGCTTTCGCGCTGTTGATTCGGACGCGGCTACGCACTCGGCGGCCGCGGAGATCATGCGGGGCGGGGCGCTGTGAAACCCTTCGAGGTAAGTCGGACCGACCCTTCTGGTGAGACGCTCTTTCCGCTCTCGGCCGCCCAACGGGCAACCTGGTTCGCTCAGCAATTCGATCCCGAAGTCCCGATTCTGATAGCGCACTACGTGGAGCTGCGCGGCGAACTCGACGTCGAACTGCTGGATCGCGAAACGCGAGCGGTGGCATACGAGTTTCAATCTCCTTTGCTCAAAGTGATCGAGATCGACGGTCACCCGATGCAGTACGTGGATGAGAAGGCCGAAATCTCGGTCGGTTTGGTCGACTTCCGTGGGTCCCCCGATCCGATCGAGGATGCCCTCGGGTGGATGCGCCGAGATTGCCGGACGCAGCTCGACCTGGCAGTCGACGGAATCGTCGCGACCGCTGTGCTGCGCGTGGGTGACGCGCACTATCTGTGGTACAGCCGCATCCATCATGTTGCGCTCGACGGTTTCGGCGCCATGACCATGATGAACCGCATTGCGCATCGGTACTCAACCTCGGCGGCGAGAAAGGACTCGCAGCCGAGTCGTGCCGCGACACTGCGCACGCTGTACGACATCGACGAGCGGTACAGAATGTCGGATCGATTCGCCGCCGACCGGGAGTACTGGGCTGAGCGCAATACCACCCTCGCTGGATCCAGCCTGGCGGAGGCTTCTGGGCCCGCGCAAACCGAGAGCCGACTCGAAAGCACACTGATCTCGGACCGAAGTTGTGCCCTTCTCTACGAATCCGAGAACCACGCTGCCCCGGTCATCGCTGCGCTCGCGTTGTACCTCGCGCGGATGACGGCGAAAGAGACTGTCCAGATTCATGTTCCGATGTCCGGACGGACTACGGCGGTGCTGCGGGACTCGGGCGGCATGATGGTGAACGTCACGCCACTGCTCATCCGTGTCGCAGCGGTCGACACCGTCGGTGAACTCTTCGCCCAGGTCCAGCATGAGCTCATGGGTGCATTGCGACACCAGCGCTGCAGCCTCGACGACATCCGTCGGGACGCAGGCGTGACGAGCGGTCTGGAAGGCGAAGACTCATATGCCGGGCCCATGGTCAACGTCATGCTGTTTCGCCAGGAGGTGCAGTTGGGCGAGGTGGTTGGGGAGTATCACATCGTCACCTCCGGGCCGGTGGACGACCTTCTGGTCAACGTGTATCCGAGCGGCGACAGGCTGCGTGTCGACTTCCGGGCAAACCCGATCCGATACGAGGAGGCGGGTTTACGCGAGCACCACCGGAACTTTGTCGGCTTGCTGGAAGAGTTGATCGCGTCTGATTCCGGTGCCGAACTCGCAGACATTCACGGCCCGACGGCCCGAGAGGGCGAGCGACGACAACGCGAAGTCCGGCACATCGAGTATTGGAGACATGAGCTCGCCGGGGCGCCCGAACTTTTGCAACTTCCCTTCGATCGACCCAGGCCTGCAACGCAATCGCTGGACAGTGCACAGGTTGAGGTCCTGATCGCCGCCGACACCCACGCGCGGATCACGGCGATGGCGAGTGATCTCGGGACGGACACTCGTGCGGTCTTACATGCGAGCTTTGCTCTCCTGGTGAGCCGGTTGTCCGGTGCTTCGGATGTTGTGATCGGTACGCCCGCGGGATCCGACGCGAACATCGTCGCCATCCGGAGTCGCGTCGATCTGGAGACGCCGTTCACGGCACTCTTGGGCAGTGCCGTCGAGGTCCGAAGTAATGCGCTGCCGCACAGTGGGATACGGCTCGAGCAGGTGGCGGAATCGCTCGAGGTGGAGGATGTACCTGCGTATGCGCCGGTGATACAGGTGACGTTCGAGTCCGTCGCCAGCGCTGACGAGCACCCTCCCGACCTCGGCCGCTTCGATCTCGGAGTGTCTGCAGTCGAGACTTTCGACGAGGTGGGTACGCCGTCCGGAATCACGGTGACGCTCGCGTTTGCCACCGACCTGTTCGACGCCGAGACGGTACGCGGCCTCGGTTTGCGGTTCGCGTGCGTCCTGGAATCCGTCACAGCGGATCCGGCAATCATGGTCGGCGACATCGATATCTTGTCCGACGACGAGCGATCCGCGATGCAGCCTGTACGCAGTGACCCTCGCGCTTCGCACCGCACCCTGGCCGAACTGTTCGACGGTGCGGCGCGCACACACCCCGACGGCGTGGCCCTGTCGTATCTCGATGACGAGTTGACGTATCGAGAACTCGACGAGCGTTCCTCGAAGTTGGCCCGAGAATTGATCGACCGCGGCATCGGTCCGGAAAAGATTGTGGCGCTGGGTATGACGCGTTCGATCGAATCGGTTGTCGCGATGTTGGCCGTGAGCAAAGCCGGCGCGGCATTCGTGCCGGTGGATCCGACCTATCCGGATGAACGTGTTCGCTTCATGCTGACCGATTCCGGCGCCGTACTGGGACTCACGGTCGTCGCGGAACTTCATCGCTTGCCGGATTCGGTTCCCTGGTCAGCGATCGACGACGCCGAGTTCCGTGGCCGACTTGCACGGTTGTCCGTGCGTTCCATCTCCGATGTCGATCGGGTGCACCCGATCCGGCCCGACAATCCCGCATACGTGATCTACACGTCCGGGTCCACCGGACTCCCCAAGGGGGTGACGGTCTCGCATCGTGGACTGGAAGCGCTTGCTGCCGAACAGCGTTCGCGGTTCGGTGCGACCCAGGATGCGCGAACGTTGCACTTCTCGACCCCGAGTTTCGACGCCTCGATTTTCGAGTACCTGCTGGCTTTCGGTGCCGGAGCGACCATGGTGATTGCGCCGAGCACGATCTACGGCGGTGACGAGTTGTCTCACTTCCTCGAATCCCAGCGTGTCACGCATGGTTTTGTCACTACTGCGGCGCTCGGAACAGTTTCGCCCGAGGGCCTTTCGGACTTCGGCGACGTGGTGGTCGGTGGTGAGGCCTGTCCGCCGGATCTTGTGCAGCGGTGGGCTCCCGGCCGACGGCTGTGCAATGCGTACGGGCCGACCGAGACCACCGTCATGTCGAACATCGGCGAGCCGATGGTGTCGTCGGAGAACATCACAGTGGGCGGTCCGCTCCGCGGCTTCGAGGAGATCGTGCTCGATCAGCGATTGCACCCCGTCCCCGACGGTGTTGTGGGCGAGCTGTACATCTCGGGAGACGCGCTCGCACGCGGCTACCACCGAAAGTATGCGTTGACGGCAGAACGATTCGTGGCAGACCCCTTCGGCCTCCCCGGGCAGCGGATGTATCGAACGGGGGATTTGGTGCGGTGGCGCCGTGGCCGTGGACTCGAGTACGTCGGTCGTAGTGACTTCCAGGTGAAAGTTCGCGGATTTCGTATCGAACTCGGGGAAATCGACAGCGTCGTGCGGTCGTGTCCGCAGGTCGAGAATGCAGTCACCGTGGCGCGGGCGGCTCCCTCCGGGACAGCGATGATCACCACGTACGTCGTGCCTGCCGGCGGAAGTGCGCTCTCGACGGCCGAGCTGACGCGGTACGTCGCGAGCCGTGTTCCGTCGTACATGGTTCCTGCGGCATTTGTTCTACTCGACGAGTTGCCGGTAACTCCGGCGGGAAAGGTCGATCGCGCTGCCTTACCGGCACCTCGGTTCGATGCTCGGTCGGACGACTTTCGACCGCCCGAGGGCGCTGAGGAACTAGTGCTCGCCGAGATTTTTGCCGATGTTCTAGGCGTCGAGACGGTGGGTGCGGGTGACGACTTCTTCGAGCTGGGCGGGAACTCACTGATTGCCACGAAGCTGATCGCTCGAGTAAATGCCGCTGAAGAAATCGATTTCGGGGTGCGGACTTTGTTCGAAGCACCGACTATCGAATCATTGGCCCGTCACGTGCGGGATGCGAAGTCATCCCGCGTTGATCGCACGCGTTCGAAGCGTCCAATCCTGCAGGCACATTCGTACAGGGACAAGATTCCGGTGTCTGTGGCACAACGACGCCTGTGGTTCGTCAATCAGTTCGACACGTCGTCCCCGGCCTACAACATTCCGATGGTGGTCCGACTGTCAGGTGCCTTGGATGTCGCTGCGATGCAGCGCGCGGTGGGAGATGTTGTCGATCGGCATGAATCGCTCCGTACCGTCTACCCGGCGTCGGTCGACGGCCCACATCAGGTAGTAGTGCCTTCGGAACGCGTGACGTCGAAGATCGCGTGGGAAGTATCCGTGGACGAGGAAGCCTTGGACAGGCGCATCGCCGATCTCGCTCGCGAGGGGTTCGACGTGAGCGCGAACGTGCCCCTGCGCGGCTCCCTTTTTCGGGTCACGCCGGACGATCATGTCCTTGCGCTGGTAGTTCACCATATTTCGGCGGACGGAGCATCCCTCGAGCCGCTGGCCCGAGACCTGACCCGCGCCTACGCGGCGCGGGCTGCGAAACGGGCACCGGACTGGTCGCCTTTGCCTGTGCAGTACGCCGACTACAGCCAATGGCAGATCGAACTGCTCGGCAGTGACGACGATCCGGACACTCTCGAGGCGAAGCAGTTGGACTACTGGACGTCCACCCTGGCCGGTCTACCTGACGTGATCGACCTTCCGCTGGATCTACCGAGACCGGCGGAACGATCCATGCGCGGTGAATCGGTCCGATTCTCGGTGCCCGCAGACGTGCACAGTGAACTCCTCGAACTCGCTCGGAATCACAACACGACACCGTTCATGGTGATGCACGCAGTGCTGGCGGTTCTGTTGGCACGGCTGAGCGCCTCGCCGGACATAGCGATCGGGACTCCGGTAGGAGGGCGCGCCGAGCAAGTCCTCGACGATCTGGTCGGGATGTTCGTCAACACGGTCGTCCTGCGAATCACCGTTGACACCGCCGCGACTTTCGAGGAGATCCTTGCACGAACTCGCGAAGTCGATCTGGCAGCGTTCGGACAAGCCGAGGTGCCGTTCGAGCGAGTCGTCGATGCAGTTGCGCCGGAGCGTTCGTCATCTCGCTCACCGCTCTTCCAGGTTCTGTTGGAATTCCAGAACACCGCAGATCCCCACCTCGAACTACCCGGACTGGGTGTCGATGTTGTTCCAGTCGACGTCGGTGTCGCCAAATTCGACTTGCAACTGTCGCTCTCCGAGCAGCGTGGCAAAGACGGCGTCCCCATGGGTTTCGATGCCGCCTTCACCTATGCCTCCGATATCTTCGAGCGCACCACAGTCGCCGAGTTCGGCGAGCGTTTCGTCCGCCTCCTCCGGTCGGTCGTGTCGGATCCGACAGTGCCAGTAGGGGATACGGAAATTTTGGGCGCGCCCGAGCGTGGGTTGGTGGTGGGTGGTTGGGATGGTGTGGGGGTTGTGGTGGGGGGTTTGACGTTGGTGGATGTGTTGGATGGGCGGTTTGCTGGTGTGGGTGGTGGGGGGTTGGTGGTGGTGGGGTGGGTGTTGTCGTGGGTGAGTTCGATGTTCGGGTGAATCGTTTTGCGCGGTTGTTGATTTCGTTGGGGGTGGGTCCGGAGTCGCGGGTGTGTGTGGCGTTGTCGCGGTCGGTGGGAGTTGTTGGTGGCGGTGTTTGCGGTGGTGCGGGCTGGTGGGGTGTTTGTTCCGGTGGATGTGGGTGCGCCGGTGGAGCGGGTGGGGTTTGTGGTGGGTGTGGTGGATCCGGTGGTGGTGTTGTCGCGGGTTTGGTGATGGTGGGTGTTTGCCGGTGGGGTGGGGTTTGTTGATGTGGGTTGTGTTGATGTTTCGGGGTTTTCGGTGGTTCGGTGGGGGTGGGGGATCGGTTGGGGTGTTGTTGCCTGAGCATGCGGTGTATGTGATGTTCACGTCGGGGTCGACGGGTCGTCCGAAGGGGTGGTGGTGTCGCATGCGGGGTGGTGAATCGGTTGTTGTGGATGCAGGGGGAGTTTCCGTTGGGTGTGGGGGATGTGGTGTTGCAGAAGACGCCGGTGTCGTTCGATGTGTCGGTGTGGGAGTTGTTTTGGGCCGTTGATGGTGGGTGCGCGGTTGGTGGTGGCGGATCCGGGTGGGCATCGTGATCCGGTGTATTTTGGTGGGTGTGATCGAGCGGTGGGGGGTGTCGGTGGTGCATTTTGTGCCGTCGATGTTGAGGTGTTCGTGGGGGAGTTGAGCGTGGGGGAGTTGGGGGTGGGGTGTTCGGGTTTGCGTCGGTGTTTGTGTCGGGTGAGGGGGTTGTCGTCGGTGTTGGCGGGGCGGTTTGCGGGGGTGTGTGGTGCGGAGTTGGTGAATTTGTGACGGGCCGACGGAGGCGTCGGTGGATGTGACGTTCATCGGGTGGAGGGTGTTGTGGGGGTGGGTGTTCCGATTGGTCGGCCGGTGTGGAATACGCGGGTGTTGGTGTTGGGATTCGCGGTTGCGGCCGGTTCCGGTGGGTGGTGGGGGAGTTGTATGTGGGTGGGGTGCAGGTGGCTCGGGGGTATGAGGGTCGTGTGGATTTGACGGTGGGTCGGTTTGTGGCGGATCCGGTGTCGGGTGTGGTGGGTGCTCGGTTGTATCGGACGTGTGATGTGGTGCGGTGGGGGTGTGGTGGGGTGTTGGAGTTTGTGGGGCGCACGGATTTTCAGTGAAAGGTGCGGGGGCAGCGGGTGGAGTTGGGTGAGGTGGAGGCGGTGTTGGCTGCTCAGGTGGGGGTGGCTGGTGCGGTGGTGGTGTTGCGGTCGGGTGTTGGGTGGGGGATTTTTGGTGGGGTTTGTGGTGGGTGAGGTGGGGGGTGGTGGTCGATGAGGTGGTGGTGTTGGAGGGGTGCGGAGGTCTCTTCCGGGGTTCATGGTGCCGTCGGTGGTGGTGGTGTTGGGGGAGTTTCCGGTGACGGTGCATGGGAAGTTGGACCGTAAAGCCCTCCCGGACGTCAACTTCGAACCTCAACCGCTGCAGTATGTTGCGCCACGAACGCCGGTCGAGGAGACGGTTGCCGCAATCTTCGATGATCTGCTGGGAACGTCGACGGTGGGCGTGAACGACGACTTTTTTGCCCTGGGTGGGAACTCTCTCAGTGCGGCCAGGCTGGTTGCGCGATTGAATTCTGTTCTCGGCGAACGGATCAACATTCGTGACGTCTTCGATGCTTCTACCGTTGCAGCGCTGGCCGAGTTGGCGCAGTGTCGCGGAGGAGAGGGGGCCAAGCCGGCGTTGAGGCCGCGGGGTACGACGACGGATATCCCACTTTCGCCGGCGCAGGAGCGAATGTGGTTTGCGAATCAGTTCGACCCCGAGTCCGCCGCCTACAACGTCGCGTGCGCGTTGAGGCTCGACGGCACAGTGAATCTGAGTGCACTTCACGCGGCATTTGTCGACGTCGTCGAGCGGCACGAGTCCTTGCGCACTGTTTTTCCTCTCACTGACGACGGCCCGCGTCAAGTGATCATGTCTACCTCACAGGTGGTATCGGATCTTGCACCGATACTTGTGCAGGGAGAGGAAGAGCTGCGCGAGCGTTGCCGGCAGATCGTTTCGGATGGTTTCGACGTCATGCAGCAGGTCCCGATGCGCGCCACCTTGTTGCGGCGAGACGACCAGGTCCACTCGCATGTCCTGGTGATCGTGATTCACCACATCGCCGCCGACGGATTCTCCACGGTACCGCTGGCCCGAGATCTCATGAGCGCATACACCTCCCGTGTGAACGGTGAGGCACCGCAGTGGGCGCCGCTCGGGATCCAGTATGCCGACTACGCGTTGTGGCAACGTGGTTGGTTGGGCTCGGAATCGGACTCTCGGTCTCTGATCTCGAAACAGCTCGGCTATTGGGCCGAGAATCTTGCGGGCGCACCGGAGGTTCTCGACATTCCGACCGATCGACCGCGTGTTGATGTGCGTTCGCTTCGACGCGGACGGATCAGGTTCGTGTTCGGTCCGAAGGTGCATGCCGGTGTGGTTGCCCTGTCGCGCAAACACAACGCCACGGTCTTCATGGTTGTGCACGCAGCCTTGGCAGTGCTGCTGGCGAGGCTCAGTGATGAGGACGACGTAGCCGTCGGAACTCCCATCGCCGGGCGTGGGGAGCGCGAACTCGACGACCTGGTGGGCATGTTCGTCAACACCTTGGTGTTGCGCACTGCAGTGGACCGCGGCGCAACTTTCGGAGACTTCCTCGACCAGGTCCGAAACGTAGATCTGAGCGCCTTCATTCACGCGGACGTGCCGTTCGAAAGAGTCGTCGAGATCGTGAATCCTTCACGTTCGACGGCGTACTCGCCCCTGTTTCAAGTCATGTTGGAGTTCCAAGACATCGAACGGCCTGCACTCGAACTCCCCGACCTGCAGGTGACCGACGTGGGCGTCGAGATCGACACCATCAACTTCGATCTTCAGTTGACGGTGACGCAGAATGCCGGCGCAGCCGGCGAATCGGACGGTCTTCGCGCCGAATTCGGATATGCCACAGATATTTTCGACGAGGAAACGGTAGCGGGCTTCGTCGACCGCCTGCAACGGATTCTCGAGCGCGTTATCACGGATCCGCAATCACGGATCGGAGATATCGAGATCCTCGACGCCTATGAGTCAGCCGAACTGGTACCCGTGCGAGGTGAGATTTCCGCCGCTGTTCAGACCCTTCCGGATTTGCTGACTGCAGCAACAGATATGGCGACTGCCCAGGATCCCGGCGCCGTTGCGCTGGTGTTCGAGGAACGTGAAGTGACCTATCTCGAACTCGACGCGCAGTCGAACCGATTGGCCCGCATGCTGATCGAATCCGGAGTGGGTCCCGAATCGGTGGTGGCGTTGTGTCTCCCACGCTCCATCGAGTCCGTTCTGGCGGTGTGGTCCATTGCCAAGACAGGTGCGGCATTCCTTCCCGTGGACCCGGGACATCCTGCTGCTCGTATCGAGCACATGCTGGGCGACTCCGGTGCAGGGTGGGGGATAACGTCTCGAGCTCACAACGCGGCATTGTCCGGCCTCGTGCCGTGGCTGGTCCTCGACGATGCCGGTTTCGAGGAACGGCTGCGGGCGTACTCGCCATCGAAAGTCACCGACGCGGATCGGAAGGCACCGATTCGCATCGACAATCCGGTCTATCTGATCTACACGTCGGGGTCGACAGGAACACCCAAGGGCGTGACGGTCACACATCGCGGGTTGAGCGACTTCGCGCTCCAGGAGCGTGAGACCTTCGCCGCCACGACCCGATCCAGAACTCTGCACTTCGCTTCGCCGAGTTTCGACGCGTCGGTTCTCGAGCTCGTGATGGCCGTTGGTGCTGGAGCCACGATGGTGATCGTGCCACCGACCGTCTACGGCGGGTCGGAACTGGCGGCGTTACTGGAGCGCGAGCGCGTCACCCATTGTTTTGTGACTCCGGCGGCCTTAACGTCCGTCGACCCAGACGGTCTCACCACTGTCGGTTGTGTCGTGACAGGTGGGGAAGCGTGTCCGCCGGAATTGGTGGCCCGCTGGGCTCCGGGCAGAAAGATGTTCAACGCCTACGGTCCTACCGAGGCAACTGTCGTGTCGAGCATCAGTGCGGCACTGGCTCCGAACGACCCGGTCACTATCGGCACACCTACTCGCGGATTCAGCGAGGTAGTGCTGGACTCGCGTCTGCGAGCGGTACCGGTAGGTGTCGCGGGGGAGTTGTATCTTGCCGGGCCGGCTCTCGCTCGCGGCTATCACCGGCGATACCCGTTGACCGCCACGCAGTTTGTCGCAGATCCCTTCGGTGCGCCGGGAACGCGGATCTATCGCACGGGCGATCGCGTGCGGTGGACGCCCGACCGACGGCTGGAGTATCTCGGGCGCACCGATGCCCAAGTCAAAGTCCGTGGGTTCCGCATCGAACTCGGGGAAGTCGAGGTGGCACTGCAGACGCACCCGCGCGTGGCCCAGGCGGTGACGGCCGTCTGGAACGGCGACGGCAGGGATCGGTTGATCGGCTACGTGGTTCCCGATCGCGGAGCGAGTGTCGATCCGCGAGACGTCCTCGCCCATGCAGGCAAGCGCCTGCCGTCGTACATGGTGCCGGCGGCGGTGGTGGTGC
Source organism: Rhodococcus sp. YL-1 (assembly GCF_001942025.1). Taxonomy (NCBI): domain Bacteria; kingdom Bacillati; phylum Actinomycetota; class Actinomycetes; order Mycobacteriales; family Nocardiaceae; genus Rhodococcus; species Rhodococcus sp. YL-1. Next base: position 3,468,022 of record NZ_CP017299.1, on the reverse strand, counting down.
TCGACGCCGTTCCGCTGACGGTTCACGGAAAACTCGACCGCGCAGCGCTTCCCACACCCGATTTCTCGTCCGCCGCCACACCCGACCGGCCACCGCGAACGGAAACCGAGAATCTTCTTGCCGCTCTGTTCGCGCAGGTTCTCGGTCTCGACGCGGTAGGAGTGCATGATTCGTTCTTCGAGCTCGGTGGCGACAGCATCATGTCCATCCAATTGGTGGCCCGCGCTCGCGATGCGGGTGTGATCATCTCACCCCGAGATGTTTTCGACCACAAATCCGTCGCCGCGCTTGCCGAGTCGGCGCACCTTGAGCAGGACAGGCCTGATGTACTCGCGGAGCTACCGGGATCCGCTGTCGGAACTGTTCCACTGAGCCCGGTGGCGCAGTGGATGCTCGACCGCAGCAGTGGCGGGCTGCGTGGCGGCGGAGTGAAACGGTTCTCCCAGGCGCTCTTGCTGACAGCTCCCGCTGATCTCACCCAGGACCTCCTTGTCCGTGGTCTCCAGGTGTTGCTGGACCGCCACGGAATGCTTCGAGCTCGCTTGGTTGAGAGTGACCGGGTCATGGAAGTCTTACCACCCGGCTCGATCTCGGCCGAAGGACTGATCCACCGCGTAGCTGTCGATTCGGTGGACGACGAAGGTTTCAGGGCCTTGGCGTCGGGAGAACTCGAGGCCGTGGCCGACAGCTTGGATCCCGCCACGGCTGACATGGTGCGCGTGATCTGGTTCGACCTGGCCGACAAACCTGACGTGTCGACCGGGCGGGGCCGACTACTTGTGGTGATTCATCACCTGGTTGTCGACGGCGTCTCGTGGCGCATTCTGGTCACCGACCTGGCGTCGGTGACAGCACAACTCCAGGCCGGTGTCACGCCCGAACTGCCACAGATCGGAACGTCGTTCCGGCGATGGGCGCATGGGCTTGTCGAGCACGTGGGCGACCGGAGCGTCGAACTGGACATGTGGAGAACGATCCTGGACGGCGATGACCCGTTGATCGGTTCGCGCCCACTCGATCCCACGATCGACGTCGACGACACGGTCGACACCGTTACAGTGGACATCTCGCCTTCGGCGACCAGGAACCTTCTCACCACGGTTCCTGCGGCATTCCACGCCGGCGTGAACGACGGACTCCTCACCGCTGTTGCGTTGGCCTCGATCGGGTGGCGACGACGCCGCGGTATGGACACCGCTGCCGCCCTGATCACTCTCGAAGGACACGGCCGCGAGGAAGGGGTGGTTCCTGGCGCAGACCTCGCTCGCACCGTTGGTTGGTTCACCACGCTCTACCCGGTGCGCGTGGACCTCGGCGCAATCGACGTCGACGACGCACTGGCCGGTGGCGCCGACGCCGGGCGGGCCCTCAAAGCTGTCAAAGAGTACGTCCGTGCGATCCCCGATCATGGAATCGGATTCGGGATGTTGCGGTACCTGTCTGGCGAGAGCGACCCACTCGGCCGATTCCGTTCTCCTCAGATCAGTTTCAACTATCTGGGCCGGATCAGCTCCTCTGACGGAACACAGGACTGGCTGCCGGTGGAGGGCAATCGAAGGCTCGGCGGAACCCAGAACCCGTCCATGCCTGTGGCGTCCGTGATCGACATCAACGCCGCGGTTGAGGACCACGTCGACGGGCCGTGCCTGACAGCATCTTTCACCTTTCCCCGCGGAGTGCTCGACAGGTCTGACATCGCGGAGTTCGCGGAACTGTGGCGTCGTGCGCTCGACGGACTCACCGCGCACGCGTCGCGACCTGATGCGGGCGGTCTGACGCCGTCGGACATTCCCCTCGTCTCGGTCGACCAACAACAGATCGAACGCTGGGAGAACGACTTCCCCGGATTGCACGATGTCTGGTCGGTGTCGCCCCTTCAGGCCGGGCTGATGTTCCATGCCTCACTGGCGGCCACGTCGACGGACGTCTACACAGCGCAGTTGTGCGTCGAGCTCGAAGGAGCGGTTGATTCCGAGCGTTTGCGCGGCGCTGCTGCCGGACTACTCGCAAACCACCCGAATCTGTGTGCAGCGTTTCTCTACGACGTGAACGGCCTACCGGTGCAGTTGATTGTCGACGATGCAGTGATTCCCTGGACCGAGGTCGACCTGAGTGATCGCGGATCGGCAACCGACGCAGATCTGGAGCGCCGCCTCGACGAGGATCGCAGTGCACCCTTCGACCTCGCTTCGCCGCCACTGCTTCGGCTGACGCTGCTGCGAACCTCGCCGACGAGGTGCGTGTTGGTGGTGACGAACCATCACATCGTCCTCGACGGTTGGTCGATACCGTTGCTGGTTCGCGAACTGTTGACGCGATACGCGGCCGACGGTCTCCCGGTCGAGAGGGCCCCGTCCGATCTTCCCGAGACTCCGCCGTACCGCACCTATCTGGAATGGTTGATGCACCGCGATATGGAGACCTCGGTCGCGGCGTGGGAGGACGCCTTGGAAGGCGTCGACGAGCCGACGTTGTTGGCGCCTTCGACGCCGATCGCGGAGCAGTTGGTGCCCGAAGAGGTTGCCGTCGATCTACCCGATTCGGTGCGCGACGGACTCGGTGCGCTGGTCCAACGGAGCGGGATCACGATGAACACGGTGATCCAAGCGGCGTGGGGTGTCCTACTGTCTCGGATGCTTTCCCGTGACGACGTAGTCTTCGGCGTCACGGTTTCGGGCCGCTCACCCGAGTTGCCTGGTGTGGAAAACATGATGGGGCTGCTGATCAACACGTTGCCTGTCCGAGTGCAACTGGATCCGGACGAGACGTGTACGCAGCTGCTCGCTCGACTGCAAAGCGAGCAGACAGCTCTGCTCGATCATCACTATGTCGGACTCGGCGCGATTCAATCTGTCGTAGGGACAGGCAATTTGTTCGACACACTGTCGGTCTTCGAGTCGTATCCGATCGATACCTCGGGGATGGGCGGGAACACCGACATTGCCGGTATGCGCGTCACCGCTGTGAATGCCCGCGACGCCACGCATTACCCGCTCACCGTGCTGTCGGTCGCGGAACCGACGCTGCAGGTCAGCCTGCGGTACCAGCCGGCGGCATTCGACCGCGCCGCGGTCGACACCATTGCACAGCGAATGTCGCGGATTCTTGCCGCCTTCGCAGCGAACGCGGATACACCGGTCGGTGAGGTCGACGTGTTTGTCGCCGGTGAGCGTGGGTTGGTGGTGGGTGGTTGGGATGGTGTGGGGGTTGTGGTGGGGGGTTTGACGTTGGTGGATGTGTTGGATGGGCGGTTTGCTGGTGTGGGTGGTGGGGGTTGGTGTGTGGTGGGTGGTGTTGTCGTGGGTGAGTTCGATGTTCGGGTGAATCGTTTTTGCGCGGTTGTTGATTTCGTTGGGGGTGGGTCCGGAGTCGCGGGGTGTGTGTGGCGTTGTCGCGCGGTCGGTGGAGTTGTTGGTGGCGGGTGTTTGCGGTGGTGGCGGGCTGGTGGGTGTTTTGTTCGGTGGATGTGGGTGCGCCGGTGGAGCGGGTGGGGTTTGTGGTGGGGGTGGTGATCCGGTGGTGGTGTTGTCGCGGGTTTGGTGATGTGGGGTGTTTGCCGGTGGGGGTGGGGTTTGTTGATGTGGGTTGTGTTGATGTTTCGGGTTTTCGGGTGGTTCGTGTGGGGTGGGGGGATCGGTTGGGGGTGTTGTTGCCTGAGCATGCGGTGTATGTGATGTTCACGTCGGGGTCGACGGGTCGTCCGAAGGGTGTGGTGGTGTGTCGCATGCGGGGGTGTGAATCGGTTGTTGTGGATGCAGGGGAGTTTCCGTTGGGTGTGGGGATGTGGTGTTGCAGAAGACGCCGGTGTCGTTCGATGTGTCGGTGTGGAGTTGTTTTGGCCGTTGATGGTGGGTGCGCGGTTGGTGGTGGCGGATCCGGGTGGCATCGTGATCCGGTGTATTTGGTGGGTGTGATCGAGCGGTGGGGGTTGTCGGTGGTGCAATTTTGTGCCGTCGATGTTGGAGGTGTTCGTGGGGGAGTTGAGCGTGGGGGAGTTGGGGTGGGGTGTTCGGGTTTGCGTCGGGTGTTTGTGTCGGGTGGGGGTTGTCGTCGGTGTTGGCGGGCGGTTTGCGGGGGTGTGTGGTGCGGAGTTGGTGAATTTGTACGGGCCGACGAGGCGTCGGTGGATGTGACGTTTCATCGGGTGAGGGTGTTGTGGGGGTGGGTGTTCGATTGTCGCGCCGGTGTGGAATACGCGGGTGTTGGTGTTGGATTCGCGTTTGCGGCCGGTTCCGGTGGGTGTGGTGGGGGAGTTGTATGTGGGTGGGGTGCAGGTGGCTCGGGGTATGAGGGTCGTGTGGATTTGACGGTGGGTCGGTTTGTGGCGGATCCGGTGTCGGGGGGTGGTGGGTGCTCGGGTGTATCGAACGGGGTGATGTGGTGCGGTGGGGGTGTGGTGGGGTGTTGGAGTTTGTGGGCGCACGGATTTTCAGGTGAAGGTGCGGGGGCAGCGGGGGAGTTGGGTGAGGTGGAGGCGGTGTTGGCTGCTCAGGTGGGGTGGCTGGTGCGGTGGTGGTGTTGCGGTCGGGTGTGGGTGGGGATTTTTTGGTGGGGTTTGTGGTGGGTGAGGTGGGGGTGGTGGTCGATGAGGTGGTGGTGTTGGAGGGGGTGCGGAGGTCTCTTCCGGGGTTCATGGTGCCGTCGGTGGTGGTGGTGTTGGGGGAGTTTCCGGTGACGGTGCATGGGAAGTTGGACCGTAAAGCCCTCCCGGACACCGATTTTGCGAGCGCTGCATATCGGATTCCTGCCACTCCTGCCGAAATCGGAATCGCCCGTGCTGTTGCCGACGTTCTCGGTCTCGACCAGGTGGGTGCCGACGACAGTTTCTTCGAACTCGGCGGGGATTCCCTCAGCGCCACTCGAGTCATCGCCCGCATCAACGCCGCATTGCACACCAATATGGGGGTCAATGCACTGTTCGACGCCCCCGTGGTCGCGGACCTGGCGGCCTCGATAGATCCAATCGACTCCGCGCCGGGCGAGCCTGGACTCGAGGAAGCTACTCGTGTGCCCCTCACGAGTAGGGCACGGCCAGAACGTATTCCGCTGTCGTTCGCGCAATCTCGGATGTGGTTCGTCAACCAGTTCGACACGTCGTCTCCGCTCTACAACATCCCCGTCGCACTACAACTGGACGGGTTCCTGGATTCGGATGCGCTCCAAGCCGCGCTGGGTGATGTGGTGGAACGGCACGAATCCCTTCGAACGATCTTTCCTGCGTCCGCAGACGGGCCCTACCAGGTGATCGCCGAACCCGCGGTCGCTGCTCCTCGAATCCACCCCGTGCCGATTCCCGGCGAGGGGCTTTTCGCGGATTTGCACGCGTTCTTCGACATCGGATTCGATGTGTCCGAGGAGTTCCCGCTGCACGTGAGGTTACTCCGAACCGGACCGGAGCAGCATGTACTCGCGATCGTTGTTCACCACATCGCCGCAGACGGTTTCTCGATGGCACCACTGGCACGCGACCTGATGAGTGCATATACCGCGCGCACGCAAGGTCGGAGCCCGGACTGGGTGCCGCTGCCGATTCAGTACGCCGACTACACCCTCTGGCAGCGTGAGATCGTCGACGCAGACGTTGGTCCGGAAACTTCGCCCTCGGCCGAATTCGATTATTGGACAGCGAAGCTGTCGGGTATTCCGGACGTCTTGCCGCTCCCTCTCGATAGACCACGAACCTCGAAACGGTCTGCCGAGGGCGGGGTGGTTTCGATGGACTTCTCGCCCGAGATCCATCGAGCTTTGAACGAACTCGCACACCAGAACGGTTCGTCTCTGTTCATGGTGATGCATGCGGCTCTGGCGGTATTGCTGGCACGGCTCACTACAGCGGACGACGTAGTGATCGGGACTCCGGTCGCAGGTCGCGGTGCATCGGTGTTCGACGATGTGGTCGGGATGTTCGTCAACACGCTCGTCCTTCGCACACCTGTCTCATCCGGAGCAACCTTTGCCGAGGTGTTGGCCGCGGTGCGGTCAACGGATCTCGGTGCTCTGGACCATGCAGACATCCCCTTCGAGAGGTTGGTGGATTACCTCTCGCCCGACCGTTCCACCGAGCATTCACCTCTGTTTCAGGTACTCCTCGAATTCCAGACCGATACGGGACTGCGCTTCGACTTGCCGGAACTGACGGTTCGCTCGCTCGACATCGATCTCGCGGTTGCGAAATTCGATCTGCAACTGAGTGTGATGGAGCACGTCGACGAGCACGGTGAGCCCGCTGGTATCAGCGCCGGTTTCCGTTATGCAACAGATATTTTCGATCGAATGTCGGTGGCGCGCATCGCGGCGCGCTTCGAAAGAGTGATCGGCGCCGTGACCGAGAACCAGTCGGTGGTCGTCGGTGATATCGACATGATTCTGGCCGGCGAACTCAGCGGGTTGCTGGTTGCGCCCACGCCCTCCGGCGCCGGAACAGACGAGGATTCGTTGTCGGATCTCTTCGATCGCACGGCGCGGACGTCCGGTGCTGCCGTGGCGGTGCGCTGCGGCGGATTGTCGGTTACGTACCGCGAACTCGACGAGCGAGCAAACCGCCTTGCTCGACTGTTGGTGGCGCAGGGGGTGGGGCCGGAAACCTTGGTGGCAGTCGCGATGGCCCGCTCGATCGACCTGATGGTGGCATTGCTGGCGGTGGTGAAGGCGGGTTGCGGATACGTACCGGTGGACTCGACTTCTCCGGTAAACCGGGTGGACTTCGTGCTGCGTGACGCCCGGCCGAAGTGTGTGCTGACCACTCGGGCCGACGGCGCCTACATACGAGACAGTGACGCAATTGCAGACAGCGAGATTCCAGTGATTGCGGTAGACGACCCGGTGATTCTCGATGCGCTGCACAGGTTTTCTCCGCTTGCGGTGACCGACCGAGATCGGCTGCTACCGCTCCGGCCCGAGTCGGTGGCGTACGTGATCTACACCTCGGGGTCCACCGGGCGCCCGAAGGGGGTGCAGGTTTCTCACCGCAGCGTAGTGACGTTGCTGGCAAACACCAGAGCGCTCTTCGGCTTCGGCAGCGGCGATGTGTGGACGATGTTCCATTCGGAGGCATTCGACTTCTCGGTCTGGGAAATGTGGGGCGCACTCGCACACGGTGGCCGACTGGTACTGGTCGACTACTTCACGGCCCGTTCACCAGAGGCATTCCTCGAATTGCTACGGCACGAACGTGTCACGGTGCTCAATCAAACTCCCACTGCCTTCTATCAATTGGCGGAAGCCGACCGGCTTACCGGGGGTGCGGCCCTGTCATTGCGCTACGTGATCTTCGGCGGAGAAGCGCTCGACTTCGGACAGTTGACGCGCTGGTACGCCCGTCGCGGGACTTCGTCACCAGATCTGGTCAACATGTACGGCATCACGGAGACCACTGTGCACGTCAGCCATTTACCGCTCGATCGTGTGCTGGTGCGTCAACGATCGGCCTCGGTGATTGGTCGGGCGTTGCCCGGATTGCGTGTGTATGTGTTGGATCAGCGGTTGCACCCGGTGCCGCCCGGTGTGGTGGGTGAACTGTATGTCTCCGGTGATCAGGTTTCACGCGGATACCTCGGCCGGTTCGGTCTGACGTCCGCGCGGTTCATTCCCGACCTCGCGGTCAGTGGTGCGCGTATGTATCGATCCGGTGACCTGGGGCGCTGGAACGACAGCGGGCAGCTGGAGTACCTCGGACGAAACGATCTGCAGGTGCAGGTGAAGGGGTACCGAATCGAACTCGGCGAGGTGGAGGCTGCACTGCTCTCCGGAGTGGGCGTGTCTCAGTCGGCGGTGGTAGCCCGCAGAGACCGGTTGGTGGGCTACGTGGTGCCGGAGTCCGGTGCCACTATCTCTCCGGCGGCGTTGCTCGAGTATGTCTCACAGAGGTTGGCGCCCCACATGGTCCCCGCTGTCGTGACGGTTCTCGAGGGTTTGCCGCTGACGGTGAACGGAAAGCTCGACCGGAATGCATTGCCTGAACCTGACTTCGGGCGACAGGCAACCGTAAGTCGTCGCCCCGCGTCCGCGACGGAAAACATCCTTGCGAGTCTGTTCGCCGAAGTTCTGGGACTCGAAGAGGTGGGGGTCGACGATTCGTTCTTCACTCTCGGCGGTGACTCGATCATGTCCATCCAGTTGGTGACGCGCGCCAAGTCTGCCGGAGTTCTGATCACACCGCGCGAGGTGTTCGAACGCAAAACTGTTGCGGCGCTGTCCGAGACGGCCGGAACGGCTGGCAACCGTGTCGTCGTCGACGAATTACCTGGCGGCGGCGTCGGTGAGATCGAATTGACGCCCATCGTCGAATGGATGCTTGACCGTGGTGGAGATTTTCGCCGGTACTCCCAATCTGTTCTGCTCTCGGTTCCTGCCACGCTCGACGAGGTCACGCTGACACTGGCCATGCAGGCTGTGCTGGACCACCACGACATCCTCCGCGCAGGCATCCGGGCGACGCATCATCCTGAATCCGCTCGGCGGATGGACGTTGCGCCTGTAGGTACGGTGCGGGCGGAGACCGTCGTACGCCACGTGAGCCTCGGGGGTTCTGCCGCGGAGACGGTCTCGACAGAACTCGACGCAGCTCTGGGGCGGCTCGACCCGGAGGCAGGTGTGATGGTGCAGGCAGTCCTGCTCGACACCGACGGGCAGATTCAAAAGGACCGGCAGAGCCGGAAACGGTTGCTACTGGTAGCGCACCATCTGGTGACGGACGGTGTTTCCTGGCGAATCCTGATCCCCGATCTTGCACTTGCCTGTGCGCAGGTGCAGTCAGGCGTCGACCCGTCACTTGCTCCGGTCGGAACCTCGATGCGTCGATGGGCACATGGCCTCGTCGACGCCGCGCGCGAGCCGGATCGGGTCGCTGAAATCGACTATTGGCGCGAGGTGCTCGAGGGCCCGGATCCGACTCTGGGTGTGCGCGCCCTGACGAAGAGGGACACCGCCTCGGCCACCATTGACATCGAAGTACGAGTTCCCACGGGATTGACCGAGGCCGTGTCGACGACAGTTCCGCAGGCGATTCACGGGAGCGTCGAGGACGGATTGTTGACGGCTTTGGCACTTGCGATGGTCCGCTGGCGCATGGACCGCGGTATCGACAATCCGGAGACATTGATCAGTCTCGAGGGGCACGGACGCGAGGAACAGGTGGTTCTCGGGGCAGATCTCGCTCGCACGGTGGGATGGTTCACGTCGATCTTCCCGGTGCGGATCGATCTGAGCAGAGTGGATCCGAGCGACGCCTTCGCCGGCGGCCCGGCTGCGGGCGTCGCTGCCAAGGCCGTCAAGGAACAACTCCGGGCGGTGCCGGACCGCGGCATCGGCTTCGGGTTGCTGCGCTATCTGAACCGCGAAACGGCACACACTCTTTCGCAACTTCCGGTGCCTCAGATCAGCTTCAACTACCTCGGACGCGTCGGTGGAACCGACGCCGACGCTACAGCGGGATGGGTACCGATCCGTGACGAGTACCTGCGGACGGTTGCGGCCGTCGATCTTCCACTCGCCAGCGTCCTCGAGGTCAACGTGATGACGGTCGACAGCGATACCGAGGACGGTCCGCAGCTCGTTGCCGGCTGGACGTTCCCACCGGACATTCTGGGTGCGGACGACGTTCGGCAACTGGGGCAGTGGTGGCTCGACGCACTGGCCGGGCTCGCAGAGTTCGCGGCGGGCGGCGGCGGATTCACACCCTCGGACTTCGATCTGGTCGATCTTAGACAGGAGGCGATCGACGACCTCGAAAGTCGGTGTCCCGACCTGAGCGATGTCTGGCCACTCTCTCCACTGCAAGCGGGGTTGTTGTTCCACGCCGAATTGGCCGAACGATCTGTCGACGCATACCTCGTACAAGTGGCTCTCGATCTAGCCGGCGCAGTCGATTCGGAGCGCCTGCGCCGCGCCGCCGACGCGCTGCTCGGCCGGCATGAGAACCTGCGTACCGCCTTCCTTCACAGCGCCGACGGCCGTGCCGTCCAGGTGGTCCGAAGCAACGTGGCAGCGCCGTGGCAGGAAATCGACCTCACTGGTGCACCAGATCAGGAAATTGATCGAGCGCTGGCCGAGGACCGAGCGCGCCCGTTCGACATGGCACGGGCGCCGTTGATCCGATTCACCCTGATCGCTCTCGCCCCCGAAAAGTTCACGCTCGTGCTCACCAATCATCACATCCTTCTGGACGGCTGGTCCATGCCCCTGCTGATCCGGGAATTGGCGACGCTCTATGCCGCCGACGGTCAAGTGGCGGCCTTGCCTCACGCGCGCGCGTATCGCGACTATCTGACCTGGATGAGCCGCCGCGATCAGGAAGCTTCCCGAGCAGTGTGGGCGAGGACGCTGAGCGGAGTCGAAGGACCGACGCTGTTGGCTCCAGCGGTTCGATCGCGTCGACTCTCCACCATGGCGGCCGAGTGGGTGTTCGATCTGGACGAGGAATTCACAACCTCACTTCGCGGAATGGCGCGTGAACTCGGGCTGACGATCAACACGATTGTTCAGGCATCGTGGGGGATCGTCCTTGCTGCACTGACCGGGAGAGACGATGTGGTGTTCGGAGCGACGGTGTCGGGTCGACCTCCCGAGCTGACCGGGATCGAAACCATGGTCGGGCTGTTCATCAACACAATTCCGGTCCGAATCACGCTGCGCCCGAGTGAAAGTATCGGCACACTCCTCGCGCGGATCCAGGCCGAGCAAGCAGAGCTGTCGGATCACCACTGTCTCGGGCTTTCCGAGATCCACGTAGGCGCGGGGCCGGAGATCGGATTCGACACGTTGACTGTCTTCGAATCGTATCCCGTTGACCGTCAGGGGCTTTCGTCCGATACCGATATTGCGGGGGTCCGGATCACCGATGTCGAAACCAAGGACGCTGCCCACTACCCGCTCAGCCTCGTAGCATCGGTCGACACCAGGCTCCGCCTGAAATTCGAGTACATACCCGAGGTTTTCGGTGCCGCCGACATCGAAGAGATCGCCGGACGACTGCGGCGCGTACTCGAAGCGTGTACCCAGCCGGATCGTCCCTTGGCTGTGGTGTCGGTGCTCGCAGCCTCCGAACATGCTGAATTGGTGCCAGTCCGTGGCACGGCCGGCGGGTCGTCGCGCGTCTTCCCAGAGATCTTCGACGAGGCAGCCCAGCGTGATCCGAACGCACCGGCCGTGGAATCGGCGGACGGCAGCATGACCTACGGCGAGCTGGACATCCTTTCCAATCGCATTGCTCGCATGCTCGTCTCGCACGACCTGGGAACCGAGGACTATGTAGCGGTCGGTGTCCCACGTTCTCTCGCGTCCGTGGTGTCGATACTTGCCGTCGCCAAGACAGGCGCTGCGTTCGTGCCGATCGATCCCGACTATCCGGACGAGCGGATCAATCACATGCTGATCGATTCGAAGGTCAGCTTCGGATTGACCACCACCGCGGGCCGAGATCGATTGCCCGATATCGCGGAGTGGCTGATTATCGACGATCCGCATTTCACGAAGAAGTGCGAGGGATTCTCGGGGAGCCCGTTGACCGACAACGACCGACTCCGTCCGATCGGGTTGGATTCAGCTGCCTACGTGGTCTACACCTCGGGGTCGACCGGCGTGCCCAAGGGCGTCGTGGTCACGCAGCGAGGGCTCGACAACTTCGCCCGAGACCAGCTCGAACGCTACGGCGCAACTCCACAATCACGCACGCTGCACTTCTCCACTCCGAGTTTCGACGGGTCGCTCTTCGAATATCTGCAGGCTTTCGGAGCCGGGGCGACGATGGTTATCGCTCCACCCGGGATCTACGGGGGCGAGGACCTGGCGCAACTTCTGGCAGAGCACGCCGTCACGCACGCGTTCGTCACCACAGCGGCATTGGCATCGGTGGACCCGGCTGGGCTGGAACAACTTTCGGAAGTCGTATTCGGGGGCGAGGCGTGCCCGCCCGACCTCGTCGCTCGCTGGGCACCTGGCCGCCGCCTGTACAACGCGTACGGACCGACCGAAGCAACGATCATGTCCAACGTCAGCCCGCCGATGACCGCCGGAGAACCAATCACCATCGGTGGACCCGTCAGGGGCGTCAGCGAACTGGTGCTCGACACTCGACTTCAAGCGGTTCCCGTCGGGGTCCCCGGCGAGCTGTACCTGGCCGGACCAGGCGTGGCACGGGGATATCACCGAAGGGCGGGGTTGACGGCAGAACGCTTTGTTGCCAACCCGGCTGACCCAGGAACGCGGATGTACCGCACCGGCGACATCGTGCGATGGACGGCGGACATGTGTGTCGAGTACGTCGGGCGAAGCGACTTCCAGGTCAAGGTTCGAGGCTTCCGTGTCGAACTCGGTGAGATCGACAGTGTGCTCATGTCGGAGCCCAACGTCGGTTTTGCCGTTACGGTTGCCGATTCCGCCCCCACCGGAGACACCCGACTCGTGTCGTACGTCGTGCCCACGGCGGGTCGACTGGACACCAGGATCCTGAGTCGCGCCGTGGCCCGGCGCTTGCCTTCGCACATGGTGCCTGCCGTTCTCACGGTGCTGGAGAACATTCCGTTGACCGCTGTCGGAAAAGTCGACCGTTCGGCGTTGCCAAGACCCGAAATCGAGACGACCACAGGGGATTTCCGTCCCCCGGTCGGCCCGGTCGAACAGGCAGTGTCGGACGTGTTCGGCGAGGTGCTCGGCCTCGAACGAGTCGGTACCGACATCAGTTTCTTCGAGCTCGGTGGAAACTCTCTCAGCGCCACTTCGGTCGCGGCGAGGCTACGGGCGGTGCTCGGAGCTACCGTAGGCGTGCGGGATCTGTTCGAGACGCCGACGGTGGCCGAGTTGGCTACGGTGATCGACCAGTCGGTCGCCGAACGGTCGGAGCGACTGGGACCGCGCCCCCGACCCGACAACATCCCCTTGTCGTTTGCTCAGCAGCGGATGTGGTTCGTCAATCAACTCGACACCAGTTCTCCTGCATACAACATTCCGCTCGTGGTGCGGTTGAGCGGTGAACTCGACAAACCGGCCTTGAGATCAGCGATGTCCGATGTCATCGCCCGCCACGAATCGCTGCGAACGATATTCCCGGTCCACGGTGACGGACCGGTCCAGCACATCGTGCCCACCGAGAGCGCCGAGCTGCCGCAACTGACCGAGACATCGGTGACCGACGAACATCATCTCCGTGACGAGCTTGCCCGGATGGTCTCGGCCGGTTTCGACGTCGCCGCACGAATTCCCCTGCGGGCAGCGTTGTTCACCATCGATGAGCGCGAACACGTGCTTGCCGTAGTGGTGCACCACATCTCGGCTGACGGCTTCTCGATGTCTCCGTTGACCCGAGACGTGATGATTGCATACGAGGCCCACGGGTACGGCGGGGAACCCCAGTGGACGCCGCTTCCAGTCCAGTACGCCGACTTCGCGCTCTGGCAACGGGAGATTCTGGGCTCAGTCGACGACCCCGGGTCGGTGATCGCCGAGCAGTTGGCTTACTGGCGACGTGCATTGTCAGGTGCTCCGGACCTCTTGGAACTTCCGCTCGATCGAGACCGGCCGACGCAACAGAGTTTTCACGGCTCGCGGATTCACTTCTCGATCAGCAGTGATCTTCACCGCCGTATTCGGAACGTGTCGCGGCAGCACGAGTCCACTGCATTCATGACTGTGCATGCAGCGCTCGCGCTCTTGCTGGCACGTTTGGGCAGCACCGACGACATCGTGATCGGCACGCCGATCGCCGGCCGGGGAGATCGTGCCCTCGATGATCTGGTCGGCATGTTCGTCGGCACGCTCGCACTGCGCACACAGGTGGATCCAGCTCGATCGTTCCGGGAGTTGGTTGAGCATTGCCGCGAGGTCGACCTCGCCGCGTTCGCTCATTCCGACGTGCCCTTCGAGCGGGTAGTGGACGCGGTCGGGCCGAAACGGTCGAGCGCCTATGCACCGATTTCCTCGGTGTCGCTGGAATTCCAGAACAACAAACGACCGATTCTGAAGCTACCGGGACTGGAAGTCCGTGGGATCGACCCTGAACTCGAGGTAGTGAAGGTAGACCTGGAATTCCTTCTGGCCGAGGAGTACGACGATCGCGGTGAACCGGGAGGGATGAGCGGAGCCGTCGACTTTGCCACTGATCTCTTCGACCCCGGTACGGTCGGCGGTTTTGCCGACATGTTCGTTCGTGTGCTCGAGGCCGTGACCCGGAATCCGCAGGTACCGATCGGTGACATCGACCTACTCGGCGATCTCGAACGTCGCGAGTTGACGCCGGCGCATGGGCTCCCCGAAGTACCTCCGAAATTGTGGCCTGAGTTGTTGGCGGACGCCGTGGCGATCGATCCTGACTCGGTGGCCCTGTCGCTCGAGAACCGGCAGCTCAGTTATCGCGACCTGGACGAGTGGTCGAATCGTGTTGCCCGGGAGTTGTGCGGTCGTGGTGTGGGCCCGGAGACCTTCGTGGCACTGGGAATGCCTCGCTCGATCGAATCGGTGGTCGCGATCTGGTCGGTGACCAAAGCCGGAGCGGCTTTTGTGCCTGTCGATCCGGCCTATCCGCGCGAGCGCGTCGAATACATGCTCGCCGATTGCCGAGCCTCGCTCGGTTTGACTGTTCAGACCAGCCGAACTCACCTACCCGACGTTGTTCCCTGGCTGGAACTCGACGACCCACACTTCGCCCGGCGGGTAGCCGCGCTGTCGCCAGAACCGATCACCGATGACGATCGAACCGGTGAACTGAACCTCGATCATCCGGCCTACCTGATCTACACCTCGGGATCTACCGGGAAACCCAAGGGAGTGAACATTACTCATCGAGGTTTGGCGAGCTTCACGGCCGAAACTCGTGAGAGGTTCGAGGTCACTCACGACTCTCATGTCTCACAGTTGGCATCGCCGAGTTTCGACGCTTCCATCTTCGAGTTGACGATGGCATTCAGCGCCTCGGCGCAAGTCGTGATCGTTCCGCCTGCTGTGTACGGTGGCGCCGAATTGGCCGATGTTTTCCGGCGCGAGCAGGTCACTCATGCCACCATTACACCGACCGCGCTGGCGGCGTTGGGTGACAACGGTTTCGAGGCGCTCCGTGTTCTCGATCTGGTGGGCGAGGCCTGCCCGCCGGAGGTCGTCGCGCAATGGGCGCCGGGTCGGAGGCTGCACAACGGCTACGGCCCGACTGAAACCACCGTGCAGGCGAGCGTCAGCGATTCGATGAAACCCGGTGCGGGAGTGAACATCGGCTCGCCGGCAGTGGGCTTCGGCTTCCTGGTGCTGGACGAGCGTTTGCAGCCCGTCCCGGTGGGCGTGCCGGGGGAGTTGTACATCATCGGTCCAGGTATGGCACGTGGGTACCATAATCGGGCGTCGCTCACGTCGGAACGATTTGTCGCGTGCTCGTACGGGTCGCCGGGGCGCCGGATGTACCGCACCGGAGATGTCGTGCGTTGGCGTGAATCCGGCGGTGACAGTGCCAAAATCGTTGGCTCCGGCGATGGAGTGCATCACACGCTCGAATACATCGGGCGCAGCGACTTCCAGGTCAAGGTCCGTGGTTTTCGGATCGAACTCGGGGAAATCGATGCAGTTCTCTCACGCCATCCGTCGGTGGACTTCGCCGCGACTGTCGGCCACACGGGACCGTCGGGTGAAACGGTCCTGGTGTCGTACGTGCGTGCGTCAGCTGCTGACGCCACCGGCACTGACGAGATACGGGCGTACGCAGCCGACCGACTACCCTCGCACATGGTTCCGTCGGCAGTGGTGCTTCTCGAGCGGATTCCGATGACACCGGTGGGCAAGCTCGACCGAAAGGCCTTACCGGAACCCGAATTCGGTTCGGCTGCAGCCGAGTTCCGCGAGCCGGTCACCGACACCGAGCGCGCTGTGGTCGACTCGTTCGTCGAGGTTCTGGGTGTCGACCGGGTGAGCACTACCGACAGCTTCTTCGACCTGGGCGGGTCCTCCCTGGTGGCCACCCGAATCGTCAGCGCACTGCACTCTCGTTTCCGACGGAGAATCCCGCTTCAGTGGATGTTCCTCGACCCGACACCCGCTGGAATCGCTCGACGCCTCGACATGCCGACTGCCGACGCCGGTATGGAAGAGCTTCTCGCCGTGGTTGTTCCACTGCGGACGAAAGGGACTGGGCGACCGCTGTTCTGTGTGCACCCCGGAATCGGCCTGTCCTGGGGGTATGCCGGCTTGGTGCGGTATCTGCCCGAGGACAGACCCGTGTACGGACTTCAGCTCCCCGCTCTCAGCGACGACGGTGACTATCAGTCGATCGAACAGTTAGCCCATCGCTACGTCGAAGAGGTGGAGGCCGTTTCGCCGGACGGGCCGTACGACTTACTCGGGTGGTCCCTTGGCGGAGTCATCGCGCACGCCATGGCCGTCGAACTGCAATCGTCAGGCCGCGACGTCGCCACACTGGCGATGATGGACAGCTACCCCGACAACGGCGATGCCCCTGCGTCAGCCGAACTCGACGTCCGAGACATACTGCGAGGACTCGGCCTCGAGATCGAGACCGACCGAGATCTGACCTTCGACGAGGCGGCGGCCGTGTTGGCCCGGAGGCTCGGGCCCGAGACGGGAGTCGACGGTCGGGACCTCGAACGGATTGCCCGAGGGTACGAGACTTCGCAGAGAATCACGCACCAGTTCGTTCCCCAGGTCTACGAAGGAGATCTGCTGATCTTCCTGGCATCCGGAGACGACGACACGATTCCGCGCGACAGGTCGCCGCAGGAATGGAGCCCACTCGTGACGGGCCGGATCGTGGAGGTGCCCGTGCGCTGCGAACACAACGAGATGATCGAACCTCCGGCCATGGCGGTCATCGGACCGGTGCTCGCCCGGGTGCTCTCGATGTTTTCCGGATACTCCGAACGGGCATGACAACTTCAAGCCACCAAGCCGCACGCCCGCGAAGCGAGCGCCACCGAGCTGTTGCCGGGCACCGCAATCGAGCACGAGGAGCGGCAATGAGAAGAATCGGACGTACTCGGGCAATGCTTGTCGTCGCCCTCGTCGCGTGGACGGGACTGTTCGGCGAAGCAGCGTTGGCCTCGGCTGACCCGGCCCCGACATCCCCTTCAGGCGGTTCAGCTCTCGATCACGTCGAGGAGATCAACGCCCGTCAGCTGACTATGTACGTCTACTCGGCTGCGATGGACAAGGTGATTCCGCTCGAGGTGATTCGGCCGGCAGACACAAGTGCGCCCCGGCCGACCCTCTATCTACTCAATGGCGCCGGCGGAGGCGAGGACACGGCGACGTGGCAGACACGGACAGACGTCGTCGACTTCTTCGGCGACAAGAACGTCAACGTCGTCAACCCGATCGGCGGTGCCTACAGCTACTACACCGACTGGGAGAAGCCCGATCCTGTTCTCGGACTGAACAAGTGGACCACATTTCTCACCCAGGAGTTGCCACCGATCGTCGATGCCACGCTCGGGACTACGGGTACGAATGCCGTTGCCGGATTGTCGATGGCAGGTACCTCGGTTCTGAGCCTGGCCGAGGCGGCGCCATCCGTTTACCGTGCCGTCGGTGCTTTCAGCGGGTGTGCCGAGACGAGTACTCAACCCGGTCAGGACTACGTGAGATTCGTGGTCGGATTCCGCGGCGGCAACGTGGACAACATGTGGGGTCCTCCCGGCGGTCCGGGCTGGGTAGCCAACGATCCTGTGGTCAACGCCGAGAGATTGCGGGGGGTCGACCTCTACATCAGCAATGGATCGGGCCTGCCCGGCCCACACGAGAATCTGGGCGGACCGATGGTCAACGGCGACCTCGGCGTTCTGGCGAACCAGGTGATCGTGGGTGGAGTCATCGAGGCCGGGACGAACCAGTGCACCCAGCGTTTGGCCGAGCGGCTCGACTCCTTGGGCATCCCGGCCACCTATGATTTCCGGGCAACTGGCACTCACTCTTGGGGTTACTGGCAGGACGATCTTCACAACTCGTGGTCGATGATTGCCGCGTCGATCGGTGCGCGTTAGCCGGCGAACCCTGGGGTCGGTGGCTGAGTTGTTTCTCACTCCGGGACACTCTTGCCGAACCTAGCCGACCGAACTGCAGGTCAGCGGCGTTATAGTCGCCTCATGAGTTCAGAAACACTCGCTCCCCTCGACACCGACGTACTTGCGCGCAGGTTTGCGTGCCTGGGTGATCCGACGCGGCTGCGAGTGCTCCGACTTGCTGCCGGCGGTCCGATCGACGTCGACACGATTGCACACGCCGCATCACTCGAGCCGTCGGCGTTGAGTGCCCACCTCGAGGCCTTGATCGAGGTCGGTTTTGTCGAGGCTTCGGTGCGTGAAGGCACTTCGGTTGTCAGTGTTGCCGGAACGGCATACTCCGATCTGATGGCAGCGGCCGCCGTCGTGGCTGCTCGTGGTCCGGTCGAAGACACACTGGGAGTTCTTCCCGATGACGTGGTGGTGCGCCGCATGGAATCCGGCGACTGGGATGCCGTCCGCTCGATCTACCGCGAAGGAATCGACACCGGAACCGCGACGTTCACCACCTCGGTGCCATCCGCCGAGAAGCTCGACGCGCAATGGTTACCCGATCATCGATGGGTGGCCGAGATCGACGGCCGCGTCGAAGGCTGGGCGAGCCTCAGCCCGGTGTCCTCGCGAGACTGCTACCGCGGGGTCGCCGAGAACTCCATCTACATCGGTAGCGGCGCTCGCGGGCGCGGCGTGGGCAAGCTGCTGCTTCGCCGACAGGTGCAAGCCGCCGACGCCAGTGAGATCTGGACAGTGCAGTCGTCGATTTTCCCGGAGAACCGGGCAAGCGTCGCCTTGCACCAGGCCGTCGGATTCCGAGTCGTCGGCACTCGGTCGCGTATCGCTCAACTGGGTGGGCGGTGGCGTGACACGTTGTTCCTCGAACGTCGCAGCGAGGACGCTGACATCTGAGAAGAGACGCTCAGCCCTTGGCAGCGCTGACTCCGGCGCGTCGCCCGTAGAAGCTGCCGTCACCGAGGGACGTTCCGGAGGCGTATCCACCGGCGCAGACGCCGGCGGTGCAGCGTCCAGCGGCAAACAAACCCGGGATCGGTTCGCCGGAGACGTGGATGACCTCCGAGTTGATCGACGTGCGCAGGCCGCCGAGCGTGAATCCGGCGGTGAAATTGCGAAGATCGAGCGCAGCGACGGGTGAGCCGATCGGCTTGACCCACTCCTTCTTCTTACCGAGTACCGGGTCTTCACCACGGGCGGCGTGCCGGTTGTAGACCTCGACCGTCGACTGAAGGGTGCCTTCCGGCAGGCCCATGTCGGATTCGAGTTCCTCGACGGTCTCGGCCACCCACTTGGGCTGGAATCTGAAGAACGGTGTGGAACTGTCGGCGGCGCAGCCCTCTTCGTAGGAAGCTTCGTCGATGATCAGGTAGGCCTGATTCTCGTTGCGCAGCAGCGTCTCCTGGCCGATTCTTCCCGGATACGTGTCCTCGTTGACGTAGCGCTGGCCGCGTCCGTTGACGAGAATGCCGCGGATCATCAACTGGGGGTCGCCGAAGAATGCGACCTCGGTGGCGTCCATGTGCGCGAGGTCGGCCCCGAGAGCCTGCGCCATCTGGATGGACTTTCCGTCGTGCTCTTCGATAGCCGCACCGGGGCGCCCGATCAGCCGTGGGGCGTACGACTGAATCATCGCTTCGTTGTAGGCGAAGCTTCCCGTCGCCAGTACGACACCCGTGCGTGCTCGAACTGCCACTTCCTTGCCGTACTGCTTGGCGATGATGCCGACCACTCGATCTCCGTCGACGACCAGGCGCTGGACTCGCATGTCGTATTCTGCTCGTACGCCGAGGCTTTCGGCCGTCTCGATCAGTGGCTTCATCAACATGAAACCACCGCCCTTCTCCCCGGTGCGCTTGCCGCTCATCTGTGGAACGTGCCCGCGAGGGGCCGGTGTCGCGATCGTGTTGAACGGTGCCGAATTCTCGCCGCCGGAATACATGAGTCCGTCGTCGAAGGGTGTTTCCCAGCCGGGTTGGCCGTAGAAACTCTCCTTGAACGGCACACCGTTGTCGACGAGCCAGTTGTAGTGCTCGACGCTGCCTTCGCAGTAGTCGGTGATCTTCTCCTCGTCGGCGCCGGGACCGAGTGCGGCCATCATGAACGATTTCATGTTGGCGGGGGAGTCCTCGAACCCGAGTGCCTGCTGCAACGGGGTCCCGCCGCCCAGATAGATGAATCCGCCTGCCAGCGCCGCAGCGCCGCCCCAGCCGCTCGTGCGCTCGAGCACCAACACGTCGGCGCCCGCTCGCGCGGCCTCGATCGAAGCACTCACTCCGGCAATGCCGTAGCCGGCGACGACGACGTCAGCCTCGAAGTGCCACTGCTCGATGTTTGCGGAGGACTGCGGACGGATTGAGCTGGCCTCGGCCATGGATTCGGATCCTTCGTTCTTCTGGTTGGTTGGTGGGGGAATCGGTGGGTGTGATCGATGCCCTGATGGCAGTATCTCGACCGAAAGTCAGTCGGTGTCCGTTTTCGCGGAATCGGCCGCGGCCTTCTCCTTGGCGCGCGCGGCCTTACGTCTGTCGGCCTTCACGGCGATCAGCGCATTGTTGAGCCCGGTGGCCAGCGGCCAGCCGACGTAGTGGCACAGGAAGATTGCGGCCTCTTCGAACTGCTGCTCGGTCAACTCCTCGTTGTGGAGAGCAGCGTTGATCTGGATCTTCGCCACATCGTTCTGCCCCTGGGCGGTGATGGCACCGATCAGGAGTAGTCGTCGATCACGTACCGACAGTCCCGGTCGCGTCCAGATGTCGGCAAAGAGGTGGTCGGCGGTGACCGCGAAGAAGTCGCCGGGAACGTCGGCGGGAAGCTCCCAGCCGTACACCTCGTTCATCTTCGCGACGCCACGAGCACGGGCCTCGGAGATGCGGCTTTCGTCGGTTCCACCGGCATCGGTCATGTGAGTGGTGTCGGTCATGCGTGCTCCCGAATAGTAGATGCCGTTGAAGGTTCGGCCGACCTGTCTTCGCTGTCATTCCCGACGCCCAGACCGGCACCGAGTCCGGCGAGCGCAAGGTGCGCGAGCGGCAGGTCGAGATTCAGCCGATCACCGAGGTCGATGGCCAAGGCCAAGTCCTTCTCCCCGAGATTGCGAACATGCCGCAGTATCGAGAACCACGGGTCGTCCTCCGAGACCGGTGCGGTGGTGTCGCGGAGCATGATCGCGCCCGCGCCACCGGTGATCGCATCGGTGTGCCTGACGACCTTTCCGAGCGTGCGGAGATCGAGTCCTGCTGCTTCGGCGAGTCGCGCGGCCTCGGTCGTGGCGGTGAACGAGACGAAGTGAAGAAGGTTGCGTGCGAGCTTCATTCGCGTTCCCGCGCCGACGTCACCGGCGTGAACCACCAGCTCGGCCCAGGATCCGAAGGGCTCGCGGACGGCTTCGAACGCCTCGTCGGAGCCGCCGATCATCACTGCCAGCCTGCCCTGCGCTGCGCCGCCGGCACCGCCACTGATCGGCGCGTCGACCAGCAGAACACCACGCTGTTGACAGATGTCAGCGAGTTCCACCGCCGTGGTGTCCGAGATAGTGGAGTGAATCGCGACGACAGTGCCTGGCTGTGCGGTCGACAGAATCCCGTGCGGCCCGCACACAACCTCGCGTACCTGCGCGTCGTCGAGCACCGTGACGGAGATGATGCTCGCCTGCGCTGCAACGTCGGCGGGCGTCGATGCTGCGCTCGCGCCCGCAGCGGTGAACGGTTCGAGCGCTTCTGCGCGGGCATCACACACCACCAGTCCGCCCGGCCAGTCCAGGAGGCGCTGCGCCATCGGCGCGCCCATGTTGCCTAGGCCGATGTATCCCAGTCTGGTTTTCGAAGCGCTGGCTTTCGGCGCCGATTGCGTCATGACCGGTACACCTGGCCTCCGTCGACGTTGAAGATCTGCCCGGTCACCCAGCCTGCGTCGTCGGAGAGGAGGAACAGGCACATGCCGACGAGATCCTCCGGCGTTCCCATGCGCTGCAACGGGATTCGCTTCACCATGTCCTTGACGATGTTGCCGGGGGTGACGGTTCGAGTCGCCTCCGTGTCGATGGGACCGGGAGCGATGG
Organism: Rhodococcus sp. YL-1; assembly: GCF_001942025.1. NCBI lineage: Bacteria > Bacillati > Actinomycetota > Actinomycetes > Mycobacteriales > Nocardiaceae > Rhodococcus > Rhodococcus sp. YL-1. Next base: position 3,445,969 of record NZ_CP017299.1, on the reverse strand, counting down.
CGTTGATCCGGATGTTCGACCAGCCGAGTTCGGTCGCGAGTTGTTGTGTCAGGCTGTTGACACCGGCTTTCGCGAGTCCGTAGTAGTTCGAGTACAGCCAGGCTGCTGTGGAGGACTGGTTGACGATCGAACCGCCCTTCGCTCGCATATGAGGTACGACCGCCCGGCACACGTGCAATGCGCCGTCCATGTTGACGCTCATGAACTTTCGGTAGTAGTCCCAGTCCACCGTCAACAGGGAATCGATCTTCATTCCGCCGTAGATGGCAGCGTTGTTCACCAGATGCTCGATGCTGCCGAACTGCTCGATCGTGAAGTCGGCAAGTGCCGCAGTCGACTCCCCGTCGGCGACGTCGACGTCCTTGAACACGGCACTTCCACCGTCTGCCGTGATCTGCTTGGCGACAGCTTCACCGAGTTCGCGATTGAGGTCCGCCACGACCACGTTGGCCCCCTCCGCGGCCAGAGCGCGGGCATACGCCTCTCCGATACCCTGCGCTGCTCCGGTGACTATCGCGGTGCGACCGTCGAAACGTCCCATGTCGACCTACTTTCGTGGTGATCATTCTGTGGTGAGGGTGTGGGGTGAGGGTGTGGAATGTCAGGAAGGTGAAGCGACGAGCTTGGTTTCGAGGTATTCCTCGAAACCCGCGAGGCCCATTTCGCGGCCGATCCCGGATTGTTTGTAGCCGCCGAACGGTGCGTCGGCCGAATACCAGACGCCACCGTTGACGCTCAGCGTTCCGGTTCTGACACCGGCAACGACGTGCGCGACGCGATCGGGATCGGTGCCCCACACCGACCCGGACAGGCCGTAGGGGGAATCGTTGGCAATCCGGATAGCGTCGTCGTCGTTGTCGTACGGAAGGATCACGAGGACGGGCCCGAAAATCTCCTCCTGCGCTACGCGAGACGAGTTGTCCAGCCCGGCAATGAGAGTGGGTTCGACGAAGAAACCCCTCTCGCGATCGTCGGGACGGCCCCCACCCGTCACGATCGTGCCGCCCTCTTCGACCGCGAGGGTGAGGTAGCTCTCCACCCTGGCGCGCTGGCGCGCCGAGATGACCGGGCCACACACCGTTCCGCGCGCGCTGGGGTCGCCGGCTCGGATACCCGCCATCGCGGCAGATGCCGCGGCCAGAGCATCGTCGTACCGAGCGCGCGGCACCAGAAGTCTGGTACTGAGCGCGCATCCCTGACCGGCATGAACGCAGACGGAGAACGCGGCAACCGAGCATGCACCTTTGATGTCCGCATCGTCGAGGACGATGAATGCGGACTTACCCCCGAGTTCGAGGAAGACCTTCTTGAGAGTTTGCGCGGCCGTGGCCATCACTGTGCGTCCGGTGGCGGTGGAACCGGTGAAGGACACGAGATCGACGCGCGGATCGCTGCACAGCTGCGCGCCTAGGGAGTGATCCGTCGACGTCACGACGTTGACTACGCCGGCCGGGATCTCGGTCTCTTCTGCAATCACCTTGGCGACCAGCGCGGCGCACCAGGGCGTGTCCGGCGCGGGTTTGAGAACGATGGTGTTGCCGGCTGCGAGGGCGGGACCGAGCTTGGCGAAATTGATCTGGTGCGGAAAGTTCCACGGTGTGATTGCGCCGACGACGCCGACGGCTTCCTTGAGCAGTCGGCGATGGGTCGGAATCCCCATGGGTGACGCGTGCCCGAGATCTTGTTCCCACGAATAGGTTTCGATCAGATCGGCCCAGTAGCGAAGATCTTCGATCGGGCCTTCGAGTTGCGGACCGCTCGTCAGCATGACCGGTGCGCCGACCTCGGCGACGGTGATCTCACGCAACTCCTCGATGTGGGACTGGAGTGCATCGCACAGTTGGCGCAGGCAGCGAGCGCGAAACCCGTGATCGCGTGCCCATTCGGTGTCGTCGAACGCACGGCGCGCAGCGGCGATGGCCGCGTCCATGTCCGCGGCGGTGCCTTCGGCCGCACGGCCGATCAGTTCCTCGGTCGCCGGGTTGAAAACTTCGAAGGTCCCGCCGGATCCGGGAACCAGTTTTCCGTCGACGAGAAGTGCAGAACTGTCTGCGGATCGAAGCGTCATAGCGCAAACCCTCTCTTTCTGGACATGTGTCTGGACTCTAGTTCACACTTGTGGTTGAGGCAATGGTTTTTGGGGCATAAGAGATTTCGAGAGCCCAGCGGTCTCGAGAGGGTCTCGGATCTGCTTCGACGAAAAGCGCCTCGTGTCCGGTGCGGCGCCGCTACGGTTCACCGCACATTCACAACCACGTCTTCACATCCACAGGAGAGAGGTCGAAATGAACAGAGTTGACGGAAAAGTGGTGTTGGTGACCGGCGCTGCTCGAGGTCAGGGGCGCAGTCACGCCGTCCGTCTCGCGCAGGAGGGCGCGCACATCATCGCCTTCGATCTGTGCGCAGACATCGCCAGCAACGAATACCCGCTCGCCAGTCCAGCCGATCTGGAGGAAACCGCTCGCCTGGTAAAGGAGGCCGGGCAGCAGGTGGTGACGGCGCGTGTCGACGTCCGTGATCGCGCCGGACTCGAAACAGCACTTGCCGAGGCGGTAGGGCAGTTGGGCGGATTGCATGTCGTCGTGGCGAACGCCGGTATCTGTCCGCTGGGCAAACACGTGTCGACCGCCGGTTTCGTCGACGCCTTCGATGTGAACTTTCTCGGTGTCGTCAATACAGTGCACGCGTCGATGGAATACCTCGGCGAAGGGGGTTCGATCATCGCGATCGGCTCTGTTGCCGGTCTGGTGCCGCAGACCGGATTCAACGGGCAACAGGCGCTCCAGGGTCCGGGTGGCGACGGATACGGCCTGGCCAAGAAGCTGATTCAGGCCTACACCAGTTCGTTGGCGCTGACCCTCGGGCCGAGTTCCATTCGCGTCAACGCGATTCATCCGACCAATGTGAACACCGACATGTTGCAGAGCATGCCGATGTACCGGACGTTCCGTCCCGACCTCGAGAATCCGACCGCCGAGGATGCGGCTGTGACGTTCCCGTTCATGCAGGCGATGCCGATCCCGTGGGTCGAACCCGCGGACATCTCGCATGCAGTCGTGTACCTGTCCTCGGACGAGTCGCGATTCGTCACCGGCCAGCAACTGCGCGTGGACGCTGGTGCCGGGATGAAGATCGGTCTGTAGTAGAACTTTTCGCGTCGCTGCTGCCTGTTCGTGGTGAATTTTCCAAGTTTCCCCATTTCGTTGCCCTGGACAGGACGCTGTAGTAACGTCCAGACACGTGTCCAGCAAACGGGGCGATTCAAGTGGCGGGGGATCGATTGTCTACGAATCCACTCGCAGGCGCCTCACGGGCAAACAAGCGGAAACTGTGGCCAGGCTTGCCGAAGCAACAGTGAAAGTTCTACGCAAACAAGAGTTTTCCGGGCTGACTGTCCGTTCGGTTGCGGCCGAAGCGGGTGTAGGAACTGCGACCGCCTACACGTATTTCGCGTCCAAGGAGCATCTCGTCGCAGAGGTTTTCTGGCGAAGACTTCAGAACTCGTCGGCGCCTGATGGCTCAGGGTTGGATCGCACCGCGCACGTGCTGTCTGTACTTCGAAATATCGCGCTGCTTCTCGCGGACGAACCGGAGGTATCGGCCGCCGTGACCAATGCACTGCTCGGATCCGACCCTGAAGTGGAACATCTTCGCGGCCGGATCGGGCTCGAGATCCATCAACGACTCGCCTCGGCGTTGGATCCGAATGGCGAACCCGAAGTGTTGGAAGCGCTCGAAATGCTTTATGCCGGGGCGCTTCTGCGGGCAGGGATCGGCTACGGAACCTACGCGCAAATCGCTGGACGCCTCGAGGCCTCAGCTCTACTGATCCTGGAGAAATCATGACAGAAGCTTTGATCGATCCGGTGGTCTTCAATCCGTATGACTACCACTTTCACGACGATCCGTATCCGACGTACAAGCGTCTGCGCGAAGAATCACCCCTGTATCACAATCCGGACGTGGGATTTTGGGCATTGTCGCGATATGCGGACGTGGTCGACGGATTCAAGGACAACAAGCGTCTGTCGAGCGCAAACGGAGTATCACTCGACCCCGCAGCCTACGGTCCACACGCGCATTATGTGATGTCGTTTCTCGCTATGGATGATCCCCGCCATATGCGGTTGCGCCAGTTGGTTTCTCGCGGATTCACACCGCGGCGTGTTGCGGAGCTCGACGGCCGGATACTCGAACTGACGAAGCAACATCTGATACCCGCGCTGGGCGCGGGGGAGTTCGACTGGATTACGGAGGTGGCGGGAAAGCTGCCGATGGACGTCATCTCCGAACTCATGGGTGTCCCCGAACCCGACCGAGCCGAACTGCGGCGCAAGGCGGATCTGGTGGTGCATCGAGAGGCGGGTGTTCTCGACGTGCCGCAACCTGCGGTGGAGGCTTCGATCAGTTTGATGGGCTACTACAAGGAGATGATCGCGCAGCGTCGCCGATCGCGGACGGACGATCTGACCTCGGCCTTGCTCGACGCCGAGATCGACGGAGACAAGCTTTCGGACCAGGAGATCCTCGGATTCATGTTTCTGATGGTCGTGGCCGGAAACGAGACCACGACCAAGCTTCTCGGAAACGCTCTGTACTGGGGTTCGCACCACCGGGAGCAGATCGCACCGGTCCTCGACGATCCCGAACGAGCCTCGGAATGGGTGGAAGAGACTCTTCGCTACGACACGTCGAGTCAGATCGTGGCTCGGACTTCGGTTGTCGACCTCGAATACCACGGGCGCACCATTCCAGCGGGGGAGAAGGTCCTGCTCCTGATCGGATCGGCCAACCGAGACGCCGACGTCTTCGACGATGCCGACAGCTTCCAGATCGGCCGGAGTTCGTCGGGAAAACTCGCGAGTTTCGGTGGTGGCGTGCACTTCTGCCTCGGTGCCCACCTTGCCAAGCTCGAAGCCAAGATCGCCCTGGCGGAGTTCGGGCGTCGGGTCAGCGACTACGAAGTCGTCGAGTCCGGAATCGAGCGTGTTCATTCGACAAATGTCCGGGGCTTTGCGGCCCTGCCGGTGAAAGTGCAGGTGCGCTGATGCCTCGTTTCGAACCCAATCCTGTTCGCCGGCCGGCACTGATCAGTGGTGCGTCGTCGGGAATCGGCACAGCCACCGCGTATGCCCTGGCCGAACTCGGGCATCCGGTTGCACTCGGTGCGCGTCGAGTCGCCGAATGCGAAGCCATCGCCGAGAAGATCCGCAGCAACGGTGGTGAAGCGTTCGCCCACTTCCTCGACGTCACGGACGGTGATTCGGTCGACGGGTTCGTCTCGGCCGCAGAGGCAGTCCACGGCCCCGCGGAAATCGTCGTCTCCGGTGCCGGAGACCTCGAATTCGGGGCTGCGGACGAGATGAATCCTGAGGCGTTTCTACGGCAGATCCAAGTTCACCTCGTCGGTGCGCAGCGATTGGCGCATCGCGTACTCCCCGGTATGAGGCAACGACAGCGCGGTGACTTCGTACTGATCGGCTCGGATTGTGCCGAGCGCCAGCGTCCACTCATGGGTGCGTACGACGCAGCGAAGGCCGGGCTCGAGGCAATGGGGCGTCAGATGCGAATGGAGCTCGAGGGAACAGGCATTCGCGCGTCGATCGTGCGACCCGGGCCGACACTGACCGGCATGGGGATGGACACGACGCCGGAGATCATCGGACCGGTCGGGGAATCGTGGAGCAAGTGGGGGTTCGCCCGCCATGGTTACTTTCTGCGCGCCTCGGACATCGCCAATGCCATCGTCGCCGTTGTGTCGGCGCCGCGAGGAGCACACATCGTGCTCGTCGAAGTTCAGCCCGAGGCGCCACTGGACAAACTTCCCACTGCGAACTCACAGGAGACGACATGACGCACGGAGTGCAAGAGACGTCGCGAACACTGCCAGAGCCGCCGCGGGTGTCCGGCGGGGATCTCCCGCACGGGCATCTCGAGGAACTGCGAACCGACCCGATAGCGCTCATGCGCCGGGTGCGTGAGGAATGTGGTGACGTCGGCGCCTTTCAACTTGCCGACCGCACAGTGATCTTGCTGTCCGGAGCCGAGGCAAACGAGTTCTTCTTCCGCTCCACCGACGAGGATCTCGACCAACAAGCGGCTTACCCCTTCATGAAGCCGATATTCGGTGAAGGCGTCGTCTTCGACGCCAGCCCGGAGCGGCGTAAAGAGATGCTGCACAACTCGGCTCTGCGCGGCGAACAGATGCGCGGGCACGCCGCCACGATCGGCCGCGAAGTCGAGGCGATGGTCGCGCAGTGGGGAGACGAAGGCGAGATCGATCTGCTCGACTTCTTCGCCGAGCTGACCATCTACACCTCGTCGGCGTGCCTGATCGGCAAGAAGTTCCGCGACGAACTGGATGATAGCTTCGCCAAGCTGTATCACGAGCTCGAACAGGGAACGGATGCATTGGCTTTCGTGGATCCGTACGCGCCGATCGAGAGTTTCCGCCGCCGCGACGAGGCCCGGTTGGCGTTGGTCGCTCTGGTACAGGACATCATGAACGGGCGCATCGCGAATCCTCCGCAGGGCAAGGATGACCGCGACATGTTGGACGTGTTGGTCTCGGTCAAGGACGAGAACGGCGACCTCCGGTTCAGTGCCGACGAGATCACCGGAGTCTTCATCTCGATGATGTTCGCCGGCCACCACACGACTTCCGGCACGGCAGCGTGGTCGCTGATCGAGATGTTGCGGCATCCCGACACCATGACGGACGTCGTCGACGAACTCGACAATCTGTACTCCGACGGCGCCGACATCAGTTTTCATGCCCTGCGCCAGATTCCGGTTCTGGAGGCTGTGGTCAAGGAAACCCTTCGACTGCATCCGCCGTTGATCATCCTGTTGCGGGTGGCACGTGGAGATTTCGAAGTGGGCGGCTTCGAGATCCGAGAGGGCCATCTTGTCGCCGCGACACCCGCGATCTCCAATCGAATCGCCGAGGACTTTCCCCGGCCGGACACCTTCGATCCCGGGAGGTACATCGACCCGAATCAAGAGGACATCGTCAACCGCTGGACGTGGATTCCGTTCGGAGCCGGCCGGCATCGCTGCGTCGGCGCTGCGTTCGCCCAGATGCAGCTCAAAGCGATCTTCTCGATCCTGCTGCGGGACTTCGAGTTCGAGATGGCGCAGCCGTCGGAATCCTACCGAAACGACCACAGCAAGATGGTCGTCCAGTTGCAGCAGCCGTGCGCGGTGAGGTACCGGCGCCGAACACGTCCCGGGCGTGAGGGGTGATCATGCACGTCGAAGTCGACCACGACCTGTGCCAAGGCCATGCGGCGTGTGAGCTGGAGGCACCGGAGATCTTTGTCGTCCCGAAGCGGGGGAAGGTCAGTCTTCTGGACTCGGACCCACCCGAGTCGCTCCGCGGTGAAGCCGAGATGGCGGTCAGGTACTGCCCGACCGGCGCCCTGAGAATTGTCGATTGATTGCAGCGAATTCATGTGCTCGAGGGAGGAAGTTCAGATGACGGGTTTCGACCGCGCAGAGCTCGACGAGATGGTCCAACGCTGGATCGAGGCGAACAAAAAGGCCGAAGCCGCCGGCGATTGGAAACCGTTGGCGGACATGTATACCGAGGACGCCACGTACGGGTGGAACTACGGCCCCAAGCAGGATTTCATGGCGGTGGGGCGCGAGGAGATTCGCGAAGTCGCGCTCGGTCTCGAGATGAAGGGCCTCGAAGGCTGGGAGTATCCGTATCAAGACTTTGTGATCGACGACCGTAGCGGAAACGTGATCGGCTTGTGGAAGCAGATTTCCGATGCCAAGCGTGAGGACGGTAGCAACTACTCCGTCTACGGTATCGGTGGTAGTTGGTTCCGCTACGGCGGGGATTTCCAATGGTCGTGGCAGCGTGACTTCTTCGACTTCGGGAACGTGTCGGCATTGTTCATGGAGATGATCGGCAACAATGCTCTCTCGAAGGGGATGCAGGGGCGGATCCAGCGATCGATCTCGGGCAACCCGCTGCCGGGCTGGTATCCGGTGGGCACCGCGCCGGTTTCGCTGTGGTGAGTCCTATGTCGGTGCGCGATTCCTTCGAGGCACTCTCGCAGCGCGACCTTGCCGTGCTGGTGCCCGAGTTGCTCCTGTGCGGGCAACTCATCGACCGCTCGGGCATGGCGCATCTGATCGTCGAATTCGGGCGCGAGGGTATGGCACAGGTGGCCGTCGAGGAGTGGGAATCGGCCAGCCCCTGGTACACCCGCCGCATGCAGAAGGCTCTCGGATACGAGGGCGACGACGTCGTGACGATCTTCAAAGGATTACAACTCGACATCGGCGCTCCGCCACAGTTCATGGACTTTCGATACCGGGTCGACGATCCGCTGCACGGTGAATTCTGGCTCGATCATTGCGGAGCACTCATGGACGTCGAGCCGTTGGGCGATGAGTTCGTGACCTCGATGTGTCACGACATCGAGGATCCGACTTTCGATGCAACGGCCATCGCGACCAACCCGCGCGCCCAGATCCGGCCGATTCACCGACCACCGCGCAGGCCCGCCGACCGACATCCGCACTGCGCCTGGACCGTTTCCATCGACCCGTCGCACACGCCTCCCGTGATGACCGCGCACACCGAGCAGATCGGACGCACCGCCGCGGTGACGGTCGAGCTGAGCCCGATCGATCACGGTGGGGACGGCAGGGCGGACTACTCGGGTCCGTTGTTGTCCGACCTGAGGTTTTCCGACTTCTCGCGATCAGCCTTGGTTCGTATCGCAGAGGAGATCTGCGTGCAGCATCATCTGTTGGCGTTGGGCTTTCTGGCAGCGGTTCGCCGCCGTGCCGACGAAGACAAGGCTCGCGAGATCACGCGAAAGCAATTGACCGGAATCGCGGGAGTTGCGGCACAGCGTATTCGAGATGCGCTCGGGCTTCCTTCGACGCTGGAATCGTTGGCATTGGTCCTGTCCGTGCATCCCTTGCTGAATCCGAAGCAGTATGTGGAGAGCGAGATTCGACAGGACGGCGGTGCTCTGGAGCTGCGGATCTCGCGAGAAGCTCTTGTCGACCGCGACGGCGGTTGGCCGACCTTGCTCGGCAGCGAGCACCTTGATCCTCTCCAAGCTTTGGTCCGCGGCGTGAATCCGCACTTCACCGTGAGAGTGGTGGCCGAAGATGCCGCGGGGCTTCTTCTGGCCGTCGACATCACCGAGGCTCCCGCTCCGGAATGCGTCGAAGTCGCCATCACGAAGGTCAGTACCGGCGCGGCATTCGTATTCGAAGATCGCGGAATCCCCTTGCCTCTCTTCGTCGTCTGACCGGCCGAACCCGAAGGACTCAACCTATGGCGTACACGTTTGCAGACCTGTTCGAGCATTCCGTCGATGTGATGCCCGATCGCCTCGCGCTGATCGTTTCCGGCGAGGAGGTGACATACCGTGAGCTCGACGAGCGGGCCAACCGATTGGCGCATTACTTCCAGTCCGTCGGGTTGGGTGTCGGTTCGCACATCGGTATTCAGCTGCACAACTCGATCGAGGCGATGGTTGCTGTCCTCGCGGCCTTCAAGATCCGCGGCGTTCCCATCACGGTGAACTACCGCTACACGAGCGACGAATTGGTTTATCTGTACGAGAACGCGGATCTCACGGCGTTGGTTTTCCATCGTGGTTTCGCTGAGCGGGTCGCCGAGGCCTTGGTGGCCACGCCGCGGGTCAAGTACGTGATCGAGGCGGCGGACGAACTCGCTCTCGGGAACGAACCGTCGATTCCGGGGGCAGTGGCGTACGAGGATGCGCTCGGCAACCAATCCTCGCTTCGCACAGGTGAACATGCATTTCCCGAGCGTTCCGGCGACGACGTCTACGTTCTCTACACCGGCGGAACAACCGGACGACCGAAAGGCGTCGTCTGGCGGCAGGAAGACATCTGGCGCGTATTGGCCGGCGGTTACGACTTCTATTCGGGTGAGCCGATCGCCGACGAGTACCAGCAGTCGCGCGGTGGCGCCGCGGCAGCCGAACCGATGCGGTGGTGCATGCTTCCACCGCTGATCCACACCTCGGCACTGATGCCGACGTTCAACGCTCTGTTCTCCGGAAACACCGTCATCTTCGAACCGAAGTTCGATGCGGCACAGGTCTGGAAAGTCGTCGCCGAATATCGCCCGCAGGTCATGGTCATCACCGGCGACGCCATGGGCCGTCCACTGGTCGAAGCCCATCACGAATTGCAACCGGATGCGTCGAGCCTGGCTGTGCTCGCCTCCGGCGCTGCGCTCTTCTCCGGATCGGTCAAAGATGCGTTCTTCGACGTCTTTCCGAATCTGATGATCTCCGATTCGGTTGGATCGTCCGAAACAGGCTTCGGCGGAATCGGATTCGCAACCAAAGGGCTCGAGCAGCGTGGCGGACCCAAAGTGGGCGCCAACAGATTCACGGTCGTCGTCGACGACGACAACCGAGTGTTGGAGCCGGGCTCGGGCGCCGAAGGATGGCTGGCGAAACTCGGAAACGTTCCACTCGGCTACTACAACGATCCGGTGAAGTCGGCCGAGATATTCCGAGAGGTGAACGGCGCGCGGGCAGTGGTGACCGGAGACCGGGCGCGGATCGAGGACGACGGCTCGGTCACCCTCCTCGGACGGGGAAACATGGTGGTCAACACCGGCGGCGAGAAGGTCTTCGTGGAAGAAGTCGAAGCCGTGGTGAAGGCCCATCCCGACATCTACGACGCGACAGTGATCGGTGTTCCGGACGAGCGGTGGGGCAATCGGGTGGCGGCAGTGCTTCGCATCCGCGACGGTGTGGAACCGGATTTCGAATCCATCGAGAAGCACGCCCGCAGTCACCTCGCCGGCTACAAGATTCCGCGTTCCTTCTGGATCGCCGACGAGGTCGTTCGAGCGCCGAGCGGCAAGCCGGACTACCGCTGGGCCAAGGAGTTCTCACAGAACAGCGACCCGGTCCACCGGATCGACTAGCGCTCACACGCAACACCCGGCACCCGGCACCCATCCGTAAAGGAGCATCTGCAATGCCTGAGATCGACCTTCCCGACGGGTTCGACGTGACCGACCCACATCTGTACGGCGAGCGCGTCCCGCTTGCCGAGTTCGCCGAACTACGACGATGCGCTCCGGTCTGGTGGAACGCCCAGGAACCGGGTACCGGCGGATTTCACGACGGTGGTTGTTGGGTTGTCTCCCGCCACGCAGACGTCCGCGACGTCTCGTTGCGCAGCGAGGAGTTCTCGAGCAACGTCAACGGCTGCATTCCGCGGCATGAAGACAACATCTCGGCGGAGGAGTTGGAGGCGACGAAACACGTCCTCATCAACAAGGACGCCCCTGAGCACACACAGCTACGCAAGTTAGTGGCGCGCTTGTTCACTCCGCGGTCGGTGGAAGCGATGCGGGCCGGGCTGGAAGCGCGGGCAGAGGACATAGCGTTGGCTGCCGTGGCGGAAGGTAGCGGTGATTTTGTCAGCCAGGTCGCCAGCGAGTTACCCATGCAGGCGATCTCGGAGCTGATCGGTGTACCGCAGGACGGGCGCCGTCAGCTGTACGAATGGTCGAATCAGATGACGGGATACGACGACGAGTCACTCGCCGGCGAGTCTCGGATGGCGTCGGCGCAGATATTGGGATACGCCTATCAACTGGCTGAGGCGAGACGGGAGGAACCGCTCGACGACATCATCTCGCGCTTGGTGCATGCCGACATCGACGGACAGAAACTCACCCCGGAACAGTTCGGTTTCTTCGTCATCATGTTGGCTGTCGCAGGCAACGAAACGACGCGAAACGCAACGACACTCGGCATGATGGCATTTCTCGAGCATCCGGATCAGTGGGAACTGTACAAGCGCGAGCGTCCGCGCACCGCCGCGGACGAGATCATCCGCTGGGCTTCGCCACTGACGTCGATGCAACGAACAGCAGTGGTGGACACACAGATTGCCGGCACTGCGATTGCGAAGGGGCAGCGTGTCGTACTGCTCTACGGCTCGGCGAACTTCGACGAAACCGTCTTCGGGAACCCCGACGTCTTCGACATCACCCGAGACCCGAACCCGCACCTCGCGTTCGGAGGAACCGGGCCGCACTACTGCGTCGGCGCCAACCTGGCCAGAATGGAGGTCGATCTGATCTTCGGCAAGATCGCCGATCACATGCCCGACATCAGCAAGCTCGGCGATCCGAGCAGGCTCTCGTCCGGTTGGCTCAACGGGATCAAGGAATTCAAGGTCGACTACGGCAACTCCACGTCATGTCCTTCGGGGCATTGACGTGTACAGCGGAAGAGTTGCACTTGCGGGCCCGATGCGCGAACTCGGCCAGTTCTACCGGATGGGCGCCGATGTCGCAGTGGGCTTGTTCCGCACCCGCTTTCAGGTGCAGGAGTTTCTCGAGCAGAGTTGGATGATCGCCCGGGTGTCGATCGTGCCGACCGTATTGGTGGCCGTGCCGTTCACGGTCCTGGTGAGTTTCACGCTCAACATCCTGCTCCGTGAGATCGGTGCCGCCGACCTCAGCGGCGCCGGGGCCGCGCTCGGCGCCGTGACTCAGGTCGGTCCGGTGGTGACGGTGCTGATCGTGGCAGGTGCGGGCGCGACTGCCATCGCCGCCGATCTGGGATCGAGAACGATTCGTGAAGAGATCGACGCCATGGAGGTGCTCGGGATCGATCCGATCACTCGGCTGGTGATTCCTCGGGTGGTCGCGTCGACCGTGGTGGCTTTGCTGCTCAACGGACTCGTCTGCGTCATCGGCATCGCCGGCGGTTACGCCTTCTCGGTGTTTCTCCAGGGCGTGAACCCTGGCGCCTTCGTCGAGGGAATCACGTTGCTGACCGGCCTGCCCGAGGTGGCGTTGTCGATGGTCAAAGCTGCACTGTTCGGGATGCTGGCGGGATTGGTGGCCTGCTATCGCGGACTGTCGGTACGGGGTGGGCCGAAAGGCGTGGGGGAGGCCGTCAACGAAACGGTGGTGTACGCATTCATGGCGTTGTTCGTCGTCAACACCATCGTCACCGCGGTCGGCATCCGATTGACGGCGGGGTGATCGAGGTGACGCTGTCGGATTCGCTGGCACAAATCGGCAAGTTCGGACGCACGCGGGCGCGGGTGGCTCGAACGTCACGCTCGATCGACGACGTCGGGCGACAAGCTGTCTTCTTCGCGCGCGCCATCGCTCACATCCCGTGGGCAATTCGCAAACACCCGAAAGAAGTGTTGAGGCTGGTAGCCGAGATCAGCATGGGCACCGGAGCTTTGGCAGTGATCGGCGGCACGGTTGCGGTCGTAGGATTTTTGACTCTCGCCTCGGGCGGTACCATTGCGATCCAAGGTTTCAGCTCACTGGGAAATATCGGAGTCGAAGCGCTCACCGGATTCTTCTCCGCCTTCATCAACGTTCGTATCGCTGCGCCGGTCATCGCGGGAATCGGCCTGTCGGCCACGATCGGCGCAGGTTCGACCGCGCAGATCGGTGCCATGCGCATCAGTGAGGAAATCGACGCCCTCGAATCGATGGCGATCAGTTCGGTCCCGTACGTCGTCAGCACCCGCGTCACCGCAGGGATGATCGCGATCTTGCCGCTGTACTCATTGGCGCTCGTAGGATCTTTTCTGGCCGGAAGGTTCACCACGGTCGTGCTGTTCGGTCAGTCCTCCGGTCTTTACGACCACTACTTCACGACGTTCCTCGATCCGGTCGATGTCGCATGGTCCTTCGTTCAAGTGCTCGTGATGGCACTACTGGTGATGCTGATCCACACGTACTACGGATACAACGCGTCCGGGGGACCGTCGGGCGTGGGAACTGCAGTGGGCCGCGGGGTTCGGCTCTCGCTGATCTGCGTCGTGGCGGTGACCCTGCTCGTCTCACTCGCGCTCTACGGCGGTTCCGGCAACTTCAATCTGTCCGGTTAGGGGGACTGCGTGCACAGATACGGCTACAAGTTGGCTGCTCTGGGCTTGGCTGCGGCGATCGTCGGGGTCATCGCTTTGTCGGTCGCGTCTTTCAACCAGGTGTTTGTCGCTCGCGTCCCGATCACGGTGATCGCGGAGCGCGCGGGGCTCGTGATGGATCCGGGCGCGCGGGTGAAGATGGCCGGGGTGACCGTGGGCTCGGTGGAGTCCATCACGCCGACTGACGACGCCACCGCACAACTGTCGTTGTCGATCGATCCCGAAGCGCTCGAGTCGATTCCGTCAAACGTGGATGTGGCGATCACGTCGAACACGGCCTTCGGCGCGAAGTTCGTCAGCCTGTCCTCGCCGGAGCAGCCGAGCAGCGCGCGACTTGCCGCCGGGGCGACGATCGACGCATCCCGGGTGACCGTCGAGCTGAACACGGTGTTCGAGAAACTCACCACCGTGCTCCGGACAGTGGACCCGGGCAAACTCGATTCGACATTGGGTGCCCTCTCGACTGCTCTGCAAGGACGCGGCGAACGGCTCGGGGTCGCACTCGAACAAGCAGATTCCTCCTTGCTCGAATTCAACACTGCACGTGAGGCTCTCGATCATGTGTTGACTGACCTGCCAGCCGTCACACAGACCTACCGCGACGCTGTTCTCGACTTGATGGACACCCTCGACTCGCTCACGACGACGGGATCCACTGTTCTCGACGAGCAGCAGAATCTTGATCTCCTCTTGCTCAACGTGATCGGGCTGGCCCGCACCGGCGAGGACGTACTGGGAGCCAACGCCGACGGCGTCGACACCGTTCTTTCCCTGCTACGTCCGACGACCGCTCTGCTCGAGGAATACTCCCCGGTGATTCCCTGTATGTTCCACGGTCTGCAGGAGAGCAAGCGGATCGGCGACGGCGCCTACAACGGTCAACCGGGCATCAAGATGTCGATAGGTCTGATTGCCGGAACCGAACCGTACCGCTATCCCGACGACCTGCCCAAGGTGGCGGCTACCGGCGGTCCGCAGTGTATGGGTCTCCCTTTGCGTGATCCGAACGTCAATGCGCCGTACCTGGTGACCGATACCGGGGTGAATCCGTTTGCGCCCGAGCGTCAGCCGAATGGTGGGCAACCGATGAACACGGTCCCTGATCTGATGAGCTACCTGTTCGGGACGGAGATCCGATGAAAGTTCGTGGGTACACCGTCAAGTTCGGAATTTTTGTTCTGGTGATGATCCTCGTCAACGCCGGGCTGATCCTCGTGTTCGGCCAGATGCGAGGTGGCGACGCGAGGTCGTACTCGGCGGAGTTCGTCAACGCCTCCGGGCTCAGAGCCGGCGACAAGGTGCGCATCGCCGGTGTGCCGGTCGGTTCTGTCGGCTCCGTCGAATTCGGTGGGAATCACCGTGCCCACGTGAGTTTCAGTGTGGATACGGGTGACACCGTGACCGTATCGACCAGAGCCGCTG
Source organism: Rhodococcus sp. YL-1 (assembly GCF_001942025.1). NCBI lineage: Bacteria > Bacillati > Actinomycetota > Actinomycetes > Mycobacteriales > Nocardiaceae > Rhodococcus > Rhodococcus sp. YL-1. The sequence continues at coordinate 3,430,612 of NZ_CP017299.1, read as the reverse complement.
TTCGATATCAGGATCTGGTGGGTAATCGATACCTCGAATTGCTCGACGATCCGGGGATCGCGGAACCGCAACCGGAGGGCGAGAGCATCCCCGTCGATCGCACCGCACCGGCACTCGACCTCGATGCGCTACTCGGTGGTTTCAAGCCGCTGTTTCAAGCCCTGGACCCGGAGCAGGTCAACGCGTTGTCGATGTCCTTGCTCGAGGTGTTTCAAGGCCAGTCCGGAACTGTGGCATCGGTGCTGGCGCACACCGGATCGATTACGAACACTCTCGCAGACCGCGACCAACTGATCGGTCGAGTGATCGGCAACCTCGACGGTGTGCTCAGCGAAATGCGCAGCCGCGGTGGTCAGTTCAGTGACACTCTCGATCACCTACAACAGCTGGTCAGCGGGCTCGCGGCGGACCGGGAGATGATCGGGACTGCCGTCGAGAGTGTGAACACCGCATCAGGCACCTTCGCCGATCTCCTCGCCGGAGTTCGCCCGGACATCGCGGGAAACCTGTCGAAGCTGGACGCAAGCCTGAATCCGCTGATCGAGCAACAGAGTGAGCTCGATCGGATTCTCGCGTCCATGCCCTCGAACTACAAGCAGTTGATCCGAGTCGGCTCGTACGGGTCGTTCTTCAACTTCTATCTGTGCGGAATCGCACTGAAGGTCGACGGTGCCGACGGTACGCCGCTCACTGTCGACCTGGTGGATCAGACGACCGGAAGGTGCGCACCACGATGAGAGAGATGGCACAGAGCCAGGCCGTACGCGTGGGGGTCGTGGGATTGGTTGTCACGGCCGCCGTCGTATTGGCATCGCTCCAGTATCAGAATCTGCAGTTCCTGAAATCGGGTGTCGGGTACAGCGCGGTGTTCGCCGACGCCAGCGGTCTCGCGCCGGGAGACGAAGTCAACGCCGCCGGAGTGAAGATCGGAACGGTGAACCGGATCGAGGTCGAGCACGGACTCGCCCGCGTGGACTTCACACTCGACGGCTCGATCGGTTTGGGAGAAAGCACATCGGCGGCCGTCACCACGATGTCGTTGCTCGGCAAGCGAGCGGTATCACTCGATCTGGACGGTCCGGGAAGGATCGCGGTCGGCGGCGAGATCCCGGTCGAGCGAACAAGATCGGCGTACTCGCTGCCCGACGTACTCGGTGACCTCACCACGACGGTCGAGGACATCGATCTCGACCAACTCTCCGAATCGCTCGACGCAGTGGGACAGGTGATGTCCGACAGTGCGCCGAACCTGAGGCCGGCACTGGACGGTGTCGCACGGATCTCCGACAGCGTCAATAGACGCGACGACATGTTGCGCACCTTGCTGTCCGATGCAAACGACGTCGCCGGGACGTTGGCCGAGCGTGGACCACAGGTCAACGCGCTACTCGTCGACGGCAATGCCTTGTTGGGAGAACTGGATCGGCGACAGGCGGCGCTGGGGGAAGTGATCACGAACATCTCGGCGTTGTCGACCCAGCTGAGCGGACTCGTCCACGACAACGAGGCGCAGTTGCAGCCGGTCCTCGGCAAACTCGACACGGTTGTCGGCATTCTGCAGAACAACAAGGACAACCTTTCTCAGGGAATCGACGGTCTCGGTACGTACGTGGGCACGCTCGGTGACACCGTGGCCAGCGGCCCCTTCTACTACGCCTACGTTCAGAACCTGGTGCCAGCGCAATACACCCAACCGTTGATCAACGCGATGTTCGGGCTACCACCTGCGCCGCTACCGATTCCGGAGGTTCGATGATGGGTGCCTTACGAGTTCGCAAACCGGTGAACTGGCGTCGAATCGCCGTCGTTGGTGGAAGCGTCATCGGTGCGGCGATCGTCGTCGTGTCGGGATACCTTGCGGTGCAACATCTGCGCTACTACAACGTGACGGCCTACTTCGCCTCGACGACCGGTCTGTATGTCGGTGACGACGTTCGTGTCGTGGGAGTCGACGTCGGCCGCGTCACCGCGATCGCCCCACAGGGAGATCGAATGCGCGTCGAACTGAAATTGGCGCGCGAGGTTCCCGTCGCCGAGGACGCGAAAGCGGTGATCGTTGCCCAGTCGCTGGTCTCGGCCCGCTTCGTGCAATTGACGCCGGCGGTGACGGACGGCGCCGACGCACTGAATGACGGTGCGGAGATCCCACTCGACAGAACGGCCGTCCCGGTCGAGTGGGACCAGATCAAGGAACAGCTGGGCCGGGCTGCCGATGCTTTGGGTCCCGTCGGGGACGATCGCGGTCCCGCCGCCAACTTCCTCGACGGTGCCGGATCCGCACTGGCCGGCAACGGGGAAGCGCTGGGGCGCTCGGTGACCGAACTCTCGGAGGCTATGAGCACACTCGACGAAGGCGGAGCCGATCTGTTCGGCACCATCCGCGGCCTGCAGACCTTCACGACCGCACTCGCCGCAAGCGACGAACAGATCGTTCAGTTCCAAGGACGACTGGCAAATGTCTCGAGTGTGCTCGCCGAGAGCCGGACGCAATTGGCTCCGGCTCTCGCCGATCTGGACGCCGCCGTCGTCGACGTACAGCGGTTCGTCGAACAGAACCGAACCGGCTTGACGGAGCAGATCGCGAAGTTGGCCGACGTGTCCCAGGTACTGGTCGACAAGCGCGCAGGCCTCGAGAAGGTACTGCATCTGGCTCCGACAGCGTTGTCGAACTACTACAACGTCTACCGGCCGGCCCAAGGAGCGATGGTGGGTGTGCCCGCATTCCAGAACGTCGGCAACCCGATCGACTTGATCTGCGGCGGAATCGCCGGCCTGGCCAACGACACCTCGAAGAAGGGCGCGGATTTGTGCATCGAATACCTCGGCCCGTTGCTCAACACGATCAAGGCCAACTACCCGGACCTGAGCATCAATCCGACCCGGGCGCTCGGCGCTCTTCCGGACCAACTGGTGTACAGCGAGCCTGATCTGGAACCGACTGGCGCCTTGGGCTTTCCGACGGTACCGGTGGCGTCTGATCTGACCGGCTTGCTCATGCCGTCGACAGGATCACGATGACTGGCCGCCGGTGGGGAACAGTGTGTGTGGCGGCGAGCGCCGTGCTCGTTCTGACGGGTTGTCAATGGAGCGGGCTGAATTCGGTGTCGCTGCCGGGCGCGGCCGGCCGCGGTGAGGGAAGTTTCTCGGTCGTGATCGAGATGCCGGACGTCACGTCGATCAGTCCGAACTCTCCGGTCATGGTCAACGACGTGACAGTCGGGAGTATCAGTGCGATCGAGACCGACAACTGGCACGCACGGGTGACGGTTGCGCTCGACGGCTCGGTGTCGCTGCCCGCCAACGCGACTGCCAAGATCGGCCAAACCAGTCTGCTCGGATCCAAACACGTCGCGCTCGCGCCGCCCACCGAGGTGGCGCCGGAAGGGCGGTTGTCGGAAGGATCCGTGATTCCCCTTGCATCGGCCAGTGTCTATCCCACCACCGAGGAAGCGTTGACGGCACTGTCATTGGTCCTCAACGGCGGCGGGCTCGCTCAGATTCACAGCATCACCACGGAGCTGAACACGGCGCTCGGCGGACGGACCGACGCGGCTCGCGACCTGCTGAGTCAGATGGATACCGTGACCGAAACACTCGACCGCCAACGTGATGCGATGGTCACGACCATGGAGAATCTCGACGTCTTCGCCGGCGAGATCACGGCTCAGCGAGACGTTCTCGGTGAGGCGTTGGAGACCCTCGATCCGGCCTTGGCGGAACTGAGCGCCCAACGCGTCGACCTGACCACCGCCCTCGATGCGGTCGGCAGGTTCGGGGACGTCGGGACCGATCTGGTCGACCGGACCCGCGACGATCTGAAAGCCAATTTGAGCTCCTTGGAATCGACGCTGCAGAAGGTGGTCGAAACAGGACCGGACCTGATCAACAATTTGGGCAATCTGAGTACCTTCCCCTTCCCCCAGACGACCATCGACGACGGAATGCGCGGTGATTACACCAATTTGTGGGCGCTGATCGACCTCACGAGTAATCGTCTGCAGTCGGGGCTCGGTTTCGGCACTCCGTTCGGGGCGCCGCAAACACCAGTGGAGAGCGGAATCCTGGTAGATCCCTTGACCGCCCCACTCGGCACAGGACAGCCCGGCCCACTTGGCACAGCGCAGCCCGCCCAGGGAGGTGGACGATGATTCTCACGAAGCTGGTGCGAAGGCAATTGACGATCTTCGCGATCCTGGCGGTGATAGGCATGAGCGCAGCGGCTATCTCGTACCTGAGAGTTCCGACCATGCTCGGAATCGGGCGCTATTCGGTGACAGTCGAACTGCCCGACGCCGGTGGCCTGTATCGGAACGCGAACGTGACCTATCGCGGCGACACCATCGGTCAGGTCAGATCGGTGCGTCTGTCTCCGGGAGTGGTACGCGCCGAATTATCTTTGGAGAGTGCGGTTCCCGTTCCCTCCAGCGGGCTCGCAGTAGCGGTGCGAAGTGTGTCGGCCATCGGCGAGCAATACGTCGACATGCAACCGAGCACCGCGGACGGACCCTTTCTGACCGACGGAGACGTGATCGGCCCCGACGCTGTCACGATCCCGACCGAGATCGGACCGGTCCTCGATCAGGCGCAGGCGATGCTCGCATCCGTACCGCAGGACAAGTTGCGATCGGTGATCGACGAGTCCGCGGCAGCTTTCGGAGGCAGGGGAGAGGGTCTGGCTCGTCTGCTGGATTCGACCACTTCGTTCGTCGATCAGATGTCCGCTGCCACAACGCCGGCCACGACGCTCGTACAGCAGTTGGATCCGCTCCTGCAGACACAGGTGGTGACGGGCGATCAGATTCGCCAGTGGGCGTCCAGTGTCGCTCAACTCAGTGGACAGTTGGCGGTCGCCGACGGGTCCGTGCGCAATATCCTCGAGACCGGACCGGGCTTCGCGACTGAAGCCGACCTGCTGTTTCAAGGCCTCAAGCCCACTTTGCCTGTGCTGCTTGCCAATTTCACCAGCACCGCTCAGGTGGCTTTGACGTACAACGCCGGGTTGGAGCAGGTGCTCGTCATCTTGCCGCCACTGGTCGCGGCACAGGAAACCGTTGTCCAACGCGGGCAGGTGGACGGCGCCGCGAATGTCAACTTCCACCTCCAAGCGCAGGACCCTGCGGCCTGCTCGACCGGCTACCTTCCGGCCGATCAGCGACGAGACCCGACCCAGATGAGTGTCCCGGACACCCCGGCCGACTTGTACTGCAAAGTTCCGCAGAACTCGGTCTTCGCAGTTCGTGGATCCCGGAACATTCCCTGTATGGAGGTACCGGGTAAACGAGCACCGAGCCCGGAGATCTGTCGGAGCCCAGATCCGTACGTCCCCTCGGGAACCAATGCGCCCGGCGAGTTGTACACGGGGCCAGACGGAGTCGACTATCAACACACGGAATTGGCTCCTGCTGCTTCCGATTCGGGGGAGGGTGAGCCGTGGCAACAGTTGCTGATGCCGACGAATCGCTGAGGGGCGAGGTGCTGGATCCGGTCGGAGGGAAGCGCGGTGTACTCCTTGCCCTGGTCTGGATTGCACTCGTGGCTCTGAGCGTCGTTGTCGTCTTCGGTGCTCTGGCAGTTCGATCGGACCGCGCGCGAGAGTCCCAGCGTCAAGGGTTCGTCGACGGTGCTGTCGCAGGAACCCTTGCTCTGATCGACGTTCACTCTGCCACGCTCGACGAGGATCTCGCGGCGCTGAAGTCGCTGAGTACGGGAACTTTTGCAGACGAACTGAAGTCCGGTGAATCTGCGTTCGTCGCATCGATCCGTGATTTTGCCGTCGATTCCGACGGTCGTGTCGACACCGCAGCCTTGGCATCGGAATCCGGAACCTCGGGGGTGGTGCTGATCGCGGCATCGGCTCAGGTCGGCAATTCGGCGGGAGAATCTTCGGCGCGAACCTACCGTCTTCGCGTCGGTGTCGAGGAGGTTGACGGTCGGGTACTGATGTCGAGTGTGGAGTTCGTCCCGTGAAGCGCGTGGTCTTGGCGTTTGCAGCGCTGATCTTGGTGGGAGCCGGCGGGACTCTGCTCTGGAGTCACCAACGTTCGGCAGCCGCTGAAACCGCACGTGTCGAGGTGATCGGTGTGGCGCCGATGCTCGTCGAGAATCTCTTGAGCTACAACAGCGACACGGTGGACGAGGATCTTGCACATGCTGCCGAGGGCGCAAGTGGAACATTTCAGGACCGCTTCGCTGAATTCGGATCGAAAACCGTTGCACCCCAGTCGAAGGAGCAAGGAATCAGCACGAAGGCGCGAGTAGTCGACGTGGGAGTGCTCTCCGCTGCTGCAGACCGCGCGGAAGTGCTCGTGTTCGTCGATCAGATCACGACGAGTACCGCGCGGCCGGCACCAGCGTCGACGTCGAGCCGAGTCGAGGTGACACTCGATCGAGTCGACGGCACATGGCTGGTGAGTGCCATGACCCCCGTCTAGTGAAGGTTGTCGCGGCCCGCCATGATCAGCCTGGCAGTGACTTCGAGCCGGTCTGCGATCTGCGAATAGGACTCGTAACCCATGCCGGCTCGAACAAGCGCTCCGGACCAGGAGATTTCGAGTGCTTCGAGTACGTCGGGATCGTACGACGGACCCAGTGCCTCGATGAGCCGCTCGCGGATGTTCTTGCCGATACGTCCCCGAAGGTGTTCGACGTCGGGATCATTGCCCATCATCGCCGTGGTCACGGCCGCGGCCAGCTCCGGTTCGTCGGAAACGAGGAGTGCGACGCTGCGCAGGACCGAACAGACCTGCGCTTCCCGTTCCGCCTCCGGGGAGGGCTCGTGGGGTACCGCGTCGAGGCGACGCCAGAACAGTTCTGCCACAAGGTGACTCTTGGACGAGAAATAGGTGTATGCCGTAGCCGCGGCGACACCGGCTTCTGCTGCCACCATCCGCACGGTCAGATCGGCAAACCCTTTGTCGCGCAGGACCGTGATCGCTGCCGCGGTCAATCGATCGACGGTTTCGGCTTGCTGCTGGGTCAGTCTGCGGCGAGTGGACTCGAACTTGGTCTTACCAGACATGTGTCCAGACACTACGGGATCAGACCCGTGCGAGCAAAGTGTGCGCTATCGCTGCTCGTTCTCGCTCCCGCTCGGCGTCATGTCTCGCTCCCGCTCGGCGTCATGTCTCGCTCCCGCTCGGTGGGACAGAATTTCGAACCCCCGCGATCGCTAAGTCCATGTGTTAGAACGATTTCTAGAACATGTTCGGAAACTGTGCCCAGAATCAGAGAGGCTGACGATGGCGAAGTGGGACGAGACGTGCGACGTACTCGCTGTGGGATCAGGTGGTGGACTCACCGGCGCGTACACGGCAGCCCGCGAAGGCCTCGACGTCATTGCGATCGAAGCAACCGACAAGTACGGCGGAACAACGGCGTACTCGGGCGGCGGCGGAATGTGGTTCCCGTGCAACGCCGTTCTTCGTCGGGGCGGGGACGTCGACACCATCGAGGATGCGCTGGAGTACTACCGATCAGTGGTGGGTGATCGTACGCCCGCCGACGTTCAGGAAGCCTACGTTCGAGGTGGCGCCGGGTTGATCGACTACCTCGAAGAGGACTCGAACTTCGAGTTCCAGATACTGCCGTGGCCCGACTACTTCGGTGAGGAGCCCAAGGCTCGAGCGAGCGGACGGCACATTGTTCCCAAGCCGATGAACGCGAACAAGCTGGGTGCGCTTCGTGATTCGCTTCGTCCGCCGCTGGCGACGGAACGGCTGGGGGAGGAGTTGCCGAAGTACCTCGTCGGCGGCCAGTCGTTGATCGGTCGATTCCTGTTGGCTCTTGCGGAACTCCCGAACGCCACCATGCACCTGAAGACCACTCTCGAGGAACTGGTTGTCGAGGACGGAGTGGTGGTCGGAGCCGTCGTCGACCGAGATGGTCGGCGTCGAACCATTCAGGCACGCAGAGGAGTGATCCTCGCCGCCGGTGGATTCGAGCAGAACGAGACCATGCGTGCCGAATTCGGTGTCCCCGGATCCGCTCTCGACACGATGGGCTGCCCCGGCAACCTCGGGAAGGCGCACCAGGCGGCGGTCGCCGCGGGTGTCGACACCGACCTGATGGGCGAGGCCTGGTGGTCGCCGGGACTCACCCATCCAGATGGGCGCTCCGCGTTTGCGCTGTGGTTCACCGGCGGAATCTTCGTGGACGACGACGGTCGTCGATTCGTCAACGAATCAGCGCCGTACGACCGCTTGGGTCGCTCTGTCATCGAACACATGCGGGCAGGGAAAGTGACCACGCCGTACTGGATGATCTACGACAACAGAGAAGGCGCAGTGCCGCCGGTGAAGGCACCCAACGTACCCATGGCCCAGACGGAGCAGTACGTGGCTGCGGGGTTGTGGAAGAGTGCACAGACACTCGAAGACCTCGCTGCCCAGATCGATGTTCCCGCAGCGGAACTGGTGGAGACCGTGAAGCGATTCAACGCGTTTGCGGCGACTGGCGTCGACACGGACTTCGGTCGAGGAGACACTGCGTACGACCGCGCCTTCTCCGAGGGGGCTTCGCCGCTCGTAGCGATCGATCAAGGGCCGTTTCACGCTGCCGCTTTCGGCATCTCCGACCTCGGGACCAAAGGTGGTCTACGGACCGACGCGACCGGGAGGGTGCTCAAATCCGACGGTACGGCGATTGCCGGGTTGTACGCGGCGGGGAACACGATGGCAGCGGCCAGCGGGACTACGTACCCCGGCGGTGGAAACCCGATCGGAGCGAGCATGCTGTTCAGTCACTTGGCTGCACTCGACCTCGCGAAGCTGCCGTCTTGATCATCAGTCGCTCGTCTCGGGGATGTGGTCAGGCCTTGCCGAGTCCGGCGGCGATTCCCTTGTCCAGTTGGGTGAGCATTGCTGTACCCAACGACGAAAGCTGGGCGACCTGGCGATCGTCGAGGCCCTCGAAGAGGAGACCTTGAACTGAGGCGACGTGCGGCGGTGCGGCCGCGACCACCTTTGCCATTCCCTCATCGGTGAGCACTGCGTTGGAGCCGCGGCTGCCACGAATGACTTCCCGTTTCGCCCAGCCGGCCTTCTCCATCTTCGTGATCACGTGCGAGAGGCGGGACAGGGACGCGTTCGCGCGCTGGGCCAGTACCGACAACTGGAGCTTGTGGTCGGGGGCGTCCGAGAGTGCCGCGAGTACGAAGTATTCGAAGTGTGTGAGTGCCGAATCGCGTTGTAGTTGAGTGTCGAGTGCGGCAGGCAACCGTGTCACGAGAGCGATCAGTGTCAGCCATGCTTCTTGCTGCTCGGCTGTGAGCCACTTCGTCTGAGACTGCGCGTCGGGCTGCGCGGTCGGTTCACTCATCGGTGACTTCTCCTTCGGGTCGAGCATTCTTCGTGCACGGAGCGTGCTTGTGTACAGCGTCTCAGACGCATGTCCAGAAGAATCCTGCGGGGAATAGTTGCGGGACGCAAGTGTTGAGTTCTATATTAGGTTGAATCTTCAACTTGCGACGAATGTCTATCCCGAGGAGTCCGTATGTCCACCACAACCATGCCTGCGCTGTATCTCAGCCACGGTGCTCCGCCGCTGGTGGACAGCGCGTTGTGGGTCGACCAGTTGGGGGCGTGGGCCGGCGATCTTCCGCGGCCGACGGCAATCCTCGTCGTATCGGCGCACTGGGAATCAGCACCGCTGACGATCGGATCGACGACCACGGGCACCCCGCTCATCTACGACTTCGGTGGTTTTCCCGAGAGGTTCTACCGCGCGAAGTACAACTCTCCCGGCGCTCCGGAACTCGCCGCCCAGGTTGCCGCGTTGATGCCGGACAACGAACGCGTGGTTCAGCAGCCGAATCGAGGCCTGGATCACGGTGCCTACGTGCCGCTCACGGTGATGTACCCGGACGCAGACATCCCGGTACTGCAAATTTCGCTGCCAACCCTCGATCCCGAGCGTTTGCTCCATCTCGGACAGCGCCTACGGCCACTCCGTGAGCAAGGTGTACTGATCGTGGGATCCGGATTCACCACGCACGGGCTACCGTTCCTGCGCGATCCGTCACCGGAGGCGCAGGCCCCGGGATGGTCGGCGGAATTCGACGCGTGGGCAGGGGAGAGGTTCGCTGCCGGTGACGTCGATTCCTTGATCGACTTCCGCGCTCAAGCTCCCGGGATGCCGTACGCGCATCCGACCATCGAGCACTTCGCCCCGTTGTTCGTCACGCTCGGTGCGTCGTCCGATCCGGAACAGGTGCCCACCCAGGTGATCGACGGATTCTGGATGGGGCTTGCGAAGCGCTCGATTCAGGTCGCATAGAGGGTTTAAATCGCGCAGAGAATCAGGTGCCCAGGCACGTCAGCTTCGATTGCGAAGGAACTCGAGCGCCTGGTCTCCGTGGGTGTTGGCGCGTAGTTCACTCGAGATGACTTTGAGGACGGTGCGGTCGGTGTCGATCACGAAGGTCGAGCGTTTGACCGGAGCCAACTTGCCCAGGAGTCCGCGCTTGACGCCGAACTGTTCGGCTACCTTGCCCTCGGTGTCGGCGAGTAGGGGGTAGTCGAAGGATTGTGCGGTGGCAAAGGTGGACTGAGCTTCGACCGTATCGGTGCTGATGCCCGCTCGCGAAGCGCCCACCGCGGCGAATTCGCTGCCGAGGTCACGGAAGTGGCACGCCTCGGCGGTGCACACCGGCGTCGAGGCTGCCGGGTAGAAGAAGAGGACCAAGGGTCCGTTCTCGAGCAGGCTCGTCAGCGAGCGCGGAGTCCCGTCCTGGTCGGGCAGTGAGAAATCGGGAGCGAGTTGGCCTGGTTTCATTCGGCCGAGGTTACCCGCGCACGACGGCCACATGGGGGAGCCTGGGATGATGGAGCCATGCACGGCGAGCCCACCTCCATGTCCGCACGGTCATCCGACACCGCGATCGTCGGTGACGCGTCCGATTCCACCACGACCCGGGAGCAGTTCCGAGCTCTCGCAGCTGAGCACCGGGTCGTTCCGGTCACTCGGAAAGTGTTGGCGGACTCCGAAACTCCGCTCTCGGCGTACGAGAAGTTGGCCGGCAATCGTCCCGGCACCTTCTTGCTCGAGTCGGCCGAGAACGGTCGTTCGTGGTCGCGGTGGTCGTTCATCGGCGTCGGGAGTCCGGCTGCACTGACCGTCGTGGACGGAGAGGCGGCCTGGTACGGCAACGTTCCGGCCGGCGCTCCGGCCGGCGGCGACCCGATCGACGCGCTCGGTGCCACCCTCGAGCTGCTTCGTTCGGAGCGGCTGCCCGACCTGCCCCCGCTGACCGGCGGAATGGTCGGATTCCTCGGCTACGACGCGGTGCGGCGCCTCGAGAGATTGGGTGACTCCGCGGTCGACGACCTGCAGATCCCCGAAATGGTCATGCTGCTTGCCGCCGACATCGCCGCAGTCGATCACCACGAAGGGGCGATCACCCTCATCGCCAATGCCGTCAACTGGGACGGCACGGACGAGCGCGTCGACACGGCGTACGACGACGCAGTCGCCAGGTTGGACGCGATGACTCGTGCTCTCGCGGCGCCGGCGAAATCGACGGTGTCGACATTTTCGAAAGCGACTCCGAACTACCGTCGTCAGCGCACCACCGAGAGCTTCGGTGTCGATGTCGACAAGTTGATCGGCGACATCGAAGCGGGCGAGGCATTCCAGGTAGTTCTCTCGCAGCGATTCGAGATCGATTGCACTGCAGCACCGATCGACGTGTACCGGATGCTGCGAGCGTCGAACCCCAGCCCGTACATGTATCTGCTCAACGTGCCGAACGGTGATGGAGAGACGGCGTTTTCGATCGTCGGTTCGAGCCCGGAAGCACTGGTCACGGTTGCTGAGGGCGTCGCGACAACACACCCGATCGCTGGAACCAGATGGCGCGGTGCCACAGAGGAGGACGACATCCTGCTCGAGAAGGACCTCCTCGCCGACGAGAAGGAAAACTCCGAGCACCTCATGCTCGTCGATCTGGGGCGAAACGATCTGGGTCGTGTCTGTCGCCCGGGCACGGTGAAGGTGCACGACTACCGGCACATCGAGCGGTACAGCCACGTGATGCATCTCGTATCGACCGTCACCGGTCATCTGGCCGAGGGAAAGCACGCTCTCGACGCCGTCACCGCATGCTTCCCCGCTGGAACCCTCTCGGGGGCACCCAAGGTCCGAGCGATGCAGCTGATCGAAGAACTGGAACCGACCAGGCGCGGTATCTACGGCGGCATCGTCGGCTACCTCGACTTCGCCGGCGACGCCGACACCGCGATCGCGATCCGAACGGCATTGATCAAGGACGGGATCGGATACGTCCAGGCGGGCGCCGGCGTCGTCGCCGACTCGGATCCGGTCTACGAGGACACCGAGGCCCGCAACAAGGCGATGGCAGTGCTGAGCGCGATTGCGTCGGCGCACACCCTGCGCACCATCGGAGGTGACGATCAGTGAGTGAGAACGAGTCGAGTGCAGCGGAGCCTACAAGCGCGTCTCGTGGCACCGCCGTGCCGAGAACGCTTCTGCTGGCGTTGTCGGCAGCAGCTCTGTGGGGCAGCTCACGAATGACGTGGGTTCATCTGACCTCGAGCGACGGCAAGACGCTGGAGAGGACGACGGATCTCGACGGCAGCACCTGGGCGGCGGCGATGACTCCGCTCGCGCTCGCGCTTCTGGCGGCGATCGCGGCGTCGTTTGCGGTGCGAGGTTGGGCACTTCGGGTAGTCGGACTGTTGGTTGCCCTCGTCGCCATCGCGGTAGCGGTTCCGGCAGTGCAGTTGTTGGTGTCCGGAGCCTCTGCGGACCGAGCGGTGGAGTTGGCCGAGTTGTCCGGTCACCCGGAAGATCTCTCGACGACTGTTTCGGTACTGCCTGCCTTGCTTGCGTTGGTCGGAGGGGTGGCGGCGCTCGGCGCGGCAGTACTTCTGATGCGCAAACCTCCAGTGCGAGGCGGGTTGTCGTCGAAATACGACAACCCTGCCGCGCGCCGCGAGGCCGCGGCCAAGCTCGGTCAGGGAGACAAACCTGCATCGGACGAGCCTGTGACACAACGGATGTTGTGGGATGCGCTCGACGCCGGAGAGGACCCGACAGCGACTGACGGGGACGACGGAGTTGGGGGAGACAACGGCGCGAAACCGGGGTCGTCCCACTGAGTAAGACTGAACCCTCACCTGCGTGGGTACCCCGACGGAGTAGCAAAATTTCGTCCCACTAGGCTGAGACCACCCTGATGACGTATCTCACATCGGGCTCTTGCCCAGAAAGGATTCGGGCCACGATGACCGTACTCGACTCGATTCTCGACGGGGTGCGCGCTGATGTCGCCGCCCGCGAAGCCGTACTCGACTTCGCTGCAGTCAAGGCTGCTGCGGCCGCTGCACCGCCTGCACTCGATGCTGCAGCAGCACTTCTGGAATCGAGCATCGGCGTCATCGCCGAGGTCAAGCGAGCGAGCCCGTCAAAGGGTGCGTTGGCCGACATTGCCGATCCCGCTGAGCTTGCCGCGGCGTACCAAGCCGGTGGCGCACGCATCATCAGTGTTCTCACCGAAGAGCGCCGTTTTCACGGCTCGTTGGCCGACCTGGACGCAGTCCGTAAAGCGGTCACCATTCCGGTGCTCCGCAAGGACTTCATCGTGGGGCCGTACCAGATTCACGAGGCTCGCGCTCACGGCGCCGACGTCATCTTGCTGATCGTCGCGGCACTCGAGCAGCAGGCGCTCGCCTCGTTGATCGATCGCACCGAATCTCTGGGAATGACTGCCCTCGTCGAGGTGCACACGGAGGAAGAAGCCAACCGCGCGCTCGAAGCCGGCGCCAAGGTGATCGGTGTGAACGCCCGCAATCTCAAGACTCTCGAGGTGGACAAGAACACCTTCGGTCGCATCGCTCCCGGTCTTCCGACCGAGACGATCAAGATTGCCGAGTCCGGTGTTCGCGGAACTGCCGATCTGTTGGCGTACGCCGGGGCGGGCGCCGACGCAGTGCTCGTCGGTGAAGGCCTCGTGACCAGCGGCGACCCTCGCAAGGCCGTCGCAGATCTGGTCAATGCAGGTGCGCACCCGTCCTGCCCCAAACCGTCTCGATAAATCGCTTCACCCGCCCGGCGTGCTTTGATGCACCCGGGCGGTGACCAGCGACACCGTTGGGGCAGACTGGTGGGGTGACTTCACGTACTCAGGAACCAGGCTCCGGTGCAATATTCAAGGGCGGCAATCTGCCGCCGGCCAGCGCGGGACTCACCGAGCGCTCCCACGATCCCGACGCCGGAGGCCATTTCGGCGTCTACGGCGGACGGCATGTGCCGGAAGCCCTCATGGCGGTTATCGACGAAGTCACTGCGGAGTACGAAAAGGCTCGCGCGGACGACACGTTCTTGAACGAACTCGACCGCTTGCAGCGCGATTACACCGGGCGCCCGTCGCCGATTTTCGAGGCAACGCGAATGAGCGAGTTCGCCGGCGGTGCGCGCATCCTTCTCAAGCGTGAAGATCTGAACCACACCGGTTCTCACAAGATCAACAACGTTCTCGGTCAGGTTCTGCTGGCAAAGCGTATGGGCAAGACCCGCATCATCGCCGAGACCGGAGCGGGCCAGCACGGTGTGGCATCGGCCACCGCCTGTGCACTGCTCGGTCTCGAGTGCGTCATCTACATGGGTGCTGTCGACACCGAACGGCAAGCACTCAACGTCGCGCGCATGCGACTTCTCGGCGCGGAGGTCGTCTCGGTCGAGACCGGTTCGCGCACGCTCAAGGACGCGATCAACGAAGCCTTGCGCGACTGGGTTTCCCACGCGGACAACACCTATTACTGCTTCGGTACCGCGGCAGGCCCGCACCCGTTCCCCACCATCGTTCGGGACTTCCAGCGAGTGGTCGGCCTCGAAACACGCGTCCAGGTTCAGGCACTGACCGGCCGCCTGCCCGATGCAGTCACAGCCTGCGTCGGAGGCGGCTCCAACGCAATCGGAATCTTCCACCCGTTCATCGACGATCTGTCGGTACGGCTGGTTGGCTACGAAGCAGCCGGCGACGGTGTCGAAACCGGAAGGCATGCAGCAACGTTCGCCGGCGGTACCCCTGGCGCATTCCAGGGTGCCTACTCGTACCTGCTCCAGGACGAAGACGGTCAGACCATCGAATCGCACTCGATCTCTGCTGGTCTGGACTACCCGGGCGTCGGACCCGAGCACGCTTACCTGAGCGATATCGGGCGCGCGACCTACGAACCCGTCACCGACAGTGAAGCCATGGATGCGCTGCTGCTGCTCTCACGCCGCGAGGGCATCATCCCGGCCATCGAATCGGCCCACGCCGTCGCCGGCGCACTCCGACTGGGCAAAGAACTCGGTGAGGGCGCGATCATCGTCGTCAATCTCTCCGGTCGCGGTGACAAGGACATGGACACCGCCGCAAGCTGGTTCGGTCTTTTCGACGGCGCCTCAGGTCAGGCAGCCGCTCCGGATGATGCAGCAGACGAGAACGACAACACGGAAGGCTCGGACAAGTGAGCGAACGACCATCACGCCTCGCACCCACCTTTGCCGCGTGCAAGGCTGACAAGCGTGCCGCCCTCGTCGGTTACCTGCCTGCCGGTTATCCGACCGTTCCCGAATCGATCGACGTGTTCAAGGCGATGGTCGACGGCGGCTGCGACATCATCGAAGTCGGTGTCGCGTATTCCGATCCGGTCATGGACGGTCCGACCATCCAGCGTGCAGCCGAAACCGCACTCACCAACGGCGTTCGCCTTCGCGACATCTTCACCGTGATCGAGCAGATCAGTTCGGTCGGCGGCAAGGCCGTCGTGATGACCTACTGGAACCCGGTACTGCAGTACGGCGTCGACAAGTTCGCACGAGACCTCGCTTCCGCCGGCGGGCTCGGACTGATCACCCCCAACCTCATTCCGGAAGAAGCCGGCGCCTGGATGGAAGCATCCGAGGAGCACCACCTCGACCGGATCTTCCTTGTCGCTCCGTCCTCGACGGAAGAACGACTCGCGATGACACTCGATGCGAGTAGTGGATTCATCTACGCGGCCTCGACGATGGGTGTCACCGGCGCTCGCGACGCCGTGTCTTCGATGGCTCCGGAACTGACCGCACGAATCCGCGCGCATTCCGACATTCCCGTCGGCGTCGGATTGGGAGTTCGCTCCGGCGCACAGGCTGCCGAAATCGCGGCATACGCCGATGCCGTCATCGTCGGCTCGGCTCTGGTCTCCGCGGTCGAGAACGGCCTGGGAGCGGTTCGCTCGCTCACCGAAGAACTCGCCGAGGGCGTCCGCTCGGCTACCGTGGCGTCGTGACCTCAACTGTGGACCTGCTGGCCTATATCCCCAGCCCGCCCCAAGGCGTCTGGTACGTCGGACCGGTGGCGCTTCGCGCCTACGCGCTCTTCATCATCCTCGGCATCATCGTCGCGATCGTGTGGGGAGATCGTCGTTGGGTCGCCCGCGGCGGCGAGAAGGGGACCGTTCTCGACATCGCGATCTGGGCCGTTCCCTTCGGTCTGATCGGTGGCAGGCTCTACCACGTTTTGACCGACTGGCCCGCCTATTTCGGCGAGAACGGTCAGCCACTCGACGCACTCAAGGTGTGGCAGGGAGGCCTCGGAATCTGGGGAGCAGTGTTCCTCGGCGGCATCGGTGCGTGGATCGGCTGCCGTCGACGCGGCATTCCGGTGTCCGCGCTCGGTGATGCGATTGCGCCCGGAATCTTGCTCGCGCAGGCCATCGGTCGTATCGGCAACTACTTCAACCAGGAGTTGTACGGTCGCGAGACCACCGTCCCGTGGGGCCTCGAGATCTTCGAGCGTGTGAACTCTTCCGGCCAGCTCGATCAACTGGCAGGTGTCTCCAACGGAGAAGTCATTCGGGTCGTTCACCCGACGTTCCTCTACGAAGCTGTGTGGAATGTCCTGATCGTGATCCTGCTGGTCCTCGTCGACCGCCGATTCAAGATCGGCCACGGACGTCTGTTTGCTCTGTACGTCGCGGGCTATTGCCTGGGCCGGTTCGTCGTCGAACTGATGCGCGACGATTTCGCCTATGAGATCGCCGGCATTCGCGTCAACACATTCACTTCGGGGATCGTGTTCTTCGCCGCACTGGCCTACTTCTTCCTGGCGAAGAAGGGTCGTGAGGATCCGGCTGATTTGAAGTCGAAGGACTACGTCGCTGCGGTAGCTGCCGGCGAAGCAGGAGTCGCGGTGCCAGTTACCGAAACTGATTCGGCGAAGGCCGATGCTGAAGATTCTGAATCCGATGCTGCTGAATCCGCTTCCAGTGAGGCAAGCGCCTCCACGGCAGCGTCGGATGAGTCGTCGGACGCGGTGAAGCTGTCGAAGAAAGACAAGCCGTGACAGGTCCCTATTCGCAGGGGGGATTCCCCGAGGATCAGGGACCGGTCTACGGCGCGCCCAATCCGTACGGATATCAGCAGCCATTGCCGCCTCCATCGATGTACGGGTTCGGAGATCCCTACGCCCCGTACGGTCGGCACCCGGTAACCGGGGAACCGTATTCCGACAAGTCGAAGGCCACCGCTGGACTGTTGCAGATCTTGCTGGGCTTCTTCGGAATCTGTGGAGTCGGGCGCCTCTATATCGGAAGTGTCGGCATCGGATTGTGCCAACTGCTCGGCATGTTCTTCGCGCTGTTCATGTCGGCGTTCCTCATCGGAATTCCATTTGCGATCGGAATCTGGATCTGGGCGTTCGTCGACGGCATCGTGATACTTTCGGGCAATGCGCGGGACGGTGCTCGCCGGCCATTGCGAGGATGAGTCGCGAGCGCGAACCGAGGAAACATGTGTGGGGGACTGGCCTCGAGAAGGTCGAACCTTCTCGAAGTCCGATAACAAAAGCTATTACGTACCGTCGTCGAATCGAAGGAAAGTACGTTGCCTAACTTGAACAAGAATCCGGAACCTTCCGAGTCGGGGGACTCGTCTGGATCACAGCCGCCGGTTCCACCGCAGTTCGGGTCGCCGTTCGACTACGACGCGACGGCGGATGCGTCGTTGACGGAAACCTCGGCACCCACCGAAAAGACGCCGTCGACGGAGACCACCGGCACCGGTCCAGGCTGGGACACGTATTCGGGAGTCGGAAACGGTCCGGGGTGGGGAAACCACCCCATCTACCCGCCGCCGACCGGAACCGAATCGACCACAGCGTTTCCCGCTGCCGATTCTGATTCCACCCCGAATCAGCCGACAGCGCCGTACACGTCGCAGGAAAGTTACGCCGCCCAGAACTATCCGGCGACCGACTATCCGGCGCCGGACTACTCGAGCCCGACCCAAACCCCGACGGACGGTCCCGTCTACGGTGCACCGGCAGATCAGACTCCGAATCCCTACGCGGCTCCGCCGCAGGGCTACCCCCAGCCGGGATACTCACAGCCGGGTTACGGTCAGCCTCAGGGGTACCCACAAGCTCAGGGTTATCCTCAGCCTGGCTACGGCCTGGTCGACCCGTCCGCACCATACGGACGTGACCCGATGACCGGTGAACCGTACTCGGACAAGTCGAAGACGACTGCCGGATTGCTGGGCATTCTGCTCGGCGGATTCGGTGCAGGACGTTTTTATCTCAACCAGCCCGGCATGGCTGTCGCACAGATCGCGGTCACTTGGTTGACGTGTGGAATCGGTGGCATCTGGCCGCTCATCGACGGAATCATGATGTTGACCGGCAGTGTGCGCGATCAGTACAACCGCCCTTTGCGTAGCTGATCGAAACGACCCTCGGCAAGTGTGACCCCCTGATGCCTCGGTATCAGGGGGTCACCGTTTTGCTCTCGCGACCTGCGGTTATGGGCTGATAAACTAGCGCACGTCGGCTGCATGTCCGCGTGGAGGTCGCCGAGTGCTGTTTTCTCGAATACCTGAACCTCGGGGCCTGTACGACCCCGATCAGGAAACCGATTCGTGTGGTGTAGCCGTGGTAGCAGACACCTCTGGACGCCACCTGCATTCCATTGTCGACGATGCGCTCGCGGTCCTGGGCAATCTCTCCCATCGCGGCGCAGTTGGGCGCGAATCCAACAGCGGAGACGGCGCGGGCATTCTGATTCAGCTGCCGACGGAGTTCTTCGACGCGGTGACCGAGTTCGAGCTTCCACCACCCAACGCGATGGGTGAGAACACCTACGCGGCCGGAAACTGCTTTCTCCCGGTGGATCAGGAAGCACGTTGGCGCGCGGTAGTTCGGATACACCGGTACGCAGCGGCAGAAGGACTGCAGATTATCGGGTGGCGAGAGGTGCCGGTCGACCGAGACTGCGTCGGAACCGTTGCCGCGCAGTGCGCTCCGTACGTCAGTCAGTGTTTTGTGACGTGCGCCGAGTCGCGAGATCGTAGTGTGGGCGGAATTGCCTTGGACAGACGAGTGTTTGCGCTCAGGAGACAGGTCGAGCGGATTCACTGTGCCAACACTGCAGTGTATTTCCCCTCGTTGTCCGCCCGAACCATCGTGTACAAGGGCATGCTGACGCCGACGCAGTTACCCGGTTACTTCACCGACCTACGCGACGACCGAATGCGAACTGCGTTGGCAGTCGTGCACAGTCGATACTCCACGAACACATTTCCGTCGTGGCCACTCGCTCAGCCGTATCGCTGCATCGCCCACAACGGCGAGATCAATACGATTGTGGGAAACAGGAATTGGATGCGCGCTCGCGAGCCGATGCTGCGGAGCACACTTTTAGGTGGGGACATCGATCGCCTGTTTCCGATCTGCACCCCGGGAGGATCCGACTCTTCGTCGTTCGACGAAGTACTGGAGTTTTTGACGCTCGGGGGCCGCAGTGTGCAACACGCCATCGCGATGATGATTCCCGGAGCCTGGGAGAACGATTCTTCGATGCCCGACGAGATAAAGGCCTTCTACCAATTTCACGGTTGTCTGATGGAACCGTGGGACGGTCCGGCGTCCGTGACGTTCAGCGACGGCATTGTTGTCGGGGCCGTGTTGGATCGCAACGGTCTTCGCCCAGGGCGATGGTGGCGGATGAAGAACGACCGTATCGTGTTGGCCAGTGAGAGCGGTGTGTTCGACGCTCCCACGTCCGAGGTGTTGGAGAAGGGGCGCCTCGAACCGGGACGCATGTTTCTCGTGGACACCGCTCGCCATCGGATCGTTTCCGATGCGGAGATCAAGTCCGAACTCGCGAGCACAGCCCCCTACCGGGACTGGGTCGACGGGGGATTGGTCGACCTCGAGGATATCCCCGAGACTGCGCCTGCCCGAGGCGATCCGGCTCCGCTGTTGCAACGGCAGTTGCTCTTCGGATACCACGCCGAGGACCTGCGGGACATTCTTGTCCCGATGGCAAGCTCAGGATCGGAGCCGTTGGGATCGATGGGTGTCGACACGCCTCTCGCCGTTCTTTCGGATCGGCCGAAGCTGTTGTACGACTACTTTATTCAGCTCTTTGCTCAGGTGACCAACCCGCCATTGGACGCGATTCGCGAGGAAGTCGTCACTACGCTTGGTGTCACCCTCGGCGCTGAGCAGAACTTGTTCGAAGCGTCGGCGCTGTCGTGCCGAAGGATTGTTCTCGACAAACCGGTGATCGGACCGGGGAAGATGGCGAAGGTCGCCGAACTATACGGCGCAAGAACTCCGAGAAGCGCTGTCCTTCGCGCAGGTTTCGATCCGAGGGGCAGTCTCACCGAAGGCGTCGAGAGGCTTCGTGAGTCCGCCCGAACAGCCGCCGCAGCCGGAATCGAGATTCTGGTGATCTCCGACCGTGGATCAGGCCCTGAGCAGGCTCCCATTCCGTCATTGCTCGCAGTATCAGCCGTGCACCACGATCTGGTTCGTCATGGCCTGCGGACCAAGGTTTCCCTTGTCGTCGACTCGGGTGACGCGCGCGAAGTTCATCACATCGCGCTGCTGATCGGCTACGGTGCGGCGGCTGTCCACCCGTATCTTGCTCTCGAATCTGTCCAAGCCCTCAGCGAGCAGGACGAACTTCCCGGGATAGATCCGAAGACTGCGTCGGACAACTACCTGAGAGCAACAAATTTCGGCGTGCTCAAAGTGATGTCGAAGATGGGAATCGCTACGGTTCACTCCTACACGGGCGCACAGGTATTCGAGGCCGTGGGCTTGGGTCGAGAGTTGGTCGACGAATACTTCTGCAACACACGGAGCCGGATCGGCGGGATCGGTATCACCGAAGTCGCGCGCGAAGTTCTGATGCGCCACACGGCTGCGTTCTCGTCGTCCGCAGTGCAGCATCGTCAGTTCGACAATCGTCAGTTGACCGACAGCGGACAGTACCGGTATCGCCGCGATGGTGAATTGCATGTGTTCACACCCGAATCCGTGTTCTTCCTTCAGCACGCGACCCGGACGGGGCGAAGTGAAATCTTTCGCCGCTACAGCGATGAAGTCGATCGACTGAGCGCGCAGGGCGGAACACCGCGGGGATTGTTTCGATTTCGGTGTGAGGTTCGTCCGCCGATTCCGCTCGATCAGGTCGAACCCGTCGAGATGATTCTCGCTCGATTCAACACCGGTGCGATGAGCTACGGCTCCCTCTCTGCGGAGGCGCACGAGACGATGGCGGTTGCGATGAATGCTCTCGGCGGGCGTTCCAACACCGGTGAGGGCGGAGAGTCGCCGGAGCGGTTGCGTGACGACAAGCGTCGAAGCGCAGTCAAGCAGGTCGCGAGTGGGCGCTTCGGGGTGACCAGCGATTACCTGGTCAATGCCACCGACATTCAGATCAAGATGGCCCAAGGTGCCAAGCCCGGTGAAGGAGGGCAGCTTCCGGGGTCCAAGGTGTACCCGTGGATCGCGGAAACCCGGTACTCGACGCCTGGGGTCGGGCTCATTTCTCCGCCCCCGCACCACGACATCTATTCGATCGAGGATCTCGCCCAATTGATCTATGACCTCAGATGCGCAAACGATCGTGCGCGGATACACGTGAAATTGGTCAGCGCAGTCGGAGTCGGGACTGTTGCGGCAGGTGTGGCCAAAGCGCACGCCGACGTGGTGCTGATCTCCGGTCACGACGGTGGGACGGGTGCTGCGGCACTCTCGTCCATCCACCACGCGGGTACGCCGTGGGAGATCGGGCTGGCCGAAACTCAGCAGACCCTGGTGCTCAACGGGTTACGCGATCGGATCGTCGTCCAGTGTGACGGGGGTTTGCGCACGGCGCGGGACGTCGTCGTCGCCGCGTTGCTGGGGGCGCAGGAGTACGGGTTTTCCACGGCGCCACTCATCGCGGCCGGGTGCGTCATGATGCGGGTATGTCACCTCGACACCTGCCCTGTCGGAGTAGCGACGCAGAATCCCGAACTGCGCGAGCGATTCACCGGCCGGCCCGAGTACGTCGAGAACTTCTTTCGCTTCATCGCCGACGACGTACGACGGCTGTTGGCAGAACTGGGGTTTCGAAGTATCGACGATGCTCTGGGGCACGCAGACGTATTGGAAATGTCTCCGGCGGTGGCACATTGGAAGAGTCGCACGTTGGACCTCTCACCACTCTTCGACGTTCCGGCCGCGCCGGCCGGCGCGGCCTTCCAACCGTATGTACCTACTTCGAGCGAACTCGAACGCACCCTGATCAAGTTGGCTGCGAACTCCCTCGAGGACGCTCGACCGGTGCATATCGAACTGCCAGTACACAATACGGATCGAGCGGTGGGAACGAGGCTGGGCGCTGAGGTGACCAGACGCTACGGCGCCGTCGGGCTACCTCAAGGCACCATCGACGTCGTGCTCCGTGGAACGGCAGGCCAGTCACTCGGTGCGTTCCTGCCACCGGGCATCTCGCTGGTCGTCGTCGGCGATGCAAACGATTACGTGGGAAAGGGGCTCTCGGGTGGACGAATCGCGCTTCGGCCGAGTGAGGACGCACCCTTCGTGGCCGAGGAGCAGGTGATTGCCGGCAATACGCTGCTGTACGGCGCTACGAGCGGTGCGCTCTATGCCAGGGGGCGTGTCGGGGAACGATTCGCGGTGCGCAACTCGGGTGCGGTCGCTGTGGTGGAAGGCGTCGGCGACCATGCGTGCGAGTACATGACCGGGGGTCGCGTCGTCATCATCGGCCCAACCGGTAGGAACCTTGCTGCGGGAATGTCCGGCGGACTTGCCTTCGTACTCGACGTGAAGGCAGAAAAGGTCAACCGCGACATGGTCGTTCTGGAGCAGCCCTCGGCGGAAGACTGTCGTCAGCTGGTCGACATTCTCGGCACGCATTTGGCCGCTACCGGTTCGCCGGTGGCGGCAAAACTACTCGACGACTGGGGTGGACAGAGTCCGAGATTCACCAAAGTCTTGCCTGTCGATTATCAGAAGGTCGTGGAACAGAACCAACTGGTGGAGCCGGCTCATGCCTGACCCACGCGGGTTCCTCAACGTGAAACGATCCGGCGCACCGACCAGACCGACCGACGTGCGCGTCGGCGACTGGGCGTCGGTATACGAGTCGCTGGATCCCGTCGTGCGAAATCGAGACGTATCTGCACAGGCCTCGCGTTGCATGGACTGCGCTGTGCCGTACTGCCATTCGGCCGACATAGGGTGTCCGCTCGGCAATCTCATTCCGGAATGGAACGACCTGGTTCGGCGTGGACGGTGGTCCGAAGCCTCGGAGAATCTGCATTCCACCAACAATTTCCCCGAGTTCACCGGACATCTGTGCCCCGCACCGTGCGAAACGGCGTGCGTTCTCGCACTCGACGACGAGCACACGTCGGGGGGTGTCACCATCAAGCGCATCGAACAGGCGATCGTCGACAACGCCTGGGAGTCGGGTTCACTGGGACCACGGCCGCCGGTAGTTCACAGCGGAAACCGTGTTGCGGTTGTCGGTTCGGGACCGGCGGGACTGGCCGCGGCTCAACAACTGACACGAGCCGGACACAGTGTCACGGTGTTCGAGCGGAGCGATCGGATCGGGGGACTCCTTCGCTACGGAATTCCGGAATTCAAGTTGCCCAAGGCCCTCATCGACCGGCGGCTGGACCAACTGACCGCCGAGGGGATCAGATTCGTCACCGACTGCGCCGTCGGAGTGAACGTGAGCGCGCACGACCTCTCGACGGAATTCGAGGCGGTAGTCCTGGCGGTCGGGGCTGATCGTGCCAGAGACACCGACGTACCGGGTCGTAGTCTTCGCGGAATCCATCGTGCGATGACGTACCTGCGTGCGGCCAACCACGAATGCGAGGGTGATGGTGCGTCGAGCATCTCGGCGCGAGGTAAGAACGTCGTGATCATCGGTGGCGGCGACACGGCCGCCGACTGCCTCGGCACGGTGCATCGCCAAGGCGCCCTCTCGGTGACGGAATTGGATTACCACGTCCCACCTCCGGCACACCGCGATCGAGATCGCGACCCATGGCCGCTGTGGCCGCGGCTCCTACGCACCTCGCCGGCGGACGAGGAGGGCAGTGACAAACGATTCCGATGGGCGGCGCAGGAATTTCTCGACGACGGTGGGGGTGCGGTCCGCGCAATCCGGATGGTTCCGGTAGCCGTGTCACGAGCGAAGGACGGACAACGGACCCTGGTGGAGACCGGCGACACGACGGATCTGGTGTGCGAGATGGTCCTGCTCGCTCTGGGTTTCGACGGCGTCGAAACCGCCCCGCTGCTCACCGACCTTGATGTCGGCACCGATCCACTCGGCAGAATCAAGTGTGATGTCGGGTGGCAGACCCGGACACCCGGCGTATTCGTCTGCGGCGACGCGCATCGCGGGGCGTCGCTGGTCGTGTGGGCGATTGCCGAGGGACGGTCGGCCGCACGTGCCGTCGACATGTTTCTCACAGGCGAGTCGGCGCTTCCGGCTCCGGTTCATCCAAAGGCATTTCCGCTGTTCGTGAGCTGACCAACTGAATCGAGTAAGTACAGAAAGTGCAGGTCGCAAATGCCGGATAGAAGTGCGGTGGGGTAGCGACTAGGCTCGAGCCGTGAACCGACGGACAAAAATTGTATGCACACTTGGACCTGCGACAGCTTCTGGCGACCGCATCCGTGAGCTCGTGGAGAGCGGCATGGACGTGGCGCGCCTCAACTTCAGCCACGGCGAGCATGCCGATCACGAAGAAAACTACATTCGCGTCCGCGCCGCGTCGGACGCCACCGGAAAGGCCGTCGGTGTTCTCGCCGACCTTCAGGGGCCCAAGATTCGCCTCGGCCGATTCAAGGACGAGCGGACCACCTGGGCCAACGGTGAAGAGGTTCGTATCACCGTCGACGACGTCGAGGGAACGCACGATCGCGTCGGGACCACGTACAAGGAATTGGCGCGCGACGCCAAGGCCGGCGATCGACTGCTGGTCGACGACGGAAAGGTCGGCCTGGTCGTCACGTCCATCGACGGCAACGACGTCGTCTGTCGGGTCACCGAAGGCGGTCCGGTCAGCAACAACAAGGGCCTCTCACTGCCCGGTATGAACGTCTCCGTTCCAGCCCTGTCGGGCAAGGACATCGCCGACCTCGAGTTCGCTCTCAAGCTGGGTGTCGACTTCATTGCACTCTCCTTCGTTCGCTCACCGGCGGACGTCGAATTGGTTCACGCCATCATGGATCGAGTCGGGCGCCGCGTTCCCGTCATCGCGAAGCTCGAGAAGCCCGAGGCCATCGACAATCTCGAAGCCATCGTGCTCGCGTTCGACGCCGTCATGGTCGCCCGCGGTGACCTCGGTGTCGAGTTGCCGCTCGAGCAGGTCCCGCTCGTTCAGAAGCGCGCAATCCAGATTGCTCGTGAGAACGCGAAGCCGGTCATCGTCGCGACGCAGATGCTCGAGTCGATGATCGAGAACTCACGTCCCACTCGCGCAGAGGCATCCGATGTCGCCAACGCCGTTCTCGACGGCGCCGACGCAGTCATGCTCTCGGGCGAGACTTCGGTGGGCAAGTACGTCATGGAAACCGTTCGCACCATGGCCCGCATCGTCGAGGCCGTCGAGAACGAATCGACCCGTGTCCCACCGTTGACCCACGTCCCGCGCACCAAGCGCGGTGTCATCTCGTACGCAGCACGCGACATCGGCGAACGTCTCGACGCCAAGGCCTTGGTTGCGTTCACTCAGTCCGGTGACACGGTGCGTCGACTGGCTCGTCTGCACACGCCGCTGCCGTTGCTCGCCTTCACACCGCTGCCCGCGGTGCGCAGTCAGCTGACGCTGACGTGGGGAACCGAGACGTTCCTGGTCGATGCGGTGGCCACCACCGACGAGATGGTGCGTCAGGTGGACAGTGCGTTGCTCTCCCTCGGGCGGTACGTCAAGGGCGACCTCGTGGTCATCGTTGCCGGATCCCCTCCGGGAACTGTCGGTTCCACCAACCTCATTCACGTCCACCGTATCGGCGAAGAGGACCACTGAGTGACCCACGCGAACGCGTCCACCGACCTCGGTACTCTCCTCGGTCTGTTGGATCTGGAGCAGATCGGTGAAGACGCGTTCCGTGGATACCACCCGAAACAGGTAGGTTCGCGGACGTTCGGCGGTCAGTTGGTGTCTCAGGCACTGATGGCCGCCGGGCGGACCGTCGACGGTGATCGCCCCATCCATGCGGTGAATGCCCATTTCATTCGCGGCGGAGATGTCAAGGCGCCCATCGAGTATCGGGTGGATCGTCATCGCGACGGGCGGGCGTTCGCCAACCGTCAGGTGACTGCCTATCAGGGTGAGAACGAATTGTTCGTGATGCTCGCGGCGTTCCAGGACTCCGGCAAGGGGCTCGACCATGCTGTCGAGATCCCGGATGTTCCACTTCCGGAGTCGTTGCCTCCCATCGGCGATCATCTGGTGGGGTACGAGGAAAAACTGCCGCATTTCAGTGCGGCGCTCAAGCCGATCGACATGCGGTACGCCAACGATCCGGCGTGGATCCTCAAGGGCACCGGCGAGAAACTCAACCACAATCGGGTGTGGATGCGCCCCGACGGTGATCTGCCGGACGATTCGCTCATTCACGCTGCGACGCTGGCATATTCGTCCGACACCACCGTGCTCGATTCGATTCTGACCACTCATGGTTTGTCCTGGGGTCATGATCGTATCGTCGCGGCGACGGTCAATCATTCGATCTGGTTCCATCGCCCGTTCCGGTTCACCGACTGGGTTCTGTACGCCACCGAATCGCCGGTCGCCGCAGGTTCGCGCGGTCTGGCAACGGGACGGTACTTCTCGGTGGAAGGTCTGCTGTTGGCGACGGTGGTCCAAGAAGGAATGATCAGGCATTTCCCGCGTAAAGGAGAATGAGATGCGGGCCCGAGACTGAACTCGGGCCCAGAATCAAGCAGACTTGCGATATTGCGGTGAGAGTTCGTCGGCGCGGTCCCACGGAGACCAGTCGACTTCGCGTCCATCGAGTTGGGCCGCAACAACTTCCAAGCCCGCGTGCCAACCGGCGGCGTGCGCGTACGCGGACTCTTCGTCTTCCATCGTGTGGGTGAGAGTCAGCCAACAGCCGCCGGTGCCGTCCGGTGCCAGTTCCCAATGCAGAGTGTCTGCGTCCCAGAGGAATTCGAGAATTCGGTGCGGGTGGACGCTGATGACCGTCCCGCGCGTCACGTGATCTGCGGGCAGTCCGAAACGCTCGACTTGTTCCGGTGTCACCTTGAACAGTAGATCCGCGCCGGGAGTGAGATCGAAATCGACGTCCGCCGGAAACCAGGCGTCGAGGTACTCGCGTTCCGTTATCACTTTCCAGACCTTGTCCGGTGCGTGCGGAATCGCCAGTTGGAAGCTCAGTGACACCCGACCGTCATAGGTCAGGTTTATCTTGCCGTTGTCCATCGGTGCCTCCAATGCTTGGTGCCCGTGCGGTTGCCCCCATCGTGCCATCTAATTGCACAGGATGGAATAACTGCAGGTCAGATCGTTACCTATTGATAGGTTATGTCGATTTGTCTCGTTTCGTGAGTGGCGTTCTCGACGCGTTTCGTGGCGGTGAAGCAACCGCGCGGTACGCTGACCACGCACGACTGGCGCGGGTGGGGATTACCACCGGGGAGTGCACATCGCGAGGCATCGACCGCCTGGGTGCTTCACACATCTTGTGTGAAGGGGGATCCATGTCTACCGAGAATCGGCCTACCGAAAACGTCTCTACCAAGAATCTGTCGACCCAGACCGCGCCCGCTCGAATAATCGACGGACGCGCAATTGCCGATGGTGCGCTCGCGGACCTGTCAGTGCGCACCAGGCAGTTTCGTGATGAGGCGGGGCACGTTCCTTGCCTGGCCGCCGTCATCGTGGGAGCGGACCCGGCCTCGAAGGCGTATGTACAGATGAAGGCCAAACGATCTGTCGCCGTCGGAATGACGTCGCGGACGGTCGAACTCCCGGTGAGTACAACCACCGAAGAACTGGTCGGCGTGCTGAGAGCGTTGTCGGCGGACCCTTCGATCGACGGCATACTGCTGCAACACCCGGTGCCAGACCACATCGACGAACGGGCCGCGTTCGATGCCATCTCGGCCGACAAAGACGTTGACGGCGTCACTTCGGCATCTTTTGCGGCAATGGCGTTGACCGGTGGGGGATTCGAATCATGTACACCGAGTGGCATCCTGCGCCTGCTCGACGCCACAGGCGTCGAACTCTCCGGAAAGCATGCTGTCGTGGTCGGCCGAAGCCCGATACTCGGATTGCCGATGGGAATGCTCCTCCTGCGTCGAGGCGCAACGGTGACATACTGCCATTCGCGCACCGTCGACCTGGCCGCCCACGTCGCCTCGGCAGACGTCGTCATCGCGGCCGTCGGTGTTCCGGAACTGATCAAAGGGGCGTGGATCAAGTCTGGGGCAGTGGTGATCGATGCGGGGTACAACGAGGGCAACGTCGGAGATGTGGAGTACGCCGCTGCGCTCCCACATGCCGGTGCGATCACACCAGTGCCGGGTGGCGTCGGCCCCATGACGGTGGCAGTCCTGCTGGAACAAACACTGGCAGCAGCAGTTCGAGCAGCGGACGTTCGGGCATGCAGTGAGAGTTCGGGCATGGAGTGAGAATCATGACAGTCGTGTTGAACCGGACCCCGCAATCGCCTCGGATCGATTGTGAGACCTCGGTTTCGAGACGGAGTATTCATCCGCCCCGCGATAACCGAATTACCGCGTCGAGCACCGCTGCGCTGGAATGGCTGAGCTGAGCGCGCAATTGGGTATTCGACAGTCAGCTGTCTGCCTTGGGGATGTCGATCGTCAACTGGGACGGTGAATCGGATGTCGATACGGTGTATGCCGGACGGATGTCGACCGTGCCGACAAACGACTGCAGGATCGCACTGTTCCTGGCTGCACTGTCTATGCGCGTGATGTTTTCGCCCTCGTGAGATACGGAGTTGAGCGACGAATCCGATTGGACTCCCATCAGGTCGACTTGAAGTATCGATCGACTTCCGACGTCCACGACTGTGCTGTCACCCGCTCGGATTGCTTCGCTGACATATTCGGTTTTCCAGAACACAGATCCGCTTCCGTCGAAGCGATAGGTGATGCGGGTGAAACCATCGTGATCGATCACGTCGATCTCGGTCACGTCGACGCGCGGAGTCGGTGAAGGGACCTCCGTGTCGTTCGGGAACGGGGGAGGCACGGAGATCTCGGTGGATGGGGCATCGATCGGGGGAGAGCCGACCTGAAGGGTGCCGGTCTGTGTTGCAGCATCGAGCGCGGCCTGGGTGGAAGATTCGCCGGCAGTGCTGGATTCGCCGGCAGTATTGGATTGGCCGTCTGTTTGACACCCGGTGAGCAGCGCGAGAATCGATATGGCTCCGAGCAGAGCAATCAGCCGGTGACCGTTCATGGATCGAATCTAACGGCGGTCGATCTGGGGTACAGCCGAATGCCGAAACCTTGCGGTGCGGCCAGCTGCGGCAGGTGGTGCCCTCGGTGAGACTCGAACTCACACTGGACGGGTTTTGAATCCGTTTCCTCTGCCAATTGGGATACGAGGGCTTGTTGCGATGACTACATTAGAAGATGCGATTTCAATGTCAAACACCGGTACCCTCTAATCGTTCGCGTCTCGTGTCGGGGCGGTTCGATGGAGGAGGATGGTGGCCATGAATTCGCCGCAGCCGCAAGGCAATCAGCTCGCACCCCGTCGTGTTGTCGTCGCTGAAGACGAGGCGTTGATCCGCATGGATCTGGTCGAGATGCTCCGCGAAGAGGGCTACGACGTCGTCGGTGAGGCGGGTGACGGGCAGGTCGCGGTGGAGTTGGCCGAGTCGCTCAAGCCTGATCTGGTCATCATGGACGTGAAAATGCCCAGGAGAGACGGCATCGACGCCGCTTCGGAGATTGCCGCCAAACGCATCGCTCCTGTTGTCATTCTCACAGCGTTCAGTCAGCGCGAGTTGGTCGAGCGCGCACGCGATGCCGGCGCCATGGCTTACTTGGTCAAGCCGTTCTCGATCAGTGACCTCGTTCCCGCTGTCGAATTGGCGGTCAGTCGTTTCCGCGAGGTGACGGCGCTCGAGCGTGAGGTCGCTGATCTTTCGGACCGGCTCGAAGCACGCAAGCTGATCGAGCGAGCCAAGAGTGTTCTGATGGTTCGCCAAGCGCTCACCGAACCTGAGGCGTTCAAGTGGATTCAGCGCGCCGCGATGGATCGGCGCTCCACGATGAAGGCGGTCGCACAGGTCGTACTGGAAACTCTGGGCGGTGAACCGGACGCTTGAGCAAAGTGTCCGGGTTACCCGGTTGCTGCGTCGACCGTCGAAACGTCGCGCAGCGCTACAGCCGTGTAAACACTGTGCACCTTCAGATAACAGTCAGGTCACAGGGCTTTCTTGAAGGATCGCGAAACGGTTCCAAGGTCTAGCGTCTGATCCCACAGCGAGCGCCAGTTCGGGTGGCGCGAGCACCGGCTGATCTTAGGAGCGTGGGATGGCTAGACGAACACTTGTGCGTACTGCTGCAGTTCTCGGCGCGGCATCACTGGCACTTGCAGGCTGTAGCTCGGACAAGTCGGATGACTCGTCTTCGAGTGGCTCTACGTCCGGCGCTTCTGCCGCGACGACATCCGTCACGACTGATTGCACCCCGGAGCAGGCCAAGGCCGGCGCCACCCCGTCCACGGAAGCGCTGCGCATCGGCACGCTTCTTCCCGATACAGGCAGCTTGTCGTTCCTCGGGCCGCCGATGGTCGCGGGCACCCAGCTGGGAGTCAACGACGTCAATGCAGCCGGAGGCGTTCTCGGCCAACCGGTCCAGCTGATTCCCGGCGATTCGGGTGACACCACAACGGACACCGCCAATACCACCGTCGACCGCGAATTGGCTGCAGGCACTCAGGTCATCGTCGGCGCCGCGTCGTCTTCGGTCTCGCTCAAGGTGATCGACAAGATCGCCAGCGCAGGCGTCGTGATGTTCTCGCCTGCCAACACCTCGGACCAATTCGTCTGCTACCCAGACAAGGGCATGTACTTCCGCACCGCTCCGACGGACGTACTGCAGGCTCAGGCCGTCGCACAGCTCATTTCGGACGACGGTGGTCAGCGCGTAGCGATCATGGCCCTCAACGACCCGTACGGGACGGGTCTGGCGGACAACATCGAAAAGAATCTGATCGATTCGGGTGTCCCCTCCGATCAGATCGAGAAGATCATCTACGACCCGAACGCGCAGTCGTTCAACTCCGAAGTCGATCAAGTCAAGAACTTCAATCCGGATGCAGTGGCACTGGTGGGCTTCGAAGAGTCGGCGAAGATCATCACGCGCATGCACGAAGTGGGCATCGGCCCGTCGGACGGAATGGCGATGTACGGCGTCGACGGCAACATGGGCAACGCTCTCGGCGAATCCGTGGCGAAGCCGTTGCTCGACACCATGCAGGGAACGACGCCCCTGACGGACGTCGGAGCTGCCTTCCAGGATCGTCTGAAGGCTGTGAACCCCTCTCTGATCGACTTCAACTACGCCGGAGAGTCATACGACGCGGTGGTGATCTCAGCGCTCGCTGCCGAGCAGGCGAAGTCGACGGCCGGTACCGACATCGCGGCCAACATCAACAGCGTCACCGAAGGCGGCACCAAGTGCACGTCCTACGTCGAGTGCCTGCCGTTGGTGAAGGCGGGAACCGACATCGACTACGACGGCATCACCGGTGAGTTGGACTTCAACGATTCGGGGGAGCCGTCGATCGGTTCGTACGGAAAGCTCAAGTTCGGCCCTGAGAACACCCTGACCACAGAAGGATTCGTGGTGGTGGGCAAGTAAGCAGCCAAGGAGAATGGGCCAGGGTCTCGCGACCCTGGCCCATTCTCGTGTCTGTCCTACTTCTCTTTGCTTCCGGCAAGCGTTCCCAAGTACAGCTCGATCACCTTGGGGTCGTTCATCAGATTGGCGCCGGTGTCGGTGTACGCGTTCTTACCCTGATCGAGTACGTAACCGCGGTCGCAGATCTGAAGGCAGCGGCGCGCGTTCTGCTCGACCATGATGACCGAGACACCGGCAGCATTGATCTTCTTGCAGCGGATGAACACCTCGTCCTGGAACATGGGGGACAGGCCCGCGGACGGTTCGTCGAGCAGCAGCACCGACGGATCCATCATCAGGGCCCGGCCCATCGCGACCATCTGGCGTTCGCCACCCGAGAGTGCGCCGGCCTTCACCTTTCGTCGTTCACTCAGAAGAGGGAATAGTTCACTCACGAAGGCGAATCGTTCCGCGAATGCCTTGGGACGCAGATAAATGCCCATTTCGAGGTTTTCTTCGATGGTCAGAGTCTGAAAGACGTTCTGCGTTTGAGGGACGTACCCGACTCCCTTCTGAACGAGGACGTGAGCGGGCGCAGACGTGATGTTGTCCTCGCGTAGGGTGACCGACCCTTCGCGTACCGGTATCAGTCCGAACAGTGATTTCAGGAGTGTCGATTTGCCTGCGCCGTTCGGTCCGATGATCCCGACGATTTCCCCTTCCTTCAGGAAGAAGTTGCATTCACGCAGGATGTTGACGCCGGGAATGTAGCCCGCGACGAGGCTGTCGGCGCGGAGCAGGGCACCTGCCGACAGTCGCTGATGCTCCTCGGCCGTCGGGGCGAACTCTGCAGGCGTGAGTGAACGTGCGTGGTTCTCGCTCATGGCTTCTCGTGCCTTCCGCGCGGTTCCTCGGGACTCGATTCCAGCGTCGCGGCGAGATCGGCCGGAAGGTTGTCGACGTCGGGTTCCGACAGGTCCCCGCCCGACTCGAGGGTTTCGACCTCGGCTTCAGCCAGGGCGGCGGCCAGAACGGCCGTCTCGCCCACCGGATTTCCGTTGTCGTCGAACTCGAGAGCCTGGTCATGGTGGCTGCCCAGATATGCGTCGACGACGGCTGCGTTGGACGAGAGTTCGTCCGGGGTGGATTCGGCGATGACGCTGCCCTGCGCCATGACCACCACCCAATCGCTGATGTCTCGGATCACGTCCATGTCGTGCTCGACGAACACCACTGTCATTCCGTCGTCGCGCAATGACTTGATGTGTCCGAGCAGGCTTTGCGTCAGAGCAGGATTGACCCCCGCCATCGGTTCGTCCAGCATCACCACCGAGGGCGAGGTCATGAGTGCGCGAGCCATTTCGAGCAGTTTGCGCTGCCCACCGGAGAGTGAACCGGCGAGGTCGTCGGCCTTGGTGTCGAGTTTGAATCGTGCGAGGAGTTCGTTGGCGCGTTCGGTGATCTCGCGTTCCTGGCCTTTCCAGATCCACGGGACGAGAGATGCAAAAATGCGTTCACCACGTTGGCCGGTGGCACCGAGACGTACGTTGTCCAGCACGGTGAGTTTGGAGAGCGCCTTGGTCAACTGGAACGTCCGTACCACTCCTTTCCTGGCTACCTGGTGGGGATACATGCGGCCCAGCGATTGACCGTCCATCGACCACGTACCGGTGTCCGGCCGGTCGAATCCGGTAAGGAGGTTGAAGAGCGTCGTTTTTCCGGCACCGTTTGGACCGATCAGACCCGTGATGCACCCTCGTTGAATCTCGAGGTGATCGACGTCGACGGCCTTGAGACCGCCGAACGTCCGCGAGACGTTGTCAGCGACCAACACCGGATCGGGTTTCGCCGATCCGGGAAGGTGAGGAACGTCGGCAAAGATCTGTGCTCTGGTATCGGCGTCAAGCATTGAGTTGCACCTCCCGCTTGTTACCCAGTATTCCCTGCGGTCTGAAGACCATCAGGAGAGCAATCATCAATCCGAGCAGGACATACCTGGTGGCTCCGACCTGTTGTTCGGTCAGCGAGAGCAGCGGATTCTCGCCGGAGATCGCCTGACGCAGCAAGGCATCAGGGATGGCGAGGAGGAACCAGAACAACATTGCGCCGACCACCGGGCCGAATACCGTTGCCGCCCCGCCCAGAATCAGTGCGCCGAACGCGAAGAACGTCTGCGCGGTCGAGTAGAAGTCCGGGTTGATGGACTTGGTCTGCAAAGCGTTGAACACTCCGGCCAGACCACCGATCACGCCGCCGAGAACCAGCGCCTGCATCTTGTACACGAACACGTTCTTGCCCAACGATCGCGCTGCGTCCTCGTCTTCGCGTACCGCCTTGAGGACGCGCCCCCACGGGCTGTGCGTCAACAGGTAGACAAATCCGCACAAGATCAAGACCAGCGTCCACCCCACGACCATCGACCAGAGGTCGTCTCCGTAGAACTTCACGCCGAGAAATGAGTACTGCTTGGCCGAGTCGAAGGGGCTCAGTGCGGTGAACGGGTCTGCGAAACCGAACAGGCCATTGGTGGAACCGGTCACCGAATCCGACGCGGTCGAGCGGAAGATCAGACGCAAGATCTCCGAGGCCGCGATGGTCACGATGGCGAGATAGTCGGCGCGCAGACGCAGCGTCGGGATACCGAGCACGAGCGCGAGGAGCCCGGCTGCGGTGAGTCCGACCAGGATGCCGAGCCAGAGCGGCTGGTCGTAGGTCACGGTCATGATGCCGACGCCGTAGCCGCCGAGAAGGGCAAAACCGATCTGACCGAAATTGAGCAGTCCGGCGTAGCCGAAGTGCAGGTTCAACCCGATTGCCAACAGTGCGTAGAAGATTGCCGACGGCCCGATCAGCTGGGCGAAGGAAACCTGGAAAGCTCCCATGATGTCCATATTCGTCACCCGATCCTTTGTCTGGATCCGAGGATGCCCTGGGGGCGAACCACGAGGATCACGATCAAGACGAGAAGTCCGCCGATGTATTTGAGGTCTGGGTTGATGATGAGCGTCGAGAGTTGGACCAGAAGTCCGACGATGACGCAGCCGAGTAGCGCCCCGTACGCGGTTCCCAGACCACCGAGGGTGATTCCGGCGAACATGAGCAGCAACAGTTTGAATCCCATTTCCCACTGGACGCGTCCGCCGAGTTCGGAGATGCCGAACAGCACACCGCCGAGGGCGGCCAATCCGCCGCCGAGACCCCAGACGAACATGATCACGCGCTCGACGTTGATTCCGGACGAAGCGGCGAGGTCACGATTGTCGGAGACGGCACGCATGGCCTTTCCGATGCGAGTCTTCTGCAGAAGCAGTGCGACGCCGACCAGGACGACCAGACTGACGATCATGACTATCGCGTTGGCGTCGGTCAGTGCGATCGGGCCCCAGTTCTTCTCGACCTGGCCCTGGTAGTCGTCGAACGGTTCGGCGCGGTCGGAGAAGAAGATCAGGATCAAGTAGCGCAATGAAATCGCGAGGCCGATCGAGACCACCAATTGCGCGATCAACCCGGTCTTGCGCTTACGCAGTGGTTTCCAGACGATTCCGTTGGTCAGCAGGCCGATGCCGATGCCGACGAAGATCGCGAGGATCGTGGCGGGAATCAGCGGAACGCCGAAGGACGTGTTGATCACCCAGGCAGCAACGGCTCCCAACGTCACCATCTCGCCGTGAGCGAAGTTGGTCAGGCCAGTGGTGCCGTAGATCAGGCTCAAACCCACACCGGCGATCGCGATCACGAGGCCGAACCGCAGACCGTCGACCGTCGTGCGGATCAGCTTCTCGCCGAAGCTGACATTCGAGGCGGTACGTACCTCGCCGAACGAGAAGATCACGGTGTTCGCGCGGCCGGCCACCACCTCGCGTTCGACAGCGGCTTGCACACTGACCCCGTCGGGAAGTGTGTCGGCAACGATCTCGAAGGTGTAGGTGCCCGGTGCCACGGCCAGTTCCCAACGGCCGTTCGATGCCGATTCTCCGGTGGCGACTTCCGTGCCGGAAGAATCGAGTGCACGCACGGTGACGCCCTCGAGGCGTGTGCCGCCGTTGTTGAGATTGCCGCTGACGGGGACAGCGTTGTCGGGAACCGGTGCTGTCGGTGGCGCGGATGCTGTCGGGGTCGGCGGTGTAGGGGAAGTGGTCGGTTCCTGAGCCGAAGCAGTTCCGGCCAGGCTGAGTAATGCGAAGAACGTCAGTAATGCAAAGGCCAGTAGTCGGCTGAGTGTCGCGAGGGTCTGCCGTTTCACTACGGGTGGGGCCACGTACGTCCTCCGAGCGGGTCGGGAATAGCGCGTCTGGACAAAGTGCCGCGCAGCAGAGGGATTGTTTCGCTGCTGCGATTTCCGGACTCTAACGGCTCCGTTCGCTTCAGATGGGGTTCTGAGATTTCCGGGATGTTTCGGTTCCGTATCGAAGGCCGAAGGCTGCATCAATTGTCCGATTCTTGTGTCTGTTCCTGCGTAAACAACGGCGAAGGCGTCGATGTCGGTCGCGATCCCTAGACTGATGAACCGTGAGCCCCGCAACCACAACTCGGTCCAGCACGTCCACCGCTCCAGCCGGCACCACCGGCAAGGCGGACGATCGCCCTCTTCTGATGCTTCTCGACGGGCATTCGTTGGCGTTTCGCGCCTTCTACGCGCTGCCTGCAGAGAACTTCAAGACACACAGTGGGCAGGCCACCAACGCGGTGTACGGCTTCACGTCGATGTTGATCAACCTTCTTCGTGACGAGCAGCCCACCCACCTGGCCGCGGCCTTCGACGTGTCGCGTCAGACGTTTCGCGCCGACCTGTTCCCCGAATACAAGGCGCAGCGCGCGAAGGCTCCTGACGAATTCAAGGGCCAGATCGACATCACCAAGGACGTTCTCGGCGCGCTGGGCATCCCGGTCATGGCCGAGGAAGGTTTCGAAGCCGACGACGTGATCGCCACCTTGACCACGCAGGCGGAGGCCCTCGGATACCGGGTTCTCGTCGTGACCGGTGACCGTGACTCGCTGCAACTGGTGACCGACAACGTCACTGTGCTCTACCCGAAGAAGGGTGTCTCGGAGCTCACCCGATTCACGCCGACGGCCGTAGAGGAGAAGTACAGCCTCAGCCCGGCGCAGTATCCCGATTTTGCTGCACTGCGCGGCGACCCGAGTGACAACCTCCCCGGCATCCCCGGCGTCGGCGAGAAGACCGCCACCAAGTGGATCCGTGAGTACGGCGACCTGCAGGGACTGGTCGACAACGTGGACAAGGTCCGCGGCAAGGTGGGCGACTCACTGCGGGAGAACCTCGCGAACGTCCTGCTCAATCGTCAGCTCACCGAAATGGTTCGCGACGTTCCCTTGCCGTACACGCCCGAGCAGTTGGTGTTGGCCCCGTGGGACCGCGAGAAGATTCATGCGTTGTTCGACGATCTCGAGTTCAAGGTTCTCCGCGATCGACTGTTCGCGACCCTGTCGTCGTCCGAGCCCGAAGCAGAGGAAGGGTTCGAGGTCAGCGGCGACGCACTCGCCCCGGGTGCGGTTGCCGCGTGGCTCGACGCCCACGCACGAACCGGTGAGCGTCACGGCGTGACGGTGCTCGGAACCAGAACTCCGTTTGCCGGCGACGTCACTGCACTCGCGATCGCGGCCTCCGACGGTGAATGTGCATACATCGCGGCGTCGACGGCAACACCGGAAGACGAAGCAGCTCTGGGTGATTGGCTCGCCGACGCATCGCAGCCGAAGGCGCTGCACGAAGCCAAGTGGGCGATCCATGCTCTGCGTGGGCGTGGTTGGACGCTCGGTGGACTGACCAGCGACACTGCTCTGGCCGCGTACCTCGTCCGGCCGGGCCAGCGCAGCTTCAATCTCGACGACCTCTCGCTCCGCTACCTCAAGCGTGAACTGCGCGCCGAAACATCCGGCCAGGAACAGCTTTCACTGCTCGACGACACCGAACAGCTCGATGCCGAAGCGGCCGAGACCGCGATGCTCAGCGCTCAGGCCGTTCTCGACTTGGCGGCTGCACTGGACACCGAGTTGGAGTCGATCGAATCCAAGTCGCTCCTCTCCGACATGGAACTGCCGTTGACGATCGAGCTCGCTCAGATCGAGGCCACCGGCATCGCCGTCGACAGCGCGCATCTGCACGATCTTCAGAGCCGTTTCGCCTCCCAGGTCGCCGACGCCGCAAACTCGGCCTACGAGGTGATCGACAAGCAGATCAACCTGGGTTCGCCGAAGCAGCTGCAGGTGGTCTTGTTCGAAGAACTCGACATGCCCAAGACGAAGAAGACGAAGACGGGCTACACCACCGACGCCGAGGCGTTGCAGGGTCTGTTCGACAAGACAGGACACCCGTTCCTCGAACACCTTCTCGCGCACCGTGATGCGACGCGTATGAAGGTGACCGTCGACGGTCTTCTCAA
This sequence comes from Rhodococcus sp. YL-1, assembly GCF_001942025.1. Taxonomy (NCBI): domain Bacteria; kingdom Bacillati; phylum Actinomycetota; class Actinomycetes; order Mycobacteriales; family Nocardiaceae; genus Rhodococcus; species Rhodococcus sp. YL-1. The sequence goes on along the minus strand of NZ_CP017299.1, from coordinate 3,392,046 downwards.
GGCCGTAGCCGAAGACGGACGCATTCACACGACGTTCAATCAGACGGTTGCCGCGACCGGACGCCTGTCGTCGACCGATCCGAACTTGCAGAACATCCCGGTGCGAAACGACGCGGGGCGCGAGATTCGCGACGGATTCGTAGTCGGGCAGGGGTTCGACGTTCTGCTCACTGCCGACTACAGCCAGATCGAAATGCGCATCATGGCGCACGTGTCAGGCGACGAGGGGCTGATCGAGGCATTCAACACCGGTGAGGACCTGCACAGCTTTGTCGGCTCGCGTGCATTCGGTGTACCGATCGAAGAGGTGACTCCTGAACTGCGTCGCCGGGTCAAGGCGATGTCGTACGGTCTGGCCTACGGGCTCAGTGCCTACGGATTGGCGTCGCAGCTGAAGATTTCGACCGAAGAAGCGAAGCAGCAGATGGATGCGTACTTCGCTCGTTTCGGCGGCGTGCGGGATTACCTCCACGCGGTGGTCGAGCAGGCACGTAAGGACGGCTACACCTCGACGCTCTACGGTCGTCGTCGCTACCTGCCGGACCTCAACAGCGACAACCGTCAACGTCGTGAGGTTGCCGAACGTGCTGCCCTCAATGCGCCGATCCAGGGCACTGCGGCCGACATCATCAAGGTGGCGATGATCAACGTGCAGAAGGCTCTCGCCGACGCCGGATTGAAGTCGCGCATGCTGTTGCAGGTGCACGACGAATTGGTGCTCGAAGTGGTTGCCTCCGAGTTGGAGGAGGTCACCGCGCTGGTCAAGGACAAGATGGCCACAGCCATCGAGCTGTCAGTACCTCTGGATGTTTCGGTGGGAACCGGTCGAAGCTGGGACAGCGCGGCTCACTAGGCAGCAACGAAAAAGGCTGGGCCGGAATCGACTTCGATTCCGGCCCAGCCTTTTCACGCTATTCAGCAGATGCGGTCTGCTCTGCGATCTGCTTGCGGACCTCGTCCATGTCGAGTGCCTTGACCTGAGTGACGAGCTCTTCGAGCTGAGCGGCGGGAAGCGCGCCGGCCTGGTTGAACACGAGTACGCCTTCGCGGAAGGCCATGATCGTGGGGATGGAGCGGATGTTGGCGGCCGCTGCGATTCCCTGCTCGGCCTCGGTGTCGACCTTGGCGTGAACGACGTCGGCATGCTTCTCCGAAGAGGCTTCGAACGTCGGTGCGAACTGGCGGCACGGGCCGCACCAGGAGGCCCAGAAGTCCACGAGGACGACGTCGCTGCCGTTGATCGTTTCGTCGAAGTTCTGCTGGGTGAGTGTCTGGGTGGCCACAGGGGTCCTTTCCATTGTGCGGGCTGTTGGTGTGTGCAACGCCCCGGAACCGCTGATTCTTCCCTGAGCCGATTTCAGCTTGCGTTGTCGGTCGCCCGAAACGTCCGGCGGTAGGCCTGCGGCGTGGTGCAACGCAGACGAATGAAGTGCTGGCGAAGCACGGCACCGCCGCCGAATCCGACGCGTTCTGCGATGACGTCGACGGAGAGGTCGGAATTCTCGAGGAGGTGTTGGGCGGCCAGTACTCGCTGATCGCTGAGCCAGCGGGCGGGGGTTGTTCCCGTTTCCGCTTGGAAACGGCGCGCGAACGTGCGCGCGGACATGTTCGCGCGGGCCGCGACCATGCCCACAGTGAGGTCGAGGGCGAGGTTCTCCGTCATCCAGTCGAGGAGCGGGGCAAGGGTTGCACTCGGCGTCGAGGCGAGGGGAGTGGCAACGTACTGGGCTTGCCCACCGTCACGATGGGGCGGCACCACCATCCTTCTCGCGATGCCATTGGCAACGCGAGAACCCTGTTCTTTTCGGACGATGTGCAGGCACAGGTCGATTCCTGCCGCGGTGCCTGCGCTGGTGAACACCGGATCTTCGTCCACGTACAACACGTCCGGATCGACCTTGGCTTCCGGATATGTCTGGGCAAGCCTCTCTGCATGCCGCCAATGCGTCGTGCATCGCCTTCCGTCCAGTAGTCCAGCCGCCCCGAGGACAAACGCTCCGGTGCACAGACTCGCCACCTTGGCGCCCCGGGCTACGGCCTCGTTGAGTTTGACCAACAGGGGATCGACAGTCGAGTCGGGACTCGGTGAGCACATGTACGCGTCGCCGGCGTCGTAGGTTCCGCCGGCGGACACGACGATGAGATCGGCGTCGTCGAGAGAATCGAGGTTGTACGGAACATCGATGTTGTACCCGAACCGCGTTCGGATCGGACCCGGAACCGCGGCGATCAGAGAGAAGTCGTACGTGGGGAGGCCGTCGTCGGATCGGTCGAAGCCGAAGACTTCACATGCCACGCCGAGTTCGAACGCCTCGGTCATCGGCATCAGTGGGACCACCACTTTCGCGAGCATCTTTCGAGTGTGACAGAAAAACAGGAAAGTGGCAGAAAATCGTCCAAGTCTGGCTTTTCTGCCACTACTGCCACGTGGGACATTCCGTCAGGCTGGACACATGGCAATCATCGTCGTCAGCGTCTTGGTCCTACTGGTCCTGAACGTACTAGCTCTTGCCGGCCGAACGCCCGACACTCGTCACGACGTCAGTCCGCACGGAGACTTCACCCTTTGAGGGCAAGTCTGGCCTTTCAATACACCGCAGCTGCGGTGGTGTGGGGAGCTAGTTTCCTCTTCATGAAGATCGGGCTCGAAGGTCTGTCCTTCACGCAGGTAGTTCTGTGGCGCTTGGTCTTCGGTGCGCTCGCGCTGGTTCTCGTGACATCGGTCAGCCGGATCGGCCTACCGAGGGACTTTCGCGTCTGGAAACACATGGCTTTTCTCGCAGCGACACAATGCATCGTGCCGTGGCTGCTGTTCAGTTGGGCGGAGCAAAACATGTCCTCGGGACTCGCGAGCATCTACAACGCCACCACGCCACTGATGACTATGGCTGTCTCCCTTGCCTTTCTGCCGGGGGAGACGCTGACGCGATACAAATCGCTGGGGTTGCTTCTCGGATTCGGTGGGGTGCTGATCGTATTGGCGCCGTGGAATCTCGGCGTCGGCGGAAGTGTCAGTTCTCAGGTCGCTTGCCTGGGAGCGACTGCGTCGTACGGGATTTCGTTTGTCTACCTCAGACGTTTCGTGCTTCCTCTCGGCGTCGACACCCGCACAGTCGCGCTATTACAGATCAGTATCGGAGCTTTCGTGATGGTTCTGGCCTCACCGGTCATCGCGAATACACCGATGCACCTGACGCCGGCAATTGTCCTGTCGATGATCGCTCTGGGCGCACTGGGGACCGGGCTCGCATTCATCTGGAACACCAATGTCGTTCAGGGGTGGGGGCCGACTGCGGCGTCCACCGTCACTTATCTCAGTCCAGTGGTGGGCGTCGCTCTCGGCGCAATAGTCTTGAACGAAAGCGTTGGCTGGAATCAGCCGGTTGGTGCACTCGCGGTGATCGCGGGAATCCTGGTGACCCGACGTGCAACCCGATCTGTCACAGCGGCGGCGTCAGTAACCACTCCGTCTTCTGTTCGCCGTCCCAGCGCCTGATCGCGCCGCAGCGCCCTTGAATCACGTCGGTGCCCAGCAGGGCGATGGCTTCACCCAGACGTGCAGGTTCGACGCGTCGGGCGAGCGTTACATGAGGCGTCCACGCGCCGGGCTCGACGTGGGCGGGAAGTGCCGTCGAGCCAACTGTTGACTCGGCTATTTCTCGGTGCAGGTGAAGGAGTGCGCGCGAAGGAATGACCGAGCGCGCCAAGACCATCTGCTTGCCGCCGAACACGACGTAGCCACCGAGTCGGACCTCGAAGTCCGGGGCCGAGAAGCGCCGCTTCAACAGTTCGTCGATCTCCGCGGGGATCTCACGGGCGACGAACAGCGTGATGTGCGGACGGTTGGACGGGCTGTGATGAGAGGCCTGACTCGGTAAACCGGCGTCGGCGAGTAGCTGCCATTGTGCTCGCACTGCCGACTCACTCATTGGATCGAGGAGCAATTCCACCGACTGGACCATGGTGAGCAATGATTGCCTGATGACAGGTGCGAGCGCAATCGGTACTTCGGCCATGCGGCTGGGGCTCATGCACGGCGACGGAATCGGCCACGAAATCGTCCCGGCGACACGGCAGATCGTGGATGCGGCGTTGTCAGCGGTTCATGCTCCGCCCGTCGAGTGGGTCGAGCTTCCGCTCGGGAGTACGGCCATCGACAGCCACGGCACGCCGATTCCCGACGAGACCATCGATGGGTTGGGGCAGCTGCAGGGTTGGATTCTCGGACCCCACGACAGTGCGTCCTATCCGGAGAGGTTTCGCGGACAACTCACACCCGGCGGCGTCATCCGGAAGAAGTTCGAGCTGTTCGCGAACATCCGACCGGCAGCGGCGTTCCCCGGTGTCAAGGCGATGGTCCCCGACATGGATCTGGTGATCGTCCGCGAGAACACCGAGGGGTTGTACGCGGATCGGAACATGGCAGTCGGCAGTGGTGAATTCATGCCGACGCCCGACATCGCGCTGGCCGTCGGTGTGTTCACCCGCGCTGCGTGTGAACGGATCGCACGCACTGCCTTCGCGTTGGCGTCGCGACGGCGCAATCACGTCACGATCGTCCACAAAGCCAACGTCCTCACACTGACCACCGGCCTGTTCCGTGACGCCTGCCGAACCGTCGCTGCGGAGTACCCACACGTAGTCGTCGACGACGAGCACGTCGACGCGATGGCGGCGCACCTGGTTCGGCGCGGCGGCGACTTCGATGTCGTGGTGACGGAAAACATGTTCGGCGACATCTTGTCGGATCTGGCGGGCGAGCTGTCCGGTTCACTCGGAACCGCGCCGTCGATCAACGCTTCCGAGACGCAGGTCATGGCTCAGGCTGCGCACGGTGCCGCACCCGACATCGCCGGGAAGAATCGGGCGAACCCGACGGCACTGTTCCTCTCGAGTGCAATGATGCTCGACTGGCTCGGTGATGCGCGTGGCGATCGGTTGTTGTCTGCGGCAGCACGCCGGATTTCAGATGCCGTTCGCACGACCATCGCGTCGGGCATCGCGACCGCCGACCTCGGCGGTTTGGCATCGACCAGCGAATTTTCCGAAGTCGTGTACGCACACACTCTGCGTCGCTGATTCTTGTACGACAGGCCGGAATCTTGCGAAGTCGGCGACGGTGGAACTCCTGCCGTAACCTACCGTTCGACTGAATTTCGGATGGACGTTGCAAGTGCGGCGATCGACGAGTGGAGAGCAGAGTCGTGGTCGATGAAAACGCACGGGCACCAAGGCCACGTGGCGTGAGTTATGGCTCGAGCAGTGGCGGGCGTATCCGCACCAACGTGGTGCGAGTCTTGTTGGTGGGCTTGATCGTCGCACTGTGCGGCGGGTGTGTGACCAACAACGAGGGCCTCGTTCCGGAGGGGCCGCCACTTGACATCCAGAAGGTGCCCGAGATCGCCGCCCTGTTGCCCCCGAACGTCAGGGAGTCGGGCAAGCTGCAGGTCGGGGTCAACATTCCTTACGCACCAAACGAATTCAAAGATGAGAATGGCAAAATCGTCGGCTTCGACGTCGACCTGATGAATGCCGTTGCCGCCGTGCTCGGGGTCGAAGCTGTCTATAACCAGGCCGACTTCGACAAGATCATCCCCGCTATCCAGTCGGGAAGCTACGACCTCGGCATGTCTTCGTTCACCGACTCCAAGGAGCGGGAGAAGTCGGTCGACTTCGTCACGTACTACAGCGCAGGTATCCAGTGGGCTCAGCGGCCGGACAATCCCGTGGACCCGAACAATGCGTGTGGGTTGCGAGTGGCGGTACAGACCACAACTACCGAGGACATCGACGAAGTACCCGCCAAGAGCGAGGCATGCGTTGCTGCGGGCAAGCCGCCCATCGAGAAGATCAAGTACGACAGTCAGGACGACGCGGCCAACGCACTCATCCTGGGTCGAGTCGACGCGTTGTCCGCTGATTCACCGGTGACCGGCTACGCGATCAAACGGAGTAAGGGGCGGATGGAAGCTGCGGGTCAGCCCTTTGATTCCGCGCCGTACGGCTGGCCGATCGTGAAGGGTTCCGCCCTCGGTCCCGCCCTGCAGCAGGCAATGCAGTACCTGATCGACAACGGTGTCTATCAACAGATCGCGCAGACCTGGAGTGTCGAGGCCGGCGTCATCGAAGTATCCAAGATCAACGGCGCGGAAAGCTGATGAACATGACAACAACTGAGACTGGCGATCCGGCGCCGATCAAGGCGATCCCACTGCGCAGACCGGGCCGATGGGTCGCAGCAGTCGTGGTGGTGGTCCTGGTAGGGCTCTTTATCTACGGTTCGGCGACCAATGAACAGTTCGGCTGGGCGACTTACCGCCAGTACCTCTTCGACGCTCGAATTTCGAAGGCCGCCTGGGTCACCATTCAACTGACAATTCTGTCGATGGCAGCCGCGATCGTTCTGGGCATCGTCCTCGCGGTAATGCGGCTGTCGCCGAACCCGGTGCTGAAGTCCGCTGCCTGGGTGTATTTGTGGGTCTTCCGCGGCACGCCCGTTTACGTCCAGCTCGTCTTCTGGGGTCTCTTCCCCTCCATATACAAGAGCATCGATCTCGGCGTTCCGTTCGTCCATCAGTTCGTGCATTTCGACATGCAGGATCTCCAGGCGGCGTTTCTCTTCGCAGTCATCGGACTCGCATTGAACGAGGCGGCGTACATGGCCGAAATCGTCCGTGCAGGTATCGCCTCGGTCAACGAAGGTCAGACCGAAGCGTCAGTGGCTTTGGGAATGACGTGGGGCCAGACGATGCGGCGAACGGTCCTTCCCCAGGCGATGCGGGTGATCATCCCACCGACCGGCAACGAATTGATCAGCTTGCTCAAGACGACTTCGCTGGTGACCGCAGTGCCGTTGAGTACCGAACTCTACGGACGAGCGAGAGACATATCCGGTGCAAATTTCGAGCCGATCCCACTCTTGATGGTCGCGGTTACGTGGTACCTCGCAATGACCAGTGTTCTCATGGTCGGCCAGTACTACGTCGAACGCCACTATTCGAAAGGGTCGACGAGGACGCTCACCACTCGCCAGCTTCAGGCACTCGCCGACGCACAGGGCAAAGAAACGGTAGTGGAGACACTCCCGGATATTCCAGGAGGAGAACGCAGATGACACCGATGGTCAAGGCAGACCGGGTCTGTAAGAACTTCGGCGCGCTCGAGGTTCTCAAAGGGGTCTCACTCGAAATCGATCCCGGCCAAGTTCTGTGCCTCGTCGGTCCGTCCGGATCAGGCAAGTCGACGTTCTTGCGCTGCATCAATCACCTCGAGCAGGTCAACGCCGGCCGACTGTACGTCGACGGCGACCTGGTGGGCTACTCGGAGAAGAACGGAAAACTGTACGAACTTCACCCGCGAGCAGCGGCCAAACAACGCCGCGACATCGGGATGGTGTTTCAGCACTTCAATCTGTTCCCACACCGCACCGCTCTCGAGAACATCATCGAAGCGCCGACGCAGGTGAAGCGCGTCAGTAAGAAGAAGGCTGTCGAACGAGCGAAGGACCTCCTCGATCAGGTCGGGTTGAGCGCCAAAGCCAACGCCTACCCGGCCCAGTTGTCGGGTGGTCAGCAGCAAAGAGTTGCCATCGCCCGCGCACTCGCGATGGACCCGAAGCTCATGCTGTTCGACGAGCCGACGTCCGCGCTCGACCCCGAACTGGTCGGTGAAGTTCTCACCGTGATGAAGCAGTTGGCCAAAGAAGGCATGACGATGGTGGTCGTCACCCACGAGATGGGATTCGCCCGCGAGGTCGCCGACCAGTTGGTGTTCATGGACGGGGGAGTTGTGGTCGAGGCAGGCGAGCCGCGGGAACTCCTGGCCAATCCTCAGCACGACCGGACCAAGGCTTTCCTGTCGAAGCTGCTGTAGCCGTCAGGGTTTGACGGCGCTGAAAATTGCAGTGCCCGGAAAGAGTTGGCCGCGCAGGGGACTCCACTGTCCCCATTCGCGGTCCAACCACTCCGGCCATTCGGGCTCGATGATGTCGCGCACCTGAAGTCCGGCGGCGACGATCTCACGAACCCGGTCGCCGATGGTGCGGTGATGCTCGACGTAGGTGGGGACTCCGTTGTCATCGACCTCGACATACGGGGTGCGGTCGAAGTAGGGGAGGGTCGCGGTCAAGCCTTTCGGCCCGGGATCGTCGGGGAAGATCCATCGAATCGGATGGTTGACGGCAAAGACCCACGATCCGCCGGGACGGAGAACCCGGGCGACTTCGTTCATCACTCGCTGCGAATCGGCAACGAACGGGACGGCGCCGAACGCGGAACAAACGATGTCGAAACTCCCGTCGGCAAACGGCAGGAGTTCCGCACTTGCCTGAATCAACGGGACTGCCGGTCCGCCGGCATTCATCGCGTCCTGCCCGCGGGCGAGCATCCCCATCGAGATGTCGAGACCGACGGCCCGAGCACCATGTCCGGCGAGCCATCGGGCACACGGCGCCGAGCCGCAACCCACTTCCAATATGTCTTTGTCGACTATGTCGCCGAGCAAGTGGTGATCGCCCTCGTGCAGCCCTTCGGGGCACCAGACGAATTCACCTTCCGCGCTGTTCACGCCCAGAAACTCGCCGTGGGTTCGGTGGTAATCGTCGGCGTCGGCGTCCCACCACGCACGGCTGGCGCGGTCGCTGGCACTCGAATCGACACGGACTCGGCCGACGCCGCTGGTACCGAGAATGGAATTGGCAGCGGCATGGCGCTCGTCAGACATGAACAACACAGTAGAACGGGTGATGCGGGCGCAGGGTACCCGGGTTTGCCCGGCAAGATAGCCGACGCGTAGTCTTACTCACGCGAGTGTCTGTCATCCGACCGATTGTCTATACGAGATCTTTACCAAGGTCTCGGAATCAGTCGGATCGAGGGAGCTCGCGGTGCGCTTCCGCGGTGTGGAATGTGATCCGGTATTCGGTTGTTCGTTATTGATGCAGCTGGGTACTTCGATCTAGTACTTCACAAAGTACTTCCAACATTTGTACGCCACAGTTGCGCATCTCGTCCGACAAAATCCATCAACCGACCACAACTCGTCCGGAGCAATTCAACATATGCCCTCCACAACCGTCACCTCGCCGCAGGTTGCCATTAACGACATTGGCTCCGCCGAGGACTTCCTCGCCGCCATCGATGCCACGATCAAGTACTTCAACGATGGCGACATCGTCGAAGGAACCATCGTCAAGGTCGACCGCGACGAGGTTCTGCTCGACATCGGTTACAAGACCGAAGGCGTCATCCCTTCTCGTGAGCTCTCCATCAAGCACGACGTCGACCCCAATGAGGTCGTCTCCGTGGGAGATGCGGTCGAGGCTCTCGTCCTCACCAAGGAGGACAAAGAAGGTCGACTGATCCTGTCGAAGAAGCGCGCTCAGTACGAGCGTGCCTGGGGCACCATCGAGGAGCTCAAGGAGAAGGACGAGGCCGTCAAGGGCACCGTCATCGAGGTCGTCAAGGGCGGCCTCATCCTTGACATCGGTCTTCGTGGCTTCCTCCCCGCTTCGCTCGTCGAAATGCGTCGCGTCCGCGACCTCCAGCCGTACGTCGGCAAGGAGATCGAGGCCAAGATCATCGAGCTCGACAAGAACCGCAACAACGTGGTCCTGTCGCGCCGCGCATGGCTCGAGCAGACTCAGTCCGAGGTTCGCAGCGAATTCCTGCACCAGCTCCAGAAGGGCCAGGTCCGCAAGGGCGTCGTGTCCTCCATCGTCAACTTCGGTGCATTCGTGGACCTGGGCGGCGTAGACGGTCTGGTTCACGTTTCCGAGCTGTCTTGGAAGCACATCGATCACCCGTCCGAGGTTGTCGAGGTCGGCACCGAGGTCACCGTCGAGGTTCTCGACGTCGACCTGGACCGCGAGCGCGTCTCCCTGTCGCTCAAGGCAACGCAGGAAGATCCGTGGCGTCAGTTCGCCCGCACGCACGCCATCGGCCAGATCGTGCCCGGCAAGGTCACGAAGCTGGTTCCGTTCGGTGCATTCGTGCGCGTCGAAGAGGGAATCGAAGGCCTCGTTCACATCTCGGAGCTCGCTGAGCGCCACGTCGAGGTTCCGGACCAGGTTGTCGGCGTCGGCGACGATGCACTCGTCAAGGTCATCGACATCGACCTCGAGCGTCGTCGTATCTCGCTGTCGCTGAAGCAGGCCAACGAGGATTACAACGCCGAGTTCGATCCGTCCAAGTACGGCATGGCCGACTCGTACGACGAGCAGGGCAACTACATCTTCCCCGAGGGCTTCGATCCCGAGACCAACGAATGGCTCGAGGGCTTCGACAAGCAGCGTGAAGAGTGGGAGAACCGCTACGCCGAGGCTGAGCGTCGCCACAAGATGCACACCGCTCAGATGGAGAAGACCGCTGCAGACGAGGCCGCTGAGGCTGCCACCGCTGCTGCCGGCTACTCCTCGGAGACGGCTGCTGCAGACGACGCCGAGGCTCCGGCTGCTGCCGGCTCCGCTCCGGCCGAGTCCGCTGGCGGATCGCTTGCCAGCGATGCACAGCTCGCCGCACTTCGCGAGAAGCTGTCGGGCAACGCATAAGGATTACCGCTTGATCTGATCAGGCGAGATCTGTGAAGAACCCCGCCCCTGCACGTGCAGGGGCGGGGTTCTTTTCTCTGCCAGGTGTCACTTGCGAGCGAAGAATCAATTCAGTGAGTGAACACAAAAATGACCGGCACCGAAGGGTTGCCGGTCATTTTGTACTTCGTGAAGAGAACTCAGTTTGCGGGAGCAGGCACCCAGTAGGTGGCGGTCGCTTCGGCTGTGCGCTTACGCATCGACGCGAAGCTGTGTCGGCCTTGGCTCACGAGCATCGTGAACCACGTACGACGGTGCTCTGCCAGGGCAAAAGCAACTTCGGGAAACTCTATGCAGTGCACGCCGTTCGGCATTCCGAGGCGGTGCTGACCGTGATGGTCGCGATCTGCTCGCATGGCGTCCACTTTCTCGAGAAGGTGCAGGTACAGGTGCGTTCGCTAGAACATAACCGCACGGTCACCGAAATTGTGGTATTTGAGCCTCGAACGCCCCGGCGTGTTCGATCAGTAGGCGTGTCTGAATCTCTCGGGCGCGGAGATGAGAGACTGTCGAGTGTGTTGAGAGTTGGCCTCACTGGAGGCATCGGAGCCGGTAAGTCGACAGTGTCGAAAATCCTCAGCGAACTGGGAGCCGTCATCGTCGACGCCGACCTGATCGCCCGAGAAGTGGTCGAGCCCGGTACTCCGGGACTTGCCGCTCTGGTCGATGCATTCGGCGACGGGATTCTGTCCGAGGACGGCAGCCTCAACCGACCCGCGCTGGCGTCGTTGGCGTTTGCCGACGACACGTCACGCGGAACTCTCAACGGCATCCTCCACCCACTGATCGGTGCGCGGACGATGGAGCAGATTTCGTCTGCGCCGTCGGATGCAGTGCTCGTTCAAGATATTCCGCTGTTGGTCGAGGGTTCGATGGCGCCGGCATTCAATCTGGTCGTCATCGTCTACGTCGACGAGGAGGAACGAGTTCGACGCTTGGTGGGCTCGCGCGGCATGCCTGAATCCGACGCTCGTGCGCGCATCGCAGCGCAGGCAAATGACGATCAGCGTCGTGCTGTTGCCGACGTGTGGCTCGACAACAGCGGAGAGCCGGGTTCACTCGACGACGTGGTCCGCGACTTGTGGGCGAATCGACTTGTTCCCTTCGAGAAGAACCTCCGCGAGGGCACGGTAGTGCGCGCACTGCCCGAGCTGACTCCAGCCGACCCGTCGTGGCCGGCGCAGGCCGAACGAATCATCGGCCGGTTGTCGTTGGCGTCCGGTGACCGCGCGCGCCGTATCGATCACATCGGATCGACCGCAGTGCCTGGTCTCGATGCCAAGGACGTGATCGACATTCAGATCACTGTCGAGCACCTCGGCGTTGCCGACGACCTCGTGGAAGATCTGGCCGCTGCCGGGTTCCCCCGGATCGAGCACATCGTCGCCGACGACCCGAAACCGTCGTACCTCGGTGGCGAGACCGATCCGGCGGTGTGGGCGAAGCGAATTCACGGAAGCGCCGATCCAGGGCGCCGCGCGAACATCCACATTCGGGTGGATGGTTGGCCGGGTCAGCAGTTCGCGATCCTCTTCCGTGACTGGCTTCGCGCCGACGCAGCGGCGCGTGCCGAATATGCCGAACTCAAGGTCAAGGCAGCCGAGAGTGCCGCCGGCATCGACGACTACGCCGCTGCGATCGATGCCTACCTGGGAGTCAAGACGCCGTGGTTCGACGCCGCTTTCCACCGGGCATGGGAGTGGGCCGAGAAATCAGGCTGGTCCCTCTAACCACTCAGCGCCACGTGACCGGCATGCCCACCGAGGTGAGCCAGGCGTCGAGATCGTGACCGTGGGCGGCGATGCCCTCGATAGCGCGGGCCGCGTTCAGCATCGCACGCTCTGACGTCTTCGGGTCGAGAATCCCGGCGGTGTTCGCCTCGAGCAATTCGTCGACGTCGAGCAATTCGACGCTGCGTCCGGTCTGCACGATCAGGTCGAGGTAGTGGTCCTCGGACGTCCAGACCTGGTCGCCGCGGATGAAGTCGCCGATGTCGACATAGAAATCCCAGTCTCGGATGTGTTCCGGGGTGAAGTGCAGGATCGACGCCCGAATTCCGAGTTCGGGAATGATCCAGGACTCCAGGTAGTGAAACCGGGGATGGTCGGCGTGGCGCGCCATGTACAGCCCCCACGGTTCTTCGCGGTAGTGCTCGACCGGGCGAACGAAGCCCTTGGGATCGACGTTGGTGCGAGCTGCGATGTCGAAGGTTTCGACCTTCGGCCGGTGAATGTGGGGACGTTCCTCGCTCATGGTCGAAGAACCTACCGCCGAACTGCATTTTCGGCTGAACGCGGACGAGCGGGCATTGTGTCGGTAGGTGCGCTTACCCTGGTTTCATGGCGTTTGCTTCCGAACATCCCGTGGTCGCGCATTCCGAGTTTCGGCCGGTTGGTGACATCGAGCGCTCAGACGCGCGCTTCGAGGTCGTCAGCCCGTACGAACCGGCAGGCGATCAGCCGGCAGCTATCGCCGAGCTGGAGAAACGGATCAACGAGGGGGAGAAGGACGTAGTCCTCCTCGGTGCGACCGGTACCGGCAAGTCGGCCACGACTGCGTGGTTGATCGAGAAGCTGCAGCGCCCGGCTCTGGTGATGGCTCCGAACAAGACTTTGGCGGCTCAGCTCGCGAACGAGCTTCGGGAAATGCTACCCAACAACGCGGTCGAGTACTTCGTCTCGTACTACGACTACTACCAACCCGAGGCGTACATCGCCCAGACGGACACCTACATCGAGAAGGATTCGTCCGTCAACGACGATGTCGAGCGGCTGCGCCACTCGGCGACGTCCAGCCTTCTGTCACGACGGGACGTGGTCGTGGTGGCATCGGTGTCGTGCATCTACGGCCTCGGTACACCGCAGTCGTACCTCGATCGCTCGATTCAGCTGGACGTCGGTGTGGAGGTGCCGCGGGATGCGTTCCTGCGTCTGCTCGTCGACGTTCAGTACAACCGCAACGACATGGCGTTCACGCGAGGTTCGTTCCGCGTGCGCGGCGACACGGTCGAGATCATTCCGTCGTACGAAGAGCTGGCGGTCCGCATCGAATTCTTCGGTGACGAGATCGAGGCACTGTACTACCTCCATCCACTGACCGGTGACATCGTTCGCCAGGTCGACACGGTTCGTATCTTCCCGGCGACGCACTACGTCGCCGGCCCTGAACGCATGGAGCGTGCCGCCAAGGACATCGAGGCGGAACTCGAACAGCGACTCGCCGAGCTCGAAGGCAAGGGCAAGCTCCTCGAGGCTCAGCGTCTGCGCATGCGTACGCAGTACGACCTCGAGATGATCAAACAGGTCGGATTCTGCTCCGGCATCGAGAACTACTCGCGCCACATCGACGGCCGTGGCCCTGGAACTGCCCCCGCAACCTTGATCGACTACTTCCCGGAAGATTTCCTTCTGGTCATCGACGAGTCGCACGTGACGGTTCCTCAGATCGGCGCCATGTACGAGGGCGATATGTCGCGCAAGCGAAACCTGGTCGAGTTCGGATTCCGGCTACCGTCGGCAACAGACAACCGCCCTCTGACTTGGGAAGAATTCAGTCAGCGGATCGGTCAGACCGTCTACTTGTCGGCGACACCAGGTAAGTACGAGTTGGGTCAGTCCGGCGGTGAGTTCGTCGAGCAGGTGATCCGCCCGACCGGATTGATCGATCCCGAGGTCATCGTCAAACCCACCAAGGGACAGATCGACGATCTCGTTCACGAAATCCGCGAGCGAGCGGAACGTGACGAGCGTGTGCTGGTCACGACGTTGACCAAGAAGATGTCGGAAGATCTGACCGATTACCTGCTCGAACTCGGTATTCGCGTCCGCTACCTGCACTCGGATATCGATACGCTCCGGCGAGTCGAGTTGCTCCGTCAGCTCCGCCTGGGGGAGTACGACGTGCTGGTCGGCATCAACCTCCTGCGTGAGGGACTCGACCTTCCCGAGGTGTCGCTGGTCGCGATTCTCGATGCCGACAAAGAAGGTTTCCTACGTAGCTCCACCAGCCTCATTCAGACGATCGGCCGAGCGGCTCGAAATGTATCCGGTCAAGTGCACATGTATGCGGACAAGATCACCGCTTCCATGGCGCAGGCCATCGAGGAAACCGAGCGACGACGCGAGAAGCAGGTCGCCTACAACGAGAAGATGGGCGTCGACCCACAACCTCTACGCAAGAAGATCGCGGACATTCTCGATCAGGTGTACGAGGAGGCAGAGGACACTGCGGCGTCCGTGGACGTCGGTGGTTCGGGTCGCAATGCGACGCGTGGTCGGCGTGCGCAGGGTGAGGCCGGTCGTGCGGTCAGTGCGGGTGTGTACGAGGGGCGCGACACCAAATCGATGCCTCGGGCCGAATTGGCAGATCTGGTCAAGGAACTCACCGATCAGATGATGAACGCTGCACGTGACCTTCAGTTCGAGTTGGCTGGGCGATTGCGAGACGAAATCTCGGATTTGAAGAAGGAGCTTCGAGGAATGGACGCCGCGGGTCTCAAGTAGGTCGCCTCGCGTGCGTTCGTGCTTTCGACCGCTACGGTTTCAGGTATGGATGCACAGACTGCAGGCAAGACCGCGCGGACTCTCGAACTTCTCCATTCCTTGGCGTACTTCGTCCCGGAGACGGAGAAGGAACTTGTCGGCGTCGGGTTGGAGCCTGGCCGAATGGTGTACTTTGCCGGGCGATCAGCTCCGCTCGGCGCTCCACCCGCGACTGTCGTCACGGCCACCTTCTTCAACTTCAATCCTGAATTGATCGCCAGTGTCATCCCACGTGCCTGGGAATTGGCAAGGCCCACAGAGGTTGTCGCCGCGCGGTATCGGGCAATCGACGCGGCGTACGTCCGCCTGTTCGGTGCAGACGTGACAGGATCGGGGGACATGGCCGAGGCCGCCGAACTCGTGTCGATCGCTGCCCAGAACATTCCTGGAGTGGACGGCCGCCCTCTGTACGCGGGTTGGGCGTCGCTCGACTGGCCGGCCGAGCCGCACCTGCGTTTCTGGCACGCGCTGACATTGCTGCGTGAGTATCGCGGTGACGGCCACATTGCGGCCCTTCAGACCGCGGGATTGAACGGCCTGGACGCGTTGATCACGCACACCGCGACGGGAATCGGGTTTCAGCGCAAATTCGCGCAGACTCGTCGCGGATGGTCGCAGGAACAGTGGGACGAGGCCGTCGAGAGTTTGAAGGACCGCGAACTGCTGGATCGTTCGTCCGGTGCGCTGACCGAGGACGGGCAGGACTTGCGTGACGTCGTCGAAGACCTGACGGACGACCTCGCTTTGGCTCCGTGGGATGCGCTGGGTGAGGAGGGTGCCAAGCGGTTGCTGGAATTGGCGACGCCGTGGCGTACCGCCCTGGTCGAGCAGGAAGTATTTCCGGCGGCGCTGTTCGGGCCCCGCTTTGGCAAACTTCGCTGAGTGGTCACCACCGAACAAATGTGTCTGTGACGAAGAATCACATTCACTGTGGGCTTGTGGCGTGTACTGCAAATAACACTATCCGCGGCACAATCCCGCTAATGTCAGCGCAGCGGTTGTCGAGCGGGCGCAACAGCGTTGCGCCCGGTGCCGGCCGTACCGTCCGTCCCGTAACCATGGAGGAATGAATGAGTGCCTACCGGACCGTTGTCGTAGGAACCGATGGCTCCGAGTCGTCACTGAAGGCAGTCGACAGAGCTGCCGCCATTGCCAGTGGCTCGGACGCTCAGCTCGTCATCGCGTGTGCGTACTACCCGGCTGATCCCAAGGACGTGAGCGCTGCCGCTGATGCGTTGGGTAACGAGGCCTACCAGGTCACCGGTTCCGCTCCGACCTACGAGATCCTTCGCACCGCTCGTGAGCGCGCACATGCCCAGGGGGCAAAGGATGTTGTCGAGCGCGCCGTCGTCGGCGCTCCCGTCGAATCGCTTCTCGCTTTGCTCGACGAGGTGAAGGGCGACTTGCTGGTCGTCGGAAATCGCGGATTGAACACGTTGACCGGGCGTCTACTCGGATCGGTGCCTTCCGATGCCGCTCGCAAGGCGACGTCCGATGTCCTGATCGTGCACACCGTTCGCTGAACTACCGGCAGTAGTCGGCCTCGGCCGCATCGACGAACACTTCAGCCAGCTGATCGGCGCTGGGGGGTGTTGTCGATGCGGCCGAGCCGTTTCCGGAGGTGACCATTGGTTCGCTTGCTCCGTTCAGCGATACCGCCCGCAGATTCGCGATGATCATCGCTCGATCCGTTCCGGCCGCGAGCTGCTGGCAGACGCCGTCACCGAGCGCCTGCAACATGTCGTCGGAAAAGGCGGGCGTGACCCCGGTAGACGCAAGCGCCGCCCGCAGCCGATCTGCCTCGTCTACCGGTTTTTCTGTCGGTGCGGCAGCAACAGCAGCGATGTCGTCGCTGCCGGCAGCAGCCGTCGAACTCGAATCATCCTCTGAGCAACCGGCTGTCACCGCCGCAAGCATCCCGACGCCGATCACCACGCGAGCGATCTTGCGGATGGGTGCGGCGGAACTTGCGGGCAGGCCAAGCACGTGGGGTCATTCCTTCAGTCGTCGACACAAATTGGAGTGACACCACCATTCGTGGTGTCACGCACGAACCTACTCCGTGATGCTCACGAATCGAAGGCCAACTCTGCTGCTTCGACGCCGTCGAGAACCGCGGGGAGCGACTCGACGTGAATGATGCCGAGCCTCTGGGTAGCGCGGGTCAATGCGACGTAGAGGTCGTTCATTCCGCGTGGTGACTCGTCGAGAATGTCGGCAGGTTCGACGATCAACACGGTGTCGAACTCGAGTCCCTTGACGTCCTTGACGGACAGGACGCTTACGGTGTCACTCGCAAGGCCCGCCAGATCGGCAACGACCTCGGAACCGGCGATCACTGCGGTGATACCGGGATGCGACTCGGACTCGATGCAACGGCGCACGGTCGATTCCAATTCTTCGGCCGTGGTCTTGAGCGCCCACGGCGCGAATCCGCTGTCGCGTACCGACCGGGGCACGGATTGCTCCGGGTCGATCTCTTCGAGTACACGGTGCGCGACATCCATGATCTCCGAAGGAGTTCGGTAGTTGACGGTCAGTTCGGTGAGCTTCCAGCGCTTGGCGACGTAAGGCTCGAGAATCTTCTGCCAGGACGAGGTTCCCGCCGGATCCCCGGTCTGGGCTGTATCGCCGACCAACGTCATCCAGCGATTCGGTATGCGCCGCATCAGCATTCGCCACGCCATTTCGGAGAGCTCTTGGGCTTCGTCGACGATCACGTGACCGTAGGTCCACGTCCGGTCGCCGGCAGCGCGTTCCGCCGTCGTCTGACGCTGACCTTGATCGTGGCGCTGGGCGAGTTGGCTGGCGTCGATCAAGTCGTACGCCATCAAGATCTCGGGATCCATCTCGTCCTCGAGGTCCTGTGGTGCAGAGCCGGTGAGGATGTCGAGGGCGCCCTGAGCGTCGGCGATCTGCGCGCGCCATTCACGTTGTGCGCGTTCGCGTTCGGCGGCGTCGTCGACGCCGAGAATCTCGGCCAGTTCGTCGAGCAGGGGAGCATCGGCCGCACTGAAACCCGGTCCGACGCTCTGCAGAAGCTCGTCGCGTTGGGCGTCGTCGAGTTGCGGTGCTGCCTTGGCCAACCGCGCCGGCGACGTCCACAGTTCCGCGAGGATTTGCTGCGGCGACAATTCGGGCCACAGCTTCGCGATGGCGGACATGATGTCCGGGTCCTCACGCATCTCGTCGCGAATGTCGGCGATGTCGTCCCGACTGAGGAGTGACCCACCGTCGACGAGGTTTCCGCCGATGAGTTCGGCCATCTGCAGTGCCAACGCCTCGATGACTGCTGCCACGAAGATCGGGCGCGCCAGGTTGTGTGGGCGACGCGACGACCGAGCGCGCCCGCGCGCCTTCGTGACAGTCTTGCGATCCAGTTTCAAGTCGTACGTGTCGAATCGAAGGGTTATCGGCTTCGACGGAACTTCCTGCCGATCCCGGACGGCGTTCTTGAGTACGTCGAGGATCGCGAGGGAACCCTTGATCTCGCCGGCGGCGAGGGAATCCGTACGAGTCGCACGCACTCCGGGATACAGGTCCCCGATCGTCGAGAGCAGAACTCCGGTCTCACCGAGTGAAGGAAGGACCTGGCTGATGTAGTCGAGGAACGTCGCGTTCGGCCCGATGATGAGAACACCGGCCTTGGCCAGTTGCTGGCGGTAGGTGTAGAGCAAGAAGGCGGCACGGTGAAGGGCGACTGCGGTTTTGCCGGTACCCGGACCGCCCTGGACGACCAAAACGCTCTTGTGCTCGGAGCGGATGATGGCATCCTGCTCACTCTGAATGGTCTCGACGATGTCGTTCATCTGACCCGTACGCGCTGCGTTCAGAGCGTCCAGGAGTGCGCTCTCACCGGCGACGCCACCGGCTTCGGTCACCACGCCGGCGGCTCGGGCAGCGTCGAGGTCCAGGTATTCGTCGTTGATTCCGGTGACTGTTCGGCTCCGACTGCGGATATGGCGTCGTCGCTTGACGCCCTCAGGTGCCGCGGGCGTCGCCAGATAGAACGGGCGTGCCATCGGAGCTCGCCAGTCGAGCAGTAGCGTTTCGTAGTCGTTGTCGGTGTCCAGAATTCCGAGTCGGCCGACGTAGCGTCGCTCGTCGTCGAAGTCGATGCGTCCGAAACACATTCCGTTCTCGGCTGCGTCGTACTTGGCGAGATCTTCGGTGTACATGGCATTGAAGGATTCGCGTTCACTGCGTGCTTGCGGGGTTCCGCCGGTCTCGAGGAGCACCGTGCTCAAGCGAGTTTGGGCATACTTTCGAAGATCGTCGAGACGGGAGTACAACATCGTCACGTACTGCTGCTCGAGCTCTTGCTCGTTCAGTGACGGGTCCGCGTCGGGCAAAGGATCTCCTAGGCTTGATGAGAAATTCACGCGCTGCAAAAGCGCCAAGACAGTCTAGTTCCCCCAGATGAACTGCCGCATAGATACAGGTCAGGCCACCCGAAGGTGGCCTGACCGTGTTTTCGGTGCACTCAGTGCGTCAATTCGTCCTTCTTGGCGCGAGCCTTTTCGAGCGCCTTCTCGGCGCGCTTTCGGGCACGCTTACCCAGCACCTCGGTCTGCTCCGACGCCGTTTCGGCCCACTCGTTGCTCTTTTCGAGCGCGAGTTCGGCGAACTCGGAGCTGCGCTTGCTCGCCAGCTCTGCCAGTTCGGCGCTGCGCTCGCGTGCGGTCTCGGCCAGTTCGGAGCCGCGCTTCTGCGCGACTTCGAGGATGTCCGGGCCGCGTTCCTTGGCGACCTCTCCGAATTCCGCGGCTCGCTTGCTCGCGATCTCCGCGAACTCGGAGCTGCGCTCCTTGGCAAGTTCGAGCCAATCCGTGCCGTGTGCCTTCGCGGTTTCGGCAAGCTCGGAACCGCGTTCGGATGCCACCGACAGAGCATGCTCGACGCGATCGCTCGTGTGATCGGTCTGCGATGCGACCAATGGAAGTGCCGCGGCGATAGACGCCTGGGCTTTCTTCGCGGCGCGACGGCCGCGCCAGCCGAGCGACGGCTTGCCCTCGGTGTCGACGGAGGCGATCATCAGTCCGCCGAGCAAGCTGACGTTCTTGATGAAGTTGGTGCGCTGCATCGCTCGCAGTGACGGATCGGTTTCGTTCCAGAAGTCGTGACCGGCAAGCGTGGTCGGTACCAGGCTCCCCGCGAGCACCAACGACGCGAGCCGCGGCGCCTTGCCGGTGGCCAGCAGGGCACCGCCGCCGATCTGGACGGCGGCGTTGATCTTGACGAGTGTTTCCGGATCAGCAGGCACCTTCTGCGTCACTGCTCCTGGCAGCGTCTCGACGGATTTGTCGATCAGCGGTGACGCTTTGGCTGCTCGCTGAGCAGGGTTGCGCAAAGCATCGATTCCCCCGGCGATGAAGATCGTGGAAAGCAGTGGACGAGCAATTCGACGTACCAGCATGTTTCAAGCCTCCCGATGTAGGTTCGTTTTCCACCCTAGCGATCTCACAAGGAATTGGTCCGGTTCGGCGATCCCGGCACGCCTGACCCGGTTGACGGATTCCTGGTCGCCGAAGCGCGCTGTACTGCGACGATGACTTCTCCACTGATCCGGACACACCGTTCTGAAGTATCCGTTACCGCGTATCCGCATACGGCGTGTTCGAAGGTGTCACAGTATGCGCACCGTTCGAGCACGATGGTGTTGTGACCACCAAGATGACTCAGAACTTCGGCTCGACCCTTCCCACCGGCTGGGGACAGCTGTCGGACGAGGAGAACGAGAGAAACTGGGCGATCTTTCGTGACCGCTTTGGGTTCACGCCCGGCATCGACGCACGATCTTGGCCCGCCATCGCCGAGCCCATCCCGTCCGTGGTCTTCGATTTGGGTGCGGCGCCAGCTGCGACTCCAGGGGCGTGGGCCGCTCGCGTGGATGCGATCAACGCCGAAGCGTTGCGCTGTTTTGTCACCGATTTGAACGACGATCCCAACTTCGTCGTTCTGGATTGGCAGCATCCGGGCTACACCTTCGACGCGGAGGCACACGCTGCTGCGAAGGAGCTTGCGGAGTGGCGTGTCCCGGTCTATCCGAACGGTGACTACTACATATTCAGTCGGGACGACTTCACGGAAGGGACCTTCGGCCATCCGTGGGAACGCACGCTGTGTGTGTTCGGGGAACGGATGGTCGAAGGACTCGGCCGGACTCTGTCGACCTGGCTTCCGCGACTTCGAGTCAACGGTGAACAGGTCGACAGCCAAGTCGGTTAGCGGGGTCCAGTACGGAACAGGTGAAACGTCACCAACCGCGTTCGCGCCACTCCGCCAGGTGCGGGCGCTCGGCGCCGAGCGTCGTGTCCTTGCCATGCCCGGGGTAGACGACGGTCGCGTCGTCGTACCTTCCGAACAGCTTGTTTTCCACGTCGTCGAGTAGAGAAGTGAACTTCTCGGGATCGGCGGTCTTGCCTACTCCGCCGGGGAAGAGTGAGTCGCCGGTGAAGAGGTGAACCTGTCCGCTCGGTTCGGTGAGAGCCAGCGCGATGGAGCCGGGCGTGTGGCCGGACAGGTGAATGACGTCGAGGCTCAAGTTGCCAACGGTCACCTTGTCGCCGTCTTCGAGGAGCACGTCCGGGGTGACGGGAAGGACCTCTGCGTCGAGGGGGTGCGCGGCGGTCGGCACCTTGGTTGCGGCGTGAACGTCTTCGAGGGCCAACCAGTGATCGCCGTGCTGGTGGGTGGTGACGATGGAATCGAAAACAGGTGCTTCCTGTTCGATGAGCGCGATGATCTTCTCGGCTTCGTTGGCCGCATCGATCAGGAGAGATTTCCCGGTCGTGGAACAGGCGACGAGGTAAGTGTTGTTGTCCATGGGGCCGACCGACATCTTCGTGATGACGGCGCCTTCGACTGTGCGCCGCTGAGGGGCAGAATCGGGGGAGACCTGACCGGTGTAGGAGTCGTCGATCACGATGGGCTGATTCGTCATGAAACGCAGGCTACCTTCGAATAGGGGCAGGTAGAGCGATGGGCTCGCCTGGTGAGAAAAACGTGTCGGTGGCTCGGCCTACGATGACGATCGCTCGAGGACTCGCGTTTGCGAGGCCACTCGAGACTTCTCCGGGGGGACGGCCCCGGACGATTGACAATGAAGGGAATTGGTGTGGCGGATCGCCTGATCGTGCGGGGTGCGCGTGAGCACAATCTGCGAGGAGTCGATCTCGACCTCCCGCGAGACAGCCTGATCGTCTTTACCGGGTTGTCCGGCTCCGGCAAGTCCAGCCTCGCGTTCGACACGATCTTCGCCGAAGGTCAGCGCCGCTACGTCGAGTCGCTCTCGGCATACGCGCGTCAGTTCCTCGGTCAGATGGACAAGCCGGATGTGGACTTCATCGAGGGATTGTCTCCTGCGGTGTCGATCGACCAGAAGTCGACCAACCGCAACCCCCGTTCGACGGTGGGCACCATTACCGAGGTCTACGACTACCTCCGACTTCTCTATGCCCGCGCGGGTTCGGCGCACTGCCCGGTGTGTGGTGAGAAGATCGCACGTCAGACGCCCCAGCAGATCGTCGACCAGGTGCTCGAGATGGAAGAGGGCATCAAGTTCCAGGTCCTCGCACCGGTAGTCCGTACTCGTAAGGGCGAGTTCGTCGACCTTTTCGATCAGCTCAATACCCAGGGCTACTCGCGAGTGCGCGTCGACGGTGTCGTCCATTCGCTGGCGGATCCGCCGAAGCTCAAGAAGCAGGAAAAGCACGACATCGAAGTAGTGGTCGACCGATTGCAGGTCAAGGCGAGTTCGAAGCAGCGCCTGACCGACTCGGTCGAGACCGCACTTCGCTTGGCTGAAGGCATCGTGGTCCTCGACTTCGTCGACCGTGAAGAAAATGCACCTGATCGTGAGCGTCGTTTCTCCGAGAAGCTGGCCTGCCCGAATGGCCACGCACTCGCGATCGACGATCTCGAACCGCGCTCGTTCTCCTTCAACTCGCCCTACGGCGCCTGCCCGGAATGCACCGGCCTCGGTATCCGCAAGGAGGTCGACCCGGATCTGGTGGTTCCCGATCCCGACCTGAGTCTCGAAGACGGAGCGATCGCGCCGTGGTCGATGGGCCAGAGTTCGGAGTACTTCGGACGGTTGCTCTCCGGCCTCGGCGACATCCTCGGTTTCGACATGAAGACGCCGTGGAACAAGTTGCCGGCGAAGGCCCGCAAAGCAATCCTCGAAGGCAGCGAGGAGCAGGTTCACGTCCGGTACAAGAATCGGTACGGCCGTACCCGTTCTTACTACGCGGAGTTCGAAGGTGTGATGCCGTTCCTGCATCGCCGGCTCGAGCAGACCGAATCGGATCAGATGAAGGAACGGTACGACGGGTACATGCGCGACACGCCGTGCCCGGCGTGTGGTGGTGCTCGCCTGCGCCCGGAAATCCTGTCGGTAACTATCGCGGCTGGAGACTTCGGCAGTAAGTCCATCGCCGAGGTCTGTGAACTGTCGATCTCCGATTGCGCGGACTTCTTGAACAGCCTCACTCTCGGTTCGCGCGAAGAGGCGATTGCGGGTCAGGTCCTCAAGGAAGTTCAGGCACGACTCGGGTTCCTGCTCGACGTCGGCCTGGAATACCTTTCCCTCTCGCGTGCCGCTGGCACGTTGTCCGGTGGCGAGGCCCAGCGAATCCGCTTGGCAACGCAGATCGGTTCCGGACTCGTCGGCGTGCTGTATGTACTCGACGAGCCGTCCATCGGCCTGCATCAGCGTGACAATCGACGACTGATCGAAACCCTGACGCGCTTGCGCGACCTCGGCAACACGCTGATCGTCGTCGAGCACGACGAAGACACTATCCGCACGTCCGACTGGGTAGTCGACATCGGACCGTACGCCGGCGAGCACGGCGGCAAGGTCGTCCACAGCGGACCGTACGAAGAACTGCTGACGTGTGAAGAATCTCTGACCGGCGCCTACCTGTCGGGTCGCAGCTTCATCGAGGTTCCGGCCATTCGTCGGCCGGTGGATCGCAAACGCCAGGTCACGGTCGTCGGAGCTCGCGAGCACAATCTCGACGGCATCGACGTGAGTTTCCCGCTGGGTGTTCTCACCGCTGTCACCGGTGTCTCCGGTTCGGGCAAGTCGACGTTGGTCAACGACATTCTCGCGACCGTCATGGCGAACAAGCTCAACGGTGCACGCCAGGTGCCTGGCCGTCACACACGAATCAACGGACTCGATCAGCTGGACAAGCTCGTGCAGGTCGATCAGTCTCCGATCGGCCGGACTCCGCGATCGAATGCGGCGACGTACACCGGTGTGTTCGACAAGATTCGAACCCTGTTCGCGGCCACGACGGAAGCGAAAGTCCGCGGTTACCAGCCCGGCCGATTCTCGTTCAATGTCAAGGGTGGACGCTGCGAGGCGTGCTCCGGCGACGGAACCTTGAAGATCGAGATGAACTTCCTGCCGGACGTGTACGTGCCCTGCGAGGTATGCCACGGCGCTCGGTACAACCGCGAAACGCTCGAGGTCCACTACAAGGGCAAGTCGATCGCCGAGGTACTCGACATGCCTATCGAGGAAGCAGCCGAGTTCTTCCAGCCGGTCACCTCAATTCACCGGTACCTCAAGACGCTGGTCGACGTCGGCCTGGGCTATGTCCGACTGGGTCAGCCGGCTCCGACTCTGTCCGGTGGTGAAGCGCAGCGCGTCAAGCTCGCCGCCGAATTGCAGAAGCGGTCCACCGGTCGCACGGTGTACATCCTCGACGAGCCCACCACGGGTCTGCATTTCGAGGACATCCGAAAGCTCCTGATCGTGATCAACGGTCTGGTCGACAAGGGCAACAGCGTGATCGTGATCGAGCACAACCTCGACGTGATCAAGACGTCGGACTGGGTCGTCGACATGGGACCCGAGGGTGGATCCGGCGGCGGAACCGTTGTGGCGCAAGGTACGCCGGAAGACGTTGCCGCGGTCCCCGAGAGCTACACGGGCAAGTTCCTCAGTGAGGTTCTCACCGCACAGCACGCGCCGGTCAAGGCCAAGCCGATCACCAAGAAGCGTGCGACGAAGGCAGTTGCCGCAAAGAAGGCCGCGCCACGGAAGAAAGCCGCTTCCGTGAGCTAGTAGAACGTGAGCAAGTAGAAATCGGTCAGTGATGCCGGGTCGGAATCGACCCGGCATCACTGCTTTGTCGATCAGGAAGTGCTGGTCTCGAGAATTACGTTGGCGACCTCTTCGGGGCGCGACCACATCGGCCAATGGCCGGTCGGGAGGTCGACGTACGTCACGGGGAGTTTCGCCAGTTCGGCGGCCATCGGATGACCTCCGTCGGCCATCTGGGCGATCACCGCGGAGGGGAACGTGCTGCAAACGACGGTTGACGGCACCTGGTAGCGCTTTTCGTTCGTCAGGACAATCGGCTCACGCGCGGGCCCAGCCGGTTCGGGTACCGCGTTGGCGCGGAACGTCTCCAGAGCTTTCTCGTCGAGTCCTTCGAGGCTGCTGCCGTCCGCTTCGAGCTCTGCCCACGTGGGGAGCGGAATCTCGATGACATCGGAGGCCAGATCCGGTCGCAGCGCTGCGCCGTCGGGCATGGGGCCCGAGTCGACGTAGACGATCCGAGCGACGCGATCCGGGATGCGATCGGTGACGGCGTACCCCACCGGGCCGGCGCCGCTGTGTACGACCAAGACCGTGCGCTCGTCGGAGTCCGATACGGCGTCGACGACTGCACGGACGTGAGCGTCGAAGGTGACCGCTGATCGATCTGTGTCTACTGAGTCGAGCCCGGGCAGTGTCAGGCTGGTCACGCGGGTGTCGGAACGCTCGAGGTGGGGGAGTACTGCGTCCCAAGCCCATGAACCGAGCCAGAATCCGGGAACAAGAACGATGTGAGTTTTCATGTACTCACAGTGCACCCGGGTTGGTGACAACAGAGTGTCACCAATTATGTCACCGTTTGGTATCGGAATCTGAGACACTGGTGAACGTGAATCGAGCTGCGAGATTGCATGCTCTCGTCGAGGAACTTCGGCGACAGGGCGATCGAGGGACTACGTGCTCCCGATTGTCCGAGGAATTCGGTGTCACCACCCGGACGATCAAGAGGGATATCGAGACGCTGATGATGTCAGGTGCGGCGATCGAAGCGCGCTCAGGCCCCGGGGGTGGTTACCGACTCGTAGGTCGCGCCACGCTACCGCCGGTGAATTTCACTGTTCCGCAAGCAGTTTCGATCGCGTTGGCCTTGACGGCGATGGGTGATGCTCCGTTTGCGCCGGATGGACGAGCAGCGCTGGCGAAACTGCTCGATGTGATGGACGAGGAGAGTCGTCGCAAGGTTGCGGAGCTCGGTGGCCGCGTGTGGATTCGCGGTGACGGCGGGGCTCTGACGGATTCGCGCGCGAACCGGCAGGCCGTCGAGCAGAGTCGCGTCGTGTCGTTGCACTACGTGGACGGGGACGGTGCGGAGACGGTGCGGGCAGTTGAGCCGCACATTCTGGCGCAGGACCGTGGGCAGTGGTTTCTCATCGGCTGGTGTCGCCAGCGCGACGCGGTGCGGTGGTTTCGACTCGATCGAATGCGTCGGGCCACGCTGACGAACGATCACTTCACACCACGCGATTCGACCGTCTTCGGGCAACCGCCCGAAGACGCTCGGCCTGTTTCTCCCCGTAGGTGAGTGACTCAGTCGATCATGTTGCGGGCTGCGGCAACGGAATCCGTGATCAGTTCGGTCAGGGCCGTCATATCGACGTCGCTCAGCCGTTTGACGTACAGGCAGCCCTTGCCGATTTTGTGCTTGCCGAGGCGAGCGAGCGTGTCGGTGTAGTCGTCGAAGTTCAGCGACAAGTACAACGTGAGCGCGGTGGCCCTGGGGGAGAACCCGATCAGTGGGGTGTCACCTTCGTGGCCACTCGCATATCGGTAGTGCCGTGCCCCGAATCCGATGATGCTCGAGCCCCACATGACAGCAGGCTCGCCGGTTGCGGCCGACAGGAGGGAGATCAGCTCCACGGCGTCGGCGCGTTTGCGGTCGTCGACGCGTGAAATGAATGCGTCGACGTCCTCGGGCGTCGGTTGAGTCTTGTTGGCGGTTGCCAACTCAGTAGACCGGACCGGTGAACTTCTCGCCCGGTCCCTTTCCTGGCTCGTCCGGGTGCGAGGAGGCCTCACGGAATGCGCGCTGCAGGGCTTGGAGGCCTTCACGGATGGGTCCGGCATGAGGGCCGAGGTATTCGACCGACGCAGTCACGAGTCCGGCAAGTGCCGTGATGACGCGACGCGCTTCGTCGAGGTCCAGGTAGGGGCTGGAAGACGGATCGGCGTCGGAGAGGCCGAGTTTTTCGGCAGCCGAACTCATCAGCATCACTGCAGCACGGCTGATGACCTCGACCGCGGGAACTTCGGAGAGTTCGCGGACGTCGGGGTTCGCGCCGTCGGTGTTCTGTTCTGCCTCGAAGTTCTCACTCATGGATGTAAGGATTCCATCAGGCCGTGACGGTGTTGAATCGGGCCTCTCCCGGCAGTACTGGGAGCGGCACCGATTTCTTTCATCTGTGGCGACCTGTTACTCTTGTTGCAACGACCGCCTCCGACTTGTTCGGGGGCAGCAAGTGGAGTCCGACTCCCACCTCTGCGCGGCAGGTGAAACTGCAGTTCAGTGGTTCCGGTCACCTGTTATCGGAGATCATTCTTCGTCAGGTTCCTCGCTCAGTCGAGGAGATAGGTTTCGGCGTGAGCTGGATCTTATGTGATCGGTCGACATCGGGCCCCGCGGATGAGCAATCATCACAGCGGGGCTTTTTTGTTGGGGTGCGGGCGGTACGGGCTGCGTGCGGTCATGAAGACCGCACCGTTCAACCTAGGAGGCCCCATCAGCACTGAGACCCGCATCAACGATCGTATCCGCGTTCCCGAGGTTCGTTTGGTCGGACCTGGCGGCGAACAGGTAGGCATCGTGCGTGTTGAAGATGCACTCCGCTTGGCCCTTGAGGCCGACCTCGACCTGGTCGAGGTAGCTCCTGACGCCCGTCCACCGGTCTGCAAGATCATGGACTACGGCAAGTTCAAGTACGAGGCTGCGCAGAAGGCACGTGAGTCACGTAAGAACCAGCAGCTGACGGTCATCAAGGAGCAGAAGCTCCGACCCAAGATCGACGACCACGACTACGAGACCAAGAAGCGCAACGTCGTTCGCTTCCTCGAAGCCGGTTCCAAGGTCAAGGTCACGATCATGTTCCGCGGACGTGAGCAGTCACGCCCCGAACTCGGCTACCGCCTTCTGCAGCGTCTGGGAGCAGACGTCGCAGATCTCGGATTCGTCGAAACCTCGGCAAAGCAGGACGGCCGAAACATGACGATGGTCCTGGCACCGCACAAGGGCGCCAAGACTCGTGTCAAGGCGCAGGAGAGCGCTCAGGCGCCAGTGGCTCAGGCTGCTCCGCGTCCGGCTCCGGCCGCACCGGCTTCCAGTGAAGCAGCTCCGGAAGCACCGACGACCGGCGATGCCGCTCCCGAGGCTCCGGCCAGCTAGTCGATTTCCCAAGATCCACCACGTAACAAGAACTGAGGACTCCATGCCCAAGATGAAGAGCCACAGCGGCGCCTCGAAGCGATTCAAGGTGTCCGGCAGCGGAAAGCTCATGCGCCAGAAGGCCGGCCGTCGCCACCTTCTCGAGCACAAGTCCAGCAGGGTTACCCGTCGTCTCGACGGTGTCGCTGTTGTCAGCCCTGACGACGCTCCGCGCATCAAGCGCATGCTCGGCATCTGAGTCGCCCCCTTACTGACCACCCGGGGCCGTACTTTCAGCCCCTAGATTGACAGGATTTTTCAAGTGGCACGCGTAAAGAGGGCGGTCAACGCCCAGAAGAAGCGTCGTTCAATTCTTGCTGCATCCAGCGGCTACCGTGGACAGCGTTCGCGTCTGTACACCAAGGCCAAGGAGCAGCAGCTCCACTCGCTCACCTACGCGTACCGCGACCGTCGTGCGCGCAAGGGCGAGTTCCGCAAGCTGTGGATCACGCGTATCAACGCTGCAGCTCGTGCAAACGACATCACGTACAACCGCCTCATCCAGGGCCTGCGTCTGGCAGAGGTCGACGTCGACCGCAAGATCCTGGCCGAGCTCGCTGTCTCCGATGCCGAGGCCTTTGCCGGCCTGGTCGCACTCGCGAAGGCCGCTCTGCCGGCTGACGTGAACGCTCCTGCCGGAGAAGCAGCCTGATTCACGCATCACAGCAACGGCCCGTGGACCCGCTCACCGAGCGGACTCCGCGGGTCGTTTCTGCTGTCAAGCTCCTGCGCACAGCAGAACGACGCAAAGCAGGACGTTTCCTCGTCGAGGGCGAGAACTCGGTCACCGAACTGTTGAACGGTGCACTCTCGAATGGCGAGGCCCGCCCGGTACACGACCTCTTCTACACCGAGGACGCAGCCGAGCGCTATCAGCACGTCATCGATCGGGCGCTGACCGCTGGAGTTCGTGTTGCTCTTGTGACCGATCGAGCAATCAAAGTTCTGAGCGATACCGTCACGCCGCCCGGTCTCGTTGCCGTCAGCGATCTACTGGATGTACCGCTGAGCGCAGCCGTCCATCAGGAGACCCGCCTGCTCGCAGTGCCGGTCGAGGTCAACGAACCAGGTAACGCGGGCACCGTCATTCGCATCGCCGACGCAGTGGGTGCCGATGCGGCAATCCTCGCCGGCGACAGCGTCGATCCGCACAACGGCAAGGTCGTTCGTTCGTCGGCGGGCAGCCTGTTTCACCTGCCAGTCGTCCGCGATCGAGACACAGTGTCGGTGATCGAGCAGATTCGCGCAGCAGGCATTCAGATTCTCGCGACTGCAGCTGACGGCGAGGTCGATCTCGACGAGGCCGACGAGTTGCTGAGCAAGCCGACGGCCTGGCTGTTCGGTAACGAAGCTCACGGTCTCGATCCGGCGATCGCCGCGCAGGCTGATCATCGGGTCAGGATTCCGATCCATGGCCGCGCCGAAAGCTTGAACCTCGCGACAGCGGCGGCAATTTGCCTGTACGCAAGCGCGCGGGTGCAAAATCGCGCCACCGATCACGGCTGAAAACGCACGCGAAGACCTCACGGAATCCCATTTGCGGAAGCCTGAGACAATACAAGAGCAGAGACAATGCTCGAGCGAGTTCGAAAGCTCGCTCGCAGTACAAGAAGTAAGCAGTACAAGAAGTAAGCAGTACAAGAAGTAAGCAGTACAAGAAGCACGCAGTACGAGAAGTAAACCGAGAAGCGACAGGAGCGTCACAGCCGTGGCCAAAAATGAGGGCGCGACACCGCCGGAGGTCGACGCGAGTGTACTCACCGAAGAGGCGTTGACCGCTGCGGCTGAGAACGCCGAGAAGGCGCTGGCGGACGCCGCCGACCTGGACGCGCTGGCGCACGTCAAGGTGGAGCACCTGGGGGACAAGTCCCCGATCGCCCTCGCGCGCCGGGGTCTCGGCAGCCTTCCGGGCAAGGAAAAGGCGGACGCCGGTAAGCGCGTCAACATCTTCCGCACTCGGATCAACAACGCGTACGACGCTCGTCGTGAGGTCCTCCTCGCCGAGCGTGACGCCGCGGTGTTGGTTGCCGAGGCAATCGACGTCACTCTGCCTTCCGATCGTCACCCCGTCGGGGCGCGTCACCCGATCAGCCTGATTTCCGAGCAGGTCGCCGACGTATTCGTCGCGATGGGTTGGGAAGTTGCCGAGGGTCCGGAGGTGGAGACCGAGCACTTCAACTTCGACGCGCTCAACTTCTTGCCGGATCACCCTGCGCGCACGATGCAGGACACCTTCCACCTGGCGCCCGAGAACTCTCGCCAGGTGCTGCGTACCCACACCTCGCCGGTGCAGGTCCGCACGATGCTCTCGCGTGAGGTGCCGATCTACGTGGTGTGCCCGGGCCGCACGTTCCGCACCGACGAACTCGATGCGACGCACACGCCTGTCTTCTCGCAGGTCGAGGGCCTGGCCGTCGACAAGGGCCTGACCATGGCCAATCTGCGCGGAACTCTCGACGCGTTCGCTCGTGCCCTTTTCGGCCCCGAGACGCGTACCCGTATGCGCCCCAACTACTTCCCGTTCACGGAACCGTCGGCCGAGGTCGACGTCTGGTTCGCGAACAAGAAGGGCGGCGCAGGCTGGGTCGAGTGGGGCGGCTGCGGCATGGTCAACCCGAACGTTCTGCGCGCCAGCGGTATCGATCCCGACGAGTACTCGGGTTTCGCATTCGGCATGGGCCTCGAGCGGACCCTGCAGTTCCGCAACGGTATCCCGGACATGCGCGACATCGTCGAAGGTGACGTGCGTTTCACGCTGCCCTTCGGTGTCGCAGGCTGACCGATCCGGTCCGCGGAACCTTCACAAAGACTTATCGACAAACGAGAGAGCTGAGCAGACGTGCGAGTAGCGCAATCCTGGCTGACCGAGATCCTGCAGCGGGCAACTCCCAACTGGGAGGTGACCCCGGAAGAGCTGGACGCCGGGTTCGTCCGGGTGGGACTCGAAGTCGAGGAACTCGACACACTCGAGGCGATCGACGGCCCGTTGGTCGTCGGCAAGGTCGTCTCCATCACCGAACTGACCGAGTTCAAGAAGCCGATCCGCTTCTGCCAGGTCGAGGTCGGCGAACCCGAGCCCCGTGGCATCGTCTGTGGCGCGCGCAATTTCAACGAGGGTGACCTCGTCGTCGTTGCGTTGCCCGGCGCGGTGCTGCCCGGCGGATTCGAAATCGCCACTCGCAAGACGTACGGCCAGGTGTCCGACGGCATGATCTGCTCCGTCTCGGAACTCGGTATCGGCAAAGACCATTCGGGCATCTTGGTGCTCGAGCCCGGTACCGCCGAACCCGGCGCGGACGGCAACGAGTTGCTCGGTCTCGGTGACACGATCATCGAACTGAACATCACCCCGGACCGTGGCTACTGCTTCTCGGTCCGCGGTCTCACGCGAGAACTCGCGTGCGGCTTCGATCTCGAATACGCCGATCCCGCTTCGGTTCCCGCTCACCCGGCTGAGGGTGAAGCCTGGCCGGTGCGCCTCGAACCGGAGTCCAAGGCTTCGCGTTTCGTGATGCGGAAGATCACGGGTATCGATCCGCAGGCAGTGAGCCCGTGGTGGCTGCAGCGTCGACTGCTGCTCTCGGGTGTTCGCCCGATCTCGCCGGCAGTCGACGTCACCAACTACGTGATGCTCGAACTCGGTCAGCCTCTGCACGCGTTCGATGCGACCGCAGTGCAGGGCGACCTGGTGGTCCGTCGCGCCAAGGCGGGGGAGAAGCTGACGACGCTCGACGACGTCGAACGCACGCTCGATCCCGAAGACGTTGTCATCGCCGACGATTCCGGAGTCATCTCGCTGGCTGCCGTCATGGGCGGCGCAACCACCGAGGTGGGAACGGCAACGACGGACATCCTCCTCGAAGGAGCTACCTGGGATCCGCTCGCAGTCTTCAAGACGGCGCGCCGGCACAAGCTGCCGAGTGAGGCGAGCAAGCGTTTCGAGCGCGTCGTCGATCCGGCAATTCCGCTCGCGGCCGTCGACCGCGCAGCCGCTCTGCTGGTCGAGATTGCCGGCGGACGGATCGAACCGGTCCTGACCGACGTGGGCGATGTCGCCCCTCGCGCTGCCATTCGCATGGATATCGACCTGCCCGACCGTGTCGCCGGAGTCACGTACCCCAACGGCACCGCAGCTCGCCGCCTCACCCAGGTTGGCTGCAACGTCGAGGTCGGCGTCAGCGAAGAAGGACACGGCCAGTTGGTCGCGACGCCGCCGTCGTGGCGTCCGGACCTGGTGCAGCCTGCGGACCTCGTCGAGGAAGTTCTTCGCCTCGAAGGTCTCGAGCAGATCCCGTCTGTGCTTCCCGCCGCTCCGGCCGGACGTGGGTTGACTCCGTCGCAGCGGCGAAAGCGCACGGTCTCGAAGGCCGTGGCTCACGCCGGTTACGTCGAGGTCCTTCCTCCGGTCTTCCTGCCTACGAACGTCTTCGACGTCTGGGGCCTCGACGCGGATGATCCGCGCCGCAACACCAGCAAGGTCCTCAATCCGCTCGAAGCCGATCGTCCGGAGTTGGCGACCACGCTGCTCCCGGGTCTGCTGGAGATCCTGGCTCGCAACGCTTCTCGCGGTCAGCGTGATCTGTCGCTGTACGGCATCGCGCAGGTCGTCCTGCCGGGCCCCGACACCGAACCGGTGGATGCATTGCCGGTGGATCGTCGCCCGACGGACGAGCAGATCGCGAACCTGATCGCGTCGTTGCCGGCACAGCCGGTGCACATCGCTGCAGTGTTGAGTGGTTTGCGTGAGCCGAGCGGCCCCTGGGGTCCTGGCCGTCAGGCCGAGGCTTCGGACACTTTTGCAGCCGTGCGGGTCATTGCAGCTGCAGCAGGCGTCGAGGTGGAACTGCGTGCGGCGCAGTACCTGCCGTGGCATCCCGGCCGTTGCGCCGAGGTTGTCGTTGACGGCAACGTAGTCGGTCATGCGGGCGAACTGCATCCGGCTGTTCTCGAGCGTGCGGGACTGCCCGCGCGCACCTGCGCACTGGAGATCGACCTCGACGCTTTGCCGTTGGTCGAGAACCTGCCGGCGCCGCGCATTTCGCCCTTCCCCGCAGTGCTCCAGGACGTGGCAGTTGTTGTCGATCGCGACATTCCGGCAGCCAAGGTGCAGGAAGCTCTGCGTTCCGGCGGCGGTGAGCTTCTCGAAGACATCCGCCTCTTCGACGTCTTCGAGGGCGAGCAGGTCGGTGAAGGCCGCAAGTCGCTCGCGTTCGCATTGCGATTCCGTGGTGTCGACCGGACGCTGACCGAGGACGAGGCCAGTGCCGCGCGCGATGCAGCAGTGGAGGCGGCTTCCAAGGCTGTCGGTGCGCAGATGCGTGGCTGATTTCCTCAACTGATCACAGAGCCCACGACCGTTGCCGGTGGTCGTGGGCTCTGTCGTGTTATCGGCTTTTCGACTGAGGTGAATCGGAAAGCCACACATCTGGCGCAACGGTGTCCGTCCGTCGCCCTTGCTGGTCGAGCACGTGGCCGAGCAGTTTGCGCAGATACAGCACGATGGATCGTTCCGTGACGCAAAGACCCGGAATCTCCTTGCGCAGACGAGTGTCGAATGCATCGAGTTCTGCAGGAGAATGCAGCCACAACTGAACCACCAGGTTGTCGGGGCCGACTACAGCGAAGCAGTTTCGAACTTCCGACGCCCGACTCAGCACTCGTCCCGCCGTATCGAGAAGCTCGGGTTCGACGCGGCACCACAAAGTGGCGAGCACGGGAAGGCCGGCCAGCGGCCGCGCGAATTCACACCGCAGCGCCACCAACCCCGAAGACGTGAGCCGGTCGATCTGGCGTTTGCACGCAGCGGGACTGACACCGATCGCGTCGGCCAACTCCTTCATGGGAGTGCGCCCGTCGTAAGCGAGCTTCGTCAGAACCTTGCGATCCTGTTCGGATATCCCGGTCGGCCGAGCGCGCACGGCAGGACGGTTTTCGCTGGTGGTCAGCACACCCTTCTCGGACGGTGCCAGCGCATTGAGTCTCCATCGCCCACCTTCGGTGAACCAGCGTGTGATGATCGAGGTTCGTGTCGCCAGTACACCGTCGATCGTTGCGACGTCTTCCGAGATGAAGCGCGACATCGACGCCAGATCCGCGGTACCGGCTGTGACGAGCAGATCTGCTCTGCCCGTTGATGCTTCGATGGTCACGGCGTGGGCCGAGCGAGTCAGCCGTGCCGCGACGGTGTCGAGAAGAGCAGGTGAGCAATCGATTTCGATGATCGCTGTGACGATGCTGCCCAGCACCTGTGGCCCTGGAGTGACCGTGACCCAGGCCAACGACGATTCGGAGAGTCGATTCCAACGACGGGCGAGAGTCGCGGCGTCGAG
Source organism: Rhodococcus sp. YL-1 (assembly GCF_001942025.1). Taxonomy (NCBI): domain Bacteria; kingdom Bacillati; phylum Actinomycetota; class Actinomycetes; order Mycobacteriales; family Nocardiaceae; genus Rhodococcus; species Rhodococcus sp. YL-1. The sequence continues at coordinate 3,357,062 of NZ_CP017299.1, read as the reverse complement.
TTCGAGTGGTTCGGCCAACGAAAGCCACTTCGATCGCGGTGCGAGCTGGAGCGCATTGATTATCCTCAGATCGATTTCATCTATCCTGCGACCGTTGCCGGCATCTGGTGCGCTCATAACGTCATTATCCGGCATATTGCTGCAAGATTCGGACTATCTGCGACGCTCGACGGATGATCACAGAGGAGAAGTACGCGCTGATCGGAGCGGGCCCGTCTGGATTGGCCGGCGCGCGAAACCTCGATCGGGCCGGGATAGCGTTCGACGGCTTCGAGAGCCACGACGACGTCGGTGGGCTCTGGGACATCGACAACCCGCACAGCACCGTCTACGAGTCGGCGCACCTCATCTCTTCGAAGGGCACCACCGCATTCGCGGAGTTCTCGATGGCTGATTCGGTGGCCGACTACCCGAGCCACGTCGAACTTGCCGATTATTTCCGCGACTACGCCGATACTCACGATCTTCGCAGGCACTTTGCCTTCGGCACTACCGTCGTCGACGTCTCGCCGGTCGATTCGCTGTGGCAGGTCACCACGCGCAGTCGCAGCGGTGAGACAACAGTCGCGCGGTATCGAGGCGTGATCATCGCGAACGGAACGCTGTCGAAGCCGAACATGCCGACTTTCCGGGGCGACTTCACCGGCACGTTGATGCACACGAGCCAGTACCGCAGCGCCGAGATCTTCCGCGGGAAGAAGGTACTGGTCATCGGGGCGGGCAACAGTGGATGCGACATCGCCGTCGATGCCGTCCACCAGGCCGAGTGCGTCGACCTGAGCGTTCGGCGAGGCTACTACTTCGTCCCTAAGTATCTGTTCGGCCGACCCTCGGACACCTTGAATCAGGGAAAGCCGTTGCCGCCGTGGATCAAACAACGCGTCGACACCTTGGTACTCAAGCAGTTCACGGGTGATCCGGTGCGGTTCGGATTTCCGGCACCGGACTACAAGATCTACGAATCGCATCCGGTCGTGAACTCGTTGATCCTGCACCACATCGGGCACGGTGATGTGCACGTGCGCGCCGACGTCGACCGGTTCGAGGGGAAGACGGTGCGGTTTGTCGACGGATCGTCTGCCGACTACGACCTCGTTCTCTGCGCCACGGGTTATCACCTCGACTATCCCTTCATCGCGCGCGAGGACTTGGACTGGTCGGGCGCTGCCCCGGACCTGTTCCTCAACGTCGCGAGTCGCCGCCACGACAATCTCTTTGTTCTCGGCATGGTCGAAGCATCCGGTCTCGGGTGGCAGGGCCGTTTCGAGCAGGCCGAGTTGGTGGCCAAATTGATCACCGCACGTACCGAAGCCCCCGCCGCGGCGCGGGAATTCTCGGCGGCGGCGGCCGGTCCTCCTCCAGATCTGTCCGGGGGATACAAGTACCTGAAGTTGGGACGAATGGCCTACTACGTGAACAAGGACGCCTACCGCTCGGCGATCAAGCGGCACATCGGACCGCTTGATGCCGCTCTGACGAAGGGAGGACAGTGATGCCGATCGACGACGTGGTGCTCAACTTCAACCCGGGATCGTTGATGATCCTTAACGTGGTGCTGGCCACGATCATGCTGGGGATCGCCCTCGACACCTCGGTTGACGACTTTCGTCGTGCGCTCACCAAACCCAAGGCGATGGCGGTGGGTATTGCTGCGCAGTTCCTGCTGTTGCCGGCAGTGACTTTTCTCCTGACGCTGATTCTCTCGCCGGCTCCGTCGGTAGCACTCGGCATGATCCTGGTGGCGTGCTGCCCGCCAGGGAATATCTCGAACGTCCTGACTCACCGGGCGGGCGGCGACGTCGCACTCTCGGTGTCCATGACGGCGGTGTCGAACGTCCTCGCGATCTTCCTCATGCCGCTCAATCTTGCGTTCTGGGGGAGCCGACGCCCGGAGACCGACGCTCTGTTGCAGTCCGTGAACCTGAATGCGCTCGAGATGGTCGCGCAAATCGCCCTGATCATCGGTGTGCCGTTCGTTCTCGGCATCTGGGCGGCACGAAGGTTTCCGGAGATCGCCGCGAAAGCGCAGCCTTGGGTGAAAAACGGTTCGTTGGTGGCGTTGTTGATCTTCATCGTCGCGGGGGTGTCGGGGAACGCGTCGTACTTCGTCGACTACATCGGGGTGGTACTGCTCGCGGTCTTCCTGCACGACACGGTTGCCCTAGCACTGGGATACTTCTGCGGCGCCGTCACCGGGTTGAACGAATACAGCCGTCGCGCCGTCTCTTTCGAGGTCGGCATCCGCAATGCCGGGCTGGGGCTTGGCCTGGTGTTCACGTTCTTCGACGGGCTCGGTGGCATGGCCGTCGTGGCCGGCTGGTGGGGGATCTGGGACATCATCGCCGGGTTGGCTCTGGCGACGATCTGGTCCAAGCGACGCGCCCGAAAGGCGGTACCGGCATGACCGTCGCACTCGTCACGGGCGGAAACGGGTTCCTGGGTACCGCTGTCATCGACGCACTGATCGCGCAGGGCATCACCGTCGTCTGTGTCGACCTCACGGTCAAGGACACGCCGGACGATCGCATCCGCCGCGTCAGGGCGGACGTCTGCGACCCCACAGAATTGGGGCGGGTGTTCGGTCAGTACCGACCGAACGTCGTGATCCACCTTGCGTCCATCGTGAATCCCGGCAAGAAAACGACAGCAGAGCAGGAGTACCGCGTCGACGTCGACGGGACACGAAACGTGCTCGCGGCCTGCGTCGAACACGGGGTTGGACGGGTCGTCGTGTCTTCGTCCGGAGCGGCGTACGGCTACCACTCCGACAACCCACCGTGGATCACCGAGGACGTACCTGTCCGAGGCAACGACGAATTCACATACAGTCGCCACAAACGCCTGGTCGAGGAGATGCTCGCCGAATATCGCGTCGAACACCCGGAGTTGGAACAAGTTGTCTTCCGGATCGGCACGATCTTGGGCGAGAGCGTCGACAATCAGATCACCGCGTTGTTCGATCGCCGCAAGCTGCTCAAGGTTGCCGGGAGCGACAGCCCCTTCGTCTTCGTCTGGCACACCGATGTCGCGGGCGCTTTTGCGGAGGCCGTGACCGGAAACCAAGTGGGCATCTTCAATGTCGCGGGCGACGGCGTGCTGACCGTCGACGAGTTGGCTTCCCGGATGGGCAAGAGCACGGTGACGCTTCCTGCATGGTTGTTGCGAGGCGTTCTACGCGTCGGACGGCGATTAGGCGTAACGGAACACGGTCCGGAGCGCGTCGGATTTCTCCAGTACCGACCGGTTCTCGACAATCGGCGGCTCAAGGAACAGTTCGGATACGTCCCCGAATATTCGAGCGAGGAAGCGTTTGCCGCGTATCTCGCGTCACGCTGACCCCTTCGACGGACGGTCGTGGAAGGATCGGAATTGTCCGTCGGCATTTTCGAGAAGGGACTGACAGTGTCACGAAATGATGGGCCCGAACATGATGGGTCCGAGCACGATGGTTCCGTGCACCAGGTAGTCGAGGCCGCCAGTGCACTCGGCGACAAGGACTTCCTCGCGGTCGTTCGCGCAGTGGTCGAGCGTCGTCCGAGCTTGTCGGTCCTTCTTTCCGTGGTGGACACCGCTGCCGCGAGCCTCGAGCCGCACCGTGTAGAGGACGACAACACGATCACCGACGCCGAAGAAGTCGAACTGCCCGACACCGTTGTGGAGGTCGACGAGATCATCGACGTCCCGGTGGTACTTGCGACCGATCCGAGAATTCCCGAACCCGACTACACCGAAGGGGGAGTGCCCACTTTCGACCGCGTTCGGGAGAAGATAGAGGGGCGCTTCGGTACTTCAATAGGTTCGTCCGAACTGGCGCACGAGAGTCCTGCCGGAAAGTCCGTGGACGAGCGGTGGGACGAGCGCCAGAAGGCCGCAAAGGCCAAGCTCGAGGAGATCCGGCGATCCATGGGTAAGTAATTATGCATTCCGATGCACAATGATGCATACTGTGTGACATGACTGAAGGTGGTACGACCGAGAACGCACGCAAGCCGATCAGAGTCGCCGTTGCCGGCGCCAGTGGGTACGCCGGTGGTGAGGTTCTGCGTCTGCTCCTCGGGCACCCGTCCTACGCCGACGGCAGTCTGGTGATCGGTTCGCTGACCGCCGGTGGCAACGCCGGTTCGACGCTCGGTGAGCATCATCCGCACTTGCTTCCACTCTCTTCGCGGGTGCTCGAAGAGACCACTGTCGAAATCCTCTCGGGTCACGACGTCGTCTTCCTCGGTCTCCCACACGGAAATTCGGCTCAGTACGCCAAGTTGCTGCCCGAGTCGACGGTCATCATCGACTGCGGCGCGGACTTCCGGCTGCAGGATCCCGCAGCCTGGGAGAAGTACTACAAGAGCACTCATGCCGGTACCTGGCCATACGGTCTTCCTGAATTGCCCGGTGCCCGTGAGAAATTGGTAGGCGCAACCCGCATCGCCGTTCCGGGCTGCTACCCGACGGCAGCGAGCCTCGCGCTGGCCCCCGCCGTTGCCGCGGGGATCGTGGACTCACACGTGAACGTGGTTGCGGTCAGTGGCACTTCGGGCGCCGGCCGGGCACCGAAGGCTGATCTGCTGGGTTCCGAGGTCATGGGCTCCGTCCGTGCGTACGGCGTCGGCGGCGTCCATCGCCACACCCCCGAGATCATTCAGAATCTCTCGGCCGCAGGCGGCAAGGACATCAGTGTCTCCTTCACTCCGGTCCTCGCGCCCATGCCGCGCGGCATCCTCGCGACCTGCACGGCAGCCACCACGGCCACCGAAGAGCAAGCGCGCGAAATCTACGAAAAGGCATACAACGACGAGCCGTTCATCCACGTGCTGCCTGCCGGAGTCTTCCCGCAGACCGGTGCCGTGATCGGATCCAATGCCGTGCAGATCGGGGTCACCGTTGACGCCGACGCCGGTCAGCTCGTTGTCATCTCGGCAATCGACAATCTCACCAAGGGCACCGCCGGTGGCGCGGTGCAATCGATGAATCTCGCCCTTGGCCTACCCGAGACCGCAGGTCTCTCTACCGTGGGAGTAGCTCCGTGAGCACCGACAATCCGCAGCAGATCGACAACGCAATCGAGCCTGACGCGACCGTTGCAGACGTGGTTCACGTCGCCGGGGGACGTCTGCTCCGCACGCAGGGCGTCACCGCACCTGCCGGATTCCGCGGTGCCGGAATTGCTGCCGGTATCAAGAAGAGTGGCAAGTCGGACCTCGCATTGGTGCTCAACGAGGGACCCGATCTGGCCGCTGCCGGCGTCTTCACCCTGAACAAGGTCAAGGCAGCTCCGGTGCTCTGGTCTCAGCAGGTCCTGACGACGGGCAAGCTGCGCGCGGTGGTGCTCAACTCGGGCGGCGCGAACGCCTGCACGGGCGCGGGTGGATTCCAGGATGCACACAAGACTGCCGAGGAAGTTGCTTCGGCACTGAGTAATTGGGGCACCGAGACGGGCGCGATCGAGGTCGCTGTCTGTTCGACCGGACTTATCGGTGACCGCTTGCCCATGGACAAGCTGATCCCCGGTGTCACCGAGGTGGTGCACGAACTGGCCGGCGGAATCTCCGGCGGCACCGACGCGGCATACGCGATCATGACCACCGATACCGTGCCGAAGCAGGCGTCGCTGCACCACGCGAACAAATGGAACGTCGGCGGAATGGCCAAGGGCGCAGGCATGCTCGCGCCTGCGCTGGCCACGATGCTGTGCGTCGTCACGACCGATGCTGTCGCAACGGCCGAGCAGCTCGATACCGCTCTGCGCGCCGCCACCCACCTGAGCTTCGATCGCCTCGACGTCGACGGCGCCACGTCCACCAACGACACAGTGCTCCTGTTGGCTTCCGGCGCCAGCGGTGTCACGCCGACGCAGGACGAACTGAACGCCGCAGTGCTGGCCGTGTGCGATGATCTCGCGGATCAGTTGATGGCAGACGCCGAGGGCGTCACCAAGCGGGTCAAGGTGACGGTTCGCGGCGCGGCGTCCGAGTCCGATGCGTTGATCGGCGCCCGGACCATCGCCCGCGACAGCCTGGTCAAGACAGCGCTTTTCGGTTCCGATCCCAATTGGGGTCGCGTTCTCGCCGCAGTGGGTATCGCTCCCATCGAGCTCGATCCCGATCGAATCAGTGTGTCCTTCAACGGGAGTCCCGTCTGCATCGACGGCGTTGGTGCTCCGGGGGCGCGTGAGGTGGACCTGAGTGGGATCGACATCGAACTCGACATCGATCTGGGAATCGGCAACGAGTCCGTGAGCATTCGCACCACGGACCTCTCGCATGCTTACGTCGAAGAGAACTCGGCGTATTCGTCATGACCGAGACGTATCCCGTGATCAGCGAGCATCAGAAGGCGCATGTCCTCGCCGACGCGCTGCCGTGGCTGCAGCGATTCCGAGACAAGGTGGTCGTGGTCAAGTACGGCGGAAACGCCATGATCGACGAGACGCTCAAAACGGCATTTGCCGCCGACATGGCGTTCCTGCGGACTGTCGGCATCCATCCCGTCGTCGTGCACGGCGGTGGCCCGCAGATCAACGCGATGCTGGCACGCCTTGGCATGAAGGGTGAGTTCCGCGGTGGTTTCCGTGTGACGACGCCCGAGGTGATGGACGTCGTGCGGATGGTGCTTTTCGGTCAGGTCGGCCGTGAACTCGTCGGCTTGATCAACGCGCACGGTCCTTACGCGGTCGGTATCTCCGGTGAAGATGCGCACCTGTTCACCGCTACTCGACGCACTGTTGCGGTCGAGGGGGAGCAGACCGACATCGGGCTGGTCGGGGACGTCACCACCGTGAACCCAGACGCCGTACTCGATCTCATTGCGGCAGGACGTATTCCGGTCGTCTCGACCATCGCACCCGACGCCGACGGTGTCGTCCACAACATCAACGCCGATACCGCTGCTGCAGCACTGGCCGAGGCGATCGGTGCCGAGAAGCTCGTTGTCCTCACCGACGTCGAGGGCCTGTACACCGATTGGCCGGACCGAGCCTCACTGGCCACCGAAATCGACACCGACGCCCTGGCCCAGTTGTTGCCGAGTCTCGACGCCGGCATGGTGCCCAAGATGGAGGCCTGCCTTCGCGCGGTGCGCGGAGGTGTGCCGTCGGCGCACGTGATCGACGGTCGGCTCGAACATTCAGTCCTACTCGAACTTTTCACCGGTGAAGGAATCGGCACGATGGTCGTGCCGGGTTCCTCGGTCGCCGGTCCCCAGCAGGGAGCTATCTCATGAGCACGATCGATCTGCAGCAGCGGTGGTCCGCTTCGCTGATGAACAATTACGGCGTACCCCGGGTTGCTCTCGTCCGCGGTGACGGCGCCGTACTCACCGACGCCGACGGCAAGCAGTACGTCGACTTCCTGGCCGGAATCGCGGTCAACATCCTCGGACACGGACATCCGGCCGTCGTCGAAGCCGTCACTACTCAGTTGTCGACACTCGGCCATGTTTCCAACCTGTACGCCAGCGAGCCGGTCGTCGAGTTGGCGGAGCAGTTGCTCGCTCATCTCGGCAACGTCACCGGGCGCGCGTTCTTCTGCAACTCCGGTACCGAGGCGAACGAGGCTGCCTTCAAGCTCGCTCGCGCCACCGGCCGGAAGAAGATCATCGCAGCCGAAGGCTCCTTCCACGGTCGCACGATGGGGGCACTCGCTCTGACGGGTCAGCCGGCCAAGCGGGCGCCGTTCGAACCGATGCCCGCCGGTGTCGAGTTCGTGCCGTACGGCGACGTCGAGGCACTCGAGCAGGCCGTCGATTCCGACACCGCCGCTGTGTTCCTCGAACCGATCATGGGTGAGGGCGGCGTCGTGGTGCCACCCGAGGGATACCTCGTCGAGGCTCGGCGGATCACCGCCGAGCGCGGTGCACTTCTCGTGCTCGACGAAGTGCAGACCGGCATCGGTCGGACCGGCTGGTTCTACGCCCATCAGGCAGTCGGCATCGTTCCGGACGTCATCACCCTCGCGAAGGGACTCGGTGGCGGAATGCCGATCGGCGCCTGCATCGCGACCGGGGCAACGGCCGAGTTGTTCGGACCGGGTAAGCACGGTACGACGTTCGGTGGCAATCCGGTGTGTGCTGCGGCGGCACTTGCCGTGCTGAAAACCATTGCAGCGGAAGACCTGATCTCACGCGCCGACAGCTTGGGCAAATCGATCTCGGCGGGCATCGAAGATCTGGGCCATCCGTTGGTCGACTACGTACGGGGATCAGGACTGTTGCTGGGTGTCGTGCTGACCGAGGACGTCGCGCCGGCAGTGGAAAACGCAGCGCGCGAAGCCGGGTACCTTGTGAATGCAGCGCAACCCGGAGTGATCCGGTTGGCGCCGCCGCTCATCCTCACGGACGAGCAGGCCGAAACCTTCGTGGCAGCACTACCTGCCATCTTCGACAGTGCACTATCGGCTGACCAGCCGGGGGAGAAGTGACTACCGTGGTGAAACACTTTCTCAGGGACGACGATCTGACTCCTGCGCAGCAGGCCGAAGTTCTCGAACTCGCAGCGATTCTCAAGAAGGACCCGTTCGCTCGGCGTCCGCTCGAGGGTCCCCGCGGAGTCGGTGTCATCTTCGAGAAGAACTCGACGCGTACACGTTTCTCGTTCGAGATGGGCATCGCACAGATGGGCGGTCACGCTGTCGTCGTCGACGGGCGCAGCACTCAACTCGGTCGTGAAGAGACCTTGGCGGACACCGGACGCGTTCTCTCCCGCTACGTCGACGCCGTCGTGTGGCGCACGTTCGGCCAGAAGCGCCTGGAGCAAATGGCTACGGGCGCAACGATTCCCATCGTCAATGCATTGTCCGACGAATTTCATCCCTGTCAGGTTCTGGCCGATCTGCAAACGCTGATCGAACAGAAGGGTGAGCTCAAGGGGCTGAAGCTGACCTACCTGGGCGACGGCGCCAACAACATGGCTCACTCGCTGATGCTCGGCGGAGTGACCGCAGGCATAGACGTCACCATCGCAAGCCCCGCCGGCTTCGAACCGGCGGACTGGGTCGTGGCAGCAGCACGCAAACGCGCCGAGGAAACCGGCGCGACCATCACCCTGACGCAGGACCCACAGGCCGGCGTCGTCGGCGCCGACGCGTTGGTCACCGACACCTGGACCTCGATGGGTCAGGAGAACGACGGGCTCGATCGGGTCGGACCTTTCCGTCCGTTCCAGATCAACAAGGAACTGCTCGCAAAAGCAGATCCGAAGGCTGTCGTCCTGCACTGCCTGCCGGCCCATCGCGGCGAAGAGGTCACCGACGAGGTTCTCGACGGACCCCAGAGCGTCGTCTGGGACGAGGCGGAGAACCGTCTGCACGCCCAGAAGGCGTTGCTCGTGTGGCTGTTGGAACAGCGAACCCAACTGGACCAGGCGTGAGCGTCGCTCCCACTCGGGCCGGTCGCCAGTCGCGCATCATCGCGCTGCTGGCGGCGCACCCCGTCCGAAGTCAGACGGAGTTGGCGGCGTTGCTCGGTGCCGAGGGCATCGAAGCGACGCAAGCCACTCTCTCTCGTGACCTCGAAGAGTTGGGAGCGGTGAAACTGCGCGCCGCCGACGGCGGCGCCGGTGTTTACGTGGTGCCGGAGGACGGGAACCCGGTACGCGGTGTGTCCGGCGGTACCGACCGTCTCTCACGGCTGTTGGGTGAGCTGTTGGTCTCCACCGATTTCAGCGGCAACATGGCGATTCTCCGGACACCGCCGGGAGCCGCGCACTACCTCGCGAGCGCACTGGATCGGTCCTCGATGCCGGACATCGTGGGCACGATCGCCGGAGATGACACCATCTTCGTAGTGGCCCGGGAACCGCTTTCCGGAGCGGAACTCGCGGCCATGATCGAATCGCTCGCCTGACCCCTTATTCTTTGATAGAGATTTTCAACCGAAGGAGCACAAAAACCATGGCCGATCGCGTCGTACTCGCCTACTCGGGCGGGCTGGACACTTCTGTTGCCATCAGTTGGATCGGTAAGGAGACGGGCGCTGAAGTTGTCGCCGTCGCCATCGATCTGGGGCAGGGTGGCGAGGACATGGAGGTCGTGCGTCAGCGCGCGATCGACTGCGGCGCAGTCGAATCCGTTGTCGTCGACGCCCGCGACGAGTTCGCGGACGAATACTGCCTGCCGACCATCGCGGCCAACGCCCTGTACATGGACCGCTACCCGCTCGTCTCGGCCATCAGCCGTCCGCTGATCGTCAAGCACATCGTCGAAGCTGCACGCTCGCACGGCGGCACCATCGTCTCGCACGGTTGCACCGGTAAGGGCAACGACCAGGTTCGCTTCGAGGTCGGATTCGGCGCCCTCGCACCCGACCTGCAGGTCATCGCACCGGTCCGCGACTACGCCTGGACCCGCGAGAAGGCCATCGCCTTCGCCGAAGAGAACAACATCCCGATCAACGTCTCCAAGAAGTCGCCGTTCTCGATCGACCAGAACGTCTGGGGCCGCGCCGTCGAGACCGGATTCCTCGAGGATCTGTGGAACGCGCCGACGAAGGACGTCTACGACTACACCCAGGACCCGACGGTCAACTGGAACGCACCCGACGAGCTCATCATCAGCTTCGACAAGGGCCGCCCGGTCGCCATCGACGGCCGCCCGGTGTCGGTTCTCGAAGCCATTCAGGAACTGAACAAGCGCGCAGGCGCTCAGGGCGTCGGCCGTCTCGACGTCGTCGAGGACCGTCTCGTGGGCATCAAGAGCCGTGAGATCTACGAAGCTCCCGGCGCGATGGTTCTCATCACCGCACACCAGGAACTCGAGCACGTCACCCTCGAACGCGAACTCGGTCGCTACAAGCGTCAGATGGAGCAGCGTTGGTCCGAGCTGGTCTACGACGGCCTCTGGTTCTCGCCCCTCAAGGACGCACTGGACACGTTCGTCAACAAGACGCAGGAACGCGTTACCGGCGACATCCGTCTCTTCCTGCACGGTGGAGCCATCACCGTCAACGGTCGTCGCAGCCCGGAGTCGCTCTACGACTTCAACCTCGCGACGTACGACGAGGGCGACAGCTTCGACCAGTCCGCATCGAAGGGCTTCGTCGAGATCCACGGTCTGTCGTCGAAGGTCGCCGCGAAGCGCGATCTGGGACTCTGAGCCATGACGGCTCGCGGTGACGGAGACGCTCAAAAACACGGCACCAACGAAGGTGCGCTGTGGGGCGGGCGGTTCGAGTCCGGACCGGCCGCTGCCATGGCGGCGCTGAGCAAGTCGACTCACTTCGACTGGGTCCTCGCTCCGTACGACGTGCGGGCGTCGCAGGCGCATGCGCGTGTGCTGAACAAGGCCGGTCTGCTCAGCGAAGCCGACCTCGCGACGATGCTCGACGGTCTCGACCGTCTGGCGGCAGATGTCGCCAGTGGCGCCTTCGGGCCCAGTGATTCGGACGAGGACGTACACGGCGCACTCGAGCGTGGTCTGATCGAGCGCGTCGGGCCTGAGGTCGGTGGACGCCTGCGTGCCGGTCGTTCACGTAACGACCAGGTGGCCACGCTGTTCCGCATGTGGCTTCGCGATGCAGTCCGCCGCATCTCCACCGGAGTTCTCGACGTGGTCGACGCATTGGCGACTCAGGCCGGGGCGCATCCGGATGCCGTGATGCCGGGCAAGACGCACCTGCAGGCGGCTCAGCCGGTCCTGTTGGCGCATCACCTGCTCGCTCACGCACATCCACTGTTGCGGGACGTGCAGCGCCTTCGCGACTTCGACGTGCGAGCTGCGGTGTCCCCGTACGGTTCCGGTGCACTGGCCGGTTCCTCACTCGGACTCGATCCCGAAGCGATTGCGGCGGAACTGAAGTTCGACAGCTCGGCCGAGAACTCGATCGACGCAACGGCTTCGCGTGATTTCGCAGCCGAGGCAGCGTTCGTGCTCGCAATGATCGGTGTCGATCTCTCCCGTATGGCGGAAGAGATCATCATCTGGAGCACACCGGAGTTCGGCTACATCACGCTTGCCGACGCGTGGTCGACGGGATCGTCGATCATGCCGCAGAAGAAGAATCCGGATGTCTCGGAACTCACGCGCGGTAAGTCGGGTCGTTTGATCGGCAACCTGACCGGATTGTTGGCGACGCTCAAGGCTCAGCCGCTGGCGTACAACCGCGATCTGCAAGAGGACAAGGAACCGGTTTTCGACTCGGTTGCGCAGCTCGAGATGCTGCTCCCGGCCATCACCGGTCTGGTGCAGACGCTCGAGTTCCACACCGAGCGCATGGCGGAACTAGCTCCGGCAGGGTTCACGTTGGCCACCGACATCGCGGAGTGGATGGTGCGTCAGGGCGTGCCGTTCCGGGTTGCACACGAGGCTGCTGGAGCGTGTGTGCGTGTCGCCGAAGCGCGAGGCGTCGGACTCGAAGATCTCACGGACGAGGAACTGGCCGGCGTCGACAGCGCGCTGACACCGGCTGTTCGTGAGGTGCTGACAGTCGAGGGTTCCATCGCTTCGCGCAACGCGCGAGGCGGCACCGCGGGGGTGCGGGTTGCCGAGCAGCTGGACGGAGTCAAAGCAGTGGCGCAGTCACTGCGGGAATGGACCCTGTGACCTCGCGGTCACGAGTGTTGTCGCTCTCTTTTCGGCAGTAGTCCTTCGGTCGTACGCGGTCAGGTAGCAGAATTTGCTCCCTGACCGCGTACGCGTATTCGTCGTCAGTAGGCTTGTCGCGCGCGGGAAAAATGAGACTGACGTCACATGGTGAGTAACTTGGGAGTGAAATGGTGGGATTGAATTCCAAGTCTGTGCTGGGCCCGATTCGTCGGGTGGTTGCGACAGCACAAAACGGCCTCGAGGTCGTCCGGTTGGGTGGGCTGGAAACGGATGCGACCACGTCGCCGTTCGAGATCGTCGAACGCGCAGCGATGTATCGGCTACGGCGCTACTTCCCGGACAGTGACCCGGAAACCGTCGGCGCACCGATCTTGCTGATCCCGCCGATGATGATGTCGGCGAACGTGTACGACGTGACCCGTGACCAGGGCGCTGTGGGAATTCTGCACGAGATGGGCCTTGATCCCTGGGTCGTCGATTTCGGTTCGCCCGACTCCGAAGAGGGCGGTTGGGATCGTAACCTCGCCGATCACATCATCGCTCTCAGCGACATCGTCGATCACATCCACCGTCACACCGGAAAAGATGTTCACATCTCCGGTTATTCGCAGGGTGGCATGTTCGCCTATCAGGCTGCCGCGTATCGGCGTAGTCGAAACATCGCCAGCGTCATCACCTTCGGCAGTCCGGTCGACACACTCGCCGCGCTACCCTTCGGCATCCCGGCGGGATTGGCAACCAAGGGTGCAGATTTCCTCGCCGATCACGTCTTCAATCGCCTGGCGGTCACCGGGTGGATGGCCCGTACCGGGTTCCAGTTGCTCGATCCCGTGAAGACGCTGAAGATGCGCGTCGACTTTCTGCTTCAACTGCACGACCGGGAGGCGTTGCTTCCGCGGGAGCAGCAACGACGCTTCCTCGCGACCGAGGGTTGGGTCGCGTGGTCGGGGCCCGCGGTAGCCGAACTGCTCAAGCAGTTCATCGTGCACAACCGAATGATGACCGGTGGGTTCGTCATCAAGGATCAATTGGTCTCGCTCGCCGAGATCACCTGCCCTATCCTGGCATTCGTCGGCGAGGTCGACGACATCGGCCAGCCGCAAGCGGTTCGAGGCATCAGTCAAGCCGCTCCGCGGGCGAAGGTCTACGAATCTACCTTGCGTGCAGGCCATTTCGGTTTGGTTGTCGGTTCCACTGCGGCCAATCACACCTGGCCGACCACCGGTGAATTTGTACAGTGGACCGAGACGGGTGGACCCCTCCCGGACCGTATCGCGAACATGGTCTACGGCGCCGACCTCGAAGACCAGACCGGTGTGTCGATCAGCAATCGGATCATCCACACCGTCGCCTCGGTCGCTGAAGTAGGTGCAGGAGTCACCAAGGGAATCAGTGACCTTGCCGCCGGTGCGTTGCGCGGCACTTTCGAATTGTCGGGAGAAGCGGCACGAGCGTTGCCACGTCTGGCTCGACTCAACCAGATTCAGCCGCACACCAAGATCTCGCTGAGCCAGTTGCTGGCGGAGCAGCGTCGAAAGGCGCCGAACGGCGAGTGCTTCCTCTTCGACAATCGCGTGCACACGTATGAAGCGGTCAACGCGCGTATCGACAATGTCGTGCGTGGATTGATCTCCGTGGGAGTGCGTCCGGCAGCGCATGTCGGTGTCCTGATGGAGACCCGTCCCAGCGCACTCGCGGCCATCGCAGCCCTGTCGCGACTTGGTGCCGTCGCGGTCATGCTTCCGCCAGGCTCCGACATAACGGCGGCGGTCAAGCTGGGGTCGGTCGATCGGATCATCACCGATCCGGAAAACGTCGATGCTGCAGTGGTTACCGGTCGGCCGGTACTGGTGCTCGGCGGCGGCGATGCCCGTGGCCTCGAGGTGGATCCGTCACACGACGTGATCGATCTCGAACAAATCGATCCGACGAAGGTCAATCTGCCCGGGTGGTACCGACCGGATCCCGGTGTCGCCCGCGAACTCGCCTTCATCATCTTTGCGGAATCCGGCGGTGTGCTCGAGGCCAAGCAGATCACCAACTACCGGTGGGCACTGTCGGCCTTCGGCACGGCCACGGCGGCAGATCTCGATCGCGGTGACACCGTGTACTGCCTTGCACCACTCCATCATTCGTCGAGTCTGCTCGCGACCATCGGTGGTGCCATGGCCGGTGGCTCACGCATTGCGCTCTCACGTGGACTGAACCCCGCGAGGTTCGTCGAGGAAATCCACCGCTACGGCGTGACGGTCGTGAGTTACACGTGGTCGATGATGCGCGAGATACTCGACGAGGATCTTCTTCTCATCGACGGTAGTCATCCGGTCCGCCTGTTCATCGGTTCGGGCATGCCCCATGGTCTGTGGAAGCGGACAACGGAGGCGTTCGACCCCGCGCAGGTACTCGAGTTCTATGCGTCGACCGAAGGCGACGTGATTCTTGCCAATGTTGCAGGCTCCAAAGTTGGTTCCAAGGGGCGCCCACTGCCGGGTAGTGCGCAGGTGCGGTTGGCGGCATACGACCCGCTGAGTGGTCGGCTCCTCGAGAACGGAAACGGATTTGTCCGTGAGTGCGCCGAAGACGAGGTCGGATTGCTGCTCGGGCGCGCGGGATTCACCGCCGATCTCTCGGGCGGAGCCATGCGAGGTCTCTTCCAAGCCGGCGATTCGTGGATTCCCACCGAAAATCTCTTCCGCCGGGACGCCGACGGCGACTACTGGCTGATCGACCACAAGAACACGGTCATTTCCACGCTCCGCGGTCCCGTGTTCACCCAGCCGATCGTCGACGCGTTGTCGAGTGTGGCGCGGGTGGATCTTGCCGTCGCATACGGAGTCGGTGACGCGCCGCATCAGCTGGCGGTCGCTGCCGTGACATGGCGTCCGGGACGGCAGTTCCGTTCTGCCGAGCTTGCAGAGGCCCTCTCGCGCATCGCTTTCGACGCTCGTCCGGATATCGTGCACGTGGTTGACGAGATCCCGGTGGGTTCGTCGTACCGTCCGAGCTCCACTGCTTTGGCTGCGGCCGGATTGCCGGCGCCGGGGCCACGGACCTGGTTCCTCGATTCCGAGTCGCAGTCGTACAAGCGGCTGACCAAGGCAATTGCCGCGCAGTTGATGCCGACGAGGGTGAGCACCGGAGCACGGTAGCCTGAGGACATTCTGTTTGATCGGTTCGAGAGGACACACGTGGCTATTGATTCGACGTTGCTCAGCATTTTGGCCTGCCCCCAGGACAAAGGCCCGCTGTTGCTGGTCGGGGACGAGTTGCTCTACAACCCGCGCCTGCGACGTGCCTACCCGATCGAGAACGGCATTCCCGTTCTGTTGATCGACGAGGCACGCGATGTAGCGGACGACGAACACGAGAAGTTGCTCGCGCGGGCTGAAGGCTAGATCGGTAATTCACCGATCAGGTACCGCTGGAGGTTCGGCGCCACCAGCGGTACCAACGCGTCAACGCTCAATGATGCGAGTGGTTCGAGTCCGAGCACATATCGCGTGACAAGCAGTCCGGCCATCTGAGATGCCACCAATTCCGCTCTGATCAAGCCGGTACCAGGTGGTGTGTCCACCCGCGGAATGATGTCGCGCAATACGACATCGAGCAGAAAGCTCTGGATCAACTGCGATCCGTCGCCGGAAATGGCTGATCGAAAAGCCGCCAGAATCGCCGGCTGGTGTTCCGAATCCCATAGCCCGATCACCGCCCGGAGAAGGCTTTCGCCGAGGTTTTCGGTCGGGGAGGTGTGAACCGGTCCCAGTACCTTTGCTGGATCGATCGGTAGCGCGATCGCAGCGGTGAACAACTGCTCCTTGCTCCCGAAATGGTGATGAATCATAGCCGGATCGACGTTAGCGGCCGCAGCTATCGATCGAACGGTTGTTCGTCGAAAACCGTTCTGGGAGAACGCCCGTCGCGCCGAATCGAGGATCTGCGCGCGAGTCTCCGACTTGCCCGGTCGTCGCCCCGAACGAATCGGTGCAGGACTCGTGTCCTTGTCGGTCATGGAGTGCGGCGATCGAGTGTGGCCGCGGCCAGCGAGAGTGCGGCGGCGGCGAAGCCCGCCATGACGGCGAGATCACGCCACATCTGACCCGTCGCGTCGGCATGCATCGACACTTGCTGAAGTGCGTCGACGGCGTAGCTCAAGGGGAGGACGTTGCTGATCCATTCGAGCCAGGTCGGCAATTGGTCGCGCGGTACCAGGAGTCCGCAGAGGAAGAGCTGTGGAACCACAACTACCGGCATGAATTGCACCGCTTGGAACTCGGTCTTCGCGAATGCGCTGGCCAACAGGCCTAGCGCAACGCCCAGTATTGCGCCGAGAACTGCAATGACGATGACCCAGGCAAGACTGCCGGCGATGGTGAGTCCGAGGAATCCGAAAGCAACCGCGCACGCGAGGGCTGCCTGAGCGGCGGCGGAGAGCGAAAATGCCGCCCCGTATCCGGCGAGAAGGTCGAGTTTGCCCATCGGTGTGGTGAGCAGGCGTTCGAGTGTGCCTGAACTGCGTTCGCGTTGCATCGCGATGGACGTGACCAGGAACATGACGACAAACGGCAAGATTCCCAACATCGTGATCGCCACTCGTTGGAAGAGCGAAACCTGGCCGGGTGGCGTCGGGACGTCTTGGTAGAGGAAATAGAGCAGAATCATCAGTAACGACGGGACCAACAAGATCATGGCCACCGTGCGGTGATCTTGGCGGAGCTGAAGCAGAATGCGTACGGTCGTAGCACCGAAGATCCTGATGCTCATGATATTTCGCCTCCGACGGGTGAAGTCCGAATCAGCTCGAGAAAGGCGTCCTCGAGCCGTTCACATCTAGTTTTGGCGCGCAATTCATCGGGTGTGAGTTGAGCGAGGAGGTGCCCGTCTCGCATCAGGATCAGCTCAGCGCAGTGGTCGGCCTCATCCATGACGTGGCTGGAGACCAACAGGGTGGTTCCGCTGCGAGCAAGGTCAGCGAATCGTTCCCACAATTCGACGCGAAGCACCGGATCGAGGCCGACGGTCGGTTCGTCGAGGATCAACACATCAGGTGACGCCACCAACGCGCAAGCCAGCGAGACTCGCCCGCGTTGACCACCAGACAGATCGGCGGCGGTCTGGTCGGCGTATCGGCTCAATCCGACGGCGTCGACCGCTGCTGCGACGTCGGCGCCGGACTTGCCGTAAAGAGCGCCGAAGTACTGGACGTTTCGAGTGACCGTCAGGTCGCCGTACACGCTGGGGGATTGGGTGACATATCCGACCCGGTGGCGAAGAGCAACGGAACCGGCGAGATCGCCCAGCACTCTGACCTCACCACTTTCGACGATCTGTGTTCCGACAATCGCGCGCATCAGGGTTGTCTTGCCGCAGCCGGACGGGCCGAGCAGTCCGGTGATCGATCCTGCTGATACCTGCAGGTCAAGCGAGTGAAGAACTTCGTGCTTGCCGCGAACGACTCGTAGTCCGCGGATATCTATTGCCGGCGTTGTGGTCACGGTTCGCCTCGTTTCAATAATTCATCACTTGTTGAATTATGCGACTCGGCCGACCGATGAGTCAACGGCGTGGGCACAATCGAAGGGTGAGCATCGAGACCTTGGAAAATGTGGAGAACCCGTTGGAAGCGGGCCTGACAATTCTCGGCTCGACCCTGACCGTCGACGACATCTCGCTGAGGATCGTCGAGGTCGAGGCGTACGGAGGGGAGAAGGACGGGCCATGGCCGGATCCGGCAGCACATTCGTATCGGGGGAGAACGCCGCGGAACAGCGTGATGTTCGGGCGGGCGGGGCGTCTCTACGTCTACCGCAGCTATGGAATGCACTTTTGTATGAACATCTCGTACGGCCCGGATGGTGTCGCGGGTG
Organism: Rhodococcus sp. YL-1; assembly: GCF_001942025.1. Classification (NCBI taxonomy): domain Bacteria; kingdom Bacillati; phylum Actinomycetota; class Actinomycetes; order Mycobacteriales; family Nocardiaceae; genus Rhodococcus; species Rhodococcus sp. YL-1. The sequence continues at coordinate 3,338,668 of NZ_CP017299.1, read as the reverse complement.
GTGTTCTGCTCCGAGCGGCCGAAATCGAGGCCGGTCACGATGTGGTGTCTGCTCGGAGATCGCCGGATCGACCATCTCACCAATGGGCCAGAGGGCCGGGTAATCTCGGTGCTTCTGTCGCAATCACGTTGGCGGACAACGGAACAGACGTGTTCAACCCTGCCTCGCGGATTCGGCTCGAATTGGGGGAGTCGAAGGAATGGGTCAGTGGACCGCGGGTGGGGGTCAGTACCGCGGCGGAGGTTCCGTGGCGCCTGTGGATTCCGGACTCGCGAGCGGTGTCCGCGTATCGCCGAAGCCCGCGAGCGCCGGTCATTTCGTGAAGATGGGATGATCGAGTCCGTGACTGAGAATATTCTCGACGAACTGACCTGGCGCGGGCTGATCGCCCAATCAACCGATCTCGACGCTTTGCGTAAAGATCTCGAGGCCGGACCGGTCACGTTGTATGCGGGCTTCGACCCGACAGGACCGAGCCTGCACGCAGGTCACCTGGTTCCGCTCCTCGCGCTCAAGCGGTTTCAGCGCGCCGGCAACCGCCCGATCGTTCTTGCCGGCGGTGCAACGGGCCTGATCGGAGACCCCCGTGACGTCGGGGAACGGACGATGAACTCCGCCGATACCGTCGCGGACTGGGCAGGTCGCATCCGTGGTCAGCTCGAACGATTCGTGGATTTCGACGATTCGCCGACGAGCGCGGTCATCGAGAACAACATGAACTGGAACGGCAAGATGTCGGCCATCGACTTCCTGCGTGATGTCGGCAAACACTTCTCCGTGAACGTCATGCTTGCGCGTGACACCGTGAAGCGTCGTCTCGAGTCGGACGGGATGTCGTACACCGAGTTCAGCTACATGCTGCTCCAGGCCAACGACTACCTGCACTTGCGACGCGACCTCGGCTGCACTCTGCAGGTCGGCGGGTCCGATCAGTGGGGCAACATCATTGCCGGCGTCGAACTCAACCGTCGTGTCGACGGTGAGAGCGTTCATGCAATGACGGTTCCGCTGGTGACCTCGGCCGATGGCAAAAAGTTCGGAAAGTCGACCGGTGGCGGAAGTTTGTGGCTCGACCCCGAGATGACCAGCCCGTACGCCTGGTACCAGTACTTCGTGAACACCGGCGACGCCGACGTGATCAAGTACCTGCGCTGGTTCACCTTCCTGA
>NZ_CP017299.1:592500-3332500 GCF_001942025.1 Rhodococcus sp. YL-1 | reverse complement strand
AAGCTGAGAATTTAAGCCCCAGTAAACGGCGGTGGTAACTATAACCATCCTAAGGTAGCGAAATTCCTTGTCGGGTAAGTTCCGACCTGCACGAATGGCGTAACGACTTCTCAGCTGTCTCAACCGTAGACTCGGCGAAATTGCATTACGAGTAAAGATGCTCGTTACGCGCGGCAGGACGAAAAGACCCCGGGACCTTCACTACAGCTTGGTATTGGTGTTCGGTTCGGTTTGTGTAGGATAGGTGGGAGACTGTGAAACGGTGACGCCAGTTATCGTGGAGTCGTTGTTGAAATACCACTCTGATCGAATTGGACCTCTAACCTCGGACCATGATCTGGTTCAGGGACAGTGCCTGGTGGGTAGTTTAACTGGGGCGGTTGCCTCCCAAAATGTAACGGAGGCGCCCAAAGGTTCCCTCAGCCTGGTTGGCAATCAGGTGTCGAGTGCAAGTGCACAAGGGAGCTTGACTGTGAGACTGACAGGTCGAGCAGGGACGAAAGTCGGGACTAGTGATCCGGCACCGGCAAGTGGAAGCGGTGTCGCTCAACGGATAAAAGGTACCCCGGGGATAACAGGCTGATCTTCCCCAAGAGTCCATATCGACGGGATGGTTTGGCACCTCGATGTCGGCTCGTCGCATCCTGGGGCTGGAGTAGGTCCCAAGGGTTGGGCTGTTCGCCCATTAAAGCGGCACGCGAGCTGGGTTTAGAACGTCGTGAGACAGTTCGGTCTCTATCCGCCGCGCGCGTTAGAAACTTGAGGAAGGCTGTCCCTAGTACGAGAGGACCGGGACGGACGAACCTCTGGTGTGCCAGTTGTTCCGCCAGGAGCACCGCTGGTTAGCTACGTTCGGAAGGGATAACCGCTGAAAGCATCTAAGCGGGAAGCCTGTTCCAAGATGAGGTTTCTCACCCCCTCGAGGGGGTAAGGCCCCCGGCAGACCACCGGGTTGATAGGCCAGAACTGGAAGTGCAGTAATGCATGCAGGTGACTGGTACTAATAGGCCGAGGACTTACCACAAAGAAGCTACGCGTCCACTGTGCGGTATCTGAAACAACACACAGATACTGATGAGAAACCCTGTTTTCTCCATCCCCCAACACCAGAAACTGGTGTTGACGGGTGGTGAAACCAGGTGATCAGAAGAAGGTTACTGTGACAGTTTCATAGAGTTACGGCGGTCATAGCGAAGGGGAAACGCCCGGTCCCATTCCGAACCCGGAAGCTAAGCCCTTCAGCGCCGATGGTACTGCACTCGACAGGGTGTGGGAGAGTAGGACACCGCCGAACACCCGTTAACCGAAAGGGGACCCAACATATTGGGTCCCCTTTCGTGCGTTGTATGAGAGGAATGACTGTGTCGGAGAATGGCGACGAGCGTCGGTCCTTCCGTGGGGGAGGAGCGCCTCGATCAGGTGGCCCCCGTCGTGACAACGACGGGCGTGGATCACGCGGCGCTGCAGGCGGAGACCGCCGCGGTGGTGCCGGAGACAACAACCGTGGCGGTGCTGGAAACAGTAACCGCGGCGGCGGATTCAACGGCGGACAGCGTCGCGGCGGCGAGGGTGGGTTCACCCCTCGTGGACGCGATGGCGACCGCAACCGTCAGCAAGCACGACCTGACGAACCGGATTTGCCCGACAACGTAGAGCCCACGGAGTTGGACCCGGCCGTTCGTCGGGATCTGCTCAGCCTCGACAAGGACAACGCCAACACAGTTGCGCGTCACCTCGTCATGGCGGGCAAGCTCGTCGACGAAGATCCGGAACTCGCACTGCTCCACGCTCGCGCTGCCCGTCAGCGCGCCGGCCGAATTGCGGTCGTTCGTGAAGCTGCCGGAATCACCGCGTACCACGCCGGTGAATGGGCTGAAGCTCTCTCCGAGCTTCGTGCTGCCCGTCGAATGGCTGGCGGACCGGGTCTGATCGCTGTCATGGCCGACTGCGAACGCGGTTTGGGTCGACCCGAACGCGCGATCGAGCTCGGCCGTAGCGACGAGGCTGCCCTGCTTTCGGGCGACGAGGCGTCTGAGTTGAGGATCGTCGTCGCGGGCGCCCGCATGGATCTCGGTCAGTTCGATCAGGCAGTTGTCACACTGCAGACCAAGGATCTGGACGCAGCGCGTACCGGTGAAGCTGCGGCTCGGCTGTTCTACGCCTACGCCGATGCCCTCGTTGCAGCTGGTCGTGTCGAAGACGGACTGAAGTGGTTCCTCAACGCTGCAGCTGCTGACCTCGAGGGTGACACGGATGCTGAAGAACGGGTGGCCGAGTTGACCGGAGAAGATCAGTGACCGTGCTTCGTACTCAGTACGACGTACTTTTGCTCGATCTCGATGGCACTCTGTACGCCGGAGCTCATGCGATTCCCGGCACCCAGGCCGCTCTCGGTCAGGGCACGCAGGCTTTGTACTACGTGACCAACAATGCGAGTCGCTCGCCTTCGGCAGTGTCGGCGCATCTGACCGAACTCGGTTTCGATTCCGAAGACGATCGTGTCGTCACCAGTTCTCAGACGGCAGTGCGTCTGCTGTCGGAGCGTCTCGAACCCGGTGCCGCTGTGCTCGTCGTCGGTACCGACGCATTGGCCGACGAGGTGACGCGCGTCGGGTTGCTTCCGGTGCGCGAATTCGCGGATTCTCCGGTTGCTGTCGTTCAAGGACATTCGACGGAGACCAACTGGTCGATCCTTGCCGAGGCGTGCTTGGCGATCCGGGCCGGTGCGCTGTGGGTAGCGGCAAACCTGGACACAACGCTGCCGTCGGAGCGGGGTTTGGTGCTGGGCAACGGCTCGATGGTGGCAGCTCTACGCGCTGCGACCAAGCAGGAACCGTTGGTGGCAGGTAAGCCTGCTGCACCGCTGATGGAGGACGCGCTCGCTCGCAGTGGGTGCTCGCGTCCACTGGTGGTCGGTGATCGTTTGGACACCGATATCGAAGGCGCACACGCTGTTTCGATCGACTCGTTGTTGGTTCTCACCGGTGTGAGCACGCCGGGTGACGTACTGCGGGCTCCGGTTGAGCAGCGCCCCACCTACATTGCAGCAACTCTGGATTCGCTCAATCAGCCGGCCGTCGAATCGCTGGTCGGTGCGGACTCCAAGTGGTCTGTCTCCGTGAACGGGTCGGCGCTGGTTGTCGACGGCCCGGTTGTCGGGGACGAGATGTCGCTTCTACGCGCGGTTGCGCCTGTCGCATGGGCTAATCCGTCGTTCCGGACCCTGGAAGCGTCGGATGCCGGCGTGGCGGATCTGTTTGCATCCTGGCTCGTCTGATCTCTCGCAAATGTGTTCGACTCGCGGGGGTGCGGGTGTATGCGTAACCGAGAGTCATGCACTAACGTTGTGCCCGATGAGCACGCCGACACCGCACCCCGGAAACACGAGTAACGGATCTCCGTTGCCCGGGCCACGCCCTTCCGTCGATCCGGAACGCATACGTTCTGACGTCGACGGTTTGCTGGCGCGCCTGGGCGGCATCGAACAGGATCCGAACGATCAGCACGGAGCAGGTGTGATTCCGCAGAAGGCACATATTTTGGAACAGGCACACGAGGTGCTCGTCCAGGCACTCGCCTCTGTGGACAGGGCTTGACGTGGCACGTAGAGCACGGGTGGACGCCGAACTTGTCCGTCGCGGACTCGCACGGTCACGAGATCATGCGCAAGAACTGATTTCCGCCGGGCGAGTTCTCATCTCGGGAGCCGTTGCGACCAAGCCTGCGACGGCGATCGAAGCCGGAACGCCACTTCGGGTCGTCGAGGTGGAGCAGGAAGTTTCGTGGGCGTCGCGAGGTGCTCACAAACTGATTGGCGCACTCGACGCCTTCGGTGCCGAAGGATTGACGGTCGAAGGTCGCCGTTGCCTCGACGCCGGCGCATCCACCGGTGGGTTCACCGATGTTCTGCTGACGCGTGGTGCGAAGGAAGTTGTCGCAGTCGACGTCGGCTACGGACAACTGGTGTGGCGCCTGCAGTCCGATGACCGGGTGCACGTCATCGACCGAACCAATGTTCGTGCAATTGATGCGGAGACCATCGGCGGAACTGTCGATCTCGTTGTCGCGGACTTGTCGTTCATTTCTCTCAAACTTGTACTCGGGGCGTTTGTCGCCTGTACTGCTGACGGCGCGGACCTGGTTCCGATGGTCAAGCCTCAGTTCGAGGTGGGCAAGGACCGCGTCGGTGCCGGTGGCGTCGTACGAGATCCGGAATTGCGAATCTCGGCTGTGCTCGACGTGTCGGAGGCTGCTGCAAAGGTAGGTCTGCGGACGTTAGGTGTCGTGGCCAGCCCATTGCCCGGTCCGTCGGGAAATGTCGAGTATTTCCTGTGGCTTCGAAAGACAGGTTCGCCCGGTGATCACGAGCCGGACACCGAGGGAATTCCTTCGGTGGAGGACATGATTCGCAAGGCTGTAGAGGAAGGGCCCCAGTGAACGCGGTCACGAACGGCGAGTCGCGCGAGATCCTTCTTGTCGCACACCCTGGTCGACGTGACATCACGGAAACCGCCAAGCGAGTCGGGAAGATTTTCGAACGGGCGGGAATCGGGCTGCGAGTCCTCGTCGACGAAGCAGACAGCTCGCGCATCGAAGCAATGACGGAACCCGCGGGCTTCTCTGCGCCGGGTCTCGACGTCACGGTTGTTCATCCCGGCCCTGATGCTGCCGTCGGATGCGAGTTAGTTCTGGTTCTCGGTGGTGACGGCACATTTCTGCGCGCCGCCGAACTCGCTCAAGAAGCGTCCATTCCGGTACTGGGCATCAACCTCGGACGGATCGGATTTCTGGCAGAGACCGAGGCGGAGCATCTCGACGAGGCTCTCGCACAGGTAGTTCGCAAGGAATATCGCGTCGAGTCCCGTATGACACTCGACGTCGTGATTCGGGTGGACGACGAGATCATCGACCGCGGGTGGGCGCTCAACGAGGCCAGTATCGAGAATCGCTCGCGTCTGGGAGTTCTCGAAGTTGTCCTCGAAGTCGACGGCCGACCGGTGTCTGCCTTCGGTTGCGATGGTGTTCTCGTGTCCACTCCCACCGGCTCGACCGCTTATGCATTTTCCGCAGGCGGCCCCGTCGTGTGGCCCGAACTCGAAGCATTGCTCGTCGTACCCAGCAACGCGCATGCGCTGTTCGCGCGGCCGTTGGTCACCAGCCCGAATTCGATCATCGCGGTGGAGACCGTCGCCGGTAGCCACGACGGCCTGGTCTTCTGCGACGGTCGTCGTACGTTGGAACTGCCTGCCGGCGCTCGCGTCGAGATCGTTCGCGGCGCCACTCCCGTCAAGTGGGTCCGGTTGGACTCTGCGCCCTTCGCTGATCGGATGGTTCGCAAGTTCGAGCTTCCGGTTACCGGATGGCGAGGAAGGAAGCCTTAATCGTGCTCGCAGAGATCCGTATCGACAGTCTTGGTGTGATCTCCGAGGCCAGCGCCCAGTTCCACGAGGGCCTGACCGTCCTGACCGGTGAAACCGGCGCAGGTAAAACGATGGTCGTCACCAGCTTGCACCTCCTCAGCGGAGCGCGAGCCGATGCCGGGCGGGTGCGGTTGGGCGCGTCGCGAGCCGTCGTCGAAGGACGATTCATCGCCGACGACGTCTCACCGGCCACCGAGCGTGAGATCGTCCGAATCCTGGAATCGTCCGGCGCCGAGCGCGACGAGGACGGGACCATCATCGCCGTCCGGACAGTCGGCAGCGACGGCCGCTCACGGGCTCATCTCGGCGGACGAAGCGTGCCGGCGGGAGTTCTCTCCGAATTCACGGACCCACTTCTGACTGTCCACGGGCAGAACGATCAGCTGCGATTGCTTCGTCCCGACCAGCAACGCAATGCGCTGGACCGCTTCGGGGACAAGGCAATCGGAACGCTGCTGACGAGGTACCGCAAACACCGTCGTGAATGGCTCGATGCTCGTTCGGAGTTGATCGAACGCACGTCGAAGGCTCGTGAACTGGCGCAAGAAGCAGATCAGTTGACCTTCGCGCTCAACGAAATCGACGGCGTGGCACCCGAGCCAGGCGAGGACACGGCGATAGTTGCCGAAGTTCGACGACTCAGTGAACTCGATTCGCTCCGCTCGGCTGCGGAAGAGGCGCACGCTGCGCTCGCCGGTAGTGACGACATGGCAAGCGGCGACGTCGGGGTCATGCCGGCGCTAGACCTGATGTCCGAAGCGCGGGCGCGTATCGAGTCGGTCACCGACGCAGATCTGGACGGCCTCGGTTCCCGGTTGGCCGACGCTATTGCCGTCGTCACCGATGTTGCCGGTGACCTGAACACCTATCTGTCCGGGCTGCCCGCAGACCCGGGTGCGCTGGACTCTTTGCTGTCGCGGCAATCGGAACTGAAGACTCTGACTCGCAAGTACGCCGCCGATGTCGACGGGGTTCTCGAATGGGCAGATACCGCTCGCGCTCGTCTGTCCAAACTCGACGTGTCCTCGGATGCGTTGTCGCTGTTGGCCAAGCAGGTCGAGGAGACGGCTGGCCTCACCGCGGAAGCCGCCACAAAGCTGAGCGCCGCGCGAGTCAAGGCAGCGGCAAAGCTCGCCAAAGCCGTCAGCGCGGAACTCGCCGGTCTGGCGATGGGACGTGCGGGTCTCGAGGTGACTGTGCGTTCGCAGCCTGCCGGCCCGCAGGACTCGGCGCCGCTCAGCGTCGGGGGAGTAGACCTTCATGCCGGGTCTGCCGGCGTCGACGAGGTGGAATTTCGTCTGTCCGCGCACAGCGGGGCACCGTCACTTCCGATCAGCAAGAGCGCTTCCGGTGGCGAGCTGTCACGCGTCATGCTGGCGCTCGAGGTTGTTCTCGCTGGTAGCGACACCGGTGCGACGATGGTTTTCGACGAAGTGGACGCGGGGGTCGGTGGTCGCGCTGCTGTCGAGATCGGCCGCCGATTGGCGAAACTTGCTCGTACGCATCAGGTTATCGTCGTCACCCACCTTCCGCAGGTTGCTGCGTTTGCCGACACCCACCTCGTGGTGGACAAGGTCGACGACAAAGGCGGAGTGGTGAGCAGTGGCGTGCGGACCTTGTCGGATTCGGATCGGGTGGTCGAATTGGCCCGTATGTTGGCAGGGCTGGACGACACCGAGACCGGTCGTGCGCACGCCGAAGAACTGCTCGAGATCGCGAATGCGGCCCGCGTCACAGATTGAAGGTTCTGTGGTGTTGGTGTGACTGATGTGGTAGTTGTCGGCGCGCCTCCACCGGTCAACGCGGTTTCAGGTTCATCATCGAAGCCATGAAGATGCCCGGATTGCTCTCACGTAACACCGAATCCTTGCCTGGGATCAGTGGCATCGCCAGGGCCGATCGGAACACGGCGAAGCTTCTACGCCGCGTCGGTCCTGGAGACATCGTGATCCTCGACGAAGTCGACATCGATCGCCGGACCGCCGATGCTCTGGTGAAAGCCGGAGTCATGGCCGTGGTCAACGCGTCGCCGTCGATTTCGGGGCGGTACCCCAACCTCGGACCGGAAGTGATCGTCGCCAACGACATCGTTCTGATCGATGCCGTAGACGGTGACGTCTTCAAGAACGTCAAGGACGGCAGCAAGATCCGCCTGCACGAGGGCGAGATCTTCAACGGCGAGAAGAGCCTCGTCAAGGGCGAAGAGCAGACCGAGGCCGAGATCTCCGATCGGATGATCGAGGCCAAGACCGGCCTGGTCGATCACCTGGAAGCGTTCTCGGGTAACACCATCGAGTTCATCCGCACCGAAAGTCCTTTGCTGATCGACGGAATCGGTGTTCCGGACATCGACATCGACTTGAAGGATCGCCACGTCGTGGTCGTCTCCGACGGACCCGAACACGAGGCCGATCTGAAGAACCTCAAGCCCTTCATCAAGGAGTATTCGCCGATCCTGATCGGTGTCGGCGCAGGTGCGGACGTGTTGAGCAAGGCCGGATACCGCCCCGATCTGATCGTGGGCGACCCGGAAGAGATCACCAGTTCCACCCTCAAGTCCGGCGCGGAAGTTGTTCTGCCCGCAGACCAGGACGGTCATGCGGCGGGGCTTTCCCGAATCCAGGATCTCGGCATCGGGGCGATGACGTTCCCGGCGACCTGCTCACCGACCGACCTTGCGTTGCTGCTCGCCGATCACCACGGCGCTTCACTGATCGTGACGGTCGGCAACGTGGTGTCCTTGGACGAGTTCTTCGACCGTGGGCGTCGTGAAAGCAATCCGTCGGCGTTCATGACACGGCTCAAGGTTGGGCCGAAACTGGTCGACGCCAAGGCTGTGGCAACGCTGTATCGAAGTCGAGTGTCCGGCGGCGCGATCGCGCTCCTGGTGCTCGCCGCCCTGGTGGCAGTGATCGTCGCCCTGGTCGTGTCCAATGCCGGTAGTGAAGTTCTCGACTGGGCAATCGCAACGTGGAACAGCTTCGCGCTGTGGGTTCAGGGGCTCTTCAAGTGATTTCGATGCGTCAACATGCAATTTCCATAGCGGCAATCTTCCTGGCACTGGCGATCGGCGTGGTGCTCGGTTCCGGAATGCTGTCCAGTGGATTGCTTTCGGGTCTGCGCGACGACAAGGCGGACCTGCAGAACGAGATCGAAGACCTCAATCAACAGTCCAATCAGCTTCAGCAGCAACTCAATTCCGCGGACGGCTTCGATGCCGCTGTCGGCGGTCGCGTCGTGCGTGACAGTCTCGCTGGTCGCACCGTCGTCGTCATCACGGCACCGGACGCGGATCCCAGTGATCTCGACGGTGTCAACCGACTCGTCACTGCCGCCGGCGGTGCCGTGACCGGACGCGTCTCGCTCACCGATTCGTTTGTCGACGCCACCGGTGGTGACCGCTTGCGGACCGTCGTCACCAATGTCATCCCTGCGGGGATCACCCTCAAGACCGGTGCGGTCGATCAGGGCAGTCTCGCGGGTGATCTGCTCGGTTCGGTTCTGCTTCTCAACGGGCAGAACAGCGAGCCGCAGAGCACTCCGGACGAGATGAATCTCGCGCTCGACTCGCTGCGTAGCGCCGGTTTCATCAGCTACGACGACGGAGCGGTCAAGCCGGCTCAACTCGCCGTGGTTCTCACCGGCGACAACAAGAGTGAATCCGACGCAGCCACGGGTAACCGCGGCGCCGTCATCGCCCGGTTCGCCGGTGCTCTCGACGGACGCGGCGCAGGAACGATTCTCGCGGGCCGGCCTGGCTCGGCCGAGGGCAGTGGTCCGGTTGCCGTCGCTCGTGCGGACGCGGCGCTCTCAGCGGGCTTGACGACCATCGACAACATCGATCGGGAGTCGGGCAAGATCACCACGCCGTTGGCGCTGCAGGAACAGTTGAACGGCGGCGCCGGCCGCTACGGCACGGGACCGGGAGCGGCGGCGGTCACCGTCGGCGCACCCACCAACTGAACACCCCGGTATTGATACGCCGGTCACATCGGGGGCGGAAAGTCGGCGCGTTGTAGGCACCGACCCCCGATAGGTGTTACCGTGAAATCCCGTGGGTCGGCAGGCCCCAGCATGCTTCATCAGACCAAGCCCTGCACAGTCGTCACGGGAGCCCCTTTGCCACAGTCACGCACTAACACGCGTACCGCCACCAAGCACATCTTCGTCAGCGGAGGTGTAGCTTCCTCGCTCGGCAAAGGTTTGACCGCCTCGAGCCTGGGACAGTTGTTGACCGCGCGGGGAATGCGCGTGACCATGCAGAAGCTCGATCCCTATCTCAATGTGGATCCGGGCACCATGAACCCCTTCCAGCACGGCGAGGTCTTCGTTACCGAAGACGGTGCCGAGACCGACCTCGACGTCGGACACTACGAGCGGTTCCTCGACCGTGACCTCTCCGGCCAGGCGAACGTCACCACCGGCCAGGTTTACTCGACGGTCATCGCCAAGGAACGCCGCGGCGAGTACCTCGGCGACACCGTTCAGGTCATCCCGCACATCACCGACGAGATCAAGCGTCGCATCCTCGAGATGAGCGGCCCCGATCTGCAGGGACACCGCCCGGACGTCGTGATCACCGAAATCGGTGGCACCGTCGGCGACATCGAATCGCAGCCCTTCCTCGAAGCCGCTCGCCAGGTCCGCCACGACGTCGGCCGCGACAACGTCTTCTTCCTGCACGTCTCCCTCGTGCCGTACCTCGGCCCCTCCGGAGAACTCAAGACCAAGCCCACGCAGCACTCGGTTGCGTCGTTGCGCAGCATCGGCATTCAGCCCGACGCGCTGATCCTTCGTTGCGATCGTGACGTTCCGCAGGGCCTCAAGAACAAGATCGCCCTGATGTGCGACGTGGACGTCGACGCCTGCATCTCGACGCCCGACGCTCCCTCGATCTACGACATCCCGAAGGTTCTGCACCGTGAGGGCCTCGACGCTTACGTCGTTCGCCAGCTCGGACTCCCGTTCCGCGACGTCGACTGGACCGTGTGGGGCAACCTCCTCGATCGTGTTCACCAGCCGCGTGAGACGGTGCGCGTCGCATTGGTCGGCAAGTACGTCGACCTGCCCGACGCATACCTCTCCGTCACCGAGGCACTGCGCGCCGGTGGATTCGCGAACCGGTCCAAGGTCGAGATCTCCTGGGTCCCGTCGGACGCCTGTGAGACCGAAGCCGGAGCGCAGGCTGCTCTCGGTGACGTCGACGGTGTTCTGATCCCCGGCGGCTTCGGCATCCGCGGCATCGAAGGCAAGCTCGGCGCGATCCGTTTCGCACGTTCGCGCAAGCTGCCGCTGCTGGGTCTGTGCCTGGGTCTGCAGTGCGTCGTCATCGAAGCTGCTCGTAGCGTCGGCCTCGACGATGCCAACTCGGCCGAGTTCGAGCCGGACACCAAGCACCCGGTCATCTCCACGATGGCTGATCAGGAAGACGTCATCGCCGGTGACGCCGACCTCGGTGGCACCATGCGTCTGGGTGCTTACCCGGCCGTGCTGACCAAGGGTTCCGTCGTCGCTCAGGCCTACGGAACCGAGGACGTCTCCGAGCGTCACCGTCACCGCTACGAGGTCAACAACACCTACCGCGATCGGATTGCCAAGTCCGGCTTGCAGTTCAGCGGAACCTCGCCGGACGGCCACCTGGTCGAGTTCGTCGAGTACCCGCGTGAGCAGCATCCGTTCTTCGTTGCCACCCAGGCACACCCGGAGCTCAAGAGCCGTCCGACGCGCCCGCACCCGCTGTTCGCGGCCTTCGTCGAAGCAGCGTTGACGTACAAGCTCGAAGAGCGCCTGCCCGTCGACGTCCACGGTGACGAGAAGATCGACACCGCTGCCACCGAGACAGCGCTCGACGCTGCAGTCGAGAACGTGGAAAAGGTCTAGCCACACATGAGCGATCCCGGTCGGCACGAATTCGACACCCTCGGCTCCAAGACGGTCTACACCGGCGCGATCATCGCGTTGCGCGTCGACACCGTTGCGATGCCTGGTGGTCAGCGTGCCGATCGGGAAGTCGTCGAGCATCACGGCGCCGTTGCCGTCGTGGCACTGGACGAGCACGACAACCTGGTGCTGATTCACCAGTACCGTCACCCGCTCGGGCACCGGTTGTGGGAAATTCCTGCCGGTCTGCTCGACGCTCCGGGGGAGAGCCCGGTCGAGGCTGCAGCGCGCGAGCTGGGCGAAGAAACCGGACTCGGCGCCGATCGATGGTCGGTGCTGGTCGATGTCGCTCTCTCACCCGGGTTCACGGACGAGGCGGTTCGCGTCTTCCTCGCCGAGGGGCTGCACGAGGTGGAGCGCGACGATCCCGAACACGAAGAAGCCGATCTCGAGATTTCGCGGGTTCCGCTCGCCGACGCCGTCGACATGGCGCTACGCGGCGACATCGTCAATGCCACAGCGGTATCGGGCATTCTCGCGATCGCCACCGCACGCGCGACGGGAAAGCCGCTGCGCCCCGCCGACGCACCGTGGCCCGATCGTCCTCGCGCATTCGGAGAACGCAAGTCGCGAGCCTGAAGTGCTTGCCCGACAGGTGGACTCGTATCTCGACCATCTAGCGGTCGAGCGAGGATCTGCGCGCAATACGCTACTTTCCTATCGCCGCGACCTGAATCGGTACGCGGAGTACCTGCACGGACGCGGCATCGACGACGTCGCGGGCGTGACGGAGAACGACGTCACCGAATTCGTGACACATCTGCGCCTGGGTGACAAAGATGCCGGCGTCGTACCATTGGCGGCCAGTTCGGCAGCACGCACCCTGATCGCGGTCCGCGGATTCCACAAGTTCTCCGCCGCCGAGGGCCTGGTCGGTGTCGACGTGGCCCGAACGGTCAAGCCGCCGACGCCTGGACGCAAGCTGCCCAAGGCCCTGCCTCTCGACGACGTGATCGCCCTGCTCGACGCTTCGGGTGGCGGTGCTGCCGGTGACGGGCCCCGCGACCTGCGGGATCGCGCTCTGCTCGAGCTCCTGTACTCGACCGGAGCGCGAATCACCGAGGCGATCGATCTGGACGTCGACGACATCGACACCGAAACCCGTTCCGTGCTGCTCAAGGGCAAGGGCGGCAAGCAGCGGATCGTCCCCGTCGGCAGGCCGGCGATCGCCGCCGTCGACGCGTATCTCGTCCGCGGGCGCCCCAGCCTGGCGACGCGCGGTGTTCCTGCCCTCTTTCTCAACGCGCGCGGTGGACGCCTCTCGCGTCAAAGTGCATGGCAGATACTTCAGGATGCGGCGGCGTCGGCCGGGATCAAGGCGGACGTCTCACCCCACACGCTCAGGCACTCGTTTGCCACACACCTGCTCGACGGCGGCGCGGACGTACGCGTCGTGCAGGAACTTCTCGGTCACGCTTCGGTAACCACGACGCAGATCTACACACTGGTCACCGTCACAGCGCTGCGCGAAGTGTGGGCTCAGGCACACCCACGCGCCCGTTAGGGGTTGGTTGGCTCATGCGTGTCTGCGAGACCATTCGGTGATGTAAGCGGTAGCGTTCAAGGAGCGCGAGCGGCCTCCACCGCAGTTTCGGGGGTTTGCCGGCGCCGAGAGCAACCGCCGAAAGAGTAGGGGAGCATCGGACCGTGTCGACATCGCAGCCACCAGCGGCGGAGTCCGCGCCGCCGCATGTCAATGCCCAACTCTTCGAGCGCGTGAACGAATCAGCACCAGCTGTACCCTCCGAACCAGAGGCGATGTTCGAAATAGATACGACGCCAGTAGCCTCTCCACCTGCGGAAACCCCTGCTGTTTCCACGGAAGAACTCGGTCCGACGGGCCGGCCGGTCCGCGAGGTACCCCAACCGACACCGTTGGCGCACCACGGACCCGCGATGATCATCGCGATGTGCAACCAGAAGGGCGGCGTCGGCAAGACGACGTCGACCATCAACCTGGGTGCGTCGTTGGCCGAATACGGTCGCCGAGTGCTCCTAGTGGATCTCGATCCCCAAGGCGCGTTGTCTGCTGGACTGGGCGTCCAGCATCACGACCTGGAACTGACCGTCCATAACCTTCTGGTCGAACCGCGTGTGTCCATCGACGATGTGTTGATGCGAACTCGGGTCGACGGCCTCGACCTGCTGCCCAGCAACATCGACCTTTCGGCCGCCGAGATCCAATTGGTCACCGAGGTCGGACGTGAGCAGACCTTGGGACGCGTGTTGCACCCTGTTCTCGATCGGTACGACTACGTGCTCATCGACTGCCAGCCGTCGCTTGGCCTGCTCACGGTGAATGCACTGGCCTGCGCCGATTCGGTCATCATTCCGATGGAATGCGAGTACTTCAGCCTGCGCGGCCTGGCACTCCTCAACGACACCGTCGAAAAGGTGCACGATCGTCTCAATCCCAAGCTCGAGTTGGCCGGTATCGTCGTCACGATGTTCGACGCCCGGACTCTGCACGCTCGTGAGGTGATGGCGCGAGTCGTCGAGGTGTTCGGCGACGTCGTCTACGACACGGTGATCAACCGCACCGTCCGATTCCCCGAAACCAGCGTCGCCGGTGAGCCGATCACGACGTGGGCGCCGAAATCGGCTGGGGCCGAGGCATATCGAGCATTGGCCCGCGAGGTCATTCACCGGTCTGGTCGTTAGTGGAACTGATTGCATCGCAAGAAGATTCGGTCGAAGTCGAGCCGGATTCGATCGACCCGAACGTGCCGACCGACGCTCAGACCGCAGCCAAGGCTGCCGGTTTCCGAGTCACTCTCCGGAACTTCGAAGGCCCGTTCGATCTGCTGTTGAACCTGATCAATCAACGACAGCTCGATGTCACCGAAGTCGCCCTGCACACCGTCACTGACGATTTCATCGCATACACCAAGGAACTTGGCAGTGCGATGGGCCTCGATCAGACAACAGAGTTTCTGGTCGTCGCAGCTACGCTTCTGGACCTGAAAGCGGCCAGGCTGTTGCCCGCCGGGCAGGTCGAGGACGCGGAGGATCTGGCGCTTCTCGAAGCCCGCGACCTTCTCTTCGCGCGACTGCTGCAGTACCGGGCGTACAAACAAGTTGCGGCGCTGTTCGGTGAGTTGGAGGAAGCAGCGCTGCGGCGCTATCCGCGCTCGGTTGCCGTCGAGGATCAGTTCACCGAACTCCTGCCCGAGGTGTTGTTGGGCGTCGATCCTCAGCGTTTTGCGGAGATCGCGGCGACGGTGTTCACACCGCGTCCGGTGCCGACGGTGGGCCTCGATCACCTCCATGTGTCCAATATCTCGATACCCGAGCAGGCTGAGCGAATTCTCGAGTTGCTGCGCGAGCGAGGCATAGGGGAGTGGACACCCTTCGGGGACCTCGTTGCCGAGTGTGAGATCACCGTCGAGATAGTCGCAAGATTTCTCGCGTTGCTCGAGTTGTATCGCAGGCAGGTCATTGTGTTCGAGCAACCCGAAGCACTCGGACCGCTGATGGTGAGTTGGACCGGAGACGACCCGGCCGCGCCGGTCACAGAGGAGGACTACGGATGAACGCCGAGCCGACGGAATCGGAATCTTCGCAGCTAGACGAGATGATCGAGCCTACCGAACACGCCTCGGAGTCCGAAGATTCCGCCCCCGATTTCGAACTCGACGACGATCAACTCGACGCAGTGCTGGAGTCGCTTCTGCTTGTCGTGGATTCGCCGGCCGAAGTGAACCAACTCGCATCTGTCACCGGAACCGCGCCGGAACGAGTCGAAGAACGCCTGACGTCGATGTCGGCCGCATTGACCGCTCGCGGCAGCGGAATGGACCTTCGCTACGCGGGCGACGGATGGCGTCTGTACACGCGACAAGAGTTTGCCCCGTACGTGGAAAAGCTGCTATTGGACGGCGCACGCACCAAATTGACCAGGGCGGCATTGGAAACTTTGGCCGTAGTCGCATACCGTCAACCGTTGACTCGTGCGCGGATCAGTGCGGTACGAGGCGTCAACGTGGACGGGGTGGTACGCACCCTCCTTGCCCGCGGACTGATCGCGGAAGCCGGGCCTGACCCGGACACCAACGCGACACGGTACTCCACGACCGAACTGTTCCTCGAACGGCTCGGCCTGGCCTCGCTGAGCGAGCTCCCGGAGTTGGCCCCGCTCTTGCCTGATGTCGATCTCATCGACGACATCAGCGAAAGCCTGGAATCCGATCCGCGATTTGCGAGAATGAACAAGGCAGACGTGCCCGCTGACGTAGTGGACACCGAAGTCGACGACTGACCGGAATCCCGGCGCTCGTCAGCACCGAGAAAGACCCGACCACGCTCGGGAAACAGTAGAAAACTGACAGGAAAAAAGTGAACAATCCCGCTCGCCGAGATGGCACACCGGACCGTAACAACTCCCGCGACAACCGCGGCGCACGCAGCGATGCACCCCGTGGTGGTCGCAGCGACGCCCCCCGCGGCGCACGTAGCGAAGCGCCCCGTGGTGGACGCAGCAACACTTCCCGCAGTACCTCGGGATACGACCGCAACGCCGGATCCGACCGTCCCCGCACGGACGACCGTCGCGGTGGATTCAATGATGACCGTCGCCCGCCGCGCAGTGATGACCGTCGCCCTGCACGTACGGACGACCGTCGTGGTGGCTACAACGACGATCGGCGCGGCCCGCGCACGGACGATCGCCGCGGACCCCGCAGCGATGACCGCCGTACCCCCCACGTCGACGCCCGTCGCGCACCGCGTGGCGGCGCTGACCGTCGTAGTGACGATCAGCGCGGCGCACGCCCCGACGCTCCTCGCGGCGGCGCATGGTCGAACGCACCTCGTGGGTCCAAGTTCGACGGACCTCCGCGCAAGCGCCCGGCAGCTCCCACACCGCCGGCGACAAACAAGCGAGGCAAGCCGAAGACCGAGAAGCCGCAGCGCGTCGTCTCTCAGAACCCGTTGGTCTCCAACGCCAAGCCGGCACGTCACCAGCATGCCGAGATCACCAAGCACGACGGCCCGCCGAAGGGCGACGGCGTCCGCTTGCAGAAGGTGCTGGCTCAGGCCGGCGTCGCATCACGCCGTGCAGCTGAAGAACTGATCGACCAGGGGCGCGTCGAGGTCGACGGTCGCATCGTCGTCGAACAGGGTCTGCGTGTCGACCCCGAGAACGCAGTGGTTCGTGTCGACGGCGTCCGCGTCGTCGTGCAGAAGGACCTCGTTTACCTCGCGATGAACAAGCCGCGTGGCTGGCAGTGCACCATGTCCGACGATCTCGGTCGTCCGTGTGTCGGTGACATCGTCTCCGAGCGCGTTCAGTCGGGTCAGCGGCTCTTCCACGTCGGCCGTCTCGACGCCGACACCGAAGGCTTGCTTCTCTTCACCAACGACGGCGATTTGGCTCACCGCCTGATGCACCCGTCGTTCGAGGTTCCGAAGACGTACCTCGCCACGGTTCACGGCGTTGTCGAGCGCAGCACCGGCAAGCAGTTGCGCGACGGTGTCACCCTCGACGACGGTCCGGCGAAGGTGGACGCGTTCACCGTGCTCGAGATCAACGAGGGCAAGACGCTCGTCAAGCTCGTTCTGCACGAGGGCCGTAAGCACATCGTGCGTCGCCTCCTCGATGCCGTCGGTCACCCCGTTGTCCGTCTGGTTCGCACCAACGTCGGAGTTGTCGCTCTCGGCGATCAGCGTCCGGGAACGCAGCGCGTCCTCGGACGTAGCGAGGTCGGTGGACTGTACGAGGCGGTCGGCCTGTGACCGATTCGTCCATGCCGCTGGTAGTCGCTATGGACGGACCGTCCGGAACCGGCAAGTCCAGCGTCTCTCGCGCGTTGGCGCAGCGTTTGGGCGCTCGCTACCTCGACACCGGAGCCATCTACCGGATCGCGACCCTGCACGTGCTGCGTCAGGGAATCGATCTGGCTGATTCCGCCGCGATCACCGCTGCCGTTGCGGCATTGCCGTGGTCCATCGGTACCGATCCAAGCAGTGAGCAGGTGCATCTCGACGGCGCGGACGTCAGCGAGGAGATCCGCGGCGACGCGGTAACCAAGGCTGTCTCCGCGGTGTCGGCTGTACCCGAGGTTCGTGACCTGCTGGTCGCCACTCAGCGTGAGTTGGCGGCAAGCGCAGACCGGATCGTCGTGGAAGGTCGCGACATCGGAACCGTCGTACTCCCCGATGCAGACGTCAAGATCTTCTTGACCGCATCGGCGGAAACCCGTGCGGCACGGCGCAATACGCAGAACATCGACCAAGGCCGTGAAGACAATTACGAAGCGGTGCTGGCTGATGTGCAGCGCCGTGACCATCTCGATTCGACTCGGGCAGTGTCGCCGTTGCGCCCTGCCGACGACTCCATTCTGGTGGATACGAGCGAATTGGGAATTGAAGATGTGATCGCCAAGTTGCTGTTGGTGGTCAGCGACAGAACTGGAGCAGTGCAGTGAGCGACGATCTGGTAACCGAATATGCCGGTGACGGAACTTGGTCCGAGGAATCGGAGTGGGATTACGCCGATCTCGAAGCGGACGGCGAAGGGGAAGCGCACATTGCCGTCCCGACCTTGGCTGTTGTCGGTCGACCGAACGTCGGCAAGTCGACGCTCGTCAACCGCATCATCGGCCGTCGTGAAGCGGTAGTCGAAGACATCCCCGGCGTTACCCGTGACCGCGTCTCGTACGAGGCGAACTGGGCCGGACGACGCTTCCTAGTCCAGGACACCGGCGGATGGGAGCCCGACGCAAAGGGTCTTCAGCAGGCGGTCGCACGTCAGGCGGAGTTGGCCATGGGAACGGCTGACGCCATTCTCCTGGTCGTCGACGCTGTTGTCGGCGCTACCGCGACGGACGAAGCTGTTGCTCGCGTGCTTCGCCGCTCGAAGACTCCGGTCATCCTCGTTGCCAACAAGGTGGACGACGGACGCACCGAGTCCGAGGTTGCAGCGCTGTGGTCCTTGGGCCTCGGTCAGCCGTACTCCGTGAGTGCGACGCACGGCCGCGGTACCGGAGACCTGCTCGACGAGGTTCTCGAGAAGCTGCCGGAAACCCCGCGTGAAGGTATCCCCGGCGGCGGTCCGCGTCGTGTTGCTCTCGTCGGAAAGCCGAATGTCGGAAAGTCCAGCTTGCTCAACAAGCTGTCCGGTGACGAGCGGTCCGTCGTGCACAATGTTGCCGGCACCACCGTCGACCCCGTCGACTCCATTGTCGAACTCGGCGGGCGCCCTTGGCGTTTCGTCGACACGGCTGGTCTGCGCAAGCGCGTCAGCCATGCCAGCGGGGCGGAGTTCTATGCGTCGCTGCGTACGAAGAGCGCGATCGAGGCCGCTGAGGTTGCGATCCTGCTGATCGACGCACACGAGCCGATCACCGAGCAGGACTTGCGTGTTCTGAGCATGGTGGCCGACACGGGTCGTGCATTGGTGATCGCATTCAACAAGTGGGACCTCGTGGACGAGGACCGTCGACTCATGCTGGACAAGGAAGTGGACCGCGATCTGGTCCGCGTTCCGTGGGCTCAGCGAGTCAACATCTCCGCCCACACCGGTCGCGCCGTGGCGAAGCTCGTGCCGGCTCTCGACACGGCTCTGGAGTCCTGGGACAAGCGCATCCCCACGGGTCGCCTGAACACCTGGCTCAAGGAAGTTGTGGCAGCAACGCCGCCTCCGATGCGTGGTGGTCGCCTTCCGCGCATCATGTTCGCGACGCAGGCAAGCACGCGCCCGCCGACATTCGTTCTCTTCACCACGGGCTTCCTCGAGGCCGGCTACCGCCGCTTCATCGAGCGGCGTCTGCGTGAAGAGTTCAACTTCGACGGCAGCCCGATCCGCGTATCCGTCCGAGTGCGCGAGAAGCGTGACCGTAAGGGCCGCTGATTCTGCGTCCAATTCGGTACTGAAACGGCTCTGACCAGCCGATTGGTACTTCGGCCCGTCCCTGATGTAATCTTTCCAAGCGCCCGAAACAAGGGCGTGGGACGGGCTGTGGCGCAGCTTGGTAGCGCACTTGACTGGGGGTCAAGTGGTCGCAGGTTCAAATCCTGTCAGCCCGACGCAGATCAGAGGCACTATCCAGAACATTGGGTAGTGCCTCTACTGCTGTCTGGACCGCAGTCGGACCGCAGTAGTTTTTCCGGACCGCAATAGACCGCAGTCAGTCATCACCGATGGCTTTGAGCTTGGTTGGGTCGACGTGAGCGTAGACATCCATGGTGATGCTTGGACTTGCATGCCCGAGGATGAGCTGGACATCGACATGGTTCATGCCCTCAGCGAGAGCTTGGGTGGCCGCTGAATGCCGTAGCCAGTGGACCGTTACGTCGTCGGATACGCCCGCCAAGGCTGCAGCGGGGGAGAAGTAGCGACGGGACCAGTTCCGCAGTCGCACCGCATCACCCTTTGCTGACTGAAATAGGAACTCATCTGGCTTTTTGTCTGCGATCTGAACCCGCAGAGGCTCCACCAGCGACGAGCGGAACGGCACCCAGCGTTCCTGGTGGGATTTGGTTTCACCGACGACCAAGCCGAGCTTGTGGACCTCGACGACGCCCTCCACGACGTGAAGTTTTCGATTCACCAGATCGATGCCGCCGACGCGCAATCCGAACAGTTCTCCAGCACGTAGACCGGTCGCGCCGAGTAATCGCACGATCAACCCGTTCGTGGTTGGCGGTGACGGGGGGATGACCGGCACACCGTCGTCGTCCGTCGGTAACTCCGCAACAGGCTTTAGGTCGGTACGCGAACCCGGCCGTTTGGTGGCCGCTCGATAGTCTGCAGCGCAAGCGACTCGCTCGACCTCTACGGGGGTCAGGAACTTAGGAGTCTTGCGCGGCAGTCGGGGGAGCGGGACGTGGTCGGCGGGGTTCGCATGAATGAATCCGTCACGCATTGCGGAGACGAGAATCTGTGAGAACACCTTGTGAGCTTGACGCACCGTGGAAGGTGCCAGAGTTGATCCTGTCTTGCTTCCGGTAGCGGAGAGCGTCGTGACCCAGCGCGCAACGGCAGAGTGTTTCACCTCCGCTATCGGCGTCGAACCCCATGTCGGCAAGATATAGGCGCGTACCAACGTGAGGTAGGTCGTGCGGGTCCCGACTGCTTTGAACTCACGGTGCGCCCACGAGTCGGCTATCTCAGCGACCGTCGTCCCCCTCTTGGCTGGGTCGACGTATCGGCCTGTTTCCAGCTTGGCTGTCTCGCTGTCTGCACAGGCTTTTGCCTCTGCTTTGGTTCGGAACGATTTGCCCTGTTCCTTGCCGTTGTCGTCTACCCACCGCGCCTGATACTGCAGGCCCTTGCCATGCCGCGCGCTTGGTTTCTTCGTTGTCCTGCACTTACAAGCGGTATGGATCGGTTCACGGTTCTCGTCGACAAGATCTTCGTGGGTGTGCCAGCGGTCAATGACACCAGCGCGTCTGTTTCGTTTGGTCTGTCGGTGGGTGCTCTGGGTGGATGGAGAATCTGTCATACCGAGAAACCTAGCAACGGTCTGATCAACATGTGACCACTTAACCTTGAGCTGCATTGTGGGATAGATCACACCACTGATATTGGGTGCATGTCCACTTGGCCAATCGGTAGTTACAAATAAGCAGATATGCAGCTCACGGTGGGTGTAGGTTCTCCCGTTGCTGGATGTCTGACGTACCTTAAGTGCTTGTGGCACAGCATAATTCGTACTTATGGGAGTTGTGGCACCATGACGCCTGTGCTTGTCTGTTGACGGCAAGCGATCAGTGGATTCTGGTCGAAAAACCGTACGAAAGGGTCGAACAAATGGTGCAAGCCTCGCCACAGCTGCCGGGCAGTTATCAGAGGTTGATCACTGATCCGGCTGAGATTGATGAGTCGACACCGGACAGTGCTCTCGTGACACTTCACGCTACGGCGGTGTTCATCGGCAAAGCGGTAACAACATGCCGCCAAGATCGCACGGATGGGAACCGCCGAGGCCCAGCATCGTTTCTACGCAACGGGCGCATTACGTACAGGTTGGGTGACCTGCGCGCATACAACAACGCCCGTTTCGAGGCATCGCTACGCGGGGGGCACTGACATAAGCAAAATGCCGCGAACCGTAGCTCGCGGCATTCCGTTGGGTTGATCACCCTGCAAGCCCCTACTCCGCCTAGAGAGATTGGAAACTCACATGCATCATGATACGCCCAGGTCACGCGCCCTAGCTGGCGTCCTGCGCTCGCTCCGTCCACGTCGCAAAGACGTCGACCACTTCGGCTCACTACTCGAGTACTCGATGACCCGACGCGACATCGGCCCCGCCAAGAAAGGGCACGAATCATGACGAACACATCCACGTTCACCCCTACGTCGCCGAGCGTCCCGGACCCGACGCCTAACTACTGCTTCATCGCTCTGCACAACCCGCGATTCGGAACGTTCGACAACAGGCTTCGGTTCCGGTCCAACGCACCCCGGATCGGGATGGTGGTGGACGAAGTGACCAAGCGCATACGGGACGACCACGGCGCGTTTGCTGTCCCCTTCGCGGAAGTGTTCGACCTCATGCCCGGATGGGTGTTCGTCACGACCTTGCCCATCGACAGCAGGGGTAGCCGCGTCGTCGGCGTGATCCATCCGCGCGAATTGTCCGAAGCCGAAGTGATCGACCAGCTCGGCAAAGCCCTCAACCGGTTTGCCCTGCGGAGTTTCTTTCCGCAAGAGCGACGGACATAGCTGCCGTTGCGTCCGTAGCAAAAGACGTCACAGCTCGACCCATCTCCACTCCCCAGGAAGCGACGAACGACCGAATTTCCCGACCGTCGGGATTCGGAAGCGCCCTGAAGGGAGTTTTTTCATGCCTAAAACACCTCACCGGCATGGCAGTCAGCCGTGGATGGCAACGATCGTGAACGCCATGACCCCCGACGAACGGGAACGTCTCGAGCGCCGGTTCACGGCGAAGATAGTGGTCGACGGCACCGGCTGCCACATGTGGCAGGGCGCTCACAACGGGAGGTACGCAAACTTCTCGCTCCGGGGCCGGACCGTTTACGGTCACCAGCTCGCTTGGACCCTCGAACATGGCCGTGCCATCCGGCCGGGACATCAGATCGACCACACGTGCCGTACGCCGCTGTGCGTCAACCCTGACCATTTGGACGAGATAACCCGTCGTATGAACATCCTGCTCGGTTCCGGCCCATCAGCCCGCAACGCCGCGAAAATCTTCTGCGACCGTGGGCACCCTTTGTTCGGGGACAACCTCTATACCGCGCCTAACGGCTGGCGCGTCTGCATCATGTGCCGTGACGGCCGGAACCGCAAATATGCGGCCAAGAGAAAGGTCGCGAAGCTCGAGACAGCGTGGCTGGCAGAGCACGGCGAGGCGACAGCATGACCGACGCCCGCAACACCCTCGACCATTCGACACCCAGAAGCGCCGCCAGCGCTGAGGACCCTGAGAGCGCCGTGACTCAACCTGCCCCCGCATCGGTCAGCGCTGCTGGACCGACGTACGTACTGCCCGAATCTCTGCTTTCCGATGACCTCACACTGCTCGAAGCGGCGCAGGCTCTGGCCGCTGCCGGTCTCCGAGTTCTGCCACTGACGAGTCAGCCGACGGGCAACAAGCCCGGCGAAGACGCGTCGAAAAATCCGGGCGGACTACTCGGCCGGGGCTGGCAGAACAAATCGACGACCGATCCCGAGGTCATCGAGAAGTGGTTCACCGAACCGGACACGACGACACTCGAGAGTGTCGTCACGCAGACAGATATTTACAGGTGGGTTCCGTTCGACACGCTCGGTCTCGGCGTCCACGCCGGACCCGACATCCTGATCGTCGACGCGGACAACGCGCAGAACATCCCCGAACGATTCTGGGACGAACTCGAGGACGCCCCCTTCCAGTCGTCGTCGACGATCGACCACCGACGCGGCCACTACTACTTCCGGCCCCGCCAGGGGTTCCATTTCGGGCACACGTCCGCTATTCCCGGCATCGACGGGATGGACTCGGCCGGTGAAATCAGGCACGGCAACGCGATCGCCGTGTCGGCCCCGTCGAAGCACTTTTGGGCATCGCTCGGCCGCGCCTACCGCTGGAAGCGTGTCGGCACTATCCCCGAGATGTCCGAAGAGCTGGCGCAGTGGCTCGAGTCCCGCAAAGACAAGGTGGCGTGGAACGGCACCGACATCGAGGTCGCAGAGGCGACACTCGACTCGATCAGCTACTTTCGCGAGAACTGCACCAACGCGTCGCACCCGGAAATAGTCGACGAACACGTCGACTTCATGCGTATGCAGGCCGACATGATCGGACTGCACAACGCGTGGTTGCCGTCGCTGATCGACCTCATTCAGATGTCCCTGTGCGGGTACGTCAACGCTGCCGACGCAATCGACGCTGCAGGGGACGCGTTCGTCGCACTGCGCAGCGACGACACGCGCGGCGGGAACTGGAAAAACGAGGACGAAGCGCAACGCGAATACATCGACCTCCTGAAGTGGGCACTCGGCAAGGTCCAAGCGAAGAACGCCAGTCAGCCTGAAATGCTGCGCTACGACACCGAAACGTATGTCCGCGAGCATTACGCCACCGAACTTCCAATGACCAACCTTCCACCGCTGCAGGCGTCGGTACTGGGTGTCGGTCCAGCCATAGTTATGACCGGGACCGGGGTCGGTGACAGTGCTGGGAGCGAACTAGCGACCACCAGCAATGCAGCGCCAGCGGAGATGGAAGCCCAACAGCTACTGATCGAGGCCGCGCTCGCGCGCTTCCCAACCGTCGACCTCGATGTCCTGATGTCCGACCCACCGGAGCCGTTGGTATGGCTGGAGGAGAACATCATCGCGCGGGGTAGCTACGTGGGACTGACGGCTGCCGCGAAGGCCGGTAAATCGATCCTGACTTACTGGATGGCCGGGCACTGGGCGATGGGACGGTCAGCGATCGATCCCACGGTCACCTTCGAACCGCCGACGATTCTGTACCTCGACTTCGAGAACGGCACACGGTGGATGCACAGCACCCTGACGAAGATGGGCTTCGCATCCAAAGGCATCAGTGAACATCTAAAAATTCTGGCGTACCCGACGTTTCACCCGCTGAACACACGTGAGGGTGCGCAGGAGCTGCACGCAGTGATCGCAGGCATCAACCCCGATGTCATCGTCATCGATACCGTGAGCCGCATCATCGACGGTGACGAGAACGATTCGAAACCGTGGTCCGACTTCTACCGGCTAGCGATCATGCCCATCCGTGACGCGTATCCGGACGCGACGATCATCCGGCTCGACCACACAGGTAAGGACCCTAAACAGGGTGCCCGAGGTAGCTCGCAGAAGATGTCGGACATCGACACGCATTGGGTGTTGACCGCCGAAGCAGGTAACCGCAACAACCTTACGTTGGACCTCGAGCGGTCCAGGCTTGGTGAGCACGCTGAATCAGTCCAACTCCGTCGCGTGGACAGTCCGTTGGGGCATGTCCTGAACGCCGGGAAGTCGGGGACCGGGGCGATCGCATGGGGACCGATACACGCTGTCAGCAGTGAAGTCGAGGCGGTGAATATCGCCCTCGACGAGTTGGATGCACCTGACGACATTTCAAATGCGAAGGCGAAGGCACTGTTGAAGGCGCACGGCCAGAACGTCAACTCTGAGAAAGTCCGTCAGGCTCTAGTGCTACGGAAAGGGCGTTCCGAAACAGTGCCCGACGAGACGCCGAAAGCGCTCGAATGAGGGCCGGAAGGAGCCGATTCGGCGCTGTTCCCGAACGCCGGAAAACCGTTCCGGAATGGCGCGGAACGGTACCCCCTCGCGGAACGTTCCCCGGAACGGCCGGAACGGTGCGGAACGGCCCCAAATTCTTCACCTATACGGGCAGGTCAACATATGAAAATTCGTTCCCGGAACGGTCCGGAACGAAGCGCCAAATCCGTAGCGTTCCGACGTTTCCATCCCTTAAGGGATGGAACGGGAGGACGGGATGCCCGGAAAACCTGAACTACGGGGTCTATTCGGGGGGACAAGAGGGGGTCCCTAGGACGGCATCCATAGGGCGGGTCCATATGGCCCGCATCGAGCGACCGTTGCAGGGGCGACGAAGAGAGAGGCAATCACTGTGAAAGACAAAGCAACATATACGCGCGTCTCGAGGTTGATCCTCAGGCACACAGACGGTGGCCAATGGCGACGCACATCGACTGTGAAGAAGCTCATCCACGGGACCGACAAAGAGCACTTCGACAACGTGCTTTCAGCGCTTACGTACACAGGGCTGATCCAAGTTCGCGGCACCATTGCAGGGCGGAGGGGGCAAGAGGTGCGCAAAGCGCCCAGCTAGGCATGCCAAGTCAACGGCAGGATGTGCCGCTGTCCCGGCTCGAGACCCCAGTACAGCGGCACCAAAATGGCCGGCGAATTTCACCCGGCCATCGGTGGAAAATGCGGTGTTGAACAGCACGTTAGTTCGCTGCAACTATGTGCGACCGTGCAATTAGCGGCGATGCCGACAGACGGAATGCCCAAAAGCGACGCCGAGCATCAGGACCGCCCGACTCGAGGGGCCTGATTAGAGGGGTCTCGCACGGTCGGTGACGTCCTCGAGGGCACCAGCTAAGCCGACTCTGCAGGACGGCAACACCGCAGAGCTGAGACCGCTCAGGATCTGGTTGCAGCTCAAGCTTTGCGAAGCCGCAGTAACCCGGTACCGAAGTGGTCTACGTCGACAAGCAAGTGGGTTGAGGTACCGAAAGACACCCCACCCGTTGATATTTCAGCCAACAGCATTCATCCGCACCGAGCGGATGTGGAGAGGAAGCCATGAAAACGACCAAACCGATCATCGAGGTTTTCGCCCGTAAGGGGCACGCCGGTTGCCTCGACTGCACAGGGATGTTCGGCCCGCCGACCCTCGACCCGCTCGGGTTCGTTCACGTCACCGTCAGCCACGACCCGACGTGCCCGGCGTGGCGTCACCGCAACGCCCCAGGGAGTGCTCTGGCCGCGAATAGTCGGCCGCCTGCACTGGTCGACGGCAAGCCCACTTTCGCGGTCCTGGAGCACGTACAGGCCACGTTCCGTGGCGATGCTGGTCGGTGACCCTTTACGCTCACCACCATGACGTTGGAAGGCATGAGATTCGAGGACGGACGGATTCAAGTCGAAGGGTTCCCGGCAGCCGTCAAGCTCGCCCAGATCGAGGGGGAAGATGCGAAACGGCTCAGTCACCTTCTGCTTCACCGTCAAGACCTCGAGTTCGCTCACCAATGCGCTACAGCGTTGCAACTACCCGAAATTCAAGTGCCGGTGATCAGGCAAGCGTTGTGGCGATCTGCGATCGTGGCGTGGTCGAAATGCTTCGGCACGTCCCACGCAGGTCGGTTCCGGCTGCTGAAGGAAGATATCTACCCAGCGCCGGAAGCTGACGCGGTGTTCCGGCACTTCAAAGCCCTGCGGGACAAGCACATCGCCCACGACGAAAACGCCTTCGCTCAGGCGAAGCCGGGGGTCGTGATCGGACCTGAAGACGGTGAGAAGAAAATCCTGCAGGCAGTGTGCTTCGGAATGTTCGTCCAGACGGAGAACGGGGGCACCGACCTCGAGAACCTTCAGCATCTGATCGGGGATGCAATGAAGTGGGTGCTGAATGAGATTGACACGGTGGGCGACAAGATCGCGGCCACCCTCGAGCATTGGGATTATCAACGCCTGTTGGACCTGCCCGACGTCCAGTTCAAACCGCCGAACGTCACTGACGTAGGCAAGCGGCGACGGGGATAGCGTGCCGGTATGCGCCGCAGATGTCGGACGTGCCGACTACGGTCAGCCCCGTGATCGCATCCTTCGAGTTGTTGAACGCGCTGGTAATCGAAGTCGTCGACACGTACCGCGCCGACCCGATCGACGTACGTTCCCCGCACAAATCGGGTTCTGTGGCGTGGAAAGACCTGCACGCCCAGCGGCGTTTCGCGAGCGAATGGAGTCAGGCACCGATCCTGAACGCTCAAGCCGAAGCGCTCCGCTATCTGGCCAGCGCAGAGGACCATTTGAGGGCTGCCGCACATCTGGTTCTGGCCGACGGGGTCGTTCTCAGCCCCATCTCTCTGGGGCGGACTGTCGTCACCGCGTCCGCTACGGCAGTCTGGCTTGTCCGGTCCAACGTCACGACCCAAGAGCGACTGCGGCGCAGTATGAGTTTTCGGATTAGGACGCTAGAGGAACGGCTGCAGTACTGCGACGACGATTCGGCCACCCGCAAATACAAGATTCAACTCGACGCAGAGTTGCAGCAGATCAGCGACCTGTCCGCAGACCTGGGCATGGCGTTCAAGACCTTCAAGGCCGGTAGGCGCTACATCGACCACCCCATCCCGTCCGACACCCAGTTGATGCGTGAGTTCTTCGCTGACTACGACCAGGAAGAGGGTGAGAGCCGGGGGATGGCTGAGTTCGTACAACGTTTTTACTCAGCGGCCGTGCATGCGAACGCCAACAACTTGGCCATCGGAACCTTGGTCCGAACTGGTACCTCTCGCGATGGTGCCCATCTCGCGGCGATTTCGCTCAGCGCCCGTGAGACGGCGCGCTACCTGCAGACCATGGCCTACTCGTTCACCTTGGCGTACGAGGTGCTTAGTTCGTACTTCGGACACGGCGAATCGCGTGCGATTCGCAAAGCGTGGAATGCGACGGCAAAGCTCTCGAGGATCGCGGTCTCAGGCACGTGACGAAGTGTTCGTTTGTTTCTCGCTCGCGCGCACATGTACACGCGCGCGGAGCGGGTGACCGTCCTGCCGCAATCTCCCTGAACTTCCGGTCGAACGCCGCGAATTCACTTTGCCGGACATACCGCTACTGAGTTCGGCTGTATTGACGATCATCTGACTTGAGGTACCGAAAGACACTATGCGCCTTCGGTGTTCAGGCTTTCGCTTCGATCCGATTCCGCGCGAGCGTGACAAATATCGACATATAGCGACGCAGGTCCTGCGGAAGGTTTCCGTCAGGAAATGGCCTCGGAGCTGCAGGTTTGCGGCCAATGTCTCCCTCGGCGATCTTCACTTCGCCATCCCGTTCGGTGAATGCGACCGCACTGCAGTCGAATTCGACACAAATTAGCTCACCAGTCTATCTTTCGCCGCTGCCGACAACTAGTCTCATCAATATGGTTAGCAAAGCTAAGGATCGTGTGGAGCAACGTCCGAAGATGACGAAGGTTCCCGCGATCATCACCAGGCCGGTCCCGGAACTTCCCGACGACCACCTGCTGCGCTGCCTCGCGTACCTTGCAGGATCGCGAAAAGGTCTCAGCCCCGTCTACGAGCGGCTGACTCGACTGCAGCCGATGGTCCGCTACCGGCCGATCCTGACGAAGCTGCAGGCCGACACCCGTCCGCTGCACCGCACCCGCAAAAAGGTCGACGCCCAACGTGCGCGGGAGTTGACCGACATCGCGCTGGTGGACCTGGCGTGCGCGTGTACCCCCACCGACCTCACTGCTGGCTCGATGCGCGACCGAATCCTCGAGCGTCGCTGACCGCAAACATCAGCCCGGCCCCCACCGTCTACCGCGAAAGCAGGCACCAAAATGGCTACTCCTCCGCAGCATCACGTGTACGACCTTTCCGCTGCACTGTCCATCGTCGAACGGCTGCTCGCCGGGGCGAAGATCAAACCGGGAAAGCGCGTCGTCGCGTTGCACCGTAAGCTGCTCGACCTGCAGGAATCGCAGGAACTGATCCTCGCGGCACTCCGAGAGTTCACGCCCAACGACGAAGCCAAAGCGGCGATCCTCGGCAGGATCGCTGACGGTCTCATCGAACAGTCTCTCGCCCCTGCAGAAGTCGTCAATCACCTGCAGACCCTCGCGGTCGGCACGGACAGGAACCTGCAGCAGCTCAGCAACGCAGTTCGGTTCCGCTACAACAAGCAAGCAACAGCGGCGATGCGAGACGTTGGGGATGTTCTCGTTCCGGAACTGTTCCGGCCATGGTGCGAACGGATCGTCGACGAATTGCGCGACATCGCACCGGTCATCGTTCAGCACGGTCCCAACCCCGCCGAACGCACCCCTGAGGTCGCAGAGGCATACACGACGGCGGAAGCGCTGGCCCAGGAGATGCTCGGACTGTGGGAGGACGTCGACGTCCTGCGGCGACACGAAATTCTTACGGCTGGTGAACTTGTTGACCCACGGTCGTACCGATTCGGACGCCCTCACCTGAGTGCAGACCCTAACAAGGCGCACCGCGAAACCTGGTGGGTCGCCTACTCGGTGGTGAACGGTGCCCGACCGACCGTCAACACCTTCTATGAAGCGCAGGCCGGACTCGTGCCCGCCTAACCAAACTTCCCCGAATCACGCTAGGGAAAAACCACCGAGAGGACCCTGTGCCTCATCCGGTGAACTCAGATGAAACAACTCAAACACTCTCGTTTATTCATGGACCGATTACGGAGTAACAAGGGATGCAGTTCTGAGTGGAAGGCCCCCACACTGTTGTCTCGAGCAGCGTGGGGGCCTTCTTTTAGCGCTTGTGGTTGTCTCGCCGGATGGACCGCAGAGAGACCGCAGTGCGGTCACTTAGGAGTCAAAGTTGAACAGGTCGACCTCTCGTTTCTGCTACCATTTATGCAGGTCAGACGTTAGCTACTGCAAACGATAGCGAATCGAGAAAAACCTAGGTGAGTCCTACTTACATAACTGGGGGTCAAGTGGTCGCAGGTTCAAATCCTGTCAGCCCGACCGAAGTTAGATCAAAAAGGCAGTTTCTCAGAAATGAGAAACTGCCTTTTTGTTTGTGCCTTCAAAGGTTCGGCAACGGATCATGCGGGAAGTCCTGCGGTGACGTGATCTCCGCGTCGGCAGCGTTCACGACTGCAACATATTCTTCGTCGGTTTCGCGCTCATCAGAACGTCTGCTGGAAACGCGTAGTGGATCTCGTCGTCTGGATGCAAGTGGGAGCGAAGGCGCGCACGGACGCTCGCGGAAACCGTCATGCGCGGAAGGCTAGCTCAGGTTCGCTGACTGAGGCGAATATTGTGAACGGCAACGGTTACTTCGAAGAGCGCGATCAGAATGGCGGTAAAGATTGCTGCCAACCACCACGGCGCCGAACCTGCTGTATTCAGCCAGATGGTCAGTGCACCGAAAATTGTAGTCGGAATGCCGACAGCACGAGACAGGTCGACGTTCCTCGGATTGACCGGCGGTGTTCTCCACCAATGAAGGCGATGTCCTCGATTCTCACGCAGCATTCGCAGGATGGACCAGACAGTAAGCGGCAGACCAATCGCGAGGATGACCATCCCGCCAATGATCGCCAAAGTGCACCCGTCTCGGAAGTACGTCACGGCAGCGCCCACAACACCTGCAAAACCGATGGCCGTGAATACTTTCCACGCCGGGGTTATGGACTGGCCATGCGGTTGTGTTGCCATGCAAGCACCCTTCCACAAAACATAATCGAAAACTTCAACCCTGTTGCGGCCGTCGATTGTGCATCAGGGTGACAATCAAACTCGGTAGGCCGTTAACTAATCCGAGTACAGCGACTGCGATACCCGCACTCAAGAGAGGTGCTGTCTCCCAATAGTTGTCGACGATGGCAGATGCTCCGATCAAGCTCGATACCCAGCCCGTGAGTTGAGCACGTCGGACATGTTGTGCCGCTCGCGAGGAGGTCGGTCCTACCGAGAGAGGTAACCTCCGCCCCTTTCGAGTTGTAGTCGCTTTCTGCTCCGGAGCGCAATTTCGCCTACTGGCATGATCTCTTCGTATGATTGGGATTCGGATCGCGTGGGTTGTATTGGCGGTCGCCACCGGGATTCTGGGATCCGCGACGGCACAGTGGCCGCTGTACGAGATCACCGATTGCGAAATAGGCCTCGGCCCGCTCAGTTCTGCCGATTGTTACCGCTCGATTCACGACTATTTCGGGCGGGAGCTCTTCTTGGTGCTGGCGTTGCCGGTGGCTCTGTGCGTTATTCCAGCCGTGATCCCACGACCATTAGTTTCCTGGATCGTCTCGGCGACAATGCTTTGCGCTGCAGTATTGGGTTTCTTTGCAGCTTTCAGCTCTGATATGCCTTCTCTGCTGTCGATGGTGGGGAGCCTCCCTGCTGCAGTGCTGGCATTGGTACTTGCTGCGGTGCATCAGGGGATCGCATTGCGCAACAAGGGCGCCATTGCGCGTGCGCGCAGTGGGGTTCGCGATACGCAGCCGAGTGAGTGATCAGTCGGGGCTGAAGAACAGTTCCATCGAGATCCAGAACCACGCCACCATTGCTGCCACAGAAAGGAACGCGAGCACCAATGGCAACGCGAATTGCCTGCCGGTGCGGCTGGGAATAGTCATAAGTCCGAGAATGACGAACACGGCGGCAGGCGCCGCCCAACTTATCCAGTAGGTGAGCGGTGGCGGGTTGGGGCCGAACGACGTGAACGAACGGTTCGGATAAAGCTGCGGCTGCGGGACATCTGCGAAATGTTGCCACAGGAGTACCAACGGCAGATAGCCGAACAGCCCGAGCAGAAGGCCGACGACGAGTCCCGCGAAGATTCGCTCGCCCCTCATCTCGATGCGCCCGTCGGAATCAATCGTTCCACCGCCTATGCCACTTCTGGAAAGTCACGAGCCAGCATCCGTAGTGCCCACGCCCGGGCCGCAACGAACGTCACGGCCAATACGAGCACCACCAGCAGTACGACTGCAATCCAGGTGGGAGCGGCGGTGGAAAAGCCCAGCTTCCACGCAGTACCGACACCCGCAGCAGTCGCCGCCAACGCCCCGACCGGAAGCATCGCCGCGACCGCTCGCGTCGTGCGAACAGTAAGTCGATCCCCGGCAGCGCGAAGGACTCCGAACACGGCGGCGACCGAAATGCCATACGCCAGGAGACCGCTGACGGCATAGACCAGGAGCGGGGACCATCCGATATCAACCGACCCGGTGAATGCCATGCCGATCAAGACCAACAGGGGCGTCAACCCAAGCGTGACGCCTGCGAGGCCTGCCACCACAGTTGGAACCATTCGATTGTCCTGGCCTCCGGAGATTCGCACGCCCGCGAGGCGGAGCACGAACCCGGTCAGCGCGCCCAGAAGGGCGCCGATCACCGCAGCCTCGATGGGCCAGGTCCATTGCGATTCACCCGCGAAGCCCGAGATTGTGGTGCCACCCGAAAAGAGGGTGATCGTGGCGGACGCCTGTGCCGATCCCTGTGTCAGCGCCGCCGTGACGATGGCAACGGTCGCACCGAACAAAGCAAACCCAAGTGCCTGTTTCCACATCTAGCCATCTTGACCCATCCCGCCGGAGAATTCGGCACAACGGCAGTCTCATCCGGATGCCTTCTCACTGAGCAGATTTGGGGCGCAGCCGACTTCGGCGATAATTGTGTGAAGGGGCTGGTGGTGACACCCTCGTCGTATCACCACCAGCCACGTTCGACACTCACGACCTGCTGTCACGCACGCAATCGGCGACGTGCTGCCAGTGCTGCCGGAAATCCGAGATCTGCATCGATCACTTCACCGGAGAGACGTTCCGAGATTTCGATCAGTCGACTGCATCCGGTCTCTCCGATCGCCTCGTACGGGTACGACCCCAGCACATCGGTCTGATGCTCAACCCGCTTCCGGCGATCGCGACCCACCTCGTTCAGGTGAAGCTCGGGGCCGCCTTCGAGCCATCCACGCGCCCGCACACTTTCGACGCCTTCCGCCCACTGATCGTTGTCCCATGCCCGGCTCATTTGCAGAGCAGCAGCAGGAACATCACCGGTTGCGGCGTGAACTACCAGCGCTTCGACACCGTTGAGCCCTTCGGTGTGAAGTAGGGCGACATGAGAATCACCGCGATATTCCCGGAGCAAGGATTGGGCATGCCACAACACGAGATGGGGCTCTTCTGGCCACGGTAGGGATGCGTGTCCACCGAACAGCGGCCGACCTTGCGGTCTGTTGCATGCGCGCTCCGCGGCTCGACGTGCGAGTTCGGCGGCTTCTCGAACCTCGGCGCCGTCGACATGTTCTCCCCATGCCTTGCGCAGCGAACGGTCGACAGCGTCGAGTCGAGCGGCCAAGATCTGTTCGGGGGTGGCGATCGTCCAGGCATTCGGCAGGACCGCGTGTACCAGTTCGGGGTTGAAGTTGAAGAAGGTAGCGATGGTGACTTCTGCCGCTACCGCACCCATGGGTGCGGACCGCGAAGCGAAGTACCCCATTCGAGGATGCGTAAAGCCCAGTGCAGCATAGGCTTCCGCGCCGAATGGCGTGAAGTAGATCATGCCGTGTATCGGTTCGGCTCCACGGAAGACGCGGCGCGCAGTTTCTGGTGCGATCAAGGTCATCGGTATTCCTTCATGCGGGTGGTGTGGTGGTCGAGAAGTCGGACTGGGTGCGGGATCTTCGTAAGCTATCTCCCCTTGACGTACATGCGGTCTCGGACGGCATCACCCACTCGGTAGACGGCCAGGACGACCAGTGAAATCAGAATGCCGGAGGGGAGAATCTGTTGTGGGGCGCTCAAGATGTGCAGGTACGCATCGGATAAGTCACCGCCCCAACTCGGAGTGGGCGGCTGTATACCCAACCCGAGGAACGAGAGGGCGGCCTGCGCGAGAAAGGTCAGACCGGTGAGCACAGTCACCTGAACGACAACCGGTCCGATCGCGTGCGGTAGGAGATGACGCAAAAGCACTACGTGCGGCGGACATCCCGAGAGTCGCGCGCTCAGGACGAAGTCTCGGTTCCTCGTCTCGCTGACCCCGGCAGCCAGAATTCTTGCAATCGTGGGTGCGTAGACGACTCCGAGGGCAGACATCGACGTAATCAGGCTCGGCCCCAGAACGCCCGTAATTGCCACTGCAAGAACCAAACCGGGGAATGCCAGTAGTGCGTCTGCCACCCGGAGGAGCGACGCACCGATCCAGCGTGGCCAGTATCCGGCGATCAGTCCCCATGGAATTCCCAACAGCAGGCTGACAGCGACCGCAATCGCAACGCCGAAGAAGGCGGAGCGTCCTCCCCAGATGAGCCGACTGAGCACGTCGCGGCCGAATCCGTCAGTGCCCAGCAGGTGCTGGGCACTTGGCCCGGCGAACGTGTTGGTCAGGTTCTGATCGGTCGGACTGTACGGAGCCACGAACGAGGCCAAGGCGGACGCCGCGATCAGTATTCCGAGAAAGCAGTAGCTGAGCCATAATCCGGGCGCCAGTCGGTAACGAGGCCGCTTGGAACGAAATTCGCCTGCAGTGGTCACTACGAGTTGGCTCACGAGATCGTTCCCTTTCTCAATTGCGGGCTGATCATGTTGTTGACGACGTCGACCAGGATGTTCACGAGAAGCACGATCACGACGAACAGCAACACGATGCCTTGAAGCATCGGATAATCTCGCGTGTCGATCGCGATGACCAAAGCGCTGCCGAGGCCCGGGAGCACGAAGATCTGCTCGAGGATGACCGTCGCACCCAGCATTGCCACGGCGAGCAATCCATAGACTGTGACAATGGTGGGAACGATGTTTCGTAACGCATAGCGCCACACGATCTTCCGCTCGTCGATACCCATCGCACGCGCGGTTCGCACGTAGTCACCGGACAGCGTCTCGATCATCGCGGCCCTGGTCTGCCGGACCGCAATCGATGCTGCGCCGGCAGCGAGTGCCGTTGCAGGTAGGACGAGATGGCTCAGATTGTCGATCACACCGTCGCCCGGAGGAACCCAGCCGAGCACCGGTAGAACTCCCAAGCCGAGGGCAAAGACATCGACCAGCACGATAGCGAGGAAGAAGTCCGGCACCGCGAGTCCGATCCCTGAAACCGTGCGGGTCAGGCCATCGCTGCGTCGTCCCTGCCGCGTCGCGGTCCACACTCCGAGCGGTATGGCGACGACGGCGGAGAGTAACAGTGCGAGTACAACGAGCTCGGCGCTCGCCGGCAGGCGCGCAAGGATCTGTGGGCCGACGGGGGCGCTGTTCTGTAGCGACGTGCCTAGATCTCCGTGCAGAGCCGACACCACCCAGTTCCAGTACTGGGCCAGGAAGGGTTGATTCAATCCGAGGCGCTCGTTGAGTGCGGCGATCGATTCATCGCTGCCGTTCGGACCGAGAAGGGCCTCGGCTGGTCCACCTGGAATGATCCGGATAAGGGCAAAGGTTATGAAACTGGCGATAACCGCGGTCGGAATGATTTGCGCGAACCGGACGGCGATCATCCGTATATGTGGATTGACGGGCGATCGGTGAGAGTTTCGAGTCGGAACGCTCTCAGGCTCGGGCCTCACCGAATTCTCGTGTGATACGACGGTCGCTGTCATGACTTCGAGAGGTACGTCAGATTGGGGGAGCCGTTCAGTGCAGGAACGGCCCCGTGGACGTTCTTGGTGTAGGCGACCACGTCGGGAGTGAAGTACAACGGTACGTACTCAGCGGACTTGATCACGACTTGATTGATCTGTTTGACGATGTCGAGCTGAGCGGTTTCGTCATACGTGTTGTTCAACAGTGCGATCAACTTCTCCAAATCCTCGTTGGGGACGGAATTCTGCCGGAAGTACGACCGCGAACCCAGCGAGGCTTCGAAATTGAGCGGTGCGGATGCTCGCGTGGGCCATCCCACGCTGAAGACGTCCGCGCTGTTGTGTGCGACGAACTCCGTAATCGCCTGAGGTCCACTCATTTCGACGAAGTCGACCTTGATGCCGACTTTCTCCCATTGTTCTCCGACAAGGACCGCGTTGGTCGAGTACGGCGGTAGGTTGCCTGCTAGTCCGCGCACGGTGACCCCATTCGGATACCCCGCCTCCGCTAGCAGCGATTTGGCCTTCTCCGGGTCGTACGGCCATGCATCTTCGGTTTCCTCGTCGTAGAACTGCGAACCGGGAGGATATTGACCGAACGCCGCAGTTCCTTCCGAGCTGTCCAGCGCGGCTCGCGCAATTGCCTTGCGGTCGAGCGCATACTGCATCGCCAGACGAACCCGGACGTCGTTAACCACAGGGTTCTTGTTGTTGATCACGACGAGCGCAACTCCGAGTCTCGGGTCGTGACTGACGTTCAGGTTGGGATTCCGTTCGAGGATCGGAGCACTCGACGGTGTGAGCCCGTATGCAAAATCCGCAGCGTTCGATGTCAGGGCATTTGTCAGCGCTGTGGGATTGGAGATCACCTGGATCTGGATCTTGGCGAGCTGGGGGCTGGGTGGACCTGCCGGTTTGTAATCGTCGAATCGACTGAATGTGTATGAACTGTTCGGGACTGCGCTGGTGAATGTGTACGGCCCTGCGCCTACAGGCTTGTTGGCGAAGTCTGCCCCTGCTGCTGCCAGCGCAGTGGGGGAGACCACCATTCCCAATCTGCCGTTGAGCCAGCCTGGTAAACCGGAGGTAGGTGAACTCAACGAGATCGTGACGTGATCTGGGGACGTTGCTTCGATGCTCTTGATCGTCGGGACGGAAACGATTCCGAGACTCAAGCAGTGTTCCATGCTTGCCTTGACGGCTGCTGCATCGACAGCTGTACCGTCGTGGAAGGTCAAGCCGTTCTGCAACGTCATCTCGAACGTCAGGTTGTCCGGTCCGGAGAAGCCCCACTCGCTGGCGATTCCGGGCCGCAACTTCTGGGTGGCAGGTTCCGCATCGATCAGTGGTGCATACATCAACTGTAAGTAGTCGATGTCGTATCCGATGTTTCCCGCACACGGGTCGAGCGAGGCGGGGACGTGCGATGTCGCGACCTTGAGTTCGGCGTTCGGATCGGCAGGTCCGGTATCGCCGGCGGTACCGGTGGCGCTGCTCGAACAGCCGCTGAGCACAAGAGCAGAAAGTGCAAACGCAGCTACCAGCACACGTGGGCCACTTTTCCCATGATTCTGGAAGCGTGTGATCGGATATCGGGATCGCAAAGACAGACGCGGATTCATATGGTGGACTTTCGCTTTGGTCTTCTCGGAAGGGGGAGACTGACGCGGCACGCATTTACTGCGGCGGGTTGGAGATTCCGATCGATGTGGCCGGGGACGATAGATGGCAGGCGGAGCTGTGTGCGGAATTCGAGGCCGCGCGAAGTGACGGCGCTTCCGACGCACAGCGATCCATCGCAAACGGGCAGCGGGTGCGGAATCGACAGCCCGAGGGTGGATTCCGTGGGTCGGGTAACTCGCCCCGCACCAATGCTTTCCGACGACTGCGCCGCTCGAGTTCGATGTGCGGGGCCGCGGCGAGAAGCGCCTGCGTGTAGGGGTGCGATGGAGTCCTCAGGACCGTGGCAACCGGTCCGATCTCGACGATTCGGCCGAGGTACATCACCGCGACGCGATCGGCGATCCGTGCCACCGAACCCAAATCGTGCGAAATGAAGATGTACGTGAGGTCATGTTCTTCTCGGAGATCGGCAAGAAGTTGCAACACCTCTTCCTGAAGCGAAACATCTAGGGAGGCAACAGGTTCGTCGCAGAGAATCAGTGGCGCCTTGGAGGCAAGTGCACGAGCGATGGTCACGCGTTGGCGTTGGCCACCGGAGAGCTGGGTCGGGAGGCGGTCGGCAAGCTCAGCGCCGAGACCGACCCGACGCAACAGCTCGACGGCTTTCGGCCGCAAGGACTGTGGGATGCGCAGACGCCCTGGCGCCATCGGCTCGGCCACGCAAGCCCATGAGGCCATCCGATTGTTCAAGGCCGACGTAGGGTTTTGAAAAATGAGATGGGAAGATCTACCCTTGCCGAACGCCGGGTCGTCGAGATTCATAGTGATGGAGCCTGCGGCCGTAGCCACCAGACCCGCGAGAGCGTGAGCCGTCGAGG
This sequence comes from Rhodococcus sp. YL-1, assembly GCF_001942025.1. Lineage (NCBI taxonomy): Bacteria > Bacillati > Actinomycetota > Actinomycetes > Mycobacteriales > Nocardiaceae > Rhodococcus > Rhodococcus sp. YL-1. The sequence continues at coordinate 3,294,387 of NZ_CP017299.1, read as the reverse complement.
ATTTTCCCGATCCTGATTCACCGATTATCGCAAGGGTTTCGCCCCTCTGTACGGAGAAGCTGACGTCGTCGACCGCGCGAAGAGCTTTGCGTCCGCGTCCGTACTCGACTGCCAGATTCCGAACGTCGACGATGACGTCGGTGTTGCTCATCAGCTCACCAGTCCGAGCAACTCGAGTTCGTCGCTGCGGTGACATCTTGTTGCCGATTCCGGTGATCCGATCAGAAGTGGATGATCGGATATGCAGAGCTCCTCGGAGTAGTTGCACCGGGCGACGTATCGGCAACCCACGCCGTCAGCAGGGGCTTTGCTGGTGAAATCGCCTCGCGCCTTGGGTGATTGGGAGGAGACTTCTTCGAATGTCGAGCGTGCCGCCTCGAGAAGGCTGAACGTGTAGGGATGCGCGGGCCGCCGAAGCAGCGCGTCCCGCGGCGCGACGTCGACGATCTCGCCGCGAAACATGGTGATGACTCGATCCGCGACCTCGGCGACAACCGCGAGGTCGTGACTGATCAACAACACGGCAAGATCGCGCTGTTCGGCCAGTTCTCGAAGGAGATCGACAATCTGAGCTTGGATGGTGACGTCGAGCGCTGTTGTCGGTTCGTCCGCGATCAGCAACTTCGGACCGCATGCCAGGGCCATCGCGATAATCACCCGCTGACACATCCCGCCGGAAAGCTCGTACCCGTACGACTTCAAGGTTCTGCTCGGGTCGGCCAGTCCGACCTGGTGGAGAAGATCTGTAGCCACGTCCTCCGCATCGACTTTCGTGATGTCGCGGTGGGCCTTCAACACATCGACGATCTGGCGACCGATGCTGACGGAGGGGTTGAGAGCCGAACTCGGGTCCTGGAAGACCATACTGACGTCGCGACCGCGTATTTTCCTCAACTTGGCGGCGGGCAGACCCACAAGTTCCTGTCCTTCCAAACGGATGCTTCCGCTGGTTGTTGCCGTACGGGGCAAGAGACCGAGCAGAGCGAGTCCGGTCAGTGTCTTTCCGCTCCCGCTCTCTCCTACGAGGCCGGTGATTTCGCCCGACCCCAACTCGAAGCTCACTCGGTCGAGGAGTCTGTTCGAAATCGATTCTGTCCCAATGTCAACCGTGAGGTCTCGTACTTGCAGAAGTGGGCTCATCGTCGGGTCGTCCACGTGTGATCGTTCATCGCATTCCTCCGTAAACAACTGAACTGTTGTGACTGGAATCACGTACCGGGGAACCATAAACACTCACCTGCAACAAAGTCAATGAATGTTGCAACGATTGCCGTCGATGGCGCCGTCTGATCGCCTCCGGCTACCGACCAGCACGTCGTCAGCGATACATTCACTCCATGGCCGAGACACGTGACATCCGCGCGGAAGCGTTGAGTGCCGCCCGACGACAGTTCGCGGCCGGAAAACCGCTCGATGTGAATGCTTTGGCCACCGAGTTGGGGGTGGATCGGACCACCTTGTTCCGGCGTGCAGGGAATCGCGACACAATTACCGGTGACGTGCTCGATTCGCTGGCGCGCCGAACGTGGCGAATGGGCCTCGAGGAGTGCGGTGGAAGCGGAGCGTCAAGGGTTGTCGACGTCCTCACTTACCATGCACGGGCGACAATCGAGACCGAATTCTTCCGGACGTATTTGACTCGGGAACCGCAAAAGGCGTTGTGCATACTCACAACTGGACTGGGGCCGATTCAGGGTACGATGGTCGAATCCGTGCGAAGGCTGATCGAAGCTGAAATACCGGAGCAGATTCGGCCAGACCTGCCCGTCGAGGACATGGCATATCTGCTGGTTCGCGTGGGTGAGTCGTTCATCTACAACGATTTGCTCACTGGTGGCACTCCGGATACGGAGAAGGCTCGCTTGGCGTTCCGGCTCATCCTCTCGCGTGACTAGTGTGCCGAGTTTCCGTTGTCTCAGTTTTCGTGAAAGCGCTTCGAATGCAAGCTATTTCATAGCTATGCCTGGTTGTATGAGCCAATCAGGCTGGTGGGATCGGCACAAAGCTCCGCATCTCGTCCCGTCCGGGCCGGATGACGCCTGCGGCGGATTCGGGAACCTCGTTCCAGGCGCCGGGAAGGTCACGTAGAGGCTCGGAGACGACGATTCGGGTCTCCTCACTCAGATGGTGCAGGGCATCCACCTCAGGATGGAGCTTGCGCAACGTGGAAATCTCGGTGGAGAAGAACAACGACCTCGACTGGTGCTCGCTGGAATAGCGAAAGATCCAGGTGGAGATGCCATCCGACGTGGCGACGGTCATCTGAACCGGATTGTCGATTCCCTGCGAGCGGGCCGTGTGCTCGACGAATCCGACGGCCCTCGCGACACCTTCGAACGGATCGTCGGTCAGGCCGAACGTCAGCGCGAGGAAGAACAAGGTTTCCGAGTCCGTCGATCCTTCGAGATCCGGAAAGAGCGACGGATCAATGGCAGTCACCAATTCCCGTTTCATGTCGTGGAATCCGTGTAGTGAACCGTTGTGCATCCACAACCATTGCCGGTGCCGGAACGGGTGACAGTTGCTGCGCTGCACTGCAGTTCCCGTCGAGGCGCGGATGTGAGCGAACAGCAGAGGGGTGCGCAATTGGGAGGTGACTTCGCGCAGGTTCGAGTCGTTCCACGCGGGTTCGATGCTCTTGAAAACTGCCGGTTGGGGGCCTTCCCCGTACCAGCCGATTCCGAAGCCGTCGCCATTTGTCGTCGTGGCCCCGAGTTGAGAATGCAGGCTCTGGTCGATCAGCGAGTGCTGTGGCCTGAACAGCAAGTCATGGGCCAGTATCGGCTCTCCGGAATACGCCATCCACCTACACATACTTTCAACTCAAGCAGATCGAGTCGGCGTTGACGGTGCATGCGTAGCGGCGTGCGTCGTCTGGGTGGGCTTCCATGTCGACACAGCCCAGATCACGACGATGTTCAGCGCGATGATGAGAGTCGACCACCAGGGGTAGTACGGCAGCCACAAGAAGTTCGCGATGATCGAGATCGCGCAGATCACCACTGCCGACACCCGCGCCCAGGCCGCTCCGGTGAACAGTGCAAGCCCGACGAGAGCGACGAGCGCGCCCAACACGAGATGGATCCAACCCCACGTCGTCAGGTCGAACTGATAGACGTAGTCGATCCCGACTACGAACACTTCGTTTTCGGCGACGGCAGCGAGTCCTTGGAAGAACTGCACGATGCCGACCGTCACCAAGATGACGGCTGCCCCGATCGATGTTCCTACCGCGAAACCCTGCTTGACTGATGTTGTATCCGACATGACGGTTTCCCTTGATTCGGTGGGGGGCGACCGGACACGTGCCCGGCACGCTCGTTGTAGTGATCGTTGTTCCACCGGCTGACCGCTATGAAACGGAAATACCTGTCCAATGCGGTGAGAAATCAGTGCGATCTGCTCCGATGTGCGGGCGAAATGTAACTTCTGACCCCTGTTGATCCGATGGACCCCTTGCCGGAACGCGTGTGCGGAGAAATTGCTCGTAACCGAAGTTCACAGAAAATAAGAAGAATTCGGCACGGAATTCGACCTATTTGTCCAGCTGTACTGGTATTTTGACTGAATTGACCGGAAGCTACGGTCCGCGGAAAAAAGGTAGCGAGAGAATGACGATCTTCGGCAGGCGTACCGCGGGCATCACCGCGACGGCCTTCGTCTTGGCGACCGTTGTGTCGACAGCACTCCCCGCAGTGGGATCGGCTGCCCCCGTTTCGCTCACCCGCGCGTGCAACTCGGAAATCAACGAAAATTCGATGTCACTCGATCCGGCCGTGATCGACGGTTGGTACGACATCTCGACTGGATCGCCTGGAACGAAAATCAACTCGATCGAGGCGTGGCGGACAGTGCCGGGAGACATCCTCGAGTTTCGCGCATCGGTGACGATCAGAGCCCACGGAAGTCCCGTCCGAGGGACCCTTCGGATCGACGGCGCCGGCTTGACCGGAGATCAGGATTTGATCTCCAGAATGACGTTGACCCAAGATCTCGGTCGCTCAGGATCAACGGTCACCGATGCCGACGACGGTTCGGTCATCCCCGTACGTGCCAAGCTCGCATTCGACGTCACAACTCCTGGACAAGTCGCGCAGAACCAGACGGTCAACCTCTCGGCAGTCAAGATTGTCTTGGCAGGCGACACCACCGATCCGGGAGGTGAGTGCCCCGGCCCCGGCGGCGGGGGGAATGGAAGCGGTGGCGGAAACGGCAGCGGTGGTGACGGTTCCGGTGGCAACGGTGGGGATTCCGGTGACGCACTTCCCGGTCGTGACGTAGGAAACCGAGTACCAATTTCCCAGATTCCGTCCGGCCCGACTTCTCGTCCGTGACAGCGGCACCTGGATCCACGGCCAGCCGAACGTGGGCCGCTGCAGTAGTGGCGACAATGCTCTTGATCGGCGGATGTTCCGACGACGGTGACTCGCCGACCCGCGTCCTCGCGACCGGCCAACAAGATTTGCCGCCAGAGATTCGCGCGGTGGTCGACGGTCCGGATGTCCCGACCACGCTGCGCACAGGCAACAGCAACGCTGACATCCTGCCGATCAAGACGACGACGGACGGCTCGCTCATTCCGCCCGAGGATGTCAGTGAGATCGGATGGTGGGCAGATTCGGCATTTCCCGGCTCCGGCGCGGGCACCGTGGTGATCACCGGACACATCAACGACATCTATCAGGGTGACGGTTTCGGAAAGAAGTTCTCGACACTGGAAATCGGCTCGGTCGTGACCGTGGCGGGCGCCGGGGGACAGACCTGGAACTACCGTATCGATGCGGTCGATCACTACGGCAAGGACGGCGAGCTGCCGGTCGAGCGATTGAACAGCCTCGACGGACCCGAAACCCTCGCGCTGATCACCTGCGGCGGCGAGTTCGTCGGTCCGCCGTTCGGATACGAGGACAACGACGTCGCGTGGGGAACTCCGGTGCCCGCATAGCCGAAAACCAGACGTCGGAACGGTTGATAAACTGGGTCCCGCGTTCGTGGCCATCCACGCACGTTTCGAAAGTCCGAAGAAGGAGATTGTGCTGTGGTTGACCTCGCCTATGTCATCGCTGGGTCCGAAGCGACTGGCGGTGCCGGCCTGCAGGTCGACCTGAAGACGTTCCAGGCATTGGACGTCTACGGCGTAGCGACCACCACATGCATCGTCTCGTTCGATCCCAAGAACAATTGGGATCATCGCTTCGTGCCGATCGCTCCTGACGTGATCGCTGATCAGATCGAGGCTGCCACGGCAGCTCACGATCTGGACGTCGTCAAGATCGGAATGTTGGGAACTCCCGCCACGATCGAGGTTGTGGCAGAGGGTCTGCGTCGGCAGTCCTGGCGCCACGTCGTCCTCGACCCGGTCCTGATCTGCAAGGGCCAGGAGCCCGGCGCGGCTCTCGATACCGATACAGCACTTCGTGATTCGATCCTCCCGCTCGCCACAGTCGTCACACCCAACCTGTTCGAGGCACGCACCCTCGCCGGAATGGACAGCATCGAAAGCGTCGACGACCTCATCGAGGCCGCCCGTCGTATCCACGACCTCGGACCCAAGTACGTGCTCGCAAAGGGCGGTGTCGAACTCGCCGGTGGCGACGCCGTCGACGTGTTGTTCGACGGGACCGACGTGACTGTTCTCTCCGCCCCCAAGGTCGGCGAAGAGCGCGTCTCGGGTGCCGGTTGCACGCTGGCCGCCGCAGTGACCGCGGAGCTGGCAAAAGGCGCCGACGTGGGAGAAGCCGTCGCTCTGGCAAAGAAGTTCGTCACGGCGGGCATCGAAGGCCGCGTCTCGGCACACACGCCGTTCGACACCGTCTGGCAGGGCGCGTTCAAGGGATAGGCGCACGGCGGCTCACATCGCCGCGCGCGGCCTGGCAGGATCGAGTGCGTGAGTACTGCGAACCTGAATCGAAGCGAAGTCGCCGAACGATCTCGAGCCATCTCCGTCGCCGGTTACCGGGTGGAGTTGGATCTGCGATCGGCGGTCGACTCCGCCGTGAAGACCTTTTCGACGGTCACGACAATTGATCTGACGTCCTCGGTGGAGTCCACGTGGCTCGATTTCATCGGTGCTGCAGTCGATTCCGTGGACGTCGACGGTGCGTCGATTCCGGTGGAGTACGACGGATCCCGGATCGGGCTGCGCGGACTCGGCGGATCGAACGTCGTTCGGGTGGCAGCTCACGGCAACTACAGCCGTTCCGGTGAAGGGCTGCACCGATTTGTCGACGACGCTGACGATCAGACGTATCTGTACACGCAATACGAGCCTGCCGATGCCAGGCGTGTTTTCGCCTGCTTCGAGCAGCCGGACCTCAAGGCGCCCTTCACATTCGAGGTGACAGCACCTGACGGCTGGGAAGTCCTGTCGAATCAGCCCGCGACCCAGACTCTCTCCGTGGACGGTGCACAACGCGTCACTTTCGCCCCGACGCTGCCGATCTCGACCTACATCACCGCGATCGCGGCCGGGCCGTATCACCGCGTGGCGTCGTCGTGGAGTCGCGGCGAACTCACTGTCGAGTTGGGTGCGCTGTGCCGGGCGTCGTTGGCTCCGTACCTCGATGCGGAGAACGTTTTCGACATCACCCGTCAGGGGTTGGACTTCTACGCCGAGTACTTCGACTATCCGTATCCGTTCGGCAAGTACGACCAGATCTTTGTCCCCGAGTACAACCTCGGCGCCATGGAGAACCCGGGACTGGTGACCTTCACCGAGGCATACGTGTTCCGCGGCTCCGCAACCGACGAGCAGCATCAGCGCCGCGCCAACACGATCCTGCACGAAATGGCGCACATGTGGTTCGGCGATCTCGTGACCATGGTCTGGTGGGACGACCTGTGGCTCAAGGAATCTTTTGCCGATTTCATGGGATCGCTGGTCAGCGCCGAAGCCACTCGCTTCACCGATGCCTGGGTGGCATTCGCCATCAAGCGAAAAGCGTGGGCGTACCTCCAAGATCAGCTGCCGACGACTCATCCCATCGTCGCCGACATCGTCGATCTCGAAGCTGCGAAGCTTAACTTCGACGGAATCACCTACGCCAAGGGCGCCAGTGTCCTCAAACAACTTGTGGCGTTCGTCGGGCGTGACGCGTTCTTCGAAGCGGCACGCCGGTACTTCAAGGCTCACGCGTACGGAAACACCACGCTGGTCGATCTGCTCGACGTGCTCACGGAGACTTCCGGGCGCGACGTGCGCGAATGGGCCCGAATCTGGTTGCAGACCACCGGGGTGTCCACGCTGTCGCTCGACGGAACCGATGTGGTCCAGACGGACCCGCGGCCGCATCGGCTCGCAGTCGGAATCTACGACTACAACGAGTCCGGAGATCTTGTTCGCACCGAACGCGTCGAACTCGACATCACCGAATCACGCACGTCGGTCGACCTTCCGCCCGGAGCACTCACACTGCTCAACGACGAAGACCTCACCTACGCCAAGGTGCGATTGGACGCGGAATCTCTGTCCACTGTCGAGGCATCCCTGGACCGCGTGAGCGATCCGCTTGCGCGCGGGGTGATCTGGTCGTCGCTGTGGAACTCGGTGCGTGATGCGCAGCTCTCGGTGTTCCGGTACCTCGACATGGTGGAACGATTCGCTCCCGCGGAGACAGATCTTGCGATTCTCAGCTCGATCCTGACCGATGCCCAATACGCGGTTCTTCACTACGTTCCGAAAAGCTTGCGGCCCAATGTAAGTGCAGGCTGGTTGGAAACGACCTGGAAGGCGGTGTTCGAAGCCGAACCGGAGTCCGGAAGACAGCTGGCATGGGCACGGGCTCTGTCGGCCGCTGCAGCGGTCAACGATGCTCGCGCCGACGAGGTGCGGTCGATACTCGACGGCACCTGCCCGGGGCCGGTCGGACTGGCTCTCGATCCTGATCTGCGGTGGGCATTGTGGATCGCCCTGTCGGCGACCGGCCATGCGAGTGTGAGCGACTTCGATGGTGAGCTGAGCAAGGACAGCACGTCAGCGGGTCGAACGGCGTACGTCCGCGCCGCGGCGTCGATTCCCGATGCCGAGACCAAGGCGGCTGCCTGGGCGTCGGCGACCACCGATGCCTCACTCTCGAACGACCGCCTGGATGCGACGATCGCCGGATTCCGTTCGGGCACGGACCCGTCGTTGATCGAGGGATATGCGGCAGAGTACTTCTCGTCCCTGGGGAAGTGGTGGTCCGAACGCAGCATCGAGATCGCCCGACGGTTGGTGAACGGACTCTTCCCGGCAGCTGAAGACACCTCTGCTGTCGATTCCTGGATCCAGGCCAATGCTGAGGCGCCCGCGTCGCTGCGGAGGCTTGTTCTAGAGCGTCGGGATCACCTGGCCCGAGACCTACGTGCCCAGGCGTCGAACGCGGTGATCTGACGCCATCAGCTCCGAAATGTCCTGTTCTTGGATATTGTCTAAACAGGGCTGCGACAGGAGACGACGTGCACACGATCACGGATCTGTCGCTGGTCACGGGCCCGGTTCCGCCCGTGGTGACGGTGCTCGGAATTCTGGCACTTCTCTGGCTGATCTTCTCGAGATCGAGGCGTCACGTGCTGATCTCGATTCCGGTCTGCATCGTCGCGGCAATCGCGATCACTCTCGTGCTGTACTGGCTGATCGAGAAGGTGTGGCACCCGTTCCCCGATCCGATTGCCCGTCCGGTCTACGTGTGGATCGGGTTGGGCATTCTCGGCGTGCTGCTGGGTGTTTCGCGGGTATTTGCGGCGACGCGGATCGACGGTCGCGTGCTCACCGTGGTCTCGGTGCTCCTGGTGGTCGTGTCGAGCGCGGCTCACGTGAATCTGCAGTTCCAGTCGTATCCGACGTTGGGAACAGCGCTGGGACTCTCGGACGCGGAGAAGGTTTCACTCGCCGACCTGGACGACGGCAAGGACGGGGCGGTACCGGTTTCGCAATGGAAGGCTCCCGCCGACATGCCGTCGGCGGGCAAGGTCAGCACGGTCACGATTGCGGGGACGGTCTCCGGATTCAGCGCCCGCGACGCCGAGATCTACCTACCGCCCGCGTATTTCACCAACCCACGACCGGAGTTGCCGGTGTTGGTCCTGCTGGCCGGCCAACCAGGCGCGCCCGAGGACTGGCTACAGGGCGGACGTCTCGTCCAGACCATGGACGCCTACGCCGCTGCGCATTCGGGCTTGGCTCCCGTTGTCGTCGTTGCTGACGGGACCGGGTCGGAACTGGCGAATCCGCTCTGCGTCGATTCCCAACTCGGGAACGTCGCGACGTACCTTTCGCGCGATGTTCCCGACTGGGTGCGCGGGAACCTCCAGGTGGATCCCGACCCGAGGAAGTGGGCGATCGGGGGACTTTCCTACGGCGGTACCTGCGCGTTCCAGATGGCAACGAACTTCCCCGCGGTCTATCCGACGTTCCTGGATCTGTCCGGTCAGATCGAACCCACACTCGGCGATCGCAAGCAGACGGTCGATGCAGCGTTCGGCGGCAATGAAGCCGCGTTCGTGGCAGTGAATCCGCAGGATCTGCTCCGGGAGAAGAAGTTCCCCGACAGCGCCGGGGTGTTCGTGGTCGGCAAACAGGACAACGACTACCGCCCAGGTCTTCAAACGCTCTACGAAGCCGCAAAGGCCGCAGGGATGGACGTCCAGTACGCCGAGGTAGACGGAGGGCACAGCTTCCAGGTGTGGTCGGCTGGATTGGCGAGTCAATTAGGTTGGCTGGGAACGCGACTCGGTCTGCCCGGATGAACGATCGTCCGGAAGTTCCGAAGACCCGATGATCAGCGGGTGAATTCTTCCGGTCGCCCCGGCTTCGGAGCCCAATCCCTGCGGATCCGCCACACTCGCGAGCCGAAGGTCGAGTGCGCCGGTCCATTCTCGGGTCAATTGCGCATCGAGTGCGTCGACGCGCTCGAGTAGCGGAGGGTGCTGGTCCGGCGGGCAGGCTTCGAGCAAGGTCGCGAATACCGCGCGTAGACGGCGCTGGACCTGCGCGGAATTGGTACTGAAGTGCCGGATCTCGTCGGTGGCGACGGACACGTAATCGGTCCAGGTGCGTTGCTGCCCTCGGATCAGCGTGAGATCCGAGGTTGACGTGTCGAAGCGGACCCGCGGGGCGAGAAGTACCAGAAGATCTTCGATGTGGTCGAGAGCCTGCACCGCTCGGCCAGGGTCGTTGATGGCGGGTGACAGTGCCTTGAGTGCGATGTCCACGATCGACTGAAGCGCTGCACCGGGGCTGACGACCGGGCTGTGCGTGTCACCGAAGATCAAGCACGACATCAAGGTGTCAGGACGTACCTTCAGCGACGGTCCGCGTACCTCGAAGAGGGGCGCGTTCTGGGCGACGAACTCGCCGATGCTGGGGACGACCTCGACTGAGACGTCCCAGCGGCTCGCCAACCGCTGCAGGCGTGCGAGATCGATCGCCAGCAGAATCCGGCCGTCGGGTGAGAGGTGGCGCAGGCGAATCACCAGTGCGTCGGCGCTCTCGGAGGTTTCGGACTCGCGCGGTTGGTGGAGGGGGAGCGGCTGACTGGGTTTCGGTGCGCCGGAAGGTAAGTCCTCGTACAGCGGATAGGCACGAATCGTCGCGCTGCGACCCTGGGCCGCTATCCAACGCAGCAACCGACTGGAATTGAGGATCGACCCGACCTTCGCCACCAACGCGATGAACAGGATCGCACTGGCCAATGCCAGAAGGAGTGCGATCGCCGTGGAGATGGTCGGTGAGGAATTCTCCGAATCGAGCGCCAGATCGAGCGCAATGATCAAGGAGAAGACGAACGTGGCCAGAAACATGCCGATCGACCACCGCATCACTCGCTGTTGCGCAAGCATCGGGACCACCCGCACCGAAATCTGCGAGGCGCCGAACTGCATTGCGAGGGTGATGGCGGTGAACACCAGACCGGTGAGAGTGATCATCCCGCCGGCGATGACGCTGAGCAGCGTTGCGGTGGCCCCGGCGTCCACGCCCTCGGAAATGGTACCGACGTCGCCGTCGCTCACCAGGTCTCCGTCGATCCCGACGAGGATGTTCGCGGTGACGACGGACAGCACGACGAGGATCACGGGGAGGCGCCAGACCGGGACTGTTCGTAATCGTCGGCGAGTTCGGCGCCAGCGAATTCTGTCCGAAAGCCGCCGTGATAGTCCGACTTTCGTCGTGGGGGTTGTGGTGTCGACGACGGGGAGCGGTGGTGGGGGCGGGGGAGTGGAACCGAAACTTCCCGACACCGTTTCCTGAACGTAGATCTTCGCGTGGATCATCGGCTCGCGATAACGCTGTTCACGGGCCACTGCCCGGCTCATCTTCGCCGGCTTGTCGCGGTAACGCGAGCGCGCCCACGGGGCACCCGGGCGACTCAACCGAATTGCTCCGATCAACAGAAGTGGGGTGAAGAACAGCCCGATCAGGCCGGTCCAGAGTTTGCCCTTCATCAACGTGATCACGGCGAGTCCGAGTTGGATGACGATCGCGACGACAACGCCGATCAACGTCGCCAGGCTGCGGTCCTGCTCGTACGGGTCGAACTCTCCCGCGAACCCGATCGGGTGGACCCCGAGAAGGAAAAGGAACGAGATCGCGATGGCAACGAACACTGCGTCGATGGACGAGCGACCTTCCTCGGCCCAGTAGACATCGCGCAGATGCAACACGAGCGCGTACTCGTCGAGGACCAACGCGCTGCCGATGCCGAACACCGACGCGAGAACGCAATTGGCGATCGGGGTGTGATAGTCGGCCAGAGCGATGAAGGCGAAGCCGGACACGAGCATCATCATCAAACCGAAAACCATGTGGTGGATGTGCATTCCACCGGGCGTGACATTGCCTGGCCACCACGAGACCTCGGCCCGGATCATCCGGACGCTGAAGCGGATGAACAGGAACGTCAGGACAAAGGCGAGTAGGAGGAAGAACAGCGGGAGCCTGCCGGTGTCGACGACCGTGTGCTCGAACCAGGACCGCACGGCGTCAACTCTTGCTGGTGGCGAGCTTGATCAGCTGAGGAGCCGTTGCGTCGGGCAGGTAGGCACGCGTCAGTGCGATTCCGATCCGAGGCAGGTCGGCCTCGTCGCGGAAACACAGGAAAACGGGTTCGTACCTCGGCTTGAACTTCTTCTTGAACGCGTGAAGAGACCGGAAGCCGTAGAGCGGTTCCATCGCGGCTCCGAGCATGTCCAGCAGGCGGTCCATCGATGCGGCGTCGGCGCCGTCGTCGCTGCGGGCGAGCGGTGCTCCGGACAGTGAGACGAATTGGGCACCTTGTTCTTTGAACTCGAGGGCCGACGATGCGATGAGGAACTCGACCACCGGACGGAACCCGTCGGGACGTCGACGCATGACGTCGAGTGTCCAACCCCGAACCACGCCGCCTTCGCCGTACACCGGCAACCACGAGGTGACGCCGTGAATGCTTCCGGTCGGGTCGACGGCCAAGCCGACCCGGACGTCGCGGTCGAGCGCCTCCTCGACGCTTCCGAGGGTGAACCCCATCTCGGGTAGCCCCTTGTCGCCCACCCATTCCTCGGAGATGGCGCGCACCTGAGCCAATACGGAGAACGGCTCGTCGGCCAATGTTGTCATCCGGAAGGTGATGTCGTCCTTCTTGGCCTTGTTGAGCGCCGAGCGGATGTCCTGCCAGGATTTACCGGTGAACTGCAGTTCTGGTAGGTCGACGATCGTGTCTTCGGCGACCTGAACGGTGCGCCAGCCACGCCGGGTGGCGGCGTCGGCTGTCTCCTTCCCCACGGAGAACAAGCAGGGAGTGAGGCCGTTGGCTTCGGACATCGTCGTGAATTCGTCGACCGCTGCGGCAAGTCGGTCGGGGCTCGCTATCGGATCGGCCAGGACCACGACGACACCGACATGCCGTTGGAATGCAACGACGCTCTCACCCGACTCGCCGAAGTAGTAACTGTTGCCGTCCCACGTCGTCATCCACGACATGGTTCCGCCGCCGTGTCGTTTGAGTAGTTCCCGAGCGGCGGCGCGCGGATCGTTCCCGGACAACGGCCCGCCTCGAATCTTGCGCCGCATCGGTACGTGAAAAGCGTGGCGGCCCTTGATCAACAAGATGAGTTCGAGAAGCCAGAGCAGCGCGGTACCGACCGTGACGGCGCCGGCGCTCTCGTAGTCGAAGAAGATGACCGAGACGAGGACGAGGGCGGTGGCCAAAACCGTCAGTGAACCGAACACCACGGCAACCCACCAGGCCCAGCGGCGACCTCGTCGCAACTGGTCCGCGATCAGGGCAACGATGACCACGTCGATCAATGCCGTCCAGCCCGAACCGGTTTCGGCTTCCGTCGGCCCGAACGGTCCGCTTCCGGGGAACAGCCAGACGGCGATCTCGACCACGCCGATCAGGAGCAGGCCGATGAATCCGAGCAGGCGGATCTCGCGTCGCGTTCGGGGGATGAACCCGCGCTCTCCGTCGCCGAAGAACTTCTCGCCCACCGGCAGGAATATCGCGACCGCGATGAGGTGCTGCACGTCGGCGAGGCGGCCTTCGAAGAGGAACGCGATCGCAATGTACGCGCACAGAATGGCGCGCACTCGCATTCGCCAGGGCGAGCGGAGTGTTGCCGTGGTCGCGGCGAGTGCGGCGATGATTGCGGTGGTCACGCCGACGTCGCGGTGGGTGGCGAGGTTGCGAGCCCAATCCCAGTCGGTGTGGCTGCCCGCCCAGAGGAGGAGCGATGCACCGAGTTCGCCCGCCAACTGACCGCTGATCGTGACGATGGCCGCGTTCTTGGTTCCCAGGCGCCATTCGCACCAGCCGACCGCGAAGGCAAAAACGACGATGATCGAAACATACTGACCCGGCGTCAATCCGAAGAACCACCCCGTGACGAGAGTCCACCACTTGCCTTCCTGCAAGGCAGGAACTCCGTAGGCGATGTCGTTGAACCACGAATAGGTACGGACGTGATTCCACAGGGCGCCGGTCGCGATCCCGACGACGGTGATGGTGAGCACGACGCTCGCGGTGAACGGCACACGCCGCAGGACGCTCAGCGTGTCGGAAGCAAAGCGAGAGGCCCGATTCGACGCGCCCGGCGCGCCCTGGTCGGTCTGCGGGGTGGGGGTCTGGGACTGCTCAGCCATCGAGGTTCTCTTCTCGCCATGCCGCACGGTGGATTCTGCCTGTTCAGCATGACAGGAATACAGACCGATAATCAGGCGAAGCGGCCAAAATGGACCAGACTGGCTGAGGGTCTCAGTCTCGTGGCGCTACTGTCGAGCCATGGTGAACGGAGATTTACTGAATCGGGACCACGTGGTCGCCTCACTTGCCGCTTTCGAACCTCGGTCGGTCGAATTGGACGGAAGGCGCTCGGCGTCGGTGGTCATCGTCGTCATGCGGACAGCGGACGGAACACCAGTGTTCCCGGTGACGAAGCGGCCGAGCAAGATGCGCGCCCACCCCGGTCAATTCGCGTTGCCGGGCGGAAGCGTCGACCCGGGCGAGTCGTCCGAACAGGCAGCGGTTCGGGAACTTTCCGAGGAGCTGGGTGTCGACGTTCCCGAGTCGAAGATCATCGGCCGGCTCGACGACTACGTCACTCGTTCGGGATTCGTGATCCGGCCGTTCGTCATGTGGTCGGGCGAGGACATCGGGGGACTGGTACCCAATCCCGACGAGGTGGCCCAGGTGTATGCCGTCACGTCGGAGGAGCTCGACGTGGACTCGCGCTTCGTCACCATCGAGGAGTCACCGAACCCGGTGATCCAATGGCCGTTCCGAACGAGCCTGATCCATGCGCCGACCGGAGCCGTCATCTATCAGTTCCGCGAAGTGCTGAACGGACGGCACACGCGCATCGACAAGCTCGAGCAGCCGGTGTTCGCCTGGAGATAAGGGCAGCTCGACACGCTCGGGACAGTTCAGGCTACGGCGCCTCGGCGAATAGTCCGTCGTGCTGTGGAAAGCTGGCCGCACGGCAATCGAACGACGCGAGGTGTGTGCAGTGAACTCTGGCGAACAAGAACCGATCCCCACGGACCGGATTCTCACTGTTCCCAACGTGCTCAGTATCGTGCGTCTACTCGCTCTGCCGCTGTTCGCCTACCTGCTGCTCGTCACGCACTCGGACGGCTGGGCATTGGCGCTGCTGATGCTCAGCGGGTTCACCGACTGGCTCGACGGCAAGCTGGCCAGAGTGCTCGGACAGACCTCGCGTCTGGGAGCGCTTCTCGACCCGCTGGTCGATCGTCTGTACGTCGTGACGACTCTGGTCACCTTCGTCGCCCGCGATTTCATTCCCTGGTGGGTCGCAGCGATACTCATCGGCCGTGATCTTCTGCTTGCGTTGACGCTGCCGATCTACCGCAGGCGTGGCCTGCCACCGCCCGAGGTGGTTTATCTCGGCAAGGCTGCGACCTTCCTACTGATGTTCGCTCTGCCGTTGATTCTTGCCGGGCACGGAGACTGGGCCATCGGACCGTTCACCCATGCCTTCGGTTTCGCTTTCCTGATCTGGGGAACCGTCCTGTACGTGTGGACTGCCGCGATCTACGTGCTCAAGGCCGTTGACGTTGCGCGAACCCACGAGGTCGTGCCCCGATGAAGTCGACCGGGGAGGACGTCCGTCGTAACCCGGTACCGTCGCTGCTTCGGTCACTCATGACCGAACATCTCGACCCGGGCTACGAGGCAACTGCATTCGAACGCCAGCACGAGCACACCAAGAACAGATCCTCGAAGACGGGGCCGTGGCTGGCCCTCGGCGCACTGTTGATCGGGTTCATCGTCACGGTCTCGGCTGTTCAGGCGACGAAGCAGGTGACCGGCACCGAAGAGGTTCGAAGCGAGTTGGTGGCGAAGGTCCGTGATGCGGAGGATCGAATCGATTCACTGGCCGCGTCCCGCGATTCACTCGGCGGAGCCGTCGACGCCGCGCGCGGCGTGGTGCTCGAAGGCGATGCACGCGGCAGCGCCGTCCTCGACCAACTGCGAGCGGTCGAATCCGGCGCAGGAGCCGAAGCTGTTCACGGGGAGGGACTGGTGGTGACGTTGACCGACCCGGCCGGACGCCCGAACCTCTCGGATGCGTCGCAACGGAGTGTCGGCGGTAAGACAGTTGTCCTCGATCGCGATCTGCAGACCGTCGTAAACGCCCTGTGGGCTGGGGGAGCGGAGGCGATCGCCGTCGGCGGCGTGCGAATCGGGCCGACGGTGACCATTCGTCAGGCGGGCGGCGCGATGCTCGTCGACAACCAACCTGTTTTCTCCCCGTACCTCGTCGAGGCGATCGGAGACACGCGAGCACTGCAGCGGAAATTCGTCGTCAGCGACGCCTACGTGAGAATGTCTAGCGTCTCGCAACTGTACGGAGTCGGTTTCGCGGTGGCCGAAGACGATTCGTTGACTCTGCCGCCTACGGCGCCTCGCGCCGTCCGAGTGGCAACAGAACCCACAGAACCCAAGTGACAGAAGGAGTTCGATGAAGGCCGGTTCCGCCCTGTACGGACTCGCAGCACTGGTCGTCGGCATCGTCCTGGGCGTAGTTTTCAGCCCGCAGGTGCCCGACGTGATCCAGCCCTATCTTCCGATCGCTGTCGTTGCGGCGCTCGACGCCGTCTTCGGTGGACTACGCGCGTATCTGGACGAAATCTTCGACGCGAAGGTGTTCGTGGTTTCCTTCGTCTTCAACGTGCTCGTCGCGTCGTTGATCGTCTGGCTCGGTGATCAGTTGGGTGTCGGTACTCAACTCTCGACGGCGATCGTCGTCGTGTTGGGTATCCGGATCTTCGGCAACGCAGCGGCATTGCGACGCCGACTGTTCGGAGCGTGAGTCATGGCGGAACATTCCACGACCGAACCGGAAGAAGAACCTCCCGTCATCACTGCGGGTGAAGGTCGTCACGAGTTGCGTTCACCGTCCAAACACCGCACCAACGTCGTCTTCGCAATCCTCGCTGCTGTGCTGTTGGGCGTGCTCGGCGTTGCGATTGCCACACAGGTACGCAGCACAGTGGCCGGAGATTCACTCGACGCCGCGCGCCCTGCCGACCTCCTGGTGGTTCTCGACAATTTGAATCGGCGCGAAGCCGCGCTGAGGCAGGAAGTCGCGAATCTTCAGGAATCGCTTGCCACTTTGGAAGCCGGTGGCAACACGGGAGCAGCGCTGGACGAGGCGCGGGCGCGGCTGACCTCACTCTCCATTCAAGTGGGGACCGCTCCGGCCATTGGACCGGGTGTGACGATGACCCTGACAGATCCGGCGGGCGGCGTCGGATCGGAAGTGATTCTCGATCTCATCCAGGAACTGCGTGCTGCCGGTGCCGAAGCCATCTCGATCGCAGGTGCGAACGGCGAACCCATTCGTATCGGCGTGAACTCGTGGGTGAGTGGGCGCGGCGGCGAGATCGAATTGGACGGAACCCGGATCGAGCAGCCGTACACTGTGACCGCGATCGGAGATCCGCCGACATTGGCGGCAGCGTTGAACATTCCCGGAGGCGTCTTCGACAATGTCGCACGCAATGGCGGAACGTCGTCCGTCGAGCAATCGCAGCAGGTCACGATCTCCGTCTTGCGACAATTGAATCCGCGCCAATACGCTCAACCCGGAAATTGATCTTTTTGCGTCCGACTTTCGGACGGCCTGTGAAAGGAAGCCACTGTGAGTGAGCTCGATACACCTACCGATCTGCGCTACACCGCGGAGCACGAGTGGGTGAAGCGAACCGGCCCGACCTCAGTTCGAGTCGGTATCACCGACTTTGCTCAGTCGCAGCTCGGTGACGTCGTGTTCGTCCAGCTTCCCGCTGTCGACGAAGACGTGACCGCCGGTGAATCGCTCGGTGAGGTCGAGTCGACCAAGAGCGTCTCCGACATCTTTGCTCCGTTCACTGCGAAAGTTCTTGCAGCGAACGGTGAATTGGACGGACAGCCCGACCTCGTCAACACCGACCCGTACGACACGGGTTGGTTGGTCGAACTCGAGGTTGCCGACGAGGCCACACTCGACGCCGCACTCGCGGCAACTCTGGACGCGGAGGCATACAAGGGACTCACGTCCGAGTAGAAAACCTGCGCGTGGACCGGCCAACTCGTGTTGTGTCGCGGCCTGTCTCGCTGCACACGGCGGTCTGCGCAGGGTACGGTCGTTAGGTACGCATGTGCCGAGTCGGGGCGCAGGGCCGTATCGAACGTGACTGTGAAAGATGCTCGTGAAGAAAGTGCACTGCGTAGTCCAGTGATTCATGATCTGGATGATTGACCCAGGAGGAGAAACAGTGAGCGAGAACGGTAACGACGCGGGCTATGGGGAGTCGCCGGCGGAGACCACTTCGGTTTTCCGCGCGGACTTCCTCAATGAGCTCGACAACACCTCCTCTGCAGCACCGGCCGCCGAGCAGCCGGTTTCGGGCGTGGAAGGCCTTCCTGCCGGAGCCGCACTTCTGGTGGTCAAGCGGGGACCGAATGCAGGATCCCGCTTCTTGCTCGATCAGCCGACGACGTCGGCAGGTCGGCACCCGGACAGTGACATCTTCCTCGACGACGTGACCGTCAGCCGTCGTCACGCCGAGTTCCGTCAGGAAGATGCAGATTTCCACGTCGTCGACGTCGGAAGCCTCAACGGCACCTACGTCAACCGTGAGCCTGTCGATTCGGCAGTTCTCGCGAATGGTGACGAGGTTCAGATCGGCAAGTTCCGTCTGGTGTTCCTCACCGGCCCTCGTGCCGGCGGTTCGCAGGTCGGCGAGTCGTCAGCAGGTGCGGGTAGCTAATGACGGCAGTGCGGCAGCAGAGCCAGCCCGGAATGTCGATTGGTTCCGTGCTGGATCGGTTGCGTCCAGATTTTCCCGACGTGACGATTTCGAAGATCCGTTTCCTCGAGTCCGAGGGCTTGATCAGCCCGCAACGGACACCGTCGGGATACCGCAGATTCTCTGTCGAGGACTGCGAGCGTCTTCGCTTCGTGCTGACCGCTCAACGCGATCAGTACCTGCCGCTCAAAGTGATCAAAGAACAACTCGAAGCGATCGACAGTGGCGCAGCGACGGTGAGTGCAGAAGTTCCTGCGCCTCGTCGTGCTCGCGTCCTGTCGATCGCTACGGGCGATGTCTCACCCGAGGCGTTCCGGGTCGATCGCGAAGTTCGAGTCGGTCGTCAGGATCTTCTCGCGCGCGCTGACATCGACGATCGGTTTCTGACCGATCTGATCCGCACCGGTTTGGTCGTTCCCGGCGCGGCGGGCTTCTTCGACGAGGATGCCGTGACGTTGGCGCGCACCGCTAAGGCGATGTCCGAGTACGGCTTGGAGGTTCGCCATCTGCGGGCGTTCAAGTTGGCTGCTGATCGCGAAGCGGGACTGGTGACTCAGATCGCCGGACCGGTTGCCAAGGGTCGTGACGCCGGAGCACGTGATCGTGCCGAGGAAATGGTGCGGGAGCTGGCCGCTCTGTCACTGACTTTGCACACGTGTCTGGTCAAATCGGCAGTTCGGGGAAGTCTCGATCGCTGAGTTCCTCGATCAGCGGGGCACACTCGAATAGAATTTCAGTACGACCGCATCGGAGTCGGTCGGCTGGATCACGTCAGGTTGGAGGCAAGCTCGATGGGCGAAATGCGTGTGATCGGAGTTCGTGTCGAGCAGCCTCAGAATCAGCCGGTCCTGTTGCTGCGAGAGTCCGACGGCGATCGGTACCTGCCGATCTGGATCGGGCAAACCGAAGCTACCGCGATTGTTCTCGAACAACAGGGAGTCGAGCCGGCGCGGCCGCTGACTCACGACCTGATCAAGATCTTGATCGAATCTTTCGGTCGAAGCCTCAAGGAAGTTCGGATCGTGGACCTGCAAGAGGGCACTTTCTACGCGGATCTCGTCTTCGACGAGCAGACCACTGTCTCGGCACGTCCGTCGGATTCGATTGCATTGGCCCTGCGCATCGGCGTTCCGATCTTCGCGTCGGAGGCTGTTCTCGCCGAGGCCGGTCTGGTCATTCCCGACGAGCGCGAAGACGAGGTCGAGAAGTTCAAGGAATTCCTCGACACCATCTCGCCGGACGATTTCAAAGCCACTGATGGTTAGCCTGAATTGACTGGTTGCGGACTTTAGTCTTCAACTCTCAAGTAGAGGTTGAGTCTCGGTCGGCGTGTTGCGTTGACCATGCACCCTCCTGGACTTACCGTTGCGTGCGGTGGAGATCTTCTCGCCTTGTCGATCGAGGCGTACTCTGGGTAAGTCCACTCATGGAATTACCTGCCTTGGATTCACATCTGAAAGTTCGGTCGGCACGGGATTCTCGTGACTGCTGATAGCACAGGTTGGTTACATGATGGCGAAGCGAGAGGGAGACGGCAGTGGAAGAACAGTCGAATGAGCGCGGGACGGGCATAGCCGGTAGTGCCGCGACTGCAGAAATGTCTTCCGAAGAGCTGCAGCCGGGCCTGTTCCCGGACGATTCCATCCCCGACGACCTCGTCGGATATCGAGTACCCAGTGCGTGCCAGATCGCCGGGATCACGTACCGCCAACTCGACTACTGGGCACGGACGTCGTTGGTTGTTCCGTCGATCCGTGGCGCTGCCGGATCCGGAAGCCAACGTCTGTACTCCTTCAAGGACATTCTCGTTCTGAAGATCGTGAAGCGTCTGCTCGATACCGGCATCTCACTGCAGAACATCCGCGTTGCCGTCGATCACCTCCGTAAGCGTGGCGTCCGCGATCTTGCCAACATCACTCTGTTCTCCGACGGCACCACCGTGTACGAATGCACGTCCCCCGAAGAGGTCGTCGACCTCCTCCAGGGTGGGCAGGGCGTATTCGGCATCGCAGTCAGTGGCGCGATGCGTGAACTCACCGGAACGATCGCCGACTTCCCCGCCGAGCGGGCCGACGGCGGTGAAAGTGATCCCAACCCGGAAGACGAGTTGGCTTCGCGACGCAAGAATCGCGCCAGCCGCAAAACCGGATAACGTACGTCACATCTCTTTGGAGGATGCCACGGTGCAGCTAGGCGTTTCGGTCAACTAGACTGGGCCTGCGTCGCCGGCGTACGGGAGAGCCTCGGATACCGATTCACCGAACTTGTCTTTGTTTCAGTCTTTGTCTCAAAGGTCAGTCGTGAGCGGGATCAGGGCGCCGAAGGAGCAATACCTCCCCGTCAATCTCTCAGGCACCAAGGACCGTACGGGCTCCGACGCCTCTGGAAAGCGGTGGGACAACCCACCCGCCGACGGGGAAAGGCTGTGGCTTCCGCCTTCGGCGGATCACTACCGAATCTCTCAGGCGCTCGGGAATCGAGCATGCGACAGAGGGGGAGGAACACACCGCAGTTCGGTGTGTGTCCTGATCCTCCGATCTGTCTGGGAGTTGTCGTGATCGACGCTGCAAGCCGTATATTTGCCGACCGCCATGTCGGTCCGAACGCCGCGGAACTCGCGCGCATCCTCGAACTCGTCGGGGTCGATTCACTCGACGAACTGGCAACCAAGGCCGTTCCCTCCGTCATCCTCGACGCTGCCCCGAACGGCATCGCTGCCGGACTCGACGCTCTGCCGCTTCCGGTCGGAGAGCACGAGGCACTTGCCGAACTGACTGCACTCGCAGCCCAGAACACCGTCGCGACGTCGATGATCGGCCTCGGCTACTTCGACACGTTGACGCCGCCGGTGTTGTTGCGCAACATCATCGAGAACCCGGCCTGGTACACCGCGTACACCCCGTATCAGCCGGAGATCAGCCAGGGCCGTCTCGAAGCCCTCCTCAACTTCCAGACCATGGTCGCCGATCTCTCCGGCATGGAACTGGCAAACTCGTCGATGCTCGACGAGGCCACCGCCGCTGCCGAAGCCATGACGCTCCTGCGCCGCGCGAACCGCAGCAAGTCCCCACGATTTGTCGTCGACGCCGATCTCTACCCGCAGACCCTCGCCGTCATCGAGACTCGCGCCGAGCCGCTCGGAATCGAGATCGTCTCTGCGGACCTCACCGCTGGTCTTCCGGAAGGTGACTTCTTCGGCGTCATCGCCCAGATCCCAGGTGCCTCGGGACGAGTCGTCGATTACACCTCGATCATCGCGGAAGCTCACGAGCGCGGCGCACTGGTTGCCGTCGGCGCAGACCTCCTCGCGATGACGCTCATCACCTCACCCGGTGAGCTCGGCGCGGATGCGTGCTTCGGAACCACCCAGCGTTTCGGTGTTCCCATGGGATACGGCGGACCGCACGCCGGTTACCTGGCCGTGCACTCCAAGCATGCGCGTCAGCTGCCCGGCCGCTTGGTCGGCGTCTCCATCGACGCCGACGGAGACAAGGCATACCGCCTGGCGCTGCAGACACGTGAGCAGCACATTCGCCGCGAGAAGGCGACGTCCAACATCTGTACCGCTCAGGTGCTCCTCGCCATCCTCGCTGCGATGTACGCGAGCTACCACGGCGCCGAGGGACTCAAGGCGATTGCGTTGCGCGTCGCTGCCCGCGCACACGCGTTGGCAAACGGCCTGCGCGAAGGCGGCGTGACCGTTGTCCACGATTCGTTCTTCGACACCGTGCTCGCTCAGGTTCCGGGCAAGGCGGCCGACGTCGTCGCTGCGGCCAAGGAATCCGGGATCAACCTGCGTCTGGTCGACGCCGATCATGTCGGTATCTCCTGCGACGAGGCCACGACCGCCGACCACGTCCTTGCCGTGCTCGACGCGTTCGGGATCGAGGATGCTGTTGTCGCCATCGAAGCCGAGGGCAATTCGGTTCCGGTTGCTCAGGAGCGCACCTCCGACTACCTGCAGCACGAAGCCTTCACCCGTTACCGTACGGAAACGGCAATGCTTCGCTACCTGCGCGCGCTGTCCGACAAGGACATCGCGCTCGATCGCAGCATGATCCCGCTGGGTTCGTGCACCATGAAGCTCAATGCGACCGCCGAGATGGAATCCATCACCTGGCCCGCGTTCAACGCGATCCATCCGTTCGCGCCGACATCGGATGCGCCCGGTCTGCTGAAGATCATCAAGGATCTCGAAGACTGGCTGGTCGCGGTCACCGGCTACGACAACGTCAGCCTGCAACCCAACGCCGGCAGCCAGGGGGAATACGCGGGCCTGCTCGCGATCCGCAACTACCACCTCAGCCGGGGCGACGACCACCGCGACACCTGCCTCATTCCGTCGAGTGCTCACGGCACCAATGCGGCTTCTGCCGTCATGGCCGGGATGCGCGTCGAGGTTGTCGCCTGCCGTCCCAACGGTGACGTCGACGTCGACGATCTGCGCGCGAAGATCGCCGATCACGCCGAGCGTCTCGCCGCGATCATGATCACCTACCCTTCAACGCACGGTGTCTACGAGCACGAGATCGCCGACATCTGCGCAGCGGTACACGACGCCGGTGGCCAGGTGTACGTCGACGGCGCCAACCTCAATGCGCTTGTCGGCCTTGCCCGTCCGGGCCGATTCGGCGGCGACGTCAGCCACCTGAATCTGCACAAGACCTTCTGCATCCCGCACGGCGGCGGCGGACCCGGCGTCGGCCCGATCGGTGTGCGCTCACACTTGACGCCGTTTTTGCCCGGACACCCGATGGCGCCCGAACTCGGTGGTAGAGGAACGATCTCGGCAGCGCCCTACGGCAGTGCGTCCATTCTGCCCATCACCTGGACCTACATCCGGATGATGGGAGCTGCGGGCCTGCGCCGCGCCAGCCTGACCGCCATCGCGTCGGCCAACTACATCGCGCGTCGACTCGACGAGTACTTCCCGGTTCTCTACACCGGCGAGAACGGCATGGTCGCGCACGAGTGCATCCTCGACCTCCGGGGGTTGACCAAGGACACCGGCGTCACCGTCGACGACGTCGCAAAGCGTCTGGCCGACTACGGTTTCCATGCTCCGACCATGAGCTTCCCCGTGGTCGGCACACTGATGGTCGAGCCCACCGAGAGCGAGAACCTCGAAGAGATCGACGAGTTCTGCGAGGCGATGATCGCCATTCGCGGCGAAATCGATCGCGTCGGAGCGGGCGAGTGGACGGTGGAGGACAACCCGCTACGCGGTGCTCCCCACACTGCGGGAAGCATTGCAGCGCAGTGGGATCACCCGTACTCGCGTGAGATCGCCGTCTTCCCGCGTGGCAAGGCTCGCCCGAAGGTGTGGCCGTCCGTGCGTCGTATCGACGGTGCACATGGCGACCGCAACCTGGTCTGCTCCTGCCCGCCGATCGAAGCGTTCGCAGGCAACTAAGGCGTGTGCCCGCCGGAGATCATCACCTCTCGTGTACGAGTTCGAGAACAGTGATCTCCGGCGGGGCGCCGACGCGTACCGGCGGACCCCAAGCCCCGGCGCCACGCGTCGTGTACAGCACTGTGTTTCCGACCCTGTCCAAGCCTTGCACCGAAGGCTGCTGCAGCGGAACGAGATACCGCAGCGGCCACATCTGACCGCCGTGAGTGTGCCCGGACAGTTGCAGATCGATACCCATCTCGGATGCCTCGATCGCTTGACGCGGTTCGTGCGCGAGAAGCAAGGCGAAAGTATTCGGATCGCGACCTGCGAGCGCGGCAGTCAGGTTCGGCTCGTACGGGGCCGGCGACGTGTAGTCGTGGATGCCCACGATGTCGATGGTATCGCCGCCATGCTGGATCGAGGTGCGGCTGTTGCGAAGTGTGGTGATCCCCAATGTCTCCCACACGTCGAGCCATTTGCCGCCGTCGTCGGCGTAGAACTCGTGGTTTCCGCTGACTCCGAAGATTCCGTCGGGCGCCCGAAGATCGGCGAGCGGAGCAAGATCGGGAGCAACTTTCGCGACGGTTCCGTCTACGAGGTCGCCGCCGATCGCGATCAGATCGACATTCTGCGAGTTCACGATATCGACCACCTTGCGGGTGAAGTCGACCCCGCGGGCCGGTCCCACGTGCAGGTCGGTGATCAAGGCGATCCGGTATCCGTTGAAGCCCTCAGGTAGACGAGCGAGCGGCACGCGGACGCGGGAAATCTTGGGGCCCGACGCCTCGTAGACGCCGTAGCCGGCGGTGCTGATCGCCGCGAGAGTGACTGCTGCTGTAGCCAACTGCAACGTACGACGCTTGGCTGGGTCGACTTCGGTCGTGGTATCCGTGTGGCGTGCACGTAGTCGACCGATCCCGGCGAACAGGCCGATCACGAGCAGTCCGGGAATCAGATACAGCCACGAAGCCAGCCAGACCCATCCGACAAATCCGATCGGTCGCGCCCACGATGTCGGAAAGACTTCGCCGCTGCCGACCCCGATGAGCGTCGAGACCGCCAAGACGACAAGCGCAGTGTCGGCGAGACGAGCCCATCGCCTCGGGATGCCGGTGGCGCGAACGAGTCGGCGATGCAGGAACCAGGTCAGAAGGGCGAGAAGGACTGCAAAAACCGCGACGCGCCCCATCAGGACAGCATCTTGGTCACTGCGGCCGCGAGAGCGGGGTCGGACGTCGAATCGACCCGAACCAATGTGCCGCCCGTCCGATCCGAGACGTCTTGGAGTGTGGAGACGTCGTCGCCCGCACCGACGACGATCACGTCGACCTGTACCGGACGCGACGGATTGCCCGCAGCGGCGATCGCGCTGAGCAGTTCGGCTCGCGTCGTGGTGGATTCGTCAGGCGTACTCGAGGTGATCAGCAGCACCGAGTTGACTCGCCCCGCGTCGAAACCGTCCACGGCGGCTTTGTAGGAGCTGGCAAGCGCCGGGTATTTGGAGGTCTTTCCGCCGGCCCGAAGCCCGTTGAGGAAATCGGTGATCGTGGCACGCCGATTCGGCTCGGACAGTGAACCGCCCGGAACCAGGATGCGCTCGGACGGTTTTCCGTCGGTGCCCGTGCTGAACTCGCGAAGGCCGATGTCCGAAGCGTCAGGGCTGCGACCCAATTGGGTGTTCACCGCCGAGGCAACGTTCGCCAAGCGGGTAGTGCCACCGTCGTCGGTACCCATCGACGCCGACGTGTCCATCAGGATGGTGGCACTACGCGGCGAGACCGGGTTGGCGACTATGTCACCGAGCGCCGCTGCGGTCTCCGCCGAAGCCGGTTTCAACGTGGACGAGATCTTGGCCGGGGACACCGCCCCGAGATCGGGAAGGTCTTGGCCCTCGACCCGGAAACCGGCGCCGACGAACAACTGTGACTGATTCGGCTCACGCATGAAATCGGCAAACTGTGCCGCTGCGCGCGACGCGGTTTCGTCGATCCCGCTGCCCGAGACGATGACCGCCGGATAGTCCGCGACTGGCGTTGCGCCGGCGGGGGAGTACGTCGTCATCGCCGCGTTCGCGCTCTGCGCTATCGACTGTTCCGTGGCCGGAACGGCTTTCACCGAGTCCGGTGTTCCGGCGCTCAGTGCTCCGAGGGCTTCGGCGGTGGACGAGGGGGGAGTCGGCAAGGATTGGAACTGCAACGCCCGTGCACTGAGCGCAGCGTTGACCTGAGCGGACTTCGCCTGATCCGTCGTGACCGGTCCGGCACCCGCATCGGCGACGTCGGCAGCGATCGCCTGTGCAGCCATCGAGGTTTCGGTACTTCCGACCGGCAGGGCGACCGTCAGATCGGAAGGCAAAGACTTCCAACTCGATGCTGCGCCGGCCAATGCTGCCGCGGTCTCGGGACCGGCTGCCAGAACGATCGGGGAACTCGCGAGCGAGCGAGGATCACCGTTGATCACGGCCTTGCCCGACAGTGGCGCGAGTTCGAACGAACTCGTCGGGATCCACAGGGAGGGACGCGGTCCCAATGCTGCGTCGTCCCAGGGGGCCGCCGGACCGGCTTCGAGTGCCGTCGAGACCGACGCGGACGGCGCACCGTGCACCACGACGGCGATGCAGTGATCACGCACCACCGGCGAGGTCTGGGTGTACCGCTTCGCCAGTTCCTCGACCTGTGGGGCTATGGACGGATCCGCGGTGACGTCGAGTGTCTTGTTGCCCTCGACGCACGTACCGGCTGCCTGCTGTCCCTGATGGTCGATCCGGTTGCTGAGGGCCTTCCATCCGAAGAAGCCTGCCACGATCAAGACGATCAGCACGACGACGAGAATCGGCCCCTTACTGATACCTCTGGCGCCTGACCCGCCGCGATGTTCGCCCACGTACCTTGCCCTACCTTGGTCACTCGAAGAATGTCTGTTGAACGGACTTTGTCCTCGGCCAGTCTAGTGACGAAACTTCGGGGCCTACGCGAACAGCCTCGACACCGGGAGCGGTGCCGAGGCTGTTCGGGTTCAGCTTCGAGTTCGAAGAAGGTGAAATCAGGCGTTGGCGGCCTTGTACTCGCGGCGGCGGCGATGCAGGATCGGCTCCGTGTATCCGCTGGGCTGCTTCGCGCCTTCGAGGATGAGTTCCTTGGCAGCCTGGAACGCGATGTTGGAATCGAAATCAGGTGCCATGTTGCGGTACTCGGCGTCGCCCTCGTTCTGACGGTCGACAACCGGGGCCATGCGCTCGAGTGCACTGACAACGTCGCTCTCGCTGACGATGCCGTGACGCAGCCAGTTGGCGAGCAGCTGGCTCGAGATGCGCAGCGTGGCGCGATCCTCCATGAGCGCGACATCGTGGATGTCGGGAACCTTGGAGCAGCCGACGCCCGCGTCGATCCAACGGACCACGTAGCCGAGGATGGACTGGCAGTTGTTGTCGAGCTCTTCCTTCTTCTCCGCGTCCGTCCAGTCGGTGCTGGGAGCGAGCGGGATGGTCAGGATGTCGTCGACGCTCGCGCGAGGCTTGCCCTTCAGGCTGTCCTGAACTGCGAATACGTCGACGCGGTGGTAGTGCGTCGCGTGCAGCGTTGCGCCGGTCGGCGAAGGTACCCACGCGGTGTTGGCGCCGGCCTTGGGGTGACCGATCTTCTGCTCGAGCATGTCTGCCATCAGCTCGGTCATGGCCCACATGCCCTTGCCGATCTGCGCCTTGCCCTGCAGGCCGCAGGCCAGTCCGGTGTCGACGTTCCAGTCCTCGTACGCACCGATCCACTTCTGCTTCTTCATCTCGGCCTTGCGCACCATCGCGCCGGCTTCCATGGAGGTGTGGATCTCGTCGCCGGTGCGGTCGAGGAAGCCGGTGTTGATGAACACGACGCGGTCGACGGCTTCCTTGATGCAGGCGGCGAGGTTGACCGTCGTACGACGCTCCTCGTCCATGATGCCGACCTTGAGCGTGTTCTCCGGAAGCCCGAGGACCTGCTCGACACGGCCGAACAGTTCGGTGGTGAAGGCAACTTCCTCGGGACCGTGCTGCTTGGGCTTGACGATGTAGATCGAGCCGGTGCGGCTGTTGTCGAGCGGTCCGTTGGCGTCACTGATCGAGAGGCCGTGCACTGCACAGGCACTGGTGATCAAGGCGTCGAGGATGCCCTCGGGGACCTCGTTGCCGTCGGCGTCGAGGATCGCGGGGTTGGTCATGAGGTGACCGACGTTGCGGACGAACAGGAGCGAACGACCGTGCAGGCTGAGTTCGCTGCCGTCGACTGCGGTGTACTTACGGTCGCCGTTGAGCGTGCGGGTGAAGGACTTGGCGCCCTTCTTGATCTCCTCGGACAGGTCACCGCGGTTGAGACCCAACCAGTTTCGGTAGCCGACAACCTTGTCGTCGGCGTCGACAGCGGCGACCGAGTCCTCGAAGTCCATGATCGTGGTGACGGCGGATTCGAGAACGACGTCCTTGACGCCGGCGGCGTCGGTGCTGCCGATCGGGGACGAGGCGTCGATCTGGATCTCGGCGTGCAATCCGTTGTTGAGCAGCAGGATGCTCGTCGGTGCGTCCTTCTCGCCGAGGTAGCCGACGAGCTTCTCCGGCTGGGCGAGCGTGGTGACAGTACCGTCTGCCAACGTGATCTTCAGTTCACTGCCGTCGACAACGTACTTGGTTGAATCTGCATGCGATCCCGACGCGAGAGGTGCTGCCGCATCGAGGAATTCACGCGCCCAGGCGATGACTTTGTCGCCGCGGACCTTGTTGTAGCCGGAACCCTTCTCGGCGCCGTTCTCCTCGGAGATGGCGTTGGTGCCGTACAGCGCGTCGTACAACGAACCCCAGCGGGCGTTGGACGCGTTGAGTGCGAAGCGCGCGTTGAGGATCGGCACGACCAACTGCGGGCCGGCCGTCGAGGTGATCTCGGTGTCGACGTTCGCGGTGGTGACCGAGAACTCGGCAGGCGTCGGCAGGAGGTAGCCGATTTCCTGCAGGAACGCCTTGTACGCGGCGGCGTCGATGGGAGCGCCGGCGTGATCGCGATGCCACTGATCGATCTGAGCCTGCAGATCGTCACGCTTGGCAAGCAAGTCGCGGTTCTTCGGTGCGAGCTCGGTGATGACCTTGTCGGCGCCGGCCCAGAACGTTTCGGCGTCTACACCGGTGCCGGGAAGAGCCTCCTCGACCACGAAGTCGTAGAGAACCTTGGCAACCTGAAGACTGCCGACCTGAACGCGCTCAGTCATGAATAGCCTCACTTTTCCGAAAGCGGAGCATCACATATGGATGCCATGAACCAACATCAATGTTACCTGGGAGTATTCCCACCGCTGTCCGCGCCCTGAGCTGCGATAATCGGGCGCGAAGAGCTGAAACGATCAAGTGAAATTCGTTCTGTCTAGAGTTTGCGCGCGGAAATCTCGAAACCAGCCGCGCGTAGACGCTCGACCAGGACGTCGCCGAGCGCTGTCGCTGGAGTCAAAACGCCGGTGGCCGGGGGAAGAGCCTTTTGGTCCTTCGCCAACGACAACGCAGATTCGCCGAGCATTACCGCCGTCGCGCTGTATCCCGGGTCGCCCTTCGCCTTCACTCGTGATGTGTATCGGGCGCCGGTCGTGGTCGTGGTGAACACGTCGAGCGTGAAGTGGCCCTTCTTCTGGGTGCTCTCGCTCGGACCTTCACCGGGAGCCGGCAAGACCTTGTCGAGAAGGAAACGTGTCGGAGGTAGAGCGAGTCCGGCGACCAGCGCGCCGAGGCCGACCGCCACGCCGCCCGCAATCACCGGTGACACCACCGATGAGCCGACGCTCATCACCTCGCTGTACTTGAACTTCTTGCCGTACGCCCACTCTCGGAGCGCATTGCTGCGACGGACGACTCGTGTGTTGTACGACGCCATCACGAACGGCGCTTTCCACCCCTTCAACGACGGATCGATCTTCTTGCCGTCGATTACGCTTACGTCGCTCTGGCGTCCGAGTTCGGGCTCCCGATCACGATCGGGGCTCAGCGAGTACGGCGAGGCAGCAAGTTTCCGCAGGCGCGCATCGTCTTTCGACACGTCGATTTGGTTGCGAAGCGAATCGATGGTGCCACCGCTCACGCCGCCGCGCAGGGCCGTGACCACCAGGGTGGTGTCGGTGAGCTCGCCGGCGCCGTCGGCGGCGACCTTCTCGTGCAGGACGTGAACTCCGAGATCGGAAGGGATGGAATCGAATCCGCAGGAATGGACGATCTTGGCACCGGTCGAGACCGCCAGCTCATGGTTGTCGTCGATGCTCTCGCGGTGGAACAGCACCTCACCGGTCAGGTCGACGTAATGAGTTCCGGCGGAGGCGCATTCGTGAACAAGGGCGTGGCCGTACTTGGCATACGGGCCGACCGTGGTGGCGACGACCCGGGTTCGCTGGGCGAGTGCCTTCAGTGCGGTGGCGTCGTCGGCGTCGGCGATGATCAAGGGGAGATCGGCAGCGGCAGTACCCAGATCGGCGCGAGTGGCTGCCAACTTTTCGAGGGAGCGGCCACCGAGGCCGATCTTCGTGCCTTCGGGAGCATGTTTGACGAGGTAGTCGGCGAGAAGCTTACCGACGAAGCCGCTCGCTCCGTAGACGATGATGTCGAGTTCTCGGGCGGGCGAGGTTCCAGTCATGGAGCCAGCCTACAAACGAGTAGTCGAAAGTGATGTGACCGCGGTCACTCGGCGGGGAGGGGCTCCTTGACGACGAGGATCGGAGCCTCGACTTCGAGCAACAGGCGTTGCAGCGGGCGTTCGAGGAGGAACTTGCCGATGGGGGACATCCGGCGTGTTCCGACGATCAGGAGATCGACACCCGCGTCGTGGACCAGGTCGACGAGTGCGGTAACCGGATCGCCGTCGTGCTCGGTGGTGCGCAGATCCCACTTCGTCTCCGAGAATCCACCGGCGTCGAGCGCTGACTGGATCTCGCCGCGAAGAGCGGCCCTATCGTCCTCGGTGTCTCCGAGGTTGACCGTGCCTCCGATGTTGACGTCGTCCAGGACGTGCAGAACCAGCAGTTCCTCGCTTCGACCCACGGATTCCCGTGCAGCGGCCACGATTGCGGCACGGCCTTCCGGGCTGTCCTTGTGTACGACGGCGATCGTCATGGTTCCTCCGAGTCGGTGAGCAGTGTCGGCTCCATTATCGCCTGCAATGCTGTGCTCTACCTGAAATGAGCTACTCGACACGGGGGTTTGGGGGTGACGAGATCGCCACATCGGGGCGGCTGGGTGCTGCCCATCACGAATGCGGCGTGCTGCCGATCACCACGGCGAAGGTTTGTAATCCTTGAGGAAGCAGCCGTGCAGGTCGACGCCCAGTTCACCCTGAACGATGGGGTCGTAGACGCGGGCGGCACCGTCGACGAGGTCGAGTGGTGCGTGAAAACCTTCGTCGGCCAACCGCATCTTGGTGAAGTGCGGGCGTTCGTCGGTGATCCAACCGGTGTCGACGGCGGTCATGAGGATGCCGTCGTCGAGCATTTCCTTGGAGCTGGTGCGGGTCAGCATGTTCAGTGCTGCCTTGGCCATGTTGGTGTGCGGGTGGCCAGGGCCCTTGTACGCGCGGCTGAACTGGCCTTCCATGGCGGAAACGTTCACGACGTACTTGCGTCGTGCAGCGGCCGCGGCCATCGACGGGCGCAAGCGCGAAACGAGGATGAAGGGCGCGACCGAGTTGCAGAGCTGGACTTCGAGAAGCTCGATCGGATCGACCTCCTCGACGGTCTGGACCCAACTGTTGGTGTGCGCGAGGTCCGGCAGCAGCCCGCCGGCGTCGATGGCGATGCCTTGCTCGATGCGATCGGGTGAAGCCGACTTGGCGACGAGTGCGAGTGAACTGACCGCGTCGGCGGACAGATTTCCGGAGGTGATGCTTGCGACATCCGACAGCGATCCGGCCAGAGCCGCGGGGTGAGCGTCGCTCGTCTTGCCGAAGGTCAGGACATCAGGCAGTTCACCGGCGGGCAGCGCTCCGGACTCGGCGTCGACCAGAGCGCCGTAGGCACCGGGGGAGCGTCGGACGGTTTGCGCGGCGTTGTTGATGAGGAT
This sequence comes from Rhodococcus sp. YL-1, assembly GCF_001942025.1. Lineage (NCBI taxonomy): Bacteria > Bacillati > Actinomycetota > Actinomycetes > Mycobacteriales > Nocardiaceae > Rhodococcus > Rhodococcus sp. YL-1. Next base: position 3,262,179 of record NZ_CP017299.1, on the reverse strand, counting down.
GTCGAGTGGACCCTGTGCGGCAACGGAATCCGCGAGTGCAACAACCTGGGCGGGGTCGCGGAGGTCGATGCCGACGATGCGCAGACGGTGAATCCAGTCGTTGCTGTCTTCCATCGCTTTGAATCGGCGGATCGCGTCGTTGGGGAATCGCGTCGTGATGGTCAGATGTGCGCCGTCACGCAGCAGGCGCAACGCGATGTACATGCCGATCTTCGCGCGGCCGCCGGTCAGAAGTGCGCGTCGGCCGGTGAGATCAGTGCTGGCATCACGTTTGCTGCGGCTGGTGGCAGCGCAATCGGGGCACAGTTGGTGGTAGAAGGCGTCGACTGCGGTGTAGCGCTGCTTGCAGATGTAGCACGGCCGCGCCTTGATGAGCGTTCCGGCGGAGGCGCCGGCGGTGTTCGACTTGATCGGAATGCCTGCGGTCTCGTCGTCGATGCGATCCGGTGAACCGGTGGCAGTCGCAGCGACTACTTGGCGGTCGGCTTCGTTGACGGCTGCGCGCGAGGCGAGGCGACGCTTCTTCTTGAGCCGCTTGAACAGATGGCCGACAGCGCGCTGCATGGTGATCGAATCGGGATGCTCGTCGTCGAGTTCGGCGGCTTCGGAAAGGACCTTCAGGCAGATTTCGAGTTCCGCGGGGTCGAGGCCGGTGAGTTCGGCTCGAGCAGATTCTGAATCGGCTGTTTCCAGCGAATCTGCCTGCAGTGCATCCGACTTCTTGGTGTCTGTATCCACTTCGAACTTCTGTTCCATCTCGATCGCCGCTCGCGCGGACTGTTCCCTGGTGCGGGAACTTCGCCAATTACGAGAAAAGCTCCGGTTCGATGAACCGGAGCTTTTCCTGTCTGTCTCAACACAGAGTGTCCGAGGGGGGACTTGAACCCCCACGTCCGTTAATAGGACACTAGCACCTCAAGCTAGCGCGTCTGCCATTCCGCCACTCGGACTCGGCCCCGATTTCTCGGTGCTGGGAAAGAGTATCCGATGCCATCCCCAGGTCCCAAATCGCCCCACTGCTGTGCGCCTTTATTAACCGCCGGGGGTTAATAAAGGCGCACAGCAAAAAGACCCCAACCTGATCAGGCTGGGGTCTTTCTGCTGTATTCGAGTGTCCGAGGGGGGACTTGAACCCCCACGTCCGTTAATAGGACACTAGCACCTCAAGCTAGCGCGTCTGCCATTCCGCCACTCGGACTCGGCCCCGATTTCTCGGTGCTGGGAAAGAGTATCCGATTAGGTGAGCTGCCCCAAATCGCCAGGTTGCGGGGCATTCCGGTCGCCCGCGTCGTTTGATTCGATGGTAGGAAAGTGGAATGACCACAACCCCGAATAATCCGAATCCGAGCAGAGCCGAAGCAGAAGTAGTCGAACTGGTCAGTTCCCTCATCCGCTTCGACACCTCGAACACGGGAGAACTCGAAACCACCAAAGGCGAGCGTGCGTGCGCGGAGTGGGTTGCCGCGCAGCTTCAAGAAGTCGGTTACGAGACGGAATACGTCGAGTCCGGAGCACCCGGCCGAGGAAATGTCTTTGCTCGTTTGAAGGGAGCCGAGTCGGGTCGTGGTGCGTTGATGCTTCACGGTCACCTCGACGTAGTTCCGGCCGAGCCCGCCGACTGGAGCGTCCATCCCTTTGCCGGCACCGTCCAGGACGGTTACGTCTGGGGGCGCGGCGCCGTGGACATGAAGGACATGGTCGGGATGATCCTGGCCCTCGCCAGACAGTTCAAGGCGGAAGGCGTCGTACCGCCGCGTGATCTGGTGTTCGCCTTCGTGGCGGACGAGGAAGCTGGCGGAAAGTACGGATGCCAGTGGCTGGTCGAGCACCGCCCGGATCTGTTCGAGGGAGTGACCGAGGCCGTGGGTGAGGTCGGCGGTTTCTCGCTGACGGTTCCGCGGCCTGACGGAACCGACCGCCGGCTCTACCTCGTGGAGACTGCGGAAAAGGGCCTCGGTTGGATGCGTCTGACTGCCAAGGGACGCACCGGACACGGCTCCTTCCTCCACGACGACAACGCAGTCGCGACACTCGCCGGCGCGGTCTCGAGGCTTGCTGCCCACCAGTTCCCGATCGTGATCTCGGATTCGGTCGCGGAGTTCCTGACCGCCGTCGGCGAGGAGACCGGATTGGACTTCGATCCGGGATCACCCGACATCGACGGGACTCTCGCGAAGTTGGGGACGATCGCCAACATCATCGGGGCGACGTTCCGTGACACGGCGAACCCGACGATGCTCAAGGCCGGATACAAGGCGAACGTCATTCCGCAGACTGCCGAGGCGGTCTTCGACTGCCGCGTGCTGCCGGGACGGCAGGCCGAATTCGAGCGCACGGTGGACCAACTGATCGGTCCCGACGTGACCCGCGAGTGGATCACCAAGCTGGATTCGTACGAAACAACGTTCGACGGCCACCTCGTAGACGCCATGAACGAGGCGATCCTCGCCCACGATCCGGAGGCTCGCACAGTTCCGTACATGCTCTCCGGCGGAACCGACGCGAAGGCATTCGCGAAACTGGGCATTCGCTGCTTCGGCTTCGCGCCGTTGCAGTTGCCGCCCGAGCTGGATTTCAGCGCGCTGTTCCACGGCGTCGACGAGCGAGTTCCGGTGGACGCACTACTGTTCGGGACACGTGTTCTGGAACATTTCCTGCTCAATTCCTGACGAGCACGTAGATAGATCCGTGAGCTCGACGCACATCGAGCTCTCTTGTCACAGAAAGGATTCGCATGGCGCACGATCCGTACGAACCATTGCCGAAGTTGCCGAGTTTCGAGCTGACCAGTGACGACATCACTGCGGGCCAGCCGCTGAAGCTTGCTCAGGCCAGTGGAGCCTTCGGTGTCCCCGGTGGCGAAGACATCTCACCGCAGCTCTCGTGGTCCGGCTTTCCGGCCGAGACGAAGAGCTTCGTCGTGACGGTGTTCGATCCGGACGCACCGACTGCGTCGGGGTTCTGGCACTGGGCCGTGGCGAACATCCCCGCTTCCGTCACCGAGCTCCCCGCCGGTGCCGGCGCGGCGGACAGCGATGTCCTGCCCGCCGGAACCGTGACCCTCCGCCACGACGGTGGCGGGTTCGGTTTCATCGGTGCAGGCCCGCCTCCTGGGCACGGTCCGCATCGCTACATCGTGGCGGTGCATGCCCTCGACGTGGAGACGCTCGACGGAGTCACCCCTGATTCGTCGCCGGCGTTCCTCGGTTTCAACGTGTTCCATCACGCGATTGCGCGTGCAACCCTGACCGGGACGTTCGAGGTCGAATAGTCACTTTGCTGTGCGCCTTTATTAACCGCGGGCGGTTAATAAAGGCGCACAGCAGTTTCTAGCGAGGGTTCTCAGCTCCCACAGCCTGGGCGATCGACGAGAAACCCGCTGCGCGGACCCGCTTGGCTATCCCCTTGTGGATGCTGCGAGCCCAGAACGGTCCGCCGTAGATGAAGCCGGTGTATCCCTGCACCAGCGTCGCGCCGGCTAGGATGCGTTCCCACGCCTGGTCGGCTGTCTCGATACCGCCGACCGAGATGATGGTCATCTTGTCGCCCACTCGGGCGTACAGGCGCCGAAGTACTTCGAGCGACCGGTCGGCAACCGGTGCACCGGACAGCCCGCCAGCGCCGAGTGCAGCTACCTCGGCATCCGGGGTCTTCAAACCGTCGCGGCGGATCGTGGTGTTGGTCGCGACGATTCCGGCAAGTCCGAGTTCGATTGCCAGATCGGCGACCGCGTCGACGTCCTCGTCCGAGAGGTCGGGCGCGATCTTCACCAGTACCGGCACGCTGACGGTGTCGAGCACGGCCTGCAGGATCGGGCGCAGTGATTCGACGGCCTGCAGATCACGGAGTCCGGGCGTGTTCGGCGAGCTGACATTCACGACCATGAAGTCGGCCAGCGGACCCAGAAGCTGCGCGCTGGCGGTGTAGTCGGCAGCGGCGTCGGCGGCTTCGACGATCTTGGTCTTGCCGATGTTGGCACCGATCGGGACCGTGACGCGGCGCTGTCGCAGGAAATTCGCCGCGTGACCAGCGCCGTGGTTGTTGAAGCCCATCCGGTTGATCAGAGCGCGGTCGGCCGGAAGACGGAAGAGACGCGGCGCGGGGTTACCGGGCTGAGCCTGGGCCGTCACTGTTCCGACCTCGGCGAAACCGAATCCCAACGGGCCCCAGGCGTCGACGCCGGTGGCGTCCTTGTCGAATCCTGCGGCCAGGCCGAGAGGTGCCGGGAACGTCTGACCGAATGCCTGACTCCGCAGAACCGGGTCGTCGACGACAAGGACTTTTGCGACCAGCCAGCGAAGGGGAGCGAACCGTGTCACCAGTTTCATCGCGGTGAAGGCAATGTGGTGGATGCGTTCCGGTGGGACCCGGAACATCAGGCTCAGCAGCAGTTGGTACACGATTCTCCAGCTCTTCGATGGTGTGTTTTTGTCAGCGGCGGGCTCTGGTCGTCTGTTGGACGATCAGTGCTGAATGCCGTCCGGATCGGTCACGTGCAGCGGCGTCTTCTTTCGCTTGAGGAGCACGCGACGACTGCCGTCGGGGTAGAGACGGACTCGGGAGAGTTCCCATCCGCCGAACTCGGCGGAGATCGCCAGGCGCATCGACGCCGTGACCCGCGAAACGTTCGGCGGTAGTCGAAGGGGCACATAGTCGAACTTGTCGTCCGACGTCTCCCACTGCGCGGGGATCCCGCGCGTACGCTTTTCCATCAGTTCTCCCGTGACGGGATGACCTGCAGCCCGTCACCGGTTGCCGATCCGACGATCAGATTGCCGTTGGAAGAGTCTACGGCCAACGAATTCGGCTGTCGCACCGTCTTGAACCGTCCGGTCTCCACGGGGATGCCGGACGACAGATCGAAGCCGACCACTTCATTGGTCGCGGTCAGCGTGACCCACACCCGATCCGCGGCCTCGTCGTAGGCGACGGCGTATGGCGACTCGCCGACGGGGTAGCGCTGGTGCATCAGGAGCGGATCGGCAGTGAAGACGAGCAGTTCGTTCCCGGTGGTGTCGGTGACAAGGATGCGTCCGAAGCGATCGGTGGCCAGATGAGTTGCGCCCTCACCGGCGCGAAGAGCGACGCCGAGTTTGCCGTCTTCGAGATTGATCGCCGTCAGCGAGGTCTGACGGTGATCGAGGGCGCTCAGGTTGTCGCCGGTGACCGCGAGTTCGTCGACGGATGCGAATCCCGAAACCGTCTGTGACTGATCGGTCTTCGGGTCGACGATGTGAACTGAACCATTGTCCGTGCCGATCGCGATGCGGCCGTCGTTGAGTTCGACCGCTGAATTCGCCTGCCCGTCTACCGGGATGGACGTCTGTTCGCCCGAAGTCAGATTCAGCTTCACTACCTGGCGATCCATCGACAGAAGAGCGCTACCGTCAGAGCCGATCGAAACGTCGCGTACGTCGGAATCCAGGGCTGTTGGACGACCTGCAGAGGCAGGGTCGGCGCCGGCCAAACTGTCCGAAGGAACGACCAGCACCGAACGGGGGTCGTTGGCAACCACTACAGCGCTGCGCGTGATCGGGTCGAATGTGATGGAATCGATCAGACCTGAATACGGGTGAACCACGCCGTCCGGGGTACTGGTGGTGGCCGGTGAGACCGCTGCCGTTGCGGGATCGATCGTGATGAGGTCGTCTCCGCCATCTCCGGAAGAACATCCTGTGACCAGCAGAACCGCCGCCCCCATTGCTGCTGCAGTGGTGCGGATCCCTAGGCGAGCCATGTGTAGTTCCTCTTTTTCTTGTCATCTGTTCTTCACGCAGTGCGACTGTCATCGATCATCCCTGATCGCAGTCGGGCGCCGTTCATCGCGTCGAGGAACTACCGACCATTCCGCTCACACCCTTGCCGCGATACCGTACGAACAGCGATTGCGGTTGACGCTGCAATCACCGAGGAGATCATTGTGATTCCCACAGAACCCACCGATTCCGGCGCGCAGTCGCCCGAACCGGCGCGGCCGGGCTTCGAGATCGAGGACCTCACCGTCGGCGCCCATGCACACGGTTTCGGCAGGTCCGACGGTCGAACTTTCGCGTTCCGCGTACGAAAGAGCATGCTGTTCGTCGAGGTATACGGCGAATACTGCGAGCACAGTGTGCCGACCCCTGCAGACGTTGTCGCCACCGCGGAGCGATCGGTGACCGACATCGATCTGACCGACGAGCGAAGCATCGCCGGTGTGGTCCGCGACGCAGTTCTGTCCACGGAGGCTGATTGGTCACAGCCCGGTCCCGGTGACGGAGTTCGTGAGAGCGACGGTCGCAGCCTGCCGACGGTGAGAGCCGTCCTGAACAGGCTGGGATCGATCATCGATTCTGTTCGGTGAATTCTCGGCGCGGGATGACCAGCGTTGCTCCGGTTGTCGGATGCGGGAAGACCTCGACCGGATAACCGTAGACGCGGGTCAGAAGCTCTTCGTGCAACACCGATTCCGGGGGACCGTCAGCGGCGATGCGGCCGTTTTCGAGCACGACGATCCGATCCGCGTACGCCGCTGCCAACGCGAGGTCGTGCAAAACGACGACGACGGCATCGCCGTCCGCAGCGCGAGCGCGCGCCACGGACATCACCGCTTCCTGGTGTCCGAGATCGAGAGCTGCAGTCGGCTCGTCCAGCAGGATGGTCGACGTTTCCTGTGCCAGTACCCGGGCCAGCGCGACCCGCGCTTGCTCGCCGCCGGACAGCACGGCGAACGGCCGATTGGCGAACCCCTCGACATCGCAGGTCTTCATCGCCGCGGTGATAGCAGCGCCGTCGCGGTCTTCTCGGCGAGTTCCGGTCCATGGCGCACGTCCCATACGAACCACCTGGCGAGCGCTGAACGAAAATCCGATGGTGTGTTTCTGGGGGAGCACCGCGCGTCGGCGCGCCATGTCGATCGGCGACCACTGAGTGAGGTCGGTGCCGTCAACGTCCACCCGCCCAGCGATGACGGGCTGATCACCGGCCAACGCCGCAAGAAGAGTCGACTTACCGGCGCCGTTCGGTCCGACGAGAACGACTAGCTCGCCTGCCCGGACTTCGATGGACACGCCTTCCAGAATCTGCCGACCACCGCGTTCGACGGTGATGTCGCGCGCCTCGAGGGTGACATCACCGACGGCTGGGCTCTTCGGTTCGGGGGTGACGCGGCCGAACAGTTCGCGCCAGTTTCTTACGAGGCTGCTCATGCCCACCCGCCCTGTTGCGCGCGCGTGCGTCGGAGAAGCCAGAAGAAGAAGGGGCCGCCCACCAGAGCGGTCAGCATTCCGAGGGGCAGGTCTGCGTTGTCGATCAGCGACCGCGAGCCCAGATCTGCGACAAGCAGAACCAGTGCGCCGGCGAGGGCGCTCGCCGGAATCAGCGCGCGGTGGCCAGGTCCGACGAGAATGCGCATCAGGTGCGGAACGACCAGGCCGACGAAGAGGATGATTCCCGTGAAGGCAACACTCGCCGAGACCAAGAGAGCGACGATCAGTACCGCGAACTGGCGAAGCCGTTCGACGTTGACGCCCAGATGACGGGCCGCGTGTTCACCGAGCGCCAGCAGGTCCAGACGTGGGGCGATCATCATGGTCGCGGCGATCCCGACGACGGTCATCGGCGCCACGATCAGGACTGCGTTCCAGGAAGCGCCGTTGAGTGAGCCGAGTTGCCAGAACACGATCTGATCGCGAGCGGACGGGCTGGCGACGAAGGTGAAGAACGCGATGAGCCCGCCGGCGAACGCGTTGATCGCGACGCCCGTCAGCACCAACGTCACCACTTCGGTTCGGCCTTCGTGCCGAGCCAGCAGGTAGACCGCCGCGGTGGTGACCAGCCCGGCGACGAACGCAGCCGCAGCAACGGCCCAGCCGGCCACGAACGTTCCCCCGACGACGATGACAGCACTCGCGCCAACTGCCGCGCCCGCAGACACTCCGATCACTCCGGGTTCTGCGAGCGGATTGGAGAACACACCCTGCAGGAGCGCACCGGAACATCCCAGTGCCGCGCCGACACAGATGGCGAGCACGACGCGGGGGAATCGAACCTCCCACAAAGTCACTTCACCGCTGGGATGGGCGGGCATCGGACCGAGGTCGAGCCCGATGCGATGCAGGATGCTGCCCAAAACCTCGAGTGGCGACGTCGGAACTTGACCGATGCACGCCGACAGCACCGCGACGATCACCAGGGCGAGAGTCAAGCTGACCAGAACCGCACTCACCCGCGACCGCGACGCGGGGGCAGACGCCGACTTGTCGGCGCCCCCGACGTCGTGTGAATCCTCGGCCGACACAGTCTTACCTGCTTCGGAACTACCTGTCTCTGTACTCACGAATCAGCACTCACGAATCTTTGCTCACGATCCACCGGGCTCGTAGATCGCTTCGGCGAGTGCCGCCATGACGCGTCCGGTGTTGGGCCCGAAGCTGAGCAGTACACCGTCCGCCATGTCGACTACTCGTTTGTTCTTTCCAGCCGGCGTCTGCGCGATGCCAGGGACCTTTTCGAGGCCGTCGATTCCGCCGATCGATGCCAATCCGTCCGTCATCATCAGCAGGGCGTCAGGCGCTGCGGCGATGAGCGCTTCGCTGGTGATGGGCACGAACTGTTGTGTGATGCCCGAGGCGGTTCCTGCATCGGTGGCGCCGAGTGCCTCGATCAAGGAATCTGCTCCGGACCCTTCACCGCCGATCATGGTGATGGCCGATCCGCGCATGTAGAGGAATGCGATTTTCAGTGGATCGCCCTCGGTGGGGACCAGGTCACGAGCTTTAGCGATTTCCGATTCGGTCCGATCGACCAGCGCCGCGCCCTGGGCGGGGACGCCGAGCGCGTCGGCGACGGCCTGGAGTTGTCCTGGCACACCCTCGAGTGTTCGGGTCGGATCGAAGAAGACGACGGGAACACCGGCGGCGCGCAACTGATCCTGGACGCTCTTGGGCCCGATACTGGTGTCGGTGAGAACAACGGTGGGATTGAGGTCGAGAATTGCCTCGGTGTTGAGCGATTGGCCGCCGACCGTGACAACCGGCACGTCCGCGACTGCGGGGAACTTGGCGGCGGTGTCGCGGCCGACGAGATTGTCACCGAGGCCGAGCGCCACCGTCGTCGTCGCGAGCGTCCCGTAGCGGTCGGCCGCAACAATCCGGCTGTTGTCGGTGATGGTCACGTCGACGCCGTCGAAGCTCTTCACCGTCAGGGGCAGTGTCGCGGTCGGGTTGTCGGACACGGGAACCGGGCTGGAATCTTCGAGTACCGCGGTCCTGGCACCCTGAGATGTCGTCGAAGTGTCGCTGGACCCGCAAGCCACCAGACCGAAACCGGCTGCTGCGACCAGAGCCGCCGCGGCCAAGCGCTTCATCATTTGACGAGGTAGCTCTCGATGTCGCCTTCGAGGTCGGCGAACAAGTCGCCGTTGAGGCGGTACGCCAGATTCACCTCGTCGATGAAACGCTGCTGTTCCTCGGCAGGAATCTGCAGTGCATCCAGATTCGAGCGGTAGTCGTCCTTGAAAGGCTTCGGCTTGGGGATGCCTTCGAAGATGTAGAAGCGAAGTCCGTCGGTCTCGAATCCGTAGGCGCGTTCGAGCATCCGGCGGATGATCTGTCCGCCCGAGAGATCGCCCATGTACCGAAGGTAGTGATGTGCGACGAAGCCGGCAGGCCAGTCGAACGCCACCTCCTTCAGGCGGGCGATGTAGCGCTCGGTTGCCGGCAGTGCCACGAGTTCGTCGCGCCAGTTCGGTCCGCCGAGGAACTCGAGATCGGCTTCGAGTGAAGCCACGCGCAACAGATCCTCGGACAGGAACGGGGCGACCAACTCGTTGTCGGCGTGTGTGCGGCCGGCCTCTTCGAGGCTCGTGTAGACGAGGTACGTCTGTCCCAGAAGTGCGGCGTAGCCAGCCGTGGTCAGCTCACCGCCGAGTAGAGCGCCTACGAATCGCGACTGCTCCGTCTCGCGGTGTGCTGCGTCCGTCTCGGTCTTGATTCGTTCGGAGAAGGCTGGGCCTGCGTCTGCGGAAAGGCTGTCTACGTCGAGCGTGGTCATTGATTCTCCTGAGGCTGTAGTCAAGCGTTGCCTACTAGGTTAGCCTGCCCTCGCCAACACGATACCTCCGGTATTTCGATCAGCGGGACAGATCAAGCGCTCACATCGTCGAGAGCCGCGGCAATCGCTTTCGGAAGTTCCAATTCTTCGGTTGCCAGTACTCCTGTCAACTGGGCGAGATCACGCGTGCCGACGACGGCGCTGGCCACCCCGGCGCGATCGCGCGCCCAGGCCAGTGCCACCGCCAGTGGGGAAGTACCCAGACCGTCGGCAGCGGTAACGACTGCGTCGACCACCCGGATCGAGGAATCGGTCAGATAGCTCTGCACATCCTGCGAATGTGCTTCGTCGGCGCCGCGGGAATCGACGGGAATGCCGTCGCGGTACTTGCCGGTCAGCACACCGCCCGCGAGGGGTACTGCGGCGAACACTCCGACGCCGTGATGGGCCGCCGCTGCGAACAATTCTTCCTCGACGCCGCGTGCGAGCAACGAGTACTCGGCCTGCGTCGCGGCGAGTGTTGTTGCGCCACCGGCTCCTACGGCCGTCGCGAGCTGCCAGCCGAGGTAGCCGCGAACTCCGACGTACCGCACCTTGCCGCTCGAGACGGCGTAGTCGAGGGTTGCTGCAACCTCGTCGACGGGCGTGAGCGGATCCCAGGTTGCGACCTGCCACATGTCGAGGAAGTCGGTTCCGAGTTCACGAAGAGTCGCGTCGAGCTGGCGGAGCAATCCGCGCCGCGAGCAGTCGACGCGGTCGGTGCCGATCGGTGTGGGGTCGATGCCGGCGCTCGAGCTGATGATGAGTTCGTCACGTGGAACGACGTCGTCGAGCAACTCGGCGAGGATTCGTTGCGCCGCACCGGCGCCGTAGGCGGGCGAGGTGTCGACCAGGGTTCCGCCGGCCTCGGCGAACGCGAGTAGCTGCGCAGCAGCCTCGTCGCCGTCCGTGTCGCGTCCCCATGTCAGTGTGCCGAGCCCAAGTCGCGAGACCCGAAGTCCGCTCGTTCCGACAGATCTGTGCTTCATAACCGCCTGCATCTCGCGCCCGACTCGTGTGCGCAAGTGCGGCACCCGAGAGATCTCACCACGTGCAGACTAGTAGGCGCTCGCCTCGAGTCGGGGTATTCGGACACGGACGTGCCGGGCGCGGCGCGGCGCCGTGGGCCCCGGTAGCGTGGCGCCGGTGAAACGTGAACCCGACACACGAAACCTGTGTGCAGTAACCCCATTCGAATCAGCCGGGATCGGTGAGTGATGGGCGAAGCGATGACCTGGCTCCAGGCCGTGATCCTGGGCCTCGTGCAGGGCTTGACCGAGTTCCTGCCCATCTCGTCTTCCGGACATTTGCGAATCGTGTCGGAGATATTCTTCGGCAGTGACGCCGGCGCGTCGTTCACCGCGGTGACGCAGCTCGGCACCGAGTTGGCGGTCCTGATCTACTTCGCACGCGACATCGTGAGGATCATCACTGCCTGGTTCCGAGGTGTGTTCAATGCCGAGCACCGGGGCGATCTCGATTACCGGATGGGCTGGTACGTCATCATCGGCACCATCCCGGTCGGCATCCTCGGGTTCTTCTTCAAAGACCAGATCCGTACCGGCGCACGCAATCTGTGGCTGATTGCCACGATGCTGATCGTGTTCGCGCTCGTCATCGCTGCTGCCGAGTACTACGGACGCAAGACGCGCCCGATCGAATCGCTCACAGCGCGCGACGGCATCATCATGGGTTCGGCTCAGGCGCTCGCGCTCATCCCGGGTGTCTCACGTTCGGGTGGCACGATCAGTGCCGGCCTTTTCCTCGGACTCACCCGTGAGGCCGCAGCCCGTTACTCGTTCCTGTTGGCGATTCCGGCAGTTCTCGCCTCCGGTTTGTTCAGCCTCCCGGATGCCTTCGAGCCGGCCGGTGAGGGTCTGAACGCGAGCGGTCCGCAGTTGCTGGTGGCAACCGTCATCGCCTTCGCGGTCGGTTACGCAGCGATCGCCTGGCTGCTTCGATTTGTTGTCGATCACTCCATGTACTGGTTCGTCGGATACAGAATCGCTCTCGGCGTAGTCGTCCTTGCGTTGCTGGCCACAGGGGTCGTGTCCGCGACATAGGGCCCGTTTCGACGTCGACCACCCGTCCGTGCGGCCACCGCCCCATTAGGGTTGTGGAATGACAGTTGTCCTACTGCGGCACGGGCGGTCGACGTCCAACACTGCCCATACCCTGGCCGGTCGAACGCCGGGTGTGGAACTCGACGACCACGGCCGGAAACAGGCCGAAGGCGTCGTCGATCGGCTGGTCGGTCTGGACATCGCGGAGATCGTCCGCTCGCCGCTGTTGCGGTGTGAGCAGACGGTCGGCCCCATTGCCGTCGACCGTGGTCTGACGCCGGTGGTCGAGGATCGCCTCATCGAGGTCGATTACGGCGACTGGACGGGTCGCCCGCTCAAGGAACTCTTGGAAGAACCGCTCTGGAAAGTGGTGCAGCGCCACGCTTCCGGTGCAGTGTTTCCCGGCGGTGAAGGGCTGGCCCAGGTACAGGCGCGAGCCGTTGCCGCGATCCGAGAGCACGACGCACGGCTGGCCGAAGAACACGGCAAGGACGTCGTCTGGATCGCGTGCACGCACGGTGACGTCATCAAATCGGTTCTCGCCGACGCGTTTGCGATGCATCTCGATTCGTTCCAGCGCATCGTCGCCGAGCCCGCCTCGGTCAGTGTGATTCGCTACACGGCGACACTGCCGTTCGTTCTTCGCGTCAACGACACCGGAGACGTGCTCGCCGCGATCGGTGCAGCGAAGGCCGCGACCAACGGTTCGGCTCCCGCGCAGGAGTCCGTCCCCGGCGGAGAGGTCGGTGCGTGAGCTGTGACGGATAATGGGTATTCAGTGATGTTCTGCTCGAACTCGAGGAGGTGCAATGTCGCGCGCGATTCACGTATTTCGCACTCCTGACCGATTTGTCGCAGGAACGGTGGGCGAACCCGGTGACAGGTCTTTCTATCTCCAGGCCGTGCACGAATCACGGGTGGTGAGTGTGCTGCTCGAGAAGCAGCAGGTTCAGGTTCTCGCCGATCGCATGGGCTTACTCCTCGAAGAGGTGCATCGACGCTTCGGAACCGAGGTTCCGCCACAAGCCGACGACGTCTCCGACCTCAGCCCGCTGGTCACACCACTCGACGCGGAGTTCCGGGTCGGCACGATGGGGCTCGGTTGGGACGCCGATGCCGGGGCGGTCGTCGTGGAGCTGCTTGCCGTCAGCGAGACGGAGTTCGACGAATCGGTTGTCCTCGACGACGCCGACGACGGTCCGGACGCAGTCCGTGTGTTCCTGACTCCGGAGCAAGCGCGCGAGTTTTCGCTGCGGTCCGAACGCGTCATCGCGGCGGGACGCGCGCCGTGCCCGCTGTGTGGTGAACCGTTGGCGCCCGAGGGGCACGTCTGCATCCGCACCAATGGGTACCGACGCGGCGAGTCCTTCGGTTTCGCGATCGACGACGCAGACGACGACGAGGTCTGACGTCGTGTCCGAACCTGGTGTGCCGGACGTGCTGCTCGAGGGTGATCTGACTCTGATCGGTCAGATCACCACGGCGAGCAACGCCACGCTGGTATGTGAGTCAACTCTGGGGGAGAAGTCCACCCGCGTGGTCTACAAGCCGGTCCGGGGTGAACGCCCACTGTGGGATTTCCCGGACGGCACTCTGGCGGGGCGTGAGGTCGCGTCGTACCGCGTGTCCGAGGCGCTGGGTTGGGGAGTGATTCCGCGAACAGTGTTGCGGGACGGCCCTTTCGGTCCAGGCATGGTGCAGCGATGGATCGACACCGTCGATCGCCGCGCGGATGGATCTGGCGGACTCGAGATGGTGGACCTGTGCAGTCCCGGCAATGTTCCGCCGGGGTGGTTCGAGGTCCTGCAGGCCTTCGACTCGGAGGGTGAACCAGTCTCCCTGATCCATGCGGACGATCCACGGCTGCAGCGAATGGCCGTTCTGGACGTCCTCATCAACAACGCCGACCGCAAAGGTGGTCACGCCCTCGAAGGCGTCGACGGCTCGGTGTACGGCGTTGATCACGGAATCTGTCTTCACTCGGAGAACAAGCTGCGGACCGTGTTGTGGGGGTGGGCCGGGCAGCCCGTACCCGGTGCTTTGATCGCCGACGTCGCCGAATTCGCGACAACTCTCGACGGGGATCTCGGCGACGAGTTGTCCGAACTGATCACCGAAGAGGAAATCGTGGCCTTGGCGGTGCGGGCGATGCAGTTCGCCGAGTCCGCTGTGATGCCTGAGCCGAACGGCCATCGAACGATTCCCTGGCCGGCCTTCTAGTCGCGAGACGTTTCCTGCTGTTCGCGAGTTGCCGTCTTCAATCCGGGTGAGCGAACCAATCGCAGTAGTTGTTCGCGCAGCGCGGCGACATCCCCGACGCCGACGGTCAACGCCGCATCTTCTTTCTCGAGCGTCAGTAGTCGCTCGTACGTCAGTCTTCCGGCGTCGGTTATCGCGATCACGCGCCGACGCTCGTCCCTCGGATCGGTGTCACGAGTGACGTAACCCGCTCGTTCGAGACGGTCGATCGTGCGGCTCATCGTCTGATCGGTGACTCGGGCGTTCTTCGCGATGTCGCGTTGAGACGCCGCCCCACCGGCGATCGAGTGGAGCACGATCAGGCCCGCGTGCGTCATGTCCTGAGACCGCAAGACCTTCTCCCATGAGTGCTCCACCAGGCGTGCAGCGGTGGACAACAGCCGGCCGGTGGGCCAGTCGTCCAGGCCGTCGCTGCTCATTTTTCTGCCTTCCGTTTGCAATTACTCAGCATGCTGAACAAAATAGTCGGCAAGTCCTCTGCTGCCGATCCCTGGAGACCCAGTGAGCACACCAGTACAAAATCGTCCTGTTCGTCGCCTTCGATGGATTGTGCCAGCTCTCCTCGTGATCGGCTGGCTGGTAATCGGAGGATTCGGCGGTCCGTTCGCCGGAAAGCTCAGCACGGTGCAGCAGAACGACAACACGTCGTTCCTGCCCGCGTCGGCCGAAGCGACCGAGGTGGCAAAGCTTCAAGAGAGCTTCACGGACACGCGCTTCGTGCCGGCCATCATCGTGGCGGAACGACCGGGTGGCCTCGAGCCCGCCGACTCCACCTTCCTTTCCCAGACCGTCGATTCGTTTGTCGGTACCGAAGGATTCGGCGACGCCTCATCGCCGCCGATCCCGTCGGCCGACGGCCAGGCACTCCAGATGTTCCTGCCGGTCGACAGCACCCTCGAAGTCAAGGACAGCGTGAAAGCGCTGCGCGCGGCGCTGGAGTCGAGCCCTGACGGACTGACAGTCAAGGTCACCGGCCCCGCTGGGCAGGTTGCGGATCTGTCGGCAGCATTCGCCGGTATCGACGGATTGCTGTTGTTGGTAGCCGGATCCGTCGTGATCGTGATCCTGATCATCGTTTACCGAAGCCCGATCCTGCCGTTCGTGGTGATCTTCTCGGCGATCTTCGCACTCGGATTGTCGAGCTTGCTCGTGTATCTGCTCGCGGACGCGGACGTCATCGCACTGAACGGTCAGAGCCAGGGCATCCTGTTCATCCTCGTGTTCGGTGCCGCCACCGACTACGCGCTACTGCTGGTCTCTCGCTACCGGGAAGAATTGCGGATCGAGAAGGACAAGTACGCAGCAATGCGCACTGCGTGGCGCGCGACGCTCGAACCTGTCGCAGCGTCTGCAGGAACGGTCATCGCGGGCGTTCTGTGCCTGTTGCTCTCCGACCTGAACTCGAACCGCGGACTCGGTCCGGTGGCCGCCATCGGTATCGCCGCGTCCTTCCTCGCATCGATGATCTTCCTACCTGCTGTCCTGGTTCTGTTCGGGAGGACGGCGTACTGGCCGACCAAGCCGAAGTTCGATGCCGACCGCGAGCACCACGACGAGGCGAACGATCACCGGTTCTGGGCCGGGCTCGCTGCTCGAATCGGTAGGCATCCGCGCCGCTTCTGGGTGGCGTCGACGCTGGTGCTGGTGATCTTCGCGATGATGATGCCGCAGTTCAAAGCCAGCGGTGTCTCGTCGTCCGACATCTTCTTGCTCGATGTCGATTCGGTTGCAGGCCAGGAGATTCTCGGCGAGCACTTCGACGCGGGTTCGGGTTCACCGGCCGTGGTCATCGCGAATGCAGACCAAGTGGATGCCGTTGCGGCAGCCAGTCGCGTGGAGGGTGTCAGCGACGTAAGCGTCGTGCAGAACGGGGGAGCGCCTCTGGTTGTCGACGGGCGAGTCTCCCTGCAGGCGACGTTGACTGACGCTGCCGACTCGCTCGAGGCCGAAGACACCATCGTGCGACTGCGTGATGCAGTTCACTCAGTGGAGGGCGCCGACGCATTGGTCGGTGGCGTCACTGCGACCGACCTCGACACGAAGACCACCTCGACACGGGACCGGACACTCATCATTCCCGTGGTGATCATCGTGGTGTTCGTGATTCTCTCGCTCTTGCTGCGTTCGCTTCTCGCACCGCTGCTTCTCATGGGCACCGTTGTGCTCTCGTTTGCTGCGACACTGGGCATTTCGTCGCTGGTGTTCGACCACATCTTCGGTTTCCCCGGCGCGGATCCGGTGGTCCCGCTCTTTGCGTTCGTGTTCCTCGTGGCTCTGGGAATCGACTACAACATCTTCCTCATGACGAGGGTGCGTGAGGAAGCGCTGAAGATCGGCACCAGGGCGGGCGCTCTGCGGGGACTCACGGTGACCGGCGGGGTGATCACATCTGCCGGAGTTGTTCTGGCAGCAACCTTCTCGGCGTTGGCGGTGATCCCTCTGTTGTTCCTCGCCCAGATCGCGTTCATCGTGGCGTTCGGTGTCCTGCTCGACGCTCTGATCGTCCGATCCTTGCTGGTCCCGGCCTTGACCTACGACATCGGTCAGAAGATCTGGTGGCCGAGCAAGCTCGCGTCGACGCCCGAACCAGAGCAGGATCAGCCAGCACCTTCCCAGCCTCAGAGCAGTCTCCACTAGGCTCGGCAGCATGCAGTCTTGGTCCGATACCGCACTCCCGTCCGTTCCCGGTCAGGGGCCGCCGTTGCGGCTGTACGACACAGCCGACCGTCAGGTTCGCCCCGTCACCCCGGGCGAGAAGGCGACGATGTACGTCTGCGGCATCACCCCGTACGACGCCACCCACCTCGGCCACGCGGCCACGTACCTCACGTTCGACCTCGTGAACCGCATCTGGCGCGACGCCGGACACGATGTCCACTACGTCCAGAACGTGACCGACGTGGACGACCCGCTGTTCGAGCGAGCCAATCGCGACGGCGAGGACTGGATCGTCCTCGGCATGCGTGAGACGGCTCTCTTCCGCGAGGACATGGAAGCGC
Source organism: Rhodococcus sp. YL-1 (assembly GCF_001942025.1). Lineage (NCBI taxonomy): Bacteria > Bacillati > Actinomycetota > Actinomycetes > Mycobacteriales > Nocardiaceae > Rhodococcus > Rhodococcus sp. YL-1. The sequence continues at coordinate 3,244,787 of NZ_CP017299.1, read as the reverse complement.
TGCGTGTGCTTCCGCCGAAGGACTACATCGGCGCCGTCGAATCGGTGAACGAAGTAGTCGAGTTGGTGGAGAAGTTCGTGGCGTCCGGCGCCGCGTACATCGTCGACGACGCGGAGTTCCCTGACGTCTACTTCCGTGCCGACGCGACCGAGCAGTTCGGCTACGAGTCGGGCTACGACCGCGCGACGATGGAGAAGTTCTTTGCCGAACGCGGCGGAGATCCCGATCGCGTCGGAAAGCGCAATCCTCTCGACGCACTTGTCTGGCGTGCGGAGCGTCCGGGCGAGCCCTCGTGGCCCTCACCCTTCGGGCCGGGGCGCCCCGGCTGGCACATCGAATGCGCGGCCATTGCACTCAACCGCATCGGCTCCGGCTTCGACGTCCAGGGCGGTGGCAGCGATCTGATCTTCCCGCACCACGAGTTCTCGGCGGCGCATGCCGAATCGGCAACGGGTGATCGCCGATTCGCGCGGCACTATGTGCACACCGGCATGATCGGTCTCGACGGCGAGAAGATGTCGAAGAGTCGCGGAAACCTGGTCTTCGTCTCCAAGCTGCGCGGCGAGGGGGTGGACCCAGCGGCAATCCGCCTCGGACTGCTGTCCGGCCACTACCGCCAGGATCGCGCGTGGACCGATCAGGTCCTCGCGGATGCTCAGTCGCGCCTGAAAGTGTGGCGCGAGGCAGCGGCTCTCGATTCCGCGCCGTCAGCCACCGACACTGTTGCGCGTTTGCGTCAGCACCTGGCCGACGATCTCGACACCCCGAAGGCGCTCGACGCGCTCGACGGTTGGGCCCGCCGCGCCATCGAGGGCGGCGGATCCGACACGCAGGCACCCGGCGAGTTCGCCGATGCCGTCGACGCCCTACTGGGTATTTCGCTTCGCTGAACCCCTGCTGTGCGCCTTTGTTAACCGCGGGCGGTTAATAAAGGCGCACAGCAGTTTCTAGGCGTAGTCCAACGCACCTTCGGCGGGTGTCGGCACCCGGCGCCGTAGCGGCGAGCCCAATGCCCTCGCCAGATCCGTTCCGTCGTGCTCGGCAAGCAGCTCACCGTTCGACCAGACCAGCAGCGCGGCGCTGACAGCCTGTTCGGCCGTGGAGTGCGCGAGGTCGTAGTGCGCACAGCCGGGGACGTCTGCGTATGTGATCCACAGGTCGTAGCCGGTCATGAAGAGGTCCAGGTCGAACTGAACGCTCAAGCCGAGAAGCTCGCTGCGACCGTTGTCGTCGACACCGGCGAAGGCCTCGTCGAGTGCCAGCAGACGCGGGGCGTGCGGGTCGGCCGAGTCCAACATGACGTGCGCCGCGGCGAACAAAGGAAGGTGCAGCGAGACGGACTGCTCGCCACCGGACAGCGCGCTGTGCCGCGCGACGGTAAGACGGTCTTCCTTGCCCTCACCGCTGATGAGGGTGAACGAGAACACGCGCCATTGACGGTAGTCGAGCGCCGAGGACAGAATCTCCGGGTACGAGCGTTCGGGGTGCGCCGCGCGGGCGGTACGGATCTGCGTCGCGAAATGTGCTCGCAGAGTAGCTAGTTCATCGACGCCGAGGGCCGACGCGTCTCGATCCAGCAGCTTGGAGATCGCCCGCGAGCTGTCGTCGAGGTTGTCGGCGAGCACCCAGTGAACGCCGATGGTATTGCCTGAGGACATCCGACGCTCACGCATCTCGGTGCCCATCTGTGCGATCAACTCGCGTGCGTCGACCGTGCGCTCGTGGATCTGCTGAGCCAATCCGGTCAACAGGGCATCTTCGAGAATGCGACGCTCGGATTCGGTGAGCAACTGCTCCTGATCGCCGCGAGCGTCGTGGATCCGCGTTGCGAACTCGCCGATCGACGAATAGCCCTGATCGTCCTGGACTCGTACGACGGTCAGCCCATCCGGTGCATCCCACTGCAGACGGTAGTCCTGTCCGGCCGCTGCGAGTTGGGCGTCGAAGTCCTGCAACGCCGAGGTCAGTGCCGTGCGGGTTGCCTTGCGGGCTCCGTCGGTGACTCGGACTGCCGAGGTCGCAGCCTCGAGCGCTCGGTACAACTTGTCGACGTCTTCGGGGAGGACGGGCGGGTGGGCTGCGTCCTCGCTGCGATCTTCGTTCTGGATGCGGTAGACCAACTGATCTGGGCTCATCCACGCCGCTGAACTTGCCGGCCAGCTCAGATGTTCCTTGACGCCCAACAACTCGAGAAGGTCCGGGCGCGCGTAGGGTGCGAGTCGCTCTGCATCACTGCGGGTTTCGGTCAGGGTGTGACGCAAGGTCTCCACGGCGGTGTTGTACGCACCCTCCGCCGTGCCGATCTGGAGGACGGCGGCGTCGTACGCCTTTCGCGCCGCACGCTGTTCGACCTTGCATTCTTCGATCTTCGCGCGGGCTTTTGCCAGGTCCAGGTCGATCTGCTCGGCGCTGGCACCGAGGGTGTCGCGCAGCGTCTCGAGACGCTGCACCTGCTGGAGCAGACTCTCCTCGGCGATGGCGGCTTCCTCGGCGAATTCCTCCGCATTGGCGCGTGATTCGTCGAGACGGTCGCGAGACTCGCGTTCGAGTTCGACTTCCTTGGCATGCTCCCGTCGGCAGCGCAGCGCCAGTTCGCCCTGCTTCTCGAAATGACGGATCGCCGCCGCGAGGGAATCGAGTTCACGGCCGATATGCGGCGTCCGGTGCTGCGACGCCGTCGCTCGGAGTTGCTTTTCCTTCGCCGCGAGATCAGCGATCGCCGCATCGAGTTCGCGTTGTGCCGTTTCCGTGGCCTCCGAGCGAGTACGGAGTGCGCCGGCAGATTCGGTGACCGTCTTGAGTGCGCGCAGGATCGAACCTGTCTTCGGCAATTCCTTTGCCGCAGAGTTGATCCGGCTCAGTTGCTCGTTGGTCTGCGCCACCAGTGCCTTGGCCGTATCGACTGCCGCGGCAAGTTCTTCCAGAGCCGCGTCGATCTCGGTGATCCGAGCCTCGCGTCGACGCGCCCGTGCTGTGGTGCCGATGTACTCGGCGTCGGCCTTGACGTGCCGGCCACGCGCGACGCCCTGCCAGAAGCGACCGTCGACGCCGATCGCGACGCTTGCGTCGGAGTCGCCTGGCGCCTCGACGAGACTGATCGACGCGAGAATGTCCTGTACCCGAGCGTCGGGTACGTCGGCATTGCCTTCGACCTCGAGGACGTCGGCCAGCGTTCGTCCCTTCGGACGCTGCTTGACGGGCAGAGCCGTCAGGAACTGCTCGCTGACGTGCTCGGGAATCTTCTCGTCCGGGCAGATCCAGCCGTCGAGCAGATTTGCCGCCTGGAGTGCGGATTCGATTCCCGTGGCCACGTCTGGTTCGACGGAGTCGGCGAAGCGCACCAACTGCCACAGCGGTGCACCACCCAGTTCACTGCGGTTGTCGGTGCGTGCGTGGAAGGCAGGCGGAGCGTCGTCGTGTTCCGCGGAGACGGCCTTGCGCTCGGATTTGAGAGCCGCGATGGAGGCGTGTGAGGCAGATATTTCAGCTTCGGCCTCACGTCGACGCTCGCGCAGCGTCTCGGTGCCGGCTTCGGTGTGCTCGGCGAGAACTGCGGACAGCGCCGGAGCGTCTTCGTCGCCGACTTCGGCGAGCGCCGCGTCGAGAGCTCCGAACAGCGACGTGTCGGCGCCGACAGCCGAAAACAGGGAGGAGTGATCGGTCCACCACGCGCGCAGCCCGCTGGCGCACTGACTGCGTGCGAGTTCCACGGCAGCTTCGCCCTCGAGTACCGCGGCCTTGGACGCTTCGAGCAGCTCTTGTCCACGGCGAGAGCTGTTTTCGGCCCGGGTTCGTTCGGTCGCCGCCTTCTCGACGGTCGCCAGTGCGGTGCGGACGACGCGTACGTCACCGTCACGCTCCTCGGCATGGCCACGGACGGCTGCCGTGATCTGGTCACTGCGTGAGCCGTCGGGCAGGGGAGTCCAGACGATGCCGGCGTCCTCGGCTGCTGCCTGAAGTTCGTCCTCGGCGCGCGAGAGTGCTTCGGCCGCACGCTTGACTGACGATGCAGCCTTGTCGGCTTCGTCGCCGCGTTGAGCGAGTGCCGCCTGCGCTTTCCGGGACTTGTCTGCCTGCTGCTCGGTCGAGAGCTTGAGCGTCGCGACGGCCTGGGCGAGGTCGTCGAGTTGCTGTTTGCCTTCGTACGCGCTCGAGCGTTGCAGTGCTTCGACATTGGCGCGCGCGTTCTCGAGTGCCTGCTCGGCCTGGTTGAAGCGCTCCTCGGCTGCTGCCCGCGCCTCACGGCTGCGGGTCTGGGCGAGCGACGACTCGTCCATGGCGGCAACACCTCTGGTGACCGCTGCGAGGCGGGTGCTGACCTGTTCGATCTCTCCGCGAGACTGCTGACGCAGGTACTTGGTGTAGACCCCGATGAAACTCTGGGCTGCCTGATCGGCGGCCGCGAGCCCCTCGAGCGCGCGGCCGACTTCCTCCATGTCGCTGAACGAACGCGCAGCTTCGAGGACCAACTGATCGTCGAGTGGACGGAGACCGTCGGTGAGTGCCTGCGAAAGGCCCTTCGGGTCGAGGTTCTTCGCGAGCTGGGGACGGCGAAGCGTGAGAATGAGATTGATCAGCTGGTCGTAGCGCTGCACTCCGAGACCGAACATTCGCGCGTCGATGGCTGTGCGGTAGTCGAGGGGACGGTCGGTGATGGAATCGCTGCCGAGTTGTTCGGCCAACTGCTTCTTGGTGAGAGGACGATCGTCGTTGCCGATCAGCGAGAAGTCGACTCCGACGCGGCCGTCGGCGACGAAGTACCAGCGGGTGACCTTGTCGTTGGTTCGGGTTGCCCGCATGCCGATTCCCACGGTCACCGACTCGGGATCTTCGAGGGAGCCGCGGCAGAACTCCATCCACACGTAGGAGTGCGCGCTGTCCTGGCCCCGGTAGAGCAGGTTGGACTTCATCGTGCGCTCTTCACCGGCGAACGGGTTGAGGCGCCGCGGTTCGATGCGGCCGTCGAAGACGAACGGGAACAGGACCTCGAGGGCCTTGGTCTTGCCGGATCCGTTGGGTCCCCGCAGAACCAGTCGACCGTCGGCGAACGAGAACTCTTGGTCTCGGTAATCCCAGAGGTTGATGATTCCAGCCCGAGTAGGTCGGAAGCGGGCGTTGCTCATACGTTCTCTACCTCTGATAGTTCGCCGTTGGGGGAAGGTTCGGGGCCGAATTCGTCGACCGGATCCGGTGCGGAGTTGTCCACCGCGAAGTCGATCTGAGGATCGCGTTCGCGCACGGAGACCACGACGTCGCGGTACCGGGCAAGGACGGGCAACACCAGTACGCCGCCGTCGACCGCATGCGTCAGGCGCAGACGTTGCAGCAACCCGAGCGCCTGCTTGCGCAGCCCGTTGTGATCGGCCTGCCACTGCGCCGCGAAAGTTCGCCCGAACTGGTCCACCAACTCGGTGACCTTGTCAGCGAGCCAGTCGTCGTCGATTTTCGGGTACGTGACGGGTGGCGGTGGCTCGGCCGGTTCGCCGGCGGGCAGCACGAAGTCGTCGTCCTCGTCGGCGAGGTCCTCGAAGATCCCGGCCTCGGGGATGGCGGCATCGAGTTGTTCGATCAGGTGATCGTCCGACACGTGCGGGATCGGAAGTTTCGGCAGTTCGGGAGCGTCGACGTCGAGTACGCGGTCGGCAATCTCGCCGGCCAGGAGAAGTGCCACCTGAGCGATCGTTCCGGTGCTCGGGAAGCGGACGTCGGAGAGTCGGCCGGTGGGATCGATCATCGCGATTCCCTCGGCGCGGCGCTCGGCCACCAACCCCGTCAGTAGTTCGACTTCCGACGCGGTCTTGGGCTGCGCCAACGCGATCAATTCGTGCTGATCGAGTTCACCGGCCAGTACGACCGGGCGCTCGACCAGTGCCCGACGTACTCGGCGTCCGATCTCTTTCGCGTCCACGGGAATTCCGTCGTCCTCGGAGGCGCTCGAGGTCTCGACGGCCAGGAGTCCGCGGATGGAGTGTAGGTGCTGCAGGGCGCGCGGTGGACGGAACAGCGCTACGACGACGGAACGGTCGATGTCGTAGAGCGCTTCTCCCGCTTCGGGATTGGACGCCCAGCCGTTTGCGTCACCGTCGGCGAGGGCGATGGCGCCTCTGACTCCGAGCCAGCCCACTGCGTCGACGAAGGCGTCGCGGTCGGACGCACGATCGGTGGAGAGTTCGACGCCGTCGACTTGTGCAGCATCGGCCGCGACGTGATCCGCCAACTCCGACAACGTGATCTGGTTCCCGGCGCGGCCCAACGCGGCCAGGCACAATGCCAGGTAGGCGTAACGCGTGCGATCGAAGGTTCGCTCGGAGGCAGTTCGGGCCGGTGCCGACGGGTTGAGTCGATCCGACACCGTGAACAGGCGCGCGGTGGTCTCCGTCACCTCGAGGCGGTAGCCGAACAGTTCGAGTAGGTCGTCACGCAGCTCGGTGGCCCAACGGCGCAAGAGCGGCAACGCAATTCGATCCGGGTACGTCGAGGTGATCAGGTGGTTGGACAGGATCACTCGCGCCGCGCGTTGATACGAGTCGAGGGCAAGGGGCGTGATCTCGCGAGCTCTCATCGAACACTGACCTCGATGCCGTCGAGGTGCATACGCCCGCGGGCGGTCTTGATGGTGGTCGAACCGTCCGAGGGACTGAGCGTCAGCTTCACCCCGTTCTCACTACCGGTGGAACTCTTGACGCGTCCCACCACCGGAACACGCGCGGTCAGTGCTGCATTGAGCAGACTCAGCAAAACTTCGGTCTCCTGCTCGTTGAGTTCGCGCTGATAAACACCGTTCGACGCGAGGGATTGCGCCGCGGCACTGCGCGTACGTTGCGCCGCCAACTGCTCTTCGCGCAGGCGGCGGATGCTGCCGTCGTTGCGGGCAACTTTGCTCGGCAAGCCGGGTGAGGGCGGGCGGCCGGTTTCGGCGAGTGTTCGCGCGATCTCGACCGGCGGTGCCTCCCACCACGAACGTGAGTGAGAAATGATGTCGGCGTCCGGATGCACCATCGAGAGGTGGCGTGGACGGCCGAGGTCGAACACTGCCTGGAACAGAGCATGAGCTGCGTCTTCGGACGGCGTGGCGGCGAACCAGCCGGCGAGGTGCCGGAGCTGGCTCTCACGGCTGACACCGCCGCGACGGGTTTCCGTGACGCGGCGAAGTAGCGCGAGAACCGCGGCGATCGCGCTCATCGTGCCCTCACGCAGGCGTTCGGACTCGCTGATTCCCGATTCCGCAGAGACGAACCAGGCGGTCAATCCTCGCCAGCGCGCAGCCCAGTCGTCTTCGCGTTCGGTGATCGGGACGAACACCCGTTCGTCACTGGCGGCGGCGAGGCGGATCATGCGATCGACCCCGGTGGATTCGACGTGCTCGATCGCTTCCTTGAGCTTGGGGGCGTAGCGCGCCAGATCGGAGCTGAACTCCCGCATGTGCGTGAGCAGTGCGTCCTTGTGCGTGAGGAAAGCCTGCGGGGTGATCTCCGTGGTCCGTACGAGGTCCCCGAGGGTCAGATAGAAGTGCGCGGCTCGATCGGCCATGTCGGAGAGTGTCGAGTCGAGGCGCTTGAGCTTGCGGAAGATCAGATCGCCGTCGGAGCTTCGGTTGGCCTCGGCGAGTTCGGACATGTCTGCGAGCAGGTCCGGCAGAGCGAGACGCGAGAGCGACGCCGAGTCCAGGCGTGCGGCGAGAACGTCTTCGACCGATCGATAGACCTGGTATCCGGCCTGACCGAACTGGTAGACGAAGTGGCGATTGCGGTACTCGGCCAGCGTGGCCGCGCGGGTGCCGTCGTAGCTGCGCTCGAGGATCTCCCACACGTGGAGCTGATCCAACAGGGGAGTGACCTCTGCTGCCGACAGATCGGCCGCCGGATCCGATCCACCGATCTTCTCGAGGATGTGCGCGACGGCTCCGGCATGCAGCAGGACGGTGTAGTTGGCGCGAGCATGGTCGAAGGCACGAAGTACCCAGAGGTACTCGGCCCGTTTTTCCGCGATCGTGAACGAAAACAGCTTCAGTCGATTGGTGTCGGCGTACGCGGCGTAATCGGGCGCACTCGTTTCTTCCACCATGACAGGGTAGGCGAGAGACGCCCCCTCTTTTTCCTACGGGCGATCCGTAGCAGGGGATGCGGCGCGTCGCCACTGCGATTCGTTCTCGATCATCCATGTGAGCAGGTGCTCGGCCGCCGCCTCGTCGGAGTCCGGGCCGACCAGCAGATCGGCGAACGCTTGGCTGGGGGCGACGATGCGGATGCCGTCGCGGGTGAGCAATCGGTCGAAGGCAGACGGTGAGAGGGGAGCGGTGATCCACACGTCACCGCCGGATTCCACACGCCGTAGTCCGAGAGCGTCGGCGAACTGATCGACGTTGTCGGCATGGAAGTGGGCACGTCGAGTGGGCGCGTACCGAGCAAAGGGTGCGGCGGCCACCGAGGCGGTACCGGCGTAGATGTGACCGCTGAGCTGACGCAGTTGATCGAAGAGTGCTTCCAACCCGTCCGGCGCGTGAAAGCCGTGAGGCGTCGGCGCTTTGGCCCCGGCCTCAGCCGCCCATTCACGAAGCATCTTCGGCCAGCGGACGTCACCGATCCCACCGCGGGGGAGCCGGGTGACCAGTTCACGATCCGACAGTGTCTGAACCACCCGGTAGGTTGCTCCCGTCGATGCACCGGCCAGGCGCACCAAGGCAGTGATCGCCAGTGGCGCCGCGAAATCGGCAAGCGCACGCACGACGCGAGCTGACGGATCACCCGTCAGCTGTCCGGAAGGACGACCAGGCCCCCGCCACGGATCGGCGTCGGCTCCGCGTCCACGCACCCAGACGGCGGGTCGATCAGCGGTCAACGACACGTTGCCCGTGGCGTCTGCGTACGAAATCGCGTGGGAATCGAGCTGCCGGCGAACCGGCTCGGACAGATATTTTGCGCACACGAAGCCGGGTTGACCGGTGGGGAAGCGATCGGCGATACCGGGAACGTCGCTGCTCAGGACACCGTGAGCGGCGTAGACGCCGAATTTGGCCACCGCGCCGTCAGGGGAGCGGAGGTCGAGTCGGAGTGGCGCCTCGGACAGGTCGGGGGAGCGCTGTGTCGACAAAGACCACGTAGGAGGCAAATTTTCTTCGATGACGGCAACCGATCGCCGAAAAATGTCGATCGGCCGTTCCGGTTCCGACTCAGATTCGCTCATGTTCTAATGGTATCAATATCTGTCGACGACGGAAACACAAGATTTTCCGAATAATGTTCGCCCTGACAGCCTCGCGACAACGGTGGTCCCTTTCGCCGAGAAACTCACTACCTCCACAACTTCAAATTCGAAATTGCCGAGACCGATCAGCGTTGCTTCGGCATGATCAGGGGAGCGACGACGGCGAGCAGTAGTGCCGGGATCAGGAAGCTCGCGGCAGGCGAAGAGTCGTAAATCGGTGTCAGGGCCAGGGGAGCAAGAGCGGCGCCGCCGAAGCGCATCGCTTGGACGACGGACACGGCGCCGCCACGGTTCGGCCCCGCGGATCCGAGGACCGCCGCGTTGACGCCGACCAGCACGAACTGGCTCGCGACGCCTGCGACAAACCATGCGATCGCGATCACCGGCACCAAGCCGGCAAGGCCGACTACGGAGACCAGAACTGCTCCGCCCAGGGCGCCGATCATCACGGAGGAGCGTGCGCCGATGCGATCGATGAGGATTCCGATGCGCCGGGCCGAGAGGATGCCGGCCACGCCGAAGACGGTGAGCAGTAGGCCGCGGACGGTGGGGGACAGCCCGAACTCGTCTTCGAAGCGGAAGGCGAGCAGGAAGCTCAGTCCACCGAGGGCGCCCCAGCCGAGCAATGCAGCGATACCGATGCGGAGCACTTCGGGGCGTAATGCATCGCGGAGACGGGCGGGAGTGGTCGCTGCCGGTGCTTCGGACTTCGGAAGTCCGACGGCTCCCAGAATGCCCGCGACCACTGCGATGACGAGAAAGGCCAGACGCCAGTCGAATTCGGCCGCCAGTCCGCCGATCAACGGAGCCGACGACTGCCCTGCGGCCTGGAAAGCGCCGAAGGCTCCGAGGGCTCGACCCAGCCGTGCCTGCGGTGTTGCGGCCGCCAACGAGGCAAGCAGTAGCGGCGTGGTGAATGCGTTCGCGGAGCCCTGCAGTACCCGGGCGGCAAGGAAGATCTCGAGTGTCGGGGCGAGGAAGCATGCCAACGACGCGAGGACGTAGACGCCGTAAGCGATGCGCACCGTCCGAACCTTGCCCCACCGCGTCCCGAGTGTCCCCGACACCAACATCAGAGCGGCGAAGGGGAGCAGGTACGCGGTGAGGGAAGAGGCGGCCGCCGACGGACCGACCCCTAGATCGTCACCGATCTCGGGAAGGATCGAAGCAACCACGCCGCCGCCGAACGGGCCGAGGAACCCGCCGGCGTACAGCGCGATCAGCTGAAGCCGGAGGCGCAGTGGGCGCTGTGTACTTCCGCCTTCTTCTGGAGTGTTCTTGCTCACAGTCCGAAGCTGCCGGGGCCTCGCCGTCTGAGGTAGCGCTCGAATTCCGCGGCGATGGCATCGCCGTCGATCTTGGAGATTGCTTCGCTGATGTCGGTTTCGGCGTCTCCCCGTTCTTCCAGGGTGCGCACGTATTCGCCGATTTCCTCGTCGTCCGCGGTCATTTCGTTGACCGCTTCCTCCCAATCCTCCGACTGAGCCGGGAGCTCCCCGAGTGGGACCTCGATGTCGAGAACATCCTCGACTCGTTGAAGGAGGGCCACTGTGGCCTTCGGGTTGGGTGGCTGCGAGACGTAGTGCGGAACCGCCGCCCAGAACGAAATAGCGGGTACACCAGCACGAACGCACTCGTCCTGAAGAACCCCGGTGATGCCCGTCGGGCCTTCGTACCGCGTCTGTTCCAGGTTGAATCGGGCGGCGGATTCACTGCTGTAGGCCGTGCCCGTCACCGGGACCGGTCGGGTGTGCGGAGTATCGGCGAGCAGGGCGCCGAGGATGACGACCGTCTTGACGTTCAGTTGGTCGATCAGCTCGAGCAGATCCTCGCAGAAACTGCGCCACCGCATGTTGGGCTCGATCCCGCGAAGCAGGACGATGTCGCTCTCGCTGCCAGGAGGCGAACAGACCGACAAACGTGTTGCCGGCCAAACGATTTCGCGAGTGACACCGTCGACCTGCCGGACTGTGGGGCGGTTGACCTGATAGTCGTAGTAGTCCTCTGAATCGAGTTCGGCGAGCGGCTGGGCATCCCAGATCAGCTCGAGATGTTCGACCGCACCGCTGGCTGCGTCACCGGCGTCGTTCCAGCCCTCGAAAGCTGCAACGAGGATGGGATCACGTAGGACAGGGATGTCGCCCTCGAGGCGGTCGCTGCTGTCGACGGCAAAGCCGTCAGGGCTCTCGAAGGCCGCGGAATCATCGAAATCGACCGGGCCGTCGGGAGTGACGGGGAACTCACTTGGACTCACCCACCCAGCCTACGGCCAGAGCTTGTCGGTGCGCCCACTACTCTGGACGGCATGTCTGCCCCATTTAACTCTGCCCTGCTTGATGCGCTGAAACAGCGCGTTGTCATCGGCGACGGAGCGATGGGCACCATGTTGCAGGCCGCGGACCTCACCCTGGACGACTTCCTCGGCCTCGAGGGGTGCAATGAGATCCTCAACGACACCCGTCCCGACGTGCTCAAAGACATCCACCGCGCGTACTTCGCCGCTGGTGCCGATGCCGTCGAGACCAACACCTTCGGTTGCAACCTGCCCAACCTCGCCGACTACGACATCTCTCACCGGATCCGCGAACTCGCGGAAAAAGGCACTGCTCTCGCCCGTGAAGTAGCGGACGAGATGGGACCAGGCCGCGACGGCATGGCCCGATTCGTACTCGGCTCGATGGGACCGGGAACCAAGCTCCCCAGCCTGGGACACGCACCGTACGCAGTCCTGCGTGACGCGTACACCGAAGCTGCGCTCGGCATGATCGACGGTGGCGCCGACGCCATCCTCGTCGAAACCTGCCAGGACCTGCTTCAGGTGAAAGCTGCAATCCTCGGCAGCCAGCGTGCGATGGAGCAACTCGGACTGCGGTTGCCGATCATCACTCACGTGACGGTCGAGACAACCGGAACGATGCTCCTCGGCAGTGAGATCGGTGCGGCGCTGACGGCACTCGAGCCACTCGGTATCGACATGATCGGTCTGAACTGCGCCACCGGGCCGGCCGAGATGAGTGAACATCTCCGTCATCTGTCCAAGTACTCCACGCTGCCGGTGTCGGTCATGCCCAATGCCGGCCTGCCGCAGCTCGGTCCCAAGGGCGCCGAGTATCCGCTGACTGCCGACGAATTGGCCGAAGCCCTCAGTGGTTTCGTCTCCGAGTTCGGACTCGGCCTCGTCGGTGGCTGCTGCGGTACGACGCCCGAGCACATCAGCGCGGTCGCCGACGCGGTCCGTCAGGTCGAGAAGGCCCAGCGCACGCCGATCCACGAGCCGAGCACCTCTTCGCTGTACTCGGCGGTGCCGTTCGAGCAGGACGCCAGCATCCTGATGATCGGCGAACGCACGAACTCCAACGGCTCCAAGGCTTTCCGCGAGGCGATGCTCTCCGCGGACTACCAGAAGTGCCTGGACATCGCCAAGGACCAGACCCGCGACGGCGCACACATGCTCGACCTCAACGTCGACTACGTGGGCCGCGACGGTGCCGCCGACATGTCGGAACTTGCCAGCCGCCTGGCGACGTCCTCGACGCTGCCGATCATGCTCGACTCCACCGAGCCTGCCGTCCTGCAGGCCGGCCTCGAGCACCTCGGTGGCCGCTGCGCCGTCAACTCCGTCAACTACGAAGACGGCGCCGGCCCCGAATCGCGTTTCCACAAGATCATGACTCTGGTCAAGGAGCACGGCGCGGCGGTCGTCGCCCTGACCATCGACGAAGAGGGCCAGGCTCGCACCGCCGAGACGAAGGTCGCCATCGCCAAGCGTCTGATCGAGGACATCAAGGGAAACTGGGGACTCGCCGAGTCCGACATCATCGTCGACGCCTTGACCTTCCCCATCTCGACCGGTCAGGAAGAGGTACGACGCGACGGCATCGAGACCATCGAAGCGATCCGTCAGCTCAAGGCTGCGTACCCGGAACTCCACTTCACCCTGGGTATCTCGAACATCTCGTTCGGTTTGAACCCGGCAGCTCGTCAGGTCCTCAACTCGGTGTTCCTGCACGAGTGCACCGAGGTAGGTCTGGACACGGCGATCGTTCATGCGTCCAAGATTCTGCCGATGGCCCGAATTCCGGACGAGCAGCGTGAAACTGCACTCGACCTCGTCTACGACCGTCGTAGCGAGGGGTACGACCCGCTGCAGAAGCTGATGGCTCTGTTCGAGGGCGTTTCGGCAGCGTCGGCGCGTGAGTCTCGTGCGCAGGAACTGGCGGGACTTCCGTTGTTCGACCGGCTCGAACGCCGCATCGTCGACGGTGAGCGCAACGGCCTCGACGACGACCTCACCGAGGCGATGACGATCAAGCCTCCGCTGGCCATCATCAACGAGACCTTGCTCTCGGGCATGAAGACCGTCGGCGAGCTGTTCGGCTCCGGACAGATGCAGTTGCCGTTCGTGTTGCAGTCGGCCGAGGTCATGAAGGCTGCCGTGGCATTCCTCGAACCGCACATGGAAGCGAGCGACGAGGACGGCAAGGGTCGCATCGTGATCGCGACCGTCAAGGGCGACGTTCACGACATCGGCAAGAACCTGGTCGACATCATCTTGAGCAACAACGGCTACGAGGTCGTCAACATCGGTATCAAGCAGCCGATCGCGACCATCCTCGACGTCGCGTTGGACAAGAAAGCCGACGTGATCGGCATGTCCGGACTGCTCGTGAAGTCCACTGTCGTGATGAAGGAAAACCTCCAGGAACTCAACGCACGTGGAGTCGCCGAGAAGTTCCCGGTGCTGCTCGGTGGTGCGGCGCTCACGCGCTCCTACGTCGAGAACGACCTGCAGGAGGTGTACGAGGGCGACGTCAGCTATGCCCGCGACGCCTTCGAGGGTCTGAACTTGATGGACCAGATCATGACGACCAAGCGTGGTGGCGGCCCGGCGCCGGACAGCCCGGAGGCCATCGCTGCTCGCGAGAAGGCTGCCGAGCGTAAGGCACGTCACGAGCGTTCCAAGCGCATCGCCGAAAAGCGTAAGGCTGCAGCGGTTCCCGTGGTCCTGCCGGAGCGTTCCGATGTCGCAACCGACATCGCGGTGCCGACACCTCCCTTCTGGGGCTCGCGCATCGTCAAGGGAATCTCGCTGTCCGAGTACTCGGGGCTGCTCGACGAGCGCGCTCTTTTCCTCGGCCAGTGGGGCCTTCGCGGTCAGCGCAAGGGCGACGGTCCGACGTACGAGGAATTGGTCGAGTCGGAAGGCCGTCCGCGACTTCGGTACTGGCTCGATCGGTTGACGTCCGAGGGCATCCTCGCGCATGCCGCGGTCGTGTACGGGTACTTCCCGGCGATCTCGGAGGGCGACGACGTCATCGTGCTCACCGAGCCGAAACCGGATGCACCCGAAAGGTTCCGGTTCACCTACCCGCGCCAGCACCGCGACCGCTTCCTGTGCATCGCGGACTTCGTTCGCTCGCGCAAGGACGCCGAGGCCACCGGGCAGGTCGACGTACTCCCGTTCCAGTTGGTGACGATGGGTCAGCCGATCGCGGACTTCGCCAACGAGTTGTTCGCATCGAACTCGTACCGCGATTACCTCGAGGTTCACGGAATCGGTGTCCAGCTCACGGAGTCTCTGGCCGAGTACTGGCATCGACGCGTCCGTGAAGAGCTAGTGCTTCCCGAGGGTCACACCGTCGCGGAGCAGGATCCCACCGAGGTTGCCGGTTACTTCGATCTCGAGTACCGCGGCGCTCGTTATTCGTTCGGATACGGCGCGTGCCCGGATCTCGAGGATCGAGCCAAGTTGGTTGCGTTGCTCGAACCCGAACGAATCGGCGTCGAATTGTCCGAGGAGCTGCAGCTGCATCCCGAGCAGTCCACGGACGCTTTTGTCCTGCACCACCCGGAAGCAAAGTATTTCAATGTCTGAGTTGTTGACCGAAGTATCCGAATCAACGCTCGGTGGTGTCCTGTGGGACATGGACGGCACCCTGCTCGATTCGGAGAAGCTGTGGGACATCGCGCTTCGTGAGCTGTCCCTACGCCTGGGCGGACCGATGACGGAAGCGACACGCGTTGCCGTCATCGGTGCGTCGAGCCCCTTCGCCCTTGCGACGGTGTTCGACGCTCTCGGCCTGGAGAAGCATCCCGATGCCATCGCCGAGGCGAAGGACTGGATGTACACCCGCGTCGGCGATCTTTTCGAGGACGGCGTGACCTGGCGGCCGGGTGCTCGCGACGCACTGTCGACCGTGCGTGACGGTGGTCTACGTTCGGCACTGGTCACCAACACCGAGCGAGTTCTGGTCGATCGGGCACTCGGCATGCTCGGCCGTGAGTTCTTCGACCATTCGGTGTGTGGCGACGAGGTCCCCAACGGGAAACCGGCAGCGGATCCGTACCTGCGCGGCGCGCATCTGCTCGGACTCGAGCCGGCGCAGTGCCTCGCGATCGAGGACTCGCCGACCGGCACGGCGTCGGCCAGCGCTGCGGGTTGCGCGGTGCTCGTCGTTCCGTGTGAGGTCGACGTCCCCGCCGGCCCTGGACGCGTGTTTCGAGAGTCCCTGTTGGACTTGTCCATTCACGATCTTCACGACGTTCACTCGAGCGCGGCACGTTAGGCTGGATTTGCTGTGGCTATTCCGAAAATTGTTCTCTTCTACCAGTTCACGCCGTTGGCGGACCCGGAAGCGATCAAGCTGTGGCAGCACAGCCTGGCCGAGTCCAACAACCTGACGGGCCGGATCATCGTCTCGCCGCACGGGATCAACGCGACGGTCGGCGGAGACATCGAGGATGTCAAGCGATATGTCCGTGGTACGCGTGGTTACGAACCCTTCCGTACCGCTGACATCAAGTGGTCGGACGGCCTCGGGAACGATTTCCCTCGTCTGAGTGTCAAGGCACGCTCGGAGATCGTGACGTTCGGTGCCCCCGACGAGCTGAAAGTCGACGAGAACGGTGTGGTCGGCGGAGGAGTTCACCTGGTGCCCAAGGAACTACACGAACTCGTCGACACTCGCGGTGACGACGTCGTGTTCTTCGACGGGCGCAATGCCTTCGAAGCCGAGATCGGCCGTTTCCGAGATGCGATAGTTCCGGACGTCGCCACCACTCGGGATTTCGTCAACGAACTCGACAGTGGCAAATACGACCATCTCAAGGGCAAAGCCGTGGTCACGTACTGCACCGGCGGAGTGCGCTGTGAGGTGTTGTCTTCGCTGATGCGCTCACGTGGCTTCGACGAGGTCTATCAGTTGGACGGCGGAATCGTCCGTTACGGCGAGACTTTCGGCGACCGCGGCCTCTGGGACGGTTCCCTGTACGTGTTCGACAAGCGGATGAACATCGAGTTCTCATCCGAAGCCAAGACACTCGGCGTGTGTGTCGATTGTGGTACTCCGACCCCGCGGTACCGCAACCGGATCGACGGCGACGGCCGAACCCTCGAATTGCTCTGCGAGAGTTGTTCACCAGACCTCGAGCAGGACTGAGCTGTGCCCAAGGCTCCGTTGCCGATCCGAAACGGTCTCGGACCTGACCGGCTGCGGATGCCGGCGGAGTCGTCGGCGCGGACCGTCCTCGAGCACCTGGTCGGCGAGCATCCCGGGGAGCGGGACCTGTGGGCGGACCTCGTCAGCGCCGGGGACGTCGTCGACGAGCACGGGCGGAAGATCACGAGCCGAACGCCCTATCAGCCGACCCGGTTCGTGTACTTCTACCGCGAGCCGGCCCCCGAGATTCCGGTTCCGCACGAGATCGAGATCTTGTACCGCGACGACTCGATTCTCGTGATCGACAAACCGCACTTCCTGGCGACCATTCCACGGGGAGCGCACATCGTCGAAAGCGCAGTCGTGCGCCTGCGTCGTGACCTGGACCTTCCGGATCTTGCGCCAGTTCACCGCCTCGACCGGATGACGGCGGGTGTCATCGTGTTCACCGTGACACCGGACCTACGACGGCCGTACCAGGAACTTTTTGCCGAGCAGCGGATCGTCAAGGAGTACGAGGCGATTGCGGGCTTCGATTCGGAACTGACTTTCCCTCGCACGGTGCGCAGCCGCATCAACAAAGTTCACGGCGAGATGACGGCTACCGAAATCGCGGGCGAACCGAACAGTGAGACCTCGATCGAACTGATCGAGGTGATCACCGACTCGGCCGGCCGGACGCTCGGGCGATACAGGTTGCTCCCACGGACCGGCCGGACCCATCAGCTTCGGCTGCACCTCAACTCGCTGGGCGTCCCGATCGTCGGTGACAACTACTATCCGGAGTATCTGCCCGCAGTGCCCGGTGACTTCTCGACTCCGTTGCGATTGTTGGCGCGAGCGTTGGAGTACCCGGATCCGATCACCGGGCAGACCCGCAGGTTCGTGAGTTCGCGCAGCCTCGACGCAGGCCTGTGAACACCGCTGTTCGTGGGCGTGTGAAAACCGCTTCCGTCCTCGTGAAAGAATGGCTACCCGTGAAGACCTTCGAATCCTTGTTCGCCGAATTGACCGAGCGCGCTGCTACTCGCCCCGAGGGGTCCGGCACTGTCGCCGCCCTCGACGCCGGTGTGCATGCTCAGGGCAAAAAGGTCATCGAGGAAGCCGGTGAAGTGTGGATCGCTGCGGAATACCAGAGCGATGAGCAGCTAGCCGAGGAAATTTCCCAGCTGCTGTACTGGACGCAGGTGTTGATGGTCGGTCGCGGACTGACCCTCGAGGACGTGTACCGACATCTGTGATCGGAGCTGACCAGCGAGATGTACTCCGTCTCGCTCGTCCAGGGCTTCCGATTCACGTCGTCTCACGTCACCCACACCTTCCGAAAGGACATCCACCATGCTGCGCGTAGCAGTTCCCAACAAAGGCTCACTGTCCGAGTCCGCCGCCGAGATTCTCAGCGAGGCCGGTTACCGTCGACGCACCGATTCCCGTGATCTGACAGTCCTCGATCCGGCCAATCAGGTCGAGTTTTTCTTCTTGCGCCCCAAGGACATTGCGATCTACGTCGGCTCCGGTGAGCTGGATCTCGGCATCACCGGTCGTGATCTCGCCGGCGACTCGGGTGCTCCCGTATCCGAGCGTCTGTCACTGGGCTTCGGCCGTTCGTCGTTCCGTTACGCAGCACCGGCCGGCAAGGACTGGGCCGTCGAGGATCTGTCCGGCCTGCGCATTGCAACGTCGTACCCGAACCTGGTCCGTAAGGACCTCACAGATCGCGGACTCGACGCCACCGTCATCCGTCTCGACGGAGCAGTGGAAATCTCGATTCAGCTCGGCGTCGCCGACGCGATCGCCGACGTGGTCGGATCGGGTCGTACTCTCCGCCAACACAACCTCGTGGCTTTCGGTGAATCGCTCTGCGATTCCGAAGGTGTCCTGATCGAGCGCACCGGCGCTCCGCAGGACGATCCCGCCCGCAACCAGCTCATCGAACGCGTACGCGGAATTGTCTTCGCGCAGCAGAATCTGATGATCGACTACGACTGCCCGCGCACCATCCTCGACGACGCCATCAAGATGACTCCCGGTATGGAATCGCCGACCCTCTCACCGTTGGCCGATCCCGACTGGGTCGCGGTTCGCGCGATGGTCCCGATCAAGGGACACAACCAGGTGATGGATGCCTTGGCCGAACTCGGTGCCAAGGCCATCCTCGCGTCGAACATCCGCTCGGTACGCGCTTTCTGATCACTGCCTGAATAGATTTACGCGCATTCGCGCCCGTTCCTGGAAATCAGGAACGGGCGCGAATCTGCAAAGTCTGGGCGATACGGCCCACGGCACCCTGCTCGTCGTAGAGCACGCCCGCACACATGCCGACGCCGTCCGGACCCGTTGTGGTTTCGGCGGCGACACCGACCCACTCTCCCTCGGGCACACGGAAGATATGCACCGTGAGATCTGTGTTGAGAAACGTCCAGTGCTCCGGGTCGAGCTTGGCGCCGACCCCGTTTGAGATGTCGGCCACCGCGAACAAACGCTCGAGAGCAGACATCTTCTCACCCTCGACCAGCTCTGGCTTGGGGCGCGCCCATACCTTGCCGGTTCCCACGCACCCGATCGGAGCAATCCAGGACCAGTCGAGGGTCTTGAGATAGCCGACGCTCCACAGACCCTCGAGAACGCCCGGGGTGCCGCTGTCGCGGGGTTCGAGCGGGGGATCGACTACGTGGACGACGTCGCCGGTATCCACCGTCTCCATCCGCCACGCCGTACCGCGCGCAACCGCGCGTGCAGATCCGTCGGCGGTGGTTGCCCACAGTTCGGCGACGATCAATTCGATTCGGCGACCGGGTCGTTCGATCCAGGACCGGAC
Organism: Rhodococcus sp. YL-1; assembly: GCF_001942025.1. Lineage (NCBI taxonomy): Bacteria > Bacillati > Actinomycetota > Actinomycetes > Mycobacteriales > Nocardiaceae > Rhodococcus > Rhodococcus sp. YL-1. The sequence continues at coordinate 3,225,326 of NZ_CP017299.1, read as the reverse complement.
TTCGAGGTCGGCAATCGGAATCGGTCCGAGAATCTCGACGACGACGCGCGTCAGACGGCTTTCGTCGCGCGCACCGCACCGCTCGAGGGCTCGTACCAACAGCGCCGACGGGGGAGCGCCGTGCTGCAGTGTCGGGCCCCAGATGCTGACAGTTGCCTGCGTGCTCGCGAACCGCTCGTGCCCTTCCTCCGTCGTTCCGAGGTAGCGGTAGTACGAACTGTCCGTCATGTTATGAATTCTCCTTTGCGGCAACAGGTTCGGTGCTCAGCAGGTCCGGCCAACCTGGATACGGCGGAGGTGTTCCGCCGAACGAGGGGCACAGTGACTTGTGATCGCACCAGTCGCACAGTTTGCCAGGCTTGGGTCTGAAGTCTCCGGTCGCACCTGCTGCGAGGATCGCTTTCCAGATGGCGGAGAGGGTTCGCTCGAATCGGATGAGCTCGTCGTGATCCGGGGCGTACGTGAGAATCGAGCCGGAGGCCAGATAGATCAGGCGCAGTTGTGCGGGAACGATTCCGCGAGTGCGCAGCAGTACGAGCGCGTAGAACTTCATCTGGAAGAGCGCCTTGGATTCGGTGAACTCGCGAGGCGCTTTTCCGGTCTTGTAGTCGACCACCCGCACCTCACCCGTCGGTGCAACGTCTATCCGGTCGACGAAGCCGCGGAGTCGAACGCCGTTCTCCAATTCGGTCTCGACGTAGACCTCGCACGCCTCGGCATCGAATCGAGTGGGATCTTCGAGCGTGTAGTACGTCGCGACGAGCTTGCCGACTTCGTCGAGGAACGAATCCAGCTCGCCCTCCGGAACAAGGTCAGCGGCCTCGGGAGACTCGGCACTGACACGTTCCCACGCGGGACGGACGAGTTCGGCTGCGCGATCGGGAACCCGGTGACCGGTCGGGAGTGCAAACAGTGCTTCCAGTGCCGCGTGTACGACGGTGCCTCTGACCTGGGCTCTGGTTGGCGTTTCCGGAATTCTGTCGACTGCTCGGAAGCGATAGAGCAGGGGGCATTGTTTGTAGTCACCCGCCCGAGACGGAGAGAGCGCCGGCCGACTACGCGGGCGCTCGTGTGATGTTGCACCCGTTGGAGTGGGGGTTGGCAATTCGACAGAGCTCACACCTGGCAGGCTATGCGGTTGGTCCGACAACTCCGTCGGAGCCGGTGGCGAGGACACCGGAAACAAGCGAACAGGGATCATCTGCGCATGGCGAACGAGCTGCAACCAGAAGAAGGCACGACCGAAGTGGATGAGGTTGCGCAGTCCGCTGTCGCCGAGATTCCCGAACAAGACCTTCCAGAAGCTGATCTCACTGCGCCGGGCAAGCGGCCGTCAGGTCCGTTCCGCGTCGGCGACCGAGTACAGCTGACCGACGGCAAGGGACGCCACTACACGATCGTTCTCGAGGCGAACCGCGAATACCACACCCACAAGGGCGGAATCGTTCACAACGATCTGATCGGTGCCGACGAGGGCAGCGTCGTCAAGTCGGTCAACGGCACGCCCTATCTCGCACTGCGCCCCCTGCTGGTGGACTACGTGCTGTCCATGCCGCGCGGTGCCCAGGTCATCTACCCGAAGGACGCAGCTCAGATCGTCCACGAAGGCGACGTGTTCCCAGGAGCACGCGTGCTCGAGGCCGGAGCCGGCTCCGGCGCACTGACATGCTCGCTGCTGCGTGCCGTCGGACCCGAGGGCAAGGTCATCTCCTACGAGGTCCGCGACGATCATGCCGAACATGCGGTTCGCAACGTCGAGACCTTCTTCGGGGAACGTCCGCCGAACTGGGAACTGACCATCGCCGATCTCGCCGAGTTCGATCCGGAAGCGCACGGAGGCAAGGTCGATCGCGTCGTCCTCGACATGCTGGCCCCGTGGGACGTCCTGCCCGCCGTCTCGAAGGCACTCGTGCCGGGCGGCGTGTTGATCGTCTACGTCGCGACCGTTACTCAGCTCTCGAAGGTCGTCGAGGCGATGCGGGAGCAAGAATGCTGGACCGAGCCCCGCTCGTGGGAATCGATCGTGCGCGGTTGGCACGTCGTCGGATTGGCGGTGCGCCCCGAACATCGGATGCAGGGCCACACCGCGTTCCTCGTGAGCGCTCGTCGTCTCGCCGAAGGAACTGTCACCCCGAAGCCGCAGCGGCGTGCGGGCAAGGGCTCGAACACCGCGGCCAAGTAGTCACACGAAAACAACAAGAGCGGCGATCCGGTATCCGGATCGCCGCTCTTGTAGTAGCTGGAAGTTATGCGGTGCAGGAAGCGCGGCCCATTTCCAGGAGCACGCATGCCGAGGTGTCGGACAGCTTCCAGGAGCCGTCTTCGAGCTCCCAGGTCCACGGGGTGGCCGGGGCGGCGCCGTGCGGGCTGACGACGGCGACGTCTGCGGTTGCGGTCTGACCATCGACCTTGACGTTGTCCACGTTGAACGTGATCGCGTAGGCAGGGTTACCGCCCAGCGCAGCACTCATCGTCTCGATGTTGGCCTGACGCTTGGTTCCGTCGACCACCAGAGCGGTCTTCTCCTCGATCGGCTTGGCCGGATCGATCAGAGCGACGAGCGAAGCGTTGAGCTCCTCGGCCGTCGGAGCCGCTGCGGCAGCGGCAGCTGACGTCGTGGCGGAAGCCGAGGCCTTGGCCGTGGTGCTCGAGGCGGCGGCGGAAGTCGAACTTGCAGCCGTCGAATCCTTGTTGTCGTTCGAGCTGCATGCACCCATGGTCAGGACGGCAGCGACAGCACAAGCGCTGATGAGAGTCTTGCGGATGATCACAGCGTTACCTTTCGTTGTAAAGAGAGACAGGCGCTGTCTCCATCTTGTAGGCAAGGCTAACATGACCAAATTCTGGCTCGAGACCAGTCGGCACGGTCCGCGCGCAAGTGTGAATTCGCACTCGCGCACCGTGTCTGGCGACAGTTGGGGCCTTATGCCGGTAGCGTTGATGGATCGCACTGGGAGGAGACGCACATGAGCTCGACAGAGAACCCGGATTCGGTTGCGGCAGCAGAAGAACTCCACGCGCTACGAGTGGAAGCACAAGTACTGCGCCGACAACTTGCACAATCGCCGGAGCAGGTGCGTGAGCTGGAGTCGAAGGTGGACTCGTTGTCCATCCGAAACAGCAAGTTGATGGACACCCTCAAAGAGGCCCGTCAGCAGCTCATCGCGCTTCGTGAAGAAGTCGACAGACTCGGTCAACCGCCGAGCGGTTACGGAGTCCTTCTCTCGGTACACGAGGACAAGACCGTCGACGTGTTCACGTCGGGTCGCAAGATGCGGTTGACGTGCTCACCGAACATCGACACGGACACCCTCGCCCTCGGGCAGACGGTTCGCCTCAACGAGGCACTCACCATCGTCGAGGCCGGCACCTACGAGCAGGTCGGTGAGATCAGCACGCTCCGTGAGGTACTCGACGACGGCTTGCGCGCACTGGTGGTCGGCCATGCCGACGAAGAGCGCATCGTCTGGCTCGCAGCGCCGTTGGCAGCCGTCTTCGCCGACCCCGAAGCCGACATCATCGCGTACGACGCCGATTCTCCGACCAGGAAACTGCGTCCGGGCGACTCGTTGCTCGTCGACACCAAGGCCGGGTACGCCTTCGAGCGCATCCCGAAGGCCGAGGTCGAAGATCTTGTTCTCGAAGAAGTTCCGGACGTTCACTACGACGACATCGGTGGTCTCGGGCGTCAGATCGAACAGATCCGTGATGCCGTCGAACTCCCGTTCCTCCACAAGGATCTGTTCCACGAGTACTCACTGAGGCCGCCGAAGGGTGTACTGCTCTACGGTCCGCCTGGTTGCGGCAAGACGCTCATCGCCAAGGCCGTCGCCAACTCGTTGGCCAAGAAGATCGCCGAAGCCCGCGGTCAGGACAGCAAGGACGCCAAGTCCTACTTCCTGAACATCAAGGGCCCGGAACTTCTGAACAAGTTCGTCGGCGAAACCGAGCGTCACATCCGGATGATCTTCCAGCGTGCTCGTGAGAAGGCGTCCGAGGGCACTCCGGTGATCGTCTTCTTCGACGAGATGGACTCGATCTTCCGTACCCGTGGTTCGGGAGTCTCCTCCGACGTGGAGACAACGGTCGTTCCGCAGCTGCTCAGCGAGATCGACGGTGTGGAAGGGCTCGAGAACGTCATCGTCATCGGCGCTTCCAACCGTGAGGACATGATCGACCCGGCCATCCTGCGTCCCGGCCGACTGGACGTGAAGATCAAGATCGAGCGCCCCGACGCGGAATCCGCTCAGGACATCTTCTCGAAGTACCTGGTGGACGGTCTGCCGATCAATGCAGACGACCTCGCCGAGTTCGGTGGAGATCGCACTGCATGCTTGAAGGCGATGATCGTTCGCGTCGTCGATCGCATGTACGCGGAGAGCGAAGAGAATCGTTTCCTCGAGGTCACGTACGCCAACGGCGACAAGGAAGTTCTGTTCTTCAAGGACTTCAACTCGGGGGCGATGATCCAGAACATCGTCGACCGCGCCAAGAAGTACGCGATCAAGTCTGTGCTCGACACCGGTGCTCCGGGCTTGCGTGTGCAGCACCTCTTCGATTCCATCGTCGACGAGTTCGCCGAGAACGAGGATCTGCCCAACACCACCAATCCTGATGACTGGGCACGTATTTCGGGCAAGAAGGGTGAGCGGATCGTCTACATCCGCACTCTCGTCACGGGCAAGAACGCCAGTGCGAGCCGCGCGATCGACACGGAGTCGAACACGGGCCAGTACCTGTAACGAAACGAACATCGATCGGGCCGGCCACTCCGCGAGAGTTGTCGGCCCGATCTCTGCGTCGCTGCCGTTGACTTCGTTGCGATTGGACCGGTCGGTCGCGCTGGTTTAGAGTCCCGCCGTGCAGATACATCTTCGACACAATCCGTCGTCCACAGTCGCTCGCTGCTACCTCGCGCCCGGCGAACCGCTGCGCGTGGAGAGCGGGGCGATGCTCGCGCATTCTGCCGGCGTAGTTCTCGAAGCGAAGGCGCAGGGCGGCGTCCTGCAGGGACTCAAGCGGTCGATGCTGAGCGGCGAATCATTTTTCGTCACGACGTATACCGCTCCGCCGCAAGGTGGTTGGGTCGACGTGACTGGTGTGCTTCCCGGAGATCTGATCCCGCTGACCATCACCTCTGATCGCCCGTTCTTCCTCAACCGTGGAACCTGGTTGGCCAACTCCTACGGTGTGACGGTCGAGTCCAAGTGGGGCGGCATGTCCAACCTCTTCGGCGGTGAAGGAGGCTTCGGCCTGCGGGCAAGTGGCGACGGTGAAGTAGTGCTGGCCGTCTACGGCGCGATCGACGTCATCGACTTGCAGCCAGGCGAGACAGTCACGATCGATACCGGTCACGTGGTCGCCTACGACCTCGGCATGAATTTCAACATGCGGCGCGCCGTTCAGGGGCGCACCATTCAGTCGATGAAGTCCGGTGAAGGATTTGTCTTCGACTTCACCGGACCCGGTCGCGTTCTCGCGCAGACCCGCAACCCCAGCGCGTTCGCTGCGTGGCTCTCGGCGATCACCCCGGGCTGATCACAGGTCCCACCAGTGTTCAGTCCCAGCGGTGTTCAGCTCCAGCAATAGTCGGCCAGCAGCGCGCGTGAGTCCGGAACGAACGGCCACGACGGGTCCTGCAGGTGGGCGCCGAGTTCTTTCGGCGTCCACCACCAACCTTCGGCGATCTCGCTGGGCTGATGTGCCATCGGCCCGTCGTATCTGAGTTCGAACGCAAACAGGTGACAGCGCAACGGAGAGTTGTTCCACTCGCCGTCCCAGGATTTTCGAGCGATCTCCGTCAGTCGGAGTGGCTGGTCTGCCGTTCCGAAGATTCCGAGTTCTTCACCGACTTCACGGATCGCAGTTTCCTGCGGCGTCTCACCTGGATCGACGACACCTCCGGCCAGACAGTCGTGATAGCCCCCGAACACCGCTTTCGTGTCGGTTCGGCGATGGACGTAGATGCGGGAGCCGTCCCCGGTACGAACCAGGACGCCCGCACTCGCGTGCCAGAGCGCACCCGAGTAGACGACGGAACGTGGTGCTCGGCCGATCGGATTACCCGTCCGGTCGTACACGGCGACTACCTCGTCCGCGGGATTCAGGTCTGCGGTGAGAGGTTGGTGCATTCCTCCAACTGTGCCACGCCTGTGGGTGCCGCGCCGCAATCACATAGGCTCTTGTGTCATGCAGCGGATCATCGGTGTCGAGGTCGAATACGGAATATCTTCACCCAGTGAGCCGTCGGCGAATCCGATTCTCACTTCAACCCAGGCGGTGCTTGCCTACGCCGCCGCAGCGGGCGTGCCACGGGCCAAGCGCACACGCTGGGATTACGAGGTCGAATCTCCGCTGCGAGATGCCCGAGGCTTCGATCTGGGGCGAATGAGCGGTCCCGCGCCGGTGATCGACGCGGACGAGATCGGCGCCGCGAACATGATTCTCACCAACGGGGCACGGTTGTACGTCGACCACGCACATCCGGAGTATTCGGCGCCCGAGGTCGCCGACCCGCTCGACGCCGTGATCTGGGACAAGGCCGGCGAACGCGTCATGGAAGCGGCTGCGCGGCACGCATCCAGCGTGCCGGGTGCGCCTCGGCTCCAGCTGTACAAGAACAACGTCGACGGCAAGGGCGCCTCGTACGGCACGCACGAGAACTACCTCTGCTCACGTGAGACCCCGTTCGCCTCGATCGTGACAGGATTGACGCCGTTTTTCGCGTCCCGGCAGGTGATCTGCGGTTCCGGTCGTGTGGGTCTCGGTCAGTCCGGCGACGAGGCCGGATTCCAGCTTTCGCAGCGATCCGACTACATCGAGGTCGAAGTAGGCCTCGAGACCACTCTCAAGCGCGGAATCATCAACACCCGCGACGAACCGCACGCGGATGCGGACAAGTATCGCCGCCTGCACGTCATCATCGGTGACGCGAACCTCGCGGAGATGTCGACGTACCTCAAGGTTGGAACAACGGCGCTGGTACTCGACCTGATCGAGGCAGGTGTCGACCTCACCGATCTGCAACTGGCGCGTCCGGTCACGGCCGTCCACCACATCAGTCACGACCCCACTCTGCGCAAGACCGTTGCGCTGGCCGACGGACGTGAACTGACAGGGCTTGCGCTGCAACGCATTTACCTCGAACGTGTCTCGAAGTTCCTCGACCGTGAGACCGATCGTGATCCGCGAGCGGACGATATCGTCGCCAAGTGGGCGATGGTTCTCGATCTCCTCGAGCGCGATCCCATGGAGTGCGCGAACATCCTCGACTGGCCGGCCAAACTGCGTCTGCTCGAAGGGTTCCGCAATCGTGAGGGACTCGCGTGGTCGGCGCCGCGATTGCATCTGGTGGATCTGCAGTACTCCGACGTGCGACTCGACAAGGGCCTGTACAACCGCCTGGTTGCTCGCGGCTCCATGGAGCGGCTTGTCACCGAACAGCAGGTTCTCGACGCGGTCACGAACCCTCCCACCGACACTCGCGCATACTTCCGGGGCGAGTGCCTACGCCGATTCGGGGCCGATATCGCGGCCGCGAGCTGGGATTCGGTCATCTTCGATCTCGGCGGTGAATCGTTGATCCGTATCCCCACCCTCGAGCCGCTTCGAGGTACCAAAGCGCACGTCGGAGCGTTGCTCGACTCCGTGGACAGCGCCGCGGAACTGGTTGATCAGCTCACTCACTGAAATCAGCCGATGCGGCTCGCCGTCGCGTCTCTCCACACCTGACGGTGCCGCTCGGTAGGGTGAAGGTCCGAGCGGGATCAGTTACCGACTCTGCTGGGCCGAACAGGATGCTCGCGAGAGCTCCCTTCACACAAGGAGGTCGACGGCGATGGCTCAAGAACAGACGCAGCGTGCCGGTGGCGGCGAAGACGACGAAACCACTGGTGGCGACGGCAGTGCCGGCCAGGAACGTCGCGAGAAGCTCGCTGCAGAAACCGACGACCTGCTCGACGAGATCGACGACGTGTTGGAAGAGAACGCCGAGGACTTCGTCCGTGCCTACGTCCAGAAGGGCGGCCAGTGACGGTGGATCGCGCGCCCCGGATCACAGACGGGGACACACGGTTGAGCTTCGGCTCGAATCTGTCGTCATTCTCGGAATACCTTCGGGTGCATGCACCGGAGCATCTTCCGCAGAACCGCTTCGCCGACACAGGAGGTGTTGTCATGGGCGGGGGAGACGTAGCTCCGCACGGCACCACCATCGTCGCGATCAGCTATGCGGGTGGTGTTCTGCTCGCGGGTGATCGCCGAGCGACGATGGGCAATCTCATCGCCAGCCGTGACGTGCAGAAGGTGTACGTCACGGACGACTACTCGGCTGCGGGTATTGCCGGTACGGCCGGGATCGCAATCGAACTGGTCCGGCTCTTCGCGGTCGAGCTCGAACATTACGAGAAGATCGAAGGCGTCCCACTCACGTTCGACGGCAAGGCCAATCGACTTTCGTCGATGGTTCGAGGAAATCTCGGAGCAGCGATGCAAGGTTTGGCGGTTGTGCCACTGCTCGTGGGTTACGACCTGGACGCGGTCGATCCGTCCACCGCCGGTCGCATCGTCTCCTACGACGTCGTCGGTGGGCGATACGAGGAGCGCGCGGGCTATCACGCAGTCGGATCCGGCTCCCTGTTCGCGAAATCGGCGCTCAAGAAGCTGTATTCACCGGGAATCGACGAGGACACCGCGCTTCGGTTCGCCGTCGAGGCGCTCTACGACGCGGCAGATGACGATTCGGCTACCGGTGGTCCTGATCTGACACGAGGGATCTATCCGACGGCGGTCACCATCACCTCGGCCGGCGCTGTGGAGTTGTCGCCCAGCAGGGCTGCCGAGATCGCCCGGGAGATCGTCGCGGCTCGCACGGCGACCGCGAGTCCGGAAGGGGAGTCTGCGCTATGACGATGCCGTACTACGCATCAGCCGAACAGATCATGCGCGATCGTTCGGAATTGGCGCGCAAGGGAATTGCCCGCGGGCGCAGCGTCGTCGTTCTCACCTACTGCGACGGAGTGCTCTTTGTCGCCGAGAATCCGTCGCGTGCTCTGCACAAGGTCAGCGAACTGTACGACCGTCTCGGATTCGCGGCAGTGGGCAAGTACAACGAGTTCGAGAATCTGCGCCGCGCGGGCATCGTCCACGCAGACATGCGTGGGTACTCGTACGACCGTCGGGACGTCACCGGGCGTTCGCTCGCCAATGCGTACGCACAAACCCTGGGAACGATCTTCACCGAGCAGCCCAAGCCGTACGAGGTCGAGATCTGTGTTGCCGAGATCGGTCGCTTCGGAAGCAGTACGCCGGCTCAGCTCTACCGGATCACGTACGACGGATCCATCGCGGACGAGCAGGAATTCGTGGTCATGGGCGGCACGACCGAACCGATCGTGACGGCGATGCGCGAGTCGTACCAGCGAGACCTCGACCTCGAATCCGCAGTGCGGATTGCAGTCGGGGCGCTCCAAAAGGGCGGCCCGGCACCGGCCGGAACCACTGAGGCGGAACCACGAACTCTCGATGTGAGTGCACTCGAGGTTGCCGTACTCGACAGCAATCGTCCACGCCGTGCGTTCAAACGGATCGCTGGAACGGTTTTGGAAGAGATGCTTCCAGCTCCGGCAGCAGTCGAGGATGCGCCGCCGGCAAACGGCGACGCACCCTCGTAGATACTCCGTAGGTCTGGGAGTTACTGCAGGTCTGGAGTTACTGAGTGACTCGGTAGACGGCCACCGCGCCCGGTTCGGTGTCGAAATCGAACCGGCGCGCGTCTGCCACCACTTCACCGTCGGTGGCGATGGCTACGGGTGAATCGGCGACTCGGACCGACATCGACGAGACGAGTTCGCGAACGTAGACCCGCGAGCTGCCCAATGTTCCTGTGGCAGCCGCAAACAGCAGACGTGAGCGCGAGAATTTCTTGTCCGCGCGCAGATAGCGGACGTCGAGTAGTCCACGGTTCATCTCCGGACGCGACATCGGCACCTGATCGGCGGGGGAGTATCGCCCGTTTCCGACGAACAGCATCCAGATTGTGGTCCGCTTCCCGTCGATGGTGACCGTCATCGGCTCCGCCGCTGCGAGAACCCGGATCATCGCGGCTCCTGCGGCCGGCCACTTACCGAAACGCGGTTCCCATTTTTCCCTTAGGCGCACAGCATCCGGGTATCCACCGAGGCTGGCTGTGTTGAGAAACCGTGCAGTCACTCCGGAATCCGTGCGCACCACCGCGTGGTCGACGAATGCCGCCTGACCGGACTCGACTGCGTGTGCGGTCTCCTCGACATTCACCGCCCCGACGTCGCGGGCGAAATGGTTCAATGTTCCGCCGGGAAAAACCGCAAGTGGTAGCTCGTGCTTTGTCGCCGCGGTCGCGACCGTGACCACTGTTCCGTCGCCGCCGCATACACCCAACGCTCTCGGCGAGAGCTCGGGGATCTTGGCATCGATCTGCATGTCGAAGTCGATGTCCGCGTCGAACTCGTAGACGATCGCTTCCGGTAGTAGTTCTCGAATCGATTCCACGATCCCGTCGTCCTCGGAGCCTGAACCAGGATTGGTGAAGACCAACAAGCCTTCTCCGCGCGGGAGCGCGGGAACCACGCACTCGGGTCCGAGTTCGGCGGGTTCTTCGTCGCGCACCGCCCACCAACGACGCGTGCCGGCAGCGATAGCACCGCCGACCGCGAGGCCTGCGAAGACGTCGGACGGCCAGTGGACTCCGTTATGAACGCGTGAGTACGCCACTGCTGCGGCCAGTGGTGCGAGAGCAGCTCCAGCAACCGGGGACTCCATGGCCACTGCCGCGGTGAATGCCGCGGCCGAAGACGAATGTCCGGAGGGGAACGAGGACGACGTCGGAATGTCGACGCCTCGCTTCGGGCTCAGCCAGACGCGTGCCGGTGGGCGTCGGCGTGGAAAGAGGGGCTTGAGTATGCCGTTGGCCAGCGCGCTGGAACCGGCCAGTGCGAGCAGCCCGCGTGCTGCTGCCCTACGGGGCCGCCCGCCGATCATCGCGAGCAAGGCGGCGACAACCATCCACAAAACGCCGTGATCGGCGGCTCTGGAGAGAAACCGCATGGTCGGGTCGAGCACGGAAGGGCGCAGTGCTCCAGTGCTTTCCATGACTTTGACGTCGCTTCGGACAACTTTTCGGCGAATAAGGCTCACACCGTCACACTATGCTGCCGCCCGACGTTGTCGAGTCGTGACTTACGACGCGATCGAAGTACACGGGTGAACCTCGCATTCTGGTTGTACTGTCGAAGTGTGCAGAGACGAATCATGGGTATCGAGACGGAATTCGGCGTTACCTGCACCTTTCACGGGCACAGGAGACTGAGCCCCGACGAGGTTGCTCGTTACCTCTTCCGTCGTGTCGTGTCGTGGGGTCGCAGCTCCAACGTCTTCCTCCGTAACGGAGCTCGCTTGTACCTGGATGTGGGTTCGCACCCGGAGTACGCGACGGCCGAGTGCGACAGCCTCATCCAGCTGGTCAATCACGACCGTGCCGGTGAGCGTGTGCTCGAAGAACTGCTGATCGACGCCGAGGCGAGACTCGCCGAGGAGGGTATTGGTGGCGACATCTATCTCTTCAAGAACAACACCGACTCGGCCGGAAACTCGTACGGCTGCCACGAGAACTTTCTCGTCGCGCGCGCCGGTGAGTTCTCCCGCATTTCGGATGTCTTGTTGCCGTTCCTCGTCACGCGCCAGTTGATCTGCGGCGCCGGAAAGGTACTGCAGACTCCGAAGGCCGCGACGTTCTGCCTCTCGCAGCGCGCGGAACACATCTGGGAGGGCGTCTCGTCGGCTACCACTCGCTCGCGTCCGATCATCAACACCCGCGACGAACCGCACGCGGACGCCGAGAAGTACCGCCGCCTGCACGTGATCGTCGGCGATTCGAACATGGCCGAAACGACGACGATGCTCAAGGTCGGTTCTGCCGCACTGGTGCTCGAGATGATCGAAGCCGGGGTGTCGTTCCGCGATTTCGCGCTGGACAACCCGATTCGTGCCATCCGCGAGGTCAGTCACGACGTGACCGGTAAAAAGCCGGTTCGCCTTGCTGGTGGACGTCAGGCCAGTGCCCTCGATATTCAACGCGAATACCACGCCAAGGCAGTCGAACATCTGCGTAACCGCGAACCGGACCCGCAGGTGGAGCAGGTAGTCGACCTGTGGGGTCGCACCCTCGACGCCGTCGAAGCTCAGGATTTTGCGAAGGTCGACACGGAGATCGACTGGGTCATCAAGCGCAAGCTGTTCCAGCGCTACCAGGACCGTCACGGTTTCGACCTGTCCGATCCCAAGATCGCGCAGCTCGACTTGGCGTACCACGACATCAAACGCGGCCGGGGTGTCTTCGACGTTCTCCAGCGCAAGGGCTTGGTCAAGCGGGTCACCGAGGACGAAACGATCGACGACGCCGTCGAGAATCCGCCGCAGACCACGCGCGCCAAATTGCGGGGCGACTTCATCACCGCAGCCCAGGCAGCAGGCCGGGACTTCACAGTCGACTGGGTTCACCTCAAGCTCAACGATCAGGCGCAGAGAACGGTGCTGTGCAAGGACCCGTTCCGCTCCGTCGACGAGCGTGTCGAGCGTTTGATCGCTTCGATGTAGGTCACTCAATTTCGAGATGTACAAGACGGCAGGTCTGTTTTGCGGCGACGCGCCGGGCACGAAAGTGTCCGGCGCGCGTTCGGTTATCGGATAGCCACTAGGATTTCGGCGTGGCGACATCAAAAATCGAGCGGTTGATGAACCTGGTGATCGCATTGCTGTCCACCAGACAGTTCCTCACGGCGGAGAAAATCCGTGACAGTGTGGCCGGGTACAACGATTCCGCGAACTACGAAGCGTTCAGTCGGATGTTCGAGCGCGACAAGAACGAACTTCGTGACCTGGGTGTCCCGTTGGAAACCGGTCTGGCAGGACGGTTCTCGACCGTCGAGGGGTATCGGATCAATCGCGATGCCTACGAGCTTCCGGACGTGGACCTCACCAGCGAGGAATCTGCTGCAGTCGCCGTCGCGGTGCAGTTGTGGGAGTCGCCGGAACTGATTTCGGCAGCCCAGAGTGCACTACTCAAACTCCGAGCGGCCGGCGTCCAGGTCGACTCAGAAGTCAGTGCCGCCCCGGTCACCGCGATTCCCGCGCGCACCCGCGGTTCGGAGCCCGCGCTCGGCAAGCTTCTTGCAGCGGTCGACGCCGGCCGAGCAGTTCATTTTCAGCACCGCGGCGCATTGAACGAACCGTTCACCGAGCGCACCGTCGAGCCGTGGGGCGTCGTCACGCACAACGGCAAGTGGTACCTGGTCGGGCACGACGTCGACCGTGATGCGGTGAGGACCTTCCGGCTCTCACGGATCGGTGACGACGTCAGGGAGTTCGGCCCGGCCGGTTCGGTTCACAAACCTGAAGGTGTCGACCTTCGCGAGGTCGTCGATCGCGTGACCGGTGCGGGCGTCGTGACCGGGACGGCTACGGTGTGGGTCGCAGACGGCCGCGCCCATGAGCTTCGGCGGCTTGCGACGTCGTCGTCCGAACGGCGGTTGACCGATCGCGACGGCAGCGTGCTGGCCATCCCCGTCCGATCCTGGGAATGGACCGCTCGGTTGATCGCCGGTCACGGGTTGGACGCATTGGTGCTGGACCCACCGGATTTGCGTGCTGAGGTCGTCGCGAAGCTGCGCGCCGCCGCGGCGAGCCCGATCACCGGCAATGGACAGGGGGACCACTGATGAGCAATCGACTGTCGTCGCGGTTGGCACGGCTGCTCAACCTCGTGCCGTACTTCATCGCAAATCCTGGCATCAGTCCCGCCGAGGCCGCCGAGGAGCTCGGTGTCAGCACCACTCAACTGATGACCGACCTCAATCAACTGTGGGTGTGCGGACTGCCCGGTTACGGTCCCGGTGATCTCATCGACCTGTCCTTCTCCGAGGAAAGTATCGAGGTCACGTTCTCGGCCGGGATCGATCGCCCGTTGCGCCTCACCTCGACGGAGGCGACGGCGTTGCTGATCGCCCTGCGGTCCTTGGTGGAAATGCCCGGCATGGTCGATCCGTCCTCGGCGCAGCGTGCCATCGCGAAGATCGAGGACGCAGCAGGCTCGGCCGCGGCACGAGCCATCGGTCAGGACCGGGACACATCGCCGGCGCCGGACATCGCCGAAGACCCGATAGCAGCGACGGTCAGAGCCGCGCTCGCAGACAAGACCGCCCTGCGATTGACGTATTACTCGGCCTCGCGCGACGCGGTCTCCGAGCGCATCGTCGACCCCGTTCGTATCGTGTTGGTCGACAACTACAGCTACCTCCAGGCGTGGTGCCGTCAAGCCGAGGGCGTGCGGTTGTTCAGATTCGATCGGATCGACGCCGCCGTCCAACTCGACGAGCCCGCCGACCCGCCGCCGCAGGCCCTCGAGGAGGATTCGAATCTCGAATTGTTCAGCGGCGACGGTTCCCTTCCGGAAGCGCGGTTGTTCATCACCAAAGAGTGGGTGTGGATGCTCGACTACTACCCGTTGGACGTCGAGCACGTGAACGACGACGGGTCGGTCGAGGCGACGATGAGTTTCGGAACACTTGAATGGATGGCAAGGCTGGTGTTGGGATTCGGTGAGGGCGTTCGGGTCCTTCATCCGCCGGAACTGGTCTCCGAAGTCCATGATCGAGCCGTTGCGGCGCTCGACGCCTATGACGTAATCGGTTCGTAAAACTTCGGGAAACTTCACGTTCAGTGAGTTCGCAGGAAACAAACAGGTAAAAGGTAGCTGAAGTAAGTGCTTTGGCACCTCCGAGCGCCGGTTGTGTCCGGTAGCATCGAGGAATCTGATCATGGGAGGTCGTTATGGGTGCAATGCAGCCGATGCATTGGCTGATTGTCGCTGTTGTCGTCGTAATTCTGTTCGGGTCGAAGAAGCTTCCCGATGCAGCACGCGGTCTGGGTCGTTCCCTCCGCATCTTCAAGAGCGAAGTCAAGGAAATGCAGAACGACGATGCGGCGCCCGCAAGCGCGCCGGTCGCACAGCCTGCTCCGGCACAGTTGCCGACGGCCAACACCGCGGTGGTCGCAAACGGTGCAGCAGCACCTGTTGCGCAGCCGACCGAAGTCAAGCCGCTCTAGTACACACTGCGTTCTAGCCGGGGTGAAATATTCGTTCACCCCGGTTGTCTGCTGACCAAGACCAGGATGCACAGTGCGTATTCCGTTAGACCCGCGTAACCGCAAGCGGAAGGTCAACCCAGACGGCACCATGTCGTTGGTCGACCACCTGTACGAATTGCGGACTCGTTTGTTGTTCGCATTCCTCGGCGTGATCATCACCACGGCGTTCGGCTTCTTCTGGTATTCACACTCGATACTCGGTCTCGAAAGTCTGGGCGATCTGCTTCGCGGACCGTACTGTGAGCTTCCGTCCGAGAGTCGCGCCAACCTCAGCACCGACGACGCGTGCCGATTGCTGGCGACCGGGCCGTTCGAGCAGTTCATGCTGCGATTCAAAGTGGCGCTCACCGCCGGCATCGTTCTTGCCTGCCCGGTGTGGCTTTACCAATTGTGGGCATTCATCACCCCGGGCCTCTACGCCAAAGAGCGTCGCTACGCGGTCGGATTCGTCACCGCAGGTGCCGCTCTCTTCATTCTCGGCGCAATCCTGGCGTACCTCGTCGTGGCGAAGGCTTTGCACTTCCTCCTGACCATCGGTGACAACGTCCAGATCACCGCGCTCAGTGGTTCGGAGTACTTCGGCTTCATCATCAATCTGCTGCTCATCTTCGGCGTCAGCTTCGAAATTCCACTGCTCGTCGTCGTGTTGAACTTTGCCGGCATTCTGACGTACGAGCGTTTGAAGGCCTGGCGTCGAGGATTGATCTTCGGGCTCTTCGTATTCGCTGCAGTTGCCACGCCAGGGTCGGATCCGTTCTCGATGTTGGCGCTCGCGCTGGCTCTGACGCTTCTCTTCGAGGTCGCGGTCCAGATCGCTCGCCTCAACGATAAACGTAAGGCCAAGCGAGCCGGTGAAGACTGGGGCGCACTGTCCGACGAGGAAGCTTCCTCCATCTCGGCTCCGTCCGATCTGAACGAGGCTTTCGACAATCCGACCAAACCCAAGGCCGAATCGAGTGGATTGTTCGGACGTAAGTCCAAGTCCAAGGCTCCGGTCGCGGAGAAATCCGACACCGCCGGCGACAACGCGCCCGGCCAGGATTTCACTGACACTCTCTGAGCGCCGTGCCACCACGTCGGCGGCGTGTGAAACCCTGACGAGGTGGTTATGAACAAGAGTGAACTGAGCACGTTCGCGTCCAGCCTGAAGTTCGAACTCGATCCATTCCAGGTGAAGGCATGCGTTGCGCTCGAAGCGGGCCACGGCGTCCTTGTCTGCGCGCCGACCGGTGCAGGCAAGACCGTGGTCGGCGAGTTCGCTGTCCACCTGGCTCTGGCGGCGGGCCGCAAGTGTTTCTACACGACGCCGATCAAAGCGTTGAGCAATCAGAAGTACGCCGAACTCGTCGAGCGGTACGGCCCCGGCGAAGTCGGTCTGCTGACGGGTGATTCGAGTATCAACTCCGACGCACCGGTGGTCGTCATGACCACCGAAGTCCTGCGGAACATGCTCTACGCCAACTCCGAGGCACTGCGCGGGCTTTCGCACGTCGTCATGGACGAAGTGCATTACCTGGCCGACCGGTTCCGTGGGGCGGTGTGGGAGGAAGTGATCCTGCACTTGTCCGAGGACGTACGCCTGGTGAGTTTGTCGGCGACCGTGAGCAATGCCGAAGAATTCGGTGCCTGGATGGAAACCGTCCGCGGCGACACCACTGTGGTCGTGGACGAGACTCGGCCGATCCCGCTGTGGCAGCACATCATGGTCGGTAGGCGAATCTTCGATCTCTTCGACAGTCGTAGTCATCCTGCTGCCGGGCCGAAGACCGTGCTCGTCGATCAGGATCTGGTTCGCCACGTCAAGCAGCGTCAGGCTCTCGAACGCGTCGAGAGCTGGCAGCCGCGTGGCCGCGGACGACGCGGCAGCTACCAGAGTTCCAACGATTTCCGGCCCTTGCCACGACCTGACGTCATCGCTCAGCTCGATCAGTCCGGACTGCTCCCGGCCATCACTTTCATCTTCAGCCGCGCCGGTTGTGATGCGGCTCTTGCACAGTGCCTGCGGTCCAGACTGGATCTCACTTCGCCGGAGCAGGTCCGCGAGATCGACACCATCATCGAGAAACACACCGGGGAACTACCCGAAGAGGATCTCGAAGTTCTCGGATATCGGGACTGGTGCAAGGCACTACGACGCGGACTGGCATCTCACCATGCCGGCATGCTGCCGGCATTCCGCCAGACAGTCGAGGAACTGTTCGTCAAGGGTCTCGTGCGGGCGGTCTTCGCGACCGAGACGCTGGCCCTCGGCATCAACATGCCGGCACGCACGGTGGTGCTCGAACGTCTGGTCAAGTACAACGGTGAATCGCACGCCGAACTGACGCCGGGGGAGTACACGCAGCTGACGGGTCGGGCCGGCCGACGCGGCATCGACGTCGAAGGCCACGCTGTGGTCCTGTGGCAGCCCGGGGTCGAGCCGACGGATGTCGCCGGCTTGGCGTCGACACGGACGTTCCCGCTCCGCAGTTCGTTCCGCCCCTCGTACAACATGTCGATCAATCTCGTCGAGCGCATGGGCGCGGCGGATTCACGGAAGCTGCTCGAACGTTCCTTCGCGCAGTTCCAAGCGGATCGCTCGGTGGTCGGCCTGGTGCGTGGCATCGAGCGGAACGAAGAAGCACTGAAGGGTTTGCAGGAGAAACTCGGCGGTGCGGACGGCGAATACTTCGAATACGCGTCGTTGCGTGAGCGGCTCAGTGCGCGCGAGCGCGCGCTCGAACGTAAGGGCCGCGAAGACCGACGCGGAGATGCGGTGGAGTCCCTTCGTGCACTCGCCCGCGGTGACGTGATCGCAATTCCCATCGGTCGTCATTCCGGGGTGGCGGTGGTCCTCGTCCCGGACAACGATCCGAAGGACCCGCGTCCGCTGGTTCTGACGGCCGATCAGTGGGCCGGCCGACTCTCCTCGGGTGATTTCCCGGAAGCAGCCGACGTTCTGGGAAAGATGCGACTGCCCAAGCATGTCGATCACCACACCGCCCGGATCCGGCGCGATCTGGCCTCGGCGTTGCGTAGTACCGGGATCAGTGCCCCCCGGCGAAAGAAGCGCCACAAGGCCGGCGCGTCCGAAGATGCCGAGGTCGCTACTTTGCGACGTGCTATTCGCTCGCATCCGTGCCACAGCTGGCCCGATCGTGAACATCTGAGCCGGATCGGTGAGCGCTACAACCGGCTGGCCAGGGAAACGCAGTCGATGAGGGAAAAGGCTGCGGCCACCACCAACTCGTTGGCGCGGACGTTCGACCGCATCATTGCGCTACTCAAAGAGCGTGAGTACATGACTGCCGAAGCAGCGCCCGAAGTCACCGAATCCGGACGACGACTCAGCCGCATCTACTCGGAAAGCGACCTTCTGGTCGCCGAATGCCTGCGGACTGGGGCGTGGACAGGTCTCAGCCCGGCCGAGTTGGCGGCCGTCGTGTCCTCGGTGGTCTACGAATCACGTCGGGACGGGGACACCGTGGATCGAGTGCCGACAGCGGCGCTTCGTCACGCCCTCAACGACACTCAACGATTGTGGAGCGAACTGCGGTCGGACGAGATTCGCCACAAGCTGCCGCCGACGCGGGAACCGGATCTCGGATTCGTCACTGCCGTTTATCACTGGGCGAGCGAAAACTCGCTTGTCGACGCACTGATCGCGGCCGGAGTGCAGGGTCGTGCGCTGTCTGCGGGTGATTTTGTACGTTGGTGTCGTCAGGTGATCGATCTCCTCGATCAGGTCCGCCTGACTTCGACGGATGCCGACGTCGCGAAGACTGCGGCGCGGGCGGTAGCTGCAATTCGTCGCGGGGTAGTTGCTGTCGACGCAGCATGACCGCAACTATGTGGTTTGATTCGCAGACTGGTATTTCGAGTGGGAGGCGAACATGAGCGGGCCTTACGGACCGAACGATCCGAATCGGCAATGGGGTCCTGGTGATCAGCAGCAGCCGAACGAGCAGCAGTGGGGGCAGAATCCTCAGCAGCCGGGCGGACAACAGCAGCCTGGTCAGCAGCCCGGCCAGCAACAGCCGTGGGGACAACCTGCCTACGGCCAGCCGGGTGGTCAGCCTGCGTACGGTCAGCCGCAGCAGCCTGGACAAGGACAACCCGGCCAGCAACAGCCGTGGGGACAACCCCAGCAACAACCTCCCGCACAGCCGTGGGGTCAGCCCGGGCAACAGCAGTCACCTGACGCAACCCAGGCGTGGGGTCATCCTCCGGCTGCCGCACCGCAGCAGGCGTGGGGCGCCACGGCCCCCGGGCAGACTCCGGGACAGCAGAACCAGTGGAACCAGGCTCAGCCGTTCCCGAGTCCCGGTGCGCCCGGAAACCAGTCGGGTAAGTCGAAGAAGCCCCTGATCTTCGGTGCGATCGGCGTTCTCGTCGTTCTTGCCGCTGTCGTGGTGGCCCTGGTGTTCGGAGTCTTCGGCAAGAACACACTCGATCAGAGCGCGGCTCAGGCCGGCGTCGAGAAGATCGTCACCGAGTCCTACGGGGCGAAGAACGTGAGCAACGTTCAGTGCCCCGCGGACCAGGAAGTCAAGTCAGGCAACAAGTTCACCTGCACGCTTTCGATCGCGGGTGTGAAGTCGAACGTGACCGTGACGTTTGTCGACGACAACGGCACGTACGAGGTCAGCCGCCCGAGCTGACGCCCTATTGGTTGGAACGGCCTGCCGCCGCAGCCTCGAGCGCGGCGGCAAGCCGGCCGGCCGAGCGCTCGATGTTCAGCGAGGCCGCCACTTCCTCGAGGCGTGCGGGATCGACGGGGGTCGCCGGGAGTCGGTCGTCCTTCGAGAACTGAACGTCCGCGTCGCGAACCACTCGTACGACCGGCAACGCAGCATCAAGGTAAGCCATTGCCTCAGGTGAGGTCAGTTTTGCGCGAATCCCCTTGGCCATATCCGATTCAGGATCAGCTGCGGCCGCCCGAAGTCCGGCCAACGAGCCGTAACGGAGCATCAGTGTCGACGCAGTCTTCTCACCGACACCCTTGATGCCGGGTAGACCGTCGGAGGCGTCTCCGCGCAGTACCGCGAGTTCGGCGTAAGCCTCGCCCGCACGGTCACCGGGGACTCCGTATTTCTCCGCAACCTCGACCGGTCCGAAGAGTTCCGCCTTGGACAGGCCACGGCCCACGTACAGGACACGGACGGGCACGTACTCGTCGGTGACGACCTGCAGTAGGTCTCGGTCACCACTGACGACGACGGTGAGATCTTCGCGCTCGGTGGCGGCAAGC
Organism: Rhodococcus sp. YL-1; assembly: GCF_001942025.1. Classification (NCBI taxonomy): domain Bacteria; kingdom Bacillati; phylum Actinomycetota; class Actinomycetes; order Mycobacteriales; family Nocardiaceae; genus Rhodococcus; species Rhodococcus sp. YL-1. The sequence continues at coordinate 3,204,916 of NZ_CP017299.1, read as the reverse complement.
GTTCCCAGTACGTCGTCGGCTTCGAGTCCGACTGCACCCGCCGTCGCGATACCCGCTGCAGCGAGCACGTCCATGATCATGTCGACCTGAGGCGTCAACGTGTCCGGAACTTCTTCGGACGCACCGTCAGAGCCTTCCTCGACGCGATGCGCTTTGTACGTCGGGACTGCATCGACGCGGAACTGCGGTCGCCAGTCCAAGTCCAGGCACACGGCGAGACGACTCGGCTGGTGTTTGGTGATCAGGGAAGCAACCATGTCGGTGAAACCGCGCACGGCGTTGACAGGTCTTCCGTCGGGATCGACGAATGACTCGGGCAGCGCGTAGAACGCACGAAACCACAGGCTGGCACCGTCGAGGAGAAGCAATGGCCCACTCATGGTCACCATCCTGCCAGTCGGCACTAACCTGTAAGCCATGACGTCTCCAGCCGAACAGGATTCCCGATTCTCCAGCGCCGTGTACGGCGCACGTATCGCTCGCGCCGCGGAGTTGGCTCGATCAGCAGGACTCGACGGTCTGGTGGTGACTCCAGGTCCGGATCTGCGGTACCTGACGGGTTCTCGGGCTGACTCGTTCGAGCGCTTGACCGCGTTGGTCATCGCCGCGGACACGGCGAAGGCGTCCGTCGTACTTCCTCGGTTGGAGTTGGCGTCGCTGAAGGAATCGGCAGTGGGCGATCTCGGGTTGACCGTCCTCGACTGGGTCGACGGTGTCGACCCGTATGCGATTGTGGCGGCGCAACTCCCGACCGGCGCGAAGGTTGCGGTGACGGATGCGATGCCTGCGCTGCATCTGATCCCGCTCGCAGACACCTTGGGCGCGTTGCCGATTCTCGCCACCGGTGTCTTGCGCGAATTGCGGATGGTCAAGGACGGCGCCGAGATCGAGGCATTGCGGCGAGCCGGTGCGGCCATCGACCGTGTTCACGCCCGCATGGCCGAGTTCTTGGTCGTCGGACGTACGGAAGCTGAAGTAGGCGAAGCGATTTCGGTGGCGATTCTCGAAGAGGGGCATACCGAGGCCGCGTTCGTGATTGTCGGTTCGGGCCCGCACGGCGCCGATCCTCATCACGAGGTTTCGGACCGGGTGATCGAGAGCGGCGATATCGTGGTCATCGACATCGGCGGACCGGTCGAGCCCGGATACAACTCGGACTCCACTCGCACGTACAGCATGGGGCAGCCTTCCGCGGAGGTTGCCGCACAGTTCGCGGTACTCGAGGCGGCGCAGCAGGCTGCGGTCGATTCGGTGCGGCCAGGAGTCTCCGCAGAATCCGTGGACGTTGCAGCCCGCGAAGTGCTTGCCGCACAAGGGCTTGCAGAGGTATTCGTTCACCGCACCGGTCACGGTATCGGGCTGTCCGTGCACGAGGAGCCGTACATCGTCGAGGGCAACACCATCGAACTCGTCGAAGGTATGGCCTTCAGCATCGAACCGGGAATCTACTTCCGCGGCAGTTGGGGTGCCCGTATCGAGGACATCGTCGTCGTGACCGCCGACGGTTGCGAGTCGTTCAACAACCGTCCGCACGGCCTGACTGTCCTCGCCTGATCAGCTTTTCTTGAACGCAGCGGACCCGAGTATGCGTGTGACGTCGATTTCGATGACCACGCGCGCGGGATTGACCCGTGGCTGGCGGTACCGCTCGGCATAGCGCCGAACGGCGTCGGCCACGGAGTCCGCGTCGGTGAGCACGCGTGCCGGCCCCTCGAGCGTGAGCCAACGGCCACCGTCGACCGAACTGACGGCGGCGTATCCGCCACGCGCTGCGTTGATCGCCTTCTGTGAGCCACCGCTGGTGATCACGCGCGCCTTTCCGGCTTCCTGGTCCCAGGTGAACCCGACGGCAACGACGTGTGGGGTGCCGTTCGGACGCAACGTCGTGAGTGTCGCGAGGTGGTATTCACCGACGAACTTCAGCCCGTCTTCGGTGAGAGTCTGCTGTGACGATGGCGTGGTGGAGGGGGTGAGCGTCATGCCACGACGGTAATCCAGGACACTGGAGCGGTGACTGCGGGTGCGAACGTGAATGACATCGAGACGGTACTGCTCCTCGGCGGACGAAGTGAGATCGGCCTCGAGATCGCGGTCAGGCTCGCGCCGGGCCGCAACATCGTTCTGGCTGCCAGACGCAGCGGAGAGCTGTCGGAGCAGGAGCAGATGCTCAAAAACGCCGGCGCTGTCGACGTCTCCACCGTCGAGTTCGACGCCGACGCCGTGGACACTCACGGAGAGCTCCTGGGCGCCGTCGTCGCCGAGCACGGCCGGATTTCGATTGCAGTGCTGGCCTTCGGAATTCTCGGCGATCAGGCGCGTGCCGAAACCGACTCGGCGCACGCGGTCGCGGTGGTGCACACCGACTACGTGGCACAGGTCAGCATCCTCACCCACCTCGCAGAGATCATGCGCCGACAGGGAACCGGAAAGATCGTGGTGTTCTCGTCCGTCGCCGGCGTCCGGGTTCGCCGCGCCAACTACGTCTACGGGAGCGCAAAGGCCGGCTTGGACGGTTTTGCCAGCGGTCTCGGCGACGCGCTGCACGGTTCGGGCGTCCAGTTGATGCTGGTACGGCCAGGGTTCGTCATCGGGAAGATGACCGAGGGAATGTCGCCTGCCCCGATGTCGAGCACTCCGTCGCAGGTCGCCGACGCCGTCGTACGGGGACTGAAATCCGGGGCGACGCGTGTGTGGGTTCCGCGAATTCTGCAGCCGGTGTTCTTCGTCATGCGGCTTCTGCCTCAGACGATCTGGCGCCGGATGCCGCGATGACCACACACCCGGTGGTGATCGTCGGCATCGGCGCCGACGGCTGGGACGGGCTGTCCGAGAGCGCAAAGGGCGCAATCCTCGGTGCGGAGGTCCTGATGGGGTCGCCGCGCCAATTGGACTTGGTCACGGCGACACATCTCGGGGCACGGCGTGCGCCCACCAGGCTGACCTGGCCGTCTCCGATGATTCCGGCGTTGCCGTCGATGTTCGCCGGGAACGCGGACCGCAGAGTATGCGTGCTCGCCAGCGGTGACCCGATGTTCCACGGTCTCGGTGTCACATTGGTCAGGCTGCTCGGCGCGGACAACGTGCGAGTGATCTCCCACCCGTCGTCGGCGGCGTTGGCGAGCGCGCGAATGGGATGGGCATCGGCCGAGATCGACGTCGTGAGCCTGGTCAACCGAGACTCGGCGACAGTATTGGCTTCCGTGACTGACGGTGCGCGACTGCTGGTGTTGAGCAACGGGCGCTCGACACCGGGGGAGGTGGCACGTCTGTTGTCCGGCGCGGGCTTCGGTCGATCGATCGTGACCGTGCTGGCCCAGCTGGGCGGGGCCGGGGAATCGCGGACCGTCACGGTCGCAGACGAGTGGGATCACGCGGACGAGGACGTGGACGCGTTGAACGTTCTGGCCGTCGAGTGCATCGCGGCCGATCCTCTCTTGCGGCTGACTCGAATCCCGGGGCTACCGGATGCTGCTTTTGTCGGCGACGGTCAGATGACGAAGCAGGAGATCCGTGCGTTGACGTTGTGCGCGCTTGCCCCGGCGCCGGGAGAACACCTCTGGGACGTGGGCGGTGGGTCGGGAACCGTCGCCATCGAGTGGATGCGAACTCACCCACGTTGCACTGCAACAACATTCGAGAAGGTGGCGAGCCGCGTGTCGCAGATCGGTGCCAATGCACTCAATCTCGGCGTGCCCGCGTTGAACGTGAAAGGGGCCGCGCCGGAGGCGTTTGCGGACGAAACTCGACGTCCCGATGCGGTGTTCGTCGGCGGCGGCGTCACGCAACCGGGAATGCTCGAAGCGTGCTGGGAGCAGTTGAGCGTGGGTGGTCGTCTGGTCGCGAACGCCGTGACCGCCGAGTCCGAATCGTTGCTGCTCGGCTGGATGAGTCGCCATGGTGGGACGCTTCGACGCTTTCAGGTGCAGCGCGCCGAGCCGTTGGGAACGTTCAACGTTTGGCGACCGCAACTTCCGGTGGTCCAATGGTCCGTCACAAAACGTCAGCCGTCTGCAGGCGCAGACACAGATACGCCGGAGGAATCCACACAATGACCGTTCATTTCATCGGTGCGGGTCCCGGTGCGGCAGATTTGATCACTGTCCGCGCGCAACGGATCATCGCTGCGAGCCCTGTGTGCTTGTACGCAGGCAGCCTTGTTCCAGCGGAGTTGCTCGAGTGGTGCCCGGTCGGAGCTCAGGTCGTGGACACTGCTCGGCTGAGCCTGGACGAGATCACCGCGATTCTTGTCGAAGCGGATTCCGCTGGGCTGGACGTCGCGCGTTTGCATTCCGGTGATCCGTCGATCTTCAGTGCAGTGGCAGAGCAAGCTCGTCGCCTGGACGCCGCAGGAGTCGATTTCGACATGATTCCCGGTGTTCCTGCATTTACCGCGGCTGCAGCCGCGCTGGGGCGCGAGCTGACTGTCCCAGGCGTCTCGCAGACCATTGTTCTCACCCGAGTCTCCACCTTGTCGACGGCGATGCCGGAGGGCGAGGATCTGCGGTCCCTCGGCCGCAGCGGCGCGACGATGGTGATTCACCTCGGCGCTCATCGCATCGAACAGATCGCATCCGAGTTGGCCGACAATTACGGCGAGGACTGCCCGGTCGCGGTGGTCGCCTTCGCCTCACGGCCCGAGGAGATCGTTGTTCGAGGCACTTTGAAGACGATCGTCGAACTTGTTCATGCGGCCGGCATCACGAAGACGGCCGTCGTGATCGTCGGCCGAGTGTTGACTGCGGAGGGGTTTCCGGACAGCTACCTCTACTCGGCAGCGCGCGAGAGAAGCACACACTGACCTCGACAGGTACTCGTCGCCGCGTACTCCTGCTCGGCGGCACAGGCGAAGGTCGAGTGATCGCTTCTCGCTTGGCCGGTTCAGCCGACCTCGAGGTTGTCACATCGCTGGCCGGCCGGGTTCGTGATCCTCGATGGCCGGAGGGGGAAGTGCGTATCGGCGGGTTCGGGGGAGCCGAAGGGCTGTCGGAGTGGTTGTCGGCCAATGATATTCGTGCAGTGCTCGACGCCACGCATCCGTTTGCCGCTCGCATCACCCAGAATGCGTTCGAAGCGTGCCTTGCGAATTCCGTGCCGTACGCCATGTACCGACGCCCGCCCTGGCGCGAGCAACTCGGTGACACTTGGCTTCCGGCACACGATCTCGATCACGCCGCAGAGTTGGTGCCGACGGTCGGCTCACGCGCTTTTCTGACGATCGGGAGGCAAGGAGTTTCGGCGTTCGACCGCGTGAAGAGCGTCTCGTTTCTCGTGCGCTCGATCGATCCGCCTTCGGGGACATTGCCGCCTCACTCGCAATTGCTGCTCGCACGTGGTCCATTCGACATCGAAGCGGAGGTCGATCTGATGCGAACTCACAGCATCGACGTCGTGATCACCAAGAACAGTGGCGGCGAGCAGACGTACGCAAAGATCGCCGCAGCCAGGCAATTGTCGATCCCGGTGATCGTCGTCGAACGACCACCGATCCCGGCGACCGTCCCGGCATTCGATACCGAAGCCGAGGCGATGGACTGGCTCACGGCTTTCGGTCGTGGAACGGCGCTGTGAGGCCGACATCGCGTTCGCTTCAGGTTCGTCTAAGGTTCCGTGACCATACTGGAGGGATGTTGGGATTTTTCGACGCCGCACTGCGGGACCGCGCATGAGAGTGTCGGTTCCCGGAATGAGCCGTCGAAAACCATCGGGAATTCACGTGCGGACGCTCCATGCTCGCGTGAAATTGCTGACTGCAGGCCTGGTGGCGATCGCGGTGATCGTGTCGGCGTCGGCGGTGTACATAGTGTTCAACGCGTATTTGCAAGGCAACGTCGATCGACAACTCGAGCGCACGAGTGACGCGATCACCGACACCGTCAATTTCGGCGGTGTCACACCGGTTCTGGGATTGACGGCCGGCGCGGATACAGCGGTCATCCAGGCGGTGGGGCTTCTTACTGCCGACGGCGCCTTGGTGACGGCGACTCCCGGTCTGCCGCCGTTCAGCACGAGCGCAGACGCCATCAGGTCGATCGCAGACGGCAATTCGTCGCAGACAATCGCGACGGTTGATGCGTATCGAATTCTTGTCGAGCCCTCGGTTGCGGGCCAGACTTTGGTTGTCGCGCAATCCCTGGGGCCGACGCGTTCGGTACTCAAGCGACTGGCAGTGGTGTTGGCGGCACTCGGGGCGGCCGGAATCGCCCTAGCTTACGCGGCCGGAGATGCTGTGGCACGCACAGGATTACGGCCGATTGCGCGACTTACTGCGGCGACGCGGCGGGTCGCCGAAACGGATGATCTTGCGCCGATCCCGGTGACCGGTGACGACGAGTTGGCGTCGTTGACAGTCAGTTTCAATCGGATGCTCGGGACGTTGTCGGAATCGCGGGCACGCCAGAGAAGTCTGATCACCGAAGCGGGCCAGGACCTTCTGGCTCCTTTGACTGCACTTCGCACCAATATCGAGTTGTTGATGTCTTTCGATACCAAGTCCGGCGCGATTTCCGAGGCGGATGCAACGCAGCTGCGTGAGGAAATCACCGACCAGATGATGGAGTTGACGCTCCTCGTCGGAGAGTTGGTGGACCGTGCGCGGGTTGACGAAAGCACGTTGGGGAGAGGAGATTCCCTCTAAATCGGACGTCTGACCAGCGACTTTGTTGCATTCGTAATTGAAGCAATGGAAGGAGCGCTGGTAATGTGGGGCAATTGTGAAGTTTTTGGGTATAGCTGGAATGTGGCGCGAACCGTGGGGTTTGCTGGGCGGGGGCCTTTGGAGGACGAGAGGGATTCAGTGGTCAAGCAAGCACGCGCCGAGCTGACTCGGCAGCAAATCGTTGCCGGCGCGGCCGCGCAGTTCGAGAAGACTGGTTACGGCAGCACCAGCATGGCCGACATAGTCTCGGGGGCCGGTACTACCAAGGGCGCGTTGTATTTCCATTTCGCGTCGAAGGACGAGCTCGCGCAATTCATCATTGCCGAACAGCATCGGCTCTCGATCGAGTCGGTGCAGGCGATTTCCGCGACGGGCAAGGACCCGTTGGAACAGATGATCATGCTCACGCACGAAATGGCACGCCAGATTGTCGACGAGCCGATCGTTCGCGCGGGCATTCGCCTCACGCTGGAACTGAGCACGTACGAGGGGCCGGTGGAACCGTACGCCGAATGGATCTCGGCAATCACCGATCTCACCGCCAGGGCTCAGGCGGAAGGTGAAATCCGAAAATCGGTCAGTGCAGAATCGTTCGGCAGGTTCATGCCCTCGGCATTCACGGGGGTACAGCTGGTTTCGAACGTTCTCACCCGACGCTCGGATCTTCCGGATCGTGTCGACGAGATGTGGCAGATCGTGCTTCCGGGAATCGTCAGCGACGAACTTTCCGGTGACATCGAGCGCCTCGTCAAGTCGCGGTGGACTCCGGCGGCGGCGTAGCCTGCGGGACATGGCCGTCACGCGGATAGTTTCGGATCTGTCGAGTAGCTCGCTCGAGGCCGCGCAGCGCTTCTACGCCGAAGTGCTGGGCCTCGAAGTTGTCATGGATCACGGGTGGATCGTGACGTTGGCTTCGCCGACGGATCCGTCTTTGCAGATCAGCGTCATGACGCACGACGCTCATGCCCCCGTCGTGCCGGACGTCTCCGTCGAGGTGGATGATCTCGATGCGGCGTACGAGGCCGCGGTGCAGCGCGGCGATACCATCGTCTATCCCGTCACCGAGGAGCCGTGGGGGGTCCGCAGGTTCTTCGCTTCTGACCCGGACGGCCACGTGATCAACATCCTCAGCCACCGACGCGAGCAATGATGGCGTCCCGCCCGGGCGGGCTGACGTACCTCGAGGTGGGCGCAACGTCAGGCGTTCTCCCCGCCGGCTATCACCACGTTCACGAGAGCGCGACGGTCGGATCCGGACGGGAGGATTTCGAGGTTGCCGCTCGAACCGTCGCGAATTGGGGAATGCACCGCGGAGCCGGACTGGCCGTACGGACGGCAGCCCCGATCGCCGTGGCGGGTCAGGATGCGACCTTCGGACTCGGTCCGGTAACTATCCCCGTTCGGATCGTCTATGTCGTAGACGAACCCAATCGCAAGGGCTTCGCGTACGGAACCCGCGCGGGCCACCCCGAATGCGGGGAGGAATTGTTTGTCGTCCAGTTCGACGAGGCCAGCCAAGCGGTTCGTATCGAGATCGTTGCGTTCTCCAAGCCCGGAACGTGGTGGGTGCGTCTCGGCGCTCCGATCGGACGTCGAGTACAGGCGTTTGTCACGCGCCGCTACATCCGTGCCGTCCGCCAGAGCGTCGCCCGATCGCGGGTATGACCGCTGCCGGGCGCGCTGGAAAAATGATTGGACGAGCTTCGGTTCGGGTTGATAGCTTGTGCGAGACCGTGACAACACGCCAGGAGGTGAGACCCATGAACGCTGTAACCATGTGGGTGCTCCCACTCGTGTTCACGGATCGGCGATTGACGTAGGTGTCGCCGGGAGCGCCTCGAGTAGGCAATCCCGAAAGGTAACACCATGCAATCCAATTCTCAGACCATCGAATTCACCTCCGAGACAACGTCGAACGGTGTCATCGAACGCCATTTCGTTGTAGACGACATCACCGGCGTGCTCTGGTCACCGCCATCCGGATCCGTCGGATCACCACTTCTGCTGTCCGGGCACTCCGGCGGCATGCACAAGAAGGCGCCGGGACTGGTTGCCAGCGCACTCCACAGTGTGAGCTCCCACGGGTTCGCAGTCGCCGCGATCGACGCGCCCGGACATGGCGATCGGCCGCGGAACACACAGGACGAACAGTGGGTCGAGGCGATCCACCAGGCTAGGGCGGCCCACGAGCCGATCGCTCCGATCGTCGTCGAGTACAACCGATCGCTGGCGGAGCGTGCAGTGCCGGAATGGCAGGCGACCATCGACGCTCTGCAAACGCTGCCCGACGTCGACGCCGACGCTCCGATCGGCTTTGGCGGCGTGTCGCTAGGGGTCGTGACCGGGCTGATGTTGGCCCCGGTCGAATCCAGGATCGCTGCCGTGAGCTTCGGTGGAGTTTTTGTGGACGACTCCCTCATCGAAGCGGCACGAAAGCTCACGGTCCCGGTCGAGTACCGGATCCCTTGGGACGACAAGGATTACGACCGCACGTCAGGGGTGGCGTTGTTCGATGCCTTCGGCTCGAAGGAGAAGACGCTGCACGCCTACTCGGGCAGGCACTATCCGGTGCCCGACTACGAGCGAGACAGTTCGGCTCGGTTCTTCGCCCGCCACCTCGGCGGGAGCGGTGGCGCTCCTGTGAGCTGACGTGAACTCGTATCGGCGTCCGGCCTGTGTCGGACGCCGATACGATCTCGATCCTTCGCTCGCTAGTAGCCGTCCAGCTTGGCCATTTTTGCTGAGGCGCGCGAGGGTGCGCGCAAGCATGGCCCTCGACCGGGGGTGCTTACAGCTCGAGGTGCAGTGCCCGTGGAATAAGGGGCCAGAGTGTTCGATAGCGACAAGTGGTCCTTACGGTCCGCCGGGCGGAAAGAACTTGTTCGTGATCCAGTTCGATGCTTCGATCTCGTCGAGGGTTGTCCGGAGACTTCGGTGGCTAATGCTCGTGCTGTGCCGAGTGTCCGGTCAATACCGAACATCGAACAAGACTGGAAACTTTCTCGTGTCCGACCTGAGGCGACGACATGTCTTTCAACCGCGCATGTCCAGCCATGCGTCGACTAACCGTCCGATACCTGACCTGGGGGCGGTACTTGAGTGGGCCGATATCGCACGGCGACTGCACCCGACTGGAACTCGTGGCGATCGACGAGTTCGAGTTGGATGCGCTCGTGCAGACCGGCGAGCAACGTCGGTCCGTGTCCGGCAAGGACCGGTTGCACAACGAACTCGTACTCGTCGATCAGTCCCAGGTCTGCCAATGCCAGGGGGAGTGTCACGCCGCCAACCCACAGACCTTCGCCGGGCTGCTCCTTGAGCCGTTGAATCGCTGACCCCAAGTCGCCTTGCACGAGTTCGGCATTCCAATCGACACCGCTCAGCGTGCTCGACACGACGTACTTCTTAGCCCGGTCCATTGCCTCGGCGAACGGGATCTCCCACTCGTCCATCCAGTCAGGCCACGCCCCCGTTGCGGGCCGCCGCCACGCCGACTCCATCATCTCGTAGGTCACCCGGCCCAACAGCAAAGCATCGGCTCGTTCCATCTGAGCGGTCCAGTAGCGCATCGACTCCTCGTCGGGTGGAAGCCCCGCCTCGTGATGGCAGCAGCCGTCGAGAGTGACGTTGATCGAGTATCGAAGTGGTCTCATCTCGTTGTTCTCCCCTGATACGCGCAGAGTGACAGCACCGGACCGTACTCAGACTACTGCCGGGCCGTCGGTGTAGATCAGGTTCGGGACCTGGAGTCACGCGGGGGTCGACCGAACAGCAACCAGACGAGCGCACCGAGTACAGGCACCGCGATCACCAGTGCCGACCACCAGAATTTGCCGCCCGAGCGGTCGAAGTCGGTGCGCACGATCGCCACGAGCGCGCTAATCGTGATGAAGATCCAGGCAAGAACGAAGACGGTGAAGGTGATGTCCACCCAAAGCGGAATGGTGGGGTTGTGGATCGATTCGTTCACGCTTCCAGACCACTTTCGACGACTGTGCCTTGATGAAACAACACGCTCCATCGATTCTCGGTGAACCGCCAGATGGATGATCGCTCGGTGACACGATGCGCCTGCGCCAGACGGTACGTCACCAGATACGTGTCAGGCGCGATCCTGCTCAGCGCCGGCCGGTCAACCGTCCACCCGAGTTCGGCGGCGTCGTTCACTTCGCCGCGGAGGCGTCGGCGCTCAACTACCGACTGCACGTAGTCGCGGGTGTATCGAGCGCCGGAGGCTCCGATCTCCCGGAACTCCGGGTCGACGACCGCATCGAACTCGTCTCGTGACATCGCTACTCGAGTTCGGTGAAACAGAGGTTCGAACTCCATCAACTCGTCGAGGATCGGGCGCAACTCGTGCGGGGTCGTCACGACTGCTCCGAGAACTGCGCCTTCATCTCGATACCTATCTCCGCGTGTCGCAGGAGGAAGGCCTTCTCGTCATACCCCTTGCGCCGCAACCAGAGAGTGACCTCGCTGTTGCATTTGCTTGCATTGCACGAGCGGCACGCCGGTGCGATGTTGTCGAGCGTGTAGCGCCCACCGCGGGAGATCGCCAGCACACAGTCACGCTGCGGCGACTCGTCCGGCACGCCGCAGTATGCGCAGCCACCCCAGGCCGCTTTAAGCGCGGACCACTGCTCGACGGACAGGTCGTGCTCCACCAGATCCATTCGGCGTTTGCGTTTGCGCGCGTATCTGGCTTTCCGGGTCCGGTTGACGGGCATGACGCCATGTTATCGCCGAGTGGTGGTTACTCCGGGTACCGCCGCGGGGTGAACACCTGACGGCCCGAACCGGTTTCGACGACCGTCGTCATCGAGGAGCCGACGATCAGCAGAGTTCGCATGTCGATCTCGGAAGGCTCGAGCTCGCCGAGGGTCACGACGCGAACTGATTCCTCGGCACCGGCAACATCGCGGCCGATGACGACGGGAGTCTCGGGGGAGCGGTGCTCGAGCACGAGGTCCTTCATGGCTTGGACCTGCCACGTCCGGGACTTCGACGCCGGGTTGTAGACCGCAAATGCCATGTCTGCGGCTGCAACTGCCGAGATACGGCGCGCGACGACATCCCACGGCTTGAGGCGATCAGACAACGAGAGCACCGCGTAGTCGTGCCCGAGGGGAGCGCCGACGCGACTGGCGACAGCGTTTGCCGCCGTCATGCCGGGAAGGATGCGGACCGGCACCCCGCGCCACTGGTCTTCGGCGGCAACTTCGAGAACTGCTGCAGCCATGGCGAATACGCCGGGATCACCCGAGGAGACGACAGCTACACGGGCGCCGTTCTTCGCCAGGTCCAACGCCATCGCGGCGCGTTCCGCTTCGACGCGGTTGTCGCTGGAATGGCGACGCTGGCCCGGACGCGTCGGCACGCGATCGACGTACGGGCCGTAGCCGACGAGGTCGGTTGCCAACGAAAGCTCATGCGCCACTTCGGGTGTGGTCCAGGCGGTATCGCCCGGCCCGAGTCCGACCACGACCACCTCGCCGCGAGACTCGGTCGCAGGTCGAGGGTTGTTCGACGGGCTCGGAACGATGGCGATCGAGAAGTACGGAACTCCGTCCGGGTCGACCTCCGCAGCGGATTCGACGCGTTGACGTGTGGTGCTCGCGCGCTCGACGTAGTGGGCCTCGCCGAGGCGACCGGAATCCTCGAGCGATTGGAGGACCGGTGGGAAGGTACGTCCGAGCTTGAGGATGGCCGCGGCGTCGGTTTCCTTGAGCCGCCTGGTCAGCTCGGCCTGCGGCAACGTTCCGGGCAGGATCGTGAGGATCTCTTCACCCTCGACCAGCGGCTTTCCGAGTGCAGCAGATGCCGCGCTGACGGAGGTGACGCCGGGAATCACTTCGGCGTCGAAGCGATCGGCCAGTCTCTTGTGCATGTGCATGTAGGAGCTGTAGAAGAGCGGATCGCCGGCGGCGAGCAACGCGACGGTTCGACCGGCCGCGAGGTGAACTGCCAGCCGTTCGGCAGCTGCTTCGTAGAACTCGTCCATCGCGCCCTGGTATCCGCCGGGATGATCAACGGTCTCGGTGGTCACGGGGTAGACGAGGTGTTCTTCGATCTGTCCTTCGCGCATGTACGGCGCTGCAACTCCGCGGGAGATGCTCTTGCCGTGCCGCGCGGAGTGGAACGCAACCACATCGGCCTCGCCGATGACGCGGGCAGCCTTGACGGTCACCAATTCGGGATCGCCGGGGCCGATACCGACACCCCAGAGCTTGCCTGCACTCATTCGACTTCGCTCGCAATCGCATTGACGACGGCGGCGGTGATCGCGCTGCCGCCGCGTCGGCCGCGGAGAACGAGATGATCGATCCCGCTGGCGTGTTCGATGAGGGCTTGCTTCGACTCGGCAGCGCCGATGAAGCCGACCGGACCTCCGACGATGGCGGCCGGACGGGGTGCGCCGGCTTCGATGAGGTTCAGGAGATGGAACAGTGCGGTGGGTGCGTTTCCGATCGCGACAACAGCGCCCTCGAGCTTGGCTCCCCACAGTTCGAGAGCAGCCGCCGAGCGAGTGTTGTCGATGGTCGACGCCAGCACGGGAACCCGCGGATCGCCGAGGGTGCAGATGACGTCGTTGCCGGCGGGCAGACGCTTGCGCGTGATGCCGGCAGCCACCATCTGGGCGTCGCAGAAGATCGGCGCGCCGTCGCGCAGAGCTGCGCGCGCAGCCGAGACGACACCGGGTGTGAAGGCGACGTCGTCGACGAGATCGACCTGGCCACTTGCATGAATCATGCGCACTACAGCTTGCGAGACATCCGCCGGGAAACGGCTCAGGTCGGCTTCGGCCCGAATGGTGGCAAAGGACTGGCGATAGATTTCCGCGCCGTCACGGATGTACTCGATCATGTGCCACACGATAGAGGCATCACCGATCGGGCGGATTCACCCGGTAACCGTCACCCGTCGCGATCACATCCGCTACGTCCCCGCGGGGACGTCCGCAGCTGCGGTCGCACCCGGCCCAGTGCTGGCGCCCGACAACCGGAAGTTCTGCCTGCTCGACCGCGGTGATCGCGTCGGCGCGCACATCGGCGAGCGACTTCTCGCATCCCGGACTTCCGGTGCAGGCGGTGACCTCGAGCCACGGTGAGTTCTCGTCGAAGATCAACCCCATGGGTGCCAGCACCCGGACTACCTGCTCGGCTGCCCATTCGTCGAGGTCGAAGATATGCACCGATCGCCACGGCGTCACGACGACGGGCTTGTCGACGGCGGCGAGGAACTCGGCCAGCCGAGCGTCGAGCAGCCCGAATCGCAGGCCGCCGCCCAGAGCTACGGTCCCGTCGCGCTGCTCGAGCCAGCCGATAGTGGGCCGTGCATCCGGCGTGAGGTCCGCCGCAACGGTGGACTCGGCGCTCAGACCCAGCTGCTCGAGGGTGCGTTCGATTCCGTCCGGAACCTCGGCCAGGCGCCAGTGCTTGTCGCGGACGTCGAGGAATGATCGAGCCGCCTCGAGGAGCAATTCGACGGCGTCGTCCGCCTGGACGAGATGAGTGGTGTGGTGACCGGCGAGCACCAGTGAATGCTCGGTGGCGCTGCGCGCATGGAGTCCGAAATCGCCCCGTAGCCCGGTGATGTCTCCGCGGCCGTCGTCGAGGGTGAACAGGGTTCGCCCTGGCAGATCCGCCAATGCTTGATCTGCTTGGATCGCCGAATCGAGACGGTGGACCAGTTCACGAATGTCGGCGACGCCCCCGATACGGCCGGACAGTGGGGACGCGAGGATGTTGCGCACTCGCTCGTGCGTCGCTGACGGCAGCAGACCGGCCGACGCGATTCGCGCTGCGAAGGCTTCGGGGTCCGAGACCGAGCGCAGTTGTACGTTGCCCCTCGAGGTGAGTTCCATCTGCCCGTTGCCGAGATCGCGCGCCGCGTCGGCGAGCGTCTGCAATTGGACCGGGGTGAGGAGTCCGCCGGGTAGGCGCACGCGTGCCAGTGCGCCGTCGGCGGCGTGGTGAACTTGCAGTGCACCCGGGCACGCGTCTGGCTGTGAACGGTCCGTGGGCATGGCTCCAGGGTACGACCTGTCATGAGTGCCTTCTGCGGACCGGTAGCATCACCACCACCAGTGACGGCAGTTGAGGAAACCGGTGGAAGTCCGGTGCGGTCGCGCCACTGTGAGTGTTGCTCGAGCGGGACGTGTTTCCGCTCGGAAACACGAGTCAGACCCTCAACCGCCGTCGATGTCAGATCTGTGCCACGGGGCGCGAAACCCCAGGAAGGCTTCACCCGTGATTCTTCTGCTCTCCACGTCCGACACCGATCTGCTGAGCGCCCGCGCCAGCCAGGAAGCCGGCGACGGAGTCTCCTATCGCTGGGCCAACCCCTCACGCTTGCTGGTCTCGGAGGACTTGCCGCCCTTGCTCGATGGCGTCGACCTCGTGATCGTTCGTATCCTCGGCAGCCGTCGCAGCTGGGAAGACGGCCTGGACATGGTCCTCGCCTCCGGACTCCCCGTAGTCGTTCTCGGCGGCGAGCACGCGCCGGACGCCGACCTCATGGAGTGCTCGACGGTTTCCGCCGGTGTTGCTGCCGAGGCGCACAACTACCTGGCCGAGGGTGGCGCACAGAATCTGGCACAGCTGCACCACTTCCTGTCCGACACCGTCCTGCTCACCGGCCACGGGTTCGAACCGCCGGCCCACCTGCCTTCCTGGGGCATCGCTGATTTCGCGCCCGATCTCGACTCGGCGAGCGGTCCGGTCATCGCAGTTCTGTACTACCGCGCCCAGCATTTGGCCGGAAACACCCGGTACATCCAGGCGTTGTGCGACGCGGTCGCCGAGGCCGGTGGCACCGCGCTGCCGATCTACTGCGCATCTCTGCGAACCGCAGAAGCCGAACTTCTGAGCACGCTCCGCCGCGCCGACGCCATGGTCGTGACAGTTCTTGCTGCCGGTGGCACGAAGCCCGCGACCGCGTCCGCCGGTGGCGACGACGAAGCCTGGGATGTCGCCGCACTCGCTGCGCTCGACGTCCCCATCCTGCAGGGCCTGTGCCTGACCAGTAGCCGCGCCACCTGGGACGAGAACGACGACGGACTGTCGCCTCTCGACGTCGCGACCCAGGTCGCGGTGCCGGAATTCGACGGCCGCATCATTACCGTCCCGTTCTCCTTCAAGGAAATCGACTCCGACGGACTGTCCACGTACGTCCCCGACGTCGAGCGCGCCGCCCGTGTCGCCGGGATCGCGGTCCGTCACGGCAAGCTGCGCCACATTCCCACCACCGAGCGTCGCGTTGCTCTGATGCTCTCGGCGTACCCGACCAAGCACGCCCGCATCGGCAACGCCGTCGGTCTCGATACTCCGGCGAGCGCAATCGACCTGCTCACCGAAATGCGTTCTGCCGGTTACGATCTCGGTCCGGTCGACGGTCCGGACGCAGTTCCCGGCCTGGCGGCGAAGGACGGCGACGCGCTGATCCATGCCCTGATCGCGGCCGGCGGCCAGGATCCTGACTGGCTCACTGCCGAGCAGCTCGAGGGCAATCCGATCCGCATCTCGGCAGCAAAGTACCGCGAATGGTTCGCCACCCTGCCCGAGGAACTGCGCAGCGGCGTCGAAGAGCACTGGGGCGCAGCGCCCGGAGAGCTGTACGTCGACCGCTCGCAGGATCCGGACGGCGAAATCGTCATCGCGGCACTGCGATTCAACAACATCGTGCTCATGGTCCAGCCGCCGCGGGGATTCGGTGAAAAGCCCGTCGCGATCTACCACGACCCGGATCTGCCGCCGAGCCACCACTACCTCGCGGCCTACCGCTGGATCGCTGCAACACCGGACAACGGCGGATTCGGCGCCGACGCCGTTGTGCACCTCGGCAAGCACGGCAACCTCGAATGGTTGCCGGGCAAGACGCTCGGCATGTCCAGCAACTGCGGCACCGACGCAGCCCTCGGCGACCTGCCGCTGATCTACCCCTTCCTGGTCAACGACCCGGGTGAAGGAACACAGGCAAAGCGTCGTGCCCACGCGACACTCGTCGATCACCTGATCCCACCGATGGCCCGCGCCGAAAGCTACGGCGACATCTCCCGTCTCGAGCAACTGCTCGACGAGCACTCCAACATCTCCGCACTGGACCCGTCCAAGCTGCCGGCCATTCGCCAGCAGATCTGGACGCTGATGCGGGCAGCCAAGATGGACCACGACCTCGGCCTCGCGGAGCGTCCCGAAGAAGACGTGTTCGACGACATGCTCCTGCACGTCGACGGGTGGCTGTGTGAGATCAAGGACGTCCAGATCCGCGACGGCCTGCACATTCTCGGCCGCGCACCCGAGGGCGACGCCGAAATCGAACTGGTCCTGGCTATGCTCCGTGCCCGTCAGATGTGGGGCGGCGAACAGAGCGTCCCTGGTCTGCGCGAAGCTCTCGGGCTCAGCGAAGACGGCGACGAGTCCCGCAACCGTGTCGACGACGTCGAGGAAAAGGCGCACGCACTGGTTCGCGGCATGTACGACGCCGATTGGAACCCCGCTGCGGCAGAACAACTCAGCGACGACGAGACCGTCGTGAAGATCCTGCAGTTCGCGGCCACCGAAGTGGTTCCGCGTCTTCGGCAGACCGACAACGAGATCAAGCAGGTCCTGCACGCGCTCGACGGCGGATTCATCGCCGCGGGTCCGAGCGGTTCGCCGCTGCGCGGCCTGATCAACGTTCTTCCCACTGGTCGTAACTTCTACTCCGTCGATCCCAAGGCAGTTCCCTCACGACTTGCGTGGGAGACCGGTCAGGCGATGGCCGAGTCGCTCGCCGCTCGATATCTCGCCGATCACGGCGAGTACCCGCGCTCGGTGGGTTTGTCCGTGTGGGGTACCGCCGCCATGCGTACCTCCGGCGACGACATCGCCGAAGTGTTCGCGCTCCTCGGTGTTCGCCCTGTCTGGGACGAAGCAAGCCGACGCGTGGTCAACCTCGAAGTCATCGATCTCGAAGAGCTCGGCCGCCCGCGCATCGACGTCACCGTCCGCATCTCCGGATTCTTCCGTGATGCGTTCCCGCACGTGCTCGCACTGCTCGACGACGCTGTTCAGTTGGTCGCCGCATTGGACGAGACGGACGAGCAGAACTACGTGCGCGCCCACGCGCAGGCCGACCTTGCCGAGCACGGCGATGCCAGGCGTGCGACCACCCGCATCTTCGGTTCGAAGCCCGGAACTTACGGCGCCGGCCTGCTGCAACTCATCGACTCCAAGACCTGGCGCGGTGACGACGACCTCGCCGAGGTGTACACCAACTGGGGCGGCTTCGCGTACGGCCGTGGGCTCGACGGAATCCCGGCAGCCGACGACATGCGCAGTGCATACCGTCGAATCAACGTGGCGGCCAAGAACACCGACACGCGTGAGCACGACATCGCCGATTCGGACGACTACTTCCAGTACCACGGCGGCATGGTTGCGACCGTGCGCGCGCTGACCGGAAAGTCGCCCGAGGCGTACATCGGCGACAGCACTCGGCCGGAATCGGTTCGCACACGCACACTTTCGGAAGAGACCGCACGTGTCTTCCGGGCGCGCGTGGTCAATCCCCGCTGGCTCGACGCGATGCGCCGTCACGGGTACAAGGGTGCGTTCGAGATGGCGGCCACGGTCGACTACCTCTTCGGGTACGACGCCACCACAAACGTGGTCGCGGACTGGATGTACGAAAAGCTCGCCGAGACCTACGTTCTGGACGAGCAGAACCAGAAGTTCATGACGCAGTCCAACCCGTGGGCCTTGCACGGAATCGCCGAGCGGCTCCTCGAAGCCGCCGAGCGCAACATGTGGGAGCACCCCGAGCAGAAGACACTCGACGGCTTGCGTCAGGTGTACCTCGAAACCGAAGGCGAACTCGAGGGGGAGTAAACCTCGAGAATCACCGGCAGGTCCGGGCGCTGAAGTGTGTCAGCGTCCGGACTTGATGATCTGAGCGATGTTCCGCTCCGCCAGAGCAGTGATGGTCAGTGACGGATTGACGGTGCCGGTGCTGCCCGGAATGGCAGCGCCGTCCATCACGTACAGGCCGTCGTAGCCCTTGACTCGCCCGTAACCGTCGGTGGCCTTGCCCAGAACCGCACCGCCGAGGGGATGCGCGGTGAATGAGGAATTGACGTCCTTCGCGAACGGCAATGCCGACGGCAGCGTGGTGCCGGCGAAGGCCATCTTGTTCTGGACGGCGCGTAGTGCCTCGACGGTGGCGTCGTTGCCGTTCTTCGGCCAGTTCAGCACCACCCGATCGGAGCCGTCGTCGTAGGCGAAGTCGGCGCGCTGCGAGTCGAGGGTCATCCCCAATGTTCCGAGCATGCCGATGTTGACGGGCAAGCCGGGGACATACCAATTCTCGAGGGAGAGCGGCATTCCCGACTCGTCGACGATGCGTGATGCCGACGGTGCGGCTTGCGCAGTGCCGTCACTGAAGCCGAACGAGCGCACCATCCCGGCGTCGCCGTTCGTTCCCCAGCCCTTACCGACGTGTTCGTTGAGGTTGGGCAGCGCGCCCGTCGCCTGGGCGCGTACCAGCAGTTCGGAGGTGCCGATCGAGCCGGCGCCGAGGAACAGACGGTCACAGGTAAGAGTCTTCCGGGCCAGAACGCCACCCGTCGGATCCGTCGATTCGACGTCGACGACGTAGCGTCCATCACGTTCGCGACTGATCGCGAGCACCTGATGTCCGTAACAGACGGTGGCTCGTCCGGTGGCTTCGGCGGCGGGAATGTAGTTCTGTGTGAGGTCGAACTTCGCGCCGTTGGAGTTACCCATGTTGCTGTCACCGACAGTGGCCGAGGCTCGGGTTCGTCCGTCGAGTTCTGAGCGCACCACGTCCCAGTTCCAGATCCCGTCGATCCGCTGCGGATCGAATCCGGCACGACGAGCGTCCTGATCCCAACGACGCGAGTGGCCGAAATTCGGGGTTTGGTAAATGTCTTCGGGCAACGGGCTCAGACGCAGCATCTGGCGCACCTTGGGGTACCAGGTGGACGCCATCTCGTCGTAGTCGAGGGAGTTGCCGAAGACTGCGTCGAAGAATCGGCGCTCGGGCGCGATCATCACGCCGGTGAAGATGATGGAACCACCGCCGACTGCAGCGCCGCGCCAGACCGAGATGTGTTGGTAGTCGGTGGCATCGAGGACGCCGCTGAAGTAGTCGCACGCCACGGGGAGTCCGGTGAGGTTGGTGAACGATGTTCGCCGGAAGACTCCGCGGCCGTCGGCCAGCATGTCGGAGGTGTGAATCTCCCGTTGCGGATCATGCGGCCACCGAAGTCCGCGTTCGAGGATGGTGATCTGGGTGCCGCTCTGCGCCAACCGGAGGGCGGTGGCGCTTGCGCCGAATCCGGACCCGATGACGATGGCTTCGGAATGCTCCGGGGGAGTAGGAGAGGGTGCGAACAACTCGGGGACGAGCGCGCGGTAGTGATCAGCACCCATCGGGAGCGCCCGCAGTGGTGCGGGGGTGGCGTGGCTGGTCGACGTCGACATGAGCGGCGCCGCGGCTGCAACTGCCGCCCCCGCCCCGGCGGCTTTGAAAAAGTCACGACGCTGCATGTCACGGCGCTGCATGTGTAAGTTCGACTCCCCAGTTCGACGGTTTGCCTCAGAATAACTCGAGATGGAGTTCGGGGACGAAACGGCGTGTCTGACGTCATGAAGAACCGGATAAAACGTGCATAAGTGGCACTTCCTGGGTGGTACTGATCGGTCACCAGATAGTCGCGGAATCTTGTCGGTGTTCAGCGAGAGGCGCTCGCACCTATCCTCGAGGAGTGAACCCCGACTTCAAGCGCGTCTCCGAGGCCAAGTACGTCCTACTCACGACCTTCCGCAAGGATGGAACTCCGGTGGCGACTCCACTCTGGGCCGCGCCGGACGGCGACAAGCTCCTCATGTGGACCGTCACCGATTCCTACAAGGTCAAGCGCATCAGGCGAAACCCGTCGGTCACCGTCGCTGCGTGTGACGCTCGGGGAAATCCCAAGGGTGAACCGGTGGCCGCCGTCGCCGAGATCCTCGACGGACCGGGCACCGATCATGCTCGCGACGCGATAGCACGTCGGTACGGAATCCTCGGCTGGATCACCATGAAAGGCAGTCTCCTGCGCCGCGGCAAGACCGGAACGATCGGACTTGCCATCACTGCAGCCTGACCGCGCGTCAGTTGCCGAGCAGATCGTCCAACGCTGAATCGAACCGCGGATACGTGAAGGGGAAGCCTTTGTCCGCCAACACTTTCGATACGGCATGACGACCCGTCAGGCCCAGGGCAGCGTCGCTGCGAAGAAGGAACGCGCCGAATCTGACCATGAAAGCGGGCGTCGGCGGCGCAGGTGGCCGGTGAAGGTGCTTGCGCAGCCCGGCCATCAGTTCTGAGTTTCGGACGGGATCCGGAGCCGTCGCGATGACCACCCCCGAGGCAGCCGAAACGGGTTCGAGTGCCCAACGAACGATCGACAGCCAGTCCTCGATGTGAATCCAACTGGTCCACTGCCTACCCGAGGCGACGCGTCCGCCCAGTCCGAGACGCACGAGCAACAGCAATCGCTCGAGCGCCGGTGTGCCCTTCTCCAACACGACACTGGTTCGCAGGATCACCACTCGTGACGCGTTTGCTCCCTCGACCGCGGCCTCCCAGTCCTTTGCGACGTCGGTCATCTGAGGTGGTCCGTCAGCGAGTGGGGAAGCCTCGTCGAGTCGGGTCTCTCCGGCGTCGCCGTAGATTGCGAGCGTGCTCGCCTGGATCCACACCGGAACAGGGTGCGCCAGTAGTTTCGACGCTTCGACCAGCGCGCGGGTCGGATCGACTCGGGAGTTGGTGAGCAGTGCGATGTTTGCCGGGGTGGGTCGGCGATCGACCAACTCGCCGGCAAGGTTGATCACAGCGGCGCCGTCGAGTTCGCGTGCCCAGTCGCCCACCGTGACGCCGTCCCACTGAACCTGCCTGTGCCTGCCGGGTTTCGGTGAGCGAGTCAGGACCACGACGTCATATCCGCGGTCCGCGAGATCGTCGCTGATTCGGCGGCCGAGAGCGCCGGTGCCGCCGGCGATCACGACCTTCGTCATCACTGCGCCTGGCTGACCGAGGACATGTGGAAGTCGGGAATGCGCATCGGCGGCATGGCCGTGCGGGTGAACCAATCTTTCCACTCCCGGGGAAGCGTGATCTCGGTGCGTCCAGCCTCGGTGACCCGCCGCAGGAGATCGAGAGGGCTCTCGTTGAAACGGAAGTTGTTGACGGCGCCGACGATCTTGCCGTCCTCGATCAAATACACCCCGTCACGGGTGAGTCCGGTCAACAGCAGCGTCGTCGGATCCACCTCACGGATGTACCAGAGGGTTGTGAGCAGTAGACCCTTCTCGGTACCTGCGATCATGTCCTCGATCGAGGTGTCGTCACCACCGGTCAGGATGAGATTGTCGCCGGGAACTGCGACAGGTCGACCGAATTCTCGTGCAGCGTGGCGCGGGTACGCCAGCGCATTGACGACGCCGTCTCGGACCCAGTCGACGGGTTCGATCTCCATACCGTTGTCGAACAGTGAGACGGATTCACTCGACGACGTCGTGATCACGAACGGCGCGGATTGCAAGCCCTCGGCGCCGGGGTCGGAGGTGAGTGTCAGTGGCAATCCGAGCTTCTCGCCGATCCGGGTACCACCGGTGGTGGACAGTGCGGTGTGGCCCTCTTCGGCGCCGCGACCCTCCATGGTCCACATCAGATAGATCATCAGGTCCGCCACAGCCGACGGCGGAAGAATTGTCTCGTAGCGGCCGGCAGGCAGACTGACGGAGTTACCCGCCCAGTCGAGTCGAGTGGTCAACTGCGA
Source organism: Rhodococcus sp. YL-1 (assembly GCF_001942025.1). Classification (NCBI taxonomy): domain Bacteria; kingdom Bacillati; phylum Actinomycetota; class Actinomycetes; order Mycobacteriales; family Nocardiaceae; genus Rhodococcus; species Rhodococcus sp. YL-1. The sequence continues at coordinate 3,182,435 of NZ_CP017299.1, read as the reverse complement.
CAAGAGCTTCGGTATCGAGATATCGCTGAAATCGACAGTTCCGGATCCGACCCAGGCACTTGCGTCGCCGCGCTTGCCGTTGATCTCCACGGAGCCGGTGGCCTGAGCCGTTCTACGTCGCACGCCCGTCGAAGTGCCGAGCCAGGTGGTGTGCAACTGGTGGTGAGCGAAGCCGAACAACTGGTCGCCGCCGTCGAAGGCCGTGGACAGGTCGGCAGCCAACGGCGCAAAGACACCGATGTCGGTCAGGGCGGCCGGCAGGTCCCAGTCGGTCTCTGCCGCCGACTGCGTGATCAGGTCGGACGCGTCGTCAGCCGGAGTGGCTGTGCGAGCAGCTGCCTCGCTTGCCTGTACGAGCGCGGAAATCTGCTCCGGATCGACACTGCTGGAACTGACAGTGCCCACCTTCGCGATGTCACCCTCGCGCACGATCGAGATCACCGTCCACGTCCGGGACAGCGAAACTCCGTTGGTGGTCATCGAATTGTTGGCCCACCGCAGCGACGCCTCACTCGCATCGGTCACGATCACCAACGATTCGTCTACCGTCCTCGCGGCCAATGCACGCTCGACGACCTGCTGCGGATCGATCACTGCTGAGCCTCCGAACGAGTGTTGAGGATGTTGACTCCGCGGAACAGAGCGGACGGGCAGCCGTGGCTGACCGCCGCAACCTGACCGGGTTGCGCCTTGCCGCAGTTGAACGCCCCCTGCAGGCGCCAGGTCGACTCACCGCCAACGGCTTCCATCGAGCCCCAGAAATCCGTCGTCGTCGCCTGATACGCCACGTCGCGCACCTGACCGTCGAGCTTTCCGTGACGGATCTTGAAGAACCGCTGACCGGTGAACTGAAAGTTGTAGCGCTGCATGTCGATCGACCAGGACTTGTCACCGACGACGTAGATGCCGTTCTCGACTCGCGAGATCAGGTCTGCAGTCGAGGTGTCCGTAGAAGGGTCGGGGGAGAGCGAGACGTTGGCCATTCGCTGGATGGGAACGTGATGTGCGGAGTCGGCGTACGAGCAACCGTTGGAACGCGTCAGCCCCAGCCTCGGCGCGAACACGCGGTCTAGTTGATACCCGACCAGTGTTCCCTCTGCCACCAGATCCCACCGTTGAGAGGCGACGCCGTCGTCGTCGAATCCGACGCTGGCCAGGCCGTGCTCTTCGTTACGATCGGCGGTCACGTGCATGAGTGGCGTTCCGTATTTCACCGTTCCCAGCTTGTCCGGCGTCGCGAACGACGTACCGGCGTAGGCCGCTTCGTAGCCGATCGCCCGGTCGTATTCGGTGGCGTGTCCGATGGATTCGTGGATCGTGAGCCACAGATTGGTCGGATCGATCACGAGGTCGGTCGGACCCGCTTCGACGGTCGGTGCCTTGGTCTTCTCGGCCAGCCACTCCGGGATCTGCGCGAGCTCATCGCCCCAGTTCCATGTGCTCTCCGCCCCGAGGTACTCCCATCCGCGGCCTACCGGCGGCGCCAAGGTGCGCATCGATTCGAAGCTGCCGGCCGACTTGTCGACGGCAGTGGCCTCGAACTCGGGGTGTAGACGCACCCGTTGCTGGGTGATCGACGAACCGGCCAGATCCGCATAGAAAGTTTGCTCCTTGACCTGGAGGACACTCGCCGTGACGTGATCCACGCCGTCGGCGGCTTGAAGCCGTCCGGAGTAGTCGACCAGCAGCGCTACCTTGTCGGCCGTCGGTGTCGCGAAGGGATCTTCGAGGTACGGGGACACCCACGTCGCGTCGGCGTAGACGGGCTCGTCGGCAAGGGTGACCGGATCCCGATTGAGCGAGCGCAATGCCTTCGCAACCTCGACCGCTTGGCGTGCCAGCGCAGCCGCGACGTCAGGGGATACGTCGGCGTGCGAGGCGAATCCCCACGTGCCGTCGACGATCACACGGACGGCGACCCCGATCTCGTCTCCGTCGGACACAGCCTGAACTACGCCGTCGCGCAACCTGATCGACTGTGTGAGCACGCGGTGGACACGAACATCGGCGTGCTGGGCGCCGGCCGTTCTCGCTGCCGACAGCGCCGCATCAGCGACAGCTCGCAGCGGGAGGGCGAGGAAATCTGCATCGACATCTCGGGTGACGGTCACGCACACGACGCTAGCCGACGACCGACGATCTCAGCCGAACTGCTGCCATCCGAGGCGAATTACCATGGCGATCACGACAACCAACAGCGTGATCCGCACGAACCCGGAACCCTTGCTCAGCGCCATCTGCGAACCGATGACCGCGCCGAGAACGTTGCACACCGCCATCGCCAAACCCAAACTCCACCAGACATGCCCGGTGACGGCGAAGTAGGCGAGCGCGCCGAAATTGGAACCGAGATTGATCACCTTCGCCATCGCTGCGCTCCGAACGAATTCGGTTCCGAGGAAGGTCGCGAAGCTGATGATGAGGAAGGTGCCGGTGCCGGGTCCGAGCAGACCGTCGTAGAGGCCGATGAGTCCGGCGGAGAGCAGCAGGACGAGGACGGTCTTGCGCTGCGTCGGACGATGGGTCGCGATCGTGGTGCCCAGCGTCGGACGCATGGTCACGAAGACGGCGACGGCGACGAGGACGACCATCACGATCGGAATGAAGTACTTCTTGTCGATCAGCGAAACGGCCGCCGCCCCGCACGCGGCCGTCACCGCAGCCAACGCGGCTGCCGGCGCCATCTGCCGCCACTCCATCGGGATTCGACGGGAGAACGTGTACACCGCAGCACTCGTCCCGGTGAATGCCGTCAATTTATTGGTGGCCAGTGCCGCCTGTGGGGTCAATTGCGGGGCGACCAGAAAGAGCGCCGGCAACAGAATCAATCCACCGCCGCCGACCACGGCGTCGACCCAACCCGCCGCCGTCGCTGCCGTCATCAGCAGTCCCCAATCAGCAATATCCACGGCGGTGACTCTTTCACAGCTGTGACACTCTTGAGCACATGCGGAGGTTCAGCCTGTGGCTGCGAGGAAAGCCGATGATCGCGGACAGCGCGCTGGCGCTCGTGTTCTTCGCGCTCGAGGTAGTTACGTTCGTCAGTTCGCCGCGTGAGGAGCGGTGGCCTCAGCTCGTCGTCGGATTTCTGATCTGCCTTCCCGTCGTGTGGCGTCGCAAGTATCCGCGTATCTCCGCCGCGTCGATTTTGTCGATGTCGTACTTCGCAACCTTGATGATGTGGGCGACAGGGGATCCGGCTGCGGAACATCCAGGCCTGTTGGCGCTCGGGGTCTCGCTCTACACACTCGTTGCGTATGTCGATCGACGCACCGGGGCGATTTTCGCGTGCTTCCTTGCCCTGGACATGACACTCTCGCTGCTCGTCATCCGCGAAGACGTGATCCTCACGATCATCATTGCGACCCTGCTCTATGCACTGGCCTGGATCACCGCCGAGTTCTTGAGCGCCCGCCGCGCCTACGACGAGGAAGTGGCCGCCAGACTCGAAGTGGCCGAATACGAACGGGATCGGCGTGCCGAGGATGCGGTGGCCACGGAAAGAACCCGAATCGCCCGCGAACTCCACGATGTCGTCGCCCACGCGGTCAGCGTGATGATCGTCCAGGCGGACGGCGCGTCGTATGCGGTCGATTCCAATCCCGCGTTGGCCAAGAAGGCGCTCGGCAACATCTCCAGCACCGGACGCGACGCCCTTGCCGAGCTTCGCCGTACCGTCTCGCTGCTGCGCACCGAGGTCAGTAGTGATGCGATGCCGCAACACGGAACTGCCGGCATCGCCAAGGTCGTCGAGATGATGCGGGCCGCTGGTCTCGGCGTGCGCCTCGAGCTGACCGGCGAGCTCGACGACGTCAGTCCTTCAGTCAGCCTGGGAATTCATCGCCTCGTTCAGGAATCACTGACCAATGTCCTCCGCCACGCCGGCGCAAACCCGAAGGCACGAGTCACCGTGCGCCGCACCGACACCGCGGTGCTGCTCGAGGTCGTCGACAACGGAACGTCGAGTTCGACCTTCTCCCACGGTTCGGGGAATGGACTGGTCGGAATGCGTGAGCGGGTGGCGGTACTGCACGGGACACTCGAGACGGGACGACGCCCCGACGGCAGTTGGCGTGTGTACGCAGAGTTGCCGCTCGAGATCCACGATTGATACCGGCTCGCCGCAATCGCATTGGCACCGACGTCTCAGGCCCGATAGGTTTACGCCGTGCCCATCACCGTGCTGCTAGTCGACGATCAGGAACTCATGCGGATGGGCCTGAACATGGTGCTCGAAGCTCATGAAGACATCTCCGTCATCGGTGAGGCCGGCGACGGGGCCGCGGCGGTCGCAGCGGCGGTGGCGCTGAAGCCTGACGTCGTGTTGATGGACGTGCGGATGCCGATTGTCGACGGAGTGAAAGCGACCGAGCAGATTCTTGCCTCCGGGGTCGAATCCAGGGTCCTGGTGATGACGACCTTCGACCTGGACGAACACGCTCTCGGTGCCTTGCGCGCCGGAGCCAGCGGCTTCCTTCTCAAGGACACCCCGCCCGAGGATCTCGTGTCGGCAATCCGCAGCGTGGCAGCCGGTGACGCGGTTGTTTCCCCGAAGGTGACACGTCGTCTGCTGTCGAGGTTCATCGTGGACGGTCCGGCGCCCCGGCGCGATCCGGTAGTTCTCGACGTCCTGACCGAACGCGAACGCGAAGTCCTCGGACACGTGGCCACGGGACTGTCGAACATCGAGATCGCACAGCAGCTGTACCTGTCCGAATCGACGATCAAGTCGCACGTCGGACGCATTCTCACCAAACTCGATCTGCGTGATCGTGTGCAGGCTGTGGTGCTGGCCTACGAGACCGGACTGGTGACTCCGGGCGCGTAGGCCAGCCGTCTGTCAGGCAGCGAGCGTTTCGCTCTGCTCAAGCATCAAAAGCGCCCACTGTTGGCAGCACGATGCAGGTCTTCCCGTCTGCGTAATCGACATTGCCGAACAGAGCGGCAAACACCTTGCCGTCACCGGTGTCGACGACCTTCGAGAGCAACGGCGTATCGAGTACGGGCAACTTCTCGTCCAACGGGACGATGCCGCCCTTGAACGTGCCGACGTTGATCCACGCAACACTCAACCCTGAGGTCTTGGGTATGCCGACGTAACCCGGGATTGCCTGGAAACGGAGATGGTCGGCCTCGACCCACGGCGGCAACGGGAAGTTCGGACCGGCCTGTGCGGAGCTGAGGGTTACGGTGACGGGTTCACCGGCCACGCCACACCCGACCGTCGGTGCGGGGTACATGAACGACTGCGGCTTGGTGACGCCGATGTCCGGGAGATCGAGAGCGGTCGTGATCTGATCAGCGCCTGCCGTGCCGATCAACTGCTGAACAGCAGCAGAGGCTTCGGGGGAGATGGCTGCGGCCTGCGCGATCAGTGCGGCAATCCCTTCGGGTACTACCGGTTCTGCGGCCGCGGTTCCCGCGCTGATCATCGCGCTGCCGGCGGTGAGTGCCACGACGGCGGCAGTGCCGGCGATGGCAGCGGGAATGCGTCGGGCGAGTGTCTTGCCGGGGAGTCGGCTCATGTCGGGCTCCTTCATTTCATGAGGCCGGGAAATGCGGCCCGAAGTGACTTGACCATGCGCAGAGTCTCAACGTCAACTTGAGGTTTAGAATCGTTAGCGGAGCGTTAGTTAACGCCAGGCAAGTCGCACGTGCGTGAGAGAAGGCCCGTGTGACTCACGGCACCCACCTGTTTTGCACCTCTGCGTCGTTGTCGGGAGAAAAACCGGCCCCTCGAGCGTTGAACGAATAGACCGTCTGAAAGGGGACGTCATGATCGCCGCCGTATTTCTCCTCTACGTGATCGTCGAGATCGCAGCCTTGGTCATCGTGGGCAACGCCATCGGTGTCGCCTGGACAGTGCTGCTGTTTCTCGCCGGATCGCTTGTCGGATTGATCCTCATGCGCTCGCAGTGGCGACGGGTCATGGACGGGTTCCGTAAGGCCACGCGGGGTGAGGGATCGCCGTCACTGGCGGTCGCCGACGGCGCCCTGGTCGCGGCGGGCTCCGCGTTGATGTTCGTACCCGGACTCGTGACTTCGGTTCTGGGCCTGCTGCTTCTGATTCCGCCGACCCGCTGGGCGCTGCGCCCGCTTGCAGTGCTCCTGGCAGGTAAGCGCGCAGCAGCATTTGCCGCCGGTGGTGACGCCTTCGCCGGAACCGTCGGCTACGCGGCGCGGATGCGCGGAAACGGCGAGGTGATCGACGGCGAGATCATCGTCGAGACACCCGAAACCACCGAGTACGTCGCCAGCAACGGCAAGGAACTCGTCCTCGAGGGTGAGATTCTGGACACGGATACACCCACCCGTTCGCGGGGGCCGCAGTACTAACAGGCAGACTGGGTGCTCGTGACTACTCGTCTGCTGGTCAACGGCCGGATCTACAGTTCATTTGCACCTGATGCGACCTCGATCGCCATCACCGACGGCACCGTCGTGTGGGTCGGCGACGAGCGCGCCGGACGGGCGTTGCACCCCGCCGCGGAGATCGAAGACCTGGGTGGTGCGTTTGTCACTCCCGGGTTCGTCGACACCCACGTCCACATCACCGCACTGGGACTCAATCTCGTCGGCCTCGATCTCGTGGGCGCGAACTCTCTGGACGAATGTCTCTCGCGAGTACGAATCTTCGCAGCCGCGAACCCCGAAACTGCCCATCCCGACGCAGTCATCTGGGGACACGGTTGGGACGACACCGAGTGGGCCGAGCAGACCCCGCCGTCGACCGCAGATCTCGACGCGGCCGCCCCTGGCCGCAAGGTGTATCTCTCGCGGATCGACGTTCACTCGGCCGCGTGCTCGAGCGCATTGCGCGACGGGATCTCCGGCCTCGCCGACACCGCTGGATACTCAGCCGAAGGCCCGTTGACGTTCGACGCACACCACCTGGCGCGCAATGCCGCTCGGAATCTGCTGACGGAAACTCAGCGCGCGTCTGCTCGTACCGCTGCGCTCGATCTCTGCGCCTCACGCGGAATCGTGGCCGTTCACGAGTGCGGGGGACCGGACATCTCGGGATTGACCGATTTCCAGGAACTGTTGGCCCACGATCACGGCGTGGAGGTTCGGGGCTACTGGGGTGAGCGTGTCGACAGCGAAGAGGATGCTCGCGCGCTCCTCGACAAAACCGGAGCAGACGGACTCGGCGGGGATCTCTTCATCGACGGCTCGCTCGGTTCGCATACCGCGTGGTTGCTCGAACCCTATGCAGACCAACCTGATTCGACGGGCAATGCCTACCTCGACGTCGACGCGATCGCCGCACACATCCGGGCCTGTACCCTCGCGGGCGTCCAGGCCGGGTTCCATGCCATCGGTGACGGCGCCGTCTCGTCGGCAGCTGCCGCGTTCCGCAGGGTCGCCGACGAACTGGGTGGCCCCAAGGTCGCCGCGTTGGGTCACCGCCTCGAGCACGCGGAAATGATGTCTATGGCCGACGCGGAAACCTTTGCCGCCTTGGGTGTCATCGCTAGCGTCCAACCGGTGTTCGACGCACTGTGGGGTGGCACCGACGGTCTTTACGCCACGCGCCTGGGAGTAGAGCGCGCAGCAGCGTTGAATCCGTTTGCACCTGCTGCCGGTAAGGGTGTCTCGCTCGCATTCAGCTCCGACGCCCCGGTCACCCCCATCGAGCCGTGGGCGATGCTGCGCGCCGCTGTCCAGCACCGCACCGACGGAAGTGGAATCTCGCCGCGTGCGGCCTTCTCCGCGGCAACTCGCGGCGCCTGGCGCGCGGGCGGAGTGCGGGACGGCGCCGCGGGAACCCTCAATCCGGGCGCACCGGCCTCCTACGTGTTGTGGGAGGCAGGCGAACTCGAAGTGAGCGCACCCGCCGACTCGGTTCAGCGATGGTCTACCGATCCGCGCTCGCGCGTACCCGCTCTGCCGAGGCTGGCGGAAGATGCGCCGATTCCGGTCTGCATCAAGTCGGTGCATCGCGGACGCGTCGTCTATCAGCGCGGCTCGTCGAGTGAGTGAGGCCGGCGCAGAGGCGTCTGTCGGTGATCGCTCCCGTGTGAGCGCTGTGCTCACCGGTTCCGCATGGCTACGTTCGCTGTACGCGGCCGCAGGTGGATTCCTGATCTTCGCAGGGTTCCCACCCCGCCCGCTGTGGTTCTTGGCGCCCGTCGGGATCGCTCTTCTGACGTGTGTGTTGACGAACTTCGGGCGCGGCGGACTGCGCCTTCGTGCCGGCTTCGGTTACGGATACTTGGCCGGTCTCGGATTTCTGGTGCCGTTGCTTCCGTGGATCGGTGTGTTCGTAGGTGCGGTCCCGTGGATCGCGTTGGCCGCGGTGGAGTCGTTGTTCATCGGACTGTTCGGGCTGCTTGCGGTTCTGGTGGCGAGGTTGCCATGGGCACCCTTGTGGATTGCCGCGACCTGGACGCTCACCGAGTGGCTTCGTTCCAGCGTTCCTTTCGGCGGATTTCCTTGGGGCAGGCTCGCATTCGGTCAATCCGAAGGGTGGCTCCTCCCACTTGCGAGTGTCGGCGGTGCGCCGCTGCTCAGCTTCGCGGTGGCCCTGACCGGTACCGGCTTGGCAGCAGTTGCAGTCGCTGTCGCGGCCAAACGATGGGACCGAGGATTCTTCGGAGCTGTTGCCGCTGCCCTCGTGCCCGTGATCATTGCTCTCGCGGTGTCGCCGTTCTTGTCCACCATGGATTCCGGTGATCGAACGATCACCGTCGCCGCCATTCAGGGAAGCGTTCCGAGGTTGGGCTTGGACTTCAACTCGCAACGCAAGCAGGTCCTCGACAACCATGTCGCCGAAACCGTGAAACTTGCTGCCGAGGTGGACGCGGGCCGCGTCGATCAGCCTGACGTCGTGATCTGGCCGGAGAACGCCTCGGACATCGACCCCCTGCGAAACGCCGATGCCGCTGCCGACATCACCCGGGCCTCCGAAGCGATCGGAGCGCCGATTCTTGTCGGCACCGTACTCGTGAACGCCGATCGTACGACCACCAATTCGGTGATCGTGTGGGACGGCGCCAACGGTCCTCAGGAACAGCACGACAAGAAGATCATTCAGCCGTTCGGCGAATACCTGCCCTACCGAAGCTTCTTCCGGAACTTCTCCTCGTACGCCGATCGCGCGGGCAATTTCGTTCCCGGCGAGGGCAACGGCGTTGTCCATGCAGCGGGGGTACCCATCGGTGTCGCGACTTGTTACGAGGTGGCGTTCGACCGGGCGTTCCAGGAATCTGTGCGCAACGGTGCACAGTTGCTGGCGGTACCGACCAACAACGCCACTTTCGGGGACACCGAGATGACCTATCAGCAGCTGGCAATGTCGCGTGTGCGGGCAGTCGAGCACGGCCGCGCCGTCGTTGTCGCCGCAACCAGTGGTGTCAGCGCCATCATCGCTCCCGACGGTGCGGTGACTTCGCAAACCGACCTGTTCGTGCCGGCGACCCTGGTGGCGAAGGTGCCGCTCTCGACCAGCTCCACCCTTGCCAGCCGAGTAGGTCCGGTGCCGGAGATCGTGCTCAGCATCATCGCGGTCGGCGCGATTGCCATGGCAGTGCTGGCCAGGCGCCGAGATCAGGCTGAGCACTCACCCGAGGAGACTGCGGCAATCTGAGCCGAGCATCGGATATTGGGGCTGCCGATGTTCCGAGGAGCGCCTACGCGGGTACTCGCTGTGCCACCCGTTCCTGCGTAAGCGGCTTCTTGTGACCGAGCCTGAGAAAACCGAGCCAGACAAGTCCGAGCCCCGGGATGCAGTTCACAAAACCAGTGTCGTCGACGCGGTTCTGCAGTCACCGCTCGCCGGCCTGTCACCGTGGATCTTGCTGTCCTTGCTCTCCGGGCCGGGAAGGTTCGAGGAATCCGCGGCCGCAGCCCTCGGGTTGTCGCTGCTGATCTTGGCGGCCAGTCACCGGCGCGGCGGCACCGTGAAGCTGTTGGAGGTCTTCGACGTCGTGTTCTTCGGCGTTCTGGCAGTCATCGGGCTTCTCGCGTCGGCGAACACGATTCGGTGGTTCGAACTCTGGGGAGGCGAACTGACCAACATCGCGCTGGTGGTCTTTGCCTTCGGATCGATCCTGCTCCGCAATCCTTTCACTTTGCAGTACGCGAAAGAGTCGACGCCTGAAGAGTATTGGACGACGCCACTGTTTCTGCGCATCAACTACGTCATCACCGCAGTGTGGGCGCTCGCCTTCACCTGGTCGGCCGTAGTGGGCCTGTTCGGAGACGCACTGCTGCACGACGGTGACAACTTCTGGACCGGATGGATTCTGCAGTTGCTCGGAACCTTCTTCGCGATCTCCTTCACCGAGTGGTACCCCGAGTATGCGCCGAACAAGGCCGCTCAGGCTCAGGGCGTCGAAACCGAGCCACCGCAGTCGATTTTCAGGCTGTTCGACTTTTTGCCGGTGTTCGTAGCCGTGGCCGGCATCGCGGGGTTGGTGACCGACTCCGTTTCCGTGACCGCAGGCGTCACGTTGATTCTGGTCGGCGTGTTCGGACATCTGGCGATGCGACGGTTCACCGTCGACTAGGAGCTCTCGGTGATCTCGCGCCGACGGGAACCTGGTGCACGATTGCTTTCATGACCGGGAGAGTGTTGACCGCCTCGATCGCATCCCACTTGTATTGGCCGCACGTGCCCTGGGGAACGAGGGATCCCGTGGGTCGGAGGGCACCCTGAAGGCGGACAGAACCGCCGACAGATCGCCCCTACGATGCAGCTCAACCCAACCGACCGTGTGCTCGCCATTGTTACTGCCATTGCCACTGCCAGGTGTACCGATAGTCGCAAGTGATCACGTGAGTGGGGGTGAATCCATCGGGGATCGATTTCGGATCGGAAACGATCACGCCTGTGCCGAGCGACGCGCCGAGATTGTCCGCGAGGAGGTCGCCGGTTCGAGCATCGAAAGATCGATTGTCGGGGATTCGGCACTTCCACAGCCCACAAGGAGAAGCAGTGCGCTCGCGCCGACAAACATTCCTGACGGTCTTATTTCGGCAATGTATCCAAGGTGTCCCCATGCCGTATAGAAGTTTCACGCCGTACCGAAGTTTGGTGTACCGAAGTTTGGTGTACCGAAGTTTGGTGTGTCGCGGGGTGGGGGATACAGCTCACACTGGTGCACGAAGCAGTGCCGATGGTTCTCCAGCGCAAGTCCAGGATTTGCGCACTGTCGGCCCGCGAGTGCGCCTGGATGCTGAATGACGTTGTCCTGAAGTGTCTTTGAGGACCGCGAAGCATCCTGAAGTTGCCACGTCGAAGAAGGGCCGAAGTATGACGTCGACTTGTGAACGATCAATCCCCGTAGAACGAGAAAGACCGCCCGGTGTAGAACCGGACGGTCTTGATCGAAGTGCTAGTTCATGCGCCGCGACGCTTGGCCTTCAGCAAATCGAGACGCTCTTTGAGGAGCTCTTCGAGTTCCTCGACCGAGCGACGCTCGAGCAGCATGTCCCAGTGGGTGCGGGGAGGCTTGACCTTCTTGGCTTCGGGAGCAGTCCCCTCCATGAGGGTGCCTTCGAGGCCGTTTCGGCACAACCAGGTGCCGGGGATCTCGGCTTCGTCCGCGAACGGGATGTCGAAGATCTCGCCGTTCTCGCACTTGTACTTGGCCATACGACGGGGCGCGAGGTCATGGTCACGGTCGGTCTCGTAGCTCACAGCTCCGAGTCGGCTACCTCGAAGTACGCGATCTGCCATGGTGGTGTCCTCTCTTCGTTCGTCACCGCTGGTGGGCGCCCTGACTTGGGGAGTAGACGCTCACACTCATCTACAACGCCACGAGCACCCGATTGGTTCCCGTGTGGCGAGAAGACGCAACCTCTCCATCTTACCGGGTACCGTGCGCGTTCATCGAAGGCGTCCGAATCTCGAGTACAGTGTCGATTCATGGCTGAGAGCACACGCGTCGGATCACCGCAGTCTGCGCGTTCGGGAAACCCGTGTGTGTGGTGTGGTCGAGAGGTCGCGGTGACCGGTGTCGGTCGTCGACGCCGGTACTGCAGCCAGTCTTGTCGACAGCGTGCGTACGAGCAGCGCAATGCCGTCAAGGGCACGTCGATCCCGGCTGACGCCGTCATCTTGACCGCAGTCGAAGCGGTCGAACTCGTGGATCGGATGTTCGAGGTCCGATGCGCTGCCGAAGATGTGGCGACAGCAATTGCCGAGGGCGCAGAGAATTCAGAGCTCACACAGTTGTGTGAACGGTTGACCGAGCTTGCCCGCGAAGCCGAACGTTTCCGGTAGAGCAGGTGTGGGCAACCGGTTTCTAGCCTTGCGTCGAGCACTGCAACACTGCGGTGCTCCTGACGCCTGACGACGACAAATTTTGATCCTGAGTTCGGACCTTCGGGGAGGTTCGGACTTCGAAGCGACCCTTCGTCGAGGTCGATGACCTTCGGCTGCGCTCTCGCAGGATCGCCACATGGTTTCCACTCGATATCGAGGCGGTGCGATGTTTCTCTTCAATCCCCGAGCCACACTTCCCGGCGCTGATCGTGACAACGCTGATCGTCACAACGCTGTGTGGGGGTGGTCGTGATGGATACCGACAAGAGGATCGACCCGCTCACCGGATCGCGAAGCCTGCCGGCAGGAGCGTTCCCCCTGTCAGCGGTGCAGCGCAGCATGTGGTTTGCGCAGCAACTTCACCCGACGGTCCCGTACTTCATCGCGCAGTACATCGAGTTCCACGGCGATTTGGACATGCAACTGCTCAGCCGCGCCGCGGTGGAGGCTGCCCACGAGTTCGAATCACCGTTTCTACGGTTGATGTACCCGGATGGGGAGCCCTGCCAGATCGTGGACTTCACGATCGACCCGGGCATCGACTACTTCGACTTCCGCGAGCGTGAGAACCCTCGGCAGGCTGCCTCGGAGTGGATGGACAACGATTACGCGACGACGCTCGATCTGACTCGCGATCGTCTCGTCGAGATGACAATTCTTCAAACTGGTGATCGGGATTACCTGTGGTACACCAGGATTCATCACGTCGCTCTCGACGGATACAGCGGTATGACGATCGTCAATCGGATTGCGGCGATCTACACCGCAGCCGTCGAAGGTCGAGAGCCTGCGGTGAACAAGGCGCTCGACGTCACGACGCTGTCCGAGCTCGACCAGAAGTACCGCGAATCGAGCCGATTCGAAGCCGACCGCGAGTACTGGGCCCAGCGTGTGTCGGGCGTCGAACACGGTTCGACGTTGGCCACCCGTGAGGGACCCCCGACTGCACGCAGTGAACTCGTCAGTGCCGCGATGTCGGCGAACAGCCTTGCTGCCTTGGACGAGTGGAATTCACGTTCCGGTGCAACTCCGGCCGCAGTGTTGATTTCGGCACTGGCGTGCTACCTGTCCCGCAGTACCGGCTACGACGACGTGCTGATCAACCTGCCGGTTTCCGCGAGGACGACGGCACCGCTGCAGCGGTCCGGCGGAATGCTGGTCAACGTCGCGCCGCTACACATCCACGTAAACCCGGACGAAAGTGTCGACGATCTGGTCGGGCGCGTGCAACTCGAACTTCTCGGTGCGCTTCGTCATCAGCGATGCAGCCTCGAGGACATCCGGCGTGATGCCGGTCTGACCGTCGGCGACGCGCGTCTGTCCGGCCCGATGATGAATGTGATGCTCTTCCGGCAGGAGATAACCCTCGGGCCACTGACCGGTGAGTATCACATCGTCACGTCGGGTCCGGTCGAGGATCTGCTGGTCAACGTGTACCAGAGCGGCGATCCGGCGCAGACGTTGATCGACTTTCGCGGAAACCCCAATCGCTACGGACACGACGAACTGGCCGAGCACCACCGGGCGTTCACCGAGTTGGTCGCAGAACTGACAGCAGCACCGGCCGGTACGCCGATGAACCGGATTCATCCGGCAAGTGCCGAGGCAGGGGCGCGCAGTGCACAGCGCAGGGAACTCGAGCGGTTCTGGGCGAGATACCTGGGGGACTCCGACGAGGGCTCCACACTGGACCTCGAGACACTGGGCCTCGAGCGAATCGACGCCGAATCGGAGCCCACCGGTACGAATCGGCTGAGCGTCCCACTCGATCCCGCGGTCGCCGAACTTGCGCGCACGGAAGGCGTCTCCCTCTTTGCCGTTGTCCATGCCGCATTTGCTTCGTTGCTGTCGAGATCGACCGAGCGCCGGGACGTGCTGATCGGAACGAGGACCGAGTGGGGAACTTTGCCCCTGCGCTGCGAGGTCGATCCGGCGGCGCCGTTCGACGAGTTCGTGAGTTCTCTTGCTCGAGAACGCGATACGTTGTCGATTCGATCGGCGGCAGGTGTCCCCGCACTGCCCGAGTTGCACGTCCACCTCAACGACGGCTCGCAGGAGACCACGATTGCCGGCCTCGACGTGGCGATCGACGTCCACGCAGATACCGGCGCCCTCGAGGTTGCGTACTCCACGCAGCACTACGCCGAATCCACGGTCCGAGCCTTCCTCTCGCGACTGGTGCGGATCCTTGCAGGCGCAGCAGCAGCCCCGCGAACGCCGGTCGGAGACCTCGATCTCCTCGACGACTTCGAGCGTGAGTCCCTGGTACCGGCGCGGGGAGCGACCGCGTCCTCCCCGTTGACCCTCCCCGATATTCTCCGCCGGGCTTCGGCTGTGAACCCCGATGCCCCAGCGCTCGTTTTCGGTGATCGTGAGGTGAGCTACCGGGATCTCGACGCCGAGTCGAACACACTCGCCCGTGAACTGATCAACAGGGGAGTCGGCCCCGGCACCTATGTCGCCCTTGCGCTGTCGAGGTCTCTCGAATCGGTGACCGCGACGTGGGCGGTGGCCAAGACCGGCGGTGCCTTCCTCCCGATCGATCCGCACTACCCCGAGGATCGTATTCGGCACATGCTCACCGATTCGGGAGCTGTAGTCGGAATCAGTTTGGGGGAGCACCACGGCGGGCTCGCCGATTCGGTGGATTGGCTGCTCCTCGACGAACTGGACACCTCGCACCATTCCGATGCACCGGTCGACGACGCCGAGCGGCGTACGCGCCTGAGCTACGACGATCCGGCATACCTCATCTACACGTCCGGCTCCACTGGTGTCCCCAAAGGCGTCGTGGTCAGTCACCGCGGGCTGAGCAGCTTCGCCGACGAAGAACGAGTCAGGTTCGGAGTCGAACCTGGAGACCGCACCCTGCATTTCTCTTCGCCGAGCTTCGACGCTTCGGTCCTCGAACTCCTCCTTGCCTTCGGGGGCGCGGCAACGATGGTGATCGCGCCGCCCACCGTGTACGGCGGCGACGAACTGGCACAGGTGATGCGTATCGGACGGGTCACCCACGCCTTCGTCACCCCGGCCGCGCTGGCAACAGTCGATCCCGCCGGCCTACCGGATCTACGAGTGGTCGTGACCGGCGGCGACGCATGCTCACCCGCGCTGGTGGATCAGTGGTCACACGGACGCTCGATGTTCAACGCGTACGGACCGACCGAAACCACCGTCGTCGCCACTCTGACCGGACCGCTGAGCAGCGATGTTCCCGTCACCATCGGGAAGCCGATGCGCGGAGCCGCAACCGTCCTCCTGGACTCGCGGCTTCAACCGGTGCCGATCGGTGTCGCCGGCGAGCTCTATGTGAGCGGTGTCGGTTTGGCGCGCGGGTACCACGCGCGTGCCACGATTACGGCCGAACGATTTGTTGCCGACCCCAACGGTGTTGCGGGAGAGCGCATGTACCGCACGGGTGACCTCGCGCGGTGGAACGGCGAGGGTGAGCTGGAGTACCTCGGCCGGAGCGACTTCCAGATCAAGATCCGCGGTTTCCGCGTCGAGCTCGGCGAGATCGACGACGTGCTGCGCCGCCACCCGAGCGTCGCACAGGCAGTCACCGCCGGAGTTGCGGGCCCGAGTGGGGAAACACTGTTGGCGGCGTACGTCACGGCGGCTGCGGGCACACACATCGACAACTCCGAGCTGGTCGCCCACGCGAGATCTTCGTTGGCAGCCCACATGGTTCCGGCGCGGATCGTCGTCCTCGACTCCATTCCGTTGACTCCGGCAGGAAAGATCGACAGGAAAGCGTTACCGGACATCGATTCTGTGGGCGGGTCGGCTGAATACCGTGCCCCCGAGACCTCGACCGAGAAGCGAATTTCGGCGGTGTTCTGCGATCTGCTCGGTATCACCCGGGCGGGAGCAGACGACAGTTTCTTCGACCTCGGCGGTGACTCGTTGATCGCGACCCGCGTCGTGTCGCGAGTCAACGGAGCTCTCGGAACGACGCTGAGCGTTCTCGACCTCTTCGAGGCGCCGACCGTCTCCGCTCTGGCAGCACGTGCCGACCTCGCGGACTCGCGGAACACACGTGCCCCGGCACTGACGCGTATCGATCGCCCTGACCGGATACCGGTATCTCTGGCGCAGCAACGAATGTGGCTGACCAATCAACTCGATCCGAGTTCGCCGGCGTACAACATTCCGATCGCGGTTTCGATGACCGGCGATCTCGACGTCGATGCACTGTTCACCGCGCTGAGGGACGTGATCGTTCGACACGAGATCTTGCGGACCGTTTTCCCCGAGAGTGCGCGTGGCCCCGTCCAGCACGTTCTCGATGTGGACGAGATGTTCGATCATCTCGAGGTGGAAACGGTGCCTGCCGCAGCGACCTCGGCGCGGGCGAGTGAGCTCGCGCGAGAGGGATTCGACGTCAGCGAATCGGTGCCGATCCGCGCGACTCTGCTCGAGGTGAACGAACGCGAGCACACCTTGGTCCTCGTCGTGCACCACATTGCAGCAGACGGCCTGTCGATGGCGCCGCTGGCTCGTGACGTGATGGTGGCGTACGCCTCGCGGGCGAGCGGACGCGTGCCGGCGTGGCTGCCACTCGAAGTGCAGTACGGCGATTTCAGCGAGTGGCAACGCGGAGCGCTCGGTGAAGCGTCCGACCCGGATTCGATTCTTGCCGAGCAGTTGCGGTTCTGGTCGCACACGCTCACCGAACGCGGTGAGCTCGCGGAACTGCCGATGGATCATCCGCGCCCTGCGGGTGTCTCGCTGCGCGGTGACGATCTCGATTTCCGGATCGACTCCGCGACGTACCGCCGGGTCGGCGAGATCGCGGCGCGCAGCGATGTCAGCGTGTTCATGGTGATCCACGCCGCGCTGGCCGTCCTGCTCAGCCGAGAATCCGGAGCGAACGACATCACGATCGGCACTCCGGTGGCCGGGCGGAGCGAGCGCGCTCTCGACGACGTCGTCGGAATGTTCGTCAACACGGTGGTGCTGAGGACGGTTCTCGAGGGGGGACTCACCTTCGGTGAAGTTCTCACCCGCGTCCGCGACGTCGACGTGGCCGCCTTGCAGCACACCGAAGTGCCGTACGACGTACTCGTCGAATCCCTCGCAGACAACCAGGCGCCGCTGTTCCAGGTGATGCTGGTGATGCAGGGCGCCGCTCCCACCGAGGTCACTTTGCCCGAGCTCGAGGTCACGGTCGACGAACTGTCGACGGGCGCGGCAAAGTTCGATCTTCAGGTCATTCTCACCGACCGCGGCGACCATCTCGACGGCCAGTTGAACTACGCCAGCCAGCTTTTCGACTCGGACACCATGTCCGGCCTCGCTGATCGCTTCACGATGCTCCTCGACGCGGTAGCTGCCTACCCGGAATCCGTCGTCGGCGACGTCGATCTCACAGCTCCGGGCGAGGCGGAACTGGTCCTCGAGCGTTGGAATGCCACCGAACACGCCGTACCGATCACCACCCTCTCGGACCTGGTGGCGGAGCAGGCAGCCCGGACACCCGAGGGGGCCGCGCTGGTCTACGGCGAGCGGACACTGACCTATGCGGAGTTCGACGCGAGGGTCGGTGAACTTGCCAGAACCCTCATCGCCCGCGGGGTCGGCCCGGACATGCGCGTCGCGGTGTCGATTCGACGGTCACCGGAACTACTCGTCGCGGTCCACGCCGTGATCCGTGCCGGTGCGGCATACGTCCCGGTGGATCCCGACCATCCCGCCGAGCGCATCGCGTACGTCTTCGACATCGCGGAACCGATCTGCGTGCTGAGCCGGCCCCAGGACCACGGCGCTCTTCCCGCGCGAGTCCCGATCGTGGACGTCGATCTCGATCGTCAGGTGTCCACGACGGCGCCGATCACCGACGCTGATCGGCTCGGACCCCTCCGCCCGGACAATGCTGCTTACGTGATCTTCACGTCCGGATCGACGGGTCGACCGAAAGGTGTTGCAGTATCACACCGTTCGATCGTCAATCGCCTGCTGTGGATGCAGGACACGTACCCCCTTCACGCGTCGGACGTGGTGCTGCACAAGACCCCGGTGACCTTCGACGTCTCGGTGTGGGAACTGTTCTGGCCCCTGCAGACCGGCGCGCAGTTGGTGATCGCGGAACCGGACGGGCACCGTGATCCCGGGTACCTGTCGGCGTTGATTGCCGACAGAGGCGTCACGACGGCGCACTTCGTTCCGTCGATGCTCGCGGAATTCGTCGCTGCCGCGACTGCCGGGCAGTGTGCGAGCCTGCGTCAGGTGTTCTGCAGCGGTGAAGCCCTCGCGCCTACCACTGCGGAGGCGTTCACCCGTCTGAGTTCTGCGGGACTGTTCAACCTGTACGGACCCACAGAGGCTGCCGTCGACGTCAGCGCCGCCGAATTCACCCCCGACATGACCGTCACCGTTCCCATCGGTGCGCCCGTGTGGAACACCCAGCTCTATGTCCTCGACGGGCGGCTGCATCCGGTTCCGGTCGGCGTTCACGGCGAGCTGTATCTGGCGGGAGTGCAACTGGCGCGTGGATACCTCGGGCGCAGCGATCTCACCGCCGACAGGTTCGTGGCCGACCCGTACGGCCCGTCTGGCACCCGGATGTACCGAACCGGTGATGTCGTCCGGTGGCGCGCCGACGGGCTGCTCGACTATGTCGGTCGACGCGATTTCCAGGTCAAGATCCGCGGCCAGCGCATCGAACTCGCCGAGGTCGAAGCAGCATTGCTCAGGCTGCCCGGTGTCGCGCAAGCTGCTGCTCTCGTCCATCACGACGACGTGGTCGGTGACAGTTTGGTCGGCTACGTCATCGCCGACACCGGCACTTCGATCGACACGGACGGCCTACGCACCGAGTTGAGAGGTCTCCTTCCGGCCTACATGGTTCCCGCTGTGGTCATCGCCCTCGACGTGTTCCCTCTCGGTTCGACCGGCAAGCTTGATCGGAAGGCTCTGCCCGCGCCCAGCTTCGACAGCTCGCAGACGTATCTGGCGCCGCGAACACCGCTCGAAGCGCAGTTGGCGGCGATCTTCGAGGAGCTTCTGGAATCCGGGGCAGTCGGTGTTCACGACAACTTCTTCGAGATCGGCGGAAACAGCCTCGTCGCTGCACGCGCTGTGGCGCGCGTGAACGATTCGCTGTCGTTGAACTTGTCGATCAGAGAGTTGTTCGACGCGCCGACCGTTGCGCAGTTGGCGGTCGAGTGCGCCACGGCACGAGGGGGACCGGCAGTCCTTCCGCTCGAGGCATTGCCGCGGCCACAGACGATCCCGCTGTCGCTGGCACAAAAGCGCATGTGGTTCGTCAATCAATTCGACGTCACGTCCGCGGCGTACAACGTCGCCATAGCGATCAGGCTGAGAGGCCGGTTGGACGTTGCCGTGTTGGAGGGCGCGATCACCGACGTGCTTACTCGCCACGAATCGCTGCGCACGCTGTTTCCCATGATCGAGGGAGTGCCGGCGCAGGTGATCGTCGAACCCGGTGAAGCGTTGGGCGCGCTGCCGGTTGTCGCCGCAAACGCCGAAGCGGTACTCGGGGAGATCGAACGTCTCACCTCGAGGGGCTTCGACGTCACGCAGGCTCCACCGATCAGGGCGGAACTGATCGAGGTCGACGAAGAAGATCACGTCCTGACCGTGGTCGTCCATCACATCTGCGCCGACGGATTCTCGATGGCACCGTTGGCGTTCGACGTGATGAGCGCGTACTCGGCAAGGCATCGAGGTGAGGCGCCCGACTGGTCTCCTCTTCCGGTCCAGTACGCGGACTTCGCCATCTGGCAGGAAAGGGCTCTCGGTCGGATCGACGAAGCGGACAGCACTCTTGCAGGTCAGCTCGAGTACTGGACACGTCAACTGGCGAGTGTTCCCGAACTTCTTGCGCTCCCCGCAGATCGACCGCGTCCGCGTGTGCAGGATCTCTCGGGCGGCGTCGTTCGATTCGACATCGATGCCGGCATCCACCGCCGTCTGAGCGAAACCGCGATCGAACACCGAAGCAGTATGTTCATGGCGGTACACGCCGCATACGCAGTGCTCGTGGCGAGATTGTCCGGCATGGAAGACATCACGATCGGCTCACCGATCGCCGGGCGCGGAAATGCCCTGCTGGATCCGATGGTCGGTATGTTCGTCGGCACGTTGGTCCTGCGCGCCGACGTCGACCCCGCCGCCTCGTTCACCGATCTGTTGGCCAGAGTTCGCAGCACCGACCTCGACGCCTTCGCTCACGCAGACGTCCCCTTCGAGCGCGTCGTCGATGCGCTGGCTCCGGAGCGGTCGACGTCGCATTCACCGTTGTTCCAGGTGATGCTGGAGTTCAAGAACACCACTCGGCCAGCAGTTCGTCTGACGGATTTGGACGTCGAGGTCCTCGAACTCGAATCCGCCGTCTCGAATTTCGATCTGCAACTCACGCTTGCCGAGACCTTCGACGACGACGGCCGGCCGGCGGGAATCGAGGCCGGGTTCACCTACGCCAGCGCCCTGTTCGACGAGTCGACCGTCGAAGGTTTCGCTCGATACCTGGTTCGGATTCTCGGTGCTGTCACCGAATCACCGCACACGCCGGTCGGCGACATCGATCTCGTGAGTGATCTCGACACGATTCGCGCCGTCACACCGGAACTTCCCGAGCAGGTTCACTTCTCGACGTTGCTCGAGCGGAAGTACGTCGACGAACCGCAGAGGACTGCACTGATTTTCGGCGACCGCCATCTGACCTACTCCGATCTGGACCGCCGCGCCAACCGGCTTGCACGACTGTTGATCAGCCGCGGGGTCGGTCCGGAATCCGTTGTCGCCCTGGCATTACCACGCTCACTGGAATCCGTGGTCGCGATCTGGGCGGTTGCCCGGTCCGGCGCTGCATTCGTACCCGTCGACCCGGCGTATCCCGTCGACCGCGTGCACCACATGATCAACGACTCGGGAGCGGGCGTCGTTCTCACCACCGCCGAGCATGTGGGTGTCGTCCCCGACGAGGCAGACGCCGTTCTGCTCGATCAGGCAAAGACACTCGCAACCCTCGAACAGATCGGTGATCAGCGGATAGATGCCTCGGAGCTGCTGGCTGCGGCGTCCCTGGACAACCCGGCCTATGTCATCTACACCTCCGGTTCCACCGGCGTCCCCAAAGGCGTCATGGTCACTCACCGTGGGCTTTCGGCACTTGCCGAGCAGGAACGCAGTCGCTTCCGCGTCGAGTCGACCTCGCGCACGCTGCATTTCAGCTCACCGAGCTTCGACGCCTCGATTCTCGAACTCCTGATGGCTGTTGGTGCCGGGGCCACGATGGTCATCGCCCCACCGAGCATCATCGGCGGAACCGAACTGACGAGTCTGATCGCCGACCAGCACGTCACGCACGCCTTCATCACTCCAGCCGCACTGGCCACGGTCGATCCGAGCGGACTGAACGAGCTGGTGTGCATCGGAACCGGCGGCGACGTCTGCCCACCCGACCTCGTCGCCGCCTGGGTCAGCGATCACCGGATCATGATCAATGCCTACGGACCAACCGAATCGACGGTCGTCGCCAGCATCACCGAGCCGATGTCCCCGACCGATCGAGTCACGATCGGTCGCCCGTCGACAGGCATCACCGCGTGGGTCCTCGACAATCGCCTGCACCGCGTCCCGGTCGGAGTGACGGGAGAGCTGTACGTCAGCGGCGACGGACTCGCCCGCGGTTACCGAAACCGCGCCGGCACGACCGCCGAACGATTCGTGCCCAATCCCGCGGGCAGTGCGGGCACACGGATGTACCGAACCGGCGACCTCGCCAGGTGGAACAAGAACGGCGAACTCGAGTACCAGGGTCGAGGCGATTTCCAGGTCAAGATTCGCGGATTCCGCATCGAACTCGGCGAGATCGAGGCAGTTCTGGCTCGCTATCCCGGCGTTGCACGTTCCGTGGTGACCACGCTCGAACGTGACGGAGGCGCCGCACGGATCGTCGGATACGTCGTGCCTGCCAACGACGCTCAGACTGTGGATCCCGAGGCCGTCATCGCGTTCGCGGGCTCGGCTCTGGCCCCGTACATGGTTCCTGCGGTCGTGGTCGTTCTCGACGAACTGCCGATGACTGCCAACGGAAAGCTCGACCGCCGAGCCCTGCCGGTTCCCGACTTGCGAGCAACCCAGGCACGCTCGCGGGCCGCCGAATCCGATACCGAACGCACGCTGGCCGCCTTGTTCGTCGATGTCCTCGGTGTCGAATCGGTGGGCGTCGACGACTCGTTCTTCTCGATGGGCGGCGATTCGATCATGTCGATTCAGCTCGTCGCCCGTGCCCGCGATGCCGGGCTCGTCTTCACCCCGCGTGACGTCTTCGAGGTGAAATCGGTCGCCGGTCTTGCGGTTTTGCTGGCATCGACCAAGGACGACGAACCCGAGGTGCTCGAGGAACTTCCCGGAGACGGCGTGGGCCACGTGCCGTTGATGCCGGTGGCTCAGTGGTGGCTCGACCGGCTCGGCTCCGATCTCCGAGGTCTCGATTCGTTCTCCCAAGCGACTCTTCTCAACGCGCCGCACGGGCTTCACAGTGTGGAGCAGTTGACCGCGGCTCTTCAAGTTGTTCTCGATCGTCACGACGTCCTTCGCGCACGCCTCGAGCTCGACGGCGAGCGCAGGCTTGTTGTCGGCGAGCCGGGATCTGTTGCAGCCGAGAATATTTGCCGGGTGATCGAGGTAGAGGCCGAGCCGGGCACCGCGGTGTTCGACGGGGCGATCGTCGACGCACTGGGCGGTGCGCGTCGAGAACTCGACCCCGGCCGGGGCGTGATGGTGCGGGTCGTCTGGTTGTCCGGCGTGCGCAACACCGGCCGGCTGCTCCTGGTGATCCACCACCTCGCCGTCGACGGTGTCTCCTGGCGCGTCCTCGTGCCGGAACTTGCGTCGGCTTTCCACCGCATCGATGCAGGCGAGGAACCGGAGCCGTCGTACTCGGGCACGTCGGTTCGTCGTTGGTCGCATGCGCTCCGCGACATCGCGCCCGATCGAAGAGTCGAATTGCCCCGGTGGCGTTCGATACTCGAAGGTGCCGACCCGCTGATCGGAACCCGGCCGCTGGACCCGCGGCTCGACACGTTCGATTCGGTCGGCCGAGTTGTCGCCGACGTACCCGTCGAACTGTCCGACACAGTCCTGACCACGCTTCCGGCGCTTTTCGGTGGATCAGTCAACGACGGTCTCGTTGCTGCTCTCGCACTGGCACTGACGCAGTGGAGGCAGGCACAGGGCATACGAACCGACAACGTACTCATCTCGATGGAGGGCCACGGACGCGAAGCTCACGTGGTGCCCGGTGCGGACGTCCTGCACACGGTCGGCTGGTTCACCAGCGTCTTCCCGATGCGGATCGACCTCGCCGGCATAGACATCGCGGAAGTGATGAGCAGCGCCCCAGAGGCAGCGGTGGTGCTCAAGCGTGTCAAGGAAGAACTCTTGGGTGTTCCGGACAGCGGCATCGGCTACGGAGTTCTGCGTTACCTCGACGAGGTGGGTCGAGCGGAACTCGAAGACCTCCGCCAACCGCAGATCTCGTTCAACTATCTGGGCCGTTTCTCCGGCACCGAAGCAGGAGAGTCACTGGGGGACTGGGCACTGGCCCGGGACGTCGATCTGGAAGCGGCAGCGCGGTCCGAGATGCCAGTGGGTTCGGTCCTGGACGTCAACGTCGTCACCACCGAGATCTCGGGCGCACCGCACATCGGTGCCACTATCGCCTATCCCACCGGCGTGCTGGCAGAGCGCGATGCTCGCGCCATCGCCGACCTCTGGGTGCAGGCGTTGCGCGCGCTGGCCACCTATGCCGAACACAGCGAACGCGGGGGACTCACCCCGTCCGACATCGACCTGATCGACCTCGACCAGGATTCCATCGACCACCTCGAGCGCGAGTTCCCGACACTGACCGACGTCTGGTCCCTCTCACCGCTGCAATCCGGACTGCTCTTCCACGCCCGCTACGCCGAACACACAGTCGACGCGTACACCGTCCAACTCGCACTCGAACTCGACGGCGTCGACGCGTCCCGGTTGCACCGTGCCGCACAGGCACTGCTCGACAGACACGAGAACCTACGCGCGGCGTTCACGACCGACACCGGTGGACGATCGGTGCAGGTGATCAACGCAGACGTTGACGTGCCGTGGACCGAGATCGACATCTCTCCGTTGGCCCCCACCGAACAAGCGACCGAGATACGCGAGCTTCTCCATGCGGATCGGGTCCGCGGCTTCGACATGGCCACTCCGCCCCTGCTGCGGTTCCTGCTTCTGCGAACCGGTGACGACGCTTATCGGTTGATCCTGACCAACCACCACATCCTCCTCGACGGATGGTCGATGCCGCTGCTGGTCCGCGACCTACTGACGCTCTACGCGACAGACAGTGATCACAGTGCCATCCCACGCGTACACCCCTACCGGGACTATCTGAGCTGGATCAGCACTCGCGACGACAGCGTGTCGATCGAAGCCTGGGGCGAAGCACTCCGCGGACTCGACGACCCGACGCTGCTCACCGGAACTCACGCCGTCGACGAGGACGGCGCTACCTCACGCTCGACGACCACAGCGCTCGGAGAACGTGAGACGGAACTTCTGCGTGGATTCGTCCGCTCCCGTGGCCTGACGACAGCCTCCTTGATCCAGGTGGCCTGGGGAATCGTGCTCGCCGAACTCCTCGGCCGCGACGACGTCGTCTTCGGTGGAACCGTCTCCGGCCGACCACCCCAGGTGTCCGGCGTCGAGTCGATGGTGGGTTTGTTCATCAACACCGTCCCCGTCCGAGTTCGCCTCGATCCAAGAGAGTCCCTGGCGGCGCTGTGCGTTCGCGTCCAAGCGGAACAGGCGCGGTTGTCCGATCACCATCATGTCGGGCTTTCGCACATCACTTCGGCTGTGGGGTCCGCTGCATCGTTCGACACGCTGACTGTGTTCGAGTCGTATCCCGTCGACCGCGGTGGACTCTCCTCCGGCACCGACATAGCCGGAATGCACGTTCTCGACGTCCACGACGCCGAGGATGCCGCGCACTATCCACTCGCGATCGTCGCCTCTGCGGCAGACGGGCGACTGCGGCTCAAATTCGAGTATTTCCCGGGAGTCCTGGGCGATCACGACATCGACGCGATCGCCGACCGGCTGCTCCGCACCCTCGAGCTGATCACCGCGCAACCGGATCTCCCGCTGGCGAAACTGCGCCTGATGCCGGATTCGCAAGTGCAGCAATTGGTTCCCGCGCGCGGCCGGCAGGGCCGCTCGGTCAGGACACTCGATCGCATCTTTTCGGACACCGCGAGCAGATTCCCCGAACGGGTCGCACTGTCCTGTGGTGACAGAAAGATGACCTATCGAGAGCTGGACGAGGCGTCGAACCAGTGGGCGCGCGTGCTCATCTCGGAAGGCGCCGGCCCGGACTCACGGTTGGCGATCTGTGTGGAACGGTCCTTCGAATCCGTCGCAGCGGTCTGGGCGATCACCAAGACCGGCGCCGCCTTCGTGCCGATCGATCCTCGCTACCCGAGTGACCGGATCTCGTTCATGCTCGAGGACTCGGCATCCTCGCTCGGATTGACCACGGCTGCCCACAGACCCGGCGACGGCGGTGTGACGAAGTGGCTCGAACTCGACGACCCGACGAGCATCGCTCGGCTCTCCGGAGTATCCGCGGCACCGCTACGCGAGGACGAGCGTCGAGGAACCCCGCGGTTGGAGAACACTGCCTACCTCATCTACACCTCGGGCTCGACCGGCCGACCCAAGGGCGTCGTCGTCACGCACACCGGTCTCGAGAACTTCGCCGACGAACAGCGTCATCGCTACGGTCTCACCGAGAATTCACGCGCACTGCATTTCGCCTCTCCGAGCTTCGACGCCTCCGTTCTCGAGTACCTGCTCGCCTTCGCCGTCGGCGGCGAACTGGTCGTAGCTCCCACCACCGTCTACGGAGGAACCGAACTGGCCGACGTTCTCCGCGAGGGACATGTCACCCACGCGTTCATCACGCCTGCAGCGCTGACGTCGGTGGATCCCGAGGGAATCGACGAACTGACCACCATCACGGTGGGCGGCGAGGCGCCCTCGGCGGACCTGGTGCGCACCTGGGCGCCGGGAAGATCGTTCGTCAACGTCTACGGACCCACCGAAACCACCATCTCCTGCAACCTCAGCGACGCCATCCCGGCCGGCGAGAAGGTCTATCTCGGACCGCCGAACCGCGGATTCAGCGAGGTCGTCCTCGATCGCAGACTTCAACCGGTGTCCGTCGGAGTTCCCGGCGAACTGTATGTCGCCGGAGTCGGACTCGCGCGCGGCTATCACGGGCGCTCACCACTGACGAGCGAACGATTTGTCGCCAACCCGTACGGCGAGCCGGGGGAGCGGATGTACCGCACGGGCGACGTGGTGCGCTGGCGCAGCGACCGCACCATCGAGTACCTCGGACGCAGCGACTTCCAGGTCAAGATCCGCGGCTTCCGTATCGAACTCGGCGAGGTCGACACGGCGTTGGGTCAGCTGCCCGGCGTGGAGTACGCGGTCACGTTGGCGGTGCGCGGACCCTCCGACGAGCAGGCCTTGGCGGCATATGTCGTCTGCGACGACGAACGCCGGGTGAGCGCCGAGGACATCCGGGCGGCGGCACGGGAGCTACTGCCGGCACACATGGTGCCCGCAAGCGTCGTCGTGCTCGACGAACTACCGCTGACCGGCGTCGGCAAGGTCGATCGGGCTGCTCTTCCGGCGCCTCGTTTCGACACCGATGCCGAGACACTCACTGCACCGGCCACCGAGTTGGAACGGCTGGTGGTGGGCGTTTTCGAGGACGTGCTCGGAGTGTCTCCGATCGGTATCGACACTCACTTCTTCGACGTCGGCGGAAACTCACTGACCGCGACCCGCGTCATCGCCCGCGTCAACGCACTTCTCGGCACCGACATCGGCGTTCGAGGACTGTTCGAGTCTCCGACAGTTCGGCAGCTGTCTCGTCTGGCGGAGAGCGTCGGCCGCGGAGAGAGCCCCAGACCACCGTTGACTCGGCGATCCCGCCCGGACCCACTGCCCGTGTCACTGGCACAGAAGCGGATGTGGTTCCTCAACCAGTTCGACGTGACGTCCCCCGCCTACAACGTTCCCCTGGCAGTGCGCCTCGACGGCGATCTGGACTTCGCCGCATTGCAGGCCGCGGTAGCGGACGTACTGGGGCGCCACGAGAGCTTGCGGACGAAGTTCCCCTCGATCGACGGACAGCCGGTTCAGCAGGTGATGTCCAGCGACGAGGTCATGCCGATCCTGGAGCCGGAAATCGTCACTGCTGCCAGAGTGTCCGATCGAATCCTCGAGCTGGCCTCGGCAGGCTTCGACGCCTCGGCCGAAGTTCCGATCCGCTGCGCGGTCCTGCGCGTCGACGGGGACGAGCGCAGGCACGTACTCGTGATCGTCGTCCACCACATCGTCGCCGACGGGTTCTCGATGAACCCCCTCGCAGCGGACGTGGCAGCGGCTTACGCGGCCCGCAGTGCCGGCAGTGCGCCGAACTGGTCGGAACTGGCCGTGCAGTACGGCGACTTCGCTGTGTGGCAGCACGAAGTGCTCGGCTCCGAGGAAGATCCGGACTCGGCTCTGACCCGTCAGCTCGATTACTGGAAGGACCGACTCGCGGGACTGGGCGAGCCGATCGCGTTGCCGACGTCGTTCCCACGTCCGGCAAAGCCGTCCATGGTCGGCTCGGTCCACCGGTTCGCGGTATCGCCGCAGACCCATCGGGCGCTGACCGACCTGGCACGTGAGCACGGCACCACCATGTTCATGCTCATGCACGCAGCACTGGCGGTACTTGCGGCGCGCCTGGCCGGTACCGAGGACATCGCCATCGGGACACCCGTCGCCGGCCGCGGCGAGGCCGAACTCGATCACCTGGTCGGTATGTTCGTCAACACTCTCGTGCTGCGAACACAGATCACGCCCGACGCGTCGTTCGAGGACGTCCTCGCCCAGGTTCGCGAAGGCGACCTCGGCGCGTTCCAGCACACCGATTTGCCCTTCGAAAGGTTGGTCGACGCACTCGACCCGGAACGCTCGACTTCGCACACTCCGTTGTTCCAGATCCTCATCGAGTTCCGCAACAATGCACTCCCACAACTCGAATTGCCGGGGCTGTCGGTCTCGGGAGTCGAGTTCGACCTACCCGTCGCCAAGTTCGATCTGCAACTCTCGGTCACCGAGCGTTACGACGCGGATGGCGGAACGGATGGAATCGACGCCGAATTCATCTACGCCACAGACCTGTTCGACGGTGACTTGATCGATTCGTTCTCACGCAGACTGCTCACCATCCTCGAGGCGGTCTCGCGAGAGCCGTCGACTCCTACCGGTGACATCGACGTCGTGAGCGCCGACGAGCGTCGACAGATGCTGACCGAGTGGAACACTCACGCCGAACCGGCTCCAGCGGACAACATCGCGGACCGATTCTTCGAGGCTGTTGCAGCACATCCGTCGTCGACCGCGGTCAACGACAGCGACGGCGCCATGACGTACGCCGAACTGGACGGGCGCGCTAACCGCCTGGCCCGACTCCTGATCGGCCGCGGTATCGGTCCGGAATCCGTGGTTGCCGTTGCAATGCCCAGAACCACCGATCTCGTGCTCGCCCTCGTCGCCGTCATCAAAACCGGAGCGGCATACCTGCCGGTCGACATCACCTACCCGGCCGAGCGCATGCGGTTCCTCTTCGACGACGCGCGGCCGGTATGCCTGGTCACGACCGGAGACTTCCGAAGCGACCTACCTTCGGAGATCATCGAATCCGGCATCGACATCGTCGAACTCGGATCGCCGGAGATCGCGGTACGCCTCGATCACTCCGCGCCCCATCGCATCACCGACGCGGACCGGACGACACCACTTCTGCCCGACGCGATCGCGTACATCATCTACACGTCCGGATCCACAGGGCGCCCCAAAGGTGTCCAGGTCAGCCACCGAAACGTCCTGACTCTGATGGACAACACCGCCCCGACGTTCGGGTTCGACGACACGGACGTGTGGACGATGTTCCACTCGTACGCATTCGACTTCTCCGTCTGGGAGTTGTGGGGGCCGCTGCTACACGGCGGCCGGCTGGTCGTCGTCGACTACTACACGACCAGATCACCGGACATGTTCCACGAACTGCTCCGCCGTGAGCGAGTGACGGTCCTGAACCAAACGCCCACCGCCTTCTACCAACTCGCCGAAGCCGACCGTGCGTACTCACCGAACGGCACCGGTCCCGACCCTGCACTGCGTTACGTCGTCTTCGGTGGCGAAGCGCTCGACCTCGGGCAGTTGCGCAAGTGGTACGACAGGCGGGCCGACACGGCTCCGACGTTGGTCAACATGTACGGGATCACCGAGACGACAGTGCACGTCAGTCGAATCGCACTCGACCGCAACGACAGCGAGCACGCGTCGGCGAGCATCATCGGGCGAGCAGTACCGGGATTGTCCGTCTACGTACTCGATCGGCGACTGAACTTGGTACCACCAGGTGTCGTCGGCGAAATGTACGTCGCCGGTGATCAGGTGACTCGGGGATACCTCGGGAAACCCGCATTGACTTCGGTGCGGTTCCTTCCCGATCCATTCGGTAGTTCGGGGGATCGAATGTATCGGAGCGGGGACCTGGCGAGGTGGAACGACGCGGGGCAGTTGGAGTACGTGGGCCGCAGTGATTTCCAGGTGAAGGTGCGTGGTTTCCGCATCGAACTCGGCGAGATCGAAGCCGCAATGCTCCGCTGCCCCGGCGTCGCTGCCTCGGTAGCACTTGTTCGGACAGAGGGAGCGTCACCGCGGATCGTCGGGTACGTGGTCGCCGAAACAGGCAGTACCGTCGATTCAGCGACGGTGACCGACTTCGTCGCCGCCGAACTCGCGGAGTACATGGTGCCCACCGCCATCGTCGTCCTCGAATCGCTTCCACTGACGGTCAACGGAAAGCTCGACCGACGCAGCCTCCCGGCTCCGGACTTCACCGTCACGGGAACAACCGAGGCGACGCGGGCGCCGGCCACCGCTACCGAAGCGGTCCTCGCGGACCTCTTCGCGGAGGTGCTGGGTCGGGGCAGTATCGGAGTAGACGATTCCTTCTTCGGTCTCGGCGGCGATTCGATCATGTCGATCCAACTCGTCTCACGGGCGAAGTCCGCAGGCCTCGTCTTCACTCCGCGGGACGTCTTCGAAGCGAAGACCGTGGCCGGCCTCACCAAAGTGCTCCTCATCGAATCATCGGAAACGGCACCGGTTCTCACGGAGCTACCCGGCGGGGGAGCCGGCCCGCTACCGCTCACGCCGATCATGGAGTGGCTCGTCGAACGCAGTCGCGGTGACCTGAGCACGATCCGCAGTTACAGCCAGAGCGCGCTGATCGCACTGCCCGCGGATGTCTCCGGCCCCGCGCTGGAACGAGCATTGCAAACGATCCTCGATCGTCACGACGTGCTGCGGGCGCGCCTGGACGCCGCGACTCACCAACTCGAGATCCGCGAGCCAGGGAGCATCACCGCCCCCGACATCCTGCGCCGAACCTCCATCGTGTCCACCAGCGGCGAAGAATTCGTCGCCGCTGCGGAAACCGCGATGCAGGACGCATCCAGCCGCCTCGATCCCGAACACGGGAAGATGATCAGCGCAGTCTGGTTGGATCCCGTCAGCTCGAACGGCAACCGGGCCGAAGCCGGACGGTTGCTCCTGGTCCTTCATCACCTCGCGGTCGACGGTGTGTCCTGGCGCATGCTCGTCCCGGGCCTGGTCACTGCTTATGCCTCGGCGTTCGACGGAGAAACACCCATACTTCCGCCGGGCGGAACGTCGATACGTCGCTGGGCGACAGCGCTCGCCGAGACCGCTGCGCAGCGACGCGACGAGATCGACCTGTGGTCGAGAATGCGGACCGACGAGCCATTGCTCGGGGCACGCGGGCTCGACCCAGCCGTCGATGTCGGAGCCACCGTCGACCGCGTCAGCGTCGACGTTCCGACCTCCGTGACCGAGAACGTCATCTCGACGGTGCCTCAGCATTTCGGAGGCTCGGTGAACGACGGGCTGCTCGCTGCTCTCGCGATTGCCGTCACCGCCTGGCGTCGATCGCGCGGACAGCGCAGCGGGGACGTGCTCGTCAACCTCGAAGGGCACGGCCGCGAGGAGAACGCCGTACCGGGCGCCGACCTCTCGCGCACGGTCGGCTGGTTCACCACCTTGTTCCCCGTCCGGATCGATCTCACCGGACTCGATGTCGTCGATGCACTGGCCGGGGGATCAACCGCCGCCTCCGCCGTGAAACTCGTCAAGGAAACGCTGCTCGGCCTGCCCGACAACGGAATCGGGTTCGGCATCCTGAAGTACCTCGATCGAAACGAGGAACTTCGTGAGCTGCCCACGCCGCAGATCTCGTTCAACTACCTCGGACGATTTGCCGGCTCGGATCCCGAGCACGGCGAAGTGCCGTGGCTGCCGATCTCGGAAGTGACCCTCGACGAAGCGCACAGCGGCGAATTGGCCGCCGCGTCGGTGCTCGACATCAACGCCGTCACGACCGATACCGCACACGGTCCGATTCTGCGCGCTACGTGGTCCTTCCCCCGCGGCATTCTCAGCGAGGCCGAAGTCACCGAACTGGCGGAGCTCTGGACCCGAGCACTGGGCGCACTGAGTGAATACGTGGAGGAACACTCCGAGCGCGAGCTCACGCCCACCGATCTCGATCTCGTCACCGCGGATCAACAGAGCATCGAACAGCTCGAGCGCAGATTCCCCGACCTGACCGACATCTGGTCACTGTCACCTCTGCAGTCGGGCATGCTCTTCCACGCCCAGTTCGACGAAACCGAAATCGACCCGTACATGGTGCAACTGACCCTCGAGCTCGGGGGTCGGGTGGAGGCGCCGCGCCTGCGCCGCGCCGCGCAGGCCTTGGTTGATCGTCATCCGAGCCTGCGCGCGGGATTTGTCTCCGCACCGGGAGGGCGGGCACTGCAGGTGATCCGTTCCGGTGCCGACATCGGCTGGGCCGAGATCGACCTGTCCGGGGCCGAAGACAGTGAAGTCGCGTTCGGTCAACTGCTCGAACGCGATCGCGCTCATCGTTTCGACATGGAAACAGCCCCGCTGATCCGCTTCATGCTCGTGCGAATCGGACCGGACACAGCACGCCTCGTCGTGACGAACCAC
Organism: Rhodococcus sp. YL-1; assembly: GCF_001942025.1. Classification (NCBI taxonomy): domain Bacteria; kingdom Bacillati; phylum Actinomycetota; class Actinomycetes; order Mycobacteriales; family Nocardiaceae; genus Rhodococcus; species Rhodococcus sp. YL-1. The sequence goes on along the minus strand of NZ_CP017299.1, from coordinate 3,149,983 downwards.
CACATCCTGCTCGACGGCTGGTCCACCCCGCTGTTGCTTCGAGACCTGCTCACTCTCTACGCAACCGACGGTGACCCCGAGATTCTGCCCCGAGTTCAGTCGTATCGCGACTATCTCTCCTGGATCTCGAAGCAAGAACCCGAGACTTCGCTACGGGCGTGGCAAGAAGCGCTACGGGGCGTCGACACGTCCACCCACCTCTCGAGGGCAGACACCGCCGCCGAAACCGTGGCAAGTGAAATCCACTCGTACTCGCTGCCGACCGAACGAGCCGAGACTCTTCGGGCGTTCGCGCGAAGCCGCGGCCTGACCATGGCGACCCTGGTACAGGTGGCATGGGGAATCGTGCTCGCCGAACTTCTCGGACGCGACGACGTCGTCTTCGGCGCAACGGTCTCAGGACGCCCACCACAGGTGCCCGGTGTGGAATCGATAGTCGGCCTGTTCATCAACACGGTGCCTGTCCGAGTCCGCCTCGACGCCCGAGAAACCCTCGCCGAAATGGCCATTCGCGTCCAATCCGAGCAAGCGTCATTGCTCGACCACCACCACATCGGACTGTCGGACATCGCCGGAGCAGTCGGCGCCGCCGGTTCCTTCGACACCCTGACGGTATTCGAGTCGTATCCCGTCGACGAGACAGCCCTGACCGCCGAAACCGACATCGCGGGAATGCACGTTCTCGGCATCGACGGACGCGACTCGGCGCACTATCCGATTGCCGTGGTGGCGTCCGAAAGTGACACGCTGAATCTGAAGATGGAGTACTTGCCGACGCACTTCTCCGCCCGCGAAGTCGCCAAGATCACCGAGCGCGTGGGCATCGTCCTCGGGCAACTCGCCTCGGCACCGGATCAGCCGCTGGCCCGTCTGCAGGTTCTCACGGAGTTCGAGAGCCGTGATCTTGCGCCGGTCTTCGGCTCCCCGGGGCGCTCCGCGCGAACGCTCCCAGAGATTCTCGCCGACGTCTCTGCCACCTATCCCGACCGCATCGCGCTCTCGGCCGGCAGCCGTTCCATGACCTACGCCGAACTGGACCGGCGCTCGAACCAGTTGGCCAGAGCCATGATTCGCCGCGGCGCCGGGCCCGAGACGTCGGTTGCCATCGGCATCGAAAGGTCCGTCGAATCCGTACTCGCGGTGTGGGCGGTGGCCAAGACCGGCGCAGCGTTCGTCCCCGTCGACCCCACCTATCCGGCTGACCGAATCGAACACATGCTCAGCGACTCCGAGGTGCTGTTCGGGTTGACCGTCGTCGACGCCATCGACACACTTCCACCCATCGTGTCCTGGTTGGTGCTCGGAGAAGAGGCATTCGACGACGACGTCGCCACCAGTTGCACGCTGCCGATCACCCAGGACGAACGGCGGGCACCGGTGGTCATGGACAACGCCGCCTACGTGGTCTACACCTCGGGATCCACCGGCCGACCCAAGGGAGTTGTCGTCACCCACACCGGACTCGACAGCTTCGCACTCGACCAGCAGCGTCGATTCCACGCAGATCACCACTCTCGAACCCTGCACTTCGCCACCCCCAGCTTCGACGGAGCCGTCTTCGAGTACCTGCAGGCATTCGGTGTCGGAGCAACCATGGTGATCGTCCCGACCGACATCTACGGCGGCGCCGAACTGGCAAGTCTCATCCGCCGCGAACACGTCACTCACGCGTTCGTCACCACGGCAGCACTCGCCACCGTCGACCCGGCCGGCCTGGACGAGTTCCGGCACGTCGTCGTCGGGGGAGAGACACTACCGCCGCATCTCGTCGGCCTCTGGGCTCCCGGACGAGAATTCGTCAACGCCTACGGCCCGACCGAGACAACCGTCATGGCAGACATCAGCGAACCCATGACAGTGGGCGCACCCATCACGATCGGTGGACCGATCCGCGGCGTGCACGAGATGATCCTCGATTCGCGCCTGCAACCTGTACCCGTCGGAGCTCCCGGTGAGCTGTACATCGCCGGCATCGGCCTGGCTCGCGGATACCACCGGCGTCCCGGACTGACCAGCGAGCGATTTGTCGCCGACCCCTTCGGCAAGCCTGGCGACCGGATGTACCGCACGGGCGACATCGTCTCCTGGCGAAGCGATCACACCATCGAATACGTCGGGCGTAGCGACTTCCAGGTCAAGATTCGCGGATTCCGCATCGAGCTCGGCGAGGTCGACGCCCAGATCACCGCAATGGCGAGTGTCACGAATTGCGTGACACTCGGCGTCGACGGACCGGCCGGCGCCACAGTTTTAGCGTCCTACCTCACCGTCGAGGAAGGATCGACGCTGACCGGGGCAGAGATCACCGCGCACCTCGCCGGACGTGTTCCCTCGCACATGGTTCCGGCCAGCATCATGATCGTCGACGAGCTACCGCGCACCGCGGTCGGCAAGCTCGATCGAAAAGCGTTGCCGACGCCGGAGTTCACCGGAACCGGTGTGGAATTCCGGGCGCCCGGCACCAGCCTCGAACGTCGGATCGCCGATGCGTTCATCGACGTACTCGGCGTCGAGCGGGTAGGCGTCGACGACAATTTCTTCGAGCTCGGCGGAAACTCGCTGATCGCCACTCGCGTGGTCTCGCGGCTCAACTCCGCACTGAACATCGACGTCGGGGTGCGCGTGCTGTTCGAGGCACCGACGACGGCTCAGCTCGCCGAACGGCTCTCCAGCGCTGTCACTGCCGTCGGCACTGTGCCGCTCACTCCCATGGAGCGCAATGGCAGCGTCCCGCTCTCGTTGGCGCAGAAGCGCATGTGGTTCCTGAACCAATTCGACACACGCTCAGCCGCGTACAACATCCCACTAGCTGTTCGCCTCACCGGTGACCTCGACGTCACGGCCATGCAACAGGCCATCGCCGACGTCGTCGAGCGGCACGAAACACTGCGGACGGTGTTCCCCGCCGTCGGCGGCGATCCGATTCAGCAAGTGCTCACCGTCGACGAGGCAGTACCGCCGGTCCGTGAAATGACGTTGGGGGAGGACGAACTCGCGGAGCGCATGCAACGACTCGCCACGACCGGCTTCGACGTGTCGGTGGACCTGCCGCTGCGTGTGGCACTGTTCCGACTCGACACCGCTGAACCCGTTCACATTCTGTTTGTCGTGGTCCATCACATCTGCGCCGACGGATCGTCGATGGCGCCGCTCGCACGCGACGTGATGACGGCCTACCTGGCGCGTACGGCAGGGACCGAGCCCACGTGGGCGCCGCTCGAGGTGCAGTACGCAGACTTCACGTTGTGGCAGCATCGCGTCCTCGGATCGGAAGACGACCCGGAATCCGTCATCAGTCGCCAATTGCACTACTGGAGTGAGCAACTCGCCGGACTCGACGACGTCATCGCACTGCCCGCCGACCACCCGCGACCCGTGCAACAGACCTTCCACGGTGACCGATTCACCTTCGACATCGACACGAACACCCACCGCGCCCTCGCGGACCTCACCAGGGCAAACGGTGTCACGATGTTCATGGCGCTGCACGGCGCGCTCGCAGTGCTGATGTCCAAGTTGTCGGGCGCCGACGAAGTCACCATCGGCACACCGATCGCCGGCCGAGGTCAGGCAGCGCTCGACCATCTCGTCGGAATGTTCGTCAACACACTGGTCCTGCGAACCAGCGTCGATCCCGACATCACGTTCGCCGACCTGTTGGAGCACGTCCGGGAAATCGACCTGGCCGCATTCCAGAACTCGGACCTGCCATTCGAACGGCTCGTCGACGTCATCAACCCAACCAGATCCACGTCGTACTCACCGTTGTTCCAGGTCGCCCTCGAACTTCAGAACAACGAACCCGCACATTTCCACCTACCCGGCCTCGACATCGACGGACTGACCGTGGAAACCAAATTCGCGAAGGAGGACCTGGAGCTGATCGTCGACGAGAAGTTCGACGAGTTCGGCATCCCGGCTGGGATGTCCGCAGCCTTCGACTTCGCAACCGATCTCTTCGAACCCGCCACCATTCGTCGGTTTGCCGACCGACTGCGCCTGATCCTGGACGCTGTCGGACGCGAACCCGCAACACGTATCGCCGACATCGGCATCCTCGGCGCCGACGAAACAGCTGCCCTGGTGCCGGCATCCGGTGCCGCCGCGACTCGAGCGCGGGTGTGGCCGGAGATCCTCGCCGAAGCAGTCGCCTCGAACCCGGATGCCCCAGCCCTCTCGAGTCGCGAGAGGTCGATGACCTACCGCGAGCTCGACGAGGAATCGACGAAGCTGGCGCGCGCGCTGTGTCGGCGCGGCGTCGGTCCCGAAGATTTTGTGGCGCTGGGTCTGCCGCGGTCCACCGCGGAGATCGTCGCGATCTGGGCGGTCACGAAAACCGGTGCAGCATTCTTGCCGGTCGACCCGAACTATCCCGACGATCGCATCAACCACATGCTCGACGATTCGCGGGCCGTACTCGGCATCACCGACGACGCTCACCGCAGTCAACTTCCCGACACGGTCGAGTGGATGGTCCTCGATGAAGCCGAGACCGTCGACGAGATCGACGCCCAGAGCGCAGCCGCGATCACCGATCGCGACCGCACGATCCCCTTGCATCACGGGCATCCCGCGTACCTGATCTACACCTCGGGTTCAACCGGGAAGCCGAAGGGCGTCATCGTCACCCACCTCGGGTTGTCAAACCTCAACGCCGAGGAACATCAGAGATTCAACGTCCAGCCCTATTCGCGGATCTCTCACCTGGCATCACCGAGCTTCGACGCCTCGGTCTTCGAACTCATGATGGCATTCGGCAGCGGAGCGTGCCTGGTCGTCATCCCACCGACGGTCTTCGGCGGATCCGAGTTGGCCGAAATCTTTGCCGACGAACACGTCTCACACGCGTTCATCACTCCGACCGCGCTCAGCTCGATCGAAAGCTCCGCGCTACCCGAACTCCGCGTACTCGCAGTCGGCGGCGAAGCCTGCCCACCCGAACTCGTGGACATCTGGGGCCGCGACCGTCGCATGTTCAACGGATACGGACCCACCGAATCCACCATCCAGGCCAGCGTCAGTGAACCCATGCGGCCGGGCAAGGACATCAACATCGGACGACCGGCCATCGGCTTCGCCGGACTGGTCCTCGACGGGCACCTCAAGCCCGTGCCGGTGGGAGTCATCGGGGAGCTGTACGTGACCGGCCCCGGACTCGCCCGCGGATACCACAATCGTCCCGACCTCACCGCCGACCGATTTGTCGCCGATCCGTTCGGCGAACCAGGCCAGCGGATGTACCGCACGGGCGACCTGGTGCGCTGGCGCTCCGACAGCACCCTCGAATACCTGGGCCGCAGCGACTTCCAGATCAAAGTCCGCGGATTCCGCATCGAGCTCGGCGAAATCGACTCTGTCCTGATGGCACACCCATCCGTCTACTTCGCCGCCACACTCGGGCACGAAGCGCCGTCGGGGGAGACGATGATCGCCTCCTACATCCAGCCCGTGGAAGGACAGACCGTCGACGACTGGGAGCTTCGCCGCCATCTGTCTTCTCGCCTGCCCGCGCACATGGTTCCCGGCGCGATCGTCGTCGTCGACCGCATTCCGGTGACACCGGTCGGCAAGCTGGACCGCAAGGCACTGCCGACCCCGAGCTTCGAGCGACGCACGGTCCCGTACGCACCGCCGACAAACAACACCGAACGAACGGTCGTCGACATCTTCGAGACCGTGCTCGGGCACGAGCACATCGGCGTCGACGACGACTTCTTCGAACTGGGCGGAACGTCGATCGTGGCCACTCGCATCACCATCGAACTCGAGAAGCGTCTCGGGATGCGAGTGCCGTTGCAATCGCTTTTCCTGGACCCGACACCTGCCGGAGTCGCCCGGGCTGCCGACGGAATGGACGCACACTCGCCGGACGATTCGTCGGATCTTCTCGCCCCGATGATCACGCTCCGCGCCGGATCCGATCGTGCACCACTGTTCTTCGTCCATCCGGGTATCGGATTGTCCTGGGGTTACGCAGAATTCGTCAAGCATCTCGAGCTGGATCAACCCGTCTACGGTCTTCAGCTACCGTCCCTGAGCGGCGGGCCCAGCTTCGACTCGCTGACCGAACTCGCCGACGACTACGCGAATCGCATTGCAGCCGTGGCATCGACCGGCCCGATCCATCTGGCCGGCTGGTCGCTCGGCGGCGTGATCGCACACGCCGTGGCACACAGCCTCACTCGGAGCGGACGTGACGTGACTCTGTCGATACTCGACAGCTATCCGTCGTCGGATTCCGATCAGCCCGCAGAACTCTCGGTCTCCGAACTACTGGCCGGGCTCGCGATGCCGGCGGGATCCAAGACGGTCGAGACCTTCGAAGAAGCGGCGGAATTGCTGGAGCAGACCCTGGGTGCCGGAATCGGAATCGAAGCGGAGCATCTGGCGCGGATCAGTCGCGGTTACTCCCACTCCGTCGAATTGACGAATCGGCACCAACCGCCTGTCCACGTTGGAGCCATCGAGTTCTTCGTAGCCGGAAGATCTACGGAGAACGGACACGATGTCGCCGAATGGCGAAGGTTTGTAGAAGGGGACATCCGAGTCACCGAAGTCGATTGCGAACACAACCAGATGATCGAACCGGGTCCGGCGGCAACCATAGCTGTACGATTGCGAGAAGTTATCGCTCAGTGGGGTGTCTGAACCAGGTTCGACATGGGTATGAGTGAAACACACAGGGTGATGGACCCCGGGTGGGTCCGGACGAGGGGAAAACGTTGAAACTGCGAACCACACGCGTGTTTACCGGATCGATGCTGACTGCCGCTGCACTGACTGCCGCACTGCTCTCCGGGGGGACTGCACAGGCCGATCCCGCATATCCGGCACCGGACCCGGACCCGTTCTATTCGCAAGCAGCGGCCGAGGGGACCGCCGGCACGCCGATCTCCGTGCGCCGGGCCCCTGACCTGATGACCTTTCCCGGCGTCGCGATCTGGCAGGTCAGTTACAGGTCCACGAACTCCGAGAACAAGCCTATTGCCGCGGTCAGCACGATCCTGGTCCCGCCGAATCAAGCACAAGACGGCCCGTTGCTCTCGTATCAGCACATCGTCAATGCACTCGGTACGGGATGTGCGCCATCTCGCGCGCTTTACGCATCGGATCCCAACATCGTCATCCGTGAAGCGCCCATCCTCAACGTCGCGCTGCAACGTGGATGGACTATTGCCCTTCCCGACCATCTCGGACCCAACAGTGCGTACGGCGCCGCGCGCCTGGGCGGACAGATCACGCTCGACGGTATCCGCGCCGTTCAGAAAGTCCCCGAATTGCGTAGTGGCGCCAGCCCTGTCGGTATTGCCGGCTACTCCGGCGGCGGCATGGCCACCGCGTGGGCGGCCGCACTGGCCCCGAGCTACGCACCCGAGGTCAACCTTGTCGGTGTAGCCGAGGGCGGCGTCCCGATGAATCTGTCCAAGATGGCAAACGGCCTCGGACAGGATCCGCACCCGGCATTCGGCCTCGCCTTCGCCGCAGCCATGGGCCTCGAACGCGAGTATCCCGACCTACTGCCGCTGAGCAACCAACTCAACGACCTCGGACGGTCGATGCGGGCCGAACTCACCAACGCGTGCACCAACGACATCCTCAGGGTCGGTGCCGGGCGCAGTGCCTCTCAGGTGTCGACGTCGACATCCTTGCTGTCCAGCCCTGAAGTGCGAAAGGTGATGGACGACAACAGCGTCGAACTCTATCCCGGTGTGCCGACTGCCCCGGTGTTCGAATGGCACACGCCCGACGACGTTCTGATCCCCATCGATTCGGTGGTCAACACGATTTCGCGGTACTGCGCCGCCGGAGCCACGATTCAATCCCAACTGTTCCCCAGCCCGGACCACCTCACCACTGCGGTCCTCGGTCTGCCCACCGCATTCGAGTACCTACAGGACCGATTCGACGGAGTGCCGGCCCCGCGTTCGTGCTGAATGTCTCCGGAGTGACGTATCGAGCAGGCGCGGCACATGGCCAACTCGGTGTGCCCGTGGCATCGTTGATCGTATGAGCGACACGGATGACACCGGCGCGGCCGGCAATGGCGATTACAGTCTCGATCCCGACGACCAGCTTCAACCTGAAGACACTCTGATCGATCGAGGCGTCGACGACATTCTCGACGAGGGAATCTCACCACCGGAACGCCCACTGGGACTTGATGCCCACGGGTTGACCGGCAGCGAGGAATCAGCGGGGGAGACCCTCGACGAGCGCCTGGCCGAAGAAGAACCCGATCCGTACGCGTCGCTCGGAGATCCTTTGAAGGATCCCGCCGATGCCGACGAATTCGAACGGGAAGAAGAATTCCCGAACGGTGACGAAGTGGGTAACCGTCGGGTCGGGCGTCTCGTTGCCGAAGACGAGGGCAGATACGAGGACGAGGAAAGTGAACTCATTGCCGGCGACGTCGGAATCGACGGCGGCGCAGCGTCGGCAGAGGAAGCCGCGATGCATCTGATCGACGATTCAGAGGACTGAACGACCGCCTGACTGTTGTGGCTGTTGTAGCAGTTGATCGGTGAGAACGATGGAGTGGACGTGATTTCCACCCATTCTCTTGCTTTCGTACATCGCCGAATCGGCGAGGCGATGTAGATCGTGAACGCCACTTTCTGCTGCTTGTACGTCCGGCCAGGCGCCGTTGTGGATGGCTATGCCGATGCTGGTCGTCGAGATTGGTTCGCCTGTAGGGGAGTTCATGATGGGCGCGATCCGGGCCAGTAGATCGCCGACGTACGGCAACGGCATCATCTGAACGACGACGAACTCGTCACCGCCGATGCGCGCTATCGCCGCGTCCGATCTGGCCCAGTCGTGTAGTCGATAGGCCGTGCGCAGTATGACTCGGTCGCCGACGTCGTGACCGTAGGTGTCGTTGAAGTGTTTGAAATTGTCGATGTCGATCACTACCACCAGCAAAGACTGGTCGAGGCTGGATTTCGCTTGCAGTAGTTCGGAAGTCCGCCGTGCGAGTCCGCGCCGATTCAGCAGGTCCGTCAACGGATCGAGTTCTGAGCTTTGAGCGTCGTTGCTCAGGAGCGCCAGAGCAATCTGCGTGACCACCGGTATGACAGTGATGACAGGAATGGCAAAGGCAATGCGCCCCAGGACGTCTGGAAGGCCAGAAGGTACATCGGTGAACACGCCGATGCTGGCAACAACGATGACCGCCCCGGAAAACAGCAGGTGCCACAGCTGAGTTCGAAGATTGTGAAAGAAGGCTATGTACGAGCCGACGAGCCCGAAGACGAGACATCCGAGCAATCTCTGATCCGGATTCGCCTCAGCCAGCACGATCACCGCAACGGCGAAGTCCCCGGCAACGACGAAGAAATACGACCTTTCACGGGTGGTCGCTACGACAGGCAGGGCAATTCCGCCGATCATCACAAGCACTGCGACGACGACGTCCAACGGAAATCCGATGGTCTGTACCGAATGAGTGCCCAGTCGCTTCAGCAGAATCGTGATACCCAGGAGGAAAACCAATACGCCGATGCCTATCCGAGTCGGCATCAAAATTCCGTTGTCGCGCAAGAATCGCGTGAATCGGTCAAACTGGTCTGGCACTGCGAGCCAGCGATGCACGACCTTGGGTGTGTCGCTCATCGCGGCCACTGACCATGAGAAGCGGCCGGTCGAATACAACACATGCGGCGATAGTAGTCCGTGGCGATGACAAGGGAACTGAACTCGCCTCCAGCCTGTCGACCATAATACGTCACAGTGACGAATTGAGGTGGGGTAGCCGGAAGTCGGTGAGACGTGTTTATCGGCATCAATCCACATCAGAGCACTTATTGGTCGTTCCTGACGTCCAGGTCGCGCGGCGTAGCCGCAGTCGCCGGCGAGGCCAGGCGGTGATCGGTACCAATTCAGCCGGCGATCGCGGAGTCGCAATGGTCGAGTCGTGCAAGCCGGTCGCAGATCTAGGACGGAAACGCAGGAAAGCCGGCAAATGTACCGGCAGACAGACATAGGTGGGCGGAAACAAGGAAGGTTGCACGAACCAGGCGTGAGCCGGATATCGCCAGGTCGAGAATTTGCCGATAATCTACATTATGTCAAGTAAAGGATATTCGAACGTCCCCCGTCAGCTTGTCGCTAGCTTTACCCACATGGATTCCGTTGCACTCGTCCTCGGTTCACCACGTGGCCGTCGCTTCTGTGCGAACGTCGGTTACGCATGCCAGCAGAAATGTCCGAACTCGAGATTCTGCACTGTCTTGCGTATGCCGTAGATTTTGCACGCTACTGGGAGCCGCCGGACGAAGAAGATCTGATCTTCGTCCGCCCTGAGGTGATCGCGGCATTGCGACCGATTGCCGAAGCACTACTCGACTCGCCACACACTGCCTGGTGGACCGAGCCGGTCGACCGTCTGAACCAGAATCTGGTTGAAAAGCGAAACCCTATTTACGGCTGGTCGGACCTTCCCTTGCGGATTTACCGTGCAGAGGACGGCCTCGAACAGTGGCGTGCTGAGGCACTCGACAACGAACGTCAGTTTCTGGAATACCAGATCGAAGATCCGGACCGTCACATCGGAGGCGAATAGTGGTCTATCCCGTTTGCCAACGGCACAACCGAAACAACCAGGGCCCGCGACGGTATCGGGGCGCTCGGGGTGCTTCTCGAAGAAGACAGCTCCTCGAACGAGGCGCGGGTGCAGCCGGTAAGGATCTACGGCGCGCCCCGGATCTACGAGATCACCGGTCCGCAGGACTGGGCGAATCTGGTCGATACCTATCCCCTGCCTGTGCCCGCTTCACGTCGCTCCGTGTGGTACGACACGACCGGTGAATACCGTGACTGGTTCATTCCGGACTGGCTTTCGGTGTCCGCGGATTACGACGCCGTCCACCTGACCATGATGGCTTATCTGACCACGCCAGGCATCGCGATCCCGTTGTCGGCCAACTCGGGTGCCACCGTGCTCGCCGGGTGGGATCCGGACGCCACCTTCTGGCTACGTAGCAACAACATCACCGTTGACGACGACCCGTCGGGCTGACGTTCGGCTACACCGAGTTGAGCAGGTGCGGGCGCACTGCCAGCCACCGCGCGGTGTCCTCGATCCCCTGTTCTAGGGTGAATGTCGGAACCCACCCGAGTAGTCGCAACGCACGATCGTTCGTCGCGTAAGCGCCGGCAGTGTCACCGGCGCGTCGGCCGGCAGCGACCACGTCGATATCTTCACCGCGCACGTTCTCGAATGTGTGTACCAGCTCCCACACCGTCGTCCCCCGCCCGCTGCCCAGATTGACCACAGTCATGCGTGATGATTCAGCGGTGACCCGGTCGAACCTTTCCAGCGCTCGAACATGAGCGTCTGCAAGGTCCCAGACATGAACGTAATCACGCACTCCGGATCCGTCGCGCGTCGGCCAATCCGTTCCCGTAACCCTGAAAGGCGTTCCTGTCGAATATGATTCGAACAGCTTTCCGAGTGCGTGGGTCGGGCGTGCCGATGGTGTACCACTTCGCAGCTCCGGATCTGCCCCGACCGGATTGAAGTAGCGTAGAGATATCGCCGATAATTTAGTGGCCGCCGCAATGTCGTCGAGCATCGTTTCGAACTGAGCCTTGCTGTGCGCATAGGGACTCTGCGGTGCGATCCCCCAATGTTCATCGACACACCCACCGTCGCTCGGCGCATACACCGCCGCAGAGGAACTGAACAAGAAGCGCTCACACCCGTTCCGAAGGACACTCGATACCAGCGTCAGCGACTTGGATACGTTGTTCTCGTAGTACCGCGCCGGGCTACTCACGGAATCTCCGACCACGATCAAGGCCGCACAGTGAACTGTCGCATCGATATCGGAATGATCTGCGAATACCTTGTCGAGCAGTTTCTCGTCCGCGATGTCGCCGCGGTAGAACGGGAATCTGTGCGCAAATTCGGCGCGGCCGGTCAGCAGGTTGTCGAGAATCACGACATCGATCCCGGCGTCGACGCACTTCGACGCGACGGTGCTACCGATGAATCCCGCTCCGCCCGTGATCAGTACTTTCACGCCGCTCCCCCGGCATCTTCGACGGCAGTCCTCGCACGACGGACGAAGTGGGACACGCGTGAGCGGGCCAAGTCCCATCCACGTAGGTCGCGCCCGTCCCGGATGGATAGCCGATCACGGTCGAGAAAGAGCGGCACCATGACCAGATCGCGGTAAAGCGAGTGCAGACGTGGGCGATCCGCCAACCACAGCGTCCATCGCCACCACCAACGCGCCGAGACGGTCGTCACTCCGGTGCTGACGCCGAAGATCGATTCCACCGCCGCCCAGTGGACGTTCACCGCCCGACGGACATCGCGTGGCAACTGGCGTCTGGAGAGCGTCACAGCGAGTTCCGGCTCGGAAGTGAGCAGGTACCCCACGTCGAAGACACTGTTCAACGACAAATCGGCTCGAATCAAGGCCCGATCGGCAAGCCGCGCGTGAGCGATGACGTGCAGCGTCACGTCGGCCATCGCAAGGCGGGATCCTTCCGCCTCCGAGCTGATTCCTCGGACCGCGGCCTCCCGGGTCAGCGCGTGACGGGCGAACCTCGGAAGTAAGTGCGAATGGATTTCGACGGAGCCATGACGGTCGTCGCGAAGGAGTGCCGGTTCCTGGTGATCGTCGTGATCGATGGAGGCGGAGTCCACTTCGTCGGGGCGGACCATTCGGTAGCCGAAATCGAGGATCGCGTCGTTGGCCGGAACGGCATGTGCAGGGTCGACGACCAAAAGGTCGATGTCCGTCATCCGTCGAGCTGCCGGGTTCGGCCAGATTCTTCGCTCGAGAAGGGCGGCACCCTTCAGTGCAACCGTCGGAAATCCGTTGCTGTGTAACAGCTCTTGCAGTTCCACTCGTTGCGCGTCGAGGTCCGAGATCCTTATGGTGTTTCGGTGATGGACAAGGCTCAGCGTCAATTCCGGACTCGATGCGGTGGCCGAGGATTCCGACAGCATTTCCGCGAAGCTCGCAGGTAGGACCGATGCGAAGCCGGCCTCGACCGCTCGGGAGGCGAGCAGCGGCAATACCTTGTGCCTTACAGCGGCGTCGATGACTCTGGGCCAATCCTGCTGCGAACACAAGCGGATGACGTCGGCCCCACACTCGGGTTTCAACATGGAAATCAGGTACCGGGTGTCACGCATGACGCCACCAGTTCCTCCACCGTGTCGGCGCCGGTATCGCCGTGATGTCGAATCAGTCTGTAGCACGGGGCATTCGAGAGTAGAGCAGCGATGTTTCTCAGGGTCACTCCGTGATTGTCGGACCACAGGGCGGATTGCTCGGCCAGCGACTGTATCGCTTGGGGTACGGGCATCGGAGCGAGTCGAGTCGGCCCCTCGTCCCATCCATCGAGGATCAGCACCAGGTCGATTCCGCGAACCGCCGAGCTGACGTTTCGTTCAGCAGGCAAGGTCGACGGGTCCAACGCCCACACCGGCGGGGCGTACGGAAGATACAGCGAATCGTGCGCTTTGATCTCCGGGAGGACGTCGAACGTACCGGCTTTGAGGTGAACCCGCCGCGGTAAGCCCACAGCTTCGGTACCACGAATGAAGACGCCTTCGTCAGCACGCAGTTGTGCACCCCGCATGGCAAGGGCGAGCGCCAAGGTGGTCTTGCCCGCCCCTGAATGCCCGGCGATCGCCACTCTCACACCGTTGCAGTCGACCAGAGCGGCGTGCAGGCGTGTCCACTGTCGGGCGTGCGCGGCCGTCATGACATCCCGGTGCACCGTGCGGTACACGCTCTCCGCGAGCTGGAGACCGTCCAGACCGATCAGCGTTTCATGGCTGCCGCCGATGGTCGATTCGATGGTGACGTCCCAGCGACCGAATGTCGCTCGATTCCGCTGAATCCGAACTTCGACGTTGTTGTCCGCAGGCCACGGGCTGGCAATCCGATGCTCGACGACACCGACCTCGGGTATGCGGAAACCGCGCACAATCGCGTCAACCCAAAGGTAGTGCGCCCGGAATTGTGGTACGTGGTTGCCTGTCACGGAATTCTCACACCAGCAGACGAGAGGTGCTCAGCCGTCCGTACGTCTCGTTGACTACCGACTTCGCCTCGTCGTCAGGGATCTCGAGCACTTCTGCCACGGCCTGGACAATTTCGCTGACGGTCCGGCCGTCACACAGTTCCCACACCAACGTCGCGACCGGGTTGAGGTGATGGGCAACCTCGCTGGAGCTGTCGTACAGCACAACACCGTCGGTGAGATCGTTGCTCTCCACCGTCTGAGAGCGTTGCGGTCTCACACCTTCGAGTAGTTCGGTCAAGATATCTCCTTGGTTCAGCGAATCCGATTTCGTTTTGGTGGTGGTCTCACAGTGCGAAGCGTCGTGAGTATTCGGATTCGATTGCGCCCGAACGAATCAGGCTGCGTGTGGAGGCGATGCCGGGCGACAGCGTCAGGCACGTGAGCGCTCCCCCGGCACTCGCATCCACCAGGTAGTCGCCCAGAGTTCGGTAGTGACCCGCCCATTGTCCGAATGCTTCGGGATCTGACTCCGGATCCGCAATCTCGTCGAGAATTCGCTCGAAGGCGCGTGAATGTACGAGAACGGCGTGGACTCCACGGTTCTCAGGACTGGTGCGCAAGAGTGCCGAACCGTCGAGCAGAGCTCCGTCCCTCGATTGCGGGTCGTGTCCGAGGTGGACGACGTCCCAATCGCCGTGATCCAACTCTTCGCGGGCATGGCCAAGGATCGATGCGGCGGCATCCAGCAAACTGACGTCGTCAGCAGCGATGAGGACCGAATCCCAGCCCTTCTCAGTCGCCCGAGCGAGCGCACGACGCCACGAGACGGCAAAGGCCGCGTCCTGATTCATCGCGTCCTCGAAAGCCGACACTCTTTCCACCGCTGTTACGCGCGGTAAGCGAATGAATCTATGCCAAGACGCTTTCCATCTGTCGATGTCGAGATCGAGATTCACGACGGCAACACCGAGGTCCGACTCAGAATCCTCGACAACGGGGTTGGGTTCTCCCCCTACTCGGACAGGCGACAGTGGGCGATCGAGCACAACGTCGACTGCGCCTCGCTCGAGCAGATAAGCCGCCAGTGAAAAGTCGGTCGGCGCGGGTCCGTTGATCCTTCGTGAGAGTTCGTCTCGCAAAGTTCCGTATGTCGCCGCGCGAACAATCAGTGCAGCTCCGACCAGATCTTCGCCGTGTGCGTGGATGACAGCCGTATCGGCCTCGGCCGGGAGGTCGTCGACGATGTTCCGTAGCTTGTACATAACCGCGGGTTCGATCACGCGCGCCTCGTCCAGAAAAACCACCGACTTCCAGGCCAACAGAATGGCCTTGTCGATTCCGGCGACGAACGCAGACGCAGTCCTCCACCCATCCGGAGCGTCGTCCTCCGCCGGAATGGCACGGTGAACGGTCAGTTCGATCGACTCGGCCTCCGCCAGGCATGAACGCCACGGAGCGACTCGGCGGTCGTCGCCGAGAACGATCACTCCACCAAAGGCCAACTCGGGTCTCTGGACGCTCAGCTCCGCACGGAGACGGATCTCGGGATACGAATCACCGAGGTATTCGGAGAACTGACGATGGAGTGAATCGATGTCCCAACTGACCTCAGTCCAACCGAGCAGGTAGTTGTGAACACGATCTTCCCAGTTTATTCGATACGGGACACCCGCCGGGCGCTCGAACCGATGGTGCCAACCGAAAGCCGGAAGGCAGACGACCTTGCCGCCGTTGATCCGGAACTTCTCGTGGATGTATCCCTCTTCACCTCCGAATCCGGTGAAGTGCGAGTTCAATCCCGGCCACGCCTCACGCCTGCAGGCAAATGAGCCGAGGCCCTGCATGACGATCTCGAAAGGCACGTCCGGGTGTTGCTTCGCTCGCGGATCAACTCCCCACGAGCCGAACATCCCGTTGCGCCACTTGGGGTCCATGTGGGTGGCCGCGATGTGCGAGGAATCCTGGGAGAGCATCGGTCCCTGGATCAGATCGTCGGTTTCCGGATTTGCATCGAAATACGCCAGCAACGCCGACAACGATCCCGGTGCCAAGATCACGTGAGAGTCGAGGACCAGGACGTACTTTCCTGTTGCCTTGCGGAACAGGACGTCCCGCACCGCAGTCGATCGAACGTCGATGAACGGAACGTAGCGGAACCGATCGATATACCCCGCAAACGATTCGAGCATCGGCGCCGGCAACCCCTCGGGGTTGTTGTCCAACAAGACGAATTCGACTCTGTCCAAAACCTCGCGATGATGGACCAAGATCGAGTGGATCGTGAAGTACGCGCCGTCGAAATCGTCGTAGGTTGCGATCGCGACAGTCAGATCGGCAAGTTCTCCGTGCGGAGGAGTCTCCTTCACCTGAACCGACCCCGCGCTCTGAAACTTCTTCAGAGCGCGGTGTAGCGCGACGTCGAACTCTGTCATCGTCGGTGTTCCCCCTCGGAACCAGTCGCGTCGTGTCGGCTACGTAGGTTCCGTGGGATTTGTCGGCTGGGTCGGAGGGGTCGGGAAGGTCGGCTCGGTGCGAGTGGTCGGCACCGTCGGTACGGTTGGCACAGTCGGGACGGTAGGCTCCGTCGGCGCTGTCGGCCCGGTGGGTTTGGCGGTCGTCGTTCCACCCGAACCTGACGAGCTACCGGTTGATCCGGAACCTGTGGAACTTCCGGACGGTCCCGAACTCCCGGAACTACCCGAACTTCCTGACGATCCCGAACTTCCCGATGATCCGGGATTGCCCGGCTCGTTTCCGCCCGGCTGATTCCCTCCCGGAGTATTACCACCGGGTTGATTCCCGCCTGGTTGCTCGCCGCCTGGTTGATTCGGATTCTGCTGGCCACGACTTGGCGCTCCGGAAAGATTCGGCGTGTCACCGGCTGCGAAGGCCGGCGCCGCACCACCGAGGCTGATCGACGTCACGACGGGCACAGTTACCGCCGAGGCCGCTAGAACTGTCTTGACGAACTTGCGTCGATCAACTGGAACATTCTGAAAAGCGTCGTCGCCCATAGTGTTTCTCCCATGCGTCCGAGACGAGGTCGTCCTCACTCGATGTCGGGCAAAACGCTAGCATCCTTCTGGCAACTTTACAGACTGAACGCGCCAATATTTGACGGTTATGCGAATTTGAGTCCGGACTGGGCCGACTGTTCGGACAAACGTACGGCGATCTCCTCCTGTTCAGGGGACTCGTTTGTCCCGGTCGACAACCGTCAACCGACCGGCATCTCCCACGGCGCCACCGGAAGAGTATTTCCGGTTTCGAGGTAGGACTTCAGATTCGACAGCACCGCCGACCATCCGCCGGCCACCTCCATGCGAGCCGATTCGTCCGCCAAATCGGTGTGCTTGACGGTCAGTCGCACGATCGCGCCGAAGGCTTCGATGTCGAAACTCACCCGAGAGATGTCGACGCCCGGTTCGCCGTTCGGATCAGCCCAGGTGGTGACCAACCTCGACGGTGGGCTGCTTTCGACTACGGTGCCGACTACATCCGCGATGTTCGAACCGTCGATCCGGCGGTGCTCCCAGGTCGATCCCGGCTGCCAGTCGGAGACGTTGCTGTGTCCCCAATACTCTGCGGTGGCCTGTGCGTCGGTGAGCGCTTTCCAGACGTTGTCCGCCGTGCTCGCAATGTAGGTGACGTACACAAAACTGGGCTTGTCGGTCATGGCTTCCTCCGCGATTTTTTTGACGGTACTGAGCGCACGAAGGCGCGGTACCTCGAACTTGTTGATCCACCGCTCTCGAATCTCCTCGAGCGCAACGGGATTGAGATAGTGAAGCTTTGCCCTCCCCTGTCGGACCGTGCTGATCAGATTGGCGTCCTCGAGCATGGTGAGGTGTTGAGTGACAGCTTGCCGACTCATGTCGAGGCTGTCGCACAGCTCGCCGAGCGACTGACCGTTGGCTACGAACAAGCGGTCCAGGAGAAGCCTTCGTGTGGGATCGGCCAGTGCTTTGAAGGCTGCATTCATCCGGTCGTTCACAACTTCACAATATGCAAGCATTTACTTGCATGTCAACGGTTGGGCGTGCCGGGTTTCGAAAGTTGGGACAGATGAGGTGTGATGTCTCTAGGCAGATGTGATCTGAATCCCGGATTGCACCGTAAGAGAGGTTGGGCACATGGACTGGGCAGCAATTGGAGTGGGTGTCGGGTATGCCTCGGTGGCCCTGTCGATCCTGGTTTTCGTCGGCGGGTGCATCGCACTGTTCATCTTGTCCGTCCGCCAGTAGCTGACACCTCGACAAAGTGGTGATCACCCCGGGGTCCGGCCAAGCCGATCACCTCGGGAGTGATCACCCTCGAGGCCGCTTGATCGATTCGGACACACCGGCGCGCGTCGGACTGCTCGCAGAGAAGCTCGGCCGCGGTGGGACTACCGTAGGACTGTCGCCTAGAACTCGAGGAGTACGGAATGAGCATCCAGTCGGTTGAACCGCACCGCCACCGCGTAGTGGTGATCGGTTCCGGCTTCGGAGGATTGTTCGGCACTCAGGCTCTCAAAAAAGCCGATGCCGACATCACGATGATCGCGCGTACAACCCACCATCTGTTTCAGCCGCTCCTCTATCAGGTTGCGACCGGCATCCTCTCGGTCGGTGACATCGCTCCCGCCACGAGACTGGTGCTGCGCAAGCAGAAGAACGCACAGGTACTGCTCGGTGAGGTCGAGACCATTGATCTCGAGAATCAGACCGTGACCTCGCGCCTGCTCGAACGCGTCACTGTTACGCCGTTCGACAGTCTGATCGTGGCAGCCGGTGCCGGTCAGTCGTACTTCGGCAACGACCAGTTCGCGGAGTTCGCCCCCGGAATGAAAACGATCGACGACGCCCTCGAACTGCGCGGACGAATCCTTGGGGCCTTCGAACAGGCCGAACTGTCGGACGATCCCGCCGAGCGTGCGCGCTTGCTCACCTTCGTCGTTGTCGGCGCCGGCCCCACCGGCGTGGAGTTGGCCGGGCAGATCGCCGAGCTTTCCCGTCGAACGCTGGACGGCGCGTTCCGCAAGATCGATCCTCGTGAAGCGCGCGTCGTGCTCCTCGACGGCGCCCCTGCCGTGTTGCCCGTGTACGGCGGGAAGCTCAGCCGCAAGGCTGCCGAGACGCTCGAGAAGCTCGGCGTCGAGATCCAGCTCGACGCGATGGTCACCGACGTGGACAACGACGGTCTGATCATCAAGGAGAAGGACGGCACGCTTCGCCGTATCGAGTCGCAGTGCAAGGTGTGGTCCGCCGGCGTGCAGGCCAGCCCCCTCGGCAAGCAGCTCGCAGAACAGAGCGGCGGAGAAACCGACCGCGCCGGCCGCGTCATGGTCAATCCCGACTTGTCTCTGCCCGGGCACCCCAACGTCTTTGTCATCGGCGACATGATGTCGCTCGACAAGCTGCCCGGATTGGCTCAGGTTGCCATGCAGGGTGGCAAGTACGCGGCCAAGCAGATCAAAGCGTCACTGGACGGCAAGTCACCGTCGGAACGAGTTCCGTTCAAGTACTTCGACAAGGGCAGTATGGCAACGATCTCGCGCTTCAGCGCGGTAGCCAAGGTGGGCAAGCTCGAGATCAGCGGCTTCATCGGGTGGGTTGCCTGGCTGGCAATTCACCTCCTCTACCTCGTCGGATTCCGTTCCCGTGCCTCGACGCTGTTGTCGTGGGCGGTGACGTTCTTCGGGCGTGGCCGTGCTCAGATGGCGTCCACCGAGCAGCAGGTCTTCGCGCGAAACGCGATGGGCGAATTGGAGAAGAAAAACAAGGAAGCGACGGAGTCCGGCAGCGCTTCGAATGGCGAAGCCAAGAAGGCTGCCGGCAAGCAGCAGAAGGCCGCCGGCTGATCAACACCTGAGTGACCGGCGGAGGGCGGCTGTGGAGTTCAACTCCACAGCCGCCCTCCGTCATTCGATCGACTGCCGCGTGGTCAGTTTCCGATCTTCGCCACCTCGGTGATGTTCGCGAGGCGAACCTGTCCCTTGGAAACGAGTCGGTCGTTCTCGTCGGTGATGCGAACTTCCCAGAGTTGCTGGGTGCGTCCGCGATGAATCGGGGTGGCTTCAGCGGTGAGAGTGCCCTCCCGCGTTGCGCGCAGGAAGTCGGTGTTGTTGTTGACTCCGACCACGTGTCCTCGCTCGCCCAGCCACACGGTGCCACCGACGCTGGCGAGAGACTCCACCACCGAGCAGTACACACCCCCGTGCTGTATCCCGGCGGGCTGGTGCAGCGTGGGCTTGACGGTCCATTGCGCCCGCACGCGATCTGGGCTCAGTTCGGTGTATTCCAGGCCGATGGTGGCGTCGAAGCCCGTTCCGAGCCGTTTCATCATCTCTGCGGTCTCAGCAGTGTCGACCATGCCATCTCCATCTGTGATTCTCTGGCGCCGGTGTGGCTGCCACTCCCTACCTGATTACACGAGAGGTAACTCGAGCTTGGAATCAGGTCTGGAAAAAGAACCGGCGGGTTTCACATCATTCGATGTGAAACCCGCCGTGGGAAGGACCGGGAGTCTCTGCAGCCCTCAGGACTCCGGCGCGGTCCGGCAGTTTCGTCACTCTCGCGGGGTGTAACTCTCCGCGTGGTGTTCCACAATCATAGGCAAGGCTGACCTAATTTAGCAAGCCCTTCGTCGAACTGGTTCCAACGAGGACGCAGCGAGACCTTGCGGCGTGCACGCACGGGCAGTCCGGCGGCGACAAAAGCGTCCAGCAGCCCCTGCCCGCGGCGCTGAGCGGCTGATTCGCCCCCGCCGGCCAAGATGGGGACATATGCCGCTGCGCCCAGGATCGACTCCCCTACCAAGCCCCAGAATCTGAACTGGTCGACGGGCGCACACCTGGAGACGGCGTCGTAGATCGCCCGTAGCGAGGTCAGGCAACGGTGCGCGGTCCAGACGAGGAGCGCTTCTTCGCACGGCATGTCGACGACGCCGTCACTGCCGGACTCCCGTCCGTTCGGCGCAACGCGCAGAGTCTCGTCGATCACCCCGGCCCAGTCGATACCGCCGTCGCTGTCCATGTGGATGAACAGGTTCTCGAGGCCTGGATCCCAAGCGGCACCTTCGGAGACGATCGATGCGGCAACCCTGCCGACCACAGCGTGAATCAGTGATGTTGCGACCTGTATCGCCGCAGCTTCGGCACTGTCGAGATCCTGGAGCGAGCGGGCGAACATCTGATGCACCCGATCCCCGCACAAGCCTTCACTCAACTGCCACCAACGCCGTTTGCCTTCACCTGACATGGCGGCAACCGCGTAGACGCGCGGGTAGTCAGGGTTGAGTGCTCGTAGGCGAACGCTGGTGCGGCTCAATGCGTTCGACCGGAGTTCGAATTCACGAACATCCGCATGCTGGGTGGTCAAGGTGATTGTCACCGTGCACTCCAATCGGCCGAAGTTGTCTTGTGGTTCTTAATGTAGGTTAGCCTCACCATAATTCAAGAGTAAAGAACTGTGACGCTGGGCACCGCATATTCACAGGAACTTGCCCCGCAGGGAGCACACCCACATAGGGTTCCGTAACCTAAGATGCGAATTCCCTGCGCACAAAGACCAGGAGCTCGATCCGCCAGTGACGATGATCAAACCGCTCGGGAACGGACATCCCCGAGGACCCAGCGAGACGTACGGACGGCGCATAGTGCCGCGCGGCCCGGCTCCTGTCCGAATGCGTGTTCTAGCTGGGATTTTCGACGCGGGGGTGTTCCTGCTTCCGTTGCTCGTCGGCTGGTACGTCGTTCAGTCGCTCCGAGACGAGAACGGTGGCGGCGAAGCCGACCGCGCAGTATTCGGTGGGACGGCAATAGCCATTGCCGTTGGTCTCCTCGTGTGGAACCTGGGATTCCGCGAAGGTGCCACAGGCCGGACCTCGGGAAAGGGATGGGTAGGTCTGGTCACGCGTGACGCGAAGACAAAGCAGCCCATCGGTGTTCGCCGGGCTCTGCGCAGGCCGTTCGATCGAACCGGTATCGAGGTGGTCCGTGAAAGCACGGCGCGCGAAGAAGGGTTCGAGGAACTCGCGCGCGACAACAGCGTCGGGGCAACTCGTCGACGCCGGCTGATCGGTCTCGCGGTGCTCACGGTTCTTCTCGCGCTCGTCATGCTCGCGAGCATCGCGGTGGGCGCACGTCCGCTGACGTTTGCCGAGATCTTCCACGCCATCTTCAGTTCGGACGGCACCCAGACGGACATCATCGTGCGAACGTTGCGCGCTCCGCGGACCATCCTGGGTCTTGTCGTCGGCATCGCACTCGGTATCGCCGGCGCCCTGATTCAGGGACACACGCGTAACCCGTTGGCAGATGCCGGACTACTCGGCCTCAACGCCGGCGCGGCTTTCTTCGTAGTCATGGCGATCTATCTCTTCGGCTTCACCGCACCGAGTCAGTACCTCTGGTTCGCGTTTGCAGGATCGTTCGTCGCCAGCATCGTCGTCTTCGGCTTGTCCTCCATCGGAAACGGCGGCGCGAGTCCTCTGAGTTTGGCTCTGGCGGGCGCAGCCGTCGCGTTCTTCCTGCAAGCCATGACCAATGCCGTGATCATCCTCGACCAGACCAGTCTGGACGCCTACCGTTTCTGGGTAGTCGGGTCGGTGTCCGGTCGCGGGTTCGACGTTCTCTGGCAGGTCCTCCCCTTCCTGATACTCGGTTTGGTCATCGCCCTGGCGAGTACGCCTGGTCTCAATGTCCTCAGCCTGGGTGAAGACGTCGCAAAAGCGTTGGGAACGAACATCGCGTTCAGTCGCACACTCGGCATCATCGCGATCACCCTGCTGACCGGCGCCGCGACCGCAGCGTGTGGACCTATCGCGTTCATCGGATTGGTGGTCCCCCACGTGGCCCGGGCCATCACCGGACCCGACTACCGCTGGCTGGTCCCGTACGCGGGCTTGCTCGGCGCGGTCATGTTGATCACCGCGGACATCATCGGCCGCGTAGTCGTGCGCCCCGGCGAGTTGCAGGTCGGAATCATCCTGGCCCTCTTCGGCGCCCCGTTCTTCATCGCTCTCGTACGCCGCAGGAAGTTGGCAAGTCTGTGACGCTCAAGCAAGAACTCCGGGTACTCCCCCGGACCGTCCCCTCACGTAAGTCGATTCGTATCGGTGGATTCTCGCTGGTCTACCGTCCACTCGCGGTGTCGGTGTGCATTGCGCTCGCGGTCGCACTCTTCCTTCTGCTCTGCATCAACATCGGACGCGGCGACTATCCGATCTCGATCCCCGATGTCATTTCCGTCCTGCTCGGTAATGGAAGCAAGACACAGAACCTGATCGTCTTCGATCTCCGACTTCCTCGATCGCTCACCGCACTCTTCATCGGCATGGCACTCGGCATTGCAGGTGCGGTCACCCAGACGATCGCTCGCAACGCCCTCGCCAGCCCCGACATCCTCGGAATCACGGCCGGATCGAGTGCTGCCGCGGTTGCTCTCATCGTGCTCGGTGGTGGCGGGTCGTTCGTGGGACTGCTTGCCACACTGGGGATTCCGTTGGCTGCACTCTGCGGCGGCCTACTGACAGCAGTGGTGATCTACGCCTTGGCGTGGCGCAAGGGCGTCGAGGGGTTCCGCCTCATCCTGATCGGTATCGGCATCAACGCCATGCTGGTGGCAGCGACGGGATGGCTTCTCATCTCGGCGGACATCAACGACGCTTCTCGCGCACAGGTGTGGCTCAACGGTTCACTCAACGGTGCCACCTGGAATCAGATGTGGCCGGTAGCCATCGCTGTCGCAGTAGTCGGCGGCTACGCGGTGATCGCATCGTTCACCATGGGAGCACTGCGGTTGGGCGACGACAACGCAACCTCTCTCGGTGTTCGCTTGCAATCCTCCCAGGCCAAGCTGTTGCTCTCCGCCGTGGCGCTGGCCGCCATCGCAACCGCCGCAGCAGGTCCGGTCGGCTTTGTCGCCCTGGCTGCGCCACAGGTCGCTATGCGTCTGGTGCGCTCTGCCGGCCCGCCCATCGTGGCGTCCGCGCTGACCGGTGCTGTACTGGTGGTCGGCAGCGACGTCATCGCTCGAACAATTCTGCCTGTGGAACTCCCCGTCGGAATCGTGACTTCCGCACTTGGTGGTCCGTTCCTGCTCTACCTGTTGGTTCGTAACAATCGGAAGGTCACAGCATGACCACCATCGCCCAGTCCACCGATACTCCTTCGCGTCTCGTCGCCAAGAACCTGACGCTCGGGTACGGGGACCGCATCATCGTCGACGGACTCGATCTCGAGATCCCTACCGGCGTGATCACGACGGTCATCGGCCCCAACGGTTGCGGCAAGTCGACGCTCCTGCGTGCGCTCGGTCGTCTGCTCAAGCCCAAGGGCGGATCGGTTGTCCTGGACGGCAAGGCGATCAGTTCGATGAAGACCAAGGAAGTCGCACGGGTGCTCGGAATGCTCCCCCAGACTCCAGTTGCGCCCGAAGGACTCACGGTCGCCGATCTGGTCTCACGTGGGCGCCACCCGCACCAGTCGTGGATCAGGCAGTGGTCTGCGGACGACGAGGGCGAGGTCGCCGAAGCGCTGGAGCTGACCGGTGTCTCGGATCTCGCCGATCGACCCGTCGATCAATTGTCCGGCGGTCAGCGCCAGCGGGCCTGGATCTCGATGGCTCTCGCCCAGGGAACCGACATTCTGCTTCTCGACGAACCGACTACCTATCTGGACCTCGCGCACTCGATGGAAGTCCTCGACCTGGTGGATCAACTCCACGAGGAAATGGGGCGCACCGTGGTGATGGTTCTGCACGACCTCAATCTCGCGGTCAGATACAGCGATCATCTGATCGTGATGCGCGACGGCGCCGTCGTCGCTTCTGGTGTCCCCAAGGACATCATTTCCGCGGAACTTCTGCTCGAGGTGTTCGGTCTCGAAGCTGCGGTCATCGACGATCCCGTCTCGGATCGGCCGCTGATCGTTCCGATCGGCACCCGGCACGTGTTCGGCGCCGTCGGCGGGCCGGCAAAGCCTGCGTGACGATCGCGAATCAGCGACCCAGAATCGTCCGAACAAGTTTGAATCCCTGACCGATCGTCACGGTCGGCAGGTACGCTCGTCCGACCGCGTTCCCGATGCTCGGCAACGCGGCTGGATCGGCGAAGGTCATGTGCATCGGCACGTACCGAGGCTGGAACTTCGATTTGAAGGCCAACAGCGAACGAAATCCGTACACCGGTTCCAGGGTGCGACCGAGCAGGTCGAGCACGCTGTCCATCATCGCCGAGAAAGTCGTGGCCTCCGGTTCGTTCGCATTCCTCTCGGAATCACCGGCGATTGTTGCCAACGGTGCACCGGACAGACTGAGGAACTCGACGTCCTCCTCCTCCAATTTCAGTGCAGCGGAGGCGATGAGGAACTCCATCGCGGGACGGAATCCTTCGGAGCGTCGCCTCATGAAGTCGAGTGTCCACCCGACGACTTTGCCGTCGCGGTGCACCGGTAGCCACGACGTGACACCGTGCACGGTGCGATCCTCGTCGACGGCGATCAGGCACCGCACTTGTTCGTCGTCGATCTCGTCGAGTCCGCCGAGGGTGAATCCCATCTCGGGCATCCCCTTGTCCGCCACCCATTCCTCCGAGATCGCAACTATCTGATCCTTGATCGCGAGAGGTGCATGAGGGAAGGAAATCCACTCGGCCGTGATCCCGGACTTCTTCGCCCGGTTCAGTGCTGTTCGCACATCCTGGAACCGCTTTCCTGTGAACGCGACCTGTCCGAGGTCGAGCACGGTTTCCTCGGCGACCTGCAGGCCGCTCCAGCCCATGGAATCAGTGATGCTTCGGGCGTCGTCGGTCACTGAATAGAAGCAGGGAATCCAACCGTTCGACGAAGCGAACTCGGCAAACTCCTCGATCGCCGTGCGCATGCGATCTGGAGGACCGACCGGATCACCGGTTGTGAGAGCAACACCGGCGATGACGCGATACGCGACGTAACTCGAACCGTCCGCGCTGAACCAGTATGTGTTTCCCTTCCACGTCGTCATCCAGGACAACGGGCTGCCGGTACCGGCGATCAACATGGATCGTGCTCGTTCGGCGGCTTTGGGATCGGCGGTCTTGACCGGCTTGAGGAAACTCACGAACACCAACACGGCGGCGACGCCCCAGAACACGACGCCGGTCCACTCGAAGAGCAACGTCGACTCGATGTCCACGGGAAGCAGACGCGGATCGATCAACTGCAGGTACACGGGCGGTACAAGGCGCTGAGGGAAGTCCGCGAGCAACATCGTTACGGTGGGCTCGCGATCGAACCCGTGCCTGGCGAGCATTCCGCCGCCGACGTAGATCACGGCGAGGACCGCGAGCAAGGTCACGATCGCAGCACCGAGACGTCGGTATGTCTTGGCCGGGGCCGCGACGTCGAAGTATCGACGTGTCGCGATCAGCAGGATCAGTACGAAGAGCGGTGTCAGGAACGGCACCAGAGTTCGGTACACGTTCGGATCGCTGATTCCGTAGAACAAGCTGTCACTGTCGACGGCGTCGACGAACCTGATGACGAAGTTCCCGATCGAGAGGACGAGTAGGACGACCTGAGCACACACTGTCGCAATCCAGGCGAATCTGCGGCCACGACGGAGCCCGTCACTCAACACGAGAACGAAGATCGACGGCATCAGCGAGAGCAGAGTCGGGCCGATACCGGAGAGTCTGAGCTCGAGGAGTCCTCGTCGGCAGTCCGGATCCGACGACGACTCCTCGCACAGTTCTCGAACCTCGGCGACAGTCCAGGGAACTCCGCGGAAGAGGTCACGGAGGACCGCGAGTGGGCCGACCGCCTGCGGGGACAGCGCGGCGATCATCGGGCCGATCGCACTCGCCGCGACGACGATGGCGACCAGGACGCGACCCTCTCGCTGTGTCCCGGCGATGCGCTCACCGCGCGCCGATCGTCCGACGATCCACTGTCCGATCACCAAACCCACCACAGCGGCAAAGAATCGGATGACGTCTTGCAGCTGACCACTGAACAAGGCCAAAGTGATCGTCAACGCCAAAGTTCCGACGCGAATGCGACGGCGCCACAGGGTGCCCATGTTCGAGCTGGCGGCCATCGCAGCGCCGACGATCCATGCACTGGCTCCGACCGCGGAGCCCACGTGGAGGCGGAATCCCCAACTGGAATCGAACACCTTCGCAAACGACGCCCAGCCGAGCCCGAGCAGGACTCCCAAGATTTGAGTGCTTGCGCCGGCGATCGCAAGCTTGATCGTTCCCATTCGGCGTTCGAGGGGTGCGGCGACTGCGATCAGGAGCACGGTCGCGCCGAGGTACCCGAGCAGGTTTCCTGCCCACAGCACGGACGTGAGCGGAGTCCAGATGCGGCCGTGCTGGATCGAGCCCATTCCGGCACCGATCGTGTGCTCGAGATCGCGGGACGGTCCGTGAACGAGGCTGCCGGTTGCGGCACCCACGATCCACATGGTGAGAAGTAGAACGACCGTCAACGGTGCGTCGCGAATGCCGAAACGGATGATGCCGGCAGCTTTCTGCGTGACTACCCGCGCCCGTGATGTCGATTCTTCGGTGCCCGGCGAACTGTCGATCGTCATCTACGTGCGGCTACTTTCTGCGGATCGACTGTTGGCTTGCAATTATCGGGCATCGTCATTGTCGGGACTTTCGTCGTCTCACACCACCGTAACCGTCACGCAGATCACTATGGCCAATACCACACCCCCACCGAGGTGGTTACTACTACCAGTAGTACGTATTTCGTCGTGGAAGTCCGTAGAATCGAAGAATGGCAGGTCTAGGTGAACTCGAACGCGCGGTGATGGATCATTTGTGGTCCACATCGGAACCGCAAACTGTGCGACAGGTGCATGAAGCACTCGCGACGCATCGCGAATTGGCGTACACGACGGTAATGACCGTTCTGCAGCGCCTGGCGAAGAAGCATCTGGTGATTCAGCAGCGTGACGATCGCGCACATCGCTATCTTCCCGTCAATAAGCGCGAAGAACTGGTCGCGAGTCTGATGGTCGACGCGCTGGCCCAGGCTCCGGAGTCCGGCGGTCGCGCTGCGGCGCTCGTCCACTTCGTGGGACAGGTCAATGCTGACGAAGCCGATGCTCTCCGCGAGGCGCTCGCTGCCCTCGAGGTGCGCGAGTCCGCGAAAAAGGCTGCGCAGCCCGGAATTTCTAGGCCGAACTGATTTCGTCGTGCATGATGTGTAGGACATGAACGCCACTACTGCACTGGTTTTCGGACTGCTTGCCTTGTTGCTGGCCGGTCCGGTTCCCGCACTCCTGAGCCGCTCCACGTGGCCTTACCGCGCTCCACGCGCGGCGTTGGTTCTGTGGCAAGCCGTCGCAATTGCTGCGGTGCTGTCGGCATTCAGCTCGGGCCTGGCCATTGCCAGCCAGCTGCTCGTTCCCGGCACTGACGGTAGGCCGACGACGGCCCCGACCGCCGAAATCGATGCACTCGGGCTCCCGCTGTGGATTCTGTACGTGGTTGTTTTTGCCCTGACGCTTCTGATCGGCGCGAAGCTGATCTTCTCGATCATCCAGGTCGCTGTGAGAACCCGACGTCGCCGTGCACGTCACCGCGTGTTGGTGGACCTTCTCGACGACTGCGCCATGCCCGCGTCGGTGGAACGCACACCCGATCTGCGGGTACTGGACGTCGACGAACCGATCGCATACTGCCTGCCAGGTCTGCGTCAACGCGTGGTTCTCAGTCAAGGCACTCTGCAGAACCTCGATCATGCCGAGGTCAAAGCCATCCTGACGCACGAGCGTTCCCACCTGCGAGCTCGTCACGATCTGGTCCTCGAGGCTTTCACTGCCGTCAACCACGCGTTCCCCCGTTTCGTTCGTAGCAAGTCGGCCCTGGGATCGGTGCAGCTACTGGTGGAGTTGCTCGCCGACGATTCAGCCGTGCGGGCTACCGGTCCCACTCCCCTCGCGCGGGCGCTTGTCGCGTGTGCCGGATCGACGGCACCCCGCGGGGCAATGGCAGCGGGCGGGCCGTCGACGCTCATCCGGGTGCAGCGCCTCTCGGCCGACGACGCAGATCCCCGCATCGCAGTTTTTGCGTATCTCGGGGCGGTCGCGATTCTCGTTGTTCCCACGGTTGCGGTTGCTGTGCCCTGGCTCACCGAACTTCGACTGCTTTTCAACGCATACTGAGTCTTGACCTGCGTAACCCCGTGTAGTAGTGCAGGTCACAGGCGGGGCTACCTGACTTCGGTGTCCCCGGTGGCGTAGAGTGGATCACGGCCACCATCGTGGTCCGTCAACATATAACGGCACACAGCCCAATTCCCCGCAGTATGCGTTCGGATTGCCAGGTGACATGTGCCCTGGCTCGTCCCTTTGCGAACTGTGTCGTGTATTTCAGCATGGCTTCTTCCGCTCCGCGACGTGCCCGTAGTCCGGAGAGGTTTCCGCGTGACCAACGCTGTCCAAATGTCGTCTTCTGAGAACATCGAAGACCCCACCGTCAACACCCCCGCTGCCGAAGAAGCAGTCGCCACCGAGCCGGGTATCACCTTCGCCGAGATCGGCCTGCCCGAGCAGCTTGTTGCCGCATTGGCGCGCAACTCCATCACCGTCCCGTCCCCCATCCAGGCGCAGTCCATCCCGGACGCGCTCGCCGGAACCAACGTTCTCGGCCGCGCACAGACCGGATCGGGCAAGACCCTCGCCTTCGGCCTGCCGATGCTGACCCGCCTCTCACGCCACGAAGATCGCCCGGCCGCCAAGCGTCCCCGCGCACTCGTGCTCGTCCCCACCCGTGAGCTTGCTTTCCAGGTGGTCGACTCCCTCAACTCCTACGCTGGCGCACTCGGACTCACGGTTCGTCCCGCTGTCGGTGGAACGCCGTTCGCCAAGCAGGTCGATCAGCTCCGCCGCGGCGTAGACGTCCTCGTCGCAACGCCGGGTCGTCTCGGCGACCACCTGCGTCAGGGCACCTGCATCCTCGACTCGGTGGAAATCACCGCACTCGACGAAGCCGATCAGATGGCAGACATGGGCTTCCTGCCCGAGGTTCGCTCGATCCTCGGTGAGACCCCCGCAGACGGACAGCGTCTGCTGTTCTCGGCAACCCTCGACCGTGAGGTCCAGTCGCTGGTTCGTCAGTTCCTGGCCAACCACGTCACCCACTCCACCGAAGACGGCCGCGCAAGCGTCGACACGATGGAGCACTACGTTCTCCTCGTCGATCGTGGACAGAAGGATTCCGTTCTCGCCGAGATCGGTGCCCGCGACGGACGCACCATCATGTTCGCCCGCACCAAGCTCGGTTGCGAGGGAATCACCGACCGCCTCCGCGCAGTCGGCATCGCTGCCGAGTCGCTTCACGGCGGCAAGGCACAGAACCAGCGCACCCGCGTCCTCGAGCGTTTCAAGAACGGCCGCACCCCGGTCCTCGTCGCAACGGACGTCGCAGCGCGCGGTATCCACGTCGACGGCATCGACCTCGTCGTTCACGTCGATCCCCCGGCCGACCACAAGGACTACCTGCACCGCGCTGGTCGTACCGCTCGCGCCGGCGAGAAGGGCACCGTTGTCGCCATCGTGCTGCCCAACCAGAAGCGTCAGTTCAAGCGTCTGACCGGTATGGCCGGCGTCAATGCCGCAGCCGTTGCCGTCACCCCGGGTTCTGCTGAACTCGCTCGCATCACCGGCGCCAAGAAGCCGACCGGAGAACCGTTGCGCGAGAGCTCTTCTCGTGGCGAGCGTTCCTTCGGTGATCGTGGTGGAAGCCGTGGCGGATACCAGGGCAACCGCTCGTCCGGTGGATACCAAGGCAACCGTTCTTCGGGTGGCTACCAGGGCAACCGCGACGGCGAGAGCCGCGGCGGATACCAGGGTGATCGCTCCAGCGGTGGTTACCAGGGCAACCGCGACAGCCGCCCCTCGACCGGATACCAAGGAAACCGCTCTTCGGGTGGCTACCAGGGCAACCGCGACGGCGAGAGCCGCGGCGGATACCAGGGCAACCGTTCGTCCGGTGGTGGATACCAAGGCAGCCGTGACAGCCGTCCGTCCTACGGAGACCGCGACAGCCGCCCGTCGACGGGTTACCAGGGCAACCGCTCGTCGGGCGGATACCAGGGAAGCCGTGACGGCGAGAGCCGCGGCGGGTACCAGGGCAACCGTTCGTCCGGTGGTGGATACCAGGGCATCCGTGACAACAACCGCTCGTACGGCGATCGCGACAGCCGCCCCTCGACCGGCTACCAGGGCAACCGCTCCTCCGGCGGATACCAGGGAAACCGCGAAGGCGGCGACAACCGTGCAGCCTCGACCAGCGGTGGCGGCTTCCGCAGCCGCACCGACCGTCGTAGCTATGACGGATTCGACGGCCCGAAGCGCGATCAGCGGTAATACCTGCGCTGAGCTGCGGCTCGACAACTGAACACTGAGAACCTTCCGGCTGTGCCGGAAGCTGTATCGAGACGGATGCAGGTCACTGCAATTAAAGTGATCTGCATCCGTGTTTTGTATGCACGGTCTGATGTTCACGCGCGTCGCGGCCGCACCGTTTTCGGCTGCGCACAGCGCAGGATTTCACAGCCGCGGACCGAGAGGGAAAGCTGTAAGCATGTCAACCACTAGCACCGAATCACCCCGAGCTCAGATCGGCGTCACCGGCCTGGCCGTCATGGGTTCGAATATTGCCCGCAATTTCGCCCGCCACGGTCACACCGTTGCCCTGCACAACCGCAGCATCGCGAAGACCGATGCCCTGATCGCCGAGCATGGTTCCGAGGGCGATTTCGTGCGCACCGAGACCGTCGAGGAGTTTGTTGCCGCACTTCAGAAGCCGCGACGCGTCCTGATCATGGTCAAGGCGGGCGCCCCGACCGATGCTGTCATCGAAGAGCTCGCGAACGCCATGGAGCCCGGCGACATCATCATCGACGGTGGCAACTCGCTCTACACCGACACGATCCGTCGTGAAGCGGCGATCCGCGCCCGCGGTCTGCACTTCGTCGGCGCCGGTATCTCCGGTGGCGAAGAAGGCGCACTCAACGGTCCGTCGATCATGCCGGGCGGCCCGAAGGAGTCCTACGAGGCTCTCGGCCCGCTTCTCGAGTCCATCTCCGCTCACGTCGACGGCACCCCGTGCTGCACGCACATCGGCCCCGACGGCAGCGGTCACTTCGTCAAGATGGTGCACAACGGCATCGAGTACGCCGACATGCAGCTCATCGGCGAGGCGTACAACCTCTTCCGCGACGCTCTGGGCTACGACGCCGGTCAGGTTGCCGACGTCTTCACCGAGTGGAACAAGGGCACCCTCGAGTCCTACCTGATCGAGATCACCGCCGAGGTGCTCCGCCAGGTCGACGCCGAGACGGGCAAGCCGTTGGTCGACGTCATCGTCGACGCTGCCGAGCAGAAGGGAACGGGCCGCTGGACGGTCAAGTCCGCTCTGGATCTGGGCGTGCCGGTCACCGGTATCGCCGAGGCCGTATTTGCTCGCGCACTATCCGGTAGCCGCAATCAGCGCGCCGCAGCTCAGGCGCAGGGTCTGGCTGCCGGCTCTCTCGGCGACAAGCCTGCTGACGCCGAGCAGTTTGCCGCCGACATCCAGGCCGCGCTGTACGCGTCGAAGATCGTGGCGTACGCGCAGGGCTTCGATCAGATCGCTGCCGGCAGCGCCGAGTACGACTGGAACCTCAAGCCTGCCGACCTGGCGACGATCTGGCGCGGTGGCTGCATCATCCGTGCGCAGTTCCTCAACCGCATCAAGGACGCGTTCGACGCCGATCCGAGCCTGCCGAGCTTGATTCTGGCGCCGTACTTCCGCGAGGCCATCGAGGCAGGCATCGACAGCTGGCGCCGCGTGGTCGCCACCGCGACGATGCTCGGCATTCCGGTACCTGCGTTCGCGTCCTCGCTGTCGTACTACGACGGTCTGCGCGCGGAGCGTCTGCCGGCCGCCCTGACTCAGGGTCAGCGCGACTTCTTCGGCGCGCACACCTACGAGCGCATCGACAAGCCGGGCAAGTTCCACACACTGTGGAGCGGTGACCGCAGCGAAATCGAGGCCTGATTCACAGCGGGTATCGGTAGATGCGGTCATCTGCGTCTACCGATACCCGGTAGCCTGGACAAATGCAGGAATCGACGATCGACTCGCCCACCTCGACCGAAGGGCGTTCGTTCGTCGACCTCGGAATCCCCGCCGTGATGGTGCACGCGTTGCGCCGAAGCGGCATCGATGCCCCCTTCCCCATTCAGTCGGCAACCATCCCCGATGTTCTTGCCGGTCGGGATGTACTCGGGCGCGGTGCGACGGGTTCCGGAAAGACTCTGGCCTTCGGGCTTCCGATGCTGGTGCGCCTCAAGGGTGGGGCGAGCAAGCGGAATCGTCCGCGCGGTTTGGTGCTCGCTCCCACCCGTGAGCTGGCGATCCAGATCCACAAGGCACTCGACGACGCCGCTACCGAGATCGGTTTGCGTGTGGCAAATGCGGTCGGGGGCGTTCCGATCAAGCGTCAGGCCGACATCCTTGCCCGCGGCGTCGATCTGCTGATCGCGACCCCCGGGCGCCTGCTCGACCTACTCGAGCAGAAGTCGGTGATTCTCGACGACGTCGTGATCACGACCATCGACGAAGCCGACCACATGGCGGACATGGGTTTCATCGACGAGGTTGCGAAGATTCTCGACACGACTCCGAAAGACGGTCAGCGTCTTCTCTTTTCGGCGACACTCGACGGCAAGGTCGACGATCTGGTCGCGGGTTACCTGCGCAATCCGGCGTCGCACTCGACTGCTCCCCCGGTTGCGACCGTCTCGACCATGGAGCATCACCTGCTTTTCGTCGACCGCGACGACAAGAGATCCGTTGTCGCACATATCGCTTCGCGTGCGGGGCGGACCATCATGTTCGTCAAGACCAAGCACGGTGTGGATCGTCTTGCGCAGCAACTGCATTTGATCGGCGTCTCGGCGGGGGCTCTGCACGGCGGCAAGACGCAGAACAATCGGACCAAGACCCTCGCGTCGTTCTCCGACGGGACAACACCGGTCCTGGTCGCCACCGATGTCGCCGCGCGCGGAATCCATGTCGACGACGTGACGCTCGTCGTTCACGTCGATCCCCCGGCCGAGGCGAAGGACTACCTGCACCGGGCCGGCCGGACGGCACGCGCCGGCGAATCGGGCGTCGTCGTCACCATCGTCACCGACGAAGAACGTGAATCGGTCGAGAAGTTGACCAGGCAGGCAGGCATCAAGGTTCACGGTGTGCGGGTTCGTCCTGACGATCTTGAGCTCACGCGCATCACCGGTGCGATGGAGCCGACGGGAATTCCGGTCGAGGCTCCCGATACGACGGTTGCCGTCAAGCACACCGCCAAGCGTGGCCGTCAGGAACACGACACTGCAGGCCGGACCGCTGCCGGAGGCCGGATGAAGAAGGACGGCGACAAGCGCGCCGCCTCCTCGCGGCGCGTCACCGATCCGAAGAGTGTGAAGAAGATCCGTGCGGACGGCACTCCGGTCCCGACCCGTTCGGAGCGTCTGGCGTCCAAGGGCTTGACCCCGCGTCGCGGCGCACCCGGCGCAGGAAAGCCGTCTGCCGGAAATCGGGCGGGCAAGCGCGCACACTGAGGGAATGGGTGATCTTCCACTGATCTCGGTTCTCTGCGCACTTCTCGCTGCACTGCTCTTCGCGTGCGCTTCGGTCGCTCAGCAACGGGCGGCGTCCGCGGTTCCCGAGGGCGAGGCGTTGGTGGCGTCGTTGATTCGCAGTCCTCGGTGGTGGGCCGGGCTGATCGGTGACGGCGGCGGGTACGTCATGCAGGCCGTTGCACTGTCGTTGGGTTCGGTGTTGGTGGTGCAGCCGCTGATCGTGACCTCGTTGCTGTTCGCGCTGCCTCTCTCGGCCAAATTCTCGGGAATCCGCATCACCCGTTCCGCGTGGTCACTGGCGATCATGCTCGCGATTTCCTTGGCGATCTTCCTCGTCGTCGGCGACCCCACCGAGGGAGACAGCAATGCTCCATGGTCGGATTGGGCTGTGCCCCTGACGATTACGGTCGCAGTGGCCGTGGCCGCAACTGTCGGCGGCTTGTCCAAACTCGACGGCGGCTGGCGCGCACTGCTTCTCGGCTCTGCGGCAGGCATCTTCTACGGCGTCGCCGTCGCATTCACCAAGTACGTCACCGACCTACTCGGCCACGGCGTCATCGGGGTGATTTCGGCATGGCAGACGTGGGCGCTGATCGCCTCGGGCGCAATCGGGGTCTACCTGCAACAGCGCGCGTTCCAGGTCGGGCCGCTGTCGGCGTCGCTACCCGCCCTGACGATCGGCGAGCCGATCGCGGCCATCTTCCTGGGGATGACAGTGCTCGACGAACGCCTCCGCGTCGACGGTCCCGGAATTGTTCTCATCGGGTGCGCCGTCGCCGTCATGATCATGACCACGATCGCCCTCTCCCGCTCACAAGCGCGCGATACCGAGGGCGCTACGGCGGAATCGACGGTAGGCTCGTGAAACGTGCAGTTCCTCGAAGGGCAACGCCCCCCATACGACCTGACCTACGACGACGTCTTCCTCGTCCCTAACCGGACCGAGGTCACCTCTCGGTTCGACGTCGATCTCAATTCTTCCGACGGATCCGGAACGACCATTCCCGTCGTGGTCGCCAATATGACCGCAGTCGCCGGCCGCCGCATGGCGGAGACTGTCGCCCGCCGCGGCGGACTGGTCATCATTCCGCAGGACGTCCCCACCGACGCTGTCGCCGAGACCGTGGCGTTCGTCAAGAGCCGCCACCTCGTCGCCGATACGCCGGTCACGCTGAGTCCGGACGACGCCGTCTCCGATGCGCTGGCGCTGCTTCCCAAGCGCGCTCACGGCGCGGTCGTGGTGGTCGAGGACGGTAAGCCTCTCGGTGTCGTCACCGAGGCTGCCTGCGCGGATGTCGATCGGTTCACTCGCCTCCGTACCGTCGCGATCACCGACTTCGTCACGGCCCCGGTCACCGCCACACCGCGTGAGGTCTTCGAACTGCTCGAAACCAAGCACGATCCGCTGGCGGTCATCGTCAACGAAGACGGGACTCTTGCCGGCGTCCTCACCCGCACCGGCGCGATTCGTGCCGGCATCTACGACCCCGCAGTCGACGAGCGCGGCGCACTCCGGGTCGCTGCGGCGGTCGGTGTGAACGGTGACGTGGGCGCCAAGGCCAAGGCACTCGTCGACGCCGGTGCCGACGTGATCGTCGTGGACACGGCTCACGGTCACCAGCAGAGAATGATCGATGCGCTCACCACCCTCAAGGCGCTCGATCTCGGCGTCCCGTTGGTCGCAGGCAACGTGGTCTCCGCACAGGGAACCCGTGATCTGATCGCCGCAGGCGCGGACATCGTCAAGGTCGGCGTCGGACCCGGAGCCATGTGCACGACTCGCATGATGACCGGCGTCGGACGCCCGCAGTTCTCGGCCGTCGCGGAATGTGCTGCAGCGGCACGTGAGCTCGGCAAGCACGTCTGGGCCGACGGCGGCGTTCGACACCCCCGCGACGTTGCACTCGCCCTCGCGGCGGGCGCGTCGAACGTCATGATCGGCTCGTGGTTCGCCGGCACATACGAGTCCCCCGGCGATCTCAAAGTCGATCAGGCGGGCAACGCGTACAAGGAGAGCTTC
Source organism: Rhodococcus sp. YL-1 (assembly GCF_001942025.1). NCBI lineage: Bacteria > Bacillati > Actinomycetota > Actinomycetes > Mycobacteriales > Nocardiaceae > Rhodococcus > Rhodococcus sp. YL-1. Next base: position 3,113,368 of record NZ_CP017299.1, on the reverse strand, counting down.
GGTATGGCCTCCAAGCGCGCTGTTGCCGCTCGCACAGCCACCGAAACGGCTTTCGATCGCGCCCGTAAGGGATTGTTCGAGGAAGGCATCTCCAGTTCGCGGATGCGTCTCGATCCCGAGCGCCCTGGAGTCGAGGACCTGATCGATCAGATCTGTTCCGGCGTGCGCAGTACCTGCACGTACGCGGGTGCGCGTTCTCTCGAGGAGCTGCACGAGAAGGCCGTTCTGGGCGTGCAGTCCGCCGCCGGATTTGCCGAAGGACGGCCGCTTCCGTCTGGTTGGTGAACCACGTTCTGTGACTGTCGGCGGGTGCTCGGGTCCCTACTCCCGGGCACCCGCCGGTATCATTGGATCCGTAAACAGAAAACAAAACTCGGTCGGGTGCCCTTCGGCGACCCGACCGAGCCCGCTACAGCCGAGAACTACTCGGCTCTGACGAAAGGAACCCGGTGCCCGAGGCACCCACACACTTACCCGGCGCTACACCCGTCGTTTTATCCGAGGAATCTTCTGATTCCGCCGGTTCGGAGGGCTCCTCTAGCGAGCCGGGAGACAAACCCGGCGGCCCCCGTGCACATCTCAGGTGGCGATGACACATGGACATCGTTTTCACCATTCTCAGCCTGGTCGGCTTCATCGCGCTGACTGCAGGCACCGCCCTCTTCGTGGCGGCCGAATTCTCACTGACCGCGCTCGAACGCAGCACCGTCGACGAAGCTGCTCGTGGCGGCGACCGACGCTCGCGGCAGGTTCAACACGCGCACAAGACTCTTTCGTTCCAGCTCTCCGGCGCTCAGCTGGGCATCACGATCACAACCCTGATCACCGGTTACCTGGCCGAGCCGGTCCTGGCACGGTTCATCACACCGGTCACGAAGGCCGTCGGGCTCAGTGAATCCGCGGCCTCGACAACGTCTTTGATCCTGGCGCTCGTGATCGCGACCTCGTTCTCCATGATCTTCGGTGAGCTCGTACCGAAGAACCTCGCAATCTCCAAGCCGATGCCCACCGCCCGCGCGACTGCGGGCCTGCAAGCAGGGTTCTCGCTGATCTTCCGGTGGGCCATCAACGGCCTCAACGGAACCGCCAACTGGATCGTGCGACGCCTGGGCATCGAACCCGCGGAGGAATTGCGCTCCGCGCGATCACCGCAGGAACTCGGGTCCCTCGTGCGGACGTCCGCGCAGCGCGGGTCCATCGACAAGGGCACGGCGATGCTCGTCGACCGTTCACTGCAGTTCGGTGACCGCACGGCAGAAGAGCTGATGACTCCGCGAGTGAAGATCGAATCGCTGGAACTCTCGGACACCGTCGCAGACCTGATCGTGACGGCGTCGCGGACCGGCTATTCGCGCTTCCCGGTCGTTCGCGGCGATCTCGACGACACGGTCGGCGTCGTACACATCAAGCACGCGTTCACCGTTCCGGCCGAACGTCGGCGCACGACGCGCGTCGACAGTCTGGCTCAACGTGTTCCCGTCGTGCCGTCGAGCCTGGACGGGGACACCGTCATGGAGCGAATCCGCTCCGACGGCATGCAGGTTGCGCTCGTCGTCGACGAGTACGGCGGAACTGCCGGCATCGTCACGATGGAAGACCTCATCGAGGAAATCGTCGGCGATGTGCGCGACGAACACGACGAACCCGAACTCGACGTGCAGCGCGTCGGCGACGGATGGTCGTGCTCCGGTCTCCTGCGCATCGACGAGGTCACTTCGGCTACCGGGTACACCGCTCCCGAAGGCGACTACGACACGCTCGGCGGCTTGGTGCTCACCGAACTGGGCCGCATCCCCGACGAAGGTGACGAGGTGGAATTGCCCGACGTCGACTCGTCCGGTGATTCGCGCGGAAAGTGGATTGCACGAGTGACCGGCATGGAAGGCCGCCGTATCGACCGGGTGACCATCACGCCGGTCCCCGCTTACGTCGAACCCGAATCCGCCGACGACAGCAAGAAGGAGTCCGACGATGAATAACCTCTTCGGTGTACTCCTCACCGTCGTGCTGCTCGCCGGCAATGCATTCTTCGTCGGTGCGGAGTTCGCACTGATCTCCGCACGACGTGACCGCCTCGAAGCACTGGTCGCGCAAGGCAAGAAGCGGGCGCTCACAGTCATCAAGGCCGGTGAGAACCTCTCGCTCATGCTTGCGGCGGCTCAGCTGGGCATCACGATCTGCTCGATCCTCCTCGGTAAGGTCGCCGAGCCCGCCATTGCGCACCTCCTCGAGGTGCCGATGGAAGCCGTCGGCCTGCCCGACGGATTGCTGCACCCGATCTCGTTTGCCATCGCGCTGTCGCTCGTCGTCGTGCTGCACATCCTGCTCGGCGAGATGGTGCCCAAGAACATCGCGTTGGCCGGCCCCGAGAAGACGGCCATGCTGCTCGTTCCCGTGCATCTGGCGTTCATCAAGATCGCTCGCCCGATCATCGCGTTCTACAACCTGTGCGCGAACGGAGTGCTCAAGCTCCTGCGCGTCGAACCCAAGGACGAACTCGACGTCACGGTCTCGGCGGTGGAGTTGTCCGCGATGATCGGTGAATCGCGATCCGAAGGTCTGATCGACGCCGAAGAACACCGGCGGTTGAAGCAGGCACTCGAATCGACCGATCGGACCGTCTCCGAGGTCCTGATCACTCTCGACAAGGTGCGGACCATTCCCCTCACACCGTCGGGAACAACACTGGGTGAGATCGAGCGTGCGGTCATCGAGACCGGATACTCGCGTTACCCGGTGCGAGCGAGCGACGGATCGCTGGCTGGGTACGTGCACCTCAAGGACGTGCTCGACGAGGTGCTCGACGAGGCCGCTGGACCGGACACCGTCGTTCCGACGTCGGATATCCGGCCGCTGCCCATCGTTCCGCTCAGCACACCGCTGGCCGAAGCGTTGGCCGGCCTTCGTCGGGCCAGCTCGCACCTCGGCGCTGTCACGGACGCTGACGGAGTGGTGATCGGTATCGTCGCGCTCGAGGATCTCCTCGAGGAGTACGTCGGAACGGTCCGCGACGGCACGCACCGCGGCACGGATGCTGTTCCCGGACAAAGAAACAGCTGATCGATGACACGTTCGGTGCATTCACTCGCACTCGCGCAGAGCGAGTGGACGGCTCGGCGGGCACTTCACCTCGAGGAGGTGGAGAAGCTCGTCGAGCCGCACCGAGCGCGTCGTAGCGCCGGTATCTCTCACCCGGTGCACGACTTCCTCTTCACGTACTACAACTTCAAACCCGCTCAACTGCGCCGCTGGCACCCCGGGTACGGAGTCGCGCTCGAGAACGCCGCCGAATACGCAGCCTTCTCCGGCTACCGCGTCGACGATTCGGGTACCGCGACGGTCGAGGCCTCAGTGCTGGAGCGTCGGCGTCACACAGTCGAATTCGTGTGGAATCTGTTGAATCAGACGTCTGCGCGGCCCGCTGTGCTGGGTTGCTTCGGCCTCCACGAATGGGCGATGGTCTATCGCGGCGGCGAGGACGCAATCCGTCACCAGTCGGTGCCGCTGCGACTCGGGTTCGCCGGTACCGACGCGGTCGTCGAATCCCTGCCACTCAAATGCACGCACTACGACGCGTTCCGGTTCTTCACACCGGACGCGGCCCCCAAGAACTCGCTCCCGCTTGCACGCGAAACTCAGATCGATCACGAACAGCCGGGCTGCCTGCACGCCGGTATGGACCTGTACAAGTGGAGCTTCAAATTGTTGCCACTCGTCGATTCCCACCTGGTGATGCGGTGCTTCGAACACGCGCTCCTGGCCCGTGAACTCGACATGCGCGCGAGCCCATACGACCTCGCCGAGTACGGGTACTCCCCCATTCGTATCGAAACTCCCGCGGGCCGCGCCGAATACGTGCGTCAGCAACAACAGTTGGCGGATCGTGCTGCGCCGCTCCGCGATACGCTGGCAGAGAAGTGCCGGGAGCTTCTCGGCCACTGAACTGCCGAAAGGCGTCGCATGGATCACGGGTACGGGTTCTATCTCGACGAATACCAGCGTGACGTCGGGGTGCACAGCGACGACCGACGCGGGCACATCGAATGCCCGGACTCGGCGGGTTTCCTTGCGGCGCACTTGCCGGTGTTCGACCTCGCTGCGGGCTCAGTCGCGGCGTTCGCCTCGGCGATTCATCGGTCAACCCGCCCGGGCGACGGATACTGGACCCTCGATCCCGAGCGCATCGCCGCGTCCTTCTCGAGCGATCGACTGTTCCGGATCGGCGGCGAGCCGATCAACGGGTTCTCCGAGCACTCGGGGTTCTTTGCCGCCCGCGACGGTTGGGTCCGCACGCACGGCAACTATCCGCACCATCGCGACCGCCTGCTCGCCGTCCTCGCGCTCGTTCATGGATCACCCAAAGATGCAGTGGCGCAACGGATATCCGAACTCAGCGCCATCGAGATCGAGCAGCAGGCCGCCGAGATCGGAGCCATCGCGGTCCGTGTTCGTACCGCGACCGAGTGGCGCCTGAGTGAGCAGTGCGCAGCTGCGAGGTCTGCGCCTCTGGTATCCATCCGAGCACGCGACGAGGGAAAACCCCGCACGCATCCGACGCGCCCACGCGTTCTCGACCTGACCCGCGTCATCGCCGGTCCGGTCGCGACGCGTGCCCTGGCGTTGGTCGGCGCTGACGTTCTGCGGATCGATCCCCCGGCGATCCCCGAGATCGGATGGCAGCACCTCGACAGTGGACAGGGCAAGCGGTCGGCGCTTCTCGACCTGAAGTCCTCGGCCGGAGCGGCAGCGTTCCGAGAACTCCTCGAAACCGCAGACGTACTGGTCACCGGCTACCGGCCGGGTGCACTCGAAGCGCTCATCGGGCAGGATCTTCCCGCCCACCTGATTCACGGGCGCATCAGCGCATGGGGATGGGAAGGTCCGTGGGCGAATCGCCGTGGCTTCGACAGCATCGTGCAGGCCGCGTCCGGCATTTCGTTCCTCGAGGGTGGTGAGAACCCTGGCGCACTTCCGGCGCAGGCACTCGACCACTCGACCGGATACTTCTTGGCAGCGGGGATCCTCGACGCGTTGACGCTGCGCTCGCAGGACGGCCGTGGCCGCGATGTCGACGTGTCATTGGCCAGCACCGGCGCCCGTCTTCTCGACGCACCCGGCCGAACCGTCCATCCCGGTCTACCGACCGCTCCCGGCCTGAATGTTGTTGTCAACCATGCCGACGTGACCACCGCACGACCCGCGCTGGCAGAGTTCGAGGACTACCCCGAACCAGCCCATCCGTGGGGATCGGATCGCGCGGAGTGGGCACACTGAGGGACCGGCACATTCAGGGCAAGATGGACCTGTGAAGTCACATACCTACACACTCGACCTTCAGTGGACGGGCGATCTGGGAACCGGAACGTCCAGCACGCAGGGATATTCGCGCAATCATGCAATATCCGCGGTCGGAAAGCCGGAACTTCTCGGCAGCTCCGATCCCTCGTTCCGCGGTGACGCGCAGCGATGGAACCCCGAGGAACTGCTCGTTGCCTCCCTCGCCCAGTGCCACATGCTCTGGTACCTCGGGCTGGCAGCTGCCGCTGGGGTCGTCGTTCTCGACTACAGCGATCAGCCGGTCGGCAGCATGATCGAGGAATCCGATGGCGGCGGCCAGTTCATCGAAGTGACGTTGAATCCGACGGTGTTGGTCGCGGAGGCGTCGATGGTCGAGAAGGCCCAGGAGCTTCACGGCCCCGCACACACGAAGTGCTTCATCGCTCGGTCGGTGAACTTCCCCGTCCTGCATTCCCCGACGATCCTGGTGGCCACCGATGAGTGACATGCACAAACTCATCGTCGACGTCGACACCGGTATCGACGACTCGTTGGCGCTTCTCTATCTCCTTGCCAGCCCCGAAGCCGAGATACTGGGGATTGCGAGCACCGCCGGCAACGTTCCGGTGGAACAGGTCGCGGCCAACAACTTGAACTGGCTTGCGCTCTGCGGCGCCCCGGACATCGAGGTTGCACTCGGCGCCCGCGAGCCATTGGTCATACCGTTGCGCACCACCGAGGAGACTCACGGTCCGCAAGGAATCGGCCATGCGGTCCTCCCCGATTCGGGTCGCAAGCGCTCGGTCCGAACCGCCACCGACCTCTGGGTGGATCTCGTCCGGGAGTACCCCGGACAACTCACCGGGCTGGTGACGGGGCCGCTCACCAACCTGGCCTTGGCGATCAGACGTGAACCCGATCTGCCGTCCCTGCTGAAGCGACTGGTCGTGATGGGTGGGTCGTTCAACTATCCGGGCAACACGACGCCGACCGCGGAGTGGAACGTCTCGGTGGATCCGCACGCCGCCAAGGAGGTGTTCGACGCGTTCTCCGTCGTACCCGCGCACCGGCGCCCGATCATCTGCGGCCTCAACGTCACCGAATCCATCGAGATGTTCCCCGAACATGTGCGTCGGCTCGCCGAAGCTGCCGGGAGCACCCCGGAAGAGATCATCTCGCCTGACGACGGTCCCGACGTCCGCAGTTCCGCGTCCAACAGCGTGATCAGGCATATGTCCGACGCAATCCGGTTCTACATGGAATTCCATCGTGAATACGACCAGGGATTTCTTGCTCACATGCATGATCCCTTCGCTGCTGCCGTCGCGCTCGATCCGAGCCTGGCGACGCTGAAACCGGCAACGGTAGATGTCGAAACCGAGAGTCCACTGCTGATCGGAACGACGGTTGCGGACTGGGTCGGGCACTGGAAGCGTGAGCCCAACGCGGATATCGCGGTCAGCACCGATCCGGCGGAATTCTTCGATCGACTTGTCCACCGAGTGGGAAATTACGCCCGCGTCGTGGGTTGACCGAGCCGGGCACCGGCTATGCTCGCATGGACAGAACACCAACGAACGAGAACAAAGGACCTGACGTGCAGATTTCCAGCCACGATGCCTCCCCGGCATTTGCGCTCGGATTGATGGCGTTCTGGCCCACTCGTCGTAGCGCATGCTTCGATCAGGCGTGTTGCTGAGCGGCGATTCTCGCTGCCTGCACCCCTGACTTTGTCGCTTCTTCGCTCGGAGTCTGTCTTCTCATGTTCAATCTTCTTTTGTTCACCCTTGTCGGCGTCGGCGCCCAGCTCGTCGACGGCGCCCTCGGTATGGCCTTCGGTGTCACCGCAACCACTCTGTTGATGATCGGTGGCCTCGGTCCGGCTCAGGCCAGCGCCGCTGTTCACCTGGCCGAGGTCGGCACCACCCTCGCTTCGGGTGTGTCGCATTGGAAGTTCAAGAACATCGACTGGAAGCTCGTCGCCAAGCTCGGTGTGCCCGGCGCAGTCGGTGCATTCATCGGCGCAACCGTGCTCTCGGGTCTGTCCACCGAAGCGGCAGTCCCCATCACGGCGACGATCCTGCTGGCCATCGGTATCTATGTGGCACTACGCTTTTCGGTCCGCCCACCGGCCGTCGCGGACGCTCGTACCACCCCGCACACTGCACGTTTCCTGTCCCCACTCGGCCTGTTCGGTGGTTTCATCGATGCATCCGGCGGTGGTGGTTGGGGTCCGATCACCACCAGCACGCTGCTCTCACGAGGAAAGACCGCGCCGCGCACCGTGATCGGCTCGGTCAGCGCCTCGGAGTTTCTGGTCGCGTCAGCCGCGTCGCTGGGATTCCTTGTCGGATTGGGACGTGAGTCGGCGGGAAACCTCCTCGTTGTCGCCGGTCTCGCGCTCGGCGGTGTCATCGCAGCTCCGTTCGCGGCGTGGCTGGTCAGCCGCGTACCTGCAACCTTGCTCGGAACGGCGGTGGGCGGCGTCATCGTGTTGACCAACGCACAGAAGCTGTTCAAATCCTTCGACATCACCGGGGCGGTCACAGTGGCCGGTTACCTGACCATTCTCGGCGCGTGGGCAGCGCTGCTGTTCTACGCGTGGAAGCGGTCCACGCTCACCCCGGCCGAGGCAGAAGGCGATTTCACGGGAGTCGAACTCGCTGTCGAGACCGAACTCACCGAGCCTGCAGTCAAACGCGAACGATAGCTCGTCACAGAAGAAATCCCGGGTATCCGCGCTCGGATACCCGGGATTTTGTTCTTTCCGCGCTAGTTGCTTCCGTCGAACGCGTCGAGAATTCGCCCCGCCGCCAACGCTGCCGTCAGCGAACCGTCACGCACGCTCTGCTCGACGTCGGCCCGGATCGCACGCACCCGATCGTTGCTCGAGAGCCTGCGTAGCAGCTGATCGTTGACCATCGTCCAGGTCCAATCGACCTGTTGCTTGCGACGCTTCTCCTCGAACTGTCCCGCTTCGGTGAGCACCTCACGGTGTTTGGTGACAGTTCCCCAGAACTCGTCCAGCCCGACACCTTCGAGACCGCTCATCGTGATGACGGGCGGCTTCCAGATGGCGTCGTGCGGGTAGATCAGGCGAAGCGCACCCGCCAATTCACGGGCAGCGCCCTTTGCCTCGCGCTCATGCTTGCCATCGGCCTTGTTGACCGCCACCAGATCTGCGAGCTCGAGGACACCCTTCTTGATGCCCTGGAGCTGATCACCGGTACGAGCGAGGGTCAGGAACGTGAAGCAGTCCACCATGTTGGCAACAGTGACTTCGGACTGGCCGACACCCACCGTTTCCACCAGGATGACGTCGAAACCGGCAGCTTCGAGAAGCACGATAGTCTCGCGGGTTGCCTTGGCAACACCACCGAGCGTGCCGGACGTCGGTGACGGCCGGATGTACGCATTCGGTTCGACGGTGAGCCGAGCCATGCGTGTCTTGTCGCCGAGAATCGAGCCGCCGGTGCGGGTGGACGACGGATCGACCGCCAACACCGCAACCCGATGTCCCTTGCCCAGCAAGTACATTCCGAGCGCGTCGATGAAGGTCGACTTGCCGACGCCGGGAACGCCGGTGATGCCGATCCGGTGCGCTCCCCCGGCCTCCGGCAGCAACTTCAGTAGAAGTTGCTGCGCGAGGGCCCGGTGGTCGTCGCGGGTGGACTCGACGAGGGTGATCGCCCGAGCGAGGCCGGCACGCTGATTTCCGCGCACCGCCTCGGCGAGGGAATCAATGTCGATGGGCTGACGTGCCATCTTCAGTGACCCCCTTCTCAGCTGTTGTCGTGACCCAGTTGGGCGGAGAGCTTCTCCAACAATCCGCTGGCAGCGTCGGCGATGACGGTGCCGGGCGGGAAGATGGCAGCAGCGCCGGCCTCGTAGAGTTCGTCGAAGTCACCGGGCGGAATGACGCCGCCGACGACGATCATGATGTCGGGACGACCGGCCGCAGCCAGAGCCTCCCGCAGCGCCGGCACCAAGGTCAGGTGACCGGCGGCCAACGACGACACACCGACTACGTGGACGTCGTTGTCGGCCGCCTGATTGGCGACCTCTTCGGGGGTCTGGAACAGCGGTCCGACGTCGACGTCGAATCCGATGTCCGCGAAGGCGGTGGAGATGACCTTCTGGCCACGGTCGTGACCGTCCTGGCCCATCTTCGCGACGAGGATGCGGGGACGACGTCCCTCGTCCTCGGCGAACTTCTCGACCAGTTCCATCGCCTTGCTGATGTTGCTCACCGTTCCTGCCTCGTCGCGGTACACACCACTGATGGTGCGGATCTCGGCCTGGTGGCGTCCGTACACCTTTTCGAGGGCGTCGGAAATCTCGCCGACGGTAGCCATCGCGCGGGCGGCGACGACAGCGAGGGCGAGGAGGTTGTTCTCCATGCCGCCTTCGGTGGATGCGGCAGCTCGAGTGAGGTTCGCCAGTGCGGCCTCGACGGCTTCCGGATCACGTTCCGCGCGAAGACGAACCAACTTCTCGAGCTGTTCCTTCCGGACCTTGGAGTTCTCGACCTTGAGAACTTCGATGGTGTCGACCTCGTCGGGAACGTACTTGTTGACGCCGACGAGCGGCTGCCGACCGGAGTCGATGCGTGCCTGGGTGCGGGCGGCAGCCTCCTCGATGCGCAGCTTCGGGATGCCTTCGTTGATGGCCTGAGCCATTCCGCCGGCTTCCTCGACCTCTTCGATGTGCTTACGAGCCCGGTTGGCGAGTTCGTTGGTGAGCCACTCGACGTAGTACGAGCCACCCCACGGGTCGATGGGACGCACGGTGCCGGATTCCTGCTGCAGCAGCAACTGGGTGTTACGGGCGATGCGGGCGGAGAAGTCCGTCGGCAATGCGATCGCTTCGTCGAGTGCGTTGGTGTGCAAGGACTGAGTGTGGCCCTGGGTGGCAGCCATGGCTTCGACGCAGGTACGCGGAACGTTGTTGAAGACGTCCTGCGCGGTCAGGGACCAGCCGGAGGTCTGCGAGTGGGTACGCAGCGAGAGAGACTTCGCGCTCTTGGGATCGAACTTGGCGACAAGCTCGGCCCACAGGAGGCGTCCGGCGCGGAGCTTGGCGACCTCCATGAAGAAGTTCATGCCGATGGCCCAGAAGAAGGACAGGCGAGGTGCGAACTTGTCGATGTCCATACCGGCGTCGAGGCCGGCGCGGATGTACTCGACGCCGTCGGCGAGGGTGTACGCCAGTTCCAGATCGGCCGTCGCTCCGGCTTCCTGGATGTGGTAGCCCGAGATGGAGATGGAGTTGTACTTCGGCATTTCCGCGCTGGAGTACGCGAAGATGTCCGAGATGATCCGCATCGAGGGCTTCGGCGGATAGATGTAGGTGTTACGAACCATGAACTCTTTGAGGATGTCGTTCTGGATCGTTCCGGCCAGCTTGTCCGGAGTGACACCTTGCTCGCCTGCCGCAGCGACGTACAGCGCGAGAATCGGCAGCACGGCGCCGTTCATCGTCATCGAGACCGAGACCTGCGAGAGGTCGATTCCGTCGAAGAGCTGACGCATGTCGAGGATGGAATCGATTGCGACACCGGCCATTCCGACGTCACCGGCAACGCGAGGATGATCGGAGTCGTAGCCGCGGTGTGTGGCGAGGTCGAAGGCGACCGAGAGACCCTTCTGACCGGCCGCGAGGTTACGACGGTAGAACGCATTCGACTCCGCGGCAGTGGAGAATCCGGCGTACTGGCGAATGGTCCACGGCTGGTTCACGTACATGGTCGGGTACGGACCACGCAGGAACGGCGCTGCGCCCGGGAAGCTGTCGAGCGGGTAACCCGACTCGGCGGCGGCCGTGCGGTCCGCACCGGTGTACACCGGCTTGACGTCGATGCCTTCCGGGGTGGACCAGACAACCTGCTCGGCGGCGTAGTTGTTGGCGTTGGCGCCCTCTTCGATGAGCGCCTGGGCCTGCTCGACCGACGGCGGTGTGGGTGCCGGAGACTGCGGGTCCTCGAGTGGGACCTCGGCGAAACTGCCGATCACGTGCTTGACCTCTCGTGTCGTCACTTGGAGCTTCCCGTCTCGATGAAGTCGAGCAGTTCGGTCAGAGCCGACACTGCGTCGATGCGGGCGGTGAGGAATCCGTCCGGGCGAGAATCGCCGGTCGCGTCGGCGACTGCCTTCTCCGGTCCTGCGAGCAGCACCTTGGTGATGCCGGCGGCGCGAAGTTCGGCGACGGCCGCTGCGGCGCTCTCGCCGTAGCGCTTGTCCGTGCCGCACAGCACGGCGACGGTGGCACCGGAAGCCTTGACTGCAGCGGAGATGGCCTCGGCGCCCACCTCGAGCGGGCCGGGGTTGACTGCGTCGATACCACCCGAAGCGAGCAGGTTGGACGCAAACGTGGTGCGCACGTTGTGTTCTGCAACCGAGCCCAGCGGCGCGAGAAGCGCAGTGGGACGGGCGCCGCCGGCGGCGAGGAACGCGTCCGAACGGTCACGAAGCGCTTCGAATGCAGCTGCGTAGCGGGCGACGGACTGACCGGGCTCGACGGCTTCGGCGGACAGCGGCGTTTCGCCGAGGTTCGGAAACTCGTTGACACCGGTGACCGTGGTCTTGCGGTGTGCGATGTCGGAGTCGCGCTTGGCCTTGGTAGCGGCGATGCGACCGGAGACGATTCCCGCTTCGAGTGCCGCCAGATATCCGCCGGCTGCTTCGATTTCCTGGAAGAACTCCCACGCGGTGGCGGCAATCTGCTGTGTCAGGTCCTCGACGTACCAAGACCCGGCCGACGGATCGAGGACACGGCCCAGGTGCGACTCCTCGAGCAGGAGCAGCTGTGTGTTGCGCGCGATGCGCGAGGAGAAGGACTTGCTGACGCCGAGGGTGCCGTCGGCCAGGGCGACGTCGAACGGAAGAACAGTCACCGCGTCTGCTCCGCCGACGCCGGCGCCGAATGCGGCGAGGGTCGTGCGCAGCATGTTCACCCAGGGATCACGCTGAGCCATCATCGCGGCGGAGGTGACTGCGTGCTGCGGCGCTCCACCGAAATCGGAAGCTCCGCAGACCTGGGCGATGCGTGCCCATACGAGACGTGCGGCGCGGAACTTCGCGATGGTCTGGAACTGATCGTCGGTTGCCGCGTAGCGGAAAGCCAACTGCGACAACGCGGCACCGATGGTCAGGCCGCTCTGGGCGGTGAGTGCACGGAGGTACTCGAGGCCGGCGGCGATTGCGGCTCCGAGTTCTTCGGCATCCCCGGCACCCGCGTTGTGAAAGGCCGTGCCGTCCACGGTGATCGCGTGCACGGTTTCCGCACGAGCGGCGGCGAGGGCGGCCAACTCGACTGCGCCTGCAAATTCGACGTCGGCTGCGCCGGAGAACGAACTGGTCAGCGGTGCTGCACCGAGGTGAACTCGGATGCTGCTGCGATCGCTGACACCGTCGCCGGCTTCGCTGCGTGCATCGAGGAGTGAGAAGAGTGCTCGGGCTGCATCGTTTGTCGCTGCGCCTGCATCGAGCGTGAGCGGTGCGAGGTCGAGAAGCACGCCCTCGAGCGCAGCGGCGAGGTCGGTGACCGGAACGCCGTCGGCGCCCACCTTCAACCAGAGTGCGCTGACTCCGTTTTCGAGGGCGTCCAGGATGGCGCGATTGGTCTCGGCCGCCGAGGCGGTTCCGAATGCAGCGGAAACCAACCAACCGGCATTGACATCACGGTGAGCGTCGACGCCACGCACGTACGGAAACGTGCCCGGCAAGCTCTGCTCGGGACGCTCGTCGCGTGGGCTGTAGAGCGGTGCGACAGTGACACCGTCGTAGGTGACGGTTTCGAGCAGTTTCTGTGGCTCGGGGCCCAGTTCTGCCGCATCGACTCTGCGGGACTTGGCGAGCACACCGGCTACGGAGCGCTGCCACTCCGCGTACGCCTGCTCGACAGCCTCGGCTTCTGAAGCTAATGACACTGTGTCCGCTCCCTCTCATTTTTTGCGTGAGCGCTTTACCGATAATCGGATTTGTTCGTTAGTTCTGTGATGCTAACCCGCGGTTGAGCCCAGATATCGTGAGGATCACGTCATGTTCTTCACAGGGCTGTTCGTGGCCACTTTCCGACCGGCCGGGCGACGTGCGGATTCGGTCGTTCGTGCACGTGTAACCGGCCCTTACCTAGCGATTGTTCAGCATGTTTGCGGGTTACCCGCGAGTTCGTTTCACTGGCCGGGACTGCAGGTGAAGGCCACTCCGAAAGCCTAGTGGTTTTCGTCACAGCGCCGTTTCATTGTCGCCTGGAGCACGTCGCTTTCCCGCCCCCGTGGCGATGTTCGACTCGCGATTGCAGGTCGGCAGTCGGCCTGGTTCACCGTTCGCAGGTAGCCTTGTGACCTGTGATGGGACGCCTGCTGGACCGAAGATTGATCGCAATAGTCCTGGTAGTGCTCGCTTTGTTCCTCGCAGCCCTCCTCGCCCCACATCCCACGGTGTCTCAGGTACGCGAGTGGGCGGACTCGGTTGGCCCGGCGTTTCCCCTCGTGTTCTTCCTGGTTCATTCGATAGTCACCGTCGCGCCGTTCCCGCGCACCGTCTTCACGCTCAGCGCGGGGGTTCTCTTCGGCTCGGCAACCGGCATCGCCCTTACTGTGGCGGCAACGACTGTGAGCGCCGTTCTGGCCCTCTACCTTGTCCGCGCGATCGGCCGCGACGTCGTGTGGCAACGGATTTCGAGTCCGACGATCCGGCGGGTGGACGAGCGGATCGAAAAGCGGGGGTGGCTGGCCGTCGGGTCTCTGCGCTTGATCGCGTTCGTCCCGTTCTCGGTGGTGAACTACTGCTGCGGCATTTCGTCGATCCGGATCGTGCCCTACATCCTTGCCACCGTCGTCGGCATTTTGCCCGGCACTGTTGGGATTGTCGTTCTGGGCGATGCGCTCTCCGGCGAAGCCGATCCTCGTCTCCTGATTCTGTCCGGGATCTGCATTGCGATTGGCATCGCCGGTCTGGTGTTCGACGCTCGCCGTCAGCCTTCACCGGGCGAAACCATCGTTGACAACGGTCAACCTCAAGAGGTTGATTTGATTGAGTCAACCCAAAACGATTGACTATTGAGAGTCAACTATCTAGCATTGACTAATGTTCGTACTGACAGTGGATCAGCGAGGTAGCCGACGCGATGTCGACCGCGTCGGGGACATCATCGACGACATGGCCGATCGCAGGCTCCTGCGGCCATTCGAGCGCACAGCGGGCGACGAGATTCAAGCGGTGACCGACGATCCGGCGCTACTCGTCCTCGTCGCACTCGAGCTGATTCGGCGCGAGCGCTGGAGTGTCGGGATCGGGATCGGTCCCGTCGAGCAGCCTCTCCCACGGCAGACCCGGGCCGGACGCGGACCGGCATTCGAAGCTGCTCGGATCGCCGTCGAGCGAGCCAAGCGAGCTCCGGCCAGAATTGCCGTCGAACAGGCGCCGGCGGATAGCTCACGCGACGAACTCGCCGCAGATGTCGATGCCGCGTTCACCTTGCTCGGAACGATCGTCACGAGACAGACGAAGGACGGACGCGAAGCCATCGCCCTGATGGACAGCGGACTCACTCAGGTCAGCGCAGCGGCCCACCTCGGAATCACCAAACAGGCCATGTCCAAGCGACTCCTGACAGCCGGGTGGCACGCAGAACTCGCCGGGCGCAGACTCGCAGAACGACTTTTGGTCAGACTCCAGCCCTAGACTGCTCACGCTCGCACCGGTACAAACTCGTCGACACAGCAGGGGGCTCGAATACATGGTCGTTCTGGCGTTGATCGCGCTCGCCGTCGCCGCCGCGGCACCAGCAGTTGCAGCGGCACTGGGACCGCTCAGTCGTGGTCGACTCGAAGTCCCCGAATGGGCGTCGTCCGTGGTGGCTCTTCCGGCGCTGGGTGTTGCCGCACTGGCATCGACCCGAACGACCCCGGTCACCGGTTTCGCTCTCGGGGCGACGCTTGTCCTGTGCGTACTTGCCGCCGCCACGGCCGGTGCACCGTTGGTACTTGCCACCTTCAAGATCGCTCGTCGCCAACCGGACGGGAGCCCGGCACCGGACGCCGGACCTCTTCGGGGCGGACGTGTGATCGGCATCCTCGAACGGCTTGCGGTGGCGGCATCGGTTCTCGCAACCTGGCCGGAAGGCATCGCGATCGTCTTGGCAGTCAAGGGGCTCGCGCGGTACCCGGAACTTCGCGAACCTCATGCGTCCGAGCAGTTCATCATGGGAACCTTCGTCAGTGTCCTCTGGGCGATCGCCGTATGCGGAACGGGACAGGCACTCATCACGTAGGTGATGAGTGCCCGTCCCGATCAACGTTCGCTACGAGAGGCGTCTACTGGCGCTGGCCACCCTCGGGCGGCTGCCCCTGGTACGGGTACTTCTGCTGGAAATCTTCACGCTCGGGCGGCAACTGACCCGGCCAAGGATTTTCGCCCTGCTGTGGCAACGCGGGATCTACGAATCCAGGCTGCTCGGGCGCACTCTCACGGCGGTGCCTGACCGCAGCTGCCGGGTCTTCGACCGGTGTGCGTGCAGCAACTTCAGCAGCGCGCACTGCTTCCGCGATAGCCGGATCGGATTTGGTCTCGAACCACTCCGCCACCTCGGCTGAATCGTCCTCAGGATTGGGAAGATTCTCTTCGGCGGCCGGCGGCTCATACCGGAAAACGCCATCCTGCCCTTGCGCGCCAAGCGTTTTGGCAAATCCCTTCAGCGCGTCACCGAAGTCGCTGGGTACGAGCCACACCTTGTTCGCATCGCCTTGCGCCATCTGCGGCAACGTCTGAAGATACTGGTATGCAAGCAATTCCGGAGTCGGCTTACCGGACTTGATGGCAGCAAAAACCTTCTCGATGGCCTTGGCCTCGCCTTGAGCCTGCAAGTACTTGGCCGCGCGGTCACCTTGAGCACGAAGGATCTGGGACTGACGCTCACCCTCGGCGTTCAGGATCGAGGCCTGCTTGTTTCCCTCGGCAGAAAGAATCTGGCTCTGCTTGGCGCCCTCGGCGGTCTTGATAGCGGATTCGCGGTGACCTTCAGCCGTCAGAATCATCGCGCGCTTCTCGCGGTCCGCCTTCATCTGCTTTTCCATCGACTCCTGGATCGAGGGCGGCGGATCGATGCTCTTGAGCTCGACGCGGGCCACTCGCAGGCCCCAGCGACCGGTCGCCTCGTCGAGGACACCACGAAGCTGACCGTTGATGGAATCACGCGAGGTAAGCGTCTCTTCGAGGGTCATTCCGCCGACGACGTTTCGCAGCGTGGTGGTCGCCAACTGCTCGACGGCAGCGATGTAGTTGCTGATCTCGTACACCGCAGCTTGCGGATTGGTGACCTGGAAGTACACCACCGTGTCGATGGACAGTGTCAGGTTGTCCTGGGTGATCACCGGCTGCGGTGGGAAGGAGACCACCCGCTCACGAAGATCCACCTTGGCGCGCACACGATCGGCGAACGGGATCAAGAACGTGAGCTGCCCGGACACCGTCTTCGAATACCTACCGAGCCGCTCGATCACCGCGGCTTCTGCCTGCGGTACCAGTGCTACCGACTTCGCGACCACCAAGATCACGAATAGCACCAACACACCGAGCACTATGAGTGCTGCCATTAAGGTCCCCTCCAGACGACTGCTGTTGCGCCGTTGATTTCCATCACCGTCACCTTGGTGCCCGGCGGGTACACCTCGGTGGTGTCGTACGGCCTGGCAGTCCACACCTCGCCGTCCAACTTGACCTGCCCGGAATGCTCGCCCACTTCTTCCAGAACCAGAGCGTGCTTACCTTCGAGTGCCTGTATTCCGGTCGGGGTCGGCGGCGGACTACCGAAGCGACGCAACATGATCGGTCGCACGCCCAGGACGAGGGCGGCGGAGAACACTCCGAACATGACGGCGTCGACCCAGACCGGGAAGTCGGTGACAGCACTGACACCGGCAGTAGCGAGCGCCCCACCGGCGAGCATCAGCAGGAAGAAATCCCCCACCAGCGCTTCGGCCCCGGCGAGCACCAGTGCTCCGATCAGCCAAATAAGTGCAGCCACAACACCATCTAACCAGAATGTGTGACCCAGGCCGCCGCTACGTCAGTTCGGCTCGGTAACGAAATCGACAAGTTGTTCGACTGCACCGATCAAAGGAGCTTCCAGATCGCGGAAGCTCTCGACCGAGTTGTAGACCCGCCGCCAGCCCTCTTGAGGTGTCCCCCAGCCCAGTTCGCGGCAGATTCCCGTCTTCCAATCCTCGCCGCGTGGAATCTTCGGCCAGGAGGCGATTCCGACAGATTTGGGACGAACGGCCTCCCACACGTCGATGTACGGGTGCCCGGTCACCAACACGTTCGGGCCGAGGCCCTGAGTCAGTTGGGTTTCCTTGGAACCGGTGACCAGGTGGTCGACCAGGACCCCGACGCGGCGGCCGGGACCAGGCCCGAATTCGGCAAGCCGCTCCCCCAGATTGTCGAGTCCTTCGAGATGTTCGACGACAACACCTTCGACGCGAAGATCGTGACCCCACACCCGCTCGACGAGGGCAGCATCGTGTACTCCCTCCACCCAGATCCGGCTGGGCAGTGCCGTGCGGGCGCGTAAGCCTTCGACTCGCGTCGAACCCGAAGCCGACCGTGCGGGTCTGGTGGACACGGGCTTGGGGGCCGGGCGTACGAGGGTGACCGGTGAGCCGTCGATGAGGAAGGCCGCCTCGCGCATCGCGAACAACCGCGTCCGGGAACGACCGTCCTCGAGTCGCACGAAATCGCCGTCGTACGTGCGCTCGAAACCGACTACCGCACCGCAGAATCCCGTCGCCGCATCCTCGACGACAAGATCACGCTCGGCCGCCACTTCAGGCGTCACGCGCTTCTGTTTGCGGGTATGACCCGCAAAAATGTCACCGTATCCGTTGCCACCGCTCACGCCGGATCACGCTAGGTCACAACGCCGGGGCCGCGCATGTCGCCACGCCGAACTAAACTTCACGGTCATGAGTTCTCCCAGCGCAACCCTCACCGTGTGGGCAGCGTCATGGCTCGCCGGCGACGCTGCGCCGGACGACGTCATCGACGCCCTTGCCGCGTGGGCACCGATGCACCTGATCGGCGCCGCCGATGCGGAAACCGCGGTCCGCCACGATCTCGAATGGCCGGGAGTCACGGCTTCCGGTGTGCCCACCCTGCTCAGAATCGCGCGCTCGGAGGCTGCCGAGGTCCGCCTGGTCCTTCCCACGGCCGGTGATGTACGTGGTCTGCCCACCGGGACCGAGTTCGCGCGCGCTGCGATCGCAACGGGTGAAGGGATACAGATCGGCGCCGTCGGCAAGCCGGGAGTCGGACTCGTGCCGTCGAAGGAAGGCCCGGACGTCTTGCGATGGACGGTCTTCTCCATTCCCACTGTGGCGGGCAGCGCCGAATCGATCGGACTCCGCGAAGCCGAATACGAACTGCGCCAGGCTGTTCGGGACGCAGCCGAGGTGCTCGGCGGGCTTCCGGCCGTAGCCACCGGAATGCCTGGAAACGACGCTCGTACGCTGGTCGCCGAAGCCCTGCAGGCACAGGCCGGACACCGCTGGCCGTCGACACTGTCACCTCGGCATTTACAGGTGATCGACACCGCCGACAACGTGGCAGCCATTCTCACCGTGGCTGCGTCGATATCGACCAATCAGGCCCCGAGCGTGTCCACTGCGCAGAGGCGTGACGACCTGCTGCGACGACTGTGGGACGTTGTTCGCACTGCCCGTGTCGCGTCGGCGAACAGCGTGTCGATCAGAGCTTGAGCACGAAGTTCCGGCGTTTCTCGGCAAACCCGTTGCGGTCACCGAACATGTCGATCTTCATCTCTTCGAGCTCACGCTCCTCGTAGGGCTCCACCGGATCACGTTCCAGTCGAAGACGTTTGCGCTCCAGCATCGATTCCAGCCGATCTCCTTCGAGCAAGTCGGTGGCGACCTCGCGCAACCACGCCTCGAACAGATCCGGCCGCCTGGGGCCGATCGCGTCGACAAGTCCGATGTCCAAGGCTCGACGGATGCCTATCGCACTGCACTCGGCCAGCAAACTGCGGGCCTGCTGCTCGCCGACCCGAGCCGGAAGTGTGTACGTGCGCAGTTCCGAGCCGAACAGGCCCATCGTGGCTTAATGAGGATTGAGAACCACACCGTCCCTGGCCACGACTACGTCGGCTCCAAGCGGGAGCATGACCCCGCCGGCACCGGCGTTGCCTGTGAATGCCGCCACCACAACCTGTTCCGTACAGGTGACGATCGCTTTCGCGATCTCGTTGATGGCTTTGATGTTGGCCCACGCTTCTCCGGCTTGATCCGACGCGGCCTCGATGACGTTGAGGTGGATACCGTTGCTGAATCTGTCGTAGTCACCCGTCAGGACAAGGATCTTGGTGTCCTGCGCGATCGCCCAGCGGAGCCTGGAGGCCAGTCGCGCGCATTGCTTCGTACTCATCGCACCGTTGTAGAAGCGGAACGAGATATATCCGATTTCGCCGTCGCGGTGATAGTCGGTCTCGGGGTAACGACTCTCCCAGACCTGTGGAACGAACACGTCCGGACGTACGACCGCGGTCGACGGAAGTTTGACATTGCCGGCGCCGACGAGCCGCGCATGTCCGATCCAAACGGAGCCCGCACCGGTGGCAACACGTATTGCCTGGTGGAAGTACTCGACGATGGTGCCGGGCGCTGCATCGACGTGGGTATCGAGGTGAGCGTCGTAGACGTAGACCCGGTCGAGCCCCAACTGAACGGCGACGCCGGGAAACCCGTCGGCGGCGTTGACGGCGCGGACGATGCTCGACGCGTCTTCCTCCCAGCTGAAAACGCGATCGGCCTGTTTCATGCTCGGCCGCGATCGGGTCGAAGCCACGGGCCGCGCAACTCGGTCCGATGGAATCGGCTGGAAGTAAGGAGTACGGAAATGTTCGACGACCTCTCCAATGCACTCCATCGCCGCGTCGGTGACTTCCTCGTTGTATACCGAGGATTTGGTTGCCCCGTTCCGGAGTTCGAACGTCCGCCACGCCCACACCGGCCCGGCATCGAGTTCCTCAGCGGCCTGCAATGCCGTGACACCCCAGATCGGTTCGCCATCCGTTATCGCCCAGTCCAGCGACGACGGCCCGCGATCTCCGGGCGGGCCGGGATGGATGATGATCGTTGTCCACCGCTGCCAAACAGATTCCGGGACATAGGCTTTCAAGAACGGGCAGATGACGAGGTCAAAATCTCCCGAAGAAGTCGCGGCCAGCACTGCGTCCGCGTCGGCGACGACGGCTGTACGGACTTGGTGTCCCGCCTCGCGAAGAACAAGACCGGCCCGCTGCGAGAGACCGTTGTCGGAGGTGACGAGAAGAAGCACGCTCAACGGTGGCGCGAAGGTCGTACGTGGGCGTGAGCGCCGGAACAGCGCCGCCGTCGCCGCTCGCAGACGGCCCCTGCCCGATACACCTTCACGTAGCTTAGCCGTTGCTACATCGCTGGAAATAGCCACAGAAGTCGTGAGCGCGGCCGATTTGGGCATCGGTCGTACTTCGGGGGTCGAAACCATGAATTCCTGCTCGCATGCTCGGGTATCTGCAGCGCAGACCAGACTCCCCCCAGAGCAGGACCGACGCACCGATAGATTGATTGAGGTATTTAGGGACTTTATACCTACCGTCGGTTTGTTTCAATAGCTATTTTCAAGCAAACCGTTTGATCGATCAACCCACAGTCTTGTGATTGATCGCGATATGGCGGTCGATGCGAATATGTTCATCCAGCGTCGGGTAGCGCAAACCGGTGTCCTGGCTGTACCCCTGACGGCGCAACCAATCCAGGACGTCGCCCCAGAACCAGATCCCCCCGGCAACCGAGTTGTACGGAATCGGGAAAGGCGTAGCCGCCTGCCGGACCCCTCGCACCCACTGCCCGACAGCTTGCCGCGTCACCCCCGCACGGTCGGCAATGTCCTGACGTGACACCAGATCGGGATGTGTCCGCTGGGGACGCACGCCTGCAGCCACCAACTGGTCCACCACGGTGATAGCCGTTGTCGCCGCTCGCATACCTTCCGAGGTGAGCGTCAGCAGCTCCAGCCCGCGTCGGTCCTCGACCCTTCCGCCCAAGCTCTCTTCGATCGCCTGCTCTTGCGAGACTGTCAGCATCTGAACGATGAATGTGAATTCGTAACGGTGATAGAGGTCTTCGGCCACGCAATGAACATAGCCGTAAGCTGCACTGTTTCCACATGGACACACCCGGATCCCGCCCCCGCACGCACAATGGGCAGATGATCGACGTGGACGACAGCCAGTTCGAGGACATGGTCAAGCGGGCGCTCGACAGCCTGCCACCGAAATTGGGTGCGGAGATGGCCAATGTCGCAGTGACCGTTCAACTCGAAGGTGGACGACCGGGGCTACTCGGGCTGTATCAGGGCATCCCACTGACCAAGAGAACCACCACGTACGCCGGCGTCCTTCCCGATCACATCACGATCTACCGCAGGGCCATCTGTGCGATCTGCAGCACCGAAGACGAGGTGATCGAGCAAGTTCGCCGAACCGTGATCCACGAAATCGGCCACCACTTCGGGATCGGAGATCCCCGGTTGCGTGAACTCGGATGGTGACAACCGACTCATCTACAAGTCGGAAATCAGCTAGAGGTTGATAATCGGCGAATTGTCATGTCAGCTGTACCAAGCCCGCAACAATTGAACACTTACAGGAGTTCGCATGGTCAATTTGATCCAGATCGCCCCGAAGAATGCCCCGACGTTCGCGATGAGCCGACAGAAGGCCGCAGAACTGCTGGGCATCTCGGTCGACAGCGTCGCGTTTCTCCTCAAGTCTCGCTATCTCCCGGATCTGGACGCCGGTCGGTTGATCAAGATGGCCAACCAGCCTTGGTTGTACTCGGACGGCGACTTTCCCGTCCTTCAGCAGGGCGCATCCGAACTTGCACCCAAGAAGATGCTGCCCGCACGTAAGTACATCGGCGAGAGCGCAATTCACTCCGACGCCGAATGCGTGGAGGCCAACCAGGGGCAGTGGGCGGGATTCAACGTCGACCATGTGCTCGGCGCCCGCTTCCTGCCTGTGACGCTGCGCAAGTTTCCGGTGTCGGTGCTGCAGATCCACGACGTCAACGACGACGACGAAGAACGCGTCTCGTTTGTCGCGACCCTCGCCGGGCGAGTCCGCGAACTGGGCGCGCCCGAACTCAACTACATAGACCCGTCACTGAGCCCCGAGGATCGACAGATCGTCGAGACGCTCCTCACCTCGCGCAGCACGTCCACCGTTCCCGGGCCCTGCGGAAAGCTCAAGCATCCGAACACCTGAGCGCCGGACCGTCAGCGGGGACGCTGAACGGCCGCGCAGCAATTGACCGCACACGAGAGACCGTTGGTGGTCGAGCCGAGCAGCGGCTCGACCCCCAGTCGCAGTGGCTGCTCGGCCTCGGCCAGTTCCCGAACGAGCGTGGGCACCAGCTGCGCAAAACGCTGATCGCGGCCGGGCGTTGCTGCCCGAACGAAATCCATCCCGAGTTCGGCTGCCTTGTCCTTGGCCTCGGTGTCCAGGTCCCACACCACTTCGAGGTGATCGGAGACGAAACCGACGGGGCACACGATCACGGCGCGAACATCCTTGGCGGACAACGTATCCAGGTGATCACAGATGTCGGGGTCCAGCCACGGAACCTGCGGCGGGCCTGATCGCGACTGCCACACCAGATCGAAATCCTCGGCGCCGACGGCCTCGGCAACCAACTTCGCGGCCTCGGCGACCTGTCGACTGTAGAGGTTTCCGCCCTCTGCCGGCGGCCCTGCATTGCGGTCTGCGGCACTCGGTACCGAATGCGCGGTGAACACCAGGCGCGCAGTATCGCGAGTCGCTTCGGGCAACTCTGCGCGGGCCGCGCGCACACCGTCGGCGAACGCGCCGACGACCAGCGGATGGTCGTAGTACTGGCGAAGTTTTGTCAGCGTCGGTGCGCCGTCACCGACCGCCTCACGGGCGCGAGCGATGTCCTCGTGGTACTGCCGACATCCGGAGTAACCACCCCACGCCGACGTGGCGAACACGGCGGCGTTGCGGACACCGTCCACGCGCATCTTGGCAACGGTGTCTTCGACCATCGGGTGCCAGTTGCGGTTGCCGAAGTACACGGGCAAATCCACGCCGGCTGCTGCCAGCTCACCTTCGACCCGTTCGATCAGGTCTCGGTTGAGCGCGTTGATGGGCGAAACTCCACCGAAATGCATGTAGTGCTCGACGACGGCGTCGAGCCGCTCCGGTGGCACTCCCCTACCGCGGGTGACGTTTTCGAGGAACGGCCGTACGTCTTCGGGTTTCTCGGGACCGCCGAACGACAAAACGAGAAGAGCATCGAACTGCATGTCCATACTTGCGGTCATGAGTTCAATCTTGCGCGATGCCGTTCGGCGGGAGTCACCCGGGTACTCACCTGCGTAGTAGAAGGGGTGCTACTAGCCGACCATCGCGTGGAAGCCGCCGTCGACGTAGATGATCGACGCGGTCGTGCCGGGCAACCAATCCGAGAGAACGGTGCAGACCGTTTTGGCGACCGGCTCGCGATCGTCGACGTCCCAGCCGATGGGCGCAGCACCGTCCCAGGCGGTGTTCAGCTTGTCCAACTCCGCGCCCGGACCGGTGCTGTCGCCGGCAATGGCCTTGGCGGCCAGGGTCTTGATCGGGCCGGAGGACACCAGGTTCGAGCGGATGCCGCGGACGCCGACCTCTTTGGCGACGTAACGGTTGACGGCCTCGAGGGTTGCCTTGGAGACACCCATCCAGTTGTAGAAGGGCATTGCGCGTGCCGGATCGAAGTCCATTCCGACGATGGACGCGTTGTCGTTGAGCACCGGCAGCAAGGCCTTGGCCAGTGCGCTGTACGAGTAGGCGGACACCTCGAGTGCGACCGCCACGTCTTCCCACGGCGCGTCCATGAACGGGCTTCCCAGGCAGGAGCGGGGAGCGAAGCCGATCGAGTGGACGACGCCGTCGATACCCTCGGGAGCCAGCTCGCGCACACGCTCGGCGAGAGAGGCGAGATCCTCCGAGCTCTGGACGTTGAGCGAGATTGCCGGCGGCACGGGCTGCGGCAGTCGCTGGGCGATGCGGTCGATGAGGCGCAGACGATCGAATCCGGTGATCAGTACCTTCGCGCCCTGCTCCTGCGCGACCTTGGCCACGTGGAACGCGATCGACGAATCGGTGATGATGCCGGTGACAAGAATGGTCTTACCCTCGAGCAAGCCGCCCATGAGATGTCCTCCTGATTTCAGACGTACGAGAAAGGTGTGTGTGCGAAAAGCGGGTCAGTGCCCCATGCCGAGTCCACCGTCGACGGGGATGACCGCACCCGAGACGTAGGCCGAATCGTCGGAGGCGAGGAAACTGACAACTGCTGCAACATCTTCCGGCTTTCCGGTCCGCTGCAACGGGATGAACTCGGTGGCCTTGTCCTTGACGTCGTCGCCCAGTGCTGCCGTCATGTCGGTCTCGATGAACCCGGGAGCGACGACGTTGGCGGTGATCGAACGTGAGCCGAGTTCCCTTGTCAGGGAACGAGCGATACCGACGATGCCTGCTTTGGACGCGGCGTAGTTGACCTGGCCGGCTTGTCCTGCCAGACCCACCACAGAGCCGAGGAAGATGAACCGTCCGAAACGCGCGCGCAGCATCGACCGGGTCGCACGCTTCGAGAGGCGGAACGTACCGGTGAGGTTCGCGTCGACGACGCTCGTGAACTGCTCTTCGCTCATTCGCATGATCAGTGTGTCGTCGGTGACGCCGGCATTGGCGACGATGACCTCGACCGGCCCCTGGTGCGCTTCGACCTCTTTGAACGCACGGTCGATCGACTCGGTGTCGGTGACGTCGCACACGACGCCGAACAACCCTTCGGGGACACCGGAACCGCGGTGCGTGACGGCTACCTTGTGGCCGTCTGCGGCGAGCCGCTGAGCGACGGCCAAGCCGATTCCGCGGTTACCGCCGGTGACGAGCACCGAGCGCGGTGTGGTGACGGTCCGTTCGGAAACCACTGTCGTGGGAGGGGTAGACATGGCGATCAACCTATCAATTCTCTGCGGGCCGCGTACCAGCGGTATTTGGACAATTCGGAACTGCTCTCGATCAGGGCAGACGCTGCCTGCGTACCAGGGCAATCGTCAGACCAGCGGTCGCGAACACGACGCCGAGAACCAACCACGGTCGACTCGCATCGCCTCGTGTCGTCTCGAAACCGATCTGCTCTTCGAGCGTGTCGTACACCTGGCGCAGTTCTTCGAGGCTCGATGCCGTGAAGAAACTTCCGCCGGAAAGGTTGGCGATCTCCTTCAATGACGCGTCGTCGACCGGGACGGGGATTCGGTCTCCTTCGATCTCGACTCGCCCGTATGTCGTTCCGAAGGAAATGGTCGAGATCGGAACGCCCTTGTCCTTGGCCTGACGGGCAGCGGTGAATCCGCCCCGCGGATCGTCCGAGTTCTCGGGAACGGTCTGCTTACCGTCGGACAGCAACACGATGCGCGCCGGTGGCGCCTGATCGCTGCCGCCGAGAACAGCCGACAGCGTGTCGATCGACTGCAACGAGGTGAAGATCGCTTCGCCCGTCGCCGTTCGCTCACTGAGCTTGAGGTTGTCGATGGCGACCTTCGTCGCGTCACGATTCGTGGTGGGCGACACCAGAACCGAAGCGGTTCCGGCAAATGCGACCAACCCGAGGTTGATGCCGGGAGTCAGACCGTCGGCGAACGACTTCGCAGCTTCCTGCGCTGCTGCCAATCGCGTCGGCTCGACGTCGGTGGCCTGCATCGACAGCGACACGTCGATCACGAGGATCACCGTGGCACGGTTTCGCGGGACCTTCTTGTCTGCCGTCGGACCGGCAAGGGCGACGGTGAAGAACACCAATGCGATGACCATCAGAATCGCCGGAATATGACGCCACCGCCCGGGCCGCGAAGGCGCGACCTTCTCCAACAGTGCGAAGTTCGTGAACCGAAGTGTGTGCTTGGCTCGCTGCTTCTGCACGAGTACGTAACCGACCACCAACGCGGCGATGACAGCGAGGAACAGCAGCCACCACGGTGCGGTGAATTGCGAAAGACTCACGAACGAACGCCCCCAGTTCCGGCGCCGGCACCATAACTGTGTCGGCGTGCCGAGATGAATCTCACGACGTCGGCGATCCAGTCCCGATCGGTGTGCAGGGACATGAGCGGTGCGCCGCAACGACGTAGAGCTTGCCTGACCTCGACGCGGTGCTCGGCGGCGACTCTGGCGAAGTCGGCGCGCAATTGCGGCGTCGTGGTGAATTCTCTGGTCCGGCCGGACTCGGGATCGTGGAGCACCACGTCGCCCACGTCGGGCAGTTCGAGGTCTCGCGGATCGACCACTTCGACACCGAGCACGTCGTGCCGTCCTGAAATGGCGCGCAGCGAGCGTTCCCAGTCGATCGGTCCGAGGAAGTCACTGATGACCACCGCCAGTCCGCGCCGACGCTGTGGGCGTCTGAGCGCTTCGATCGCGCCGACCAGATCACCGCGTACCCCGTCCGGCGCGTGCGGAGTCGTCGCGATCTTGCGGAGCATCGCCTGTGCGTGAATTCGCCCACCGCGGGCCGGAATTCGAGTTGTCTGTGCGCCGGTCGAGATGATGGCGCCGACGCGGTTACCGCCCGAACTGGTCAGGTGAGTGATCGCCGCGGCTGCGGCGACGACCAGGTCGCGCTTCTCGCATCCGGCGGTCCCGAAGTCGAGACTTGCGGACAAGTCGATGACGAGCCACGTCTCGAGCTCACGATCTGCGACCGACTGACGCACGTGTGGGTGCGTCGTCCGTGCGGTGACGGACCAGTCCATCTGCCGCACGTCGTCGCCCGGCTGATACTCGCGGGCATCTCCCGGCTCCGAACCCGGACCGGGAATCAGGCCGAGATGATCGCCGTGCAGCACACCGTCGAGGCGGCGGCGAACCGTCAGTTCGAGGGTGCGCAGCGCAGCGGTGAGTTTGGGGTCGCTGAGCTCGCCGGATCGGAACGACGGCGGAGAACCGGTGGATCCGGCGGGTGTCGCCTGGCCACCGTCGCGGCCTTCGGTCACTGCGGGCGACTCATCGTCTCAGCGGTCGCGATCGGCGCGCCGTTGCCCTGCGGATTAGCTGTGCCCTGCGGATTAGCTGTGCCCGGTGCGTTGAACTGCGGTGCTTGTGGTGCGCCCTGCTGGGGCGGACCGGGAACGGTGGGGACCGGCCGCGCGGCGATCTGCGGCAGTCCGACGGTCTGCAGCACCCGGGCGATGACGGCGTCGGGAGTCACCTCGTCGGCCATGGCGTCGTAGGAAAGAACGAGACGGTGACGCAACACGTCCGGGATCACCTCGATGACGTCCTGCGGCACTACGTAGTCGCGCCCGCGGACGAGAGCGAGGGCCCGCGACGCGGCGATGATGCCGAGCGTCGCGCGGGGTGAGGCGCCGTACGCGATCCAGCCTGCGACGTCCTCGAGTCCGACTTCACGCGGCGTACGCGTGGCGGCGATGACCCGGACAACGTAATCGACGAGCGCGTGGTGAACGAAGACGTTGCTGGCGACGCGTTGGAGCCTGACCAACTCCTCCGGACCGAGGATCTGGTGCGGCTCCGGCGCTGCCACGCCCATCCGGTAGACGATTTCGCGTTCTTCCTCCACTGTCGGGTAATCGACGAGGATCTTGAACAGGAAGCGGTCGCGCTGCGCTTCGGGGAGCGGGTAGACGCCCTCGTTCTCGATGGGGTTCTGCGTCGCCATCACCAGGAACGGATCGGGCATGTGGTACCGCTTGCCACCGATCGAGACGTGGCGTTCTGCCATCACCTCGAGGAGCGCGGACTGCACCTTGGCCGGGGCACGGTTGATCTCGTCGGCCAACACGAAGTTGGCGACGACGGGGCCAAGTTCGGTGTCGAACTCCTCGCGGCCCTGACGGTAGATGCGCGTGCCGATCAGGTCGGTGGGCACCAGGTCCGGGGTGAACTGGACGCGGGAGAACGAACCGCCGACGACCTTCGCGAAAGTCTCGACGGCCAGCGTCTTGGCGACACCGGGTACGCCTTCGAGGAGGACGTGCCCCTTGGCGAGAAGTCCGACGAGAATGCGCTCGACAAGCCGGTCCTGCCCGACGATGACTCGCTTGACCTCGTAAATCGCTCGTTCCAAGGTCTGAACGTCGGCTGCCAGGGAAGGTGCTGCTCCGTCCGCACTTCCACTCGCCTTGCTTACGTCGACCGTTCCGACCGAATCTTCACGTGAGGTCACCAAGAATCCATCGCTTTCACCTAGAAAAGTACCGACAGTAACGTGTTCCCCGTCAACTATTCCAGGTAGTTGCGCTCGATGCCGTAACACCACGTCGGGAACTTGATACTTCCCTGACAATGCGGGTGTCAGCGGCATTTCCTCTGACGGTCAGGACACCAGTCGGACGGCGTACGGCGTCATTCCGCCCCACCGAACCGGTGAGACCATGACACTCGAACCGGATTGTGGTGCCTCGAGCATCTGACCATTACCAAGGTAGAGCGCCACGTGTTGGCTGGCGTTGGGGCCGTAGAAGATCATGTCGCCGCGCTTCATCTCCGAAGACGGAACCTGAGTGCCTGCGGTGTACTGATAGCCGGTGTAGTGCGGCAGCGAGATCCCGATGCCGGCAAAGGCATAAATCATCAAGCCGGAGCAGTCGAACCCGACCTTGTTGAAGTCGCCGTAACTGTCAGCGACGCCGCCGTCACGGATGCCTCGCGTCGGACCGTTCTCGTCGCCGCCGCCCCAGGCATACTGCACGCCTAGCTGAGACATTCCGCGGTCGATGACGGATTCGATTGCAGCGCTTCCGGTGACGGAAGGCTTCGGAGTGGTGGGTTTCGGCGTCGTCGGCTTCGGGGTGGTGGGCTTGGGCGTCGTGACCGTTTCCTCGTCGGTGCCGGTCTCTTCGTCCGTGCCTGTTTCCTCGTCGGTCCCTGTTTCTTCGTCAGTCCAGGTGTCGTCGTCGTCCGGGATGACGGTCGGAGTCGGGTCTTCGACCGCGGTGTGCGGACGCTGGGCTGCTGCCAATGCGGCAGCTCGATCCTTGGCTGCCTGGTCGGCAGCGGCACGGGCGGCGGCCTGAGCGGCCGCTTCCTTGGCAGCGGCTTCGAGAGCCTTCTGATGAGCTTCCTCGGCGCGGCGCTGTTCGTCCCAGGTCGCGTATGCCTGGCGTTGACCCTGCAAGCCGGCGACGGCGTTGCGGGCGGCGTCGAGCTGAGCCTGGGCAGAGTTGCGCTCGGCTTCGATCGCGGCCTTCTTGGCTACCTGCTGATCGAGAGCGTTGCGCGCGATCTGAATCGCTTGCTCCGCCAGATCCTTCAGTTGTGCCGCGACCTCGGCGGCGGCATCGGCCTGCTGCTTGGCCTGGCGGGTCGCGGAATCCTTGTTCGCCTGCTCGGTACGTGCTCGCTGGAGACCGTCGAGCACTGCACTCTGCGTATTGGCGAGAAGCTTGAGGACCTGGGCGCGGTCGAGAACGTCGCCAGGACCCTTGGCGTCGAGGAACGACGAGATCGACGCAGTATTGGTGCCCTTGACGTAGCTCGAGCGTGCGTACTTGTCGAAGTCCGTCTGAGCGACCTCGATCTGCGCCGACGCGTCCTTCAGAGCTTGTTTCGTGACTCCGACGGCCTGCGCTGCGGAGTCTGCGGCGCCGCGAGCGTTCTGCAGATCCACGAGAGTCTTGTTGACGTCTTCACGCTTGATCGCAACTTCGTTGTCGAGTGCCGACAACTGTTCGTTTGCCGATGCGACTTGATTGATGAGCGCGCTGACGGTGCCGACGCTCGACGAGACCTGCGAATCTGCCGCGGCGATATCCGAGTCACTCGGATTCGGCGGCGGTGGCGGTACGGCCGAGGACATGGCCGGCGTCCCGACGATCAGGGATCCGACGACGCCGAATCCGATGACCAGTTGCGCCAGGCGCATCGATTTACGGGAAGGACCACGACGGGACTCGCCGCCACGTGTTACTTGCCTCACAAATAACTCTCCCTCGCGTGTAACGCCACGGCCCGCTGGGTCGCCGATCCGTGCGGGGAGGGAATGCGCAGACCAAGCACGGGTCGCCCACAGCCCGAGAGCTGCTCCTCGACCTGGACGTGTCGTACGAACGCCACCGTCGACACCTCGAGAACGAGGCAACCGACAAGTACGCGTCGAACAACATCAGCCTGTCTGCGACACTTCTTCCCCAAAAAGTGCCAGTTGTACCGTACGACACTCAAGCGTTCTTTGGAAACTTTAGCCACAAATAACACAAACGGTATTTGAGCTGGTCGAATGGCATGCAGGCACCAAAAAGGGCAGGTACTCACCGCAAACAGCAGTGAGTACCTGTTTTCGACGAGTTACTGAAAATCTCGCAAAAGGACCAAGGTCAGACGGAATCGGCCCGGTGGTCGGATGGTGCTGGTGTTTCCGAAGTCGAGGCGATATGTCTGGTTTGCGCGTTTTCTGGCTCTCGCCGCCACTTGACGGCAAAGGTAATTCCGGCAATAACCGCCACCACTGCGATGACAAGGACCGTGTAAAGCGTCCACGGCGGACCTGGCGCCACGATCTCGTGCGAGAAGCGGTCCGCGGTCACGCTTGCGCTTTCGCCGAAAGATCGGTCCTGTGCAGTTTCGAGCTGCACTCGACTGATCGAATCGCTGTAGCTACCCATCCAGTCAGGGCTCAGAACGAGAACCGTTCCGCCTTCTGTTTTGCCGACCGTCGTGGCCAGGTCTCGAAGATCGGACGGCCGGCCCGGATTTGCGTCGACTACTACGACGCTCAAGTCGACACCACGTTCACGAGCGTCGGTCACCACCGCGGTCAGCCCCGCAACATCATCCGCGGGGGCGGAGACGCCGTCCGTCGAAATGTCCGCGAGCACGTCGTCGAGATCGACGTCCGACGGAACAGCGACGTGCAACGGGGACTTCACGTGCACAGGCGCAAAAGCGTGATTTGTAGGAGCAGACATCTCTCATCCGGGTGCTGTTCGGATTCCGTCCACCGCTGAGATGCGGGGAGTTCTTCCGAGGTCGTTTTTCGGCGGCCGACCCGCGACGGGCCTGCATGCACCCTACTTCAGGTCGACTGCCACCAGGCGTCACACACAACCGCCGCGCGTGCCGCCCGAGCGGTAGCTGTGGGTGCGGTCACCCAGCCAAGCCTGCGTTGCGCAGGCCCGCAGTCTGCATGAAGATTGTTTCGGTCAACTTGCCCTGAATTCTCACAGGACAAGCGTACTGTTAGACTTGGACCAAGAGGTACCACCGGTCAGGACAGGTTCTACTGCAGCTCCGATGTTCGGACAGTTCTCACGCGAACTGTGCGATTGGCGTGAGCTACGGAGGATCTTCCCGGCCGAAGTACCTCGCTTCAGCTGCCGACACAGCCCCGTCGGTAGCGACCCTCATAGACGAGTGGAGCAGACGTGAGCACCAGTATCGATTCATTCGGAGCCAAGGGAACCCTCGAGGTCGGTGAGAACTCTTACGAGATCTTCCGCCTCTCGGCCGTCCCCGGCACCGAGAAATTGCCCTATTCCTTGAAGGTTCTCGCCGAGAACCTTCTCCGCACCGAAGACGGCGCCAACATCACCGCGGATCACATCCGCGCAATCGCAAGCTGGGATCCCTCAGCCGAGCCGAGCATCGAAATCCAGTTCACGCCTGCCCGCGTGATCATGCAGGACTTCACCGGCGTTCCTTGCATCGTCGACCTCGCCACCATGCGTGAGGCCGTCACCACCCTCGGTGGCGACCCGAACAAGGTCAACCCGCTCTCCCCCGCCGACATGGTCATCGACCACTCGGTCATCCTCGACGTCTTCGGCCAGGCCGACGCACTCGAGCGCAACGTCGACCTCGAATACGAGCGCAACGGCGAGCGTTACCAGTTCCTCCGTTGGGGCCAGGGCGCATTCGACGACTTCAAGGTCGTCCCCCCGGGAATGGGCATCGTTCACCAGGTCAACATCGAGTACCTGGCGCCCACCGTCATGTCCCGTAACGGCCAGGCATACCCCGACACCTGTGTCGGCACCGACTCGCACACCACGATGGTCAACGGCCTCGGCGTGCTCGGCTGGGGCGTCGGCGGCATCGAGGCCGAGGCAGCAATGCTCGGCCAGCCCGTCTCCATGCTGATCCCCCGCGTCGTCGGCTTCAAGCTCTCCGGTGAGATCAAGCCCGGCGTCACCGCAACCGACGTCGTGCTCACCGCCACCGAGATGCTCCGTAAGCACGGCGTCGTCGGCAAGTTCGTCGAGTTCTACGGCAACGGTGTTGCCGAGGTTCCGCTCGCGAACCGCGCGACGCTGGGCAACATGAGCCCCGAATTCGGTTCCACCGCAGCGATCTTCCCGATCGACGCCGAGACCATCGAATACCTGCGCCTCACCGGCCGCAGCGACGAGCAGCTCGCTCTCGTCGAGGCGTACGCCAAGGAACAGGGCCTGTGGCACAACCCCGACAAGGAACCCGTCTTCTCGGAGTACATCGAGCTGGATCTGGGAACCGTTGTTCCCTCGATCGCCGGCCCGAAGCGCCCGCAGGACCGAATCCTGTTGTCGGAGTCCAAGACTGCGTTCCGCAAGGACATCCACAACTACGTGGAAGAGAACCACCCGACCGAGCACACCCAGCTCGACGAGGCCGTCGAAGAGTCCTTCCCGGCTTCCGATCCCGCGGTTCTGTCGTTTGCCGACGACGGAGCGGTCGACGTTCTCTCTGCTGCCAACGGTGCAGAAGGCCGTCCGAGCAAGCCGGTCGTCGTCAAGTCCGACGCCGGTGAGTTCGTTCTCGACCACGGCGCCGTCGTCGTTGCAGGTATCACCTCCTGCACCAACACGTCCAACCCGTCGGTCATGCTCGGCGCTGCACTGCTCGCACGCAACGCCGTCGAAAAGGGCCTCGCCACCAAGCCGTGGGTCAAGACCAACATGGCTCCCGGTTCGCAGGTCGTCACCGACTACTACGAGAAGGCCGGCCTGTGGCCGTACCTCGAGAAGCTCGGTTACTACCTCGGTGGTTACGGCTGCACCACGTGCATCGGTAACACCGGACCGCTGCCCGAGGCAGTCTCGAAGGCGATCAACGACAACGACCTCTCGGTCACCGCGGTGCTCTCGGGTAACCGTAACTTCGAGGGACGTATCTCCCCCGACGTCAAGATGAACTACCTGGCTTCCCCGCCGCTCGTGATTGCCTACGGCCTCGCCGGAACCATGGACTTCGACTTCGAGACCGATTCGCTCGGTAACGACACCGACGGAAACCCCGTCTACCTCAAGGACATCTGGCCGTCCACGCAGGAAATCGAAGAGACCATCAAGTCCTCGATCGACCAGGACATGTTCCGCAAGTCGTACGCAACCATCTTTGCGGGCGACAGCCGCTGGCAGAACCTCGAAACCCCGAAGGGTGACACCTTCGAGTGGGACGAGAACTCCACCTACGTGCGGAAGCCACCTTACTTCGACGGCATGACGATGGATCCGGCTCCGGTCAAGGACATCAAGGGCGCTCGCGTCCTCGCACTGCTCGGCGACTCGGTCACCACCGACCACATCAGCCCGGCAGGTCCGATCAAGGTCGGCACCCCCGCTGCGCAGTACCTCGACTCCCATGGCGTCGAGCGTGCGGATTACAACTCGCTCGGCTCGCGTCGCGGTAACCACGAGGTCATGATTCGCGGAACGTTCGCGAACATCCGTCTGCGCAACCAGCTCCTCGACGACGTCTCCGGTGGTTACACCCGCGACTTCACGCAGGAAGGCGCACCGCAGGCATTCATCTACGACGCGTCGCAGAACTACCAGGCAGCCGGCATCCCGCTGGTCGTCCTGGGCGGCAAGGAGTACGGCTCCGGATCCTCGCGTGACTGGGCAGCCAAGGGCACGAGCCTGCTCGGCGTCAAGGCCGTCATCACCGAGTCGTTCGAGCGCATCCACCGCTCCAACCTGATCGGCATGGGCGTTGTCCCGCTGCAGTTCCCGGTCGGCGAGTCCGCAGGTTCGCTCAAGCTCGACGGCACCGAGACCTTCGACATCGAAGGTGTCGAGAAGCTCAACGAGGGCGTCACCCCGAAGACCATGAAGGTCACGGCGACGCGCGAGAACGGCGAGAAGGTCGTGTTCGACGCAGTCGTACGCATCGATACCCCCGGCGAAGCGGATTACTACCGCAACGGCGGCATCCTGCAGTACGTGCTTCGCAACATGATCCGCGGCTAGTAGGCACTACGTGCCTGTGAGCACTTTCGGCCCCTGACGGGTCACAAAGCGCTCACGACCACTTTCGCCGGAAGGCGAACCAGGTTTCATCGGTGGTCGTGAGCGCTTTGTGCACTGAGTCGACATTCAGCGCCTACGGCCGAAAGTGTTCACAGGCAACCCGACAAAGGAGGG
This sequence comes from Rhodococcus sp. YL-1, assembly GCF_001942025.1. Classification (NCBI taxonomy): domain Bacteria; kingdom Bacillati; phylum Actinomycetota; class Actinomycetes; order Mycobacteriales; family Nocardiaceae; genus Rhodococcus; species Rhodococcus sp. YL-1. The sequence goes on along the minus strand of NZ_CP017299.1, from coordinate 3,078,617 downwards.
ATGCCCGTGCCCAAGGTCAGTGAAGACCATCTCGCGGCACGGCGCAGTCAGATCCTTGACGGCGCCCGCCGCTGCTTTGCGGAATACGGCTACGACGGCGCCACAGTTCGCCGTCTCGAAGAAGTCACCGGTTTGTCCCGCGGAGCGATCTTCCATCACTTCAAGGACAAGGACGGCCTGTTCCTCGCTCTCGCAAGCGAGGATGCGAGCCGGATGGCAGATGTCGTCGCCGAAGAGGGCCTCGTCCAGGTCATGCGGGACATGCTCGCGCAGCCCGACCAATTCGATTGGCTGGGAACGCGACTGGAGATAGCGCGTCGACTGCGCAACGACGCCGATTTCCGCGAGAAGTGGTCACAGCGCTCCGTAGAACTGACGGAAGCGACCAGTGCGCGTCTCGCCAGACAGAAATCGGCAGGCAGACTCCGTGACGACGTCCCCACCGAAATTCTGATCGGGTATCTGGATCTGGTGATGGACGGCCTGGTCGCGAGAATCGCCTCCGGCCACGGCGTCGACAACCTGTCAGCGGTTCTCGATCTGGTCGAGGAATCGGTGCGGCGGAGAGATTGAGGGGCTTCGCCCCTGTGCGCCTTTTTGGTAGTTCCCACTACCAAAAAGGCGCACAGGGGGTTAGGCGAGCTGGATCAGCTCGAGGTATTCCTGCGACCAGTGGTCCTCGTTGCCGTCGGGCAGGAGAATGACCCGCTCGGGGTTGAGTGCCTCGGCAGCGCCCGGATCGTGGGTGACCAGGACGACGGCACCGGTGTAGCTGCGGAGCGCGTCGAGCACCTGCTCGCGTGAGATCGGGTCCAGGTTGTTGGTGGGCTCGTCGAGAAGCAGAACGTTGGCAGCCGAAGACACCAGACCGGCCAGAGCCAAACGCGTCTTCTCACCACCCGAGAGCGTTCCGGCCGGCTGTTCGAGCTGCGGGCCGGTGAACATGAAGGCACCGAGCAGCGAACGCAGTTCCTGCTCCCCTGTGTCCGGCGCGGCGTGGCGGATGTTCTCCCACACGGACGCGTCGTCGTCGAGGGTGTCGTGCTCCTGAGCGAAGTAGCCGACCTTGAGTCCGTGACCGGCGATCAGCTCACCAGCGTCCGCTTTCTCCGCGCCCGCGAGGATGCGAAGCAGTGTGGTCTTACCTGCACCGTTGAGTCCGAGGATAACCACACGAGACCCACGATCGATCGCGAGATCGACACCGGTGAAGATCTCGAGCGAGCCGTACACCTTGGTGAGGTTCTTGCCCATCAGCGGAGTCTTGCCACAAGCGGCGGGTTCGGGGAAACGAATCCGCGCAACCTTGTCCGAGACACGTTCGGCATCGAGGTTCGCCATCAATTTGTCGGCTCGCTTGGCCATGTTCTGAGCCGCGACGGCCTTGGTTGCCTTTGCGCCCATCTTGGCGGCCTGAATCCGCAGCGCACCGGCCTTCTTCTCGGCATTGGCGCGCTCGCGGCGACGACGCTGCTCGTCCGTGGCACGAGCGTCGAGGTACTTCTTCCAGTTCATGTTGTAGACGTCGGCCTCACCGCGGACGGCGTCGAGGAACCACACGCGGTTGACGACGTCGTTGAGCAGGTCGACGTCGTGGCTGATGACCACCAGTCCACCCTCGTGGTTCTGGAGGAAGCCACGCAGCCAGGTGATGGAGTCGGCGTCGAGGTGGTTGGTGGGCTCGTCGAGCAGCAGAGTCGTGTCCGAGCGGGCACCGCTGCCGTCGGAGGCGGCGAAGAGGATGCGCGCCAATTCGACGCGACGACGCTGACCGCCGGACAGCGTGCTGAGCGGCTGCCCGAGAATGCGGTCTTCGAGACCGAGGCTGCTGGTGATGCGTGCGGCTTCACTCTCGGCTTCGTATCCGCCGAGGGCCGAGAACCGATCCTCGAGCTGACCGTACTTCTTGACCGCGCGGTCCTGCGATTCCTGATCGAGCACCTCGCCCATCAGAATCTGCTGCTTCTCCATCTCGCGGAGCATCGTGTCGAGGCCACGTGCGGAGAGAACCCGGTCCTTGGCGAGGACGCTCAGGTCGCCCTCTTTGGGGTCCTGCGGGAGGTATCCGAGTTCACCGGTACGTACGACGCTTCCCGCATATGCCTCACCTTCGCCGGCGAGGATGCGCAGTGTGGTCGTCTTTCCGGCTCCGTTACGTCCGACGAGTCCGATCCGGTCGCCCGGCTGGATGCGCAACGAAGGCCCGGGAGCCGTGAGAAGGGTGCGGACACCGGCACGAACTTCGAGGTCAGTGGCGGTAATCAAGCAAACTCCTCAGGAAAAACGACGAATACGGGTAAACAATGCCTGACTACAGACACAAGAACTATCGATTTTACCGTGACCTGACGGTCGTTCCGACCAGCAGCGTGTGAGTCCGCTAACGTTCGGGACATGACTAGCGAAAACAGCACTCGTCCTCGCGACCTCGAAGGCCGTGCCGCCATCGTCACCGGCGCAAGTCGCGGAATCGGCAAAGCTGTCGCCGCCGAACTCCTCGCTCGCGGTGCCGACGTCATGATCACAGCCCGCAAGCCGGAGCCCCTCCAGGCCGCCGCATCCGAGCTGTCCGCTCTGGGGCACGGCGGAAAGGTCGTCGCATTCGCGGGCAACGCAGCCGATGCCGAAGCCCGCTCCGGTGCCGTCGACCGCGCCGTGTCCGAATTCGGTTCACTCGACATTCTGGTCAACAACACCGGAATCAACCCCGTCTTCGGTTCGCTCATGGAAGCGGACCTCGACGCCGTGCGCAAGATCTTCGACGTGAATGTGGTTGCCGCCCTCGGGTACGTCCAACAAGCACATCGGGCATGGATGGGCGAACACGGTGGAGCCGTCGTGAACCTGGCAAGTGTGGCCGGGATCCGGTCGACGGGCGTCATCGCCGCGTACGGCGCGTCGAAGGCTGCGCTCATCCGCCTGACGGAAGAACTGGCCTGGCAACTGGGACCGAAGATTCGTGTCAACGCCGTAGCTCCCGGGATCGTCAAGACGCAGTTCGCGGCAGCCCTGGTCGCTGCCGGCGAGGACAAGGCGTCGGCGGGCTACCCGATGAAGCGGCTCGGCACCCCCGAGGACGTTGCCGGTCTGGTCGGCTTCCTCGTCTCCGACGCGGCGGCGTGGATCACGGGCGAAACGGTCCGGGTCGACGGCGGTCTGCTCGCAACGGGATCGATGTAGTGCGCCGGTCGTGAGCACAGACAACTCCTCCGCCGACGTGGTGATCGTCGGTGGCGGCCCGGCCGGGCGGGCACTCGCCACCCGCTGTATCGCCCGGCAACTCACCGTCGTCGTTGTCGATCCGCATCCCCATCGGGTGTGGACGCCGACCTATTCGGCGTGGGCTGACGAGCTGCCGTCGTGGCTGCCGGTCGATGTGATCGCAAGCCGGATCGAACGCCCGAGCGTGTGGACCCGCAGACAGAAAACGCTTGATCGCGCATATTGCGTATTGAATACATCTTTACTGCAATCATTTCTCTCGGGCACATCCGTACAGTTCAGAGCCTTGCGTGCTCAAACACTGTCCCCTACCGCCGTCCTGTGCGTGGACGGATCGCAGCTGACAGGTTCCGTCGTCATCGACGCTCGGGGTACCGAACTGACGGTGACAACCGCCCAGCAGACCGCCTTCGGAGTGATCGTCGACCGCGCTCTGGCCGATCCGATTCTGGGTGGTGGCGAAGCCTGGTTCATGGACTGGCGAACAGACAACGGCGCCTCCGACGCCGACGCCCCGTCGTTCCTCTATGCGGTCCCACTCGATGACGAGCGAGTTCTCCTCGAGGAGACCTGCCTCGTCGGCCGGCCGGCGTTGGGGCTCCGCGAACTCGAAGCGCGTCTGCGCACCCGACTTCACAATCGGGGCTGCGAAGTCCCCGACGACGCACCGGTAGAGCGAGTCCGTTTTGCAGTCGAAGGCCCGAAGGAGTCGTTCCCCGACGGTGTACTCCGTTTCGGCGGGCGAGGCGGTCTGATGCATCCGGGAACCGGATACAGCGTTGCCTCGTCACTCGCCGAGGCAGACGCTGTCGCCAAAGCAATCGCCGACGGTGGAGATCCCAACGCGGCGCTCTGGCCGCGGTCGGCCAAGGCGGTGTCTGCCCTTCGCCGCGTTGGCCTGAACGCACTTCTCACCCTCGGCTCGAGAGAGGTCGCGACATTCTTCGACACGTTCTTCGATCTACCGGTCGAGGCTCAGCGGTCCTACCTGTCCGATCGGCGGGACGCGTCCGCGACGGCGAAGGTGATGGCAACCCTGTTCCGATCGTCACCGTGGCACGTCCGAAAGACGTTGATGCGCGCGCCGTTTCTGAGGTGAGCACTCCGGACGGACTACTGCGCTCCCATCGAGCCGGCGATCATCGGCCAGGAATTGTGTAGGTCGTCCTGCCAGTAGCCCCACGAGTGGGTTCCGGTCGGCTTGAAGTCGAAGGTCGCGGGGATGCCCAGTGCGTTCAGTCGGTCCGCCAAGCCGTGCGTGCACCCGTTGACCGCGGATTCGATGATGCCGCCGACGACGATCTGATTCAGGAGCGCTCCGGGATTTCCGTTCACATCGGGCGCCTGAAGGTTGTCGTGCGGACCTGGCAGCCCGGATCCGGTGGAAACGTACAGTGCGGTCCCCCGCAACTTCTCCGCGTTCACGACCGGATCGTTCTCGCGCCACCCCGGACCGTCGAACGGTCCCCACATGTTTGTCGGATCAGCGCCACCCCGCGCGCCGACCACCAACCGCACATAGTCCTGACCCGGCTGGGTGGAAGTCTCCGCGCACCCGCTGTAGGCCCCGACACTCCGATAAAGCCCTGGTGCCGAGATCGCGAGATTGAGTACCGACGTCGCCGTCATCGAAATCGCCGCGATGGAATTGACCCCGTTGGTACCGAACTGCGCATCGATGACGGGCGGCAGTTCGCGAGTGAGGAACGTCTGCCACTTGTTGCGCCCGAGTACGGGATCGTCTTTCTGCCAGTCGGTGTAGTAGCTGAACGCTCCTTCCAGCGGCGTCACGACGTTGACATTCTTGTCGGCGAAGAAATCCAGGACATCGGTCCGTCCTTCCCACGTTGCACTGTCCTCGCCACCACCGGCGCCGTTGAGCAGATACAACGTGGGCCGTGGGGCGCTCGTGTCGGCGGGGAGGATCACCTCGAGTGGAATGTCGCGGCCCATCGCATCGGAGTGGACGCTGATGGTTACGGTGCGTGCCGGATCTGCGTTCGCGGGCAAAGGCGCAAACAGCAGTGGAACCAGTGAAATCGCCAGCGCCGCGGTGACGCGTCGACGGTAGGTTCGGATTCTCATCGGAGCGTCCCCCCAGGTGTGCGAGTCGGGTTCTCGAAGCGGATACCCGCTCGATACGCCCCGAACCGACCCATCCACACGCAACGGTTCGGGATCAACCGTGATCGTTTGCCTCGCGCAAACGGCCGGCGGCGACCATCATGGGAGGCATGCGCTCGATTTGGAAAGGCTCGATAGCCTTCGGTCTGGTCAACGTCCCGGTCAAGGTGTACTCGGCGACCGAGGACCACGACATCCGATTTCACCAGGTCCATGCAAAAGACGGTGGCCGCATCAAGTACAACCGTGTGTGTTCCGAGTGCGGAAACACGGTTCAGTTCGCGGACATCGACAAGGCGTACGACTCGGAAGACGGATCGCGCGTCATCTTGAGCGACGAGGACTTCAACAAACTCCCGGCCGCGGAGAAGCACGAGATTCCGGTGCTGGAATTCGTGCCGAACGATCAGATCGATCCGATCTTGTTCGAGAAGAGTTACTTCCTCGAACCCGATTCGGCGTCGCCGAAGGCGTACGTCCTGCTTTCGACTGTGCTCACCGAGAGTGATCGAACGGCACTGGTGCATTTCACGCTGCGACAGAAGACGCGCCTGGCCGCGATGCGCGCTCGCGACGGCGTCCTGGTGATCCAGACGTTGCTGTGGCCCGACGAAGTTCGCGCAGCAGAGTTCCCTTCGCTCGACGACGTGGAGAAGCCGAAGGCCAAGGAACTGAAGATGGCGCAGACGCTCGTCGAGAGCATGGCGGGCGATTTCGATCCGACCGAGTTCACCGACGACTACCAGCTCCAACTGCGGCAGTTGCTCGACGAGATGATCGAGAACGGCGGCAAGAAGGTCATCCCCGCCGCCGAGGTCGACCAAGAGGGCACCGATGCGGAGGTGGTCGACCTGGTTGCCGCACTGCAGCGCAGTGTGGACGAAGCGAAGTCGAACGCCTCCAAGGCCGGCTCGTCGAAGTCGACCACACCGAGGAAGAAACGAGCCTGAGTCAGCCGCGCACGTCTTGGACCTCGATCAGAGCGTCCAACTCAGCGTCGACGTCCGGGGCCGCGTGACGACCCGTTCCGACCGCAAGGTTGATCACGGGTCCGATCGCCTCCAGACCTGCCTCGGTGAACATTTCGGCGTGTGACGTGGGCACCGGACGGTCGATGATCACCCCGGAGACGAACGGTCGCCACGCCGACGCGGTTCGCAGCGGGTCGAAGGTGTCGGCGTTTGCCGAGAAGAACAGCAGATCGCCCACGAACTTGCCCGGGCGGTAACGGTGAGCCAGTTCGGCGCCGGCGGAGTATTCCTCGAACAGTCGCTCGATCCGATCGCTCGAGACCAAAGGGTGATCGCCGATGGCTTCGCGCAAGAGTGCTTCGGCGTCCTCGGGTGTCAGATCACGCACGCCGGTGTCCGGGACCGAGATCCCCAACCCGCCGATCAGTTCGGCGAGAGAAGGCTGCGCGCCCGCCATCGTCGGGTCTTCGAGAACGAAGCTGTCGAGCAGAATCAGGTCGGCGACGCTCTCACCCGCGGCTTGCAACTGCACCGCCGCCGCGTGAGCGATCAATCCGCCGATCGACCACCCCAGCAGGTGATACGGACCGTGCGGCTGAACTCCGCGAATTTCCTCGACGTACCGCGCCGCGAAGTCCTCGATCAGCTCCGCCCGAAATTCGGAGTCCGTCAGAACCGGCGACTGCAGGCCGTAGAGCGGCCGGCTGGAGTCGACGTAGCGATCGAGCGCTCCGTAGCACCAGGCCAATCCGACGGCCGGATGGATGCAGAACAGTGGCTCGGCGCGGCCTTCCGGACGTAGTGGCAGGACTACCGCAAGTGCGGAGGTATCCGCGTCACTTGTCACAACTGTTGCCTCGAGTTCGAAGAGTCTGCGCGCCAATGCCTCCGGAGTCGGGTCGGAGAATATCCACGCGACGGGGACGGTCATGCTGGTGCGTTCTTTGATGGCAGCGACCAAACGCGTTGCCATGAGTGAGTTGCCGCCGAGTTCGAAGAAACTCGAATCGGCGTACGTGTCTACGTCGGCCAGATCGAGTACCTCTGCGAAAGCAGCGCAGATCGCGATCTCGTCGCTGCCTTCCGGACTGCGTCCACTCGGCGACTCCCAGTTGGGAGCAGGCAGAGCGCTGCGATCGAGCTTGCCCGCCGGTGTGGTCGGGACTGCGCCGATCACGACAACAGCGGACGGGATCATGTGCGCAGGCAGCGATATACCTGCGTGACGGCGCAGCGCGGCGGCGTCGAAGTCCGCATGTGCCGGGACGACGTACGCGACGATCCGAGCGTCGACGCCCTCCCCGACGACGACGCTGACAGCCGAATGCACGGACGCTTCCGCTGCCAGCACCGCGTCGATTTCTCCGAGTTCGATTCGGAACCCTCGGATCTTGACCTGGTGGTCTGCGCGTCCGAGGTAGATCAGTGCCCCTGAGCGATCTTCGCGCACAAGATCCCCGGTGCGATACATCCGAGCGCCTTCGGGTCCATGCGGGTCGGCGACGAAGCGCGCGGCTGTGAGTGCGGGGTTGCCGAGGTACCCGCGGGCGAGACCGTCGCCGCTGACGTAGAGCTCACCGACGACCTGGCCGGGAACCGAGTGCAGTCGGGAATCGAGAATCATCGCGTCCACGCCGCGGATCGGGCCGCCGATCGTCACAGGCTCCCCCGCGACCAGCGAATCACTGATGGTGACTGCGACGGTGGCCTCGGTCGGGCCGTACGCGTTGAACATTCGGCGCCCCGGTGCCCACCGAGATACGAGGTCGGCGGAACAGGCGTCGCCGCCGACGACGACGGCTTCGAGATGGTCGAGCCCGGCGGGATCGACAGTCGCCAAGGCGGCTGGAGTCACGAAAGCATGGGTGATCGTCTGCTCGTCGAGCAGTTCGTGCAATTCGACACCGCCGAGAACTGTCGGCGGCGCTATCACCATCGTTGCGCCGGCGCCGAAAGCCAGAAGGAGCTCGAGAACCGACGCGTCGAAGCTCGTCGAGGCGAAGCTCAGAGCGCGAGAGTGCGCGGTGACGCCGAAACGCTCCCGCTGTTCGTCGGCAAACGCTGCCAGTCCCGCGTGAGTGACCAACACGCCCTTGGGTTTTCCTGTCGAGCCCGAGGTGTAGATCAAGTAGGCCGGGTTGTCGAACTCGAGTGGCGCGTCCGGCAGTGTCTCGGAATGGACTGCCTCGATTTCGGTGGTGAATTCGATCGCATCCAACTCGATCCACGATGTGACGCCCGGAAGGTCGGCCGCATACTCGCCCCTGGTGATACCGAGTACCGCCCCACTGTCGGTGAGCATGTGCTCGATCCGCTCGGCGGGGTACGCCGGATCCACGGGAAGAAACACTCCGCCGGCTTTCGCTACGGCCCAGAGCGCGATCACATAGTCGGCCGACCTCGGAAGCGCCAGTGCCACCATCATTTCCGGCGCTATTCCGCGAGCGATCAACGCAAACGCCATAGCGTCGGAGCGTCGGTCGAGTTCGCCGTACGTGAGCGTGACGGATGTGGCGACGTCGACGATTGCCGGAGCGTGCGGATCGGCAGCGCCGCGAAGCAGCAACTCCGGCAAGGTCAAAGCATCGCCGGCCGGACGTCCGGGCAACGCACGCAGGCGACGTCCCGCAAGATCCACGTCACCGACGACGGCGGAGGGCTGGGCAGTCAGTGTCTCGACGATCGTTTCCAGCATCACTGCAAACGACTCCGCCGTATCGGTGTCGAAGAGATCCTTCGCGTAGGTGAGGGAGGCCTCGTAGCCGCCGCCTTCCTCCGCGGTCTGTTCGACAACGGTGAACTGCAGGTCGTACTTGGCGATGTCCGGTGTGATCTCGTGGGCACGAACGGCAAGTCCAGGCAGGTCCCACGTCGTCGGGTGGGCGCCGTGGAACGAGATCATCGTCTGGAACACCGGATGACGGTCGGTGCTCCGGGTCGGCGCCACCACGTCCACGACCTGCTCGAACGGAATGTCCGCGTGGGCGAAGGCGTCGAGATCGACGGAGCGGACAGTACGCAGAACGTCGACGAACGTCGACCCTGGATCGACCGTCGTGCGCAGTCCGACCGTGCCCACGAACATTCCCACGAGGTCGTCGAGAACTCGGTGTCCTCGCCCGGCGACCGGAGATCCGATCACGATGTCGGTGCTTCGACTCAGCCTGGACAGCAGGACGGCATAGGCAGCGTGCAGCACCATGAACGGCGTCGCCGCATTGGCTCCAGCAACCGCCTCGACCGCGATCCGGGTGTGCGCCGGAAGCGAGACCGCGATGTGGGCACCGCTCAACGACTGGGTGAGCGGGCGCGCTCGATCGCTCGGAAGGTCGATCAATTCAGGTGCGCCCCGCAACGTCTCCCGCCAATACGACGCCTGTGCCCCGAGCACGCTCGCGGATTCGTTCAACGCGCCCAGCGCTTCCCGCTGCCAGATGGCGAAGTCCGCGTAATGCACCTCGAGCGCGGTGAACTCGGGAGCGTGTCCCGAACTTCTCGCGACGTAGGCGGTGAGCACGTCCTTCATCAACGGCGCGATCGACCATCCGTCCGCCGCGATGTGGTGGATCACGATGACAAGTGTGTGGTGCTGCGGCGTCGATTCGAGCAGGAGCGCGCGAACGGGAGCTTGGGTCGTGATGTCGAATCCACGCGACGCGAATTCTCTGGCGAGCTCTGCCGGTTCACGGGTGTCCGCATTTCCGTACTCGAGCGAGGTGAATGCATCCTGGATCACCTGGTGCGGGCCGGAGTCGGAGTCGGGGAACACCGTGCGCAGGATTTCGTGTCTTTCGATCACGTCGAGGACAGCAGCTTCGAGGGCCGGGACGTCGAGTGCACCGTCGAGGGAGATCGCAGCAGGGACGTTGTACGCGGGTGAGCCGGGATCCATCTGGTTGAGGAACCAGATGCGTGCTTGCGCGTAGGACAGCGGAATTCGCTCGGGGCGGTCTACGGCGGTGATCGGTGGTAGCGCCTTCGCCCCGGCGGATGTGTCGAGCGCGGTGGCAAGTTCCCGAATTTCGGGGTGCTCGAACAGCATTCGGACAGGTACCTGCCTGCCCAACGACTCGCCGAGTCGCTGGACAAGTCTGGTGGCGAGCAGTGAGTTGCCACCGAGTTCGAAGAAACTGTCCGACGCACCGATCTGTTCGATACCCAGCAGTTCCGCCACGACGCCGGCAACCTGGAGTTCGGTCGCGGTCGTCAGCGGCTCGACACTTCGCTCGGACGAACGCAGTGTCGGCGCCGGCAATGCCGATCGGTCGAGCTTCCCGACGGGGGTCAGCGGTACGTGATCGATCGGGGTGATCGCCGACGGCACCATGAAGGCGGGCAGTGAGCGGCGCGCATGGTTCAGCAACTCGTCCATCTCGACCGCATCGGCACCGAGCACTACGTACGACGCCAACATCGTCTCACCGGAAGCTGCGTCGACGCCCACGGTGACCGCGAACTCGACGCCGGGGTATGTGCTGAGGACGGAGTCGATCTCGCCCAGTTCGATGCGGAATCCGCGCACTTTCACCTGGTGATCGGAGCGTCCAACGTATTCGATCGTCTCGAGCGGCGTCCACCGAACCAAGTCACCGGTCCGGTACATGCGGGTGCCGGCCGGGCCGAACGGCGCTGCCACGAATCGCGTCGCCGTCAAGGCGGGTTGGTCGAGGTAGCCGCGGGCAAGTCCCAGGCCGGCGATGTAGAGCTCACCGGTGACCCCGACGGGTACCGGCTGAGCCGAGCCGTCGAGAATTACCGCGGACACGCCGCGGACGGGCCCGCCGATGGTCACGGTCTCCCCCACGCTCAAGGCATCACTGATGCAGACCATGACGGTGGTTTCCGTCGGCCCGTAGCCGTTGAACAATCGGCGACCCGGTGCCCACTTACGGACCAGTTCGGGTGGGCATGCCTCGCCACCGACAACGATCGACTGCAAGACGTCCAGCCCGGTGGGATCGACCGAGGCCAGCGCTGCCGGTGTGATGAACGCGTGGGTCACCTGGTGATCGGTGACCAATTCGGCTAGGTCCTGGCCGCCGTAGACGTCGGGAGAGGCGATCACCATCGTCGCGCCTTCACCGACTGCGAGCAGCAGTTCGAGGATGGATGCGTCGAAGCTCGGTGAGGAGAAGTGCAGCGTCCGCGACTGCGCCGAGATGCCGTAACGCGCCGTCTGCTCGGCCGCCAATGCGCTCAGGCCACGGTGAGTGACGCTGACACCCTTGGGCTTTCCTGTCGATCCGGAGGTGTAGATGATGTAGGCGAGGTTGTCGATTCGGATCGGCGCGGCCGGAACCGGCTGCCCGACACCGTCGCCGTGGATGTCGTCCATTGTCATCCACGGAACCGGGCGGGGCAGTGATTCGATCACCGCTTCCGTCGTCACTCCGCGAGTGGCTCCGGAGTCGGTGAGCATGTGCAGAATGCGATCGGCGGGGTATCGCGGATCGACCGGAACAAACGCGGCGCCGGTCAAGGAAACGCCCCACAAGGCGACGATAGAGTCGATCGAGCGCGGAATCGCGATCGCCACAATGTCTTCGGCACCGATCCCTTCCGTGGTCAGACGGCGGGCAAGCGCCGATGCACGGGCGAAGAGATCTCGGTAGAGCACGGTGGTGTCACCGGATCGAAGGGCCACCGAATCGCCTGAACGGGTGGCGGTCCGCGTCAATATTTCGGCCAAGGTACGCGAGGCTGTCCACGCCGGACCGCGAACCGGCATCAGCGACGCCCGCTCGAGGGTGCTGAGGAAATCTAGGTCGCCGATCGCGGTCTCCGGATCTGCGGCGACGGCGCGGGCCACCGACTGCACACGCGCGGCGATCGTTTCCGCGGTGGCAATGTCGAAGAGCGCCTCGGCGAACCTGAGCGACCCGGTGATCTCGGTCTTCTCGGAATCGCCTGCCAGCAGGGTGAACTCGAGGTCGAACTTCGCGACGGACGGTTCGAGTGCTTGCGCTTCGAGATGCGCGTCGTGGACCGTGACCTGCGGCGAAACCACGTTCTGGTGATACGACAGCATGACCTGGAACAGGGGGTGTCGCGTAGTCGACCGGTCGAGATCGAGGGCGTCGACCAGCACCTCGAAGGGCAGCTCGGGGTGCGCAAAGGCGGCAAGGTCGCGTTCACGGACGACCTCGAGCAGAGAGGTGAACGGCGCTCGGTGATCGACCGGCGTGCGAAGCGGTACCGAATTGACGAACATCCCGATCAGGGAATCCAGCTCGGGTCGCCCGCGGCCTGCCACCGGGGTGCCGACCACCACGTCGTCGGTTGCACCGAGACGCGCGAGAACAACCGCCAGGATCGCGTGTACGACCATGAACTGCGTCGAGCCACTGCGCCTCGCCAAGGCGGCGAGACGCTCCCCGGTCGCCGCGTCGATGACGATCGGCACCGATCCCACGGCGGTCGTGGAGACAGATCCGCGTGGGCGATCGACCGGTAGCAGTACCTCGTCCGGGGCACCAGCCATGGCAGTGGTCCAGAAGGTCAGTTCGCGGGCAACCAGAGACTCCTGGTCGCCGACCTGTCCGAGCGAGTCTTGCTGCCACACCGCGTAGTCGGCGTACTGCACGTCGAGCGGTGTGAAAACCGGGGCGTCTCCAACGACGCGTGCGGAGTACGCCGCGACGAAATCTGTCGCAAAGGGAGTCAGGGACCAGCCGTCGAAGGCGATGTGATGGATGACGACGACCAGTACGTGAGCGAAAGTGTCCTCGCGCACCAGCATGGCCCGAATCGGCAGATCCGAACCGAGATCGAACCCACGCGCCGCGAACTCCGTCGTCGCGGATTCGATACCTTCGGATCCGCGGTAGCGCTCGACGGAGAACTGCACGTCGGAAATTGCTCGGATGACCTGACTCGGGCCGTCGGCGCTGTCGACGTAGATCGTTCGAAGCACCTCATGGCGTGCAATGACGTCCGCAAGCGCCTCCTCGAGTGCATCGCCGTGGATGTCTCCGGTGATCCGGATCGCGAACGGAATGTTGTAGACCGCGGACTGCGGGTCGAAGCGATTGACGAACCACAGCCGCTGTTGCGCAGCGGAGAGCGGTAGGCGGTCCGGGCGAGCACCGGCGCTCAGGGCAGGTCGATCGTCTGATTCTTCGGCGCTCGCCGCCAGACGTGCAGCGAGCGCTTCGACGGTCGGTGCTTCGAAGATCGAGCGCACGTCCACGGTGAGTCCCGTCGCTGCGCTCAACCGCGCGGACACCTGCGTCGCGACGAGCGAGTTGCCCCCGAGATCGAAGAAGCTGTCTCCTGCTCGGACCTCGGGTACGTCGAGCAGTGAAGCGAACACGTCGGCAACGGTTCGTTCGAGCCCGGCCTCGGGTTCACGGCCCGTTCCGAGGATTTCGCGCGGTATTGGCGTCGGCAACGCTCTGCGATCGAGTTTGCCGACCGGAGTCAACGGAATGGCGTCGATCGGGGTGATCGACGACGGAATCATGTACCGCGGCAGCGTGTCGGCGAGTCCCACGAACAGCGACTCGATATCAGCGTCGCCGCTCAGCAACACGTACGACGCCAGAGTGGTACCCGCGGCGGATTCGACGGGAATCGTCGTGGCGAACTGGACAAGAGGGGAATCCATCAGAGCAGCGTCGATCTCGCCGAGTTCGATGCGGAACCCGCGGATCTTGAGCTGATGATCGCTGCGGCCCACGTAGCGAAGGGTCAGGTCCTTGGTCCAGCGGACCAGGTCACCGGTTCGGTACATCCGGGCACCGGGCGTCGAGTACGGATGCGCGACAAACCGATCCGACGTCAGCGCGGGACGAAGGTGGTAACCACGTGCAAGGCCCGGCCCACCGATGTACAGCTCGCCGACGCCGCCGATCGGGACCGGTTGCAGCCGAGAGTCGAGCACCACGGCGTCGATTCCGCGGATGGGACCGCCGATGGTGATCGGCTCCCCCGGTGAGAGTGGGTCACTGATGGCAACCATGACAGTGGTTTCGGTCGGACCGTATCCGTTGTGCAGTCTGCGCCCGTTGCCCCAGCTCGAGACCAATTCCGGCGTGCACACGTCGCCGCCGACGACTACGCATTCCAGTGCCGTCACGCCCGCCGGATCGACGGTCGCCAGCGCAGCCGGAGTGATGAAGGCATGAGTGACCTCGCGGCTTCGGAGGAACTCGCTCAACGCCTCCCCTCCGTAGATGTCGGGAGGGGCGATCACCATCGTCGCGCCGGTCGAACCGGCGAGCAGTAGCTCGAGTACGGCGCCGTCGAAGCTCGGTGACGCAAAATGCAGAGTTCGCGACCCGGCGGTGATCCGGTACCGATCCTGTTGTTCGCGAGCAAGATTGGCCAAACCCGCGTGAGTGACGACGGTGCCCTTCGGCACTCCGGTCGAGCCGGACGTGTAGATGACGTACGCAGCCGACGCCGCAGTGATCGACGCTGTTCTGTCAGCGTCGTCGATGGCAGCGTCGGAGTAGGCGGCACATTCTGCAACCGTGTCCGCGTCGCCGAGGTCGATCCAGACTGCGACGTTCCCACCGACTGCCGGACCAGCCGCAACCTCGGCGGACCGAATTCCGATCCGCACACCCGAATCCGCGAGCATGTGCGCAACTCGATCTGCGGGATAACGGGGATCGACCGGGACGAAAACGCCACCGGCTTTGGTGACCGACCAGACTGCGAGCACGGAGTCGACCGATCGGGCAACTGCCAGTGCGACCGGTGTCTCGGGGCCGACGCCCAGGTCCATGAGGTATCGAGCGATCCGATTCGATCGACGCTCCAGCTCCCCGTACGAGAGTGAGCGCTCGGAGTCTTCGAGGGCGATCGCGTCGGGATACTTCCTCGCGGTGTCTCCGAGGATCTGCGCCAGCGTCGATTCGCCCACCGAAGCCACACCGCGTCGCGGCAACGTCGCGGCACTCTCCCGCGATCCGAGTACACGAAGGTCACCAACCGGTGCAGTCGGTTCCGACACCGCCGATTCCACGAGGGTTACGAAGTTTCGCGCCAAGGCTTCGACGGTCGCGTTGTCGAACAGGTCGGTGGAATAGGTGAACGTGGCATCGATTCCTGCTGCGGCCCCGGACTCGTGACGTTCGGTAACGGTGAGCTCGAGGTCGAACTTGGTCAGCCCCGTCTCGACTGCCCGCGCCGTCATCGACACCCCGGCCAGTTCGGCTGTGTGAGCGGTGGTTATCCGCGAGGTGATGGCAGCTTGAAAGACCGGATGGTGCGCAGGCGAGCGGTCCAATTCGAGCGCGTCCACGACGACGTCGAAAGGCACGTCCGCATTGTCGAAGGCATCCACGTCGACGGCCCTGACCTGCGACAGGTGTGCGGCGAACATTGCGCCCCGATCGACGACGGTCCGCAAGGCCAGAGTGTTGACGAACATGCCGACGAGCAGATCGAGAGATCTGTCCCCTCGTCCGGCCACCGGTGTTCCGATGACGATGTCGTCCGTGCCGCTGTACCTGGCCAGAAGCAGGGCGAAGCACGCGTGCAGGGCGATGAACGGCGTGGCGTCGTGATCGGCGGCGAGTACAACGAGCTTCTGATGCGTGGAAGCGCCGATTCTGATGTCGACTCCGGCTCCGCGCATGGTCGGGTCGAGTGCGCGCGGACGGTCCGTCGGCAGGTGGAGCTGCTCGGGCGCTCCCGCCAGCTGCTGCTTCCAGAACGCGATCTGTGAGTGGGCAAGTGAATCGGTGGATGACGCGTCGCCGAGGTGTTCTCGGTGCCAGAGCGTGTAGTCGGCGTACTGCACCGGAAGGGGTGCCCACTGCGGGCTGTTGCCGCCGACGCGGGCGGCGTAGGCGCCGGTGAGATCAGCAGCCAACGGCGCGAGCGACCAACCGTCGGCCACCATGTGGTGCAGAACCACTACGAGGACAGCTTCCTCGTCATCGCCTTCCTTCTCGGCGGCGACAGTGATCAGCAGGTAGCGCACCGGACGTTCGCGGACCAGATCGAAACCGGCCGAAGAGAATTCGAAGATCACTCTCTCGAGGCTTCCGCGTTCCACGTCGATCGACTCGAGCCCTGCGATCCCCTCGCCCAGGCCCAGAACCTTCTGCGTCGCGTTGTCCCCGATCTGAGGAAACACGGTGCGTAGTGACTCGTGACGTGTCACGACGTCCACGATCGCGGCACTGAGTGCGTCGGGATCGACGGCGCCGCGCAACGACACCGCCAGTGGAATGTTGTACGCACCTGATTCCGGTGCCACGCGGTTCAGGAACCACAGTCGCTGCTGCGCGGGAGCGAGAGGCAGTACAGCCGGCCGGGCCACGACCTGAATACCGTCGGCGTCCGGGGTCTGTGCCGCACGCTCGATCGTCGCCGCGATCCCAGACACCGTGGGATGGTCGAAGAGTGCACGCAGCGGCATTTTAACCCCGGTGGCTTCGGTCAAGCGCGCTACCGCCGTCGTCGCTACCAGCGAGTTTCCGCCCAGATGGAAGAAATTATCGTCGAGTCCGAGCGGTCCACTACTCAGGATGTCAGCCAGAACCGCCGCAACCTTGCCCTCGGTCGGGGTCGTCGGGGGTCGGAAGACCTTGGTGGAGGCCAGGATAGGCGAAGGCAGCGCACGCCGGTCCAGTTTTCCGTTGGTGGTCAACGGAATCGAATCGAGGACCATGAAGGCATCGGGAACCATGTAGGTCGGGAGGGCTTCGGCGGCGTGAGCGCGGAGGGCGTCGGCGTCCACGACGTCGGAAGCGGTCACATAGGTCACGAGAGCGCCGCCCGCCGGCGTCGGAGCCACGACGGTCACGGCATCGTCGATTCCCGGCGCGCTGAGGATGACGGAGTCGATTTCGCCGAGTTCGATCCGGAATCCGCGGATCTTGACCTGCGCGTCGCCGCGTCCGAGGTACTCGAGTTGTCCGGGCGCAATCCATCGTGCGCGGTCGCCGGACCGGTACAACCGTCGTCCGCCGGCATTGAAAGGATCGGCGACGAACCGGCCCGCGGTGAGGTCTGGACGGCCCAGATAGCCACGGGCGAGTTGACCGCCCGCGACATAGATCTCCCCCGCGATCCCCACCGGGACCGGGGAGAGATGCTCGTCGAGCAGGTACACACGAAGTCCGTCGATCGCGTCACCGATCCGGCTGCCGGTAACCGCACTCGCGCTCGCCCGGTCGAGTTCGAGATGGGTGACGTGCACCGTCGTCTCGGTGATGCCGTACATGTTGACGAGTGCGGGCCCGGATTCCGTGTGATTGTCGTAGCCCGCGTGATTGTCGTACCAGCGCCCGAGGCGACGAAGATCCAAGGCTTCGCCACCGAAGATCACGTACCGGAGCCGGGTCTCCGAATCGGCTCGAAGGTCGGCTTCGATGTACTGGTAGAAGGCCGAGGGCGTCTGATTGAGCACGGTGACGCCTTCTGCGGCGACCAGCGCCCGGAAGGCGTCAGGGTCGCGTGATACCTCGTGATCGACCAGGACCAGCGTTCCGCCGTGGAGCAGCGCGCCCCACAGTTCCCACACCGAGAAGTCGAAGGCGAACGAGTGGAACATCGTCCACACGTCGTTGCCGTCGAATCCGAATTCGACGTGCGTGTTCTCGAACAATCGCACCACGGTGGCGTGGGTGACGGAGACACCTTTGGGTCGTCCCGTCGACCCCGAGGTGTAGATCACGTACGCCAGATTGTCGGCTCCGTGTCCGCGCGGGCGCTCATCGGTTTCCAGACCCTCACCGGAGTACTCGTCGGATTCGACCCCGACGACCACCACGTCAGAGTTCGGGAAGGCGGAGTTCGGGAAGGCGGAGTTCGGGAAAGTGGAATCGGAGATGACGCACACCGGTTGCGCATCCTCGACCACGTATGCCAAACGCTCGGCGGGGTGCGCACGATCGAGTGGGAGGTATCCGCCGCCGGCCTTCACTACCGCGACAGCGGCAACGATCATGTCCACGGATTTCGGCAGCATGATTCCGACCAACGACTCGGATTGCACGCCATGCTCGACGAGCTTGCGCGCCAACTGATTCGATCGTCGATCGAGTTCGCGGTACGACACGCGCGCGCTGCCCGCGACCACGGCGATCGCTTCCGGGGTCGCCCGAATGCGGTCGGAAAGGATCTCGGAGAGCGTTCGGACCGGGGTAATCGGCAGAACGGGCGGCACCAGCGCCTGGCGCGCGTCCGGGCGGAGCAGATCCACTGAGCCGAGCGCCGAGTGCGGAGTACCGACCATCGCGGTCAAGATTCGCAGATAACGGTCGGCGAGGTCCTCGGCTTGCTCCTTCGTGCCGAGCCAATCCAGAACACCGGAGATCGGCTGATCGAAATCGGCATGCTCACCAGTCGGAATCGCCAGGGAGACAAACAGTTCCGGCACGGTGGCCAGATCCGATCCGATAGGCGCACCGACCATGAGCCCCGGAAATCTCGGGTGAGCATCCAGCGGCTCCTCGAAGCAGACCATCGCCCGGAACAACGGGCCCGTCTCGACCCAGCGGCCGTCACCGAGTGCGGCGGTCACCGAAGACAGAAGAATGTCTGCGTGTTCGAGAGCTTCGATTGCGACGGTGTCCACCGCACCGACCAGGTCGGTGAGCGTCATGGTGTTCGACACCGTCGAGCGAAGCACTAACTGGTTGGCGAACATCGAGACGAAATCGTCCGGATTGGAGGCGCCGTACCCTC
The DNA here is from genome assembly GCF_001942025.1 of Rhodococcus sp. YL-1. Taxonomy (NCBI): domain Bacteria; kingdom Bacillati; phylum Actinomycetota; class Actinomycetes; order Mycobacteriales; family Nocardiaceae; genus Rhodococcus; species Rhodococcus sp. YL-1. The sequence goes on along the minus strand of NZ_CP017299.1, from coordinate 3,059,652 downwards.
GGACCGAGACGCCGATCGACACCTCGTCGGCCGAACCGACGCGGCGCAGCAGTCCGGCCATCGCAGACTGGAACAGCACGAACAGACTCGTGTTCATCGTCGTCGCCATCGTCTCGAGGCTCCGGCAGAGGCCTGCCTCGATCTCGAGGGGCGTGGACGTTCGACCGGTTCCGGCGACGACCGGCAAACCCAGTTCCTCGGCGGGGTTCGACAAGGTCGCAGACCAGTACTCGACGTTGCGGGCGTGTTGGACTTCGGCGATCCATTTCCCCGCGGCGTCGGGGTCGATGTCCATCAATCGAGTTCCCGATTCTGCGGCGCAGAATAATTCGAGGAATTCGAGGAAACGCCGGTGGTGACGCGAGATGTCCTCGTTGGTGTACAGGTCTGGGTTCGCGGCGAAGTCGATCTGGATCTCTTCGGCTGCGGAAGTCTGATAGACGTTGACGGAGAGGTCTTCGATCGGCCCGGTCGAGATCACGTTCAGTTCGCCGTGCGCGTCCCCGAGAGTGATTCCGGAATGGAACAGCATGAGGTTGATCAACGGCCCGTGGAAGCCTCGTCCGTCGGCGATGCTGTGATCACCGGCGTTGAGGTCGCGTCGTAGGTCCTCGTGGCGGTATTTCTGATGACGCAGTGCGCCGGTGAGTTCGATCTTCACCTCGTGCAGCAAGTCCCCGACCGCGAAATGCGGATCGACGCTCGCACGTATCGGGACGACGTTCGACATCATTCCGCCGGACCTGCGAGCAGCTTTCGTCGTCCGCCCCGAGACCGGCAGGCTGAGGACCACGTCGCGGGTCCCGGTGGCCCGGGCGAGGTAAGCCGCCAGAGCACCGATCACCACTGACGACGTCGTCACATCGTGGGCGGCGGCCAGCCGTTCGAGGGAGCTCCGCAGTTCCGTAGGTACCGTCGCCGACCGTAGGCGAGACCATGCCTGCGACGGAGCAGTCGAGGACGCGAGCGAGGTTCCGCCCGGTTTGTCGGCCATCTTGGTGTTCCAGTAGTCGCGATCGCGCTCCCACCGCGTGGAGCCCAGATAGTCGGCCTCTGCCTTCACCAACGATTGGAGGGGGGCAGTTACCGCTGGGGGAACTGGCAGATCGCGCACCACAGCGGTGTAGATCTCGGCTGTGCGGTTCATCATCGACATCGCGCCGAAACCGTCGAGCGCCACATGATGAATACGGCTGTACCAGTAGTAATGGTCGTCGCGAAGCACCAGGACTGCCAGCCTGACCAGGCGATCGGTGAACGGATCGATGGCAGCAGTGTGCTCTCTGCGCATCCATTCCTGCGCTGCAGATTCCGGATCCGATTCGGCGCGAAGATCGACCACGTCGAGGGAGTCGTCCATGTCGAGATCGAGCCACTGACGCGCAACCCCGTCCACCTCGACCAGGCGCAGATATCCGGAGCCGATCTCACGGCCGGTCTGTTTGCTGGCAGCGGTCAGCAGCTCGATGTCGAGTGGGCCGTCCACGTCCACGTACTGAGCGATGCTGACGGGAATCTCGGGTCGAAGCTGTTGTGCGACAAGCAGGGAAAGTTGCGCGGCAGAAAGAGGGAAGGTGAGTTCGTCGTCCGGACGAGCTGCGGAAACGATTCCTCGGTCGGGACTGCCATCCACACGAATCTCCCTCTTACAACTTGATCATGATGCAAACAGGTATATGCGTCCGCTGGACGCTTCGAACTGATCGGGGCACTTCGAAAATGAGACGAATACTTTGGAAAGCTCGGGTGGAAACTGGCAAATCGCCCGCCGGAGATCACATCGTGACAATCAGCTGCGATGTTACCGATCAGTCAGCTTCCAGCAAATATTCATCAAACAACCATTTGGGACTATTGTCCTGAATATCATGGCTAAAACGGCCCTATATAACAAACCGAAGCGCCGGTACCCGACGAACGGGCACCGACGCTCCGGTGAAATGTATTCAGTTGATCGTGCCGAGGTTGCTTGTCAGACCGTGAAGCCGAGTGCGCGAAGTTGCTCGCGTCCGTCTTCGGTGATCTTGTCCGGTCCCCACGGCGGCAACCACACCCAGTTGATCTTCATGTCGGTACACAGATCGCTACGCACAAGTGCGCCGCGCGCCTGGTCCTCGATCACGTCGGTCAACGGGCACGCCGCCGACGTCAAAGTCATGTCGATCGTGACGACACCGTCGTCTTCGAAGAGTCCGTAGACCAAGCCGAGATCGACGACGTTGATTCCCAGTTCGGGATCGACGACGTCGCGCATCGCTTCTTCGAGTTCGTCGAGTCGCTCAGGCGACGGGACAGTGCCACTGCCCTGTGCGCCACCGAATTCCGCAGTGGAATCGGGATTCGGATTCACCGGAGCGCCGACCTCGGCGTCCTGCACTGGTTGTGTCTCGGTCATGATCCCTGTCCTTCAGTCGTGTCGACCAATTCACTGCTGCTGTCCGCCGTCGTCACAGCACTGCCGTCGACAATCTGGACTACAGCATCCTTGAATGCCATCCATCCGAGCAAGGCGCACTTCACGCGTGCCGGATACTTCGAGACACCGACGAACGCGATACCGTCGCCGAGAACGTCCTCGTCCCCCTCGACGGTGCCCCGACTGCTCACCATCTCGTTGAACGCCGTCACCGTCTTCAGTGCGTCGGTGACCTGCATCCCGATGACGAGGTCGTTGAGCACCGACGTCGACGCCTGGCTGATCGAACAACCCTGACCGTCGTACGAGACGTCGGAGACCGTTCCGTCCTCGGATATCTGGACGCGCAACGTCACCTCGTCGCCACACGTCGGGTTGACGTGGTGCACCTCGGCGCCGAACGGCTCACGGAGTCCGCGGCCGTGCGGATGTTTGTAGTGATCGAGGATCACTTCCTGATACATCTGCTCCATGCGCATGATTCAGTTCAACTCCCCTGCGACACCGAAAAATTCCTGCGCACGCTTGATCGCGGCAACGAGAACATCGATTTCCGCGGTGGTGTTGTAGAGCGCAAACGACGCGCGGGCCGTCGCAGCGACACCGAACTTACGATGCAGCGGCCACGCACAATGGTGTCCGACGCGAATCGCGACGCCCTCGTCGTCGAGGATCTGTCCGAGGTCGTGGGCGTGAATACCGTCCACGACAAAGGAAATCGCTCCGCCGCGGTTCTCGGACGTCTGTGGTCCGATGATGCGCAGACCTTCGATCGCCGACAACTTTTCGAGAGCAGCCTCCACCAACACGTGCTCGTGCGCAGCGACGGCGTCCATCCCGAAGGTGTTCAGGTAATCCACGGCAGCGCCCAGTCCGACCACCTGTGAGGTCATCGGTACGCCGGCTTCGAAACGCTGAGGCGGTGGCGCGTAGGTGCTGACCTCCATGGTGACCGTCTCGATCATCGACCCGCCGGTGATGAACGGAGGCATCGCTGCCAGCAGTTCACGACGGCCGTAGAGAACTCCGACCCCCGAAGGGCCGAGCATCTTGTGGCCCGAGAACGCCGCGTAGTCCACTCCCAGTTCGTGGAAGTCGACGGCCATGTGAGGCACCGACTGGCACGCGTCGAGCACGACGAGTGCACCGACGGCGCGTGCTCGTCGCACCAATTCCTCGACGGGCGCGATCGCGCCGGTCACGTTGGACTGGTGGGTGAACGAAACGACCTTCACCGCGTCCGTCAGCTCCAGCGAATCGAGATCGATCCGGCCGTCGTCGGTGACGCCGTACCACTTGAGCGTCGCACCGGTTCGGCGCGCAAGTTCCTGCCAGGGAACGAGGTTGGCGTGGTGTTCGAGTTCGGTGATGACGATTTCGTCGCCAGGACCGACATGGCGGTCGAAGCGATCGTCACCGAGAACGTAGGTCACCAGATTGAGAGCCTCGGTGGCGTTCTTGGTGAACACCAACTCGTCCGAATCCGCGCCCACGAAAGAAGCGATGGTGGCGCGAGCATTCTCGTACGCGTCCGTCGCCTCTTCTGCGAGCTGATGAGCACCCCGGTGTACTGCCGCGTTACACGTGGTCAGGAAGTCCCGTTCGGCATCGAGAACCTGGACCGGACGCTGCGAGGTAGCGCCGGAATCCAAGTACACCAAAGGTTTTCCGTCGCGCACGGTTCGCGCCAGGATCGGGAAGTCGGCCCGAACCGCTGTGACGTCGAGCTCGCGCACCGAGGTGGTCATCGTGATTACGCTCCCTGGGTAGCTGCGGTGTCCGCGGTGAAACGAACGTAGCCGTTGGTCTCGAGCTCGTCGGCCAGCTCCGGTCCACCGGACTCGACGATGCGGCCACCGACGAACACGTGAACGAAGTCGGGGTTGATGTAGCGCAGAATGCGCGTGTAGTGCGTGATCAGCAGAACGCCGCCGTTCTCGCGCTCCTTGTAGCGGTTGACGCCTTCGGAGACGGTGCGCAGAGCGTCAACGTCGAGGCCGGAGTCGGTCTCGTCGAGGATCGCGATCTTCGGCTTGAGCATGCCCAACTGCAGGATCTCGTGGCGCTTCTTCTCGCCACCGGAGAAGCCTTCGTTGACCGAGCGCTCGATGAACGAGGGATCGATCTCGAGCTCGCTGAGGGCTTCCTTGACTTCCTTGACCCAGTGGCGCAGCTTGGGAGCCTCGCCTCGCACGGCCGTAGCGGCGGTGCGCAGGAAGTTGGACATGGAAACGCCGGGAACCTCGACGGGGTACTGCATGGCCAGGAAGAGCCCGGCACGTGCACGCTCGTCGACGCTCATTGCGAGGACGTCTTCACCGTTGAGGGTGATGGAGCCGGACGTGACCTGGTACTTGGGGTGACCGGCGATGGCGTACGACAGAGTCGACTTGCCGGAGCCGTTGGGGCCCATGATCGCGTGGGTCTCCCCGGAGCGGACCGTCAGGTCGACGCCCTTGAGGATCTGGATGGGCTCGGCGTTGGCATCGGAGTTGGCGACCTCGACGTGCAGGTCACGAACCTCGAGGACCGAGGTGGTGGTGTTGTCACTGGTAGACATGAAATTCCTTCAAGATGAGGCGGGCGAGCGTAGCGACGGGGTGGTGTCGCAGGCGGGGCGGTCAGGAGCCGACGGCTGCGAGTTCGGCTTCGACTGCGGCTTCGAGGCGATCGCGCACCTCGGGAACAGCGATCTTGTTGATGATTTCGTGGAAGAACCCACGTACGACCAGACGACGAGCCTGATCCTCCGGGATACCACGAGCACGCAGGTAGAACAGCTGCTCGTCGTCGAAACGTCCCGTTGCACTTGCGTGGCCGGCCCCGACGATCTCACCGGTCTCGATTTCGAGGTTCGGAACCGAGTCGGCGCGGGCGCCGTCGGTCAGCACCAGGTTGCGGTTGAGCTCGAACGTGTCGGTGCCCTCCGCTGCGGCGCGGATGAGAACGTCGCCGATCCACACGGTGTGCGCGTCGGGCTTGCCGGATCCGGGATCTCCCTGAAGCGCACCCTTGTAGACCACGTTGGACTTGCAGTTGGGCTGCGAATGGTCCACCAGCAGACGCTGTTCCAGATGCTGGCCGGCGTCGGCGAAGTACAGACCGAGCAGTTCGGCGTCGCCGCCCGGTCCGTCGTACTTGACTGTGGCGGACAGGCGAACCAGGTCGCCGCCCAGGCTGATCGAGGTGTATCGAAGCACTGCGTCGCGGTTCAGGCGAGCGTGGTGTGACGTCACGTGAACTGCGTCGTCCGCCCAGTCCTGGATGGCCACCACCGTCAGCTGCGCACTGTCACCGAGAACGAATTCGATGTTCTCCGCGAAGGTTCCGCTGCCGCGCTGGTCGATCACGAACGTCGCCTTGGCGAACTGCGCCAGACGAATCTGGGTGTGTCCGTAGGCGACGTTGTCGACTCCGGGGCCGGTCATGGTGACCACGACGGGCTTCTCGACCTCGACCTCGGCGCCAACCGAGATGACCGTTGCCGTCTCGAAGCTCGAATACGCCTGCGCTGCAATGCGATCAGCGGGAACGCCGGCTTTGCCCAGACGTGCGTCATCACGGCCGACGGTCTCGACGGTGATGTCGCTTCCGCCGTCGACCTCGACGGTGACCTGTCCGTTGGCGACGGCGCTGCCGTCGTGCAATCCCCGGAGACGACGCAGCGGGGTGAACCGCCAGATCTCGTCACGTCCGCCGGGAACCTCGAAAGCATTGACGTCGAACGAGGAGAACTGCTCACCCTTGTTCGTGATGGGTGAGCCTGTGGCTGCACCCTTTACAGGAGCGGTCGGGTTCTCCCCGGCAACAGCTCCGATGACTCCGGTCTCTGGCGTGGTCACTAACCCACAGCCCCTTCCATCTGAAGTTCGATAAGGCGGTTGAGCTCGAGCGCGTACTCCATCGGGAGTTCCTTCGCGATGGGCTCGACGAATCCACGCACGATGGTGGCCATCGCCTCGTCCTCGGTCAGTCCGCGGCTCATCAGGTAGAAGAGCTGATCGTCACTGACCTTCGAAACGGTGGCCTCGTGACCCATGGTGACGTCGTCCTCGCGGATGTCGACGTACGGGTAGGTGTCGCTTCGGCTGATCTGGTCGACCAGCAGAGCGTCACACTTGACGGTCGACTTGGAGCCGTGGGCACCCTTGTTGACCTGCACCAGACCGCGGTACGACGCACGTCCACCACCACGGGCGACAGACTTGCTGATGATGGTCGAGGACGTGTGCGGCGCGAGGTGGAGCATCTTGGCGCCGGTGTCCTGGTGCTGGCCCTCGCCGGAGAACGCAACGGAGAGAACCTCACCGCGGGCGTACTCGCCCATCAGCCACACGGCCGGGTACTTCATGGTGACCTTGGAGCCGATGTTGCCGTCGACCCACTCCATGGATCCGCCGGCCTCGACCTTGGTGCGCTTGGTCACCAGGTTGTAGACGTTGTTGGACCAGTTCTGGATGGTCGTGTAGCGGCAGTGGCCGCCCTTCTTCACGATGATCTCGACGACGGCCGAGTGCAGTGAATCGGACTTGTAGATCGGCGCGGTGCAACCCTCGACATAGTGCACGGAGGCATCTTCGTCGACGATGATCAGGGTGCGCTCGAACTGACCCATGTTCTCGGTGTTGATGCGGAAGTACGCCTGCAACGGGATGTCCACGTGGACTCCCGGCGGAACGTAGATGAACGAGCCACCGGACCACACGGCGGTGTTCAGCGCGGAGAACTTGTTGTCGCCGGCCGGGATGACCGATCCGAAGTACTCCTTGAACAGCTCCGGGTGCTGCTTGAGACCGGTGTCCGTGTCGAGGAAGATGACGCCCTGCTCCTCGAGGTCCTCACGGATCGAGTGGTAGACGACCTCGGACTCGTACTGAGCTGCGACGCCGGCAACGAGGCGCTGCTTCTCCGCCTCGGGGATGCCGAGCTTGTCGTACGTGTTCTTGATGTCCTCGGGCAGGTCTTCCCACGACTCGGCCTGCTTCTCGCTGGACCGGACGAAGTACTTGATGTTGTCGAAGTGAATACCTTCGAGGTCGCTGCCCCAGTTCGGCATCGGCTTCTTGTCGAAGGTGCGCAGCGCCTTGAGGCGGATGTCGAGCATCCACTCGGGCTCGCTCTTCTTGGCGGAGATGTCCCGCACGACAGCCTCGGACAACCCGCGCTGCGCGCTGGCTCCGGCTTCGTCGGAATCGGACCAGCCGTAGCCGTAATGACCGAGGGACGCGATGGTCTCTTCCTGCGTGAGCGGCTCGGTGCCTGCTGCCGCAGTGGTAGTCGCCTGGTCTGATGTGACGGTCATGCGAGCTCCTTCCGGAGTCTTGTTTCTTGACGGCTGCTCGGGTTCAGCGAGGGCTGGTCGCTGTGGTCGAGCAGTTCTGACTTTGAAGAACTAGCTGAAAAATCTCTATTCGAACGCTGCACGGTGGCAACGCTCTCTAGAACAATCTGGTCCGGTCATCTACTCCCGGTGGACACGAGGGGCACGTGCGTCGTGCAGGCGCAGTCACCGTTTGCGATGGTCGCCAGACGCTGAACATGAGTCCCGAGCAATTGCCGGAATGCTTGCTGCTCTGCCTCGCACAGTTCCGGAAACTCTTCTGCCACATGGGAAACCGGGCAATGGTGTTGGCAGATCTGCACGCCGTTGCCGACCGGCCGGGTCGACGCTGCGAACCCCACCGCATTGAAGGCTTCGGCGATTGCGTCCGCTGTCGCCTCGACGTTGTCGACATCTGTCGGATCAGCCGGTTCGACGTCTCCGACGATCGCCTGGACCCGACGCTTGGCGAACTCCTCGATTGCCGCGTCTCCGCCGATTTCACGGAGTTGCCGCATCGCGGCTCCCGCCAGATCGTCGTAGGTGTGGCCGAGGCGGCCGCGACCGGTCGCGGTGATCTGGAACTGCTTGGCGGGACGACCTCGTCCACGCTGACGCAGCGACGACGCCGAAGCAGTTCGGGCTTCGCCGGACTCGATCAACGCATCCAAGTGACGTCGGACACCTGCGGCACTCAAACCGAGGCGCGTGCCGATTTCGGAGGCGGTAATGGGGCCTTCTTCGAGTAGCAGCTTGACCACTGCGGCCCGGGTCTGGCCTTCGACGCTCACCGTCACCGGATTTGCGGCAGCACTAGGCGAGGTCGCTACAGTGGGCTGACCTGCAACTTCCTTGCTTCGAGGGTCTGACGCATTTCTTTTCACAACACAAGTGTGACGGAATTCTTTTCGCAGGTCTACTAAGGGCAACCTGCATTACATTCGGGAATATCCGGACAACGTACGTTGTTTGTGCTTGTCTGTCCGGCTGGATGGAGCCGCTACGCTGCCTGGTGTGCCGCAGACCCCCGAGAAGACGACGACCGCGCGATCGGCGCGCGCGATCCTGCTGGAAAAACCCAAGGCACTCGCGCTTTCCACAATCGGCGTTCGACCTTTCGGATCCGCTCCCCGGCAGAGTATGGCCGCGGTGCTGCACGGCGACGAGGACGAGCGCCCGGGCCTGAACGCGAAGGAAACCGCACAACTGCGAGGGATCCGCCGATTCGGCGCAACCGGCGCGGTCTTGATGGCAGTCGGAGCGCTCGGCGCCGGCGCACAACCCGTCCTGCAGAATCCGACCGCAGGACTTCGAGTCCTCAGCCTTCCCGGACGTATGCCGACGGTCTCACTCACCATGACGATGACCGGAACGGTGCTCGTCGTTCTCGCCTGGCTGATGATGGGCCGATTTGCAGTCGGGGACATACGAAGCCGTTCCGGCGCACCGCGGCGCATGACCCGATCTCAGTTGGACCGAACACTCCTGCTGTGGATCCTGCCGCTCTCGGTCGCACCGCCGATGTTCAGCCGCGACGTCTACTCGTATCTGGCTCAAAGCGAAATCGCGGCCCGTGGACTCGATCCGTACGCCATCGGCCCCAAGGCGGCACTGGGCGTCGACCACGTTCTCACCCGCACGGTTCCGACGATCTGGCGCGACACCCCGGCTCCGTACGGTCCGTTCTTCCTGTGGCTGGGACGCGGGATCAGCTCACTGACCGGCGACAACATCGTGGCCGGAATCTTCTTGCACCGCTTGCTCGCATTGGCCGGCGTCGCGCTCATCGTGTGGGCGATACCTCGACTGGCCAAGCGATGCGGTGTCTCTGCCGTCAGTTCGCTCTGGCTCGGTGCCGCGAACCCGCTGTTGCTCTTCCACTTGGTGGCCGGCATCCACAACGAAGCGCTCATGCTCGGGTTGATGCTCGCCGGAATCGAGATCGCTCTCCGCGCAGTCGAAGGGTCCGGGCCCATCCGTGGGCGAGCGCTGTTCTATCTCGTTGCGGGATCAGGTTTGATCGCGTTGTCGTCGACCGTCAAAATTCCGTCCTTGCTTGCGCTGGGATTTGTCGGCATGGCCTTGGCTCGGCGTTGGGGTGGAACCTGGAAAGCCCTGGCGGGAGCCGCGATTCTCCTGGGCATCGTTGCCGCTGTCGTCACGTTTGTCATCAGCGTGGCCAGTGGGCTCGGTATGGGTTGGATCAACACCCTCGACACCGCCACGGCAGTGCGAAGTTGGATGTCCATCCCGACGCTCCTGGGCGTCGGCACGGGATTGGCAGGCGTACTGCTCGGACTCGGCGATCACACGACGGCGATCCTCACGATCACGCGGCCCATCGCAACTCTCGTCGCCATGCTCGTCACCGCACGGATGATGATCTCGGTCTACATGGGCCGCATCCATCCGGTCGGCGGACTCGGCATCGCGCTCGGCGCGATCGTTCTCCTGTTCCCCGTCGTTCAGCCGTGGTACCTGCTGTGGGCGATCCTTCCGTTGGCGGCGTGGGCCACCGCGCCGATTTTCCGCATCCCTGCCGTCGTCTTCACCTCGATCGTCAGCGTCATGTTGATGTCCAACGGCGCCGAATACCTTCCGTTCATGATCGTGCAGGCCGTCATCGCGACCATCCTCACCGCCGGAACGCTCATCGTCTTCACCCGCAATTCACTCCCCTGGCGTAGCGACAAGCCAGTAGCGGAGATCACGAAAGGCGGACCGGTAGACGAAGACAACTCGGCGGGGGCTTACGCTGATTCCCCGTGACCTCGAGAGCCTCCAGATCGTCGACGCCGGCGGTACAGATCCAGGGTGTCGTCAAGTCCTTCGACGGTGTTCGAGCCGTCGACGGTATCGATCTCACTGTCGAGACGGCCCAGGTAGTTGCCCTGCTCGGCCCCAACGGAGCCGGTAAGACAACCACCGTCGAGATGTGCGAAGGGTTTGTCACCCCCGATGCCGGCACGGTTCGAGTGCTCGGTCTCGATCCCATCGCCGACTCCGGTGAAGTCCGCTCGCGAATCGGTGTCATGCTGCAGGGCGGCGGCGCGTACCCCGGGTCCAAGGCCGGGGAAATGCTCGACCTCGTGGCCGCATACTCGGCCGACCCGCTCGATCCCGCCTGGCTCCTTTCCAAACTCGGCCTCACCGATGCGCGCAAGACCCCGTACCGCCGCCTCTCCGGAGGCCAGCAGCAACGACTGTCCCTGGCGTGCGCGCTGGTCGGCCGTCCCGAATTGGTATTTCTGGACGAACCCACCGCCGGCCTCGACGCTCAGGCACGTCTACTCGTGTGGGAACTCATCGACGCTCTGCGACGCGACGGCGTGAGCGTCCTGCTCACCACACACCTCATGGACGAGGCCGAAGCGCTCGCCGACGAACTGGTCATCATCGACCACGGCAAGATCGTCGCGTCGGGAACGCCGGCGGAGGTCACCAGCAAGGGCGCCGAAGGACAACTCCGTCTGACGACGGTTCCCGGTTTGAGCCTCGATTCGCTGGCCGGTTCACTCGCCGGGTTCCGCATCGAGGAATCCAACCCCGGCACCTACGTCGTCGAAGGTGCAATCGATCCGGCAACCGTGGCAACAGTTGCGACGTGGTGTGCCGATCAGGACGTGCTGATCAACGACATTCGCGTCGATCAACGGAGTCTGGAAGATGTCTTCCTCGAATTGACGGGCCGGGAACTGAGGGGATGACGGAGATCAAGGTCATGAACGAAACAGCGTCGAACGGCCAGAGCAGTCCCATCAGCGTTGCCAGAGACCGGCGGCTCGCCGAGAACCGCTTCGAGCCAGGCACCTTCTCGCCGGATCCCCGCCCCAATTCGGCGGCCAAGATGCTGGCGGCGCAGACCAAACTGGAGTTGACTCTTCTGCTCCGCAACGGTGAGCAATTGCTGCTCACCATGTTCATCCCGATCACCCTGCTCATCGGACTGTGTCTACTTCCGATCGGCGATTTGGGCGATTCTCGGGTCGATACCGTGCTCCCTGGTGTCATGATGGTTGCCGTGATGTCGACGGCGTTCACCGGACAGGCCATCGCCGTCGGATTCGACCGCCGATACGGCGCGCTCAAGCGACTCGGTGCAACGCCGCTACCGCGGTGGGGAATCATCGCAGGCAAGAGCGCTGCCGTCATCATCGTCGTGGCTCTGCAGTCACTCTTGCTCGGCGCTATCGGTTTGGCGTTGGGATGGCGTCCGTCATTCGTCGAACTTGTACTCGGCGCAGTGGTCATTGCCATCGGTACTGTCACATTTGCAGCGCTTGGCCTACTGCTCGGCGGTACTTTGCGAGCAGAGATCGTTCTCGCTCTCGCCAACATCCTGTGGTTCATCATGGTGGGCATCGGCAGTGTGGTCTTCGCCAGTGGTGAACTTCCGACCGCCGTCCACACGCTGGTCCGCATTGTTCCGTCCGGCGCTCTCGCACACGCACTCGAAGCGGCCCTCGACACCTCGATGGACTGGTTCTCGATTCTCGTACTTCTCATCTGGGCCGCAGTGGCCGGAGTCTGCGCAGCAAGGTGGTTCAAGTTCACGTGAGTACACGACGGACAGCTCAGATCGTCGGCTGTGTGGCCGCAACAGTCATGTTGTGTGCCGGACCCGCAACGGCGACCCCTTCGGTGTCCGGTCCCCTCGCACCTGCAAATCCGTACCTCGGTCCCGTCGGTACTTCCACCATGCACGGTGACGCGGGCTCGTCCGACGTCACGCCGCTGCCCGGTCCAGGAACCGGCCCACACGAGGTGACAGCTTTCCCGATGATGGCCGCCTGCCCGACGGTCCTCCAGGGTTCCGACGGCATGGTCGTCTCGCTCTGCACGACGATGATCGGCCAGACCCCGACCATCCATTTGATCGATCCGAAGGCCGACGCCACGCCGTTGGGTAGATCCGTAGCACAACTGCCGCTCGCGAAGGGCAGTCTGCTCGGCGGCGTCTACGCCTACCTCGACAACGAGAACCGTCTCGTCGCCGTCGACGGAAACCGTCAACTGGTCCGCATTTCCCATGCGCAGAATCCGGACGGCAGTTGGCGGCTGGAACTCGCGGAGGTCATCGATCTCAGTGGTGCGGTTGCCGCCGACGACAACGTCACCGGCCTCGCTCCGGACTGGGACGGCAATGTCTGGTTCGCCACCGGGCACGGCACCGTCGGGTATGTCGGCGCGGATCGAATCGCGCACAGCATTGCGCTCCCCGAAGGTGAACAGGTGCAGAACAGCATCTCCACCTCCCCGACGGGCACTGCTGTCGCAACTACCCACGCGCTCTACCAACTGAAGCGAAATGGCGACGAGGTCGTCATCGACTGGCGTCAGCCGTACGACCGCGGGCCGGCCCGTAATCCGGGTCAGCTCAGCTGGGGAACCGGATCGACGCCGACATACTTCGGCCCGTCGACGGGCAGCGATTTCTTGACCATCGTCGACAACGCCCACCCGACAGTGAGCTTGCATGTCTATCGCGCTGACACGGGCGCCGAGGTGTGCACGCAGCCGGTGTTGTCCGCTGCCAGCCAGGACGGCTCACCGAGCGGCAGCGAGAACTCCCTCGTCGGCATCGGTCATTCCGTCTACGTCGCCGGCACCTACGGATACCCGTACCCCACGACTCCTGAAGGTGCCGGTCCAGCGGTCCCCGCCACGGCACCCTTCAACGGCGGGATGACGCGCGTCGACATCGATCCGGTCGGCTGCCATGTCGTGTGGGACAACACGATTCGCAGCTCCGCGGTACCCCACCTCTCGACGGCTGACGGCTCGATCTACACCGTGACACGAGACGGTGCTCCGAACACCTCTCCGCTGGACGGTTACTCCTTCGCGGTGATCGACTCGAAGGACGGGTCGCAGATCGGTTCGACTCCCCTGCCGTCGACGATCCTCAACGACACCCTTCAGATGTCTGCACTCATCACCGAGTCGGGCGAGTACTTCCAGGGAACGATCTCGGGAATCGTGCGAGTTCGCGCGAACTGACGCGAGCTGGCCCCAACGACGCGGGGCAGGCGCGGAGCGAGCTGGCCCCAACGACGCGGGGCAGGCGCGGAGCGAGCTGGCCCCAACGACGCGGGGCAGGCGCGGAGCGAGCTGGCCCCAACGACGCGGGGCAGGCGCGGAGCGAGCTGGCCCCAACGACGCGGGGCAGTTGATAGGGAACTACGATCGTTGGCGTGGTGAATCGTGTGTATGCCGGATAACCGCATGTAGTTGTACGTTCCACTGCACAATAGCAGTCGAATATTCGGATGATCTCACAACGACAAACACCCCGATTCTGCCGAACCGGGGTGTTTGGGACTACAAATTACCCCTTGACGTTGCTCGGGTCATTACCAGGAGCAATGGTGTTTTTCTCGCGAATCTGACCGTTCTTGCCCTGGATCGAAACTTCACCGCCGCCAGCGTTGCCCACGATCTGATTCGCCTTGGAAATCGCTTGCTTCTGAGTGTCGGTGTGAGCACTGGCGCGCTTGCTTCCAGGAGCGCCCTTCACATCCCATCCGCCCTTTGGGTTGGGGCTGACGACTCGGTTGTTCTTTGCAGCCATTTCTATGGCCTTCCCACCAAAAGCTCTGCGGCAGACACGATCTTGACATCTTTTGCCAAAATCGTTGGAGAAGACTACGTTGACATGTGAACCGTCGAAAGTTCCACAAGCCGCGAAGCCTCGTTCCAGTCCGACACCCGGATTGGTACCGGGGCTTTCGGTGATTGAAACACTACACCTAGTGGCCGACAGAAACACATAACGCGAGATGTAGTGAATTACATCGTTGAAATTTGCAGGCCAACCCGGTTCAGCGCGCCGAGGTCTTCGACATGTAGGCGTGTCGCCCACCATACTTATTGCCTTACAATGCCCGGAGCATGCAGTGCATGCACACCTCGCAGTGCGTGGAAACGAGTGTTCGACGTCTTGGCATACTCACAAACATGCGCAGTTGAACTGACTTAGCGTGTCGTGTCTGACCTGCATAGATGCCAGAACCTACGATCAGCGAATGGTTCCCATGCTCAGACAGAACGTGATCGTTCACGAAATCAGCCTTTCCAGCGGTACACCTTGGCACGTCTACATCGCTGCTGTCATCGCTGGTGTCATTGCAATCGGCGGTTGGATTGTCGTACACCGCACCAGCCAGAGCAGAGACCTCAAGAACTGGCGACGGACCACGTTATTGGAAGCGGTATCGACAATCGTGGAAACGTCAATCAGTCGCCGAGACCATATTCAAGCTTCTATAGGCAACTATGACCGGTTTACAATAAAACAGGGTTACGAAGTACCTTCAGAAGTCCGGGAATCTCAAAGAAAAATGCTTGCGGCTCGATACCAAGTGCAGATTTGTAAAGCGAACGATGTTCTTATATTCGCCGAGGAGATAATAAAACTGCATGCACGTAGTTCCGATGCGATTCAGCGACTTCAGCGGAGCTATGTAGAAACACCCTATGAAATAGTTCGAAATATGACCGACGAGCAAATCAGAAACAACGAAGCTCTGGCAGAAATTGACATCAACCGTTTCGACCACAACCATCGTGAGATTATCAGAGCGTTACAAGTGGAACTCAGCCTTTCTAAGGACAAACCGTTTACGGGCGGTTTACGAATGTTGCACAAGCACCTAAGACCAGCAGGATTCAACACAAAAAGCCCCTCGGATAATAGATGAATCTCGCGCAAGAAATTCCAGACAGCATCCCAGAAACGGAGCAAGTCATGCCTCCAGCAGGAGCGCCCTGGTGGGCATTCATCTTGACAGCAGGTGTTGCCATACTGGCCATCGGCGTGTCTTTGTTCAGCCTTTGGTACAACCTGAAAAGAACAGACGAACGAGAGCATGAAAAGTGGGTGAAGACAAGCACCCTCGATCTTGTGAGCGAATTTCTATCAGTTACTTTTACATTGGAAACTGAATTCGTGGGAGAAGGCAGAAAGAACAAAGAACTCAATTTCGACAACTTATGGAAATATACGATAGCGATTCGGACCATGGTAGCCAAAGCAGAATTATTACAACTAGACGAACTTCACAAAAAGATGCGGGAAATAACTCAGAATCAAAACAAATACGTCACCGAGCAGCACACAGCAGGCGGAAATGTGCGAAACTCCGCAGACAGCATTCAGGAGTTGAACACTGCCAACAACGAGCTTATTAAGATAGCCAAGAAATATATTCAACAAAAGAATGATATAATATAGGTATTACGCACAATCCTCCTTCGCGTATAAGTGATTCGGTAAGAAAAAGGGCTACAAGCATTTCAGCTTGTAGCCCTTTTTCTGTCATCTTGCAATCTGAGTGATGCTGTCATCGAACAGTTCTAGATACAGCTCGTAGCAGTCAATCTGACCGTTCAAGTCGATACGAGTGCCAATGTTGCTGATGTTGAACACTTCTGGATAGAACTCGTTGTCGATCAAGTGATCGTAGTACCGCTGTTTTCCGTCTTTGCTGCGCAGATTTCCGGCTTGCTGGCTCAGTTCGAACTGACCTGTTGGAATTTCAAGCTTGACGAACTTCTTTTTTGTATATTCCGCGCCGAACTGCTCAAGGCTGTCTTCCGGATTCAGCGCTACGACGTTGCAAGGCACTGTCTCAGGATCGAGATAGTTCCACTTTCGCTCGGCTGAGCCTGTTTCAGGATCAAACGTCACGCGCTGAGTGTAGATGTCCACCAGGCTAGGCCACGTTCTCACAATGAATCTAGGCATCACCAGTACCACCAATCAGGCATACGATTCGCCCTGACTATGTTCGGTCCGGTCATTATCGAACGAGACTTGTTCCAACTGAGCTGCTTGACTGCTTCAACGACCAGCGGACTGACGGCATACGTCTTGTCACCATAGGTAACAGTGGTCTTGTCCTGCTTCACCTGTTCCACATTCGCTTGTGCGAACACGTCTGAGTTGTCCAAATAGGCAGACTGCCAACACACGGCATACTTGAGCCAGTGCTTGTCCGTCTCGTTCGTGACAAGACTTTCCGGTCTGCCTGCACATACTTCTACGATTCCCTGAGCTTGTCTGATCTGCTGATCATTGACTGTATATCCAGTCATATCCAAAACATCTGAATCTGTTGCTAACATCTAACTTCCCTCCAAACTTTCTATAACATCTATTGCGATAATGTCCGTATAGTCGAACTTATCTCCTGGTTCGCCGCTATTTCGATTCAACCTAATCTGTATCTGATACTCGCCGGTCATCGTGAATGGACTCGTTGGACCGAACGTGTAGTCAACAGCGTGATACGGATTTGCAATCGGAATCGCATATCCGTCCGAATAGACTGAACCGTCAGGTCTACGAATGAACACCTTTGCTGTGTAATACATCATCACGTCTACCGACTGCTTACGTTCGTCAACGATCTTGAACAAGACTGAACCATGCGGATTCTGACCTACGTAGAAATTTCTCACGCAGCATCACTGATCCTTGCAACAGCGAACAATCGACCAAGCGTCAAGTCTTGCTCGGAAACTGAGAACCCAAGCTGAAACTGACGTGTCTGAAAATAGTCACCGATAGTCGGCAACGTCATTGTGAACTCGTATTCGTAATCTGTCATATGAAAAACAGAACAGCCCAACATTCGACTGAACGCTGAGCTGTTCCGAATTGCTTACGCTCCTGTAACTTCCAAGATGCCAAAGGCTTTCGCTCGTCCAACAGCGAAGGCTCTACGTGCTCGCATCTTCAAGTGAGGTTCGTCAGTGTTCCAACCAGCTTCATAGCTCAACTGAGATTCAATCGGCTTGCGAACACCAACAATCAAATGCTGACGGTTGGCAACGATCAACAGTGGATTACCTGTTGGATTCTGCAAGTTGGTTGAACTTGTCTTTGCTCCGTCACTGAATCGCAACTCATATCCAAATAGAGTTGCTGGCTGAATAGCCGATACCTGTTCGATGAACAACGGTCTACCGTTGCCGTCAACAAGAAATCCCCGATCGCAACTTCAGTAAGAAACTATCTGGAATGACGATTCAGACCGACCAAGCTTGACGATACAGCAACGAAAGGAGAATACCTAGAATCCTATAGCTCAGCGTCTCTGGTTAATCGGAGACCTAGATCAGTACAGCGAGACCAGAACGACGTTCTATTTTGCCAGAACGCAGCACACTACCTAAGCGGAGAGCGTCTAGGACTCGTCTTAGCCTGAGCAATTCAGAAACCCTCCGTTATCTTAGGGAGGCTTCGCTGGTGTCGGCGAACCTTGGTCGTCAGCCGAACAGACTGGGCCCCTTAGTCCTCAGTGGTAGGCAACGGGGACTGGTCTCGGCCTGGTCAATTGCGTCACGGCTCGGAACTCCGATTGATTCAAGCCGTTCTGCTGCCGCATCAACACAGTCTAGATATTCTTGAGTCTGTCCAGCGTAATAACCTGACGTTTGGATCTGTTGAGGCGAAGTAACTTCGGATTCTGCTTGGTCTCTGCTGCTGGTCAGCCAACCAACGCCGAGCGCCACGACTGCGATCAGTGCCAGAACTCCAAGTATGCCGAGAAATTTCTTGTCCATGCTGCTCCCGTTTCATTCGGTTTGCCCATATATCGCGGGAACAGACCGCCCATTACATTTTTGAAGTACGCAGCGACGGCAGACAGATTTATCCGTCTGCCGTCACCAGTAGCTACCCGAATGCTCGTTTGACCTGGGTTTCTACGTCATCGGTTGTGGTTTGTACGTAGAAGGTCAACGAAGTCTGCACACTGTGGTGTCGTAGCTGTCTACGCAAAATCTCCGGTGAACAGCCGTTGTTGACCAGTTCAGTTGCGAACTTGTGCCGTAGTGCATGCGGAGTGACTTCGATTTCTGCGTTGCGTCCTACTCGTTGCAGGCCGAGGTACACAGTGTTTCGGGTGACCTTCGGGTTCCACTGCGCATACTCCGCTGCAAACCACTCAGGAACTACGACCGGACCGGATGATTTCGCTGAACTAAGTGTTCCGTTGGGTAGCATTTGCCTATCTACGAGCATGACATTTCCTGAAATACGTTGCTTCACAACAGATTCGCCCAAACGAAGCCCTGCGTAGAGCATCGAGAAGCCGTACATTTTGTATCGTGACGATTCGATTGCCTGGTGAATGGTCGTCAGCGGAGCAAGTGTGTAGATCCGTGGTTGACCCTTGGATACTTTGAGCTGCACACCGAGCATCGAACGCAGTGCAATCGCATGCTTGTTGCGTGTGGATTGGTTCAGCACGGTTTGCAGACGGTTATGCAGAAAGCCCACCGTTGCCTGTTCGATCGGCACCTCACACAGGTCGAGGCATCGCAGAGTGCTCAGATAGTGGTAGACGGTCGATGCCTTCACCTGCTTGTTGGCAAGATTCTGCTGGGCAACGTCGAGAATCGTTGTAGTTGACACTTCCACTCCTCACATCGGAGCAGTCACCCGGCACGGCCCCAACGACACTGTGTAGTTGATGGGGAACTACGATCGTTGGCGTGGTGAATCGTGTGTATGCCGGATTTTTACGCTTGGTGGATCGACTACCTCTCCCCTCGCTGAAAACGCAGAAAATCATCGCGTTCATCGTGATCCTGACGCAGGGCGGCATCGCTGTCACCGGCGCGGTGGTGCGCGTGACGGACTCGGGACTCGGTTGCCCGACGTGGCCGCAGTGCTTCCCCGGTAGCTTCGTCCCGGTCGGCCACGGACAGGTCGCGGTGATTCACCAAGCCGTCGAGTTCGGCAACCGCCTGCTGACCTTCCTGGTCGTCATCGTCGCCGCTGCGATCGTGCTTGCGGTGACTCGCGCTCGCCGACGCAAAGAGGTGCTTGTCTACGCCTGGATGATGCCGCTCGGCACTGTCGTTCAGGCAGTGATCGGCGGTATCACCGTCCTCACAGGCTTGCTGTGGTGGACGGTCGCCATTCACCTGGTTGCGTCGATGCTGATGGTCTGGGTTGCCACGGTGATGTACGCGAAGATCGCGGAACCCGACGAAGCAACAACTCTGGTCGTGATGCCGAAGCCGTTGCGCTGGCTTACCGCGCTGTCAGGTGTCGCGCTCGCCGGCGTTTTGGTCGCTGGAACTCTCGTAACGGGCGCAGGCCCGCACGCCGGCGACAAGGGACTGGACCGGACGGTGCCTCGCCTGGAGATCGAGATCGTGACGCTCGTCCATCTGCACTCACAGCTTCTGGTCGGATATCTCGCGCTGGTCGTGGGTCTGACCTTCGGCCTGTATGCGGTCGGGACATCCGCAGCCGTGAAGATCCGTCTGAAGGTCCTGCTGGGACTGATCCTCGCGCAGTCGCTCATCGGTGTCGTGCAGTACTTCACCGATGTGCCGGAAGTTCTGGTGATCATGCACGTCGCCGGTGCAGGACTGTGCACGGCTGCGACCGCAGCAGTTTGGGCTGCGGGTAAGACCCGCCAGTACACGCCGACCAATTCGCCGATACCAGCTGTCTGACGCTTCAAGACACGTGTGGGGCGTAGGAACACCAAAAGGTGTTCCTACGCCCCACACGTCATTTCAGGATTCGTTGCGAGCTTTCGGGAACCGAGTCTGGTTGGCGACCCAACCGGCCATCTTCTTGAAATGGCCTTCCTGCGGGGTGACGATGCTCGTCAGTTCGCGCTCCCACTCGGCGACGGTGACGTTGTCGAAGGACGCGACGACCGCGTTTGCCGTGGCGAGGTCCTCGACGACCTGATCACCGAGGATGCCGTCGGCACCTACGAGGGTGATGCGAACGCCGGCCAGGCCGACCGGCTGGATGACGGCGCTGGCGGAGCCGCCGTGCTCGGCGACGAACTTGGTGATGGCGTTCACCGTGGACTTCGGCAGTTCCGGCGCGGACGGGGTGGCGTCCGACTTCTCGGTATCGGTGCTCATGACTCGACAATACTGGTCGGTAGCCCGGAAGCGACACCAGGCATGGACTGAGCGTCGGCCGCCTCGGGTGTAGAACAGAAACCATGCGAGCCATCTACGTGACCGAGACCGGCGGACCAGACGTTCTGACTCTGACCGAACAACCCGAACCGACACCCGGCCCAGGCGATCTACTCGTCAAGACCGAAGCGATCGGCATCAATTTCATCGACATGTACTTCCGAATGGGCCAGTACAAGCGTCCGCTCCCCTACATTCCCGGCGACGAGGGCAGCGGTGTTGTCGAAGCTGTCGGCTCCGACGTCAACGAATTCTCCGTGGGCGACCGGGTCGCGTGGGCCGCTGCCACTGGCAGCTATGCCGAGAAGGTGGCTGTTCCCGCCGCAGTCGCCGTGAAAGTGCCTGACGGTGTCCCTGCATCGGCCGCAGCGTCGGCGCTCCTGCAGGGGATGACGGCGCACTACCTCGCGAAGTCGACGTATCCGATCCAGAGCGGCGACACCGTGCTCGTGCACGCAGGCGCGGGCGGCGTCGGGTTGATCCTGACGCAGATGGCCGTCAGCCTCGGGGCGAAGGTCATCACGACTGTGTCATCGGATGAAAAGGAAGAACTCTCGCGCGGCGCGGGTGCCTCGGAGGTTCTGCGGTACGACGAGGACATCGCAGCGCGAGTCCGGGAGTTGACCGGCGGCGAAGGAGTAGCGGCGGCATACGACGGCGTCGGCGCGACAACTTTTGATTCGAGCTTGGCTTCCGTGCGCATCCGCGGCACGGTCGCTTTGTTCGGTGCGGCCAGTGGACCGGTTCCGCCGGTTGATCCGCAGCGGCTCAATTCGTCGGGTTCGCTGTTCCTGACGCGTCCGACGCTCGCGCATCACATTCGCACTCGAGAGGAACTGACCTGGCGTGCCGGCGATGTCTTCGACGCCATTGCGGCCGGGAAACTCGATATTCGCGTCGGCGCCGAGTATCCCCTCGCCGATGCGGCAACAGCGCATCGGGATCTGGAAGGTCGAGCAACGACCGGGTCGATCGTTCTGATCCCCTAGCGAAGTGCTGTGCGCCTTTATTAACCGCCCGCGGTTAATAAAGGCGCACAGCAGAATCAGCTCAGCATGTCGCTGATCGTCTGCAGTCCGAGAACCGAGTCGACAGCGAGGCCGACGAACACGATCGCAAGATAGTTGTTGGACTGCAGGAACAGGCGGAGCGGTTTGACCTGAGCACCACCGCGAACGCTGCGGTACAGCTGATGAGCCATGAGCAGGAACCACGCACCGGCGACGATGGTGATTGCGGCGTAGATGACGCCCGACGCGGGGACGAGGACAAGCGTCGTGACGACCATTGCCCAGCTGTAGAACAGAATCTGCTTGGTGACGTGCTCTTCGGTGGCGATCACCGGAAGCATGGGAACACCGGCAGCTTTGTAGTCCTCTTTGTATCGCATCGCCAGCGCCCAGGTGTGCGGCGGCGTCCAGAAGAAGATGATCAGGAACAGCACGACGGGCTGCCAGCTCAGCGACCCGGTGACAGCGGCCCAGCCCACGAGGACGGGCATACATCCGGCTGCGCCACCCCAGATGACGTTCTGCCAGGTACGACGCTTGAGAACCATCGTGTAGATGAGGACGTAGAACGCGATCGTGATCACGACGAGGATGCCGGCCAAGAGGTTGGCTCGCCACCACAGCCACAGGAACGACGCGAGTCCGAGAAGGAGCCCGAAGACGAGCGCGTTGCGCGTCGGCACCGCCTCGCGGGCCAGCGGACGCTTCGCCGTGCGCTTCATGACCTTGTCGATGTCGGCGTCGACGACGCAGTTGAGCGAGTTCGCACTCGCCGCGCCCATCCAGCCACCGAAGAGGGTGCTGAGGATCAGAACGATGTCGACCGTTCCGCGATCGGCCAGCAGCATTGCCGGAATGGTTGCCACCAACAGCAATTCGATCACTCGCGGCTTCGTGAGCGCGATATAAGCCAGAACCTTGCCCGTTGCGCGACCCCACACCGTATCGGTATTGGTCGCCCGCGGGGCGGCACCTGGGCTGCCGAAGCCATGTCCGCTCGGCTGTTGCCCTGTCCGCACGTTCTCTCCTTGCACCACGCGTTACCGCACTAACTCTTCACGACACACTGCTGACACTGTTCTCTACTACGAACGATGGTAGACCGCAGCCATTGAGGAACCGAATCGACCCGGACAGCCAGGACCATTAGGCTGGGTTACGCAGTGGAGGGACACCCCACCCTCGCAATCCACGTACACCATGTCAGGAGACATCTGCCAGTGTCGATCACAGACGAGATCCACGTCCTCACGCAACCCGTCCACCCCTCGGACTGGACCGACCTGGACACCAAGGCTGTCGATACCGCCCGCGTGCTCGCCGCCGACGCGGTTCAGAAGGTCGGCAACGGCCATCCCGGAACTGCAATGAGCTTGGCGCCGTTGGCATACACCCTCTTCCAGCGCGTCATGCGCCACGATCCTTCGGATGCAGAATGGGTCGGCCGTGACCGCTTCGTTCTCTCCTGTGGCCATTCATCCTTGACGCTGTACACCCAGCTCTACCTGTCGGGCTACGGCCTCGAGCTCGCTGACCTCGAAGCTCTCCGCACGTGGGGCGCACTGACCCCCGGCCACCCCGAGGTCGGCCACACCGTCGGCGTCGAGATGACCACCGGTCCGCTGGGCCAGGGCCTTGCGTCCGCAGTCGGTATGGCGATGGCTGCGCGTCGTGAGCGTGGGCTGTTCGATCCGGAGACCCCGGTCGGCTCCTCCCCCTTCGACCATCACATCTACGTGATCGCGTCCGACGGTGACATCGAAGAAGGCGTCACGTCCGAGGCCTCGTCCCTCGCCGGTGTCCAGGAACTGGGCAACCTCATCGTCTTCTACGACGACAACAAGATCTCCATCGAACACGACACCACCATCGCTCTCGGCGAAGACGTCGGAAAGCGATACGAGGCATACGGCTGGCACGTTCAGCACGTCGAAGGTGGCGAAAACGTCTCCGGCATCCTCGACGCGGTTGCCGCGGCCAAGGCCGTCGTCGATCGTCCGTCCATCATCTTGCTCCGCACCATCATCGGTTTCCCGGCTCCGAAGAAGATGAACACCGGCGACGTCCACGGCTCCGCTCTCGGTGCCGACGAAGTTGCAGCGGTCAAGGAAGCCCTCGGCTTCGATCCGGCCAAGTCCTTCGACGTCGACGCCGACGCTCTGGCTCACGCCCGTGAGGTCGTCTCCCGCGGCGCCGACGCACGCAAGGCATGGCAGGTCGAGTTCGACGCGTGGGCTGCACGTGAGACCGAGCGCAAGGAACTCTTCGACCGCCTGTTCGCCGGTGAGTTCCCCGCCGGCTGGGCCGACGCTCTCCCGACCTACGAGGCCGACGCCAAGGGCGTTGCGACTCGCAAGGCCTCCGGTTCGGCACTCAACGCGCTCGGACCGATCCTGCCCGAGCTGTGGGGCGGCTCCGCCGACCTCGCCGGCAGCAACAACACCACCATCAAGGGCGCAGATTCGTTCGGCCCGTTCTCCATCTCCACCAACGACTGGAATGCGCAGCCGTACGGCCGCACGCTCCACTTCGGCATCCGCGAGCACGCGATGGGCTCGATCCTCAACGGCATCGCGCTTCACGGACCCACCCGCCCGTACGGCGGAACCTTCATGGTCTTCTCCGACTACATGCGTCCGGCGGTTCGCCTGGCCGCACTGATGAAGACTGCCGTCACCTACGTCTGGACCCACGACTCCATCGGTCTCGGCGAAGACGGCCCGACCCACCAGCCGGTCGAGCACCTCGCTGCTCTTCGTGCGATCCCGAACCTCGCCGTCGTCCGCCCGGGTGACGCCAACGAGACCTCTTTCGCATGGCAGGCAGCACTCGAGAACAAGACGGGCCCGACGGCTCTGGCACTCACTCGCCAGGACATCCCGGTTCTCGAAGGCACCAAGGAGAAGGCTGCCGAGGGTGTCAAGCGCGGCGCTTACGTCCTCGTCGACGCAGCCAACGGTTCGCCCGAGGTCATCTTGCTGGCGACCGGTTCCGAACTGCATCTGGCCACCGAGGCTCGCGAAACCCTCGAAGCTCAGGGCGTCGCAACCCGCGTCGTTTCCGTGCCGTGCCTCGATTGGTTCCTCGAGCAGGATCAGGCGTACCGCGACGAGGTCATTCCGCCCGCCGTGCGCGCGCGTGTGTCCGTCGAAGCCGGCATCGCGATGCCGTGGTGGCGCATCCTCGGCGACGCCGGTCAGGCCGTCTCGCTCGAGCACTACGGCGCTTCCGCCGATTACAAGACCTTGTTCCGGGAGTTCGGCATCACTGCCGACGCGACTGTCGAAGCCGCGCAGCGCTCCCTCGCAGCTGTGAAGGGATGATCTCGATGACACAGAACGTGAATACCGAAAAGCTCTCCGCTGCAGGCGTTTCCATCTGGCTCGACGACCTCTCGCGGGATCGCATCCAGTCCGGCAACCTGCAGAACCTCATCGACACGAAGTCGATCGTGGGTGTCACGACCAACCCGTCGATCTTCCAGGCGGCACTGTCCAAGGGATCGGCGTACGACGCTCAGGTCCGTGAGCTCGCACAGCGCGGCGCCGATGTCGACGCCACCATCACCGCGGTGACCACCGACGACGTGCGTGCTGCGTGCGACATCCTGGCTCCGCAGTTCGAGGCGTCGAACGGCGTCGACGGCCGCGTGTCCATCGAAGTCGATCCTCGCCTGGCACACGACACCGACGCCACCGTCGCGCAGGCGATCGAGCTGCACAAGATCGTCGATCGTCCGAACGTCCTGATCAAGATCCCCGCGACGCTGGCAGGCATTCCCGCCATCGCCAAGGTGATCGGTGAGGGCATCAGCGTCAACGTCACCTTGATCTTCTCGGTCGAGCGCTACGAGGCAGTCATGGGCGCATACCTGGAAGGTCTGGACACCGCCAAGGCTGCCGGCCGCGACATCTCGTCCATCGAGTCGGTCGCCTCGTTCTTCGTCTCCCGCGTGGATTCCGAGATCGACAACCGCCTCACGGCAATCGGCACGCCGGAAGCCCTCGAGCTTCGTGGCAAGGCTGCACTCGCAAACGCGCGTCTGGCGTACAACGCGTACCAGCAGATCTTCGAGGTGCAGCCGCGCTTCCAGGCTCTTCTGTCCGACGGCGCCAAGGCTCAGCGTCCGCTGTGGGCGTCGACCGGCGTGAAGAACCCGGATTACCCCGACACTCTCTACGTCACCGAGTTGGTTGCGCCGAACACGGTCAACACCATGCCGGAGAAGACGCTCGACGCTCTCGCCGACCACGGCGAGATCACCGGCGACACGATCTCGGGCACCGCTCAGGAGTCACAGGCGGTCTTCGATCAGCTCGCTGCAGTCGGCATCGATCTTGCGGACGTGTTCAAGGTCCTCGAGACAGAGGGCGTCGACAAGTTCGAGGTGTCCTGGAACGAGTTGCTCGACGCAACCGCCGAGCAGCTCCGCGCAGCAACCCAGAAGAGCTGAGCCTGTGAGCGATTCCGCGGCGGCATCAGATTGGGTGAATCCCCTTCGGGACAGCACCGACAAACGGCTTCCGCACATTGCGGGGCCCTGCGCCCTGGTGATTTTCGGTGTTACCGGCGACCTTGCCAGGCGCAAGCTCATGCCCGCCATCTACGACCTCGCCAACCGTGGACTGTTGCCGCCCGGATTCGCTCTGGTCGGGTTCGCCCGGCGTGACTGGACGGACGAGGACTTCGCGAACGTCGTCCTCGAAGCAGTCAAGGACGGTGCTCGCACCAAGTTCCGTCAGGACGTCTGGGAGAGGCTCGCTGAAGGTATCCGGTTCGTGGAGGGCAGTTTCGACGAGGCCGAGGCCTTCCAGAACCTGTCCGACACGTTGGCCACGCTCGACAACGAACGTGGTATCGGCGGCAATCACGGTTTCTACCTTGCGATTCCGCCCAACGCGTTTCCTCAGGTGCTCGAGCAACTGTCGGCGTCGGGCCTCGCGCAGGCCGAGGACGGTCAGTGGCGACGAGTTGTCATCGAGAAGCCGTTCGGCCACGACCTCGAGAGCGCTCGCGAACTGAACGCCGTCGTCAACAAGGTGTTCCCCGAGGACACGGTCTTCCGTATCGACCACTACCTCGGTAAGGAAACCGTCCAGAACATTCTGGCTCTGCGCTTCGCGAACCAGTTGTTCGATCCGATCTGGAACGCGCACTACGTCGACCACGTTCAGATCACGATGGCCGAGGACATCGGCCTCGGTGGACGCGCCGGGTACTACGACGGCATCGGCGCGGCCCGTGACGTGATCCAGAACCACCTGCTGCAGTTGCTCGCGTTCACGGCGATGGAAGAACCCATCAGCTTCGAGCCGCTCAATCTGCAGGCGGAGAAGATCAAGGTCCTCTCGGCCACTCGCCTTGCCGAGCCCCTCGACGAGACCACCGCACGCGGCCAGTACGCGGGCGGCTGGCAGGGTGGGCTGCCGGTGGTCGGGCTCCTCGAAGAAGACGGCTTCGCAGCGGACTCCATCACGGAGACCTTTGCCGCCATCACCCTCGAGGTCGACACCCGCCGCTGGGCGGGTGTGCCGTTCTACCTGCGCACGGGCAAACGACTCGGACGCCGTGTCACCGAGATCGCGGTGGTGTTCAAACGTGCACCGCACCTACCGTTCGACAAGACGATGACCGAAGACCTCGGCCAGAACGCTCTGGTCATCCGCGTGCAGCCCGACGAGGGCGTCACCATGCGGTTCGGCTCGAAGGTTCCCGGATCGAGCATGGAAGTCCGTGACGTCAACATGGACTTCTCGTACGGCCAGGCTTTCACCGAGTCGTCTCCGGAGGCGTACGAGCGGCTCATTCTCGACGTGTTGCTCGGCGAGCCGTCTCTGTTCCCGGTGAATGCCGAAGTCGAATTGTCTTGGGAGATCCTCGATCCCGTCCTCGAGCACTGGGCTGCCGGCGGTAAGCCGGAACCCTACGAGGCCGGAACGTGGGGACCACCGTCTGCGGACGAAATGATGCAACGCACCGGACGCGAATGGAGGCGACCCTAGTGATTCTCGATTTGCCGTCCACCACCACGGTCCAGGTCAGCAAGAAACTGGTCGAGGTACGTAAGACCGGCGGCGCTGTCACCTTGGGACGAGTGTTGACGCTCGTCGTCTGCACCAGGGACACCGGGAATGCCGAGGAAGCCATCGAGGCCGCCAACGAAGCCAGCCGCGAGCACCCATGCCGCGTCATCGTGCTTCTGCGTGGCGACGAGCAGAGTGAGCCCAGGCTCGATGCTCAGATCCGTGTCGGCGGGGACGCCGGCGCCTCGGAGGTTGTCGTGTTGCGTCTCTACGGTCCGCTTGCGGATCACGAGAGCAGCGTCGTCATCCCGTTCCTGCTCCCCGACACCCCGGTAGTCGCGTGGTGGCCCCTCGAGGCACCCGAGATTCCGGCGAAGGACCCCGTCGGGAAGCTCGCGATACGGCGCATCACCGATGCCACCGGCGCCCCCGATCCGACCGCCACCATCAAGGGGCGACTCGCGTCGTACACCGCCGGCGATACCGATCTCGCCTGGAGTCGCGTCACCTACTGGCGCGCGCTCCTCGCGTCGGCTCTCGATCAGCCGCCGCACGAGAAGATCACCTCAGCGGTGGTCTCCGGTCTCAAAACCGAACCGGCACTGGATATTCTCGCCGGTTGGTTGGCGGCCAAGATCGACGGTCCGGTCATTCGACGTACGGGTGAGCTGACGGTCGAGTTGAAGCTCGAGACCCGCAGTATCTCCATCAGTCGTCCGCAGGAGGGCACGACCGCTACGTTGATCCGCACCGGTCAGCCTGACGCGCTGGTTTCTCTGGGTCGTCGAGAGACACGCGATTGCCTCGCCGAGGAATTGCGTCGGCTCGATCCGGACGAGATCTACGAAGAAGCTCTGGCCGGATTGGAGAAGGTGACCTATGAGTGATGTTGTCGTGGAGAAGTTTTCCGACGCCGGCCAACTTGTCGACGCTGCCGCCGCACGCCTGGTCACGACCATCGTCGATGCCCAGAAGGCTCGCGGGTTTGCGTCCATCGTGCTGACTGGCGGTGGAACCGGCATCGCACTTCTCGAGAAGTTGCGTGAAGCTCCCGGCGACATCGACTGGTCGCAGATCGATCTGTACTGGGGCGACGAACGGTTCCTGCCGTCCGGCGATCCCGAGCGGAACGAAGTGCAAGCACGTGAGGCGCTTCTCGATCATGTGCCGGTCGATCCCGACAGGGTACATGCGATGGCCGCATCCGACGGTATCTACGACGGTGATCCACACGGGGCGGCGACGGCGTACGAACAACTGCTGGGCGCTCAGGCACACGGGAATCAGGTTCCGACGTTCGACGTGCACCTGCTCGGTATGGGCGGCGAAGGACACGTCAACTCGTTGTTCCCGCATACCGACGCTGTTCGCGAAGAAGCGCGTTTCGTAGTCGCGGTGACGGACTCCCCCAAGCCGCCACCGGTGCGGATCACCCTCACGTTGCCTGCTGTTCGGCGAGCCAAAGAGGTCTGGCTGCTCGTCTCGGGTGCTGCAAAGGCCGAGGCCGTTGCCAAAGCCGTCGGAGGTGCTTCGGCCGACGACTGGCCGTCCGCCGGCGCCACCGGTTTGGTTGCGACACGTTGGTTCCTCGATTCGGACGCTGCCTCGCAGCTTCCCTGATCTGATTTCACAGATCTGATTTCACAAATCTGATTTCACACCGGTCGGGAATCGTCTTCGGGCGATTCCCGGCTTGGTGGTACGTCGACGACTTCCTCACCGTGGCGACTTTCGACTACCCGCCGAGTCCGGATCCGATGCGAATTTCCTTTTGACGGAACGGAACTCAATCCCGAGATCCCGTTTCTCCAACCAGCACTGCGCCCCACACAACGATCCATCTCTCCCCTACCTCCTTCATCCGAGTGATTACTACCTTGGACGCCGCGAAGTAAGGTTCGGTTCCGCAGATCGCGTTCACTCTTGAACGAAGCAATCCAGGCGAGAACAATCGAACAATGTCGTGGACACCGAATCCGGACGCACTTCGCGGGCGAGTGGCTGTAGTTGCCGGGGCGACGAGGGGCGCCGGACGCGGAATCGCCGCGGCCTTGGGCGAGGCCGGTGCAACCGTCATCTGCACTGGCCGGAGCACATCTGCCGGAATTCTTCAGTCGGACTATCCGCGCGGAGAGACCATCGAAGAGACGGCAGAGTTGGTCACCGAACTGGGCGGCGTCGGCGTGCCGATTGCCGTCGATCATCTCAAGAGCAAACAAGTGGCTGATCTCGCCGAACGCTTGCGAATCGACTATCACCACATCGACATCTTGGTCAACGACATCTGGGGCGCGGAATTACTCAAGGGTGGGCCGGCGGAGTGGAACACGCCGGTATGGGAACACGATCTGGACAAGGGGTTTCACATCTTGCGTCTGGCGATCGACACCCACATCACCACGTCGCACCACCTCCTGCCGCTCATGACTGATCGGCCAGGCGGACTGGTCGCCGAAATAACCGATGGCACTACCGAATACAACGCATCGAACTATCGCATCTCGGTGTTCTACGACTTGGCCAAGGTGTCCGTGAACAGGCTCGCATTTTCGCAAGGCCACGAACTTGCCCCGTTCGGCTGTACTGCCGTCGCCATCACTCCCGGGTTCCTGCGATCGGAGATGATGCTCGAGAATTTTGGTGTCGGCGAATCGAATTGGCGTGACGCTTTGTTGCCGGAGCGGGATGGTCCGACTGCGCCCGCGGATTTCGCACGCTCCGAGTCACCAAGATTCATCGGACGTGCGATCGCGGCCATCGCTGCCGATCCGAATCGGAAGCGATGGAATCAGCGATCGGTCAGTTCAGGCGATCTCGGAACGGAATACGGGTTCACCGACACCGACGGCAGCCGACCGGACTTTTGGCGAGCCAACTGAATCCGACTGTGATTAAGATCCGTTCATGGCCGAATTCGCGACGATCGACCAATACATTGCGTCGTTTCCCGCCGACGAGCAACGAGTCCTCGAGAGCATCCGCGAGACGATCCACAACACCGTCCCCGGCCTCGATGAGACCATCAGCTATCAGATGCCCACCATGAGAGTGAACGGGAAGAATCTGGTTCACTTCGCAGGCTGGAAACACCACATCTCGATGTACCCGCTCCCGGCGAGTGATGCAGAGTTCGAGAAGTCCGTCGACCCGTACCGGGCTGCGAAATCAACGGTGAAGTTCCCGCTGAACAAACCGATCCCTCTCGACCTCGTGGCCCGAATCGTCGAATTGCTCGCGCAGCGCCACTAGCTCCAGTTTCCCGTCGGAGCCCTGTGAGAGCGTATGGCCGTGCAGAGACAACCCATCCGACGCATCAAGACCGGGACATCGTCAGGCGCTGACGTAGGCAGCTGGCCGATGACGGTACCCGCTGTTGCGCAGATCGTTCAGGACGGTCTCGAACTTCCACCGGGTGTCACCATTCTGGTCGGCGAAAACGGAGCGGGAAAGTCGACCGTCATCGAAATTCTTGCCGCCGTTCTCGGTCTCAATGCCGAAGGCGGGTCGACCAATACGCGGCATCAGACTCGATCGAGTGAACCGGGCGGCCTCGACCTTGTGGTCGAGCGGAGTCCCGGAGCATCGAAGTGGGCGTACTACCTCCGAGACGAAACCCTGCACGGTTTGTACACGTACTTGGAGGACAACCCCAATCCCAAGCGACCTGAACCGCTTTACCATCACCTCTCCCACGGTGAGGCGCTGCTCGAGATCCTGTCGTCGAGGACCGCCGACGGCGGCTTCTATCTCATCGACGAACCCGATGCCGCACTCTCCTTCCAAGGGACCCTGACACTGGCCGCGCTGCTCGGCGAGCTGGTGGAATCCGGCGCGCAGGCGGTGATCGCGACGCACTCGCCGATCATCGCGGCGCTGCCGAACGCCAACCTGCTCGAGATCGGAGAATGGGGAATCCGAGCCTCGAGCTGGGAGGACCTCGATCTGGTGTCGAACTGGCAGCGGTTCCTTCACGACCCGCACACGTACCTGCGCCATCTGATCTAACCTGGAACTCCACCCCAGGAGGCCTCCATGGCATACGACAAAGCGCTGGCTGAGCGTATCCGCGATGCGCTCTCGGGCGAGGACGACGTCGAGGAAGTAAAGATGTTCGGTGGGCTGAGCTTCATGGTGAACGGGAAGCTGGCCGCCAGTGCGAACTCACACGGCAACATCATGGTTCGGTGTGACCCCGATCGAGTCGACGAGCTTCTGACGCACAAGGGTGCAAGCTGGCCCGAGATGCGGGGTAAGCCGATGAGCAAGGGATGGATCGTCGTCGACCGAACCGGGACGAGTTCGAACGTCGAATTCAACGCGTGGATCAAGGAAGCTCTGGACTTCGTTCACTGACAGTTGGGGTGCGTTGCCGAAGATATCTGACGAGACTGGTGTGGCCGCGGGCTCTCGCGTCGATGAGGGACTGAACCGTGCCCGATCGACCTGAGATTGTCTGTATCTGCGGCTCTGCGCAATTCGCTGAAGAGATGCGGGAGGCGAACCGCGACCTGACGTTCGCGGGCGTGATCGTCGTCGCGCCGGTTGAAGCAGACGAGGCGGTCTCTGTCGAGCAGAAGATCCTGCTCGACGCGCTCCATCTGCGCAAGATCGACCTCGCCGATCGGGTTCTGGTCGTCAACCCTCGCGGATACATCGGTGAGTCCACGCGCCGAGAGATCGCGTACGCGCGCGCCGCCGGCAAACCAGTGTCGTTCACGACGCCGTTTGAACAGTAAGCGCCTCGTCGGTGCGGGCTGCAACGAATGTTCTCACGCCGAGTTGCTTGAGCCCTAGCGCCGTTCGATCAATTTCGCTCGATTCGGCAAAAGTGAACTGGGCGGCCCTTAGACTCCGGAAAAGCATTGGATTGGGCGGCTCGACGCCGCGGAGGAAAGGTGGTCCGTCCCGTGACGTTCACACCCAATCAGCCGGATCACCAACGCGCCTTCGGGTTTCAGCTGCCGTCGACCCGCGCAATTCCCTCCCTCATGCCCGACCGTTTCGGACCTAGCCTCATCGGATCGCTCTGGGCGTGCGCCGGGATCGTCGCCGGAAGCCTCGGCCCGTGGACGTCATCCTCCGCGCTGGACCACAGTGGTATCGACGAATGCGGAGTGATCACTCTCGTCCTCGCTCTCTGCGCGGTGACCGCGCTGATCACCCTCATGGTTCGAGACGTCACGCCCGAGATCAAGAATCACTGCACCGGCCCTTTGGTCGGAATCGCGGTCTTGATCGTTGCCGTCGGAAACGCCGCGTCCATCGTGCGACGTAGTACCGAGTTCGCAGGGCACACTGCCGGACCGTCCATCGGGTGGGGACTGTGGGTGGTCATCGCGTCCGCAGTGATCCTGTGCATCACGTCGTCGACCGTCGCGCACATGATCAGGTTTCAGGCAGCAATGATCACAAGGTCTTGATCAGACCGCCGTCGATCACGAAATCCGCGCCTGTCACGTTCCCCGCACGATCGCTGGCGAGGAACAACACCAGGTCGGCAACCTCTTCGGGGAAGGTGAACCGCCCAGTCTCGGCTCCGGCCGCGGCGCTTTCGACGATGTCGTCGGCGGCTGATCCACTCGCCTTCGCCAGCGTCGAGGCCACTCCGTGCTTGCCGAGCCACAACTCCGTTTGCACCGGGCCAGGGCTGACGGTATTGACGCGGATCCCCTGCCCGCCCAGTTCTTTCGACAACGACTTCGAGAAGTTGGTCAACGCCGCTTTGGCGGCGCTGTAGTCGATCACCGTGGGGTCAGGTAAGAATGCGTTGACCGAACTGATCGTCACGATGCTCCCGCCACCTCGGCGGATCAACTCCGGCAGCGCAGCGCGAACAGTGCGTACAGCCGACAAGAACGTCAGATTGAACGACGCCGCCCACTCTTCGTCTGTGATGGCCGCGAAACCGCTCGTTCTCGGGGTGACGGCGCCGACGTTGTTGACCAGGATGTCGACGCCGCCCCTCGCTGCTGCAACCTCGAGCAGTCGGGTTGATCCTTCGACACTCGCGAGGTCGACGCCGACAAAGGTGACGGCGCCGCCGGACTGCAGCGATTCGAGTTCCGGCGAGAGCGTCCGCGAGCCCGCGACGACGTGGACTCCCTCGGCCACCAGGGCCCGAGTGATCGCCAACCCGATACCTTTTCCCGCGCCGGTAACGACGGCAGTTCGTCCGTCCAATTGCAGATCCACTGCGGTCCCCGTTCGGTCCGGTGCGCAGCGTTGGGTGTGCGTGCGACAGCTCTAGAGTCGCCGCACGCACACCCTGGTAAACCTGCAGAACCAGCCGCTGTTACCTAGCCACTGTTACGAAGCGCAGTGGCCAGGCCGTTCATCGTCAGCTGGATACCCCGACGCACCTGATCGCTCTCGTCGCCGGAACGGTACCGACGGATCAGCTCGACCTGTAGATGGTTGAGAGGTTCGAGGTACGGGAACCGGTTGTGGACCGAACGCTCGAGGCCCGAGTTGTCGGCAAAGAGGTTCTCGTTGCCCGTGATTGCCTTGTACATGCGAATTGTGCGTTCGTGCTCGTCGGTGATCATTCCGAAGACTCGATCGCGCAGTTCGGCGTCGGGCACGAGGTCCGCGTACCGGGCCGCCAAACCGAGATCCGACTTCGACATCACCATGGCCATGTTCGAGAGCACGGTTCGGAAGAACGGCCACTTCTCGTACAGGGCCGTCAACGTGGCAAGCCGTGTGTCGTCTCCGTCTATCCATCTTTCGAACGCGGCGCCGGTTCCGTACCAACCCGGAAGCATCACGCGAGACTGACTCCACGAGAGCACCCAGGGAATCGCTCGCAGGTCGGAGATCGCCTTGGTCTGCTTGCGAGAGGCCGGACGAGAGCCGATGTTGAGTGCCCCGATCTCGGCGACCGGTGTCGACGCTTCGAAGTACTGCACGAATCCTGGTGTGTCGTGCACCAGTTCGCTGTACGCAGTGCGGGCGAGGGCAGCAAGCTCGTCCAGTACCGCATAGGCCGCGTCTGCATCGCTGCCGAGACCTTCTACGTCGAGCAACGTCGACTCGATAGTCGCTGCGATCAGTGTTTCGAGGTTGCGATGCGCCAGGCGCGGTTCGGCGTACTTGGCGGCAATCACCTCACCCTGCTCGGTGATTCGCAGAGAACCAGCGACTGCACCGGGAGGCTGGGCCAGAATCGCTTCGTAGCTCGGTCCGCCGCCACGTCCGACGGTTCCGCCGCGGCCGTGGAAGAGCCTCAACCTGATTCCGCTCTTACGCGCGGCATCGACGAGGTCGAGTTCGGCACGGTACAGCGCCCAGTTGGCTGCCAGGTACCCGCCGTCCTTGTTCGAGTCGGAGTACCCGAGCATCACTTCTTGACTGTCACCACGGGAACGGACGATCGCACGATAGATCGGGATGTCGAGCGTCGCCAGCAATGTGTCGGCGCCGCCCTGCAGATCCTCGATCGTCTCGAACAACGGCACGATGCCGATCGGGCACGAGGGCTCGCTACCGACGCCCGGATCGAGCACCCCGACCTCTTTGAGCAGCACTGCGGCCTCGAGCATGTCACTGACCGAGGTACACATGCTGATGATGTAGTTGGGTACCGCACCCGCTCCGAGAACCCGCACTGCCTTGGCACCGGCCGCCATGATGGCCAGTTCCTTGGTGGTCAATTCGCTGAACTCGGCGTCCGGCGAAGTCAGTGGTCGCCGCGTCGTCAACTCGGCCGACAGCAATTCGACTCGATCGGCTTCCGGCAAGGACGCGTAGTCCGGGTGAACTCCGGCCCACGCCAGAAGTTCTGCGACGACGCTTTCGTGTACCTCGGAGTTCTGCCGCATGTCCAGACCGGACAGGTGAAAGCCGAACACCTCCACCGCTTCTCGGAGCCGATCGAGTCGATCGTCGGCGATGGTCTCGTCACCGAAACGACGCAACGAGGTGTCGATGATTCCGAGATCCCGCTGCAATTGTGCCGGGTCGGTGTACGCCTCGAGTCCGTCGTCGGACCCGTGGGCGGGCAACTCCCCCAGTACCGTCAGTGCTGTGGCGCTCAAGCGCCCGCGGATACCGCGAATCGCGCGACGGTACGGCTCGTCGGCCCTGAAGGCAGAGTCGTCGCCGGAGGTAGACGCCAGCAGATCGAGTTCGGGCGTGACGGAAACCAGCCGCGCCGACATCGACAGTTCACGCTCGAGATGTTCGAGTTCCTCGAGGTGATGCTCGAGAGCAGTCGCCGCAGCGCGCGACGTGGCACGCTGGACGATTTCGCCGGTCACGTACGGATTGCCGTCTCGGTCACCGCCGATCCACGAACCCGGCCTCAGGATCGGTTCCGGCAGGAGCCCGGCGTCCGGCCAACGAGTGCGCAGAGCTTTGCGAACCTCGGCGTTGATCTTCGGAATCACCTCGAACAACGCTGCGTCGTAGTAGCGCAGGCCTACCTCGATTTCATCCTGGATGCGGAGGCGGCTGAGCCGGATCAGAGCCGTCTGCCACAGGGTCAGGATCTGACGGCGCAATTGCAGATCGACATCAGCGGTTTCTGCGACGGTCAGCGCCGTGCGCTCGCGGTATCGCATCAACTCGGTGATCCGACTCTGCGTCTCGAACACCGTACGGCGTCGAGTCTCCGTCGGGTGAGCGGTGATGACGGGTGAGACCAGGGCGCCCCGCAGCGCTTCTTCGACGGTGGCCGAATCGATATCGGCTGCATCAAGTTTGGTGTACGTGGCCGCGAGAGTGCTGTCGCGGGGCGGTTCCCCCGCGTTGACGTGGATGGCCCGTCGACGCTCGCGATGGATGTCCTCGGCCAGGTTGGCGAGCAGTGCGAAGTGACTGAACGCCCGGATGACGGGAATGGCGTCGTCCGTACTGATTTCGGCGAACAGCGACACCAGTTCGGCGCGATCGATCTCCGAACGACGGACTCGGAACGACTCGACACGGGCTCGCTCGACCAGATCGAACACATTGTCGCCGGCTTGCTCTCGCACTATTTGTCCGAGTATTCCGCCGAGAAGCCGGATGTCTTCGCGCAGCGGCTCGGTGGCCTCTCGCGGTGTTTCTCGATGCGACGCGGTTTCAGTCATCACACAATTATCGACCGAAACAAAGAACCCCGCTCGATAGGCGGGGTTCCGTGTCTGAAATTCGTGTGTGAAAAACTACCGGCTGTAAGTCATGAGCCGAGAATCAGGCGAACTTGATCTCCAGGCCGATGCCGACGATCGAAATGAGCCAGATCAACGCGGTGAAGACCGTCAACCGATCGAGGTTCTTCTCGACAACAGTCGATCCGGACAGGCTGGACTGGACACCGCCACCGAACAGACTCGACAAACCGCCGCCCTTACCGCGATGCAGGAGCACCAAGGCGATGAGGAGCAAGCTGGTGATGACCAGCAGGATATCCAGGAACAGTTTCATGTCTGTCTACGTCCACCAATCCAATAGGGACAACTACAACCGATAACACCATACAGGCGCGCGCAGATAGCCTGACCACATACCCGCCTCGCACATGACTTTGCACCCGGCCAGGCACGACTCTTGGTCAGTGGCATCGATCACACTGTCGAGATACCGATTCAGTAGTTTTTCAGTTGACGCGACTCTACCTCCGAAAGGCCGGCTCCATGCTTTCCGACACTGCCCTGCCCAACACTGCCCTGCCCGACACACCCCTGCCTGACACACCGCGTCTGGCTTCGATTCACAACTTCCGCGACGTGGCCGGCCCCGGGTACGTCACGACCAGCGGACAGGCGATGAGCCGCGGAGTCTTCTACCGTGCAAACGTACTGACGCCCTCGCCCGAAGATCTTGCAATCGTGGAATCGCTGGGGCTGACCGCCGTCTATGACGTGCGCTCCGAAACCGAGGCGAACGAAACTCCCGACATCGTGCCGACGCCGGCGATGTACGCCCACATTCCCATCCTGTCCGGAAACATCCACGCCGAAGCGATGGCTCTCCGAACAGCGGACGCTGCAACAGCTTTCATGCAGAACATCAATCGCAGCTTTGTCGCAGACCCCGTCACTCGGAACGGATTTTCGCAGTTGTTCGCCGCCCTGGCGACCACCGAGGGGCCGCAACTCTTCCACTGCACGGCGGGCAAGGACCGAACAGGTTGGGCGGCAGCACTACTGCAGACACTCGCTGGTGTACCGCGCGAAACGATCACGGCGGACTACCTGCTCACGAACACGTACTCGGCCGAGTACATCGATGCAACAGTCGCGAAGATCGCCGCTGCCACAGATGCAGACAAGGGCGAGGTGATCCGGTTGCTGCTTTCCGTCGACGCGAGTTACCTGGGCGCTGCCTTCGAGCAGGTCGAGCACCACTACGGGACCGTCGAGAACTATCTGACCGCCGGGTTGGAGCTTGCTCCCGAACTCGTCGGCGCTCTGGAAACCAAACTGGTGAGCTGACTCGCGAACAAAAAACTGCGGGTGTGTGGCCTACTCGGTCACACACCCGCAGTCTTAGTCTCGAGCAGTTTCAGCTCACTACCCGATCATCACGGGAGTGGACCGCCTGCAGCGATCGCAGACAGTGTCGCGAACTCGTCAGCCTTGAGTGACGCGCCGCCGACAAGAGCGCCGTCGACGTCGGTCTGGCCGACGATCTCTCCGACGTTCTTCGAGCTGACGCTACCGCCGTACAGAACGCGAACGCCGGCCGCGACCTCGGCGTCGGCAAGTTCGGCCACTGTTGCTCGTACCGCAGCACACACTTCCTGTGCATCGG
Source organism: Rhodococcus sp. YL-1 (assembly GCF_001942025.1). Classification (NCBI taxonomy): domain Bacteria; kingdom Bacillati; phylum Actinomycetota; class Actinomycetes; order Mycobacteriales; family Nocardiaceae; genus Rhodococcus; species Rhodococcus sp. YL-1. The sequence goes on along the minus strand of NZ_CP017299.1, from coordinate 3,021,183 downwards.
CGGCAGAAGCGACACGGCCGGTGCCGATGGCCCAGACAGGTTCGTACGCGATGACGATCTTGGAGATCTCCTCCGCGCTCAGGCCCGCCAACGAACCCTTGAGCTGTTCGACGTTGTAGGCGACATGCTCGCCCGCTTCGCGGATCTCGAGGCCTTCGCCGATGCACACGATCGGCGTGAGGCCGTTCTTGAGAGCGGCCTTCGTCTTCGCGAGGACGGTCTCGTTGGTCTCACCGTGAAGGGTGCGACGCTCGGAGTGACCGACCACGACGAAGGTGCAACCGAGCTTGGCCAGCATGGAGCCGCTGATCTCGCCCGTGAACGCACCCGAGTCATGAGCCGAGACATCTTGCGCGCCGTACGTGAGGAGGAGCTTGTCGCCCTCGATCAGCGTCTGGACGCTTCGGATGTCGGTGAACGGCGGGATGACCGTGACGTCCACTTTGTCGAAGTACTTCGCAGGCAAGGAGAAAGCGATCTTCTGCACCAGGGCGATAGCCTCGAGGTGGTTCAGATTCATCTTCCAGTTGCCGGCGATCAACGGCTTACGTGCCATGTCGGATCAGCCTTCCAGTACTGCGATGCCAGGCAGCTCTTTGCCCTCGAGGTACTCGAGGGAAGCGCCACCACCGGTGGAAATGTGCGAGAAGCCCTCGTCCGGGATACCGAGCTGACGAACGGCTGCTGCGGAGTCGCCGCCGCCGACGACGCTGAAGGCGCCCTTCTCGGTTGCCTCCACGATTGCCTCGGCGACACCGCGGGTGCCTGCCTCGAACTTCGGGAACTCGAACACGCCCATCGGGCCGTTCCAGAACACCGTCTTGGCGCCGGTCAGGATCGCGGCAAAGCGCTTGACCGACTCCGGTCCGATGTCCAGACCCATCCAGCCGTCGGGAATCTTGTCGAACGGAACGATCTTCGACTCGGCATCGGCCGAGAAGGAGTCCGCGACGACAACATCCTGAGGGATGTGGATGACGTCGGCGTACCGGTCGAGGAGATCCTTGCAGGTCTCGATCATGGACTCTTCGCACAGCGAATTGCCCACGGACACACCCTGAGCCGCGAGGAACGTGTAGAACATTCCGCCGCCGATCACCAGAGTGTCGACCTTCGGCGCCAGTGCCTCTATGACGGCCAGCTTGTCCGAGACCTTGGAGCCACCGAGCACCACCGCGTACGGACGCGCCGCGTCCTGCGTGAGCTTGGCGAGCACCTCGACCTCGGCGCCGACCAGGTATCCGGCGTAATGCGGGAGCAGCTTCGCGACGTCGAAGACCGACGCCTGCTTACGGTGAACAACACCGAATCCGTCGGAGACGAATGCGCCGTCGTCACCGACCAGCTCGACGAGAGCCTTGGCGAGCTTGACCCGCTCGGCTTCGTCCTTGCTGGTCTCGCGAGGGTCGAAACGGATGTTCTCGAGCATCAGGACGTCACCGTCGGTGAGTCCTTCGGAACGAGCCAGCGCGTCCTGTCCCACGACGTCACCGGCGAGTTGCACGTTGCGACCGAGGATTTCGGCCAACTTCGCGGCAACCGGTGCGAGGGAGAACTTGGGATCGGGCTGACCGTCGGGGCGCCCGAGGTGCGCGGTCACGATGACCTTCGCTCCACCCTCGGCAAGTGCCCGCAGGGTGGGAGCGGACGCGACGATGCGACCCGGGTCCGTGATTTCTCCGCCATCCAACGGGACGTTGAGGTCGGAACGCACCAGTACGGTGCGCCCTTCGACCCCAGCGTCCAGCAGATCCTTCAGCGTCTGAACTGCCACTGTTATCGAAACTCCGCTCAGAGAGACTTGGCGACGAGGCCGATGAGGTCGGCTAGGCGGTTGGAGTAGCCCCACTCGTTGTCGTACCAGGAGACGATCTTGACCTGGTCGTCGATGACCTTCGTCAGACCCGAGTCGAAGATCGACGAGTGCGGGTCGGTGACGATGTCCGAGGAGACGATCGGTGCGTCGGTGTACTTCAGGATGCCCTTGAGGGGTCCTTCGGCAGCAGCCTTCATCGCGGCGTTGATCTCGTCGGCGGTGGCCGACTTCTTCAGGTTCGCGGTGAGGTCGGTGACCGAGCCCGTGGGGATCGGCACGCGCAGTGCGTAGCCGTCGAGCTTGCCGAGCAGCTGCGGGAGAACCAGGCCGATTGCCTTGGCTGCACCGGTACCGGTGGGAACGATGTTGAGGGCAGCTGCGCGGGCGCGACGGAGGTCTGCGTGCGGAGCGTCCTGCAGGTTCTGATCCTGGGTGTACGCGTGGATCGTGGTCATCAGACCCTTGACGATGCCGAACTCGTCGTCGAGAACCTTGGCGATGGGGCCGAGGCAGTTGGTGGTGCACGACGCGTTGGAGATGATGTTCTGGCTGCCGTCGTACTTGTCGTCGTTGACGCCCATCACGATGGTGATGTCTTCACCCTTGGCCGGAGCCGAGATGATGACCTTCTTGGCGCCGGCTTCGAGGTGTCCCTTGGCCTTTGCGGCGTCGGTGAAGATGCCGGTGGACTCGACGACGACGTCGACGCCCAGCTCGCCCCAGGGAAGTTCGTTCAACGGGCCACGGTGTGCGAGGGCCTTGATGCGCTGATCGCCGACGACGATCGTGTCGTCACCGTCGAGCGACACGTCGTACGGCAAACGGCCGAGGATGGAGTCGTACTTCAGCAGGTGAGCGAGCGTCGCGTTGTCAGTCAGGTCGTTGACTGCCACGATCTCGATATCGGTGGTTCCGAGCGCCTTCTGCGCATCCACCGCCCTGAAGAAGTTACGTCCGATACGGCCGAAACCGTTTACGCCAACCCGGACAGTCACAATTCGCTCCTTTGACCATGATTCTGGTGTGCAACTTGACCCACGCATACTCCGAATCCGTGTGTGCACGACGCGGACGTGGGGTTCATCGGTCGATGTGACTCATACCCTAATGCGCGTGGCCCGAACGTGCGCAGCCCACCCTGACGGAGGGCAGGTCACCCCTCTTCGAGTAGCTCCACATTCACTGCGGATTCGGTGTCGGGTATGCCCGTTTCCTTGGCCTTGCGATCAGCCATCGACAGCAGGCGACGGATACGTCCGGCAACGGCGTCCTTGGTCATCGGCGGGTCGGCCAACTGGCCGAGTTCTTCGAGGGACGCCTGCCGATGCTCGACGCGCAGTGCACCCGCCGCCGCGAGGTGATCGGGCACGTCCTCACCGAGGATCTCCAACGCACGCTCGACGCGCGCAGCAGCCGCAACGGCAGCGCGAGCAGAGCGTCGCAGGTTTGCGTCGTCGAAATTGGCGAGACGATTGGCGGTGGCGCGGACCTCGCGTCGCATCCGCCTCTCCTCCCACACCAGACGTGTGTCCTGGGCTCCCATTCGGGTCAGGAGATCGCCGATGGCCTCACCGTCGCGGATCACCACACGATCCGTTCCGCGAACCTCACGTGCCTTCGCCGAGATCCCCAGACGCCGCGCAGCTCCAACCAGAGCAAGTGCGGCTTCCGGGCCGGGGCAGCTCACTTCGAGCGCCGACGAACGGCCGGGTTCGGTCAGGGAACCGTGCGCGAGGAACGCACCGCGCCACGCTGCTTCGGCGTCGCCGACACTTCCGCCGACGACCTGCGCAGGCAAGCCGCGAACCGGGCGCCCGCGAAGATCGAGCAGTCCCGTCTGGCGCGCGAGGGCCTCACCCTCCTTCGCTACACGCACGATGTAGCGAGCGGACTTTCGAAGCCCGCCCGCACTGAGTACGTGCACATCGGCACTGTAGGTGAACAGGTCGAATATCTCCCGGCGCAGACGTCGCGCCGTGGAGCCCAGATCCACCTCTGCTTCGACGACCACCCGGCCGCCGACGATGTGGAGCCCACCGGCAAAGCGCAGCAACGCGGAGACCTCTGCCTTGCGGCAGCTGACCTGAGTCACCACTAACCGGCTCAGTTCGTCCTTGACCTCCGCTGTCATTGCCACGAAGCGTTCTCCCTCTGTTCTTCGGATTGCTGTTCTTGCAGGGAAGACTGTGTCGAATCCCCTACTGCCGCACTGCTCGACAGTTCAGCCAGTACATCGGCCAGTTTTGCCGGATCGTGTACATGCGCTGCGCCCGGTGAGGTGTCCGCGACATCCGCGTACCTGACTTCGGCTGAAAATTGATCCGCCGCACGCTGCAGATGTTCACGTTCACGCCCGGCCGGTACCGACGCCGAGTCGACCACCACGTAGTCGACCCGGAAATCGGGCACGTGTTGGGAGAGTACGTGCAGGTGACGCTCTGCGGAGAATCCGGCGGTCTCCCCCGGCTCGGGTGCGAGATTGAGCACCAGTACCTTTCGAGCCTTCGTCGACGACAGTGATTCGACGAGTTCGGGTACCAGGACGTGTGGGATCACGCTCGAGAACCACGATCCCGGGCCGAGAACCACGAGATCGGCACGATCGATCGCAGTCACGGCATTGGGGCACGCGGGCGGATTGGACGGGAGCAGTCTCACACGCCGAACCTTGCCCGGGGTCGTCGCGACGGCAACCTGTCCACGAATGCAGCGGCTGACGCGGGGGTCCTCCTCGAGTCCCTGAACGTCGGCTTCGATCTCGAGCGCGATCGGCGACATCGGCAGCACACGACCACGGATTCGCAGCAGTCGCGCCATCTCGTCGAGCGCGGCGACCGGATCGCCGAGCACCTCGGTCAGTCCGGCCAGGATGAGATTGCCCACCGAATGCCCGGCAAGTGCGCCGACACCGCCGAAGCGATGCTGAATGGTCCGAGTCCAGTCGACTATCTCGGGTTCCTCCGACGCGAGAGCAGCCAGCGCCATCCGGAGGTCTCCAGGCGGGATGACGCCGAGTTCGGCGCGCAGCCGGCCCGACGAACCACCGTCGTCGGCGACCGTGACCACGGCGGTGACGTCGACCGTCAAGCGTCTGACGGCCTGGAGCGTGGCGAACAATCCGTGCCCGCCGCCCAGCGCGACGATGGCCGGCCCCTCGGTTGTCTCCCGCGAGCGATGTGTCGGTTCACTCATTCGCGCCCCAGATCCCGGTGCACGATGCTGACCGAGATGTCGTCCTCGGAACCCAAACGCCTCGCGAGAGCTTCGGACATGGCCACGCTTCGGTGCTTACCGCCGGTGCACCCGACCGCAATTGTCATGTAGCGCTTTCCTTCTCGTCGATATCCGGCGATCGTCAAATCCACCAGATGTCGGTAGGTGTCGAGATAGTCTTCCGCGCCCTCGCGGGACAACACGTAGTCGCGGACGTCGGCATCCTGACCGGTGTGCGGGCGAAGTTCAGGGATCCAGTGGGGATTGGGCAGGAAACGAACGTCACAGACGAGATCGGCGTCCATCGGCAGGCCGTACTTGAATCCGAACGACTGGACCGTCACCTTCATCGTGCGGTTGGCATCGTTCCCGAACGCCGTTTCGATCTTCTGACGCAGCTGATGCGCCTTCAGCGCCGACGTGTCGATGACCAGATCGGCGGCCGCCTTCACCACGGCCAACTGCCGACGCTCGGCTGCGATCCCTTCGGACAACGTGCCGTCGATGCCGTCGTTCTGCAACGGATGACTGCGGCGCACCTGTTCGAACCGTCGGATCAACACGTCGTCCGACGCTTCGAGGTACAGCACCCGAGTATGGATCGGTTCCGCCTCGAGTTCGGTGAGCACCCACCCGAGATCGCCGGTGAAGAGTCGACTCCGCACGTCGATCACGACGGCGAGACGATCGACCGGCGGATCGGAGGTCAAGCTCAGACCGACCATTCGGGAAATGAGCTCAGGTGGCAAATTGTCCGCGACATACCAGCCGAGGTCTTCGAGCACCTTGGCAGCGGTACTCAAACCTGCTCCGGACAATCCCGTCACCAGCAGGAAATCCATCGTTCGACTGTCTTTGGCGCTGTCGGTAGTCACTGTGCACTCGGCCCCGTCGTCGGCATGGACAATTCTCGCGACTCGGAGCCCTCGTCACCGCTACCGGATTCGGCGCTGGGCGCGTCAGCAGACGTAACAGACGATTCGGATTCCGTGTCCAGCTCATCATCCCCTACCGCGGCTGGCAGCGCTCGAGCTTCAGCGCCCGCGTCGGCTGCAGCCGAATCCGTGCCGAGTGCGGCCAGAACTGCTGTGGCGGTGGTCTCACCGATACCGGGGACCTGCATGATCTCCTCGACCGTTGCCGTTTTCAGCTTCGCCACGGAACCGAAGTGAGCCACCAGAGCGGTTCGACGAGTTTCACCGAGCCCCTTGACCGAATCCAGAGCCGAAGCCGTCATCCGCCTCGAGCGTTTGCTGCGATGGAACGTGATCGCGAAGCGGTGGGCTTCGTCTCGGATGCGCTGCAGTAGGTACAACGACTCGCTCGTCCGAGGGAGGATGACCGGATCTTCTTCCCCCGGTACCCATACCTCTTCGAGTCTTTTGGCCAACCCGACTACCGCGACGTCAGTGACCCCCAGCTCGTCGAGGACCGCCGCTGCCGCCGTGACCTGAGGGGCGCCGCCGTCCACGACGAACAGATTGGGCGGATAGGCGAACCGCCGGGGCCGGCCCGTCGCCGGGTCGATCGCCGCTTCGGGAGCCAGATCCCCACCGTCCGAGTCCATGGTCGACGCCGACGCCGCGAGGACGCCCAGGTCGCGGTTGTGGCGCAGGAACCGCCGACGCGTGATCTCGGCGATACTCGCGACGTCGTCGGAATGACCGTCGCCGGCAGCTTCCTTGATCGCGTAATGGCGGTAGTCCGACTTACGCGGGAGCCCGTCCTCGAACACGACCAGTGACGCCACGACGTCGGTTCCCTGGACGTGACTGATGTCGATGCATTCGATTCGTAGCGGAGCCGAGTCCAGGTCCAGTGCTTCCTGGATGCCCTGCAGCGCCGCGGAACGCGAAGTGAAATCGCCGGCGCGCTTGAGCTTGTGCTGCGCCAGAGCCTCTTTCGCGTTTCGCTGGACTGTTTCGGCGAGGTCTTTCTTGTCGCCGCGTTGCGGAACCCGCAGTTGCACTTGCGATCCCCGAAGCTTGCTCAGCCACGCCTGGATCTCGGTCGCGTTTGCCGGCAGAACCGGCACCAGAACTTCCTTGGGAACTGCGCTGATCCCGGCCTCGGAACCCGCTCCCGGGTCGAGGGCCGCCTGCTCCCCGTAGAACTGGGTGAGGAACTGCTCGACCAGGATCGGCAGGTCGGACTCGGCGTCGAGTGCGGCCCAGTCGATGGCGTCGCCTGCCTTCTCCACGACCCATCCACGCTGACCCCGCACGCGTCCGCCCCGCACGTGGAACACCTGAACGGCGGCTTCGAGATCATCGGTGGCAAAGGCGACGAGATCGGCGTCGGTGCCGTCACCGAGTACGACGGCCTGCTTCTCGAGCGCCTTGCGCAAAGCCCCGATATCGTCACGCAGACGGGCTGCGGTCTCGAAGTCGAGGTCCTCGGAAGCCTGCTGCATGCGCTTTTCGAGATCTTTGACCAACTTGTCCGTGCGGCCGGCGAGGAAGTCGCAGAAATCTTCGACGATCTGACGATGCTCCTCGGCGCTGACTCGCCCGACGCAGGGCGCCGAGCACTTGTCGATGTAGCCGAGCAGACACGGCCGGCCGATCTGGTTGTGTCGTTTGAAGACTCCGGACGAGCACGTTCGTGCGGGAAAGACTCGTAGCAGCAGATCGAGTGTTTCGCGGATGGCCCAGGCATGGGAGTAGGGACCGAAGTACCGGACACCCTTGCGCCGCGGACCGCGGTAGACGAACAAGCGCGGGAACTCTTCGTTGAGCGTCACCGCGAGAACCGGATACGTCTTGTCGTCGCGGTACCGAACGTTGAACCGCGGATCGAATTCCTTGATCCAGTTGTACTCGAGCTGAAGCGCTTCGACTTCGGTACTGACGACGGTCCACTCGACGCTGCCGGCGGTGGTCACCATCTGCCGAGTACGGGGATGAAGTGTCGTGACGTCCGCGAAGTACGAGTTCAAACGTGAACGGAGGCTTTTCGCCTTTCCGACGTAAATGACCCGACCATGCGGATCGCGAAATTTGTAGACGCCCGGCGCAGCCGGAATGGTTCCGGTAGCGGGGCGGTAAGTCGAGGGATCCGGCACGGTTTCAGGTTAGTCGCCGCCACCGACCGACTCGGAAACGCGCAGGATGCGGGCACCGAACCGGTCGGAAGACGTCAGTTGCTCTTGTGCGCGACCGGTGCGTAGCGGTCGGCCAGTTCGCGGAACTTACCGACCGTGTCGACGGCGTACTCGCGGTCGTTGGACTGGATCGCCATCACTGCCATGTACTCGTCGTCGGGCAATTCGATGCGTGCCCAGGCGGCACCGTCGGGGAACGAGAGTCCCTCGAACAGATCCCAGTCGACGATCTTCTCGCCCAGGATGTTTCGTACGGCAATACCCTGCTTGCCCACCTTGACCCGGGGCCGCGTCAACATCAGCACACCGAGAGCCAGAATGGTGCCGATGCCTGCCATCGCGATCTGGTCCGCGGCACGGAAGTACACGCCGGTGGACCCCTGGCGGAGCAGGAGTGCAAGTGTGACGTGAACGATCACCAGGAGGACGGCAACTCCGATCGCGTATCGCGTCGACTTACGCGGTGACGCGATCAGTTCCCAGTTCTCGTTGTCGCCGGGTGTACTCATCGAAACGAATCCTCGGTCCATGGTGCTCGGAGATGGCGCAGGGTCACTGCGGTGTCCAGTGCGGCGGCGCAGGCCTGTGCGCCCTTGTCCTCGACGCTACCCGGCAGACCCGAACGGTCAAGAGCCTGCTGCTCGGTGTCGGTGGTCAGGACACCGTTCCCCACGGGGGTGCTTTCGTCGAGCGAGACGCGTGTGAGGCCCGCGGTGACCGCGTCGCACACGTACTCGAAGTGCGGCGTACCGCCGCGGATGACAACACCGAGTGCGACGACGGCGTCGTGCGTGCGCGCCAATGCCTGCGCAACGACCGGCAGTTCGATCGCGCCGGCGACACGGACCAGTGTCACGTCCTTGATCTGTGCCTCCTGCGCGACGCGCTGCGCGCCGGCGATCAGAGCCTCGGAGATCGTCGCGTGCCACTGCCCGGCAACGATCGCCAGCTTCAGATCCTTGGCCTCGGCGATCGCGAGCTGCGGCTGACCTTCCCCGCTCACAATGCGGTTCCCGGCTGTGCGGTGTTCTGGTTCGCCTCGTACTCGTCCAGTCCGATCAGATCGTGCCCCATCCGATCGCGCTTGGTGCGCAGGTAGGTGAGGTTCTCCGCATTCGCGCGCAACGGCATCGGAACACGATCGGTGATCTGCAGGCCGTAGCCGTCCAGACCCACACGCTTGGCCGGGTTGTTGGTCAGCAGACGCATCGACGAGATCCCCAGATCGACGAGGATCTGGGCACCGATGCCGTAGTCACGGGCGTCCGCCGGTAGGCCGAGTTCGAGATTGGCGTCGACGGTGTCGGAACCGGCGTCCTGGAGCTGGTAGGCCTGCAGCTTGTGCATGAGACCGATGCCACGACCCTCGTGCCCGCGCATGTACAGAACAACGCCGCGGCCCTCTTGGGCGACCATGTCCAGTGCGGCGTCGAGCTGCGGGCCGCAATCGCACCGCAGCGAACCGAAGACGTCGCCGGTGAGGCACTCGGAGTGAACGCGGACGAGCACGTCGCTACCGTCTCCGTCGGGGCCTGCGATGTCGCCACGCACCAGCGCAACGTGCTCGACCTCGTCGTAGATGCTCGTGTAGCCGACAGCGGTGAACTCACCGTGGCGGGTGGGGATGCGGGCCTCGGCGATGCGCAGCACGTGCTTCTCGTGCTTGCGACGCCACGCGATGAGGTCCGCGATCGAGATCAGAGCAAGGTTGTGTTCGTCGGCAAATACTCGCAGCTCGTCGGTCTGAGCCATCGCGCCTTCGTCCTTCTGGCTGACGATTTCGCAGATGACGCCGGCAGGACGCAGGTCCGCCATGCGGGCGAGGTCGACTGCAGCTTCCGTGTGGCCAGGACGACGCAGTACTCCGCCTTCCTTCGCGCGGAGCGGAACGACGTGACCGGGGCGAGTGAAATCGTTGGCACCGGATTCGGGGTTGGCGAGCAGACGCATCGTCGCAGCGCGGTCCGACGCCGAGATGCCGGTACCGATTCCCTCACGGGCGTCGACCGTGACGGTGTACGCCGTGCCGTGCTTGTCCTGGTTGGTGGCGTACATCGGGGGCAGGCCCAGCCGATCGCAATCGTCACCGTCGAGCGGCACGCACAGGTAGCCGGAGGTGTACCGGACCATGAACGCCACCAGTTCCGGGGTGGCTTTCTCGGCGGCGAAGATGAGGTCGCCCTCGTTCTCGCGATCCTCGTCGTCCACGACGACAACAGCTTTACCTGCAGCGATATCTGCTACTGCGCGCTCGATACTGTCGAACCTGGTCACGTGCTCGCACTCCAAAGTCTTGACTTTTCACATCATCGAATACAACAAGTGCATCCGACGGATGCACTGACAACCCTACGACCAATCGGACGGGTCCGATCAGCCTGGTCCTACCGACCGGCAGAGTGAAGCCGCTCGACGTACTTCGCGATCACGTCCACCTCGAGGTTGACCGGCGTACCGACCACAGCGGTTCCGAGCGTCGTCAACTCGAGCGTTGTCGGGATCAGCGAGATCTCGAAGTACTCGAACCCGCGGTCTCCGCCCAGCGCGGAGACCGTCAGCGAGACTCCGTCGACGGTGATCGAACCCTTCTCCACGACGTAACGGGAAATGGAGTCGGGCAGTGCGATCCGCACTACCTCCCAGTTCTCGGACGGCGAGCGGGAAATGACGTGGCCTGTTCCATCGACATGCCCTTGAACCAGGTGGCCGCCGAGTCGGCTGTTCAGCGCCGCGGCACGCTCGAGGTTGACGCGAGAGCCGACATCCAATTTCGCCAGGCTCGAGCGGTTCAGGGTTTCCTGCATGACATCTGCGGTGAACGAACCGTCGGCAAGCACGTCGACCACCGTCAGGCACACTCCGTTGACCGCGATTGAATCACCGTGGCCGGCGTCGGAGGTGACCAGTGGCCCGCGCACCGTGAAACGTGCAGCATCGACCAGTTCTTCCTTGGCGACAATTTCGCCGAGTTCTTCCACAATTCCTGTGAACACGCGCCCTACTCCTCGTTCCCCGGAGCAGAACTCTCCGGAACCAGACTCAACAAAATATCGGGGCCGATCGTTACCGCGGACTCCAAACGGAATCGGTGGGCGTCGGTGATGGTGTGCACTCCGGCATCGACGAGCGCGGAGGCGCCCGCGCCGAGCAGGATCGGAGCGATGTATGCCTCTATGACGTCGACATATCCGGCGGCAAGGAATGCTCCGGCCAGACGGGGCCCACCCTCGAGAAGTACGTCCGTGTACTCCCCCAACGCCTCGACTACTTCGTCGATGTTGTCGGTGTTGAGCACCAGAGTCGGTGCGGTATCGTCGAGAATGCTTGCCGTCGAGGGTATTTCACGCTTTCCGACGACGACGCGTACGGGCTGGTGCGCCGCGAGCTCACCGGTGGGCTGACGTGCGGTCAGCCACGGATCGTCGGCGAACACGGTGCCGGTACCGACCACGATCGCATCGATCTGCGCTCGCTGCGCATGCACGCGCGCCCTCGCCTGCGGACCGGTGATCCACTGACTCGTTCCGTCCTCAGCGGCGCTGCGTCCGTCCAGACTGGCCGCGTACTTCCACGTGATGTGCGGGCGACCGGTGCGCTGTTTGTGCAGCCAGGCCCGCAGTGGACCAGCTTCCACCTCGGGTGCTCGCAGTCCGGCCGTGACGCTGATTCCAGCGCGCATGAGGGTCGCTGCGCCGCCGGAAGCCTCCGGATTGGGATCACCGACGGCGTAGACAACCGCCGAGACTCCGGCGTCGATCAATGCCTGCGAGCAAGGGCCGGTTCGTCCCTGGTGATTGCACGGTTCCAGTGTCACCACTGCCGTACCGCCACGTGCCGCATCGCCGGCCTCGTCGAGAGCTACAACCTCGGCGTGCGGTCCACCGGGCGGTTGCGTCATACCGACGCCCGCGATGGTTCCGTCGGCAGCGAGGATGACCGCGCCGACCGGTGGGTTGGGGCTGGTGAATCCGCGCGCGGAATCAGCTGCGGCCAGCGCGATCTGCATCGCGGCGTCGAGATCAGCCGTCGACGCCTGTCCACCCTTTGCCATCGAGCGGCTCAGACCGACAGCGTCAGGTGCGGCGACGCCGAGGCGGCCTGCGCGCGCAGCTTGCGCACCGCCTCACCGGGATCACTCGCACCGTACACCGCCGAACCGGCGACGAAGCAGTCGATCCCTGCTTCAGCGGCCTGCTCGATCGTGGAAGCGTTGATGCCGCCGTCGATTTCGACAAGGAGCGTCAGCTCACCCGAGTCGACGAGCTTTCGAACTGCGCGTGCCTTGTCGAGCACCTGAGGCATGAAGGACTGACCACCGAATCCGGGTTCGACGCTCATGATCAAGAGGGTGTCGAAGTCCTTGAGGATTTCCAGGTAGTCGTCGATCGGGGTTCCAGGCTTGATGCTCAGCCCCGCCTTGGCACCAGCTGCACGAATATCGCGGGCAACCGAACGCGGATCGTCGGTGGCCTCGGCGTGAAACGTGACGTTGTAGGCACCGGCCTCGGCGTACGGCGGCGCCCAGCGCTCCGGATTCTCGATCATGAGATGGCAGTCGAGCGGAATATCCGTCGCCTTCAGCAGACTCTCGACCACCGGCAGACCCAGCGTGAGATTGGGAACGAAATGCGCGTCCATCACGTCGACGTGAAGCCAGTCGGAGCCGGACACGGCAGTCGCTTCATCAGCGAGTCGAGCAAAATCTGCGGACAGAATGGACGGTGCAATCATCGGGGAAGCCACGACGCCGAGTTTAGCTGTGCCTCATTGCCGACCGTGCATGCACATCGGAGCCGGTGAAATCCGATCAGTTCTTGACGACGGTGTGGAGCTTTCGCACCTTGGCCGGTGCCTTGATCCGCCACGCGTCTTCGAGCATCTCACCCAACTGCACCTCGTCGATCAGTTCGAGGTGCACCAGGATCGAGCCGTGCCCGTGATAGTGATCGGTGGTGAAGAAAGCCGCCTCGCCACTGGCGAGTAGCGCCTCCTTCTCGTCCAGACCGCACATCACGACCAAAGCGCCCTCCGCTTCGGTGCGGAGCCGTGCAAAAGTCTTACCTGCCACCTTGAGTGCCGGGGTGTTGTACGAGGTCGACTCTTCCACGGAGGGAAGAGCCGAACCCAGTACTACAACCTGTTCCCACGTAACCATGTAGGCACCATACGACTACCGATGCCCAGAAGTCATCCGATCAGGCCAGCGGCTTGCGCAAAGCGGCCATGAACATAGCGTCCGTGCCGTGTCGATGCGGCCACAACTGAACCGACGATCCGTCTCCGACGTCCGGGACACCTGGCACCAATTCCTTGGTGTCGAGTTCCACGACGCCATGACGCCGCACCGCATCGGCGACCACTGCCAGCGTTTCCGACAAGTGCGGCGAGCACGTGGAGTACAGCACCACTCCGCCGGGGCGAACCAGTTCGATTGCGGCAGCAAGCAATTCACGCTGCAACTTCACGAGCGGAGCCACATCGGACGGCTGGCGACGCCAACGTGCCTCCGGGCGCCGACGCAGCGCACCCAACCCGGTGCAGGGAGCGTCGACGAGGATGCGGTCGTATCCGGGTTCGAGCCCGGATTCGCGGCCGTCCGCCACGTGTACGTCCACGGGAAGCTCGCGAGTGGTCTTGCGAATCAACTCGGCACGGTGTTCGACGGGCTCGACGGCGTCGAGTCGCCCGCCTTCGATACCGGCGAGAGCGCCGAGAAGCGCTGCCTTACCGCCCGGACCTGCGCAGAGATCGAGCCAGCGTCCGGAGTCTTCACCTTCGAGAGGAGCAATGCTGAGGGCGCGGGCCACCAGCTGACTGCCCTCGTCCTGCACGCCCGCCAAGCCTTGGCGGACCGCCTCGAGCTGTCCGGGGTCACCGCCGTCGAGATGCACGGCGTACGGCGAGTACGGCCCGATCTCGCCGCCGGTCACCAGTGCTAGCTCCTCGGCGGAGATCTCGCCGGGGCGGGCGACGAGGTGTACTGCAGGGCGGGCGTCGTCGGCGATCAGGACGTCTTCGAGTTCACCGGCAGCAGCGCCGAGCGAGTCGGCAAATACCTGCGCGATCCACAGGGGGTGAGCGTGCTCGAAGGCGAGCCGGCCGACCGGGTCCTTCGGGGCCAGCAGCTCGACCCACTCCTCCTGGGTGCGTTCGGAAACACGGCGCAGGACCGCATTGACGAATCCTGCTCGGCCCTGGCCGTTTTCGGCGCGGACCAGATCGACCGAGGTTGCGACGGCAGCGTGCGGTGCGACACGAGTGCGCAGCAATTGGTACGAGCCGAGTCGGAGTACATCGAGCAGCGTTCCGTCGATCTCTTCGATCGGCCGACCCGCTGCATGGGCGATCACCGCATCCAGCAGTCCCTGAGCACGTGCCGCGCCGTACGCCAGTTCGGTTGCCAGCGCCGCGTCGCGTGCGTCGAGTTTGCGGTCACGCAGGAGCCCTGGCAGGACCAGGTTCGCGTACGCGTCACGCTCACGGACCGCGCGCAGGACGTCACGCGCTGCCAGACGCGGTTGATCGAGCCCGGCGGTTGCCGGATCAGGCCGCTTGGCCTGCTTCGGCTTGGTGTTCTTGCCGCCCCCGCCGTTCTTGGCTCCGGGACCCTGTGCCCGTCGTGCCGGTCGTCGTGATTCGGTCACTGTGCTCGTACCTCCGCGTCGAGTCGGGCACCGCGTGCCCAGTCCCCTGCCGACATCAATTTCTTGCCCGGGGGCTGAATCTGCCCGAGTCGCACCGCGGTGGTCGCGGTACCGATGTACAGACCATCCTTGCGTACCGAGATCTCACCGACTGCCAGGGTCTCGTCCGTGACGGTGATCGGGCCGACCTTGACTCGAAGATCACCGATCATCGTCCATGCCCCGGGTGCGGGTGTGACGGCTCGGATATGCCGGTCCACTGTGGGAGCGGGCAGTTCCCACCGCACGCGGGCCGCGTCCACCGTCACCTTGGGGGCATACGAGACGCCGTCGGCAGACTGCGGAACCGCGTTGATCTCGCCGGCCTCGAGTCCGTCGAGTACCGATTCGAGGAGGGCAGCGCCGTTTTCCGCGAGACGTCCGAGCAGGTCGCCCGCCGTATCGGTGTCGCGAATCCGCTCGGTCATCACTCCGTACACGGGGCCGGTATCCATCCCGGCTTCCAAACGGAACGCGCTCGCACCCGTCACCTCGTCACCGGCACTGATCGCGGCCTGCACCGGCGCGGCGCCGCGCCACGCGGGAAGCAACGAGAAATGCAGATTGACCCAACCGTATTTCGGAATGTCGAGGACGTTCTGTGGCAACAGGTTTCCGTAGGCGACGACGGGTGCACAGTCCGGTTCGAGGCGGGCGAGTTCGGCCGCGAAGTCGGGATCGGACGCCTTGGCCGGCGTCAGCACCGGGATGCCGTGCTCGTCAGCAAGCAGACCGATCGGCGATCGGGTGACTTTTCGACCGCGGCCCGCCACAGCGTCCGGACGCGTGACGACGGCTACCACTTCGTGGTTGGCGGATTCGATGAGCCGACGCAGTGAAGGAACCGCGGGTTCGGGTGTTCCGGCGAACACGACGCGCATGTCAGCTCTCCCGTTTCGTTGGGCTCTTCGGACTCTGATCAGCCGATCGGCCTGTCGAACGCGGTGGACTGCAACTCACGAAAATGCTCCCGGATGTGTCGGTGGGTGGAACTGTCAGTCTAAGGACTGCGAGAGCTACGACCTACCTCGCGCCACACCAAACCACTTTCTCAGCAATTTCTTTGATCAGAACCCTGCACATTCACCGGTCCTCGGTATTGACTGTTTCTGTCGTCGCCACTCGGCGGAGGCTGATACGGGATACACCGATCACACGGAGGAACTTAGATGGCAGGCATCGACAGTAAGTTCGACAAGGCCTACGCAGGAAAGTCCGTCGAAGAATTGGCGGACGCCCCGGTCGCGGCACTCAACGGCGTAAGCGATTCGGACGCAGAACATTTGAAGGCAGCGTTCAACATCAAGACCGTCCGCGACCTCGGAACGAACAAGTTCTTCCTGTGGGCGCAGGCCACTGCCAAGCTCGCCGAGTAAACATCCCGACCCACGTGATCTCGGTGCTCACGAGTTAGCAGCTCACGAATTTGCAGCTCACGAATTTGCAGCTCACGAATTTGCGTCGATGACCACTTGCGGAATATCCGTGCCGAGCGGCACCGCGCTGCACGAAGCGTGCCGCTCGGCATCGGGGTCGAGGACCGTCCGGATGACGTCGATCACGTAGGGGTCGTACGGCATGCGGAAGTGGCCGGTCAGGTTCGACGGGCACAGATCCTGGAGGACGATGTTTTCTGCACCGGCATCGCGGAGCGCGATGTTCGAGGACGGCTGGATCATCTCGTCGACAGTGGACCCGATGGTCGTGTAGCGCACTCCGGGTACGGTGTCGCCGCCGTCGTTGAGGGCGTTCAACATATCCGACCCCTGCATCTGCTCACGGACAGCTCGCGAAAAGACGTCTTCGACAAAGTCCTCTCCGCCGGGGATCGCGCGGACGATCGGAACCAACCCGAACATCACCCCGCCGTAGGTCGGCGAAGCCAAACCGACCCAATGATCGACGTAGGCGTCGCCGCCCATCTTGTTGACGTAGTACCGCGTCACCGTCGCGCCTTGCGAATAGCCGATGACGTCGACCTTGTCCGCGCCGGTCGCGGTCAGCACCTGATCGACGAAAGAACCGAACGCGGTGGCACTACCGACTATGTCGCCGACGCCGTAGGTCTCGTGTGCGACGTCCCCGTCTTCTTCTTTGATCGCACCGCCGTAATTGAGAGCGAAGACGCAGTAGCCGTCAGCTGCCAGTGCCGGCGACAGGGCCGCCCAATCCGCGTACGCCTCGGTGTCGGTTCCGTGCGCGAGTACAACCGGTCGGGGATGCGTGGCGGAAGGCTCACAGCCGAAATCGTTCGATCCGGCAGGTGCGGATCCTGGATGAGCATGCGCATATGCCGTAGCAACGGAACGGGTCGCCTGACCCGGACCGATGTCGAGAGGAACGTCCATCGCGTCGGCACTCGCAGACGGAAGCGTCGGTGCGGCACCCGATATCGCCGGCGGTGCTCCGATCAGCAGCGCCACTGCTACCGAAAATGTCAGTCCCACAGACCGTTTGACGCCAGCCATTGTTCCTGCTCCTGCTCTGATCCTACGAGGGAGCTGACCGTAACACCAGAAACTTCGAGGCGCATACCCTACCGAACAGTAGGTATCCGCCGTCTCAATTGCCGCCTTCATCGGCGTCATCACCGGCAAGCACTCGGTACAACGACTTGCGTGCCTCGACCAGCACGTCGGCTGCGGCCTTGACCTGCGCGGGCGTGCCTACAGCAGCCACTTGACCGGCCGCGCCCATCAACTGGCCGATCAGTTCTCGAAGGTCCTGCTCCGGCTCCCCTACGCTGAGACGAACGTCATCCCACGGCGCCCCGAGATCGGCGCGATGCTCCTCGACGTATGCGACGCCTTCTTCTGTCAGCTTGGCGGTTTTGCGGCCGGCAACCTTTTCGATGATCACCAGTCCTTCGTCCTCGAGTTGGGACAGCGCGGGATAAATCGAACCCGGACTCGGCTTCCAGACGCCGCCGCTGCGCTCGACGATCTGCTGAATCAATTCGTAGCCGTGCATCGGCTCTTCCGCGATCAACAGCAGAATCGCAGCGCGCACATCTCCTCGACGACCTCGTCCGCCACGTCCTCGCCCGCGACCGAACTGAGCGCCCGGACCGAAGCCGGGGCCGGGTCCGCCGTCTGGACCGAAACGCCCCCGCCGATGGCCTCTGCGTGGCATGTCACCGAAGCCCGGCCGCTCGTGCGGTCGACCGCGTCGTCCACCGTCTCGATCGCCGGGACCATCGCCCGACGCGCCGTCGTCCGTCGGCACCCACATCACAAATGGTGGCCGTTGCTCACGGCCGAAACCGCCGAAGAAACCGCGTCGGCCGAACATCCCCTCGTTCGGGAAACTTGCATCCATCGTCGAACCTCCATCACTATCGTTGATAGTTCGACGATATATCGTCATATCGGGTAGCGCAAGGATTCCTCCGACAACTCGAAACTCAGCCGATGCGGCGTGGGTCGATCTGAATGCGGACCGGACCCGAAGACTTCCGCGCACTGCGCGCGGCCCTCGCATGTGCCAGAGCGTCCGCAAGGCCGCGACCGTCCTTGCGTGGAACGCGGACCAGCATTCGCTCCGGCGCGACACCGCTCTCGTCCTCACCGGAATACGGAAGCCTCTCCCCCGCAGGCAGTTCCACTGGTCCGAGCAGTACAGCACTTGCCGGCAGATCAGCTGAATCCACCAACTCCGCAATTGCCGCGGATCCACCGTCGATCGCAGCCATGTGAACGGCCGGAGGAAAGCCGACCTCGTCTCGCTCCTCGAATTGAGACTGTGCGTGCCCCACTGGATCCCATCGGACCAACGCCTGCACCGTCGGGATACCCGAGTCTGCGACAACCACAACTTCACCGCCTTCGGACAGCGGAATCACCATGGCAGCAGCCGACATCCAGCGTCTGAGTGTTTCCTCGGCGGCGCGAAGATCGGGCCGGCCGAGCAGTGCCCAGCCGTCGAGCAAGAGCGCGGCGCCGTAGCCGCCGGTCATCACCGGCTCCGCACCCACTGTCGAGACCACCAACGCGGGCCCGTGTGGCAGTTCCTTGACCACATCACTGCCCCCGGACAGAACAACTTTCACTCCGGGAAACGCCCGCCCGAGTTCTTCGGCGGTCCGGCCGGCACCGACCACCACTGCGCGCAACGCTTTCGCCCCGCACGCGTGACATCGGTAGGCGGCATCGGCAACCCCGCACCAGCGGCACGCCGGTGTCCCGGCGCCGTCGGGACCTGCCGCAGCGGGAAGAGCCAGTGGGCCGTTACACCGACGGCACCGTGCCGGGGCACGGCACTTTCCGCAGGCCAGGGTCGGTACGTACCCCCGCCGAGGAACCTGCACCAGGACTCCGTTGCCCTCACCCAGAGCGCGCCGGGCGGCCGCGAATGCAATAGCGGGCAAACGAGCCGCTCTGGCTCCCGGATCGCGGGCCAAGGCTTGATCGCTGTCGGCGAGCGCGGTGATCTTGGGTGCGTGGGCACGAACGACGTCCCGCGTAGCGACCAGATCGTGCGCCCATCCCGAGTCGACGAGTACCTGCGCTTCTGCCGTACGGGAGAACCCACCGATCACGACGGCGCACCCGGCGACGTAGCCACGCAGGACGGCAACTTCGCGGGCATGTGGATACGGCGACCGCGGCTCGGACAAGTTGTCGTCGCCGTCGTCCCAGACGACGACAAGACCGGTCTCGGGCGTCGGCGCAAAAACAGCACTCCGCGTGCCGACGACGATCCGGGCGGTCCCGCGCAGTGCAGCGAGCCACCTCCGGTATCGCATGGCCGGCCCCAGGCCCGCGGACAGACCTACCACCGCATCCGCTCCGGAGAGTTCGGTACAAGCGGCGACGACGCGGTCCAGGTCGCGTTGATCGGGCACAACCAGGATCGCGGATTTACCACTTGCCGCTACGGCCCCGGCCAGTTCGGCCAGGCGCAGTGGCCAGTTTTCACCAGGCAACGCCTGCCAGACCGCACGCGGGCTTTTCGACTCGCGAATGGCGGACAGGAAGGCGTCACCGAATCTGTAGAGATGCCAACCATTTTCGATCGGTTCAGGAGCGGACGGTGACTCGGCGGGCTCCCACGGTTCCGCCTCGACCTTCGCGTGGCGCGGCGGTACCGCCAAACGGAGAACATCGGCGCGAGTTCCGGCATAACGCTCCGCCACACGATCGACGACTTGCGCGATTTCGGCCGTCAAGACCCGCTCGGACGAGATGACGCGTTCGAGCCAGCCGAACTTCCCCTGATGGTCACTGGTCGCCTCGCGCGAGACGATGAAACCGTCCACCAGACGACCAGCGAAGCGGATGCGCACCCGGACTCCGGGCTGCGCATCCGCTTCGAGTTCACGAGGAACGAGGTAGTCGAATTCACGGTCGAGGTGAGCGAGCGGGAGCATCGGCAGCACCCGGGCGACCGGATCGACTTCTGCCGCTACTCTTTCCGCGCCCACCCGCGCCCCGTCTGTACGTCAGTGATCAGAGACCAGCTGCGCTGCGCAGCTTGTCGGCGCGATCGGTGCTCTCCCACGGGAGGTCGATGTCGGTGCGACCGAAGTGACCGTATGCCGCCGTCTGCGCGTAGATCGGGCGCAGCAGGTCGAGGTCGCGGATGATCGCTCCCGGACGCAGGTCGAAGATCTCGGTGATCGCCTTCTGGATCCGTGCCGGATCGGTCTTCTCGGTGCCGAAGGTTTCGACGAAGAGTCCGACCGGAGCTGCCTTGCCGATGGCGTAGGCGACCTGAACCTCGATGCGGTCGGCCAGACCTGCGGCAACAGCGTTCTTGGCCACCCAGCGCATGGCGTAGGCAGCGCTGCGGTCGACCTTTGACGGGTCCTTGCCGGAGAACGCGCCGCCACCGTGGCGAGCCATTCCGCCGTAGGTGTCGACGATGATCTTGCGGCCGGTCAAACCGGCGTCACCCATCGGGCCACCGAGGACGAACTTGCCCGTCGGGTTCACCAACAGACGAACATCGGAGGTGTCGAGATCGGTGAGGTTGACGTCGGTCAGCACCGAGTGAAGCACCTTCTCGCGAAGATCGGGCGTCAACAGGTTGTCGAGGTCGATGTCAGCGGCATGCTGGGTGGAGATGACCACGGTGTCGAGACGGACAGCCTTGTCACCGTCGTACTCGATGGTGACCTGGGTCTTGCCGTCCGGGCGCAGGTACGGCAGCACGCCGGACTTACGGACCTCGGTCAACCGGCGAGAGAGACGATGAGCCAGCGCGATGGGCAGCGGCATCAGTTCCGGCGTGTCGGTGGTGGCGTAGCCGAACATCAGGCCTTGGTCGCCCGCACCCTGACGGTCGATCTCGTCGTCGCTGATTCCGTCGACGCGAGCCTCGTGCGAGTGATCGACACCCTGCGCGATCTCGGGCGACTGGGCGCCGATCGCGACGTTGACGCCGCAGGAGTTACCGTCGAAGCCCTTTGCGGAGCTGTCGTAGCCGATTTCGAGGACCGTGTCGCGCACGATCTTCGGAATGTCCGCGTACGCAGTGGTCGTGACCTCACCGGCTACGTGAACCTGGCCGGTGGTGACCAGTGTCTCGACGGCCACGCGGGCGCGCGGGTCCTGGGTGAGCAGCGCGTCGAGGATCGAGTCGCTGATCGCGTCACAGATCTTGTCCGGGTGCCCCTCGGTGACGGACTCGCTGGTGAATAGCCGACTGCCGGACTTGCTCACAGATCTCCCTCTCGACGACTGAGTTCTTGACTACAGCTTATTGAAGTATCCGAATCACCGTTCGGTGACCGTTTTGTCATGCTTTGTTAGCTGGGGGCTGAGCCGACGATAACGGTTGGACCGCCTGCGCAACACCCTTGTACTCACCCGATTATCGTGGGGTAACTCTCACCACCGGGCGCGTGTCGCTACTCGGGAAAGAGCTTGACCAGGGCGTCGAGTACTCGACTGGCCATCAAAGCCTTGGATCCGTGTTCGAGAGCGGACTCCGAGCCGTCGGAACCGAGCAACCAACCGTCGTTGTGATCGACCTCGAACGCCTTGCCCTCGCCGACCGCATTGACCACGAGGAGATCGCAACCTTTGCGGGCAAGCTTGGAGCGGGCATAGGTGAGAACGTCACCATGGGCGTCACCGGTCTCAGCGGCGAATCCGACGATCACCGTTCGAGCATCCAAGTCGCCGTCACGACGCGCTTCGACGAGACCGGCGAGGATGTCGGCATTTCTGGTGAGGCTGATCGAGTCGGGTTCGTTTGCGCCCTTCTTGATCTTGCTGCCTTCGACGGTGGTGGGGCGGAAGTCCGCGACAGCCGCAGCCATGACGACTCCGTCGTGTCCCGGTGCGTGCTTTTCCACTGCCAACCGGAGATCTTCGGCCGTCTTGATGTGCACGACGTCGACAGCGGCGGGGTCGGCGAGATCAGCCGTGTACCCGGCGATCAGTGTCACGTGCGCGCCGCGTTGCGCGGCAAGACGGGCGAGCGCGTAGCCCTGCTTGCCCGAGCTGCGATTACCGAGAAAGCGCACGGGATCGAGCGGCTCGCGAGTACCGCCGGCGGTGACCAGAATGCGGCGACCCTCCAGGTCGCGCGGCAACGCGTCCGAGCGCTCGAGGAGCAACGATGCCAACCCGACGATCTCGTCGGGTTCGGGAAGTCGACCGGCTCCGGTGTCTTTCCCTGTCAAACGCCCGGAGGCAGGTTCGATCACGTGTACGCCGCGCGAACGCAGTGTCGCCACGTTCGAGACCGTTGCGGGGTGCTCCCACATCTCGGTGTGCATTGCTGGGGCGAAGACGACCGGACAGCGCGCGGTCAACAAAGTGGCCGTCAACAGGTCGTCTGCGCGACCCATGACCGCTCGCGCCATCAGATCAGCGGTTGCCGGCGCGATGACGACCAGATCGGCTTCCTGTCCGAGACGGACATGCGGAACCTGCGGGACGTCGTTGAAGACGCCGGTGTGAACCGGGTTGCCGGAGAGTGCTTCGAACGTCGCGCGCCCGACGAACTCCAGAGCGGATTCAGTCGGAATCACGCGGACGTGATGACCGCTCTCGGTGAAGCTGCGGATGATCGAGCACGCCTTGTAGGCGGCGATACCCCCACCGACACCGACGACAATGCGCTTACGTATCGATGTGGGCGCGTCGGACACTCCCCCGACACCCGAACGAGGTTCGGGTGCGGCAGATGTGGTGCTCACTCGCCTTCGGTGTGCTCGAGGAGATCAGCGTGGATTTCACGCAACGCGATGGACAGCGGCTTTTCCTGCAGACCGGGCTCGACCAGAGGTCCGACGTATTCGAGGATGCCGTCACCGAGCTGGTTGTAGTAGTCGTTGATCTGGCGCGCGCGCTTGGCCGAGTAGATGACCAGGGCGTACTTGGAAGAGGTGCGTTCGAGCAACTCGTCGATCGGCGGGTTGGTGATGCCGAGCGGGGTGTCGTAGGCAGGCAGAGCGCCCTGACCTGCTGCGGACGCGGCTGAAGTGCTGCTCACTCTTGTGTCTCCTGAATTAGATCTTCATTGAAGAACTAGTTTTATCGATCCGGATATCTGAGAAACGGGGTGGAAATCGGTTCCCGAAGGGTGCGGAATCAGTTCCCAACCAACAAGGATACCAACTCATCGCAAGCACGGCTTACATCCTCGTTCACGATGACCGTGTCGAACTCGTCCTGTGCGGCCAATTCCACTCGGGCCGTCTCGAGTCGGCGCGCCACGACGTCTTCCGTTTCGGTTCCACGTCCGGTCAGCCGTTGCACCAGAACGTCCCAGCTCGGTGGAGCCATGAACACCAACAGAGCCTCGGGCATCGCCTTGCGGACAGCTCGTGCTCCGGCGAGATCGACCTCGACGAGAACGGGCTTTCCAGCTTCGAGCGCTTCTTCGACCGGAGCTGCGGGGGTGCCGGAGCGCTGCAGGCCGCCGTGGATTTCCGCCCACTCGAGAAGTTCACCGGAGTCGATCATCCGTTGAAATTCTTCACGGGAGGTGAATCGGTAGTCCTTGCCGTCCACTTCACCTGGACGGGGATCGCGAGTGGTCGCCGAAACACTGAAAACGAGTTCAGGCAACCGAGTTCTCAGCTCGCGAACGACGCTGGACTTACCGACAGCCGAAGGGCCGGCCAGTACAACCAGCCGACCCCTCCGCACTGCGGTCTTGCTCTCTGACACTGTTGCGTCAGCAATCATCAGACACTGCCGCGTCAGCAATCATCACTTGTCGGCTCAGGCCTCGAAGTCGAACTTGGTGAGCAGAGCCTTGCGCTGCCGATCACCGAGGCCACGAAGGCGACGGGTCGGTGCAATCTCCAGCTCGGTCATGATCTCCTGAGCCTTGACCTTGCCCACCTTGGGCAGCGCCTCGAGCAGTGCCGAAACCTTCATCTTGCCCAAGATTTCGTTGTCTTCGGCGTCCTTGAGGACCTGCTTGAGGTCGGTGCCGCCACGCTTCAGGCGCTCCTTGAGCTCAGCCCTGGCCTTGCGGGCAGCAGCTGCCTTCTCCAAAGCAGCAGCGCGCTGCTCATCAGTCAACTGGGGAAGGGCCACGGTTCCTCCGTCTCGTCGTGTGCAAATTTTGTCTATTCCGCTGATAACCAGCAGCGATAGCGACCGTACTCACGCCTGGCGCGAATTGCTAACCCACCCCCCGCGGTCCGATGCAGATCGCGGTGGGTTATGCGCGTCGAATCGATGTCACGGATCGTCACCGTTTTCGGCTGGATCGAGACGAATTCGACGCCACACGAACGTGCGTACAGTACCGAAATAGACTGTAACACAATGTATTTCGACCCATAGCGTGCGACACCCCCGTGCGAGTGTGCGAAATCGTTACCTGCGGGAATGAACGTGGTCGCCGACACATCCAAAATTTTCGAGCATTTTCGACGCCTATGCGCGTGTCGCGGCCCGTTTTCAGGTCTGCAGCGACGATTTCGGATCGCCGGCGTCGACCGTCTCGGGTTCGATGCGACTCACGCCGGGGGCGGCCAGAGCGAGCACTACCGCGAGGCTCGCCCAGAGCAATGAATTCTCCAGCACGAAGCCGACTACCGGGATATCCATGTCCGCGCCGACTCGAGGAAGCCGAAACAGCACTACGACAGCGGTGAGACCGATCGCGATCCAGGACCACACAGGGACCGATCGAGTGCCCTCCCCCACGCCCGACTTGATCGGAACGAGGAGTACACTCACCGCCGGCACCAACCACACGAAGTGGTGCGTCCAGGCAATGGGAGTCACGATTGCCGCCAGCAGAGCCACCACCGTGAAACCGGCGAGATCGCCCCGCAGGCGCTGAGCGCGCCGCGTCGCGACAATTCCGAGGACACCCAACACCGCACAGGCGACGAGCCATGCCGGACCCACCAGGCCCTCGGGAAGTAGCCGCAAGGCCATTCCACGCACGGACTGGTTACCGAACACGGACGGGTCACCGACGGCGACGCGCCCCGAGAGTGAGGCGATGTCGCCGAAGTAGTCGATCGTCTGGCGCGGGAGAACCGCAAAGCCCAGAGCCGTGGCGCCGAGGAAGCCGGCGAGGCCGCCCGCAACTGCTTTCCAGCGCCCGGTGATCACGTAGTAACCGATGTAGACGAGTGGCACCAGTTTGACCGCGCCGGCGATCCCCACCAGCACACCCTCGGGAATCCACCGTGGTCGAGCCAGCACGTCGATCAAGCACAGGAGAGTCAGAAACAACCCGACCTGGCCGTACCCGAGGTGATCGGAGATCGGCGATGCCGCCGTCCACAGGACCAGGAAACCCACGTAGACGACGACTGGCCGCTTACGTGTGAACGGGACTTCGCGATAGCTGAGCACGATGATCGCGGCCAGCATCAGGAGGCTGACGAAACTCCATCCCCACTGGACCGCACCCCAGGAACCCAATGCGACGGGAACGGCGACGAGCGCAGCGAAGGGCGGATACGTGAACGGCAATCTCGCGTTGAACGACTCGTCGTACAGGTTCGAGCCGTCGAGGACGGCCTGACCCGCTGTCCGGTACACGGCGAGATCGTCGCCGTGTACGCCGGTGACGGATTGGAACCCGGTGGCCAGCAGCGCGCACGCCGCGACGAGAAGTCCGATCTGCCACCAACGATTCACCGACGGACGGTACCACCGGGTTCCACCGCTCGAACGAGCCTCGAGGTCACTCACGGATCAGTTCGCCAATGCGGCTTCGATCTCGTCTCGGTCACGCATTGCTGCCTCCCGAAGTGCCGATACCGAAGGACCATGCTTGAGCACCCCGCGGGAAGTGTTCGGCAGCAGGAGCTCGGTCGATCCCGCGAAGATGTCTGCGAGATCCGCTGCCGTCGCACCCTGCGCGCCGAGTCCCGGAGCGAGAATCGGGCCGTTGAACTGCGACAGGTCCAGACCGTGGTCCCGAGTTGCACCGACCACCAGTCCGACGGTGTCACGGCCGTCGACGTTCGCATCGACCGCAGCGTCGACGATCGACTGAGCCACGCTCACACCGTCAGTCGACGACTGTTGAAGTACGCCGCCTTCCGGATTGGAGGTTCGTGCCAGGACGAAGATCCCGCGGGCGTTCTGCCGTGCCAGTTCGAGTGTCGGAGTCAGCGCCCCGAATCCCAGGTACGGCGAAACGGTGACCGAGTCGGAGGCCAACGGCGAATCACCCAACCAGGCTTGCGCGTACGCGTCCATCGTCGAACCGATGTCACCGCGCTTGGCATCCGCGACGACCAGCGTTCCCGCATCGCGAAGAACCGAGATGGTTCGCTCCAACACGGCGAAGCCGGCGCTGCCGTAAGCCTCGAAGAACGCAACCTGCGGTTTGACCAGTCCGACCTCACCGGTGAACGCCTCGACGCAGATCTCGGCGAAAGTCTCGAGACCTTCGGCCGTACGCGGCAGTCCCCACGCGTCGAGAAGCGCGGGATGCGGGTCGATACCGACGCACAGCCGCCCCCGGTCCGCGATCGCGGACCGGAGACGATGCCCCCAACTGTGACTCACGACTGCTGTGCCGGCTGACGAAGACCTGCGTGCAATTCCTGCAGGGAGTGAACTCCGATGTCGCCGCGAATGGCTGCTTCGATGCCCTGCACGGCAGCCGAGGCGCCCTGCACCGTCGTGATGCACGGGATGTTCGACGCAACCGCTGCGCTTCGGATCTCGTAGCCGTCGACACGCGGGCCGTTGTTGCCGTACGGCGTGTTGATGACCATGGCGACCTCGCCGCTGCGGATCTGGTCGACGATGGTCTCGGCACCGGCCGGAACATCTTCACCCGACTGCTTGTACACCTGCTTGCACTCGATACCGTTGCGCCGCAAAACATCTGCGGTTCCTTCGGTGGCAAGAATGGTGAATCCGAGGTCTGCCAGGCGCTTGACCGGGAAGATCAGCGAACGCTTGTCCTTGTTGGCGACCGAGACGAACACCGCGCCCGTGGTGGGCAACGAACCGTAGGCGGCAGTCTGCGACTTGGCAAAAGCCGTACCGAAGTCGAAGTCGATTCCCATGACTTCACCGGTGGACTTCATTTCCGGGCTGAGCAAGGTATCCACGCCGGTACCGTCGGCGCGGCGGAAGCGGTTGAACGGCAACACAGCTTCCTTGACCGCGATCGGTGCACCGGCCGGGGTGTTTCCGCCGTCGCCCTTCGCCGGCAGAATGCCGCTCGCACGCAGTTCCGCGATGGATTCGCCGAGCATGACGCGGGCGCATGCCTTGGCCAGCTGGACGGCCGTCGCCTTGGACACGAACGGAACCGTGCGGCTGGCGCGGGGATTTGCTTCCAGCACGTAGAGGATGTCGTCCTTGAGGGCGTACTGGACGTTGAGCAGGCCCTTGACGCCGATGCCCTTCGCGAGAGCCTCGGTGGAGCGGCGGACGTTCTCGAGATCCGCCCGGCCCAGAGTGATGGGCGGGAGCGCACACGCCGAGTCACCGGAGTGAATGCCGGCTTCCTCGATGTGCTCCATGACACCGCCGAGGTACACCTCGGTGCCGTCACACAGAGCGTCGACGTCGATCTCGACCGCGTCTTCGAGGAAGCGGTCGACCAGGACCGGACGATCGTCGGAGATCTCCGTGGCGCGCGAGATGTAGTCGGCGAGGGAAGCCTCGTCGTAGACGATCTCCATGCCGCGACCACCGAGCACGTACGACGGACGCACCAGCACCGGGTAGCCGATACCTGCCGCGATCTCGCGGGCGCCGTCGAACGTGGTGGCGGTACCGAACTTCGGTGCAGGCAGACCGGCTTCGGTCAGTACGCGACCGAATTCGCCGCGGTCCTCCGCCAGGTCGATGGCTGCGGGGCTGGTTCCCACGATGGGGACGCCGGCAGCTTCGAGACGCTTCGCCAGTCCGAGCGGGGTCTGGCCGCCGAGCTGGACGATGACGCCGGCAACGGTGCCCGACTGCGCCTCCGCGCGGTAGACCTCGAAGACGTCCTCGAACGTCAGCGGCTCGAAGTACAGGCGATCAGCGGTGTCGTAGTCCGTGGAGACGGTCTCGGGGTTGCAGTTGACCATGACGGTCTCGTACCCGGCCTCGGACAGCGTCTGCGCCGCGTGGACACACGAGTAGTCGAACTCGATGCCCTGACCGATGCGGTTGGGGCCGGATCCGAGGATCAGAACCTTGGGTCGCTCGGTCTGCGGAGCAACTTCGGACTCGGCCTCGGGATCGAGCTCGTAGGTCGAGTAGTGGTACGGCGTCTTGGCCTCGAACTCTGCGGCGCAGGTGTCGACGGTCTTGTAGACAGGGCGCACGCCCAGCTGATCACGCAGAGCGCGAACGGCGTCCTCACCTGCGTGCGTGTCACCACCGAGTTCGGGGCGCAGAGCCGCGATCTGGCGGTCCGAGATGCCGTGGTACTTGGCCTGACGCAGGGAAGCCTCGTCGAAAGACTCTGCAGCGCGCAGCTTTTCACCGAGCTCGTGAATCTGCTGGAACTGGTCGAGGAACCACGGATCGATCTTGGTGGCGTCGAAGAGCTGCTCGACAGTTGCGCCGAGCGCGAATGCCTTCTCGATGCCGTACATGCGGCCGTCCTGCGGAACGCTCAGATCGGCGAGCAGTGCATCCAGGCTCTCCGTCTCGATGTCGGCGCCGGTCCAGTAACCCGCACGCTTGGTCTCGAGCGAACGCATGACCTTGCCGAAAGCCTCGGTGAAGTTGCGGCCGATGCTCATGGCCTCGCCCACCGACTTCATCGTGGTGGTCAGAGTTCCGTCGGCACCGGGGAACTTCTCGAAAGCGAACCGCGGAGCCTTGACGACGACGTAGTCGAGTGTCGGCTCGAAGCAAGCCGGGGTTTCCTTGGTGATGTCGTTGACGATCTCGTCGAGCGTGTAGCCGATGGCAAGCTTGGCCGCCATCTTCGCGATCGGGTAACCGGTCGCCTTCGACGCCAGAGCCGACGAGCGGGAGACACGCGGGTTCATCTCGATGACGACCAGGCGGCCGTCCTTCGGGTCCATCGCGAACTGGATGTTGCAGCCGCCGGTGTCGACGCCCACCTCTCGCAGAATGTCGATGGAAAGGTCGCGCATCGCCTGGTACTCGCGGTCGGTCAGCGTCATCGCCGGGGCGACGGTGACCGAGTCTCCGGTGTGGACACCGACCGGGTCGACGTTCTCGATGGAGCAGACGATCACGACGTTGTCGCGACTGTCACGCATGAGCTCGAGTTCGTATTCCTTCCAACCGAGGATGGATTCCTCGATCAGGACGTTCGCCGTCGGCGACGCGGCCAGACCGCCACCGGCGATGCGGTTGAGATCGTCGACGTCGTACGCCATGCCGGAACCGAGGCCGCCCATGGTGAAGGACGGACGCACGACAACCGGGTAACCGAGTTCGGCGACCGTGGCGTGTACTTCGTCCATCGTGTAGCAAACTGCGGACTTCGCGGATTCGCCACCGACCTTGGCGACGATGTCCTTGAACTTCTGGCGATCCTCGCCGCGCTGGATGGCGTCGAAGTCTGCGCCGATCAGTTCGACGTCGTACTTCTCGAGGATGCCCTGCTCGTGCAGCGCCACTGCGGCGTTGAGCGCAGTCTGACCGCCGAGCGTCGCGAGGACGGCGTCGATCTTGTTGCCCTGCAAGGCTTCCTTGGCGATGACCTTCTCGAGGAACTCGGCCGTGATCGGCTCGACGTACGTGGCGTCGGCGAACTCGGGGTCCGTCATGATGGTGGCCGGGTTGGAGTTGACCAGGCTGACGCGCAGGCCCTCCTCCTGGAGGACGCGGCAGGCCTGGGTGCCCGAGTAGTCGAACTCGCAGGCCTGACCGATGACGATCGGACCGGAGCCGATTACCAGGATGTGCTTGAGATCTGTACGGCGTGGCATTAGTTCTTGACTCCGGTTTCTTTCCGTGCGGAGAGCAGGCTGGTGAAGCGGTCGAAGAGGTACGCGGCGTCGTGCGGGCCGGCTGCCGCCTCGGGGTGGTACTGCACCGAGAAGGCCGAATCGTCCAGCAGGCGAACACCTTCGACGGCTCCGTCGTTGGCGCAGGTGTGGCTGACCACCGCGCGGCCGAACGGGGTGTCGAATTCCTGACCGGCTTCGCCTTCGAGCGCGAAGCCGTGGTTCTGAGCGGTGATCGCGATGCGACCGGTCTGATGCTCGATCACCGGGATGTTGATTCCGCGGTGGCCGAACTTCATCTTGTAGGTGCTCAGGCCCAGGGCGCGGCCCAGGATCTGGTTACCGAAGCAGATACCGAACAGTGGCAAGCCCTGTCCGATGACCTCTTTCGTGAGGTGGACTGCGCCGTCGGCGGTGGCTGGGTCACCGGGACCGTTGGAGAGGAACACTCCGTCGGCCTTCAGGTCGAGGATCTGTTCGAGACTCGCGTTGGACGGCAACACGTGGACGCGAATACCGCGCTCGGCGAACATGCGCGGGGTGTTGGTCTTGATACCGAGGTCGATGGCGGCAACCGTGTACAGCGCCTCCCCGCCCTTCGGCTCGACGACGTAGCCGCTGGTGGTGCTGACCTCACCGGCAAGATCGGCGCCGAGCATGGTCGGCTGATCCTGAACCCGTCGGACCAGTTCGTCATCGGCGGCGATGGCTTCACCGGAAAAAATTCCGGCCTTCATCGAACCGCGAGTACGCAGGTGGCGAACCAGGGCACGAGTGTCGATCCCGGCGATTCCGACGATGCCCTGCTCTTCGAGCTTGGCCTGCAGCGAACCAGTTGCACGCCAGCTCGAGGTGACGCGCGAGGGGTCACGAACGACGTACCCGGCAACCCAGATCTTCGCGCCGGCACGCTCGCCGGTCGGTCCGACCGACTCGTCGTCTTCGTCGTTCCAGCCGGTGTTGCCGATCTGCGGTGCGGTGGAGACGACGATCTGGCGGTGGTAGCTGGGATCGGTGAGCGTTTCCTGGTAGCCGGTCATTCCGGTGCTGAACACCGCTTCGCCCAGGGTCTGTCCAACCGCACCGAAGGTGGTTCCGCGGAACACCCGTCCGTCTTCGAGGACCAGTACTGCGGGGCTGTTGTCAAAGCCGCTCATGCGTTCTTTCCGTTCTGCTCGATGTCGCCAGAGCTTGCGTCTTCGTTGTCATTCGTCTTGTTCGAAGCGGTCTTGTTCGAAGCAGTCACCGGCTTGACCCAGTCCGGATAAACCGTCTTGTCGTCACCGCGCACGCCCGTGTCGATCTCGGTTCCGCTCGGCAATTCCCAGCGAATCACCAGGACGCCGTCCTTGCTCATGACCTTGCCGGCAAGACCGTTCTCCGTGCGGATCGCGCGGATCGACTTCTCCGGAATCCAGATGGCCGACGCGCCGTCACGCTCGACCAGAATTCCGCCGCTGTAGCGGCTGATCTCGCAGGTGGCGCGGAAACCGAGGTCGCCGACGGCGATTCGGTCCTGCCAACTGGGTGCGATGGTGCTGCCGACGTACAGGCCGGTGGTCGGCAGGACGAGCAGTTCACCCAGGGTTGCCGGTACCGTCGGCAGTTCGCCGATCTTGTCTTTCTGGCGTCGAGCGCGTCCACGCCAGCCGACGTACATCAGGCCGATCATCGCGACCCAGAAGATCGCCAGACCGATGATCCACAGTGCTCTGTCCATGACGCGCTACTCCTCGCTACTCCGCAGCCGCACATTCCCGTCGTGTGCGGTGATGCGGCCACGTAACAGTGTGGTCGTGACCCGAGCGGGCAATGTCATCGACTCGTACGGAGTGTTATGCGCGACACTCGCCAGGTCGGGACCGTGGACCGTCCACTCGGCCGACGGATCGACCAATGTCAGGTTCGCGGGCTCCCCCACCTCGATGGGACGGCCCTGATCGTCGAGGCCGACGATTGCCGCGGGGCGCTCGCTCATGACCCGGGCAACACCGCGCCAGTCCAGCAGGCCGGGCTGGACCATCGTCTGCACGATGATCGAGAGTGCGGTCTCGAGGCCGAGCATTCCGGGGCGAGCGGCTGCGAACTCGCAGCACTTGTCCTGCTCGGCGTGCGGAGCATGGTCGGTCGCGACGCAGTCGATGATTCCCTCGGCCAGACCTTTGCGCAGCGCGGCAACATCACTGGCCTCACGCAAGGGCGGGTTGACCTTGTTGATCGCGTCGTACGTTTCGAGCCGTGAATCGTCGAGGAGCAGGTGATGCGGGGTGACCTCGGCGGTGATCGAAATCCCTTGGCTGCGAGCCCACTTCACGAGTTCGACGGTTCCGGCGGTGGAGGCGTGGCAGATGTGAACGCGGGCGCCGGCGTCACGCGCGAGCAGTGCGTCGCGGGCCACGATCGATTCTTCGGCTGCGCGCGGCCATCCGGCCAGGCCGAGACGCGCGGCCGTGGGGCCCTCGTGGGCGACCGCACCGACGGTCAAGCGCGGCTCTTCCGCGTGCTGGGCGATCAGGACGCCCAGTGAGCTGGAGTATTCGAGCGCGCGACGCATGATCAGTGGGTCGTAGACGCAGTGGCCGTCGTCGGAGAACATCTTGACCTTGCCGACGCCTGCGGCCATGGTCGCCATCTCGGCGAGTTGCTTGCCTTCCAGGCCTGCTGTGACTGCGCCGACGGGGTGGACGTCGACGAGGCCGACTTCCTGCCCGCGTCGCCAGACGTGATCGGTGATGACCACCGAATCGGCGACGGGACTCGTGTTGGCCATCGCGAAGACCGCGGTGTATCCACCCAGAGCCGCTGCCGAGCTTCCGGTTTCGATGGTCTCGGTGTCTTCGCGGCCGGGCTCACGCAGATGTGTGTGCAGGTCCACGAAGCCGGGAAGCAGGATCTGCCCGCCGGCATCGATCACCTCGGATGCCGTGGCCGGATCGAGGTCCACGCCGATCTCGAGGATCGTGCCGTCGCCGACGAGTACGTCGGTGGGCTCACCTTCTCCGTAGATCAGGACTCCGCGGAGCAGGACACTCACGGGTGATTCTCCGTTCTCGTTTCTGGTCACAGCGCACCGTCCTCCGACCCGACCAGCAGTCGGAACAAGACAGCCATGCGCATGTGTACGCCGTTGGTAACCTGTTGCAGTACAGCAGTTTTGGAGGAATCGGCAACGGCGGATGCAATCTCCATGCCGCGCAGCATCGGGCCGGGGTGCAGGACCACCGCGTGATCGGCCAGCATCGCCAGCCGCTTCTCGGACAGGCCGTAGTTGATCGAGTACTCGCGCTGCGACGGGAAGAAGCCACCGTTCATGCGTTCGGCCTGAACCCGCAGCATCAGCACCGCGTCGAGTCCGGGCAGTTCCGCGTCGAGCGAATGCGAAACCGTGACCGGCCACGTGTGCGCACCGACCGGCAGCAGTGTCGGCGGCGCAACAAGAACAACCTCGGCACCGAGCATCGAGAGCAGCAGTGCGTTGGAGCGGGCGACACGGCTGTGCAGGATGTCGCCGACGATGGCGATCCGCTTGCCCTCGATGTCGCCGAGACGCTGGCGAAGGGTCAAAGCGTCGAGAAGCGCCTGAGTGGGGTGCTCGTGCGTGCCGTCACCTGCGTTGATGACTGCCGGGCCACCGTCGTCGGCCGCTCCGGTCCACTTTGCGATCTGGTGGGCGGCGCCCGAAGCCGGGTGGCGCACGATGAGTGCGTCGGCACCGGCCGCGCGCAGGGTCATCGCGGTATCGCGCAGGGATTCACCTTTGGACACCGAGGAACTGGATGCGCTGACATTGATGACGTCGGCACTCATCCATTTGCCTGCCACCTCGAAAGACACCCGGGTGCGCGTCGAGTTCTCGAAGAACACCGTCATGACCGTGCGTCCGCGCAGCGTCGGGAGCTTGCGTACCTCTCGTCCCAGAAGTGCCTGCTCGAACCGTTCTGCCTCGTCGAGAAGTTCTACCGCGGACTCACGATCGAGGTCCGCGATGGAAAGTAAGTGCTTCACGCGCTCTTACCCCCGGAGATGACTACCGCTTCCCTGCCGTCGTGCTCCTGGAGGAGAACCTTGACGTCCTCGGACCTCGCGGTCGGGACGTTCTTGCCGACGTAGTCGGCGCGCAGCGGGAGTTCGCGGTGACCACGATCCACGAGCACTGCGAGTTGGACCGCGCGGGGGCGGCCCAGATCGCGCAACGCGTCGAGTGCCGAGCGCACGGTGCGACCGGAGAAGAGGACGTCGTCCACGAGAACGACCAGCGCATTGTCGACGCCACCCTCGGGGACGGACGTGCGCTCGAGCGGGCGGTGCGGCTTGTTCCGGAGATCGTCGCGGTAGAGGGTGATGTCGAGAGATCCGATGGGAAGACGCACACCGGAGAATTCTTCGATCTTGGCGCGCAGTCGCGTGGCGAGGGTGGTTCCACGCGTCGGGATACCGATCAGGACCACACGAGGGGCAGTTCCCTCGGGTCCGTCGAGTGCGGTCTTCTCGATGATCTCGTGAGCGATCCGCGCGATGGTCCGGCCCACATCCTGGGCGGACAACAATTCGCGGGTTTCGCTACCTGCCTCGGCACCGACCGGCGCCTTCGAGTTACCTGGACCTGCAAGATCGGATGGGCGAGACCCTTCGGGCACGCTCATGCAGCGACCTCCTTCTCCGCCTCACTGGACGGATCGTTAAAGGATGTCTGACGGTCCCCACCCTATCAGCCGACAGACCTGATCCCGCCGTGCGAGCAGCGACTCCGACCGGTTGTGTGCAGACACACAACGCGCTCGGTGACACTCGCACGGCGGTGGTGGAACAAAACTTGCTACTCGGTACCCGAATCCGATTCCTGCGCGCGCTGGGAGGTCGCGGCCGCAGCCGATCGAACCTGCGGCGCAACGAGAACGACCTGGCCGAGGATTCCGTTGACGAATCCCGGAGAGTCGTCCGTCGAGAGCTGCTTCGCGAGTTCGACGGCCTCGTCCACGGCGACAACCGGCGGAACGTCCGTCGCGTGGAAGAGCTCCCACACGGCGATACGCAGAATCGCACGGTCGACGGCGGGCAGACGCTCGAGCGTCCAGTCCTGCAGATGCGAGGAGATGACCTGATCGATCCGGTCCAGATTCTCCGCAACGCCGGACACCAACGTGACGGTGTAGGCCGCGACGGGTGCTACCGCGTCGTCCTTGACGGACAGATCGGAACGCTCCGACGCCAGTGCGACCGGATCGAGGTCACGTGCCTCGGCTTCGAAGAGGAAGTCGACGGCACGCTTGCGCGCCTTGTGGCGTGCACCGAGTTTCTTATGTGTGCCGGACACTCAGGAATTCACACGCCCGAGGTAGTTGCCGTCACGAGAATCGACCTTGAGCTTGTCACCGGTGTTGATGAAGAGCGGGACGTTGATCTCGGCACCGGTCTCGAGGGTCGCAGGCTTGGTGCCGCCGGTGGAGCGGTCGCCCTGCAGGCCCGGATCGGTGTGCTTGACGACGAGCTCGACGGTGACCGGAAGCTCGACGAAGAGGGGAACGTCTTCGTGGGTCGCGACCTGGACTGCCATGTTCTCGAGCAGGAAACGCGACTGGTCGCCGACGGTGGATTCGCTGATCGACACCTGGTCGTAGGTGTCGCCGTCCATGAAGATGTAGTCGCTGCCGTCGTGGTACAGGTACGTCATGTCACGACGGTCGACCGTGGCGGTCTCGACCTTCACACCGGCGTTGAACGTCTTGTCCACTACCTTGCCCGAGAGCACGTTCTTGAGCTTGGTGCGCACGAAGGCAGGGCCCTTGCCGGGCTTGACGTGCTGGAACTCGATGATCGTCCACAGCTGGCCTTCGATCTGCAGAACCAGACCATTCTTGAAATCACTGGTGGAAGCCACTTGCTTCGCGTCTCCTAGGGGTCGGGAAACCGTCTCAGACGACGGTAAGGTCTTTTGCGGTCAGTGTGAGCAGCTCTGGCCCCTGCTCACGAACAACGAGCGTGTCCTCGATCCGTACACCTCCGCGCCCGGAGAAGTACACGCCCGGCTCGACGGTCACCGCCGCGCCGGAAAGAAGTGTACCGGTGCCGAGCTTGCCGATCCCCGGTGCTTCGTGGATTTCGAGCCCCACACCGTGGCCGAGGCCGTGCAGGAACAACTCGCCGTAGCCTGCATCGTCGATCACCGCACGGGCGACGGCGTCGACTGCCGCACATTCGACACCCGGCGCGAGCGCGTCGCAACCGGCAGCTTGCGAACGCGCGACGAGCTCGTAGATCTCCCGTTGCCAATCGGAAACGGACTCGAGCACGTAGGTCCGTGTCATGTCCGAGTGGTACCCACCGACCTGGGCTCCGAAGTCGAGTTTGACGAAGTCACCCGACGCCAGGATCGCGTCGGTCGGTCGGTGATGCGGAATCGCCGAGTTGGCGCCGGCCGCCACGATCGTCTCGAAGGAAATACCGTCCGCCCCGTTGTCGAGCATCAGATTTTCCAGCTCGCGGCCGACCTCTCGTTCCGTTCGGCCAGGTCGCAGACCGCCGCGAGCGATCAACTGCGCCAACGCGACATCGGCTGCGGTGCACGCGGCTCGCAACAACTCCACCTCGTACTCGTCCTTGACCATGCGCAACTGTTCGACGAGTCCGCTCACCGGTTCGAACCGGATCTTCGGCGCTGCTTCGGTCCAAGCCCGATGTTCGGCGAACGTCGCCACATGTGACTCGAACGCGAGAACGGGCGCCGTGGACTTCTCGATCAAGTGCGCAGCACTCGAACGGGCGATTTCGGCCCGAAGGTCCGGCACCTGCTCTGACACCTGCGTCACGTAGCGGCCGTCGGTGCAGATCACCGTCTCACGCTCGTCGGACGCTGAATCGGATGCACTGACGACGAGCGCCGCATTGGAACCGGTGAAACCGGTGAGGTATCTGATGTTGAGGAGATCTGTGACGAGAATCGCGTCGAGTTCGCGCTCCGAGAGGAGGCGTCTGAGGGATTCACGGCGTGTTCTGAAGTCGACCGGCATCCCTCGAACCTACCGCCCGCGCAGACCTGCCGATCAACTCGAAACTCGCGGTTACAGCAATAAGTGTGGGTTAGGCCACAAGGTGTAATGGGTTCTAGTTAGGCTGTACCCATGAATGCGTGGTTGGTACGTGGCCTCGGCATGGCCCTGATACATGTTGTGTTTCGTGCGTTGCTCGGTGCAGCGATCGCACAGTGGCCACTTCAGGGGTCCACCCTGCGCTGGCTGTCCCTGTTGATCGTCATCGTCTTCGCCGCGATCTGGGGTGGTATCGACGGCATTCGTGACCGCCGGAACTTCCCCGAACCCGAGGACGGCGCCGATCTGACCATGCTGTGGCTCAAGGCCGCATTGGTCGGCGGGTTCGTCGCCGGCGCTGCCAGCTGGGCACTCAGCCTCGTCCCCTCCCTCGAACTGACCCAGCAGGGCTTGTTCTTCGAGGTGACCTCCGGTGCGGCGTTCACGATCCTTCTCATCTTCGTCCCCGCCATGATCGCCATCACTGTCGGACGCTTCTTCGTCAGCCGTGAACAGCGCAAGAACGGAACAGCTCCGCAGACCCCGTCCCATGAGCGTCACCACGAACCGGTGCCCGTCAGCGAGGGCTATGACTCCCCCACCGAGCAGCACGCATACAGCGGAGCCGCCATGTCCGTCGAGGAATCCGACGCCGATACCGCGGTCTTCCCGGCGATCGATCTGGGCAAGCGCGAGCAGTAACGCCCGCCGTCCACACAACCGAATGCGGCCCCGAGGATATTTTCCTCGGGGCCGCATTCGTGTGGCTGTTTTTTCGACTTCCCTCGTTCAGCCTCGCTCGGCGAGGAACCTGATCGCAAGCGGATACGCGGCGACGCCGAGTCCGACGATCACTCCGGTCGCAATCGGACTCAGGTAGGAGTGGTGCCGAAACTCTTCTCGCGCATGAACGTTCGAGATGTGGACCTCGACGAGACCTGCGGTCAGTTCGGCGCATGCATCTCGCAGGACCACCGACGTGTGCGTCAAGCCACCGGCATTGAGGATCACCGGTTCCCCCGCGTCCGCCGCGTCGTGGATCCAACCGAGCAGATCGCCTTCGTGATCGCTCTGACGGACGATCACCTCGACGCCGAGCTCCTTGCCTGCCGCGACGCACAATTCGATCAGATCGTCGTGTGTGGTCGCGCCGTAGACCTCGGGCTGACGCTTACCCAGACGCCCCAGATTGGGTCCGTTGACGACGTTGATCCTCACAGCAGGACCGTTCCGCCGGCCGGCCGCGCATCGCGGGCAATCGCGGAGTACGCCGCAACCAGCAGACTCGGATCCGGCCCCTCGAGGCGACCCGGCTTGGCCAGTCCGTCGAGGACCACGAAACGCAGCAGCCCGGCACGGTTCTTCTTGTCGGTCTGCATTCCCTTCATCAGATCGCCGAACGCATCACCGTCGTACGACGTCGGCAGCCCGACGAGATCGAGGATCGACTTGTGACGATCCGCGGTGGCGTCGTCGAGTCGGCCCGCGAGCCGTCCGAGTTCGGCAGCGAAGACCAGGCCGACGGAGACAGCGGCACCGTGGCGCCACTTGTAGCGCTCACGACGTTCGATCGCGTGGCCGAGGGTGTGGCCGTAGTTGAGGATTTCGCGCAGATCCGACTCGCGCAGATCCGCGGCCACGACCTTGGCCTTGACCTCTACGGAGCGCCGAATCAACTCGGGCAGAACAGTTCCCGACGGATCGAGAGCTGCCTTGGGATCGGCTTCGATGAGATCCAGGATCACCGGATCGGCGATGAATCCGGTCTTGATGACCTCGGCCATGCCGGCAACGATCTCGTTGTGCGGCACAGTCTCGAGCGTCGCGAGATCGATGAATACCGCTCCGGGTTCGTGGAACGAACCGACGAGGTTCTTGCCCGCTTCGGTGTTGATACCGGTCTTGCCGCCCACTGCTGCATCGACCATCGCGAGCAAGGTGGTGGGGACGTGAACTACCTTGACACCGCGCATCCACGTAGCCGCGACGAAGCCGGTGAGGTCGGTCGCCGCTCCCCCGCCCAAACTCATGATCGCATCGCTGCGAGTCAGGCCGATCCGGCCGAGCACGTCCCAGCAGAAGCCCGCGACGGCAAGATCCTTACCGTCCTCGGCGTCGGGGATTTCGATGCGGTGAGCGTCGATTCCCTTCTCCGCCAATGCAGCCCGTACAGCCTCCGCGGTCTCTGCCAGCGGCGGCTGATGGAAGATCGCGACAGTGCGCGCGCCGTCGAACTCGGCAACGAGATCACCGAGCAGGCCGCGGCCGATCACGACCGGGTAAGGACTTGCGGTCTTCACCTCTACACGTACGGGTTCGGTCACTGCTCCACTACTCCGCTCCGGTTGTTCATTTGTCTTGAAGTTTCGACACCAGTTGCCCGACGACACGCGCCGGACTTCGGCCGTCGGTCCGAATCCGAATCGTGGCCGAACGCCGGTACAGCGGACGACGACGCCTCATCAACTCCTGGTACTTGACCTTGGGATCTCCGCCGGCCAGCAGCGGGCGATGATTGTTCGCCCCCGTGCGGCGAAGCCCTTCGGCGACACTGATCTCGAGGTAGATGACCGTGTGCCCCTGGAGCAGTTCGCGCGTGCGATCGGAGAGGATCGCACCACCGCCGAGCGAGACGATTCCGTCAGTGGCCTGCAACGCTTCGCGAACCACCGATTCCTCGATTTCACGAAACCGAGGCTCTCCGTCATGGGTGAAGATCTCCGGGATCGTCCTACCCGTGGTCCGTTCGATCTCGGCGTCGGTATCGACCAACTCGAGTTCGAGTGCCTGCGCGAG
This sequence comes from Rhodococcus sp. YL-1, assembly GCF_001942025.1. Classification (NCBI taxonomy): domain Bacteria; kingdom Bacillati; phylum Actinomycetota; class Actinomycetes; order Mycobacteriales; family Nocardiaceae; genus Rhodococcus; species Rhodococcus sp. YL-1. Next base: position 2,981,228 of record NZ_CP017299.1, on the reverse strand, counting down.
ACGTCGACCGATGGTCGATTTGCCGGCACCGGGCGGACCGATGAGTACAGCCTTCGGCTTCATCGATACGTGAGTCCTATCGAGGCGGTCGGGCTGCGATGCCCTCGGCGTAACGACGGTAGTTGGCAGTGGTTTCAGCAATGGAATCACCACCGAACTTTTCGAGTGCGGCCTGAGCCACGACGAGCGCGACCATCGACTCGGCGACGACGCCGGCGGCCGGAACCGCGCACACGTCGCTGCGCTGGTGGATGGCAACCGCTTCCTCGCCGCTCTCCATGTCGACCGTCGCCAGAGCGCGCGGAACCGTCGAGATCGGCTTCATCGCGGCGCGAACTCGAAGAGCCTCACCATTGGTCATGCCACCTTCGATTCCGCCTGCGCGGTTCGTGGAGCGCACGATGCCGTCCGGGCCCGGACGGATCTCGTCGTGAGCTTCGCTGCCACGACGGCGCGCGGTCTCGAAGCCGTCGCCGACCTCGACACCCTTGATGGCCTGAATTCCCATGAGAGCAGCAGCAAGTCGTGAATCGAGACGCTCGGCGCCGCTGACGAAAGTGCCGAGTCCGACCGGCAGGCCGTGGATGACGACCTCCACGACGCCACCGAGGGTGTCGCCGTCCTTCTTCGCCGATTCGATTTCGGCGATCATCGACTCTTCTGCAGCCTTGTCGAATGCGCGGACCGGGCTCGCATCGATCGCGTCGAGATCCTTGCCCGCCGGCACGGGGCCGACGTACGGCTCGGAAGCACCGATGGAAATAACGTGTGAAACGACCTCGGCACCGAATACCTGACGCAGGAAGGACCGTGCGACGGTTCCAGCGGCTACGCGGGCCGCGGTCTCGCGAGCGCTGGCACGCTCGAGGACGGGACGCGCGTCGTTGAAGCCGTACTTGAGCATGCCGCTGTAATCGGCGTGTCCGGGACGCGGGCGCGTCAACGGGGCATTGCGAGCCTGATCGGCGAGCAGGTCCGGGTCGACCGGGTCGGCGGACATGATGGTTTCCCACTTGGGCCACTCGGTGTTGCCGATCTCGATTGCCACGGGGCCACCGAGCGTAAATCCGTGGCGGACACCGCCGATGATGGTGACCTTGTCGGCCTCGAACTTCATCCGTGCGCCACGGCCGTAACCGAGTCGACGACGGGCAAGTTCGGACGAGATGGCCTCAGAGGTCACTTCGACCCCCGCGACCATGCCCTCGAGCATCGCGACGAGGGCGGGACCATGGGATTCTCCGGCAGTTATCCAACGCAGCACGCCGACCATCTTTCCACGTCGCAGACCTCAGTTGTCACAGTGGTCCTCCCGGTGAACACAGATGGCCCACACGCACGAGGCGTGTGGGCCATCTCAGAGGTACCTGTGGGTCTAGAACAGGCGGAATCCTCCACCGTTTGCGTTGATGTCAGCCAAACCGATGTTGATGTCCGCCGAGTTGTCGGGAGCGTGGAACGGCGGCGGAAGCGGCTCGAAGCAGTACGGCGGGTAGCCGTTGCTGATCAAGCCCACCAGGCGGTCACCGACGACGAGCGGTCCACCGGAATCACCGGGAATCGAGCACGTGTGCTCGACGATCTCACCGTAGACGGAGTCGTAGCCCCAGGTGATACCGCACGTGTTGCCGGTCGAACGGCCTTCCTTGCACACGATCGTGCCCGGTGCCGGCGGGGCGCCGATTCCGTTGATCGTCGTGCCGCCGACGGTACGCAGCGGAGCTACCTTGGCGTCGTCGAGATCGATCACGGCGATGTCCGAGACCGGGCTCGAGTAAGAGAACCGACCGATGGGTCCGGCCTCGGGCAGGTACTCGGCGAACACCCGGTCCCCGACAACTCCGCAGTGTCCGGCGGTGAGTGCCACGAGAGAACCGGCGTTGTCGTAGCCGACCGCGGTCAACGTGCATGCTGCAACTCGGTCAGGATCGGAGTGATCCACGTCCGGCAGCAGGATTCCTGAGCCCCCGCCCAGTGCCACCGATGAAGGTGCAGGCGCGGCGCCGGCGACGCCCGCTCCTGCAGCCACAGCCGCCAAACAGGCTGCCGCAGCGACGAAAAGCCTTGTGCGCATAGGTTCCCCCGATAATCGAGTGCGAAACGAGATTCGTTTTGTCCCATTTCCGAAACCTCAGTGAACGTCAGGGTGTGGACATTCGGCAAGTCCGACTCGCCGCATACTGGGACCGCGCGCTGGCAATACCCGCATTTATGAAACCGACGGTTACGTCTTTCCTGCAGTTCACCGTCCGTCGTTGAACGGTCAATAACGCCAGACTTCTCGCGGATGTTGCACTCGTCACGTCAGCCAGGCAAACGCAATCGAACCGCAGGCTGCCAGGCACATCGAGGGTCCGTGCGCAATGGGCGAATTGTGGGCTACCGGCCCTCGTCTACGCAGTTCCAGCGCGGTGCCCAGCGTTGCGGTGAGCACCGACGCAGACACCAACGACCACAGCCAGGCGTCCGCTCCCACCAATCCGGTCACGGCGCCCAGAGGAAGCGAGAGCTTCACATCGCCGACGCCCATGGAACCAGGCGACATCACGTGCGCCAGGAGGTGGATTCCGGCGAGCAGTGCCGACCCCACCACCGCCACCCACACCGTTCCCGACACCGTCGCGTAGACCATCACGACGGCGTAGCCCGGCAGCGTGAAACTGTTGGGCAGCCGACGCACAGCCAGGTCGACAGTCGAGATCGCGACGCACCACCACACCACGGCGAGACCGGAAAGTAACTGCACCACCGAGGTATTCAGCGCACCGACGACAACCCAGCCTGTTGCGACGGCGCACTGCGGCACACAACAGAAAGTCACGACTGGTCGATAACCGTGTCGCCGCAACCAATTGTCGACGATCGCCCGAGCACCGAAACCAGCGATTACCCCAGCGCCTGCCAAGACCACCAACATCCACATGGTTTCGAGCTTGGCGTCTGCCGTTCACCAGCGGCAGACTACGAATCGTCTTGTGGACTACCTCGACACTGTGAACAGACCTAAGCGATAGCGGCTGCCATCGCCTCTCGCGGAGCGGGCTTGCCCGTGAACTGCTCTACCTGCCCGAAGGCCTGATTGAGCAACATCTCGAGGCCACCGATCACCGTGCCACCGGCCGCCTCGACAACCAAAGCAAGTGGCGTCGGCCAGGGGTTGTAGATCGCGTCGAGGACAAATCGCGCCTTCCCCAATTGCTGGGCAAAGGGCGCTGCCGCTTCCGCGGGAACGGTACTGACCAAGACCGAGGATTCGGCGCAGATCCCGCCTAGCCGTGCGTCGTCGAAGGCGACCAGATCAATGTCCAACCCGACCGCGCCGCCGCATTCGATGGCACCGGATGCGCGCCCCGGATCACGCGCGACCACGGTGACCGTCCGAACTCCCATGTCGGCCAACGCGACCAATGCCGGCCGCGCGGTGCCGCCCGCGCCGACAACTACCGCCGAAGTGCCGCTGAGATCGCCGACACCGCCGGCGATCAACGCACCGCTGACTCCGTCGACGTCCGTGCAGTCGGCACGCCAACCGCCGTCGATGCGAACCAGGGTGTTGGCCGAGCCGATGGTCACCGCTCGCGGTGTGCGTTCGGTGGCATATTCGAGTGCTGCGATCTTGCCCGGCATCGTCACCGAGAGGCCGATCCATTCGGGGCCGAGTGAGTCGACGAGGGCAGGCAACTGCTCGCCGGTGCATTCGATCCGCTCGTAGGTCCAATCGCTCAGCCCCAAAGCCGCGTACGCCGCAAGATGCAGCAACGGGGACTTCGAGTGAGCGATCGGGCTTCCGAGAACTGCCGCCTTACGTGGCGTCGCGAGCGAAGTCGCGGTACTACCGTCCACTGTCGAGAATCCCACTTTGCTGTGCCAGTTCGATGTTGGCCAAATGCTCCTCGTAGCTCTTGGTGAAGAGCGTCTGGCCTTCCTTGTTGATCGTGACGAAGTACAACCAGTCACCGGCCGCCGGCGATTCCACGGCCTTCAGCGCGTCGATGCTCGGCGAAGCGATGGGCGTTGCAGGCAGACCCGGCATTGCGTACGTGTTCCACGGCGTGACGCGCTCACGGTCGGCATCCGTGGTTGCGACCTCGGTGGTGTCGAGTGAGTAGTTGACCGTGGAGTCGAACTGCAGAGGCTGATCGACTGCGAGTCGGTTGACGATCACCCGCGCGACCTTGGCCATGTCAGCGGGCAACGCCTCACGCTCGACCAGCGACGCTGCCACCAACAACTGGTACGGAGACATTCCGACCCCGCTGCCGGCTGTCAGAATTCCCGTGGCCTCGTACTTGGAGGCGCTACCCTCGACCAACGACCGCAGGATCTCGGTCGGTGTCGCAGTGGGATCGAAATCCCAACTGCTGGCGGCGATCAGGCCTTCGAGCTGACGGTCCTTGTCCGGCACGCTCTTGACCGACGACATCGCCCATTCGGGCACGCCGAGCGAAGCCAGATCGGAAGATGCTCCCGCAGTGTTCAATTCGTCTGTCGAGACACATTTCTGAGCGGAAACCGGGCCGACACAACTCGCCTCGGAAATGAGGTTGTAGATGCCCTTCTTGAGCGAGCCGGTCTGCGCGTCCGAACTGTCGTGCAGCTGACGCCCTTCGGCGATGACAACACTGCCGACTCGGGAGTCCGGGGCAACCAAGGTGTCGAGTGCGCTCGCGGCGCTACTCTGCACCGGCACCTGGTAGAAGCCGGGTTGCACCTTCTGGATCTCAGACGGATTGGCGATCGCCGCGTTGTAGAAAGCAGCGGAACTCGCGACGACGTTCTTCGCCTCGAGCGTCGCACCGATCTCCGATGCAGTTTCTCCACTGTTGATCTGGATGACCACGGGTGCGCCGCCGGGGCCGGCAAAATCCTCCGCGGTCTTGTTGCGATCCATGTACCAGAGAGCGCCGTATGCACCGACACCGAGGACTGCGATCACCAACACCAGCAGGGCGAGAACGCCGACCTTCTTGCCACGCTTGGCGCGCTTGTTGCGCGCTTCGCGTTGCTTGCGTGCCTCGGCTCGCGACATATGCGGCGGATCGATGTTCTGCGGCAGTGCACGCATGACCATGGTCTCGTCGTTGTCGAAGTCGAACGAACTGGTGGGCCGGCTTCCGCCGCCCTCATCCCACCGCGCGTTCACAGATCGCCCTCCAGTGCAGCGTCCTTCGACGACTCCCCTGGTTTCACAGCTCTACTCCGCTCGTCCAGCCAGCCTTGCAGGATTTCCACCGCCGCAGCCTGATCGATCATCGGTCGCTGGCCGCGTGCCTTGACTCCACTTTCGCGGAGATTGCGCGCAGCCGTGACGGTCGTCAGTCGTTCGTCGGACAGTCTCACCGGGATCGGTTCGACGGCCCGCTGCAGTCGTTTGGCGAATGCAGTCGCGATACCGGCGGCCTTACCTTGCTCACCGCGCAGCGTCTGTGGCAGTCCGACGATAACCTCAACGGCCTCGTATTCGGACACGATGGCGATAATGCGCCGGATATCCGGCGCGTCGGGCCCACGCTCCTTCGAGCGTGGAACCGTTTCCACCGGTGTCGCGAGGATGCCGTCGGGGTCGCTGGACGCGACGCCGATGCGAACACTGCCCACGTCGATGGCGATGCGCCGCCCGCGACCAGGGTCGTCGATGCCGGGGCGATCGGGACCCTGTTGCGTAGCCACCACCGTCAGCTGCCGCCCGCCAGCTCTCCGACTCTGTCCCGGATCGCATCGAGCGCCGCCGGGATTCCGGCGGAGTCCGAACCCGAACCCTGGGCCATGTCGGGCTTTCCGCCGCCGCGGCCGCCGATCTTGGGACCGAACGACGCGACCAGCTCGCCGGCCTTCACACCGAGACCTTGAGCTGCCTTGCTCGAGGCGACCACGAACGGAACCTTGCCGTCGACATCACCGAGCAGAGCTACGACGGCAGGTTCGGAGCCGAGGCGACCCTTGATGTCCGTGACGAGGCTGCGCAGGTCGTTTCCGCCGACTCCGGCGGGAGCAGGCTCGGCGATGACGAGGACACTGCCGATGCGCTTGGCCTTGGCGACGTACTCGCCTGCCGACGCCAGCACAGCCTTGGCCTTGGTCTGCTCGAGTTCCTTCTCGGCCACCTTGAGTCGCTCGACGAGCGCCTCGACGCGGGCGGGCACCTCTTCCGAAGGAACCTTCAGCGAGGAGGAGAGTCCGGCCAGGAGCGCGCGTTCCTTGGCGAGGTAGCGGTAGGAGTCCAAACCGACGTACGCCTCGACGCGTCGGATTCCGGAGCCGACCGACTGCTCACCGAGCAGCGTTACCTGACCGATCTGTGCGGAGCTTCCGACGTGAGTGCCACCGCACAGTTCCATCGAGAACGGGCCGCCGATTTCGACGACACGAACCTCGTCGCCGTAGTTCTCACCGAAGAGTGCCATCGCACCCATCGCCTTGGCCTTGTCGAGATCCGTGACGAATGTGTTGACCGCGTAGTTCGACGCCACAGCTTCGTTGGTGAGTGCCTCGATGTCCTGCTTCTGGGAGTCGGACAGCGCGCCCTGCCAGGAGAAGTCGAAGCGGAGGTAACCCGGCTTGTTGAGCGAGCCCGCCTGCACCGCGTTGGGGCCGAGCACCTGACGCAGCGCCGCGTGCACCATGTGGGTGCCGGAGTGCCCCTGGGTTGCACCCTTGCGCCACTCGGCGTCGACGTGCGCGAGTACGACGTCGCCCTCGGTGATCTCACCCTTCTGCACCGTCACCTTGTGCGTCCAGACCTTCTTGGCGATCTTCTGTACGTCGTTGACCTTGGCTTCGAGGCCCGGCGCGGTGAGCGAACCGATGTCGGCGATCTGTCCACCGGACTCTGCGTAGAGCGGGCTTCGGTCGAGGATGACCTCGACGTCCTGACCGGCCCTCGCTACCGGGACACGGACGCCGTCGACGATCAGTGCGAGGACGTGAGCCTCGGAGACGAGCTCGTCGAAACCGGTGAACTCGGTGGCGCCTCGGTCGAGCAGTTCCTTGTAGACCGTGAGGTCGGCGTGGGCGTGCTTACGAGCCTGAGCGTCGTCCTTGGCGCGCTTGCGCTGCTCGGCCATGAGCGTGCGGAAGCCGTCCTCGTCCACGGTGAGACCGGCCTCGGACGCCATCTCGAGCGTGAGGTCGATCGGGAAGCCGTAGGTGTCGTGCAGTGCAAACGCCTGATCGCCGGCGATGACCGACTTTCCGGACGACTTGACCGTCTCGGCAGCATTCTCGAACAGAGCAGAACCCGAAGCCAGCGTCTTGAGGAACGCGGTCTCCTCGCCGACGGCAACGTTCTCGATGCGCGTGAAGTCGGTTTCCAGAACCGGGTACGACGGCGCCATCGTGTCGCGGACGACGATCATGAACTCGCGCATGGTGGGCTGCTCGCTGCCGAGCAGTTTGGCCGAACGCACGATGCGACGCAGCAACCGGCGCAGGACGTAGCCGCGGCCGTAGTTGCCGGGGTTCACACCGTCGGCGATCAACATCGCTGCGGTGCGTGCGTGGTCGGCGATGACGCGGAAACGGACGTCTGAAGTGTGGTCGGTCCCGTAGACACTGCCGGTCAGTTCGGCGGCCTTGTCGATGACGGGGCGGAGAAGATCTGTCTCGTAGACGTTTTCGACGCCCTGCAGGAGGAACGCAACGCGCTCGACGCCCATGCCGGTGTCGATGTTCTTCTTCGGCAACGGTCCGAGGATCGGGTAGTCGCCCTTGTTGGTGCCCTCGCCGCGCTCGTTCTGCATGAACACGAGGTTCCAGATCTCGATGTAGCGATCCTCGTCGGCTTCGGGGCCACCCTCGACGCCGTATTCGGCGCCGCGGTCGTAGAAGATCTCCGAGCAGGGGCCGCACGGCCCGGGAATGCCCATGGACCAGTAGTTGTCCTTCATGCCGCGGCGCTGGATGCGCTCTTCGGGCACTCCTACCTCGTCGCGCCAGATCGAGAATGCTTCGTCGTCGTCGAGGTAGACGGTGGCCCACAGGCGCGTGGGATCGATGCCGTATCCGCCGTCCTCGACCGAACCTGTCAGCAACTGCCAGGCGTGGGAGATGGCTTCCTTCTTGAAGTAGTCACCGAAGGAGAAGTTGCCCGCCATCTGGAAGAAGGTGTTGTGGCGGGTGGTGATGCCGACCTCTTCGATGTCCAGGGTGCGGACGCACTTCTGCACGGACGTCGCCCGTGAGTAGGACGGCGTCTGCTGCCCGAGGAAGAACGGCACGAACGGAACCATGCCCGCGTTGACGAACAGAAGGTTCGGGTCGTCGAGAATCAGCGAGGCGCTGGGCACCTCGGTGTGGCCGGCCTTGACGAAGTGGTCGAGGAATCGCCTGCGGATCTCGTGGGTTTGCACTAACCGGTCCTTACCTTCAAGAGCGTCGAGCTATGGGTGTCCAGACTAACGCGTCGGCCGGTGGAACCTGGCAGGCGTCAGCCACGAACTATTCGGCGAAGTTTGCTCACCCGATCGGCGATCTCCCGCTCGTTGCCGTGCGCGGTGGGCTGGTAATAGTCGACACCCACCAGATCGTCCGGTGGATACTGTTGCCGCAGAACACCATCACGTGTGTCGTGCGGGTACTTGTATCCGACTGCGTTGCCCAATTGCTCGGCGCCCTTGTAGTGCCCGTCACGCAGGTGCGGCGGTACCAGTCCGGATTTTCCGGCGGCCACGTCGGCCATGGCCGCGCCGAGTGCGGCGATGACCGCACCCGATTTGGGAGCCGTCGCCAGATGAATGGTGGCCTGTGCCAGCGCCAGACGAGCCTCCGGCATACCGATCAGCTGCACTGCCTGCGCCGCCGCGGTGGCAGTCTGCAGCGCCATCGGATCAGCCATGCCGATGTCTTCGCTGGCGTGAACCACCAGACGCCGTGCGATGAAGCGAGGGTCTTCGCCCGCGGTCAGCATCCGTGCGAGGTAGTGCAGGGCGGCGTCGACGTCTGATCCACGAATGCTCTTGATGAATGCACTGATGACGTCGTAGTGCTGATCTCCGGCACGGTCGTACCGAACCGCGGCCTTGTCGACACTGGCCTCGACGGTCGCGAGGTCGAGCACCACCGGGCCCGAAGCGTCACCTGCGGTGTCCAGTGCAGCCCCGGCGGCAGCCTCGAGTGCCGTCAGGGCTCGGCGGGCGTCGCCGGCCGCCAGACGAACGAGGTGTTCCATCGCGTCGTCGTCGATCGTGATCGCTCCGCCGAACCCGCGTTCGTCGGCGACAGCGCGCTCGAGCAGTTCCTGGACATCCGCAGCGGTGAGCGATTGCAGTTGCAGGACCAACGAGCGCGACAACAGAGCGGAGACGACCGAGAACGACGGGTTCTCGGTGGTCGCGCCGACCAAGAGCACGATGCGGTTCTCGACCGCGGCGAGCAAGGCGTCCTGCTGGGTCTTGGAGAAGCGATGAACTTCGTCGATGAACAAGACGGTTTGTTCGCCGTTCAGCAGGCGGCGGCGCGCGAGTTCGATGACACCGCGGACTTCTTTGACTCCGGCGGACAGAGCCGACAGAGCCTCGAACCGGCGGCCGGTAGCACCCGAGATCAACGATGCGAGCGTGGTCTTGCCGGTGCCGGGAGGTCCGTACAGAAGTACCGATGCGGCGCCGGACCCCTCGACCATTCTGCGGAGTGGCGCGCCGGGCCCGAGTAAGTGCTGTTGGCCGACAACTTCACCAAGAGTGAGCGGACGCATGCGGACAGCCAGAGGAGCACCGGGAGGCACCGAGGACAGGGCGCGCTCGGCTACAGACACGACATCTGGTTCGTCGACGATCGCGGATTCCTCCGGAGTTGCCTCGAACAGGCCGTCTTCCGCCACCACGCCGTCTTTCGCCCCCACACTGTCTTCCGCTTGCCAATCGCTCACGAATCGACGCTACTAGAGACCACCGACGCCCGACACAATCCGCTGTTCCGCCAGCCCTCACCCAGTCGTGAATCCGCGTTGGATAGCGTTGTCGCCATGAGCACCTCCGAGATCGCCACCGTCCTCGCGTGGCACGATGCACTCAACTCCCAAGACGTCGACACTCTGCTGCAGTTGTCGAGTGACGACATCGAGGTAGGCGGCCCCAAGGGCGCGAGCCAGGGACTCGCTGCCCTGCGCGAGTGGGCCACCAACGCCGGCATCACGCTCGTCCCCGGAAAGATGTACGTCCACCACGGCGTGGTCGTCGTCGAACAGACCGCAACGTGGGCGGCCGAACCGGACAAGTCCGCGACCCTGGCCTCTGCTTTCCGAGTCGTGGCCGACCAGGTGACGTCAACGTTCCGGCATCCCGATCTGGCGACAGCGCTCGCGGCGACGGACCTGTCCGAGAACGATCTGGTCTCCGACAACTGAGCGGACTCGACCGAGAAAGGGCGCTCGTGCTTCGTGCACGGGCGCCCTTCTGTGTGTGATCGGTCAGGGCCTCAGCTGAACTCGGTCCGCAGCGCCGCCACGACGTCGCGGGCGTGTGCCTCGACGGCGTCGTTGCCGGCGAGCTGAGCCGAGCGTGCGAGCCTGGCCCAGCGTCCGACCAGTGCGTCGGCGCGTGGAATCGAGAGATAATGTTCGCGGACGGCGGCGATACGCGAATGATCCTCGGGCAGGTACAGATAGGTACTGAGCCAGACCCAGATGAGTTGGGCCTCGACGATCCGGCGCCCCAATTCGGCCTCGTCGGCCAGGGCGGGCCACATCCCCACGACCTCGGCCCGCCAGGCATCGACCATCGCCGACGCCCGCTCTTCGGTCAGGTCGATGTTGCACAGGCAACCGGGGAAAGACACCAACGCGTAGGTGATGTCGAGGAGGGCATCGCGGTAGCCACCCCACTCGTAGTCGAGGAACTGCACGCCGTCGTCGTTGACGATGATGTTGTCGGGGCACAGGTCCGACGGACTGAAGGCACGGAACCGACCGCCACTGAACAGTGTCTGCGCGTGCTGAACCTGCTCGAGAATGTCCGAACTCACATCGATCCCGAGACTTTCCACCAACATCGCGGGAACACCGGCCACTGCGCGTCCCACCTGATCCGCAACTTCATCGGAGCAATGGGCAACCTCGGCTCGACGCAGCAGTGCGGTGAAGTCGTCCTCCCGGCCGACGGTCGCGGCGTGCATGCGTCCCATTGCCTGAGCCATGGCCATCAACGTGTAAGTGACGGTGTCCGGGTCGGAGTCTTCGAGTCGGACGCTGATTGCGGTGGCGTCGCCGAGATCACTCAGGATCAGGAGGCGAGCATCGAGGTCGGACGCCAACAGTTCGGCGCCGGGGCGTGCGTCCTTGGCAAGCGCGTTGGCGAACTGATACGACACCGCTTCACGAAGGAATGCGGTCTCGACGTCGAAGTCACCTTCGGACGCGGCCGGGAGCGCAATCGCTGTTTTGGTAGCTCCCTGGAAGTTGTCGCGGACCTGCTTGATCACCAAAGTTCGGGGCAGGGAGAACGGGTTCTCGGCGACACGAACGCGCAGCACGACGGTGCGGCCACTCCCCCCGAGATCTACGGGATCCACCAGGGTTACGGGTGCCCCTGTGCGGCGTGTCAGCAACTGCTCAGCAGCTGCGACGACTTCGGAAACGGGGTCTGCCAGTAATGCGGTCATCACCGACCAACTTACCCGTTAGTGACTCCGATCATGCCCAGCTCGTCCGCTCGCAGCGGAGAATTCAAGGCCTCACAGCAACAGAAATTGCCGACTACCTGCGGCGATGACAAAAGTCCCCAATCGCCACACCGGCACACAGTTCTCTCGAGAATTTTGCTGTCGGTGAGCAGACCTCCGAACCTGCGACGTCATGGAGTCTTGTCCTCGTCGACAAATCGAGAAATGCCTTTCAACGCTGCTTCGAATTCCTCGTCGGCCCGGGTTCTGAGCCAGAGAACAAGCACGCAGGCAGTGACGATCCCGAGCAGGTTGACAGCCAGTTGCAGAGACGACAACCCGGCGATCCGCCATTCTCCGTTTGCTGCCGCAACCACCGCGAAACCGGCGGCAGGAACCGTGGTGACAGAGATGAACACCCCGACCAAGGCAGCGGACTTCGACGAGACGAGTGCCAGCATCCCAGCCGCACCGGCAAGAAGCGCGACGACAAACGAAATGGGCCCGACCTTGTATACGAAATCGACCTCGTGGAGTGACTCGAGACTGACGACGTCCATCCATCCGAAGAACTTCACCACGAACGTTGCGGCAAGCGTCACGCCCATCGCGATGGGGAATCCGACGGCAAGCGCGAGAATCGAACGCCGACGCAACCGTCGATCCCGCCGTACGAGTGCGACTGCCAAAGCAGCCAGCGGACCGAACTCCGGACCGACGACCATGGCGCCGACGATCGTGATCTGAGAGTCGGTCACGACGCCGATCGCGGCCAGCAGACACGCAATGGTCAGGAACGCGACGAACAATCCGTTGAGAGTCGACTCTTCGCGAGTGCGGGACAGCAATTCCTCCCACACGACGGAATCCGCGGGATCACCAGGCACGTCACGCTCGGCTTTGCGCGCCGCCGCCGACAACACCGTCTCGACCGGTACGAGCGTCATTCCGCCGTCCTCGGCGACGCCGAGTTCGTTCAGGGCATCGACGACGTCGTTTGCCGCCTCACGGGCGACGTCGGCCTCCACCATGTCGCCGGCAGGATGAACCGCGACGTCGCGCATCACGACGATGTGTGTCGCGCCCCGCTGCGACGCGAGCGCACCGAGAACTTGCTCGGTGCGCTCGGTCGGGCAGATCACCCGCAAATGCAGCATGGCGATCCGGTGTCGGCTCTACTTGGCTTCGCCGGTGTCGCCTTCGGACTTCTCGTCCTCTGACTTCTTCTCGGGCTTCGCGTCGATACCCGATTCCTTGCGCTGCTGAGCCGAGATCGGTGCCGGAGCATCCGTCAGCGGGTCGACGCCGCCGCCGGACTTCGGGAACGCGATGACCTCACGGATGGAATCCATGCCGGCGAGGAGCGCGGTGATGCGGTCCCAGCCGAATGCGATTCCGCCGTGCGGCGGCGCACCGAAGGCGAAGGCGTCGAGGAGGAAGCCGAACTGCTCCTGCGCCTCTTCCTCGGAGATACCCATCACCTTGAACACTCGTTCCTGAATGTCCTTGCGGTGGATACGAATACTGCCGCCGCCGATCTCGTTGCCGTTGCAGACGATGTCGTACGCGTAGGCGAGAGCGGAATCCGGATCGGTGTCGAACGTGTCGAAGAACTCCGGCTTCGGCGACGTGAACGCGTGGTGCACGGCGGTCCACGCGGAGTGGCCGAGAGCGACGTCACCGGATGCAGTGGCGTCGGCGGTCGGCTCGAACATCGGAGCGTCGACGATCCACACGAACGCCCACGCGTCAGGATCGATGAGGTCCTTCTTGCGGGCGATCTCACCACGGGCAGCGCCGAGGAGGGCGCGCATCGGCTTCGTTGCACCAGCTGCGAAGAAGACGCAGTCTCCCGGCTGAGCTCCGACGTGGGCGGCCAGGCCCTCACGCTCGGCGTCGGTCAGGTTCTTGGCAACAGGTCCACCGAGAGTGCCGTCTTCACCGACCAACACGTACGCCAGACCCTTGGCCCCACGCTGCTTGGCCCATTCCTGCCAGGCGTCGAGTTGCTTGCGCGGCTGGCTTGCACCGCCGGGCATCACGACGGCGCCGACGTACTCCGCCTGGAACACGCGGAACGTCGTGTCCTTGAAGAAGTCCATGCACTCGACGAGTTCGATGTCGAAACGCAGGTCCGGCTTGTCGCTGCCGTAACGACGCATTGCCTCGGTGTAGGTCATGCGGTCGATCGGCGTCTTGATCTCGTGGCCGACGAGCTTCCAGAGCGCCGTCAGGATTTCCTCGGCGAGCAGGATGATGTCGTCCTGGTTGACGAAAGCCATCTCGATGTCGAGCTGAGTGAACTCGGGCTGGCGATCGGCGCGGAAATCCTCGTCGCGGTAGCAACGTGCGATCTGGTAGTAGCGCTCGATGCCGCCGACCATGAGGAGCTGCTTGAACAGCTGCGGGCTCTGCGGCAGTGCGTAGAAGCTACCGGGCTGAAGGCGCGACGGCACCAGGAAGTCACGGGCACCCTCGGGCGTCGAGCGCGTGAGCGTCGGAGTCTCGACCTCGACGAACTCGTGATGCGCGAGAACGCCGCGCGCTGCAGCACTTACCTTGGAGCGCAAGCGAATTGCGGAGCCGGGGCCTTCACGACGCAGGTCGAGGTAGCGGTACTTGAGGCGCGCTTCTTCGCCGACCTGATCGTCGAGCTGGAACGGCAGCGGTGCGCTTTCGTTGAGAACCTCGAGTTCAGTGGCGTTGACCTCGATTGCTCCGGTGGGGATCTCGAAGTTCTGGTTGCCCTCGGGGCGAACCTCGACCGTTCCGGTCACGCGAACGCAGTATTCCGCGCGCAGACGGTGCGCCTGCTCGGCCACGTCACCTGCCCGGAAAACTACCTGCGCAACTCCGGATGCATCACGGAGATCGATGAAGATCACTCCGCCGTGATCACGACGCCTGGCTACCCAACCGGTGAGCGTTACGGTCTGCTCTGCCTGCTCGGGTCGCAATGAACCGGCGAGATGTGTGCGCAGCACGGGATTCCTTTCGAACTACTTCCAATAACCGACGACCGACTACTTTGCCTGCGATCCTACGGAGCGAACTGCACAGAGCGGAAACGCGGACCCGCATCGCATGCGAAGCTATCTCCAGAAGTGACGGCAAGCACTTGTTCACGACAGCAGAAAGCGGACATAGATGACCTTCAACGAGGGGGCCCGCGGCGAAGCGGGACGCGTTCAGGTTCAAGGCGGCGGGGGTGGCGGTGGCCGCGGCGGCAAAATCGCGATCGGCGGTGGCGCGGGCGGCATTATCGTTCTGATCCTGGCGCTGTTGTTCGGCGGTGACCCCGGCTCACTCCTGGGTACGTCTACCGAGACTTCGAGTTCGTCGACCGGACTGTCGTCGGTCGACGAGTGCACCGGTGCTCAGGCAAACGCCGATGTGAACTGCCGCGTCACACTGACCGTCGGAAGCCTCGACGACGTTTGGGAACAGCAGTTGGTCAAGCAGACCGGCACGGCGTACGTGCGACCCGAAGTCATTCTGTTCAGCGGTTCGGTCAACACCGGTTGCGGCCAGGCGTCTAGTGACGTCGGTCCGTTCTACTGCCCGGCCGACCAGACTGCGTACTTCGACACGAGTTTCTTCCAACTACTCGTCGACCGTTTCGGTTCCAGCGCCGGACCGCTCGCACAGGAGTACGTGGTCGCGCACGAGTTCGGACATCACATCCAGAATCAGCTCGGCGACATCGGCCGCGCGCAGGCCGACCCGCAGGGCGAGCAGTCGGGTGCGGTTCGCACCGAACTCCAGGCCGATTGCTACGCAGGCGTCTGGGCACATTTTGCGGACACGATTCCCGATCAGGCGACCGGTCAACCGTTCCTGAAGCCCTTGTCAAAAGACGACATTCGCGACGCGTTGTCCGCCGCCTCGTCGGTGGGCGACGACCGTATCCAAAAGTCCACGACCGGTCGGGTCAACCCTGAAGGTTGGACACACGGCTCCTCCGCACAGCGTCAGGCGTGGTTCATGACCGGATACCAGACCGGCCAGATTTCGTCGTGTGACACGTACTCGGCGCGGGATCTGAACAACCCGCCCGACCTCAAGCGATAGCGAATCTCCGAAACCATCCCACCGACAATTTTTTCTGTCTTGACAGATTTAGTTGTCGGTGGGATGGTTTTCTCATGTTGGACGTAGCAGTCATCGATCGCCCCGGAGCTGCCGAGGCGTCGCTCGATCCGATTCGGCAACGGATTCTGGCCGAATTGGCGGTGCCGGGATCGGCATCCTCGCTGGCGTCCCGGATCGGGCTGACACGCCAGAAGGTGAACTACCACCTGCGCACTCTCGAAGACCACGGACTTGTCGAGCTCGTCGAGGAACGCAAGCGAGGCAACATGACCGAGCGAATCATGCAGGCCAGTGCCGCGTCGTACGTCATCTCCCCCGCTGCAATGTCGGCGCTCGCGCCGGACCCGGGCCGGTTCCCGGATCAACTCTCGGCGCGCTGGCTCGTCAGCCTCGCAGCGCGGATCGTCCGAGAGGTCGGCGAACTGATCGCCGGCGCAACTGCGGCCGGAAAACCGTTGGCGTCCTTTGCCATCGACAGCGACATCACCTTTGCCACGGCGGCCGACCGTGCCGCCTTCGCCGGCGAACTCGGCGAGTCGATCAACTCACTCGTCGCCAAGTATCACGACGGCAATTCCGAAGGCGGACGCAAACACCGCCTCGTTGTCGCCCTGCATCCCAGCCTCACCACACCCCAAACCATCACAACCCAAGCGATCGACGCGCCCGAAACGGAGAAGTAGCAATGTCCGAGAAATTCGAAATCCGCCGCGAGGTGGTCGTCCCAGGAACCCCCGAGCAGATCTGGGCCGCCATCTCGGCCGAAACGGCCGGATGGATGTTCCCCTCCCCTCTCGAGATCCCCGCCGACGGCAGCCGCCCGGACAGCCCGATCATCGCGACCTGGGAGCCGCCCCGCGAACTCGCCATCCACATGCAAGGCCCCGATGGCTGGTTCAACAACCTCGAATACGTCGTCGAAGCACGCGACGAGAGCACCGCCGTTGTCCGCTACGTCCACGCCGGAGTGTTTGCCGATGACTGGGACAACCAGTACGACGGCGCGAGCAAGCACACGGACTTCTACCTGCACAGTCTCGGCCAATACGTGCGGTACTTCGCCGGAAAACCCGTCACCTATGTCTCGGCCGAAGGCCCGGAATCCTCGTCCGCGCCGCAAGCGATGGGAACGCTTCGCAGCGCCCTCGGAATCACCTCGGGCGCCGCTGTCGGTGACTCCGCGTCGGTGGAAGTCCCCGGAATCGGAACCGTCGACGCGATTGTCGACTACATCAACGACTGGTTCATCGGCTTGCGCACCCAGGACGCATTGCTGCGGTTCTACGGCCGAAATGCTTTCGGCGGCACCGTCGACGCGGCCCATCACCTCTTCGCAGAGGGTGCTGACGGTGGATCAGCAACGGCAGCGTGGCAGGGCTGGCTCGACGGCGCGTTCGCCTGAGTCGTCACACTCCCCGCTCTGCTGACACGCGACCGTCGTCGATCGCGGTCAGCAGAGCGGCGTGATCGCGAGCATTGCGCTTGGCGTAGGCAGCCGCGAACTCCCCGATCGCGAAATCGAATTCGGTTCCCTCACCGAGATATTCGGCGATCGCTATCCGATCGGACGAGCGAGCGTGTGCGTAGGCAAGGACCCTGGCGCACAGGCGCCCGTAGAGTTCCAGCCCCTGCGGCACCATCTCTTCGATGACTGCCGACCCTTTACCGTCACGCAGTTGACGAATGTAGAAATCGTGCTCACCCTCGTCGAGCCCCGGCCCTCGTTCCCAGCCGAGAAAGATGTCGCTTGTCGCTTGCATCAAGCGTTGCCCGTTGACGACGCGTTCCCCTTCGTTCTTGAAGGTCGGACCATCGACGTAGCCGGACAATACCGAGGGTTGCGCTTCCTTGACCTGCAGGATCAACGGATCGTCGTCGTCGACTCCTTTCATGAGGATCATCCATGCGCGTGTTCCGACGCTCCCGACACCGACAACCTTCCGCGCAATGTGCGTCATCTCGAAGCTTTCGAGCAACACCCGACGGTCCCACTGCAGCGTGCTCCGATACGACCGAACGCGCTGACGTAGCAACTCCTCGATCTGCGTGAGATCGGTCCCTGCGAACAACTCGTTTGCGGGCACGATCAGCGGCGGATCACTGATGAATTGCCGCCGGCCGTCGACGATTTCGGTGAACTTGCCTGCCGCCTGCACACTGTCGCGGCGACGAGCCTTGTCCAGCGTCGCTTGTGTGCGAGCAAGCATGCGCTTCTTCAGGTCGATCTGGAGAGCCTCGAGCCCGTCCTCGGGTGCGATGTGCGAGTACCAGACTGCAAGATTTCCCAATCCTGCCTGGGTGATCATGGTTTCCCGATACTCGGCCGCGCATCCGCGAACGATCTTCTTTCGCTCCTTGCCCGAAAATCCGTTGTCCTTTGCGGCGATCACCAAACTTGCGGCCAGTCGTTTCACGTCCCATTCGAACGGTCCCGGGTACGTTTCGTCGAAGTCGTTGATGTCGAACGCGAGCTTTCGCTCGGGCGTCGCATAGATACCGAAGTTGCTCAGGTGCGCGTCGCCGCAGAGTTGGCTGGCAAGACCCGAATCCGGACTGCGTGACAAATCGTCGGCCATCACCAGAGCAGCGCCGCGGAAGAACGAGAACCGCGATGCCGACATCCGCCCGTATCGGATGGGCACCAGGTCCTGTACCCGCGACTTCGCCTGCAATTCGAGCAGTGATATCGGATCACGTTCACTCTCTGCCAGATCCGCGAGCGCGGCCAATGGCGTATCTCTACGCGCCTGACGGCCGCGCGCCCGCCTTTCGTCGACCGTGAGATGCTCGGTACGCACTGCTGTCATCTGCCCGACCTTTCACTCGCAACGGCTATCGCTACGAACTCGACGCGTCGGGCGTCGTGCGGCCTCCTGATCCGCGCGCTGCGCGTACCAGGAGTTCCGGACTTGACACCAACGCCTTGCGCCACGGAAGTACCCCGTCGATCTCGATCTGAATCGACAGGCTCAGCACGGTCCGAATAAGTACGATCATGCCCAGAACTGCGGCGTCTGTCAGCGACGGCGACGACGTCACCGTCTTCACCAGATCAGCGGCGACAAGGATCTCGAGGCCGAGAAGGATGACCGCGCCCATGGTCTCGCGCAGAGTACGAAACGCCGAACTACCGTCCCGCGTTCGACTCCATGCGCGCCCCGCGATCACGAATGCGAACACGAACCCGAGAACCATGGCGACAACACCGAGTACCTCGAACCATTCGGTGACCAGCTCGAAGAACCTGATTTTGTCCATGGTCATGATTCTCGAGGTAATGCACCGATAAGTCGAGGTGACACGACGGCGTCAGCTGAAGATCCGCTCGATGTCGTCGAGTCGCAGCTCGGTCGCGCGGGGAGAATAGCCCGAGCCCCACAGGCTGTCGTCGACGTAATGGACGTTCCCCGAGCGGACAGCGCGAAGACGCTCCCAGAGCGGGTTCATCGCCAACTGCGCGCGGACGTCCTGCTGGTCCTGGAATGCGCCCACGATGATCACGTCGCTGGTCACCTGATCGAGTTGCTCCGCTGTGAGTGTGCGCGTGAACTCCTCCGATGTAGCTCGTTCGCCGGGGAAACCGAGGGCGTCGAGAAGAGCGTCGACCTGGTTGTAGACGACACCGTTCTCGCCGGTGCGGAGGAGGGTCATCGACGGCAACGAACCGAGGGCGGAGAGTCGATCCTTGATTGCCAGGAGTCGGCCTTCCGTTCGCGCGTTCAATTCGGCCGCCGCGTCTTCGCGTCGGACCGCGACGCCCATCGAGGTGACCAATTTCTTCATCTCGTCCCACGTGAGGAACCCGTTGAAGCCGGCGAACACCGGCACGCCTGTGGCAGAGAGTTCGTCGTAAGACTTTGCTGCGTAAGCATTTCCGGCCGTCAGGAGCATGACGATCAGATCCGGCGACACGCCGATGATTGCTTCCTTGTTCCACGTTCCCGCCGTGCCGAGGTTCGGGATGTTCGCAGCCTCTGGCATCGTGCGCAACACCGCGTCACCGCTCACACCCTCGAGACCGAAGAAGCCGCCGACGATCTTCTCCGGCGGCACACCGAGGTCGAGCACCGTCGCCATGGCGCTGACATGGGCGATGACCATTCGCTGCGGATCCGAAGGGATCTCGACACTGCCCGTCTCGTCCTGCACCGTGACGAGACCACTTGGCGCCGAGCCATTTTCGTCGCTGCTGCACGCTGCAAGCAAGGTCGCGGCCGCGGCACCGAGCCCGGCGCCGAGGAAACCCCTGCGCGTCAGCGCATCGACGATGCGTTTCCACTGCTCGTCTGTATCGAGTGCGGTGTTATCGAGTGCGGGCTCCAGGCAGATCGAGTTCGGCACAGTTCGGTCCATTCGTTCGAGCGGTCGAGAATCACCTCGATTGTGGCTATCGAACCGTCGAAACTGAACAGGATTTCGAGCCGACAACTATCGCTGTCCGGTCACACCTTCTTGACGACGCTCGACTTCAATTGCATCGGTCCGATGCCGTCGACCTTGCAGTCGATGTCGTGGTCACCAACACCCTGAACAAGGCGGATGTTGCGAACTTTCGTACCTGACTTGATGCCGGTCGGACTGCCCTTCACCTTGAGCGTCTTGACGACCGTCACCGTGTCGCCGTCCGCAAGAATGTTGCCTACGGCATCTTTCACCACACCCAGGTCCTCGCCGGCACTATCGGTCGGCGCCCACTCGTGCGCGCAGGACGGGCAGACCATCAACGCGCCCATCTCGTAGGTGTATTCGCCGGCGCATTCAGGGCAAGGGGGCAAGGTGTCCTCCACGCGGTTCATCCTATCCACCAGGCACCCGATCCCCATTTTTGCATTTCATGAGGCATTCTTGGGCGAAATATTGCATTCGATGAAACTTTGCACTCTGTGCAATTATGGATGAAATGGGAACCGAAACTCTCGGATTGCGCGAACGAAAACGAATTGCGACGAGGCAGCTGATCGAGCACACCGCCGTCGAACTCGTTCTCGACCTGGGCTATGACGAAGTGACCGTCGAGAAAATCTGCGAAGCCTGCAATCTGTCGACCCGCACGTTCTTCAACTACTTCCCCACCAAGGACGCAGCGATCGGTGGGCTCATGCTCGTCGTGCCAAGTGAGACGACCATGCTCACGCTCATCGGCGAGCACCCGGACGATCCGCTGCGCGGCGCCCTCGCGGTATTCGAGGCGGCGATGCAAATCGTCGACGAGCGACCCGATCTGCTCGCGCATCGACGCGAATTGTTCGAGCGTCATCCCACGCTGTTGCAACAACATCTGGCCACCTTCCACGATCTTGAAGACACGCTCACCCGGATCCTCACGCGGGAGTTGTCGAACAGAACCGAGTATCGCCGCCTGCACTCGGACACAGCCGCTGCCGACGAAGCCACAGCAACGGTCATCACCGCAGGCGCCGCGATGCGTTACGTCTTCCGAAAATGGCAGAACAGTGAACGGGCAAGCCCCAGAACAGATTTGCTCGATCCGGCACTACTCCTGATGGCTCGAATACTGAGGTCCGAGAGCTGATCCACACTCTCGCACCCGCCGTCACTCAACTAAGGAACTACATGTCCACTCGAGAAGCTGCGACCGTCGAGCCCGACGGCACGCATACCGACACCGAGGCCTCGCCGGACAAACGGTCGATCATCCTCGTTTTTGTCGGGCTGATGATCACGATGCTTCTGGCTTCGCTCGACCAGATGATCTTCAGTACCGCGTTGCCCACCATCGTGGGCGAATTGAACGGCGTCAACCACATGGTCTGGGTGACGACGGCATACATCCTCGCCTCGACCGTCATGATGCCGGTGTACGGAAAACTCGGTGACCTGATCGGCCGCAAGGGCCTCTTCATCGGCGCCATCAGCATTTTCATCGTCGGTTCGGTGATCGGCGGTCTGTCCCACGACATGACCACACTCATCGCTGGTCGAGCCGTGCAGGGACTCGGCGGCGGCGGATTGATCCTGCTGTCCCAGGCGATCATCGCCGACGTCGTCCCCGCCAGGCAACGCGGCCGGTACATGGGTGCGATGGGCGGGGTGTTCGCACTGGCTTCGGTTGCCGGTCCCCTACTCGGCGGCTGGTTCACCGAGGGCATCGGTTGGCGTTGGGCCTTCTGGATCAACATCCCCCTAGGCCTACTCGCCATCGCGAGCGCGATGGCATTTCTGCACCTGCGGAAGCCGAACCTCGGCAAGCCTCGCATCGACTATCTGGGCATGGTTCTCGTCGCGACGGCAGCGACGTGTCTGATCCTGTTCACGACCTGGGGCGGAAACACCTACGCCTGGGGATCGGCCGTCATCATCGGGTTGATCGTCGGCTGCGTCGTGACGGCAGTGGCTTTTGTCTTCGTCGAGAAGCGTGCCGACGAACCGGTGATTCCGATGCATCTGTTCGCTCAGCGCAACTTCGTGTTGACCACCGTCGCCGGCCTGATCATCGGAATCGCCATGTTCGGTGCGCTCGCCTACCTGCCGACCTACATCCAGATGGTGACAGGTAAGAACGCCACCGAGGCTGGATTGATGATGATTCCGATGATGGCGGGCCTGCTGGTCGCCTCCATCGGGTCCGGCCAGCTGGTCAGCAAGACCGGCCGCTACAAGATCTTCCCCATCGTCGGAACATCCATCGTCGCTGTTGCTCTGGTCCTGCTCTCACGTCTGACGCCGTCGACCTCACTGCTGGTCTTCGGTTGCTACATCGCACTCATGGGTATCGGACTCGGCCTCGTCATGCAGATCTTGATCTTGATCGTGCAGAACACCTTCCCCGCGGCCGAAGTGGGAACGGCCACCGCGTCGAACAACTTCTTCCGTCAGATCGGTGCGTCGTTGGGCAGCGCGATCGTGGGCAGCCTGTTCGCCTCGCGTCTGACCAATCTCCTGGCCGAGCGACTCCCGGCGAATGGCGGCGCGGTCGGTGGTGACGAGAACTCCTTGACCCCGGGAATCCTCTGGAAGTTGCCGAGCCAGGTTCGCGAGATCATCGTCGGCGCGTACAACGACGCGCTCGCGCCGATCTTCCTCTACCTCGTCCCCTTGGTCATCGCAGCGGTCGTGTTGTTGCTCTTCGTCAAGGAGAAGCCACTCGCGACGACGATCGATCGCTCTGCACCCCCGCTCGAGTAATTGACTATCGTGGCGTGATGTCGCACGCACCGAATACGCCCAGACGCACTCTCGCTGTTCTGGGCGTATTCGGCGTTGCGGTGGTCGTAGTTGTCGCCGGCGCACTGTGGTGGTTCGCGCGCGGCGACGACGCTCTTGCCGGCGAGAATCTCGATTCGTTCCCGGCCGTCGACCACAGCATTCTCAGCGCTCAGCAGAGTGCGCTACTGGGCGTCCTCGAGCAGGAATGGGAGTCAGGGAGTCCCGGCACCAAGTACGCCGAGGGTGTCGAAGAATCGTGGTGTGCCGATTTCGTGAGCTGGTCGATGAACCAGATCGGCACGCCGTTCTCGAACCCCAACTCAGGGTCGTGGCGCATCCCCGGGGTGTACACGCTGCAGGAGTATTACGAGTCCGTCGACGCGTTTGTCCCCTACGGTCAGGACTACCAACCCAAGGTCGGCGACACGATCCTGTACGGCGACTCGAGCCCCTTCGGCCAACACGTCAACGTCGTTCTGGTCAACGACGCCGGCACTCTGACGACCGTCGGCGGCAACGAGAACAACAAGGTCATGCTCCATCGCATCGTCCCGTCGGAAGTCCCGGGGATCGTCGGGTTCGGCGTCATCTGAGCCCGAGCCCCACCGTCGTTGCTTGATGGTTCTTGCGATGTGCAGAGGTGAGGCTACAGATTGGGGGTTGCCGTTGGATGGCACTTGCTTTCAACCAATATTCGGATAATTCCGTGTTTCCGTCATTGACAGATATTGGACATCTGTGAAGAAGTTTCCCTGCCAACTAGATTCGTATCCAGCTGTCCCCCACCCAGAACAGGAATTCGATGCGCCCTGGTGAGCTCACCACTCTCGAGCAGATACAACTCATGGCCCGCGCGGCTGCTGCGCAGGCCATGAGTGCTCCGTCGATGCTCCGACTCCGGCTCGGCCGCTACCCCACTCGCACACCCGAGCTGCGCAAACGCCCACTCCCCGACACCAAGCTGTGCAGCGAAGCGCTCGATCACGCCAGAGGAACCCTCTCCCCCGCGGTCTTGAACCACAGCCTGCGCTGCTGGATCTGGGCCGACGCCTTCGCGCAGATCGATGCGATCGAGTACGACCCCGAAGATCTCTTCACTGCGTGCGCCCTTCACGATGTCGGACTGGGCGCAGAAGGATCGGCCGAGCACGGGTGTTTCACCTACATCAGTGCCGCAGACGCAGAAGAACTCGCGACCCGAGTGGGAACTTCGGAGAGGTCGGTACAGCGAATCGGCGAAGCGATCCGTCTGCACATGGATCTGACCGTCGACCGCGGCACGGGCGCTGACGCCTACCTACTGCATGCCGCAGCGCATTTCGACGTTGCCGGTCGGCGTGCGCCCGAAATTCCGCGAGCAACTGTTGATGCAACAATCGCGGAGTACCCGCGAACAGGGTTCACCGACGAGTTCGCGCAGTCGATGCGGCGCGAGGTCGAGCTTCGTCCTCACTCTCGCGCGGCGACGCTCTGGAGATCGGGAATGGCCTTGCCGTTGCGTACCAATCCCCTGGATTGGAAGAGCCGGTAACTACGAAAAGTCCTCGAGCACTGCGGTTCGCGCCCCTCCGACGTTCCCGGTATTCACCACGCCAACGGGTTCGATCAACATCACCTCCGCTTCGTCCTCGGCGATCGGGCAATGTTCGACTCCGCGCGGTACCACGAACAGTTCACCGGGCCCCAGTGGAACATCTCCGTTTCGGAGTTGGATTCGAATCTGCCCCTTCGTCACCAGGAACATTTCGTCGGTGTCGGTGTGGGAGTGCCAGACGAATTCACCTTTGATCTTGACGATCTTGATCTCGTAATCATTGAGGGCCGCAATCTTCTTGGGCGACCAGTGCTCGGTGAACTGACCGAACTTCTCGCGGAGCGATACCGCTGTTGCCGAACTGTTCATGTTGTTCCTCCCTCGGGCGCGCCACCATCGCGATGACGACCCCGCCACTCTTCGTCACCCGAGGCAGCTGCGTCTTGTACGTTTCTGACATGGATCCCCGCGGCGCACAGATCACCGCGTGGGCACCGGGCCTCGCGGGAATCACCGAGGTCTTCCATGCCGATTTCGTCGGACACGCCTATCCCAAACACACGCACGATCAGTGGTCTCTGATGCTCGTCGACCGCGGCACGATTGCATACGACCTCGATCATCGCGCTCATGGCGCGGCACCCGAGATCGTGACTCTGTTGCCGCCAGGCATCGCACACGACGGAGTTCCGGTCACCGAGGCCGGATTTCGTCAACGAATCCTCTACCTCGACACGTCAGTTCTCGGCGAGGTCCTCATAGGCCCGGCGGTGGACAGCCCCGAGATTCGAGACCCTCTGCTGCGCCATCGCATCGATCAACTGCACTCTGCACTCGGCCCGGACGGCGAATCACTCGAGGCCGAAAGTCGCCTGGGATTCCTCGCTGAAAGATTGAACGAGATCCTCACACCGGCCACAGGTCGATCCCGTCACACGCGGACCGTTGACGAACGCGTTGCCGATCAACTTCGGGACCTGCTCGATGCGCGACTCACAACGGGAATCACGATGCGGGAAGCGTCGAACATCCTGCAGCGGAACCCCACGTATCTGATCAAGAACTTCGCGAAGCATTTCGGGCTTCCGCCTCACAAGTACGTGACGGGACGTCGAATCGATCTGGCGCGACGCGCAATCCTCGCCGGGCGCGAATTGGCGGACGTGGCCGTCGACGTCGGATTCCACGATCAATCCCACCTGTCGCGGCACTTCGTCAAGCATGTCGGGGCGCCGCCCGGTAAATACGCACTGAACGTGGTCGGCAGAGCGCGCTAGTCGAAGCACCTGGCACCGGTTTCGTCGAGCAGACACTGACTCCGATCAGCTGGAGTCTGTGTCCACTGAATGAAAACGGTGTCAGGTCCCAACGATCAAGCAGCCGTCTCGAGGTCGACCAGGAGGAAGTCCTCGCGCCGCGGCCCGTATTCACGATCGGTCAGCTGATACGAGCGCAACGCACGAGGTGCACGGGCCAACTCTTAGAACCGCTCGGAGCCAGGCACGAATTGCCTCGTAGCCCAACCCCAGTTCGGGCCGTGCGGAAACTTCGGGTCGGGCAGCATGTCGGACTCCATCGACATGAGCCGCAGGCGCCGAACTACCCCGGTCGTGGCGGCATCTGCGCCGAAGTCTATCCACGCCTGACGCGCGTTTGGGTCGTCACGAGGAGTTCCGGCAAGTAGGTGCAATGCACCCGCGACTTCGGCAACCGCCCACCGGCGCGGGTTGTCGACATTCCAGGAGAGTCCCCACCGGACGGTCTCCCCCAATTCTGGAGGAACAAACCACCGAAAACGCAGACCGTCGACGATGACCGGGGTGATCATTTCGTCGAGGTTCGCCGACGCACCGACCATTCGACCGGCTCGACCGCATCGTCGAGCCCGAGAACCACGCGAGCTGCATTGCGCCCTTGATCGAACAGGGACTGGCGAACCGTTGTCAGGCCGGCGTCCGATGCGGCTGTTGTGTCGTCCCATCCGACGACTGCGACATCGTCGGGCAGCGCGAGGCCGAGTTCACGGATCGCGTCCAGAACCCCCAGAGCCAGTTCGTCACTCATCGCCAAGATGACATCGGGCCTTCGGCTCTCGGGAACGTCGAGCAGGGACCGAGCCATCCGCGCACCCTCGCTCCGCTCGTTGACAGTGACCACCCCCACCCGCACCGAGGACCAATCGAGGCCCGCATCGCGGACGGCGCGCTCGTAGCCCTCGAGCCGATGGCGGGACACCGGAAAGAACGCTTCACCTGGATCCACGTCCATCCGAATTTCGGACCGACGCTCACGATCCCACGGAAGGCTGATCACCGCGGGCCGCTGCGCCCCCGACAACCCGACTGCCGCGATCGCAACGGCGCCGGCAACATCGTCCATCCCGACGAGATCCACACCCTCGTGCAACGGACCACCCTGGATGCATGCGGGTTTTCCGGTGCCGACAATCGCGTCGAGGATGGGATCGTCGAAGACGGTGGTCCAGACGACAAAACCGTCTACTGCCGCGTCGCGAACTCTGTCGACGTCTCCCGGTTTCCCCGAGTTCGGCAGCATCATCAGCCCGGCGTTCGCATCCAGGCACGCTTCGGCGACTCCCGAGAGGAATCGCCGAGCTACTGCGTCTTCGAAGGCGTACGTCAGCTTCTCGCTGAAGACGACCGCGATGTTGTTGAATTTCCCGCTCCGCAAGGACTGCGCCGCCCGGTTCGGGCCCGCGTACTCGAGCTCTTCGGCGGCGGCGAACACCTTGGCCCGCGTTGATTCAGACACGCGCTCGGGCTGCGCGAAGGAGTACGACACCGACATCACCGACACGCCTGCGGCCTTGGCGACGTCGGCCATCGTCGGACGACTCGAACGCTGCGCACGTATGGCCATGAGCATCAGCATAGCGAGTGAAAAATATCCATTGCGCAGGTGTGTATCGATACATGTATCGTTACACAACATGAGTGCTCGACTGCCGAAGGCAACCACGCTACGGCTGATGACACTGGCCGGAGCAGCCTTCGCCTACGTGACGGCCGAAATGCTCCCCGTCGGACTGCTCAGCGAAATCTCGACGGACCTCGACGTCACCGAAGGGCGTGTCGGCCTACTGCTGACCTTCTACGCATACGGTGTCGCGGTCTTGACGCTTCCGCTGATTGGAGCGGTCAAAACCTGGCCGCGACGACGCGTCGTCGTTCTGACGGTGGCCACCCTCGCGGTGTCGCAACTGGTCGCAGCATTGGCCGTCAACTATCCGATGCTGGTGATCGGACGATTGCTCTGCGCTGCGACGCACGGAGTGTTCTGGGCTGTCGTTGCACCGGTCGCAGCCACTCTGGTTCCGCGCGGACAACAGGGCAAGGCAATCGCGATGGTGTATGCCGGTACGTCTCTCGCTTTTGTTCTCGGAGGGCCACTGTCTTCGGCGATCGGCCAGTCCTGGGGTTGGCGGACCGCGTCGGCGGCAATCGGTGTGGTGGCAGTGGTCATTGCTTTCTCACTGCATCGTGCGTTGCCCGAAATGCCGGTCGATCAACACCATCGGAGCAAGCGAGACAAACCGAAGCCGACACCGGCGATGAAACGGGCACTCGCCGTCATCTGCGCGGCAACGCTGTTTGCCGCCCTGGGGCAATTCGCTTCGTACACGTTCTTCACACTTCTGGTGGAGGAAAGCCTCGGCTCGTCCGGTGGCATCCGTACCGCGATGCTTCTGGTCTACGGCGCCGCCGGCGCCGTCGGAGTGTGGGTCGCCGGCAAGTACTACGACCGCCGACCACGCCTCTTCACGCTCATCTCGATCGCGACGGTGGCAGGCGCGCTGGCCATCTTCTGGCTCTTGGCGCCGTCGATGGGAGCGTTCGCTGTCGTCGCCACGATCTTGTGGGGTGCGGCGTTCACCACCGTTCCGATCTGCCTCCAGTCCTCGGTTCTGCGCGCCGTCCCTATCGGGA
Source organism: Rhodococcus sp. YL-1 (assembly GCF_001942025.1). Classification (NCBI taxonomy): domain Bacteria; kingdom Bacillati; phylum Actinomycetota; class Actinomycetes; order Mycobacteriales; family Nocardiaceae; genus Rhodococcus; species Rhodococcus sp. YL-1. The sequence goes on along the minus strand of NZ_CP017299.1, from coordinate 2,952,893 downwards.
CCGACCGTGCCTCGGCCATCTACGTTGTCGTGTTCCAGATCGCGATTGCAACGGGCGCTCTGCTCGGTGCGGCCGTCGTCGACAGTGGCGGGCTCTCACATCTGGCGGGCATCGGGGTCGCTCTGATGATCGCTTCGTTGGCGATAGTCGGGTTCGGCCGACGCGCGTTTCCCCAGGAACCGGAACGGTCTACTCACTCCCCCACCGACGCGCCGGCCGGACTCTCGTCGTAGATCAGGGTGTATCGCCAGAACAGTCGTCTCCTGATCCGGCTACCTGGCAGACACAACGCGGCCGCGCGCCGGACGTCAGCCATCGACTCACCCGGTTCCGCGGTGGGAGCTGTCATCGCCTTCAGTGGCTCGGAGGCAACCCGTCGATGCTTGACGACGCCGACGACGGGATTGCACACGGTCGCCAACACCGACAGGAGTGCGTCGGTGGCTGTGGTCGATCGATAACACCCGACCACGACGAGCCGCCCGCCCGGTTCGAGCAGGCTACTCAGCTGCTTCATCGACTCTTCGAGTGGCAGATGATGCAACGCTGCGACGACTGTGATCGCGTCGTACTTCGCCTCGGATGCAAAGTCCTCGATCCGCTGCGCGTCGATGATCACGTTCTCGTCGTCGACAAACCTTGCGCGCACGGCGGCCGAGGTTGTCAGGTCGGGTTCCACACCGACCACCACGTCGAACCGCCGACGCAAGAGGTCGATCAGATTGCCGGTCCCGCACCCCACGTCGAGAGCGCGACCGGACCTGACCCCGCGCAGATTACGTAGAACCCACCGGCCGTAGTAATCGTTGTGACTCCACGGATGGCGTCGGTTGAAACCGTCCACGCGAGCAATCACACCCATACCCGACGGTATCAATCCGAGCCTGCGCACCGGCCGTCACAACCGCGGGTCGACCGGCTCCGATTCGAGAGCCAACACCGCGAACACGGCCTGGTGCGCTCGCCACAAAGGTTCACGGTCGACGAGCCTGGATACCGCCTCCATGCCGAGCGCGTACTCGCGCAGCGCCATCGACTGCTTGTGTCCGAGGTTGCGATTGCGTAGCCGAGCAAGTGTCGACGGTTCGAGGTAGTCGGCACCGTAGATCAACCGTAGGTACTCCCGGCCGCGGACCTTGATCCCTGGCTGAACCTTCGCGTCGTACCCCCGCGGTCCGTGAATCTGATTCGCCAGCGGTTTGACGACCATCCCCTCACCACCGTCGCCGGTGAGCGACTCCCACCACTTCGTCGCTTCGAACACCGAGTCCTCGGAACCGAGATCGACCACCAGGCGACGTGTAGTGGTAAATCGACTCGGGTCGGCCGCGGCCAGGCGGTCCGAAATACCGAGGTGCCATTCGTGATCCCGTTCCCCGTACGACTGGCCCTCGGCCGCCAGAATCTGGAACGGCGCGATGGTGACGCCGTCCAGTCCGTTCGTCGGCCACACGTACCGTCGGTACGCCTCGCCGAAGCGCTCGATACTGGCGGCCCGAACAGTTGTCTGTTCGAACATCTCCGCCACGTCCAGGCCCCGCGACCCGGCCCGCGCCAGCACGGCCTCGCGAGCTGTGAGGTCTGATCGCCCGGCCGCCGCGACCGACGCGTACTGCGAGCGCAGCAGACCTTCCGCTTTGACGTTCCACGGCAACAGTTCGCAGTCGAGGAGCAGCCAGTCGGTGCCCAGCTCTTCCCACAACCCAGCGGAGGTGACTGCGGCGGCGATGTCGTCGATCAACTGCTGAGTCAGGTCGTCGTCGAAGAACTGGCGGCCGGTGCGGGTGTGCACCATCCCGGTGAGCGCATCCGGTGCATCGAAGCGGGACTGAGCAACCGATCGATCACGGCACACGAGCACCACTGCCCGCGAACCCATGTGCTTCTCTTCGCAGATCACTGTTCCGATTCCGCCGGCCCGGTATGCGTCGAACGCGGTCGACGGGTGTTCCAGATAGTCATCGGATTGGGCGCTCGCGCAGGGCGCCATGGTCGGCGGTAGGTACCGCAGCCATTGCGGCGCGACCGCGAATCAGCTCATCACTTCCAAGGCGCCGGCAGCGTTGTCGGTGCGAACGGACACTCGACCGCGCAGTTCGGTGTCGACGCCGGTCGTTTCGAGGACGTCGGCGAGATCGAGCACATCCGGATCACGAGTCGGCGGTGCCAGCGGTACCACCGGCTCGTACCAAACCTGCTCCGCCGGAACCGACACGATCTCTCGTTCCGGGTATCGAAGGGCGGTGAGGGATCCACCGAAGACGCACCCGGTGTCGAGGCACGCGGTGTTGTTGATCCATTCCACCTCGTGCACCGGCGTGTGACCGTAGAGGACCATCGCTGATCCTCGGTAGTCCTGCGCCCACGGGTATCGAACGGGTAAGCCGAATTCGTCCGTCTCACCGGTAGTTTCACCGTAGAGCGCAAAGCTCCGGACTCGACCGGATGCCCTGTTGTGGTAGTCCTCCTTGAGACCGGCGTGCGCGACAACGAGTTTGCCGTCGTCCAGGACGAGGTGCGCGACGAGGCCGTCACAGAAGTCGACGACGCTTTCGCGGAACTCCGCCGACTCGGTGGCCATCTGCTCGAGGGTCTCGGCGAGTCCGTGACTCGGCGTGACCTTCTTGCCGCGCAGCGCCTTGACGAGTTTGTTCTCGTGGTTACCCGGAACCGCTATCGCGTGTCCCGCCGCGACCATCCCCATGACCAGACGCAGCACACCGACCGAATCCGGACCTCGATCCACGTAGTCACCGAGGAAGACGGCAGTTCGCCCGACCGGCGGCACCGCATCGACAGCTCTGCCATCCGTCCCGAAGTCGATGGTGTAGCCGAGTTTCACGAGGAGCGTCTCGAGCTCGCTTCGACATCCGTGGATGTCACCGATGACGTCGAACGGACCACGCTCGACACGCAGATCGCTGCGGAGCGGGTGGCGCAAGAATGTGGCTTCGGAAACCGCGTCCTCACCTCTGAGTATGTGAACCGAACGGAAACCTTCCTTGCCCAACCCGCGAAGCGAGCGAGTCAGCTGTTGGTGCTGGCGGCGAATGACGTCGCGTCCGAACGTCCGATCAGAGCGTGCGTCGTTGCGCGCAGAACAGACCGATTCCGGAATATCGAGCACGACTGCCACCGGCAGTATGTCGTGCTCGCGAGCCAACGCAACGAGTCGCTTGCGCGCGGCGGGCTGGACGTTGGTCGCGTCGACCACCGTGAGGCGTCCGCGTCGCAAACGCTTGGCCGCGACGAACTCCAGCACTTCGAAAGCATCGGACGTCGACTCCTGTGAGTTCGGATCATCACTGACCCACCCTCTGAATGTGTCACTCGAGAGAGTTTCGAACTCACTGAAGTGACGCGCCGCAAAGGTCGACTTTCCCGAGCCACTGACGCCGATGAGTACTACCAGGGCGAGATCTGGAATCTCGTACACCGTCATGACGTTCGTGCCTCCTTCGTGAAGGTTGCCATCTGTGTCGGCCCGCCAAGGACCGGATCAATTGCTCCGACAAATTCGAACTCCACGCAATAGCCGTGGACTCGGGCCGTTTCGGATGCCCAGTCGCGGAATTGGGTTCGGGAGAACTCGAACCTGTGATCGGGGTGCCTGAACTCTCCCGCGGCCAATGCCGGATACAGCACGTTGTAGTCGGCATTCGGAGTAGTCAGCAGCACATACTGCGGTGCTGCGTCCACGAAGACCGATCTGACCAGCGCCGGCAGGCGCGCCGTGTCGACGTGCTCGACCACCTCCATCAGCACGGCTGCGTCGAAGCCTTTCAAGCGTGCGTCGCGGTACGTCGCGGACGACTGCATCAAAGACACACGTTCACGTTGGGCGTCGGACATTTCGGAGAACTTCAATCTGCGTTGCGCCCGTGTCAGTTCGCGCGCGCTCACATCGACGCCGACAAGTTTGTCGAATTGAGCGTGCGGCATCAGCACCTCGATCAGTTTGCCTTCGCCGCAACCGATGTCGACAATCGTTCTGACATGCAGTCGCTGAAGCGTCGCCAAAACTGCGTCGACGCGAAGCCGTGCCAGCGGCGGATCCGGTCGCGGTACTTCGATCTGCGCCTCTGCTTGGTCGGGAATCAGTCGATCGACCACCGATTCGACCAGGTCGCGTCGACGCGCCAGGTAGCGGGACATGATCAGCGCGGAATCCGGATGCGACGCCAACCACTCTCCAGCGACGCGGATCAACTTGTCTGCCTCGTCGGGTCCCACCCAGTAGTGCTTCACGTCGTCGAGGACCGGCAACAGCACGTAGAGGTGCCGAAGGGCACTCTGCACCGTGTGTTCCCCGGTGAGCGTCAACGACACGAAGTCGGAGTTTCCCCACGTCGGCAGGTGCGGATCAAGCTGCACCGGTATCGCGGTCACATCCCAGCCCAGCGGCTCGAACAACCGACGAGGCAATTCCGCATCGCCGCCGCACGGAACCACCGGAATCGAGACGGTCAACGCGAGTTCGGTTCCGACGAGTTCCGGGTGCGACTTGCACGTTCCCGTCAACGCGGTGCGAAACAGCTTCGACAGAGCAACCGAGAGTATTGACGACGCCGCATACGGCCGATCGTTGACATACTCACCCAGCGAAAAGTTGTCGCCACTCTTGCCGCGTCGATACCTACTCTGCACAAGTTCGATGGGGTCGACGTCCACAATCACTGCCACCGTGGTCTTTTCGGCTGAGGCCTCAGGGTACAGAACCGTGGCGGCGCCGATCGCCAAGTCGAAGCTTTGCACGCGGCCGGGATGTTTGTGCAGCAGGTAGCTCAACGCGGTCGCATCAGGAGTCTGCGGGGTCGGGGTGGACGTCAGTGTGAGTAGCACCAGGCGAATGTAGCCCGGCAAACGTCCGGGGCGCCTCCGATTTACGCGCCCGCGGCCGTCAGAACAAAGTGAGAGCTGCTCCCGCACCCACCAGTTCCCGGGGCGCCTCACGCGGCTCACTGCCAGCTGCGCTGACGTCTCGATGCTCCGAACGACCACCCAACCCATGGCGCTCGACCAGTGGCTCGACACGGCTTGCGAGCCAACGCTTGTATTCGGGAGTGACATACGCGCCCCGTCCGTACAGCTCGCGGTAGCGACGGATGAGCGCCGGATGTTCCTGAGCAAGCCAATTCATGAACCAACCCCGAGTACTCCCCCGCAGGTGCATCGGGAAGACCGTCACACTCGTCGCACCGGCTTCGGACAGTGCCTCGAACAGCCCGTCGAGATGACTGGTGGAGTCGGTGAGGAACGGAATGACCGGCGCCACCATGACATTGCACGAGAATCCCGCGTCGGTGATGGCGCGGATCATCTCGAGACGCGCCCGCGGCGACGGGGTACCAGGCTCGATCTGCTTCTGAAGTGCAGCGTCATTGATCGCCAACGACACACCGATTCCGACGTCGACCTGCGCTGCCGCCATTTTCAACAGCGGCAGGTCCCGTCGGAGCAGAGTTCCCTTCGTCAGGATCGAGAAGGGAGTTCCGGATTCGGTCAACGCGCGAATAATGCCGGGCATCAAGCGGTATCGGCCCTCGGCTCGCTGATAGGGATCGGTGTTGGTACCCAGTGCCACCGCCTCCCGTTTCCAGGACTTTCGCGCCAACTCTTTGCGGAGCACCGCGGCAATGTTCGTCTTCACGACCACTTGGGAATCGAAATCCGCGCCGGCGTCGAGGTCGAGATACTCGTGACTCGGTCTCGCGAAACAATATCGGCATGCGTGCGAGCAACCACGAAAAGCGTTGACGGTGAAGCTGAACGGCAACGTCGACTCTTCGGGCATCTTGTTGAGCGCGCTCTTGCAGAGCACCTCGTGAAACGTGATTCCCTCGAACTCGGGAGTCTGCACGGAGCGAACCAACCCGGCTCGTTCGAGTCCGGGTAGCGCTCCGTCATCTGCATCCAATGCCTGACCCGACCACCTCATGGCCCCAAGTCGAACACTTGTTCTAAGGTATGTCAAGATGGAGCGAATACCTGACCGTGCCTCACCACGGCCGGGAAGTTGTTGGCAGAATTCGGTGCATGTCGAACAGAATCAATATTTCGTCCGGTTCCGAATGGGAACCCAAGATCGGTTACTCCCGTGCCGTGCGCATCGGTAACCAGATCGCAGTCTCCGGCACCACCGCTCCTGGTGAGACCCTCACAGATCAGACCCGCGCAGCGCTCGAAACTATCAAGGCAGCACTTGCCGAGGCCGGCGCCTCGCTCGACGACGTCATCCGCACTCGCATGTACCTGCGCGACATGACGCAGTGGGAGCAGGCCGCTCTCGCGCACGGTGAAGTGTTCGGCGAGATTCGTCCCGCCACGACGATCCTCGAGGTCAGCTCGCTGATCGACCCCGCTCTGCTCATCGAGATCGAGGCCGACGCGGTTCTCAGCTGATCGCCAATCCGGACATTTGTGAAATGGGCGCCTAGTCTGAGCCGATGAAACCGATGCGGCTGTATCCGTTGACGCTCGCGCTCGGCATCACCGCCGCTTTCCTCTCGCCCGGTTCTGCACTCGCAGAACCGGGCGAGAGTCTTTCGACGGCTTGCGGCAGCCAGTTGAGCAATGCCGAGGTGGGCCGGATTGCCGAACTCAGCAACGTCACGACCCTGAACGGTGCCGGACTGCCTCGGCTCGAGACCGCTGTCGAACGTCATCGTGAGATCACGTCGATCCTCGTCTCACACCACGATTGGCGAGGCTTGTTCTCCATCGGCCTGGACGCTGTCGAACACGAGGCGGTGATGCCGCTGCAGCGAGACCCTGCGGCCTTCGCCGATGACGAGTGGGCCCATTCCGTCAGCTTCGAATTGCTGCGCAGGTACCTGGTGAACGTCCATGCAGAGTTCACCGGTACTCCCACCGATCCGGCGTGGAGCAACTACTTCGCCCTGACACGTCAGTGCGACGCCAGTCCAGCACGGGTCGCCATGGCCGGCTACAACGCGCATCTCACCGTCGACCTCGCTCACGCCGTCGACACGTCCGGAACCACTGCGGAGGATGTCCCCGATTTTTACAAGATTGTCGATTCCATTGCCGTCAAGGGTGGTTCGATCGTGACCCTCACCAAGGCCGAGTACGACGCCGATCTGGGGCCGCTCTGGCGGTTCTACTTCGTCGGCGAAGGACTCGACCGATTGGCCGGAAACTCGCAGCCCTCGGAACTGCTGCTCCGCGCCGCCGACAGCGGATACAACACCATCACGCTGGCCAACGGATTCGCCCTCCAGAATCCGCAGACACGTCCGGGCGCAGAACAGGAGATCGACGCGCTCTGGCGTACTACGGATTCCGCTCTCGACGTACTCTCGCGACTCGGTGGTCTCTGACATCTCACCCTCCGCTGCCTGAAACGGACACACCTGAGACAATGACCCCATGACGGGGCACTCGGCAGGGCAAGGCATGCAGAGTCCCGCCATGCGCCGGGTACGAGACCTGTTGCGCGGACCCGCAATTGTCTGCGATGGCCGGGCAACCATCCGCGAGGCCGCGAAGTTGATGACCGACGCGGGCCGCCGCGCTGTCGTGATCCCGACGGCTACAAGCGGTTTCGGAATCTTCACCGAAGGTGACCTACGTGCTCGCGTGGTAGTCGGTGGTATCGACAGCAATCAGCCGGTATCAACGGTGATGACGCCGTCAGCAGTGACAGTCGATCCGGATCGATTGGGCGCCGACGCCGTGACCGACATGCTCGAGTACGGATTGCGCCATCTCCCGGTCGTGACCGAGGCAGGCGCACTGATGGGTGTGCTCGAACTCAGCGACCTCCTGACTTCGGCCACCAATCAGGGTTTCGAACTGCGCGCAGCGCTCGCCACAGCACAGGACGACGCCCACCTCGTCGAAACAGCCCGCGCGGTCCCTGTTCTGGTGACGGAATTGGTGGCGTCACGGGTCTCTCCGCTCGACATCGGCGCGACGCTGGCCGTGCTGATCGACGTAACAGTCAGGCGAGCCATAGAATTGGTGGTGGGCGGAGACGAGCGACCGGATTTCGCGTGGCTGTCGCTCGGCAGCGTCGCCAGGCGTGAAGCGCTCCCCTCTTCGGATATCGACAGTGCGCTGGTGTGGGGCGGCGAATCTCATCACGAGGGAGCCGACGCCGCGAAGACCATCCACGACATCCTCGATCTCTGCGGGTTCCCTCGCGACACCAAGAACGCCGTCGCGACCCAGGCCAGGTTCGCTCGGACGCTCCCACAATGGCGCACTGCGCTGCGGAAATGGGTATCCAATCCGTACCAGGACCAGGCCCTGGTCATGTTGTCGATGCTGGCGGATGCCCGTGTCGTCGCGGGCGATCCGGCGTTGGATCCTCGCCCTGCGGCGTTGGATCAACTGCGACTGCACCCGGCCGTCATGCGACTGCTCCTTCGCGAAGCCGTCGGAGACAAGGCAAAGCTCCATTCGTTCAAGGACGTGATGACGCGTCGGACCGGAACCGTCGACCTCAAAGCCAGCGCCGTCCAACCGATCGTGAACATCGCTCGTTGGGCGGGGATTTCCGTGGGCGCCCGCACGAGTTCGACACTCGAACGCCTCAAGGCTGCAGCGGGAAGCGGTTTCCTACTCGACGACGACGCCCAGGTACTGATCGAATCTTTCGAGGTGTTGCAGCAGATTCGTGTCCGCCACCAGACCGATCAGTTCGCGGCAGGTCGGCCACCGACCGACGAAGTCGTGATCTCCGAACTCACTCCGCTCTCGCGGAGCTTGCTGAGCAATGCAGTGCGCGAGGTCGCAGGTGTGCAACGACGACTCGAATATGCCGCGTCCGCGTCGGCGCTACCCGACATCGATCCGTGAATCGCACTGCGCTCGAACAGGTTCTGGCGGCGGAGCGCCTCGAAGGCTGGGATCCGAGCGATGAACAGATCGCGGAACTCGAGGCCGTGATGATCGGGATGCTTTCTCGGCGTGAGTATTTCGAGCAGGAATTGGCGCGAGCCGTCGGCCTCTCGTCTGCGATTCCCCCGCGGATCCGCTGGCGAAGATCAGCGCCGTACGTCTATCGCGGTACATCGGTGCTCGCGAACAATTTCGACGTACGAGATCCCGCCGCACTGCAATCACTCGAGTTCGCGGCGACCGCGCTTCGTCTGGGTGAGGCGCATCTCGGCAGCGACCTCGTACCGCACACGCGAGACACAGCCGAACTTCTCCTACTTCACCAGCACGTTTTCCAAGATCTGTACCAGTGGGCCGGACACATCAGAACCGTCGACATCAGGAAAGGTGCGGCAACGTTTGCTCCGGTCTCGGCGATTCGGAACTACCTGTCCGAGGTCGAAGAGATCATCGCCGCCGTCGATTGGGTAGCACTCGATCACGGCGCTGCGTCGTTCGCGCTCGCATCGGTGTACTCGACGCTCAATCATGCCCACCCGTTTCGGGAAGGAAACGGGCGAACCGGAACCCTCTTCCTGCACCGACTCGCCGCCGACACCCGGTATCAGCTCGACTTGTCGCGGGTGAGCAGAACCGAGTGGGTATCCGCTTCGAGGGATTCTGCGCCTTTCCGGCCCACCGGAACCCCGTCGCCTCGCCCGTTCATCGATCTGTTCAATCGCGCGCTGACTCGCTGACGCAGACATCTGCTGCCCGTTCCAGGCGGACTGAACACCGCTACTGCTGAGTGAGCACCGCTTCCGACACTCTGGAAGCGGTGCTCACTCTAAGACGACTGTGCTCACTCGACCATCAACCGGGCAGCGCGAACTCCCCTGCGTCGGACCAGCGCTGACGCTCGGCCCCGAACGCGACGGACTGCATCGCGCGGAACTCCTCGATCGAGCGCGAGTTCGACGCGAGGAACTCCTGATGCTCGGCCAGCGAGAAGCTGCCGTCCTCGATCTCGACGCCCCCGCCGCGGCCGGCGGCGGTGTCCGCGCGCAGATCCATCAACTCTTCCGGCTCGACGGGGTACCAGGAGATCCGGTCGAAGAATCGCAGCAACCACGGAGTGCCCTCCTCGAACGGCCCGGACTTCGCGGGGTGGCGGTGATTCCACACCTGCGTCGTACGTCCGACGAACTGGTACCCGCCCGGGCCTTCCATGCCGTAGATGCAGAGGTACGCCCCACCGATCCCGACGGCATTTTCCGGGGTCCAGGTGCGGGCAGGGTTGTACTTGGTCGTGACCAGACGATGACGCGGATCGAGCGGCGTCGCGACCGGCGCTCCGAGGTAGACGTCACCGAGTCCGAGCACCATGTAGTCGGCGCCGAAGACGGTGTCGAACACGTCGTTCACGGATTCGAGACCGTTCATCCGGCGGATGAACTCGATGTTCCACGGGCACCACGGCGCGTCGGCGCGAACCCCGTGCATGTACCGCTGGATCGCTTCGCGCGTTGCCGGGTCGTCCCACGACAGTGGCATCCGCACAGTGCGACTTGGCACAACGAGTTCGTTGGCCGCCGGCAAGGTGTCCTCCGCCTCGGCGAGCATTCCCATCAGCTTGCGGACGGGCAGCACGTCCGGGTCGACGCGGACCTGCAGGCTGCGGATTCCCGGGGTGAGATCGAGTAGTCCGGCCGGCTTCTCGGCTTCGAGTCGCTGATGCAGTGCATGAGCACGCGCACGTAACGCCAGGTCGAGATTCATGTCGCCGTATTCGACCAACACGTTGTCGTCGCCTGAGCGCCGGTACGTGACCGCGGTGTCGCCGTCACGGCGGGCTATGACGCCGTCGTCGCCGTCACCACCGGAGGAATGAACAACCGAATTGGACGCTCGACGCGATACTCCGAGGTCACGCCGGGAGGCTGCCCGTTCGGCGCGGACCGGCACGAAGCGAATCTTGTTCCCGGGAGCCAACTGTCCGAGCTTCCAGCGATCAGCGGACACCACTGTGATCGGGCAGACGAAGCCGCCGAGGCTCGGTCCGTCTGGTCCGAGGAGGATGGGCGTGTCGCCGGTGAAGTCGAGTGCACCGATCGAATACGCGTTGTCGTGGATGTTCGAAGGGTGAAGTCCGGCTTCGCCGCCGGTGGTTCTGGCCCAGTCTGGTTTCGGACCTATCAACCGGACACCGGTGCGGTCGGAGTTGAAGTGGACCTCGTACTCGGTCGCGTACAGCGTGTCGATGTCGGAGCGGGTGAAGAACTCCGGCGCCCCGTGCGGGCCCTCGGTCACCGCAAGTTCCCAGCACGTGTGTATCGCCGGAACATGCTCGGCGGGAACAGCTCCCGCGACCCCGGTCGCCTGTCCGAGTTTGAGAACGTCTCCTGCCCGCAGAGTCCTACCTTCGTGTCCCCCGAACCTGCCCAGGGTGAAGGTCGACGCACTGCCGAGATAGTCGTCGGTCTCGATTCCGCCCTGTACGAGTACGTAGATGCGCAGTCCCGGGCCGCTGACCGTTCCGACGTCGAGCACCGATCCAGCGGGGACGAAAACTGGTCGCCACTGACCGTGTACGACGCCGTCGACGGTCACCGACACCGGGGCACCTGTGATGCAGACCGTGGTGTCTTCGTCGAACGTCATGGCAGGTCCGGCCATCGCGCATTCGATGCCGGGGGCGCCTTCGGGGTTTCCGAGTGCGGTGTTTCCCAACCGAAACGACAGGTCGTCCATCGGGCCCGATGGTGGGACTCCGATCTGCCAGTATCCGACGCGTCCTGGATAGTCCTGAACCGTCGTCAGCATTCCGGGACGCACGATGGTCAGTTTTGCGTTCATTCGTCTGCTCCCGGCCGTGTGACGATCATGCGGACGGCCGTGGGATCGAAGCCGTTGCACGGGTTGTTGATCTGCGGGCAGTTGGACACGAGGACGAGCACGTCACGTTCGGCACGCAACGCGAGCCGCTTGCCTGGTGCCGACAGTCCGTCGACGATTCCGAGTGTGCCGTCGGGGTCGACCGGGACGTTCATGAAGAAGTTGATGTTGGACACCAGGTCCCGCTTACCGAGCCCCCATTTTGCGCCCTCGACGAGGAAGTTCTCGACGCACGCGTGCTGATGCTTGGTGTGGTGGCCGTATCGCAGGGTGTTCGATTCCTGTGAGCACGCGCCGCCGACGGTGTCGTGGTTTCCGACCTCGTCTGCGACCAGGGTCATGAGTGGAGTTCCGTCGTCACTGCGGAGCACGGAGCCTGTGGACAGAAACAGGTTCTTCTGGGCTGTGACCGTCGCTGCTGCCGAGTACCGAACGCTGTGATCGTCACCGGCGTAGACGAGGGTGTCGACGGCTTGATTTCCGTGTAGATCGACGATGGTCAGGACGTCACCGGCACGGACAACTGCGGACCACGGCCCGAATGCGTCAGCAATCTCGTCGAGGATCACCGTTCCGGGAACGAGGGCGGGGACATCCAAGGTGGTGGTCATGCGATCTCCTCCAGGTTCGAAGCCGTCCAGGCATCTTCGGTATTGAGCACTGCGCGTTGGTATTCCGGCCCGAGATCGTCAAGGCTGCCGAGTTCGTCGGCGGCCTTCCACGCGAGCACTTCGAGGGACGTGGTGGGAAACTGCGGCGCCGGATCGAGTGGGTGCGCGGTGTTGGCGATCATCACGATGACGGGCAGGTGAATCAGAAGGTCGACCGTTGCGCCTGAGCCGGCGGACCCCGTACTGGTGAGCGCGCCGTCCGCCTCGACGCGGACACCGTGGAAGAAGGACAACGGAGGCGCAATGTCCTGCGGCCCGAGTCCGTTCTTCGCGGCAGCGACGGTGAACAGTTCACGCCCGGCGGGTGAGGCACTGTGCAGCGAGCCCTGCCCGTACTTCGCCTCGTTGGTGGCGCGTGACGTCGTTCCGCAGAACGCGTCGTGGTGACCCGACGTGTCTGCGACCACGGTCGCAAGTACTCGCCCCTGATCGGAGAGCAACGGGTGCCCGACGCCGAGATAGGCCTGCCATGGCACCTTGACGGTATCGGCGACGTTGAGACGCTCCCAGGGGGCGTCGGCGCGATAGAGCAAGATGTTTGCGCAGGCGCTGCCAGCGATGTCGCGAAGTCGCAATCGGGTTCCACGTGCGAGAACCTTGGTCGTGTACCGCCCACCCGGCACTGTCTCAGCCCAGGTCAGACGTTCGGGAGCGACGTCTTCGGGTGGGTTCGGCCAACGCGTTGCCGGCAATACGGGCATGGAATCGGTGATCGTTCCAGCTTGAGACCGGGCATGCTCGCGCGCTCCGGCGGTGGTCTGAGTACTCATGGTCAGGCTCCGATCGTGACGGGATTCGGGGTGGCGCGGCCACGTGGGAAGCAAGCGACTCCCAGCCCCACGACCAGCGCTACCGTGATGGGCGCGGCCCACTGCAGAATGGGGTACTCCCCGGTGGGGTTGAAGATCTCGGCTCGTGGCCAGGACAGGTTGATCACCATCAGCGCGCCGTACACAACCGCGGCGATGTTGACCGGAACTCCCCAGATGCCCAGGGAGAAAAGCTTTTTGCCTTCGGCGTCGAACTTGGGGCCGACTGCCGTGCGAGGCCATCCCTTGAGACGCTGAACCAGCAGCGGCACGGTCACCATGAGGTAGGCCAAGTAGATCAAGATGATGCATACGCTGGACAGGGTTGCAAAAATTGCCGAGTTGCCCACGTTGACGGCCAGGACGGCAATGCAGACCAGACCGATGAGGACGGACGGCGCGATAGGTGTTCCGGTGCGGGGGTTGACCTTTGCCAGTACCTGCGAGGCAGGAAGCCGCCCGTCGCGGGCCATCGAGAACATCAGCCGTGAAGCAGCAGTCTGAATGGCCAAGGTGCACACGAACACTGCGATCGAGACGTCGATCAACAAGACCGTGCCCCACGGCGAACTGAGAATCGATGTTAGTACGTACGGCAAACCTTCCGTGGCCAGGCGTCCGTCGGTGAGTGAGGGCGCTGCCATCAACGCGCCGAGGATCATCAAGCCGCCGCCGAGCGCGGAAGCGGACAGTGCAAGCCGGATCGTACGAGGTGCGACGCGTCGGGGGTTGCGGGTCTCCTCGGCCAGTTCGCCTGCCGAACCGAAGCCGACCATGACGTAAGCAGCCATCAGTCCGGACATGATCCACGCCCAGGCGTATCCGGGCTGACCGCCGGCACTGCCGGTGTCGAAGACGACGTCCGGTCCGCGCTGAGCGTGGGTGAAGAACATCCCGATCACCGCGATGACACCGACGATTTCGCAGGTCACGCCGATGTTGTTGATACGCGACATCCAATTGACGCCGATGCAGTTGATGAAGGTGGTCAGAACCAGAAGTACCGATCCGAGCAGCACGGCGTTGGCGGCACCACTCGATGAGGTGAGTGCGCTGTCCTCGCCGATGATCTGGAACCCGCTCCACACATTGGGGAGCACGACCTGCAAGGCGATCGCGGCGGCCGATGCAGTGACGATCTGAGCGAGAATCATGAACCAACCGGCGAACCAGCCGACGATCTCACCACCCATCCGCCGCGACCACTGGTAGATGGCACCCGAAATCGGATATCTGGCAGCAAGTTCCGCGAAGTTGAGAGCGACCATGAACTGACCGATGAAGACGACCGGCCACGTCCAGAAGAAAGCCGGACCCGCGAAACCGAAACCGAGGCCGAACAATTGGAAGATCGTGGTGAGGATGGAGACGAAGGAGAAGCCCGCGGCGAAAGACGCGAACTTTCCCAGCGATCGATGCAGCTGCTGCTCGTAGCCGAACTCCGCGAGGTCACCGTCGTCGTGAGGCGAAGAGGCGAGTGCGGATGCGGTGGTGGGCTGCGCAGCCGGGGTGGTTGCACTCAACGGCGTACTCCTTCGGCGAAGCGATTCAGAGGCGAATAACTGTCGATTGATAGTTTTCGCGAAATCCACTCGCCGCAGGTGACGCCCGCGTATACGATTCGCCTGATTCTGTAACAGGCTCGTTGAGTACGTTTCGAGCACGTGACCGAATGCTCACAGCGGCGGCCATCCCGCACGTAAGGCCGCAGCCTGCCACTATGGAAGGCGTGACCAACGCCGGCCCCGGACGACCCCGCCTGACCGCTCGCCGACGCCCGGGTGGCACTGCCCGGGCGGAGATCTTGGATGCAGCCGCTGAACTGTTCACCACCCGAGGCTTCGCCGCGACGTCCACACGCCACATCGCCGAAGCAGTCGGAATGCGTCAGGCATCGCTGTACAACCATTTCGCCACCAAGGACGACATTCTGGTTGCACTGCTCGCCGACACCGTGACGCCGGCGCTCGACTTCGCGGAGAATCTCAGGCCACTCGACACCGCACCCGAGGTTAAGCTGTACGCACTTTCGTACATCGACGCGGCACAACTGATCACCGGACGGTGGAACCTCGGCGTCCTTTATCTCTTACCGGAACTGAGAAGTGACAGGTTCATGTCGTTCCGAGCCGATCGCGATCGGCTTCGCGAGCAATACCGGGCACTCGCCCAGGATGTGCTCGACGCGATTGACGATCCATCATCAACGCACCTGGCCGAGCTTCCGTTTCGCCTGGTAGAAAGCGTGATCAGCGCGCGAGCCGACGCGCTCGAAGGCACCCCGATTCCCGACGCCGCCGTCATCGCCGGGTCGGCGCTGCACATTCTTGGGTGGCGCCAGGATCTTGACCCCATCCATACGGAAGCGGCAACGCTCATTGCGAACGCAGAAACGCCGAAATTGTCCGGGGCTGCATCAGCTCCGGACAATTTCGACGCATTGAGGACCTAAACGGCCACGAGACTAGACCGAGAGGGACTGTCCCGGGAAGATCAGGTTGATGTTCGGAACCTGGCTGGCGAGGTTCTCGAGCGAGATGCCGTGTGCAGCAGCGATCTTCGACAGGGTGTCGCCTGCCTTGACCACGTAGTTGCCGCTTCCGGTGCTTGCTGCCGGAGCCGACTCGACGGAAGCCTCAGCGGTGACGGGGGCGGCTGCGGCCTCGTAGTTGCCTGCGGTGGTGCCGGTGGTCAGGTACTGACCGCAGACGGGCCATGCGCCGACGCCCTGGCCTGCGAGAACGTTCTCGGCGACACGGATCTGCTCGGCCTGGCTGGCGTTGGCAGCGTTGCCCGATCCACCGAATGCGTTCCAGGTGCTCTGCGTGAACTGCAGACCACCGTAGAAGCCGTTTCCGGTGTTGGCGGCCCAGTTACCGGAGGACTCGCAGTTTGCGACTCCGGACCAGTCGTGGCCGGCTGCCGAAGCGGTGCCGGTGCTCATGGCGAGCGGGATCGCGACGACTGCGCCTGCGGTTGCAACTGCGCCGAGGGCGCGCTTGAAGGTGATGCTGGTCATTGGGTAAATCCTCTCCGCTACCGCGGACGAGGTCGGCCCGGACGCTTTCACGTCTAGTCGATCGACTCGTCTGTTTCACTCCTGCCCCGCGAAGGTTTCGGGAGTACCGGACCCGCGGGGCAGAAGCACGCAGTTGCGGGTCGGTGTTTGCCCGGTAGTTTCGGGCTGTCAACGACCGTAGGTGATGGTCACGGATTGGTCACGGGGCAGTTTTCCGGCACTGCCGTACCAGATTCAGTCGAGTTTCAAGAAATAACCACAGGTCAACTAGTTGATTCGAGGTTCAACCATACCGATCGTTATCCGTCCGTTATGTGTCAACCGTCACTGCGATTTTGTGACCCACCGCACCGAAAAAGGCCGTGTCGGACCACGAAGGAGCCCCCTTCGGATGTTCAGAGATTCCTGGCAGCGGGCAAAAACCAACCGCCCCAATCGTTATGGAGAATCAACTGGTGATCATCGCAGTAGAAGGACCCAGCGCCGCCGGCAAGACCACTTGGTGCCGAGCCCAGATGACGAATGAATCGGTCGTCGAGGAATTCGTGGCCGAATATCAGCCCACCGGGTTCGAACCGGATGGAACCAACCTCGAAGTGCAGGCAAGTTACTGGACAACGGTCAATTCGAAGCGATGGTCGCAAGCGGAAGATCTCGAAGCGAGAACCGGTATCGCGCTCTGCGACAGCGACCCGCTGAAACTGCACTACAGCTGGTGTCTCGCTGCGGTGGGCGCAGCACCTCGGGAGCGATTCGAGTACGAGCTCGCGGCAGTCGAGACAGCTTTCGAGCACCTCGAACTGGGTTTCGCGGATCTGACCGTCATCTCGATACCGTCACCGGGGCAGCTTCTACTTCAGCGCGAAGGAGACCCCAGCCGCCGACGACGGCATTTCGAGCTTCACGCGGCGCTCGCCGAGCCCCTCACCCACTGGTACTCGGCGGTGAACAGGGTAGATCCAGGTCGCGTTGTGTGGCGCTTTCCGACACAGCTCGATCTTTCGCGCTGTCCCCCGCCTCGATCGGATCGCAGCGATCCGAGCCTCCTTCGCGCGATGATCAACGAGCTGCCGCCTCTCCCCAGGTAGGGAGTGGCTGCTCGATCTCAGCGCGCTCGTTCGACCCTGGCCTCGTCCCACACCGGCGACTCGCTCTCGTACACGTTCCCATCCGATCCGAAGACGAGGAACCTGTCGAACCCGCGCGCGAACCAGCGATCGTGCGTGACCGAGATGACCGTGCCGGCAAACTGAGCAATGCCCTGCTCGAGCGCGTCAGCCGAATGAAGGTCAAGGTTGTCGGTCGGTTCGTCGAGCAACAACATCGTGGCGCCGGAGAGCTCGAGGAGCAGGATCTGCAATCGTGCCTGCTGACCGCCGGACAGGTCGTCGTACTTCTGTTCCGCAGCTTGGGACAATCCGTAACGGTCCAGCGCGCGGCTCGCCGCTTCGCGTCCCATTCCGCTGCGGTGTTCGTCGCCCATGTGCAGGATCTCGAGCAGCGTGTTTCCGGTCAGATCGGGCCTGGAGTGTGTCTGCGCAAACAATCCGGGACGTACCCGGGCACCCAGCGTCGCAGTACCCCCGTGCTCGACCGGCGCGATGTCGAGCGCCTCGACGGGCAGATGCTCGCTCCCCGGATCGGTCCCCCCACCCGCCAAGAGCCGAAGGAAATGCGACTTTCCGGATCCATTGGAGCCCAGCACGGCAACCCGATCTCCGTACCAGATCTCGGTGTCGAAAGGCTTCATCAATCCGGTCAGCTCGAGATCTTGACATACCAACGCGCGCTTGGCGGTTCGCCCGCCCGCCAGCCGAACCGTCACCTTCTGCTGAAGTGGAATCGCTTCGGGTGGCCCTGCCTCCTCGAACTTCGCCAACCTGGTTTGCGAGGCGTGATACCGCGCAGCGACGCCGTCGTTGAACTTGGCCTTTTCACGCAATCGCAGAACCAGGGCACGTAATTTCGCGTGCTCCTCGTCCCAGCGTCGGCGCAGTTCTTCGAATCGAGCGTTGCGATCCTCGCGGGCTTGGTGGTAGCTGGCCAGCCCAGCGCCGTGCGTCCACGACGTTGCGCCGCTGATTCCGGGCTCGAGCGTCACGATGTGGGTGGCCGCGTTGGCGATCAGTTCGCGGTCGTGGCTGACGAACAAAACCACTTTCGACGATTCCGAGATCGTCTTTTCCAGCCATCGCTTGCCCGGAACATCGAGGTAGTTGTCCGGCTCGTCCAGTAGGAGTGCGTCGTCGGGCCCAGCGAACAGTGCTTCGAGAACCAACCGTTTCTGCTCGCCACCACTGAGGGAGTTGGCCGCGCGCCACTTCGCACGGTCATAGGGAACACCGAGAGCCGCGGTAGTGACCTTGTCCCAGAAGTCTTCGGTCTCGTAGCCGCCCACGTCGGCCCAATCGGCCAGCGCATGCGAATACTTCATTTGAGTTGATTCCTCGTCGCGCTCGATCATCGCGTTTTCTGCCGTATCGAGCGCCAGTGCTGCGTCCCGGATCCGTGCCGGCGAGACGGACAACAGAAGATCGCGCACGGTGGACTCGTCGCGAACCTGGCCGACGAATTGCCGCATCACGCCCAGTGTTCCGGATCGAGTGACAGCGCCCTCGTCGGCGACGACGTCTCCGGCGACAATGCGGAGCAACGTCGTCTTACCAGTCCCGTTGGGGCCTATCAGTGCAGTTTTTGCACCGTTGCCGACCCGAAAGCTGACACCGCTGAGCAGTTGCCGACCATCAGGGAGAAAGTAGTCGACGTCGGCGATGTTGAGGTGGGTCACGCTGTCAAGAGAACCCTACCCACGGCGATCTGCCAAACCATTATTCCTGCCTTCGGTCTCGAGCTCACTACCGTCGCGGGATCGTCCGACCGCATCGAGCGCCGCCAGATATCCGAAAACCATTGCGGGACCGATAGTTGCACCTGGACCGGCATAGGTATGACCCATCACCGGTGAGCTGGTGTTACCTGCTGCATAGAGCCCGTCGATGACCGAACCGTCGGCGCGCAACGCTCGCGCGCGAGCGTCCGTGTTGATGCCGCCTTTGGTCCCCAGGTCTCCAGGCACCATCTTCGCGGCATAGAACGGACCCTTCGTGAGTTCTCCGAGGCTGGGGTTGGGCTTGTTGGTGCAGTCGCCGTAGTAGTGGTCGTATCTGCTTGTCCCACGGCCGAAGTCGCGATCGACTCCGTCGCGCGCGTGACTGTTGAATCGTGTGATGGTCGCGGACAGCGCATCGCCCGGCACTCCGATCTCGGCAGCGAGTTCGGCAATCGATCCAGCTCGCACGATCGCACCCGATTCGATCCACGACCGAGGTATCGGCCTGCGCGCCGGAACCCCCGCGAACAGGTAACGGTCACGGTACGTCTGATCGAAGATCAGCCAAGCCGGGATGTTCTCAGCGGGTCCTTCACCTCGGCCGTACTTTCCGCCGAACATGGCGTGTGCCGCTTCGACATAGGGAAGTGACTCGTTCATGAAGCGCTGACCGCTGGCGTTGACCATGAGGCTGCGAGGCAACGAGCGTTCCGCCAAGGCGAACCACGGGCCTTTGGGCAGTGGAATCGACGGGGCCCACCACGCGTCGTCCATGTACGAAATTGCGGCGTCGACGCGTAGAGCTGCACGGATGCCATCCCCGGTATTGGTCGGTGCCCCGAGAGTCCACTGCGCGCTACTCGGCCGTCGCTGGTACTCGCCTCGCATGTCGTCGTTGTTGTCGAACCCGCCACACGCGAGGATGACACCGCATCGAGCGTGCATGGTGGTCTGCACTCCCCCGGACTCGAGTCGCACACCCACGACACGATCACTGTCGGTCACCAAATCCACAAGCCTCGTCCCGAGCTCCACCGTCACTCCGGCGTCCCGAACTCCGAGCATCAGTTCGGCCATGAGCGCCGGCCCGAGCCCGATCAGCTTCTTCTTCCGAGCTCTTGCGGCCAGGGATCTCATTCCTACCCGAAGCATCCGCACCGGACCCCGCCAATGCCGGATCCCCGTGCTCAGCCAACGGTAATCAGATTGTTGGACAACCATGTTGAGCGGAACCTTCATGTACGGCGGATGAAGTGTCGCAAGATCGTCGCCCAGAGCTCGCGCGTCGAACGGGCGCGGCTCGCACGAGCGGCCGCTTGCACGTCCGCCAGGTGCCTCGGGAAAGTAGTCGGAGTAACCCTTCACCCATTCGAGCTCGAGTGCAGAGTGACGAATCAGGAAATCGAGGGCTTCCGGACCTCGATCGAGATACGTGTCGATTCGGTCGCTGTCTGCATCCTCTCCGACAATGCTCTTCAGATATGTTCGCGCAGAGTCGATATCATCTTTCGGTGCCTCGCGGCGAAGTATCGAGTTTCCCGGAATCCACACGCCGCCCCCGGACCGGGACGACGAACCGCCCCAGTATTCGGACTTCTCCACGAGTATCGTCGAGAGTCCGTTGCGGGCTGCGGTGATGGCTGCGGACATGCCGGCAGCCCCCGATCCGACAACAACGACATCCACTACGGGCGGCGCGGCGCCCTGAGAGTTCTCGTCCATCACTGGTCACGACCTTTCGTGTCATCTTCGTCCTGCGTGTGCCACCGGGATCCCCGAACTGCGTCGAGCGCCCCCTCGACGCACACGGGAAGTGATGCCCCGCGCTTGTGAGGGTTACGTATCCATTGCCGATAACCGAACTCCGCCGCTGCCAACATCAAATGAACGAGAAGTCCTGGGCGGCTGTCATTTTCCGGATCGAGGTACATCCGTTGTGCCACCAACTCGACCAACCGATCACGATGCTCGGGCGCGATCAGGGCGACTCGATCCATCAGGTGCGGCGCGGTGCGGAACGCTGCTCGCCACTGATCGATCTCCGAGGACTCGAAAGCATTGGAGCGTTCCAGGATTGCCCGCGAGATCGCAAGATCAGCCGACTCGGATGCCGGGCGATCCTCGAGCAGCGTCACGATTCCGGCGCCGCCCTGCCTGACCGGATCCAACAGCAGATCCTCCTTGTTACGAACGTGCCGGAAGTACGTACTCGCCGATACCCCCGCTGCCGCCGCAATCTGCTCGGTGGTCACATCCTCGAAACCGTCACGCGCGAACAGATCGAATGCCGCACGTTGAATGTCTGCTCGCACCTGCAACCGCTGTCTCTCCCGTAGTGACATCAGCAACGTCCTCCCGCCTCGGCCGAGATCCGGCCATTCTCGATAATGCGAGTCTCACCTATTGTGACAGTCACTGTCAATATCCAATTCTCTGTCAGATATCAGCAGACCCGGGCACATCGTTGACAGGGCATTCGATGCCACGACAAGCTTCGAAGATGAAGCGATGGGGACCGAATCGAGACGTTTCTCCAACAATTTGTCGATGCGGGGCTTCAAGGCGCGGTCACCGAAGCGTATTTCGGTGGTCCACTCTGGCGCATGACCCTGCTCGCCCGTTTCGACGACCGAGCCCTTGGCCCCGACGGCGCCGTCATCTATCGAAATCGAACAGTGCTTCTCGTTCGGACCAAGTGGGAAAGATCATCGAGCAAGAGGACTACTACGAGGACACCGCCAGAATCGGTGACTTCGACAGGCGGCTCCGCGAAATCGAAGCCGGACGAGCCTGTGGCACAGTCGTGGAATGACAGACGTCAGGATTGACCGCCACCGAAAGCTGTCGGCGTTCCTGTCTTCCCAGAACGATGTCGAACTGGCCCGACTGGTCGACACCGTTCAAATCTCGAGTGTCGGCGTAGGTGGCGCCGCAGGAGTGATCAGGGTCTATGACAACAGGCTCAACGGCGTTCCGGTATTCACCAAACGCATCCCACTGAGCGTGCGGGAAATCGCCGAGGTGGGCTCTACTTCCAACCATTTCGATCTGCCGACGTTCTGCCAGTACGGCATTGGTGGCCCAAGCTTCAACGCCTGGCGAGAACTGGCCGCGAACATCGTGGTCACCGATGCCGTTCTGGCCGGCGAAACACAGTCGTTCCCAATGCTTTACCACTGGCGGATACTTCCCGGACGTTCGCCCGTTGCGGCCGAACACGCCGACATCGATTCCGTTCACACCGCCGGCGCCAGCCGTGAAGTGCGGACCCGTCTCGAAGCGCTTGCCGCTGCGCCGTGCAGCCTCGTACTGTTCTGCGAGTACATCGAACACCCGATCTCGAATTGGCTGGAAGACAACCCGTCCGCCAAAGCTGCCGAAGTCGAGCGACAGTTTTCGGAGATCGTGGCATTCTTGCGCGATCGACAGTTGCTGCACATGGACGGACATTTCGGCAACATGCGCACCGACATGGAGCGGATCTATCTCACCGACTTCGGACTGGCCACATCCCCACACTTCGACCTGTCGACTGCCGAGCACGACTTCGTCCGGCGCCACGCCACTCATGACGCCGACTACGCCGCCATGCTTCTGGTCAACTGGCTGGTGACCGAGGTCTGCGGGGTACCGAGGCCGACGAGCGGCGGACCAGTCGCCCGCAACCAGTACGTACGACGATGCGCCACAGGTCATATTCCAGGTGATGTGACACCAGAGGTGGCCGCGATCGTGACACGGCACGCGCCCGTCGCTGCGAGGATGAACGACTTCTACTGGCGATTGTTCGACGGCGACTTCGATGCGCCCTACCCGCATGCCGCGCCAGTTCCGACTTCCGGTCGAGCACAGGGTTTTCCCTGAACTGCCGTATTCACATCTCAGGGTTCATGTCATCCTCGGGACCGATGTGCTGGTCAGTGCCGGTAGGGCACAGTTCTCCTCATGATTGAACTGAGGGGATTGACCAAGGTTTACGGACCGACGAAAGCGGTGGACGACTTGTCGTTCACGGTCAAGCCGGGCATCGTGACGGGCTTCCTGGGCCCGAACGGTGCAGGCAAGTCGACGACGATGCGGATGATCCTGGGTCTGGATCAGCCGACGTCGGGTGCGGCGTTGATCGAGGGCAAGCCGTACCGCGAGCTCAAGACGCCGTTGCGGACGGTGGGTGCGTTGCTGGATGCGAAGTGGGTGCACCCCAATCGCAGTGCGCGTGCACATCTGCAGTGGATGGCTGCTTCGAACGGGATCCCGAAGTCCCGCGTCGACGAGGTGCTCGGGTTGGTCGGGTTGTCCGAGGTGGCGGGCAAGAAGGCCGGCGGGTTCTCGCTCGGTATGTCGCAGCGTCTGGGGTTGGCGGGTGCGTTGTTGGGGGATCCGAAGGTGTTGTTGTTCGACGAGCCGGTCAACGGTCTCGATCCGGAGGGCATCGTCTGGATTCGTAAGTTCATGCAGCGGTTGGCGGCCGAGGGCCGCACGGTGCTGGTGTCGAGTCACCTCCTGTCGGAGATGGCGCTCACGGCGGAGCAGTTGGTGGTGATCGGTCGGGGTCGGTTGATTTCGGATTCGACGGTCGCGGAGTTCGTGGATCGTTCGTCGGAGTCGACGGTGCGCGTGCGCAGCCCACAATTGGACGCTCTCCATGCCGCATTGACTGCCCAGGGACTGACTGTCCGCGAGGAACATTCAGGATCGGAGCCGGTGTTGGTGGTCGTGGATTCGACCACCGATGTGATCGGTGGTTTGGCTGGTTCGCAGGGAATCGTGTTGCACGAGTTGGCTTCTGTGCAGGGATCGCTCGAGGATGCGTTCATGAAGTTGACCGGAGACGATGTCCAGTACCACGCATCCGGTATCGATCCGGGCGCCGGAGCCCACCACGCAAACACACAGCACGCTATGGGAGGTGCACTGTAATGGCTGTTCTCAGTGCTGAACGTATCAAGATCACCACGACCAAGTCGCCGCTGTGGTGCACGATCACAATCATCGTCCTAGGGTTGGGCGTCGCCTGGATGATCGGGCGTTCGTCGAGTTCGAGCATTCAGGCGTACAACGACGAAGCCGCATCAGGAACTCCTGATTTCGAGAAATTCCTCCCCACGTTCAACGACGCGGGGCTAGGAGTATCCGGATTCGGCGTCATGGTCCTGATGATCATGGCGGCGCTCGCGATCACCAGCGAGTACCGCTTCGGCATCATCCGTACCACCTTCCAGGCCATCCCGAGTCGGGCTTCGGTTCTGATCGCCAAAGCCGGCCTGATCGGGGCTTTCGGCGCGGTGCTGTCCTTCGTTCTCATGCTCGGCGCGGTATTCATCACCAAAGCTGCGGCAGGCTCTGAAGGTTCCACCAATCTGGCACTGGACAACGCCGACGCCTGGCGCGCCGTTTACGGCGTACCGATCTTCGCGTTCCTCTGCGTTGCCCTTGCCATCGCCGTCGGAGCACTCCTTCGTCAGTCCGCCGGCGCCATTGCACTACTGCTGCTGTGGCCACTGCTCATCGAGAGCCTGTTCGGCATGTTCGGATCCTTCGGCAGAAACGTCACACCGTTCCTCCCGTTCGCCAACGCCGACCACTTCCTCTCTTCGGGTTCGAGCACCAATTTCCATTGGGGCCCTTGGGGAAGCTTGTTCTACTTCGCAGCGTTTGTGCTGGTGATATTCGGAATCAGCATCGCCGTCGTCAACAAGCGCGACGCCTGACCGAGTCGCAAACCGACCAAGACCAAAACTGGCCGCACCGGAGCCCTTCCGGTGCGGCCAGTTTCGCGTTGACAGAACCATCAGCGCTTGTCGATCACGCCAAGGAACAGGGCACGCGCGGGTTCGCGTCACTCTGCCCCGCGGACGCGGCACCTCGAAATAGGACCTGGTCGAGTTCCTAGCAGACTGACCTTACGCGTCAGCGTTCCAGTTGCGCGGCAAGCTCTTTCATCCAATCGAGGAATGCCTGCGGGCCGTCGAACTGGACGCCGTCGACAGCAGCCACTTCCGGTGCGATGTCGTCGCCCTTGACCACCAACGCTTCTCCACCCGAGGCAAGGACAGCGGCAAAGGCCGGTAGGTCACCCCGGTCGTCGCCCGCGTACGCGACGACGTCGACCCCTGCGGCCGCGATCGCGCGAAGGAGTCCTGTCCCCTTGTCCTCCTCAACGGGTGGGCGCAATTCCTCGACCAACTTGCCGGGCTCACGCCGCAACCCGGTCCGGCTCGCGATTTCTGTCGTCGCTGCTTCCACCAGGCGCTGCGCGACCGCACGATCCGCGGCCCGACGCCAATGCACGGCCACCGCAAGGCCTTTGCTCTCGACATGGATGCCAGGAACTGCCGGAGAGTCGAACAAGCGTTTCAATTCGGCTTCTGCTTCGGCGACAGCATCACTGAACGCCGCGACGGCCGGAAGCACCTCGATTCCGTTGTCCGTCCAGGTCTCGACACCGTAGGAACCCATGAGTACAACCGAATCCAGACTCAGCCGTTCTCGCAGAAACGACACCGGCCGCCCCGAAAGCAGGCCGACTACACCGAGGTGTTTCGTCAGAGTCGCGAGCACGTCTTCGGCGCCGGGCAGGAGTGCACTCGCCGACGGATCGTCGACGATGGGTGCAAGCACGCCGTCGAAATCCATCACCAGTCCACAGCGAGCTGGATCGGACGTGAGTCGGAGGATGACGTCCGAAGCGGTTCGCATGGTTCGAGTGTGCCAAATCGATCGCACTCGCAATACCAACACCGGAGCCGAATGTAATCTCTGCCACTTCGTCCAGGTTGTCCGGAGCCGCTGAGTAGGTCGCGTCGTCTCCCTGTAAGGGCCCACAGTGGTCCGCTAAAGTTCTCACGACGCTTACCAACTGGGGGGTAATGATGAGCGAATTGACTGTCGCCACTGACGGCATCCGAAAGTACGGCTCGACGTCGACCGAAGCGGCAGGACGCATCGCGCAGGCCGCCGCCGTCGATCTGGGTGCAAACATCGCAGCAGTCGCACCGGCCGTGGGCCCCGTCGGGATCGAATTTCTCGAAGCATTCGCGCGCGCTCAGGCCACACACACCAAAGATGTTGCAGCACTCGCCACGTTCTACGCCGGCAACGCCGCGACGGCCGGTGCAGCCGCGCAGGCCTACGACACCACAGATCATGCAATCGCAACAGATCTGACCGCTGCGGCCGGATCGACGGGCGCGACCGCGTGAGCACCGAAGACGACTCGACGACCGTCATCGAATTCCTTCACGGTGGCGCTCCTCCCCCGGTACTGCCGAACAATGTGGTCGAATCGATGCTCGCCGGCATACCGGTACCGGCACTCCCCGGAATCGAAGATCTGTTCGCGCCCTTGATCGAACTCGGGAAGAGTCTCGGCACAGGCACTTTTGCGGGCATCGATCCCGTCGGCATCTTCGATCAGGCGTCCACTCTCATCGACCACGCCATGGGACTGTCCCGAAGCGCGGTCGCCGACGTGGGCCAGACCTGGAACAGCACCGGCAGTGACGCCGCGACCGAACTGTCGCGATCCGCCCAGAACAGCGGCGCAGAATTGAGCGAACGCGGAACCGCGATATCGAAAACTGCTGCCGCCGCCGCGGAATCGGTGCAGCGAGGCAACGCGAATCTCGCGGCAATCGCGCAGTCCTTCGCCACCACGGTTGCAGCTGCCGCGCCCATCGCGTGGACACCACCAGGACAGGCGATGTTGCTTGCCTCGGCAGCTGAACACATGCAGGCAGCCGTCGCGGCGGTGACTCGGACGCGTGGGGAGATGCTCGGGCACACCGCAGCCATGAACGCCCTTGCCGGACCGATCCCCGTGCCGACCCCACCGACCAGTGAGGCACTCTCCAACCTGGTCACTGCGGAGGCAATCAACAACGCCGCCCGTCAGATCGCCCAACCTCTTTCTGCCTCAACCGATGCCGGTGATGCGCCGTACTCCACCCACCCGGACTCCACTCAGCCAGGCACAGAGGCTGTTCGAACTTCGGCTGCACGGGCCGGCGCCGGGCTTCCGACCGGCGTCGACAAGCTGTGGGGCGCAGGCAATCCGTCGACGTCACTCGCAGCCGGCGCGTCGCCGTCACCCAGTGCGACGGCAAGTTCAGGCGGAGCATGGGTGAGCGGAAGCGGTGGCACTACCGGCGGAATGGTGAGGGGTGCAGCGGGAGTTGCTGCAGTTCAACCGGTTCCGGTAACACCGCCCGGCCTGGGTGCACCATCGTCGGCAGTCGGCAGTAGCGGCATGTCGCCGGGCGGCATGCTGGGCGGTGGACCCCGCGGATCTCGGGACGACGAGTCGCCACGCACTACCCCGAGGTATCTCGTCACTGTCGGCGACGAGAATTCGATGGTCGACGATCTGCCGATGGTGTCGCCGCCCGTGCTCGGGGCTGACGATCCCGATCAGTACCTGTTCCGAGATCTCTGATCAAGACAAACCTCAGACGAAGCCCAACTCCCGCACCGCCGCACGCTCCTGCTCCAGTTCGCTGACGGACAGGTCGATCCGTTCGCGTGAGAAGTCGTCGATCGCGAGGTCGGGAACGATAGCGAACTCGCCATCGGCACAGGTCACAGGGAAGGAAGAGACCAATCCTTCGGGCACTCCGTAGGAACCGTCCGAACAGACGGCCATGGATACCCAGTCGTCCTCGGCGGTACCGATCACCCAGTCGCGGACGTGGTCGATCGACGCGCTGGCCGCACTCGCCGCAGAGGACGATCCCCGCGCAGCGATGATGGCGGTGCCTCGCACCTGCACAGTCGGGATGAAATCGTTCTCCACCCAGTCGCGGTCGTCGATCACCGCGAGTGCAGGCTCACCTGCGACAGTCGCGTGGGACAGGTCCGGGTACTGCGTCGCCGAATGGTTTCCCCAGACGGACACCTTGCGCACCGACGACGCACGAACCCCGGTCTTCTTCACCACCTGCGCGATCGCTCGGTTGTGGTCGAGACGTGTCAGCGCACTGAACCGAGCATCGGGCACGTCCGGTGCATTGTTCATCGCGATGAGCGCGTTGGTGTTGGCCGGGTTTCCCACGACCAGCACCTTGACGTCCGAGGCTGCGTTGTTGTTGATCGCCTTCCCGTGCGCTGTGAAAATCGCGCCGTTCGCACTCAGCAACTCGGCACGCTCCATCCCCTTGCTCCGCGGACGTGCGCCGACCAGCATCCCGACGTTCGCGCCGGAGAAGGCGACATCGGGATCGTCGGTGATGTCGATGGAGCTCAGCAACGGAAATGCGCCGTCTTCGAGTTCCATCGCAACGCCTTCGGCAGCGGACACGGCGGCAGGAATCTCGAGCAGTCGAAGTTTGATCGGGACGTCAGCGCCGAGCATCTCCCCCGCAGCTATGCGGAAAAGCATTCCGTATGCGATCTGACCCGACGCTCCGGTTACCGTGACGGTTACGGGCGCAATACTCATTGCCGACTCCTCACCTGCCGTTTTCACGACTGTCCGTTCTACAACGCTGTAAGAACGGTTTCCACGCTAGTCGAGTAAACCGGCCACTTCGTGGTCTGTCAGTGTGGTCCTCGGCACTCGTCCCTCCGCCGTCACGAGTTCGACGGCACGGTAGAGCGGACGCTCGGCGAGTCCGGCGCCGCGGGCTTCGGCACGCAACTGTTCGATCAGCACCGAGGACAACGCGGCAGCCGGTACCAACTCGCTGGCCGCCAGCGCGTCGGCGAGCTTGCGGAGTGCAAGGATTTCCAACTCGCGCCCACCCCCCGCGGTATACAGCGCGAGCGGGATCCGCACGGTGGACCGTCCGTCGCCGAGCGTCAAGCTGACTTCGCTGATCCGGCCGGATCGCACCGTCAATGCCGCCGTGAGTACCTCGGCCACGTCGACGTCGTTGGTTCGAAAACCAGCTTGCGCACGAACTCTGTTGCCGTACAACGTGATATGTCGGCGCAGCGTCATCAGGATCGCCAGTGACGTCGGCACCGCGATGACGGCACCGACGATCACTCCAACGGTCGCCGTCGAGAACACACTGACGATCAACCCGACGACCACACCGAACACCACGACAACAACGGCGAACTTCTTCAGCCGCGGCGCGATCAACGCCACGGGAACCAGATCGAGCGAAACCGGTTCGGCCTCAGTGCTCAACGAGTTCCCCGAGCTTGTCGACAACCTCGTCGAGCGCCACTGTCTCCTGCTCACCTGTTGCCAACTGTTTGACAACGACAACGCCCTCTTCGAGTTCACGCTCGCCGAGAACCAAAGCGATCGCGGCACCCGAACGATCAGCTGCCTTCATCGAGCCCTTCACGCCACGGTTTCCGTACGCCAGGTCGACGCGAATCCCATTGGCACGCAACTGATGCGCGATCTTCACCAGTGCAGCCTTCGCCTCGGCACCCATCGGTACACAGAAGACGTCGACACGCGCCGGTGGCGCAACGGACTTGCCCTCGGCCTCGAGCGCGAGAACCGTGCGGTCGACGCCGATTCCGAACCCGATGCCCGAGAGCGGCTGTCCACCCAGCTGTTCCATCAGACCGTCGTAACGACCACCACCACCGATTCCGGACTGCGCACCCAGTCCGTCGTGCACGAATTCGAAGGTTGTCTTGGTGTAGTAGTCGAGGCCGCGGACCATGCGCGGGTTGACGACGTACGGAACGCCCAATGCGTCCAGGTGCGCTAGCACCTCGTCGAAGTGCGCCTTGCAGCTCTCGGACAGGTGATCGAGCATGAGCGGTGCGCCCGCAGTCATCTCGCGTACATCCGGGCGCTTGTCGTCGAGCACGCGGAGCGGGTTGATCTCGGCGCGTCGACGCGTGTCTTCGTCGAGCGGGAGTGCAAAGAGAAACTCCTGCAGCAGTTCGCGGTACTGCGGCCGGCAGGTGTCGTCACCGAGAGAGGTGATTTCGAGGCGGAAGCCGTCGAGCCCCAACGACCGGAATCCGGCGTCGGCGATCGCGATGACCTCCGCGTCGAGCGCGGGGTCGTCGATCCCGATGGCTTCTACGCCGACCTGCTGCAACTGGCGGTAGCGACCGGCCTGCGGGCGCTCGTAGCGGAAGAACGGGCCCGCGTAACTGACCTTGACCGGCAACTGTCCACGATCGAGGCTGTGCTCGATGACCGCACGCATGACTCCGGCGGTTCCCTCGGGACGCAACGTCACCGAACGGTCACCGCGGTCGGCGAATGTGTACATCTCTTTGCTGACGACGTCGGTCGACTCACCGACACCGCGAGCGAACAGGCCGGTGTCCTCGAAGATCGGCAATTCGATGTGGCCGTATCCGGCCAACCTCGCGGCGCGCGTCAAACCGTCACGAACGGCGACGAATTCGGCTGACTGCGGCGGAACGTAGTCCGGAATGCCCTTGGGTGCAGAGAAGGTGCTGGCTTTACTCACGAGAGGTACTTTTCCTTATTCTTGTGCGCTGAGTCCAACGAGAAACGGATTCGAGCTTCGCTCGGCGCCGATCGAACTGTTTCCGCCATGCCCGGGCAGGACCACTGTCTCGTCACCGAGTACCAATAGCTTGCGGGCGATCGAAGCGAGCAACTGCTCGTGATTTCCGCCGGGCAGGTCGCTGCGCCCGATGGAACCCTGGAACAGAGTGTCACCGGTGAACGCCAAATCCACGGGCCCCCTCTCGGTGTTCGCCTGGGTGCGGAACACCACCGATCCCTGCGTGTGCCCGGGTGTGTGGTCCACGACGAACGTCATTCCGGCCTCGGTGATCTTGTCTCCGTCGGCCAGTTCGATCACCTCGTCCGGCTCCACGAACGTCATGCCTTGAATGAATTCCTTCATCGTCGGGCCGATCCCCCGTGCCGGATCGCTGAGCATGTAGCGATCCTCGGGATGGATGTACGCGGGTACGGAATACCGCTCACAGACCTCGCGGGCCGACCACACGTGATCGAGATGACCGTGCGTCAGGAGGACCGCCGTGACCGACATGTCCTTGGAGTCCAGATATTCGAAGAGCGGCTCAGCTGCATCCTGACCCGGATCTACGACGACGCACTCGCACGCGTCGTCCTGAGCGAGTATGTAGCAGTTGGTTTGGAACATCCCGGCCGGAAAACCAGTGACGAGCACGGGGGCAACTCCTCTTCGAAGGGTGGAAACAAACAACACGCTGTCGGTTACAGCCTAAGCTGCTGCCCCGCCAGTAAGTTCTCAGGTTGCAATGGGAGACTCTGACGACGAGTAGAGCCGCTTGCCGAAGCCGACCCCCAGGGTGTCGCTCGGCCGGCCGACCACGATCCACCCGCGATACGGAGGACTACAGCAGTGCCGAGTAACGAGCAACGCCGCGAGGCGGCGAAACGCAAGCTCGAGCGTCAGCTCGAACGTCGCGCAGAACGTGCCCGCAAGCGCAAGCAGATGACGATAGCCGGAACTGCGCTCGGCGTGGTCGTCGTAGTCGGCGTCGTCGGTGGACTCATCTGGCTGAGCAATCGCAGTGACGACGACGCGAACACCACCAACACTGCTGCCGACGACTCGAGCCTCACGCCACAGACCGCGGGTGCAATGCCGGCCGGTCTGTCGACGCCACTGGCCGACACGGTTTCCTGCTCGTATCCAGCCGACGGCGCTACCGCGTCCAAGGCCAACAACCCTCCTCGTACCGACGGGATTCCCACCACCGCGCCGGACGCGACGCCGAGCATCAGCGTCGAGACCTCGCAGGGAAACATCGGGCTCACACTCGACGGAACGAAGTCTCCGTGCACGGTCAACAGCTTCGTGAGCTTGGCGCAGCAGGACTACTTCAACGACACCACCTGCCACCGCATGACGACGAGCCCCTCGCTCCAGGTGCTGCAGTGCGGTGACCCGTCCGGCACCGGCACCGGCGGACCGGGCTACGGCTTCGACAACGAATTCCCCACCACGGCGTATTCCACCACCGACCCGGCAGCGCAGGAGCCCGTCACCTACGCGCGCGGCACGGTTGCGATGGCCAACACCGGGGCACCCGGTAGCAACGGCAGCCAGTTCTTCCTCGTCTACGGCGACTCACAACTCCCCCCGCAGTACACGGTTTTCGGCACGATCGACGAAACCGGGCTCGCCACTTTGGACAAGGTCGCGGCCGGCGGATCGACGCCAGAGGGTGACGGCAAGCCGAATCTGACCACCGACATCAAGACAGTAAGGCTCGACTGATGCGACGTAAACCTGTGATGCGCTTTCCTGTAGTTATTGCCGCCGCAAGCGCCGCGGCGCTGCTTCTGGCTGGTTGTTCCAGTGATTCCGGTAGCTCGGACTCGCCGTCCAGCACCTCCAAGGCGAAGACGACAACGGCTGCCATGCCGCCGCTCGACATGTCACAGTTCGACGCACTCCCGCCTGTCCCGACTCCGGCCTCGGCGACCGTCGACTGCTCGTACCCGAGCGCGGCGGGTGCAGCAAAAACCGTCAATCCGCCGAACTCCACGGGTGTGTCCACCGAGGGAACCGTCAACGTCGCGCTCACGACTACGGCCGGCCCGATCGGGATGGAACTGAACCGGGCGGAAGCCCCCTGCACGGTCAACAGCATCGTGAGCTTGACCGAGCAGAAGTACTTCGACGACACCCCGTGCCATCGACTCGTCACCACACCCGGTCTACAGATCCTGCAGTGCGGCGATCCCTCGGGCAAGGGCACGGGCGGACCGGGCTATGGCTTCGACAACGAGTACCCGACCACTGCCTACCCGGCTAACGATCCGGCACTCTCCTTGCCTGCCGTCTACCCCCGCGGCACGCTGGCAATGGCCAACTCGGGTAAACCGGGCAGCAACGGCAGTCAGTTCTTCCTCGTCTACGAGGATTCGGTCTTGCCGCCCAACTACACGGTCTTCGGAAAGATCGACGACGCCGGCCTGGCGACGATCGAGAAGATCGCGGCCGACGGCGACGACGGTGGCATGGGAGCAACCGGCGGCGGTGCACCCAACACCCCGATCACCATCGAGACTGCAGTAGTCGCCTGACCCCCTGTGCGCCTTTATTAACCGCCCGCGGTTAATAAAGGCGCACAGCAGTTTACGAAGCAGAGGTCACGCGGTAGACGTCGTAGACGCCTTCCACGTTACGAACCACGTTGAGAACATGACCCAAGTGCTTCGGGTCGCCCATCTCGAAGGTGAACTTGCTGATCGCCACTCGGTCACCTGAGGTGGTGACCGAGGCCGACAGGATGTTCACCTTCTCGTCTGCCAACGCCTTGGTGACGTCGGAAAGCAACCGATGACGATCGAGTGCCTCGATCTGGATCGCGACCAGGAACACCGATGTCGCTGACGGTGCCCATTCGACGTCGATGATTCGCTCCGACTGATCGTGGAGCGAGTTGGCGTTGGTGCAGTCGGTACGGTGCACGCTGACCGCGCCGCCACGCGTGACGAAGCCCAGAATCGAATCGCCCGGTACCGGCGTGCAACACTTCGCGAGTTTTGCCACCGTGCCGGGTGCTCCGGGAACCAGAATTCCGGAGTCACCCGTACTGCGGGTGCGCACCGGCATGGTCGACGGCGTCGAACGCTCGGCCAGTTCCTCCTCGACGGCGCCGACGCCGCCCAGATGAGCAACCAGTCGCTGCACGACGTGGTGCGCCGACACCTGACTCTCGCCTACGGCCGTGTACAACGCCGAGACGTCGGGATAGCGAAGTTCGTGCGCGATCGTGCTCATCGATTCGGCATTCATCAACCGCTGCAACGGAAGTCCCACGCGGCGGACTTCCTTCGCGATCTGATCCTTGCCGGACTCAAGCGCCTCTTCGCGGCGTTCCTTCGCGAACCACTGCCGGATCTTCGCCTTGGCACGCGGCGAGACGACAAACGTCTGCCAATCTCGGCTCGGCCCGGCGGTGGCAGCCTTCGACGTGAAGACCTCCACCACTTCGCCGTTTTCGAGAGTTCGTTCCAGCGCGACCAACCGACCGTTGACCCTGGCACCGATGCATCGGTGCCCGACCTCGGTGTGCACCGCATACGCGAAATCGACGGGAGTCGATCCGGCAGGCAACGTGATCACGTCACCCTTCGGCGTGAAGACGAAGATCTCCTTAACCGCGAGGTCGTAACGCAACGATTCGAGGAACTCCCCCGGATCGGCCGCTTCACGTTGCCAGTCGAGTAGCTGACGCATCCACGCCATGTCGTCGACCTCGGCGATGTCGCCCGCGTGCTTGCCCTTGGTCTCCTTGTACCGCCAGTGCGCGGCGATACCGAACTCCGCGGTCCGGTGCATGTCCTGGGTCCGGATCTGGACCTCCAGGGGCTTGCCTTCCGGTCCCACGACGGTGGTGTGCAGCGACTGGTAGACGCCGTAGCGCGGCTGTGCGATGTAGTCCTTGAAGCGTCCGGCCATCGGCTGCCACAGTGAGTGGACAACGCCGACCGCGGCGTAACAGTCACGCACTTCTTCACACAGGATGCGGACGCCGACCAGATCGTGGATGTCGTCGAAATCGCGGCCCTTGACGATCATCTTCTGATAGATCGACCAGTAATGCTTGGGCCTGCCTTCGACGATGGCGTTGATCCGCGAGGCGGACAGGGTCGAGTTGATCTCGGCGCGAACCTTGGCCAGATAGGTGTCACGAGAAGGCGCGCGATCGGCGACCAGTCGAACGATCTCGTCATACTTCTTC
Source organism: Rhodococcus sp. YL-1 (assembly GCF_001942025.1). Classification (NCBI taxonomy): domain Bacteria; kingdom Bacillati; phylum Actinomycetota; class Actinomycetes; order Mycobacteriales; family Nocardiaceae; genus Rhodococcus; species Rhodococcus sp. YL-1. The sequence goes on along the minus strand of NZ_CP017299.1, from coordinate 2,918,183 downwards.
GGGTGCAAGATGGCGAACGAAAGGTCCTCGAGTTCCCACTTGACGGTCGCCATTCCAAGTCGATGTGCAAGTGGCGCAATGACTTCGAGAGTCTCTCGCGCCTTACGTGCCTGCTTTTCTGGCGGCAGGAATCGCATCGTGCGCATGTTGTGCAGACGATCCGCGACCTTGATCACGAGCACGCGCGGGTCCCGCGCCATCGCGATGATCATCTTGCGGATGGTTTCGCCCTCGGCGGCGGTGCCCAGAACGACCTTGTCGAGTTTGGTGACGCCGTCGACGAGGTGAGCGACCTCGTCACCGAAGTCCTTGGTCAACTCTTCGAGTGAGTACCCGGTGTCCTCGACGGTGTCGTGCAGCAGGGCTGCGACGAGGGTGGTGGTGTCCATACCCAACTCGGCCAGAATGCTTGCGACGGCCAACGGATGCGTGATGTACGGATCGCCGGACTTGCGCCGCTGGCTCGAATGTCTGTCCTCGGCGACGTCGTACGCACGCTGGAGCAGCGCGAGGTCGGCCTTCGGATACAGCTCACGGTGGAGGCTGACCAACGGCTCGAGCACCGGGCGGATGGTGGCGTTGCGCTGACCGGTGATGCGTCGAGCAAGCCGAGCGCGCACCCTACGGGAGGCGGAAGCGGGCACGGCCAGATTCTGCCCACCCCGATTGCCGGTAGTTTGCGCAGATCCCGAATCGTCGGGCACCGCGGACTTCGATGGTGTCGTCTCCGGAGCCGGAACTGCACCCGTCTCCTGCGACACTGCACCCGAGTTCTGTGATCGATCAAGATTCGACGTCATGTCGCCACCTCCTACCACCGAGTTGGTTGAGGCAACCGCCCTGCATCGGGTAATTGCCCTGGAGGTCTAACTCGACCCCCAGGAGACAACTTTAATACTCAGACCTTCACCAGTGATGTCAGTGGGTACTTCAAGAAGCGATCTCGACCGCGCAGTTCCTCGATCTCGAGCACCACTGCGACGCCGACGACGTTCGCTCCACCCAACTCGACCAACTGTACAGCCGCCTCGAGTGTCCCTCCGGTAGCCAGAACGTCGTCGATCACCAGAACATTCCGCCCGGTGAGATCGAAGCCGTTTGCGGGAATCTCGAGAGTCGAGGATCCGTACTCGAGGCTGTACGAACGAGAGAGCACCGGCGGCGGCAGTTTGCCGACCTTCCGCACGGCAACGACTCCCGCACCCATCTTCGCGGCCGCACCGGCACCGAGCAGGAATCCACGAGCATCGACGGCGGCGATCGTGTCGGCGTCCGGAGCACAGGCGACAAGGGCATCGAGCACGGCCCCGAACCCCTCGGCGTCGGCGAACACCGGAGTCAGATCGGCGAACCGAACACCGGGACCGGGAAAGTTGTCCGCCCAGCGGGTCAGCCGAACAACGGCGTCCCCGGCAGCCCGGTGGATTGCGATCAATTCTTCAGTCGTGTGCAAGGCAACACCATTCGAGACGCTCATCTGCGTAGTACCCATCTGTCCATGTTCCAGCCGGTAGCGGCCCGAGTCGGATTGACCAACACTGCCGACATGCCTGGAGCTACAGCGACAGTTCGTAGTTGATTGAACAGTGGAATCGTAGGCACCTGGGTCCACAGGATGTTCTCCGCCTCCACCGAGAGTCCCAATTGCGCACTCGTGCTCGCATCCACGTTCAACTGATCGATGATCTGATCGATCCTGGCATTTCCGTACGTACCGAGGTTTGCGCCGTTGCCCGATCGCAGCGCTCCGCGCGCGTCGATCATGCTCGCTGTTCCGCCTGCCCCGACTTTGCCTGCCATGCCGGAAAGCACAGCGTCGACTCCCCCGGACTGCAGACTCGCAGGATCGAAGCTGTCGGTACTCGCGTCCTCGATCGTAATTCCCGCCGGAGCACACGCGGCTTTCGCTTCAGAGACGATCTGCGCCCGCACCGGGTCCGGTGCGAGGTACCCGACCCGGACGGTCAACTGGTCGAGATCGGCTTCCGACAACGACGTCTTCGCGGCATCGACGTCGGCATTGGCGTACCGGTCACCGTCGACCGCAGCGGCGTCGCTGTACACGAGTGAATCCGGCGCCATCAGTCGCGAATCGACCACGCCGGAACCCAGACCAGCCTGCGGCGCGTTATCCGTCTGCCCGAACTTCTCGAACAGAGTTGTCCGCGGAACACAATGCGCGAACGCTCGACGGGCGGCTTCGTCGCCCAGCGAACCAGAGGTCGCGAGAACGAACTGCTCGATCGACCGCGACGGAATCTGTTGGACGTCGAACCCGGACGGAGTACCGAGTTCGCCGGCCGACCCGGAAGCGACGTCGACGACCTCGATCGAGTTCTTGTCGAGATCCTCGGTCAGATTCACACCACGTGGCCAGACGACGATGCGATCGGTCGCCGGCTTGTTGCCCCACCACCGCTCGTTCGCGACCAGCACCAGGCCGTCGTCGGCACTGTACGAGTCGAATCGATACGGACCAGCGGAGGGCAGTACGGAGGTGTCCACCTGACCTGGAGTCAGGTTCCACCCGGTGTTCCAGAAGTCCGCGATCTTCGACAACGCTTCGGTGTCACCGGCATTCACCGCGCTCACCACGTCGCCCACTCCGGCGCGCTGCGTCACGATGTGTGAAGGCATCAGCGCAGTCGCACCGAACAACGACCGCCAATCGGTGAACGATCGCCCGGGTTTGAAGAACACCGTCGCGTCCTTCGCCCCGCTCTGGCAGTCGATCCGGTCGATGTCCGCGTATCCGAGATTGTTCGCCGTGTCGAACATGGGCTTCACGGCACCATCGACGTCTTCGGTGAACTTGCCACTCGACGCCGCCCAGGTGAGGACGAGATCGTCACAGGACATCGGAATCCCGTCGGAGTACACGGACGCCGGATTGAGCTTGTACGAGACCGTGAGCACGTCACCGGGCAACTCCGACACCGTTCCGATGTCCGTGTCGGAGACAGGTGCTCCGGCCGGGCCGGTGAACGTGAAGCCGGGAAGCACCCGGCCGAACGCGGCCATCGCCCCGGACACCGATCCAGCTGTCGTGTTGGCGTTGTACGTGGAGATGGAGTTGTCGATGGCATATCCGATGGACGGAACCTGCTCGGCGCTTTCCGAGCAGGCCGCCAACGAACCCGCAGCCACAGCGGTGGCCGCAACGAACGTCATCGATCGAACCAGTGTGCGTGTTCTTGGGAGCATGTTCAGTGCCCCTTCTTGTTTCGCTTTCCGGTCGGCCGCGCACCCGGCTGCGGAGCAACCGGAGCACGGCGTGCAACTGGTGCGCCGACGGCAACCGTCTGCGTACCCTTCTCGGCCAGCGTAGCCCGGCGCGAGAGCACCTTACGAGTGTGCGCGGCAACGGGTCCCCAGCGTTCCTTCATCGACACCAGGAGCGGCGTCGCGAAGAAGATCGAGGAGTACGCACCCACGATGATGCCGACGAGCTGAACGAGCGCAAGGTCCTTGAGTGTGCCGACGCCGAGCATCCAGACCGCGACAACCATCAGAGCGATCACCGGGAGCACGCTGATGACGGTCGTGTTGATCGATCGCATCAAGGTCTGATTCACCGCGAGGTTGGCCTGCTCGCCGTACGTCCGGCGCGTCAGATGCAGAACACCGCGGGTGTTCTCTTCGACCTTGTCGAACACCACCACGGTGTCGTACAGCGAGAAGCCGAGAATGGTAAGCAAACCGATCACCGTCGCGGGCGTCACCTCGAAACCGACGAGCGAGTAGACGCCGGCAGTGACGATGATGTCGAAGAACAACGCAACGATCGCAGCTACCGCCATGTCCCGCTCGAAGCGGATGGCGATGTAGATACTCACGATCACCAGGAACACAATCAGCGCGATCAGCGCCTTCTTGGTGATCTGGCCGCCCCAGGTTTCACTCACGTCCGCAAAACTGATGGCTTGCGCCGACGGGTTCCCGTTCTTGTCCTTGGGCTGGAACTCGTCGAAGAGAGCCGACTGAAGATCGTTGATCTGCGTCGCGTTCAACGTCTCCGACCGGATCTGCACGGTTGCGCTGGCACCCGAGCCGACTGTCTGCACGCTGACCGGTTCGAACCCGAGTGTGTCGGAGTAGACGGTTTCCACCGCCGACGTCTCGACTCCACCCTCGGCCGGGAACTGAATGCGTGATCCGCCTTCGAAATCGATACCGAAGGTGAAGCCGCGCAGGATGATGCTCAGCAGCGCAATGGCGACCAGAGCGCCGGTCAGTCCGTAGTAGAAGCGACGCTTGCCGACGACCTCGAACGCACCCGTTCCGGTGTACAACCGCGAGAGCCAGCTGTGCTTGGGCATCGCGCCCTGATCGACGCCTGAGTCGGTGATCTCCGACCGGGCCGCCGCATCGGCGGACTCGGCGGCGGAACTGTTGGTGGACCCCACCGGGGAGTTGTTGGACTCGCTCATGCTCGTGTCTCCTTAGCCGACGCAGCGGCGGCAACCTTACGTTCGCGGGCAACCTCTTGCACTGCGCCGAGACCGTTGACGCTGGGCTTGGACCAGAACGCCGAACGGGACGCCATGCTGACCAGTGGCCACGTCACGAGGAACACGACAATCACGTCGAGAATGGTCGTCAGACCCAAGGTGAAGGCGAAGCCTCGCACCTGTCCGACCGCCAGCACGTACAGAACTGCAGCGGCGATGAAGCTCACCGCGTTGCCGGAAAGAATTGTTCGGCGTGCTCTTGCCCAACCGCGTGGCACCGCCGAGCGGAAGCTACGGCCCTCACGCATTTCGTCCTTGATGCGTTCGAAGAACACGACGAACGAGTCGGCGGTCATACCGATACCGATGATCAGACCAGCCATGCCGGCCAAGTCGAGCGTGAAGCCGATGTATCTGCCGAGCAGAACCATGATCGCGTAGACCATGACTCCGGAGAGAATCAGCGACAACGCCGTCAGGACGCCGAGCATGCGGTAGTAGACGAGGCAGTACAGCAGAACGAGAACGAGACCGACCGCGCCGGCGATCAATGCCGCCTGCAGTGAGGCCAGGCCGAGCGTGGCCGAGACCGTCTCGGCCTCAGAGGCTGCGAACGAGAGCGGAAGCGAACCGTACTTCAGTGTGTTGGCAAGTTCTTTGGCACTCTCGGCAGTGAAACTGCCCGTGATCGAGGTGGCGCTACCCGCAGGCGTTGCACCTTGAATCGTGGGAGCGCTGACGACCTTCGAGTCGAGCGTGAACGCTGCCTGCTTGCCGATGTTGGCTGAGGTGAACTCGGCCCAGGTATTGCTGCCGGTCGTCTTGAACGAGAGGCTGATCTCGTGGCGCGACTGCTGCGAGTTGAAGACCGAAGACGCGTCGGCAATCTCCTGTCCGTCGATGATCGAAGGACCGAGGAGATAGATGTTCAGTCCGTCTTGCGAGCAGGCGACCAGCGGCAGGGTCGGGTCGTCGTTTCCACGGAGCGGATCCGCGACGGAGCAGTCGAGGTTCGCCACTGCTTGCTGCTGCACTGTCGGATCGCTGCTCTGTCGGAGGGCGCGCGCTGCGGCGATTTCCGCTGCTGCTGCGTCGCCTTCGTCGGTGCCGTCGCTCGGCGCGTCCCCGGTGGGGGCCGGAGTCGTTGTCTGCGGCGCGGGCGTTGCCTCGGGAGTAGTCGGGTCCTGAGCCAGGAACGGACGGTTCTGCGGCGTCTGCGTCCCGTCAGCGGGTGCTTCGGGGGCCGGTGCATCAGTGGCCGGAGTTTCGGCCGCCGGCGCCTCGGGCGTAGCTGTCCGATTCGCGTCACGGGTGGCGACGTCGATCGAACCCGTCACCGGGCGGATGTACAGACGAGCGGTCTGGCCGAGCGAGCGAGCCTGCGCACTGTCGTCGCCGGGAACGGTGATGACGAGGTTGTCACCGTCGACAACGACCTCGGAACCGGAAACGCCGAGACCGTTGACGCGGGTCTCGATGATTTCCTGAGCCTGCTTGAGACTGTCCTGACTGGGAGCGCTGCCGTCCGGGGTACGAGCGGTCAACGTGACGCGCGTTCCACCCTGCAGGTCGATGCCGAGTTTCGGCGTGGCCGACTTGTCTCCAGTGAAGAACACCAGGGCATACAGTGCCACTACCAGGACCCCGAAAAGGGCCAGGTAGCGGACCGGATGCACCGTTCCGGTGGAAGGTGCCACGATCTTTAAGTCTCCTCGGTAGGTGCAGAGCTTCAGTAAGTGCACGGCTCGGGTGGTCGACGACCACCCGAGCTGCGGCGTTCGAACTGCAACGATTGATCAACGGGGTGAACTGAGCTGCTGGTGTAAGAGCGGACAAGACAATCTGGACGTGTGTCCGAGTTCACAACTCTAGAACACGTACCAGTTCGACGAAGTCAGGACTCCTTGGTGAGCCGGATTTCGGTGTCGGCAGCAGACTCTTCGATCTCGGAAATCGAGTCGTCGTCGTACTCGTCGGTCTCGGTCGTCTCGACGACGCGCTCACGGATGACCAGACGCGACCAGGTGGTGATGACACCGTCCGCGATCTCGAGGTCCACGGTCTCGTCGTCCAGGGAAGCGATCGTGGCGTAGAGCCCGGCCGTGGTCTGCACCCGATCGCCGACCTGCAGCGAGTCCTGCATCTCGGAAGTCGCGGCCAAGGCCTTCTTCTGCTTGCGCATGCCCAGGAACATGGGCACCAGCAGTGCGAGGATCAAGAGGGGGAAAAGCAAACTCGACATGTGTTGATCAACCTCGGTTGTGTTGCACGTTTTACGCCGCGATGGTCCCGGATGGACCTACGCAATACACCAGTGTGCCATTAGTTGCTGAGGATTCCTGACAGATCGGCCGTTCAAGTAGGCCTTTCCAGTCGAAATTCACTCGCCGTTCGGATCGAACAACGTGGCCTGCGGTTCGTTGACACGAACCTCGATACCGCCCGCTGCGGCATCCGGCGGCGGTGTCATTCCGAGTTGAGTCCAGGCAGCGGCGGTAGCCACACGTCCTCGCGGCGTCCGGGCGATCATTCCGGCCCGGACCAGGAACGGCTCGCACACTTCTTCCACCGTCGACGGTTCCTCGCCGACGGCCACCGCAAGCGTCGACACGCCGACGGGCCCGCCGCCGAACGAACGCACCAAAGCACTCAGTACCGAACGGTCGAGACGGTCCAAGCCCAACTGGTCCACGTCGTAGACGGCCAAGGCCGCCTGAGCGACGTCCATGGTGACGATTCCGTCGGCGCGCACCTCGGCGAAGTCGCGAACCCGGCGCAGCAATCGGTTCGCGATACGCGGTGTCCCCCGCGAGCGTCGTGCGATTTCGGCACCGGCATCGACTTCGAGATCGACGCCCAGAATTCCGGCCGAACGCATCAGAATCTGTTGCAGCTCTTCGGGTTCGTAGAAATCCATGTGAGCGGTGAACCCGAAGCGGTCGCGCAACGGACCGGTCAGCGCACCCGACCGCGTAGTCGCACCGACCAGCGTGAACGGTGCAACCTCCAGAGGAATCGACGTGGCGCCCGGCCCCTTACCGACGACGACGTCGACACGGAAGTCTTCCATGGCCAGGTACAACATCTCCTCGGCCGGACGAGCGATTCGGTGAATCTCGTCGATGAACAACACGTCGCCCTCGACGAGGTTGCTCAGCATCGCAGCCAGGTCTCCGGCGCGTTCGAGCGCCGGTCCGGACGTCAACCGCAGAGAAGAGCCCAACTCCCCCGCGATGATCATCGCCATCGACGTCTTGCCGAGCCCGGGGGGACCGGACATCAGGATGTGATCAGGCGTGCTGCCACGAAGTTTTGCTCCGGTGAGCACGAGCTGCAGTTGTTCGCGAACACGAGGTTGACCGATGAAGTCGTCGAGACTCTTGGGGCGCAGACTCGCTTCGACATCACCGTCTCCCGCCACCAATTCGGCAGAGACCTGCGACTCGTCGTCGAAATCGTCGATCGGGTCGAAGTTCATCGAGTCTTACCGAGCAGCGACAGAGCGGAACGCAGTGCGACCGACGTGGTGGCCTCGGGCGATTCCGCCAGAACCGAATCCGTGGCCTGCTCAGCCTGCTTGATCGGGAAGCCCAGACCTTCGAGAGCCTCGACGATCTGATCACGGATCGAGCTGCCGACGACGACGCCGGACGCCGCGCCGGCCGTCGTCGCGACGGCGTCGACCTTGTCACGCAGTTCGACAACCATGCGCTCGGCGCCGCGTTTTCCGATACCGGGCACCCTCGTCAACGCCGTCAGGTTGCCTTCCGAGAGCGCCCGCCGCAGCGCGTCCGGTTCGAGAACTGCGAGAGTTGCCATCGCCAGGCGCGGTCCGACTCCGGAAACCGTCTGCAGGAGGCTGAACAGGTCCTTCGACTCGGTATCGGAAAAACCGTACAGCGTCATCGAGTCTTCGCGAACGATCATCGTCGTGAACAGTCGCGCTTCGCTTCCCCGGTGCAGCGCACCGAGAGTCACCGGGGTGGCATTGACCCGATAGCCGACACCTGACGCTTCGATGACCGCGTGATCGAGCGCAATATCGAGTACCTCGCCGCGTACCGACGCGATCATCGTGAACCTGCCTTCTTCGTCTCGGCCAATTTTGCCTGATACTTACGCATTTGTTCAGCGGCCATCGCCTCGGCGCGGGCCATCCGCTCGATCATCGGTGCTCGCCAGCAGTGACAGATCGCCAGCGCCAGAGCGTCGGCAGCGTCAGCAGGTTTCGGCGCCGTCTTCAAATTCAGAATTCGCGTCACCATCGCAGTGACCTGCGCCTTGTCGGCGTTACCGCTGCCGGTGACGGCGGCCTTCACCTCGCTGGGCGTGTGGAAACACACCGGAATGCCGCGTCTGGCGGCAGCGAGCGCGACAACTCCGCCTGCTTGCGCCGTCCCCATCGCGGTACTGACGTTGTGCTGCGCGAACACGCGCTCGATCGCGACCACCTCCGGCTTGTACTGCTCGATCCACAGTTCAGCCGCATCGGAGATCCGCAGAAGCCGAGAACCAAGGTCCATCTCGGCCGGAGTCCGCACCACGTCGACCGCAATGGGGCGCACTTTCCTGCCGTTGCTCCCGTCGACCACTCCCAACCCGCAGCGAGTCAAGCCTGGGTCCACTCCGAGCACGCGCACTTGTCACACCTCTCCATACCGAACAGCTGTTCGATAGCTTAGCGGTGCGCGGGACTACTACCCCGCATCAACACGCAACCCGGCCCGGACGCGGACGTCAGGACCGGGTTGAGTTGAAAAGCAATCAGTCTTCGAGAGCCGCGAGAACCTCGTCGGAAAGATCGATGTTGGTGTAGACGTTCTGCACGTCGTCAGAATCTTCGAGCGCGTCGACGAGCTTGAAGATCTTGCGTGCGCCGTCGACATCCAAGGGAACCTCGACGGAAGCGCGGAAATCGGCTTCAGCGGAGTCGTAGTCGATGCCGGCTTCCTGAAGTGCCGACCGTACGGCAACCAGATCCTGTGGCTCACTGACGATTTCGAAGGTTTCACCGAGATCGGTGACTTCCTCGACACCGGCGTCGAGCACAGCCATCAGGACGTCGTCCTCCGACTGGCCGTTCTTCTCGAGTGTGACGACACCCTTGCGAGCAAACAGGTAGGAGACGGAACCCGGGTCAGCGAGGTTGCCACCGTTACGGGTCATCGCGGTGCGAACTTCACCGGCTGCGCGGTTGCGGTTGTCAGTGAGGCACTCGATCAGAACGGCGACGCCGTTGGGTCCGTAGCCCTCGTACATGATGGTCTGCCAGTCTGCGCCGCCCGCTTCTTCACCGGCGCCGCGCTTGCGCGCACGCTCGATGTTGTCATTGGGAACAGACGTCTTCTTCGCCTTCTGGATGGCGTCGTACAAGGTGGGGTTGCCCGTGGGATCGCCACCGCCGGTTCGTGCCGCCACCTCGATGTTCTTGATCAGCTTCGCGAAGGATTTGCCACGACGTGCGTCGATCACAGCCTTCTTGTGCTTGGTGGTGGCCCATTTTGAGTGGCCGCTCATGCGATTCAAGCCCCTTTCCTGCTGCGTTGCGCACGCCGAATGCGCGTCTTTCAGCTCTGCCGATGTTACCCGTCCCACGTCACAACTCGCTGCATCCCCCGACACGAATTAGTCAAACCGCGCATTGTTTGCATAGAATGCAAACATGTTGGTCCGAATAGATCACGCCTCCACAACTCCACTCGCGGAGCAGATTGCAGCCGGGGTTCGTGGCTCGGTCATCCGCGGTGAGATCGGACCAGGTGACCGCCTGCCGTCCGCTCGCGCTCTCGCCGAGTCGATCGACGTCAATCTCCACACGGTTCTTCGTGCGTACGCAACACTGCGCGACGAAGGCCTGATCGACCTCCGACGCGGACGTGGCGCCGTCATTCGCGCCGAATTCGACTCGGGAAGAACAGCTCTCAACGAATCTGCGCGCGAGTTCGTACGGCAGGCCCGAAATCTCGGACTCGACACTGCGCACATGCTCGACCTCATCAAGGAGACCAGCACACAATGACGACCAGCAAGATCCGACTCTGGACAGCAGCTTCGCTGACTCTGATCCCGACCCTGATACTGGTTCTCGCACGCTTCGCGTGGGGTGACCGCCTACCCGAGACCGTCGCGAGCCATTGGTCCGGATCGACCCCGGACGGCTTCAGCACCACGACGACCTTTTTCTTCATCGCGCTGGCGATTTCACTGGTGGCAGTCGTTTGCGCGTGTGTCGTCGCGGCCCGTTCGAGCGACAACGCGCCCTTGTTTCTCGCCGTAACCTCGATCTCGAGTGCGACACTGGCGACGATCTGGATTCTGAGCGTCGCCCTGACGATCGACGCCGGGTCGCCGGAGGACGCGCGCATCGGCTGGTGGATTCTTGCGCCGATCGCGGCGGTACTCGTAGGAGTTCTGGCATACGCGCTGCCTGACCAGCAACGAAGCGGCCCGGAGTCGCCACTGCCGACCCCGACGCTCGACACTCCACTCACGGCCTCCGAACGTGCAGTGTGGGTCGGGCAGGTCCGCAGCATCTGGCCGTGGATCGTTACCGCCGGCCTCGTAGTTCTCGTGATCGCGACTGCCGCGTACTCGGATTGGTGGGTTGCCGTGATCCTGGGTGTGTCCACCCTCGCCGTCACAGCATTCGCGTCGGTCACCGTGCGCGTCGACCGTCACAGTGTCGGCATCAGTTCCTGGGGCGTTCGATGGAAGAAGATCCCCATCTCGAAGGTGAAGTCCGCATCAGTCGACGCGATACGTCCGGCCGAATGGGGCGGATGGGGTTACCGAATGACACCGCGCGGAACAGCCGTCACTCTCCGCTCGGGTGAGGCCATCGTGGTCACTCTCGAGAACGGACGACTGTTCGCCGTGACCGTCGATCACCCGGAAGACGGTGTGAAGCTGATCAATTCGTTGGTTCAGGCTGGTTGATTCACGAACAACGTCAATTCACGAACAACACGGCAGCGGCATTGCCGGCGAGGTAGAAGCCGGCAATGCCGAACACCCAACCCATCGCGCTGTCGCCGTGGCGTGAGATGAACGAGTCCACCCCGCTCAGCGGCTTGTCCAGTCGGTCGCCGGCCACGATCCGCCCGCACAACAGAAGCACTGCCGGAGTGGCCATGATCAGGCAGTATCCGGCAAGTATCGACGCAGACGTGACTGCGGACAGCCCAGCAGCGGTGATCATCGCGATCGCCGCCAAGTAGGGCAGCATCGTCACCAACTCGGCGGTCCCGGCAGCAATTGCCAGAAGTACAACACTTCTCGCGGAACTGCCCGAGCCGAGCACCCGCTCTCGCCAAACATGGGTTCGATCGGCCTGACCGGATGTGCGCCTCTTCTCGGAATCGAATCGAAAGCTCCACGCGATCAACGCGATACCGAGTATCAACTGCGCACCGCGGGCGGCGGGGGTTTCGAGCAGCGGGGCGACGACAGGCATACCTGCCCGTGCCGTCGTCCAGACTGCCACCCCGACAACAAAATAGAACGTCGTGATGACCACCAGATACGTCAGCAGCCTGCGAACCTGCGGTCGTCCCGGCATCAACAACATCCAGACCGGGACGACCAATGTTCCGATGCTCGTACTGTCCAGCAGGGCGAGCCCGCCCAGCGTGGTGAGCAGGACGAGTTCCACGTCAGTCGTTTCGGCGCTCGGGTATCGCTGTCTCCCTCGTTCGGACTGCATTCACGATGTCGAAGGCACCGATGATCGCGAGGATCACGCCGAGTGGTCCGCCGCGAAACCAGAAGAACTCGGCGTCACGCGCGAACAGCCACAGACAGCCGCCACCGACGACCAAGAGAATGCCGATCATCAACTCGAAGCGAATTTTCATACGTCGAGCCTGTCTTCTCTCTCGAATCCGCACATCAGCCATCGGAACAACGCCGACCTCATCATTTGGTATGACAAGTCAGGCGCCCCGATGTGCTCTGATAAGTCTGTGGTGACCAGAAGTCGGAGTGTCGGCAAGTGGAACGATCCGCTCATCGCCTTCGGCCTGTTCGCGATCGGGGTACTCCTCTACCTGGTCGGCCTGTACCAAATGTGGACCGATGTCGGAGGTGTCGCCGACGTTCCCGCCGGGGTTCGGATCGGGATGCTGGCTCTGCTGTGTGCGATCGACTCGTTCCGGCGGGTGCGTCCGGCAACGGCCTTGGCGGCGGGGGCCGTCATCGTCGCGGTCGACGCCGCCCTTGGCCCGACTCTGCCGATGTGGCTGGTCCTCTCGGATCTCACCTACGCCGCAGTTCTGTACGGGACGGCGCGGTTGGGCCGAGTGGTCTGTTCTCTGACCGCAGTGACGGTTGCCGCGCTCACAGCCCTCGTCTACCTGTCCGCCCAGGACGTCCGCGCTGCGGCTGGGGCAGGCGTCGTGACCGCTCTGTTCTTCGGTACGCCGGTGTGGTGGGCACTGGTCATCCGTCGACAAGTCGAACTGACCGAGGCCGAACGCGAGCGTTCCAGAGTCCACGAAGCACTCGCCGCTCTGGACCGCGAGGCCGCGGTCGCTCACGAACGAGCAACCATGGCGCGCGATCTGCACGACGTCATCGCAAGCCACCTCTCCGCCATCGCAATCCATTCGGAGGCGGCACTGTCCACCTCAGCTCTCTCCGGTGAACGGGGCCAACCCGACGACGGATTGAGGGAGATGATCGGAGCGATCAGATCGAGCAGTCTCGCGGGCCTTTCCGAGATGCGGTCGATGATCGAACTGCTCCACGCCGGGGACGACGAGACCCCGGACCCGCGTTCCTCTCCCCCGCGGCTGACCGAGTTGCCCGTCGTCCTGGACGCAGTTCGGGCAGCCGGCGCCGCCGTGCACGTTGCGATCGACATCGATACTGCCGACCTGCCGAGCGTGGTCGATCACACGGCGTACCGGATCACCCAGGAGGCGTTGACCAATGCGCTCAAGCATGCGCCTGGTGCACCGATCTCGATGTCGATCTCTCTCCAGCACAATGCATTACAGATCGAGATCCGAAACCCCGTCGGTCGCGACACATCCAGTTTTCGGGCGGGAACGCACGGACTTGCAAACATGCGTCACCGCGCCGAACTGCTGGGCGGTTCACTCGACGCACTTCCGGTCGACGGAGAATGGACGGTATGCGCACAGCTACCGGTCCCCGCGCCGAACGGAACGGATCAGTGATCACCGTCGCCCTGGTCGACGACCACGCCGCGATCCGGTCCGGACTCGCGATGATCCTGCGGCAGCACGACGACATCGATGTCGTTGCAGAAGCCGGTGACGGAGCGTCGGCGATCACCGTCACCCGCACGCATCAACCCGACGTCGTACTCATGGACGTCCGGATGCCAGGCACCGACGGCATCGAGGCGACGCGTCAGATCATCGGGACGACCCGCAGCCGGGTTCTGGTGTTGACCACCTTCGACCTCGACGAATACGTCTTCGCGGCCCTGCGCGCCGGTGCTTCGGGATTCCTGCTCAAGACTGCGACCGCGGACGAGCTGACCAGCGCTATCCGCAACGTCGCGGCCGGAGATGCAGTGCTCGCTCCTCGCGCGGCGCGTGCACTGATCGGCGAGTTCGTTCAGCGTGCACCCAAACCCACCGAACCGCTGGGATTGAGCGAGCTCACCGATCGTGAACGCGAGGTGCTCGCGCTGTTGGGGACGGGACTGTCCAATGCCGAACTGTCGCGTGAACTCGGTGTCGGTGCTCCGACGGTGAAGTCGCACGTGTCGCGAGTTCTGTCGAAGTTGCACCTCACCTCACGCGTCCAGGCGGCGATCCTTGCCCGCGAACTGGAGCTGTAGGTTCGGCCGAGGCTGACTACTCCAGTTATCCGCGAACCAGATCGACGAACATCTCGTGCACTCGACGGTCCCCGGTAACCTCGGGATGGAAAGAAGTGGCGATCACCGAGCCCTGCCGAACCGCGACGATCCGGCCCGCGGCCTCCCCCGCGGCGGCGGGAACCTGCGCAAGAACCTCTACGCCCGGTCCAACTCGCTCCACCCACGGCGCGCGGATGAAGACGGCGCGGATGGGATCTCCGATGATGCCCTCGAACTCCAGGTCGGACTCGAAAGAATCGACCTGTCTGCCGAAAGCGTTGCGGCGCACCGTCATGTCGATGGCGCCGAGATGTTCGGCGTCCGGCCGGGTGTCGAGTACCTCGCTCGCCAGCAGAATCATGCCGGCACACGAACCGTAGGCCGGCAGCCCCCCGCGAAGACGCTCACGAAGCGGATCCAACAGTTCGAACACCTGCAGAAGCCGGCTCATCGTGGTGGATTCGCCACCGGGGATCACGATGCCATCGACCTTGTCGAGTTCCTCCGGGCGCCGGATACCCACCGCATCCGCTCCCGAATCATCGAGTGCGGCAAGGTGTTCGCGAACATCACCTTGGAGGGCGAGTACACCGATCAACGGACGCGTCATCACACAGTTCCTGTCTTGTTCTCACGGCTGTTCTTGCTCTCATGGCTGTCGGGTTCGCGTTCGAGACGCGTCAAACCCTCCTGAACCACCGCTGCCACCATGTTGCCATCGCGATCGTAGATACGCCCCTGAGTGAGCGCGCGACCAAAACCTGCCGACGGCGACGTCTGGTCGTAGAGCAACCACTCGTCGGCCCGGAACGGACGCAGGAACCACATCGCGTGATCGAGCGAAGCAGTCTGCGTCTTCACGCCGCGGTGCGGGACTTTCGAAGTTCCGAGCAGGGTCATGTCACTGAGATACGCAAGCGTGCAGATGTGCAGCAGCGGACGATCCGGCAGAGCCTCGCGGTAGCGCATCCACACGCGTTGCTGCGCGGCGAGATCCGGCGCTGACGCGCTCTGCTCAGCGGGCACAATTCTGATGTCCCAGTTCTTCCACTCCTGATAGAACTGCGATTCAGCCAACTTCGGAACGGTCTGCGCGTCCGGCAAGTCCTCCGGCGCCGGAACGGAGGGCATCCGGTCCTGGTGCTCGATACCTTCGTCGTCGACGTGGAACGAGGCCGACATCGTGAAGATCGTCTTGCCGTCCTGAACTGCATTCACCCGGCGGGTGCAGAACGAGCGCCCGTCGCGGATGCGGTCCACCAGGTAGACCGTCGGAATCTTCGGATTGCCCGGGCGCAGGAAATATCCGTGCAACGAGTGCACGTGGTAGCTCTCGTCAACGGTGCTCACGGCAGAAACCAACGACTGCCCGGCAACCTGCCCGCCGAACGTCCGTTGAAGTGCGGTGGGATGGACCGCCCCACGGAAGATGTCCTTCTCCAGGTGTTCGAGCGCGAGGATCTCCTCGATACCAACCATGAGTCCTCCGAAAACATAGACCGCCGCACTGGGCGCGATGACGGTTCACAATATCGCCTCGGCGAGCGGGCACGGCACCATGGTGGGCGTGAGTACATTCATCCCGTCCAGTCCCCTCGCCTTGGCCGAGCAGATTGCAACGCTGAGCGGATCGTTTCCGTCGGTGGCGGTAGTAGCGATCGACGGACCTGATTGTGCACAGCCGTCTCGGCTCGCGGAACTGGTCGGCACCGCCGTCGAGTCGCGCAACAGGCCGAGTGCTGTTGTGTCACTGCACGACTACGTGCGGCCGGCTTCGCTGCGATACGAGTTCGGCCACGAGGATGCGCTGAGTTACCGTACTATCTGGTTCGACTATCCGGCACTCGATCGTGAAGTGATCACCGCAGCCCGCACAAAACGGGCGTTCTTGCCGAAACTCTGGGACGAACCCACCGATCGATCGGCTCGGTCGACCCGTATCCCCGTCCATGAGCGCGCGGTCATCGTGATCGCCGGTCCGATGTTGCTCGGGCGCGGGCTGGAGTTCGACGTCAGCGTCCGCCTGGACATGAGCGAACCTGCCATGCGGCGGCACACACCGGAGGCAGATCTGTGGACCGTCGAGGCACTCCTCGAACACCGATCAGAAGTGTCCGAGGAGGTCGATTTCGAGGTCAGATACGACCATCCGGCCCGGCCTGCGGTGCGGTCTCGCCAGTGAAGGTCTCACTGCGATTGATCTCACGTCGGCCGACCTCACTTCGGGCGATACAGCCTGGTCAGACCCTCCTGGACGACTGCAGCAACCATATTTCCTCGGCTGTCGAAGATTCGTCCCTGCGTCAGGGCGCGACCGAAGCCCGCTGACGGCGACGTCTGGTCGTACAACAGCCACTCGTCGGCGCGGAACGGCCGCAGGAACCACATGGCGTGATCGAGCGAAGCGCTTTGCATGGCGACGTCCATGTGGGGGCCGCGAGAAGATCCGAGCAGCGTCATGTCGCTCATGTAGGCAAGCGTGCACACGTGAAATACCGGGTCGTCCGGGAGTGCCTCGCGGGAACGGAACCACACTTGCTGCTGCGCGGCAGCGCCCGGACGTTTGTCGATGTCGGCCTTCGGCACCATTCGAAGGTCCCAATCGGACCACTCACGCGCCAGCCACGCAGTCTCGGGATCCTCCGAATCCTGGGCGATGGCCAAGGTCTCGGGGTCAGGAACGGGTGGCATCTCGTCCTGGTGCTCGATGCCTTCGTCTTGGACGTGGAAGGACGCCGACATCGTGAAAATGGCTTGCCCGTCTTGAATTCCGGTGACCAAGCGGGTCGCGAACGATCGACCGTCCCGAACACGATCAACCAGAAAAACCGTCGGCTCCATCGGATTTCCCGGACGCAGGAAATATCCGTGCAACGAATGAACCGAGTAGGCCGGATCGACCGTGCGTACCGCCGACACCAATGCCTGTCCGGCGACCTGGCCGCCGAAAGTGCGGGTCAGGGTGGTCTCCGCGATGATTCCTCGAAAGATGTCCCGCTCGAGGCGTTCCAACTCCAGAATTTCTTCGATCCTCGCCATCGATGCTCCACATCTTCCCGTGTACCGACGTCTACCGACCTTCACACAATGCCTGACGCACCCCCGGCCACCAAAGTGGGCATCCGAAAACACTGAGCGACGGGGCGCATCGACTCAGAATGGCGGTGGATCGTCTCCGCCGTCGAAGGTCCTCCTCTGTGCCTTCTTCATCCGCCGGTGCATTCGTATCCGCTGCCGCCGGCGTTCCCCCCACACACGAGCGGCCTTGTTTTCCAGACGTGTGCGCCGACGCCGACCACCCTCGGGCAGTACAGGCTCGAGCATTCCCGCCAGCAGACCTGACGGCCTCGTTCGGTAGCAATGTCCGGTCGGCGAGGTCAGCATGACGCTGCGGTCCGGGTTCGAGGTGTGCACCCACTGACCGGAGTGCTTGAGGCGGTGATGGTTTCGACAATAGGCACTCAAGTTCGAGGCCACGGTCTTTCCACCACGAGTGGGATCGCGATGATCAAAGGGTTCAGTGTGATCGAGATCTGAATTCCATGCAGCGACATCGCAGTGCAACCACTGGCAGCTTCCTGCGATCACCCGCACCCAGGTGTCGAGGACAGCGCCGGGGCGGTACACGAACGCAGAAGGAACGACGGGCGAAGGTACTGGCTCGCCCTCACCGGCAGACTCGAGCGCGGCATCGGCTGGTACCTTCACCTTCCGAATCAGCGCACCCGCGGCGATGTCACGCGCATGCTCTGCACTGATCACTCCATAACCGTCGAGGTGAGCGGGTTCGTCTGCACCTGGTGCGTCACCGCCCTGAAGCGTTGATTCCAGCATGACCACGTGAACCAACGGCCGACGCACCACCACAATCCCGCTTCGATCTTGTGGGCACTCGTGCCGGCCGCAATCGCACGGCAGAATCGTCGATCCGGATACCAACGCTCCCAATGCGTCAGCTCGTCGTTGCTCGTACTTACGGGAATCGTGTCGACACACCGACATTGCCAACTCCCGCAACCGACGGTCGAAAGCCCGTGCTTCCTCCGCCGGAGTACTCCCCAATATCCGCGCCATTCCGTCCTCGGCAGCGCTCACACCCACGAACCGATCAGCCAGGGCGCGGCGTCGACGTTCGCGTATCCCCTCGGGATCCACCACGGCGACGATCCGGTCGATAGCCGCTGTCAATCGGCGACCCGTCAAGCCGGTACCGCCAGGCATCGGGGGCGCCGAGATCTTCTCGAGGAGTTGCCGTTCCACCTCGTCGATCAAATCGTCGGCTACGTTGGCCGTAGCGGAGTCGATCAATCCGACTCGATACAGATCCAGTTCTCCGCGCGCCATGGCGGCACGCGTGCGATGGAGGCGAGTCTTGAGAGAAAAGCCGAGACCGATCAACTTTCCCGCTGCGGCACAGCCCATGGTCAATGCCGCGCCGAGCTCGGCCTCAGCCAGTTCGTGAGCGGTAGACGACCAAGCACCGTTATCAGTGTGGTCAGCGCTGCGACGCTCGAAAAACTCGGCAATGGCAGCCAGTTTCCGTTCCACGAGCATCGATTCGCGCGCATGCAGATCGGCGATGAGATCGATGAGGGCGCAGTCGGATTCAGCACCGGACAGCTGCGCTGCGGTACCCGAACTTCCTACTCCGTCATCGAACATTCCTCAACATTATTCGAATATACGTTCGATATCCATGATTTCCAGGAATCAGTCCGAACAATCCTGATTGACCGAAAATTGTTGCGGAGCAACCTTTGCGGCCACTCGTGTTCCGGCAACGGATTCCCCTACTGAACCAGGGCGTTGATAATGCGGGCAGCTTCGGCCGGGTAGATAGGGCGGTCGGACCCACCACTCAATACCCAGTGGACTGGACTACCTTCGTCTAGGACTCGGAGTTGCACGTCGAGCGGAAACGCATCGATGTCAGCCGAGTCGACTCCAAAGACATGGACAATCTCATGCCCAGGTCGCCCCTCGAACTCGAAGATGTTCTCTACGACCTCGAGCAACTCGACGCTTCCCAACGTGACGCCGAGTTCCTCCGCGAACTCGCGCCGCAGCGCTGCCTCGGCCGTCTCACCGAACTCGATACCGCCACCGATCAATCGATGAAAGTTCTCCCCCGTGACAGAGTCCGTGCCGTCGAGTATGAGTATGTGACCGGAACGGACAGGTATCCCCAGTGAGATGTTACGAATTGACGACATACGACACAGTTTAGGTGGCCAACTCGAACACCATTTTGAATCCGACGACGGCGAATATCACCAAAAGTGATGGGGTGGGCGCAAATACGACTTGGACTTGCCGAGACTCCCGATGACAGACTCGAACACCATTCCCGGACAAAAGAACCCATTGAGGAACCGATGAACGACGCAAGTACCTGGACCGCACGACTCGCCGCACTCGACCTGACCCTCCCGCCTGTTGCCACCCCCGCAGGCTCATACCTCCCCGCCGTTCAGACGGGGTCATACGTCTACACGTCGGGGCAATTGCCGCTCGTCGACGGCACTACGACGTGCATCGGTAAGTTGGGCGAGGGCGTCTCCGTCGAAGACGCCGCCCAGGCGGCGCGGTTGTGCACTCTCAACGGACTCGCGGCAGTCGATTCCTTAGTCGGGCTCGATCGCATCGTTCGGGTCGTCAAGGTCGTTGGATTTGTTGCTTCCGGATCGGGATTTTCGCAGCAACCCCAGGTGATCAACGGTGCGTCCGACCTGCTGGCCGAGATCTTCGGTTCGGCTGGACAACACGCCCGCTCAGCGATCGGCGTCGCCGAACTACCCCGAAACAGTGCCGTCGAGGTCGAGTTCGTGTTCGAGGTATCGGACAGCATCTGATCGGTCTGCCACACCCCGAAGGGGCGGCGGTTGCCAACGCAACCGCCGCCCCTTCGTCTGTGAGGACTTTCAGGCACTGGGCCCGGTCGTCGAACCTGCTGTCACCAACCGCGCTCTGCGAGGCGGTGTCCGACAGGCAGGTCGTCGACGTTGATGCCGACCATTGCCTCGCCGAGTCCGCGCGAGACCTTGGCGAGCACGTCCGGGTCGTCGTAGAACGTGGTGGCCTTGACGATTGCCTCGGCGCGCTGCTTCGGATTGCCGGACTTGAAGATGCCCGATCCGACGAACACGCCCTCGGCGCCGAGCTGCATCATCATCGCAGCGTCTGCCGGCGTGGCGATGCCGCCGGCGGTGAACATGGTGACCGGCAGCTTGCCGGCCTTGGCGACCTCGACGACCAGTTCGTACGGGGCCTGCAGTTCCTTGGCGGCTACGTACAGTTCGTCTTCGCTCAGCGAGGTCAACCGGCGGATCTCGCCGCGGATGGTGCGCATGTGGGTGGTGGCGTTGGAGACGTCTCCGGTGCCTGCTTCACCCTTCGAGCGGATCATGGCCGCGCCTTCGTTGATGCGACGGAGCGCTTCGCCGAGGTTGGTGGCGCCACAGACGAAGGGAGCGGTGAACTTCCACTTGTCGATGTGGTTGGCGTAGTCGGCCGGGGTCAGGACCTCGGACTCGTCGATGTAGTCGACGCCGAGGCTCTGCAGGATCTGCGCTTCGACGAAGTGACCGATGCGTGCCTTCGCCATGACGGGGATGCTGACGGTGGAGATGATGCTGTCGATCATGTCCGGGTCACTCATGCGCGAGACGCCGCCCTGTGCGCGAATGTCTGCGGGGACCCGCTCGAGTGCCATGACGGCGACGGCGCCGGCGTCTTCGGCGATCTTGGCCTGCTCAGCGGTGACCACGTCCATGATCACACCGCCCTTGAGCATTTCAGCCATGCCGCGCTTGACGCGGGCGGTGCCGATGGCGGTGGTGGGGGCAGAGTCGGGGGTGCTCACAGCAAACTCCTGCAGTAGTGGCGTGACGAAAGAAACAAGGCACGGCGAACACACGAGTTCATTCGCGCGGAGGCCTCTGGCCAGAACTCTAGGACGAACCGGCCTTCGATTCCGTATCCAATTTGCCATTGCTGGCCTTAAACTGCCCGCGAGAACTGAACGACCGAAGGATCAGCGGATGGAACGCACTTCCGGATCCTCGGTACCGTCCGCGATCGTCGCCGCTTCCACCAGGAGGTTTGCCAGATCCAACGGGTAGACCGGCTCACCGGACTTGGCCAATTGGCGGATCTCGTCGGCGCTGCACCAGCGATGGCCGGTGATGGCACGCTGCTCCAATTCCGTGTGGCCTTGGAAGACCGGCTCGAAGCCGTGAGTGCGCGTAGCGAAGAACAGCTCTTCCGAACGGATCAGCTCACCGTCGAACGGGAAAATCGCCACACGACGCCAGAGTGGACCTCGCAGATTCTCCGGAGCCACGACGAATCCGGTCTCCTCCTCGATCTCACGAACGGCAGCCGCCCGCAGGTGTTCGCCCCGTTCGAGCCCGCCGCCGACGGTGAACCAGAAGTAAGTGTTCGGGATCTTGGGATCGTGGCCGCGCAACAGCAGCACCCGATCGTCCTCGTCCAGCATCACCACGCGGGCAGAGGTCCGTGACGTATCCACGGTGATGCCCTCGGGCACCGCCGCCGCGGTGGTGCGCTCGGAGATCTCGAAATACTGAGGCAGCGGTGCCGTTCCACCGAGGTGCAGCCAGCGAACAAGTCGACGCGTACGCAACGCGAGAGTGTCTCGCACCGCGTCGTTGTGGAACCGCCGGGCGATCAGCACGCGCGCTTCGGCATCGGCCAACTCGGCCACCAGTTGAGGGCGCAGCGACGTCGTGCCGTAGGCAGCGAGAGCATTGGACAGCCGGTTCTCGGCAAGCTCGCGATCCTGACGATCCGCACGTTCGGCAGCGTCCGCCAAGGTGACGAATCTGCGCGCGTCGTCGGCGTTCATGTCCACCGCCGCCGCGCGGACAACCGCGGCACGACGGGACAGAGCCGCATCGAGCGCCAACCACGACTGATCCGAACGCACATGCAGTCGATCGAGTCGGTTCGCCGTCCCGTACGCCCACAGTCCGACGACCAGGACGACGGCAGCGACGAGCCCGAGAATGAAGATTGTCAGAGCGGAGAAGGTCATGAACCCACCACGCGTACGCCGGTGCCGCCAACCGTGACGGTCTCGTAGACACGCAGGATCTGTTCGGCCACCACCGGCCAGTCGTATTCGGCAACAACACTTGTCGCGGTGTTGACCAGCGCGCGTCGTCGATCCGGGTCACCGAGAACGGAATCGATTGCCTCGGCCAAGGCATCGGAGTTCCCGATGGGGACCAGCAAGCCGGCCTGACCGTCGCGAAGAACACGGCGAAAAGCGTCCAACTCACTGGCCACGACGGCAGTGCCAGCCGCCATGGCCTCGACCAGCACGATCCCGAAGCTCTCACCGCCGAGATTGGGCGCGCAGTAGACGTCCGCACTGCGAAGCGCCGACGCTTTCTCCTCGTCACTGACCTGCCCGAGCAGGCGGAGATGCTTGAAGTACTTACCCGCCTCTTTGCGGAGTTTCTCCTCGTCGCCGCGTCCGACCACGATCACTTCGAGATCCGGGTGACGCTCGACCAACTCCGGCAGCGCACCGAGGAGGACGGCCATCCCCTTGCGCGGTTCGTCGTAGCGACCGAGGAACAGAATGGTTCCACCTTCGCGCGGGTAGCCGGGCAACAGATCGGCCTCGGCAAACGCTGCGACATCGACGCCGTTGGGGATCTCGACCGCGTCGGATCCGAGAGACTCGACCTGCCAACGACGCGCCAACTCCGAGACTGCGATCCGGCCGCTGATCTTCTCGAGATACGGAGCCAAGACACCCTGAAACGTGCTCAGCACCAACGACTTCGTGGTCGACGTGTGGAAGGTGGCGACGATCGGGCCTTCCGCGATGCGCAACGCGAGCATGGACAGACTCGGCGCATTGGGTTCGTGGATATGTAGAACGTCGAAGTCACCTTCCGCGATGAACTTGCGGAGGCGGTTGTTCGCCGTCGGGCCGAAAGACAACCGCGCAACAGAACCGTTGTAGGGAATCGCGACGGCTTTACCTGCGGAAACCACAAAATCCGGCAACTCGTCGTCATCGGACGACGGCGCAAGCACACTCACTTTGTGACCACGTTCGATCAGCACCTCGGCCAGATCCACCACGTGCGCCTGGACGCCGCCGGGGACGTCGAAGGAGTACGGGCAGATCATGCCGATTTTCATTCACCCTCCATGCGGGCGAGCCGCGATTCGGAAAGGTCCGAGCGCCACAGCGGTTGAAGCATGTGCCAGTCAGCGGGGTGCGCTGCGATGTTGACCGCGAAACGGTCGGCAAGTGCTTGCGTGGCCGGGCCGACTCCGCCGGATACGTCGATCGGCGGGTCGATCTTGAAGCCCCATCCGTCGGGTGTGAACCAGCAGTGGACCGGTAGCAGCGGCGCGCCGGTGTCGATCGCGAGCTTCGCCGGGCCGGCGGGCATGCGAGTGGGTTCTCCGAAGAACGTGACGGGCACACCCTTCTTCGCCAGATCGCGCTCCCCCAACAGGCACACGATCTTGTTCTCACGCAGATGCTTGGAGAGTTCGACGAACGGAGGATGCTCCCCGCCGCTGAGCGGGAAGATCTCGAAGCCGAGACTCTCGCGATAGTCGACGAACCGTTCGTACAGGGATTCGGGCTTGAGCCGCTCGGCAACGGAGGTCAACCCGCCCCACTGCTGAACGCACCACACGCCGGCCATGTCCCAATTACCGCTGTGAGGCAGCGCCAATACCGCGCCATGACCTGCAGCCATTGCCTTTTCCAGATGCTCCTGGCCCTCGACCAGCGCATGCAGCGCCTTACCTGTCGCGACCAGGTCCATCGACGGAAGACGAAACGCCTCACGCCAATACCGGGCGTACGAGCGCATCGAATCCTTGATCAACTGATCCGGAACTTGCTCCGGCGTCGTGCCCAGAACTCTCGCGAGGTTCTTCCTGAGTTGTTCGGGTCCGCCCTTGCGTACCGCGAAATCCGCTCCGGCGTCGAACAGCTTGACCGCCACCGATTCCGGCAGGCTTCTCACCAGCCGCCAACCCGCGGCGTATCCCAGGTCGGTTGCACGCTCGGCAAAGCTCATTTCTCTGCCTCGCCGTCCGTGTCCGGCGCACCTTCGACCGTCGATGCGGCCGGGGCGATCGGCAGAAGTTCCCGAGCGCCAGGGGAATTGCGCACCGCGAGCACTCGCTGGAAGACCGTCACGATGCTTCCGGCGGCAAGTACCCACATCGCGATGTGGATTGCCCACGGAAGACCCATACCCGTCAGGCCGGATCCGACCAACACGATGATCAGTCGGTCCGGGCGCTCGATCCACCCGCCGTCCGCAGTCAGCCCGCTCGCCTCCGCACGCGCCTTCGCGTACGAGATGACCTGCGAGGTGACGAGGCAGATGAGCGTCGCGACGAGCAGCCACTTGCTGTTCTCGTGGTAGACCGCCCACCAGGCCAGGCCGGCAAAAATCGCGCCGTCGGCTACGCGGTCGCAGGTCGCGTCCAGTACCGCCCCGTACCGCGTTCCGCCGCCGCGAGCACGAGCCATTGCGCCGTCGAGCATGTCGAACATGACGAAGAACCAGATGAACATGGTTCCCCAGAACAGATGTCCGGACGGAAACAGCGTCACCGCACCGGCGACGCTTGCCACCGTGCCGATCACCGTCACCGAGTCCGGCGTCAGACCGGTCTTGACCAGCGCCTTCCCCATAGGTGCCGTCACCTTGGACACCGATGCGCGCCCGAAGAAGCTCAACACCGCAGGAACCCTCCCCGTCGTGAGTTCCGGTTCGGAACTCGTTGCAGCAATGCATCCTGCCATGAAGCCGGATGCGTCAACCTATTGTTGCCAGGCACCGGCGAGTAGTCCCCTGGTCTCCCGCAGCAATTGCGGCATCACCTTGACCCCACCGAGCACGGTGATGAAGTTGGCGTCGCCGCCCCAACGTGGCACTACGTGTTGGTGAAGGTGCTCGGACAGCGAACCGCCCGCAGCGGCACCGAGATTCAGGCCGACGTTGAATCCGTGAGGATTCGACACGCTCTTGATCACCCGCAACGCCTGCTGGGTGAACGCCATCAACTCGGCGCTCTCCTCCGGCGTCAGGTCTTCGAGTGCCGCGACCTTGCGGTACGGAACCACCATCAGGTGCCCCGGGTTGTACGGATACAGGTTCAGAACCGCATAGACATGCTCACCGCGGGCAACGATCAGTCCTTCTTCGTCCGACATCTTCGGAATGTCGATGAACGGTTCACCTGTCGTGCCCGGGGTGTTGGGCGCCTCGGTGATGTACGACATCCGATGCGGCGACCAAATGCGCTGCAAATGGTCAGGGTCACCGACGCCGTGGTCGATCAGCGAACCCGGACCGTCGTCACCGGGGGCGCTCACTGCGCCACGCTTGGCTGCACCAGTTCGGCTGTCGGCGAGGCGTTCTCGCGGCGGCCGATCCACTCGGTGATGATCCGGACGGCGTCGTCGACGGGAATGCCGTTGATCTGCGTGCCGTCACGGAAACGGAAGCTGACCGCGCCGGCCTCCACGTCACGCTCGCCCGCGAGGAGCATGAACGGGACCTTCTGCGTGGTGTGGTTACGGATCTTCTTCTGCATACGGTCGTCACTGAAGTCGACCTCGGCGCGCACACCGGCAGCCTTGAGCTTCTTCGTGACGTCGAACAGGTGATCGGCGAACGCCTCGGCCACCGGGATTCCGACAACCTGCACCGGCGCCAGCCACGCCGGGAACGCGCCCGCGTAGTGCTCGGTCAGGACACCGAAGAACCGCTCGATCGAGCCGAACAGCGCACGGTGGATCATGACCGGACGAGTCTTGACGCCGTCGTTGCCGGTGTATTCGAGCTCGAACCGCTCGGGCAGGTTGAAGTCGAGCTGGATGGTCGACATCTGCCAGGTGCGGCCGAGGGCGTCCTTGACCTGGACGGAAATCTTGGGACCGTAGAAGGCGGCTCCGCCCGGATCCGGCACCAGAGTCAGGCCGGAAGCTTCGCCGACCTCGGCGAGGGTTGCAGTTGCCTCTTCCCAGACGTCGTCGCTACCGACGAATTTGTCCGGGTTCTTGGTGGACAGCTCGAGGTAGAAGTCGTCGAGGCCGTAGTCCTTGAGCAGGTTCAGCACGAACTGCAGCGTGGTGGTCAGCTCGTCGCGCATCTGCTCACGGGTGCAGTAGATGTGAGCGTCGTCCTGGGTCATGCCGCGCACGCGGGTCAGGCCGTGGATGACGCCGGACTTCTCGTAGCGGTAGACCGAGCCGAATTCGAAGAGCCGCAACGGCAATTCACGGTACGAGCGTCCGCGAGCACGGAAGATCAGGTTGTGCATCGGGCAGTTCATCGGCTTGAGGTAGTAGTCCTGGCCCGGCTTGCGCACGGTGCCGTCCTCGTTCAGTTCCTCGTCGACGTGCATCGCCGGGAACATGCCGTCGCGGTACCAGTCGAGGTGACCGGAAACCTCGTACAGATGCCCCTTGGTGATGTGCGGAGTGTTGACGAACTCGTAGCCCGCCTCGATGTGGCGGCTGCGCGAGTAGTTCTCCATCTCGGTGCGGATGATGCCGCCCTTGGGATGGAACACCGGCAGACCCGAACCGAGCTCGTCGGGGAAGCTGAAGAGGTCCAGTTCGGTACCGAGCTTGCGGTGATCACGACGCTCGGCCTCGGCGAGCAGTTCGAGGTATTCGTCCTGAGCCTCGGTGGACTCCCACGCGGTGCCGTAGACACGCTGAAGATCGGCGTTGTCCTGGTTGCCACGCCAGTAGGCGGCGGAGCTTCGGGTCAACTTGAAGGCCGGGATGTGCTTGGTGGTCGGAATGTGCGGGCCGCGGCACAGATCGGACCAGATCTTGTCGCCGGTACGAGGATCGAGATTGTCGTAGATGGTCAGCTCGTTGCCGCCCACCTCCATGATCTCGGGATCGTCGATACCGGACTTGTCGTCGATCAATTCGAGCTTGAAGGGCTCGTCGGCCAACTCGACCCGAGCGTCCTCGATCGAATCGACGACTCGACGCGAAAAGCGCTGTGATCCCTTGATGATCTGCTTCATACGCTTTTCGAGCTTGGCCAGATCTTCCGGAGTGAACGGGCGGTCCACCGCGAAGTCGTAGTAGAAGCCGTCCTTGATCGGCGGACCGATGCCGAGCTTCGCGTCGGGGAATTCTTTCTGAACCGCCTGCGCGAGGACGTGGGCCGCGGAGTGCCGGATGACGCTGCGGCCGTCCTCGGTGGATGCTGCCACCGGCTCGACGTCGACATCGACCTCAGGTGTCCACGACAGATCCTTGAGCGTTCCCTCGCCATCGCGGACAACGACGATCACGTCGGGCCCCTTCGTGGGGTATCCGGCTTCGCGCACTGCAGTCCCGGCGGTCGTCCCCGCGGGCACCCGAAGTGGGGCGGCTGAGTGCTCTGGCGCGGGACTGGTCACGGCGATGTGCTCCTAAAGGTATTGCGACAAGTTAGACAGGCGTCGTACCCACTGCGAGCACGCGCACGATCATGTTATCGGCCCTACCGACATGGTGAGACAACCGAGTGAAGGAAACCGGGCCGCGTTCAACTCACAGCGGCGACTCGAGCCACGAGTAGTCCAGGCCCACCCATGTCCCGATCAGGCCGAAAGTGCCGAGCACCCACAAAGTCGCCAGGACGATCACTGTGGTGAACAGAACGCCCAACCCTTTGACGAACAGCGACTGCTTGCCGAACCATTCCATGAACCGGTCGTATCGAGCCTTCGCGAAATGAAGGAGTCGATGTGCCCACGCGAACTCCGACGCCAGGATGCCGAGGCCGGCGAAAACGATGAGCCAACCGGGCCCGGGGTACGGAATAGCCACGATGCCGGCGGCGAACACGATCGTGCCCACGACTCCGACGCCGATGCGGTACGCAAGATTGAGGGTGGGCCGCGCGGCGATTCCCGCGCGCCACCGCTCCCAGCGGGACTCTGCGTCCTGGAAGACGGACAGGTCTGAATCGTCGACGGAAGAATCGACCTTTTCGGTACTCAAAGCAGTCACCTTTTCGGTCGCGAAATGTCTCTTCGACCAGGCTACCGAAATCGTCGCCCGGCGACCTGCGACGACGGTCTGCATCCCGAAATAACCGTGCCCTCGAACAGCTGTGCTCGCAAACGACTGAAGGCGTCCCCGATGATCGGGAACGCCTTTAGTGTTTTTCTGTGGTCCCGGCTGGGATCGAACCAGCGACCTTCCGCGTGTGAAGCGGACGCTCTCCCACTGAGCCACGGGACCGTAAGTCATCCGAACGCATGCGCTCGAACGAGTTGGAACATTAACACGGCTGCGCGATGAATACGAATCACCAGGTTGGCATTCGTTTTGCTCCAGGCGACCCCGAAATCTACGAATTCGAGCTGATTTCAGACCGTATTCATCGCCAAGACGGACAGTTGCAACGCGCGCAACGGGCCGATTCGACTCCGAACACGCCACTGAGCTGGTGATTTGTGTGTATCCGACACGGTCGGCTAATGTTTCCAACGCACCGAGGAGAGCGAGCAGCTCCCCAAGCAACACGGTGCGATGCGGACGTGGCGCAGCTGGTAGCGCACAACCTTGCCAAGGTTGGGGTCGCGGGTTCGAATCCCGTCGTCCGCTCGAGAGGTGTGACTCAACCTTTTACGGTGGAGTGGCCGAGTGGTGAGGCAACGGCCTGCAAAGCCGTGCACACGGGTTCGATTCCCGTCTCCACCTCGCGCGATTAGCTCAGCGGGAGAGCGCTTCCCTGACACGGAAGAGGTCACTGGTTCAATCCCAGTATCGCGCACCACGTCAGACCCTAGGGCCTGATGGTCAAGACCTGCTTGCAGGTCTGATAAGTTGGAAAAGTACTGAGTTCCGGTAACGGAGTTCATTGCTCATGCGGACGTGGCGCAGCTGGTAGCGCACAACCTTGCCAAGGTTGGGGTCGCGGGTTCGAATCCCGTCGTCCGCTCCATTTTTCTCCAGAACCCGCGCGATTAGCTCAGCGGGAGAGCGCTTCCCTGACACGGAAGAGGTCACTGGTTCAATCCCAGTATCGCGCACCATTTGAGAATGCAAGAAGCCGGAACCTCAGGGTTCCGGCTTTTTGCGTTCGAGCGCCGAACACACGGGCCGCAGTACTGACGCGAGCCCCCTCGGGAATCCACGTCAGTACTGCGGTTGATGTAGCTGATCAGATTGTTGTAACTGCTCAGTGAGAGAAGCGGTTCGCTGCCGAAGTCATCGCGCGGAGCGAGGACTCCGTCGACGACTCCGCGATACCCATCGCCCAGCTCCGACGGCCGTCGCACTCGGTGAAGATGAACGTAGCCGTGCGGTGGCCGATGTGATGCTGATGGAAAGACAAGATCTCGAGCGAGATTCCCGCGTCGTGCAGCATCGACGTCATGGCCGAGATCGCGCCGGTCGAGGTGGCGGACGCTTTCTGGATACGCTCCCCCAGACCGAGAGTCGCTTCGAAGGTCCAACGACCCGGCGCAATCTTCTCGGAGGACCACGCACCCAGACGGATCGGGCCGCTCATAGCCGCATACGTGGACTCGAACTCGGTCCACGACATCGCTGAGCATTCGGCACGCAAGCCGGCGGGCAGAGATTTGCCGTGACGCGCCGCGAAGGGATCAGCAGCAGAAGAAGAATCAGAAGCGAAAGCGAAGTTGTAAGTCATGATCGTGGTCTTCCTGGAATGAAGTGGAGGACCAACTGGTAGCAAGACGACCCGCAGCGAGGGGTCGGTCCGATTCAGACCCCGCTACGGCGGCTTACTACGAGAATTCGCTTCATGAGAGACGAGGCTAGGCGGCCCGGTTCGAGAATGCAACCCAGACCGCCTCCGCACAGGTCAGACCTGAGCCGCTTTGTGCTCGGCGATGAGGGCGCGATACCACTCGAACGAGGTCTTCGGAGTGCGCTTCTGGGTGTCGAAATCGACGTGCACCAGGCCGAATCGCTCTTTGTATCCCGCAGCCCATTCGAAGTTGTCGAGAAGTGACCACACAAAATAACCGCGGACGTCGACACCGTCGTCCATTGCCGATCGGAGGGCGCGAAGGTGCGCATCGTGGTAGTCGATTCGTGCTTCGTCGTCGACGACGCCTGCGGCATCCGGGGCGTCGTGGAATGAACATCCGCTTTCGGTGATGTAGATCGGCGGCAGTGCGTCACCGAAGCGGGCGTGGAACGTCCGCAAGATCTCGCCCAGCCCCTCGGGAACGATCGGCCAACCGAAATCGGTTGTGGGATAACCGGTAATCGCGACAGGGGCAAAGGGCAGGCCCGGGGGCAGGTCGACTTCGAGCACACCTTCGGTCCCCTGGCCTTCCACCGGAGCAGCAATCATCGTCGGCTCGTAGTAGTTGATCCCGTACCAGTCGAGCGGCGCCCCGATGATTTTCAAGTCCTCGTCGACAGGACCGCTGAGCAGCTGAGCGAATTCGTCGGCCGGGTACTTCCCGACCAGAACCGGGTCGGCGAACATCCAATTGACGACGTGGTCGTAGATGTCGGCAGCCATCACGTCTTCCGGCGAATCCGAAGTGGCACGCACCGGAGCATGGTTCGAGGCGATTCCGATGTTCGTGCATCCGGTTGCCCGAAGCGCTTCGACAGCGAGGCCATGCCCGAGCAGCTGGTGATGTGCGGCTTGGAAAGCCTCGAACCCCAAGGCCAGTCCGGGGGCGTGAACTCCGAGGGCATGCCCGTAAAGCGTGTGCACAACTGGTTCGTTGAGCGGCATCCACATTCCGACCCGATCCGACAGTCGCTCGCCGACGACCTGCGCATACTCCCCCAGCCGATACGAGGTGTCGCGGTTCATCCAGCCGCCCTGCTCCTGCAAGGCAAGGGGCAGATCCCAGTGAAAGAGCGTGACGGCAGGAGTAATTCCCACCGAACACAGTCGGTCGATCAGGCGGTCGTAGAAGTCGAGCCCCTTCGCATTCACTGCCCCCGATCCGGTGGGCAGAATGCGCGACCACGACAGAGACAGCCGATAAGCGTCGAGCCCGAGCTGATTCATCAGCTCGATGTCCGACTCCCAGCGGTGATAATGATCGGCAGCGACCGTCCCGGTGTCGCCCCCGACGACAACACCGGGACGGTCACAGAACTCGTCCCAGATCGACGGTCCGCGACCGTCTTCGGCCACAGCTCCTTCGATTTGATAGGCCGCAGTGGCGGTTCCCCAGACGAAGGAAGTCGGAAATTCTGGTGTCGGCTGCCGAGTCATGTCGGTCAGTTAATCAAAGAACCGTGCAAAACACGCAGCTTTGTTGGACACTCGACCAGTATCAAGATCCAGTACCGTTCGGCCTAACCGAACGAACGAGACAAAGGCCCTGCTTGATGACGGATAACACCCGCACCCTGACGAGGGCTCGGATCGCCACTTCGGTGGCCTTCGGACTTCAAGGATTTCTGCTCGCCGCCATTCTGACGCAGCTGCCGCAGTACAAGGACTTGTTCGAGCTGAGCGAGACACTGGTTGTGGTTGCGGTTGTCACCGTGTCCGTCATCGCCGGGCTCGGCAGCGTGCTCGCCGAGATGCTGGCCGTGAGAACGTCGAGCAAGATGACCCTGCGAACTGGGCTCGCCGTCATCGCAGTCTTCGGCGGGGCAACCGGAATTGCGCCCAACGCAGCGATGTTCTTCGTCTTCCTGGCGATCTACGGCATCGGACTCGGCATGGTCGACGCGGCCGCCAACATGCAGGCAGTCTCGATCCAACACGCCAAGGGCCGCTTCATCCTCTCCTCGTTCCATGCTTCCTGGAGCGTCGGAGCGATTGTCGGCGCCCTGTTCATCTCTGCTACCGCAGGCCTCGACATTTCGATCCGCGTCACGCAGGTGATCGCGGGAGTTGTTGTCGGACTGATGCTTCTGGCCTTCGGCCCGCAACTGCTCGATCGGTCCGAGTCTCCGGTTGCCGAGGCAAACATCACGAGCACCGCAAAATTCGCGGTACCCACCCGCGCCTTCGTCCTCCTCGGCGTCGCGATGGCATTATTCTACGCGGTCGACTTCAGCGTCGGAAACTGGTCGACTCTGTACGTCAAGGACGAACTGCTCGCCGACGCCGGGACCGCTGCCCTTTCCGTGGCGGCGTATCAGATCGCGGCACTTGTCGCACGACTGACCGGGGACTACTGGGTCGGGAAATTCGGTGAGACCACCGTCGTGCGGATCGGCTCTCTCATCGGCGTAGTCGGTATGACAGTTGTCGTCCTCGCGCAATCTCCCGCCGTTGCCATCGCCGGGTTCCTCATCGTCGGGCTCGGGGTACCGGTGATCGCTCCGATCTGCTTCAGCGCTGCCGGCAGGATGGCTCCCCCGGATCAGGTCGATGCGGTGATCGCACGCATCAACCTCTTCAACTACGTCGGCACAGTCGTCGGCGGCGGCATCGTCGGCGCGGTCGCTGCCTTCAGTGACCTTCGAATCGGGTTCCTGATTCCGCTGGCGTTCTGCGCGATCTTGATAGCTCTTGCTCCCGCGTTCGCACCGAAACGAGCCACAACTCCGGTCGCCGAGAACGCCGCTTGAGCATTGCGCCCGAGGAAAGTGGTGTACTTGATCGACCGAATTGTGTGCGCGAGAGGCAGAAACTGACGTGACGATCACCGTTGACCGGGCCGGGATCTGGGATTCCGAAGCAATCGCCGACGTGGCAGCGGTGACATTTCCACTGGCGTGTCCGCCGGACGCATCCGACGACGACATCAGTGCCTTCATCGACAACGTTCTCTCCGTCGACAAGTTCTCCGAGTACCTGACCGATCCGACGCGAACCGTTCTCAAGGTCATTCGCGACGGTTCGATCGTCGGCTACGCGATGCTTGTCGACGACGAGCCCGCCGACCCGGACGTCAAAGCTGCTGTGACACTTCGCCCGACAACAGAACTCAGCAAGTTGTACGTGCTTCCGGGTAACCACGGAACCGGCGCGGCAGCATCCTTGATGGACGCGGTTGTCGACCACGCACGACGCAGCGGAAGTGCCGGGATCTGGCTGGGCGTCAATCAGGAGAACCTGCGCGCCCAGAAGTTCTACGCAAAGCACGGTTTCACACAGGTCGGCACGAAGACTTTCCTCGTGGGCGCACAACTCCACCACGATTTCGTGAT
This sequence comes from Rhodococcus sp. YL-1, assembly GCF_001942025.1. Classification (NCBI taxonomy): domain Bacteria; kingdom Bacillati; phylum Actinomycetota; class Actinomycetes; order Mycobacteriales; family Nocardiaceae; genus Rhodococcus; species Rhodococcus sp. YL-1. The sequence continues at coordinate 2,884,753 of NZ_CP017299.1, read as the reverse complement.
GGAGCGCCCCGTCAGCTGACAGGCGTGCAGACTAGCCGGCCGCGACCTCGAAACGAGAAAGTGCGAGCAGGCGCGAGGTCGCGCGCAAGTACTTCTTCTTGTACCCACCGGCGAGCATCTCGGGGGTGAAGATCTCGTCGAGGCGTGCGCCGGAAACGGTGACCGGGATGCTCGCATCGTACAGGCGGTCGGCGAGAACCACGATGCGCAGTGCAACGGACTGATCCGTTGCCGGGTGGACACCGTCGATGAACACGGCCTTCACACCCTCGACCAGCTTGTTGTACCGCGACGGGTGCAGGGTGCTGAGGTGCTTGCACAGCTCGTCGAAGTTGTCGAGCGTGGCGCCGTCGATGGCGTCGGCCCGAGAGACCAACTCCTCCGAGGAGATGGGCTCGGGTGCGGGCGGGAGATCGCGGTGACGGTAGTCGGGGCCGTCGACGCGAATCGTCTCGAAGATCGAGCCGAGCTTCTTGATCTCGCGCAGGAAGTCCTGGGCGGCGAAGCGACCCTCCCCGAGCTGGCCGGGAAGCGTGTTCGACGTCGCGACGATGGACACGCCGCGCGCGGAAAGCTCCGAAAGGAGGCGGGATACGAGCATGGTGTCGCCCGGATCGTCGAGCTCGAACTCGTCGATGCAGAGAACGCTGTGGTCGGCGAGCGCTTCGACCGCCTTGTTGAAGCCGAGAGCGCCGACGACGTGCGTCAGCTCGACGAAGGTTCCGAAAGCCTTCGGCGACGGAACGCTGTGGAAGATCGACGCCAGCAAGTGAGTCTTACCGACACCGAACCCGCCGTCGAGGTACAGGCCGGCGCCGGTCGCCTGGGTCTTCTTGCCGAACAGTCCGCGGCGTCCACCACTACGGATCTTGGTGACGCGCTTGGAGAATTCCTCGGCCTTGGCGACAGCAGCTGCCTGGCTCGGTTCCTTCGGATCAGGAATGTAGGACGCAAAACTCACCTCGTCGAACATTGCGGGAGGCACCATTTGAGCTACCAGTTGATCGGCGGGTACCACCGGGCTGCGATCGACAAGACGTTCATGCATCCGTCAAGGGTATCTACGTGATGTGATCTCTCATGTGCACCGTATGGATATTGCGACCTACTTCACACCAGGCCACGACGACGAACTCCGCGGCTTGTACGCCTATCCCGAGAACCTCTCGCAACCCTGGATGCGCGTGAACTTCGTTTCCAGCATCGACGGGTGCGTCGCCGTCGACGGAGTGAGCGGTGGACTGGGCACACCGGCAGACAAGTCGGTATTCGGGATCTTGCGCGAACTTTGTGACGTCGTCGTGGTCGGCGCAGGCACAGCGCGAGCCGAGAACTACGGGGGTGTGCAGGTCTCGGACGAAGCCCGGGCGCGTCGCACTGCCGACGGCCTCGCTCCGGTCCCACCGATCCTCGTCGTCTCGGCGCACGCGTCGATCGACCCTGAAAGCCGGCTCCTTCGAGATACCGAAATTCCGCCGATTCTTGTTGTCGGTCGCGACGCGGACTCCGCGGCAATTTCGGCGCTGAGATCTGCCGGAGCGCAGGTGGAGGTGACGGACTCACCGAACGTCACCAGCGGCGACATCGACAGGGCCTTGTCGGCTCGCAAGCTCCGTCACGTGCTGTGCGAGGGCGGACCGTCACTTTTCGGGCAGTTGATCGAGGACAATGCCGTCGACGAACTCTGCATCACCACGTCACCTGAACTGGTGGGGAGCAAAGTCGGCCGAATCTCACTCTCCCCCAACGCAATGCCCACAGCCATGCGTCCCGCGCACATTCTCGGTGATACGGACGGCACGATCCTCACTCGATGGGTTCGTCAGCAGCCACGTCGGTGAACCTGGCACTCTGGTCGGCATGCGCAGAGTTGCTTTGATGGCCGTCGTCCTCGCGACGTGTTGTGCGTGCGGCGCCGGTCCGTCGCTTCGGCCCGCCGTCGCGGTCGAAGGCCGCACCGACGGCAGCCCTGCCCAGAGCGAGGGACCGTCGCCCGATGCGCCGCCGGTTGACCCTGGCGTCCCGACCGATGACATACCGTGGCGAGACTGCACCGGCACGTCACTCGCCGACCAGGCTCTCGCGGCGTCGAGCGCCGGCGTCATTCTCGAATGCGCGGAATTCAATGCCCCCATCGACGTGACCGGCGCCATCGACGGCAACTTCACTGCCGGCTTGACCCGCGCTCGGACCTCGTCGACGCCTGCCGACGCGTATCCGATCGTGTTCACATCGGGCACCGATCGTTCGTCGGGAAACTCTCTGGCCATGCTCGCCGCATCCGGCTTGAACACGGTTCTCACCGAACATCCCGTGGTTGCCCTCGATCGACGCGGAATCGACAGGTCCACCGCAATCGACTGCATGACGCCGGAAATTCGGCGTGGCCTTCACGATCTGGGCCAGTTCGACGCGGATTCCACCGGTGACGCCGCCGATGCGGTCGCGGCCCTCGGTCACGACGCCACCATTGCCTGCACCGACTACCTCGACCCTCAAGAACTGAAGTTCGGCGCCGACTCCGCAGCCGAGGACATCGACGCTCTACGTACACGGTGGGGCGTCGATACCATCGCTCTGTGGTCGGCAGGGTCCGGCTCGGACATCGCGCTGAGCTATGCGGCGGCCCACCCGAACAACCTCGCGAGGTTGATCCTCGATTCTCCCGCTCCGGTGGCCACCGACGCTGCCACCGAGGCAGAGAGTCGCGTGCAGGGCGAGGAAGCCGCGTTGACCGCGTTCGCTCAGCGATGTGTGGCGCTGGGGTGCTCGCTCGGACCTGATCCGAAGAAATCGGTCACGGACTTGATGGAGCGCGCTCGAGCCGATGAATTCCAGCCGCTGTCCGCCGCTGCGGTGTCGAACGCGATTTCGGCCAGCCTGTGGACTGCCGGAACCAACCGTGAGCAGGAGACCCGCTCACTGTCCGACGCTCTGTCCGCGCTCGGTACCGGCAACGCTTCGCCGATTCGAGAGCGCGCCGCCCGGGCGGAGAACGAGGTGGACGGCGACGGCCAGTTCATCGGACGGTGCACCGACGGCATGCAATGGCCGGGCATCGGGCGTGCGCGCGAGCTTGCGGACACCTGGGGCACCAACTATCCGGTGTTCGGGCGAGAAGCCGCGCTCGGGTTGCTGGCGTGCGCCAGCTGGCCGTCGACCGCCAACTCCCCCCTGCCGAATCAGTTGAAGCCCCCAGTCCTCGTGCTGAGCGGTCAGGGTGACCCGGCCGTCGGGAACTCCGGACTCTCGACCGTCACCGGCGTCGTGACCAATGCAGGATCGCGCTTCGCAACTCTGGACTGGCAAGGTGCGGGTCACCCCGCGGCACAATCCACCTGCGCTCAACAGGCGATGCGCCTCTACCTCAGCGACGCCTCCCTGCCCAGTAACGGAAGCGTGTGCCCGGCCTGACTCGGGCGCTCGTCCACCACGACCGAAAAGGGGTGCATCCCCCGATCACACCCTGCTCCGGTGTACCGTGCCGAAGTGTTCCTTCGACAGCTCGAGCCGCGCACCGGGCGGACAACCCAACAAGTCGTCAACTTCGTTTTGTGGCCGATCGCCGTGATGACAGTGCTCAATCGTGTCATCGTCACAGCAGTCAACGGCGCCATCACCGATGACTTCCGACCGGTCTACAACGCCGCGCTGGCGTTCTGGAACGGGCGCGACGTCTACACCGCAGATTTCAACTCCGTAGACCCCCATTACCTGTACCCACCATCGGGTTCCTTGTTGATGGCACCCCTGGCGATCCTCGATCCCGAGCGCTCACGGTGGCTGTTCATCGGTGTCAATGCCGTCGCCATTCTCGTGGCTCTCTACCTGCTGTTGCGCTTGTTCGACCTGACGATCAGTTCCATCGCGGCGCCGATTCTGGTGCTCGGCGCGTTCATGTCGGAGACGGTCACCAACACATTGGTGTTCACCAACATCAACGGCCTCGTCCTGCTCGGCGAAGTTGCCTTCCTCCTGTTGCTGATGCGCAAGAAGGATCTGTGGGCCGGCGCCGCGATCGGTCTCACCATCGCGGTGAAACCCACGCTCGCGCCGCTGCTCCTGCTGCCACTCGTTCGCGGTCAGTGGAAGGTGTTCGTCACCGCCCTGGGCATCCCGTTCATTCTCACGGTCGTGGCATGGCCGCTGGCGTCGGATCCGATGGACTTCGTCCGCCGCACCGTCCCGTACCTGCTCGAATCTCGTGACTACTTCAACAGTTCGATTGTCGGAAACGGCGCTTACTTCGGTCTGCCCGAATGGTTGATCCTGCTCTTGCGCGTCGTGTTGGCCGCCATGGTCGTCGTCTCTCTGTGGCTCCTGTACCGCTACTACCGCAACGACGAACTGTTCTTCCTCACCACCGCGACCGGTGTGATCATGACCGCGTCGTTCCTGCTGCCCTCGCTCGGCCAGATGTACTACTCGATGATGCTGCTCCCGCTCCTGATGTCCGTGGTACTCAAGAACTCGGTCATGCGGAACTGGCCCGCGTGGCTTGCGGTCTACGGCTTCATGACGTTCGACAGCTGGTGGTCGAACCGCTGGCCGACCTTCGGCCGGGCGGCCGAATACACCAAGAGCACCCTCGGCTGGAGCCTTCTGCTGATCGTGATCTTCTGTGTCCTCGGATACCGGTATCTGGTCGCGCGTCGAGAGGGCCGCTTGGATCGGGGAATCGATCCCGCCTACCTCCTCGATCCCCCACTCGATACCGTCTCACCTGCCGACGAAGCCGAAACGGCGACAAAGCATTAGCGTGGAGGCATGAGTTCTTCACACGATGGCATCGACAGCACACCTGAGGTCACGTACACCGAGAGCGAGTGGCGCGAAAAACTGACGCCGGAGGAGTTCGCCGTCCTGCGCCAAGCCGGCACCGAACGCCCCTTCGTCGGCGAGTACACCGACACCACCACGGAAGGTGTCTACTCCTGCCGGGCCTGCGGAGCCGAACTGTTCCGCAGCACCGAGAAGTTCGAATCGCACTGCGGGTGGCCGTCCTTCTTCGATCCGGCGGATTCGGATGCCGTGATCCTGAAAGAAGACAGCTCACTCGGAATGCGCCGGGTCGAGGTCATCTGCAAGAAATGCCATAGCCACCTCGGTCACGTCTTCGAGGGCGAGGGATACCCGACGCCGACCGATCAGCGGTACTGCATCAACTCGATCTCGCTGGTTCTCAAGCCCGCTCAGTAGCCAGGTCGTGGGCTACCCCGTGTCACTGGTAGCCCACGATTCGAGACTTTCCACTCAGAAGTCCCAGTTCAGCGCAGTCGGGCTCAGACCGGCCGCATTCAGGTCCTCGTTGCGAGCGACAAGGCCGTCTTTGACGGAACCGATCCCGCCACCGATCGCGCCGGAAGTGATGTCCGTCAACGAGGCGTCGCCGCCCGTGACTTCCTTCGTCACGATCGCAGCGGACGCTCCCGACACCGCGTCGTCGAAGGCGCCCCGCGCGATCTCCTGCACTCGCGAACCGGTCGGGAGCGGGTTCGGGTCAGGGCCGACACGATCCGGCGTCGTCTTCAACCCTCCGTTCGCAAGTCCCTTGATGAAACCGTCGCGCCCCTCGGTCACGACCTTGCCACCGTCGATCGACTGGCGATGATCCATCGTCATCTGCCCGAGTTGAATGGCGAGGCCGGAGAAGACGGCAGCGGCAGCTTCCACTGCCGCAGCCTCGATCACTCGTATCAACAATTGCTGCAACAACATTCGGACCGTGAGTGTTGTTGCGACCTCAGCCGCCACGACCCCGGCGGTACTGACACCAAGTGTCGGGACAGCAGCCGCCATCATGGCGGCAATCTCGAGCGCCAGTGCGCCCAGCGCCGCGAGGATCGACAGTTTGGTGTACTCGATGTCCGTGCCGGTATCGGTGCATGACTGACCCAGTTCGGCCGCGGCAGAGGACAACCGCTCGAAGACCTCCGCAACTCCCCCGGCCTCGGACCAATACCGAGACAACGAGTCGCCGGCTCGACCGTCGATCGATGCCAGTACTGCCTGCAATCCGTAACCACCGGCAGCGGCCGAAGCCTCGATCCGATCGGCCGCACCTGACCAGGCATCACCCAACCTCCACAGTGCCGTTTCGTCTCCTTGCGGCCAGTCACTGCCCACCGCGACCGACGCAACCGCCTGTAACCAGCCGGGAATCTCGAGTGCCATCAGAGCCCACCCGCCATGTCGTCGGCAAGCGAGGTGTCGATCGATTCGAAACGATCGGTGATCTCGATCAGCGTGGCGGTCAATTCGCGGAGCGCGCCCGCGACCAGCGTCATCCCACCGACTGCTGACTCAGCACCGGGAACATATGCGCCTGAGAATGCGGATCCGAACTGGTCAGTGCCCCAGCAACCCTCTTCGGCGGCGACCACTGCGTCGAGAGCGCTCCGCGCCTCGTCGAGATCGGCAGCGACCACCGCGAAGGCTGGTGCAGCACTTTTCATCGCGGCCACATTCACGCCCAGCTCAGACATTGCCGGAGCTCCTCAGAACGGTGCGGTCCCAGTTCTCGTCGCAGGAAGCCGGTGTGGAGCTCGGACGAGGTTCGAGAATCTCGCGCAATCCGAGCACGCCCGGAACCAGGTCCGGCAAGTCGATTCCGGCCGCCTCCGTGAGCGGCTTCGTCATCTCGGCAACCTGTCGGCGTATGTCTTCTGCCGCAGACGCGGCCGTAGCCAGGATCAGATTCCCCAACGCTGCCGGCGAATGCTTGGCGTAAGAACTCCCCGAGAGATCGACTCCCACCACCGCCCCCGAGGCGTCGACGACGATTTCCACGCTGCCGTCACTCGAACGCGCGCTCGCCGTCGCTCGAGCGATCCTCTCCTGCAAGTCCGCCAGCGATCGAGTCCGCTCCAACAGAACGTGCTGCATCGAATCGATCTGGGCCCGAAGTACTTCGACTTGCCCCCGCATCGAACCAACATCCGCTGCACTCACGATGGCCCCCACCTTCGATAGATCGTGACACCTGATTCAGGCGCTCACGAGGTTCGACGCGAGAGGTGGCCGATCGGTTCCGTCAGCGTGAACGAAGCACGGGCGGATCGAACGCCTTGACCGGCGGCAGGGCCCCGTCGAATTTCTCGATCTGCACCAGAACGTGCTGGCCGGTGCACCCGTGCGAGAGTGACGACGTACCGATGTCCGGTGTCAGAACGTTGGGATTGCCGTGCACGCACAGAGAGTCGGGATCGGCAGGATCGAGCGGGTCGTACCAGGCACCGGTGGAAAGTTGGACGACGTCGCTCCGCAAGTCCGAGTCGACGATCACACCAGCAAGGCACGCTCCGCGATCGTTGAACACCCGCACCACGTCTCCTGCCGAGACGCCGCGCGCGGCCGCTGCATCGGGGTGCATACGAATCGGCTCGCGTCCCTGAATCTTCGACGCCTGGCTCGCAGCGCCGTGATCGAGTTGGCTGTGCAGACGCGTCTTGGGCTGATTGGCGATCAGGTGAAGCGGGAATTGCGAGGCTCGCGGTCCACCCAGCCACTCGTCGGGCTCGTACCAGCGCGGATGGCCGGCGCAGTCGTCGTAGCCGAAGGACTCGATGGTCTCGGAGAAGATCTCGATCTTCCCACTCGGAGTCGAGAGCGGATGTTTCTCGGGATTCTCACGGAAGTCACCGAAGAGCACGAGGTTGTCTTCGGTTCGCATCCGGTAGTGCCCTTCTGCCCAGAAGTCCTCGAACGTCGGTGTGTTGCCGCCGTCTGCATCGACGAACGGCCGCCATTGACCGTAGAGATGCTCGATCCACTCCTGTGAGGATCGCCCCTCGGTGAACTGTTCCCCGAATCCGAGCGCAGACGCCAGAGCGGCAAACGTGTCGTAGTCGTCACGCGAGTTCTCGAAAGGTGGAACGACCTGCTGCATCGCGACCAGAAGCGGGTCGTTTCGAGTGCAGCTCAGGTCATTTCGTTCGAGCGAGGTGGTCGACGGGACAACGATGTCGGCGTTGCGGGCCATCGGCGTCCAGTACGGATCGTGAACGACGATCGTGTCCGGACGCGCAAATGCCCGTCGCAGCCTCGGGAGATCCTGATGGTGGTGAAACGGATTGCCACCGGCCCAGTAGACCAACCGGATGTCGGGATAGGTCAAGCGTCGGCCGTCGTAATCGAACTCCTCCCCGGGCGAAAGCAGCAGGTCGGAAATCGCGGCTACCGGAATGAAATCCGACACCGGATTCACACCTTGCGAGAAGGTCGGCAAGGGATACGGCACCGGAGCCAGACCCGGCTCGTTCATCGAACCGTAGCCGTGCCCGAAACCTCCACCCGGAAGCCCGAATTGGCCGAGCATCGCTGCGAGTGTCACGCCCATCCACGGTGCCTGTTCACCGTGTTTGATGCGTTGCAACGACCACGTGACGGTCACCAGCGTCCGGCCAGACGCCATTCTCCGAGCCAGGTCGGTGATGAACTCCGCCGACACACCGGAGATCTTCTGCGCCCAGCGCGGATCCTTCGGTACACCGTCGGAACGTCCGAGCAGGTAATCCTCGAAGCGTTCGTAACCGACGCAGAAACGGCCCAGGAAATCGCGATCGTGCAGGTCCTCCGACGCCAGGACAAAGGCCAGGGCAAGCATGATTGCAACGTCGGTTCCCGGAACGGGTGCGATCCACTCACAGTCACCCTCGACGTCGTCACGCAACGGACTGAAGGAGACGATCTTTCCGCCGCGGGCACGAAACGCGTCGAGCGCCCCGCGCGTCGGATGATCGCTCGTACCACCGGCATTGACTCCGGTGTTCTTGATCGGCACTCCTCCGAACGAGACGAGGAGTTCGGAGTGCTTCGCGATGACGTCCCACGACGTGGAGCGCGCGAACAACTTCCAGTGCGTTCCGACCACACGCGGCATGATGACACCGGTGGCACCGAGCGAGTAGCTGTGAACTGACTTGGTGTATCCACCCAGCTGATTCAGAAATCGGTGAACTTGGCTCTGCGCGTGATGGAATCGGCCGGCGCTGGCCCAGCCGTACGAGCCGCCGAAGATCGCCTTGTTTCCGTGCGCGTCGACCACGCGACGTAGTTCACGCGAGAGGAGTTCGGTCAGTTCGTCCCAGGAGACCGAGACGAATTCGTCGGCTCCACGTCGGTCGCTGGGACCCGGCCCGTTCTCGAGCCAACCCCGACGCACCGCCGGGCCCGAAACACGAGCCCGACTGCGCACCGAACCGGCGAGGTTCCCGAGCATCGGCGAAGGATTCGCATCACCCTCGTACGGATGCACGGCGGTCACCTCGCCGGCGACCGATTCGGCGGTGAACATTCCCCAATGGGACATGTGTTGACGACGCCGGTTCGGTGCAGTTGTCAAAGGAACTACTTTCGAAGCAGATCAGGGAAGGGAAAGGACCAGCTTCTCGATGTCCACGCGCGGGCCGGTGAAGAACGGCACCTCTTCGCGAACGTGCAAGCGAGCTTCGGTGGCACGTAGATCGCGCATCAGATCGACGATACGAATGAGCTCGGGTGCTTCGAACGCGAGAATCCACTCGTAGTCCCCCAGGGCGAAGGCCGGGACCGTGTTGGCGCGAACGTCCTTGTACGAACGAGCAGCCATACCGTGATCGGCGAGCATCTTGCGACGCTCCTCGTCGGGGAGCAGGTACCACTCGTACGAGCGGACGAACGGGTAGACGCAGATGTAGTCGCCCGGATCCTCACCCGCGATGAACGAGGGCACGTGGCTCTTGTTGAACTCCGCGGGGCGGTGCACCGCCGAGTTGCTCCAGATGGGAGCACTGGCCTGTCCGAGGACGGTGGTGCGACGGAAATCCGCGTACGCGGCCTGCAGTTCCTCGATGGTGGCCGCGTGGGTCCAGATCATGAAGTCCGCGTCGGCGCGCAGGCCGGCGACGTCGTAGATCCCGCGAACCACGACGCCCTTGTCTTCGAGACCCTCGAAGAACAAGCGGGCGTCCTTGACCGCAGCTTCCCGATCATCGCCCAGCACACCGGGTTCCACCTGGAACACGGAGAACATGAGGTAACGGATTTCAGAGTTCAGTTTGTCGAAATCAAGGCGTGCCATGGGTCTATCGTGCCACTCGCTCGAATATCCGTGTAGCCGCCGTCGTGCCGACTGCGACACACGCCGGAACCCCGACGCCGTGCAGCCACGACCCGGCCAGGGCGAGGCCGTCGAACTGCGTCATCCCGGACTCGATTTCAGCCACGATTTCCGTGTGACCTGGGGCGTATTGGGGAAGACCTCCGTGCCACCGCTGTACGAAGGTCGCGCCTGGCTCCTCGGTGATTCCGGTCACGGTCTCGAGATCGGCGCGCGCGAAGTCGATCAACTCGCCATCCGACCGGTCGACGATCTCCGATGCACCGAATCGACCGAACGACACCCGAACGAGGTGCTCACCGCGATCAGCGAGGTGTGTCCACTTTCGACTCGACAGCGTGAACGCCTTGGCGGTCAGGTCGGCGTCGGTGGCTACCAGGATCCCTGAATTCTGCGGAAGTTCGACCTGCCCGGACAACCGGAGCGCCACCACCGCGGACGACGCCAGTTCGATCCGAGCGACGGTACTCGCAACATCCGCATCGACTCCGGCCAACAGCGCCGCTGCGCGCGGCGCCGGGACGGCCAGAATCACCGCGTCGACGCTTCCGAGCGGATCGACGTTCCAACCAGCCCCGTCGCTGCGCAACCCAGAAGCCTCGCCGCGGACGAAGGTCGCGTCGGCGGCCTGCTGCAGCGCATCGAGCAGGATGCCGTACCCGTCTCTGAGCGCTCCGAACACCGGCCCCGGTGCAGGCGTCGGCAATGCGGCTGCGACTGCATCCGTGAGGCTCCGAGAGCCCGCATCGAGGGCCGCAGCGAGTGTCGGCAAAGCTGCACGCACGCCGATGGTCTCCGCCAGCCCCGAATACACCCCACCGAGAAGCGGATCCACCGATCGGCTGACCACCTGATCACCGAATCGCTGCGAAACCAGTTCGGCAACACTGCAATCGGAACCGCGGGTCCACTCCAGCGGGACGCCGGCCTCGGCGGCGATGCGAGCCAGGGTCTGCTCGTCGACAAGATCTCTCACCGACTCCGCCGATGCCGGGATTCCCATCAGGGTTCCGGTGGGCAACCGACTCAGTGATCCCTGAGACCAGATCAACGGGCTCAGCCCCGCAGGGTAGACGATCTGATCGGTCAGACCCAGCTCGGCGAGAAGCGCAGGAACTTCCGGCCGACGGGCGATGAAAGCCTCGGCACCGATGTCGATCGGGCCACCGCCCAGATCAATCGTTCGCAGCTTCCCGCCCAGTCGCGGTGAGTCGTCGACGATCGTGATGTCCGCTTCGGAGCCCAGACTGCGCCGAAGCCGGTACGCGGCAACCAGACCGGAGATTCCTCCTCCGATCACCGCGACCGACGGCCGATTGGTCGTCACAGCGAGTGCACCAGCTCCACCGCCGCGGTGATCGCCGTGGGATCGGTGTCGGGAAGAACTCCGTGGCCGAGGTTGAAGATGTGGCCGATGGCACCGGCCTCGATCGCGCGGTCCCCTTCGGCGGCGATCCGGCGCACCTCACGATCGATCACCTCGGGGCCCGCGAACAGTACGGCGGGATCGAGGTTGCCCTGCAGCGCCTTACCCGGACCGACACGACCAGCCGCGACGTCGAGCGGAATCCGCCAGTCGACACCCACGACGTCGGCGCCTGCCTCCCCCATCGCGCCGAGAAGTTCACCGGTGCCGACACCGAAGTGGATACGCGGGACGCCGGCAGCGGCAACCTCGGCGAACACTCGCTCGGAATGCGGCAGGACAAATTCCCGATAATCGGCCAGCGAGAGCGCGCCGGCCCACGAGTCGAACAGCTGGACCGCGTCGACGCCCGCCTTGAGCTGCGCCTGCAGGAAGCAGATCGTGGTGTCGGCCAAACTTCCGAGCAACGCGTGCCAGGTCTTCGGATCGGAGTGCATGAGCGCTTTGGTCTTCTCGTGGTTCCGGCTCGGACCACCTTCGACCAGATACGACGCCAGAGTGAACGGCGCTCCGGCAAAGCCGATCAGCGGCGTGGAGCCCAACTCGGTGGTGAGAAGCCGAACGGCCTGCGCGATTGCGCCTACCTCTTCGGGAACCAGTCGCGGGAGTGCTGCAACGTCGGCGATGGAGCGAATCGGATTGGCGACCACCGGTCCGACGCCGGCAACGATGTCGAGATCAATTCCCGCGGCTTTGAGTGGAACGACGATGTCCGAGAACAGGATTGCCGCGTCCACGTCGTGACGGCGCACCGGTTGCATCGTGATCTCACAGACCAGCGCCGGATCGAAACAAGATTCCAACATGCCGATCCCGGCGCGGATCTCGCGGTACTCCGGCAACGAACGCCCTGCCTGACGCATGAACCACACCGGCCGTCGACTCGGAGTGCGTCCGGTCGCCGCGGCAAGCAACGGTGCGTCGGGCAAGACTCGCCGAGCGCTGTATTCCGCCGACCCGGTAATGCCTGAATTCATGTTGTCCAACCCGCTCATCAGTCCTCGCGCTCTCCGCCAACGTGTGTCTTCGATCGACTCAATGCTGCCACGTCCCACACTCGGGATCGGACACCCGAGCGGTTCGTGAGCGGCCACACACCCGAGCCACACTCGGTCGGCGCGCCTCCACCTCCCCGCCCGCATCCCCGACTAACGTCCTGACCTGTGACGACATCCGGATCGACAGCCGACCCGGCCGAGTTCCGTGCCGCCGTGGAGGCGATGACCGCTGCGCGGGTTCGGCCCGAGATAGAGGTCGGTCCCATCCGCCCGCCGCAGCGCCTCGCTCCGTACAGCCACGCGGTGGGGGCCGAGGTTCTCCACCCGGACTCCGACGTCGTGGCCGAGCAGTCCGAAGGTGACGCTTTCGGCCGCCTGATCCTGTTGTTCGATCCGGACGGCGACGAGGCGTGGAACGGCACCATGCGGTTGGTGGCGTACATCCAGGCCGATCTCGACGAAGCCGTCGCCGCGGATCCACTACTTCCCGAAGTAGCCTGGAGTTGGCTGGTGGACGCTTTGGAGGCCGGACCGGAACCTTTTGTGGCCCTGGGCGGTACGGTCACAGCTACAACTTCCGTGCGGTACGGCGACATCGCCGGGCCTCCGCGAGCCCATCAACTGGAGTTGCGAGCGTCCTGGACTGCAACTTCGTCCGAATTGGCTCACCACGTCGAGGCTTTCTGCGAGGTTCTCGCGTACGCGGCGGGGCTTCCGCCTGCCGGGATAACCACGCTGTCGCGGCAGAACGACTGACTCTGTCACTCGTTTGAGCATTCCCCCGGAAAAATACTAGAACCTGTTCTAGAATGAGTCATGCAACGTCTCAGCGGACTCGACGCGACCTTCCTCTACTTGGAAACACCGACCCAGCTATTGCACGTTTGTGGACTTGTCCTGCTCGACCCCACGACCATCCCGGGCGGCTACGACTACCGGAAGCTGCTTCGCGAGTTGGACTCGCGAATGGCCACCATGCCGACCTTCCGGCGCAAACTCAAAGATTCCCGTCTCAATCTCGACTACCCCGTGTGGGTCGACGATCACGATTTCGACATCGAGCGGCACTGCCATCGGACCGCGGTACCTGCTCCCGGCACACACGCGGAACTGGCAGAGCTCGCCGGACACATCGCGAGCCAACCGCTGGATCGTTCCCGACCGCTGTGGGAGATGTGGGTCATCGAGGGACTTGCCGACGGACAGATCGCCGTCATGTCGAAGATCCATCACAGCGCTGCCGACGGTGTCACCGGCGCGAACATCCTGGCTCAGCTGTGCAGTCTCGAACCGGATTCACCGGCGCTCGTGGATCCCACCGCACAGGGTGCGGGCGACGCGGGAACGCTGGACATCGCCATCGGCGGACTCATGGCCGTCATCGCCCGACCCGCAAGAATCGCCCGTCTGGTCCCGGGCGGAATCGCCATGCTCCCGAAGTGGGTGACGCGTGCGCGAAAGGGTGAAGCGATGCCTGCTCCGTTCACCGCGCCGCGGACCTCGTTCAACGGCGCGATCACCGGTCACCGCAACGTCGCGTTCAGCCAACTCGATCTCGCGAAGGTCAAAGCCGTCAAGGACCGTCACGGCGTCAAGGTCAACGACGTGGTTCTCGCGCTCTGCGCCGGGGCACTGCGTAAGTATCTGGAGGACCGGGACGAACTGCCGGAGGACTCCCTCGTCGCCATGGTGCCGGTGTCGGTCCACGGCAAATCCGATCGTCCGGGCACGAACCAGATCTCGGGCATGTTCACGCAACTCGGCACCCAGATCGCCGATCCGGTCGAACGCCTGCACGCGATCAGCGATTACAACGCCACCTCGAAGAACCACAACGAGGCTCTGGGCGCGAACATGCTCCAGGACTGGTCGCAGTTCGCTTCGCCGGCGGTGTTCGGCGCCGCCATGCGCGTGTACTCGTCGCTCAAACTCGCCGAGCGTCACCCCGTCGTGTCCAACCTGGTCGTGTCGAATGTGCCTGGACCACCGGTCCCGCTCTACTTCCTCGGTGCCCAGATCAAGGGAATGTTCCCGCTCGGCCCGATCTTTCACGGAGCAGGTCTCAACGTGACGGTGATGTCTCTCGACGGAAAACTCGACGTCGGCATCGTCAGTTGCTCCGATCTGGCACCCGAATTGGACCAGCTCGCGCAAGGTTTCGGAGCCGCACTCGACGAACTGTTCGACGCTGAGGTGACAACCCCGGCCCCGACTGCGACGTAGAGTCAGTGACCATGTCCGAAGTCACCGATGATGCAACCGAGCCCACCTCCGACGTAGTTCCGCTGCTCGTTCCGCGTGACGGAGTTCCGGACGTCATCACCACTGCCGCCGGTGTCGCCGACGCCGCGGCCGCGCTGGCCTCCGGCCACGGCCCGCTCGCCGTGGACGCCGAGCGCGCATCCGGATTCCGCTATTCGGCACGGGCGTACCTGATCCAGCTTCGCCGCGAAGGAGCAGGATCGTTCCTTCTCGACCCGATTCCGACAGCGCAAGACCTGCAGCCGTTGGCCGAGGTGATCAACCCGTTGCAATGGGTGCTGCACTCTGCCGATCAGGATCTCCCCGGCCTCGCCGAACTGGGCCTGACGCCGGCCGAGCTGTTCGACACCGAACTGGCCGGACGACTGGCCGGGTTCGAGCGAGTCGGACTCGCCGCGATCGTGGAACGAACCCTGCGAGTGGAACTTCGCAAGGGTCACGGGGCTGCGGACTGGTCGACACGTCCGCTGCCGGACGCCTGGTTGAACTACGCCGCCCTCGACGTCGAAGTGCTTCTCGAACTGCGCGACGCAATGGAAGCCGAACTCGAATCCCAAGGCAAACTCGATTGGGCGAAGGAAGAGTTCGAGTACATCCGTCTGGCCGGCCCGCCCAAGCCCAAACCGGACCGCTGGCGTCGTACGTCGCACATCACCTCACTCAAGACCACCCGTCAGTTGGCGGCGGTACGGGCGCTGTGGCAGGCGCGCGAGGATCTCGCACGCAAGCGCGACGTGTCTCCGAGTCGGGTTCTTCCTGACTCCGCGATCATCGATGCCGCTCTCAAAGATCCTCGGTCGCTGGATGCGCTCCGCTCGCTTCCCGTCTTCGGCGGACCACGTCAACGCCGGTATTCGCGTATTTGGATGGACGCACTGGAAGCCGCGCGCAGGCTCCCCGACAGCGAGCTTCCGCCGAAAACCCCGCCCATCGTCGGGCCGCCCGCTGCCGGTCGCTGGGCCCGCCAGGATCCAGCGGCGGCTGATCGGTTGACCGCGGCGCGCGCAGCACTGTCGGACCTGAGCAAAGAGGTTTCGGTGCCCGTGGAGAATCTGCTCCAACCCGACCTGGTCAGGCGCCTGTGCTGGGACTGGAAACTGGAA
This sequence comes from Rhodococcus sp. YL-1, assembly GCF_001942025.1. NCBI lineage: Bacteria > Bacillati > Actinomycetota > Actinomycetes > Mycobacteriales > Nocardiaceae > Rhodococcus > Rhodococcus sp. YL-1. The sequence goes on along the minus strand of NZ_CP017299.1, from coordinate 2,868,865 downwards.
CCCGACTCGGACATCGCCGAAGTCGAGAGTGCGATCGAGACCAAGCTCACTTCCGGTGGCGCACGTGGCTGGCAACGCACTTTGACCGTTCCCGTCCTCGCCGAGGCACTGAACTCCGTGGTCCCGGCCGAGCCCGAAGTGGAAGAGCCGGAATCCTGACCTGACCCCGGTGTGAGGTTGGAGCAATTCGGCACGTTAAGTTACCGGTCAGTAATGGGCAGTAGTACGCTCGATACGAGGCCGGACGCCTGGCCGTGATCGCCGAACCAACGTCTCGCCGCCCTTCGGTGCGGTGGGCAGCTCCATCAGGAGGAATTCGCGTGGCTCCATCCACAAACAACCAACGCAACGTCGTCTTCGTCGACGGCATTCGCACCCCGTTCGGCAAGGCCGGCCCGAAAGGCATGTACGCCGACACGCGCGCAGACGATCTCGTCGTCAAGGCGATTCGTGAGCTGCTTCGCCGTAACCCGCAGCTCGATCCCGCACGGATCGACGAAGTTGCTGTCGCAGCCACCACGCAGACCGGTGACCAGGGCCTGACCATCGGCCGCACCGCTGCGATCCTCGCCGGTCTCCCCGAAACCGTTCCCGGATTCGCCATCGACCGCATGTGTGCCGGCGCGATGACCGCCGTCACCACCACCGCGTCGGGCATCGGCTTCGGCCAGTACGACGTCGTGATCGCCGGTGGCGTCGAGCACATGGGTCACCACCCGATGGGTGAGGGCGCAGACCCCAACCCGCGTTTCCTCGCCGACCGCCTGGTCGACCCGAGCGCCCTCGTGATGGGTAACACCGCCGAGAATCTGCACGACCGGTTCCCGACCATCACCAAGGACCGCACGGACGCCTACGCCGTCAACAGCCAGAACAAGTACGACGCTGCCAAGAAGGCCGGCTTCATCGCCGACACCCTGGTCCCCGTCGCCACCCGCAGTTCCGCGGGCTGGGGTCTGGCCACCGAAGACGAGCCGCCGCGCCCCGGAACCACCGTCGAAGATCTCGCGAAGCTCAAGACGCCGTTCCGCCCGGCCGGACGCATCACCGCCGGTAACGCAGCCGGACTCAACGACGGTGCCACCGCAGCACTGCTCGCCGGTGAGGACACCGCAGCCGAGCTCGGCCTGCCGGTCGGCATGCGCATGGTGGGCTTCGCCTACCAGGGCGTCGACCCCGCCGTCATGGGCATCGGCCCGGTTCCCGCCACTGAGAAGCTGCTGGCACGCACCGGCCTCAAGATCGAGGACATCGGACTCTTCGAGATCAACGAGGCGTTCGCCGTTCAGGTCCTCGCGTTCCTCGAGCACTACGGAATCGCCGACGACGACCCGCGCGTCAACCAGTGGGGCGGCGCCATCGCGTGTGGCCACCCCCTCGCTTCCTCGGGCGTTCGCCTGATGACGCAGCTCTCCCGCCAGTTCGCGACGCGTCCCGACGTGCGCTACGGCTTGACCACCATGTGCATCGGCCTCGGCATGGGCGGCACCGTCATCTGGGAGAACCCGAACCACGCTGACTACCAGGCAGGAGTTAACTAAATGTCTGATATTGCAACAGCATTCGCCGACGAGGTCGTGACGAACGCCTACACGAAGATCATCTCGGTCCCCGGCATCGAGGGCCCGTTTGCACTGATCACCCTCGACAACGGCTTCGACCACACCAAGCCGTCGTCCTTCGGTCCCGGCGGACTCGCAGCATTCGACGCCGCCCTCGACGAAGCCTTTGCCGCCAACCCGGTTGCCATCGCCGTCACCGGCAAGCCGTTCATCTTCGCCGCCGGCGCGGATCTCAAGGGTGTTCCCGCGATCACCTCTCGTGAGCAGGGACTCGAGCTGGGCCGCTTGGGTCACAAGGTGTTCCGACGCCTGCGTGAGTCGTCCGTTCCCACGTTCGCCTTCATCAACGGTGTCGCTCTGGGCGGCGGCCTCGAGGTCGGACTGCACAGCCACTACCGCACGGTTGCCGCCAATGCGGGCGCACTGGGTCTTCCGGAAGCATTCCTCGGTCTGGTCCCCGGTTGGGGCGGAACGCAGTTGCTCCCCAACCTCGTCGGCCCGTCGAACGCCGTCACCGTGGTTATCGAGAACTCGCTGAACCAGAACAAGGTGCTCTCCCCCAAGAAGGCACTCGAACTCGGCGTCGTCGACGTCGTTCTCGACTCTGCCGACTTCATCGAGCAGTCCCTCGCCTGGGCGTCGCAGGTCCTCGCCGGCACAGTGACCCCCGCTCGCCCCGAGATCGATCGTGGCCAGGGCTGGGACGACGCGATTGCTCGTGCGAAGGCGATCGTCGACGGCAAGACCAAGGGCAACGCTCCCGGCGCCGTCAAGGCCGTCGAGTTGCTCGAACTGGCTCGCAGCACCGACATCACCGATGCCGCCTCGCTCGACAAGGGCTTCGCGGCCGAGGACGAGGCTCTTGCCGATCTTCTGCTGACGGACGAGCTCCGGGCTGGTCTGTACGCCTTCGATCTGGTGAACAAGCGCGCCAAGCGTCCCGCCGGAGCACCCGACCGCTCGCTCGCTCGTAAGGTCAGCGGCGTCGGCATCGTCGGCGCCGGCCTCATGGCCAGCCAGCTCGCGCTGCTCTTCGTCCGCCAGCTCAAGGTGCCGGTCATCCTGACCGACATCGACCAGGAACGCATCGACAAGGGTGTCGGCTACGTCCACACCGAAATCGAGAAGCTCCAGGGCAAGGGGCGCCTGTCCCCCGACGCTGCGAACCGCCTCAAGGCGCTCGTCTCCGGTTCCCTCGACAAGGCCGCGTTCGCCAAGACCGACTTCGTCATCGAAGCCGTCTTCGAGAACATGGACGTCAAGAAGAAGGTCTTCGCGGAACTCGAGCAGTTCATTGCTCCCGAAACCATCCTCGCCACCAACACCTCTTCGCTCTCCATCACGGAAATGGCGTCCGGCCTCGAGCATCCCGAGCGTGTGGTCGGCTTCCACTTCTTCAACCCGGTGGCCGTTCTTCCCCTCCTCGAGATCATCAAGGGCAGCAAGACCGATGATGCCACTCTCGCAACGGCTTTCGCCACCGCGAAGTCGCTGAAGAAGTCCGCCGTCCTCTGCGGCGACAAGGCCGGCTTCGTCTTCAACCGCCTCGTCACCCGCACCTTGGGTGAGGTCATGTCCGCCGTCGACGAAGGCACCCCCTTCGACGTCGCAGACAATGCCATCGCCGAACTCGGCATGCCCATGTCGCCGTTCACCTTGCTGGCCCTCGTCGGACCCGCAGTGGCACTGCACACCGGTGAGACCCTGCAGGAGTCGTACCCGGACCGGTTCAAGAGCTCACCCGGACTCGAAGCACTCGTCGAGGCCCGCAAGCCCGGCGTGTGGACCTGGGGCGAGAACGGTCAGGCCGTCGACCCCGAGGTCGCCGCACTGTGGCCGCAGGGTGACAAGGTGTCAACTTCGGAGGAGGTCCTCGAGCGCACACGTCGTGCATTTGCCGAGGAAATTCAGATCATGCTCGACGAGGGCGTCGTGGCGGCAGCCGAGGACATCGACCTCTGCCTGCTGCTCGGCGGCGGATTCGGATTCTGGAACGGCGGCATCACGCCGTACCTGGACCGCACCGGCACCTCCGAGGCCGTCAACGGCAAGCGCTTCCTCGCGCCTGGTGTTGCCAGCGTCTGAGTCAGTCGATCGACCCGTCACGGACGGCGTGCCCTCGGGTGCGCCGTCCGTGGCGTTTGCGCAGGTTCAGAATAGGGTTCCCACATCGTCTTTCACGATGTTCTCGAGCGCACGCTCCGCGACGGCGGCGATGGTCATCGACGGATTGCACGCAGCGGAGTTTCCCGGCAGCAGAGCGCCGTCGAGCACGTACAACCCCCGCTGGCCCAGAATCCGCCCATCAAGATCGCACACCGAGTTCATGCAGGCACCACCGAGGGGATGCCACGTGGACGGCAGTATCGCGTTCGTATCGGTGAGCAGTCCTCCTGCCGCGATCTGCTGGGCCGCAGGTCCGATGTGGCCTTGCTGGATCGCAGAGTCGCCATCACTCGGCCAACGGAGCACCGCCTCACCCCGCGCCGAGTCGTACACGAACCGACCTCGGTCGCGGCTCACACCGAATCCGACCATCACCGTGCTGTGAGCGTCGAACGCCACCGGCGGGAACGACGCCTGAATGACGGTGAACGCGTTATGCGGGTCGTCCCAGTTCCGGCTGCCGTAGACGACCGGCCCGCCCTGCGTCGCACCGAAGTTCTCGGCGAGATCCGACCAGATGTAGATCCGATCGGCATTGGTCCCCCACCCTGCGCCGAGCTCGTCCGGTAGATCCCTGATCCGCCCCGTTGCCGCGGCGCGGACCAGGAGTTTGGTGGTGTTCATGCTGCCGGCAGCCATGACGAGCGCATCCGTCGTCAAGATCTTGTTCTCGAGAATCTTGCCGGAAATGTCGGTCCGGTCCACGTACACGCGCCACCGTCCGTCGGCAGCCCGCTCGACATCGGTGACCTGGTGCAGAGTCTCCACATTCACCAATCCGGTCGCTTCCGCAGCCGCAATGTAGGTGACATCCACCGAATGCTTGCCACCGTTGTTGACACCGAGCGCGCCGTCACCGTTGGTGTAAGACGGCTTCATCTCACCCCTCAGTTCGGCCAACGCGAAGTTCCAGTCGATCGGCATCGGAATCTTCGACACGGGTAGACCGGAACGCGTTGCGTTACGCGCGAATACACGTGCCGCCTCGTAGTTCGGGCTGGAAATCAGTTCGTCTGGTGCAGTTTCCACTTGCAGCATCCGCGCCACCCGCGGGTAATGGACGCGGTCCATTCGTGCGTAATCGAGCTCCTCCGGAAAGTGCGTGTTGAAGACCGCTTCTTCCGGTTGCAGCGTCATCCCTTGGTACACAAGCGATCCGCCGCCCACACCGGCTGCGCAGATCGCGGTCATGTTCTCACCGGTCACCGTCTCCAACAAACCCGCGTATGGCTCGAAGATCGCCGGCCTGCCGAACAGAGTCGGGTTTGACTGATGCCAGAGGATGCGCTTGTCCGGGCTGGCGGGGTGCGGGAAAGTTTCGGCATTCGGCCCGGTCTGCCACCGAATCCCTCTCTCCAGCAAAGTGACCGGAACCCCCGCCTCGGCCAGGCGAAGTGCCGTCACCCCGCCGCCGAACCCCGATCCGATAACCACGACACGGTGCACTTCACGTGTCAGCGGAATCCCTGTTGCAGCCCTGGCCGTGCGTGGCGCCATCATCGCGACTCCCACGGCGGCCGTACCGGCCAAGAATGATCTACGTTTCACTCCGGACATGACTGGTGCTCCCTCGAAGAATGTCGCCAGAGAATTCCGGGCACGCCAAAACTAGACACTCTGACGCTCGAGTGTCAAGGTTTCGGCGGAGCAGGCAAGGAACTACGAGGTCGACCGGATTGCGGGCCCGAGCCACCTCGAGAGAAAGGCCCGCAAGGAGTCGTCGGAATGTACGAGGTCACTGTCGAATGCAACAACCGAAAGCCCCAGTCGCACGGCAATTTCCACTATCTCATCCAACTCCGCCTCGGTGGCGAGGCCACGTTCGACCATAGGGGTGAGCATCTGACCAGCGAAAGGTATTGCTCGACTCATCATTTCGAGATCGAAGACAGGGTTTCCCCGCTCGGCGAGGAGCAGAGTCGCGAGCACCGGGTGAGCACGCACGGCAGTTCGCGCGGCAACGATGAATTCGACGACGTATTCACACGCCGTGTCGACCGACTCCACCTGTGCCGTGATCTCCCCGAGAACCTCGACAGCGAGACCGCCCATCGCCTGGGAGACGACCTCTTCACGTGTGCCGAAAATCGAGTACACCGTCTGGCGCGAGACACCGGCCGCGGTGGCAACTGCGGCAATGTTCACAGCCTCGAATCCGCCACCTTCGATCAGTCCGAGGGCGGCACCGAGAATCTTCTGCTGTGATCGCACGAGGAAAGTATTGCCCACCGAAACGGTGCACTGAGAAACGCGGTCCAGATCCGACTCCCACCTGCATAAACGGCACAATCGGTTTCGTTTGGCTGCCGAAATTCAGTAGGTTAGGCTGCCCTTCATGAAAACTTCTGTTCGGGGCTTCACTGCCCTCGGTGCGGCTGCAATCGCGGTCACCGCACTTGTCTCGTGCTCCTCGGATTCAGGCACATCCACGACATCCCAAGGTACGGGCGGATTCCCCGTCAGCATCGAGAACACCTTCGGCACCACGACCATCGACTCGAAACCCGAGCGCCTCGTCACCCTCGGATGGAACGCGCAGGACATCCTGTACGCACTCGATCTGACTCCGGTCGGACAGCCCAAGTACACCTACGGCGCGGACGACAACGGCGTCATGCCCTGGGCGCAGGACTACTTCGACGCGGACAAGACAACGCTCTTCGACATGCCGGCCAGCGGAGAACCGCCGATCGAGTCCATCGCGTCGTTGACCCCCGACGTCATCCTCGCGCCGTACGAGGGCTTCGAGGAATCCGTCTACAACCAACTGAGCAAGATCGCACCGACGGCCGCCTACCCCGGCGCGGCCTGGCAGACATCCTGGCAGGACCAGACCCGCATCGTCGGCAAGGCAGTCGGCAAGAGCGAAGAGGCCGACAAGCTCGTCGACGGCCTCGACGCGACTCTCGCCGATACCGCCGCAGCCCACCCGGAGTTCGCCGGAAAGACATTGGCAGTGGTCAACTTCGACACCGATTCGAGCAACATCAACGTCTATCTGCCCACTGATCCGCGGGTCCAGGTGCTGACCGAACTCGGGTTCGTCAACGCACCGGGCGTCGAGAAGCTAGCCGCGGACAATGCAGGTGGATCGTTCTTCAAGACGATCTCCTACGAGAACATCGCCGACATCGACGCCGATGTGATCGTCGGCTTCACCGACGGCTCCGGTGATCCGTCGGGCATACCCGCAGTCGGTGGACTCGGCGCGGTCAAGCGTGGATCCACCGCATTCCTCAGCGACACCCGGGTCATCGGCGGACTGAGCAACGTCAACGTCCTGAGCACGCCGTGGGTCCTCGGCCAGATCACACCGACGTTGAGCGAAGCCGCAAAGCGCGCCTCGGCCTAGAAACGAGATTTTCCCGACAACCCTCTCCGGCGTGATCCGTATCGAACGGCTCGCCGGAGAGGCGGGTGACCCGGAAATTCATGGCGAAGGATCTCGAAGACATCGCAGCAAAAGCCGAGCGTCTCTCGGGCGAGTAAAGCGCCCTCACCTGCACTTACCATATTGTTTGCATAATAACTGCAATCAATACGACATCACTGTTTCCAGCTGATTCGCTGCGGGAATGGACTCAGCTGGGTAACGGCGCGTGAGTCCCCGCCAAATCTGCCCCGGTGGGCGTAGCGTGCAGAGTGCTCGCGGATGGATCGGCGCATCGGGGTGTCGACCGTAGGGCCTTTGAGGGGGCAGGAATGGCATTCAGCGGAACCGCCTCCGGCGGAGGATCAGGCGCTACTCGCGCCGACGTCGGACATGCAGTGCTCTTCGCCGGCGCCGCCGCGCTCGGCGGTTTTCTGTTCGGATACGACACCGCAGTCATCAACGGGGCGGTCGGTGCGATCCGAGACAAGTACGACATCGGCGCCTCGGGCACCGGGCTCACGGTCTCACTGACTCTGCTCGGCGCAGCACTCGGCGCCTGGATCGCAGGCACACTCGCCGACCGACTCGGCCGCATCCGCGTCATGCAGATAGCCGCGGTGTTGTTCATCATCGGCGCCGTAGGCTCCGCAATTCCGTTCAGCGTCTACGACCTCACGTTCTGGCGCGTGGTCGGCGGCCTGGCAGTGGGTTTCGCGTCAGTCATCGCCCCGGCCTACATCGCGGAGATCTCCCCCGCCGCGATTCGCGGACGTCTCGGCTCGATGTACCAACTGGCGATCGTTCTCGGAATTGCCGTGTCGCAGTTGGTCAATTACGCCCTCCAGGCCGCGGCCGGTGGTGATCGCAATCAGATCGCAGGCCTCGAAGCCTGGCAGTGGATGCTGATGCTCGAGGCGGTTCCCGCAGTCCTGTACCTGATCATGACAACCACGATTCCCGAATCTCCACGGTTCCTCGTGGCGCAGGGCAAGGACGATCGTGCTCGCAAGATCATCTCCGATCTCGAAGGTGGAGATCACGACGCCGTCACCGAACGCATGAACGAGATCCGCGAATCTCTGACGGAGAAGCAAGCCAAGACCACAGTCCGCCAACTCTTCTCGAAGCGGCTCGGGGTCTCCCATCTGGTGTGGGTCGGTATTGCACTCGCCGCATTGCAGCAGTTCGTCGGTATCAACGTGATCTTCTACTACTCGAGCACCCTCTGGCAGGCGGTCGGATTCGGCGCCGACCGATCCCTGCTGATCAGCGTCGTGAGCGCCTTGGTCAACATCGTCGGTACATTTGTCGCCATCGCCGTCATCGACCGGGTCGGTCGAAAGCCGCTGTTGTTGGTCGGTTCCGCCGGTATGGCCATCTCACTGGGCACCGCGGCGTTCTGTTTCCATTCGGCAACAGTGACCAAGAACGAGATCGGCGAATCTGTGGCCACGCTGACCGGAGCGAACGCGACTATCGCACTTATCGGTGCGAACGCATTCGTATTCTTCTTCGCTCTGTCCTGGGGCCCGGTGGTCTGGGTGTTGATCTCCGAGATGTTCCCCAACCGCGTGCGTGCTGCAGCAGTAGGAATTGCGACCGCCACCAACTGGGTCGCGAACTTCCTGGTCTCCTGGACGTTCCCGGCACTGGCCGATTGGAATCTGTCGTACACCTACGCCGGCTACGCCGTCATGGCAGTGTTGTCGCTGTTCGTCGTCCTGAGGTTCGTGAAGGAAACGCGAGGCAGCACACTCGAATCCGTCCAGTAGCGAGATCTCACGGTGTCACACCGAAAAGCGGTGGCCCTCGGATTGATCCGAGGGCCACCGCTTTTCGAGATTATCGTGAGACGAGCCGTCAGCCTTGCGCGACTTCGCCCTGAGCCGACGCCGAGGACGCGTCTTCCTGGACGTGGACGCCGACGCTGCCCATCCCCGCCACCCAGCCGGTGATCTTGCGGGAGAGGTCCTGAGCCGTGAGTCCGAGTTCCTTGTGGATGGCCTCGCGGCTGGCGTGATCGAGGAACTGCTGGGGAACGCCCATGTCGCGGCACGACGTGTGCACTCCGGCTGCCCGCATCGCGGCCGAGACCGTCGAACCGATGCCGCCGTGCAGACCACCGTCTTCGATGGTGACCACGAGGGCGTACTTGTCCGCCATCTTCACCAGCGAATCCGCGACCGGCAGAACCCACCGCGGATCGACGACGGCAACCGAGATGCCCTGCTTGTCGAGCCGCTCGGCAATCTCGAGTGCCAGGGATGCAAACGGGCCCACCGCGACGAGGAGCACGTCGCCGCGCTCACCCTCGCTGGACTTGAGAACGTCGACCATTCCGTCGAGTCGCTTCACGGCCGGAATCGCTTCGGGTACAGCGCCCTTCGGGAAACGAACGACGGTTGGGCCGTCGTCGACGAGAAGCGCCTCGTCCAGCTCTTCCCGCAGCGTGTCGGCGTCACGCGGTGCCGCGACGCGGATCCCCGGGATGATTCCGAGCAGCGAAAGATCCCAGACGCCGTTGTGGCTGGCGCCGTCGACTCCGGTGACCCCGGCGCGGTCGAGCACGACTGTCACCGGTTGCTTGAGCAGAGCGACGTCCATCAACAACTGGTCGAAAGCCCGATTGAGGAAGGTCGAGTAGATAGCAACGACGGGGTGAAGTCCGCCAAGTGCAAGACCGGCGGCCGAGGTCATCGCATGCTGCTCGGCGATACCGACGTCGAAGATCCGATCGGGGAACTTCTCACCGAAGGCCGCGAGGCCGGTGGGCCCGGCCATCGCCGCGGTGATGGCGACGATGTCCTCACGACGCGAAGCCTGCTCGATCAACGCGGCCGAGAAGACCGACGTCCAGTCCGGCGCGGACGACTTGGTGCCGCGACCGGTGACGGGATCGATGACACCGGTGGCATGCATCTGGTCGGCCACGTCGTTCTCGGCGTGTGCGTAACCGTTGCCCTTTCGAGTGACGGCATGCACGATGACCGGTCCGCCGTAGGCCTTCGCCCGGCGCAATGCCGATTCCATGGCGGCTTCGTCGTGTCCGTCCACCGGTCCGAGGTATTTGATACCGAGATCGGTGAACATGACCTGAGGGCTGACCGCGTCTTTGAGACCCGCCTTCATTCCGTGCAGGACGGAGTACGCGGTGCGCCCCACCCAGGGCAGTCTCTTGACCATGCGTCGGCCACTGTCGAGGGCGCGCTCGTAACTCGGCGCAGTGCGCAGTGCCGAGAGATGGTCGGCGAGTCCGCCGATGGTCGGTGCGTACGAGCGGCCGTTGTCGTTGACGACGATCACCACCGAACGGTCCTTGCCTGCCGCGATGTTGTTGAGAGCTTCCCAACACATTCCGCCGGTCAGCGCACCGTCACCGACGACGGCAACTACGTGGCGATTCTGACCCGTCAACGCGAAGGCCTTCGCGAGGCCGTCGGCATAGGACAGCGCGGCGGAAGCGTGAGAGGACTCGACCCAGTCGTGTTCGCTCTCGGCGCGGCACGGATACCCGGACAGTCCGCCCTGCTTACGCAGAGTATCGAACTGATCCTGACGACCGGTGAGGATCTTGTGTACGTAGGCCTGATGGCCCGTGTCGAAGATGATCGCGTCCTGCGGCGAGTCGAAAATTCGGTGCAGTGCGAGGGTCAACTCCACGACGCCCAAGTTGGGCCCGAGGTGACCACCGGTCGCAGCGACCTTCAGCACGAGGAACTCACGAATCTCGTCGGCCAACTCCGTCATCTCGGCGTGGCTCAACTGACGTAGATCGTCAGGACCCTGAATGCGGGCAAGAACACCCAACGAGATCGCTCCCTCCGTGCTTCACAGCTGCACCGGTGCGCGCCGCGGCTGTCTTCGCGACAGTGCTGCCAGTCTACGGAGCGTTCCGGCGAACCGACACGCGGACTCGGCCCGATTCCGGTGTGACTTCGCGTAACAGCGAAATCCCGCGGATCGCTCGTGATCGCAATCACAGACAAATGGGATCCGTCGCGATCGACTCGGCAACTCTTCTTCCACAAAACGACCGCCATGTCAGCTTAAGGTCGACGTATGGGAACTGTGGTCGACGACCTGATAACGCGAGTGTTCGACGAAGTCCGATCACTCGACGAAGGCGAGTTGGCCGACTACATCCCCGAACTCGCGGCGGTCGCCCCCGATTCGTTCGGAATCTGCATCGCCACCGTAGACGGTTACGTCTACGAGATCGGTGACTCGCGAATCCCGTTCACCATTCAGTCGATCTCGAAGCCCTTCACCTACGCCTTGGCTCTCGCCGATCGAGGAAGCGAGGCGGTTGCCGCGAAAATCGACGTCGAACCATCTGGCGAGCCGTTCAACGAAATCAGCCTCGACCCGCTCACCGAACGGCCACGAAACCCCATGATCAATGCCGGGGCGATCACCGCTGCATCACTGGTTGCCGGACCGAATCCCGAGGCCCGCTTCGAGCGCATCCGGTCGGCGTACTCGCGATACGCAGGCCGCGAGCTGACCTTCAACGAAGCCGTCTACACCTCCGAGGCCCGCACCGGTCACCGCAACCGTGCGATCGGCCACATGCTGCGATCCTTCGACGTCATCACCGGCAATCCCGACGAGGCCGTCGACCTGTATTTCCGTCAGTGCTCGATCGACGTGACCTGCCGTGATCTGAGTCTGATGGCTGCGACGATGGCGAACAACGGCGTCAATCCGCTCACCCACGAGCGTGCGCTGGCACCCGCAGGCGTCGAACAGGTCCTCAGTGTCATGGCAACCTGCGGGATGTACGACGGCGCCGGCAAGTGGCTGGTGGAGGTCGGATTGCCGGCCAAGAGCGGCGTCGGCGGCGGAGTGCTGGCGGTTCTGCCGGGCCAGATCGGCATCGCCGTGTACTCCCCCAGGCTCGACGTTCACGGCAACAGTGTTCGCGGAGTTGCGTCTGCCCGCGCGCTGTCGAAGGAACTCGAACTGCACTTCCTCCACGTGACGCGGGCGTCACGCTCGTCGATCCGGGCCAGATACAGCGTCATCGAAGCACCGTCGCGAGTACGACGCACCCCGACCGAACAGGCCGTGCTCGACGACGTCGGCAAGCGCAGCCGGGTCTACGAACTGCACGGCGATCTCCTCTTCACCGGTGCCGAATCGGCGGTCCGCGAAATCGGCTCGGTGGACGAGGGCCTCGAGGTTGTCGTCATCGACGTCCGCCGCGTCGACGACGCCAGCGACGTCGCGGTGCGCATGATCACTGCGCTGCAGGTTCAGCTGGCCGAGCAGGCTTGTGCTGTGGCCGTCGTCGATCCGCAAGGACTGCTGGGACAACGAAGTTCGAGCATCGACCCCGCCAGAAGAAGTGGTCGGGTTTTTGCGGATCTCGATTCCGCCATGCAGTGGTGCGAAGACACGCTGCTTGCGGTGCATTGTGAGGCCGATCGGCAGGCGTCGACGATCTCGATCGAGGACCACCCAGTTCTCGATGCTCTGTCCGCGGCACAGATCGAGGGATTCTCGGCAGAGTTGGAGACGCGAACCTATGCCCGCGGCGAGAAGATCGCCCGCCGAGGTGAATCGGCGTCTGGCTTCTACCTGATTCTCAGTGGCCAGGTCAGCACCATGTTCACCGACGCGCACGGGGTCGAGCACCGCATCACGACGCTCTCCGCCGGAATGACGTTCGGCGAGATGACGATGTTCCTCGACACTCCGTTCCTCAACGACATCCGCGCCGATTCCACGGTCACCGTGGCCGTGCTGACTCCGGAGCGATATGCAGAACTGACCGCACAGGCACCCGAGTTGAAACTTGCGCTTCTCGAACGACTGGCTGCGGGCGCCTACGAGCAATTGGACCTGATGTTGCGGAGTGTCATATCCGCCGGACGAATCGGATAGGAACCACACGTGCCCACCACCGCCTTCACCTCGGAGCCGTCCACTGTCACGGTGACCGGAACCGCCACTGCAACAGCTGTTCCCGACATCGTGCGATTGACGATCGGAGTATCGGTGACACAGACGGCCGTTTCCGACGCGTTCGACGCCGTCGCGCGTCTGTCCACTGCGCTGACCGAGACCCTGCACGCGCGCGGTGTGCGCGGAGCGGACCTCACCACCGCCGGGCTGAGCGTCCATCCGCAGACTCAGTGGAGCGACGGAGGCCGCCAGGAGACAACAGGATTCACGGCATCGACAACTTTCCGAGTCGTACTGCGAGAGCTGGAGCCGGAAGCGGCGAACTCCCCCGCTGCCGTCATCGCGGCATGTGTATCGGTGGGTGGCGACGCGATTCGGCTCGACGGACTGGAGTTCGATCTCGACGACCGCAGCGATCTGGCGACAAGAGCACGCGAATTGGCCTGGACGGCAGCCGAATCGAAGGCCAGACAGTTCGCAGACCTGGCAGACAAAGATCTGGTCGAAGTCCTCGAGGTGCTCGAGGACTTCGACCAGATAGTGCCGATGCGCGGACGTGTCGCGGCCATGAAAGCGGATTCGGCCCCGATAGCCGTCGAACGCGGAGAGATCGAAGAATCGATCTCGGTCCGCGTTCGATGGGCTATGGCGTGACAACAGTAGTTCAGAAGACGCTGCCGGCAGTAGACCAGCCGGGCATGCGGATCAGCGAGTGAGGTTCTTCTCCTCGTTCTTCTCTTCGCGTTCTTCTTCGAACTTCTGCTCGGCGTCGGGGGTTGCCATGTCGATGGTGGTGCGCAACGGACGGTTCGGGATGAAGATGACCGACACGAGCGTGACCACGGCGACGACGGCTGCGACCAGGAAGATCCGTCCTGTTGCGTCGCCGTAGGCGAACCGAACGATCTGCGAGACGAAGTCAGGCATATTGCTCAGGTCGAGGCCGTCCTGGAGGCTCTTGCCAGCTACTGCCTGCTGCTCGGGCGGCAAGGTGGAGACCGAATCGACTGTCAGTGTCTTGACGCGGGTCGCAAGAATCGAACCGAGCACCGACACGCCGATCGCGCCGCCGAAGGTGCGGAAGAACGCCACGATACTGCTGGCCGCGCCGATGTTCTCGACGCTGACCGTGTTCTGCACGGCGAGAACGATGTTCTGCATCAGCATGCCGGTACCGAGACCCACGATGGCGATGAAGATTCCGATTGTCCACAGGCTGGTTGCGTGGTCGATCGTCGACAGCAGCCCGAAACCGACCAGCAGCAGAACTGCGCCGGCGACGATGAAGGGCTTCCACTGACCGAACTTGGTGATCAGCTGGCCCGAGCCGACCGAGGCGACGAGCATGCCTGCGACCATCGGAATGGTGAGCAATCCGGCTTCGGTGGGATCGAATCCGCGTGCGGTCTGGAAGTACTGCGTCAGGAACGTCGTCGCGCCGAAGAGGCCGACACCAACTGCGATCGAGGCGATGATCGCGAGAGCCGTGGTGCGCTCGGTGATGATCTTGATCGGCAGGATCGGATCCTTGACCTTGGATTCGACGAACATCGTCAGGCCGAGCAGGGCCAGACCACCGATGACGAAGAAGGCCGACTCCTTCGAGAACCAGGCGTAGTAGTCGTCCTGACCGGCAAACGAAACCCAGATCAGCAGGACGCTGACACCGGCGGTGAGCAAGGTGGCGCCCATCCAGTCGATGGAGACGTTGTCCTTCTTCACGGTCTCGACGTGCAGTGTGCGCTGAAGCAGGAACAATGCGATGACTGCCAGCGGAACACATACGTAGAAGCACCAGCGCCAGCCGGCAGTGTCCACGAGGACGCCGCCGAGGATCGGTCCACCGGACATCGAGACAGCCATGGCCGCACCCATGTATCCGGAATAGCGACCGCGATCTCGCGGCGGGATGATCGTGCCGATGATGGCTACGACGAGAGCGGTCAGACCGCCCATACCGATGCCCTGGATGACACGCGCACCGAGCAGCAACGGAACGTTGTGCGCCGCGCCGGCGATGACCGAGCCGATCACGAAGATGACGATCGCGGTCTGGACCAGGACCTTCTTGTTGTAGAGGTCGGCAAGCTTGCCCCAGATCGGCGTCGACGCCGCGGTGGCGAGCAACGCTGTCGTGATGATCCAGGCGTACTGCGTCTGAGTTCCGTGCAGTTCACCGATGATCGTGGGAAGCGCTGTGGAAACGATGGTGCTACTGAGCAGCGCGGTGAACAGCGCTGCGATGAGTCCGGTGAGTGCTTCGAGAATTTCGCGGTGAGTCATCGCGCCCGCTTCGCGAGCCGATCCGTCACCTCCGGTACTTGCCCGGGTTTCTCCTACTGTTGCTGCCATGTGCCTTATCTCCCAATACTTTCTACGCCCGTGTGCGGAACTGCCGGTGAGGCCTGCCGATTCGATGCGCCGAACGTCTCGTTGAGACGTTGCAGCGATGTCACTGCGGCCATGGCCTCTTCCTGGCTCCAGTCTTCGAGCATGTTGCGCAAACGCGCCGCACGCCGCTGCGTGGTTCTCCGTAAAACGTCGTGTCCCTCTTCCGATACTCGGATGCGGAACGCCCGCTTGTCAGCCGGATCGGGATTTCTCTCGACATACCCAGCGTCGACCAGATCCGACATTTGTCGGCTGAGCGACGACTGACTGACACACAGATCGACGGCCAATTCGTTCTGTCGGCACTCCCCACGCGCTGCCAGCATGAACAACACACTGACCAGCGCAGGCGGCAGCAGGCTGTCTGCACCGGTGGTGACCGCGGCTCGCAGCGATCTGCCGAACATGAAGATCGTGTCGACGAGCGCTTGGGCCGTCTCCGGCTGTACCGACATTGCCTACCCCTGAATTCGAGTGGCCCGAACGAGCCGTGACTTGAAAACGGAAAACTACTTGCAGAACGAAACTATACGATTAGTTGCGTAATGCAAGCAACTGTTGTGAACGCGAGAAGCGTCACACCGTTTCAGGGAAAGATTTCGGGACGTCTCAGCGTTCGAGGAGCGCGATGCACTCCATGTGGTGAGTCTGGGGGAACGCGTCGAACGCCCGGAGGCCACCGATTCTGAAGCCCTGCTCCAGGTAGAGGCCGATATCGCGACCGAACGACGCCGGGTCGCACCCGATGTGGACTATCCGCTCAGCGCCCGTTGAGGCGAGAGCTTCCACGACCGGACGGCCGGCCCCCGCACGTGGCGGGTCGAGCACGACGACAGCAGGCGAACGCTCCAGATCCGCGATGATGTTCTCGACGCGGGCGCTGTGGAAGCGCACCTGACCGAGATCGGACAGCGCTGCCTGCCCGTCCGCGACTGCACGCGCCGAAGATTCGACGGACTCCACCACGCCGGACGGCCCGACAAGCTCGGCGAGCACAGCTGCGAACACGCCGACACCGCCGTAGAGATCCCAGGCCGTGTCCGCGGTAGCGGCTCCGGCCCACTCCCCGACCACCTGTGAGTACGCGGCCGCAGCGCCGCGATGGGCCTGCCAGAAACCGGTCGCGGCCAGCGCCCATTCTCGACTGCCGACGCGCTCGGTCACTGTGTCCGATCCGATGGCAACTCGGGTCTTTCGCGGGCCGCCGCTTGCCGCTCGGCGTGCCATCGCGCCGCGTCGCCCGGGCGTCCGCCGTCCCGTCTTGGACACCGCGGGTGCCGCGATTTCCACGACGTGCCGCTCGCCCGCAGCGTCGAGAACGACCTGCAGCTCGCTACCTGGCGCCCACTGCGCACCGCCGAGACCGTCGTACGCGCTCTGATCGATCTGGGTGCACCGCAGGTCTGTGACGATCCGGTTGCTGCGGTACGCGTGGTATCCGGCGACACCGTGCCCGTCCACCGCCAACCGGACTCGCGTGCGCCAACCCGTTCCGCCTCCGGTTCCGGGCAGTTCCTCTACCTCGACGTCCGATTCGACACGAGCCAGTCGCAGAAGCTGCTCCCGCACGACCGAGGTCTTCATCTCACGTTGGACGCTCAGATCCGCATGCGAGTAGTCGCAGCAGCCCGCCCCGCCCGGGCCGGAGATCGGGCATGTCGGATCGATCCGATGCGGAGAAGCGTCGAGAACGGTGATCGCGTCGGCGCGGCAAAACGATCCGCCCTTGTCCTCGGTCACCCGGACCAGCGCACGCTCCCCCGGCAAACCGTGACGGACGAACACGACCCGCCCCTCGTGCCGGGCGACGACGAACCCGCCGTGACCGGGGTTGCCCAGATCGACCTCGAAGGTCTGTCCGGTCCAATTCTCACTCAACGAACTACGCCTGCCATTTCGATGTTGCCGATCATTTTTCGCCGGTGATCATTTCTCGCCGGTGTCGTAACCGCGACGCGTGGCACCTGCGGTCTTCTCGATGTCGAGCGGCTTCGCCTTTGCCGACGAACTCAGCTGCCACGGAACGCTGGTCACCATCACGCCGGGCTGGAAAAGCAGACGACTCTTCAGACGAAGCGCGCTCTGATTGTGCAGGATCTGCTCCCACCAGTGTCCGACGACGTACTCGGGAATGAAGACGGTGACGACGTCACGCGGAGCATCGCGTCGTACGCGCTTGACGTAATCGAGAACCGGCTTGGTGATTTCGCGGTACGGCGACTCGATCACCTTGAGCGGAACCGTCACGTCGCTCTTCTCCCACTCACGCACGAGTGCGCGGGTGTCCGGCTCGTCGACATTGACCGTGATGGCTTCGAGGGTGTCCGGTCGCGTGGCTCGCGCGTAGGCGAGAGCTCGCATCGTCGGCATGTGCAACTTCGAGACGAGCACGATCGAGTGCGTGCGGCTGGGCAGTACGCCGTCCCACTCCTGCTCCTCGAGCTCGGCTGCGACGCTGTCGTAGTGCTTGCGGATCATCTTCATCACGATGAAGATCGCGACCATCGCGACGATGGCGATCCATGCGCCGGCAGCGAACTTGGTGATCAGAACGATGATCAAGACGGTGGCAGTCATTGCCAGACCGATCGAATTGATCACTCGCGAGCGCTGCATACGGGCCCGTTGCGCCTTGTCGGTCTCGGACTTCAGATGCCGAGTCCAGTGCTTGATCATGCCCGTCTGGCTGAGCACGAACGAGACGAAGACGCCGACGATGTACAACTGGATGAGCTTGGTGACCTCGGCGCCGAACACCACGACGAATGCGATGGCAGCACCGGAGAGGAAGAGGATTCCGTTGCTGAATGCCAGTCGGTCGCCGCGCGTGTGCAGCTGACGCGGTAGGTACCGATCCTGCGCCAGGATCGATCCGAGTACCGGAAATCCGTTGAACGCGGTGTTCGCGGCCAGAACCAGGATCAGTGCCGTGACGATCGCCATGAAGAAGAAACCGATCGGGAAACCACTGAACACGGCTTCGGCGATCTGCGCGATCAAGGTCTTCTGATGGTAGCCCTCCGGCGCTCCGACCAGCTGTTCCTGCGGATTGTGTGCGTAGACGATGCCGATCTTCTGAGCCAGGATGATGATGCCCATCAGCAGGACGATGGCGATCGACCCGAGCAGCAGCAAGGTCGTGGCAGCGTTGCGCGACTTCGGCTTCTGGAACGCCGGTACGCCGTTGCTGATGGCCTCGACGCCGGTCAGTGCGGCACAGCCCGAGGAGAATGCGCGGGCGATCAGGAACGCGAAGGCAATTCCGTACAGATGCGAATCCTCGGCGTTGAGCGTGAACGACGACGATTCCGCGTGCACATCCTCACCGAGGACGTAGATCCGGAAGAATCCCCACCCGAGCATCAGGAACATGCCGACGATGAATGCGTAGGTCGGAATTGCGAACGCGGTCCCCGATTCACGGATACCGCGAAGGTTGACCGCGGTCAGCAACACGATCGCCGCGACCGCGAACAACACCTTGTGCTGCGCGACGAACGGCAGAGCCGAGCCGATGTTCGACGCCGCCGACGAGATCGACACGGCGACCGTCAGCACGTAGTCGACCATCAGCGCACTACCGACGGTCAGACCGGCGGTCGGGCCGAGGTTGACCGTCGCGACCTCGTAGTCGCCGCCACCGGAGGGGTATGCGTGGACGTTCTGGCGGTAGCTCGCCACCACCACAGCCATGACGATGGCGACGGACAATCCGATCCAGGGTGTGTACGCATACGCGGAAATACCCGCGACGGAGAGAACCAGGAAGATTTCTTCGGGGGCATACGCGACGGACGACATCGCGTCGGACGCGAAGACCGGTAGTGCAATTCGCTTGGGTAGCAGCGTGTGCCCGAGTTTGTCGCTTCGGAACGGCCGACCGAGCAGGAGCCGCTTGGTAGCGGTCGAGAGCTTAGACACGTGCAAAGCGTAAGCCGTCTCGCCCGATTCGGAGTCATCAGAGCCCCAACTTCACCTTTTGTCGTGACAACCGGCACGCGAGCGACCGTTGTACTTGCTCTTCCCGTGAGGGGCTGTACCGTTCGATTCGGCGTGCAATCGCGCCATGAGGGTCCATGAACGGAGTAGGGCGTGTATGTCGTCATCATGGGGTGCGGTCGAGTGGGTTCTTCCCTCGCCGCGTCTCTGACCAGGATCGGACATGAGGTCGCCGTCATCGACCGCGATCAGAGTGCGTTTCTGCGTCTCGATCTCGACTTCCCGGGAACCAAGGTTCTGGGAATGGGGTTCGACCGTGACGTGCTGGTCCGGGCGGGAATCGAGCGGGCCGACGCCTTTGCCGCGGTGTCCTCGGGAGACAATTCCAACATCATCGCAGCGCGAGTCGCACGCGAGACTTTCGGCGTCGAACGCGTCGTCGCACGTATTTACGACGCCAAGCGTGCCGCCGTTTACGAGCGACTCGGCATTCCCACGGTCGCCACCGTGCCGTGGTCGACGGATCGTTTCCTGCACACGTTGACCAAGGAAAGTCAGACTGCGAAGTGGCGCGATCCTTCGGGCACTGTCGCCATCACCGAACTTGCCCTGCACGAGGATTGGGCGGGCAAGCCGATCGCGCTCCTCGAAGGCGCGACCAGTTCGAGAGTCGCCTTCATCATCCGCTTCGGGACCGGCATTCTCCCCGACCGCAAGACTGTCATCCAGGCAGACGATCAGGTCTACATCGCCGCCGTGTCGGGAACCGTCGCCGAAGCTGTCGCACTGGCCGGCAACCCGCCGCCGAGCGACGACTGAGGGAGGCCGCAGATGACTGATCCGTACGCCGTCCCCCACAACAAGACTGCGACTGTGTTGCACTACAACGTGATTGGAAGTTCTCGATGAAGGTCGCCATCGCCGGAGCCGGCGCCGTAGGCCGTTCCATTGCGCGAGAGCTGATTCGAAGCTCACATGACGTCATGCTGATCGAACGCAAACTCGATCACATCGAACCGGAGTCGGTGCCCGAGGCGAAGTGGGTGCACGCGGACGCCTGCGAACTCAGCAGACTCGAGGACGCGTCGATGGAGTCGTACGAGGTCGTGATTGCCGCGACCGGAGACGACAAGGCAAACCTGGTCCTCAGTCTGCTCGCGAAAACCGAGTTCGGTGTTCGCCGAGTTGTCGCCCGCGTCAACGATCCCCGCAACGAGTGGCTCTTCGACGAGTCCTGGGGCGTGGACGTCGCCGTCTCGACACCGCGGATGCTCGCTTCGCTCGTCGAAGAGGCCGTCTCGGTCGGTGACCTGGTCAAACTGATGACACTGCGGCAGGGACAGGCCAACCTCGTCGAGATCACGTTGCCCGACAACACACCTCTTGCCGGAAAAGCCGTCAAGAAACTCGAACTTCCGCGAGACTGCGCACTGGTCACCATCCTGCGTGGCGGACGCGTGATCGTCCCGCAGATGGACGATCCCATCGAAGGCGGGGACGAACTGCTCTTCGTTGCGGCCGTCGACGCCGAGGATCAGTTGCGCGTTGCACTCCGCCTGGAGAATTGACCGACGAACACACTGACGACGAAAGGGAATCACATGGCACAAGCGCCCGAAAACACCGTAGTCACCGACAATCCGGCCCAGAGCCGGTACGAGATCCATGCCGACGGCGACCTCGCCGGGATCGAGGACTACACCACCTCCGGTGACGTCGTCTCGTTCAACCACACCGAGATCTACCCCGCCTTCGAAGGTTTCGGATTGGCCGGGGTTCTCGTCCGCCAGGCTCTGGACGACCTACGAGCACGCGGCCTCAAGGTTCATCCGGTGTGCCCGTACGTCGTGAAGTTCCTCGACAAGCACCCCGAGTACCAGGACCTGATCAGCTGAGATCGCGGTCTTCGCGCGGCTTCGTCAGATTCACCGAGCCCACCTCTTCGGACCCTGCGTCCGTGGCGGTGGGCTCGCTGCTTTCGGGCTCCACAACCGGTTCAGGCTCGACGATGCGATCGGCCTTACGCACAGCCCAGACCGTCACGAGCAGCACCAAACCGGTCAACGGCCACCCCATGCCGATACGCGCGACTGCGAGCCATCCGGTGTGGTCGGTGTCGTAGAGCTGTGACTGAACGAGATACCGCGCACCGAAGACCAACGCCCACGCTGCCGTCGCGACGTCGTAGAGCCGGACGGCGGAGCTGTGCTTGCGCCAGAGATTGCCGTGCCCGTTGAGATAACCCCAGATGATTCCGACGAGGGGCCAGCGCACGAGGATGGAAATCAGGAAGACCGCACCGTAGGCGAGGCTCGTGTAGATACCGAAGAGGAAATATCCTTTGGCGTCGCCGGTGCGGTAGGCGATGAATGCGGAAACTCCGACTCCGAGAAAACCGGAAATAGCGGGTTGGAGGGAATCCTTGCGGAAGAGGCGCCAGGCCGCGATAGCGACAGCGACGCCCAATGCGGCCCAGATTGCCGCGGTGAGATTCCAGATGCTGTTGACCGGGACAAAAATCAGAATCGGCAAAGACGAATAGATCAGACCACTCAGCCCGCCGAGTTGGTCGATTACCGATCGCTGTTGTGTTTCAGTCACCTGTCGAGGGTGCCACAGTCACCGAGTTGCACGGTAAATGCGGGAAACGCGCCTATTCGCCGCGCAGTTCGTAGTAAGGGTTGAAGATCGCCTTGCGACCGTCACGCTCGCCCACACGACCGCGGATCAGCAGGGTCTTACCGGTCTCGATTCCCGGGATCCGGCGACGCCCGATCCAGACGAGATTGATCATCTCGGTGCCATCGAAGAACTCGGCCTCGATGCTGGCATTTCCCGACTTGGGACACGCGTCGACGCTGCGGAGTCGGCCCACCATCGTGACTTCTTCACCGCGACGACAATCGCATGCCTTCTGACCTCCGGAAGCCTTGTTGGACTCGGCCATCTCCTGGGCGTCCAACTGGTCGACGTCCTCGGTCAGACGCTGGGTCAGTCGACGAAAATATCCTGCGGCGGCGGGTGCCATTGCGCGCTCCTGCGAACATGTGTGACGCAAGGGTTTCGCGTCACGTGAAGGGCTGTGTGATCGCCACTGTAGACCCATTACGAGCGTGTAACCACACCGGTCAGTCCGCGTCTCGGGGGCACCGGGCAAGATCAAGAGATGCAGAACTCTGAATCGGCGACCGTTGCCGTCGTTCTCCCAGGTACAGGCTCTGACGCCCACTTCGCGGACCGCGCATTCCGGGCGCCGCTGGAGGCTCTGGGTGTGCGCATCGTCGCAATTGAACCGGACCCTCGGCGTGTCGTGGACGGCTATCTGGACGCGATGGACAGAGCCGCGGACACGCACGGCCGAATCATCGTCGGAGGGGTCTCGATCGGAGCGGCCGTTGCACTCCAGTGGGCCGCCGACAATCCCGATCGAACCGTGAGTGTGTTGGCAGCGCTTCCGGCCTGGACGGGCTCGGCCGACGACGCCCCCGCAGCAGCGAGCGCGCGGTTCACCGCCGGGCAACTGCGCTCCGAAGGCTTGGAGTCGGTGATCGCTGCGATGCTCGCGTCGAGTCCGGCGTGGCTCGGAGCCGAACTCGAGCGCTCCTGGCGCTCTCAGTGGCCCGATCTCCCGGCTGCGCTCGACGAGGCGGCGTCGTACCACTCACTCGGCGAGAGCGCGCTACGGGCGGTGGGCGTTCCGGTCGGCATTGCGTCGGCGGTGGACGATCCGGTTCATCCCGCGTCAGTGGCGCAGGCCTGGGCGGCTTCACTCCCCCGCGGCGCAGTCGCCACGACGACGCTCGACATGATCGGGCGCGACCCCGCGGTTCTCGGGTCCACCTGCATCAAAGCGCTCGCGGCGATCGAATCCGATACCACCGCGAGCGCCTGAAGAAAATCCTGTTACTGACCCAATTGCTGCATGGCAGAACCGGATTCGCCGCTACGAGGCGGCGGGGTCGGCCATGCTGGAGGTGCCGGCGGAGCGGGCGGTGCTGACTGCTGTTGCTGCTGGGCGGCGACCTGTTGCTGCTGCGCTGCCGCCAACTGCTGCTCGTGTGCGGCCGCCAACTGCTCGGCGAGCACCTGCGGGAGCACCACGGGCAGCGGTGTCCGCACCGGATGCGGCTCTGATCCTCGGTTGACGACGGTGTCACGCAAAATGTCCCGTGCGATTGCCACCAGAGGGGCGTTCGCGGCGGTGGATCCACTCGGACCCGCGACCACGCAGCGCACCATCCACCGGGGACCGTCGACGCCGATGAACCGCAGGTCCATGTTGGCCGTCACAGCAGCCAGTTCACGGCCCCACGGGCCGTTCTCGACGCTCACAGCGGAATTGTCGTCGCGAAGCGACTGCGCGAGCTCGGCAACGACCTCACGCCACTGACCGGGCGATTTCGGGGCGGCGTAGGCAGCAACCGTGATGCGGCCGTGCTCGGTGACCAGGTGCACGGCCTGCGGCGAACCGTTGGGCGCCATCTCGACCTGCAACTGCCCGCCGGTCGGCATCGGCACCAGAACGGAACCGAGATCAAGACGCTGACCGTCACGGCCTGCCGTCGGATCGTCGGAATCGATCTCCGAGATGTCGTAAGGGCCTTCCGATTCGTCACCGAACTCGTCGCCGGTGACTTCGAGATCGTCTTCGACCTCGTCGATCTCCACCGACTCGTCGTTCTCGTCACCGAAGAAGCTGGTGGTTTCCTCGTCGACGTCTGTCTTCTTCTTGCGTCCGAACATGATTCAGACTCCCTCTCCGACTACCGCGCCAGGCGCATCGGTATCGAGTATCGCGTGCCCGCCGCTGGAACCGTAGCCTCCGGTTCCTCTGGTCGTGTCGTCCAGCGATTGGACTTCCTCGAAAACCGGAAGTTCGACTCGTTGAATCACGAGCTGAGCGATTCGGTCACCGCGGCGGATGTCGATGGCTGTGGCCGGATCGAGATTGATCAAGCAGACCTTGAGTTCGCCCCGGTATCCCGCGTCCACGGTTCCGGGCGCATTCACGATCGACAGTCCCGATTTGGCGGCGAGTCCGGAACGCGGATGGATCAACCCGACGGTGCCCACCGGCAAAGCGATCGCGATCCCCGTTCCGACCAGTGTTCGGTGGCCGGGTTCGATGGTGACGTCGCTGGTGGAGCACAGATCCACACCCGCATCTCCGGGATGCGCACGCTGTGGAACGGGCAGGTCTGGATCCAGTCGCTTCAAGGCGATGGAGAGATGGTCGCTCACGTGGGCCAAGACTACTCGTAGCGACGGACTATCCTTGACAGGTGCCCGAAACATCTCGACCTGACGTCGCCACCACAACGCCCCCGTCCACGACGCTGTACTCCGAGCGCCTGTGGGTGCCGATCTGGTGGTGGATCGCCGGGCTGGCCGTAGCCGGACTCCTCGCGGCCGAGGTCCACATGGGCCGCCCGGGGCTTCTCTCGTACCTGGCGTACGTCGTACTACTCCCGATCCCGATCTGGGCGGCATTCTGGCTCAGCCGGATGCGCGTCGAGGTGGTGGAGACAGCAGGGGTGAAGGAATTGCACGTGGGTAGAGCCCACCTGCCGGTCGAATTGATTTCACGGGCGGCAGCAGTGCCGGCTTCCGCGAAGAGTGCTGCGATGGGGCGCCAACTCGATCCGTCGGCGTTCGTCCAGCATCGCCCATGGGTCAAGACAATGGTGTTGATCGTGCTCGACGACCCGGAGGATCCCACGCCGTACTGGTTGGTGAGCACACGTCGTCCCGCTGATCTGCTGGCTGCGCTGGATCGCTGACCAGCGCGGTCACAGCAAAGCAGTACTTCCCGACCCTTGGTCGACCCTCGCGCTGACGGGTCGACCACCGGGAAGGGAGATCAGGCAGCGCAGTCCATGCATACGAGCTGTCCGTTGGCATCACTGGCCAGGCGGCTGCGGTGATGAACCAGGAAGCAGCTCGAACACGTGAACTCGTCTGCCTGCTTCGGAACAACTCGAACCGAGAGTTCCTCGCCGGAAAGGTCGGCACCCGGCAGCTCGAAGGACTCCGCGGTGTCCGTCTCGTCGATGTCGACGACGGCTGACTGCGCTTCGTTGCGTCGCGCCTTCAGCTCCTCGAGCGAGTCCTCCGAAACCTCGTCGGACTCTGTACGCCTCGGTGCGTCGTAGTCAGTTGCCATCTCGTCTACCCCATCCTCTTCGTGTATCCCGGTCCCGTGTGCGCCGAGAATCCGGTAGATCCTTGATGCGCATGGAAACCGCCGTGGCATCCAGATCATTCCCTGTCGCTGCATAACGCTGCAGGACTGGAATTAGTGCCCGGAAGTTCCTTCCGAGAACGTGATCTGCGCCTCATTTGGTTGTCATTTCGGCGTCCGGCCGATGCCCAGTTGAACGACCTGGGCCGCCAGACAGTAGCCGACGTGAGCACGAAAGTAGTAACCGAATCGGAAATTTCCGAAAAATGACTGCGAATTGTCACCAAGGCAAGAGCAAGCTGTGACCTTTCCACGATGTTTTCGGGCCGAATCCGGGTAGAAACAGGCCGGTAATCGGCCAACTGCCGTTTCGCAATCGACAAGGACTCGACGCGTCGAGCCTCGCTTCGGCTGTCTCGTCACACAGGCCCTCTAAGGTAGGCACCGAACGTCATGCCGGCGCCGCTCGGCCCGATGGCGAAGTAGAAGTTTCGTCAAGAAAGTCGAGGGATACCGTGGTTTCTCTGATCACCGAAGGCAGCTCTACCGATGACCAGGGACGTCCGTTCCGCCGTCGGCGCGCGTGGCCGGTGATCGCCGTGTTCGCGGTACTCGCATTGATCGGCAGTGTCTTGTGGGTCCGCATCCTGAGCGCCGAGGCGGAAGTCAGTGACACCGTCGCCTGCAACCTGCCGCAACCTTCGTCCGATCCTTCGGCAGCGGCGCCACTACCGCTGGGAACCGTCGTCGACCGCTCGAAGCTGCTCGACGTGGATCCCGCTCCCCTCGCCGCCACCAAGGTTCGTGTGTTCAACGCCAACGGTGAACACGGCCAGGCGGCCCAGGTGGCAGCGCAACTGAGCGAGTTCGGCTTCTCCAGCGCGCCGGACGTCCAGGTCGGAAACGACCCCGTCTACGTCGACCAGAACATGGAGTGCCAGGGTCAGATCCGATTCGGAGCGAACGGCCTCGCCGCCGCCAGTTCCGTCTGGCTGGTCGCCCCCTGCGCCGAACTGGTCCAGGACGGCCGCGGCGACGACACCGTCGACCTGGCTCTCGGCACGTACAACAAAGGCGCCCTGACCCCCAACACCGACGCCACCGCGATCTTGCATGCTCTGGCCGAGCAACCCGCAAACGCCGAAGTCGCCCCCATGGACATCGCACTGCTCAAAGCAGCGCGCACGGCGCGCTGCTGACAAGCCTCAGCTCGGAATCGGCTGATCTGCGCCGGTAGCTCCGAGCATGTGCGCGAACTGCTCGGCGATCGCCGGAGCGACTGCGTAAACGACATCGCCGTCGGCCGACGTGGAATTGGGCGCCGGGACGTTGATCACGGCGCCCGCTTCGGAAGCGATCAAGGAGCCGGCTGCCCAGTCCCATGGACTCAGTCCGTGTTCGAAGTGAGCGTCGACCCGGCCGGTGGCAACCATGCACAGATCCAACGCAGCCGAACCGATGCGTCGGATGTCGCGGACCTGCGGCAGGATCTGCCCGATCAACGTGCCCTGCACCTTCCGGCGATCCGCTCCGTAACCGAAGCCGGTGGCCAACAGCGCCATTGACAGCTCGGTCACCTCATTGGCTTGCAGGTCGCTGACGACGCCGTCGGCCGTGGTCATGGTTGCACCGCCGCCCCGATGCGCGGCGTACGTGGTTTCCAACGACACGTCGACGACAGCCCCGGCTACCGAGAACCCGTCGATCTGTACGGCCACCGAGATGGCGAACGCGGGGATTCCGTAGAGAAAATTCACCGTGCCGTCGATGGGATCGACAACCCATCGAACTCCCGCGGAATCGTCGGTGTCTCCGCCACCTTCCTCACCCAGGATCGAATCTGCAGGGCGCAATTGCGCCAGAAGGTCGCGAATCACCTGTTCGGTTTCGGTATCGACCACCGTGACGGGATCGGTGGGCGTGCTCTTCGCCGCAACCGAACCACCCTCGGCGGCACCGGAACCCACCAGGCCGAATACCTCGGGCCGACGCAAGCGGACGTGTTCGGCTGCGCGTTCGGCGACGGCTACGGCTACTTCCCGCAACTGTGCGGGGTCCAGAGAATCGGCGGAAAAGTCGGGCAACGTTCTTTCTGAAGGGCGCACCGGACCATCGCAACACATCTCTACCGAGGGGCACCACTCGAACGTCTCGAGGCGGGCGGTTCGAGAGGACGCGCCCGGGTCCTTGTTCGGGTTAGTGTTTGCAACGGTAGATCGTGACCTCGAATTCGACACTCAGGAGCGCAGGACGATGACAACCACAGGTTTCGGGATCGACGTCGGCGGTAGCGGCGTCAAGGGCGGCACGATCGACCTGAGCACCGGGGAAATGATCGGTGACCGCATCAAGATCCTGACCCCGCAGCCGTCCACACCCGATGCGATCGCGGGCACTGTCGCCGAGATCGTCGAGCAGGCCAAGTGGACCGGTCCGGTCGGCATCACCTTGCCCGCTGTCGTGACCGGCGGCGTCGCGCGAAGCGCCGCGAATATCGACAAGTCCTGGATCGACACCGACGCCGCCGCTCTGTTCGGCAAGGCGCTGGGCGGGCGCGAGGTCACCGTCCTCAACGACGCCGACGCTGCCGGAATCGCCGAGGACTCGTTCGGAGCGGGTAAGGACACCTCCGGCGTCGTGATCTTGTTGACCTTCGGCACCGGAATCGGATCTGCCGTGCTGCACAACGGAGTTCTGTTGCCCAACACCGAGTTCGGTCACCTCGAGGTCGACGGCAAGGAAGCCGAGCACCGGGCGGCGTCGTCGGTGAAGGAGAAGAAGGACTGGAGCTACAAGGAGTGGGCCGTCGAGGTCTCGCGAGTTCTGACCACCTTCGAGAACCTGCTCTGGCCAGACCTCTTCATCGCCGGAGGCGGTATAAGCCGCAAGCACGAGAAGTGGATTCCGCATCTGACCAACCGCACCAAGGTCGTCCCCGCCACCCTTCTCAACACCGCGGGAATTGCCGGAGCTGCGCTCGCATCGGTCGGACTGACTAGGCCGGCCTCCGTCGCCGGATGAGAAAACCCGCACGTGAAAAGCGGAAAATCTACCTGTTACGGCCCGCCGTGACGTAAGAGTTTCCTGAGAGTCGTTACAATGGTGAAGTCCGGCTGCGCGCCGGCCAACAACCATTGACCTCTCCGCCGGATCACCACTCTGGCGTGACGCCGCACGACACCGTCACGAAAGGGCGTACGTGGCAGCCACCGATACACGTCAGACTGCTGATTCTCCATCAGAGTCAGAGCCACAATCTCCAGCCGTGGAGGCGGCCACCGTCACCGCTCCGGCAGCCAAGAAGGCTCCGGCGAAAAAGGCCCCCGCCAAGAAGGCAGCAGCAAAGAAGGCTCCGGCCAAGAAAGCTCCGGCCAAGAAGGCAGCAGCTAAGAAGGCCAGCCCCAAGAAGGCCGGCGATCCTGACGCCGAAGACGGCGATGTCGAGTTGGAAGACATCGACATCACGGACGGCGACCTTGCCGAGGTCGAGTCCGATGTCGTCGAGGTCGTAGCAGTCGGCGAAGACGAAGAGACCGCTGCAGAGCCGTCCGAGAAGGACAAGGCTTCCGGCGACTTCGTCTGGGACGAGGAAGAGTCCGAAGCTCTCCGTCAGGCACGCAAGGATGCCGAACTGACGGCGTCCGCCGACTCGGTTCGCGCCTACCTCAAGCAGATCGGCAAGGTCGCACTCCTCAACGCCGAAGAGGAAGTCGAACTGGCCAAGCGCATCGAGGCCGGCCTCTACGCCGTGCAGATCATGCAGGACCTCGCTGACAAGGGCGAGAAGTTGCCTGCGGCTCAGCGACGCGACATGAGCTGGATCTGCCGCGACGGCAACCGCGCCAAGAACCACCTCCTCGAGGCCAACCTCCGCCTGGTCGTCTCGCTCGCCAAGCGCTACACGGGCCGCGGCATGGCGTTCCTGGACCTCATCCAGGAAGGCAACCTCGGTCTGATCCGTGCAGTCGAGAAGTTCGACTACACCAAGGGTTACAAGTTCTCGACCTACGCCACGTGGTGGATCCGTCAGGCCATCACCCGCGCAATGGCCGACCAGGCTCGCACCATCCGTATCCCGGTGCACATGGTCGAGGTCATCAACAAGCTCGGCCGTATCCAGCGTGAGCTGCTCCAGGACCTGGGCCGTGAGCCCACGCCGGAAGAGCTCGCCAAGGAAATGGACATCACGCCGGAGAAGGTGCTGGAAATCCAGCAGTACGCGCGTGAGCCGATCTCTCTCGACCAGACCATCGGCGACGAGGGCGACAGCCAGCTCGGTGACTTCATCGAGGACTCCGAAGCTGTTGTCGCAGTCGATGCCGTCTCGTTCACCTTGCTGCAGGATCAGCTGCAGTCGGTACTCGAGACGCTGTCCGAGCGCGAAGCCGGCGTGGTTCGCCTCCGCTTCGGTCTCACCGACGGTCAGCCGAGGACTTTAGACGAAATCGGACAGGTCTACGGCGTCACGCGTGAGCGTATCCGCCAGATCGAATCGAAGACGATGTCGAAGCTGCGCCACCCGTCGCGTTCGCAGGTTCTGCGCGACTACCTCGACTAGTCACACCAGCTATGCACACAAGAGCCGCTCTCCGGATCGCCGGAGAGCGGCTCTTGTGCGTTTGCCGCCTCAGACCAAGAGTGTGTCCCGGAGTTGTGCGACATCGTCCTCGCTCAACTGAAGGCCGTCCCGGACGTAGTTGTCGAAGTTGCCGTACACCCGATCCACCGTGGCGAAAGACGTGTCCAGCCAAGACTGTTCGACGCCGTCGATGAACGCGCTCCCCGTGCGGGGTCCGGTGAGGTACTGATTGCTGAGCATGTAATCGGCGTTCACGTCGGTGCGACTCACGCCGAGGACGGTCAGGAGAACTGCGGTCATCCAACCGGTACGGTCCTTGCCCGCCGAGCAGTGGTAGAGGACTGCACCGTCGGTGTTCGCGACGTTCACCAGCGCGTCGTGGAATGCGCGGCTCGCCCCCGGATCGGTCACCATCAACGCGTACATCGTCGGCATGTCCACCAGCGCCGGGAGGTTGGCGGGGTTGGTTCCGATGACGTCGAACCAGTTGCTTCGCGCCCCGTTCGGAAGGCGATCCTGCGAGAGCGTTCGTTCGACGACCGTACGGAAGTCGTCGACCGATTCCACTCCGCGTTCGCTCAACGACGCGAGATCCGACGGTGTCAGCTTGTCGAGGGCATTCGAGCGAAATACCTTCCCCCACCGAACGGTCTGCCCGTCCGCGGCGTCGTAGCCACCGATGTCACGCGCGTTCGACGCACCCTCGAGGTGTAGCGATCGATCCGCGGCAACCTGCGCAGCTGTGGGTCCGGCGTGGTCGAGAGCGGGAATTCCACCGGCGAGCGCCGGGACCGGTGCACACGAGATGATCAGCGCACACAGAGCGGTCGCGGCGGGACGGGCGATTCTGTTCGACATCCGGACAGAATAGGACCGCAATCAGGACTTCGTACGAACCTTGATGTACAACGAGGCGACCGGTTCGATAACTCTTGCCGCCACCGGGCCGATGACCGCCATCAGGAGCACGTAAGCAGTTGCCAATGCGGCAAGTTCGGCGTCGACGGCGCCTGCGGACACCGCGAGGCCTGCGATGATGATGGAGAACTCACCGCGGGCGATCAGAGCGGCACCGGCGCGCGCCTGACCCATTCGCGCGACACCCTGACGTCTGGCCGCCCAAGCGCCGGTTACCAGCTTCGTGATCGCCGTGACCACTGCCAGGATCGCGGCCCATCCGAGGACTGGCGGAATGGAACTGGGATCGGTGTTGAGACCGAAGACCACAAAGAACATTGCGGCGAACAGATCTCGAAGGGGCTCGAGCACGCGACTGGCATTGTGCGCCGTCGACCCCGAGATCGCGATTCCGAGGAGGAATGCGCCCACAGCCGCCGACACCTGCATCGCCGAACTGATGCCGGCGACCAACAGTGCGGCACCGAGCAGCTTGAGCAGGAGCGTCTCACTGTCGGGACTGTCGAGGAGGGCGGAGACGTACCGTCCGTATCGGAGGGCCACGACAAGAACCACGGTGATGACCAACAACGAGATCCCGACCGCTTCGAGCCCGCCCATGAAGCTCACGCCCGCGAGCATCGCGGTCAGAATCGGCAGGTACAGCGCCATCGCCAGGTCTTCGAACACCAGAATCGACAGCACGACCGGTGTCTCGCGGTTACCGAGGCGCCCCAGGTCGCTGAGCACCTTGGCGATGATTCCCGAAGACGAGATGTAGGTGACGCCGGCCATGACCGTCGCCCCCACGACGCCCCAGCCGAGCATCAAGCCGACAACCGCGCCAGGTGTGGCGTTGAGGACGATGTCGACGATGCCGGCTACCCGCGAGCGTTTGAGACCGGTGACGAGCTCGGCCGCAGTGTATTCGAGCCCCAACAGCAGCAAGAGCAGGACGATCCCGATCTCACTTGCCAGATGGGAGAACTCGCCGATGTCGCCGAGCTGGATGAAACCGCCCTGTCCGAAGCACAGGCCGCCGATCAGGTAGAACGGGATCGGCGACATGCCGACGCGAGCAGCGAGCCGTCCGAGCAGTCCGAGCGCGAAGAAGACCGCGCCGAGTTCGATCAGTGCGAGGGTGGTTGTATCCACGCGCCAGTCAGCCGTTGGCCAAGATTTTTGCCGCTGCAGCCAAACCGTCCGGCGTTCCGACTGCCACGAGAAGGTCTCCCCCGGTGAACGTGAAGTCGGGGTTCGGAGACGGGCTCACCTGTCCTGCCCGCATGACGGCGACGATGGACACTCCGGTACGCGTGCGCATGCCGGTGTCCCCGAGGGTCTGTCCGTCGTAGCGAGAACCGTCCTTGATGTAGAGCTGTTTGGTTCGAATGCCCGGAAGATCACGGTGCTCTTCCTCGAGCTGAGCAACGAGCTGTGGGGCACCCAGGAGATTGCTGAGCGCTGCCGCTTCCTCGGTGGTCAGAGGCAGCGAAGCAGCACACGCGTCAGGGTCGTCTGCCTTGGAAACGATGAGGTCGGTATGACCGTCCCGATGGGTGACGACACCCACGCGACGACCGGAAGACAGAACAAAATCCTTGCGCGTCCCGATCCCCGGTAGTGGGGTGACTTCTACGTTCATATACCAACGGTAGCGCCGATCGGTGACCTGCATCGCGGGAGGGCCGTAATCCGCGGGGCACAGTTCACGACCGGCCAACCGGCGACCTACCGAACCGGCGAAAACACGCCGTTCTCGCCCGGAAAATACTCGACGACAGCGGTGACGGCTGCGACGGGAATCGGGGCGTACAGATGCGGGAATCGCATCGATTCCGGGTCCGAGGGGACACCCGGTTCGTACTTGACCTGACCGCCGAGCAAGGCCGGATCGATAGCCAGAAGGACTATGTCGTCACGGCCGGCAAAGATCCGATTGGCCGGGAGATGAACTTGCGCCGGAGTCGACATGTGGACAAATCCCTCCGCCTCGAATCCGTCGGGGATACGTTCACCGAGCTGTTGTGCCCGCGCCCACTCCTCGCGCGTGCACATGTGGAGCAACTCGACGCTCTCGTCGACAAGTGGTTCGCGTCCCGGGTTCATCCGCCCAGAATATCGGGCTGAGGTCGGCGATCCGAATCAGCTGTCAGCGAACAATCTTCACGCGAGAATGCCTGCCCAGCGCATTTCCAGTGAGACACAACACTAAGAAACGCCTTCGGGAACAACCCGTAAACCCCAAACGTCTGTAAGAGTGGATCTACCGCGCCATTCCGACGCGGCGGACCAGGCCCCAGGCACGCGGCCCGAATGCCGCAAAGCCAGTACGGAGGAGTCATGCCCGGAACACTGACCAGCCCACAGTTGACCGCTGCCGACCGGTGCGACCGGTGCGGTGCCGGAGCACGCGTACGCGCCGTGCTTCCCACCGGCGGCGAGCTTCTCTTCTGCGGACACCACGCAACCGAACACGCGGATCGACTTCGCGAGATGAATGCCGTCGTCTCCGAAAGCGAACCCGCAATCTGACCTGTCAGCCGGGGGTGGCCTCTTCACGAGGCGCGCCATGAATGCCAGAACGGGCGATCACAGTCACTGTGATCGCCCGTTCTGCCGTTCCGGGGCCGCAAGCACGCGAAGCGTGCGGGACCGGTATCGGCTGCTACCAGCTGCGGAGAATCGCGATGCGTTCGGTCAGCTGATCGACAGTAGCGATGGCCGTCGGCGGACCGCCGCACACCCGGCGCAGTTCCGCGTGAATGATGCCGTGCGGCTTACCAGTGCGGTGAACGTTCATCGCCACCAACCCGTTGAGCTCCTTGCGGAGCGCACCGAGCTGATCTGCCGTGGCCGCTCGATCGGATACCACTGCCGCCGTGGGTTGCGGGGCGGCGGCCTTGGCCGAGTTGGCCTCGACCTGCGTCTGCTGGCGTTGACGCAGCAATGCCCGCATCTGATCGGCGTCGAGTAGGCCTGGCAGACCGAGGTAGTCGGCTTCCTCGTCACTTCCGGCGAATGTCGCGGTACCGAAGGATGATCCGTCGTAGATCACCTGGTCGAGTTCGGCATCGGCGCCCAGGGACGTGAACGCCTTCTCCTCCTCGCCCAGCTCGTCCTTCTGCTTGTTCGCATCGGCGAGCAGGTCGTCTTCGAGGCCGTCCTTCTCACGATGCGGCTTGCCGAGTACGTGATCACGCTGGGCCTCGAGCTGTGCGGCAAGGTCGAGAAGCACCGGCACCGACGGCAGGAAGACGCTGGCAGTTTCGCCCTTACGACGCGAGCGCACGAAGCGCCCGATCGCCTGAGCGAAGTACAGCGGAGTCGACGCGCTGGTCGCGTACACACCGACCGCCAGACGGGGAACGTCGACACCCTCGGACACCATGCGGACCGCGACCATCCATTTCTGGTCGCTCGCACCGAATTCGGCGATTCGCTTGGACGCGGTGGGGTCGTCGGACAGCACGACAGCCGGCTGTTCGCCGGTGATCGCGGTCAGGGCCTTCGCGTACTCGCGGGCCACTGTCTGGTCCGTCGCGATGACAAGTCCGCCGGCATCGGGCATACCGGTACTGCGCAGCTGCGCCAAACGGGTGTCTGCTGCTTGCAGCACGGCAGGAATCCAGTCGCCGGCAGGGTCCAAGGCCGTACGCCATGCCCGAGTCGTCTGCTCGGCGCTCAGCGGCTCGCCGAGTCGAGCGGTGAATTCCTCGCCGGCGTTGTTTCGCCACCGTGCCTCGCCCGAGTAGGCGAGAAACACGACGGGGCGAACCACACCGTCCTTGAGGGCATCCGAATATCCGTAGGAGTGATCGGCTTTCGAGCGGAGCAGACCTTCCTTGTCCGGCTCGTACTCGACAAAAGGAATGGCACTGTCGTCACTGCGGAACGGGGTTCCGGTCAGTGCGAGACGCCTGGTCGCGTCGCCGAACGCTTCACGAATGGCGTCGCCCCAGCTCTTGGCGTCGCCGCCGTGGTGGATCTCGTCGAGGATGACCAGCGTCTTGCGGCCCTCGGTCCGCACACGATGCTTCGACGGGTGCGAGGCAACCTGGGCGTAGGTCAGCACGACGCCGTGATAGTCACTCGAGGTCTGGCCGGTCGAGTTGGAGAACCGCGAGTCCAATGCGAGGCCAGAGCGCTGAGCGGACTCCGCCCACTGGTGCTTGAGGTGCTCGGTCGGCGCCACGACGGTTATCTGGTCGACCGTCCGGTCACGGAGCAATTCCGAAGCTACCCGCAGAGCGAAGGTGGTCTTACCTGCTCCCGGCGTTGCGACCGCCAGAAAGTCACGCGGACTGCTGGAAAGGTATTTGGTCAGTGCACGGCGCTGCCATGCACGAAGGGAACCGGTAGGGGCGCCAGGTTGGGTTCCCGCGGATTGAGCTCCGGCGGGTTCGGGCGACTTGCCGAACTCGGCTGCCACGGTCTCAGACGTCATAGGCCGCGCCTCCACTGGAATCGCACTGTTGTCTCGCGCTCCTCGAATTTTCATCAATGTCCGGCGACGAGCCTAGCCGCCGCCACCGACGAAAGCCGCACTCGAAGCGCGTACTCATGGCCGTTCTCACTCCGGCCGGCGAGGTTTCGCTTCTCTCGCATCCTGCCGACCTGCACGCGAATTGTCTCAGAAATGTGCGACACGTCGGCGCCATGGTTGGGCAACCGGGTGTGTCGTCAGGGATGCTGGAGACATCATGAGTGAAGCGCGAGGCGAGAAGTCGAGCGGAAGTGATCTGCACCACCGCAGATGGCATCCGCTACGCCGCACCGGGCAGTTGATCGGTCGAACCCTGAGCAAGGCCTGGGACGATTCCATCTTCGGAAAGGCGGCTACGGCCGCGTTCTGGCAAACGCTGTCGCTTGCTCCCCTGCTGCTCGGCCTTCTGGGAATGATCGGCTACATCGGTGGGTGGTTCGGACCCAACACCGTCGAGATCATCGAATCCAAGATCGTCACGTTCAGCGGAACGATCTTCAGCGAAAGCGTCGTCGACCAGATCATCCGCCCGACGGTGACGGACGTCCTTCAGCGCGGACGCCCGGAGATCATCTCGGTGGGCTTCCTGCTCTCCCTGTGGGCGGGATCATCGGCGATCAGTACGTTCGTCGACTCGATCGTGGAAGCACACGGGCAGCAGGATGCCCGCAATCCCATCTGGCAGCGCATCTTCGCCCTGCTGCTCTACGTGATGTTCCTGGTGATGGCGGTGTTCATCCTGCCGCTGGTAGCTCTGGGGCCGACGCTCGTCGGGCGAGCACTGCCGGCCTCCTGGTACGTGGTCGGATCGAATCTGGTCGACACGTTCTACTACCCCGCTGTCGGTCTGCTGGTGATCATCGGCCTCACGACGCTCTACAAGGTCGCTCTGCCGAAGTCGCTGCCGTGGCATCGGCTGCTCGCGGGCGCCCTGGTCGCCGGTGTGTTCTTCATGGCCGCCAGCACCGGATTGCGCTGGTACCTGGGATTCGTCACCAGCACCGGCTACACGTACGGCGCGTTGGCAACGCCGATCGCGTTTCTGCTCTTCACGTTCTTCCTCGGTTTTGCCGTCGTCCTCGGCGCCGAGTTCAACGCGACGGTTCAGGAGTTCTGGCCCGCTCGTGCCACTCGGATGGAGCAGATGCGAGAGTGGCTTGCGGCTCAGAACACCGACGAAAAGACCGGTCCGGTCACCAACCTGACCTGGCACCTGGCCACCAGCCCCATCCGCATCTCGGGCGACAAAGCGGACCCGGCCACGGTCCCCTCGTACGGGCGGCCCCGCAGCAGACAAACCGAGAGCAGACAATCGGAGTCGCGCCAGAACTCGTGCGTCGACCAAGATCCCTGCGATGAACCGCACGCAGACGCGAAGAGCCCGGCGGCCGACTGCGTCGAGGCTGTCGATCCGCCGAGCTCCGGAAGTACTCCCGCTCGCGTGACCCGAGGTCAGTCGCCCTTACGGAGTCCTTCGTAAATCTTCTTGCAGTCCGGGCACACCGGTGATCCCGGCTTGGCGGACTTCGTCACGGGAAACACCTCACCGCACAGCGCGACGACATGGGTTCCCATGACGGCGCTCTCGGCGATCTTGTTCTTCTTCACGTAGTGGAAGAACTTCGGGGTGTCGTCGTCGGTCGTTTCGTCGGTGGAGACGTCGGGACGTTCCTTGGTTTGAGTGCTCACCCCTCCAATAATGCCGTCTCCGTCACAGCGGTGCGACCCACGGGTCGTGTGCAATTGTCGGCCGAGAGTGGAACAGTGGAGTCATGGCACGAAATGGCGCGTTCGGCAGGTCCGACGAGGCCGGGACTCCCGACAATCCCGTACTGATCACCGAAGCGCAGCAGTCCGTCGAAGAACAGCACAAAGCCCGAGTGCGCAAGTACATGATCATCATGTCCTTCCGGTTCCCGGCGTTGATCCTCGCGGCGATCGCGTACGGCATCTGGGCCAACGCCTGGATCTCGATGCTCATCATCGGTGCATCCATTCCGCTTCCCTGGATCGCCGTCCTGATCGCCAACGACCGACCACCGCGCACCAAGGACGAACCGAGTCGATACGACGGACGAAAGAAGACCGCAGGCGAGATCGAATCCGCGACGCACCACACCATCGAAGGCTGACAAGTTCCGCCTGCGAGAATGACAGGGTGAGAAGCGAAACGCTCCTGTCCATCACCCCTGCGCTGCGTGAGGCTCTGCTTCGCAATCGATTCGACACCGGAACCATGCTCGAGGCGTTGGGTCCCGAAGTTCACGCTGCTCTCGGTCGAAGTGAGCCGGTGCCCGTGCGCCGCGCCACCCGAGAACTCGGGGACCTGGGCGTTCTCATCAGACTGTTCCTTCTCGCCGATGACTGCCCGGCGGGCGACGTCGCCGCGGCGCTGGCTCCGCTGACAATCGCGCAGTGCGTCGACGCCGGTCTGCTCGAAGGTGAGAACTTCGACAGTGAGAATCCGCTCGTGCGGGCCGCGGTGGATCTTCGCCCCATCGACGTCGGCGACGGCGATCGTTGGGTGATCTCGGATCTCGACGGCGGAATCCGTCCCAAGAAGGCCACGGCCGATCATGTGCTGGGCGTCGGGCATGCGTCACTGTCCTTGCTGCAGGCCACGCCCACCGCGAGGGTCGGCAGCGTGCTCGACCTCGGTACGGGATGCGGCATCCAAGCCCTGCACGCGAACACGTACGCCGATTCGGTCACCGCAACCGACATCAATCAACGCGCTGTCGACCTCACGGCAGCAACCATGGCCCTCAACGGACTGGACGTCGAACTCCTTCAAGGGTCCTGGTTCGAACCCGTCGAGGGTCGAACCTTCGACCAGGTGGTCGCCAATCCGCCGTTTGTCGTCGGCGAGGCACGCGTCCATCACACGTACCGCGATTCCGGCCTCGATCTCGACGGTGCGAGCGAATTGATGATCTCGCAATCGATCGACTACCTGAACCCCGGCGGCACGGCAGCTCTGTTGGCGTCCTGGGTGCACGTCGAAGGGCAGGACTGGCGGTCGCGGATCGCGTCATGGCTGCCGGCCCACGGCGTCGATGCCTGGGTGGTCCAGCGCGATGTCGCGGATCCGGCTCTGTACGTCGGCACGTGGCTCAAGGACGGCGGGCAGGATCCTCGAGATCCGGAAACGGCATCGAGAGCAAACGCCTGGCTGGATCACCTCGAAGAAGCCGATGTCGAGGGCGTCGGCTTCGGTTTCGTGTTTCTTCGCCGCACCGACTCCCCCACCGACCTGATGGCCGAGGACCTCATGCACGGCTTCTCGGACCCGCTCGGGGCCGAGGCGCTCGCATACTTCGACCGTCTTGCCTGGTTGCGTGAACACGACGTCCTCGAGGAACGCTTCGTCCTCGATCCGGACACGGCTCTCGAACGCGTCTACCTCCCCGGTGACGAGGGATGGCAACAAGTGGTCACGCGCGTGCACCGCGGCAACGGACCGCACTGGCAGCACGAGATCGACGAGCTCGGTGCTGCGCTGTTGGCCGGACTCCGAGCGGATGGACTGGTGGTCGACGAATTGATCGAACTTCTTGCCGCGGCGAACGGCGAAGACCCGGACCAGCTACGTGAGGCCGTCGTCACAATGATGGTCTCGCTGGTTCGACACGGGTTGGTGCTTCCCGTCACGAACTGAGTTCCCGGTGAGTTGCAGATTTTTGTGTTCTCAGCAACTTCTCAGGACGACTGGGAAATAACTGCAGGTCACGGCGATTTAGCGGAAATCGGCACGGGAACTTTCCCGGAACTCTCACACGTTGAACTGTGTGAGAGACCGCCGATAGGGAGGCAAGTCATGACAAGCCCCAGCACCACTACTCGCATTCGTCCGAGCGCCGCAGATCTGGACGCCCAGAGCCCGGCCGCAGACCTGGTCCGCGTCTACCTGAACGGGATCGGTCGTACCGCACTGCTGACAGCAGCAGACGAGGTCGAACTGGCGAAGCGAATCGAAGCGGGGCTGTACGCCAGCCACGTCCTTGCCACGGGAAAGCGCCTGACAGTCGCCAAGAAGAGGGATCTCGCAACGATCGTTCGCGAGGGACAGTCGGCACGTAGCCACCTCCTGGAAGCGAACCTGCGACTCGTCGTGTCGCTGGCCAAGCGCTACACCGGCCGCGGCATGCCGCTCCTCGATCTGATTCAAGAAGGCAACCTCGGACTCATCCGTGCAATGGAGAAGTTCGACTACGCCAAGGGCTTCAAGTTCTCGACGTACGCCACCTGGTGGATCCGTCAGGCAATCACCCGCGGAATGGCTGATCAGAGCCGCACCATCCGGCTCCCAGTCCACCTCGTGGAGCAGGTCAACAAGCTCGCCCGCATCAAGCGCGAACTGCACCAGCAGCTCGGGCGAGAAGCCACGGACGACGAGTTGGCCGAAGAGTCGGGCATCCCGGCGCACAAGATTGCCGACCTGCTCGACCACAGCCGCGACCCGGTAAGCCTGGACATGCCTGTGGGCAACGACGAAGAAGCGCCCTTGGGCGATTTCATCGAAGATTCCGAGGCGACCTCGGCCGAGAACGCCGTCATCGCCGGTCTGCTGCACAGCGATGTGCGCAGCGTGCTCGGGACGCTCGACGAGCGGGAGCAGCAGGTCATCCGACTTCGCTACGGTCTCGACGACGGCCAGCCCCGCACCCTCGATCAGATCGGCAAGCTCTTCGGCCTCTCGCGTGAGCGGGTTCGTCAGATCGAGCGTGAGGTCATGGGCAAGCTCCGCGTCGGCGATCGCGCCGAGAAACTGCGGTCCTACGCGAGCTGATCAAACAACACAGCACGTGCGTCAGCGCGCCACACCACTCGCGCTGACGCACCGCACAAAGCACCGGCCACCGCTACTTCCCTCCCCCTCGGGAATGTGCGGTGGCCGGTGTTGTTCGCTGTGTCTACCGCAGCCGCCTGGGCCCCAGGTCGATTGCGCTCGGCTCAGGTCCGATTCGGACACGTGAATCGGTGATCTCCGCGCCGGTAGCCGAAGCGAGTACCGGCTCACAGGCCAGTTCGCGGACTTCGGGAATGTCGTCGGCCAGCGCCGAGATGCGCTGGACCAGATCAACCAACGCACCCTTGTTGACCGGAACGGCGTTGCGGTATCCGGAGAGAAGCGGCGCAGCTTTGGGCGCGTCGATCAATTCCGTAGCAGCGTCCTCGGTGAGTGGCAGTACGCGATAGGCACGGTCACCGAGGAGATCGGAGATCACACCGGCAAGCCCGAACGAGATCAGCGAACCAAACGACGGGTCGTCTTGGACACCAACCACACATCCGATGCCCTTGGTTGCCATTTTCTGCACGTGCAGCAGCGGTTCACCCGACGCGGCCGCAAGATCTCGGTAAGCGAGGCGCACCGATTCCGGTCCACTCAGATCCAGCCTGACACCGCCCAGATCCGGTCGGTGTCGCCACATTTCGCCGGTTGCCTTGACCGCGACCGGGTAGCCGACAGCATCCGCTGCCTCTACTGCTTCGTCTTCGCTCAGGACCGAACGGAATTCGACGACGGCGACCCCGTAACACTCGAGCAGCGCCGCCGCTTCCACATCTGAAAGCCAACGGCCAGGAGAGTTTTCAAGCCAATCTGCCACCATCTTCTGGGCTCGCTCGGAGTCGATACCCACGGGGCGAACCACCTTCGACGCAGGCTTGCTGCGCCACTCCGCATATCGCCAAGCCCTCGCCAACGCCAGGGCGGCACGCTCCGGCCCCGGGTAGGACGGCACCGAACCGCGGGTCGGGTTACCGACTTCGTCACGAACCGCCAGGACGTCCGGCACACCCTCAGCTGCGAGGAACGTGGTGAGAATCGGCTTGTCCGAGCCTGCGACGGCGTCCTTGAGTGCTTTCGCGAACGGCTCGACCGGAATGGCGACCGGAGGAACGAAGACGGCAATGACGGCATCGACGTCGAACGACGCCAAAGCGTCGCGCACGGCAGTGGCGAACAGTTCCGGACTCGCCTGGGCGCCGAGGTCGACCGGGTCGCTGACCTGCAGACCTTCACTGCGGGCCGCGTCCGCAGCAAGGACACCGAGCGCGGTCGAGTTGCCGATGACCGCAAGCCGGGGGCCGGCGGGCAACGGTTGGTATCCGAAGAGCAAGGCGCAGTCGAACAATTGTGAAATGGACCCGACCTGAATGACGCCCGCCTGTTCGAAGAGGGCGCGGACGATCGAATCGTCGATCTCGACTCCGGTGGCGGCGAGCACCGGCGGAACCGCGTGCCGACCGCTCTTCACTGCGACGATCGGCTTCTTCCGCGCAACTCGACGCGCGATGCGAGAGAACTTCCGTGGGTTGCCGAAGCTCTCCAGATAGAGAAGGACCACTTCGGTGGACTGGTCGGAATCCCAGTACTGCAGAAGGTCGTTACCCGAGACGTCCGCACGGTTACCGGCGGAAACGAAGGCGGACAATCCGATTCGGCTGCGCGCGGCTTCGTCGAGAATGGCGATACCGAGCGCGCCGGACTGACAGAAGAAGCCGACGTTGCCTGCCACCGGCAAGACCGGCGCGAGCGTCGCATTCAACGAAATCGCCGGGTCGTTGTTCGCGACACCCAGCGCATTCGGGCCGATGAGGCGCATACCGTGAGCGCGCGCTGCATGGACCAGTTTGCGTTCGGACGAGCGCCCGTCCGGACCACTCTCACTGAAGCCCGACGAGACGACCACCAGCGCTTTGACGCCCTTGTCGAGGCAGTCGTCGAGTACCGAATTGATCGATTCTGCAGGTACAGCCACGACGGCGAGATCGACGTCGTCGGGGATGTCACGAACCGTCGGATATGCCCGAACGCCGTGTACCGAACGATGCTCCGCGTTGACGGGATAGACCGGTCCGGTGAATCCGCCGCGCAGCAGGTTGGTCAACACCGCGTTACCCACTTTGGCCGGGTCCGCTGATGCGCCGATCACCGCCACCGATCGCGGGCTGAGCACGTTTCCCATGCTGCGGGCCTCAGCTGCCCTCTCACGCGAATTGCGTACTGAAACAAGCGCTTCCGTCGGGTCGATCGCGAATTCGAGTCTCAGCACGCCACCGTCGAAAGAGCGGCTCACCTGATACCCCGCCTCACGGAACACCGTCACCATGTTGCGGTTCTCGGAGAGGACCTCGGCGACGAACATCGTCAGACCGTTCTCGGCCGCTGCCGCTGCCAGGTACTCGAGCAGGATCGGGCCGAGGCCGCGCCCCTGGTGTGCGTCGGCGACGACGAAGGCGACCTCGGCAGACTTTCCGTCACCGACGTCGAGCAGTCGCTCGTATCGACCCACCGCGATGATCTCGTCGCCGAGCATCATCACGAACGCCACACGGTTGTGGTGGTCGACCGTCGTGAAGTTCTTGACGTCGCGCGCCGACATCGTGGGGTACGGGCCGAAGTAGCGCAGATACCGGGTGCGCTCGGAGAGTTTGCCGTGGAATTCGACGAGCTTGTCCGCGTCTTCAGGAACGATGGGTCGCAACGCCACCGCTCCGCCGTCGGAGGCGAGAACATCGACTACCCAGGAATGGGGATAGGTGTGAGCGGGGTCGGTCTTCGGCGCCTGGCCGCTCGCCTCGCCGCCGGCAGCTTCGGTATCGGACTGTTCAGTCACGGGGATCCTCCGGGTCGAGTCCGAGTAGCGGGAACGAAGCGCGACGTGTCGCGATGATCGCCGAGTCGATACGGGTGAGTGCACGGTCCACCGAGGCGACACCTGTCTCCGGTGTACCACCCGGGCCGTCCCACGGCGTGTAGGCGACATCACCGCCGTCCCCCATGGTCGGCGGGAGGTCGACGCTCGGCGCTCGCAGCTTCGTCGATTCCTTCCAGTCTTCGGGGACAGCGATGTCGACGTCGATCTCGCGATCGAGCGCTGCAGCGATCAAGTGAGTCCATGCCCTCGGCACGACGCGCACCAGTCCGTATCCCCCGCCTCCGACTGCCAGCCACCGCCCCTCGGAGTAGCGGTCGGCGAGGTCACGCATCGCCAAAAACGCGGCGCGCTGACCGTCGACGGTGAGGGCGAGATCCGCGAGCGGGTCCTCGCGGTGCGAGTCGACTCCGCACTGGCTGATGATGATCTGCGGGCGGAAGGCTGCAATGGCTCCCGGGACGACGGCGTGAAATGCACGCAGCCACAACGCGTCGACGGTTCCGGGCAGCACCGGGATGTTCACCGCCGTACCTTCGGCGGCCCCGTCGCCGACCTCGCTCGACCATCCGGTGTTCGGCCACAAGGTTGCCGGGTGCTGATGCAGCGAGACCGTGAGCACCCGCGGGTCCCCGAGGAACGCATGTTGCACTCCGTCGCCGTGGTGAGCGTCGACGTCGATGTAGGCGATGCGGTCGTAGCCGTTGTCGAGCAGCCACGAAATCGCAACCGCCGCATCGTTGTAGACGCA
Organism: Rhodococcus sp. YL-1; assembly: GCF_001942025.1. NCBI lineage: Bacteria > Bacillati > Actinomycetota > Actinomycetes > Mycobacteriales > Nocardiaceae > Rhodococcus > Rhodococcus sp. YL-1. Next base: position 2,824,969 of record NZ_CP017299.1, on the reverse strand, counting down.
GAATCCAGAGGCCCAATCCGCCATCGCGTGGTGCATGCCGCCGCCGATGCTGACCGCGCGCCTCGTACGTCCCGAAGCGATTTCCTGCGCTGCGGCCAGCGAGCCGCCGGCGAGGATCGCACTGGCTTCGTGCATGTGCGGGAAGACCGGGTTGTCCTCGGTACCGAGCCCGTGGGGAACATCCTGGCCGCTCACACCGTTGTTCGCAGAGTTACCCGCGTCTTTGACCGCTGCAAGATATGCCGGTGTGTGGATTCTGAGGAGGTCGGCATCGGACGCGGCACTCGGTTCGAGAAATTCGATGCCCTCGAGAAGTCCGAGGCTTCGCGAGAGTGCCATCGTGAGATCGAGGCGAGTGGGATTCATCGGGTGATCGGCGCTCCACCGATAGCTCAGGTACTCCGGACTCCACACCACGACTCGATTCGCTCGAGACGCCGCGGGGTCCCCGTCAGATCTGATCGACGCGGTCATGGGATCACGCTACTTCCTTCTCGTTTCGTGCTGCACACCACACTCGTGGCCCGCTTCGGAGACCGAGATCGAGTGACACGAATCCAATTCGGACACGCGCTGGACTCGCCGCGGTGGAGGCGGCACCGGAACCACGAACTGAACGGTAGAATGATCAACTGACGAAGGGGTTGAGTGTGAAGGATCTAGTCGACACCACGGAGATGTATCTCCGGACGATCTACGACTTGGAAGAAGAGGGCGTAGTCCCACTCCGGGCGCGGATCGCCGAACGGCTCGAACAGAGCGGACCCACCGTCAGCCAGACTGTTGCGCGTATGGAGCGTGACGGCTTGCTGATGGTCGCCGGCGATCGACATCTGGAACTCACCGACAAGGGTCGCGATCTCGCGATCTCTGTCATGCGTAAGCACCGGTTGGCAGAGCGCCTGCTGGTGGACGTCATCGGTCTCAAATGGGAAGACGTACATGCCGAGGCATGCCGTTGGGAGCACGTGATGAGCGAGGAGGTCGAGCGTCGGCTCGTCGTCGTTCTGAACAACCCCACGACGTCGCCCTACGGCAACCCGATTCCGGGCTTGGACCAGTTGGGACTCGACGGCCCGGTTGCCACCACCGAAACATTGGTGCGCCTGACCGATATTCCGCACGGCGCACAGACAGCTGTGGTCGTTCGGCGACTGGCCGAGCACGTGCAGTCCGATCCCGAGGTGATCGCGCAGCTGCGTGACGCCGGCGTCGTTCCCGACGCCAGGGTGACGGTCGAAACCCGTCCGGGCTCGGTGACGATCATCGTGCCGGGTCACAGCGGGTTCGACCTGTCCGAGGAAATGGCTCACGCCGTTCAGGTCAAGCAGGTCTGAGGAAGTAGATGAAACTCCTGGTCACCGGCGGCGCCGGTTACGTCGGCAGTGTGTGCAGCACTGTGTTGCTCGAGCGTGGACACGAGGTTGTCGTCATCGACGACCTCTCCACCGGAAATGCCGACGCGGTGCCTGCCGGTGCCGAGTTCATCGAAGGGGACGTGGGAGCGCTTGCCGCCGACGTCCTCGGCAGTGCGGGTTCACCGATTTTCGACGGTGTGCTTCACTTCGCGGCGCAGTCGCTAGTCGGCGAATCGGTGCTGCACCCCGAAAAGTACTGGCGCGGAAACGTCGTCACGACCATCGAGTTGCTCGAGGCGATCCGTGTCTCCGGTACTCCGCGCCTCGTGTTCTCGTCCACCGCCGCAACGTACGGCGAACCGGAGCAGTCCCCGATCGTGGAGACCGCTCCGACCCGCCCCACCAATCCGTACGGCGCGACCAAGCTCGCGATCGATCATGCGATCACCTCGTACTCGATCGCTCACGGCCTCGGTGCGACGAGCTTGCGCTACTTCAACGTCGCAGGTGCGTACAAGTCCGCCGGCGAGAACCGGGTGATCGAAACCCACCTGATTCCACTCGTCCTGCAGGTCGCGCTCGAACAGCGGGACAAGATCTCGGTCTTCGGAACCGACTGGCCCACGCCGGACGGAACCGCGGTACGCGACTACATCCACGTGCTGGACCTCGCCGAAGCACATCTACTGGCGCTCGAATCCTCGGTTCCCGGCGAGCACCGCATCTACAACCTCGGAAGCGGTGCCGGCTTCAGCGTGCGCGAGGTGATCGCCGCCTGTGCGCGGGTCACCGGCCTGCCGATCAACGTCGAGGACGCGTCACGACGGCTGGGTGATCCGGCAGTACTGATCGCATCGAGCGACAAGGCGATTGCCGAGCTCGGTTGGACGCCCACGCGTACCGATCTCGACGTCATCGTCGCCGACGCATGGCAGTTCCTCCAGGATCTGGGCGACCGCTCACACGCTGCTCGCTAGCTTCCATTCGGCAATGCCGGCGGCAAGCCGGTGATTCCGAGCGATTCCCCGATGGACAATCCGACGGCCGCGAGGTCACGGATTCCGTCGGGGCGCATACCGGATTGCAGCGATAGATCCAGCAATCCCGCCAAGGTGTGTTCCGAATCGGCCGACAGCGCGGCCGACAGCGCAACACCTGCCAGAGGTCCGTCGCCACGCACGTATGCAAAGAAGCCGAGAAGTGTTGCCGGCCAAGTTCGTTCGGGCAACGGGACTTCATGGGTGAGCACGAGCCACAATTGCTCAGCATGTGCCGCAACGGACGTGATCGCCAATCCCAGCACCACGTCGCGCACGCGTACGTCCGTCAATGCGACCACCAGATCGGCGCATTCCTGCGGGTCAGGGCGGTGAGCGCCTGCCTCGACACGGCGGACGTGTTCCAACACCAGATCGATCCGGCACTGAACTGCGGTTTCACCGCTCGGTTCCCCACTGTGCGCGCTCGACTCTCGTCGGCTCGCGATCAGTCGGGCAATCGTGTCGTGATTGCGAGCGGCGCCGTGTACCCACCGGACCAGTTCCTCACGCGAACGGCGAATGACCCTCCCGCCCAACACCTGTGCTGCTGCAACCGACGAAGATGCCGGGTCTGGCAGGGTGCCGCGGTGAATCGAACGCATGACGCTCGTCCACGGCTGGCCAGATTCTATTGCGGCCGTGCACAATACGTCGGCCAGCTCGACGCAGGTTCCGCCGAGCATGTCTTCGAATACCTCGGCCAGCTCGATGGTTTCATCGATCAGAGTTTCAGCTGCCGAGCAATCGGTGATCACCACGAGAACGACCGCACGCGCGCCTTCCCCGTCACAGACGGCGGCGAACTGGCGCAGCGCCGCGCTCATCTGCCTCGCGGGCTTCCCCCTGACACTGGGAAAGTAGTCGTGCCGCATCACTGGTCCGAGCGTCGAGGCGGAGGCGCCCATCAGAGACAGCGCAACCACAGAGTTGGACGGATGGAAGCCCAGGAGTGCGGGTATTGCCGCGATCAATTCGCCTGGATCGGAGACGCGTTCGACGCATCCGAGAAGGGCGGCAAGGTCGTCGTCGGAGAATTCGAATTCTCCCGGAAGAGGTGATGTCGTCATGCACACACCGTCGCTGATCACCCTGACCCGGCCGTCTGCTCGACCAGGGAAAACAGCTGCGTCCAAGTCGTCTGTGGATTACCGCATTTGTTGGGGACCAAGTACCGCGCCGCACCGAGCAGTTCCGCTACTTGTCGGACCTGTGTGCTGCGAAATCACTTGCCTGCTTTGACCTTCTGTACGGCTGCGGTGAACGCTTGATCCAGCGGTGCCGTCGAGGGCGTCGCAGAACCGAACGTCATCAGTGTTGTCGCCACCCGTACGTCGCCGACCTGCGCGATCAAGGTCAGCATCGTCTGATCACCGGCTGTGGCCTTGGGGGACACGACAGTGCGGCGAAGTGACATCGTCTTGTCGGCATCGATCGGCGACGGCGGAAGAATTTCCGTCGTCACTGTCGTAGTGACGCCGTTCGCAGTGACAGTCATGGACGGGCACTGCCGAGTTTGCGCTTCCAACTCGTCCAGTGGTGCATCGACCTTCGTGAGTTCAACCGAAATCGTTGCCCTCGTCGCGTTGTCGGTCCCGACCGCCATCACGGTCCCGTTCGGACCGTAATCCTGTTCCGGTGGCTCACATTCGGACGGATCGACGGTAGCACCGCGCGGGACGCCGACTAGATCCGGCGCTGCCATCGGAACGGCTTGCGGGGGCAGCACAACAGCGCCGAAGGGCTCGGGGAATTCCTCGGGAGTCAGCAGCAGTTCGGACAGCGGTGCCGCCGTTTTCGGAGAGGTGGATTTCGGCGTCGAGGATTTGGGTGCAGCCGTCGTACTCGGCGCCGCCGTGCCGCTGTCGGTCGCACCGGCAGTCGCCGGCGCGGAGTCCGGAACGGGTGCTCCTTGGACAGACCCGGAGCAGCCCGCGAGTAATGCAACGGCGGCCACCGCAGCAAGTGAGCATGCGGCCACTCGCCTGGACGATCGTGGACACACCCGCATGTAAGCCTCCGCACTCGACCGATCCCGACAATCGACCAATCCATTTCGGACAAATCGGCCGTGCCGACCTTGTGTTCCACTCTGCCATGTCCGAAGCCGCGCACCCGACATCTAACGAACGCCCAGGCCAAGTGTCGAAAGATACCGCTCAGCTTCGCTCTCGGCGAACGCCCGTCTCGTCGGATCGGGAATGATCGGTCACCGACTCGGTGTTCTTACCGATGAACGTCTGATCCAGTGCTGTCGGGCACCTGACTCCGATGCTGTCGCGCGTGCGCCGATAGTGGACACTTGAGATCAAGACCGAAGAGCGAAGGGGACTGCGATGGACGAACAGTCGAGGATGTACGAGCTGGAATTTCCGGCGCCCCAGTTGGCGGCTGCCGACGGCCAGGGACCGATCCTGATTCACGGACTCGAGGGTTACTCCGACGCCGGTCACGCCGTGAAGTTGGCGACGACGCATCTGCGCGAAAGCCTCGAGACCGAGCTTGTCGCGTCGTTTGCTGTCGACGAGCTGATCGACTACCGCTCGCGTCGACCGACGATGACGTTCAAGGCCGATCATTTCTCCGATTACGACGCTCCGGCGCTCAATCTGTACGCACTGCGCGATACGGCCGGCACGCCGTTCCTGCTGCTCGCAGGGATGGAACCGGACCTCAAGTGGGAGCGGTTCACCACAGCTGTTCGACTGTTGTCCGAACAGTTGGGAGTGCGTCGAACCATCGGGCTCAACGCGATTCCGATGGCAATCCCGCACACCCGACCGCTCGGTGTGACAGCACATTCGACCAACAAGGACCTGATCCAGGACCATCAGCGTTGGTCAGGTGAACTGCAGGTTCCCGGCAGCGCATCATCACTGCTCGAGCTTCGTATGTCTCAGCACGGGCACGAGGCGATGGGCTTTTCGGTGCATGTCCCCCACTACCTCGCGCAAACGGACTACCCGGGCGCCGCAGAAACTTTGCTCGAAAACGTTTCCGAGGTTTCGGATCTGGAGTTGCCCTTGGTGGCACTGGGTGAGGCCGCGGCGCGCGTTCGGGAACAGGTTAACGAGCACATAGCCGGGAACGAAGAAGTTCAGACTGTAGTCCACGCTTTGGAGCGTCAATACGACACTTTTGTCGCCGCTCAGGAACAACAGTCGTCCCTTCTGGCCGGCGAGGCCGACCTTCCCAGCGGTGACGAGATCGGCGCAGAGTTCGAAAAGTTCCTGGCCGAACAGGCAGGAAATGACGACTTCGGCTCAGCTGGAGACCTCGATCGAGGCGACAACTGACGAAAATGTGACGGGCGGGGCGCATAATTCGACATTGTGCGCATTCCGCAACCCCTCCGTTACCTGGGCTGTTGTTCAGGACACATCCGTCGGATAGCCTCAAACTCTGTGTGATTTTCGTTGACGGCTCAACAACTGGAGCAGGCAGTCAACGTGGTCACACGCCGAGCCAGGAGGCGACATGAGCAGACCACGGAACCGTCAGCTCCGACCGGTCCCCGACGAGGAACCGCGGATGATGTTCCGGACGATTCACGGCTACCGACGCGCATTTCGGATAGCCGGCGAGGGTCCGGCGGTACTGCTCCTGCACGGAATCGGCGACAACTCGTCGACGTGGACCGAGATCATTCCCCACCTCGCCAAGAAGTACACGGTCATCGCACCTGACCTGTTGGGTCACGGCCGTTCCGACAAGCCACGCGCGGATTACTCGGTAGCCGCGTACGCCAACGGCATGCGGGATCTTCTGTCGACGCTCGGCATCGAGCACGTCACCGTCATCGGGCACTCGCTCGGCGGCGGCGTAGCGATGCAGTTCTCCTACCAATTCCCACACATGGTGGATCGCCTCGTGCTGGTCTCGGCCGGTGGCGTCACCAAGGACGTCCATCCGCTGCTGCGCCTCATGTCCGTTCCGGTGGTCAACGAGGTGGTAAAGCTGCTCCGGATACCTGGTGCGATGCCGCTCGTCCGGATGGCCGGGAACCTTGCCGGCGTAGTTCACGGTTCAAATCTGCGTCCCGGCACCATGTTGCACGACACACCGGACCTGATTCGCGTGCTCGCTGATCTCCCCGACCCCACTGCCTACGAGGCCTACCTTCGTACGCTGCGGGCCGTCGTGGACTGGCGCGGACAGGTGGTCACGATGCTCGACCGCTGTTATCTGACCGAGAATCTGCCGGTTCAACTGATCTGGGGCGACGACGACTCCGTCATTCCCGTCTCCCACGCTCATCTCGCGCACGCGGCGATGCCGAACTCACGCCTCGAAGTCTTCCGCGGCTCGGGCCACTTCCCGTTCCGCGACGATCCGATGCGTTTCCTGCAGATCGTCGAAGATTTTCTTTCCAGCACCGCACCACTCGTCTTCGACGAGGCTCGCTGGCGCCACATGCTGATCTCGGGGGTCGGCGAGAACACCATCACCGGAACGTCGTCCACCCGCATGGCGGTGCTCGACGCCATGGGCTCGGACGAGCGAAGCGCAACCTGATCCACGGTTGCGGCTAGCCTGTACGAGTGCTGCTGACGGAACTTCTCCCCGACAACGCGGATCCTGATTCCGTTTTCGACGCCTTCTCTTCGTGGACCATCGAACGAGGTTTGACGCTCTACCCGGCCCAAGAAGAGGCCGTCATGGAGTTGGTCTCGGGTGCAAACGTGATCCTTGCGACGCCGACCGGGTCAGGCAAATCGATGGTGGCGATCGGCGCGCATTTCTATGCGATGTCGCTCGGCAAGCGCACGTACTACACAGCGCCGATCAAGGCGCTCGTGAGCGAGAAGTTCTTTGCACTGTGTGAGGTCTTCGGTGCCGAGAACGTCGGCATGATGACCGGCGACGCCGCCGTGAACTCGTCGGCGCCGATCATTTGTGCGACGGCCGAAATCGTCGCGAATCTTGCACTGCGCGAGGGCCCGAACTCCGATATCGGCCAGGTCGTGATGGACGAGTTCCACTTCTACTCCGAACCCGATCGAGGTTGGGCGTGGCAGGTTCCGCTCATCGAGTTGCCGCACGCCCAGTTCCTGTTGATGTCGGCAACTCTCGGTGAAGTCGACTTCTTCTCCGAAGATCTGACGCGCCGTACCGGGAAACCCACCACCGTCGTCTCCGGCACAGAACGCCCCGTGCCGCTGATGTTCTCGTACGCGACCACGCCGGTCGGCGAAACCATCGAAGATCTGGTGACCACCAACCAGTCCCCCGTCTACATCGTGCATTTCACGCAGGCCGCCGCCCTCGAACGCGCCCAGGCACTGACGAGCGTCAACTTCTGTTCCAAAGAAGAGAAGGAAGCGATCGCCGAGGCGCTGGGTGGTTTCCGCTTCACCACCGGGTTCGGAAAAACACTCTCCCGCCTGGTCCGGCACGGCATCGGCGTTCACCATGCGGGCATGCTGCCCAAGTACCGACGGCTCATCGAAGTTCTCGCACAGGACGGGCTTCTCAAGGTGATTTGTGGTACCGACACCCTCGGCGTCGGCATCAACGTCCCGATCCGCACTGTGCTGCTCACGGGTCTGGCCAAGTACGACGGCGTCCGCACTCGGCATCTGAAAGCCCGCGAGTTCCATCAGATCGCCGGTCGCGCGGGTCGTGCAGGCTACGACACGATGGGCACCGTCGTCGTCCAGGCACCCGAACACGAAGTAGAGAATCTGCGGGCAGTCGCCAAAGCCGGCGACGATCCGAAGAAGATCAAGAAGATTCAACGCAAGAAGGCTCCCGAGGGGTTTGTGTCCTGGAGCGAAGCGACGTTCGATCGCTTGGTCGCGGCCTCGCCCGAACCGTTGGTGTCGCGATTCTCGGTCAGCAACTCGATGCTGCTCAATGTCATTGCCCGCCCGGGTAACTGCTTCGACGCGATGCGGCACCTGTTGGAGGACAACCACGAATCGCGTCCGGCGCAGCGCAAGCACATCCTCAAAGCGATCTCGCTGTATCGCGGATTGCTCAGCGCCGGCATCGTGGAACGCCTCGACGAACCCGACGAGTACGGCCGCATGGCTCGGTTGACGATGGACCTGCAACGCGACTTCGCCTTGAACCAGCCACTCTCACCGTTCGCCTTGGCGGCATTCGAACTTCTCGACGTCGAATCCGACAGTTACGCACTCGATGTCGTCTCGATCATCGAGTCGACGCTCGACGATCCGCGTCAGGTTCTGATGGCGCAGCAGCACTTCGCTCGTGGCGAAGCGGTTGCGCAGATGAAGGCCGACGGCATCGAGTACGAGGAGCGCATGGAACTCCTCGAAGAGGTTACGTGGCCGAAACCGTTGTCGGACTTGCTGTTCCCGGCTTTCGAAATGTACCGGGGTGGCCACCCGTGGATCACCGAGTTCGCCCTCTCCCCCAAGTCCGTGGTGCGCGACATGATCGAACGCGCCATGACGTTTGCCGAGTTGATCAGCCATTACGGACTCACCCGGTCCGAGGGCCTCGTCCTGCGCTACCTCGCCGACGCCTACCGCGCGCTGCGACAGACCGTCCCGGCGGAAGCGCGCACCGAGGAACTCGAAGACATCATCGAGTGGTTGGGTGAGCTGATCCGTCAGGTCGACTCGAGCCTGCTCGACGAATGGGAGTCACTCACCGACCCCGGAGCCGAGGCAGACACGGAAGAGGTTGCGTTCGGCGCCGACATTCCCCGTCCCATCTCGGCGAACCCGCGCGCATTCCGCGTCATGGTGCGCAATGCGATGTTCCGACGCATCGACCTCGCGTCGCGTCGGCAGTGGAATGAGCTGGAAAACCTCGAGGACGGTATCGACGCCGCCGAGTGGGAGGAGCAACTACTCCCGTACTTCGAGGAGTACGCAACAATCGGAACCGGGCCATCGGCGCGCGGGCCGGCGCTCTTCCAGGTCACCGAAGAGGGTGAGTTCTGGCGGGTGCGGCAGGTGCTCGAGGATCCGGAGGGCGATCACGGATGGGCACTGCTTGCAGTCGTCGACATCCCGGAATCGGATGCCGCGGGTGAAATCGTGTTCGACGAGCTGAGCGTCGTAGAAGGCTAGCGCCTGTGCGCCTTTCTGGTAGTCGGCGCTACCAAAAAGGCGCACAGGGGGCGTCAGCCCCTTCGAGCCTTCCGCGGCTGGTTGCGGCGAGCAGCGCGCTTTTCCTTGATGCGAACGTTCTCGGCCCGCACCTCGGCCTGAACAGCGCGTTCCTTTTCGAGCCATTCGGGCTTCTCTTCGAGGAGTGCGGCGATCTGATCCGTGGTGAGTGCTTCTTCGACGCCGCCGCGGGCCAGGCCGGCGATCGATACGCCCAGCTTGGCTGCGATGACCGGGCGAGGGTGCGGTCCGGTGCGTCGCAGCTCCAGCAGCCACTCCGGCGGATCGGTCTGCAGAGCGGTCAGCTCGTCACGAGTCACGTCGCCTTCCTGGAACTGCGCAGGTGTTGCTTCCAGGTACACACCCAGCTTCTTGGCAGCCGTCGTCGGCTTCATCGTCTGGGGAGTTTTGTTCGACGTCATGCAACAAGAGTAACCAGCCGATACGGGTGCTTTTACCAAGGCGGTAGCCTTGCCTGGTGACAGACGCGGATAGTCAGGCAATTTTTCGACTCGCGTACGCCCCGGGGGTGACGCCCACCAAGTGGGTCCGGGTGTGGCACGAGCGGCTCCCCGAGGTGCGTCTGGAACTTGTTCAGTTCCCGGTTCTCGAACTCGAAGCTGCACTTCGCGCCGGTGAAGCAGATGCAGGGTTGGTTCGACTGCCGATCGACCGGACCGGCATCAGCGCCATCTCGCTGTACGCGGAAACCCCGGTGGTGGTGGTACCGAAAGATCACGTATTCACTACTGTCGATCAGATTTCCGTCGACGATCTGGCCGACGAGATAGTGCTCGATCCTCTCGACGACAGACTCGACTGGCCGACCCGTCCCGGAAAGACCGCCGCCGAGCGACCCGCGACCATCGCCGACGCCATCGAGTTGGTGGCCGCCGGCGTCGGAGTTGTCGTGGTTCCCCATTCGCTGGCGCGGTTCCACCATCGCAAGGACCTGACCTTCCGTCCGGTGGACGGTGCGCCCGAGGCTCCTGTGGCTTTGGCATGGATGGAGTCCAAGACCACAGATCTGGTCGAGGAACTGATCGGCATCGTGCGGGGCCGAACGGCGCAGAGTTCCCGCGGCCGAAACGGTGAGCCGGCGGAGAAGATCAAGGGCTCCGTCAAGGCCAAGATCGCGGCCCGCGAGCGTCGCGCAGAAGCTGCCAAGAACGGGCAGAAAGCTAAGGGCGCCGGCACCGCAAAGAACATATCCGGACGCAACGCCGGTTCCGGTAAGGCCAAGGCGGGCGGCAAATCAGGCAGCGGCAAGTCCGGTGGGACCAAGAGTTCGGGTGGCCGGTTCTCCGGAAAGCAGAAGGGCCGCTAGGGCTTCAACTGGCAACTCGGAGGATCGCTGCCGGACAATGCTGAACTGATCAGGCGCGACAGACTCGGGCTGTGGTCTCGCGAATTGGCGCATCGTCGAACTCCGTCGAGCATGATGAGAGTATGACTCCCGCGAGTTCTTCAGCCCTCGACGAATTGGTAGCGGCACTCCCCGAGGGAGCCGTCCTGCTGGATCCGGATGTGACCGCGGGCTACCGCCAGGACTGGGCCGCCGACCCGACCGCCGGCCATCCCGCTGCCGTGGTTCGCGCTACGTGCACCGAAGACATCCAAACCGTGATGCGATGGGCAACCGCCCACCGCGTTCCGGTGGTTCCCAGAGGTGCCGGCTCGGGCCTTTCCGGTGGATCCAGCGCCGTCGACGGTTGCATCGTGGTCAGCACCGAGCGAATGCGACAGATCACGATCGACCCGGTCGCCCGGGTGGCGGTTACTCAGCCCGGCTTGATGAATGCGGAGGTCAAGAAAGCCGCCGCAGAGCACGGACTCTGGTACCCACCTGACCCGTCGTCCTTCGAGATCTGTTCCATCGGCGGCAATGCAGCCACCAACGCCGGCGGGCTCTGCTGCGTCAAGTACGGAGTTACCACCGACTACGTTCTCGGACTCCGGGTCGTGCTGGCGGACGGTACAGCTGTCAGCCTCGGAGGTCCCCTTCTCAAGGACGTCGCCGGACTCTCACTCACCAAACTGTTCGTGGGCAGCGAGGGCACTCTCGGCATCATCACGGAAATCACGTTGCGTTTGATTCCCGCGCAGCCGCCCGCATCAACCGTCGTCGCGTCGTTCGACTCGGTACAAGAAGCTGCCGACGCGGTCTTGGCGATCACCAGCAACATGCGTCCGGCGATGCTCGAGTTCATGGATCACGCCAGTATCAATGCTGTCGAGGATTCGGTACGCATGGGTCTGAACCGCAAGGCTCACGCACTACTGCTCGCGCAGTCCGACGCACCCGGCGCGGCAGGCGTGCTGGAAATCGAGACGATTGTTCAGGCGTGCGAAAACAACGGAGCCACCGAAGTATTCGCCACCGATGACCAGGCCGAAGGTGACGCTTTTGCGGCGGCACGGCGAGCGGTGTTCCCGGCCGTGCTCGCGATGGGAAGTCTGCTTCTCGAAGACGTGGGCGTTCCCATGCGCGCACTCCCCCAGCTGGTAACCGGGGTCGAAGCCATCGCAGACGACCTCGACGTCCTGATCTGCACGGTGGCGCACGCCGGAGACGGAAACACCCACCCGCTCATCGTCTTCGACCCCGCAGACCCGGACATGTCCGAACGCGCACAGATCGCATTCGGACGGGTGATGGATCTCGCCATCGCGCTCGGCGGCACGATCACCGGCGAACACGGGGTGGGTCGACTCAAGCGCGACTGGCTGCCGTCACAGTTGGGTGAAGACGTCATGGCCCTCAATCGCAAGGTCAAGGATGCGCTCGACCCGCTGGGAATTCTCAATCCCGGAGCGGTCATTGCCGTGAAAGAAGGCTCTCTCGACTAGCTTTCACGTCGACGTCGAACGAGTTACGTCATCGAGGAACCGTCGGGCTGACCGAACGGACCAGCTCGGCCAGCTGACGGAATCCTTCTGCTCGGCCACTCGACGAGCGGAACACGACGCCGATCGTGCGACCTGGAGCTGGCGAAGCGAAACGCGCCGTCGACAAGTCCCCGCGTCGAACCTCCACTGCAACAGCCGATTCCGGGACCAAAGTCACCCCGAGTCCCCCGGCCACACATTGCACGACTGTCGCGAGAGAGGTAGCCCGCGTGTCGCCGGCAAGCGGATGGGCGTCTACCGAACGGCACAGATCCAACGTCTGGTCACGCAGGCAGTGGCCGTCGTCGAGCAAGAGCAACGGCAGCGCGTCGAGCACGTCCGCCGTGAGATCGACACGTCCGGCCAAGGAATGATCGTTCGGCACGACCATCACAAAATCCTCTTCGTACACAGGAACTTCCACCAGGCCAGGTGTTCCGGCAGGAAGCGCCAACACCGCGACGTCGAGCGCTCCCGATCGCAGTGCATCGAGTAGGCGCGCCGTTTGATCCTCGACTATTTGCGGCGCCAACGACGGCAACTTCTCGCGCAGCTCCGGCAACAACCCCGGAAGAATGTAGGGCGCAACGGTCGGGATCAACCCGATGCGTAGCGGTCCGGTCAGAGAGTCGCCGGAGCCGGCCGCGCTCGCGACGAAACCGTCGGCAGCTTCGAGAATCTGCTTGGCCTGACCGAGCAAGCGCTGTCCGTCCGCGGTCACGAGCACACGCCGGGTACTGCGTTCGATCAGTCTGACTCCCAGCCCCGCCTCGAGAGCTGCCAGCGCCTGCGACAGTGTGGGTTGGCTCACACCGGAACGCGCTGCGGCAGTACCGAAATGCCGATACTCGGCGACCGACACGAAGGCACGCAGCTGTGACAAGGAAGGTTGATAAGTCTGATCAGACATGCCTATCAGTGTAGTGCCACCCATCACCTTTACCTTTTGAACGGTTTGATGCAGAATGGACTCATACCAAAAAGCGCCGGTCACAACCTCGACACTCCAGTCGAAACCGTCCGACCCGCTGACGGTGACAAACCCTCTCGATCCAGCACGTTCGGCCGTCACAGTCCGAACAGCCGGATCGTGTGCGCAAGAAATTCCTGTTCACGAGACACGTAGGAGAATGAGACACATGGCTCTGCTCACAATCGGCGACCAGTTCCCCGCTTACAACCTCACGGCTGTCATCGGCGGCGACCTGTCCAAGGTCGATGCCCAGCAGCCCGATGACTACTTCACCACCGTCACCAGTGACGACTACGCAGGCAAGTGGCGCATCGTCTTCTTCTGGCCCAAGGACTTCACCTTCGTGTGCCCCACCGAGATTGCTGCATTCGGCAAGCTCAACGAAGAGTTCGCAGACCGTGACGCTCAGGTTCTCGGCGCTTCCGTCGACAACGAGTTCGTGCACTTCCAGTGGCGTGCACAGCACGAAGAGCTCAAGACCCTCCCCTTCCCGATGCTCTCGGACCTCAAGCGCGAGCTTGCCGAGGCCACCGGCGTCCTCAACGCCGACGGCGTTGCAGACCGCGCGACGTTCATCGTCGACCCCAACAACGAGATCCAGTTCGTCTCCGTCACAGCCGGTTCCGTCGGCCGTAACGTCGACGAGGTTCTCCGCGTCCTCGACGCTCTCCAGAGCGACGAGCTGTGCGCATGCAACTGGAAGAAGGGCGACCCGACCATCAACGCCGGCGAGCTCCTGACTGCGAGCGTCTGAGTATGAGCGTCGAGAACCTCAAGAACTCGCTTCCCGAGTACGCGAAGGACCTCAAGCTCAACCTGAGTTCCATTGCGCGCACGACGGTCCTGAACGAGCAGCAGTTGTGGGGAACGCTCCTCGCAACGGCCGCAGCCACCAAGTCTGCGTCCACGCTCAAGGAGATTGCTTCCGAGGCTGCCGACAACCTGTCGGCAGAGGCATACAACGCCGCTCTCGGCGCAGCGTCGATCATGGGCATGAACAACGTCTTCTACCGCACCAAGGGCTACCTCGACGGTAAGTACGACGACCTTCGTGCCGGCCTGCGGATGAACATCATCGGCAACCCGGGCGTCGACAAGGCCGACTTCGAATTGTGGTCGCTTGCAGTGTCCGCGATCAACGGCTGCAACCACTGCCTCGAAGCTCACGAGAACACCCTCCGCCAGGAAGGTGTCGACCGCGAGGTCATCTTCGAAGCGATCCGCGCCGGTTCCATCGTCGCGGGCGTCGCACAGGCTGTCGAAGCCAACGAGATCCTCTCTGCCGCACAGGTCTGATCACTCGGACCTGAGTGCAGTTCGACGAGCCCTCCCCACCGTGAAGGTGGGGAGGGCTTTTCGCGCGCTAGGGTGGACCGATGGGTATCGAGGTGAGTGTGGTCCGGGTCTTCACGGACGAGAGCGGCAAGCACGGGAATCCGCTGGGAATCGTCGACGCGTCCACGGTTGCAGAATCGGATCGACAAGCCGTCGCGAAGGAACTCGACTACAGCGAGACCATCTTCATCGACGTTCCGGATGACGGCGCCTCGCGTGCGCGGGTCCAGATCTTCACTCCGGCAGCAGAACTCCCCTTCGCCGGACACCCGACCGTCGGTGCCACGTGGTGGCTGGGCGAACAGGGCCGTCGCGTGAGCGCCCTCGACGTTCCTGCCGGCAGTGTTGACGTCCGCCAATCCGGCGCTTTGACGTGGGTACGCGCGCGTGCCGAATGGGCACCGGAATTCGCGATCTATCCGATGGACACGGTGGACGACGTCATCGACGCAGATCCGTCCGACTACGAGGCGGATCATTCGTATCTGTGGGCATGGCAGGACAAGCTCGAAGCTGCCATCCGCGCACGCATGTTCGCACCGGTGATGGGAATCGCCGAGGACGAGGCGACCGGATCTGCAGCGCTGCGCATCACGGACCGATTGAGGAAATCATTGCTCATCACCCAGGGACGCGGATCGGTCCTTCACACGACCTTCTCTCCGGAAGGTTGGCTCGAAGTCGGCGGCCGCGTCGTCGCCGAGCCGTCACGAACCTTGTGAGTACCCGGCGGGATTGCGTCCGGCCTCGAGGTCACGTGCACTCAGTGATACCGAGATCTCGTCACCGAGCGCAACTCCCGGCGCGAGGGGCAACTGATCTCCACTCCAGAACTTGCCCGGGTCGAACCAGTTGACACGACGATTACCGACGAGCAGACCCATCGCTTCATAGGTCTTGGCAACCACTTCGGCGCAGTAGGCGCTCTCGACGGCTACTGCCGATACGTCGGACTTCTTGCGCAGCTTCGGGATTCGGCCGCCGAACCAGCGCGAAGCAAGCTTGGCCGTCGACGGGAAAGGCGTACCGTCCAGCCGCGCGATCGTCTCGAGCAGAGCGTCTTCCTGCTCCCGGGTGACTTCGTGGTCGAGCTGGCGCAACCATCCACGCTGCCCGTACTTGGCGCCCCAGACCTGAACGGCCGATCGCAGATCGTGCAGTTGGACACCACGCTGGAAGCGTCCGGTCCACATGTCCTGCAGCGAGTGACCGAGTTCCGCATGCCACATCAGCGGCGGGAGGTCGTCGATCACGACCGACATTCCGACGTGGTTGACGGGGCTGTTGGTCAGTGTCTGAATGGCCCGGTCCGCCGTCGACTCTCCGCGGAAGATCCAGATGTCGCCCGTGCGGGTCGCCGCAGCGGCCTCGTCGAGACTCACCTGCGAAAGCAATCGTCGGTCCATGCCTCTAGCGTAGAGGGATGAAACTCCGTACTCCTCTGCGCGCCTCGCACGTCTGGAAACTGGTCGGCCTCGCCGGTGCAATGGGCGTTGCCGCCACCGGGGTTCTCGTTGCGCGCGACGAACGCCAGCGTCGGGCCTACTCTCCGGACGAAATTCGCTCGGTACTGCACGAGCGGTACACCCAGGCCTACGCCAAGCAGTCGGAACAAGAGGTTCTGGAACTCGAACCTGCACCCAACGCTGTGCGGCGCCGAATCGAGAAACTCTTTCGGCGCCGCAGCTGACTTCAGCCGAGGGCTGCGAGGATCCCTGCTGCCATCTCCGCGACCTGATCATCGGTCATGACGAACGTCGGCGAAATCTGCATCGCACCCTGACCCGCGGCGCGACCCGAAATACCGTGCTCACGAAGCGTCTTCACAAACGGCAACGCCTCCGCCGGATCAACCAACTGCACCGCAGCAACCGCACCGAGCCCACTACGAACCTCCGCCACCCGCGGATGCTCCGCCAACGGCTGCAGATGCGTATGCAACGACGCCTCCAAACGCTTCGACTCCGCGAGCAGATTCTCACGCTCGAGAATGTCCAGGTTCGCCATCGCCGCCGCAGCAGCACCGGCATGCCCGCCGTAGGTGTACCCATGGCGCCACCACGAACCCGCATAGAACGGCTCCGCCACCCGCGGCGCGATGAACACCGCACCCATCGGAACATAACCCGACGTCAAACCCTTTGCCGTGGTCATCATGTCGGGCTGCAAATCGAAACGGGTGGACGCGAACCACTCACCACCGATCCGGCCGAAACCGGTCACGACCTCGTCGACGACAAACAGAATGTCGTGCTCACGGCAGATGTCACGCACCTCCGCCAGATACCCCTCCGGCGGCAGATACACCCCACCCGCACCGATGATCGGCTCCGCGAAGAACGCAGCGATCTTGTTCGCACCGATCTTCTCGATCAACTCGAGCAGACTCTTCGCATCATCCCAGCCGACGGTCGCCGCATCCGCCATCAGCTCGCCGTACCCCTCACGGTTCACCGGAATACCCGCCAGAGCCGTTCCGGCAACGTGCATTCCGTGATACGCCTTCTGGCGTCCGACGATGATCGTCTTCTCCGGCTGCCCCACCTCGTGCCAGTACCGGCGAGCCAGCTTCGCCGCAGTGTCCACCGAATCCGAACCACCCGAGGTGAAGAAGATCTTGCTCCCGGCAACCGGCGCGATGGCCGCCAACCGCTCGGCCAACACCTGCGTGGTTTCGGGAACGAAATCACCGAAGTTGGAGAAATGAGCGATCTTCGACAACTGAGCCGCTACCGCATCCGCGATCTCCGTGCGCCCGTGCCCGACATTGGTGAACCACAGGCCCGCCGTCGCATCCAGATACCGAGTGCCCTCGCGGTCCCAGATGTACGCGCCCTCACCGCGTGAGACGACAAACGCGCCGTTCTTCTCCACAGCGCCCATGTCCGCGAACCCGTGCCACAATGCCGAAGCCATCATTGTCCCCTTCGAATACAAACGATGCTGGTGTGCAAACGATGTGCTGCGACTATATCGACACCAGGAATCCGCGCATGACGGCGCTCGCCCGGCACCGGCATTTCCGGGCGCACCCGTAATCTGTCGACCATGACTTTTGCCGACAATCTCGCCGCACTGCCCACCATCGATCATCTGGCCGCCATCGAGGTACTCGACGCCGACGGAACCGTCGTCGACACCGTGGAGAACAAGCCCGGAAAGTCCGGCTCGGTCAAGGTGTACAACCATCTCGCTCAGGTCTACGGCGCGCTGACACCCGAAGCCGCCTCGGCAGGATTGACGATCTTCGCCGAGCACACCGAGGACGCGCGGGCGAACCCGGGCAAGCACCCGAACGTGGACCGACTCGATCAGGTGCTCGCCTCCGGCAATCCCCTAGGACTTCGCAGCGTTCCGTCCGCGTAGCCCGGCGCCCAACCATCCGACGGCATTGACTGCCAACGCCATCAGGGCCATCGCGATGCCCAGTACGACGAATCCGATGAACAGGGCCAGATAGCCCTGGTGGCGCGGATCCATGAACGGGTAGGGATACCAGTCGACGATCGAACCTCGGATCAACGTGTACACGCCGTACACGACCGGGAACAGCAACCACTGCAGTGAACGTGCTTCGGAGATCCTGTGCCTCGAGGCGAAGAACACCCAGTCGAGCAGCATGACCAACGGAAGAATCCGATGCAGTGCCGAGTTGATCCAGGCATCGTTCAAATTGACGTCGATATCTGCCAGGAGGACGGCATAGATGATGCCGGTGATCACCATGTACAGCGTCACCGCCCCGCGGATCGACTGCCACGCCTGCGATTGTGGATCTCGAATTGCACCGATCAGCAACACGATCACCGCAAGAATGTTGCTCTCGATGGTGAAGTAGCTCAGATAGTTCGACAGAGACAGCTCAGCCGCGTCACGGATCGGGATCCACAGCAAAGCGGCAAGTCCGAACACAGCAAACAACAGTCTCAGGGCTCGCACGGCGATCGGCGTCGACAAGACAGGCACCGATGACTCATTTGCGGTATTTGTCGTCACTGGTCGATATTTGCACATCAGCACGATCTGCGAGCGGTAGTTGTGAACGCGTTCGATAGGCTGTCATCAGCATGTCTACAACACCACCGGCCCCGCTCTCCCCCAAGCGGAGTGACCTGAAGAGCGCGCTGGCGCAGGTCTCACTCCGCGACGAGAGTCGACTCCGTCGCAAACTCGACCGTGCCCGCACACCAGACGCTTTGGTGGCGCTGGCCGAGGAAATCGAAACGGCGCGCACGCGGTTGGCCGCACGCTCCGCCAATGTTCCCGCAGTCTCGTATCCGGAAGCTCTGCCCGTCAGTCAGCGCAAGGACGACATCGCGACCGCGATCTCGGAGAATCAGGTTGTCATCGTCGCCGGCGAGACCGGCTCGGGTAAGACAACCCAGATCCCGAAGATCTGTCTCGAACTCGGACGTGGCGTCCGCGGTTTGATCGGACACACACAGCCGCGCCGGTTGGCAGCACGCACCGTTGCCGAACGTATCGCCGAAGAACTCGACACCGAACTCGGCGACGCCGTCGGATACACCGTGCGGTTCACCGACCAGGTCTCGGACCGCACCTACGTCAAGCTCATGACCGACGGCATTCTCCTCGCCGAAATTCAGCGCGACCGTATGCTCCGACGCTACGACACGCTGATCATCGACGAAGCGCACGAACGCAGTCTCAACATCGACTTCATCCTCGGTTACCTGGCTCAGCTGCTCCCCCGCCGACCCGATCTCAAGGTCATCATCACGTCGGCGACCATCGATCCCGAGCGCTTCGCCAAGCACTTCGCTGTCGACGGTAAGCCCGCGCCGATCGTCGAGGTATCCGGGCGAACATTCCCTGTCGAAATGCGTTACCGGCCACTGACCGTCGAATCCGGCGACATCACCTTCGACCGCGATCCCGTCGACGCGGTCTGCGAGGCGGTCGACGAGCTGAGCGCGGAGGGCGAAGGCGACATCTTGGTCTTCCTCTCCGGCGAACGCGAAATTCGCGACACCGCAGATGCTTTACGCGATCGGCGTCTTCGCAACACCGAAATCGTCCCGCTGTACGCGCGGCTGTCTGCCGCCGAGCAACACAAAGTGTTCTCGCCGCACACCGGCCGACGCGTCGTCCTTGCCACCAACGTGGCCGAGACCTCGCTGACCGTTCCCGGCATTCGGTACGTCGTCGATCCGGGCACAGCGCGCATTTCGCGATATTCGGTGCGCACCAAGGTTCAGCGGTTGCCGATCGAGCCCATTTCGCAGGCGTCAGCTCGTCAGCGTTCCGGGCGTTGCGGCCGCGTCGCCGAAGGAATCTGCATCCGCCTGTATTCCGAGGAGGACTTCGAGTCACGGCCGGCATTCACCGAACCGGAGATCCTGCGAACCAACCTCGCATCCGTGATCTTGCAGATGACGGCCCTCGGCCTGGGCGACATCGCGGCATTCCCCTTCGTCGAACCGCCGGACCAGCGCGCCGTGAAGGACGGAATCGGACTCCTCGAAGAACTCGGCGCCATCGCGCGAGGTTCCGAGGCCAGCCACCCCGAACTGACGCCGGTCGGCCGCGAGCTGGCCCAGATTCCGGTGGATCCGCGGATGGCACGGATGCTGGTGGAAGCCAAGAACAACGGTTGCCTTCACGAAACCCTTGTCATCGTCGCGGCGTTGTCCATCCAGGACGTTCGCGAGCGGCCCGCCGAGTTCCAGCAAGCCGCCGACGAAAAGCACGCCCGCTTCAACGTCGAGAACTCCGACTTCCTGGCCTACCTGAAACTGTGGGACTACTTACGCGAACAACGTAACGATCTGTCCTCCAACCAGTTTCGCAAGATGTGCCGGAACGAGTTCCTGCACTGGCTCCGCATCCGCGAATGGCAGGACTTGCACGGGCAACTCCGGCAGATCACCCGCGGTCTTGGCTGGACAGTGGGAGAGACACCGGCAAGCGAGAACGCGATCCATCAGTCGCTCCTTGCCGGGTTGCTCTCGCATATCGGGCTACGCGAGGGCGAGAAGCGGGACTACCTCGGCGCCAGGGGCAGCCACTTCGCGATCTTCCCCGGATCGGGACTGTTCAAGAAGCCACCACGCTGGGTCATGGCCGCCGAACTCGTGGAAACGTCGAGGCTGTGGGCGCGCATGTCCGCGCGTATCGAACCCGAGTGGGCTGAAAAGCTCGCCCCGCACCTGGTGAAACGGACCTATTCCGAACCGCACTGGTCCTCCAAGCGCGGCTCGGCGATGGCATACGAGCGGGTCACTCTCTACGGAGTTCCTCTGGTAACCGGCCGCGCAGTGACGTACTCACGAATCGATCCCGAGGCCTCTCGCGATCTCTTCATCCGCCATGCGCTCGTGCAGGGCGAATGGCAGACGAACCACAAGTTCTTCCACGAAAACCGTGCACTCCTCGACAACGTCGAAGAACTCGAGAACCGCGCGCGCCGACGCGACATCCTCGTCGACGACGAAACTCTCTACGAGTTCTACGACGAACGTATCGGCCAGGAAGCCGTATCCGCCAAGCATTTCGACCAGTGGTGGAAGACCGAGCGGCGCAAGAATCCGAGTCTGCTGACTTTCACACCGGAAACGGTGGTCAACTCCGACGCAGCTGCAGTACTGGGCGGCGAGTACCCGGACGCCTGGCGCCAAGGCGACATGCAGTTTCCACTCACTTACCAATTCGAGCCGGGAAAAGACGACGACGGCGTCAGCGCGCACATCCCGGTCGGCCTGCTCGCGCAACTTCAGCCGGTCGGCTTCGACTGGTTGGTCCCCGGTATGCGCGTCGATCTCGTTACCGCTCTGATCAAGACGTTGCCCAAGAACATTCGACGCGCTGTCGTTCCGGCTCCGGATTATGCCGCCGCAGCGTTGGCAGCAGTCAAACCTCGATCCGAGCCGTTGATGACCGCAATGGCCCGCGAACTCTCGCACTTGGGCGGGATCCAGATCGACGCCAAGGACTTCGATCCCGCCGCGCTGCCCGACCATCTTCGGATGACGTTTGTCGTCGAGGACGAATCGGGCAAGGTTCTCGCGAAGGGCAAGGATCTGGCGCAGCTACGACGCACACTCGCCCCGCGCGTGCAGAAGGAAGTGGCCAAGGCGGCAACCGGAACCGAACGGGCAGCGGCAACCGTCTGGACATCCGAAACCCTGGGCGCATTGGAACAGACCATCACTCGCTCCATCGGCGGACAGCAGGTGACCGGCTACCCAGCTCTGGTGCCGGAGAACGGCGGAGTTGCCGTTCGTGTCCTGAGTACGCCGGCCGCGCAGGCGCAGGCGATGAGGGAAGGTACGCGGGCGCTTCTCCTCGCGGCCGTTCCCACCCAACTCAAGGCAGTGACCGCCGGCTTGTCGAACACTCAGCGTCTGGCTCTCGGCCAGAATCCGGACGGCGGCTTGGAGGCCCTCGTCGAAGATTGCCGGGTGGCAGCTGCCAACGAAGTGATTGCGGCCCACGGTGGACCGGTACGCACGCCTGAAGCGTTCGATGCCCTGGTGAAGATCGCACGCTCCGAACTGGCCGGACGCGTTTCCGCGATCCTGCGCATGATTGTTCCGATCCTCGAACAAGCACACCAACTGAGCGTCGTGCTGGACCGCTCGCGCGGCGAGGCAGCCGACGACGTCCGAGAACAGCTGACCTCACTGCTGTTTCCTGGATTTGTCGCCGAACTGGGATCGGCCCGCCTACGCGATTTACCGCGGTATCTTGCCGCAGCAAAATTCCGTCTCGAAGCTCTGCCCGCAAGTGCACAACGAGATCAGCAGGCTATGGATGTCCTCGACCGGGTGTACGCAGCGTACGACCGGTTGTTGAGTTCACTTCCCGAAGAGCGTCGCACTGCTCGAGATGTCGACGCGATCAGTTGGATGATCGAGGAACTGCGCGTGAGCCTGTTTGCGCAGTCCCTCGGTACACCCACACCGATTTCCGAAAAGCGAGTCCTGAAAGCTATCGAAGCGATCAAGCGTTGATGTTCGGCGAGAATTGCGCGATCAGTAGATTGTCTGAATGTTGACGTTGGTGAGGAAACCGCCAAAGGTGGCAACAGTGTTGGCGAACCCGAGGGTTACCAGGCTGTTCACGACTCCGAGAACTGCAACTAAGTTCATAACGCCTCCGTGAAGATCCGAGATGCGGACGAACGTACCTGGTAGACACTAAGCGAATAACGTGCCCGATTTGTTCGATTGTTCGCTTTGTGTTCTCAGCGTTACCTAAGACCGCTCTGTGCTCTCAGCGTTATCTGAGGCGAAGGCCTCAGTCGACGGAAACGGTCTCGGCGCCGGGAGCCTTCTCGGCGGCACGGGTCTCTGCATGCTCGCGCATGTCGGTGATCTCACGTTCGAAATCCGCAGCCGAGCTGAAGGACTTGTACACCGATGCGAATCGCAGGTAGGCGACTTCGTCGAGATTTCGAAGCGGATCGAGGATCGCGAGCCCTACCTCGTTACTGGGAATTTCGGCAGAACCCGAAGCTCGAACGGCATCTTCGACCTGCTGGGCGAGCAAATTCAGCGAATCGTTGTCCACTTGGCGGCCCTGGCATGCGCGACGCACACCTTTGACAACCTTTTCTCGGCTGAAAGGCTCCGTGACGCCGCTGCGCTTCACGACCGAGAGAACTGCCGTCTCGACCGTGGTGAATCGGCGGCCACACTCGGGGCACGAACGGCGCCGCCTGATCGCCTGGCCCTCGTCGGCCTCGCGCGAATCGACCACTCGGGAATCAGGGTGCCGGCAGAACGGGCAATGCATCGGGGTTCCTTCGTTGTCGCCGAAATGGCCGCAACTCAGATTCGCTACCGACTGCAAATCCTCCGACGATTTACAGAGCAGATCCACGTACTCAACGCGACCACCCGAGGTGGTGGGACTGTCAAGTGGACAGCTTACTCGCTGTGAACGGACTGCTCTCACGCTCGGTACGCCCCCGCCTGGTACGGGGTAGGTCAGCGCCCCGAGGCCGGCACGATCAGCGTTTGTCCCACTGACAGTCCGGAACTCGACATCGCATTGAGATCCATGATCTGCTCGATCACCGAACCGACAGCCTGGCCAGGTGCAACCTTGGCAGCAATATCACTGAGGGATTCACCCGCGGCAACGCGAACCACTTCGGTCGCGCCGTTTGTCGCAGCTACGTCACCACTCGACAAAGCGCCGATCCCCACCAACGCCAACACTGCGAATGCGGTGAATACGGCGCCCAGGAAAACCGTCTTCCAACCGACATCCTCGGCGGCCACTTCATGTTCGACCCGTGACACACCGACCCTGTTTCGGTGCGCGAAACTTCCTCCGTACGGGCGTGACGAATCGTGCTCGCTGTCCCACCGGCGAGGAGATTCGCGCAATGAACGCGAACCTGAAACCGCGCCCACCGCCGGAACCCGGCGAACGACGGCCGCCTGCGGTTCGTTGTCGACATCCCTGGCCACGCCATGCATTTCGGCCGCTCCGCGCCGTTCGAAGGACACAGCGTCTGCATCGGGCCCATAGAACGAGGGGTGGTACTTCAGTGCCGACGTACCGTCGAAACCAAACGCGTCGAAACCAATCGCGTCGTCGAAAACCCTGTTGCTTTTCAGTGCTGCGTTACCCATCGTGACCTCCGCTGGTCGACACCGATCGATGTGTTCGATCATGCGTTCGATGGAACGCATGTTCGAATTTCTACCACGCCTGGCCGACAATGTCTCTACTTGGAGCGACACGAATCGAACAGATGTTTG
The DNA here is from genome assembly GCF_001942025.1 of Rhodococcus sp. YL-1. Lineage (NCBI taxonomy): Bacteria > Bacillati > Actinomycetota > Actinomycetes > Mycobacteriales > Nocardiaceae > Rhodococcus > Rhodococcus sp. YL-1. Next base: position 2,800,558 of record NZ_CP017299.1, on the reverse strand, counting down.
AAACCGCGAGCAAATCCGGCTAGATTCGTGTCAGACCACACAGCGGGAATTGCGAAAGCCTCCGTGTTTGTCGACAGCTCGAATGTTGGCAGGAGGCACCGACAGGTTTCTGCGCGACTTGCACCAGGCACTTTGCAGGCACTTTTGCAGGCAGTTTTCAGACACGACTTCTTCAGACACGGAGGCAACAGGCCATGAAGGACGATCGCTCCAGCACAGCCGCGGAGGCAGGAGCATCTGCAGTTCCGTCTCCGTCGAGCGAGACGCTCACCGAGCGTCAGCGGCGCGTTCTCGAAGTGATCCGCGATTCGGTGACGGAACGCGGGTATCCGCCGAGCATTCGCGAAATCGGGGATGCGGTGGGGCTTACCTCCACGTCGTCGGTCGCGCATCAACTGCGAACGTTGGAGCGCAAGGGCTTCCTTCGACGCGATCCCAATCGCCCTCGTGCAGTCGATGTTCGGGGTCTCGACGAGGTTGCGGCCGATACCGCCATCGCGTCGGTGTCGAAGCATTCCGGCGAGTACAACAGTGCCGACCCGCTGCCAGAGCCGGCGTTCGTCCCCATCCTGGGCCGCATCGCTGCCGGCGGACCGATCCTCGCCGAGGAAGCTGTGGAGGATGTGTTTCCACTCCCCCGCGAGCTCGTCGGCCAAGGTTCGCTCTTCATGCTCAAGGTTGTCGGTGAGTCGATGATCGATGCAGCGATCTGCGATGGCGACTGGGTTGTCGTCCGTCAGCAGAACGTCGCCGAGAACGGTGACATCGTGGCCGCAATGATCGACGGCGAAGCCACCGTGAAGACGTTCAAGCGTACGAAGAAGGAGGTGTGGCTGATGCCGCACAACGACCTCTTCGAGCCGATTCCCGGCAACAACGCCGTCATCTTGGGCAAGGTTGTCACGGTCATGCGGAAGATCTGAGTTCGCTCGCACCCTCGATCACAAAACTCTGGGCCCCGGCATCAGCCGGGGCCCAGAGTCTTTTCGTGACGATCAGCGGTCCATCACCCGAATCAGAGATTCAGCGAACGTCCGATGATCTCCTTCATGATCTCGGTTGTGCCACCGTAGATGGTCTGCACACGAGAGTCCATATACGCCTTGGCAACCGGGTATTCCTTCATGTAGCCGTAGCCTCCGTGCAGCTGGAGGCAGCGGTCGATGAGCTTGACCTGAGCTTCGGTGGTCCACCACTTCGCCATCGCAGCTTCCTGCACGGTCAGCTTCTCGGCATTGAGCTGCTCGATGAACTTGTCCACCAGGATGCGCACTGCCGTGGTCTCCGTTGCCAATTCGGCCAGTACGAATCGGGTGTTCTGGAAGCTGCCGATCGACTTGCCGAATGCCTTGCGGTCACGGCAGTACTGGATCGTGCTCTCGAGAACCGATTCCATTGCGGCGGCAGCAACGACGGCGATCGAGAGTCGTTCCTGGGGAAGGTTCTTCATCAAGTAGAAGAAGCCCATTCCCTCTTCGCCCAGCAGGTTGGCAGCGGGAACGCGTACGTCGGTGAAGCTGAGTTCGGCGGTGTCCTGAGCCTTCATGCCGATCTTGTCGAGATTGCGTCCTCGCTCGAAGCCGGGCATGTCCCGCTCGACCACGAGGAGGCTGAAGCCCTGAGCACCCTTGTCCGGGTCGGTGCACGCGACAACGATGATGATGTCGGCGTTGATTCCGTTGGTGATGAAGGTCTTCGAACCGTTGAGTACCCAGTGGTCCCCGTCGCGAACTGCTTTCGTCTTGATGCCCTGCAGGTCGCTACCGGTACCCGGTTCGGTCATCGCGATCGCCGAGATCAGCTCACCCGACGCGAATCCGGGTAGCCAACGCTGCTTCTGCTCCTCGTTGGTCAACTCCAGGAGGTACGGCGCCACCACGTCGTTGTGCAGCGTGAAGCCGATACCACTGAAGCCACCCTTGGTGGTTTCCTCGGTGATGATCGCGTTGTAGCGGAAATCCTTGACACCGCCGCCGCCGAATTCCTCAGGTACCGCGGTTCCCAGGAATCCCTGCTTTCCGGCCTCGACCCAGACGTCACGATCGACGATGTTCTGCTCTTCCCACTTCTCGTGGTTCGGTGCCACGTGCTGTGCCAAGAACTTCTGGTACGACTCCCGGAAGAGTTCATGTTCCGGTTCGAACAGGGTGCGCTCCACGCCGACTCCTTGCAATTCGATATACGGCACTTCAGTGATGTACCCGGTGGGGACGATGTACCCGGTCGGGATGTTTTCGCTGAGACTGGGCACGCCGAAGTTCGCGGGCCCACGTCACTGCCTCCGACGGTAGAACCTGTTGCGATACCCGTCGATGACCCGAACGATCACGATTCGTGACTGTAGCGGTTATCTGTTACTCGAAGTACGGAATTTGGCGAGGTATCGCATGATCGGGTAGGCGACCAGGATGCCGATCGACCCCCAAGCGATGCCGCCCAGCTCGACCGAACCAATGGTCAGCGTCAGGTTCCCGATGCCGGCAACCAGTGCGGCAGCGGCGACGGTCAGGTTGACCGGATCGGTGAAGTCCACCTTCGCTTCCATCCAGATGCGCACACCGAGAATGCCGATGAGTCCGTAGAGAACCATCGTCGCACCGCCGATGACGCCGTTCGGAACCGTGAAGACCAGTGCACCGAATTTGGGCGAAAATGCCAGGATCACGGCGGTGGCGGCCGCTACCCAGTACGCCGCGGTCGAGTACACACGCGTCGCTGCCATGACCCCGATGTTCTCGGCATACGTGGTGGTTCCGGATCCGCCGCCGGCGCCCGCCAAGGTCGTGGCGAGACCGTCTGCAAACAGCGCATTGCCGGCCAGGTCATCGAGGGACTTTCCCGTCATGGCGGACACCGCCTTGACGTGTCCGACGTTTTCGGCGACCAGAACGATCACCACGGGCAGCGCGAGCACGATCACCGACCAGTCGAACGACGGTCCGTGCAGACTCGGCAGCCCGAACCAGTCGGCTTCGCGCAGAGCGGACACTCGTTCACTGTCGAGACCACCGATGACCGCGGCGAAGACCCAGCCGATCACTACGCCGACCAGAATGCCCAACCGGCCGAGCAGCCCGGGACCGACGACCGTGACCAGCAGGATCGAAACGAGCGTGACCGTGGCGATCAGCGGCTGCGATTCGAAGGAACCGACCGCCGTCGGAGCGAGGTTGAGACCGATCAGCGCGACGACGGCGCCTGTCACTACCGGCGGCATGACGGCGTCGATGACCCGGCTGCCGATCAGACGTACGGCGACGCCGATCAACATCAACACGATGCCGACGGCCATGACGGCACCGAGCTGCGCGGCCGGGCCCGATCCTGCCGACGCTGTCAGCGGGGCGATGAACGCGAAGGACGAACCGAGATAGCTCGGGATCCGGCCCCGGGTGATGAGCAGGAACAGCGCGGTGCCGATACCCGAGAACAACAGCGTCGTCGTGACGGGGAAGCCGGTGATGGTCGGAACGAGCAGTGTCGCTCCGAACATCGCGATGACGTGTTGCATCCCGATTCCGATGGTGCGCGGCCAACTCAGTCGTTCGTCCGGCGCCACGACGGCTCCGTCGGCGATCCGCTTGCCGTCTCCGTGGACAGTCCAGCCGATTCCGCCGGCCCCGGTCATTGTTTCTCGTTCGATCACAGGTCGAAATACTAGAGGTCAGGCGCTCGGTCTCCGACCGAGACCAACGAAACCAGTTCAGCTGATTGCGTCGGCCGCCGCTTTGCGCGCTGCCACCGGATCACCGGTTGCCAGCACCGCCGCCGCAGCCGCCTCACATTGCGCCATGGTGACTGACCCGACCTTCGCTCCCACACCCGCGACCGACGCCGCAGCGCACGACAGCGAGGAAACTCCGAGTCCGGCCAGAACACACGCCAACAGTGGATCGGCGGCCGCCTCACCGCAGACGCCGACGCGCTTGCCTGCCGCCTGACCGGCCTGGGCCGTACGTGCGACAAGGGCGAGCACCGCGGGCTGCCACGGATCGGTCAGGTCGGCGAGTTCGGAGGACATCCGATCAGCGGCCATCGTGTACTGAGCGAGGTCGTTGGTACCGATCGAGAGGAATTCGACGTGTTCGAGAATCTGGTCGGCCAACAGCGCCGCCGCCGGGATCTCCACCATCACACCGGGAACGAGATCGCGTGCCCGCACCGCATCGGCAAAACGTTTCGCCTCGGCCGGGGTGGCGATCATCGGTGCCATCACCCACGGCGACGAGTTCGTCGACGCCGCAGCTGCGGCGATCGCGTCCAGCTGGCGGTCGAGAATCCCCATGTCCTGCCAGGCGATTCGCACCCCGCGAACGCCGAGGGCCGGATTAGCTTCCTCTTGATGGTTGGCGAATTTGAGCGGCTTGTCCGAACCCGCGTCCAACGTGCGAATAATGACCTTCTTGCCTGAGAAGGCCTCGAGAACTTCGGCGTAGATCGCCGCCTGCTCGTCAACGGTCGGTTCGGTCTCACGGCCGAGGAAGCAGAGTTCGGTCCGGAAGAGCCCGATGCCTCCCGCTGCGGTCAACGCCGCGGCGCGAGCGCCCGCGCCGTCTTGAACATTGGCGAGAACGTCTACCGGCCGACCGTCCGACGTCCGGCCTGGTCCGGTCCACGTGCTGACGCGTTCGCGATCGATCCGGGATTGTTCGACCAGTTCGCGCGCCTGTTCGGGATCCGGCTCCGCGATCACGTCGCCGGTGGTTCCGTCGATCAGAATCGGTGTTCCGGCCGCGATGGATTCCAATTCCTTCGCAGCCACGATGCACGGGATGCCCAACTGCCTCGCGATGATTGCCGTGTGGCTGGTCGGGCCGCCGAAGATGGTCACGAGTCCGATGATCTTGGTTGCATCGAGGCCCGCGGTGTCCGCAGGAGCCAGATCGTCCGCGCACAGCACCGACGGCGTCTCGGGCATCGGAACTCCGGGTTCGGGCAATCCGGAGAGTTCGGCGATCACGCGGTCGCGGATGTCCTCGAGATCGGTGACGCGCTCGGCCATCACACCGCCGACCTTGGTGAACAGCACCACGAACTGCTCCGTCGCCGCGATCGCAGCCTGCACCGGGGGCACTCCGCCGGCGATCGACTTCTTTGCCGCCCCGATCCAGCCGCGATCGGCTGCCATCGCCGCGTTGGCCTGCAAGACCTCGGCGGCCGCGCCTGTGGCTTCGGCAGCCCGTCCGAGAAGGCGGTTCTCGACAGCCTTCGCTGCTGCGACGAAGGCGTCTGCAGCGGCCTCTCGATCGGCCTCGTCGAGTGCGGGCGCATCGGTGACGAGTTCTGGTCGGCTGGACGGCCAGATAGCCGGGCCGTAGGCAATTCCGGGCACGACGGGGGTGCCGTGCACGGTGATTCGGTTGAGCTGTTCGGTCATCTGTCCTCCTTGAGCGATGGGCCCGGTGCCACACCGGATCACCTCGAGCGCGTAAAGCCCTCACCTTCGTTGTGACGAAGATTACTCCCAAGTCTTGACATGTCAACACACTCGGGCGTAAAACAACATAAAGCAACATTCACTGTGATCCACAACGCACCGTCGGATCACATTTCGGAATCGGAGAGCACGTGTACGCGGAAGAACGCCAACAAGCGATCGGCACCATGGTGTCGCAGCGCGGACGCATGTCCGTGGCGGCGCTGTCGGAGACCTTCGGTGTGACCACCGAGACCGTGCGTCGCGATCTGGCCTTCCTCGAGCGGATCGGACAGATCAGGCGTGTACACGGCGGCGCCGTTCCGACCGGATCCCTCCACGTGACCGAACCGGGCATGGCGGAACGCGATCAGACCCGCGCGCAACAGAAGGACCGGATCGCCCGCTGCGCGGTCACCTATCTCCCTCCTACCGGCGGCAGCGTCATCTTCGACGCGGGCACGACTACGGGCCGCATGATCCCCGAACTACCGACCGAGAACGACTTCACGGCCGTGACCAATTCCGTGCCGATCGGCGCACGACTGGCATCGATGAACTCGATTTCCCTGATCCTGCTCGGCGGACGAGTACGCGGGGTGACGCAAGCCGCGGTCGGCGAGGACGCTCTGCGCCTGCTGAGCACGTTGCGGGTCGACGTCGCCTTCGTCGGAACCAACGCGATCAGCGTCGGGCACGGCCTCTCCACCCCGGACAGCGAAGAGGCCGCCGTCAAACGAGCGATGGTCAAGGCCGCCAATCACGTTGTCGTGGTGGCCGATTCCAGCAAAGTCGGCCGCGAGCACTTGATCAGCTTCGCACCACTCGACAGCATCGACGTCCTCATCACCGACGAAGAGATCAGTCCCACAGACACATCCGAGTTCCACGACCACGGAATCGAGGTGGTGATCGCATGATCGTCACACTGACAGCCAACCCGAGTATCGATCGGACCGTACAACTCGAGCAACGGCTCGAACGAGGCTCCGTCCTACGCGCCCACTCCACTCGCAGCGACCCCGGCGGCAAGGGGGTCAACGTGGCGCGTGTTCTCGCCGCAGCCGACCTCGACGTGCTCGCGGTGCTGCCGGGAAACGGTGGTGACCCTCTGCTCTCGGCGCTCGCAACCGGTGGGATTCCCCACATCGGCGTCGCCACAACGGGTCCGGCTCGCACCAACATCACCATCGCGGAACCGGACGGGACCACGACGAAGATCAACGAACCGGGCGCAACGCTGTCCGGTTCGACACTCGACGCCCTGGCACAGGAGTTGATCGCCCGCGCCGATACCGCACTGTGGTTCGCGCTGTCCGGCTCACTGCCTCCCGGCGTTCCGCTGGGGTGGTACGGCGAACTGGTCGCCGCGCTGCGCGATCACCCGTGCAAGGTGGCGGTCGACACCTCGGACGCCCCGCTGACGGCACTCGCCGAAGGCTTCCCCGGCTCGGCACCTGATCTGCTCAAACCCAACGGCGAGGAACTCGCGCAACTGACCGGCGTCGACGGCCACGTCCTCGAACGTGCTGCCGAGAACGGTGATCCCGGGCCTGCAATCACGGCGGCGCAGCGATTGGTCGATCGCGGCGTCGGCAGCGTGCTCGCCACGCTCGGCGCAGCCGGTGCCGTCCTCGTCACGGCCGACGGCGCGTGGATCGCCACCGCTCCCCCGATTGTCGCAGTCAGTACCGTCGGCGCAGGCGATTCGTCGCTGGCCGGCTACATCCTCGCCGAAGCGGGCGGCGGCTCGGAATCCGAGCGGCTACGTCACGCGGTCGCCTACGGAAGCGCCGCTGCCTCCCTTCCCGGCACAACCCTTCCCACACCCGAACAGATCGATCTGGCAGCGGTTTCGGTATCTGCAGCAGATGCCGCCTCTCCCATCCCCGTCCCCACCGAACTCGCCTGACGCCCTAAGGAACCTGACATGTCCGATACCACCGCAGCCGGCAGTTCCGGCCCGGAGATCATCAGTCCCGAACTGATCTCACTCGACACCGACCTGGGTTCGACCAAGGAAGATGTCATTCGTTCTCTCGCAGCGCGATTGACTGCAGCGGGACGGGCGAGCGACGCCGCGGGATTGGTCGATGCCGCACTCGCTCGCGAAGCGCAGTCCGCGACCGGACTGCCCGGCGGAATCGCAATTCCCCACTGCCGCGCCGAGGCTGTCTCGTCCGCGTCCCTGGGGTTTGCTCGACTCGATCCGAAGGTCGACTTCGGTGCACCCGACGGCCCCGCCGATCTGGTCTTCCTGATCGCGGCACCCGAAGGCGCCGGGGCCGAGCACATGAAGCTGCTCTCCTCCTTGGCCCGAGCACTCGTCAGGCCCGCGTTCGTCACGTCACTTCGTGAAGCGTCGACGCCGGACGAGATCGTGAGACTGGTCGACGAGGTACTAAATCCCGCGCCGAAGGATCCTGCAGCAAAGGCCGCGGCAGCGACACCCCCGGCACCTGTTTCCACCGGGAAACACGCTACCGAGGAGACCCCGGCACCAGCGCCCGCGGAGCGTCACATCGTCGCGGTCACCGCCTGCCCGACCGGAATCGCTCACACCTACATGGCGGCGGACTCACTCGTCGCCGCGGGTGAACGCGCCGGCGTCAAGGTGCACGTCGAAACCCAAGGTTCGAGCGGAAGCACCCCCCTTGACCCTTCGGTGATCGCCGGAGCCGCCGCGGTCATCTTCGCCACCGACGTCGGAGTGAAGGGCCGCGAACGATTCGCCGGTAAGCCCGTCGTCGCTTCCGGTGTGAAGCGGGCAATCAACGAGCCGGACAAGATGCTCGCAGAAGCGTTGCGCGCCTCCGAGAATCCCGCCGCCGCCACCGTTGACGGCACCGCGGCAGCGGCCGCGGATTCCGATGCCGGTTCCGTAGGGTTCGGCACCCACCTCCGTCAGGTCCTCTTGACCGGTGTCAGCTACATGATCCCGTTCGTCGCGGCCGGCGGTCTGCTGATCGCACTCGGCTTCCTGCTCGGCGGATACGAGATCTCCGGTCCGGCCAAGGACATCGTTCTCAACAACTCGATCACCAACCTTCCCGACGGTGGTCTGGCCACCTATCTCGGCGCAGTGCTGTTCCAGATCGGTTCCTTGGCATTCAGCTTCCTGGTGCCCGCCTTGGCCGGCTACATCGCCTTCGCCATCGCCGACCGGCCTGGCATCGCTCCCGGCTTCACAGCCGGCGCGGTCGCCGTGTTCGTCGGTGCCGGTTTCATCGGCGGCTTGGTCGGTGGTCTCATCGCCGGTGTCGTCGCGCTCTACATCGGCCGGATCGCCGTCCCGCAGTGGCTGCGAGGCCTGATGCCGGTGGTGATCATTCCGCTGTTCGCGACGCTGGTCGTCGGAGCACTGATGTTCATCGTCCTCGGGCGTCCGCTCGCCGCGATCACCTCCGGTCTCACCGACTGGCTCAACGGACTGTCCGGCAGCTCGGCCATCTTCCTCGGCATCATTCTCGGCCTGATGATGTGCTTCGACCTCGGTGGACCGGTCAACAAGGCGGCTTACGCCTTCGCCGTCGCCGGACTCAACGTCAACGACCCGGCCACTTTGCGCATCATGGCGGCTGTGATGGCTGCCGGTATGGTTCCGCCGCTTGCCATGGCACTTGCCTCGACGGTGCTGCGTCCCAAGCTCTTCAGCGAAGCCGAACGGGAGAACGGAAAGGCTGCCTGGTTGCTGGGTTCGGCATTCATCTCCGAGGGCGCGATTCCGTTCGCCGCTGCCGACCCGCTTCGCGTGATCCCCTCGATGATGGCGGGCGGCGCGGTCACCGGCGCGCTGATCATGGCTTTCGACGTCACTCTCAGCGCCCCGCACGGCGGGATCTTCGTCTTCTTCGCAGTCGGCGGAATCGGCTGGTTCCTGGTCTCGCTCGCCGCGGGAACCGTGGTAGCTGCGCTCGCCGTCGTCGGAGCCAAGGAGTTCTTCCGCAAGGGGCCGTCCGATGCCGAACTCGACCCCGAAATCGTGCCCGCTGCGGCATGATCGACAGCAGGCAACACTGCAGTCACCACCTGAGTCACCAGATCTGCCCGAACACCCCATAACGTCCGCAACGACAGTTCTACAACGAGGAGATCCCATGCCCAGCAAGACAGTTGCCGTCGGTTCCGCAGTCGGCCTCCACGCCCGCCCCGCCGCTCTCATCGCCGAAGCAGTCGGAGCCTCCGGCGCCACGGTCACCCTCGCAGTCGCCGACGGCGAACCCGTGGATGCAGGTTCGGCACTGATGATCATGACGCTCGGAGCCGCCAAGGACACCGAAGTAACCATCGAGTCCGACGACGCCGACGCACTCGCCAAGGTCGCCGAGCTGGTAGCCGCTGATCTCGACGCCTGACCCGATGTCAGTCGGTGCTGTGTAGCGGGCCGGACACTCTCACGGAGTCAGTGCGAGTGTCCGGCCCAGCCAGTCCATTTCGAGTTCCAGAGCAGTGCCCCACACATCACCCGAGTGCCCGCCGGGAAGGGTGTAGTAGTCCACGTTCATGTCGGCGGCGCGTGCAGCCTCGAACATGATCTCCTGCTGAGGGCGGTAGATGTCGTCGTCCTCACCCGCGACAAATACACCAGACAACTGCGGATACCGATTCTGCGCCATCAGGTCTCGGGCGTTGACCGCGTCGAAAGCGTCTTCGTCGCCGTCGAACATGGCAGCCACAGTGTCCTCGTGGTCACCGGTCGACGGTTCGTCCTGGCCGGAGAAGTCCAGGAACGACGGGTATCGGTCCGGGAAGTTCACGGCCATCTCGATCGCGCATGTCCCGCCGTAGGAGAACCCACCGATAGCCCATTGCGCAGCGTCCGGATTCACTTGAAGGTTCGATTCGATCCAGTTCGGGACGTCCTGGTCCAGATACGTCGCGACGTTGCCGAGCGCAGAATCCATGCAGCCGGGGTTGGCGTCGTAGTCCCCCAACGCGTCGGGCACCACCACGACGGGAGCAAGCCCGGAATGCCTCGACGCATAGGCGTCGACGGTGGTCGCGAGCCGGCCACTGTCCAGCCAGTCGCTGGGGCTGCCGGGCTCACCCGCCACCAACACCAGTACGGGCAACTCGGCACGCGGATCGGCAAGATAGGCCGGCGGGAGATACAGCGTCGCAGGCCTCGCGTCGAATCCCGAAACGTTTCCTGGAATCGCCGCTTCCGTCACGACACCGTTGCTCGGCATCCGCACCGGAACCTGCCAATGAGTTTCGGTGGGCAGTCCCCGTTGTACCCAAGGTTCGGCCCCGGGGAGCGAATCGAAGGCAATGTTCTCGACCGACCCGACCGGCCAGTGCCCGACCAGTGAGCCGAGCGTGGGATAGGTGCCGGTCTGCGCGTTGACCTGACCCACTGCGACGATCGCGGCCAGCCCGGCGAATGCCGTCACCGAAAGGCCACGCGCAAGCCCTGGGCGCCGAAGGAGAACGAGTGCGGCGCCGATGACTCCGAACATCGCCAGCGCTATCCAGACAAAATTCGACGCCGGTAGCTGCGCGGGCAGCGGCCGAAAGCTGAGCCACACGAACGTCGCACCGGTGGCTGATCCGAGCACTGACAGACCTAGCGCGACCAACGCGGCCCGACGCGGCAACCACCGAAGCAGAAGCAAGGTGCCGACGCCGACGATGACGGAACCCACGAGCAGCGCTGCGGTGATGTGTCCGTGCTCGAGTGACATACGCGAGAGCCGCGTCAGGAGTTGATGCCCGTGCATTCGTTCCAGTATCCACATCTACCGTCGGTCTGCGAATTCGTGGAATTATCGGGAATCAGCGGCGTCGTCGAAATCTCACGAATGCCGCGCCCCCGATCGCACATCCTGCCGCGACCAACCCGGCCCACACGAATGTCCACGGATCGACCCCGACACCGACCGAACCGGCAGACGAGTCAGCCGTCGCTTCTGTCGCGTCCACGAGCGCTCGCATCACGTACACCGGAGGCAACGCTCCGCCGGCAGATTCCGAACCGATCAGAACATCGCCCGCCTCGTTGAATGCCACCGCCTCACCCTGAGGCTCCTTCGGGAGCGGGATCCGCAGCGGTTCGGTACCGGTGAGCGTCGCGCCGATTCCGCCGTCCACGACTTCGTACAGGTACAGGTCGGAGTAACTCCGGAGTGCGATCGCCGAACCGTCCGACGACACCGCTCCCCCGGTGAACATCACCGACACGGGCTTCTCCGGTCCGAGGGACACGGCTCCGACGCGCTCGAGCGGCGTCGGGCCGGGCTGCGCCAAGTCACTCAGTTTCTGATCCCCGACCGGTGTGTAGACACTGCTTTCGCCGAACAATTCCTTGGTCACGACAAAAACGTGGCCGTCGGGGTCGAGCAGTATCGACTCGGTGTCGTGCGCACCGTCCGGGTACGTGAGGCGGTGCAACGTACCGTCACCGGAATCGAGGTCCATCGTGATGAACGCCACTGTTTCGCGGGTCCGGAGGTTGTCACCGGTGTCCGAGAGAACGAGCGTTCGCCCACTCACCGCAAGATCTTCGACGTCGTAAGGGTCTATCGGGACCGGAATCTGTTTCTGGACAACACAGTTCAGGTCCATTTCGAATACGAAGTCGTCACTGCCGCCGTCGCCCATCGCGTAGATCCGATCGTCGACGACGACCATCCCCGACAACTCCTGGAGCGCAGGATCGGTAGGCGTACAGAGTGGGGCGAACTCGCTCGGTTCGAACGACGACGCCTGTGCGAGCGCTCCGGGAAGCAGTGCGGTTGCCGTAGTCGCAGCAATCACCGCGACCACGGCCCCGAAACTACGCACTAGGTGCGTAGTCGACCAATGCCGAGGCCAACATCTGTGGCACGCGTGCGTGCACCCGCGTGCCGGCCTCTTCGTGAGTCGATTCCAAAATCGTTCCGTCCGAGTGGATTCGAGCCATCAAGTCACCGCGCGTGTACGGCACCAGCACGTCGACCTCGACCTCCGGCCGAACCAGCACCTCGCTGAGATGTGCTCTTAGTTCGGCGATTCCCTCACCCGTACGCGCCGAGACGAACACGGCACCAGGCAACAGACCACGTAGTTGCGTCAACGTAACCGGATCTGCCGCGTCGATCTTGTTGACCACGATCAACTCCGGCGGAGCCTTCGAATCCGTCTCGCGCAGAACATCGGTGACGACTTCCCGCACAGCCTTGATCTGTTCTGTCGGCAACGGATCCGAACCGTCGACCACGTGCAGAAGCAGATCCGCGTCGGTCACTTCCTCGAGAGTCGAGCGGAATGCCTCGACCAACTGAGTCGGAAGGTGTCGCACGAAGCCGACCGTGTCGGTGAGTACGTACTCGCGGCCGTCGTCGAGTGCTGCGCGGCGAGTGGTCGGGTCCAAGGTGGCGAACAACGCGTTCTCCACGAGCACACCCGATCCGGTGAGCGAATTGAGCAGACTCGATTTGCCCGCGTTGGTGTATCCGACGATGGCGATCGACGGGATGTCGCTCTGCAATCGACGTGTGCGCTTGGTGTCGCGAGCGGCCTTCATGCCCTTGATCTCGCGGCGTAGTTTTGCCATGCGCTCACGAATACGACGGCGGTCCGTCTCGATTTTCGTTTCACCGGGACCACGCAGACCCACACCGCCGTTACTGCCGGCACGGCCACCGGCCTGGCGCGACATCGACTCGCCCCAACCACGCAGACGCGGGAGCATGTACTCCATCTGAGCAAAAGCGACCTGCGCCTTACCCTCACGCGAAGTGGCGTGCTGAGCAAAGATGTCGAGAATCAGAGCTGTCCGGTCGATGACCTTGACCTTGACGATCTTCTCCAGCGCCGTGAGCTGCGCCGGCGTCAGCTCACCGTCGCAGACGACGGTGTCGGCACCGGTCGCCAGCACAACTTCGCGCAGTTCCTGCGCCTTGCCGGAACCGATGTAGGTGGCAGCGTCAGGTTTGTCGCGACGCTGAACCAGTCCTTCGAGGACCTCGGAGCCTGCCGTCTCGGCAAGTGCGGCCAACTCGGTCATGCTCGCCTCGGCCTGCTCGGCAGTTCCCTGCGTCCAGACGCCGACCAGGACAACTCTTTCGAGTCGAAGCTGGCGGTACTCGACTTCGGTGACGTCCTCGAGCTCGGTCGACAGACCGGCCACGCGGCGCAGGGCGCCGCGATCTGCGAGTTGCATCTCACCGGTCGACGGGTTGCCCGATGCGGACGCTGCCGTGTATTCGGCTTGCGCGTACTCGGACTGCTCGTGAGCGGTGGACTCTTCGTTTTCATGTGTGTTCGTCATACAAGATCCATGGTCCCACGAAACCTGGCCACGGTGCATCCGTATTTCCTGCAGGCGTATTTCCCGCGGGCGATATCACACGAGCGATTGCCACCAGGCATCGCTGATCGTCCCGTTCGCCACCAGAACTGAGGGCCCCCGCAACGACCCTTTGCCGCCTTCGACGGTGACCTGTACCTCGCCGCCGAGCACGCGCACCAGTACCGAGCCTTCATCGCGGCCGTCGTACCTCAGCGCCGCGGCCGCAGCTGCGACCGTTCCGGTTCCGCAGGAACGAGTCTCGCCCACACCGCGCTCGTGTACGCGCATGTGGACCCCACCGTCGTGGATCGGAGTCACGATCTCGATATTGACGCCGTGCGGGAAGAACCCGGGATCGAAGCCCGGCGAAACACTCAAATCGAGCGAACTCAACACTTCTGGCGTCACGTGCTCGTCGACACACGCCAAATGCGGATTACCGACGTCGATCCCGACACCGGCGAAGACGCGGCCGTCGATTGTTGCCGAACTGGTGCCGAGGTCCTTGATCGGGCCCATCGCCACGGTCACGTCACCATGCGTGGCGTCGTAGCCGTGCACCACGACCGGACGCGCTCCGGCGCGGCTGCCGACCACGAACTCGTCCTTGCTCTCCAAGCCCGAGGCCTTAAGATAGTGGGCGAATACGCGAACGCCGTTTCCGCACATCTCGGCGATGGAGCCGTCGCTGTTGCGGTAGTCCATGAACCAGTCTTCGGCAGCGACGCCGTCGGGCAGCGCACCGAGCACGCCCGCGTCCGCAAGTGCGCCTGCCCGGGCGACACGAAGGATGCCGTCGGCGCCGAGGCCACGCTGACGATCACACAACGCTGAAACTCGCGCCGACTCGAGATCGATCCGAACGTCGAGGTCAGGGAGAACAACGAAGTCGTTCTGCGTGCCGTGGCCCTTACTGAAATCCATGGTCGCCATCCTATCCGGACCTACCGAGCGATTTACGCAGGTGACGCGGTGACCACCACGTTCTGTTCGTAAGTGAAGCCGGACGGCAACGAGGGATCCGGCACCGTCGCGCCCCCGCAGGTCACCAGGACAAGCCTGGGCGCACCGGATTCGGAGAAGAACTCCGCAGGCAAAGCCACCTTTTCGTACAACTTCAGACTCGCTGCGTGATAGGTGAACATCGTTCCGGTGTCGTCACTGACATAGATCGGTGTTCCAGGCTTCATCTGGTGCAGCGCCCACAAGGCGCCGTGCGTGCGGTCACCGTCGTCGACGTGGCCGGCAACAAGATTGGTACCCTCCGAAGATCCGAACTGAACGCCGTTGGTGAAATGCGAAACCTTGTCAGGATGCGGAAGGATCATTCCGCGGTTGGCGCCGAACCCACTGGTCACGATATCGGCTCGCACATCCAGATCGGGAATCGCGAGCGTGTTCGGCGGCAGATCCGTCGGCGCAGGCGCCCAACTCGCCCCTGGATCGGTTGGGGCTCCCACGTCGAAGGGCGCTTCGGGAACAGGTGCGCTGATGGGCTTCCCGGCCGCACTCACCGCAAAGTAGATCAGTACCCCGCCGACCGTGAGAAATGTGACGAGCAGAAGAACCAGCGGTAGCCGACCCGCGCGTCGACGTTTCGGATGCGCGTGCGCCGCGGTCTGCGCCATGTTCGTTGTCCTCCAGTCCGTCGATCGCGAAACCGATCGATCGCAAAATAGCTAACTGTAAGATAGCTGATCCGCTCGATCGTGTTACAGACCGCGATCTGCGAGCGCCGCGAAAGCGGAGTTGGGCAGCTCCGGATCGGCACCGTCGAGCCAGTGCACGCGTGCGTCACGACGGAACCATGATCGTTGGCGGCGAACGTAGCGCCGCGTCCCGATGAACGTCCGTTCGAGTGCTTCGGCCAGATCGTATTCACCGTCGAAATGTGCGAGCACTTGTGCGTAGCCGATGGCTCGCGGCGCGGTGACGCCATCACGCAATCCTTGCTCGACGAGCACGGCAACTTCGTCGACAAGTCCGTCTGAAAACATCAGCTCTGTTCGCAACCGAATCCGGGCGTCGAGTTCTTCCGTATCCCGATCCACGCCGAGAATGCGAGTTCCCCATCGAGGGTCACCGATCTGCGGCGCCGAGGCCGCGAACGGCAGACCTGTCAGCTCGACGACCTCGAGCGCCCGAACCATCCGCCGGCCGTCCGTCGGCAGTATCGACGCCGCCGCTACCGGATCAGCAGCAACAAGCGCCGTATGCACCGCACCGACCCCTCCTTCGGCGAGCACCGCCTCCCACTTCGCACGAACCTCGGGATCGGTTGCCGGAAAGGACCATTCGTCGAGCAAAGACTGGACGTACATCATGGATCCGCCGACGATCACCGGAACCTTGCCCGCCGCGATCAGATCCTCGGCGATCGCGATCGCGTCGCTTTGATAACGCGCGACTGTGGCGGTCTCCTTCACATCGAGAACGTCGAGCAGGTGATGCGGAATCCCACGGCGCTCGGCCGGTGTCAGTTTGGCGGTCCCGATATCCATGCCACGATAGAGCTGCATCGCGTCGATGTTGATGATTTCACCGCCGAATTCCTCGGCCAGTGCCAACGCGAGATCGGACTTTCCCGACGCTGTCGGACCGACAACTGCGATCGGGCGAAGTTCTTCAGGGACGTTCACGGCCGCCACGTCCCGACGTGGTAACCGACGCCGAACGGCGCATCGCTGTAGTCGACCGTCGCGCGAGGATGGGCTGACCGAGACGAGCCCGTAAAGGCACCGGCCAGGACCTGCCACGCCGCGCGCCCCTGGGCTCCGACACTGCGGCAGAGCCGCGGGTCGAGAGCAAGAAGCGCCTCCGGGTCACCGGCCGTCAGGGCGTCGTCGATGGCCGACTGCACACCCGCGGCGCGCTCGTCGAAGCTTCCTGGCGCCTTTGCCGTCAGCGTGGACGCACCGTCAGCAACGATCAGAAGCCCTTGCGGTCGGTTGTCGCTGTCGAGTTGCTTGCGCAGCTGCTGCCCGAATTCACGACATTCATTCGCCGACGCCTTTGCACTGACGACGTGCATGTCGACGGTTATCTCCACGTCTGTTCGGCCACGCAACCAGCCGGCAACAAGGGCGCACAGTTCGAGAGATGGCACCGGTTCGCCTGCCGCATCCGCGTCCAGTGACGTCCGGACATCGGCGCCGAATCCAGCGAACGTACCGATCTGCCCACGTCCGACGCCCGATCGCCAGAGTTCGCCTGCTGCTTTCTCGGGTTCTGCATTCTCGGGGCCGACACCGACGCCCACCCAGTGCACCGCCTCGTGAGCGAGCCGGCTCACGGCGGTTGTCGCTGCAGCACGCACCTGAGCGGACTCGGCCGAATCACCGGACAATTCCGGCACGAGTAACGGCGCCGAGGGGACGAGAACAGCGGAAGTCAACACAGTTGCCACGCTAGTCGACCCCGAGGTGGCGACCTCACACCCTCTTACCTGATTCAATAGTCGGAGAACGTGAGTACCGGGTTCAATGGAACCAGGAATGCGATCAGGCAGCCGTGACGCGCGGCAGAGACGAGGACCGATGACCGAGAACAGTGAACCCACCACCGGCGCCGACAGCAGTTCGGCCAGCCCGAGCCCGGCAGCACCCAAACCCGGCGCTCCCAAACCTGGTGGACCACGCCCCGGTGCGCCCCGCCCCGGAGCACCTCGCCCCGGACCAGCAGCCTCGCATGCCGTCACCGCCGCACCGGCCAGCGACCCGAGCAAGTTCGGACGCGTCGAGGAAGACGGAACCGCCTGGGTGAAGACCGCTGACGGTGAACGTCAGATCGGTTCGTGGCAGGCCGGCGACGCCACCGAGGGCCTCGCCCATTTCGGTCGTCGCTACGACGACCTCGCGACCGAGGTCTCGCTACTCGAGGCGCGACTGACGTCGGGCGCCGGAGACGCCAAGAAGACCAAGGCTGCCGCCATCGCTCTGTCCGAATCCCTCTCGACCGCTGCAGTGATCGGTGACCTCGACGCTTTGGCTCGCCGACTCGACGTGATCGTTGCCGGTTCCGACGAGGCCGCAGCGCACGCGAAGGAAGAGAAGGAACAGTCGCGCGCGGCAAGCACCGCCCGCAAGGAGGCCCTCGCAGTCGAGGCCGAGCAGATCGGCTCGGAGTCGACCCAGTGGAAGACCGCGGGTGATCGACTGCGCGAGATTCTCGACGAGTGGAAGACGATTCGCGGAATCGACCGCAAGGTCGACGACGCGCTGTGGAAGCGGTACTCCAAGGCTCGCGAGTCCTTCAACCGACGACGTGGAGCGCACTTCGCCGAACTCGACCGGGATCGTGCGAGCGCCCGTTCGACGAAGGAAGAACTGGTCGAGCGCGCCGAGAAGCTGTCGACCTCCACTGAATGGGGACAGACCGCCGGGGAATTCCGCGATCTGCTCAGCGAGTGGAAGGCTGCCGGCCGCGCACCGCGCGAGGCCGACGACAACCTGTGGAAGCGCTTCAAGGGCGCTCAGGACGTGTTCTTCGCCGCGCGCAACGCTGCTGCATCCGAGCGCGACGCCGAATTCGAGCAGAACGCAGTCGCGAAGGAAGAGCTGCTCGCTGCGAACGCGAACATCGACCCGGCGCACGGACTCGAGAATGCTCGTGCAGCGCTTCGCGACCTGCAGGAGAAGTGGGACGCGATCGGCAAGGTGCCGCGCGACCGAATGCAGGAACTCGAAGCGAAGCTCCGGGCCATCGAAACCAAGGTGCGCGACGCGGTCGACGCCGAGTGGCGTCGCACCGATCCGGAAGCACTTGCCCGGGTCGCGCAGTTCAAGGAGCGGGTGAGCCAGTTCGAGGAGCAGGCCGCCAAGGCTCAGGCTGCCGGCAAGACGAAGGACGCCGAGAAGGCTCTCGCTCAGGCCAAGCAGTGGCGTGAGTGGGCCGAAGCTGCCGAAAGCGCCGTCAACGAGTAATCGACGACGAGCTGTAAAGACAACAAAAACGCCGGCTGACTCCGAAAGGAGTCAGCCGGCGTTGTCTTGTGCTTTGGACGGACGGCCTGCTGTGTCAGCCGACGTTCCATTCCTGATGCTTCTCGGCTTCGGCCGCAGCGATCCGGCGTTGCTCCTCGGCAGCGAGCTGAATGTTGGTTCGTGTCCAGACCACCTTGAGCCAATGGAACGTCAAGAACACGACGGCAAACCATCCGATGATCAGCCCGATCGACGGTCCTGCCACATTGAAACCGGCGGGAATGGTCTGACGCGACCAGACGGCCATCATGCCGAGAGCGCTCGCCACGGCACTGCCGGCGAGTGCGACCCAGGCCAGACTCCAACGCCGCGTGACCAGCGCGAGCATCGAGAATCCGATGCCGAAGATGACGACGAACCACACGAACAAGCGTGAGAACAGTGCAATCCGTTCGGTTTCCGCGTCCTGGTTGTACGCGAGCACATCCCAGCCGTTCGCAACTCCCGCATGGGGCAGGGCAAGGGTGCCGACCAGCACGAGCACCGCAACCGCGACAACCATGGCACGCACACCCGGATCGATTTCTCCCGCGACCTTGCGTTCCGCGTCGTCGAGATCCTTGCGGTAGCCCTCGAAGGCGTCGTCGCCCGGCTGTGGTGTCGTGTTCTCGTGTTGCGAGGTCATGCGTTGCATCCCATCTGAACGGGTTGTGGGGCCGGGGCACCGATCTTCGGTAGTCCGAGACCTACGCCGATGGGCGGGGTCTTGGGTGTGATGCCCTTTTCGAACGAATCACCGGCGCGGGTCCGACGGTGCGTGAGCACTCCGTCATCTGCCACGAGGTGATGAGGGGCTCCGTGGGTGACGACGACCGTCACCACGTCACCGGGTCGGATTGTGCCGTCGAGGTTTCCCTCGGGGCGGAAATGCACCAGGCGACCGTCTCGCGCGCGACCACTGAGACGTTGAGTCGCCGCGTTCTTCCGACCCTCCCCCGCTGCCACCAAGAGTTCGACCTCGGTGCCGACGAGCTTGCGATTCTCCTCGATGTTCACTTCTTCCTGAACGGCGAGCAATCGCATGTAGCGTTCCTGGACAACCTCTTTGGGAAGCTGATCGGCCATCTCCGCCGCCGGCGTGCCCGGGCGCTTGGAGTACTGGAAGGTGTAGGCGTTGGAGAATCGCGCCTTACGCACGACGTCCAGCGTCTCCTCGAAATCCTCCTCCGTCTCCCCCGGGAACCCGACGATGATGTCCGTGGTGATGGCGGCGTGCGGCATTGCGGCGCGCACCTTCTCGATGATCCCGAGGTACTTCGACTTGCGGTACGAGCGCTTCATCGCTTTGAGAACCTTGTCCGAACCGGACTGCAATGGCATGTGCAGCTGCGGGCAGACGTTGGGAGTGGTTGCCATCGCTTCGATGACGTCGTCGGTGAATTCTGCCGGGTGCGGCGATGTGAACCTCACCCGTTCGAGGCCGTCGATGTGTCCACATGCCTTCAAGAGGGAGGCGAAGGCTCCGCGATCGCGCGGTTGTTCCGGATCGGCGAACGACACGCCGTAGGCATTGACGTTCTGTCCGAGCAGGGTTACTTCCGAGACACCCTCGTCGACGAGTGCCTGCACCTCGGCCAGAATGTCGCCGGGACGTCGATCCACTTCCTTGCCACGCAGGGCCGGAACGATGCAGAACGTACACGTGTTGTTGCAGCCCACCGATATGGAAACCCAACCTGCATAAGCAGATTCGCGTTTGGCTGGCAGTGTCGAGGGAAACGCCTCGAGCGCGTCGAGGATTTCGACCTCGGCGCGCTGATTGTGACGCGCACGATCGAGCAGCGCGGGAAGCGAGCCGATGTTGTGAGTGCCGAAGACGACGTCGACGAACGGCGCCTTCTTGACGACGGTGTCACGATCCTTCTGCGCCAGGCACCCGCCGACCGCGATCTGCATGTCGGGGTTCGCCTCCTTGTTCGGGGCGAGCTGGCTGAGGTTGCCGTACAACTTGTTGTCCGCGTTCTCGCGGACCGCACACGTGTTGAAGACGACAAGATCAGGATCGGTTCCGGTCTCCGCCTTCGAATACCCGGCGTCCTCGAGCAGACCGGACAGTCGCTCGGAATCGTGGACGTTCATCTGACAGCCGTACGTCCGCACCTCGTAGGTGCGAACAGGCGTAGCAGTTGCCTCCGGAACTGCAGTCGGCTCCGGAAGTGCAGGGGACATTTCGTCGATCAGTGACACGCTTCAGCCTAGCTCACGTCCACTACGACGTGTAATAACGCCCTGATAAACAACCGAAACGCGACATAAACGTCGTCACAGTAAAATTTCCATTACATATGGCAAGAACCATGGCGAAATCACGGGCGTCGACGCAAACTACGCCTAAGGTTCTCGTTTATGACCCAAGCCGACGATGCGACGACGCCGACCACCTCCGGCGATTCCACATCCATGATTTCGATGACCTCGGTGAACAAACACTTCGGGGAACTTCACGTCCTGCAAGAGGTCAATCTCGAGGTACCCAAGGGCCAAGTGGTGATCGTCCTTGGTCCGTCGGGCTCCGGTAAGTCGACTCTGTGCCGCACCATCAATCGCCTGGAACCCATCGACTCGGGCACTATCGCCGTCGACGGCAAGACGCTCCCCGAGGAGGGCAAAGCACTTGCCGCACTTCGTGCCGACGTCGGGATGGTCTTTCAGTCCTTCAACCTGTTCGCACACAAGACGATCCTCGAGAACGTCATGCTCGCACCGATGAAGGTCCGCAAGGCGAAGAAGGACGAAGCCAAGAAGACGGCGCAGGCATTGCTCGAGCGCGTCGGTATCGCCAATCAGGCCGACAAGTACCCGGCGCAGCTTTCCGGCGGTCAGCAACAGCGTGTCGCCATCGCTCGCGCTCTTGCGATGCAGCCGAAGGTGATGTTGTTCGACGAGCCCACCTCCGCTCTCGATCCCGAGATGGTCAACGAGGTCCTCGACGTCATGACTTCCCTCGCCAAGGAAGGCATGACCATGCTCGTGGTCACGCACGAGATGGGATTCGCCCGCAAGGCCGGCGACCGTGTGCTCTTCATGGCTGACGGTCAGGTCGTAGAAGACACCACGCCCGAAGAGTTCTTCACCCATCCGAAGTCGGATCGGGCCAAGGACTTCCTCGGCAAGATCCTCACTCACTGATCACAGTCCCCTCCGACAGTCCTGTCCTCGTCCACAAGACAACTTGCTCGACTGCGCCGTTCACCTCGGCTGCACCGTTCATCTCGACTGCACCGTTTGTATGTCGACAACTGAGAGGATCTTCATGAAGATCAATCGCTCCGTCCGTTTCGGAATCGGAATCATGGCTATCGCGTTCGCTGCCACGGCTTGTGGTGGCGGCGAGGAGAGCAAGTCGATCAGTGAGAACGCTGCTGACGGCAAGCTCACCGTCGGCATCAAGTTCGACCAGCCAGGACTCGGCTTGCGCAATTCGGACGGCACGTACACAGGTTTCGACGTCGAGGTCGCGAAGTACGTCGCAAACGAGCTGGGCGTGAAACCGGAGAACATCACGTTCAAGGAATCACCGTCCGCCCAGCGCGAGACGTTGATCCAGAACGGTGAGGTCGATTACATCGTCGCCACGTACTCCATCACGGACGCTCGCAAGGAGAAGGTCGGATTCGCCGGACCGTATTTCGTCGCCGGCCAGTCGCTGCTCGTCAACGCGGACAATACCGACATCACCGGCCCCGAATCTCTGAACGGCGGCAAGATTCTCTGCTCGGTGGCTGGTTCCACTCCCGCACAGAAGGTCAAGGACACCTACGCCAAGGACGTCCAGCTCCAGGAGTTCGACACCTACTCGGCGTGCGTCGAGGCGCTACGCAATGGCAAGGTTGACGCAGTCACCACCGACGACATCATTCTTGCCGGCTACGCGGCTCAGTCCCCCGGCGCATTCCGTATCGCCGGTGAGCCGTTCACCACGGAGAATTACGGCATCGGCTTGGCGAAGGACGATTCCGAAGGTCGCGGCAAGGTCAACGATGCCATCGAGAAGATGATCTCTTCCGGTGCGTGGGCCGAAGCATTCAACGAGACGGTCGGACCGTCCGGTTACACGATGCCCGCTCCGCCCACCGTCGACCGATACTGATCCAACTGAGCAGTAGCCATTCCAGGTGGGATTTCCATATTCGGAAATCCCACCTGGGCAAGCACTTTCAACAACGACCCATGAACTGGGGAGACCGTAAGTGAAAATAATCGACGATTACGGAAGCCAGATACTCGAAGCGTTCTGGACCACTATCCAGCTCACGATCTTCTCGGCGATCGGCGCATTGATCCTCGGAGTGATTATTGCCGCCATGCGGGTGTCACCCGTACCCGTGGCCCGATTCCTCGGCGCCGCCTACGTCACCGTCTTCCGCAATACGCCGCTCACCCTGATTCTGCTCTTCTGTGTGTTCGGTCTGTACCAAACTCTCGACATCAGTCTGGCATCAACCAGTTCGTCAACCTTCGTGATCGACAACAACTTCCGTTTGGCGATCCTTGGACTTAGCGTCTACACCGCGTCGTTCGTGTGCGAGTCGATCCGCGCCGGAATCAACACCGTCCATGCGGGACAGGCAGAAGCAGGACGATCCCTAGGGCTGACCTTCCTCCAGAACCTCCGACTCATCGTTCTTCCTCAGGCATTTCGCGCCGTGATCGCACCGCTCGGTAGCGTCCTCATCGCTCTGACCAAGAACTCCACCGTCGCCGCCGTCATCGGCGTGTCCGAGGCATCGAAATTGATGAAGGAGATTCTCGAAAACGAAGCCGCACTCTTCTTGACCGCAGGAATCTTCGCCGTCGGCTTTGTCATCTTGACGCTGCCGACGGGATTGCTCTTCGGCAAACTCGCCAAGAAATTCGAGGTCGCACGATGACCAAACAAGCAACCGTTCTTTACGACGCGCCAGGCCCGAAGGCCCGGGCACTGTACCGATTCGCGTCGGTTGTCGTAGCCGTCCTCGCCCTCGCCATTGCGTTTGTCGTGTATCGCGCGCTCGACGACAAAGGGCAGTTGACATCGGCCAAATGGGATCCCTTCCTACAGGCGGACGTCTGGACGACCTATCTGCTTCCCGGCATCAAAGGCACCTTGATCGCGGCGGCACTATCCATCGTGCTTGCACTGATCCTGGGCGCAATTCTCGGCATCGGCAGATTGTCCGATCACCGCGCAGTACGCGTTGTCAGTGGTGTCATCGTGGAATTGTTCCGCGCAATTCCCGTACTGCTGCTGATCATCTTCATGTATGCGGTTTTTGCCGAGTACAAAATTGTCAAGCTCGACTACTTGGCACTCTCCGCCGTCGTGGTGAGTTTGACGCTCTACAACGGATCGGTGATCGCGGAAATTGTTCGCTCGGGAATCAACTCACTCCCCCGTGGACAAAGCGAAGCCGCCAAAGCTCTCGGCATGCGCAAATCTCAAATCATGGTGACGATCTTGCTACCCCAGGCGGTCACAACCATGCTCCCCGCACTGATATCGCAAATGGTTGTTGCACTCAAGGATTCAGCGCTGGGCTACATCATCGGCTACACCGAACTTGTTCGGCAGTCCACGCAATTGGGCGCTGCATTTCAGAACTACCTTCCGGCACTCATGGTGGCTGCGGTCATCATGATTATCCTGAACTCCTCGCTCACGTACCTGGCAACCAAGGTGGAGAAGCGCCTGCGGTCCGGGAAGCGAAAGGGCAAGGGCCCCGTCGCGGCTCCGGTTGGCGACGCTGCCGTTTCGGTACCGGGTATGGACCTGACCAAGCCGTGAATCAGATGGAGCCGTGAGTCGAATCCAGCCGCGTTAGCGCGAATACACAACAGGGCGGGGGTACCACCGAATTTCGGTGGTACCCCCGCCCTGTTGTTCTGAATGCTGCACTTCGCTACGAGTCGGTGACCGCCGCCATCTCGGCTTTGACCACCTCGTACGACATCCCCGCTGAATATCCCTTGCGTGCCAGCATCGAGACCAGTCGACGCGTGACCTTGTCGCGATCATCGACGGGCTTGTTCTTCAGCTTCCGCCGAACCAGCTCCGCTGCTCGCTCGCGTTCATCTTCCGGATCGATCTGTGACAACGCTTCGGAAGCGGTGTCCTGGTCGATTCCTTTGAGCCGCAACTCGACTGCAAGCGCACGCTTTCCCTTGCCCGAGTACGTGTGCCGCGAATGAACCCACTGGTTCGCGAAGTCTGCGTCGTCGATCAACCCGATTTCTTGGAGTCGATCGAGGACTTTGGCAATGATCTCGGGTTCGAAGCCGCGCCCGCTCAGCTTTGTTTCCAGCTCGGAACGACTGCGCGCCCGGTCGGTCAGGAGGCGTAGGCAAGCATCTTTGGCCTGCGCCTCCGTCCCACCTTCTGCGCGTTGCGACGGCTTCTCGGATCGTTGACGGGATCGACGCCGAGGAGCGCCGTACTCTTCACGAGCATTCTCGCCGTTGTCACCGTCGTCGAAGCTCATGACTGAACTCAGAAGTCGGCGGGAGCTTCGTCGGTTGCAGTGACGTCAGCACCGATACCGAGCTTTTCCTTGATCTTCTTCTCGATCTCGTCGCGGATATCGGTGTTCTCCAGCAAGAACTTACGAGCATTTTCCTTGCCCTGACCCAACTGGTCACCTTCGTAGGTGTACCAGGAGCCGGACTTGCGGATGAACCCGTGCTCGACACCCATGTCGATGAGCGAGCCTTCCTTGCTGATGCCCTGGCCGTAGAGAATGTCGAACTCGGCCTGCTTGAACGGCGGCGCGACCTTGTTCTTGACGACCTTGACGCGAGTGCGGTTACCCACTGCGTCGGTACCGTCCTTGAGAGTTTCGATACGACGGATGTCGAGGCGGACCGAAGCGTAGAACTTCAGTGCCTTACCACCGGTGGTGGTTTCGGGAGAACCGAACATCACGCCGATCTTCTCGCGAAGCTGGTTGATGAAGATGACGGTGGTGCCCGAGTTGTTCATGGCACCGGTGATCTTGCGCAGTGCCTGACTCATCAGTCGAGCCTGCAAACCGACGTGGCTGTCACCCATCTCGCCTTCGATCTCGGCGCGAGGAACAAGAGCGGCCACGGAGTCGATCACGACGATGTCGAGGGCGCCTGAACGGATCAGCATGTCGGTGATTTCGAGGGCCTGCTCACCCGTATCGGGCTGCGAGACCAGGAGTGCATCGGTATCGACGCCCAGCTTGGCTGCATAGTCGGGATCGAGTGCGTGCTCCGCGTCGATGAACGCCGCGATGCCGCCGTTGGCCTGAGCATTGGCAACTGCGTGCAGTGCCACGGTGGTCTTACCCGAGGACTCCGGGCCGTAGATCTCGATGACGCGGCCACGCGGCAGTCCGCCGATACCCAGCGCGACGTCGAGCGCGATGGAACCGGTGGGAATGACGGCGATGGGCTGGCGGACACCCTCACCCAGGCGCATCACCGAACCCTTGCCGAAGTTCTTGTCGATCTGCGCCAACGCGAGGTCGAGTGCCTTGTCCCGATCAGGTGCCTGTGGTGCCATCGTGATCCCCATCCTTGTTTCAGTCTTCAGTGCCTGCCTGAGCAGACTCCGTCTCTTCAGCGCCTGCCTGAGCCGACCCTGTTGGTGTGTTGCGATCAGAGTAGATCCGGCCACCGACAGACTTTTCGATCTTGCTTTAGCGCTTGTCGATCACCGCGTTTGTAGGTCACCGCGTTTGTAGAACATCGAAAGTTCGCAGTTACCAAAGAAGCGTCACCACCGAACAGGTTCAGCATAGACGAACACGTGTTCGAACAGAAGATGGGAGACGTTCGACACGCCGAAGAATCAGCGGCGGGCGGGTGGTACGTCGAACTCCACACAGAGCGCACGCCACACTTCGCGAGGCTCCCAGCCTGCTTCGACGGCCTCCGCGGCAGTCATTCCGTCGAGACTCTGGAGTACATGGTCGATCAGCATCGAGTCGCCTCGTACCTGCCCGAACTCTTCGCGCACCATTTCATGAAATTCGGTCAACCGCACAGCCGCCACCGTAGTCCACAGAGCGGTGCACCTGCATTCAGGCGCAACGTGCTCACGCCGTCACACCTCCGTTGACCACCTGTCGGCACACCGCCACCGGATCGGTGACCTGCGACGCAGTCGCGGCAGCCGCTCTCGCAGCTTCCGCGAATCGTTTGTCGGAGAGCACCTGCAGTACGGCATCGCGAATCGACTGAGCATCTGCGGGCCGCACGATCACCGACGTCCCTGCCCGCGCAGCGCGATTGGCCAACTCCCACTGGTCCCCGCCCCCGGGAACGACGACCGTCGGCACGCCGGCCAGCAGGGCCTTCGCCAACATGCCGTGCCCGCCGCCACATACCAACACCGACGCGTCACGCAGCATCGCGTCCTGGCGTCCGAGACCTGCACGAACCCAATCAGGATGCTCACCTTCAGCCCCGTCGAGCATCGACGCAATCAGCCGCACACCGGCTCCGCCGAGTCCTTCGACCGTGCCCTCGAACATTCCCACTGCGCCGGTGTGCGCCGTGGAGGGCGCCACCATAACCAGCGGTTCGTCACCTGGCGGTGGATCCAGAATCACCTCGGTCGGCTCCCACAGAAGCGGTCCGACGACGTGAGCGCGCTCCGGCCAGTCGGGGCGAGGCACTTCGAGTGCCGGAAGTGTTGCGATCAGCCGCGCTTGCGGACCGGGATCCAGAGCGGGCAGTCCGACACCGACACGGGCCTGGGATCGCTGGGCCAACCCTTGCTTGATCGAACGTCCCGTCGCTGCGCGCATCAGGGTATCGCGGAGTCGACCACGAATTCCGACGCCGGGAGCGAGCCCACTGCCGATCGGCGGCAACCCCCGTGAAGGTGAGTACAGCGGGTGAGGCGAGAGTTCCACCCAGGGGATGCCAAGTCTTTCGGCGGCCAATCCGCCTCCGGCAGTGAGGATGTCGGAAACGACGAGATCCGGGGAGACGGACTTCAGGTCGGGAAGCAGTTCGGTGGAAATATAGGCGGCGCGCGAATGAATCCGAGCGCCTGCATCAAGATCGTCGTCTCCCGGCCGCGGGGCCAAGCCCTTGAGCGGCTCGGCTTCCACGCCGGCTGCTCGCGCTGCCTCGACCCACCGGGTCCCCGTGTACAGGATCGGTTCGTCGCCGGCCTGGATCAACGCCAGCGACAACGCTATTGCGGGAAAAGCATGACCCGGGTCCGGCCCGGCAACAACGGCTACACGCACCGGATCAGAGTGTCACACCGAGTGAAAGGCCTGTTCCGCCGCACCCAGTGCGCGTTCGCGATCCGAAGCCACCAATCCGATTCTCGTCCTGCGATCGAGGACGTCGTCGACGTCGAGGGCGCCTTCATGCGACACCGCGAAATCGAACTCGGCACCGCAGATCTCCAAGTCCGCAACCGACCGGAGACGATCGCCGCTCGCCGCGGCAACGACCTCGGCCTCGGTGCCGTATCGCGCCACCAATGACGCGGGTGCCTTGATCTTCTTCAATTCCGCCGGTGATGCAGCGCCTACCAGCGGCAACGCGCGTGTCCGACATGCCCCGGCGCTCAGCGACCCGACCTCGACCGCAGCGTCGACGGCGTCTTCGGCCATCTTGCGGTACGTCGTGAGTTTTCCGCCTACCACCGTGACCAAGCCCGAGTCCGAACGGACTACAGCGTGATTGCGCGAGAGGTCGGCCGTCGAGCCTTCACCGGTGTCCAGCAGCGGACGCAGACCCGCGAAGGTCCCCAAGACGTCCCCACGGGTCAGCGGAACTTCCAACGCCGTGTTCACGGTGTCGAGCAGGAAGTCGATCTCGTCCTCTGACGCCGACGGCACGTCTGGCACCGGTCCCGGCGCTGCTTCGTCGGTCAACCCGAGGTAGATCCGGCCGAGCTGGGCGGGCAGGGCGAAGACGAAACGGTTGGTCTCGCCGGGAATCGGCACGGTCAGCGCTGCCGTGGGGTTCCCCAATCGCGCTGCATCGAGCACCAGGTGCGTCCCGCGGCTGGGGCGCAGGGTGATGCTGGAGTCGACCTGATCAGCCCAGACACCGGTCGCATTGACCACGACGCGGGCACGCATCAAGAACTCGGATCCGGTCAACTCGTCGCGCAAGGTGGCCGACGTTCCGGATACGTCGTATGCACCGACGCGGGTCAGGATTCGCGCGCCGTGCGACGCTGCGGTTCTGGCGATACCGACGACGAGGCGGGCGTCGTCGATGAGCTGCCCGTCGAACGCGGTCAAGGCGCCTCGTAGGTTCTCCTGCTTGACCGCGGGAGCCAATTCGCGCGCCCGCGCAGCGCTGACCGTCCGTGATCTGGGCAGCACCGAAGCCGGGGTTCGCGCCGACATGCGCAGAGCGTCACCGGCCAGGAAACCGGTACGCACCAGGGCCTTCCCGAAGAACGACGTTTCGGGCAACAGCGGTACGAGTTGAGGCATGGCGCGAACGAGGTGCGGCGCGGTGCGCGTCATGAGGATGCCGCGCTCGACCGCACTTTCACGCGCTATACCGACATTGCCGGAAGCCAGGTACCGAAGGCCGCCGTGTGCGAGTTTCGAACTCCAGCGGCTGGTGCCGAACGCGAGGTCGTGCTTTTCGACCAGCGCAACACTGAGCCCACGAGTCACGGCGTCGAGAGCGACACCGACACCGGTGATTCCGCCGCCGATCACCAGGACGTCGACCGAATCGCCGTTCGCCAACTGCTCGAGTTCACGAGTACGCCGTTGTGCGTTGAGCGCTGAATCGCTGCCTGCTGAATCTAGGGGGCTCACAGCTATTCTCCCGAATTCTTGACGGGTGCCAGATAAGCAGCGACCGCATATCGAAGTTGCTCGACCGACGCATCGGAGGAAAGCTCCGGCTCGAGAGTCGGCGCAGAAATGACGACGGACTGAGCCATCAGTAGAACCATCGCCGCGATCTCGTTGACGCTTCCCTCGCGAATCGAACCATCCTGTTGGCCGGCCGCGACAACGGATGTGATCAGCTCGAGAATCGACTTCTGGCTCGCGCCGAGCCGGTCCACGATGTAGGTCGTCAGCAATTCTTGATCGGCTTGCCGAATTTTCACGAAGAGCGGATGGTCGCGAATCTGGCCGACGACGTCACCGATCGCCTCCACGAGCAACGTGCCGGCAGACCCGTTGAAGGTCACCTCGGGCAGCACCGATCGGATCTCCCGGGTGAGCAGGTCCGCGACGACAGCTCGCGTGTCCGGCCATCGCCGGTAGACCGTCGGTCGGCTCACGCCGGCCCGACGCGAGATCTCGGCAAGTGTGGTTCGCTGCATTCCGAAATCGAGGACACACGACCTTGCTGCGTCGAGAATCACGTCGTCGATCTCGCGGCTGGGGATGCGCTGACCATCTGCCTTGCGAGGGGCAATTGAGTCATCTGCGTTACGGATTACCATCGTGTGTAACACAATACCGGACAAGTCACCGGTAATCCCGTCGGGACTTGCGATTTCTCTCGCTCAGAGATCATCAGAAATAGTACAACTCGAAACCAACTGCTCGCTCGGCGTCGAAACCAGGCTTCGGTCCGCTGACCATGTCGATCTGTGCGCGCGCCTGTTCCCGGATCGGCGTGGAACTCAGCGCCGCCAGATATCGCGCATGTTCCGCGAGCGAATCCACGGCGCGATCGACCGTCGACGTCACGTCGACGCAGTGTGTGGGAGTCATCGTATTGACCGCAACCCACCGAACACCGGACCACGGCGCCAGTCCCTGCGCTGTCAATGAGGGAAAGATCCATTCGTTCGCTGCGTCGGCAGTTGCGTCGAGAACGCTGATCCCGAGTGCACGGTGATCTGCGCTGTTCAGATAGCCGGGGCCCCAGGTGTGGGAGAAGTTCATCGTCACCACCAATTCCGGACGGTGGCGGCGAATTGCTGCGGCGAGAGTCGAGCGCAACTCCAAGCCTTCCACGAGACGACCGTCGGGCAGGCCGAGGAACTCCACCTCACCGACACCGACGATCGCGGCCGAGCGACGCTCTTCTTCCTCGCGGATCGGGCCGGACTCCTCGGGCGACAGACCGGCGATTCCGGCCTCGCCGCGCGTGGCCAGGATATATCGCACGTCTTTGCCGCGATCGGTCCACTGCGCCACTGCTGCGGCTGCGCCGTATTCGATGTCATCGGGATGCGCCACGATGACAATCGCGCGCTGCCAGTCCTCGGGGAAGTTTTCCATAGGGCAGATCTTGCCCGTCAGAACCGCGAAGCGGGCGAATTGTCGTCACTTCCCGACATCGCCTTCACCAGGAAGTAGATTCCGAAGCCGACAGCGCCGACCACCAGAACCCAGAAAAGCCCCTTGATCAGCGCACCGACCACCGCGAGTGCGACCCACACCAGTACGACGGCCAAGACGATCTTCCAAAACATGCTTACCTCCAACGTGCCGTTGAATAATCAGTCGAATCGGACAGGTGCTGCGTCGTCCGTAGAACCAGCCTGACAGGTCTGGCGTGACAAAGCAGCAGCTCAGCGGCAAGTTCAGGTAAAGATCAGGGTTCACCCCGAGACCGGCCCTCACGCAGGTCAGGTGTCCAACCCATGGGTGCCTGCTCCTGGCGTAAACTCGCGAAGTTCGATCCCGTATGCCGAAGGAGCACGTCCGCAGTGTCTACGACCCGTTTCCCCGCTCGCGATCTCGCGCATGTAGCCGTCTTCGCCGCACTCATCATCGCGCTGGGCCTACCCGGGTCGATCAACATCGGAATTTCCGGCGTGCCGATCACCCTTCAGTCCATGGGCGTCATGATGGCCGGCGCTCTACTCGGACCGCGCAAGGGTGTTCTCGCCGTCCTGACGGTCATTGCTCTGGGATTGGTCGGTCTACCGGTCCTTGCCGGCGGTCGCACCGCACTCGTGTCTCTATCGAGCCCGACAGCCGGATTCCTCATCGGTTGGATCCCGACGGCGTTTGTCATCGGATGGCTGACCGCCAAGATGCTGCCCAAGTACCGGATCATCGCGGGCATCGGCATCAACCTCCTCGGCGGCGTCGTCGTTCTCTACGCGTTCGGCATCGTAGGAATGATGGTCCGCGGACACATGAGCTTCGTTGCCGCATGGTCGGCCAACGCCGCCTTCATCCCGCTCGACGCCGCAAAAGCAGTCGTCACCG
The DNA here is from genome assembly GCF_001942025.1 of Rhodococcus sp. YL-1. Taxonomy (NCBI): domain Bacteria; kingdom Bacillati; phylum Actinomycetota; class Actinomycetes; order Mycobacteriales; family Nocardiaceae; genus Rhodococcus; species Rhodococcus sp. YL-1. Next base: position 2,768,770 of record NZ_CP017299.1, on the reverse strand, counting down.
CGTTGGTCGCGTCCCAGGTTCACCGGGCATACCCGGCACTACTGCGCGACTCGGTGATCTCGTCGAACAAGACCGTGGTGGCGAATTAATCTCCGATGAGTGAGATCGTCTTCGAGAACGTCGGACACAGCTTCGGTGAACGAACGGTCCTGCAGCAGATAGATCTGCGACTGAGCGAGCAGCGAATCGGAATCGTGGGTGCGAACGGAAGCGGCAAGTCGACGCTCGCTCGCATGATCAACGGACTGGTCGTTCCGACGGAAGGACACGTCCACGTCAACGGCTTGGACACGGCGAAGAAGGGCCGCGACGTACGCAAGCAGGTCGGATTCGTCTTCACCGATCCCAACCACCAGATCGTGATGCCGACGGTTGCCGAGGACATCGAATTCTCGCTCCGCCGTAGCGGATTGGGCAAAGCCGAGCGCGCCGCAAAGGTGGCCTCGGTGCTCGAACGCTACGGCCTCGCCGGGCACGCCGACCATCCCACCCACCAGCTTTCGGGCGGGCAGAAACAGCTCCTCGCGCTCGCGGCCATCATGGTGACGGAACCGAACGTACTCGTCGCCGACGAACCCACCACGCTCCTCGACCTTCGCAACTCTCGGCTGATCAGCTCGGTATTCGAGTCACTCGATCAGCAACTGATCGTCGTGACCCACCAACTCGATCTCCTCGAGTCCTTCGAACGGGTGTTGGTCGTCGACCAAGGCCGCGTCGTCGCTGACGGTTCCCCCGCCGACTCCATCGATCACTACCGGTCGTTGGTCTCGTGACCACTCTCGGCGTCTACCGTCCGGGCCGCTCACTCCTGCACCGGATGCCGACGGGAATCAAGCTCTTCGCCTTGGTCGTGGCCATCCTCGCCGTCTCGATCTTCGTTCGTGAGCCGTGGCAACTGGCAGCTCCCACGATCGTCGTTGTGGCCCTGTACGCGGTTGCGCGCATTCCTCCGATGACTGCGATCCGGCAGCTGCGTCCGGCGCTGTGGATGTTGCTCTTCATCGGGGCGTTCCAGCTGGTAGTCGCGGGATGGCAGCGAGCGGCCGTCGTGTGCGGGGTTCTGATCATCTCGATCGCCTTCGCGGCGATCATGGGTCTGACCACACGGATCTCCGAGATGCTCGACGCGATCACCCGGTTCCTGACACCCTTGCGACGCTTCGGCGTCAATCCCGAACGGATCGCTTTGCTCCTCGCAATGACGATCCGGTGCATCCCGCTGATGTTCGAGGTCATCACACAGGCGTCCGAGGCACGCAAGGCGCGAGGGCTCGGATTCTCGCTGCGATCCTTCGCAGTTCCGGTCATCGTCGGCACCCTGATGACCGCGGACGCAATGGGTGAAGCGTTGGCGGCCCGCGGCGCCGACGACTGAGATTTCGAACAGGGTGCATCGATCAGGCGCGAGAGCCGATCAGTTGTACTTGCGGGTGATGTCGTCCACCTCGCCGATGGCGTCGGCAAGCGCCGAGAGCCGCTCGGCGGCCGCGTGCAGCGCCGAAAGCTCTCGGTTGAATCCCACGAGCGCCGACGGGCTGTGAGGCGCTGTCAGAGCAGCTGCCGAAGTCACCAGATCCTCGTACTGATCCAACCCCGACTGCAACTCACGAACTGCGCCGTCGATGGTGGGATCAAGAGGTTCGGTCACCTTGGGTGTAGCGGCCACGGCGCGTTCCATTGCGACGACATCCGAAGACACCGCGAACATCGCTCTCAATGCCGAATCGGCGGTAACAGTGATTTCGTCCAACTCACCGGGGTCGATGGTGTCGGCGCGTCTGAGCACACTCAAGATCTCGAACAACGAAGTCTCGGCGCCGATGAGGCGAGACATCGGGATGAACGCGCGAGACGACGACGGTGGCAAGCGCCGGCGAATCGGCGCCGACGGCGGTGGGCCGGAACTCATCGAACGGTAACGGCCGACCGCGATGACGGCGGGAACCGCGAACAGTGCCGCTCCCCCGCCTGCCACGACCACCGACCACTCGGGGGCCGACGCAACCGCAAGGCCGGCCGTGCCGACCACTGATCCGCCGGACATGAAACCCCAACGCTGAGCGCGTCGACGTGCACGGGCACGTTTGCGCTCGAATTTGGCGCGCGGGTCCTGCCACCGCCGAGCGGCATCCGCCGCAGACAGTCCGACCTCGCGCAATGTGTCCGCGGTGCGTCCCAACGCTCCGAAGGCGCCGGATACGGAAACGGGAACGGCCGACCGGGGCTCGCGCCCAGATCGGCCGTCTCGTGAAGAAAACATCAGAGCATCACTGCCGACATCGAGGATTCGGCTACTGCCCGGTCTGACCGGCAGCCGGGGGCTGCTTCTCGACGGACGGAGTCGCAGGAGTGGCTGCTGCGCCGCCGGAAGGCAGTGCCTCGCCCTTCATGGAAGCACGAATCTGCTCGAGGCGACTGTGCCCTGCCATCTGGACCGAGGCCTGCTGGACCTCCATCATGCGGCCTTGAACGGAGTTCTGGGCGAGCTCGGCAGAGCCGAGTGCGTCGGCGTAACGCCGCTCGATCTTGTCGCGCACAGCATCGAGGCTGGGTGTGTTGCCGGGAGCCGACAGCGTGCTGTCCATGGACCGAAGGGACTCGCTCACGCGCTCCTGCATCTTGGCCTGCTCCAGCTGGCTGAGCAGCTTGGTGCGCTCGGCAACCTTTGCCTGCAGAGTCATCGCGTTCTGCTCGACAGCCTTCTTGGCCTGAGCGGCGGCCTGCAAGGACTGGTCGTGCAGTGCCTTCAGATCTTCGACGCCCTGCTCGGCCGTCACCAACTGGGCCGCAAAAGCTTCGGCAGCGTTGGTGTACTGGATCGCCTTGTCGTTGTCGCCGGCAGCAGCGGCCTGATCGGCGAGGTTGACGGCCTGGCGCGCGTTGGCGTTGAGCTTTTCGACCTCGTCGAGTTGACGGCTGAGCTTCATCTCGAGTTGACGCTGATTACCGATCACCGACGCAGCCTGCTGGGACAACGCCTGATGCTGGCGCTGTGCGTCCTCGATCGCCTGCTGAATCTGAACCTTTGGATCTGCCTTCTCATCGATCTTCGAATTGAAGAGCGCCATCAGGTACTTCCAGCCCTTGACGAAAGGATTAGCCATTGGTTTGATCCTGCCTCCATCTGATGCGCCGCGCCGAACGCGACCCGGAGCGCGACCGTCGCGCACCGAAACAAGGGCTGCGCCCTATCTGCTCTGACCCCACCTGCTGGAAACCGGCGGTTACGTACAAAATCTATCGGTTACGGCCGGTAGTGGCTACGCCGCCGCCAACCTTCGAGCGTTCGGCGCCGGAATCACGACGCGGGTGTCGCGTGCGATTGTCGGCGAACCGGAAGCCGACACGGCGGGTTCGGCGACCTGTCGACCAGCGACCGGAGTGCTCTTCTTCGTGGCCAGGGTCTCGCTCACGTCGACCAGCACGTCGGACAGTGGGACTGCGAGCGCATCACAGATCGCCGCCAACAGTTCGCTCGATGCTTCCTTACGTCCACGTTCCACTTCGGACAGATAGCCCAAGCTCACACGCGCGCTGTTCGACACCTCACGTAGCGTGCGGCTCTGCGAAACGCGCGTACGCCGGAGACTGTCACCGATTGCCTCACGCAATAGCAGCGCCATCTCGCTCCTCCTTCATCCGTGACCTCATCGTGCATGGTCGTACGTCTTCACAATCGTCAACGTCCGAACACATCCGATTGGTTCCCGAGCCTATCGTGCCGCACGCTCTGCGACACGATCACGTAACCGCGACACGGCAGTTGCGACTGCGGTTGTCCGAATCTCCCACCGTTCGCCGCCGAGCGCGAGGGGTACGCATTCGGTTCCGTCCGGGCCGGCGATACCGAGAAACACCGTTCCGACCGGGTGTCCGTCCTGCTCACTCGGACCGGCGACTCCGGTCAGTCCGATACCCCAGTCGGCGCCGCACCTCGTCCGGGCGCCGAGCGCCAACGCCACGGCGGTGCTCTCGGACACGGGGCCGTCCGTTGCCAGACGCTCGGGATCCACACCGGCCAGTGTTGCTTTCAGGTCGGTCGCATACACGACCAGGCCCCCACGCAGCACCGCGCTCGACCCTGGCACGGACGCGACCGCAGCCGTGAACAAGCCAGCCGTCAGAGATTCGGCGGCGGCGACAGTCTGCCTCGCGGCGCCAAGGGCGTCGACGAGTTCGACCACTCCGAGTGCGAGCAGCGGGTCCGTCATGACTCGACTGCGCGAACTCCGGCGCGAAGCCTGATCGCCTGCACGATATATTCGATTCCCGTCGCCACCGTCAGCACGACGGCAGCAGCCATCAGCAATCCGCTGACGATGTCCCAACTGCTCGGCAGCGGGCAGAGGTAGAACCCGATCGCGACGGCCTGCACGAGGGTCTTGAGCTTGCCGCCCTTGCCCGCCGGGATGACCGCGTGCCGCAGTACCGCGAACCGCAACAGCGTGATTCCGAGTTCTCTGGCGATGATCACTCCGGTCACCCACCACGACAGGTCACCGAGAACCGAAAGACCGATCAGCGCGGCGCCGATCAGTGCCTTGTCCGCGATCGGGTCCATGAGTTTGCCGAAATCGGTGACCAGACCGTACTTCCGAGCCAATTGGCCGTCGATCCGATCCGTGATCGCGGCGACGATGAACACGCCCATTGCCCCGAGACGCCACCACGTCGAGTGTCCGCCGTCGACGAACAGAACAACGAGAAAAACCGGAACGAGAACCATTCGGACCATCGTGAGAATGTTCGCGATGTTCAGCAACGGAACCGGGTTGTCCGCGACAGGTGTGCCGTCGGACGGGCCGACGGCGGCGCGATGGGCGTCGGTCTGATCGCGCGGGGTACTCATCGGATCACCGCACAGGCGGTGAGCCGAACCCGGGACAAAGCCGAGCGGCGCGGGAATTGCGTGGGGCGGACAGGCACGCGACTTAGAATATCGGTAGGGCCATTGACTAATGTGCACCACATGACTTCGACCGCGCCGACCTATACCGAGAGCCAGTTGATCGTGCGTCGCGCGCGAACGTCGGACATCCCCGAAATCAAGCGTCTGATCGACATCTACGCCGGCAAGATCCTCCTCGAGAAGAATCTCGTGACGCTGTACGAGGCAGTCCAGGAGTTCTGGGTCGCCGAGCGAGGCGGCCAGGTAATCGCTTGCGGCGCACTGCATGTGCTGTGGGCGGACCTGGGTGAGATCCGCACCGTCGCAGTCGATCCGACTGCCAAAGGCCAGGGCGCAGGTTTCCACGTCGTCGACAAACTCATCGAGGTCGCCAAGGAATTGGAGTTGGAACGGTTGTTCGTTTTGACGTTCGAGACCGAGTTCTTCCACCGTCACGGATTCGCGGAGATCGACGGCACCCCCGTCACCGCCGAGGTCTATGCGGAAATGTGTCGGTCCTACGACGCCGGCGTCGCCGAGTTCCTCGATCTGAGCTATGTGAAACCCAACACACTCGGCAATACTCGCATGCTCCTGACTCTCTGAACCGTTCAGACTCTTCACACACCACCCTCTCGATCACCAGCCCCGAAAGCGGTTCACGATGTCGTTGTTCCTCGTCGAATACACCTACGCGCCCGAGAAGAACGCTCAGCGCGACGAAGTCCGTAGCGATCACCGCGCGTGGCTCGCGGATCTGGTTTCCCGCTCGATCGTCTTGTCATCCGGCCCGTTTGCAGATGGAAACGGCGCGCTGATCATCGTCGACGCCGCAGACGCCGACACCGTTTCCCTCCTCTTCACCCACGATCCGTTCGCGATCGCCGATTTGATCGAGAAGGTCCGGATCACCGAGTGGGTTCCGGTGTTGGGTCAGTTCAGCGCCTGAGAGCCCCGGCCCCGGCTTACTCCCCCGCCCGGTCGCGAGTCTTCAACAGGCTCGCGACCGTCGTCACCGCCAATACTCCGACGATCACTCCGAGTGAGAGTGCCGTGGAGATTTCCGGGACGGAGACGTGTTCACCTCCGTTGACGAACGAGAGGGTGTTCTCGTGCAACGCGTGAAGTACCAATTTCACACCGATGAACGCCAGGATTATCGAGAGCCCGTACGAGAGATAGACCAGCCGTTCGAGCAACCCACCGATCAGGAAGTACAGCTGCCGTAGACCCATCAGCGCGAAGGCGTTGGCGGTGAACACCAGATACGGTTCCTGGGTCAGACCGTAGATCGCCGGAATCGAATCGAGCGCGAAGAGCACGTCGGCAAACCCGATTGCGATGAGCGCCAACAACAACGGTGTCACGACGCGCTTGCCGTCGATCCGGGTGATCAGTTTGTCCCCGTCGTATTCCTCGGTTGTCGGCAGCACCCGCTTCACGAGTGAGATGATGCGACTGTCGCGCTTCTCCTCGGCTTCCTTCTCATGCCCGTGATCGCGGATCAGGGTGTACGCGGTGTAGATCAGGAACGCACCGAAGAGGTAGAACACCCAGCTGTACGCATTGATGGCGGCCGCACCGACTCCGATGAAGATTCCGCGCATCACCAATGCGAGGACGATGCCGATCAGCAGGACTTTCTGCTGGAACTCTCGCGGGACGGCGAACGTCGACATGATGATCACGAAGACGAACAGATTGTCGACCGAGAGCGCCTTCTCCGTGACGTAGCCGGCGAAGTACTCACCGCCGTACGTGGTGCCCCAGATCCACATCACGACGAGGCCGAAGACGATGGCGATCGAAATGTAGACCGTCGACCAGAATGCGGACTCCCGGAAGGTCGGCGCATGCGGAGTGCGGACGTGGGCGAAGAAGTCGAAGACGAACAGGCCGAGGATCACCACGATCGTGATTCCCCAAGCCAACGGCGTCACATGCACGGGTTCCTCCGGTCGTCTGTCGACGGCTTGTCCGCCGAGGTGTCCCTACTCGTCTGCAGGTGCCTCGTCCGGGTCGCCGCCGCGTATCGACCACAGCAGACCGTCGAGTTCCTCAGGCTTCATCAAAACCTCGCGTGCCTTGGAGCCCTCGCTGGGTCCGACGACGCCGCGGTTTTCCATGAGGTCCATCAGTCTGCCGGCCTTGGCGAACCCGACTCGTAGCTTGCGCTGCAACATCGACGTCGAACCGAATTGACTCGTGATGACCAATTCCACGGCCTGCAGGAGGACATCCATGTCGTCGCCGATGTCGGGGTCGACGTCCTTCTTCTCCCCTGCCTTCTGTGCGGTGACACCTTCGGTGTACTCGGGCTCGGCCTGGTTTTTCGCGAAGTCGACAACTGCCGAGATTTCCTCGTCGGTGATGAACGCGCCCTGCATACGGGTCGGCTTACCCGCGCCCATGGGCAGGAAGAGGCCGTCACCCATACCGATGAGCTTCTCGGCGCCGGGCTGATCGAGGATGACTCGCGAGTCCGTCAGTGAAGACGTCGCGAACGCCAGACGCGAGGGCACGTTGGTCTTGATCAGGCCGGTGACGACGTCGACGGACGGGCGCTGCGTTGCCAGCACCAGGTGGATACCGGCAGCACGGGCTTTCTGCGTGATGCGGACGATTGCTTCTTCGACGTCGCGCGGCGCGGTCATCATGAGGTCGGCCAACTCGTCCACGATCGCCAGGATGTACGGGTACGGGCGGTAGACGCGCTCGCTGCCCAGCGGGGCGGTGATTTCGCCGGACTTGACCTTGGAGTTGAAGTCGTCGATATGACGCACCCGGTTGGCCTGCATGTCCTGGTAGCGCTGTTCCATCTCCTCGACCAACCAGGCCAGCGCTGCCGCTGCCTTCTTCGGCTGAGTGATGATCGGCGTGATCAGGTGCGGGATACCTTCGTACGGCGTGAGCTCGACCATCTTGGGGTCGATGAGGATCATCCGTACTTCTTCGGGCGTTGCTCGGGTGAGCAACGAGACGAGCATCGAGTTCACGAAGCTCGACTTACCCGAGCCGGTCGAACCTGCCACCAGAAGGTGGGGCATCTTCGCGAGGTTCGCACTGACGAAGTCACCTTCGATGTCCTTACCCAGACCGATCACCAGCGGATGGTGATCGCGTCGGGTGCTCGGCGCGTTCAAAACGTCGGCGAGGCGGACCATTTCGCGGTCGGAGTTCGGTACCTCGATACCCACCGCGGACTTACCCGGAATGGGGGCCAGGAGGCGGACGTTGTCGGTTGCCACGGCGTACGCGATGTTGCGGGCGAGCGCGGTGATCTTCTCGACCTTCACGCCTGGGCCGAGTTCGACCTCGTAGCGCGTCACCGTCGGTCCGCGGGTGAAACCGGTAACAGCGGCATCGATCTTGAACTGTTCGAGGACTTCGCTGATCGCCTCGATCATCGCGTCGTTCGCAGAACTGCGGAGCTTGGGCGGGTCTCCCTCGATCAGCAACGTCGTCGGCGGGAGGTTGTAGTCACCGTCGGTGACCCGATCGGTGACGAAGTGTTCCTTCTCCTCCGGCTCCGGTTCGGGTTTCGGCACGGGCTTGGCGATGGGGACCGAACGCGCAGGCACCTTGGGGCGCGGTGCCGGCGTCTCCACGACGGGCGCTGCCGCAGCCGCGACGGGCTCGTCGGGTACTGCGGTGTCGTCGGCGTTCCACAGACCGAGGACTTCGGTCTTCTTGTCTCCGGATTCGAACTCGTCCGTCGGGTAGTTGTCGATCGGTGCGCGTCGGCTGGTCCGCTTGGCGGGCTTGAGCGGTGGCTCGGCGTAGGTGTCGACCGGGTAGCCGTCGGCGTCGAACAGTGAAGGATCGTAAGCAGATTCGCCGTAGTGGTGCTCGCCGTCCTCGTCGAATTCGGATCCGTAGTCGCCGTATTCGTCCGAGCGATACGAGGCACCGAAGAAGGACTGGAACTTGCTCGGCACCTCACGCAGAGTCGTTCCGGTCAGAAGGAGGATTCCGAATCCGGCGGCGATGACCAGCAGCGGCGCAGACAGCCAGACGGTGAGCCCGTTGGTGAGCGGGCCGCCCACGACGTATCCGACAAACCCTGCGCCGTTGGAGCGACCGGTGGCGTCTGTCGGTGAACCCGAGATGATGTGCCAGAGGCCGAGCGCCGGCAGACCGACCAGCAAGGATCCCATGATCAGTCGGGGCCGGATCTCAGGTTTCGGTTCGGTGCGCATCAACAGGATCGCGAGACCGACGCCGACGATGGGGAGCACGGCCGAGGCCGCGCCGAAGATCGCCCGCACGAGGGTGTCGATGCCGCCGCCGATCGGACCACCGGCCTTGAACCAGACGCCACCGGCGATGACGACGCTGAATGCGATCAGGCCGAGCGCTATTCCGTCGCGGCGGTGGCCGGCTTCGATCTCACCGACCTTACTGACGGTGCGTGTGGTGGCGCCGACGCCGCGGGCAGCCAGGGACCACCCGGCTCCGATTCCCTTGCCCACAGCGGCCAACGGGCTGGCCCGCTGAGAGGTTTTCGATACCGGGCGGCGCGCGGCCGACGACGTACCGGACGCCTTCTTGGGCGCCGGCTTGGAGCCTTTGCCCGACGCGGGGCGCCCACCAGCCCTGGCCGAAGTCGTGACATTTCGAGGAGTCGATACAGTTCGCGTGGTGCGCGAGGCACGAGGTTTTGCGGTTGCGCGCGCGCTCGGAGTAGAGGCTGACGACCTGGTCGATGCCCTGGACGTAGACGTGCTTGTACTGGATCCCCGGGCGCTCGACTTACCTGCCATGGAGTTCAGGCTAGTCTGTGCGACCCCATCTGGACCATCCGCAACACCAGCAACACTGGTGGCGAGTGCGAAACGTGATCTTCACAACCCGTCTGTCGAGCTCGGCTCCGGCAGAAGGGGGCCATCAGAAACTGCGATCGAGCGCCATCACGGATTGAACGTCGGCCAGTTCACCTTTGGCTTCGATCTTCACCTCGTTGCGACCGAAAGCGTGCAGCAGCAACTCGGCGGGTTCACCCTGCAGGACAACACTGCGAGAGCCGGATTTGTGGACGACCGCACTCTCGCCGGACGGAAGTTCGAAAATGACCTCGACAGCGGCTTTGCGGTAACCCATCTTGCCGATCTGCCGGGCGTACTTCCACAGCTGAGCCTGCCGACCCTCCGACAACGGACGCGGCGCCCAGTTCAGATGTGCGCGTCGTACATCTTCGTGGTGGACGAACATTTCCGTGGTATTCACCTGCGCGTCGAGCCAGTACATCGGCGACCACCGAGGCGGCCCACTCCGAACGTCGTCGAGGATCTCCTCCCACGGACGCGCCGCTGCGGCCTTACGCACGCTCTCGGTGTGACCGGCAAGAGGGCTCAACATGATTCCGGGAGCGGCGTCGAGACGCCGCTCCCGGACTATCAGATGTGCTGCCAGGTCACGATTGGTCCACTCCCCACACAGTGTCGGAGCATCGGGGCCGAATTCGACCATGCTGTCCACCAGGGCGAGTCGTTCGTCATGAGCGAAGGTCACCTTCGCCAAAGTACTCGAACCGGACCGGGTTCGAGCGGAAGCGACCTGCTGTGCCGAATCTACGGAACCGCGATGACCGTCGGAATGATCATCGGACGGCGGCGGTACTTGTCCGCGACCCAGCGTCCGACGACGCGGCGCACCGACTGCGCGATGCGATGAGCGTCGATGACGCCTTCGCTCGCCAACCGGGCCAGGTCCGATTCCACGAGATCCGCGGCAGCCTTGAGCGCTGTCGGATCGTCGGAGAAGCCGCGACCGGACACCTCGGGGGTGCTGACCGCACGGCCCGTCGACTCGTTGATGACGATGGTGATCGCGATGAAGCCGCCCTCACCGAGCACGAGGCGATCGGACAGCGTCGGCTCACCGACGTCGCCGACGGACAGACCGTCGACGTAGACGTGTCCGACCGGTACGCGTCCGACGATCTCGGCGAGGCCGTCCACCATGTCGACCACGACGCCGTCCTCGGCCAATACGATGCGCTCTTCCGGCACGCCGGTTGCCTTTGCCAGCGCGGCGTTGGCACGCAGGTGCCGCCATTCACCGTGGACGGGCATGGCATTGGTGGGCCGAACCGCGTTGTACAGGTAGAGCAACTCACCGGCGGACGCGTGGCCCGAGACGTGAACCTTGGCACTCTGCTGGGTCACGACGGTGGCACCGCGCTTGGCCAAACCGTTGACCACGGCAAAAACGGAGTTCTCGTTGCCCGGGATCAGCGAAGACGCGAGAACGACAAGGTCGTTGGCGCGGATGTTGATCTGACGGTGTTCGCCGCGCGCCATCCGCGAGAGCGCTGCCAACGGCTCACCCTGCGAACCCGTCGAAATGAGCACCAGGCGATCGTCGGGAAGGGTGGCGGCGGTGTCGATGTCTACGACGAGGCCGTCGGGCACCGTCAGGTAGCCCAGATCCTGGGCGATCTGCATGTTGCGGACCATCGAGCGGCCGACGAAGACGATGCGGCGGTTGTACCGAGCGGCTACGTCGACGACCTGCTGGATGCGATGCACATGGCTGGCGAACGATGCCACGATGACGCGCTGCTTCGCCTTGCCGATGACATTGTCGAGCACTCCCCCGATTTCGCGCTCGGGTGTGACGAATCCCGGAACCTCGGCGTTCGTCGAGTCGACGAGGAACAGGTCGACGCCCTCGTCGCCCAGGCGGGAGAATCCGGCGAGGTCGGTCAGGCGGCCGTCGAGAGGCAGCTGATCGAGCTTGATGTCACCGGTGTGCAGTACGACGCCGGCGTCGGTGCGAATCGCGATCGCGAGAGCGTCGGGAATCGAGTGGTTGACCGCGAAGTACTCGCAGTCGAACGGGCCATGGGTGGTGGTGTTTCCCTCGACGACCTCGACCAGGTTCGGACGCAGGCGATGCTCGCGGCACTTGGCGGCAACGAGAGCGAGAGTGAACTTCGCGCCGATGACCGGAATGTCCGCGCGCAGACGCAGCAAGAACGGCAGAGCACCGATGTGGTCCTCGTGTCCGTGAGTCAAGATGACGGCTTCGACGTCGTCCATACGGTCTTCGATGTAGCGGAAGTCCGGGAGGATCAGGTCGACGCCAGGCTGCTGGTCCTCGGGGAACAGCACACCGCAGTCGACGATCAGCAACTTGCCACGGTGCTCGAACACCGTCATGTTGCGACCGATTTCGCCGATGCCGCCCAGCGCGACGATGCGCAGACCCGATGCCGGCGCCTTCGGGGGTGTTCCGAGGCGACCCGTGGGATCGACGGCCGGACGGTTCTCGGGGCGCTTGTTTCCGCGCCCGTTGCCCGACTTCGATGCTGCCGGTCGGTTACCGCCGGAAGATTTGCGCGGCGACCTGTCTTCGGTCGACTTCTTGGGTGCAGCAGATTTGGTGGCAGCGGACTTGGTTGCTGCAGATTTGGTTGCTGCGGCCTTCTTGGGCGGGGCGGCTGCGGCGGGGGCCGCTTCTGCCGCCGGCGCAGCTGGTGCCTCTACCGGTGCGGCCTTTGCGGCCGTTTCGGGAGCCGGAGGCGAAGGCGGACCGGCTTGACGACTGGCACTACGACGTCGGGGGGGACGGGTCATTTACAAAACTCCTGCCGCATGCAGATCGGCGGCAAGACCGTCGATCTGCTCTTTAGTGGGTGCAACCTGCGGAAGGCGTGGTTCTCCGACATCGATTCCGATGAGTCGCAGACCCGCCTTCGAAGCGCTGACACCGCCGAGGCGGGCAACGGAACGAATCACAGGGATCAAACTGAGGTTTATCTCGCGCGCGCGGGCGATATCGCCGGACACGAACGCGGTGTGAAGGTCGCGGAGACGACCCGGAACAAGATGGCCGATGACGCTGACGAAGCCGGTGGCGCCCACAGCGAGCCACGGCAGATTCAGCGGGTCGTCGCCGGAGAAGAACTGGAGCTCGGTGGTGCCGATCAACTCTGCGCCGGCGTTGAGGTCGCCCTTGGCGTCCTTGACGGCCTTGATTCGCGGGTGCTCGGCGAGTCGGCGGATCGTCTCGGTCTCGATGGGAACGACGGAGCGGGGCGGAATGTCGTACAACATGACGGGCAGGTCGGTCGCGTTGGCGACGGCGGTGAAGTGTGCAAACAGTCCGGCCTGGGGCGGACGTGAGTAATACGGGGTGACGACGAGCAGACCGTGCGCTCCGGCGCGAGCCGCGTCACGTGCGAGTTCGACGCTGTGAGCGGTGTCGTTGCTGCCGGCGCCTGCAACGATCTTCGCGCGGTTACCGACGGCGTCGATCACTGCGCGGAGCAGGTCGAGCTTCTCGGACTCGGTGGTGGTGGGAGATTCACCGGTGGTACCGGCAAGAACGAGGCCGTCACAGCCGTTGTCGACGAGATGGGCTGCGAGGCGCACTCCCGCGTCGACGTCCAACTTCCCGTCGGCAGTGAACGGGGTCACCATCGCAACGGAAATGGTGCCGAACGGACGCTCGACAAGAGAAGCGGAATCACCGTAGGTCATGGTCAGAAGGTTACCCGGTTCAGCTCTTACTTCTGCACACGAGTCACGACTCGGCCGCAAATGCGCTGACGGCAATTTCCGATCCGTCGCTTCCGCGAAGAATCTCGTAGTCCCCGAACACATTTGGCGCGACATCACGAAGCTGACGCAGGCACTCGACCGCGACTCGCCGGATCTCGACATCCGCATGTTCGGTGGCACGCATCTCGACGAAGTGCCGCCAGGCCCGATAGTTCCCGGTCACGACCAAGCGCGTCTCGGTGGCGTTGGGCAGCACCGAGCGCGCAGCCTGCCTGGCTTGCTTGCCCCGCATCGGGGCACCGGGCACCGATTGCAGTTTCCCTTCGAGGGCAGTCAGCAGTTCCCCGTAAGCGCGACGGCTTTCGTCGGTGGCATTCAGAAACAGTGCTTCGAGCTCGGGATCACCTTCGACAGCAGGAGGCACGACGACGTTTGCATCGTTCTCACGGACGAATCGCTGCGAGAGTTGCGAGTACGAGAAGTGCCGGTGACGAATCAATTCGTGAGTGCACGAGCGCGAGATACCGGTGATGTAGAAGCTCACTGTCGCATGCTCGAGCACCGAAACGTGTCCGACCTCGAGCAGATGCCTCAGATAGCCGGCGTTGGTTGCGGTTCGCGGATTCGGCTTGGACCAACTCTGGTAGCAGGCTCGACCGGAGAACTCGACCAGCGCTTCGCCACCATCCGCGTCCGTCTCCCACGGAATGTCCTCGGGCGGGAAGAACTCGGACTTCGCCACCAACTGCACTTTCAGTGACACCGTGTTCGGCACAACCCACTCCTCGACAAGCACGAAACGACCAGCACGAAACCCGGGCGCCGTTCGCCTCAGGTGCTGGGCAACTCTATAGCGGTCGACCGCCCTCGATACCGAGTGACGTCATCACATCCTTGACTGACGTCACTTTTGACGCCACTGTGGTGTCATGGACATTTCGGAGTACACCGCAAAGCTGCAGAACGACCTCGCCACTGCAGCCGAACTCGGCGACGATCACACGCGCCGGATTGCGGCGTCGTTGTCCGCCGCCATCGAACCCTCGGTCCGCCTGGTCTTGTTGGCCGCGGCGACGGAACTGGCCAAGGAGATCGGGGCGAAGCTGGGCGACCGAGAGGTCAAGGTGAATCTCGACGGAAGCGAATTACTGGTCGACGTCGTTCGCCCGCCGAACTCGACCGGCGGCGAGGGTGCAAACGAGAAGGCAGACGACGAGAAGAAGGACTCAACCTACTCGTTCGACGACGTCAGCGGAGATATCAGCCGGGTGACGTTGAGGATGATGGAGCAGATCAAAGCCCGCGCCGAGGAGGCCGCCAATCAGAACGGAGTCTCCCTCAACTCGTGGGTTTCACAAGCCGTCCAGGGCGCATTGCGGGACCAGATGCGCAAGAACGGCATGGACTAGCTCGACGCCAACCCGATCACCGAATGATCTAATTGCGCAACTGCAGTAATCACGAACCGTTGCCGCAAGGCGAGAAGGAGCACGTTCATGGCCGTTTCGGGCGTCAAGGAATTCGAGATCAAGGCTGATCCGGAAACGGTGATGAAGGCCGTAGCAGCCGTCGATCGGCTGCCGGAGTGGTCGTCTGCACACAAGAAGATCACCATCGAGAGCACCCACGACGACGGTCGCCCCCATCGCGTTCGCATGGCCGTGTCCATTCTGGGAATCAACGACGAGCAGGTAGTCGACTACACCTTCGAGGGCGACGAGAAGGTGACCTGGACCCTCGTGGAGAGCGGTCAGCAGAACCAGCAGGACGGCTCGTACGTCTTGACTCCCACCGACGGTGGAACCAAAGTCACCTTCGAACTGACCATCGATCCCAAGATCCCGCTGCCGGGCTTCCTGGTGAAGAAGGCACAGAAGACGGCCCTGGAAACAGCGAGCAAGGGCCTGACGAAGTTCGTCGAAAACTTCTGAGCGCACACGCAATTCAGGCGACCCTTACTTCGGCGTTCATCGCCGGGTAAGGGCCGTTTGCCGTGAAGCCGAGCTGTGTTTTCGCGGAAGTCCCTGCCGATGTTGAAGATTCGCCGGTAGCCGGGGACCGCCCGGAGTAACGTCGGCCGCGTGTCCGCCGAGACCGCAGAGCCCAACTCCATGGCACCCGTGCGCATCCTCGTCTACAGCGACGACGCACACACGCGCGAGCAAGTTCGGCTCGCTCTCGGAGAGCGCCCACATCCGTCGATGCCCACCATCGACTACATCGAGGTCGCGACGGCGCCGGTCGTCGTAGCCAAGCTCGATGCCGGCGGAATCGACCTCGCCATTCTCGACGGCGAGGCGAGTCCGGCGGGCGGCATGGGCGTCGCGAAACAACTCAAGGACGAGATCGCCGACTGTCCACCGATCCTCGTACTGACCGGTCGACCCGACGATGCGTGGCTGGCGTCGTGGTCGAGAGCGGAAGCCTCAGTGCCGCAGCCGATAGATCCGATCGAACTTGCTTCCACCGTCATCGCGCTTCTGCGTCGACAACTGAGCCAGTGAGCACCCGTTGCAGCGGTGATTCGTTGCGGCGCCGACTACTTCGGACTTTCGAGAGCGAAACTCGGCACCCCGAAAACGAACCCAATGTCGGAGGCCTCCCCTAGTGTGGGTGTCGCAGGTCACATAAGTATCGAATTGCTGGCAGTATCGAAATCGAACGGCACCTTCGGGCTGGGCGGACATCCGCACAGCGGAGAGGAGTTCGGGTGACATGAACGCTTACATCCCCATTCTCGTCCTCGGGGTCATCGCGATGGCCTTCGCTGTGGTGTCGGTTGTTCTCGCGTCCGTGGTCGGCCCGAAGCGGTACAACAGGGCGAAACTCGAAGCCTACGAATGCGGAATCGAACCGGCACCCCGTACCGCCGGTGGCGGGCGGTTTCCCGTCAAGTTCTATCTGACGGCAATGCTGTTCATCATCTTCGACATCGAGATCGTTTTCCTCTACCCGTGGGCGGTGCATTTCGATTCGCTCGGCTTGTTCGGCCTCGCGGCGATGGGCCTTTTCATAGTCAACGTCTCGGTGGCATACGCATACGAATGGCGACGAGGCGGTCTCGGTTGGGACTAGGCCAGCGGACACAGGTACAGCACACATACGTCAGACAAAACCGGTCACACCGCAGCTGTTACGACTGAAAAGAGTCGGATATGGGTCTCGAAGAAAAGCTCCCCAGCGGATTTCTACTGACCACTGTCGAGGGCCTGGCAGGGTATGCCCGCAAAGGATCACTGTGGCCTGCCACCTTCGGGCTCGCGTGCTGCGCGATCGAGATGATGGCAACCACGTCAGGTCGCTTCGACCTGGCGCGGTTCGGCATGGAGGCATTCCGCGCGTCGCCGCGACAGGCAGACCTTCTGATCGTGGCCGGGCGGGTCAGTCAAAAGATGGGGCCGGTACTTCGTCAGGTCTACGACCAGATGGCCGAGCCGAAATGGGTTCTGGCCATGGGTGTGTGTGCGTCGTCCGGCGGAATGTTCAACAACTACGCAGTGGTACAGGGCGTCGACCACATCGTGCCGGTCGACATCTACTTGCCCGGCTGTCCGCCGCGGCCGGAGATGCTCCTGAACGCGATCATCGAACTGCACCGAAAGATCCAGGAGATGCCCCTCGGCGTGAACCGCGAAGAGGCACGCGCGGCAGCCGAGCGCGCCGCACTGGCATCCACCCCCACCATCGACATGAAGGGGCTTCTGCGATGACCGCGGGCAACAACGGATCGAGGGGGATGTTCGGGGTCCGCGGCAGTGGTGACACCTCGGGCTACAGCCGGCTCGCCCCGCCGATCTCAGTAGAGGACAAGGCCTCTCGACCGTTCGGTGGATACTTCGACGAAGTTGCGGACTCCTTGGATGCCGCATTGCGCAGCGCGGGCAGCACTTTCACCGATGCAATCGAGCGGGTAGTGATCTTTCGAGACGAGATGACGCTGCATGTCGAACGGTCTCACCTCCCGCAGGTCGCGCGCAGACTGCGCGACGAATCGGAACTGCGCTTCGAACTTTGCCTGGGTGTCGATGGAGTCCACTATCCGCAGGACACCGGTCGCGAGCTCCACGCCGTATATCCATTTGCTTCGATCACGCACAACCGCCGGATCAGACTGGAAGTGTCCGTGCCGGACTCCGATCCACATATTCCGTCCATCGTCGGGATATACCCCACCAACGATTGGCACGAGCGTGAGACCTACGACTTCTTCGGGATCGTCTTCGACGGTCACCCGGCCCTGACCCGTATCGAGATGCCCGACGACTGGAAGGGCCACCCACAGCGCAAGGACTATCCGCTCGGCGGTATCCCGGTCGAGTACAAGGGCGCCCAGACTCCTCCACCCGACGAGCGTAGGTCGTACAACTGATGAACGAGACGACAGGAAGCAACTCCGGTGCCACGACGGAAACCGTCGTCACAGCATCGGGTCAGGACTGGGACGACATCGTCACCGCGGCCGCTCGCCAGCGAACCGGCGAGGCCGAACGGATCGTGGTCAACATGGGCCCGCAGCATCCGTCCACTCACGGCGTCTTGCGCCTCATTCTCGAAATCGAGGGTGAGACAGTCGTGGAAGCTCGGTGTGGAATCGGCTACCTGCACACCGGAATCGAAAAGAATCTCGAATACCGGAACTGGACGCAGGGCGTCACTTTCGTTACTCGAATGGACTACCTGTCACCGTTCTTCAACGAAACCGCGTACTGCCTCGGAGTCGAAAAACTTCTCGGCATCACCGACGACATTCCCGAGCGAGCCACCGTCATTCGCGTGATGATGATGGAGCTCAATCGAATCTCGTCGCACCTTGTCGCCCTGGCAACCGGTGGAATGGAACTGGGCGCCGTGACGGCGATGCTGTTCGGATTCCGCGAACGCGAATTGATTCTGGACGTGTTCGAGACGATCACCGGACTGCGGATGAATCACGCCTACATCAGGCCTGGTGGTCTCGCTCAGGATCTACCCGACGGGTCGGTCGCGAAGGTACGAGAACTGTTGAAGGTCCTACCGAAACGGTTGCGTGACGTCGAACTGATGCTCAGTGACAACTCCATCTGGAAAGCCCGCACCCAGGGAATCGGATATCTCGATCTCACCGGCTGCATGGCGCTCGGCGTGACGGGGCCGGTCCTACGCGCCACGGGTCTCCCCCACGATCAGCGTCGAGCGCAGCCCTACTGCGGCTACGAGAACTACGAATTCGACGTCGTGACGCACGACGGATCCGATTGCTACGGAAGGTACGTCATCCGTGTCGAGGAGATGAAGGAGTCCCTCAAGATCGTCGAGCAGTGCCTCGACAAACTGCAACCGGGGCCGGTCATGGTGGACGACAAGAAGATCGCCTGGCCTGCCGATCTCGCTGTCGGACCGGATGGCCTCGGCAATTCGCAGAAGCACATCGCCAAGATCATGGAGTCGTCCATGGAGGGTCTGATTCACCATTTCAAACTGGTCACCGAAGGAATCCGCGTGCCGCCCGGCCAGGTGTACGTCGCCGTCGAGTCCCCGCGTGGCGAGTTGGGTGTGCACATGGTCAGCGACGGGGGAACCCGGCCGTACCGCGTCCATTTCCGGGATCCGTCATTCACCAACCTTCAAGCGGTAGCGGCGATGTGCGAGGGAGGCATGGTGTCCGACGTGATCGCCTCGGTTGCCAGTATCGATCCCGTCATGGGCGGAGTGGACCGATGACCGGCCCGAACGGCTCGTCACGGGTGTTCATCGAACTCGGGCCGCGCCCGAACGAGCCCACGCAACTGGTACGCCCTGGCGCACGATCGAGTTATCCGCCTGACGTACTCGCTCGACTCGACGCCGATGCCGAAACCGTCATCGCTCGTTACCGTGAGCCTGACGCCGCGGCGACCACCAGTCGATCAGCCCTCCTGCCGCTCCTTCATCTCGTGCAGTCCGAGGACGGGTACATCACCCCGGCCGGGATCGATTTCTGCAGTGCCAAGCTGGGTTTGACCGGCGCCGAGGTTGCCGCCGTTTCCACCTTCTACTCGATGTATCGCCGTGGTCCGACGGGTGAGTATCTGGTCGGAGTCTGCACCAACACGCTCTGCGCGATCATGGGCGGAGACGACATCCTCGCAGCACTCGAAGAGCATCTCGGGTCAGCCGGCTCCAGAGACGAAGGCGGACACTCCATCTCGACGTCCGACGGCAAGATCACCCTCGAACACATCGAGTGCAATGCGGCGTGCGACTACGCCCCCGTCATGATGATCAACTGGGAGTTCTTCGACAACCAGACTCCGGAATCGGCGCGCTCACTCGTCGATGCGCTCCGCGCCGGAGAGCGCGTGACACCCAGTCGCGGTGCCACACTGTGTTCGTTCCGACAGACCGCACGCACCTTGGCCGGGTTCCCCGATACGCGAATCGAAGCAGCCGAAGCACAAACAATCGGCGGGGCAACTCTTGCCGGACTGCGTATCAGCCGATCTCACGACGACAACCCACCCGGTTCGGCCTCAGCAGCCGACGCTCCCGGCGAAGGGAAGTGACATGACACTCGCCCCCGTCCTGAGTCGCTACTGGGATCAACCGAACTCGTGGACCCTCGACAGCTACCTTCGTCACGACGGCTACCAAGCCCTACGCAAAGCGCTAGCCATGTCCCCCGACGCCGTGATCGAAACGGTCAAGGACGCTGGCCTTCGTGGGCGCGGTGGCGCCGGTTTCCCGACGGGCCTCAAGTGGAGTTTCATCCCACAGAGCACCGAAGACAAGCCAGGAGACGGCAAGCCTCACTATCTCGTCGTCAATGCCGACGAGTCCGAACCGGGCACATGCAAGGACATGCCGTTGATGATGGCGACCCCACACACGTTGGTCGAGGGAGTCATCATCGCGGCGTATGCAATTCGAGCGGCCAAGGCGTTCATCTACGTCCGGGGCGAGGTGGTCCCGGTCCTGCGACGTCTGCAGACCGCCGTGGCCGAGGCCTACGCGGCCGGATACCTGGGCCGCAACATCCTCGGTTCGGGATTCGACTTGGATCTCGTCGTGCACGCCGGAGCAGGCGCGTACATCTGTGGTGAGGAGACAGCCCTCCTCGATTCGTTGGAGGGACGACGCGGTCAGCCTCGACTGCGGCCGCCATTCCCCGCCGTCGCCGGCCTCTACGCCTGCCCGACCGTCGTCAACAACGTCGAGTCCATCGCGAGTGTGCCGTCGATCGTCCTGGGCGGCCCGGAGTGGTTCCGGTCGATGGGAAGCGAGAAGTCGCCGGGGTTCACGTTGTACTCGCTCTCTGGTCATGTCACCACTCCCGGCCAGTACGAGGCGCCGCTCGGCATCACGTTGCGAGAACTTCTCGACTACGCGGGCGGCGTTCGCACCGGGCACACCCTCAAGTTCTGGACTCCCGGCGGATCCTCGACTCCGATCTTCACCGACGAACATCTCGATGTCCCACTCGACTACGAGGGCGTCGGCGCGGCGGGATCGATGCTCGGCACCAAAGCACTGCAGATATTCGACGACACAACCTGCATCGTGCGTGCGGTGCTGCGGTGGACCGAGTTCTATGCCCACGAATCTTGCGGTAAATGCACGCCGTGCCGCGAAGGCACGTACTGGCTGGTGCAGATCCTGCGTCGGCTCGAAGGCGGAACAGGTACTGAAGCTGATCTCACCAAACTTCTCGACATCTCGGACACCATCCTCGGAAAATCCTTCTGCGCGTTGGGCGACGGAGCGACCAGCCCGATCATGTCCTCCCTGAAGTACTTCCGCGAGGAATACGTAGCGCATTTCGACAGCAACGGATGCCCGTTCGATCCTCGCCGATCCGTTCTCGCGACAGGAGCGTTCGTCTCATGACCGCAGCCGACGCCACCACTGGAACCGATGCGGCACCGCCCACTGATCTGGTCGCCCTCACCATCGACGGCCGGGAACTCCAGGTACCCAAGGGCACGTTGATCATTCGCGCTGCAGAGATGATCGGCACACAGATTCCGCGGTTCTGCGATCATCCTCTTCTGGACCCGGTCGGGGCGTGCCGACAGTGCATCGTGGAGGTCGAAGGTCAACGCAAGCCGGTGGCGTCCTGCACGACACCGGTTGCGGACGGAATGGTCGTCACCACACAGCTCACGTCACCGGTGGCGGAGAAGGCGCAGCGCGGGGTGATGGAACTCCTGCTCATCAACCACCCTCTGGACTGCCCCGTGTGTGACAAGGGCGGCGAGTGTCCGCTTCAAAACCAGGCGATGTCGACCGGTCGCACCGAATCCCGGTTCGGTGAGGAGAAACGGACCTACCCCAAACCCATCCCACTCTCGTCCGAGATCCTCCTCGACCGCGAGCGTTGTGTCCTTTGTGCCAGGTGCACACGGTTTTCGGGCCAGATTGCCGGCGACCCGTTCATCGATCTCCTCGAGCGCGGTGCACTTCAACAGGTCGGGATCTACGCCAACGAGCCTTTCGAGTCCTATTTCTCGGGCAACACCATTCAGGTTTGCCCGGTCGGTGCACTCACCAGCACGGCATACCGATTCCGGGCGCGACCGTTCGATCTGGTCTCCAGCCCCAGCGTGTGCGAGCACTGCGCGGACGGATGTGCCCAGCGCACGGACCACCGTCGCGGCAAGGTTCTTCGTCGTCTCGCCGGGGACGACCCCGACGTCAACGAGGAGTGGAATTGCGACAAGGGACGTTTCGCATTCACGTACACGACCCAAGGTGATCGGATCACCACTCCCCTGATCCGCAACGCTGACGGCGAATTGATTCCGGCGTCGTGGCCCATGGCACTCGACCTCGTTGCGCGATCCTTCGCGCAGGCCCGCGGTGACGCAGGCGTACTCGTCGGCGGACGCTCTACCTTGGAGGACGCCTACGCCTACGGCAAGTTCGCGCGAGTTGCTCTCGCTACCAACAACATCGACTTCCGAATCCGTGCTCATTCTGCCGAAGAGGCAGGTTTCCTCTCAGCACACGTCGCCGGCCGCACACTCGAAGAGTCGGTGACGTACCAGGACCTCGAGTCGGCCCCGGCCGCATTGCTGGTAGCTCTCGAGCCCGAGGAGGAGTCACCGATCATCTTCCTGCGGCTGCGCAAGGCCGCACGTTTCGGCAAGACGACGGTGCTCTCCAGCGCGCCATTCGCTACGCGCGGCCTGCAGAAGATGGGCGGCTCTTTGCTTCGGACCGTACCCGGAAGTGAAGCAGCTCTGATGGATTCGTTGTCACACCCCAGCAGTGAGGAGGGCCAGCTCCTCCGGCAGCCCGGTGCAGTGATCCTGTTGGGCGAACGACTCAGTGAGGTGGCGGGCGGCTTCGCCGCGGCGGTACGTCTCGCCGAAGCGACAGGAGCTTGTTTGGCTTGGGTCCCACGCCGCGCTGGTGATCGCGGCGCCGTCGAGGCCGGCGCACTACCGGGATTGCTTCCCGGCGGACGCCCCGTTGCGGACCCGGCAGCACGTCAGGAGGTGGAATCAGTGTGGGGGGTCTCCATCCCGGCATCCGACGGGCGCGACGCCGCGAGTCTGCTGGATCCGGGGCAGACGACTGCTGCCCTTCTTGTCGGCGGCGTCGAATTGAGTGATCTCCCGAACCCGGCGAAGGCAAGGGCCGCGATCGAAGCAGCAGGGTTCGTGGTGAGTTTGGAGATCCGTCACAGCGGAGTCACCGAACTCGCCGACGTCGTCTTCCCCGTGGCGCCGGTCGCCGAGAAGCCCGGAACCTTCCTCGATTGGGAAGGCCGCGAGCGCGTGTTCGACACCGCATTGAGAACGACAGGAGTGATGCCGGATCAGCGCGTCCTTCACGCGATCGCAGCCGAGATGGGCATCGATCTGGGCCTACCCGACGCAGATTCCGCACGCTCGGAGATACACCGCCTCGGCGCTTGGTCCGGATCGCGCCCCACCTCGCCTCAGGTCCCGTCAGGCACCATGCCCACACCGGGACTGGGCGAGGCAGTGTTGTCGAGTTGGCGAATGCTGCTCGACAACGGCCGACTGCAAGACGGCGAGCCCAACCTGGCGGGTACGGCACGGCTCCCACTCGTACGTTTGTCTGCCGAGACCGCTGCCGAGATCGGCGCCGACAACGGCGATCACGTTGAGGTGTCGACTGAATCCGGTTCCATCACATTACCGTTGGAGATCACCGAACTCCCGCCTCGAACAGTCTGGCTCCCACTCAATTCACCGGGTAGCACGATCTACGAAACGCTCTGCGTTACCGCGGGTTCCGTGGTGAAGATTGCGAAGGCTGGAGCGCAATGACCACCCACGAATACGGGACCGTGGCAGCTCCGGTCGACCTGTCGGCGTTCGGGCACGACCCGTGGTGGTTGGTGATCGGCAAGGCTCTCGCCATTTTCGTGTTCCTCGTACTCACACCGCTGATGGCAATTTACGCGGAACGAAAGGTCATGGCACGCATGCAGATGCGTGTCGGACCGAACCGCGTCGGCCCCCGTGGAATGCTCCAGAGTCTCGCTGACGGAATCAAGCTCGCCCTCAAGGAGGGCATCACACCGACCGGCGCCGACAAACCGATTTATCTCCTCGCGCCCGTCATCGCAGTCGTGCCCGCGTTCATGGCCTTTGCCGTCATCCCGTTCGGTCCGCAGGTGTCGATCTTCGGAACCCTTTCACCCCTGCAACTGACCGATCTGCCGGTCGGAGTTCTCTACATCCTCGCCGTAACTTCAATCGGTGTGTACGGGATCGTGCTTGCCGGCTGGTCGTCCGGATCGACGTATCCACTACTGGGCGCACTTCGATCGACCGCGCAGGTCATCTCCTACGAAGTAGCAATGGGGCTGTCCTTCGCCGCAGTCTTCCTCTACGCCGGCACGATGTCCACGTCCGGCATCGTCAGCGCCCAACAAGGTGCCTGGTACGTCTTTCTCCTCCTGCCGTCCTTCCTGATCTACGTGACAGCCATGGTCGGCGAAACCAACAGGGCTCCCTTCGACCTTCCCGAGGCCGAGGGTGAACTGGTGGGTGGGTTCCACACCGAGTACTCCTCACTCAAGTTCGCGATGTTCATGCTGGCCGAGTACGTGAACATGGTGACGGTGTCCGCTCTGGCCACGACACTGTTCCTGGGCGGGTGGCACGCACCGTTCCCGTTCAACCTGTGGGACGGCGCCAATTCCGGTTGGTGGCCGGTGCTGTGGTTTGTCGCCAAGGTGTGGGGCTTCCTCTTCGTCTTCATCTGGTTGCGCAGCACGCTTCCTCGATTACGCTACGACCAGTTCATGAATCTCGGCTGGAAGGTTCTGATCCCCGCAGCTTTGGTATGGGTGATGGTGATCGCGACCGTTCGTGCGTTCCGCAACGAGGGCTACAACACCTGGGTCGTACTTCTCTGCGTCGCACTGGTTCTCGGAGCTGCGCTCCTGATCGTGTTGGCCGGGACTTACCGCAGCCGACGCCGAACCGCCGCGTTGGTGCCCGATTCGGGGACCCGGCCTTTCGATGCGATGTCGGGCGGCTTCCCGGTTCCACCCCTACCTGGTCAAACGCTGCCGACCCGAAAACTACCGGGTCAGAAGGTGCCACCGCCGCGGCGGACAGATGTTTCCGACACATCGGAGGACTCCCATGCCTGATTTCCTCGGACCTATCGCGGGTTTCGGAGTGACGCTCTCGACAATGTTCAAGAAGCCCGAGACCGAGTTCTATCCGGAGGAGAAGCGCCCCACCGCGCCCGGATACCACGGTCGCCATCAACTCAACCGGTATGCGGACGGACTCGAGAAGTGCATCGGTTGCGAACTGTGTGCCTGGGCCTGCCCCGCCGACGCGATCTATGTCGAGGGTGCTGACAACACCGAAGAAGAACGGTTCTCCCCCGGCGAGCGTTACGGGCGGGTGTATCAGATCAACTACCTGCGGTGCATCGGCTGTGGCCTCTGCGTCGAGGCTTGCCCCACTCGGGCTCTCACCATGACCAACGAGTACGAGATGACCGACGACAACCGAGCCGGGTTGATCTACGAGAAGGACCGCCTTCTCGCGCCCCTGAAACCCGACATGGCAGCGCCACCACACGCGCTGCGTCCCGGCACAACTCAGGACGTCTACTACCGCGGAGACATCACAGCAGCTCCCGAACAGCCAGCACCCGAGCAAGAGCCGAACCCGGAGACCGAGAAATGATCGCGTCGGTCACGACCACGATCCTGGCGGAGGGAACGATGACATCGACCTCCACCGGCGAGGCGGTGCAGTTCTGGATCCTCGGAACCCTTGCGGTGATCAGCGCTTTGGGCGTGGTCGCCGCCCCCAAGGCCGTCTACTCTGCGCTCTTCCTTGCAATGACGATGATCATCCTGGCCGTCTTCTACATCGTGCAGGGCGCACTGTTCCTGGGTGTCGTCCAGGTCGTCGTCTATACCGGCGCAGTGATGATGTTGTTCCTGTTCGTCCTGATGCTGGTCGGCGTGGATTCTTCGGACTCCTTGGTCGAAACGCTACGGGGACAACGCGTCAGCGCGATCGTGATCGGCGTCGGATTCGGGCTACTCCTTATCGGCGGCCTCGGAAATGCGTCGATCTCGGGGTTCACCGGATTCACCGGACTCGACCAGGGCAACATCGACGCTCTCGCCGATCTCATCTTCATCCGCTACGTCTGGGCCTTCGAACTGACCGGCGCACTGCTGATCACGGCGACACTTGGCGCAATGATGCTCGCGCATCGGGAGAAGATCGGATCCACGCTCAGCCAACGCGAACTCTCGCAGCAACGATTCGCGTACCTGGGCAGCGATGAGAGCAATCCCGACAAGGGCTCGGCCACTCCCCTCCCCAGTCCCGGCGTGTACGCACGTCACAACGCAGTAGACATGCCGGCGTTGTTGCCCGACGGAACGTTCTCGACCCTCTCCGTCAGCAGCGCCCTCACTCCGCGATCCCCGGATCCCGATACCGGCGAGGAAACGCAGCGATGAATCCAGAGAACTATCTGTATCTGTCGGTCCTGTTGTTCACCATCGGGGCTGCGGGAGTCCTCCTGCGACGCAACGCCATCGTGGTGTTCATGTGTATCGAATTGATGCTCAACGCCGCGAACCTGGCATTCGTGACCTTCGCGCGCATGCACGGCAATCTGGACGGCCAGATCTTCGCCTTCTTCACGATGGTGGTAGCTGCGGCCGAAGTAGTCGTCGGCTTGGCAATCATCATGATCATCTTCCGATCTCGGCGTTCTGTATCCGTCGACGACGCAGACCTGCTGAAGTACTGACATGTCAGGAGGAATCACGTCCGCCATCTGGTTGCTCCCCGCCCTGCCCCTGTGCGGCGCCGCTGTCCTGTTGCTGGCGGGTCGTCGCACGAACGCGTGGGGCCACCTGTTCGCCTGCGTCATGGCACTCGCGTCGTTTGTCGTCGCAGTGGTGTTTTTCATCGCCATGCTCGGCCGCGACACCGCCGACCGCACCGTCACCGAGCACCTGTTCAGTTGGGTCCCGGTCGACAGTCTTCAGGTCGAGTTCGGACTGCAGCTTGATCAACTGTCGATGTGTTTCGTCCTGCTCATCACCGGTGTAGGTTCGCTGATCCACATCTACTCGGTCGGCTACATGGCGCACGACCCCGAGCGTCGTAAGTTCTTCGCCTACCTCAATCTCTTCCTCGCTGCGATGCTGCTCCTCGTGCTCGCCGACAACTTCCTCGGGCTCTACGTCGGCTGGGAAGGCGTCGGTTTGGCGTCGTACCTGCTGATCGGTTTCTGGCAGCACAAGCCGTCGGCGGCGACCGCTGCCAAGAAGGCTTTTGTCGTCAATCGGGTGGGCGACATCGGATTGATGATCGCGATGATGTTGATGTTCAGCACGTTCGGCTCGCTCTCGTTCAGCAGCGTCTTCGCCGACGCGTCTGGTGCAAGCGAAGGTGTCCTGACGGCGCTCGGCCTGATGCTCCTCCTCGCTGCATGCGCGAAGTCGGCGCAGGTGCCACTGCAGTCGTGGCTCGGCGACGCGATGGAGGGCCCCACCCCCGTCTCGGCGCTGATTCACGCGGCCACGATGGTCACGGCCGGCGTCTACCTGATCGTGCGCTCCAATCCGATCTTCGATCTCGCACCCGACGCTCAACTCGTGGTTGTCATCGTCGGTGCCGTGACGCTGCTGTTCGGTGCGATCATCGGCTGCGCGAAGGACGACATCAAGAAAGCGCTCGCCGCATCGACCATGAGTCAGATCGGATACATGGTCCTGGCGGCGGGCCTCGGACCAGCTGGATACGCCTTCGCAATCCTTCATCTGATCACCCACGGATTCTTCAAGGCAGGCCTGTTCCTCGGCGCGGGTTCGGTGATGCACGCGATGAACGACGAAACCGACATGCGGCGCTACGGCGGGCTCCGAGCGTTCATGCCACTGACTTTTGTCACGTTCGGGCTCGGATACCTTGCCATCATCGGTGTTCCGCCGTTTGCCGGGTTCTTCTCCAAGGACAAGATCATCGAGGTTGCGATCGGCGAGGGTGGCGTCAAGGGTGTTGTGCTGGGCATCGTCACCCTGTTGGGTGCGGCCCTCACTGCCTTCTACATGAGCCGCGTGATGCTGATGACCTTCTTCGGGAAGGCCCGCTGGGAGAACCAGAAACCTCACGAATCTCCGGCAGTGATGACGTCTCCGATGATCATCCTGGCGGTGGGGTCCGTCGGCGCCGGGATGCTCCTGACCATCGGGTCCAGCTTGCAGAACTGGCTCGAACCGGTTGTCGGCTCACATCACGTCGAACCGCCGATACCCGCATGGTCGATCACCGCGCTGGCGCTGCTCGCAGTTGCCGCCGGCGTCGCGATTGCGTATCGCGAGTACGCCACCCGGGAGATTCCACTTGTGGCACCGACTCCGGTTTCACCGTTGACCGGTGCGGCTCGCCGCGATCTGTACGGTGACGCCTTCAACGAGACGGTGTTCATGAAGCCCGGACAACAACTCACCAAGTCGTTGGAAGTGTTCGACACCAAGGGAATAGGCGGCGTCGTGGGCAGCTTTGCGGTGGTCGTCACCGGGCTGTCCGCGCTCACGCGGAAGCTACAGACCGGGTTTGTTCGCTCGTACGCGCTGGTGATGTTTGTCGGAGCAACACTCGTGGTCGCGACAATGATGGCGGTGACACTGTGGTGATCGAAGCGGCGGTGAGCGACTCTGTGACCAATACCGGCTTCCCTGCGCTGACGGTGCTCTGGTTGCTTCCGCTCATCGGAGCGGGTGTAGTCCTCGCTCTGCCGGCACGGTCGTACCAATTTGCGAAGTCTCTCGCATTGGCTGTGTCCGTGGCAGTCCTGGTGGTCGCCGCCGTTCTCGGAGTTGCGTTCGACCGCGGCGGCGAACAATTTCAATTTGTCGAAAGCCACAGCTGGATACCGGCTTTCGGTACCAGCTACACACTCGGACTCGACGGGATCGCACTCGTTCTGGTTCTTCTCACCGCCGTGCTGGTGCCGTTACTCCTGATCGCGGGCTGGAATGACGTCCCGGCAGACCCGGCATCACCCAAGAGAATGCCGCACACCTATTTCGCGCTGATCCTTGTTGTCGAGTCCATGGTGATGATTTCGTTCAGCGCCTTGGACATTCTCTTGTTCTACATTTTCTTCGAGGCCATGCTGATACCGATGTATTTCCTCATCGGCGGGTTCGGCGGAGTGGGCAGATCTCGCGCAGCCGTGAAGTTTCTGCTCTACAACCTCCTCGGCGGCCTGGTCATGCTCGCTGCAGTCATCGGCCTGTATGTGGTCACCACGCGCGACGAGAGTCCCTTCGCCAGCGGCACTTTCGACTTCCGGGCGATCGCCTCAGCGGCAAACAGCGGTGAACTCGGTGTGGGACCCGGGGTGCTCAACGCCTTGTTCCTCGGATTCATGTTCGCGTTCGCGGTGAAAGCACCGCTCTGGCCGCTGCACAGTTGGTTGCCGGACTCCGCGGTGGAATCGACTCCGTCGACAGCAGTGCTGATGATGGCGGTCGTGGACAAGGTGGGCACGTTCGCGATGATTCGCTACTGCCTGCAACTGTTCCCGGAGTCGTCGTCGACTTTTGCACCGTGGATCATCACGCTCGCCGTTATCGGGATCGTCTACGGCGCAATACTGGCGATCGCACAAACAGACGTCATGAGACTGATCGCCTACACGTCGATTTCGCACTTCGGCTTCATCATTCTCGGAATCTTCGCGATGACCAGCCAGAGCCAGGCGGGTTCCGCGCTGTACATGGTCAATCACGGAGTCTCCACTGCGGCTCTGTTTCTGATTGCGGGATTCCTCGTCTCGCAGCGAGGTACTCGATCGATCGCGGCGTACGGCGGCGTCCAGAAAGTTGCACCCGTACTTGCCGGCACATTCCTCGTTGCGGGGTTGGCAACGCTGTCGCTGCCGGGTCTCGCGCCGTTCATCAGTGAGTTCCTGGTGCTGATCGGGACGTACTCGCGATACCACGTGGCCGCTATCGCGGCGACTGCCGCGCTTGTCCTGTCCGCGATCTACATACTCTGGCTCTACCAGCGCATGATGGGCGGACCTGTGAAGGAAGAGCAGGGAACGATCCGCGACCTCGCTCGACGCGAACTCGTGGTGGTCGCCCCTCTGATCGCACTCTTGTTGCTTCTCGGCATCTACCCCAAGCCTGCCTTGGACGTCATCACTCCTGCAGTGAGCCATACGGTCGTCGACGAGGCTCCGACCCCGCTCGTCGCCGACCACGAAGGAGGTGCCCACAAATGAGTTCCTTCAACGACGTGACCATCCTCGGCTCAGCCGGCACGGCGTCACCCAGTGTCGAATACAGCTTGCTCTCGCCAATGTTGATCGTGTTCGGTGTTGCGGTTGTGGGCGTACTCATCGAGGCATTCGCACCCCGGCGTTTTCGATACCCCGTGCAACTCGTCCTCGGTGTCGCAGGCTTGGCGGCCGCATTCGTGGCAGTGCTTCTGCTCGCCGGCACGCGGTCGACGGCGATGATGGGTTCTGTAGCGGTCGACGGTCCGACCCTTTTCCTGCAGGCCACGATCCTTCTCGTGTCGATCCCCGCAGTACTGCTGATCGCCGAGCGAGGCTCGGGCAACACCGCCGAGGTGATCGCGCAACACGACGCGCTCGGCGGTTTCACCCCTCAAGCGTCGAGCGTCCCCGGAAGTGTTGCGGAACAAGAAGCGGTCAAGGTCGGTATCGCCCAGACCGAGGTCTTTCCGCTCACCCTCTTCGCTGTCGGCGGCATGCTCCTCTTTCCCGCGTCCAACGATCTGCTGACGATGTTCGTTGCGCTCGAAGTGTTCTCACTGCCTCTGTATCTCCTGTGTGGTCTGGCACGCCGACGTCGCCTGCTCTCCCAGGAAGCTGCGCTCAAGTACTTTCTGCTCGGGGCATTTTCGTCGGCGTTCTTCGTTTTCGGAATCGCATTGCTGTACGGCTATGCCGGGACGGTCACGCTCTCCGGTATCGCCGACGCAGCACGCAGCGGGTCGGGTACCGATGCCTTCCTGTGGCTCGGGACAGCACTCGTGGCCGTGGGATTACTGTTCAAAGTCGGTGCCGTGCCGTTCCATTCGTGGATTCCCGATGTCTATCAAGGGGCGCCGACGCCGATCACCAGTTTCATGGCTACCGCGACCAAGATCGCCGCATTCGGTGCCATCCTTCGTGTCTTCTATGTGGCTCTGCCCAACGAGTACGTGAACTGGCGTCCACTGATGTGGGCAGTCGCGATTCTCACGATGGTTGTCGGATCGATCGTCGCTGTTACGCAAACCGATATGAAGCGGATGCTCGCGTATTCGGCCATCGCGCACACCGGATTCATTCTGACCGCTGTGGTTGCGGATTCGGATGCCGGCCTGGCCTCGGCGATGTTCTACCTTCTAGCCTACGGATTCAGCACCGTGGGCGCGTTCGCCGTCGTGAGTCTGGTTCGGGACGCAGACGGTGAGGTCGCGACGCTCTCGCGCTGGGCCGGATTGGGCCGGCGCTCACCGCTGGTCGGAGTTGTGTTTGCACTGTTCCTGTTGGCTTTCGCCGGGATCCCGTTGACCAGTGGGTTCATCGGAAAGTTCGCGGTGTTCAGCGCGGCAGCCGAGGGCGGGGCCGCACCTCTCGTGATCGTCGGCGTCCTGTGCAGCGCGATCGCCGCGTACTTCTACGTGCGAGTGATCGTGTTGATGTTCTTCACCGAATCGGCCGCAGACGCTCCGACCGTCGTGGTACCGAGTGCACTGACCAGCAGCGTGATCGGCCTCGGCGCCGGTGTCACGCTCATCCTCGGCATACTCCCCCAGCCGGCGCTCGACCTCGCCGAGCGTGCAGCGGACTTCCTACACTGAGCCGATGCGTGAATCTGACCTCGACCCCGGGCTGCCGAGCATCATCCGGGCCCCATGGTTCGTCGGGTTTTCAGCGGTAGCGATTGTCCATCTGATCCTCAATGCCGCTGATGCTGCGCCCTGGGACGGGATCACCAAGGTCATGCTCGCTCCGATTCTGGCTGCCTGGGTTGTCGCCCGACGCGGACCTCGAATTGTTGCTGCTGCGCTGATTGCCTGTGCTTTCGGAGATTTGTTCCTGATCTGGGAGACCACGTTTGTCATCGGGATGGCAGCCTTCGCGATCGGTCACCTCTGCTTCATCCGATTCTTTCTCTCACACGGCGCGCTTCGGGAGATACGAAGGCGGCCATGGTTTCTGTGCGCTTACACCGTCGCTGGGATCGCTCTTGTGTCGTACACCTGGACCGGTCTCGAACCTGAACTTCGAATTGCCGTCCCCGTGTACGCCGCAATACTGGTGGGAACCGCATCAACCGCACTGACGTACAACACGATCACCGGTATCGGCGGCGCTCTCTTCCTCGTCTCCGACGCCTTGATCCTGCTCGGTCAGGCGAACAAGTGGCAGCCCGCCGCTGCGGGCATCTGGATCATGACGCTGTACATCCTCGCTCTGTTGCTTCTGACAGTGGGAGTTCTCGGCCGGAGTAAGACGCCAAACCGTCCATTAGCTCAGCGGCTGTAAGGATCAGCAACCAGCCGGACATCTCTTCATATGACCCCGAAATCCGAGGAACAACCGCCGCCGAGCGGCGAAGAGCGGTTCACCGCCCTGTGGGACGCCTACGCCGGTCGGGTGTTCGCGTATACCTGTCGCCACGTTGATCATCACAGCGCGCAGGAGGTTGTCTCCGAGACGTTCCTCGTTGCCTGGCGACGCTTGGACGAAGTGCCCGAGCAGGCACTTCCATGGCTGTTGGTGGTGGCTCGAAACACCGTGAACAATAACCGTCGCAGCGTTCGGCGCTTTGACGCGCTCACCGAGAAGATGGGACGCATCGAGCAGATTGCGGCATCGACGCCGGGCGCCGACGTCACTGTCACCGAACGCACGGAACTGCTCGAAGCACTGGCAACACTCACCGTCACCGAACGTGAAGCCCTGCTCCTGACTGCCTGGGACGGGTTGACCGCCACCGAAGCCGCGCGGGTCGCTGGGTGTTCGGTTCCGGCCATGCATGTTCGTCTCTTTCGCGCTCGGCGTCGATTGCGCGCCGGGTTGACTTCAGAATCCGTCACCGTAATCCCGATGAACACCGCCCGACCTTGCGCTGCCGCCGAACACGGGAGTACCCCATGACCAAAGATCTGCTGACCACGCTCGAGAAGCTGCGGCCGAGCGATACGGTTTCCGCCGAACTCTGGCCCGAGAACGTCCAAGATGCCGCACGCACCCGAATCATGGCTACCAAAAACAACATTGGGGCAACCAAAGCTCCACGCCGTCGCGTCGGTGCCATCGTTCTCGTCGCGGCGATCTGCGCAGCAGTGGTGGTGGGCTGCGCCGCTGCCACGGGGATGATGCCGAAAGCGTTCACCGACATGTACTCGGGTTGGCAGACGATGCCGGGAACCAACGGCGGAATAGATCCGTCCACCGCCGAGCGGGTCGGGTCCATTCCCGGACCTGACGGAACCTTGTTCAGCGTCTTTGTCGCCCACGGCGCCAATGGCTGGAGGTGCGTCGCCCCGATCTTCGAGTCCGCCGAAGATCTCGATCAGCGAGCACCCTCCGATTTCAGCCACCTTGGAGACAGTTGCTTTCCTGCTGCGGATCCCGATATGTACCCGGAGGAAGCGTCACCATTCGCACTAGGAGGCGGAGCCGGCATCATGGTTGCCGGTCCACACGAGGCGACCTACGACGCAGGGGCGGGAGGTGCTGTCCGAGCCGAACTTCACACCGCAGACGGCCAGATCTATCCGACAATTCTTGCCGAAGACCGCTTCTACGGATGGATTCCCCTGTCGCTCACGTCCCCTCGTCCAACCCTCGTCGGATATGCCGCAGACGGGACGGTCGTCGGCACCCGGTGAGCTGTCGGTACCCTCGAAAGATGACTGCACACGCCCCGAACGAGCGCATCCCCAGCCAGTGGGAAGAGATCACTGCAGCCGACTCGACGCATTCCACACGATATGTCGAGCGTTTCCGTTCCATGAGAGCGGACGGCAAGGACATTGTCGGGGAAGCACGTTTGATCGACGCGATGCTCGGACGCGGTGGCCGGGTTCTCGATGCAGGGTGCGGGCCTGGCCGACTCGGCGGTTATCTGCACGACGTCGGGCATGTGGTTGTCGGAGTCGATGTCGACCCGGTTCTCATCGCTGCCGCAGAAGAAGACCACCCCGGACCGGCGTGGCTTGTCGGCGATCTCGCCGAACTCGATCTGCCGGCCCGCGGTGTCGAGGCAGATTTCGACGTCATCGTGTCGGCAGGCAACGTGGTGGCGTTTCTCGCGCCGTCCACCAGGCAAGCAGTATTGTCAGGATTTGCTCGTCATCTCGCTCCGAGCGGCCGAGTGGTCATCGGATTCGGTGCCGGCCGTGGCTACGAGTTCCCCGAGTTTCTCGCCGACGCGACCGCGAGTGGCCTCGGGGCTGATCTGCTGCTCTCCACGTGGGATCTTCGCCCGTTCAAGGAGGATTCCGAATTCCTGGTCGCGGTGTTCTCCCGCGCCTGACCCGGCACTTCCCCCGCAGTCCCTGCGATCCGTCACACGGCGATCAACTCACCCTGATCACAATGGTGGCGACTGTTGTTCACTACGAACATAATTGGATGAATGCGGGTGTGGCCGAGCGGCAAGGCAGCGGTCTGCAAAACCGTCCACGCAGGTTCGACTCCTGCCATCCGCTCCCATTGAGATTCCGCCTTACGTTACGGAGCAACCACGGTATCGCCGCCGGGCTTTCGTGACATAGCTTCCGCTCGAGCCGAACCATTGCCCTGGAAACATCGCACCACCAAGATGTTTGGCATGCCCCCGGAGCACCACGGTTCCGTACGTGTCGCCGAACGTCCCGGCCGATGCGGGAACTGCGCGCACCCCGCCCCTTCGCTGGAGCGTGGGTGGATCGAGCGCTGCCTCAGGTTCGCTCCGCAGCCCGCTCGGTGTGCAGAAATCCTGGTGATGGACCACTACACCGGAGCGATGGAATTCTGCCGGTGCCGACATCCGTTCCACGGGTCCTGATCGCGCCGGATCCTCGAGATCCGCTGTCGAGCCGAGTCCCTCGGCGCCCCGGCTCGACAGCGAAATCACACCTGAATCAGCTCAGCGAGCTCAGCAGCGGCTCGAGAAGCTTGTAGAGCTCGAAGATTCCGATGATCGTTGAAATAGAACCCATGATGATCCTCCGTGATTCGTGAACTTTCCGTGACGTCGCGTCACAGGCAGAAAGCTAACAAACCCGGCATTCAAACGGGGACCTTGGATGTGTCCGGCAGATGAACTCCCTGCTCGGAGAAGCATTTTGGTGACCAGCGTCATGCTCATCGAGAAATGAGCCCCATCGTCACATCACCTGACACCGACCGACGGTAGCAGCAAAAGTCTGCCCGTTGCGATCTGGCGATACATGACACCATTTCCACCCCATCCGACTCTTGCTTTGTGCGCTGAATCCGATTACATTTCTCCACAATACCGGTACGCGTAACGAAATAAAGAGACGGTCTACTTCACAGCCCGATATATCCAGTGCCACAACCCTTCCGGACTCTTGGAGGGGCGGCGTTTCGTCGCGTCCATAAGCTCCTCACTCCCCGATCGAAAGAGAGCACGATGACCACAGAGAGCGTCTCCGGCAATCAGCCGCGACCGGTAGCAACTATCGCAAGCCTGACCCTGCTGATCGCTGCCGTGGCCGCGCTCGAAAGCATCATCGTCCCCGCACTCCCCCTGATACAGAGAGACTTCGGAGTGACGGCCGACGTCGGAGCGCTCGCATCCGTCGCTCTGACGTTGAGCACTGTCCTCGTCACGCCGATGGCCGGGCGAATAGCCGACGTGTACGGCGCCCGCCCCACCTTGCTCGCGATCACGACAATCGTTGTCCTGGGCGGCAGCGTGTCCGCTCTCGCAACGATCTTCCCGCTGTTCGTCCTCGGCCAATTTCTCCAGGGATTCGGGCTCGGGTTGCTTCCCGTGAGCTTCGTGGTCCTACGACGCACTTTGTCCTCGGACCGACTGAAGACGGCCACGGGTTTGCTCGGGGCTGTCGTAGTGGCCGGCGGCGCTCTGGGAGTCGTGCTGGCGGGACCCGTCGCGGAAAACGTCTCACGCAGCGCGATGTATGCAGTTCCGACCGCGTTCGTTTTGCTCGGCGCAATTGCTTTTGCCGTGAGCACACCACGAGATCACATGTCGAACGTCGGCGGCCGACTCGATTGGCCGGGAGCGGGCGGATTGGCTCTGGGGTTGTTGACGCTGACGGCGTGGCTTGCGAGCGCGTCGAGCAACGGGTGGGGCGCACCGACGTCGATGCTGCTGGTTCTCGCTTCCGCTGCCGTGTTCACGATCTGGGCCAGGTATCAGAGCCGGACAACCGAGCCGATGGTCGACCTGACGATGATGCGACATCGTTCGATGTGGAGCGCCGTGGTCGTCGGCGTGGTTTTCGGGTTCACCTACGGCGCTGTTGTCTATCTACTTCCGCAACAACTCGCCGTGCCGGCAGAGAGCGGATTCGGCCGCGGTGCATCGACAAGTGCCATCGGAATCCTGCTGTGCATCGGTTACGGCGCAGCGGTGATCGCGTCGGTGATCTCCGGAAAGCTCGCACAACGGGTCGGCACGAAAGCCATTGCGGTAGCGGGAGTTGCCTTCCTCGGCCTGAGCGGCGCCGTCGGGGTCTTTGCAACAACGATGTGGCAGATCGTTGTGGTGCTGATCCTTGCGGGTACCGGCGTTGCCGCCGCGTCGACGGCAGTGTTCGTCATCTCCGCCGACAGCGCACCGGCAGACCGCGTAGGTGTCACGACGGCAATAGTCACGATCGCCAGAT
Organism: Rhodococcus sp. YL-1; assembly: GCF_001942025.1. Lineage (NCBI taxonomy): Bacteria > Bacillati > Actinomycetota > Actinomycetes > Mycobacteriales > Nocardiaceae > Rhodococcus > Rhodococcus sp. YL-1. The sequence goes on along the minus strand of NZ_CP017299.1, from coordinate 2,732,042 downwards.
CGCTGGGTTCTGCTGTGGGAACCCAAATTGCCGCCGGGATCATCGCGAGCGCGACTTCATCCGGCGGTCTTCCCCAGCACTCGGCATTCGCCACAGCTTTCGGAGTGGCGGCAATCGTTGCGATTGTCGGACTCGTTGTCGCGGTGACGATGCCGAAACCGGCATCAACCGATGTTCAGTGGTCGTCGTCGTCCTCGTCGAAGTCTGCGACTCCGCGCTTCCAGTAGCCCGTGATCAGGTGGTCGCCCGAACTCAGGCCGAGTTCGTCGCGCACGAATCTGCGAATCGGCTTGAGACTGGTGGCCTCACCGGAGATCCAGGCGTAGACACGCTCGCCCTCGGGCACGGTGACCGTCCGTACTGCCTGCTCGAGCAGATCCGAGTGACCGGCTGGGACGTCACCGCGGTGCAGCCATCGCACCTCGACGCCTTCCGGAACAGTGAGTTCGATTTCCTGTGAGGGGTCGGTGATCTCGACGAACACCCACCCGGCGGCAGCAGCGGGCATCATCTCGAGCCAACGAGCAATGGCAGGAAGGGCGGTGATGTCACCGGCCAGCAGATAGCGGTCGTACGTCCACGGAACCACGACGCCACCGGGCGGACCTGCCACGTGCACCCGAGTGCCGACGGTCGCCGCCTGAGCCCAATCAGAGGCGTACCCACCTTCGTGGAGCGCGAAGTCGAGGTCCAGCTCCCCCGCCTTGGCGTCGTATCGACGGACGGTGTACTCACGCGAGATCGGCAATGGACGAGGCCACTTCAGGCTGAATCCGTCGCGTTCGGGTAGACGTAAAGTTCCGTCGGCATCCGGGTAGACCAGGCGAACATGCTCGTCGGGAGCGTGCGATTCGAAGCCCGCCAACTCCGGTCCACCCAAGGTCAGACGCAACAGTCCGGTCCCGACCATTTCGCTGCGAACAACTTCGAGTTCGCGAATGCCGATGGGGTACGGCACTTTTGCGCCGGTGGTCCCCGCCAGAACTTCGGCGATGGTCGCGAGGTGGTCTCCTCGGTTCATGAACTACCTTCCTTTTCCGGCGGAGCATTCCCCACCGGCACAGTGTTTTCGGAGAGATCGACTTCGTTGATCTCCGAAGTTACCCGGCGCACCGAACCCAATGCTGCCAGGAGAACCAGGCCCAGTGTCACACCGGCGAGCCCCAAGACCAGTAGCGCGGCGCCAGGCTCGAGCCACTGCCCGAGGAACCCGGCTGCCATCGAACCGATCGCCGTACCCGTGACGGCTTGCACCATCCACAGACTGGACACGCGTCCGCGCAATTCGTCCGGCGTGTTCTGTTGAAGGACTGCAAATCTCAGAATGTCGTTGAGTGCGCGGCCGAGGCCGAATCCGGCCAGGCCCAGGAACGCGACAATCGCTGCTCCCGACGCACCCAGTACCACCAGGCCGAGAGGCATCAGCGCAACAGAGATCAACATCGCGGCGCCGTTGCGGTGGACTCGTCCGGTCCAACCGCTGGTGAGGGAACCGACCACAGCGCCGACAGCGGGGGCGCCGTAGAGCAGACCGAGCATGGTGGGTCCGCCGCCGAGAACCTGGTCGACGAAGGCAGGCAGCAACACCATCGGCCCGCTGACGAACATGACCAACAGACCGCTGATCAGGATGCCGCGAATGACTGTGTGCGTGCCGGCGAATTTCACGCCGGTCACCAGCGCGCGCATCGGGCTTTCGTGATTCGTGCCCGGTGCCGGGGAAGGGCCGATGGCTTGGAACAACGTGACAGTTGCTGCGGTGGCCACCGCAGCAACAAAGTATGTCGCGGGAATGCCGCCGGAGGCGATGATCACGCCGGCGATTGCCGGCGAGATCATCGTCCCGATGTCGGTGGTCAGCGCTACCAAAGCGCCGGCCGCAGCCATCTTGTTGCGCGGCAACAACGTCGGCATCAAAGCCATCAAGGCCGAGCTGCTGACACCGCCGGCCAAGCCGTCGACAGCTGCCGCGACGTAGATGACCCACATCGACGGGTGTGGCAAGAGCGCATTGCACCCGAGAATGACAAAGCCGAGACCCGCAGCACTGCGGGCCAACTGGATGGTGCGTCGCCGATCGTAACGGTCAGCGAGCACGCCGCCGAACAGGCTGCCGAAGAACATGGCGATGGCCATCGCCGTGGACACTCCGGCAACCTGCAAGGTCGAGCCGGTGAGCTGGTACGTCTGCGCGGGGACGGCTACGACGAGCAGTCCGATCCCGAGTAGCGAGATCAATCGCGCGGAAAAGGCGTACCTGAAGGGACGGCTGGTCCGCAAGGGTGAAACATCGATCACCAGCCCACCGAATCGAGTCATGCGAAGGTCTGGCCGATCAGGTCGAGGGTAGCCATTGCGCCGTCGTAGTCAGGACGGTAGCTGCTGGCGGGGAGCTCGAACGTCGTGCCTGCCTTGAAGGACGGCAACTGCGAGTAAAGCGGATCGGTGGCAAGTTCGGCCATCGGGCGACCGGACACCGGAATCACAAAGGCGACAGGAGCATCGGCGACCTGCGAGAGCAGTTCCGGGCTGACCTCGAACGAGTCACCCGAGCCGAAGAGCTGCGGGTTGCCGGCCTTGGCCATGACGTCGTCGGCCTTGAAACCGAGCTCGGCGAGCATCGCGGGCAGCGCGGCCGTCGGCGGAACGAGGTACGGCTTGTTGCTCGAGACCGAGAGGAAGTAGACGACGTTTCCCTCGGGAACCTTGATCTTGCCCTTGACCTCTTTGACCTTGTCCTCGTATGCGCTCATCAGTGCCGGAACCTGGTCGGAACGGCCCGCCGCGTCGGCGACGATTTCGAGCTGCTTGTCCCACGCGGCGACCGTCTTGGGGACCAAGACGGTGGGTGCGATAGCAGTGAGCTGATCGTAGAGTTCCTCGGACTGAACCGAGGTGATTCCCTGGCCACCGCCGATGATCAGGTCGGGCTCAGCCGCCGCGACGGCTTCGATGTTGAGCTGCTCGCCGGCCGGCAATTCCTTGGTGCCCTGCGCCTTTGCGGCGTCCGCCCAAGCCGGCGGGAATCCACCGTCGAGGTTCGTGACACCGAGGACGCGGGTATCGGTGGCAACCACCGGTGCGTCCAGGGCGTACAGGTATCCGGCGAGACCGCCGCTCAGAACCACGATGCGCTCCGCCGACGCGGGCACGGTGACCGAGCCCTTCTCGGTCTCGATCACACGGGTCGTGGGCTCTGCAGCCTTGGTCGGTTCGTCGTTCGAATCGCTACTGCAACCGATCATCGCCACGAGTGCGACGATCAGCAACCCTGCGATGGCGACGAATCGTCGCCAACTCCGTATCGCGAGGGGCGGTGTGGACTTCATCATTGAGCTCCCATTGTGTTTCAACTGTGTGGTTTTCGAACTATGTGGCCGTGCGTTTCGACAAATGGCTGTCGAGCAGCGGGGCGATCGCCGCCCACCCGGCTGGGGTCACCAATCCGGCGTGGTCGTACGGCAGATGGTGTACTGCCATGTCCCGGTCCCCGCGGACTCTGCGCCAGCGATCGGCCAGCAGCTGTCCGGACGCCTCGGCGTCGGCGGTGATCAGAGTAACCGGTCCGTCGTAGGTTGTGTCGGTCGAACTGGCCACGAGCAAACGAGTGGCATCAAAACCCGCCCGAACAGCGTCGACCAGTCCCGTTGCCTGAGTGAGGATCTCGGGTGGCAGGGCGGCGGCCAGATCTCGGTCGTCGGCATCGTCGCGACCGTGATCGTCACGATCTCCCAGTGGATGAGTATCGATCAGACCGGCGAACTCCACCGTCTCGCCGATATCGACCAGCTGAGCCGCCATCGCGGCAACGACGTTGCCACCGAACGAGTAGCCGAGCAGGTGGTACGGCCCGCTCGGTTGCACGCCGCGAATCGTGTCGACGTACATCGCTGCCAGTTGGTCCACGTTCGTCGGTTCGAGTGGCTCACCGGCAATTGTGGGCAGTTGCAGGCCGAACAGTGGACGGTCGGCATCGAGAACACCGGTCAAAGGCGCAAAGGGCCAAGCGAATCCACCGGCCGGATGCACGCAGAACAGTGGTTCTCCGCTGCCTTCGGCTCGCAGTGTCAGGAGGCGATCGCGACTCAGATCGATTTCGGACGCCGACTCGTCAAGGTGTACTGCAAGTTCTGCAACTGTCGGACGGGCCATCAGCGTTCCCACACCGACGCTCACCGACAGGTCGTGCTCCATCTCCCCCACCAGTCGCATAGCTCGAAGCGAGTCGCCGCCGAGATCGAAGAAACTCTCTTCGGGATCGACTGCCTCGACGCCGAGTACCCGCGCAAAGACCTGGCACAGTTGCCTTTCCATCTCGGTTCGCGGTGCTCGGGCCGCTGCTCGGGCGGGGGGTGCCGGCAACGCACCGCGGTCCAGTTTTCCGTTGGGCGTCAACGGGATCGAATCCACGACGACGATGTCCGACGGAACCAGGTGTGCCGGTACGCGTTCCCGCAACGCAGCTCGCAGATCGACTGGATCAGCGCCGGGTTCTTCGATGACGTAGCCGACCAGTCGCGGCGGCGCACCGCCTTCGCTACGGACTGACGCTGCCGCTCGCAACACTCCCGGCAACGACGCCAGCGCGGATTCGACTTCACCCAATTCGATCCGAATGCCTCGGATCTTGACCTGATGGTCTGCGCGACCCAGATATTCGAGTTCACCGTCGCGGCGACGCAGTACAACGTCACCCGTGCGGTACATGCGCTTGCCGACGGAGTAGGGATCAGCAACGAACACAGCGGAGGTCAACGCGGTCCGGTGAAGGTAACCCATCGCCGTTCCGTCTCCGGACATGTACAGCTCGCCCGCCGCTCCGATCGGTACCTCCCGCAGACCCGAATCGAGTACCCGCGCAGACGCGTTCAGAATCGGACGACCCAAGCAGGGTGTCTCGCTCCCCTGAACCGGGGATCCCATCGCATTGATCGTGAACTCCGTCGGCCCGTAAAGGTCGTACCCGTCGACACCGTCCTGATCGCGCAATCGCGACCACAACTCGGCAGGTACAGCTTCTCCGCCGAGCATCACCAACACCGGCGTCCGCTCACCGTCGAGGAGACCGGCGGCCATCAGTTCCCGTGCATACGAGGGGGTTACATTCACGACGTCGATACCGACTTCGCGGTAATGCTTCACCAGAGACGCGGGGTCCAGTCGCGCCTGCTCGTCGATCACGTGAACTTCGTGCCCCGCGAGCAACCAGAACAGTTCCTCCCACGACATGTCGAACGAGAACGAGACTGTATGCGCGATGCGCAGACGTCGGCCACCCACACTGTTTTCGGTCGGAGTGAATATCTCGGCCTTGTGATTGTGATACATCGTCGTCAACCCGCGGTGACCCACCACGACGCCCTTGGGTTTTCCGGTACTGCCCGAGGTGTAGATGACGTAGGCAGGCTGGTCCGGTGAGGTCGGCCCGCAGACCGCAGCCTCGTCGACAACTGGTGCCGAAGACTGCCCGTCGAGTACTCCGGCCACGTCCGGGTCGTCGAGGACCAGACATGGCTGTCCATCGGGAACAACGAGGTCACGCGTCTGAGTCGTGGTGACTACCAGCGCCGCATCGCTGTCGAGGATGAGTTCGCGCAGGCGTGCCGGCGGGTGAGCCAGATCCAAGGGAAGGTAGGCCGCTCCGGTTCTCATGACGGCGAAGATTGCGACGACGTGATCGGCAGTACGCGGAAGCGCGAGCGCGACAACACGGGTCGGTCCCCCGCCTGGTACCGACTGCCCCAGCGCCGAAGCGAGTATCCGTGCCAGTCTGTCCACCCGAGAGTTCATCTCGGCTGCGCTCAGTGTGACGTCTCCGAAGACCAGCGCCGTCTCGTCCGGAGTTGCCGCTGCCCTTTCGCGCAGTAGTGCGTCCACGCTACCGCCGGCCTGGTCCGGCCGTGGCATCACGACGTGCTCCGAAGCGAATTCCGCGGGGGTGCGCGAAAGCGGAACCGCCGTGTCCGCCACCGTGGCGGTATCGGAATTCGCCATCACTTCGAGAATCGTGATGGTGCGGGACAGGATGTCCTGAGCCACGTCGTGCGGAATCAGGTCAGGACGGTTTTCGAGTGTGAGCGCCATCGCCGCGTCCCCGACACCCGGATCCACGTCGAGCGTGAGCGCATAGTGGGTGCCGTCCACTGCGTCGAACCCGACGATTCCACTGCGCCCGAACGTGTCTCGACGTGCCTGTTCGTCACGAGGCGTGTTGCGGAAGACGTAGAGCGTGTCGAACAGTGTTGCGAACCCAGCGCTTCGCTGCACGTCGCCGAGCCCGAGCTGGTGATGCCCCAGCAGCGAACCTTGTTCACGGAACAGGCGTCCGAGCAACGCCGAGATCTCCTCGCCTGGCCGGACCCGGACACGCACGGGAATGGTGTTGAGCGCCAATCCCACCATGCGGTCGGCGCCCTCGACCTCGGGTGAACGTCCCGAAACCGTCGATCCGAAGACCACGTCGTCACGGCCCGTCACGGCGCGCAATGCCAGACCCCACGCCGCAGAGACGACGGTGGACAGCGTCACTCCGCTACGTCTGGCCAACTCGCGTACGTGCTCGGTGATGCTCTGTTCGAGCTGAACCCGGGTGAACACCGGCAACGGAGCGCGCCCGCCTGATCCCGTACCACCCACGAGTATGGGTTGCTCGAGATCCGCGAGGTAGTCCTTCCAGGACGAGATGGCGTCCGTGCGATCCGCTTCGGCGATCCATCGCAGGTGATCACGGAAGTCCGCAGGCTTGTCGAGCGCGCCGTCGAGTCCAACCGGGTCCGTGCCGTGTGTGCGAGCAAACTCGTAGAGCGCAAACAACTCCGCGTACATCAAGGTCTGCGACCAACCGTCGGTCAGCAGGTGGTGCTGAGTGAAGACGAGGTGCGCTCCCCCACCTGGCAACCAGACCAACACCATTCGAATGAGTGGCGGCGCACTCAAGTCGAACAGCCTGCCGAATTCGGCCTCGTCGACGCCGCGGACCTCGATATCCAAGTTCTCGGGTGCGACTGCGCTCAGATCGACCTCACGGAAAGGCATTTCGGCTTCCCTGGGCACGAACTGCACCGGAGCGTCGAACCCGGCGTGTGTGAAACCGGCCCGCAAGTTCGGATAGCGTCGCAAGAGCGCATCCCCCGCTGCGCGGAGTGAGCGAACGTCGACGGCGGCATCGGCGGAGAACTCGAATCGCGGCTGCATGTGATAGACATCCGTGCCGCCGGCGCCGTCGAGAACCGACTGGAAGTACATGCCTTCCTGCAAGGGACCGAGTGGTAGCACGTCCTGCCAGCCCGGGCTCAGCGACTCGAGCCGTGCCCGACGATCCGCATCGACGGCCACGAGCGGACTCTGCACGCGATCCGGCGCGGTGTCGGGCAATGCCTTCCGGTCCACCTTCCCGTTGAGGGTGAGTGGTAGTGCCTCGAGCACCGTGATGGTCTGCGGCACCATGTGTTCGGGTAGGAGCTGCGCAATCTCCTTGCGCACCAGTACCGAATCGAGCGTGGTTGCACCTTCGGGAACCACATACCCGTGCAAACTTCCGGTACCCGCCGCATCGACGCGAACGGTGGCTGCCGCGCGGAACACACCTGCCACCGATCCGAGCGCGCCTTCGACTTCGCCGAGCTCGATGCGGAAACCGCGAACCTTCACCTGATCGTCCGCACGACGAAGGAAGTGCAAAACCCCTCGCCGGCGTCGGACCAGATCGCCGGTGCGGTAGAGGCGTGCCCCCGGCAGAGAAGGATCGGCGACGAACCGAGCGACGGTCAGATCGGGGCGGTTCAGGTATCCGCGGACCACCTGCGCACCGCCCAGATACAGCTCGCCCGCAACGCCTTCCGGAACCTCACGCAGGTCGTCGTCGAGGATTCGCACGTGCACATCGGTCCAGGGCTGACCGATCGTGACTCGGTCGCCGGTCGTGATGACCGAAGATGTCGCCCACACCGTGGCCTCGGTGGGTCCATAGACATTCCGGACCGAAGCAGCGTTGGCCACCAGATCGTCGGCCAGATCCTGCGGGAGGGCTTCCCCTCCCACCAGGGCTCGCACCATGGCGAGTCCGACTGCGTTCTCGTGTTCGGTGACCACTCGCCACAGCGCCGGCGTTGCCTGCATCACTGTCGCATCGCTTGCGATGATCAACGCCGACAACGCATCCGGATCGCGAACCGTCCTGCGGTCTGCGATCACGACAGTCGCGCCCGCCGCGAGCGGGCACAGCAACTCCAGTGCCGCGATGTCGAACGACACCGTTGTCACCGCGACGATGCGATCGCCCGGCCTGATCCAGCAATCCTCGAGTACCGTGTCCGCGAAGGCTGCGAGGTTGCCCGTCGAGACCATCACGCCCTTGGGGCGACCCGTCGAACCGGAGGTGTGGATCATGTAGGCGAGGTGATCACCCGCCGCGGGCGGCGGAGGAAGCACGACACCCGAGTTGGTGAACTCACCGTCCACGAAGACACACGTGGCGACCGTCAACGGAAGTTGCCCGGCGCTGTCGATACTGGTCAGGACACACACCGGAGCCGCGTCCTCGATCATGAACTCGAGCCGCTCAGTCGGGTAATCGACGTCGAGTGGCAGGTACGCAGCGCCGATGCGCAGTACCGCGAGCAGTCCGGCCACCAGATCCGCATTTCGATCCAGCGCGACGGCGACTACCTTCTCGGGTCCGGCGCCGACCGCGAGAAGTTCGCGGGCCAGCTCGTCGACGCGCGCCGACAGTTCCCCGTAGGTAATTCCGACCTCGCCGGAGATCACCGCGATGTCGTCGGGGTGGCGGCTGACGTGTCGAGCGAACAACTGCGAGATCCCCGACGGCGGCGTCGCGCGTCGGCCCGGGTCGCGATCCGGCTTGTTTTCCGCCAGTCGCAGATCCGCGACGACAGTGCTGATTTCGTGACCGAGGACCGCGATCACACCGTCGAGCAATGCGTCCGCAGTCGCGGCGTCGAACAGCCCGGCATCAACCGTCAATCGAAGTTCTGTTGCGGTTCGGACGAATTCGAGGTCGACGCTCTTTCCGGGCGAGTGACCGACACGGGCAGCGAACAGGCTGCTCGTCGGACGCCCGAGTAGATCGGCGATTCGGTCGAGGCTGACATCGGAATGCGCAAGTGCCTCGGAGACAGCGTTTTCGACTCGCCGAACGACATCGGCAATTCTCGGCCGACCGGACAGGTCGACCCGAATCAGGGTGTCAGTCCCTTCCGAGACCAGTCCGACCGCAAGGTCCCGACCACCGCCGAAGCTGTTCAGCGTCGCCGCCACGGCGGCCAACAGCACCGCGTCGAATCCTGGTTCGTCACCGAACCGGGCATCGCGTAGCTGACGGAGGTAGGTGTGCGGGCGGTACTCTTCGCCGCGCGGGCGGTCATACGGAAGGTCCGTTTCGAGGGGCAGGTCCGCGAGCGTGCGAACCCAGTACCGCTCGTGATCAGGATTTCCCGCCACCGCCGGGGCGCGGAACGTCGCCACGGTCACGACGGGTCGATCGACGCCAACGACCGAATCCGGCGAGAACTTCGTCCGATCGACGCGTGCGGCCACGGCAAGACCGAGGGGGGTCGGGGTGTCGAAGACATCCGAGACGACGACGCGAATTCCCAGCTTGCGCAGGCTTCCCACCAACCGCATCGCAGTGAGCGAGTGACCGCCGAGAGTGAAGAAATTGTCGCCCGGATCGACGTCGGGAATCTCCAACACCGTTGCGACACAGGCGCACACTGCATCAACGACCGCGGGATCGACATCGATCGCAGGTTCGGACGCGGCCACCTTTTTCGTGACAGCGACATTTTTCGCGGCAGACACCGCATCGGCAACGGACGCTGCCTGTCGGACTACCGTGAGCACCGCGGATGCGGGAGCTGTCGGCTCGGTCAGCAACCCACGCAGGATCTCCGCGAGCCGTGTGACCATTCGCTCCGCCGTGGCGTCGGAGACAACTGCCGGATCGTGGTACAGAACCAGATCCAGACCGGTGCTCGGCGGCGCCATCAACGTCATCGGATAGTGCGTGACTCCGCGGTTGGTGAATCCCTCGACCCGCAGTGTGTGCGATGCAGGCTGTCCTGCACCGGAGTTCGGGAAGTTCTCGAACACCAGGAGCGTGTCGAACAGTTGCCCGATTCCGGCGATGCGTTCGATCTCGGCCAAACTGGTGTGTTCGACGTCCACGATGTCGAATTGGGCGTTCTGGAGATCGACGAACTGATCGAGCAAAGGCCGGTCCGCGACGATGTCGAGGCGGGCCGGAATCGTGTTGCTGAACAACCCGACCATTCCCTCCACCCCCGAGAGTTCGGCAGGTCGGCCGGACACCGTGGCCCCGAACACGACGTCCCACTGTCCTGTCGCTTCGGCGAGCGCTGCTGCCCACGCACCCTGAACCAGGGTGTTGACCGTCAGCGCTCGCGCACGGCCGAGTTCGATCAGCGCTTCGGCGTCCGATGTCGCGAGAGGAACCTCGAGCGCGACGGGCACACTTCGCGGCGCTCCGGCATCGGCAACGAGAGTCGGCGCGGTGAGCCCACGCAAACGCTCGCTCCACGCTGCGCGGGCAGAGTCCTGATCACGGCCGGCGATCCATGCCAAGTAGTCGCGATACGGCGTCGGCGCAGGGAGGCGGCTGTCGCCGTCGTGGTAGACGTTCATCAGCTCGCGCAGGACGATCGGAGTCGACCAACCGTCGGTGAGCAGGTGGTGCGCGTTGAGGACCAAACGGTGCACCCCGCCGGGCAGCCGAACCAGTAGTGCACGCAGCAGAGGCGGTGTACTGACGTCGAAGACATGCTTGGCGGCCTCGTCCTCGAGCTGATCTGCAGAGCGGAATGCAGTGTCAGCTGGAACGGAGGTCAGATCGACCGAACGCCACTCGACTTTTGCGCCGCGCGGAATGATCTGAACGGGCCGTTCGAACTGCTCGTAGTGAAAAGCTGCGCGAAGGTTCGGGTGCCTGTCGATCACGGTCTCGAACGCGTCGGCCAACTTCGCCTCGTCCAGTGGCCCGGAGAGGTCGAAGCGTGCAGTGAGCGTGTAGACGTCTGCGACTCCGTCACGGACCGCATGGAACAGGAGACCTTCTTGTAGCGGCGAGAGCGGAAGGACGTCGGCAAGCGGTCCGTGGACGGCTTCGAGTTCGTTGATCCCTGCCTGATCGACCACCGCGCCCTGGCCGAAGATCGTCGCCGAGCAATCGGAAGGCGTCAAACCACCCTCGAAGAGCGCGGCATGCGCGGTCAGGGCAGCGAGCGCACGTTCCCAATGCTCTTGCAGCTCGACGATCGTCGCGCCGTCGAGCACTGAACCCGCCGCAGTCCATTCGACTGCCAGCGTCGTCGAGTCGTCCTCTCGGACAAATGCGTTGAGCGCCAGCACTTCCGACATAACCTTCGTCGCCGGCTCGATGACCGCGAATGGATCCTGCTCCGGCAATCGCCATCCGGTTCCGGGCAAGGACGGGAAGCGGCCCAGATAGTTGAGCAGCAGTTCGGGTGTAGCGCACGCGGAAAGGTCAGGTGCGGTGTCGGGATCCAGATGCCGCAGAACTCCATAGCCGACTCCGCCTCCGGGTACGGCGCGTTTTGCCTCCTTCACCGCACGAAGGAGATGCCCCGCAGCTGCTCCGCCGCTCAGTGCGTCGGCAAGATCGTCTGCGGTGAGCAGTGCATCGGTGGGAACCCGGACGGGGAACTCACTGGTGAACCACCCGATGGTTCCGGCGAAGTCGGTGTCGCTGGTGAGCGCGTCGCGGCCATGACCTTCGACGGTAACTGTCTGCGCGGGCAGCCCGATGAGGCCGCGGCCGTGCTGCCATGAGCGCAAGGCAAGCATCAAACCCGAGAGAAGCACTTCGTCGGCCTTGGCTCGATACGCCGCCGGAAGCGTGGTCAACAGCGCGTCGGTGACGGCCGGGGGCGCAATGGTTGTCGTGCGAGAGGCGGTTGCGGTCACGTCGATCTTCGGGTCGAGACGACGACTGCCGATCGGCTCGTCGTCCGCCTGTACCGACGCGGACTTCCAGTACTCGAGCTCTGACGCCCTGCTGCCAGAGGCCCCGAATTCCGCGAGCAACCCTGCGTATCGACGCCACGAACTTCCGCCTGCAGCCAACCGGGCCGACCTACGCTCGCGCGCTGCATCGGTAGCTTCGTGGAGGTCTGGAAGCAGAATTCGCCAGGACACACCGTCGACGATCAAATGGTGAGCCACGACGATCAATTGGTCGGGTCGACCGGCCTCGGTATTGACCAGTACGACTCGCAGGAGTTCACCGGCGCGTGGGTCGAGACTCGCCGCCGACGCCTCCGCGAGCTCTCTGATCCGGGACGGCTCGGAGGTGTCGGACACCTCGCGAACGAGTCCCTCGCTGCGCACTGCACCGGCGTCCCGGACGATCAATTCGGCAGTGCCGCTGTCGTTGTCACGGCGCAGGAGCAGGCGTAGAGCGTCATGGTGATCGAGGATCGTCTGCACGCCGGACTGCAGGTCACCCAGTGAAAGGCTGTCGTCGATGCGCACTGCGGTCCATTGCGCGTAGCCCGCGATTGCCTCGTCTGTCGGATTCTTGTCGATCAGTGCTCGAACGATCGGCGGGGCGATCACGGTGCCGGTCGCCACGTCCGCAACCGAGGCTACGGCGTCGGCGTCATCGGCAATCTCACGCGCCGCAGCGGCGATGGTTCCCAGATCTCGCTGTGCCAGTAGTTCTTTGGGAGCAACGATCAGACCACGCACCCGCAGTCGACTGCTGACACTGATTGCCGTGATGCTGTCACCACCGAGGCCGAAGAAATCCTCGTCCACGCCGACGCGTTCGCGGCCGAGCACCTCGGCCACCACGTCACAGAGGATTTCCTCGTGTGGTGTGGATGCAGCGCGACCTTCCGATTCGGCAGCCGGGGCAGGTAGTGCCGCACGATCGAGCTTTCCGTTCACCGTGACGGGCAGTTCGTCCAGAACGACGATTGCGGCGGGAACGAGATGATCCGGTACGCGACCGGCGAGGTCACGGCGCAATTCTTCCTGCGGCGGAAGCGTCGCGCCGGCGGCGGCTACAACGTAGCCGACGAGGCTGGGCCGTCCCCCATCCGTACGGATCAGCGCGGCAGCGGCGCCGATTCCGGGTACCGATCCGAGAACAGCCTCGACCTCGCTCAACTCGACTCGATGTCCGCGAATCTTCACCTGCTTGTCGCTGCGACCGATGAAGTCGTAGCCCCGCCCCGGCACCCACCGCGCCACGTCCCCGGCGCGGTACATCAGATCTCCCGGAGCCCCGAAAGGATCTGCGACAAAACGCTCGGAGGTCGCGCCGGCGCGGCCGAGGTAGCCCCTGGCCAATTGCGGTCCGGCCAGGTAGAGCTCACCTCGTTCACCGTCGGCGACCGGCTCGAGCGCGCTGTCGAGCAGGTACGCACGGGTACCCGCGAGGGGGTACCCGATACGCGGTCCGGCACCTTCGACCGTGGTCGCGATCGCGTCGACCGTCGTTTCGGTGGGGCCGTACAGGTTTCGAGCCGGAACACCGGATTCGATGATCGCGTCCCACAGTGCGGGCGGTGCCGCCTCGCCACCCACGACGAGGAGCTGCAACCGATGCGTACGCAGCAACCCGTTGTCCACCATCGCTGCCGCCATCGACGGCGTCGTGTCGACCACGTCGACGCGATCTCGCTCGAACGCCGCGACCAGAGCAACCGCGTCCTTCTGCAGTTCCTCGTCGTATACGTGCACACGATGACCACACAGCAGCCACAACAGTTGATCGAGAGACGCATCGAAGGCGAACGACGCTGTGTGCGCGGTGTGCAGTTGGCGGTTCCCGACGCGCTCGGCGGTGTCCCGGTAGATGGTGGCGCGATGGTGGTGAAGCAGGTGCGCCAATCCACCGCCTCTGACCAGCACACCCTTGGGCTTGCCTGTCGATCCCGAGGTGTAGATGACATACGCCAGGTGATCACCATGCCGTGCTGTCGCCAGTTCACCGAGTTCGAGTGGAAGCTCGGAATTAGCACGGAGTTCTTCGCGGACTGCGTCGGAATCGATGACGAGGGGGTCGGGCCGAAAACCTCCGACGAGTTGCTCGGCCAGAGTGGAAGTGGTGATCACGACCTTCGGCTGCGCATCGTCGATCAGATCTCGCAACCGCTCGGCCGGGTGCTGCGGATCCAGGGCCACGTACGCTGCGCCCGCGTTCAACGTCGCGAGCAGAGCCACCACCATCTCGGAAGTACGCGGAAGCGCAAGTCCGACAATGTCGTCCGGGCCGACATCGCGGGCCCGAAGCAACCGGGCGAGCTTGTGGACGCGGCCACCGAGTTCTTCGCCTGTCACTGTTTCGTCACCGCACACGAGGACTGTGTCATCCGCGTGCTCGACGACGATGCGGTCGAACACGTCGGGAACGAGTTCGACCGAGCCGGGCAGCGGTGCAGTTTCGCGGCCGGCGAGAATCCGCGCGGCTTCGGCCGCAGGCATCATCTCCACCTGACCGACGGCAGGATCTCCCTCCCCGACCATCGCGTTGACGATGCTGACGAAACCGGCGAGGCGACGCTGAACCGATTCCCGAGTATTGGTACGCGCGTCCACTTCGAATCCGAGTAGAACTTCGCCGTCCGCAATGGGCGTCACCGTCAAACCCAGGTCCTCCGGCGGTCCCCCGGCGACGTTACGCAGTACACCCACAGCGCCGGCGAAATCGAGGGCGAAGTCGAAAGCCTTGAGATTGATTCCGATCCCGTGAAGCAGTGCGCCGGTGCCGGCGACGCCCAGGTCCCGAGCAAGATTCTCACCGCGGTAGCGCTGGTGTGCGCGCAGGCTTTTCATCGTGGCGGCCACCTGCTTGCTCAGGTCACCGAGTCGATCGTGGCTGCGAATCGTCAACCGGAGAGGCAGAACGTTGACTGCCATGGCCGGCGTCTTGAGTGCCGTGCGGCCTACGCGCGCCATGAGTGGCATCGCGATGACAACATCCGTCTCGCCGAGCAGTCGGTGGAGAAACGCGCCGTAGCAGGCGATCAGTGCCTCGGCCCACGTTGTTCCCGTCGCGTCTGCCACCTCTTTGAGGCAGCTGAGGGCGTCGGCGGTAATGACCTCGCGAACCTGGATCGTTCGTTCCGCCGGACCGGTGACCTGCTGGCCGCGTCCGTCCAACGCGGGCAACGGCGTCAGGACATCACGCCAGTAGTCACGATCTTCCGCGAACTGCTCGCCAGCCCGGTACGCCTCGTCCTCGCTGACCAGATCTGTCATAGAACCGAATCGCGTTGGCGCGACCTCGGTTCCCTTCTTCGCGGCCGTGTAGTGCGCGGCGACTCGGCGCGAAATCATTGCTGCGCTGTATCCGTCGACGATCAGGTGGTGATAGAGCTGAATGCACCAGATCTCGCGATCGGAGAGCCTGATCAGCGAGTAGGTGTACAGCGGACGCTCCACCATCAGGCGGCAGTACTCGGACGCCCGGCTGCGCTCGGCGTCGACCAGTGCGTGCGCCACGGCTACGGGATCGCGCTCGTCACGGACGTCGGTGATCGGGATGATGCCAACCGGCTCGTCGGAGATGTACTGACGCGGGCCGTCCGCCGTCTCGATCATCCGCAGCCGCATGGTTTCGGCTTCACCGATCGTCGCCGTGATGGCGGCTGTCAGCAGTTCGGTGTCGATCGGTTCGTCGCCCGAGATTTCGAGCACCTCACCGACGAGGTAGCTCCGAGATTCGGGATCAAGCCTCTGTGCGTTCCAAATCCCGAGTTGAGCTCCTGTGAGAGCAAACGTAGCTTCGCTCGCCGCTCCGGAGTTCGAACCTGGAAGAACGCTCACACTGATCCCCTCGTCTGTGGACACACGTCACCCAAGGGTGACCTAACGTCGTTTTGGGTAGCCTAAACTAAATGTCAATGAATCGGGGAATCCGCCTCGCCGGTGACCCGAGAACCGACGGCTCCCGACGCGTCAATCAGAGGACACGCGCTTCTACAACCGCTTGCGGGACAGTCTCTTTCGTGAATCGAAACGAGAAAGTGAAGGCTAGTCCATCAGCGTTGCCGCGACGGTTCCGCCCAGTTCATAACAACCATCGCGGACAGATTTGTCCACGCTCACAGTCACTTCGAGCGGATCCGCCACCGCGACCAATCCGAGCCCGGTGGCGAGTTTGCGCACCGAGGACACTGCACCGGCAGTGTCGTTGTTACCGTGAACCCACAGGCCGTACGGTCGATCCGAAACCGCGCCGAGGCATTGGTAGTACGTGGTGTCGAAGAAGTATTTCAGCGCGCCCGACATGTAACCGAAATTGGCGGTGGTTCCGAAAAGATAGCCGTCAGCAGCGAGGACGTCGGGCACCGTCGCCGCCAACGCCGGCATCACCTTCACCTCGACGCCCTCGATCTCGGGATCGCGAGCCCCGGCCAGGACTGCATCCAACAATTCGTGGGTTGTCGGCGAGGGCGAGTGGTGAACCACCAACAGAGTCTTCACACATCTGACAATACGGCGACGGGTGGCGCACCCGTCGCCGTTCACGCCTACGCCGAAACGGTTTCCGCGCTCATCGCCTTGACCAGGTCGTCGGTTCGGGTGACCGAGGCGCAGCGCCCGGCCGCGTACTCGAGCGCACCGACATGCTCGTCCAGGGAGAA
The DNA here is from genome assembly GCF_001942025.1 of Rhodococcus sp. YL-1. Taxonomy (NCBI): domain Bacteria; kingdom Bacillati; phylum Actinomycetota; class Actinomycetes; order Mycobacteriales; family Nocardiaceae; genus Rhodococcus; species Rhodococcus sp. YL-1. The sequence goes on along the minus strand of NZ_CP017299.1, from coordinate 2,715,390 downwards.
GTCGGCTACCGCGTCGCCCACGAAGAAGATCTGCACGTCTTGCATGAACCCGTCCAAAGCGGTAGTCAGGCAACCGATGTGGGCATAGATTCCGGTGATGATCAGCTGGTCACGCCCACTCTCGCGCAGCCGCTCACGCAGATCCGTCTTGATGAAGGCGCTGTAGCGCCATTTTGTGAGCATCACGTCGTCCGAATGCGGAGCCAACTCGGCGATCACGTCGGTGTGAGCGGGATCTGCCTTCAGACCCGGTCCCCAGAAATCCGACAGCAACGCACGCTCCTCGGGATCCTGATCACCGGGTTGCGCGGTGTAGACGATCGGGATTCCGGCAGCTCGCGCCGACGAACGAAGCCGGTCGATGTTCGGAACCACGGTTTGGAGCGGGTCGACGCTTCGGTCGTACGCGTTCACGAAATATTCCTGCATGTCGTGCAGAAGCAACACCGCTCGGGAAGGATCGAGAGTCCAGTCGACCCGATTTTGCGGAAACTCGGTGGGCATCTCGTATCGCACTGCTGTGGGTAGCGCCATGATGAATCTCCTCGAAAATGTGGGGGTGGGAACCGATCAACTCGACAGAGTCTGTGCGGCAATCGATTCGCTGAGAACACGGCGCAAGGCCGCCTTGCTGGTCTTTCCGACGCCGGTGACGGGGAACTCGGTCACGAACTCCACTCGATCCGGAACCTTGTACGCCGCAACGCCTCGGCCTCGTATGTATCGCTTGATCTCGCCGACGGTCGGGGCATCTCCGGAAATCACCAGAACAGCACAGGTTCGTTCGCCCAGGTACTCGTCGGGAACGGCGACGACGGCCGCATCGTGGACAGCCGGATGCGAGAGCAGGTGGTTCTCGATCTCCTCGGCCGCAACCTTCTCACCGCCGCGGTTGATCTGGTCTTTTGCGCGCCCCTCGACTATCAGATGTCCTGAATCGGTGACGCTGACCAGATCGCCGGTGCGATAGAAACCTTCGGCGTCGAAGACCTCGGCATTGTGCGCATCCGCCCGGTAATAGCCGCGGATCGTGTACGGACCCCGAGTCAGTAAGTGCCCCGTGGTTCCGGGCGCGACGAGCGCGCCTTCGTCGTCGACCACACGAACCTCGTCGTCGGGTGAAATGGGCCGGCCCTGAGTGCTGACGATCAATTCTTGCGTGTCGTCGAGGCGGGTGTAGTTGACCAGCCCCTCGGCCATCCCGAACACCTGCTGGAGGGTGCAGCCCAACTCCGTGGGTACGCGTGCAGCGGCTTCGGCGCTGAACTTCGCTCCGCCGACGCCGAGAACCCGCAAGCTCGACAGATCGTGATCTGCCTTACTGGGGGCGGCCATCCAGGCCAACGCGATCGGTGGAACCAAGGAAGCGTGCGTGACTCGCTCTGATTCGATCAGACCGAAAGCTGTGGAGGGCATGGTGTCCGGCGCCAGAACCACGGAGCCGCCCGCGTGGAGAACGCCCAGGATGCCCGGCGAACTCATCGGAAAATTATGCGCTGCAGGAAGAACCACCAACATGCGCGTCGAGTCGTCGACGCCACGGATCGGGTTGGACGCTCGCACCGAGTAGAGGTAGTCGGCGTGCGTTCGCGGAATCAGCTTCGGAACACCGGTCGTGCCACCGGAAAGCTGAAGAAAGGCGACCGACAACGGATCGACGTCGGCAAGAACGGGAACCTCGTATCCGCGCAGCGAATCGAAACCGACAAACTCTTCGGGGTCACCGGCCACGATCACAACAGGCGGAGTCTCGAGGCCTTCGTTCACCTCACGCGCCAGCGCGCGGTAGTCGAACCCGCCATGACGGTCGGCGACGATATAGGCAGCGACATCAGCGAACTGGCAGAAGTATCCGATTTCGGTTCGGCGATGCGCCGGCAACCCGAATACCGGCAGGGCGCCGAGCTTCAACACACCGAACAATGCTTCGACGTATTCCACGATGTTCGGCAGCTGCAGAAGCACCCGGTCACCGGCGCGAACACCCAAGCCGGACAGGCCTCCGGCCACGGCCGAGCTGCGACGATCGAGGTCGGAATACGTCAGCCGTGTCTGTGTGCCAAAGGCATCGCTGCCGACCACCGCTTCGTTGTCGGGATGCCGTGCGGCCGCGGCCGTGACGAATCCGGCCAGCGTCTCGTCAGTCCAATAGCCTCGTTCCCGATAATACGTCACCAAATCGGGTGGATACTGTGCGACGGGTGCCAAGGGCTCGCGAGCGATCCTCGAGGTCATGCAAGTGACTCCTGTTCGAAAGTACTGTCAGCAAATACGTCTCACGCTTTGAGCGTCGCTCCACCGTCGACGTACAGCGCCTGCATGGTGATGTGGGCCGCCCGGTCGGACAGCAGGAAGTGCACCGAGTCCGCGATATCGTCTGCGGTGGCCAGTTTTCCGAGCGGAATACCCAGGCGATAGCTCGCCAGATTGCCTTCGATGACCGCGTCGGCACCCGAATCGTCGGAAGGGTCCGACCACAGTGACCGCTGCATCGCTGTGTCGGTGGATCCCGGAGCGACCACGTTGACACGAATGCCGTCAGTAGCCAGCTCCAGTCCAGCGGTTCGAACCAACATGGTGGCAGCAGCTTTGGACGAACCGTAAGCACCCATCCCGATACGTGGGACACCGGCCGCGTTCGACGAGACGACCACGATCGCCCCGGCCCGACGGCGACGCATTTCCAGTCCCACGCTTTGCAGCACGTTCAGCAATCCGAAGACGTTGACGCCGAATATCTTCCGCCACTGGTCCGGATCGGAGTCCAGCACCGATCCGGTGTCGAGAATTCCGGCGACGTGCGCGAGCGCGTCGATCCGGCCGAACGTGTCCATCGTCGAGGCCACTGCAGCGTCGACTGCCTGCCGATCGGTCACGTCCACGACGTGACTCTCGATATCGGCGCCTTCGACGATTGTTTCTGCCAATTCCGCAGTTACCCGCTTCAATTCGACGTCGTCGCGATCGAGCAACGCCAGCGAATACCCGTCGCGCGCAAGCGTACGGGCCACTGCGGCGCCGATCCCCGCCGCAGCACCGGTGACCACGGCGATTCGGCGCTCGCTCACTGCGGGCACAGGACCTGAACCCAGGCATTGATCGTGGGCTCTTCTGCCAACTCCGCGAAGTCGGCATCCGCGCCCGCTCCCCGCCACCGTTCGACGAGCGTCATCAAGCGAACCGAGTCAAGGCCTTCGTCACCCAGGTCCGCGTCGTCGCCGAGTTGTTCTGCCCTCATCGACAGAACCTCGGCGACGTCGCGCACGATCTGGTCACGGTCCACGGTGTTGCTCATCGGTCTCCTCGAGTAGTGGTCGACGCGCTCAGATCGAGCCAACCCAACCTCGTGTCGACCCCGTCCGCACGCCTTGACTTTAGGCCAGCCTAACCATAACGGTACGGAAGTACACAACCCGGACGCTCGCAACACAAATTCACCCAAACTAAGGCTAGCCTCAACATAACAAGCAATCTGTCGAACTGGAAGGGTGTCCATGTCAGCACTCGCCGAAGTCTCCGAATTCCCGTTGCGCAACAACCGGACTGACGATGAAACGGACTCCGTTTTCCTGCTCTCACGTAGGCAAACGTCGATCCGCACTTCGGGAGTAGTCGAAGAATTCGACTCGGCCTTCGACGCTGCCGAAGCCCTCAAGACCGGGCGCATCGACTCGGTCGTCGGCGCCCTGCCGTTCTCCCCGGAGACGCCGTCCGCGCTCACCGCGCCACTGAGTTTCACACGAGTCCGCGGTGATCTATATCACTCGAACATCCCGTCATTACCCACTTCGCGGGTAGCCGGATTCGAACCCAGCCCGCAGATCCACACCGACAGGGTCCGCGGAGCCATCGAACGACTTCGAGCAGGCGAACTCGACAAAGTTGTCCTCGCACGCTCCCTGACCATCGAGGCCGAGTCCACGATCTTCCCCGCCGCTCTGGCCGAGAAACTGATTGCACTCGATCACGCGCACAACGGTTTCTGCGTCGACCTGTCCCCCGCCGGAGGAAAGTACCGCGGGCGTTCGCTGGTCGGTTCGACGCCCGAGGTTCTGATCGAAAGGCGAGGCGGCGTCGTCACCTGCCACCCGCTGGCGGGCTCGATTGCACGCCATCCGAATTCGGATCAGGACGAGGCGAATGCCGAGCAACTCCGCGCGTCGACCAAAGATCTGGCCGAACACGCGTTTGTCGTCGACTCCATCAGCGCGATACTCGGACCACTGTGCACGTCCTTCAATGCACCCAGCGCACCGGAAATCCTTCGGACACCGCAACTGTGGCATCTCGGGACCAAGATCGAAGGTGTCCTGATCGACCCGAGCCTGACCTCGCTCGAACTCGCAATGGCGCTGCATCCGACTCCCGCTGTCTGCGGCACACCGACGGTCGCCGCACGCGAGCACATCACCGCAACCGAAGCCGATCGTGGGTTCTATGCCGGTGCCGTGGGCTGGTGCGACCGGACTGGAGACGGCGAGTGGATGGTAGCTATTCGTTGCGCCGAGATCGCAGCAGACGGCCTCTCGGCGCGGGCCTACGCCGGCGGCGGCATCGTCGCTACTTCCGACCCGGAAATCGAATTGAGAGAGACCAGTACAAAATTCCGCACGCTACTCAGTGCGTTCGACCTCGCTGAACATCATCTCTGACAGGGCGTCACTTCTTCGAGGTGTTCAGGGCAATCGCGGCGTGAACGAGTGCCTTGAACGCCTTTTCGTCGACGGCTTGGCCCTCGTGGAAATCGATCGCCCGTCGCGTATTGCCCTCGAGGCTGGAGTTGAAGAGTCCTGAAGCGTCGTCGAGTGATGCGCCTTTGGCAAAGGTCACCTTCACTGCGCTCTTGTAAGTCTCACCGGTACAGATCATTCCGGCGTGGTACCACACGGGAACACCTCGCCACTTCCATTCCTCCACCACATCCGGATCCACTTCTTTGATCAGAGTTCGTATCCGGGCGAGCATCTCGCCCCGCCAGTCTCCGAGTTCCTCGATTCGCTTGTCGATCAACCGAGACGGGGAATCTGCGCCTTGCTTGTCGGACTCACTCTTCGCCATCGCTTCGTCACTTCCTGCTCGTCGCCGCCGATCTCCGGTGAGTCGAGTATCCCCTCCTGCACGCGGATTCACTCGGTGAATCACTGACGCATCACGGCGTCTCGGCAGATGCGATTTCTTGCAGTTTCGGTCAAAGTGAGACGGACGTCCAGTATTCTCTGGGTACTAAGTCCCGATTCTTCGGCCTGGAGGACTGCATCGTGATCTGGAATCGACCGCTCACCCACTCAGTCGCTTGGGCTGCCGGATCGGTTGTTCTCGCCGCCGCGATTGTCGGCGTTCACACCGTTCCTGCGGCGGCGCAACAGGCCCGCGTCTTCGACGTACTGTGCACACCCACCGATGCAGGCCTTTCCGAGCTGTCCGGACTCACCGTCACCGCGGCCGGGATGTACGCAATCGGCGACAGCGGCTCCGACGATCGGGTCGCCGAACTCGATTCGAACTGCCACGTGCAGCGCTGGATCAGCGTGGGCACCCCTCGTGTCGACGTCGAGGATCTGTCGTCGACTCCCGACGGCCATCTGTGGCTGGCAGACATCGGCGACAACAACGCGGTACGAACGTCGGTCGGGCTGATCGAACTCGATCCGGCTTCAGGTGCGGCGACCTCCTACCCCCTGGTCTATCCCGACGGCGCGCACGACGCCGAGACACTACTGATCCAGAGCGACGGGGTTCCCGTCATCGTCACCAAGGACTACCTAGGTGCAAGCGTGGTCTACACAACCGCTGAGCGACAGCAGGTTCAGGATCTGAGTACGGGCTCGCCGACCATGTTGGCCAAAGTAGGTCAGCTCAGATTTACTCCCACCCTCACACCCGGTGGGCCCGTTCCCCACGCCGGAACGATGGCTGTCACCGGCGGCGCCGTGAGCAAGGACGGCACGGTGGTAGCGCTCCGCACGTATACCGACGCTTACCTGTACGCAGCTCCCGACGGCGATATCGTGAAAGCGTTGAACACCAACCCGATTCGCGTCCCCCTTCCCGACGAGCCACAAGGTGAGGCGATCGCGTTCGACGCTGCCGGTGATCTGATCAGTGGCTCCGAGGCATACCGAGGGCCATTACCACCAATCCGAATTCTTCGCGGCGCCAGCGACATCGCACTGTCGGGCGGAGCGAGCGGCTCTCTCGGGTCGTAGTCGATTCGCGTCCCCGGGAAAGCGGACAGGCGCCGCTATCATGGCCGAGTGAACAAACAACTTCGAGCGACAGTGGTGGTCTCGGCAGTTCTCGCACTGGCTTCGTGTGCGAATTCCCTCGAAGGATCACCGCGCCCGGATGCGTTTGTTCCGAGCATCGACAACCCGGATCCGTCCGAAGCCATCGACGGAGTTGTCACGGTCGACTACCCAGCAGCCCAACACGTACGCCCGAACGAACGCGTGGCGTACACATATTCACCGCCCTTCGGAGGCCGTCATGACTCGGTCTGGGCAAACTGCACCGGAGTTGTTTATCCACAAGCGATTCGGACCGAGAATGCGGTCCATTCTCTCGAGCACGGGGCCGTGTGGATCACGTACAACCCCGACCTCGTCTCGAGCGAGGATCAGGCTCGCTTGGCACAGCGAGTCGAGGGCATGAGCTACACGTTGATGTCGCCGTATCCGACCCTGGATTCGCCGATCTCGCTGCAGTCGTGGGGCCGTCAGCTCAAGCTCGACAACGCCGCGGACGCGCGCATCGATCAGTTCGTCTCGGCTCTGCGCGTCAACCCGAACACGTATCCCGAAGTGGGCGCGACCTGTTCGGTGCCGGTGACGGGCTTCGACCCGAACAACCCGCCGCCATTCGACCCCACCACTCCGGATCCGTCATCTCCCACAACCGTTCCGGAGCGGTAGCGTCTCAGCAGGCCCCGCTTCGCGGCGTAGACACCTACTTGCCTCGTGAACGGCGTTCCAGTTCGACTGCCCGTCGCATGGTTTCCCGAGCCCGGCTTCGGTCACCGGCATAGTCGTAGGCGCGAGCGAGTCGGAAGTTCTGCTTCCAGTTGTCCGGGTCTGCTTCCCAGTCGACCTTGATCTGGGCGAACAACTCGTCGGCGGCCGCTCGCTCGATCCGGCCCGAAGGCAATTTCGGAAGCGCAGACGCATCGACAGCGAGGCCCTCGTCGTGAATCTGCTGCGCGAGGCGCTGGTGCGTGAAGCCGGCACGGAGCGTGGCGATGACGAGCCACAGCCCCAGGAACGGCAGGATCAGCACGCCGATCCCGAGACCGATCGCGGCGCCGCCACCGTCCTGGATGAGCTGGATTCCGCGCTGGCCGAGCAGCACGAAGTACACCGCGAGCGCGATGCAAATCGCGACGATCAGTGCGACGGTGCGGGTGGTCTTGTTCATAGATCGAGAAAGGAATCGATACCGACCGTCAGACCCGGACGCGAGCCGATCTGGCGGACACCGAGCAGAACGCCCGGCGCGAACGAATTCCGGTCGATCGAGTCGTGGCGAATGGTCAGTGTCTCGCCCTGAGTTCCGAGAATCACTTCCTGATGCGCGACCAGTCCGGCCATCCGCACGGAGTGAACCCGGACGCCGTCGACGTCGGCTCCGCGCGCACCCTCGAGCTCGGTCGTGGTGGCGTCAGGGCTGCGTCCGACGCCTGCTTCCGCGCGAGCCTCGGCGATCATGGCGGCCGTTCGGTATGCGGTGCCCGAGGGAGCATCTGCCTTGTTGGGGTGATGGAGTTCGATGACCTCGACGGAATCGAAGAAGCGCGCCGCGGCAGCCGAGAAGCGCATCAACAGCACAGCACCGATGGCGAAGTTCGGGGCGATCAGAACACCCGTTGCCGGCTGGGCGTCGAGCCAGGACTGAACAGTCGCAAGCCTGGACTCGTCGAAACCGGTGGTGCCGATCACTGCATGAATTCCGTTGGCCACGAGGAATTCCAGATTTCCCATGACGACGTCGGGGTGCGTGAAATCGACCACTACCTGAGTGCGGGTGTCGACAAACGTCTCGATGCGATCACCGGTGTCGACCTGAGCGACGAGTTCCAGATCGGGAGCAGCTTCCACTGCCTCGCAGATCGCTCGACCGACCTTGCCCTTGGCTCCCAGAACCCCGACCCTGATGGGTGCTGCACTCACGTCTTCCACGCTCCGTCCGATGCATTGTTTGAGGTGAAGCCTACGCAATCACCCCGATGCGCTCACCATCAGTCGGGCGGGAGTTATGTCACCACTGGCACACTGGACGTAGTGAGCAACCGTCCGCAAGTCCGCGAAACCGGCAACCTTCGACCACTCGAGTTGGCAACGGGTGCCGTCATGGCCGGATTCACGGTCGCGTTGTCCGTCATTGCCACGGTCATCCCCATGGCCAGCGCCCTCAACCTCGTGGCCGCCGTTCCGATGGGAATTGTTGCCCAGCGCTTCCGAGTCCGCGCCGTGACGACGGCCGGTATCTCGGCCACGGCAGTCGCCTTTGTCGCGGCGGGTTCGGGATCTGCGGCGGCGGTCGCATTGAGCGCTCTCCTCGGCGGAATCATCGGTACGGTCAAGCGGCGCGGTCTCGGCTTCGTCTCCGCATTGCTGTCGTCATTGGTCATCGGGCCCGCGCTGGCGTTGTTCTCCATAGTCCTGTTGCTTGTTCTCGCTCCGCTGCGCACCTTGTTGTTGACCTCGCTCGAGAACACCGCGTTGGGCGTGGCCGAGATCTTGAAGCGTGCCCCCACACTGGTCGGCGCAGCCGAATGGATCGAGAACAGCATCGGCTCGATCATCGACTACTGGTGGTTGTGGATCGGCGTGTCCATCATCTCCGGAATCGTCCTCAGTACCGTCGTCTCCTATTTCGTCCTCGGCGCCGTCCTCGACCGATTGGCTGCACTCCCTTCGGCCGACCCGCTCCAGACAGCACCCGACGACCGTCCGATCGATCCTCTGCCGGTCACTTTCGATCACGTGGGCTTCACCTATCCGGGTGCAACGACACCGGCCCTCGTCGACGTCAACTTCACCGTGCGACGAGGAGAGTTCGTCACCGTCGTCGGCCACAACGGCTCGGGCAAGTCCACACTCACCCGGTTGCTCGCCGGTCGCGCGCCGACTGTCGGGACGCTGACGAGACCCGGGTCCGCCGGTCTCGGCCGACACGGCGGAACCGCCGTCGTCCTCCAACGACCCGAAAGCCAGATCCTCGGAACCCGCGTCGCGGACGACGTCGTCTGGGGGCTCCCCCCCGAGTCGCATCCCGACGTCGATGCACTGCTGGCCGAGGTGGGACTCGCGGGCATGGGTATGCGTGAGACCTCCGGGCTGTCCGGTGGCGAGATGCAACGTCTGGCTGTTGCAGCCGCGCTGGCGCGGCGCCCCGCTCTGCTGATCGCGGACGAAGCCACCGCGATGGTCGATCAGGCCGGCCGGGAGGAATTGGTCTCGCTCCTTGCCGAACTTCCGCGACGCCACCCGATGGCCGTGGTACTGGTCACCCATCACCACGCCGACACCCGCAACGCAGATCGGGTGATTCAACTACAACGCGGACGGCAGATCGATCACCAACCCGGTTGGATGACGTCGACGTTCGGGGGTCCGCCGTCTGCGCCGTGGCCGGTCAGCACTCGAGCTGTCCTCCAACTCACCGATGTCACCCACACGTACAACGACCGGACTCCGTGGTCGCGGCGCGCACTGTCGGACGTAAATCTCACAATCGGCGACGGCGACGGGCTGCTGGTTCTGGGCGGCAACGGTTCCGGTAAATCGACTCTGGCCTGGATCATGGCGGGCTTGATCGCACCGAGCAAGGGAACCGCAGTCTTCGACGGCAAACCCGTCTCACGCCAACTCGGCACCGTCGGTCTCACGTTCCAGCATTCGCGACTGCAGCTGCAACGCCGAACCGTCGCCGAAGACATCGAGGCCGCCGGAGGTCCGGAGATCGGATCGGTGCAAGTCTCGTGGGCGCTCGACGCCGTCGGACTCGACCGTCACATCGCCGGCCGCAGCATCGACGAGTTGAGCGGCGGACAGATGCGACGCGTCGTCCTGGCCGGTCTCCTCGTGCGCCAACCGCGGGTACTCATCCTCGACGAACCGTTGGCCGGTCTCGATCCACCCGGTCGACACGAAATCCTGAACGTACTCAGGTGGATTCGTCGGAACGGAACCGCAGTAGTCGTCATCTCCCACGATGTCGACGGCATGGACGCCGTGTGCAGCAGAACAATTCGACTGTCGGAGGGTCGCATCCTCGACCCTGCCGCCAGCAGCGCCTTGGAAGGATCGACGACGTGACAACACTTCTGCGCGAAGTCCCGACTTCATCGCCGATCCACCGATTGTGGGCCGGAACGAAGATCGTTGCCGTCGTTCTCGTCAGCATCGTGGTCGTGACCGCTCCGTCCTGGCCGGCGATCGGCGTCGTACTCGGATTGTTGTTGCTGACCGCGGTGATCGGACGCATCCCCCCGACTGCAGTTCCGCGACCTCCGTGGTGGTTGTGGGCGCTGATCCTGCTCGGCGCGTTGATCAATCTTCCGATCGGCCTCGACGCAGTCTTCATCTACCTGCAAGCTGTGACGTTCGGTCTTGTATTGCTCTGCGTCTCACTGATGTTGGCATGGACCACGTCGATGAGCGATGTGGCGCCGGCACTGGCAACGCTCGGTAGACCGCTGCGATTCCTCAAGATCCCGGTCGACGAGTGGGCGATCGCGACGGCCCTCTGCATTCGTTCACTTCCGCTCTTGATCGACGAGATGCTCACCCTGGTGGCGGCGCGACGACTACGCCCGAAAGCTGTGGTGAACAGCGCTGCCGACAATTCGATAGTCGATCTGATCACCACGACCATGTCGGTGGCAATTCGGCGCTCTGCCGAGATGGGTGAAGCGATCTCCGCTCGCGGGGGCACCGGTTTGATCGCGGCGTACCCCAAGCGCCCTCAGCTCGCCGACCTGTTCGCGCTGATCGTCGTCATCGCCGCGTGCGTCAGCGCGGTTGTTTTGACTCTGGTTCTGCGCTGATCGGATCACCGCTGACAGAATTTCCCTGGGCGATGATCGCAGAACCCATCCAGCGCCGTAGGTATCGCCGCAGTTCCTCGTCGCTCCGCTTCGGGTCGCCGGGCGCGAGGAAAAACGACTGCATCGTCCGCAGGACATATTCGACCAGTTCCTGAAGTGATGCGTCGTCGTATCCGAAACGCACCCAGTCCACGTCGAAGCGGGTGATCATCGCCATTCCGAAGGCCTGCGCCTCCTGAGAGGTCAGACCTTCGGGATGAAGACTCGAATTCGTGCTGGTGAGCAGAATGCCGAGATGCGGCGTTCGGTGGACCTGGGTCAGGGTGTAGACGACACCCTCGGTCATCGCCTCGACGGGATCTTCGATGCCGCTCACGTGTGTGGTGAGCCGATCGAGGTAGCCGTCGACCGACGCGATTGCAGCTGCCCGCATCAGAGCGTCAGCGCTGGGGAAGTATCGATACACGGTCTGCCGGATCACGCCCAGTGACTCGGCGACGTCGCCGATGCTGATTTCCGAACTCGTCCGTCCGATCAACTCGACCGCGGCCTCGACAATGCGACGAGACGCATCTTCGTCACTGTCCGGTGGATTGCCGCCCCACCCACGCCTTCGTGCCACTGCCCACTTCCTCGCTCGAACGAGGCTCGAACCATGTCTTTGCGCTCGAAGTCCAAGAGCCACAGGCTAACACAGGCAGGTTTTGCATCTGCGCCCCTCGAATTCACTACCCTCGCCGAAAGTGAACATACAACTGCACACCAATATGTATGATTACCGCCACACGTGGCTTCGAGTGCCAGAGCGGCCACCTGACCAGCCCCTCCGAAAGACGAGGTTCGACAAGTGACCAACCTTCAACCCCGAAAAATGGACTTCGGATTCGAGGATCAGGACGTTCCCTTCCTGTGGAACCCGGAGAATCCGGCCTGGTCGAGCATGTCCAACGCGGTCTCGTTCCTGGCCATCGGTTTCGAGAAGATGATCGTGAAGATGATCATGCAGACCAAGTCGCGGATCAGCGATCCTGAAGTGGCCGAGGAAGCCGTGGCGTTCATGCGTCAGGAAGGCCATCACTCGACCGCGCACCGCCAGCATGTGAAGGCTCTGATCAGGCGCTACCCCGGACTACAGAACACGCTCGACGCTGTGATCGGTGAATTCGATCTACTGACCGAGGCGACCTCGCTGAACTACCGGCTTGCATACACCGCGGACCTGGAGGCGACCTTCACTCCGGTGTTCAAGCTGATGCTCGACAACGAGGCGACCTTGTTCCGCCCGGGAGACGACCGCGTCGCGTCGCTGTTCATCTGGCACTTCGTCGAGGAGGTCGAGCATCGCAGCTCGGCTCTGATCATCTTCAATTCCGTTGTCGGAAGCGAGCTTTACCGGATGCGGATGGCACCGTCGATCTTCGCGCACGTGATGAAGGTGATTCGTATCGCCTGCGCAGGCTTCAACCAGCACGTTCCGCTCTCCGAGCGGCAAGTCGACTCACTGTCGATGTTCGCCACCCACCGCACCAAGCAGAAGATTCTGACGTCGTTCGCTCCGTATCTGACCAAGGGCACGATGCCTCGCGCCTTCGATCACCTTCAACTCGGAGAACAACTCGTTGCACTCGGCGGTGTCTTCCGCAGCCAGATGCCCAATCACAACCCGGACCACGAGAAACTCCCCGCACTCGCCGACCAGTGGTTCAAGCGTTACGACGACGGCTACGACTGCACACGCTGGTACACCGCCGAATCTCAGGCACAAGCCGAGTCGATCACGTCAGGGGCCAACTGATGGCAGAACACTGCTCCCCCACGTTTTCCCAGCTCGCAACAGAACTCGGTTTCTCCTGTCAGGAAGCAGGTGGACTCGTCGAGTTCCGTAACCCGGCGGCGCTGGAGAACTGGACCCTGCCCGTCCTCGAATGGACCATCATCGTCGGCTCGGTGCTCGCACTGGTCCTGGCGATCGTGCGGTTGCGCCGCAACGGCGACCCCACCAATCTGGTTCTCTGGTTCGGCGCCACCGCCTACCTGTTCATCATCGAGCCTCCGCTGTACTTCCCGGCGGCGTTCGGCATCGAAGAACAAGTGGACACGATGTTCGCGCACAACGTGTTCACCGTCGACTTCATGTGGGGTCGACTGCCGCTGTACATCGTTGCCATCTATCCACTGATGGCGACGTTGGCCTTCGAAATAGTCAGAATGCTCGGCGTTTTCCGCAAATACGGTCCACTACTGGGCGCTGTCTGCGTCGGCTTCGTCCACCATGCGTTCTACGAAATCTTCGACCACCTGGGGCCCCAGTTGCGGTGGTGGGAGTGGTCGACGTCGAACCCGATCAACCAACCCATGTTCGACGCGGTTCCACTTCCCAGCGTGGTCGTCTTCGCCGCGCTGTGGCCGATGTCGTTGGCATTCTGCGTCCAGTACTTCGTCGGACGGCACGTCGATGCCGGCAAGCACTTCTCCGGACTTCAATTGGTATGGCGCACCATCGTGATCGGCCTGCTGGCCTCGCTGGGTACGTTCATTCTCCCGCTCCCGGCGACGGTCTTCGGTATGGGAAGCGACACTGTCCGCGGGTTCCTCTACGCCGCTGAACTTGCAGTCCTCACAGTGGTCGCGATCGTGGTTCTCGTCCGCCAATGGACGCACCTGCGCTCGGCAGAATCGAACACTCCTGCACACACCAACAGGTTCGTGCAGATCTACAGCGTGGTGTACCTGGTTGTCATGGCCGTCCTGTGGGCGAGTGCGCTTCCCGACTTCTTCGACGCGGTCGACGGTTCCACCAGCGCTGGAGATCCCATCGGGAACCTCTGGTACACAGTGGCGTGCTTCGTCATCGCAATCCTGTGCGTGAGCGCAACTTTCACCATTCCGAAGCGGAACTCCGAGACGGCCGACGCCGAGCTCCTCGGGGCAAACTCAGCGACTCCGGCTACCTAGGCGACCGGGACGAGACCGCTCGGGTCTCGTCCCGGTTTCTCGGTTTCACGGGACGCGGTGAGTCCACTCTTCGGTTCTGAACTTCGTGTCCACCAGCTTGCGCGCCTGCTCCAACTCCGAGTCCGTGTAATCGCTGTCGTGGGTGTCGTATTGACCTCGGAAGTGCTGCGCAAACGACTCCAGGATTGCTGCACGCGTCATTCCGGTCTGCGAACGCAGCGGATCGACGCGCTTGGCCGCACTCTTGGTTCCCTTGTCCGACATCTTCTCTCGTCCGATTCGCAACACCTGCGTCATCTTCTCAGCGTCGATGTCGTAGGCCATGGTCACGTGATGGAGCACAGTGCCGGACGCGAATCGCTTCTGAGCGGCGCCGGCGATCTTGCCCTTGTCCGAGGCGATGTCGTTGAGCGGCACATACCGAGCGTTGATACCGACCTCGGCAAGCGCTCCCATGACCCACTGATCGAGAAACGCATAGGACTGCTCGAAACTCAAACCCTCGACCAATGACGCCGGTACTGCCAACGAGTACGTGATGCAGTTGCCCGGTTCCATGAACATCGCGCCGCCACCGGAGATTCGGCGCACCACCCCGATGCCGTACCGCGCAGCCGCCTCGGAGTCGACCTCGTTACGCACGGACTGGAACGATCCGATCACGACCAAGGGCGAGTCCCAGTCCCAGAAACGCAATGTCGGCGGACGCTCACCCGATGCGACCTCACGCGCGATGACCTCGTCCAGCGCGACGTGCATCGCGGGATCGAGAACCACCGGCGGGATGAGGTCGAAGGTGTGATCCGCCCAGCTCGTGGCGTGGCCGAGTGCGCGCCGGATCGCGATGCCGACCGACTGCGGCGTGAAGCCGATCATCGAGACGGACTCGTCGAGCGCAGTGGAGATGGCATGCGCCAACTGTTCTGCATCCGAGTCGGCGGGCATTCCGCGCAACGCCGCGTTGATGTCGTCGAGCGCGCTGTCGGGCTCGAGGAAGAAGTCCCCCGAGACTGCGACTTCGGACAGCCGACCGTCCGCCACCTCGACGTCGACCGCGACCAGTTTTCCACCAGGAACCTTGTACTCTCCACGCATCCGTCCAGCCTATCCCTGCGGGATTCTCTGCGGTGAGCGCCGTCGAAGATCACACCGCGCGCGCAGTGCGCATCTGTTCGGAAGGCAGGGCGACCAAGTAACCACACCTGTAAGTCGCTGCGGGGCTGCATAATCGCGCGGACGGGACCGCACGTGTCGACCCCTGGCAATTTGGCCGAGCAACGGCCCTGCTTCTGCCGACAGGCGAGATGATCTCTGTGGTGGGAGGATTGCCGCAACGAGCCAACTCCCTGGCGAGCCACAACGGAGGTAGACATGAAGGTCCCGGCGTTCCACTCGACGGTTCCTTCGGATCTCGACGTCTATCACGACAACGAAAGCTGCATTTTGGCCGCGCGCATCGCAGTGTCCCATCGTGCGCCCGGAGTCGACGGCCGACCGTGGTGCACTGCGTGTGCGTCTTTGGACTGACGAGCGACCACCAGTTCACTCACACCCACGTCGCCGATTCGGGGACAACCCCGTTGGCCCGAGCATTCGCATCGATGACAGCGCGGAGCCACAGTGTCAGACCGGTCTCGACCTGCTCGTAGAACGCGGTGAATCTCGGATCGGCCACGTACATCCGTCCCAGACACACCTGCATCGAATGTGTGCAGTCGAAGTAAACCCCGATCGACGCTCGGTGCCGTTCTGCCAGCGAATTCGCCTCGGCGCTTCCCGGTTCGACTCCGGACCGGCACGCCAGCGCCAGGTCTTCGTTGAGCATCTCGACGCAGTCGGCAATCTTCTGCCAATCCTCAGCGGTCCTACCCGCCGACCGTTCCGCGTGCTGCGCCCACTGCGCACTGTCACCCCAACGCTCGTGCGCCTCAGGTCCCCATGACGGCTGCCAGTGTCGGCCGAAGATCGAGACCTGCTCGTGTGCCGGCAACAGCACACCCGACTTCCTGGCATCGATGATGCGATCCAAGGACTCGCCCAGTTCCTCCAAGTCGGCTATCCGTTGCCGCAACTCGGCGCGCTGCCCACGCAGCGTCTCGTCCACGTGGGCTGCGGGCGCATCGAGCAATATCCCGATCTCGTCGAGCGACAAACCCACGTCACGGTAGACAAGCACCCGGCCGATGCGGCCGAGGTCCGCGTCGGTGTACAGCCGGTAGCCCCCGTCACTGCGCCCGGACGGGCGCACCAAACCGATTGCGTCCCAATGATGAAGGGTACGTACGGTTATGCCTAGTCGTGATGCGGCAGCACCGACAGTGAGAGCACTGTCTGCCTCGTCTCCGAAGAGTTGGTCCGTCACGTGATCCAGTCTGACAGACGCGGTTCGGGAGGCCACAGCGTCAGACCTCGGTTCAGTCGTCGGGTCCGTCAATTCCCATCCCTCGCAGATGCTCGGCCTCGGCACTGTTCGGGTCGTACGGACGAGCGGCCGTCATGATCACGCGCGCGTTCTCCGGTGTCACAATCTCCAACTCCAGTGAATTCCACGGCTTCAGATGTGGACCGCTGGTGCATCCGGGCCGCAATTCCTCACACGCCTGTGCTATCTGGTCCATCTGACTCAGCACACACGCAAAGCTCACACTGACGGACGGTGGTGAATCTGCACATTCGCCGGGCACGAGCAGAACGTCTTGAAATGCCCAGCGTCGCAGGTGCGTCAGTCGATACGGTACCGAAAAGAGGTCGAAGAAACCGAGCCCACGGATCCAGAAGTCGGCCGATTCGGCCAGATCCGATGTCGGAACCGACACGAACATGGGCATTCCGTAGAGACCTCGGAACTGTTCCGGAGGCACGGCGTCTATTGCGGGGACAGGGACGGGGCTGATGTCGAATGCTGGGTAAGTATCGGTCATGAAGTCATCGTGAGCCCTCACGCTACGTCAGGGTCAAATCGTGTGAAATCCGATCGAACCAGATTGCGCGATCACACCGAGCGTGCGAATGCGCCGTCGTCTGCGAATACCCGTTGGGCAAAGCGTTCGCCGATGAGACGGTGCGTCGCAGCGTCCGGATGGAGCTGATCGGGAAGCGGCAACTCTTCGTTCTCGGCCGCACCATAGAGATCGCACCCGTCGACGTAATGCAGATTGGGATCATCCGCCGATCGCTGGGTTACGATGCGCGCCAACTCTTCCCGAATAGAGCGCAGCGTCAGCTTTCCGGCTGCGCGCTCGGCGGGATCGCCGGTAGCAACGAATCGCATTTCGCCTCTGGCAAGCGCGTCGAAATCGAATGCACCAGGTCCAGGCGTGTCTTCGTGAATCGGGCAATAGACAGGCGAGACGACCAGCAGTGGAGCCACTGGATGGCCGTCGCGGACCGTGTCGAGGAAGCCGTGCATTGCCGACGTGAAGGCCCGCAGGCGCATCACGTCGGAGTTGACCAGATTGATGCCCATCTTGATGCTGATGAGGTCGGCAGGAGTGTCTCGCATAGCGCGGGCGACGTACTGGTCCAGCAGAGCGCTGCCGCTGAACCCGAGGTTGATCAGATCCACGCCGCCGAGGGAGGCTGCGAGAGCAGGCCAAGTGCGGGAGGGACTTTCAGCGCCGGAGCCTTGACTGATCGAGCTTCCGTGATGGAGCCACACATCACGCTTCGTGCCGACTGCGAGTTCGAGCGGGGCGTCGGTTCGCAATGCGACAAGTTCGGTGGTTTCGTTGTGCGGCAACCAGATCTCGACGGTCTTGGATCGCGCGGGCAAGTCCGCGAAGCGGATGGTGCTGACGGGTCCGGATTGTCTCTGAGCGGTACCGGTCGCCATGTCGATCGTCACCGTGTTGCCACCCTCAGCGATTGCGTGCCCGGTTGGTTCGCCGTCGACGATCAGGTCGTACACCCCTTGCGGCCTCGGCGGAGCACCGATGTAGATCATTTTCGTGGGCAGAGTGTCGAGTTCGATGGCCGTAGCGCTGGTTCGGAACACCAGCCGCACTCCGGACGGTTGTGATTGCGCCATTGCCATCTGCCCGTCAGCGAATTGCGTGCGAGCTCTGGCAGGCAGACGGTGTGTCAGCACACCGCGTTCGGTCCGCTCGAGCTCGAGGGCTCCGCGCACGACGTCCTCGGAAATTGCGGTAGTAATCCAGCTGCTCTGGCTGTTCATCTCATTCACCTGTAGATAAGTTGCGAAGGTTTTAACTACAGCACACGGTAATTTGCCTATACTATTTAGGCAAGCGGTTTCACTTCTCGACGAACAGGACCAACGGACATGCCTCGCGCAGGACTGACACCCGAACGCCTCGCCGTGGCGGGCGCCGAATTGGCCGACGAGGTGGGCTTCGAGCAGGTGACCGTATCGGCGGTCGCCAGAGCGTTCGACGTCAAGGTCGCAAGCCTGTACTCGCACGTGAAAAGTTCGAACGACCTCAAAACCAGAATCGCGCTGCTTGCCTTGGAAGAGATGGCCGACCAGGCTGCTGACGCCGTGGCCGGTCGGTCCGGCCGCGACGCCTTGACCGCCTTCGCGAACGTGTACCGCAACTACGCGAGGTCACACCCTGGTCGGTACGCCGCGTCACAGATGCGCCTCACCCCGGAGGCCGCGGCCGCGAGCGCGGGTTTCAGACACTCGCAGATGATGCGATCGATTCTGCGCGGGTACAACCTCACCGATCTCGATCAGACCCACGCAGTTCGGTTGCTCGGCAGCGTTTTTCATGGGTACGCCAGCCTCGAGCTGGGTGGATCGTTCAGCCACAGTGCACCGGACAGCGCCGAAAGCTGGGCAAGAATCCTCGAGGCTCTCGATTCGATGCTGACCAATTGGCCAGCGTCGAGTCCATGACCAGTCGTGATTCTTGCGCGCCAAGTTCTTGCGCCACTTGGTGATCGCACACGGCCAAGAAACCTCGGGCCCACCCCAGGAGCGGCGCCACACAATCGCGCGCTCCCGCAACCACAGGTCGCACTGGGACAGAAGAAGGTCCGAGTAGGCAAGAAGCCGGGCGTGGAGCTCCGCTTAGAGGAGAAGCTTGGCGCGCAGAGAGTCGACAGTGCCCTGGTCGACGCCGAGGCCCTCCCGTACGTAAGTATCCATACCGCCGTAGAGCCGGTCCACCTGTGCATACGCCGCATCGAGCCACGACAGGTCCACCGCGTCGTCCCGGCCCAGGTACGTGTTCGACGCCATGAAATCGGCACTGATGAACTCACGCGGGACACCCAGAATGGTCAGCAGGATCGCGGTACCCCAGCCGGTGCGGTCCTTCCCTGCACTGCAGTGGTAGACGGTTGCGCCGTCGGAGTTGTTCGCGATCGCAGTCAGCAGGTCACGGAAGGCGACATCGGAACCACGGTAGTTGACCATGAACGGGTAGCCGATGCTCTGGCCGATGTTCGAGGTTCCCTTGACTGCGCCGTCGATCAACGCGCGACCGAGGGTCAGGGGAACGAACTCGTGGAACGCGATGCCGTGTTCGATACTGACGACGTCGGCGACCTGGTAGGTGACCCCGGCGGGGATCCGATCGGGATCCTCCGCACGTTCGGAGGCGTTGCGCAGGTCGACGTCGAGGGTCAGGTTCGCGGCGGTGAGTTTTGCCAGATCAGTCTCATTGAGCGAGCTGAGCTTGTTGGAACGGAACACCAGGCCTGTCCGGACGGTCCTGCCGTCGGTAGTCCGATACCCGCCGATGTCGCGGAAGTTCCGCGCCTCGTCGAGCCTGATCTCGGCCGCGGACGGCGGTGGGATCTCCGGCAGCGGCGGTTGCTCCCCGGACGATCCGAACTGACTCGAACCCAATTGCAGGTCGCCGCTCGAGGCGGAGGCGAGTGTGGGGCCTGTCAGGGCCGCACCCATGGCGACCAGCGCAGCGAGGGCGATTCCGAAAGGGCGCGCCCCTCGGCGGCGCGTGTAGACAGTTGTCACCTTCATCCTCTCATTCGCTGTGCGGGATACCCCGCGCCCCGCAAACTCCCGTGCGAGATTACAAGGGTGGCACGCTCCTCGTCCCGACTTTGCTCCAGAAACCGGACATGTGTTCAGGTGCCCGGCCAGCCGCCATCCGGCAGGAAGAAACTCTTGCCCGTCACTGCGTCGCCATCGACCACGCCGGGCCCGTTCGAACGACAGACCGCGGCCGCGCCCGTGCTTGTCACTCCGACTCGCCGTCGAGACATTGCCCAAGCCAGGCACCCATATCCGACGCAGCGCGGCGGGCAACAGGCGTTGGATGGTTTGTAAATCCATGCGGGACATCAGGATAGAGACGCAAGTCGACGTCGTTTCCGGCCGCCGACAGTCGCGCCACCATGGCAAGGTTCTCTGCCAGGACCACGTCTTCTGATCCAACGACAACGAGGGTCGGCGGCAGGCCGCTGAGGTCGCCGAATGTCGGAGAAATATCCGGGAGAGTGCGATCATCGACATGGCCGACGTAGGCTTCGATGAAGTATTCGTCGCTGATGGTGCGGCCCGCGGGAGTCTGGGCACTGACGTCGTACGTACCCGCTTCCAGCACCGCACCCGAAAATGCCTTGGCCAGACCTCGATCACGAAGGCGCAGCAACGTCGTCGTCACCAAGGTTGCTCCCGCCGACATGCCACCGATGGCGAGCCTGGTCGTCCCGAACCGTTCGGCAGCGACCTCAAGCAGCCACAAGGCGACTTCCTCACAATCGTCCGGCGCTGCCGGCCAAGGGAATTCCGGTGCAAGCCGGTAATCGACGGTAACCACTACCACCCCGACCTCGTCGGCAAGTCTCATGCTTCGGGCGTCAGCGCTGGCCGCTGAACTCATGTAGAAACCCCCACCCGGAAGATACAGATAGACCCCGTTGACATCGCCGTCTTTCGGAGTGACTACGCGCACCGAAACGGATCGGCCCTCGATGTCGAGTGCGTGTTCAACAGCCCGGCTCGCCGTGGGATCAACCACCCTGGATGCTCGCACCACAAGCAGTTCCTGCAGGGAACTCGGACCGACACCGGCAGGCCGCGACGCATAGAACGCTCGCGTACTCGCCAAATCGTCACGAGGCATTTGTTCGATCAGATCAGTCAATGCAAGCTTCACCAGGGCTCCCTCGGGTCGAGACTTGTCGACAATGATGACACCTCCAGCAGGAGCACGTGTCCGACGTGTTCTCGGCAACGCGGGGCCGTGACAGGTATGAGCAAACCGCGCCGGAAAGAGGTCTTCTCACGCTAGCCTCGACTCGGAATTGGACGTTTGTCTAGAAAGGTCGATGGATGCGTGCGCTGTTGCTTGCCACCCTCGCAATCCTGGTCCTCCAGATTGCAACTCCGGCGGCGAACGCTGCACCACCGGATCCGGGCTGGACTCTCCCCCAACTGACCGTCGCAGATCGAACGATCAAGGACGTCGACGGACGAACGGTGTTGCTCCGCGGCGTGAACGCCAACGGTCTCAATGACTACGCAACCAACGGCACCGGTCTACCCACCGTTACGCCGCTGGGAAGAACGGACTTCGCGCAGATGGCAGCGCTGGGCTTCAACGTCGTCCGACTCAACGTCGCGTGGTCCCTCCTGGAACCGATCCGCGGTGCATTCGACACTGCGTACGTCGACCGCGTTCGAGTAGCGGTCGAGGATGCAAAAGACCACGGCATCTACACCGTTCTCGACATGCATCAGGATGCATGGGGCCCGTACGTCGGCACCCCGAGCGACCAGTCGTGCCCGTCATTCATGCGGCCGGGAGTCGGCTGGGACGGCGCACCCGAGTGGGCAACCCTGACCGGCGGATGGACAACCTGCAACATCGGTGGACTCAGGGAAGCCGCACCCGCGATCGCCCATGCCTTCCAGGCGTTCTACGACGACGAGCAAGGAATCCAGAGTCGCCTCGTCGCGACGTGGGCGCGGTTGGCTGCCGAGTTCAAAGACGAACCAGCTGTAGCCGGATACGACCTGTTGAACGAACCGAACCCCGGCCTGCGCGATCCATTCACGGCAGCTGATCAGATCGGGCAGTTCTACAAGCGGGCCACCGACGCCATCAGACAGGCCGAAGCAGGAGGATTTCCACACCTCGTGTTCTTCGAGCCCAGCGCGATCTGGTCGGCTTTCGGCCTCGACGCGCTGCCTTCACGCCATTACCTGACCGATCCCCTGGTGGTCTTCTCGCCCCATCTCTACAGCGAATCGATAACGGTCAGTAGCGAATTTCCCGGAATCGAAGACGGATTCAAGATCGCCGACCTCGCTGCCGCCTGGTACGACGCACCGTTGTGGACAGGTGAATGGGGTTGGTTCGGCGACGCCGACGAGCAGAGAGCAGACGTCGACCGCTTCGTCGATGCCACCGACAGGTACCGGATGGGCGGCGCGTGGTGGTCGTGGACACAAGCGTGCGGTGACCCCCACCCGGTTCGCGACGGCAATACCCACCAGCCGCAGGGAAATCTGAATCGCATCGACTGCCCGTCCGGTGAATCACTCGGGCTCGTAGAGGGATTCGCCGCGCCACTCTCGCGAGCGTATCCGCGGGCAGCGCCCGGCTCGCTGACGGAGGTATCGCGTGACGGGTTTGACGGGAGCGGCACCGGACGGGTCGAGGCCTGGTACCCCGGCACCGACCGGCCACAGCTCGAGACCACGAATCTCTCCGACGTCCGACTGTCCCCGATCGAGGGCGGATGGCAACTGATCGGTCACGCCGACGGCGACTACGCGGTCAAGCGCGCCTGATCGAACGATCATCCGGGAATCGCGCGTTCACACCACGCGAAAGAGCGGGTATCAGAAGATTCCGCCAATTCCCTTGCCGATCAGAACAACTCCGACGACCAAGATCAACACACTCATCACCGTGGTGTTGTTGTCCTCGAGCCAGACTTTGAGATAGGCCAATGGCTTTCGCAGGCGATCAGCAGCCACCAGGTATCCGATGACCGGGATCGCGACAGTTGAACTGGCGATGACCGTGAATACGAGAATCGAGGTGATCGCTCCGCTGGTCGCCAACGACGCCGAGCCGATCGACACTCCGGCCGCGATGCACATGAGCAGGTTCTTCGGGTTGATCGCGGCGAGCGCGAATCCAAGGCCCAATCCCTTGACCGCGGTCATCTCGTCGACGGCTTGCATCCACTTCGGTGTTTCGTGCTCGCCGCTGCGCCCCCGCCACTGCTTGACCCCGACGGCCAACAGGAGGACACCGAGAGCTAGTTTGATCCACGAAACCGTGGCGGACGGTCCGTCGTCTGACGTGCTGACGGCACTGGACAAGATGACGAAAAGAACTGTAGCGATGAAGATTCCGAGTAACCAGCCCACCGCGAACCCGGCGCTGGTGCTACCCGCTCGCTTGGAGAGCAACATCAAGATAGTGGCGATGACGGCCACCGGCGACACGGCGACACCGACGGCCAATGGGAGAAGTTCTCCGACAACGGAACCCATGTCAAAACTCATTTCTGATTGCAGCAAGCAGGATAGGCGGTAGGCGAGAAAAGGCGCCCCTGTCCGCCACGGCGGACAACAGAGCACAGCTGATACCGCTGCGCGACAATGCTGACACTGCGAGCGCCTGCGTAGTTGATGCCTCATTCGAAAGGGATGAGTGCCTGAACCGCAGGCCTCGATTCCCCACCGAAGATCGCGAAAAGACTTGGCTAACGGTGTGTCGGCTGCGCTCGCAGCAGAGCGCAGCCGACATCATCGAGGAGGATCACCAGACACAATCTCGAGTAGTGACCTCACGCGTAAAGACGGGTTACTTCGCGCAGCCACTGCCCTCGAACGCGAGCTTGGACGTATATTGCCCGTCCGGCAAATACTCTCCCATCACGGCCTTCTCGTCGCCGGGCGTCTTGGTATCGTGTGCAGCGTGGCTGAAGTCCTTGGCCGGCAGCATGTTCCGCATGATCAAGAGGGAATCGTCGGGATGCCCTGCGCCGTCACCGGCCGGCGAGAGCGAAAGCCATGACACCCCACATTCCTTCGTAGCGTTTGCGGGTCGGTCTTCAGGGAGCGACGCGACAATCGTGTAGCGACCATCCGCATCAGTGGCCATCTGCTCGTCGAACAGACACGTCGCTACCTTCGTCGTTGCCAGCGATTCATTGCTGCACATCGACCAGAACCGCATGTCGACCGCGCTGTCGAGATTCTTTGCGCCGCCTGTAGTCTTCGGAGTCCTCGGCAACTCTCCCCGAAGTACTAGAACTTCGCCGAACCCACGGTTGACTTCGGCTGTGACGTAGCTGTTGTCGATGTTGGAGTACTGCCCGCCCACCCGCTGGGGTGTGCCATCGCATTTGCCGAGATAGGTACAGCCGAGCGTGAACTCGGCGCTGTAGTACGCCCGCCAGACTGGTGCCTGCTCGGAAGGGAATGTCGCAGGCTTGCCCGGTTGGTCACGCAATGCCTTGTACGTGTCTAACGGCAGCGAAGCCGGCTTCAAGATTCCGTTGTCCGCACCGACCGCTGAACACAGATCCTGCCCCCGCAGCACTTGACCACCGGGAAGGTGCAGCTCTGGCTCAGGCAGTCCAACGCCGCCGGTGAGATCACGCCCGTTGTCCGGCAGGTAGATGCGATAAAGCAGGCTTATCCGGTCCTGACCTGGCACACCGGCATACAAGGTGTTGGGTTTCGGCTCAACAGGCGAGGCCTCGTTGAGGACGGAAGCCGTGTACGACCTGGCACTTTCGTTCGATCGATCGGCACCGGGAAGATAGGTGTTGCGCGAACCTGCGTCGGGAGCTGTCGAAATGTCATTGAGGACGGCGGTCGGCATCGCGGTTGCCGCGTTGTACGAGTTCAACGACTGATAGCGCGCATGCGCATACTGCCCTCGGATAACCAACTCGGCGTTCTCGGGGATTGTGAACTGCGCAGCCCAGTAAATCGCCGCAGTGTCAGGAAAGGCGTAGTTGAGCTGTGGGTCCGCGCGCTCGGGATTGATCGGCACGGACCAGAAGCAGGTCGACACCGGATGCTCGACGTCCGGTCCGCCGGATCCGAAATCGACAGAACCAGATTCGGATCCGCTAGCCGAACCGGTTCCTGATCCGGATCCGCTCGACGAACCGAAATCGACAGATCCGACCGCCGGCGCGGCAACCGCGGACCCAGCCCCGGCAAATACAGTGATCGCGCTCAGCGCCACCGCAGCTACGAGTGTTCTTGATGAATGCATCGCGCTCCTTGTTAGATAGCTGACAAACAGTGATAGAACGATCTAGAGCGAGTACTCCCGGTCCAACGACGAGAGACCGTCACGAGGTCCGCACTCCGCACTACTACTTGGTGGGTTGAAAGTCGTTCGTCAGAGCGCCGCGAATCGCGTCGGTGTCCGACTGAGACCAGTTGTCGGGGTGCAGGATCCGCGCCCACATGTCCGCCGCCTCGGCACCGTAGTTGTGCCCGTGACCTGGCGGAACGTCCGCCGAGAAGACCATGTCGAGTGTCACCTGCCAGAATGTCACGAACGGTATCCACGTCATTCCCGGATCGACATCACGGCCGAGAGGCTCGGCAAGCCAGTCCGGCTTGTTCAGAAGCAGGTCGAAAGACCACCAGACAATTGGGTCGCTGGCGTGCTGCCAGTACATGACGCGTGAGTCGTTCCACGGCGCATCCAGTTCGAGATCCTCCGGATAGGCAGCGAAACGAATCGACTGCCCGTCGTCGATCACCGGCACGGCTTCCCGTGAGCCGGAGTCACGACTGCTGGTGATCTCCTGCCATTGAGCGGTGAAGTTCGGAGTCCCCGACCACAACGCCCCATCCACCCGCGTCGCCATGTCCTGTGCTCCCGCGAACGCGGCCTGCCCCCCGTACGATCCGAGGCTCTCGCCGAAAACGACAAGCTTGGGGCGCTTGTCGAGCGGCAGATCGATCCACTTCGCATAGACAGAGTTGAACAGCGCCCGGCCTGCGGCCATCGGGGTTTCGCGATCGGCGATGAATGCCAAAGGGCTGGGAAGGAACGAGTACTGCATCGCCGCGATGGCGGTGTCGCCGCCCTGGACGTATTCGAAAGCGGACGCCACGTCGTCGTTCACCCAGCCGCGGCCGGTGGTGGTCACTACTGCCAGGACGGCACGGTCGAAGCCGCCGGTGCGCTCGAGTTCGTTGACGACCCGCTGCGCGACACCGTCGACGGAATCCGACGACTCACGGCCGGCGTACACGCGGATGGGTTGCTTCGCGTCCCGGCCGGTCAGCGCGGAAATCTGCACCGCAGACGGCCCGCTACCCATGAAAGTGCGACCCTCCTTGCCCAGCGAATCCCATGCCTCGGCAGACATGGGTGAACCACTGCGTTCGGCGATCAGAGGCTGGTCGATACCATCGGGCGTGTCGTTGTCCGCGCCGGAGAAACTCCAGTTCGCAAAAGCGATGAGCCCGTTGTAGAGGGCACCGTTGACGACGAAGATCGCCAACGCGAAGACGACGACCAAGCTCGCGACTTTCGCTGCTTCCTTGGGAACAAACCGCAGAGCAACTGCAGCGAGCCCTCTGGTGAGATACCGCAGACCACGACCCACCTCCAACAAGGTCAACCACACCACCAGCGAAATCAGCAGCACCAGAAGATAGTTCGCCCGGTTCACGCGAGGCGCCTCGACCAGATCACGGACGATCTGCTGCCACCACGAACCCAAGATCAGAAACAGAGGCACCAATATCACTGCCAGTACGGCGAGTACGGCCCAACCGATCCGCTTGGTCCGGTCCGACCATCTCGGTTCGACTCCGCATTTGCGGATCATCCACGCCACGCTCACACCGATGCCGTACCCGGTGGCGACGGAAATACCGGTTGCCACGCCCTGCAGGTACCACGCGCGCGGTAAGAGGGACGGGCTCATCGAGAGGACGAAAAACACCAGACCGAACGACAACCCGACCGAGTGCAGCGTTTTGCCGTAGCGCCGCACACCTTCCCACACACGTTTCATGCCCGAATCGTAAGTGCGCCAGAAAGATGAAATGCGCCTCTCATCCCTTTCGAATGAGGCGCGAACTACGTCGGTGGAAAGTGCTCGCTATTCCGCGTCATGCACCGAAAAGCTTCGGCCCAACGGCAATCACGGGCGAACACCGGTGGTGCCTTGACAGATTTCGCACACGCGATTCCGCGTACACTGTGTGGGGTCAATCCACTCAGGACGTACAAATTCGGCGCGATTCTCATGGCGGCAAAACGAGGAAACCTACCGATCGAACTGAGCAGTTTCGTCGGTCGTCGGTCCGAGGCCAAAGAAGTCCGACGCCTGCTGTCGGACTACCGGCTTGTGACCCTTACGGGCCTGGGTGGGGTCGGCAAAACCCGCTTGGCGCTCCGTGCCGCCGATGATTCCTCCCGTGCGTTCCCCGGGGGCGTCTGGTTCGTCGACTTCAGCGAACTGCGGGAGCCGGCACTTCTCGATCAGACGATTCTTGCCGCACTCGGAGTACAAGACCGATCTACGCGGTCACCGCGATCGGTACTGATCGGCCGTCTCGTCGACGAACGTGTCCTGCTTGTTCTGGACAATTGCGAACACCTCATCGGCTGGGTTGCCGACACCGCCGCCGAACTTCTCCGGTGCTGTGCCCGATTGGCACTTCTGGCGACCAGCCGAGAACCGCTCGACATTCCCGGCGAGATGGTATTACGGGTGCCGCCTCTGCGATTTCCCACCGAGGCGCCGTCGCCAACCGACACCCGTGATGGTGATGCGATGATGCTGTTCGAGCAGCGGGCACGTTCCTCCGTGACGGACTTCCGCATCACCAGCGAGAACAGCGCGGCTGTGGAGAAGATCGTCCGCCGGTTGGAAGGACTACCACTGCCGATCGAGTTGGCGGCTGCCCGACTGAGGGCGATGTCGGTCGATCAGATCCTGCAAAAACTCGACGACCGCTTCCAACTGCTGACGCGGGGCAGCCGGAACGCTCCAGCGCGTCAACAAACGCTTGCACAGAGTATCGACTGGAGCTTCGCTCTGTGTACGCCGCCGGAGAAGTCGTTGTGGGCGAACTCGAGCGTATTTGCGGGTAGCTTCGATCTCGGGTCCGTCGAAGGAATTCTCGCCGACGAAGCACAGAACGACGACTTGGGCGATCTCGTGATGTCCCTTGTCGACAAGTCGATCCTCATCCGTGAACAAAACGGCTCTTACGTCCGCTACCGCCTACTCGAGACTCTTCGCGACTACGGGCGTGAACTGGTGTCAGTCGACGAGTGGGTCTCGCTGCAGCGCAGGCACAGTGAGTGGTTCAGGCAACTCGTCTTCCGCGCCGGAGTCGACTGGACGGGGCCGCACCAAATCGATTGGATGACGCGGATCGACCGCGACTTACCCAACGTGCGCACCGCGTTGGAATTCGGTCTGACCGAACCCGACTCGGTCGAAGCCACATTGCGTACCGCAAGTGCCTTGCATGATTACTGGCTTGCACGTGGTCGATTCAACGAAGGTCGCTACTGGTTGGGTCGCGCCCTGGCCGAGGTGCCCGAACTGACCGAGGGCACTCTCGATGAGGCGGTAGTCGAGGCCGCCGCGACAGGCGCACTGCTGGCAGCCCTCCAACGAGATATCGCTTCGGCGACAAGCATTGCCGAAGAGGCTCGGCGACAGGCCGAGATGCAGCGGAACGACGACGGACGCATACTGGCGCGGTACACGCTCGGATTCGTCGCGGTCGCCGACGGCGATCTCGTGCGCGGCGCCGAGTACCTGGAGCAGGCTGTCGCAGCATTCCGGGCAAACGACGACATCGCCCGTCTGGTACCCGCGCTCTACTGGTTCGCCTTCGTCGTCGACGCACTCGGCGAAACCGACCGGGCTGCAAGTATTTACGAGGAGGAGTTGGCCCTCACCGAATCGCGCGGCGAAATCTTGTGGCGGTCGATGACGATGTCGGACTACGGATCCGCCCTGTGGCGTCATGGCAACCACGCTCGCGGTATCGAGCTACTCGAAGATTCTCTCCGATTGCTGCGAGGGCTGGGTAACCAGTTCGGATGTGCATGGTGCCTCGAGGAAATCGCGTGGACGCTTGTCGACCGGGACACAAAGCTGGCAGCCACACTGATGGGAGCTGCCGACACGCTGTTCACCGCCACGGGCAGCCCGATGGACACCTTCAGGAGCATGGTCCCGTACCACGAAAACAGCGTGACCGAGGCTCGTAACCGGATCGGAGACAGGGTGTTTCAAACAGCATTCGCTCATGGACGAGCTCTGACTCTCGACGACGCAGCGGCCCGCGCGCTGAGAGAGCAACCGCCCGGTGGATCACCGAAATCGGCGGCCGACGAAGTGCTGACTCCGCGGGAGCAGCAGGTGGCCGAACTCGTCGCACAGGGCCTGACCAACCGAGCAATCGCGGACAAGCTGGTCATTTCTCAGCGCACTGTCGACGGCCACGTCGATCACATACTGAACAAACTGGGGTACGGCTCGCGCACCAGGATTGCGGCCTGGGTGCTCCAGCGCACAAACGACTTCCGCAACCCTTCGACCTCGTGACGGTCCGTGTCTCCGATCGATCGCGGCGCGGCGGGTAACCCGGCCGAATCCTGTCGCAAGAATCCGACTGTCGAAAGTTTTCTCAGCCTTCGTGATCAGCGAGAGTCCAGTGTCCCGCACCGCGCAGTTCGAGTTGTCGA
This sequence comes from Rhodococcus sp. YL-1, assembly GCF_001942025.1. NCBI lineage: Bacteria > Bacillati > Actinomycetota > Actinomycetes > Mycobacteriales > Nocardiaceae > Rhodococcus > Rhodococcus sp. YL-1. The sequence continues at coordinate 2,685,741 of NZ_CP017299.1, read as the reverse complement.
TTGTGAAAAACGTCGAGGGTGCTGCGATGCCCGACGCTGACAATGATGCTGTCGGGCAGTTCACGGCGAAGGATGTCGTAGAGCGTGTACTCGAGGCCTTCGTCGATTCCGGATGTCGCCTCGTCGAGAAATGCGGTTCGCGGTCGGATCAGGAGGACTCGGGCGAACGCCAACCGTTGTTGTTCGCCCGGCGACAGAATTCGACTCCAATCAGCCGGCTCGTCGAGCCGACCGATCAAATGTGCGAGATGCACCTCGGCGAGCGCATCGTGGAGCCTGCGGTCGTCGAAGTTCGAGCGCCCGGTGTTCGGCTGACCTGAGGGCAACTGGTCCGGATATGCCAAACCCGCGCGCAGAGAACCCAATGGTAGGTATGGCCGTTGTGAGAGGAACAGGACGTCTCCGACCGGGGTGGTCACGGAACCGTTTGTGTACGGCCACAACTGCGCGATGCTGCGGAGCAGCGTGGTTTTGCCGCTACCCGACGGACCCTTCACCAGCAGTGCATCGCCGGGCCCCAGTGACATGTCGAGTTCGGAGATCAACGCCTCACCAACCGGCGTGCGCACGTCGAGTCCCCGAACAACCAAATGACTGCCAGCGGAGAACGCGTCGAGCACGGGAAGTGCGCGGGCACGTCGATTGGCATCGGCGAGCCCGGTCAAACGGATCAGTGTGGCCCGGAAACTTGCAAAATCGGCATAAGACTCTCGAAAGAACGACAACGAATTGTGCACCTGGCCGAATGCTTGAGCAGTTTGCATCACGTCGCCGAAAGTGATCTGCCCGCTGAACAATCGAGATCCCTGGACCAGAAACGGAAACACCACCGCTGTCTGATCCACTGCCAGATTGAAGCCACTGAACTTGAGCGTCCGGAAGACGATCGCCCACATATTGCGGATCACTGCAGCAAAACGTAGTCCGAGCGTGCGTCGTTCGACGTTCTCTCCGCGATAGAAGGCGATGCTTTCGCCGTACTCCCGTAGTCGAACCAACGCGTACCGGAAGCTGGCGCCGAGTTTCTCGTTCAAGAAGTTCAGCATGATCAAAGGCCGGCCGATCCAGAATGCGAGTGCCGTGGTCACCAACACGTAGATGTAGACGAAAAAGATCATCGCTCGCGGAATCTCGGCACCGAAAACAGTCAAGGGACCGGACAGATCCCACAGGATCTTGGTGAAGCTGACGATCGAGACCATTGCGGCGACGGCGCCCATGGACAACGTGCGGGACGACGTCGCGAATGCGGTGATGTCTGCCTGAATACGTTGGTCCGGATTGTCGACCGGGTTCTCCAGGAAGTTTCCGCGATAGTACGCGCGGCCGTCGAGCCAATCGTCGGTCAATGTGTCATTGAGCCAACTGCGCCAATTGATATCGAGTGTTTGGCCTACCAGGTAGACGACGAGTGAGCTAGCGACGTGGACTGCGGCCAATATCGCGAACACTCGCAGGTAGTGCCAGAAAGCGGTTTCGTCGAGGTTCTGAATGGCGTCGTAGAAATCCTTGTACCAGTACGAGAACAACACCGTCACGCGGACACCGAATATCGTGAGCAGCAGCAGTAACGCGAGAATCGACAGCGGAATGACGGTGCGCCGGGGATCGAAGTAGGGCCAAGCCATTCGCCGAAACTGGTTGCCCCAGACGGTATACCGAGCAAGCAGCAGCGCGGTGACGACGAGAACCGCTACCGTGATCGCATATGCCTCTGCCAACCACAGTGCGCTGTCCGGTACCGCGCTACCCCAATTCACCGTAGCCTCCGTCCTGGAGGGGAACTGACGATCACATATCGGTCGACAGCATTCGGTTCGCGATCCGCAATCCCGAGTCTTCCGCGGCATCCAATGCACGTGATTGCTCTGCCGTTATCCTGTCGCACACCCAATCCCAGTGCATCGTCACCACAGCGCCGGGGACGGGCATCGCCGCAAGCGCGTTGCCCTCGACCCTCCACCGCACTCTCTGCGTTGCCGGTCGGCCGCGTGCGAGTTGCTCACCGTCGAACTCGAGCGGGGACGAAACCACCAATGCATGCTCCTCGCCGACGTCCTCGACCACTCCCCATCTGATCCGGCAGTTCTGGAGGACGGACAGTGGGACCGCACCGCGCTTCCGAAGAAGCTTGACCCACGGATACACCAGAAATACGTGAAAACTGTGGTGCGCGAGCGCGCGGTCCCGACCCCCGAGGACGGGGAGGAACCCGGTGTTCTCGCGTTCACCGAATGCCCCCCTCAAGTGCTGTAACAACTTCCCCGAATCGAGAGAGTCGAGGAGATCACCTCCCACCCAATAGGCTTCGATCACTCGCGAATCCAGGGGGTCGTCGATGCCCGCTCCTACAGCCAATGCCTCGAGGTACGGCCACGCACCGTCGAATTGACGAGCGTGATCACGGTCGCCGCTGCCCGAGTTGCCGCTGGCCAGACGAAGCAGCACTGAAGGATCGTCGGGTCCGCAGTAACCCAACTCGTTCGGCGGATACGCGTAGCGGGCAAACAACGCCGGCCCGTTCATACCGACGGCAGTCATCAGCAGATCCGAGGAAGTTGTTCACCTGCCGGCAAATCCACTACCCGATTGCCTCCCAATGCCGTACGCGCCACCACCATTGTGCGATGTTCGGCCACGCACTCCCCGATCACGGCGGCTCCCACACTCAGTGGATTGCCGTGCATCGCTTCCAGAACCAGGGCGGCATCTTCGCGTGGAACGAAAGCGATCAACTTGCCCTCGTTTGCGACGTACAACGGATCCAAGCCGAGTAGCCCACAGGCGTCGCGCACGTCAGCGGGAATCGGCAGATCTCGCTCCACCAGCGCAACCCCGATGTTCGACGCCTGAGCGATCTCGTTGAGGGTCGCGGCGACTCCGCCCCGCGTAGGGTCGCGCAGGACGTGGATGTCGACACCGGTGGCAATCATGTCGGCCACCACGCCGTTCAGGGCCGCACAATCACTGCGCACTTCGGTCCCGAATTCGAGACCTTCGCGACAACTCATCACGGCCACGCCGTGAACGCCGATGTCGCCGCTGACGATCACGACGTCACCCACTTGTGCGCGAGTGGGGCTGATGTCCACCCCGTCTGCGACAATCCCGATTCCTGCGGTGTTGATGAAGACTCCGTCGCCGTGACCGGCATCGACGACCTTGGTATCACCTGTCACCAGCCGAACGCCGGCAACGTGCGCGGCCTCACCGAGCGCCTTCGCGATTCCCGCGATGTCGGTCAGTGCCGTCCCTTCTTCCAGGATGAATGCCGTCGACATCACCAATGGCTGCGCTCCAGTCATCGCCAGGTCGTTCACCGTTCCGTTGACAGCGAGATCGCCGATAGTTCCGCCGGGAAACACCATGGGTTTGACGACATACGAGTCGGTCGAGAACGCGAGCCGCACCCCGCCGACGTCGAATACGGCCGAGTCACCGAGTTCTGCATCGGCAGCGCTTCCGAACGAGGGCAGGAACAGGTGCTCGATGAGCTCGGCGGACATCGCTCCTCCACCACCGTGCCCCATGACGATGTTCGGCGAATCACGCAGCGGCAGTGGGCAGACCCACGCCGACAAGTCCACGACAGCGGTCTCCTCAGCCGGCATGACCCGCCTCCTGAAGTTCCAGGCGCCGGTACAGGTAGTACGCGGCGCACGCCCCCTCGGACGACACCATCGTGGCACCGAGCGGATTCCGCGGAGTGCATTCCTTCCCGAAGGCACTGCACTCGTGTGGCTTGATCAAACCTTGCAACACTTCTCCGGAACGGCAGACGCTCGACTCGTCAGTGTGGATATCGGTCACCGAAAAACGCTCTTCGGCATCAAAATACGCATACTTCGGTGCCAGCTGCCAACCGCTGTCCGGGATCGATCCGATGCCGCGCCACGTCCGGTCCGACACGGCGAACACATCCTCGAGCATCGCTTTCGCTGCGGTGTTGCCCTGCGCGGTGACGGCACGGGCGTAGGCATTTTCGACCTCGTATCGACCCGATTCCAACTGCAGCACCGTCTTTCGGATGCCCTCCAGCAGATCCAGCGGCTCGAATCCGGTGACGACGATCGGGACCTTGTACTTCTCGGCCAGCGCCGGGTACTCCGACGTTCCCATCACACTGCACACATGCCCGGCCGCCAGAAATGCCTGCACGCGGCACTCTGGCGAATCCATGATCGCGGCCATCGCCGGCGGGACCAGAACGTGCGAAACGAGTAGCGAGAAGTTCTCGATACCCAGGCGATTGGCCTGATAGACGGTCATGGCGTTGGCCGGCGCGGTGGTCTCGAATCCGATCCCGAAGAACACCACTTGCCGGCCCGGATTCTCCTTGGCAATAGTCAGTGCATCCAACGGTGAGTACACCACCCGCACGTCACCGCCGGCGCTCTTGATGCGGAACAGATCCGACGAACTCCCCGGAACTCGCAACATGTCCCCGAAGGAGCAGAAAATGACATCGGGTCTTGCCGCGATTTCGAGAGCTTTGTCGATGATCTCGAGCGGGGTGACACAGACCGGGCATCCGGGTCCGTGGATCATCTCGATCTGTTGGGGAAGTAATTGATCGATGCCGTGTCTGATGATCGAATGTGTCTGACCACCACACACTTCCATGATCGCCCATCGCCGTGTGGCCAGCGCACGGATCTGATCCAGCAGTTTGCCGGCCAGTTCCGGATCGGAGAACTCGTCCAGATATTTCATGATTCCGTCTCCTTCGGTTCGATCCCCGCGGCCCGGGCAGCCCTTTCGAACCCGTCACCGAATTCCTCTTCCAGTACGCCGAGGTGCTCGAATTCCGCCAGCGTGCTGCGAGCGGATTCCTCGTCGAGTCGCTGGATGGCAAATCCGACGTGCACCACGACGTACTCGCCGACTTGGGCGCCCGGAATGTACTCGAGACACACTTCTTTTCGGACGCCACCGAAGTTCACCACCGACATCGTCGTTCCGTCGCGTTCCTCCAGGGACTCGATACGTCCCGGTACGGCTAGGCACATGACACAACTCCTGACCTCATGACGAACTCCCCACCAGCACTTGGCCGTAGGCGAGACCGCCGTCGTTCGGCGGCAACTCCAGTCCTGTCAACGGCGTGAATCCAGCGTCTGAGAGCAGAGCACACGCCCGAACGAGCAGTAGAGGGTTCTGAAAGACACCTCCGGTGAGTACTACCTCGTCCACTCCCGCCAGTTCCCGGCCACGAATTGCCCACTCGAGCACCAGGTGCGCTACGGATTCGTGGAAACGGGCGCCGATCACTTCAGCGGGCAACTTCTCCCGGAGATCGCGGACAACAGCCCGAATGACCGACCGCGGATCTGCTGTCCACGAATCGTCGTCCGACTGCGTCCAATCGAAGGTGTACCGCGAACCGGCGCTGTCGACTCCCCTCGACACCCCCTCCAACTCGATGGCAGCCTGCGCTTCGTAGTCGACCCTCTGACGGACCCCGGTCAGCGAGGAGACTGCGTCGAACAACCGCCCCATGCTCGAGGTGTCCACGCACCCGAAACCGGTTTCCATCTGGTGAAGTAGGACCGACTGCTCTCGGGGCGGACAGGCTGCCACGGGCGCGAGGTCGGATTCCCAGTCCAACCCGGCATGCCACAGGTGGGCGAGCGCCATTCGGTACGGCCGTTCCACTCCGGCATCGCCACCGGGCAGCAGTACGTATCCCAGATGCGCGAGACGGCGATAACCCTTGTACGTCGCCAGCAGTAGTTCCCCTCCCCACACTGCGCCGTCCGCCCCGTAGCCGGTGCCGTCGAACGCTATTCCGAGAACTGGTTCGCTCCCGTCCCGGCCGTTCTCCCCCATCACGGAAGCCACATGTGCGTGGTGATGCCCGACGATGCGCACCGGTCGGTCACCACTACGACTGCGAGCCCACGAGGACGAGCGATACCGAGGATGCTCGTCACAGGCGATCTGGTGCGGCACCACCCCCGTGATCGATTCGAAGTGACTCTCCGACGCAGCAAAACTGTCGATGACAGCGAGGTCGCCCATGTCTCCGATGTGCTGACTCGGCCACACATATCCGTCCTCGGCAAGACAGAAGGTGTTCTTCAGGTCGGCCCCGACCGCCAAGGTAGGCGGTACGTCGAACGGCGCGGTGACGGGCAGCGGAGCATATCCGCGCGAGCGACGAAGCAACTGTCTTCCACTGCCGACTATTCGCATCACCGAGTCGTCACACGGCATCAAGATCGGACGGTTGTGGGTCAATACCCCGTCGGCCAGGTCACCCAATCGTTCGAGATCGTTGTCGGAGTACAGAATCGGCTCACCGCCGATGTTCGCCGATGTCATGACCAACACCGCTGGGCCCGCCTCTTCTCCGGCCAAACCCAGAAGAAGATGCTGAATCGGGTTGTAGGCCAGCATGATTCCGATATCCGGAATGCCGGGGGCAATCAAGGGGGAAAGCGCGTATCCAGACGCTTTGGCAACCAGCACAATCGGGCGCTCGCGCGAGGACATGGCATCAGCCTCGGCATCACCGACCACACCCAACTCTCTGGCTTCTGGCACATCGCGCACCATCACCGCCAACGGCTTGCTTGCTCGATGCTTGCGTTCACGCAACTCGTGAACCGCGCGGTCGTCGCGGGCATCACAAGCCAGGTGAAATCCTCCGATTCCCTTGACAGCAAGAATCTTCCCGTCTCGCAGTAGGGATCGGGCTCGTAGCAGTGCACCCTCACCGGTCACGGCGGGCGCGTCCCCTTCCACGAACGATAGCGTTGGACCGCACTGCGGGCAGGCAATCGGTTGCGCATGAAACCGGCGGTCGGCGGGATCCACGTACTCCGCCGCACAGTTCGCGCACAACGGGAATCGCTTCATCGTCGTAGCGGCCCGGTCGTAGGGCAGCGATTCGATGATCGTGAATCGCGGACCGCAGTTGGTGCAGGTGATGAATGGATGACGATATCGCCGATCGCTCGGATCAGTCAGTTCCCGGAGGCAGTCGTCGCAGATCCCGACATCCGCCGGCGCCAAGGTTCGCCCGACCGACCCCGCATCCGTCTCGACTATGCGAAACCCCTCACGACCAACCGGCCGCGAGTCCTCGCGCTCCACCGACTCCACCCGTGCCAGCGGTGGGGGGCGGTTTCGCACCCGAGCGACAAATGCATCGATTGTCTCTCCGTCGCCTTCGACGTCGATCACGACACCGAGAGCAGAATTTCCCACCGAACCCGACAGTCCCAGTTCGGTGGCGGTCGCATGGACGAACGGCCGGAAGCCCACCCCCTGGACTACGCCACGAACGATGACACGGCAGGCGATCTTCATGTCCCGACCTCGCCGTTACCAGTATCGGAGTCGACTACCTCACCGTCGTGGCCACCACGGCCCATCAGTTCGAGGCCGGCCCGAGCATGGCGAGCTCCCTGCTCGTCGACCTTCTCGACTGCAAAGCCCATGTGGATCACCACCCAGTCACCTGCCGTGACGGTGCCTTCGTCGAGCATTCCGATGTTGACCTTGCGTGGTGCCCCCTCCACGTCGACGAGAGCGAGTTGACCTCCGTATCCGTCCAGTAGTTCGCGTACCCGTCCCGGAATCCCCAGACACATGACTCACACCTCCGGCCCCAGTGTGGTGGCATCACAGTCCACGTCGATGGACCGGACGAGTGCCAGCACCGCAGAAGCGGCTTGCCTTACCGAATCACGCATCTCCGCACTCAATCCGATTCCGTCGCCGATCGATTTCGCATGTGCCCCCACCACGAACGTCCGCGGGAGTGTTCCGCCGAGGGCCTGCAGGCTGGCAAACACCGAACTCGGATGCATCGAGTGCGCGTCGAAACCTCCTTGCGGGCCTTCACTTTCGGGGTCCACTTCGATGATCGCGAGCTTGCCCGGGACTCCGGTCGCCGGTAAGGCATCGATCAGGACCAGGGCGTCCCACGACTCCAACAAGTCGTACGCCAGATGCACGCCCCGAATCCCGTAGTCGACCAGGTGAGCTCCCGATGGGAGATTCTCATGCTGCAGCGCCCGAACAACTTCGGGGCCGAATCCGTCGTCTTCGAGAAATATGTTTCCGACACCTGCAATCAGCACGCGCACAGCGCTTTACATCTTTCGCATTCGCAGATAGCGCTGGATGTCCGGCATCGACACCACCAGGACGATCGCGGCTGCGATCGCGGTGGCGCCGAGAAGTGCCGTCGACAGCAATCCCATGCTCCTCATGGCGAGTTCTCCTCTCGATAGCTGTGAAGTTCGATAGCTGTGAGTACGTCACGCGCTGTCGCGCGGCATCGGCTCTATCTCGTCCGGCGCGAAGTACAGGTAGCGGCCGTACCAGTTGTGCAGATCGGCGGCCGGATCGTCCAACAGTGTCACCCCAACATGAATGTCGCCGTCCACGTCTTCATGAATGGTGGCGACGTGGGCGATCCGGCCGTCGAAGAACAGGTCCTGAGCATCAGCGCGGCGTGAGGGGTGGAGCCGAACTGTACTTCCACCAGAGACACGGACGCCGTTGATCAGAACTGCGTCGGTGCGTGGTTGGACACTGGTGTCGGCTTCCGGGGTCCACCAGTCCACACCGTCAGGCACCTCGGGTATCAGATCAGAACCGGCGTGCGGATTTCGCAGCACACCGTGCAGGCCGGCTAGATCGTCGTCCGTCAATCGCTCACATCGGTCGATGATGTCGGCAGCTCTGGAGTCGGTAGCTCGCGCCCGCGCCTTTTCCTCGTCGGTCATGGCAAGGATTCTCAGGGTGAGAATTTCGTCGATCTCGGTCGAGTCGAAGAGAGATCCCTCGCTCTGCGGCGCAATCTCGGGAAAGTCGTACAGGATGATCGGTGACACCAGAACGGTGGGAGATGTGCCAGGGTGAGTGGGGTCCTCGGTCCCCGCAAGCACCGGATAACAGCGATTTTGCCGCAACTGCTCCGAGTGATCTGCTTCTTCGAACAACGACAGGAACCTCGAGCCTGTGCAGTTCACAATGACGTGAGTCCCCAGCATCGATTGCGCGGTGGCCGTGCCCTTGTCCCGTGCGTCGACGCTCGTGGCGTTCATGATCGTCACGGAAATCACCGTGCGTCCGTCCCCGGCGGAGGCGCTCACTGCCAAGAGGCCATTCACCGGAAGCCGTGTCCGAACGATCCGTCCGACCACCCTGCCCCGAGAGCCCGACAAAGTCGCTCCTTCGACAACTCCGGCCGCACAGAAGGTTTCTTCGACGCCGGCCTCGAGTTCGTCCAGACCCCACGGACCCAACACGATCTCGGACTCGGTGGCTTCGTCCCACGAGATCGACTCCCGCTCGCCGACTACCAACCGATCGACCGGGATCCACGCCCCGCCGGCGCCGAGTCGTTCAACCGTCCGCGACTGGTGGTGCAGAAATCTCACAGTCGCAGAAACCTCGACGCCGTTCCGCTCGAATTCGCCGAGCAGACATTGCGCGGACATCGACGGTTCCTCGCCGACTCCGACCTCGGCGGCGCCGGGCGGTCCGAGAACCCCGAACTGCCAACGGGATTGATTCTTCGCCGAGCCGGCCCGGTAGGGATAGAGAAGATATCCCTCGTACAGGACGGCGTCGGCCACGGCCCGAACGTCGTGATCCATCCCCGTTCGAGTCATCGCGGCACCTGGCTCGCCGTCAGCAACTGCCGCACGGCTGAATCGAGGTCCGTGAGGCCGTGCGCTGCCTTGAACCGCACGAGATCGGCAATCGTCTCATGGTCGAGGCGTACCCAACCAGACGCCGGATAATGCGCAGCCATCAGCTGTTTCCACACGTCGACCGGCAATTCGTAGGCAGCAGATCTGTCCCACGGGATCTGCTGCACGGAGAAACCACGCGGTCCGTCGGTGAATACCGTGCCGCTCAGTAGAACCACGATCGGAATCGTTCCGTCTCCGAGTGCGTGCATGTACTTCGACGCCGTCACCGAGAAGTCGTACGTACACGCCATGGGCAAGGCCGCGACCGTTGTTCCGGTGAATCCTTGAACGACCGTGGAACATTCCATCCACAGGAAGGTGCGCAGCGTACTCGACCAACGCTCCCGCGGACCGAAGAGATCGCGCAGACCTTCGCCTTCGGCGTCGGAGTACGGTCGGCTGTGTGGTTCGATTCGTACCTGCGCGCGCAGAGCCACCGCACGGACGGTCGTGCCGGTGGATTCCGACATTCTCAATCTCACCGTCAGATTCGGCGTAACCGCGTACGGTTCCACCTCCATGTTGTCGATCGAGAAGTCGAGAACAGTCATGCCGACCTGCTTCGCGCCTCGACGCGCCCGAAGAACTCGTCCACTGCGCGTGCGGCATCCTGGCCACCGTCGAATCCGCGCCACACGGTGCGCAATCGTCCCACCAGTTCGTAACAGGCGTCGATGGGAACAACGAAGCATCTCGGCGATTGTCCTGACGTGGGCACCGACACGATCAACGCCTCGACGTCGGCCCGCATCTGCGCGAGCCCCGGATTCTCCTCGAGCACAGTCTCGAACGAGTCGATGGGCAACTCGGATTCGGTAGCTCCGGCCGGTCCCGGATAGAGGACTATGTACTTGTCGAGGAGTGAGTTGCGGAAGAAGAATGCCAGGCCGACGGGGATTTCCAGAGACTCCCACCGGCCAGGGCCGAGGTCGAAGTCCGGAAACTCGAGGTACCGATCGGGAACCGCTTTGTATCGAAGGTCCGCGTCGACCGGTGCAAAGAGTAGATAGCAGGGTCGGCACACGCACATCAGGCTCCGGACCTGTACGTCCACGACGTGCTGGTGTTCGTCGCCTATGCCCGCCGCACACATCTCACACCTCGGTCCGGTCGGAACGACACGCGACGAGGCGATTCGTGTGAGCACCTCTCCCACAGTGACTTTCATGACCGGGCTGCGTTCACGGCTAGGTCACCGGTATCACAGAATCGTCAGCAAGCGCGACCGAGAGCACTCCGTCGCGAATCAGCACCGGCACAGGCGCCAGGTGCTCGGAGCCGGTGCCCACCCGCGCTCCCGCCCCGTACACACTGAAGTGGGCAGAGCACGTCGGACAGGTGAGGACAGCGGCGTCTCGGGCAGGACGGCCCATCATGCGTTCGAGCACAGCCCCCGCCATCGAGTGCTCACACACCGGGCAACGGTCGCGATACGCGTACAGATCGTCACCGGAGCGGCAGACCAACAGATCGGTGCCCGACACGCGGAAGCCCGCGACCTCTCCCACCTCGACTTCGGCGAATTCGGGGACCTCCACCCAGTGCGTACCTCCCCCGTCGGCGTGAACGTGCGAGAACAGGGACTCGACCGAAATCACACCCGACTTCAGCTCATGCGAATCCGGTGTTTCGACGTCGATTCCGGTGGTCTCGGGTGCCGCCGCCTGCACCGCGTCCTGGACCGCGGTTTCGAGGGTCACCGAGGACGAAGGGCAACTGTTACAGCTTCCGAGAAGCCGTAGTCGCACTACGCCGTCCGCCACCTCGATCAGTTCGACGTCGCCTCCGTGCGAACCGAGGTACGGACGCACGCTGTCGAGCGCAGTGCGGACGCGGGTCTCCACGTCGTGCGGGTGAAGTCCGTGCACCAGTAGCAGGCTGGACACCAGATCGTCGCGAACCATCGCATCCATCGTGGCCGGATCTGCCAGAGCGACGGTGCGTTCGAGTGCTGCGCCGTACAACTGCACGACTTCACGCACCAGTTGCTCGGCGCGATCTCTCGCCACCGGGCCTGCGCCGGCATTGGCCTGCAACAACGTCTCGATGCGCTCACCTGCTCCGCGCCAGTAGTCGGCCGATTGCTCCATCGATCACTCCCCGGTCACGGACTGCGTCGGAGAGTGCAACTTCTCCAGAGTCTTGCCACCGCCGAGATACATGTGAACACCACACGGCAGGCAGGGATCGAAACTACGCACGGTCCGCATGATGTCGATGCCCTTGAAGTGGTCTCGATCGTTCTCCTCGAAGATCGGCTGACCCTGCACGGCATCCTCGTACGGACCGGGGGTTCCGTAGCTGTCGCGCGGGCTCGCATTCCACGGTGTCGGTGGGTACGGGTGATAGTTCGCGATTTTTCCGTCACGAATCACCATGTGATGTGAGAGAACTCCGCGGACGGCTTCGGTGAATCCGCAACCGATACCCTCGTCCGGGACCTCGAACGACTCCCACGTCTTGGTCCGGCCGGCCCGGATCTCGACAAGCGCCTTCTCAGCGAAATGAAGGGCAGCCGCGGCTGCGTATGCCTGGAAATACGTTCGCGCGCGGTTTCTTTCGAGGGTATTGCTGCCATGTTCGGGAATCTTCCACTCGAGCGAGACAGGAGCCTTCAGTGCTGTTTTCGGAAGATTGATCTTCACACTGTGTCCGGTCGACTCCAGGTATCCGATGTCGACCAGGCCGGCCAGAGCGGTGCTCCACAGGCGAGCCAATGCTCCCCCGCCCGTATCCAGAGCAAGGTTGTCTTTTCCGTCGAACCATCGCGGTGACATGACCCAGCTGTACTTGTCCTCGAGGTTCCGCTTCTGCGGGTGAGGGTTGGTGTGCTGATTCCACGGGTGCCTGCGATCGACCGGGTTACCCAGCGGATCGGTTTTGACGAACATCTCCTGATCACTCCAGTCCTCGTAATACGAGGAGCCCAGCATGATTCGGATACCGAGGTTGATGTCCACCAGATCCGTGGTGACCAACTTTCCGTCGACAACCACACCGGGAGTGACAAACATCTTCCGGCCCCAGTCGGTCATGTCCTTGTAGGAGAAATTGCAGTACTCGGGGTCTTGGAACGATCCCCAACAACCCAGCAGGGTCCGCCGCAGGCCAACCTTTTCGTAACCAGGCATCGCCTGGTAGAAGAAGTCGAACAGGTCGTCGTGCATCGGCACGACCTTCTTCATGAATTCGACGTACCGCATCAGCCGCGACATGTAGTCCGTCATCAGTTCGATCGTCGCGACGGTGCCGACGCCGCCGGGATAGAGCGTCGACGGGTGAACGTGCCTGCCCTCCATCAAGCAGAACATTTCGCGAGTCGAACGCGAGACTTGCAACGCTTCGCGATAGAACTCACCCGTGAACGGATTGAGAGTCCGCATGATGTCCGCGATCGTGCGATACCCGTGCTGCTCCTCGTGCGGGCAGCGCGTGTTCTCTGCCTGCGCCAGCACACCGGGATTCGTCTCGGAGACCATCTTCTCGCAGTAGTCGACGGCGACAAGATTCTCTTGAAAGATGTTGTGGTCGAACATGTACTCGGCGGCCTCGCCGAGATTGACGATCCACTCGCCCAGATGCGGCGGCTTGACGCCGTACGCCATGTTCTGTGCGTAGCACGAGCATGTGGCGTGATTGTCACCGCAGATGCCGCAGATACGACTGGTGATGAAATGCGCGTCGCGCGGGTCCTTCCCCTTCATGAACAGGGAATACCCGCGAAAGATCGACGACGTGCTGTGGCACTCCACCACTTCGCGATTGGCGAAGTCGATCTTGGTGTAGATGCCCAGACTGCCGACGATTCGGGTGATGGGGTCCCACGCCATCTCGACAAGACCGTCGCGGTCCGCAGTCGAGGTGGGTTCGGGAACGATGGCCGTCATTGCAGTGCCTCCCAGAGACGTTGCTCACGAACTGATTTGAATGTATCCGGTCGGTCACCACGTACGCGTCGCACCGGTGAGTAATTTCGACCCGCGCTCGCGCCAGTGCGGTTCCTTGTCCAACGTGTTTCCGGTGATCCGGCGGAGACTGTGGATCACGGACCCGTACATTCCCACCGCATTGGTGGAGAGTTTGCCGCCAGGTGGTTCATCCATGAACGGCATGAACTTGTCGGGGAATCCCGGCATCGTGCACCCGATGCAGATCCCGCCGACATTAGGACACCCGCCGACTCCGTTGATCCAACCACGTTTGGGGACATTGCATTTCACGACCGGTCCCCAACATCCGAGTTTGACGATGCACTTCGGTGACCCGTACTCCGTCGCGAACTCACCCTGCTCGTAGTACCCACCACGGTCACAGCCCTCGTGTACGGTGGCACCGAAAAGCCACTGCGGGCGCAGGGATTCGTCCAAGGGAATCATCGGCGCCTGATCAGTGGCCATGTACAGAAGGTAGGTCAGGGTCTCGGAGAGGTTGTCCGGCTGAATGGGACACCCGGGAACGCAGACGATCGGGATGCCCGCCTTCGATTTCCAGGTCCACCCGAGATAGTCCGGCACGCCCATCGCACCGGTCGGATTGCCGGCCATCGCATGTATGCCGCCGTAGGTCGCGCACGTACCAACCGCAACTACCGCAGTGGCTTTCGGTGCCAGCTTGTCGAGCCATTCGCTCGTGGTGACCGGTTGGCCGGTTTCGCGATTGTTCCCGAAGCCGCACCAATACCCCTCGTCGTGAAGTTTCTCGTTCGGTATCGATCCTTCGACGACAAGAACAAAGGGTTCCAGTTCTCCGCGGTCGGCTTTCCAAAACCACTCCAGGAAATCGTCAGCGCCACCCTGCGGTCCGCATTCGAAGTCGATGAGCGGCCAATGAACCGCTACCTGCGGCAGGCCGGGCAAGGCGCCGAGCGCGATCTCCTCGATACTGGGTTGCGTGGCTGCAGTGAGCGCCACCGAATCTCCGTCGCAACTGAGACCGGCATTGATCCACAGCACGTGGATCAGAGTTTCTTCCGCTTTGGCCGCTGCGCTTGCGGGGGTAGCTGCGCTTTCGGAGGCAGGTTCCGCCGTGGTGCCAGCAGTCGATTTTTGTGTGTCCATGTCAGCCGCTTTCACGGGTGCACTTGCGCCTTGACTCTCAGCGCCGCGACTGGCCTGACACGCTATGGCCTCAAGACTCTGTGGCCTCGAATTGCCGCGGCACCGAAACGCTGACGCCACCGGAGTCGAACCTCGGCCCACTTGCGTGGCACCCACTCATTTCATTAACTACCCGAGCAGATCAGTTGTCAACGGCCACCGGAGAAATCGCCGAACGACTACCGATCCACTCGTACCACTCGTCCATGCCCTCACCTGTCGTGGCAGACAGAACAACAACGCGCACAGCAGGATTGAGTATTCTCGCCTGCTCGACGCAGGCATCGACGTCGAACTCGACGTACGGGAGCAAGTCGATCTTGTTGATCACCACGAGGTCCGCGACAGCGAAGATGTGTGGGTACTTTTTCGGTTTGTCTGCCCCCTCCGGCGTAGAAATTAGGACAACCTTGCCTTCCTCGCCGAGGTCGAAGAGCGCGGGGCACACCAGGTTTCCGACGTTTTCGATCAGAAGCAGCGATTCTTCAGCGGGATCCAAGGCGCGCAGTGCGCGGTCGATCATCGCGGCATCGAGGTGACATCCGGCCCCGGTATTCACCTGCACCACCGACGCGCCGGTCTCTCGGATCCGCTCGGCGTCGAGCCGGGTTTCCTGGTCACCTTCGATCACGGCTATCGGTCGCTGACATCCGAGCTCCCGGATAGTTCGCGCCAGCAATGTCGTCTTCCCCGCGCCGGGGGAACTCATGATGTTGAGCGCCGTGATTCGGCGGTTCCGCATCCACTGACGATTGTGAACCGCAATGCCGTCGTTCTTGGCGAGCACCTGCTGCTCGAGAATCACGGTGTGGTCGGGGTGGCCGCGCTCATGGTCATGCTCGTGACCGTGCCCATGATCGTCGTGTTCCTGCTCGTGTTCTCCGTCTGCGACAACCGACACCCGAGGTCCTGTGGTGTCCCCGCACCCACACGTCGCGCACATGCTCAGCTCACTTCCATCGACAGGATCCGTAACTCTCGGCCGGCAAGCACCTCGACATCAGCACTGCCGCATTCACACAGCAAGAACATGTCGGGCGGCGAGAACATCACGCCGCAGCTTCTGCATCGCGCGCTGGTTGCAATCTCATCGATGTGCAAGCTGGCACCTTCGGCGTGAGTACCCGCGGTGACGACGTCGAAGCAGAACAGCAGAGAGTGTGGAACCACCGCGCAGAGTTGCCCTACTTCAAGCCGCACGCTCGATACTCGTCGCTCGCCGGCACGCTCACACACGGCTTCGACCACACTCTGCGCAATGGACAGCTCGTGCACGGTGAAACCCACGATTCGTGATCCGGAAACCTCCCTTCCACGATAAGCACCAACGGTCGTTGTGCGTAACCCGTACACGAAAACAGGCTGCGATCCGCAACTAATTGCGGATCGCAGCCTGTGACAGCGTTATTCGTGTGACGAACGCCGGCGAGAAGGATTACGGGTTCGGAACCGGCACCTTCGTCGTCGTGGTCGTCGACGTCACTGTCGTAGTCGGGGGCGCCGTCGTTGCATCCGTTCCCGCTACCGGTGTGGTCGGAACTGTCGACGTCGGCGTCACTGCCGCCGAACCCGTCGGAGTGGCAACCGCTCCCGATGTGACCGACGCCGATCCTGCCGCAGGCACCTGTGACGTGGTTGCGGGCGCTCCAGCAGATCCCGTGGAGCCAGTGGTCCCGGCCGGTGCCTGACCGGTTCCGGTGCCTTCAGCCACCGCGGCGTCGCCCTCAGCATTGCCGTCAGCCATGTAGGCATCGACAGCGGCACTGATCTGTTCCGGGGTCGGCTTCGCAGTTGTGTCGACGGGCTTTCCTTCCTTCGCCTGCTGGGCGAGGTAGGTGAGCCAGGCCGCTGCGTACTCAGCTGAAGTCAACGGCTTGCCGTTGGCCGCATCCGCATCTCGCCAGTAATCGAAGTGGTGTCCGACGTCTGGAGCGAGTGTCTGCTGGTAGGGGTCGCTCAAGATCACGGGAATCGTGTTCTGGTTGGTAGCAATCAGACCGACAATCTCCTTGAAAAGCTTCTGCGGCAGATATGCCAGCGGAGACACCTTGTCGGTGGACACCGTCTCGCCCTCGGCTACCGGCGCCGGCGCGGGTGTTTTTCCGGGCTTGTACTCCGGATCCGAGACCTTGAGCATCACCTGAAGGAATGTCTCGTCACTCTGCATCCAGTTGGGATTGGACGAAATGTCTGCGAACGCCTCGAAGACGATCTGGCCGAACACCACCGCGACGTCCTGACCGGTGGCCGGGTTCAGACCCTGCGCTTCGAGTTGGTCGATGTTCAACTGCCGACCGACATTTGCCGCCAAGATCAACAGAGAGATGTTGCTGGGAGCCGAGCAGGTGAAGTCACCGTCCGAGCAGAAGGACGCGACCTTGCCGTTCAGCTTGCCGAAACCTCCGGCAGTGCCGGGGAGTACACCTTCGCCAGGTGTCGCGGAGGTGCCGTTCTGGTACTTCGTATTGAAGTTATCCGGGTTCGTGAACGGATTCGTGGCACCGAGGAACGTGCCGTCGCCCGCTTCACGGCCTGCATCCGCCAGCATGACCACACCGACAACCTTGTCCGGGTCGACCCCGAACTCGTTGTTCTCCTGCGTACCGATGTCCATCGCGACGCGACGCACCACATCGGCGCCTTCGCTGTACCCGACGATCGAGAACTGAGTCTTCGGGCATTCCTTGGCGATGGCACTCATCACGGACTGCGTATTTGCAGCGCCGGCAGCGACGGCATCCTCGTAGGACGCCATGTTGGCCGGGTACGCGATATACACAGCCGCGTACGAGCCGGGCTTGTTCGCGTTGACGGAGCCTGCCGGGTTGATCACCTGGTCGACGCGTTCACTCTTGTAGTCACCGGACAGGGCGGCCGGCAGCGGCTTCCCGTCGGCTCCCAGCAACATCTTCACCGTCGAAGCGTCCGGTGTGTCGTGTCGACCGGCAACCGCGATGCTGACCATGTCGTGACACTCGGTGACCGACGACGTCAATTGTGTCTCGATCGTGCGTGACTCCGGAGAGTCCACAGCGACCGCAACCGCGACCAGTGCGGCCACGCCGAGCGCTGCGGGCGCTACTGCACCCGCCAGTATTCGATGTCGCGAAAAGAACCCACGAACCGGCATATCTTCTCCCCAATCAACTTTTGGAAAACGTACGACCGACCCCCGGGGCGTCACGCAACGTCATTCGAGTAGTCGTCCAGTACGAGAGGAGCGTTACAACGGGTAACGATTTTCCGTGGCGACTCGGGAGGGAATCGGGAGCGCAAACGCCTCATTTCCGCTGCATAACACCGACGTGCACCTACTCCGCGTCGAAGATAATGACCTGTCGGATTGCTTTTCCGTCGGCGAGTTCGTCCATACCCGAATTGATGTCGGCCAATTCGATTCGCGAGGAAATGAGCTTCTCGACCGGCAGCTTCCCGTCGCGCCACAACTGCGCGTAGATCGGGATGTCGCGGGACGGGACCGCAGATCCCAGGTAGCTGCCGATAATGGTCCGCGCTTCGGCGACCAGTCCGAGAGGTGAGATCGACGAGCGCGCGTCAGGCGCCGGCAACCCGACCGTGACGGTCGTGCCACCCGCTGCCGTCGCAGCCACCGCTGTCTCGAAGGCCCGAGCATTTCCCGCGGCCTCGACGACGATGTCTGCGCGAACGCCACTCTCGGACAGGCCGGACGGTGTGAAGACCTCGGTCGCGCCCAGTTCCAGCGCCTGAGCCAGCTTGGATTCCAGTGCGTCGACACCGATGACGTTCTCGACCCCGAGTGCCCTCGCCGTCAGGATTGCGGCCATCCCGACGCCACCCAAGCCGACCACCATCACGGTGTCTGCCGGGCGAGGCTTCGCCGCGTTGAGGAGCGCTCCCCCACCGGTCAACACCGCACAACCGAGTACGGCTGCAATTTCGGCCGGGATGTCGTCGTCGACGGGAACAACCGACTTGGCGTTGACCACAGCATGCGTCGCGAAACCCGAAACACCGAGATGATGTTTGACGTTCTCGCCGGAGCGCCGCAGTCGATGCGCGCCACCGAGCAAACTGCCGTCGTTGTTGGCAGCGCTACCCACCGTGCAAGGCATCCGGCCGTCAGTGGCGCATCCCGCACATTCACCGCACCGCGGAAGAAAAGTCATCACGACGCGGGTGCCCACCGACAACGAATCAACTCCGTCGCCGAGTTCGATGATTCGACCTGCCGCCTCATGGCCCAACAACATCGGCACGGGTCGTACCCGATTGCCGTCGACCACGGAGAGGTCGGAGTGACAAAGCCCGGCAGCTTCGATCTTGACCAGGATCTCACCCGGGCCCGGGGATTCGAGGTCGAGTTCCGAAATCGAAATCGGAGTCGACTCTGCGAAGGGACGCTTCCGGCCGATCTCTTCGAGCACTGCACCACGGATCTTCAACTGCACACCCCGATTTCGATAGTTCGAACTACTTGCCCACGATCCCGCGTACCGACGCGGGGAGGTCACGAACCCGCTTGTACGGACCCACGACGGCGGCTGCAAACGGCCTCGTCAAGAGCACCTGCGCCACCTCGAGCACCTCTTCGGAGGTGACTGCGTCGATGGTTGCGAGCGTCTGAGCAACACTGCGATGGTTGCCGTAGTTCAGTTCGCTGCGACCGATACGGTTCATGCGTGAGCCTGAATCTTCCAGTGCCAGAACCAATCCGCCGCGCAGCGATCCCTTGGCGCGGGCGATCTCGGCATCGGTGATTCCGTCCGTCGCCACGTTCGCGAGTACCTCGCGGATCACCGTAGCAACCTCCCCGAGGTTCTCCGGCTGGCAACCTGCATACACGGAGAACGCTCCGGTGTCCGCGAAGGTGTCGACGCCGGAATAGACGGAGTACGCCAGCCCGCGCTTCTCCCGAATCTCTTGGAACAGACGAGAACTCAGCCCACCGCCCACTGCGGCGTTGAGCACCGACAGCGCCCAGCGATGGCCCTCGTGCCGGCCGAACGCGCGTACCCCGAGCGCAAGGTGGACCTGCTCGCTGTCGCGGTGGGTCAAGCTCAGTTCAGGCATCGTTCGCAAACGCAGAGTGCCTTCGCGCCGCGGCGCCGGCTTGACCCCGCGCTCGAGATGTCCGGCAAATGCACGGCGAGCGAGCGTCACAACCTGCTTGTGGTCGACGTTTCCCGCTACGGCCAGCACCATCCGCTGCGGTGTGTAACGCCGAACATGGAAGGAATGCAACTGATTGCGCGACATCGACTCGATCGATTCGACGCTACCGATGATCGGACGGCCGACAGGATGATCGCCGAACAACGCGGTCAGGAACGCGTCGCCGAGCAAGTCTTCCGGATCGTCGTCACGCATCGCGATCTCTTCGAGCACTACTTGCCGCTCGACATCGACGTCCGCGGTTCTGCAACGCCCTCGCAGCACGACGTCGGCGACAAGGTCAACCGCCATCGGAAGGTCGTCGTCGATCACGTGCGCGTAGAAACAGGTGTGTTCCTTCGACGTGAATGCATTGAGTTCGCCGCCCACACCATCCATGACCTGCGCGATGTCCAACGCCGTCCGTGACGGCGTCGACTTGAACAGCAGGTGCTCGAGAAAATGCGCGGCACCGGCCACACTCGGCTGCTCGTCGCGCGAGCCGACTCCGACCCACACACCGACGGAGGCGGAACGCACACCGGGAATGAACTCGGTGACGACGCGCAGGCCGCCGGGAAGGACCGTGCGCTGTACTCCGGATTCGGGAGTCGCATCGATCGGCGATTTCAGCACAGCGCTGCGGCTGCGCGTGGTGTTGGGAGTGGTCTTTGCCATGAAAAGGTTCAGCAGTCCTCGGTGCAAGTGGTCAATCAGGTATCTACAGGCTCTGTGTCTACAGACAGTACAGATGCGGCCCCGCACGGAAATCCGCGCGGGGCCGCATCAGAGTACGAAGTGAGATCTACTCGGAAGCAGCCTCGTCGGCGGCCGGAGCGGCAGCCTCGTCGTTGCCCTCTTCGACCGGGATCAGCGAGATCTTGCCGCGAGCATCGATGTCGGCGATCTCGACGCGGATCTTGGATCCGACGTTGACCACGTCTTCGACCTTGGCAATGCGCTTACCGCTGCCCAGCTTCGAGATGTGCACCAGTCCGTCGCGTCCCGGCAGGAGCGAAACGAAGGCACCGAAGGCGGTGGTCTTGACGACCGTGCCCAGGAACCGCTCGCCGACCTTGGGGAGCTGCGGGTTGGCAATGGCGTTGATCATGTCGATCGCGGCCTGTGCAGACGGTCCATCGGTGGCGCCGACGAACACGGTGCCGTCGTCTT
Organism: Rhodococcus sp. YL-1; assembly: GCF_001942025.1. Taxonomy (NCBI): domain Bacteria; kingdom Bacillati; phylum Actinomycetota; class Actinomycetes; order Mycobacteriales; family Nocardiaceae; genus Rhodococcus; species Rhodococcus sp. YL-1. The sequence continues at coordinate 2,664,623 of NZ_CP017299.1, read as the reverse complement.
CGATGGAGATGTTGGCACCGGTCTGCTCGGTGATGGAGTTGATCATCTTGCCCTTGGGGCCGATGACCTCACCGATCTTGTCGACGGGGACCTTGATGGCCGTCACGCGGGGAGCGAACGGGCTCATCTCGTCCGGGGTGTCGATGGCTTCCGCCATGACCTCGAGGATCGTGGTCCGTGCGTCCTTGGCCTGCGAGAGTGCACCGGCAAGGACCTGCGACGGGATGCCGTCGAGCTTCGTGTCCAGCTGCAGGGCCGTGACGAAGTCCTTGGTACCTGCGACCTTGAAGTCCATGTCGCCGAAGGCGTCTTCGGCGCCGAGGATGTCGGTCAGCGCGACGTAGCGGGTTTCGCCGTCGACCTGGTCGGAAACCAGACCCATGGCGATACCGGCAACCGGAGCGCGAAGCGGCACACCGGCGTTGAGCAGTGCGAGCGTGGACGCGCACACCGAGCCCATCGAGGTGGAACCGTTGGAGCTCAGAGCCTCGGAGACCTGGCGAATCGCGTAAGGGAACTCTTCGACGCTGGGCAGAACCGGCATGAGAGCGCGCTCGGCGAGTGCACCGTGACCGATTTCGCGACGCTTCGGCGAACCGACGCGGCCCGTCTCACCGGTGGAGTACGGCGGGAAGTTGTAATGATGCATGTAGCGCTTGGTGGTCTCGGGACCGAGCGAGTCGACCTGCTGAGCCATCTTCACCATGTCGAGAGTGGTCACACCCAGGATCTGGGTCTCGCCACGCTCGAACAGTGCGGAGCCGTGTGCGCGCGGGATGATCGCAACCTCGGCGGACAGCGAACGGATGTCCGTGACGCCGCGGCCGTCGATACGGAACTGATCGCGCAGGATGCGCTGGCGAACCAGCTTCTTGGTGAGCGAGCGGAACGCTGCTCCCAGTTCCTTCTCGCGGCCTTCGAAGTTGGGTGCAACCTGCTCGAGAACCTCGACCTTGACCTCGTCGGTCTTGTCGTCGCGTTCCTGCTTGCCGGCGATTGTCAGTGCGGCATTGAGCTTTTCGGACGCAGCAGCCTCGACGGCAGCAAAAACGTCGTCCTGGTACGCCGGGAAGACCGGGTAGTCACCCGTGGGCTTTGCAGCCTTGGATGCAAGTGCTGCCTGTGCAGCGCACAGGCGTGCGATGAACGGCTTGGCGGCCTCGAGGCCCTCGGCGACAATGGCCTCGGTCGGTGCCTGAGCGCCGTCGGCGATCTTCGCGATGACGTTGTCGGTGGCCTCGGCCTCGACCATCATGATCGCGACGTCGGCGTTGTCACCGCTACCGGAAACGACGCGGCCGGCGACGACCATGTCGAAGACGGCGTTCTCGAGCTGATCGACCGTCGGGAATGCAACCCACTGGCCGGTCTTGTTCTCGTCCGAGACGATGAGTGCAACGCGCACGCCACCGACGGGTCCGGAGAACGGCAGGCCCGCGATCTGCGTCGACGCGGAAGCAGCGTTGATGGCCACGACGTCGTACAGATCCTGCGGGTTGAGGCTCATGACCGTGACGACGACCTGGATCTCGTTACGGAGACCGTCGACGAAGGACGGGCGCAGCGGCCGGTCGATGAGGCGGCAAGTCAGGATCGCGTCGGTGGAGGGGCGTCCCTCACGACGGAAGAACGAACCGGGGATGCGGCCCGCTGCGTACATACGCTCTTCGACGTCCACCGTCAGGGGGAAGAAGTCGAAGTGCTCCTTGGGGTGCTTGCTGGCGCTCGTGGCGGACAGCAGCATGGTCTCGTCGTCCAGGTAAGCAACGACGGCGCCGGCGGCCTGCTGAGCAAGGCGTCCGGTCTCGAAACGGATGGTGCGGGTACCGAAGGACCCGTTGTCGATCACGGCGGTGGATTCGAACACGCCTTCGTCGACCTCTACTACGGAATTCTCTGTCATTCTTTTCTCTTCACTTCCCTCTCGTCTTCGCCGTACCCGCGCGGGCGTTTCCACCCTCCTGGTGGAAACTGCGCACCGAGGGACGTCCCCCTCTTGAATTGCAGACGCTCCTTGCGATGCGAGCGATTTCTGCTTCGGGACGTCACGACGTTCGGGCGGCCGTCGATCGAAGTCCGCCGGAGCTTTCGGGCACTTGCCCGGTCCGGAGAACCACTACCGACAACCGACACCACGTTCTCTGGTGCATACGGTGTGCTGGCTGCGCACTGCACAACTGCGCATAGACAACTGCGCCTGGACAACTGTGCATAGCGCCGACAGCGGAAACTGCCTTGCGGCAGCTAACGCCGAAAGCCAGCGAAGCCCAGTATATGCGTGGCTTCGCCGGCTGACGGAGTGTTCGGCAAACCGAAGCATGCCGTGTTGCTTTCGATCAGCGTCGTGAGAAAAATCTAGCGACGCAGGCCGAGACGCTCGATGAGCGTGCGGTAGCGAGCGACGTCGGTCTTTGCCACGTACTTCAGCAGACGACGACGGCGACCGACCATCAAGAGCAGTCCACGACGCGAGTGGTGGTCATGCTTGTGGGTCTTGAGGTGCTCGGTGAGATCGGTGATGCGCTTGGTGAGCATTGCCACCTGAGCTTCAGGCGATCCCGTGTCGGTCTCGTGCAAGCCGTACTCGCCGAGAACGGCCTTCTTTTCTTCCGTGGTCAATGCCACTTGATTCACTCCTGTGATGACGTTTGCGTGAAAGGAACTAGATCGGGCGCGGCCACCGCAAACCGCAGCACGCACCGAGAGAAGATCCTACCAGCAGCAATGAGGCGCTCTCGCCCACCTGGAGCGAATGTGGCGGCCGCCACTGACACAGGAGGAACTCAACCGACGCTGCGTTCTGCATCCTCACTCAGAATCCGGCGTGCGCGTTCGACATCTCGGTTCATTGCCGTGATGAGCGACTCGATCGAGTCGAACTTCTCCATACCGCGAATCCGCGAAACCAGGTCGACCGCGACGTGTTGTCCGTACAGGTCTGCTTCGGTGTCGAGAACGTATGCCTCGACGGTTCGGGTCCGGCCGGAGAAGGTCGGATTGGTACCCACAGACACCGCGGCTTGGTATCGGCGACCGGGAACGACGGTTCCGAGTTCCTCGCCGGCACCAAGCACCGTGAACCACGCCGCGTACACGCCGTCGGCCGGAATCGCCGAAAACATCGGCGGTGCAACGTTGGCCGTCGGGAACCCCAACTCGCGTCCACGCTTGTCACCGTGGACGACCACACCTTCGACACGATGTGGACGGCCCAGAGCTTCGGTAGCCGCTTCCATGTCGCCTGCGTCGACGCACGAGCGGATGTAGGTCGACGAGAACGTCACCGCATGCTCGGCGAGCAGCTGGACGCCGTCGACGGCAAAGCCGAAGCGAGCGCCCATTTCACGAAGAAGATCGACATTGCCGAGCGCCTTCTTGCCGAAGGTGAAGTTGTCCCCCACCACGACCTCGGCGACATGTAGACGTTCGACGAGAATCTCGTGGACGTAGCGCTCCGGCGTCAGCTTCATGAAATCAGCGGTGAACGGCATCACGCAGAACACGTCGATGCCCAGATCCTGAGCCAATTCCGCACGCCGTTGCAGCGTCGTCAACTGGGCTGGATGACTACCCGGCCGCACAACCTCCATGGGATGCGGGTCGAACGTCATCAACACGCTCGGAACACCACGTTTGCGGGCAGCGGTAACCGCTCTCGCTATCAATTGGGCATGCCCACGATGCACACCGTCGAACACACCGATAGTGAGCACACAACGACCCCAATCGGCCGGAACTTCGTCGAGACCACGCCATCTCAGCACGATTGGCAGCCTACGGGTCCACCGGCGGCGGGTCACGTTCGGACCCGCCCAGCGAATCACCGCTGTGCTGCCGCTCACGTACGGAAGTTCCGGATTTCGTAGCCTAAGCTAAGCGTTGTGGCAGCTCACAAGACCGGAACCTCGGAAGCATCATCGACGTCGGATGGCGACAGCACTTCGGCGCAGGACGCGGCAATCGACACGCTCGCACTCTCGTCGGTGGCCCAGGACTACCTCAAGGTCATCTGGACGATCCAGGAGTGGTCCCACGAGCGGGTTTCCACCAAGCTCCTGTCCGAGAAAATGAGCGTCTCGGCCTCGACGGTGTCCGAGGCGATCCGCAAACTCTCGGACCAGGGCCTGGTCGATCACGCCCGCTACGGATCCATCGCCCTGACCGACAGTGGCCGCGCGGCCGCCGTCTCCATGGTCCGGCGCCACCGGTTGATCGAGACCTATCTGGTTCAGGAACTCGGGTACGGCTGGGACGAAGTCCACGACGAGGCCGAAGTCCTCGAACACGCCGTTTCCGATCTGATGATCTCGCGGATGGATGCCAAACTGGGCTTCCCCGAACGTGACCCGCACGGTGATCCCATTCCCGCCACCGACGGTTCGGTGCCGACTCCCCCGGCCCGCCAGCTCAGCGACTTCGCCAACGGTGAGCGGGGCCGCGTTGCCCGGATCTCCGATTCCGATCCCGAAATGCTCCGGTACTTCGATTCCGTCGGCGTCAGTCTCGATGTCGAGATCACCGTCGAGGAGCGCCGCGATTTCGCCGGGACAGTGTCCGTTCGACTCGGCGACAGCCCCAACACCATCGACTTGGGAAGTCCAGTCGCTCAAGCAATTTGGCTCGTCTAGCCGAGGTAGTCAAAGCGGCAGTCGGTATCGGCGTTCCACGGGCCGGACGCCGTCGGTCCGGGTCCAGTCGGCGAGCCTCTCGTCGACGTACACCCACCCTCGACGCTCGTACAGTGCGATCGCCGGCAGAGCGTCGTCGACGACGTCGAGCACCAGTTCCAACCGACTCTCGGCTGCGAAATCCGTCACGGCATCGAGTAGCGCATCGCTGAGGCCGTTTCCACGTGAGCCAGGATGAACGAACAGTCGCGACACGGCTATCGATCCCGCGGTTGTGGGCGCACCTGCGACCTCGCTGTCGACGGCCACATGACCGACAACACGACCGTCGCTCTCACCGACCCACGCCTTTACCACCGTGGGCGAACTGAGCCAGCGGTGCGGGTTCTGCGGCCACGTGTTCGGATATCCGTCGCACTCGTGGACCTGTGCCAGCGCATCGACGCAACCGTCGAGGTCGCCGTCGACACGCTCGCGGACGATCACCCGCGAAGCGTCGCCGGTCGCACGACCATCACCGAACTGGCGCGTCGACCCTTCTCCTGCAGAAGCGCAATCGTGTGACCGGTGGGATCGATCGCCGCACAGATCCCCTTCATCCCGATCGGCTCGAGCCAGCGCCCCTGGCTGATCGCCTCGGCTTCCTCCGCCGTGATCTGCCGATGCGGAAAAGCCGTCTGCGCGGCCTGATCGATGTCGAGGCTCACACCCGGCTGATCCGCGAGATCTTCGAGCGTGCGCGCATGTTCGAGAGTGAACGGCCCGACGCGGGTGCGGCGCAATGCCGTCAAATGACCGCCGACGCCCAATTCACGACCGAGGTCGCGGGCAAGCGAGCGGATGTACGTACCGGACGAGCACTCCACGTCGACGTCCAGATCGACGAAGCCACCCGGGACATCTCGCCGAGCCAGAACCTCGAAAGTCGACACCGTTACCGGGCGCGGCGCCAGCTCGACGGTTTCTCCCGCACGCACCAGAGCATGTGCGCGCTGACCGTCCACCTTGATAGCGCTCACGCTTGCCGGGATCTGCTTGATGTCCCCGGTCAGCGTGGCCACGATCGCCGCGATCTCCGCGTCCGTCACCTGCGAAGCGTCTGCGGAGGTCAGGACCTCCCCCTCGGCATCGTCCGTGTCCGTCGCTGCCCCGAGGCGAATGGTCGCCGAGTACGCCTTGGTTGTCAGCGCCAGGAGTCCGAGCAACTTGGTCGCACGCTCGACGCCGAGAACGAGAACACCGGTCGCCATGGGATCCAGCGTCCCGGCGTGTCCCACCTTCCGGGTGTTCAACAACTTGCGGCACCGAGCGACCACGTCGTGGCTGGTGATACCCGCCTCTTTGTCGACAATCAGAATTCCGGCGCCGACAAGACCGGAGGAAGGCTTTTCACGAGCTGACACGTGTGCCGATTCTGCCAGTCGCGCTCACTGCACCGAAATTGCCGTCAGGATGAGTCCGTCCGACACCAACCACCTGCCGTCGAAAGAGGTGAGCGGCGGACCGGACGTCGCCTCACCGGGGACCAGCAGACGCGAGTTGAAAGTGCCGGACGTTTCCGACTCCGCCTCGAACGTGATGTGGGCGTCCTCGAAACCCAACCAGCGCCCGGTGAGTGGAAACCACGCCTTGTACGTGGCTTCCTTCGCGCAGAAGAGCACTCGATCCCAGTGCACCGGACCGCCGGTTTCCTGAGTGTCCAACCACGTTCGTTCCGCCTCGATGCTGACCGCGGGCAATACCCCGTCCGGCAGCGGGCCGTGCGGTTCGGCGTCGATACCGAGTGAGCGGACCTGCATGGAGTACGCCAGGACAGCGCCGCGGTAGCCGTCGCAATGGGCGAGGCTCCCGACCACTCCCTGCGGCCAGAGCGGCGCACCACGCTCACCGCGCATGACAGCGGCAGACGGAACACCGAGCTTGCCCATCGCCTGACGCGCAAGGTGCCGGGTGGTCACGAACTCACGACGACGCTTCTCGACCGCGCGGCCGATCAACGCTTCCTCACTGGGGTGCGGAACCAGACCGGGCGGATCGACGAAGGCCTCGGCCGTCGCAACTCCACCGGGAAGAATCTGTTCGATCACGTAGCGATACCTCTCAGCGTGCGGCGCGCATGCGCTCGACTTCGGCTTCCTGCTCCGGCGTGACCTTGAAGTGGCCACCCCACTTGTTGAGCGTTCCCGGCGGGTACTCCGGAACGGGAAGAATCTGACGCAACAACTTCTCCGGCAGTCCACGCCGACGCCACTCGCGCGGGTATCCGAGTGAGACTTCCTCGAAGCGGACGCCGTCGTAGTACGTGGTTCGAGGGATGTGCAGGTGCCCGTACACCGAGCACACCGCGTTGTACTTCACGTGCCAGTCGGCGGTAGCGGTGGTTCCGCACCACAGTGCGAACTCCGGATACATGAGCACGTCCGTCGGCTGCCGGACCATCGGGAAATGGTTCACGAGAACGGTTCTTGTGCCTTCGGGAAGCGCATCCAACCGCGCCTGGGTGTACTCGATCCTCGCCCGGCACCATGCGTCGCGCGTCGCATACGGCTGCGGTGAGAGTAGGAACTCGTCGGTGGCGACGACGTTCTTGTCACGCGCGATCTCGAGCCCGTGTTCCTTGTCTCGCGCACCTTCCGGCAGGAAGGAGTAGTCGTAGAGAAGAAACATCGGGACGACCGTGACCGGTCCCTCGTCTCCCTCCCACACCGGGAACGGGTCCTCGGGTGTGATGACGTCGAGTTCGCGGCACATGTTGACCAGGTACTCGTAGCGCGGCGCTCCGTGAATCTGAACCGGATCCTTGGCGGTCGTCCACAGTTCGTGATTGCCCGGAATCCAGATGACCTTTGCGAATCGGCTGCGAAGGAGCTTCAACGCCCACCGAATGTCGTCAGTTTTCTCGGAAACATCTCCGGCGAGAATGAGCCAGTCGTCAGGCGAATCCGGGAACAGTTCCTCCGTCATCGGCTTGTTGCCGTTGTGACCGACATGAATGTCGCTCACCGCCATCAGCTTTGCTGCCACGATCCCTCTGCTTCCTCAGTTGAACTTCCGCGCTTCGCCGTCGCCGGACCTGTCACTGCCCACTTGCCGGAAAACGCTCGCCACGACACCGCGACCATCCGAAGTACTACGAACACGGTAAGCCCTGCCCAAATTCCGGCGAGCCCCCAGTCGTAGGCGAGAGAGAGCCAGATCGCGGGCAGAAACCCGAGAACTGCGCACAGCATGGTCGCGTTGCGCAGAAACACCACGTCCCCGGCGCCGAGTAGAACACCGTCGAGTGCGAAGACGATTCCCGCCACCGGCATGATCGCGACGAAGAACCACCATGCGATCGACATCTGACCGAGCACCTCGGCGTCGGACGTGAAGAGTCCGGGGACCACGGAGTGGCCGGCGGCGAAGAAGATCGCGAGCACCACGGCAAATACCGTCGACCATGCGGTGATCCGCCAGGTCATCCTTTTCGCCGCGGCTGCGAATCCACCGCCGAGCGCCGCTCCGATCAGCGTCTGAGCTGCGATCGCCAAGGAATCGAGAAGGAGCGAAACCAGGTTCCACAGTTGGAGGACGACTTGGTGTGCACCGACTACAGCCGCACCGAACCTCGACGCCACTGCAGCCGCGGAAACGAAACACGCTTGGAATGCGAGGCTGCGCAGAATCAGGTCACGGCCCATCAGCATCTGCGCCCGCATGATCGCAAAATGTGGTCGAGCCGAAACGGGTTCACGAAAGAGCGCCCAGGCGAACAGCACACCCGAAACACTCTGGCCCACCAGATTCGCAACAGCTGATCCTTCGAGTTCCAGACGCGGAGCACCGAGCAAGCCGTGCACCAGAATCGGACACAACACCGCCGAAATACCCAGGCCGACAAGGACGAACCGCAGCGGTCGCACCGTGTTCTGAACCCCGCGCATCCAGCCGTTGCCGGCCAGGGCCACCAGGATGAGTGGAACACCCAACACCGCTATCCGGAGCCAACTTTCCGCAGCCGCGGCGATGTCGGGAGTCCCGGCCACCGCCGAAGTCAGCGGGCCGGCGATCACCTACACGATCACGACCAAGGCCAGGCCGATCGCGGCCGCCAGCCAGGTCGCCTGAACACCCTCACCCACCGCGTCGCGCTCGCGGCCCGCCCCGTGAAGCCGTGCGGCCCGCGCCGTGGTGCCGTACGACAAGAAGGTCAGCTGCGTACTCACCAACGACAGGATCAGACCACCGACTGCCAATCCGGCCAGCGGAAGCGCCCCGAGTCGGCCGACCACGGCGATGTCGAACAACAGATAGAGGGGTTCGGCCGCCAGTACCCCGAGCGCCGGAAACGCCAGGGAAAAGATTCGACGCCCAGTGACGTCGAAATCAGCTGCCGAAGATCCCGCCGAGGTGGCGTCAGATTCGCTCAATGCCGCGGATTCAGCCGAGTGCCGCGACGAGCGCGGCAACAATCTCGTCGCTGGAAGTGGTCGACGTATATCCGGCCGACAGCCGGTGCCCGCCGCCACCAAGACTTTCAGCTACCGCCGACACGTCGATCGCCGACTTTGCACGCAACGAGATCGACCAGCTTCCGGAAACCGACTCTTTGAGTACGGCGGCAACTTCGGCTTCCGAAGTGGTCCGCACGATATCGACGACGCTCTCGATCTCCTCGGAGCGAAGATCGCCGATGTCACTGCGTCGGATCACCGCGTACACCAGCCCACGGCCGTCCGCAGCTTCCGGAACCAGCACCGCGGACCCGAGTACGGCGCCCAGCATCGGCAACCACCCGAACGGATGGGTGTCGAGCAGCTTTCGCGCAATCGCGTCGCCGTCGATGCCGGTCGCCAGCAAACGCGCGGCGAGCACGTGCGGAAGCGGACCTCCCCACCGGAAGGAGCCGGTGTCGGTGACCAGTCCGGCATAGAGACAGTGCGCGATATCGCGATCGATCGCGACTCCCCACGCATCGAAGAATCGTGCGATGAGTGCCGTCGTCGAGGCCGCGGTTTCGTCGACGACGTTGATGCTTCCGAATTCGGAATTGGAGCGATGGTGATCAAGGACGATCGTGCGATTCGCGCCGGCGAGTCGACTCGACAACTCACCGAGACGGCCCTCGCTGCCGACATCCACCGTCACCAGTACATCGACACTTTCCCGAACATCAGTGGGCGCCACGAGCAAGTGGAGACCGGGGAAATCGCGCATCGACTCGGGCAGCGCCGACGGCCGACTGAACGCGACCTGCACCGAAATGCCCCGACGCTCGAGAACGAGACCGAGCGCAAGTCCGCTGCCGATCGTGTCCGCATCCGGCTGCACATGGCAGAGAATTGTCACCGTGTGTGCCGATTCGAGAACCTCGGCCACCTGAGCGAACTTCGCCTCGCAGGGGTCGACGTCCGAAAGTGCGGTGATCGTCATTCTCGGTGCGCGTCAGTCGGCTTCACGAACATCTGGCGACGCCTCGTCTTCGTCCGAAGCCACTCGCGGCTCCTTGTACGGATCTGCATCTCCGGCCGGCTGTGCATTCTCACGCGCCTTGGCGACCTCGTCGTCGGCGGCCTTGGCACGGGCCAGCAGTTCTTCCATATGACGCGCGGTGTCGGGAACGGTATCGGCGACAAACGTCAGAGTCGGTGTGAAGCGAACTCCGGTTCCGGCACCGACCTTCGAGCGCAGAACACCCTTGGCCTTCTCGAGACCTGCGGCGGCGGCTTCCACATCGGGTGCGGAATCGACCTTCTCGCCCATGACTGTGTAGTACACCGTCGCGTCGTGCAGATCGTTGGTGACCTTGGTGTCCGTGATGGTCACGAATGCGAGTCGCGGATCCTTGATCTCGTGATCGATCGCGGTCGCGACGATGGTTCCGATACGCTTTGCCAACTTGCGTGCCCGGGCTGGATCTACCATGACTGTCAGTCTCCTCTACCTGGCCACTCGAATCGAGGTGACTCGATCGATCAAAGTTCTGGTTAACAAGAATTATTACCGACAACAGTCTCGTCCATCGGCTACCCGGCAACCAAATCACCATCCACCCGCGCCTGCCGAACCCACAGCACAGACCGATCGCCCTTTTGTTGGTAACGTCCGGTCGATGACGCGATCAAGAATCACCGCATCGATAATTTCCGGAGGACTCGTTGCGACTGCACTACTTTGCTCGCCGGCAATCGCGTCGGCCGACCACAGCGAGTTCACACCGCTTCCATTGACATATTCGTTGGGAAGGAACAACACCCTTCCTTGTAGCGGACAACTCACGGGCTACGTCCAAACCCCGCACGACCGTCCAGGCATTGCAGTCGTTTCAGTCTCCTGGACTTCCTTTTTCGACAGCCCGTGTTCGATCACCGCCTACGTCAATTATTCGAACCGCGACACTCGCACCGGTGGAACGAGAGCAATCGACTTGACGCACATCTCTGACGGATCCGGTTCGCTGCGGGGTGAATCGAGCCGCCAGATATCCATTGAGGTCGGGGCGGGCAACGCGGGCCTCAATCTGACCAGCGAATCGCTCACATCAACCTTGATCGATCCGGGCGCGTCTACCGTGCGGTTCGTAGTTGCATGAAGTAGTGCGCCGCCTACGGGGAAGTCCTCGCCAAGGGCGCCCCGCGAATCACGCGCTTCCTCACCGGAGCCGAATCCCTTGCCGACGAACTCGATTCGTTACGGCGTCTGGAAGAGTGGCTAAGCGACACAGATCGGTGACGCTCAGTCTTCCGGGCCGAAAATTCGCCTTCGCACAGCCAGCAACTGAATCTCCGGACGCTCGGCGACCGCCCGCTCACAATGATCGAGAACGTCGTGCAGGTGATCGACGGACGAACTGACCACACCGACTCCCACGAGCGCACGACGCAGGCGTCCCTGCTCCCCCGCCTCCGCTGCACTCACGCCGAATCGACGGAGTTCCGTCAGGATCGGCGACAGCATCGAACGCTTTTCCTTGAGTGAGTGGACATCGCCGAAAAGGATGTCGAACTCCAGTGCCCCTACAAACATTTTCCCCCTAGACAGAGCCGAATGGACTCTCTCGGACTTGTATGTTCAAGTCCGAGAGAGTCCATGTCAGCTAGTACTCACGTGCGTCCGCCCCAACGCCCGTGTCGACATAATCAGTCGCGCGGCTTCTCGCGAAGCTCGTAGCACTCGAGAACGTCACCGATCTTGATATCGGAATAGGTGACGGTCAAACCACATTCGTAGCCTTCGCGAACCTCGGTAGCGTCTTCCTTCTCCCGCTTGAGCGAGGAGATGGTGACCGTCTCGGCGATGACCTTGCTGTCGCGGATGAGACGTGCCTTGGCGTTGCGACGGATGCTGCCCGACGTGACCAAGCAACCGGCAATGTTGCCGATCTTGGACGAACGGAACATGGCGCGGATCTCTGCCTTGCCCAGCTCGACCTCTTCGTACACCGGCTTGAGCAGACCCTTGAGTGCCTTCTCGACCTCGTCGATGGCCTGGTAGATCACCGAGTAGTAGCGAATGTCGACGCCCTCGCGGTTCGCCAGCTCCGTTGCCTTGCCTTCGGCGCGGACGTTGAAGCCGATGATGATCGCGTTGGACGCAGCAGCCAGGTTGACGTTGGTCTCCGTGATGCCACCGACACCGCGGTCGATGACGCGCAACTGCACCTCGTCGTCGATCGGAATTCCGAGGAGAGCCTCTTCGAGGGCCTCCACGGTTCCCGAGTTGTCACCCTTGAGGATCAAGTTCAGCTGTGAATGTTCCTTCAGAGCTGCATCGAGATCGTCGAGGCTGATGCGCTTACGACTCTTCGCTGCAAGCGCGTTGCGCTTACGTGCGTTGCGACGGTCCGCGATCTGACGAGCGATACGGTCCTCGTCGACCACGAGCAGGTTGTCGCCTGCACCGGGGACCGACGTGAAGCCGATGACCTGGACCGGACGTGAAGGCAGTGCCTCGTGAACGTCCTGACCGTGCTCGTCCACCATGCGGCGGACGCGGCCGTAAGCATCGCCGGCAACGATCGAGTCGCCGACCCGCAGCGTTCCGCGCTGAATGAGCACGGTAGCGACGGGGCCGCGGCCACGGTCGAGGTGCGCCTCGATGGCAACACCCTGAGCGTCCATGTCCGGGTTGGCGCGCAGATCCAGGGAAGCGTCGGCCGTCAACAGCACTGCTTCGAGCAGTGCGTCGATGTTGAGACCCTGCTTCGCCGAGATGTCGACGAACATGGTGTCTCCGCCGTATTCCTCGGCCACCAGTCCGTACTCGGTGAGCTGCTGCCGGATCTTGTCCGGGTTCGCGCCTTCCTTGTCGATCTTGTTCACCGCGACCACGATCGGCACGTCGGCCGCCTGGGCGTGGTTGATCGCTTCCACCGTCTGCGGCATGACGCCGTCGTCGGCTGCGACAACAAGGATCGCGAGGTCGGTGGCCTTGGCACCACGAGCACGCATGGCCGTGAAGGCCTCGTGACCGGGGGTGTCGATGAACGTCACGAGACGCTCGTTGCCCTCGAGCTCGGTCAGCACCTGGTAGGCACCGATGTGCTGCGTGATGCCGCCGGCTTCGCCCTCACGGACATTCGCCTTACGGATCACGTCGAGCAGACGGGTCTTACCGTGGTCGACGTGGCCCATGACGGTGACCACAGGCGGACGGGACTCGAGGTCCTCTTCTCCGCCGGCGTCCTCGCCGTAGGTGAGGTCGAAGCTGTCGAGCAGCTCGCGATCCTCGTCCTCCGGGCTGACGACCTGCACGACGTAGTTCATTTCGCCGCCGAGCAGCTCCAGCGTCTCGTCGTTGACCGACTGAGTTGCCGTGACCATCTCACCGAGGTTGAACAACGCCTGCACGAGTGCTGCGGGGTTCGCGTCGATCTTGTCCGCGAAGTCCGACAGAGATGCGCCGCGAGCGAGACGGATGGTCTCGCCGTTGCCGCGTGGCAGCCTGACGCCGCCGACTGCGGGAGCCTGCATGCTTTCGTACTCGGCGCGCTTCGCCCGCTTCGACTTACGTCCACGGCGAACTGCTCCGCCGGGACGACCGAATGCACCTGCCGCTGCGCCGCGCTGACCGGGACGGCCACCGCCGCCGGGACGACCGCGGAATCCACCGGCCGGAGCTGCTCCACCGGGAGCACCTGCACCGGCACCGGCGCCGGGAGCGCCGCCACCGCGGTATCCACCGCCGCCGCCACCCGGGCGACCACCGGGAGCGCCACCGGGACGACCCGGACGTCCGCCGCCACCGGGCGCGGGACGAGCGGAACGAGCAGGCATTGCACCCGGGTTCGGGCGAGGAGGCATGGAGCCGGGGCTGGGACGGGGTCCGCCCTGACCTGCAGGCGGACGGGGTCCACCCTGGCCGGGAGCCGGACGGGGACCGCCCTGACCCGGAGCCGGACGAGGTCCACCCTGACCGGGAGCCGGACGGGGACCGCCCTGACCCGGAGCCGGACGAGAACCGCCCTGACCTGCGCCCGGACGCGGTGCGCCGGGAGCCGGACGAGGTGCCGGACGCTCGGCGGGTGCCGAGGAGTACGGGTTGTTACCGACGCGAGGTGCCTTCGGTCCCGGACGCGGTCCGCCGGGCTTCGCGCCGGTGGACGGTGCGGCCGGAGCCGCGGGGGCTGCCGGTGCCGACGCTGCGGGAGCAGCCGGAGCCGGACGTGCCGGCTGTGCTGGTTTCGGAGCGTTGAACGTCGGTGTGGGGACCGGCGCTGACGGTGCTGCCGGAGCAGCGGCTGCGGGAGCCGCGGGGGCTGCCGGGGCCGGAGCTGCGGGAGCAGCCGGTGCGGGTGCGGCCGGCTTGGGGCCGGGACGCGGTGCGCCAGGCTTTGCAGCCGACGGCGACGGTGCGCCGGGCTTTGCCGCGGGGCGAGCCGCCGGAGCGGCTGCGCCGGTCTCGGACTTGGTTTCTGCTCCGCCTGCCGACGGGAATGACTCCCGCAGACGACGGGCGACGGGCGCCTCCACTGTGGATGACGCAGACTTCACGAACTCGCCTTGCTCCTTGAGCGTTGCGAGTAGTTCCTTGCTGGTGACACCGAGTTCTTTAGCCAACTCGTGCACGCGGGCCTTGCCTGCCACTGCTCTCCTCACTGATGAGGTCGAGCAGGAGGCATCCCACAGATGTGGGTCCCGCACGACCTCGGGTTATCGCCGATGGACGTTCATCGTTGGTGCTTCACGGTGTGCTCATGAGTGCTTGTGCCTGTTCTTCTCGAGAGGTACTGCTTTTGTGTGAACTGCGTCGACCAGCTGGTCGACAGCGGACGTGTCCAGATTTCCGGACACTCGCAGTGCTCTGCTGAATGCTCGGCGCCGCTCTGCCAGGCTCAGACAACTCGGATCCAGGTGCAGCCATGCACCTCGACCGGGGAGTCTTCGCGATACGTCGGGGACGAGCGGGGAACCCTCCGGCCCCTGCTCACCAACCACGACCCTCAACAGATCGACAGCCGACCCTTGTTCCCTGCATCCCACACACGTTCTGACCGGCGAACCGGGTTTCACGCGCGCAGAATCCGAGGACTCACGTCGAACCATCGTCCACTCTACCGCCGAACCGTCTCGATCACTGCATTCCACCGTTATCCGTTGGACGTGGCGGGCCGGTCGGACGCGTCGCCAACGGGTGCCGCATCGCTACGAATGTCGATACGCCATCCCGTCAACCGCGCAGCCAGACGGGCATTTTGACCCTCTTTTCCGATGGCCAACGAAAGCTGGAAATCGGGCACGATGACACGGGCCGCACGAGCCTCGGGATCGACGACAGTGACGGAGACCACTTTCGACGGGGAAAGTGCGTTGCCCACAAACGTCGCGGGATCTTCGTCGAAGTCGATGATGTCGATCTTCTCCCCCGCGAGTTCGCTCATGACGTTGCGGACGCGCTGACCCATCGGGCCGATGCATGCACCCTTTGCGTTGAGCCCCTGCACACGTGAGGCAACGGCGATCTTGGAACGATGTCCCGCTTCGCGCGCGACGTTGATGATCTCGACGCTGCCGTCCGCGATCTCTGGAACCTCGAGTGCGAACAACTTGCGAACCAGGTTCGGGTGGGTCCGCGAGAGGGTGATCTGTGGGCCGCGGGCTCCGCGAGCAACTCCGACGACGTAGCACTTGATGCGCTCACCGTGCTCGTAGTTCTCGCCGGGAACCTGTTCTGCAGGCGGCAACAATCCCTCGGCGCCATTGGATTCGCTGCCGATTCGGACGACGACCATTCCGCGGGAATTCGCACGCGTGTCACGCTGAATGACACCACCGACGATTTCACCCTCATGGGTCGAGAACTCACCGAAACTGCGCTCGTGCTCGGCGTCGCGCAGACGCTGCAGGATGACCTGGCGTGCGGTGGTCGCCGCGATGCGTCCGAATCCCTCGGGAGTGTCGTCCCACTCCTCACCGATCATGTTGCCGTCGGCATCGGTGTCGTGCGCCATCACTCGCACCGAACCTGTCTTGATGTTGACATCGATCCGAGCGTTCTGCTTGTGCCCCTCGGTGTGGCGGTACGCCGTCAGCAGCGCGGTCTGGATCGTGGCGATCACAGTTTCGATCGAGACACCTTTTTCGGCTTCGATCGCTCGCAACGCTGCAATGTCGATATTCACTTGTCGAACCCTTCTTCGTTTTCTACGTCTTCTAATTCTGCTTCGTCGTCTTCGACACTGTCCACGCCCGAGTCCTCGGTGAGGTCAACCGCATCCGAAGGAACTGCGCGCCCCTCCGGGATGCCGCCCGCGAGTTCCAACTCCGCCTCACTGGGCTTCGAGAACTCCACCTGAACTACAGCCTTCTGAACGTCGCCCAGTGCAATCTCGCGCACGGTCGGTCCGCCACGGCCACCGATGACAACTGCCACGGAATCGTCGTTCATCGTTCCGATACGGCCCACCACGGTCTCGCCGGCCAGATCGATTCGCGCTTTACGTCCGCGAGCCCGACGCCAGTGACGATCGAGCGTCAGTGGGCGGTCAATTCCCGGGGAGGTCACCTCGAGGGTGTACGGCGTTTCACCGATTTCCTCGAGGGTGTCGAAAAGTTCCGAAACGAGTCTGCTGATCTCCGCGGCGGCATCGAGCTCGATCCCGGCATCGCTGTCGACCATGATGCGCACCGCGCTGTGCTTGCCCGCACTGGTCACGACAACGTCTTCGACGTCGTAACCCTGGGCGTGCACGAGTTCGGAGATCAGCTCGATCACCCTCTCCCTGGATGGCACCGGCATCTCGCGAACTCCTCATTTCAGTTGTCGTCGATTGTCCGACTTGTGTCGACTGTCGACGTGGGCGGCTGCGAGCATGAAAAGACACCAGGTGCCACATGCTGCAAGCATCCAAGAGTACCGCTCATTGCGCGTCTCCGTGACCAGAGTGCCCGACGCACGTCACACTTGAACACGTGCCGCGGATTCGAACGATCGGCCGACCACCTGGCACGATGGACTGGTGCTGACGCCCATGACTACTACCCCACTCTCCCGGCGGAGTGCGCTCAAGATGACGGGAACCGCAGCAGCGTTGGGCGCTGCGGCCTTCTCGTTGTCCGCCTGCACCGACAACGGCACAGCGGAGGCGGCTGCAGAAGTCGACCAGCTGACGGCCCAAGCCGATCGAGCCCGCTCCGACGCGGCAGCCGCAACCGCCGCCATCGCTCTCGCGCCGGACAAGTCGGCATCACTGACCACGATCAGCGCCGAACGCACAGCGCATGCACTCGAACTCGACGCCGAGATTGCGCGAGCAGCGGGCAGCGGCGCCTCTGCGACCACAGCGCCCCCGTCGACCTCGGTCGCAAACGCTCCTACGGGCGTCGAAACCTTGAGTACCTCGCTGGCCGATTCGGCGCGCAGTGCCGCGGATCTCGCTCGGACGATGTCCGGCTATCGCGCGGGCCTGCTCGGTTCGATCAGCGCGTCGTGCTCGACTCAGGTTGCGGTGTTGCTTCCGTGATCACTTCGCACACCCGTCGATCCGAGAGTTCTGCCTTGCTGACCGCAATCGAATCAGAGAATGCCGCGATCTTCGCTTACGGAGTGGTTGCCGCGTTTTCGAATCCTGCCCGTGTCAACGAGGTTGCCACGCACACAGCAGCGCACCGCGCACGACGTGATGCGCTGGTTGCCCTGTCGACCGACGCGGGCGTGACCCCGCCGACAGCCGCGGCAGCGTACGAGATCCCGTTTCCGGTGACGGACGCCGTTACCGCGGCACAACTGGCAGCACAGATCGAATCCGACACCGCCGTGACCTACCGGGCATTCGTCGAACAGGTCGATACCGACCAACTCCGCACATTCGGAATCGACGGCCTGACCGATGCGGCAATCCGCGGCGCCGGATGGCGGTCCGCGCTGGGAACCGCTCCGGCCACCTCAGCGTTCCCGGGGGACCCGGCTTCGTAACTGCTGTGCGCCTTTATTAACCGCCGGCGGTTAATAAAGGCGCACAGCGGCTCAGGCCTTGCGATGCGAGGGCACGAACCACGCCGCGACCACGGCCACCAACACGAAGCAACCGCCGACGCGCAGTGCAGGTGTCAGCGCATCTCCGTAACCGAGTGGCGTGAGGGCACCGCCGGCGGCAAGGAAGACTGCAGTGAGAACCGCGATTCCCAGTGCAACACCGATCTCACGAAGCGTCGAGTTGGTCGAACTGGCCGTTCCGTGATCAGGCTCGTCCATGTCGACGAGTACCGCCGTCGAGCTCGGCGCGAAGGTCAGGCCCATGCCGATGCCCGCCATCAGTAGAGCCGGAACCAGCGACCCGTACGTCACGTCGGGACCGATCAACGCTGCCAACCAGAACAATGCTCCGGCCTGGAGCAACAGACCGGTCAGCAGAAGCGAACGGAGCCCGACCTTCGGCGCCAGAAAACCGGCGAGAGGCGCGAAGATCATCGGCGCTGCCGTCCACGGAAGCGTCCGCAGGCCTGCTTGGAACGGGCTGTAGCCCATCACGATCTGGAGGTACTGCGAGAGCAGGAACACCGCCCCGAAGATTCCGATCGAGAAGGTCAAGCCGATGACGTTCGCCATCGAGAAGCTGCGTGAGCGGAACAGACGTAGGGGCATGACCGGATGCGAGGTCTTCATCTCGCGAAAAACGAACAGTGCCAACGCGACTGCGGAACCGACCAACGACGCAACTACTCCAAGCGATCCCCAGCCGTCGTCGTTGCCGTGAACGATCCCCCACACCGCCAGGAACACACCGAGTCCGGCGAGTGCGACACCGGGAAGGTCGAGAGGTTGTGTGCGACCGGTCGATTCACGCAACGCATACAACGCGAGAGGAACAGCGACGATCGCAACCGGCACGTTGATCCAGAAGATCCCCTGCCACGAGAACCCGTCGACTACCGCTCCACCGACCACGGGACCCATCGCGATCCCCAGGCCGGAGACGCCACCCCACACGCCGATTGCCATGGCACGCTTGGCTTCCGGTACCGCTGCCACGAGGAGAGTGAGTGACAGCGGCATGATCGCGGCAGCGCCGGCGCCCTGAAAGGCTCGGGCCGCGATGAGCAGGCTTGGTGTCGTCGACAACGCCGAAGCAATCGACGCCGCCGTGAACAGCCCGATCCCGAACACGAACATCTTGCGGCGCCCCCACCGATCGCCGAGCGTCGTCGCCGAAAGCATCAGCGTCGCAAAGCAGAGCGTGTACGCATTCATGAACCACTGAAGTTGCCCGACGGACGCATTCAGCTCCTTCTCGATCACCGGCAGCGCGCTCGTCATCACGAGGTTGTCGAGGGTGGCCATGAACATGGGCAGAGAGGCAGCAACCATCGCTATCGCGATCGGAACCTTACGTCCTCCACTGCTTTCCGACCCGGATGCGGCGTCCGATCCGGACTTCGTCAAAACGGTCATCGTGATTCCTCGAGTGAAGGTGCCTTAAGGCATCGAATGATTACTTAAGTCGAAACTAAGCTATCCGGTGATAACGTGTCAACATGTCGATCGGTGCAGCTGAACCACGTACCCGCAGGATGAGCGCACCGGAACGTCGCGCGTTGGTCCTTGCCGCGGCAACGCGAGCATTCGCAAAGGGTGGATACTCGGGGACCAGTACGGACGCCGTCGCCAAGGAAGCCGGTGTCTCGCAGCCCTACGTCGTGCGCATGTTCGGAACCAAGGCAGATTTGTTCCACGCAGTGTTCACGCGCGCGCTCGACGAAATCGTCCGCACCTTCAACGACAAATTGGATACGGTCACGATCGATCCGAGCAATCCGCAGTTCTGGGCCGAACTCGGATCCGCCTACGGCGAGCTGGTTCTCGACCGAGATCTACTGCTTGTCATGCTGCACGGCTTCGCCACCAGCACCGATGATGTCGCCGCCGTCTCCCGGAACGCCATGTCCGGCATCTACACCTTGCTGCGCGAGCGCACCGGTTGCACACCCGAGCAAGCGCGTTTGTTCATCGCGAACGGGATGCTGATCAACAATCTGCTCGCAATGATGGCGCCCGAACACGCCGAAGAAGATCCAGCCCTCGGCGAGCTCTGGGGCAGCGTCTTCAGCGACTCGACTGCGATCACGCTCACCGGCGACGGATCCTCGAGCGAAACCGACACCGATTCCTGACCGGTCACTGGGAAAAACTACACACATGTGACTGAGGACACCCTACAGTCGATCCGACATGTCTCCGGGAAACCCAGACGAAAAGGACCGACGTTGGATCTCGCACAACGCCTCGACGCGCTCGAACAGATCGAGGAAATCAAGAAGCTCAAGCACGGCTACTGGCGAGCATGTGATGCCAAGGATCCAGTTCGGTTCCGCAACAGCTTCATCCGTTCCGGAGCGTCGATCGACTACGGCCGCCTCGGCGCCTTCGACGACGCGGGGCCGATGGCGGACATCTTCGAGAAGATCGCTCTTCGCAAGGTCGACGGCCGGTACGCGGTCCTCGACATGCATCACGGATTGCATCCCGACATCACACTGACCTCGGAGACGTCGGCGGTGGGGCGATGGGCTCTGCAGTTCCGCCAGATCGACACCGTCGGGCGCACCGAGAAGTTGATGACCGGCGAATACGACGACAAGTACGTGATCGAGGACGGTATGTGGAAAATGAGTCAATGCCATTTCACGGAGGCGTGGTCGATCACCACTCCCCTGCCCCCGGACGCTGACATCGCCGAGGGTTCGTTGGGTGGGCGGCGATGACGACGAACGGAAAAGTTGCGCTCGTAACCGGTGCCAGCCGGAGCGTCGGCAAGGGCATTGCCCTCGCCCTGGGAAGCGACGGGTGGACGGTGTACGTGACGGCACGAGGAACCGTGGGCGCCGACGGCCCACTCGATCGCACCGCGGTGGAGATCACCGAGCGCGGTGGTCACGGCATTGCCGTGCAGTGCGATCACAGCGACGATCAGCAGATCGTCAACCTGTTTGCCCGCATCGCCGAAGAGCGGTCAGGCCGCCTCGATCTTTTGGTCAACAACGTCTGGGCAAACCCGGCGGGTTATGCAGGCTTCGCCGATCCGTTCTGGAAGAGGCCGATCGACGATTGGGATTCGCTGATCGGAATCGGACTGCGCGCCCACTACGTTGCTTCGGTGGAAGCGGCGAAGTTGATGGTTCCCCGGGGCAGTGGAGTGATCGGCAACATCTCGTCGTTCGGCACCCGCGGGTACCTGCAC
This sequence comes from Rhodococcus sp. YL-1, assembly GCF_001942025.1. Lineage (NCBI taxonomy): Bacteria > Bacillati > Actinomycetota > Actinomycetes > Mycobacteriales > Nocardiaceae > Rhodococcus > Rhodococcus sp. YL-1. The sequence goes on along the minus strand of NZ_CP017299.1, from coordinate 2,643,338 downwards.
TCTGTGCTGTACGGGATGTCGAAGGCAGGTTTGGACAAGATGGCCGCGGACATGGCTGTCGAATTGAAGGGGACCGGCGTCACCGCACTTTCCTTCTGGCTCGGGTTGATCCGCAACGAGCGGATGGAGGCGAGTGGGATCGAGAGCTTCGAAGGCTTCTCACTGGCCGAGGCCGAAACCCCGGAATTCGTCGGCCAAGTCATCACTGCATTGGCCAACGATCCAGAAGTGAACGCGCGCAGCGGTCACACACTGATCACCGCCGAGACGGCCGTCGAGTACGGAATCACCGACGCCAACGGGAAACAACCGGCGTCACACCGCAGTGCCTTCGGTGGCGGCCCGCTTTTCTGATTCATCAGTAGCAGTGGTCGCGTCGCGTGCCGGCACAGCACGCGGCGCTGCCACTCGCGCCTTCAGGGCAAGCCAGGCACACCCGATGACGACGACACCGCCGGCCACGATCGAGGGCGACAACGTCTCACCGAGTATCAGCGCCGACCAGGCAATGCTGAGCACCGGTTGAACCAACTGTGTTTGGCTCACAGTGGAAATGGGACCGATCGCCAGACCCCGGTACCAAGGAAAGAACCCGAGAAACATACTCACGCATCCCAGGTAGGCAAACGAAAGCCACGAATTCACATCGGCAGAGACCGGAGCCTGGGCCATGGACGCCACCGTCAACGCAATCGTGACCGGCAGTCCGAGAATCAATGCCCAGGCAATCGTCTGCCACGACCCGATCTCGCGGGCCAGCAACGCACCTTCCGAATATGCCAGCGCTGCACACACAACCGCGGCGAACAGAAGAAGATCAGCGAGATGAAACGAGCCGAGTCCGCCGTTTGCAATCGCCACGAACCCTACGACCGATACCGCGCCGGCGGCGCTTGCCCACCAGAATCCCTTACTGGGACGCTCTTTTCCTCGGACGACCGCAAATACCGCGGTCGCAGCGGGAAGTAGCCCGATCACGACTGCCGCGTGACTCGCCGGCGATGTCTGCAACGCAAACGTGGTGAACAGTGAAAACCCCAGTACCGCACCAACAGTCACGAGTGCGATGCGCAACCACTGCCGAAGCGTCGGAAGCGTCGCGCGAGTAACCGACAGCATCACAATCGCAAGGGCCCCGGCAACGACGGCGCGGCCCGCGCCGACGAACAGGGGGTCGAGATCCGCGACGGCGACCCGCGTGAGCGGAACGGTGAACGAGAACGCCAGCACACCGAGCAAGCCCCACCACAAACCGGATCGAGACGATGGCATCGGTAGCGGTGCCTGCGGCGCGACGATAGCGCTACTCTTCATACTCATGTTTTACGATAGCAGCAGCACGCCAACCAGCGAAACTGGTATTTCAGGTGCGCACCCGTGTGCAGGAGATAGAAATTGCTCCGAGCAGTCCGACGAGCGCGAAAGCGTAGAAGCCCCACGGCACGGCGTAACCCGCGCCCAGGAGGACTCCGCCCAGGATCGGGCCACAGATCGCACCGACCCGGCCGACACCTGCCGACCATCCGAGCGCGGTCGCGCGAATCTGAGGTGGGTGATTGGCGCTCGTGAAGGCGTAGACCAGTACCTGCGCACTGAACACGAAGCATCCGGCGAGGAAGACCATCACGTAGATTCCGAACGACACCTTCACACTCAGAAGCGCCAGGAACAGTGCAGCTCCGGCGAACCACACGATGGCTGCAGTCCGCGGGCCGATCTTGTTCGCGACGCCCCCGGCGATCAAGAGTCCGACGACGGCGCCGGCATTGAGGATCAGAAGGAACGTCAACGACGCCCCGAGGTTGTAACCGGCCTCACGCATGATCGTCGGAAGCCACGTGTTCAATCCGTAGACGAGCAGCAAGCCCATGAAACTGGTGATCCAGATGGCGATGCTGTTGCGCAGGAACTTCGAAGAGAACAGTGCGCGAACGGGATTGGCGGCTTCGGCGCGCTCAACTTCGGACGTGGGCGCAATCTCGAGTTCGACTCCGTAACGGGCAGCGATTTCCTCGGCTTCGGCACGCTTTCCGTGAGCGAGAAGGTACGACGGGGATTCCGGCAGATACCGCAACATGAGTGGAATCAGGGCGACGGCAGGAAGTGCGCCGACAACGAACATCGCTCGCCAACCGAAAGGTTCGATCACGACGAGCGCCAGCGCTGCGGTGGCAACGGCGCCGACGTGGTAGCCGGTCATCAGCATGGTCGACGCAGATCCACCGCCTTGTTTCTTCGAGAATTCGTTGACCAGAGCCAATGCCGTCGGTAGGGCGCCACCCAGCCCCACACCGGCAAAGAAGCGCAGCAGCCCGAAGATGAACGGATTGGGCGCAATTGCGCACAACAGAGTCAGAATCGAGAATGCGGCAACGGCGTACAGCAGCGCGCGGCGTCGACCGATGACGTCGGTGAGAGTGCCGATGACGAGGGCGCCGATGGTCATGCCGATGAGCCCGAAGGTCGAGATCATCGTGATCGTGCCGGTACTCAAACCCCACGCGTCGTAGTCGAGAAGCGAAGGAATGACCGCGCCGAGTACGACCAGGTCGAATCCGTCCAGAAGCACAGCGATCCAACACAACGGTGCTACCCACATTGCGGCACGCGCCCCAGGCGAACCGGTGATTGAACTCGACTGCGTATGCGGTGCGGTCATCGGATCCTCGACATTCACTGCTTGTGGGCGTTCGCGACCGGTTGGGATCCAGTAGTTCGGATCGAACCGTGTTCGCATTGCGAACGCCTGTTCATAATGAGCACATCGATTGTGTACGGAGTCACAACGCCATGTCAAACGTCGCGGTAATCTCGAGGAATGGCACTCTCCGAAAATGAGCGTGAACAGTTCCTGGCCGAACCCCACATCGGGGCGCTGTCCGTGGCGGACGGCACCGAGCGCGGTCCGTTGACCGTCCCGATCTGGTACCTGTACTCACCCGGTGGCAAACCATGGATCCTCACGGGCAAGGATTCGCGAAAGGCACGACTCATCGAGTCGGCCGGGCATTTCTCGTTGATGGCCGAAAGGCTCGATCCGACAATCCGTTACGTCAGCGTCAGCGGATCCGTCGACAAGATCGTTCCGGGCACCGACGAGATGCTGGTCGAAGTCTCGCGGCGTTACCTGGCTCCGGACAAGGTCGACGGGTATCTCGAATTCGCGCGATCGCAGTTGGGCGAACAGGTAGCGATCTACATGAATCCGCAGCACTGGCTGTCTGCGGATCTCGGGGCGATCTGACAATTCTCAGAAAAGCGAAGGCTCGGCGCGCCGGAGTGGCGCGCCGAGCCTGACCTGCATGTGGAGGGCTCTATGTCAGCTCTCGGTGAAGAAACGCACCCGATTGAGTCGATGACCGCTCGCCTCGAAACCGAATAATGCGATGGCCGGTTCCCCGCACACGATGACGCTCGCCGTCACGGTGCGACCGGCAACCAGCATCTTGCTCTTCGTCACGCCGGTGAGCAGAGCGTTGACATCAGCGTTGGACAACTGCGTCCCCGCCGGAAGCTCGACGGGTACCGGCGGCGTTCGGCCGACAGCGGCCGCATCGAGGAACCGCGACGCTGCCTTCTTGCCTTTGTCTCCGACGCCGAAGATGCCGCGCGAGAACCCGAGCGCCCCGCCGATCCCCTGGTTCGAGAGCAACTGCGGCGTCAACTTCGCGGCCGCCTTCACCCCCGCCACACCAGCAGTCGCGAGCTGGCTCAACATCGTCGCCAATTCCCAATGCGCATAGAGGGTTCCGATCCGCAAGGAATCGGGCTCCCCCACCAAGTCGTAGCGCAAGTGCATCGGAACGTCGAGAACGACTCCGGTCGACATCTCGGTAGCGAGGCTCAGATCGCGCCACACCGTCCGGCCGCACACGATGTCGCGCTCGACATGGAAGGTGATCGAATTGGGGGCGATGAACGTGTCGTAGAAACTCTCGATCGCCGCCTGACCGTTGTGCGGACGTGAACCTACAGGGTCGTTGACCTGTCCGTCGCCGGCAAACAGGGCCACCCAGGTCGAGCGGTCATGCGCGCCGACGGCTTTCGGGGATCCCTCCACGACGGCCATCAACTGCTCGCGCGTCACCGGCGCGGTCATGCGCGCATCTCGTATGCACCGTCGTACGCCTTGACCTGCTGCCACACCCGGTCGAAGCGTTCACTGTCGACAACAGGCTTCCGCACCGCGGCCAGGGCCCATTTCTGCTGCTCGGGTGTCGACGACGGCTTTCCGTGCAGCGCGATCGCGTATCCCGAGAAGTCACGAATCTGGAAGTCGAAGATCTGATCGACAACGTCGGCGTCGAGCCCGCTGATCTCGGCCTGTTCGAGAATCAGATGACCGTAGACGACGAGAGAGAACAGGTGCCCGACGTTGAGCATGAAATCGAGGTCCTTCTGCTGCTGCGCGTCCGGCGCTGCAGCAGTGAGCAATTCGGTGAGCGCGATCGCCTGCTCGTAAAAACGGGCGACGTTCGGAATCGAAGAGTGCTTCTCGTAGACGGGCTTCCACTCGTGGAACTGAATCTTCGCAGCGCCGCGGGTAGGCCCCTGGTTCCAGAAGAACTCGTCGTCGGCGGCGTCGTCGCGCGTGACGATCTCCGGGAACTGCGCCGAGTTGAACAGATAGTTCGGCAAGAACTTGAGAATCAGGCCGACGTTGACGTGGACGGTGCCCTCGAGCTTGGGCAGCGTGCCGATCATCTGCGCTGCCTCGCGGAAGTACGTGGACTTCTCGTATCCCTTGGCTGCGATCACATCGTGCAGCAACCCGACCACCTTCTCACCTTCGGAGGTGACCTTGGCCTTGGTCATGGGATTGAACAGCAGGTAGCGACGGTCCTCGAGGCTGGCGCTGCGGAAGTAGTCGACCGCCCGCGCACTGAACTGCTTCATCGCGATCAGACGTGAGTACGCGTCGACGAAGGCGGCGCGAACGTGGGCGAAATCCGTGACGGGATTGCCGTACAGAATTCGATTCTGCGCGTGAGTGATTGCCTCGAAGAACGCATGCTCGGTGATGCCGATGGAGCCGGTGCAGAGGTTGAACTTTCCGACGTTGACCGTGTTGAGCGCGGCCTCGAATGCGGCGACGCCGGTGTGCAGAATGTCTTCCTCGCGCACCGGGTAATCGTCGAGGCGGAAATTGCTGACATACATCTGCCCGCGCAGGACGTTGTCCACGAGCTGATAGTTCGGATGTGCACTGTCGGCGACAAAGAACACGTAGCCTTCGGGGCCCTCGACGTCGGTACGACGCCCGAACACAGACACCATTCCGGCTACGTTGCCGTTTCCGATGTAGTACTTCTCGCCGCTCGCGCGGAAGGCGACGTCGCCGTCGGTGGGAGTGAGGAGCATGTCGGTGGAGTACACGTCGGCGCCGTGGTCGCGCTCGGACAGCCCGAACGCCATGACACCACCGTCGGCAAGTTCCTGCGCTGCACGCTTCTTCGCAGCGTCGTTGTCACTCATCCAGATCGGTCCGAGTCCGAGGATCGTGACCTGCCAGGCGTACCAGTAAGCGAGTCCGTAAAAACCGAAGATCTCGCTCAGAGCTGCGTTGCGGGCACCGTCCCAACGACGGTTCTCGTCACCGTCGGCGAATGCCGCCGGAGTCTGGAACGTCGCGAACAACTTCTCCCTGCCGACGAATTCGAGAAAGTCGGAGACCCACACGGCGTCGAGGTCGTCCTGAAGAAGTTGCTTCTTGCCGCGGCTCTCGAACCATTCGATGGTGGCTCGCAGCAAACGGCGGGTCTCCGGATCGAACTGAGCGGGGTCGTAAGTATGGGGGTTGAAGAGCAATCCATCGGTGCCAGACACGTCATTACCTTTCGTCGATGACGCTAAACTACCAGCGGGTAACTTTCCGCGGTGCGATTCATGGAAGACCTGCGATTCTTCGCGAATGCCACAGGTCCATCGGATTCCACGTGCCGGCCCGAGCGCGCGTGATCGGGTAGCACGCCAACCCGAGCAACAACGCAGACATGTGGCCGATGGCGGTGAAATTGGTGGCGAAAATCAGAGGTACACCGTAGAAGAGCAGCAACCCCGCGAGATAGACGTATCGCCACGGATCGACGATTCGATATACCAGAATCCCCATGACGCCGGCCAGACCGTAACTCACACCCACGTCGAGAGTGTTGACCGCCGACTCCGCCACGTATCCGTGCCGAATACCTTCGTACAGAACACCTTCGCTGATGTACGTGGCTCCGACGTGGGCGATGACGACAACACACAGCCACCGCCATGTCCCGAGCCAACGCTCAGCCGTTGCATGAAAGATGGTGAAGAGAACCAGGTATCCCAACCAACCGCCACCTTCGAGCCAGAAGGCACTCGAGAACAGGACTCGTAGCGGGTCTTCGGCCAGGTGATGCAGATTGGTCGAGCGCTTGCCGAGAAAACGCTCCTCGACATTGTCAGGCAGATGCCGCAGGAACAGTGTGGTGAACAGCAGGGCCAGCAACCAGACGTAGGTACCGGGAGCACTGCGCACCCATCGCCATGCCGCCTTTGCTGCCCCCAGCATCCTCACCGCTTCGAGTCTGCGCTCACTCGTTCACTACTGCAACGGCAAACCCGTCCCATCCCTTCGAACCCACGGTTTGAATGGCGGTGCCGTCGAGTTTCGGCTCGGCCGCGATCATCTCCAACACCGCTCGACTCGCTTTGACGCGCTCGTCGTCGATATCCGGGTTGGACACATGTCCCCCACGCACCACGTTGTCCACGATGATGACGGTTCCGGGATGCGAAAGGGCCAACGCCCACCGCACGTACTCGGTGTTGCTCTCCTTGTCGGCGTCGATGAAGACCAAGTCGAAAGGTCCCAACTCTTCCTTCGCGATCGACGGGAGGCTGTCGAGCGCCGCCCCGACGCGGACGTCGACACGGTCAGCCAAGCCGGCGCGCTCGATATTCGCCCGAGCGACATCCGCATGGGTGGGATCGAATTCCAGCGTGATGACCTGGCCCGAGGGGCCGACCGCGCGAGCGAGCCAGATCGTGCTGTATCCGCCGAGCGTTCCGATCTCGAGAACATTGCGCGCCAGGCACATTCGCGCCAGAAGATTGAGGAGCTTGCCCTGGTTCGGCGCCACGTCGATGGGCGGGAGACCGGCCTCGGAGTTGGCGGCGAGTGCCGCGTCGAGAACCGGATCTTCACCTACCAACGTGGAGACAAGGTAACCGTCGACTTCTGCCCAATCCGGTTCGCGTTCCATAGCCACGATTGTGGCAGAAAAGAAGGGCCGCCGCAGACACCTCGGAAGGTGGCTGCGGCGGCCCAGACGACTATTCGAATCAGCCGCGAACTGCGCTGATGATCTCCTCGATCGCCGAGTCGGCGTCGATCTCACGGCTCTCGCCGGTGAAGCGGTCGCGAATTTCGACCTTGCCGTCGGCCCAACCGCGTCCGACGACAACGATCAGTGGAACGCCGATCAGCTCGGAGTCCTTGAACTTCACGCCCGGCGATGCCTTGCGGTCGTCGAGGATTACTTCGAGTCCGGCACGGTCGAGTTGCGCGGCGAGGCCTTCGGCGCCTTCGCGCGCGGTCTCGTCCTTGTTCGCGATGACGAGGTAGACGTCGGCCGGTGAAACCTCGGCAGGCCAGCGCAGGCCCTTTTCGTCGTGATGCTGCTCGGCAATGACGGCCACCAGACGCGAGACGCCGACGCCGTACGAACCCATGGTCGGGCGGACGGGCTTGCCGTTCTCGGCGAGGACGTCGACGGTGAAGACGTCGGTGTACTTGCGGCCGAGCTGGAAAACGTGCCCGATCTCGATACCGCGAGCCGAGACCAGCGTGCCGGCTCCATCGGGAGAGGCGTCGCCGTCACGAACCTCGGCGGCTTCGATGGTTCCGTCAGGGGTGAAGTCGCGACCGGCAACGAGGCCGACCACGTGCTTGCCGTCTTCGTCGGCGCCGGTAATCCAGCTGGTGCCGTCGACGACGCGCGGATCGACAAGATAGCGAACGCCGTTGGCCTGCAGAGCCTTCGGGCCGATGTAACCCTTGGCCAGGAACGGGTTGTTCTTGAAGTCGGTCTCGGTGATCATCACGAACTCGGCCGGCTCGAGCGAAGCTTCGAGGCGCTTTTCGTCGACCTCACGGTCGCCGGGGATGCCGATACCGAGCAGTTCCCACTCGCCGCCGGGCAGGCGGGTCTTGACCATGATGTTCTTGAGTGTGTCGGCGGCGGTCACGGTACGGCCGAGATCAGCGCCGTTCGCCCAGTCCACCAGGGTGTCGATGGTGGGTGTGTTCGCGGTGTCGTACACCTTGGCTTCGGGCAGCCCGTCGAACGGAATCGAGTCGGGAACGACAGTCTTGACGGCCTCGACGTTGGCGGCGTAGCCGGATTCGAGGCAGCGGACGTAGGTGTCTTCGCCGATCTCGCTCTCGGCAAGGAACTCCTCGGACGCGCTGCCGCCCATCGCACCGGAGGTGGCCGAGACGATGACGTACTTGACGCCCAGACGCGTGAAGATCTTCTCGTAGGCGCCGCGATGCGCCTGGTACGACTCCGTCAGGCCTTCGTCGGTCAGGTCGAAGGAGTAGGAATCCTTCATGAGGAACTCGCGGCCACGCAGAATGCCGGCACGCGGACGCTCTTCGTCGCGGTACTTGGTCTGCACCTGGTACAGGGTGACCGGGAAGTCCTTGTAGGAGTTGTACTCACCCTTGACCGTCAGAGCAAAGAGCTCCTCGTGGGTCGGGCCGAGCATGTAGTCGTTGCCCTTGCGGTCCTTGAGGCGGAACAGGTTGGGGCCGTACTCGGTCCAGCGGTTCGACGCTTCGTAGGGATCGCGCGGGAGCAGCGCAGGCAGCAGGATTTCCTGTCCGCCAATTGCATTCATTTCTTCACGGACGACACGCTCTACCTCGCGCAGCACCCGCAATCCCAGCGGCAACCACGAGTAGACGCCTGGAGCGATACGACGCACGTAGCCGGCACGAACCAGCAGTTTGTGGCTGGCAACTTCGGCGTCCGAGGGATCGTCACGCAGGGTACGCAGGAACAGGTGGGACAGACGGGTAATCACGAGGTGTAAGGATAGTCGCCGCAGTCGGCCGAGCGGGCCTCGGTACGGTTACAGCGTGCTTGTACTGCTGCCTCCCTCAGAAACCAAGTCCGACGGCGGCAAGGATGCGCCCCTCGATCTGGCCGAACTGTCGATGCCCCAGTTGACCGAAACGCGCGAATTGCTGGTTCAGACGCTGGTCGATCTGGCCGCTGACGTCGAGGCGTCATGCGAAGCGCTCGGGCTCGGCCCGACGCAAGCAGACGAAGTGGAGCGCAATGCCAAGCTGTGGGTGTCCGCGACGCGGCCCGCACTGCAGCGCTACACCGGCGTGCTCTTCGACGCCCTCGACGCAAAGTCGTTCACCCGCGCCCAGAAGGCCAAGGCTCTCGATCGGATCGCGATCGGCTCCGCTCTGTTCGGTGCAGTCCGTGCGGGAGATCTGATCCCCGCCTACCGCCTTTCCGGCGGGTCCAAGCTGCCCGGGATGGGCACGCTCCGCTCACTGTGGAAGCCGGAGTTGCCGAAGGCCTTGGCGGCCGAAGCCGACGGCCTTGTCATCGATCTACGGTCCGGCACCTACCAAGACCTCGGACCGGTTCCAGACGCACTGATCGCAACGGTCCTCACCGAGAAGCCGGACGGCACCCGCACTGTCGTCAGTCACTTCAACAAGCACCACAAGGGTCTGCTCGCCCGTGCGCTGGTGGTCTCGCGTGCCGAACCGACCGACATCAAGGGTGTCGCGCGGGTGGCGTCGAAGGCCGGCCTGCGGGTGGAAATCGCGTCGGAGCGTGAACTGATCATCCTGACGGATTGATGGCTTCGTCTGTCAAGTGCCGCAGAAGGTTTGGAACGTCTCGCTGAAAGACCGCGGAGCCGCCTCGGTGTAGTCAGCCCACTCGTCGCGTCGGTCGAATGGATGCGTGACAACCTCCAGCAGCTTCTCGAATGGAGCGAGGTCGCCGTCGGTCGCGGCGCGCAGGGCAGCGTCGAGCCGATGATTACGCGGAATGTACAGCGGGTTGACGCGATCCATCGCGCTCGCGGTCTCCGCGGCCCCTTGTCCGTTTTCGGTCAGGGCTCCCTGCCACCGCTGCAACCAGGGCGCGATGTGCTCCCGTGGCACGAGTTGGTCGAGAGGCGCCGAATTTCCGCGCAATTCGTCGGCGAGTGCGCGGAAACTGCCCGTCCAATCAGCACCGTGTTCCGCCAACAACGTCAGCAGATCGTCGACGAGCGCCCGATCGACAAACGGCTGGGCCAGACCGAGCTTTTCCGCCATGCCGGCCGTGTAGTGGCCCTCGTAACGCTCGTCGAAGGTGTCGAGAACCGCCGACGCCGCGGAAATCGCATTGTCGGGTGCGGAATCGATCAGCGGCAACAGTGTTTCTGCCAAGCGCGCAAGATTCCACTTCAGTACAGCGGGCTGATTGCCGAACGCATAGCGGCCCCCGTGGTCGATCGAGCTGAACACTGCCGCCGGATCGAATGCGTCGAGGAAGGCGCACGGACCGTAATCGATGGTCTCTCCCGAAATTGTCGTGTTGTCGGTGTTCATGACCCCGTGCACGAAACCGATGAGCATCCACCTCGCCACCAGTGACGCCTGCGCCTCGACGACCGCCTCGAGGAACCTCAGATAGCGATTGTGTGTACCCGTTGACGGAAGTTCGGTCAGCTCCGGGTAGTGCCGGGTGATCGCGTAGTCGGTGAGCGGCTGCAAGACCTCGCCCTGCCGGGCCGCGAACTCGAAGGTCCCAACGCGTAGGTGACTCGACGCGATCCGTGCAAGCACGGCACCGGGTTCTGCGCCGTTGCGGCGAACGTCCCGTCCCGTCGCCACGACAGACAGCGCGCGCGTAGTGGGGACACCGAGGGCATACATCGCCTCACTGACCAGATATTCGCGCAGCATCGGCCCGACAACCGCGTACCCGTCGCCGCCCCGAGAGAACGGTGTGCGCCCGGAGCCTTTCAGATGCAAGTCCACTCGCTGCCCGGCACTGCTGACGAGTTCGCCGAGTAACAACGCCCGACCGTCCCCGAGAATCGGTGCGTACCCACCGAACTGATGACCCGCATACGCCATCGCCACCGGTGTGGCCCCGACCGGCACCGTCGACCCGGACAGGACGCCGATCCCGTCCACACTTCGCAGCGCTGCTACGTCCAATCTCAACGACGCAGCCAGCTGCTCGTTCACCACGAGCAACTGCGGGTCAGGGGCGGCAGCACCTTGCCACGGCACCGTCAGAGCGCCGAGTTCGTCGGCGAACGTGCTCTCGAGGCCGGCCACGATGGTGACCGTGTCTGCTGTCGATTCCTGGAATGCGGCCATCACACGAGAGTAGTCACCGTGCGACAACCTATCGATCAGCCCTGATCGATGTACGACTCGAGCTGATCGCGTTCGCTCTTGAGCTCGTCGATGCGGCTCTTCACCACGTCACCGATACTGACGATGCCGAGGAGGTTGCCGTCCTCGATCACCGGCAGATGCCGGATTCGACGCTCGGTCATGATCGCGGCAATGCTGTCCACCGCGTCTGCCGGAACGCACGTGTACATCAGAGCGGTCATGACCTCGGAAACCTGGATCCCGAGAAGGTCCGGGCCACGCTCGTGCAGGCGTCGAACGACATCGCGTTCGGAGATGATGCCGACCACCGCGTCGTCGTCGACCACCACCATGGCTCCGATGTTGTGGCGGGCAAGATCGCACAGCAGCCCGTTGACCGTCGTGTGGGCGTCGATCGTGACGATGCTGTTGCCCTTGTTTCGCAATATGTCCGCGATCCGCATCACGGCACCCCGATCCGTCGAGACTCTCGGCACGTCCTGCAACGATCGTATCGGCTAGCGAAGCGGAAAAACAGGACTGATCAGGCGATTCCCTGAGCTGCCTTCTCCGCAGCCTGTGCCTGGGCTACCTGAGAAGGTGTGAACCTGATGCACAGCGCCGCGATACCGGCGAACACGGCGCAGACCGCGCAGCCCACAAGTGCGAAGGTGTACCCCTCTCCGAGTGCGATCAATTGCGCCGGATTCATGTCCGCTGCCTTGCCCGAAGTGCCGCCGAGCGAGAGCGTCTTGGACGTCGCCATTGCACCGATCACCGACAGCGCCAATGGTCCACCGAGCGTCTGGGCAACTTGGGAGATTGCGGTCAGCGGGCCGATCTCGGTCTCCGGGACACCGGCGATCGCGCACAGTGGCAAGGGCACCATCGCGAGGCCGATACCGAATCCGATCCCGATCACGGGCGCGAACAAGTTGGCCAGGTAGGTGGAGTCGGAATCGAGAGTAGAGCCGTAGAGGAGTCCGACGATCATGATCACGACGCCGGTGAGGACCAGCCAGCGGGGTTGAACCTTCACGGCGAGCTTGGAAGCAACCGACGCGGCGGCGCCCAATCCGAACGCGAACGGAATGAACGCGATACCGGCACGCAACGGCGAATACTGCATGATGTCCTGCACGAACAGTGCGACGAAGGCCGTCATGCTGAACATCGCGCCACCGACGAAGAAGATGGCGAGGAACGTCGCGACACGGTTGCGATCGGCGAACAACGAGAAGGGCAAGAGCGGGTTGTCTGCAGTTCGCTCGACAAAGAGGAAGGCGGCGAGGGCGACCAATCCGGCCGCCAATGCACCGATGACGGCGATGCTCCCCCATCCCATTTCCGGGCCTTCGGTGAGAGCAAAAACAACACCGGTACAACCGAGGGTCGCGAGGATCGCGCCGGGGACATCCAAAGCCAGACGCGTCTGATTCGTCTCGCGAAGGGCGCGGAACGCCATGCCGACGAGCGCGATGCCGATCGGGACGTTGATGAGGAAGATCAGACGCCACGACACCTCGGTCAATGCGCCGCCGATGATCAGACCGGCGATCGATCCGACGCCCGTCATGGCGGCAAAAATCGCGATGGCCTGATTACGAGCCGGACCCGCGGCGAAAGTCGTGGCAACAAGGGCGAAGGCAGTGGGCGACGCCACGGCTGCGCCGACACCTTGAAGCGCCCGCGCTGCGATCAACATGCCCTCGTTCAGGGCGAGTCCACAGAGCAACGACGCCACCGTGAACAGCGAGACTCCCGCGATGAACATCTTCTTGCGTCCGAACGCGTCGCCGAGCCGACCACCGAGGAGCATGAGCCCACCAAACGCAAGCGCGTACGAGGTCAACACCCAGTTGCGACCACTGTCGCTCAGCCCGAGGTCTGCCTGCAATGGCGCCAGCGCGAGGTTCGCGACGGTGCCGTCGAGCACCACCATCATCTGCAAACCACTCAGGACGATGATGGCGAGCCCGATGACTCGAGTCGCTACCGGGGCATTCGCCGAAGCGGTTTCAGATGTTGGGGAATCAGACACAAGACTTCACGTTACCCAGCGTCGACGGAAAAGCCCGCGACCGGCCCGATCACGATGATCGCCGGAGGCTTGATCTCCTCGTCCTTGACGCGCTGAGCAACGGTCGCCAGATCGGCCCGAAGTTCACGCTGAGTGCGCAGCGTGCCCTCTTGGATGACGGTGACCGGCGTGGTTGCCGGGCGTCCACCGTCGACGAGTGCCTTCGCGAACTGATCGATGCGCTCGACCGCCATGAGCAGCACGATCGTGCCGCGCAACTTGGCCAGCGCCGACCAGTCGACCAGCGAATCCGGATGATCCGGAGCCACGTGCCCACTGACGACGACGAACTCGTGGGTGACGCCGCGGTGGGTGACCGGGATGCCTGCGGCCGACGGGACCGAGATCGCGCTCGTGATTCCGGGCACTACGGTCACCGGAACGCCGGCAGCGGCACACGCTTCGAGTTCTTCGTATCCCCGTCCGAAGACGTACGGGTCCCCGCCCTTGAGGCGGACCACGAACTTGCCTGCCTTCGCGTTGTCGATCAGCGCGGCGTTGATGGCCTCCTGAGCCATGGCACGGCCGTACGGGATCTTCGCGGCGTCGATCACCTCTACGTCCGGACCCAGTTCGGCGAGCAACTCCGGCGGAGCCAATCGGTCGGCCACGACGACGTCGGCGCGGGCGAGCAAACGGCGTCCGCGCACGGTGATCAGATCGGGATCACCGGGGCCACCACCGACGAGAGCAACACCCGCAGCGGCAGGCTCGGCCGTATCGGCGAGCACGCCCGACTGAAGACCTTCGACGACGGCGGTGCGGACCGCTGCCGAACGACGGTGATCGCCGCCCGCCAGAATTCCGATGCTCATACCGTCGTACTCGGCGCTGGCGGGAGTGACGGCGGTGCCGTGCTTCGCGTTGTCGGCGCGCACGCAGAAGATGTGGCGACGCTCCGCTTCGGCGACGATCGCCGCATTGGTTTCCGGCTCGTCGGTCGAGGCGATGGCGTACCACGCACCTTCGAGGTCGCCGTCGGCGTACGGACGCTCTTCGACCGTGATCTGACCGGCAGTGGCCATACCTTCGACGGCTGGAGTGAACGCGCGACTGATGACGTGAACGCGGGCACCAGAGGCGACCAGCAGTCCGAGTCGGCGCTGAGCCACAGTGCCGCCACCGAACACGACCACGCGTCGATCGGTCAGGTTGAGGCCGACCAGGTAGTTGGTCTCGTCTGCGGTGGACTCGCTCACTCGCACTCCGTTTCGTTGTCAGAATTGGTCAAGCTGGAGGGAACTTTACGGGCCGCGGCCACGGTCACTCCATCCCTGGCAGTCTTGGCCAGCACAAGTCGGCCGCCCCCGGACGCGAGGATCGCAGCCGCTTCCGCGACGCTTGCCGTTCCGACGGCGTTCTCGACGCGAGGCGATGGTGACGGAACTTGAACTCGCGCAAGTACGTCCGGGGCGAAACTCACAATCGGGACGTTCAGTTCATGGGCCGCTGTCAGAAGAGCCGAAGACTCAGCTTTTGCCGCCACAGTGGCGAGTACCACGATCTTCCCTTGCGCCGCGGGCACAGCCTTCACCGCAGCGACGATGTCCTTCGCGGTGACACTCGTCGTGAATCCCACGCCTATACAGAGGTCATCGCCGTGCGGCATCGACGAACTTCGCGATCGATTCGGGCTGCCCCACCGGATGAGTGTGGAGATACGACGCGTGGACGCCACCGCGAACAAACCCTTCGCGGACACTGCCGCCGTCCCAGGGCCGCCACCCCCACGCACTTCCGCAACCGTCCGCGTCTGCCGAGACGAGAGACGTTCGGTGGAACTCGTGACCGGTGACGCGGGAGCCTGCGCCGAAGAGGCTGGAGTCGCTGATCGCGACTGCTTCGCGATACCCGAGGGTCAGGCGTTTCCCGAACGTCGCATCCACTCCGACCACACCGGCCATGCTGTGACCGTCCAAGCTGCGAGCGAGGTAGAGCAGACCGGCACACTCTGCATGGATCGGTGCACCGCCGTCCGCCAGATCGCGAACCTGCTGCAGCAGTACGGTATTGGCCGCAAGGTCTACCGCGTGTTCTTCCGGGAAGCCACCGGGAAGGACCAGAGCGGCAGTTCCCGCAGGAAGCTCGTCCCGCAACGGGTCGAACACCTGCACGTCCGCGCCGGCAGCAGTCAACAGCTCCCGGTGCTCGGCGTAGCCGAAGGTGAAGGCCGGGCCACCCGCCATGGCAACCACAGGCCGAGACTCTGCGTGTGCGCCGACCTCGGCAACCGGATCCCATGCAGCTGCACTCACGTTCGAGGCGGCGAGTGCGCGAACAGCACCCAGATCGACGTGCGAGGCAATCAAATCGGACATCGCGTCCACTGCGGCCACAGCGGCGGCGCCGTGCTCGGCCGCCGGAATCAGGCCGAGATGCCGGGAGGGAACTTCGAGTTCCGTCAACCGTGGCACAACCCCGAGCACTGCGACGCCGACCTTGTCGCACGCATGACGCAACACCTGCTCGTGACGAGCGCTCCCGACGCGATTGAGAATGACGCCGCCGATGCGCACACCTGCGTCGTAGGTCGCGAAGCCGTGGAGTACGGCGGCCAGACTCTGACTGTGCCCACGGGCGTCGATCACGAGGACTACCGGCGAACCGAGGATCGACGCGACCTGCGCCGTCGATCCCTCCGCCGACGGCTGCGAGTTTGCCTCGTCGATCTTCCCGTCGAACAGACCCATGACGCCTTCGACCACGGCGATGTCGCAACCAGCGGTTCCATGCCGGTAGAGCGGTCCGATGCGATCCGGGCCCACCAGAACAGTGTCGAGGTTGCGTCCGGGCCGCCCTGCCGCGAGTCCGTGATAACCCGGGTCGATGTAGTCCGGCCCCACCTTGAAGGGTGCAACGCTGCTACCGGACCGTCGCAGCGCGCCGATCAATCCCGTTGCCACCGTGGTCTTTCCGCTACCCGAGGCAGGAGCGGCGATCACCACGGCCGGAGTGGAAGGACTTACCATTCGATGCCCCGTTGGCCCTTTCGGCCGGCATCCATCGGGTGCTTGATCTTGGTCATCTCGGTCACGAGGTCGGCGGCGTCGATCAACGCCTGCGGGGCGTCGCGTCCCGTGATGACAACGTGCTGGTTGCCCGGACGATCGCGCAGTGTCTGCACGACCTCGTCGACGTCGACCCAGCCCCACTTGAGCGGATAGGTGAACTCGTCGAGGACATAGAATCGATGTTCCTCGCTCGCAAGCCTTCTCGCGATCTCCTGCCAACCCTCCGCAGCGGCAGCAGCATGATCTTCCTCGCTACCGGCCTTGCGTGTCCATGACCAACCTTCGCCCATCTTGTGCCACTGCACCGGCCCACCGACGCCGGTTTCGTCGTGCAGGTTTCCGAGCGCGCGGAACGCGGCTTCCTCTCCGACCTTCCACTTGGCACTCTTCACGAACTGGAACACGCCGATGTCGAACCCCTGATTCCAGGCACGCAGCGCCATGCCGAAAGCGGCGGTGGACTTACCCTTTCCCGGGCCGGTGTGCACGGCAAGTACCGGCGCGTTACGACGCTGACGCGTGGTCAGACCGTCGTCGGGAACTGTCTCGGGAACACCCTTGGGCATCGTGAACTCCTGAGCTGGGATCTAGGCTGCGGCGCGGACGACACCCGCGACCTGCTGCGCTGACAATTCGGCGAGGCGGACGTATCCGCCACGTAGTTCTCGCGCCAACTCGGCCGCCAGCCCCAGACGCACGAGGCCGGTCTCGCAGTCGACGACGATGGACGCGACGGACGCGTCGGCGAGAAGATGCGCGGCGACGCGGGCGCGGTGCAGCGCGTCCTTGCCGCCGGTTGCCCGGCCGTCGGTGAGTGTGACGACGAGGGCGCGACGCTGCGGGTCACGAAGTCGTTCACGCAGAACCACTTCGCGAGCACGCAGGAATCCCTCTGCGAGTGGGGATTTGCCGCCGGTACGCATCGACTGCAAGCGACGGACAGCGATGTCCACTGAAGATGTCGGCGGCAGTACGAGCTCCGCTTCACGACCACGGACGGTGATGACGGCGACCTTGTCGCGGCGCTGATAGGCGTCGCGGAGCAACGAGACAACCGCACCGGTGACCGCGGAGAGGCGGTCGCGTGCTGCCATCGACCCCGACGCGTCGACAACGAAGACGATCAGATTGCCTTCTCGCCCTTCACGTATCGCGCCGCGGAGGTCAGCCGGTGCCAGCCGCAACCGTCCAGCAGTGCGACCACGGGCAACTTGAGACTCGGCTGCGGCAAAGACCGTGCTCGTCAGATGCAATCCGTGCCCACGCTCCCGCGTGGACCGCACAACTCGTCCACGGGACGACATGGACCGCGAGCGTCGTCCCGGTGCACCTTCACCGACTCCCGGAACTTCGAGGAGCTTGGCCTTGAATTCGCCGGCCGGTGGAGCCGAGGGACGATCGGTGGCGCGCACTCCCCCACCAGGTCCGTCAGGGTCGTCCGGGCCGTCGTCGTCCGGGCCGTCGTCGTCCGGCCCTTCGTCTCCGGGACCGCCGTCATCGGAGCCGCCATCTTCCGGGCCACGGTCTTCGTGATTTTCGGGAGGTTCGGGCTCTCCGTCGCGCGCGTCGTCCTCTACCTGCGACTGAGCATCCTGATCGGCCTGCTCGAGCGCATCGTCCAACTGCTGCTGATCCAAGCCGGGCTCGTCGAACGGATCGCGGCGGCGGCGATGCGGCAGCGTCAGTTCCGCCGCTACTCGTACGTCCTCCGCAGTGACTTCACTGTCGCCACGCCAGGCAGCGTGGGCCGTCGCGGTGCGCGCCAGCACCAAGTCCGCGCGCATACCGTCGACGTCGAACGACGCACACAGCGAGGCGATACGACGCAGTTCGCGGTTGCTCAGCTCGACCGAGTCCAATTTCTCACGCGCCGTGAGGATTTCGGACGCCAACTCCTCATCGGCGGATACGTACCGAGCGACAAATGCCTCGGGGTCACGCTCGTAGTCGAGTCGGCGACGCACCACTTCCATGCGAATGTCGACGTCGCGGGACGCGGCGACGTCGACAGCCAGACCGAAACGGTCCAGAAGTTGCGGACGCAGTTCTCCCTCTTCGGGATTCATCGTGCCGACGAGTACGAACTTGGCCGGATGCGAATGGGAGATGCCGTCACGCTCGATGTGAACCCGACCCATCGCCGCGGCGTCGAGAAGCACGTCGACCAGGTGGTCGTGAAGCAGATTCACCTCGTCGACGTACAGAACACCCTGGTGAGCGGCGGCGAGCAGTCCAGGTTGGAATGCGCGCTCACCGTCACGCAGAACCTTCTCCAAGTCGATCGAACCGATCACCCGGTCTTCGGTGGCGCCCACGGGCAGTTCGACCAAGCGGGCCGGTCGTGTCGTTCCGGCGTCGTCGACCGCGGGCAGCAGCGCAGTCAGCGCGCGCACGACCGTCGACTTGGCAGTTCCCTTCTCACCGCGAACCAGGACCCCGCCGATCCCTGGATGCACCGCACACAGGATCAGCGCCAATCGCAATTGATCCTGGCCTACCACAGCACTGAACGGAAAGCCCGCCACTGGTCGATCTTCTTCACTTCGCACGTCGATATCCCTCCACCTCTCGGTTTCCTCGCCGAGAATTTGGCTGCACTCGAATGTCGCGGCAACCTGGCTGAGATCTCCCGGTTTATCGGTAGAGGAGAGATCTTTCACAGTGGCGGGACCGCGCCTGGATCGAACAGGACTTCCCCGCGAACATTCGGTATCGAAAAAACCCTAGTCGGCTCGCTTTCCCACGAGCCGACCAGGGTCAATTCTCCGACAAACTAGCTGACGGCCACGAAAGGCTCTCCCCCACCACGACGCATCGGGGTGTGCGGGATGCCGTCTTCGATGAACTCTTCGCCGTCAGCCTTGAATCCGTGCTTGGCGTACATCTCGACCAAGTAGGTCTGGGCGTTGATCCGGCACGGCGCTTCGCCGACCTCGGCCAGTGCGGCCTGCAGGAGGCGGGTCGTGTGGCCCTGGCCGCGAGCCTGACGCGACGTGCACAGGCGTCCGATTCGGAAGCTCTTGTTTCCGTCGTCGTGCTCTTCGAGCAGCCGGAGCGTGCACACCACCTGGCCGTCCTGCTCGAGCCAGAAGTGGCGTGTTTCCGTCAGCAGGTCCCGCCCGTCCAACTCGGGATACGGGCAAGCCTGCTCGACGACAAAGACCTCCACTCGAAGCTTCAACAACTCGTAGAACGTCTTGTTGTCGAGATCGAGTGCCCATGAACGCTTCAAAGCTGCTGTTGCCGTCATGGGTTGGACTATCACACAGTCGCGGCGGTATCCGCGACCGGAGCCGATTCGGAAGCACCGGCGGAATCGAGCTCGAGAACCTTCGAGGACCAATCCCAGACCTGGTTGAACAGGCCTTCGTTGTCGGTGAGCTTGACGCCGATGGACGGAACCATCTCGCGGAGCTTGCCCTTCCAACCCTGGAACTCGGTCGGGAAGCAGCGCTCGAGTACGTCCAGCATCGCCGGGACGGCCGTGGACGCACCGGGCGAAGCACCGAGCAGGCCGGCGATGGAACCGTCCTCAGCGGCGACCACAGCGGTACCGAATTCGAGGACACCACCCTTGCCCTTGGCACGGCGGATCACCTGGACGCGCTGGCCCGCGGTGATGAGTTCCCAGTCCTGGGCCTGCGCCTTGGGCGCGAACTCACGCAGATCCCAGATGCGACCGGCTTCGTTCTTGGCAAGCTCGCTGACCAGGTACTTGACCAGGCCGAGCTCGCTGACACCGACACCGAGCATCGAGAGGATGTTGTTCGGCTTGACCGAGCCGGGCAGGTCCGTGACGCGACCCTGCTTGAGGAACTTCGGCGACCAACCAGCGTAGGGACCGAACAGCAGACCCGGCTTGTTGCCGATGACACGGGTGTCCAGGTGAGGCACCGACATGGGCGGGGCGCCGACGGCAGCCTTGCCGTAGACCTTGGCGCTGTGCTGGTCGATGAGTTCGGGGTTGGTGCATCGCAGGAAGGCACCGCTGACGGGGAAGCCACCGAAGCCCTTGGCTTCCTTGATGCCCGACTTCTGCAGCAGGTGCAGGGCGCCGCCACCGGCACCGACGAACACGAAGCGCGAGCGAACGGTGCGCTTTTCACCGGTGCGACGGTTGGTGACCTTGACGGTCCAGGACTTGTCCGAGTTCTGGGTCAGGTTGGTGACCTCGTGGCCGAAGTACATCTTGCCGCCGGTCTTGCCGATGTAGCCGATGAGCTGCTTGGTGAGCGCTCCGAAATCGACGTCGGTGCCGTCCTGGCTCCAGTTCAGAGCGATGGGATCGGAGAAGTCGCGTCCCTTGGCCATGAGCGGCAAACGCTTGCTGAACTCGGCCGGATCGTCGATGTACTCCATACCGCGGAAGAGCGTGTGGCCGGCAAGTGCGTCGTAACGAGCACGGAGGTACTTGGCGTTGGCCTCACCGTGAACGAAGCTCACGTGCGCGATGGGGTTGATGAATTCCTTGGGCTGTGTCAGGACGCCCTGCTCTACCGCGTGTGCCCAGAACTGGCGTGACACCTGGAACTGCTCGTTGACGTTGACGGCCTTCTTGATGTCGACCGTGCCGTCCGAGTTCTCAGGTGTGTAATTGAGCTCACACAGGGCTGAGTGACCGGTTCCCGCGTTGTTCCAGGGGTCGCTGCTCTCGGCTGCGACGGCATCGAGCCGCTCGAAGGTCGAGATCGACCAATCGGGCTGCAGCTGGCGCAGCAATGCACCCAGCGTGGCGCTCATGATGCCTGCGCCCACGAGCACTACATCCGTCTTCGTCTCTACCGCGTTCTGATTCGACACTGGAGAATCGACTTCCTTGTCATTAGCCGTGCGCGCATCCGCCTGCTGTGTTACGCCGAATAGGTTACCCGTGCGTACACGCGCGGTTCACCACCCCCAATTGTGCTCTACAACGCGCACTCGAAACGACGATTAGATTGTGATTTGTGACTACTTGGGTTCCAGACGTCCTCGGTGACGGATATCAGCAGCTGACGATCCCGCTCGGAACGGATCCGGACGGCGAAGGCGAGGTGGACGCAACACTGGTCCGCTACCAACCGCAGAAGGAGGCGGTGAAGACACACCGTGCCGTTTTGTACGTGCACGGTTTCACCGATTACTTCTTCCAGAAGCACCTCGCCGAGCACTTTGCCGAGCAGGGTTACGCCTTCTTCGCACTCGACCTGCGTAAGTGCGGCCGCTCCCTCAAACCGGGGCACACAGCTCATTACGTCTCCGACCTTGCGCTCTACGACGCCGAACTGAACGAAGCGCTGCGCATCGTCCGCAGCGAGACCGAGGGCAGCGAGGTGCTGCTCATGGCGCACTCCACCGGCGGTCTGATCGTTCCGCTCTGGCTGAACCGTTTGCAGCGCAAGCCCGGTGGCAGCGACGGCGCCGGAATCTGCGGGCTGGTACTCAACAGCCCCTGGTTCGACCTTCAGGGTCCCTCAGTGGTGCGCAACGTCGGTACTACGGCGATCGATGCGCTCGGACGGGTATCGGCGAAGACGGTGATCCCGGGAACTGGGCTACCGACTTACGGTTCCAGTCTTCATGTTTCGGCCAACGGCGTCTGGGATTACAACCTCGACTGGAAGCCACTGGCAGGCTGCCCCGTTACCTTCGGCTGGATGCGGGCCGTCCGAGCGGGTCACGCAAAACTTCACCGCGGCCTAGACATCGGAGTGCCCGCGCTGATTCTGCGCTCGAAGAAGTCGCAGTTCGCGAAGGCGTACAACCCGAGCGTCGACCTCGCCGATTCCGTGCTCGACGTCAAGCAGATCGCACGTTGGGCCGGTTGCCTCGGCGATCGCACCACCATCGTCCCGATCGACGGCGCCCGTCACGACGTGTTCCTTTCGACCGAGAAGCCCTTGGCCACAGCCTTTTCCGAACTCGACCTGTGGTTGGAGTGGCTCGACGGCCACCTCACCCCGGCCGCAGAAAGTTCGGCAAGCACAGCAAGCAACACACAGGAGATCGCGCAGTGACGCACTACGACCTTGCAATCATCGGCAGCGGATCCGGAAACTCGCTGCCCGACGAGCGGTTCGACGGCAAGAAGATCGCAATCCTCGAAGAGGGCACCTTCGGCGGAACGTGCCTCAATGTCGGGTGTATCCCGACCAAGATGTTCGTCTACGCCGCCGAGGTGGCACGCACCGTCACCACTGCCGAGAAGTACGGCGTCGACGCCACTCTCGACGGCGTTCGTTGGTCCGACATCGTCAAGCGCGTCTTCGGCCGCATCGATCCCATTTCTGCAGGTGGTGAGCGGTACCGCAGCGAAGACAGTCCCAACACCACCGTCTACCGCGGCCACGCCACGTTCACCGGCGACAAGACGATCGACACCGGAACCGGCGAGACGATCACCGCTGACCAGGTGGTCATCGCAGCCGGTTCGCGTCCGATCATCCCGGACGAGATCGCGTCGAGTGGTGTGAAGTACTACACCAACGAAGACATCATGCGACTGCCCGAACTTCCCGAGCACCTCGTGATCGTCGGCTCCGGATTCATCGCAACCGAGTTCGCACACGTGTTCTCCGCGTTGGGTTCTCGCGTGTCGATCATCGGTCGCAGCCAGCGACTGCTGCGGCACCTCGACGACGAGATCTCCGAGCGCTTCACCGAGTTGGCCGAACAGAAGTGGGACGTCCATCTGGGCGCCCCCCTCACGTCGGTACGCGGCGACGGCGACAACATCGCCGTCGAACTGGCAAACGGCACAGTCGTTTCCGGTGACGTTCTCCTCGTCGCGGTCGGTCGTCAGCCGAACGGTGACCTACTCGGTCTCGACAAGGCCGGCGTCGAACTCGACGACAAGGGCTCGATCGTGGTCGACGAATACCAACGCACCACCGCCGAGGGCGTCTTCGCACTCGGTGACGTCTCCTCGCCGTACCAGCTCAAGCACGTCGCCAACCATGAAGCGCGCGTTGTTCAACACAACCTGCTCCAGGACGCGTGGAAGGACACGTCCGGGCTTCGCAGCACCGATCACCGCTTCGTGCCGGCAGCCGTGTTCACCGACCCGCAGATCGCCGACGTCGGAATGACGGAGAAGCAGGCTCGCGACGCCGGACTCGACATCACGGTCAAGGTGCAGGCTTACGGCGACGTCGCGTACGGCTGGGCGATGGAGGATCAGGAGGGCATCTGCAAGGTGATCGCCGAGCGCGGCACCGGACGCATCCTCGGTGCCCACGTCATGGGCACTCAGGCTCCGACCGTCATCCAGCCGCTCATTCAGGCGATGAGCTTCGGTTTGTCGGCTCAGGACATGGCGCGTGGCCAGTACTGGATCCACCCGGCCCTGGCCGAAGTGGTCGAGAACGCGTTGCTCGGCCTCGACATCTGAGCCCCGCCGCCCCAATGACGCCGAAAAGGCGGGCACTCCTCGCAATGGGAATGCCCGCCTTTTCGTAGGTCAGAGTTTCACCAGGGGCTGGTACGCAGCACGATCTCGGTTGCGAGTTCGGCCGGTGCCGACTTGACGACGTCGTCGACACCCGGAAGTTCCGTCACGCGGAAGTCGGAGT
Organism: Rhodococcus sp. YL-1; assembly: GCF_001942025.1. Lineage (NCBI taxonomy): Bacteria > Bacillati > Actinomycetota > Actinomycetes > Mycobacteriales > Nocardiaceae > Rhodococcus > Rhodococcus sp. YL-1. The sequence goes on along the minus strand of NZ_CP017299.1, from coordinate 2,619,314 downwards.
ACACGAAACGACCGCTGGCGTCGGCGATGGCCCGACCTCCACTGCCCACGACTACGGTGGTCGGAACCTCGACCGGCGGAACGCCGGCAATATCGCTGGCCGACGGATGTCCACGGTCCACGGCGATCAAACTCGCGAAGCGGCCGAACTGACGTGCAGCCAACAGCCACGCGAGATCGGCGCCCTCCCGGTGACCGACCAGGTTCACCCAGGCGATGTTCAACTCGTCCAGAAGTACCACTGCCGAGGTCTCGTCGAGATTCTCGATCGATTCCACCGCGACGGTCCGCAGATCCGAATGGTGCAGTCGCTCACACACATCGTCGTACAAGTCGACGGGGTCGCCCTTGCCCGGGAGCAGGAGTACCGCATGCTTGCTGACCGGCCCGTCGATCCGAACGGTGCACGAACCACTGCCCACCGCTACTCGAGTCAATTCCATGTCTGGAAACGGTACGCGATCCACACAGTGGAGGACCCTGGAGTCGACAGAAGTATGACCACTCATACATTCTCACCACCGCCGGCGAGTCCGATTTGTTCGCTCTGTACCGCCTCCACTCGGAGCGAAAGTGGCTTTCGGCGCATCTGAGGCGACGGACGTACCGTTCGCTCGAAAGTGGGGGTGGGCCGAACTCCAGTGGGGCGCGGCTCTAGGTACCGGACGGCTTGGGGAGCCTCGTCATTCCGTAGACGTGATCAGCGCGCACCGTGAGGATCTGTCGACGCTCCGCAACCATCGCTTCGCGGTACTCCTCCCAATCAGGATGCTCCTGACCGCTGATGTCCCGGTACAGCTCGACCAGGGCGTCCGACACTTCATCGTGAGGATCGGCCGCGACGGGTGTCACCACGGCAAGTCCTTCGATCACGGCGTAGCTCCAGAAGTCGGGCGCGCTGACGTGAAGGGAAACCCGCGGATCGCGGATCGCATTTTTACTCTTGGCGCGATCGGCCGTGACGGACACGGAAGCCGTCTTCGACTCGTCATCCCAGCGGTAAATGATGTTGGACAACTGTGGGCGGCCGTCACGCTTTACGGTTGCCAGCACACCTTGTTTTCCCTCGGCCACGAGTGCGAACAACGCGTCGTCGGTGTCTGTGTCATTGCTCATGTCTGCACCAACGACGCCGTGCGGCCGGTTTGTTCCGGAGGCAGTCCAGTTCGAAGATCGCGGACCGCAATCGCGCGATGTCTCTTCCCCCGATGGACGACAGCGGACAAAGATGGTCGACATGGCAACTTCTCGCGACATCCTCCGGCTGACTGCGTTCAGTTCGGATCCGGCCGGCGGTAATCCGGCCGGCGTAGTGCTCGACGCGCGTGGACTCGACGACTCCGAATTACAATCTGTTGCAGCCGAATTCGGGTATGCCGAGACGGCGTTCCTCATCGAACCGGTACTCGGAGGCAACCCGCGCCACAGCCGGATCCGGTACTTCTCCCCTATCGCCGAAGTACCGTTCTGCGGTCATGCCACTATTGCGACGGCCATCGCTCTCACCGAGCGAGACGGTGACGGAACCTTCACATTCGAAACACCGATCGGACCGGTATCCATCGACACGGCGACCGACGAGGACGGAACGTCCACCGCGACCTTCACCAGCGTCGAACCATCGGTCTCGCCGATCGATCATGCTGTACTGACAGCACTGCTCGGGCTCATCGGCGTCGATTCGTCTGCGCTCGACGCGCGGTATCCCGCAATGCTCTCGTACGCCGGCAACACGCACCCGATTGTCGTACTTCGTGATCAGGCGGCCTTCGACGAGTTCACCTTCGATCCATCCGCAATGCGAACTCTGATGGACGCGCAGGGGTGGGCGGGCACGGTGACGATCCTGCATCCCCTCGACGACAACACCTTCGAAGCTCGAAATCTGTTTCCGGTGGGAAACATCGTCGAGGATCCCGCGACCGGGTCCGCAGCGGCGTCGACCGGCGGTTACCTGCGCAAACTCGAACCCGCGGCCACTCCGCGGCGGATCACCATCCACCAGGGCCGACACGTCGGGCGACCCAGCGTTCTCGCGGTCGAGATCCCGGTCGACGGCGGTATCGCGGTCACCGGCACCGCCGTGCCCGTCGTCGACGGGCAATAGTCAACCTCAGCGATGAGTTTCTCCCCGCCGGCGGGTCTATTCACCAGAGCGACGTCACAAGACCATCGCATCGAGCCGGGAGAACACCATGTCTGCAATCACGTCAACCGCACACAGCCTCCACGTCACCAAGCCACGTGCCGTACTCGGCGCCACGGTAATTGCTCTCGTCGTCAATCTGATCCTGTGGTTGATCGGCCTCGCATTGGGCGGATCCTTCGAGATGACAGATCAGGGAAAGCCGGCGAGCGTCGCGCCTGGTGGGGTCATCACATTGACGGTGGTGCCACTGCTGGTCGGTTTGTCGGTCGCAATGTTGATCTCACTGAAGTGGGAGCCGATCATCCGCATCGCCCAGATCGTGGGTGCAGTCGTGGCGCTCGGCACCATCGCTTTGACCATTGCCGCGGACTTCGACGCCGCCAGCACGGTCACGCTCGCGCTGATGCACGTGGTTGTCGCCGCGAGCGTGGTCGTCGCGCTCGAGGCCGTACGTCGGTCTCCGTCGAACTAGACCGCGGTGGGCGGCGCGGAATACGTCTCGACAATCTCGGCTGCCACGTCACGCAACTTGGTGTTCGTGGTCTGAGACTGCTTGCGCAGCATGTGAAATGCGGTGTCGGCGTCGATCCGATGGATGGCCATCAGCATGCCTTTGGCCTGTTCTATCGGCGCCCGAGTCTCGAGCGCGCGTTGCAAGGCGTCAGCTACCGCCTTGGCAGATTTGAAACGGGAGAAGTCTCCGATCGCGCGTGAGACTGTTGTCGTGAGAATCTCCATGACTTCCGCGTCGACGCTGTCGAAGGCCGCTGGGGCACGTCCGTACAAGTTGAACGAACCGAGTCGCTGATCCGGCGTGAAGAGCGGCGCCGCGAGAAAGGACTTGATCCCTTCGTCCTTCGCGGCCGCCGCGAACCGCGGCCAGCGATCTGCGCTGGTCTCGGCATCAACGACTACGGTTTCACCGGTTCGAGCCGCGTGCAGACATGGTCCGTCGCCGGCGTCGTATTGCTCGATGTCGACGCGCAGGGTCCGCGAATCGGTGTGAACGGCGGTGTAGGTCTGCCCGGCAAGATCGATGGTGACGCCGATGCTGTCGGCGCCGTCGATGGCGTCGTTCGCGATTTCGACGGCGCGCTGGAGCAGAACCACGAGTTCGTCCTCGTCGCCGATACTTCCCCCGAGCGCTGCCAGCAACTCTCTGACCGCACGTGCCGTCAGCCGAGTTTCCGCAGCCTCGACGGCGACGTCAGCACCCGTTGCCGTCGCATCGTCCGGCAGTACCGACGGCACCGAATCCTCGGTTCTCGGGTCGAAGCCTCTGGGGTCGAAAGCGGTATCCACGACGAAGCATTCTTCCAGTTTCACGGGCACCAAGGAGAGTGAGTTCGGTGACAGAACCCGGCAAACCGCCGAGTCGTCATCGCCATCGATCGAGTGCGACACCGAGATTCCGCCTCGCCCGAGTGTGCTGGCCACGAACCGCGTCCGGACTCAGTTCCAGGACAACAGCGATCTCCGGATACGTCATGCCCTCCACTTCTCGCAAGACCCAGGCAGCACGCTGACGCAGTGGCAGGCGATCGAGTTCGGATTCCAGGGCATCGAGAAATGCTGTGCCGCAGACTTCTTCGCTCGGATCACGCAAACGGGGATCAGCTTCTTCCCGGAGTTCGTCCATATCGGCGGCGCAGGAGCCGACTTTTCGATAGAAATCCGAGATCTTGCGAGAACAGATCGCGAACAACCAGGTCTTGGTGCTCGAGCGCCGCTGAAACCCCGGAAGTTGGCGCCACGCAGCGACGCAGGTTTCCTGGACGATGTCGTCGACGTCACTCTCGCTCGCGAGCAGTCGACGGGCAAATCGATACAAGTGCGGGCCGTATCGACGGACGATGACGTCGAAGGCCGCGTGATCGCCGAGCATTGCCGAGTCGACCAGCACCTCGTCACTGAAGTCGGTCAGCAAGCCGTCGAATTGATCTGTCACCGCGCACACTCCTACTAGGGAGCCGTCGCGGGAGTGAGGCCTGGCTATTCTACCGCGTCCACGTCGACACCCGCGGGAGCGCTCTCAGGCTTCGAGTGCGGAAGCAATGACGGGGAGCCCGATAGGCGCCCCACCGTTGATCAGTTTCTCGAGTAGATCCTGATCGAGGTGCTGCTCGACGAGATCAGCGAGAAGGTCGAGTTGTTGTTCTCGCACCGCGGCAACCGCGGTGTCGGGTGCAGCAACAAAACCGGGAACCGCGAGCTCACGCAGCAGACTGCGCCGAAAGTCGTCACTTTCCAGGAGACCGTGCCAGTGTGTCCCTCGAACAGGCCCTCGCACACTGCCTTCCGGCATACCGCTCGAGTCCGCCAGCAATGGGTGGTCCCCGTTGCGCACGACGCGTCCGTGATGAATCTCGTACCCGGACACCGAGATACCGTCTGCCGTACCGGTCATCTGCGCCAGCACCTTGTCCGGAGCGAACTCGACATCGAGGTCCAGCAGACCCAGTCCCGCGGTGGTCCCTGATCCTGATTCGACGTCGTCGACGATGGAATTACCCAGCATCTGGTAACCGCCGCAGATTCCCAGGACTGCTTGCCCGCGACCTGCTCGCGCGACGATCTCGTCGGCCAGGCCGGTACTTCGCAACCACTCGAGGTCACTTACGGTGGACTTACTACCGGGGATCACCACGAGGTCCGCGTCGCGAATTCGCGACGGATCGGTCACCCACGAAACTGCCACGCCCGGTTCACATGCCAGTGCCTCGACGTCCGTGGAGTTGGAGATGCGCGGGAGCCGAACCGCAGCAACGGTGAGCCAGGCCGAACCGACGGGTGGGCCCGGGCGCCCTACCGGGGCATTGCCGGTGACGCCAAGCGAATCCTCGGCGTCGAGCCAAAGATCGTCGGCAAACGGGATCACTCCGAGAGTGGGTCGACCGGTGAGGCTGCGCAGTTGTTCCAGTCCGGGTTCCAACAGTGCAACGTCACCGCGGAATTTGTTGATCACAAATCCCGCGATCAATGCCTGGTCGCTGGGCGAGAGCACAGCAACGGTCCCGAACAGATGGGCCAGGACGCCGCCGCGATCGATGTCACCGACGACGACGACCGGAATCCGCGCAGCCTCAGCCAATCCCATGTTGGCAAGATCCGTTGCGCGCAAGTTGATTTCGGCCGGTGAACCGGCGCCTTCACAGATCACGACGTCGAACTCGGATCGAAGCGATTCGAGATCTTCGGCCACGACGGCGCGAAGCCACTGCCGATGCTGCATGTAGTCGCGAGCACCCACTGTGGTCATCGCCTTGCCCCGAACAACCAATTGCGACGTGCGGTCACTTCCAGGCTTGAGCAGCACCGGATTGAATCGAACACTCGGCTCCAGACCGCATGCACGCGCCTGAAGTGCCTGCGCACGGCCGATCTCTCCGCCGTCCAGCGTGACCACGGAGTTGTTCGACATGTTCTGCGCCTTGAACGGCGCCACTCGGACGCCTCGACGCGCCAACATGCGACACAATCCGGCCACAAGAACGCTCTTGCCTGCGTCGGAAGTAGTGCCGGCTACCAGCAGAGCGCCGCGCATCTCCGAACTCAAGGCAGGGTGAGAATCTCTGCACCGGTCTCGGTGACCACCAAGGTGTGCTCGAACTGCGCCGTCCACTTACGGTCCTTGGTGACGACGGTCCAACCGTCCTCCCAGATCTCGTAGTCGATACCACCGAGGTTGATCATCGGTTCGATCGTGAAGACCATGCCCGGTTCGATGATCGTCTCGACCGCGGGCTCGTCGTAGTGCAGGATCACGAGGCCGTTGTGGAAGGTCTCGCCGATTCCGTGTCCGGTGAAGTCCCGGACGACGCCGTACCCGAACCGATGGGCGTAGGACTCGATGACACGTCCGATCACGTTGAGCGCGCGGCCGGGCTTGACGGCTTTGATGGCCCGCATCGTTGCCTCGTGTGTGCGCTCGACGAGCAAGCGGTTCTCTTCGGACACGTCACCGGCGAGGAATGTCGCATTGGTGTCGCCGTGTACCCCGTTGATGTACGCGGTGACGTCGATATTGACGATGTCGCCGTCCTGGATCACAGTCGAGTCGGGGATTCCGTGGCAGATCACCTCGTTGAGAGACGTGCAGCACGACTTGGGAAAGCTCTTGTAGCCCAACGTCGACGGGTATGCACCGTGGTCGAGCATGAACTCGTGTGCGATGCGGTCGAGTTCGTCGGTCGTGACACCGGGAGCGACAGCCTTGCCGGCTTCCTGCAGCGCGCCTGCAGCGATCTTGCTGGCGATGCGCATCGCCTCGATCGTTTCCGGCGTCTGAACCCAGGGCTCGTTGCCCTCTTTGGCGGTCGGCTTCCACGCGTACTCGGGCCGCTCGATCTTCGAGGGCACAGCGAGGACGGGAGAGACGGTTCCAGGGACCAATGGGGTACGCACAGACATGCAGAACAGCCTAGACCTCGCGTCGCGCGTCAGCCGGATGCACTCCAGTTCCGGAAAACCGGGTCGACGAGAATTCTGACGAGGGTCGACATCGTCTGTCCGAATTCCTCGAAGAGCACGTCGCGAGATTCGAAGGTGCCCAGATCGCGGTCGACGAATTCGGAGAAGTCCAAGCAATCACACGAAACAGACTTGCCCCAACTGATCGGAGCGCGTCCGATCGCGTCGAACAGTGTCTCCTCGCCGGTATTCGTGAACGGTTCGAGCGCTGAGACCACCGCAGGTGAAACGATCTCGGAGACGTCCTGCCAGCGTCCGTCGACCAGAAATTCCGGCCACGCCAGCAGCACTGACTTCGGAATCACTGCATGTAGACGCCGAAATCTTGGGTACCAGAACTCCCCACGAAGTACGAGACCGCGAACTCGGGTGGCGATACCTCGGCGGCGAGCCAACGCTTCGACGATAGCCAGTCTCTGACTGCAGGATCCGCGCTCTCGACTCAATGTCACCGAGACGGGTTGCCGGTCGTCGAGGCCGTACACCGGCCGAATATTTGCAGCGACGCTGCGATGCGCCGACACCAGGAACTCCTGCACCGACTGGATCGCACCTTCTGCAATGTCCTCGTAGAGGCGGGCCACGTCGTCGTGGCCCCAGTCGAGGATCGGAGTTGCGGCCACATCGCCACCCGACGCGTCGTGGCGGATGTCACCTTTGCGGATTCCACCGAGCAGTACGCACGTCATGTCTCAACCGTAGTGCGCGACCGGAATCGGTGGAGCCTGACAGAATCCCAACCGTGAAGAAATGGCTGTTGTTGATCACCGCGATCCTCACCGAGGTCTCTGCGACGCTGTCGTTGCGCGCCGCCCTCGATCACCCGGCTTGGTACATCGTGGTCGTCGGCGGATATCTCGCAGCATTCACCGCCTTGTCGTTCGTCCTGCGGGAGGGCATGGGACTCGGTGTTGCATACGGAATCTGGGGCGCAACCGGAGTTGTCCTGACCGCAGTATTCGCAACGGCCCTTTTCGGAGATCCTCTGACGGCCACCATGGGCGTCGGGATTGCACTGGTCATCGGCGGAGTGCTGTGCGTCGAACTCGGCTCTCAGGCTGCCGCCGACAGCGGGCCGGCGGACCCAGCATGACCTTCGTATTTCTGATCGCTGCAATTATTTCCGAGGTCACCGCGACGTTGTCACTACGGATGGCGTCGCAGGACGGCAGCGACAAACGATGGCTCGCGGTTGTCACCGTGGGGTATCTCGCCGCTTTCGCCTTCCTGACCCTCGCGCTCGACGCGGGCCTCACCATCGGCGTCGCATACGGAATCTGGACCGCATGTGGAGTGGCGTTGACGGCAATCGCATCCCGCATTCTCTTTCGCGAACCGCTGACCAGGCTCATGATGGTCGGGATCGGCCTCATCGCGGCAGGCGTGCTTCTCATCGAACTCGGTGCGAGTCACTGATCGCTGCACACATCAGTGTAAGGTTTACCTAACTTTGCTCTGGAGGTAGTCCACGGTGCTGATCCCTGCCCTTCGTGAAATCGCCGACGGTCCACAGCTGGACGACGATTCCCACTTACGGGAATCCGACCGCCACACTCCGATGGCGCGCGCCGTCCCGGCGCCGTTCCAACTCACGACGTACATCGTCGAGACCGACCACATCACCCGGTGGCCAGAGCACGCTCACGTCGAGCACGAACTGATCTGGTCCGACCGCGGTGTCGTCAACATGATCATCGACAATCAACTCTGGACCGTCACGCCCGGCGTCGGCCTGTGGATCCCCCGCGGGGTCCTCCACGAAGGTCAGGCAAATCCCCACGTCGCATTCCGCGCCACGCTCTTCACCCCCGAGCTGTGGACTCCCGCCTGGAACGAACCGTGCATCGTGACACTGAGTGAGGCAGCCCGGGCACTGCTGATACACCTCGCCCACACCGGAATGCCTGCAGAACAACGCCTTCGGGCACAGCAGGTTTGTGTCGATCTCCTCACCCCGGCATCGGCACCTCACTTCGACGTACCGATCCCCCGAGATCCGCGGCTACGGATGCTCGTCGACAAAGTGCTGTCGGATCCCGCCGACGATCGATCACTCGATCAGTGGGCTCACGTTCTCAATCTCAGCCGACGTACGGTCACCCGGATTTTTGCCGCGGAACTCGCCTTGAGCTTTGCGCAGTGGCGCACTCTGGTTCGTATGAGCACGGCCCTCGGCATGCTCGGGACCGGAATGAGTGTGAACGCCGTCAGCCGCCGTGTCGGTTACGGGACGTCGAGTTCCTTCATCGCCGCTTTTCGCAAGACGGTCGGCTACACCCCCGGCAATGCGCTCGCCGCTGTCAACTGACTCGAGCCTGACCTGTTGTCGACATCGGCTGGCCCCTTCGCTACACGCACGCGCCCTACATTCACTTAGGTAAGCCTGCTCTCACGTGCGTACTGCGCTGAGTCGTGCAAGCACTTCCCTGATCAATCCCGAGGAGTTTCGCGTGTTCAGATCTGCCCGTCAGAGAATTCGTCCCCAGCGGAGGCGACGAATCGTTGTTGCGCTCATGCTGGCGGCGGCACTGCCTCTGACCGCCTGCACACAGTCGTCATCGGACGCCCAGGAAAACAATTCATCGGCATCCGCCGTCGAGGACGGCGCCTATCCCGTGACGATCAAGCACGCTTTCGGCGGGACCACCATCGACAAGGAGCCGACACGGATCCTCACCCTCGATTCCGCAGCGGCAGACACGGTCATCGCCCTGGGTGTCACTCCGATCGCGATGCAGAAGGACTCTTGGGCCGGCGACGCCGACGGGTTCCTGCCGTGGACCCGCGCCGAACTCGAAAAGTCGGGCCAGACGCTGCCCACGCCTGCGCCGTACTACTCCGACAGCGGCGAGCTACTGTTCGAGCAGATTCTCAATGCCGCGCCTGATCTGATTCTTGCCCCGTACTCGGGCTTCTCCGAGCAGGATTACCAGCGCCTGAGCTCGATCGCCCCGACCCTCCCGTACGACACCAAGCCGTATCAGCCCAGCTCGTGGCAAAACCTCGCCACCGATGTCGGCAAGGCACTCGGGCGTCCCGCTCAAACCGCGGCGCTGATCAAGTCGGTTGAGGAATCGGTCCAGGAATCGAAGGCGAGTCATCCCGAATTCAACGGAGTCACTTTCGCCTTCGGTTCCTACATCCGTGAAGGAGAAACCGAAACCGCCATCTACGGTCCGGACGATCCGCGCGTCAAGTTTGTCGAAAACCTCGGGCTCACAGTCGCTCCCGACGTGGTGAACGGCGCCAAGAACTTTGCCGGCGACTCGTTCCTTTTCGGCATCAGTATGGAAAAGCTCGACACGATCGACACCGACGTGTATCTCGGTTGGGCAAGCGATCAGTCGGAAGTCGACAGCACATTGGCCAACACTCTGTTCTCGCGGTGGCCGGTCATCGCCAACGGCAAGGACCTGTGGATCACCGACAATCGCCTGACTGCAGCGACAATGTACGTCAGCCTTCTGAGTGTTCCGTGGGCGACCGACGAACTCGTGCCACAGTTGACCGAACTGGTCGCAAAATAGCAGCCCGCTCGGTCTGATCAAGCAACTGAAGGCCACTCACCGCGAAGTGTCGCGAAAACCACGGTGTCGGTCCACTCGTTCTTGATCCACGCGTTCTGCCGAAAATGTCCCTCTCGCCTCATACCGATCCGCTGCGCGAGTCGCGCCGAGGATTCGTTTCTCGAATCCATTCGCGCGACCACGCGGCGCAATCGGGGTGTCGCGAACGCGAGGTCGATCAGAGCGGTCACTGCTTCCGTCGCGAATCCTCGGCCGCCGAACTCGGGCGAAAATGCCCACCCGAGTTCGGCGGTGTGCTCGACTTCGGCTGTGCAATCAGATTCTTCGACTCGCCAAGCACTCACGCTTCCGACAACCCGGCCCCCGTACTCGACAACAAGTGCCACCGCGCCCGATGCCAGGTCGCGGCGAGACATTCTGGTCTGCACGGCCTCTCGAGCCTCCGCGAGACTCCAGGGTTCGTTGAGCAAATACCGGCATACGTCGCTGCGCCCGTAGAAGGTGAGAAGATCCCGGTGATCGCCTGGGCGGTAGGTACGGAGCACCAGCCGGTCCGTCCGGATCACACCCGGTGCAGGCCTCATCGCCACACCTACGTCCGCCATATCCATGCCGTCACGGTAGGTTCTTTCGGATTCGTAGGCGAATGAATATCGCAATGCTGTGCAGCGCTCAATGTTTGATTTGCCCTCCGACGGGCTACTTCACCACCGTAAAAGGTCGGGACAGGGAAATATGCCAGGCTATTTCGCGCTTGAAATCTAGGGGCGGTCATGTCCGAGGATTCACTGGTAAAGCAGGGTGTGGCAAAAGGAAGCGCGCTGGGCGGAGCCGTTCTCCTCATCACAGTCGGCGTGCTCGAAATCCTCCAAGGCATCTCGGCGATATCGGAGGACGACGTGACAGTCGTCGGCCCGGAATACACGTACCAATTCGACCTCACTTCGTGGGGATGGATCCACCTCGTACTCGGTGTGCTCGTCACCGCTGTCGGAATCATGCTCTTCACCGGCGCGACGTGGGCACGGGTAGGCGCGATAGTCATCTGTTCTCTGTCGATCCTCGCGAATTTCCTGTGGCTACCCCACTCGCCGTGGTGGTCGATCATCATCATCGCGCTCGACGTATTCGTCATCTGGGCCGTCGCGACCTGGAATCCCGAGGTCATCTGAGGTCACCCGCCGAATCATCTTCGCAGTTCAGCATTTCAACTGTGCGCCAGTAGTTTCCGTCCCGGGAGGACCATCATGGCAAACGGCACGAGCGACGGACCACTCCAGGAGGACGAACGTGCCGAACTAGCCCGGTTGCGCGAAGAGGTAGCAACACTTCGCGAGCAGACTCCCAGCGCCCGCGAAACGACCGTCGAGAAAGTCTCCCGACCACCTCGACATGGGCTGCGGTGGACCGCGGTGACAATCCTGCTGGTGCTGGTCGCACTGCTCGCAGTCTTGTCGGTAACCACCCGCTTCGTACGTAGTCAGATCCTCGACACGGACCGCTACGTCAGCACGGTAGCGCCACTGGGTGAGAATCCAGCCGTGCAAGCGGAGATCACGAATCAAGTCACGGACGAGATCTTCGATCGCGTCGACGTCGAAGGGCTCACCACCGAGGCACTCACAGCATTGACGGACGTGTCGAATCTCGAAGCCAACGCCCCTCGCGTGGACCAGGCGTTGGTGGGTTTGGCACCGGTGATCGCCGGCCAGGCGAAGAGTTTCGTCCACGACACAGTGGCCTCGCTCGTTCGGACGCAGCAGTTCGAAGACCTTTGGATTCAGGCGAACCGAGCGGCGCACAACTCCCTCGTCGCCGTCATGACCGGAAACTACGGACCCGACTCGGTCGAGGTCGACCAGAGCGGAACGGTCAGCATTTCACTGAGCACGATCATCGACCGGGTGAAAACGGCGCTGACCGACCGCGGCTTCGCTTTCGCAGACAAAATCCCGTCCGTGGACAAGGAGTTTGTTCTCTTCCAGTCCCCCGAGCTGGTGAAGGCGCAGCGAGCCGTCTCGGCACTCGACAAGGTCTCGGCGGTGCTGCCGTGGTTGGGAATCGCTTGCGCAGCAGCCGCTGTCGCCGTTGCGCCAACCGGTCGCAGGCTTCGTACGCTGTCCCTGGTCGGTCTGTCGATTGCGTTGGGAATGCTTGTTCTTGCCATCGGAATTCTGATCGGACGTGCAATCTACCTCGACAGTGTCCCTACCGATATCCTCTCGCCAGACGCCGCCACCGCTGTCATCGACACAGTTCTGGTTCCGCTTCGGACGAGCCTTCGCGCGGTTGCGGTCCTCGGTGTGGTGGTGGGGCTCGGCGCCTACCTGATCGGTGGTTCGTCGTCGGCGATCGCCGTTCGTCGAGGCTACGGGCAGGCGTTGGACTTCGTCCGGCATTCTGCAAGCGGCCGAACGCCGAATCAGGTGGAGCGGTGGGCCAATCAGCTTCGTGTCCCACTGCGCTGTGCCATCATCGGCATCGCCGCACTGTTGCTGCTCTTCTGGCGCTACCCCACCGGATTGGTCGTTGGTTGGATCGTCGTCATTGCGCTCGTTGCTCTCGTCGCACTGGAAGTATTGGTTCGTCCCGCACGCGCCGCCGCGCAGGACGCCGCGCCTGACGACGGCGGAACCGACGACGCCAGGCCCGGGGCAGAAGATACGAAAACTACGCCAGCGCCTTTGCCTTGATGGCCTGGAATTCCTCTTCGTTGATCGCGCCTGAGTCGAGAAGCTCTCTGGCGTCGGCGATCTGCTGAGTCGGCGATTTCCCGGCGACCTTTCGAATGTAATCACTCTGCGCGTGTATGTGCTCTTGAGCGGCTTCCATCGACCGCCTCGTCATTCCGTCATTCTTGACGACCACGTAGATCATCGCGGACAGGAATGGAATGACGAAGAGGAATATCATCCACAACGCCTTGGCCCAGCCCGAAGTCTCGTGATCACGGAACAAGTCGGTGATGATCGAGAACAACACGCTCAAGTACGCCACAAAGGCAAAGCAGACGAAGATGAACCAGAAGAATTCCCAGAAGCCTTCCATGTCAACGCTCCCTGTACTCGGTTTTACACATCAGGAGTTCGGGAGGCTGACGTTCCGCGCCTGAGCTCCTGCATTCGGCCAGAACTCCCTGGTCCAAGGTCATTTCAGTATGCGCCGACGATCCCCGTTCCGGCTACAGCTCGAGAGAGTTCAGACTCGCCGACCGCTCATCCATTATCGGAATCACGATTCTCCGATCCGAGATCTCTTGTCTGGCCGCTTTTTCGACCAGAAGAGGCACGAAGTCGCGGATCCGACATCCCGCAAAACGCTGGTGAATTGTTCGCACTCTGTTTTCGATCTCCGGTGGAGGAACGGCGGGATAGCGGGAAATGAGGCGAGTGATCACCCGCTCGACGTGGAGCAACTCTTCGTCGCCAGTCATCCATTAATGGTCGTCCGTCCAGCCGAGCACGTCAAGACTCGGAAAGGGTTCGAAAACAACACGATTCGGGTCTCGATTGCGAAGAGAATAGGTTCACCGAATATGGGGCATACACATAAGGGCGGACGGTTCCCCGCGCGCTCGCGTTGCGCTCATGATGCCAGGGAGTGGAAGTGGGAAAGAACGCTCGGATTCTTCACGACGACACCCCGTCGACCCTTACCGACGACGCGCCGCCCGTGGCAGAAAAGCCGATGAAGAACAAGGTGTACCGCCGCAAACTCAAGCCGTTGCACGGCGAACTCGTGGCTTTGCAGGAGTGGGTCAAATCGTCTGGAGCCAAGGTCTGCATCGTATTCGAAGGTCGAGATACCGCGGGGAAGGGCGGTGTCATCAAAGCCATCACCGAGCGAGTGAGTCCGCGAGTGTTCCGGGTCGTTGCGTTACCCGCCCCGACCGAGCGAGAGCATTCGCAGATGTATGTCCAGCGCTACGTCCCGCATCTTCCGGCTGGCGGTGAGATCGTCATCTTCGACCGAAGTTGGTACAACCGTGCCGGTGTAGAACGAGTAATGGGCTTTTGCACCGAAGAACAAGCACATCAATTTCTCCAGCTCATTCCGACCGTCGAACGCGCGATCGTCGAATCGGGAGTCATTCTGCTCAAGTACTGGCTCGAGGTCAGCGAAGAACAGCAGCTCTTACGTCTGCAGAGCCGGATCGACGACCCTCGAAAGATCTGGAAGCTGTCGAATCTCGATCTGAAGTCGTTCAGTCATTGGTACGACTACTCGCGTGCCCGCGACGAGATGTTTCGCTTCACCGACACCGGCTGGGCGCCATGGTATGTCGCAAACAACAATGACAAGAAACGCGGACGACTCAACATCATCAGCCACATTCTGAGTCAGATCCCCTACGAGCCCGTGCAATCCACGGACATCACCCTGCCGAAACGGCAGAAGGCTCACGGCTACCAGACGCCCAAAAAACCGCTGCACTGGATTCCGACCCGGTATTGACGATCGCCAAGGAAAGGATGTGCGGTCATGAGCCCCACGCCGTGGCATGCGCAGAGTGGCGAATCAGTCGTGTCCGTACTGCAGTCGGACCCGGAGCGCGGACTGCAGTCGGATGAGGCCGACCAACGGCGACGACGCTACGGGTCGAACGAAATCACCTCGACGCCACCGCCGTCGACGTGGTCGATCGCGCTGTTGCAGCTGAAAGATCCGATGAACTTGATGCTCGTCGCCGTGGCCGCGGTCAGCATCGCCATCGGTGAAGTGCCGACAGCAATCGTGGTGGCGGTGCTCGTCGTGCTCAACATCGTCCTCGGAACTCGACAGGAGTTGAAGGCACGGGCCAGCGTCGACGCCCTCGCCAAGATGCAGACGCCCCAAGCACGGGTCATTCGTGACGGGAACCTGATTCAACTCGACGCTACCGAACTGGTGCCGGGTGACATCGTCCAAGTCGAGGCAGGAGACATCATCGCTGCCGACGGACGGTTGCTCGCCACCACCACCCTGGAGACGCAGGAAGCCGCATTGACCGGGGAAAGCGCGCCGATACCGAAGGACCCGAATACGCTGAACAACGAGGATATTCCGCTCGGAGACCGCAGCAATCTGGTCTTCCAGAACACCTCGGTCACCCGCGGCACGGCGACCATGGTGGTCACCGAGACCGGGATGCAGACGCAGATAGGCCGGATCGCGTCGATGTTGTCGGCGGTCGCCCCTGGCAAGTCGCCACTTCAACGTGAATTGGACTCTCTCACCAAACTTCTCGGAATCATCGCGTGGACGGCAGTGATCGTCATCGTCGTCATCGGGCTCCTTCGTGGGCAGGACCTGACTACGCTTCTGCTCCTTGGTATCGCAATGGGAGTGTCCGCGATTCCGACCGGCCTGCCAACATTCGTCCAGGCGATGCTGGCCTACGGTGCCCGTCAACTGGCCGACGCCAAGGCCGTCGTGAAGAACCTGACCGACGTCGAAACACTCGGCGCGACCAGTGCAATCAACTCGGACAAGACCGGCACGCTGACCATGAACCAGATGACCGTCCGATCGCTGTACGTCCACGGCCGTTGGTACACGGTCGAGGGCGAAGGCTATGCCAAAGCGGGAAGGATAACGCAGGTTGCCGGCGAGGCGCCGCCCGACTTCACCCTTCTCGCATACGGACTGTGTCTCGACAGCGATGCAACGGTTTCCGATTCCGGGGAAGTTGTCGGCGACCCGACCGAGGCCGCGCTCGTGGTGCTCGCGGCAAAGATCGGTGCCGACGCCCCACTCACCAGACGGACCTACCCGCGGGTGGCGACGGTTCCGTTCGATTCCGCGTACAAGTTCATGGCCACGTACCACCATCTCGAAGTCGACGGCGTAAGTCAGTTCGTCGGATTGGTCAAGGGCGGACCCGATGTCGTCCTCGCTCGGTGTTCTTCGGCCTTTCTCCCCGGCCGTCGGCAGGTCCCGATCGAGGAAGTCCGAGACGAACTCACGGCAGCAAATCAGTCCATGTCCGAAAAGGGTCTTCGGGTGCTGGCATTCGCGGTCAGACGCCTCGACGGACGGGAAGACGCTGTCGTGGCCGACCCCATGTCCTTTGTCGAGGACCTGACGTTTGTCGGTATGGCAGGCATCATCGACCCGCTGCGTCCGGAGGCGGTCGATTCGGTGCGAACCGCACACCGGGCCGGCATCGAGGTCCGCATGATCACCGGCGACCATGCCATCACCGCCGCAGCGATCGGTGCCGAACTCGGACTCGGCCCGGGCTCGGTGGGCGGAGGCGAGTTGCAAGCGATGACCGATGAAGAACTGTCGACCGCGTTGCCGAACCTGCACGTGTTCGGCCGCGTCACTCCGCAGGACAAACTTCGCTTGGTCGATGTCATGCAGAGCGGTGGCGCCGTCGTCGCGATGACCGGAGACGCGGTCAACGACGCCGCCGCGTTGAAGAAGGCAGACATCGGCGTCGCCATGGGCTCGGGCAGTGAGGTGACCAAACAGGCGGGCAAGATGGTGCTCACCGACGACAACTTCGGCACCCTCATCACCGCGATCACTTTGGGCCGCAACATCTACGGAAAAATCGTCTCGTACATCCGCTACCAGATGTCGAAACTCTTCTCCTTGGTTCTCCTCTTCCTCGCTGCGAGCATCTTCAACATCAACGAGGGTGTGGCACTGACGCCACTGATGGTGCTGTTCCAGCACTTCTTCATCACACTGTTCCCCGTCGCCGTGATCATGCTCGACCCGCCGCCACCGGATCTGATGAACAAGCCTCCGCGCGATCCCAAGATGCCGATCGCACATCGAAGCGCAGTCGCTCAGTGGCTCGCGTACGGTGTCCTGCAATTTGCCGTGACACTCGCGGCGATGCTTCTCGCACCCGGTGAAATGAGTACTTCCGATGCGAATGTTCCCATGACCACAGCATTCGTAGTGCTCTCTCTCGGTTCGATTCTCGCGGGGCTTACCATGCGGCGTGATCCCGAGTCCGGCGTGGTTCCACCGGTTCTCGGTGCCATCAAGATCTTGACGATCCCCACGGTCGTGACCGTATTCGCCGTCGAGGCGGGCGTCCTCCAGGACCTCCTCATGACAACCTCACTGACCGGCGCCCAGTGGCTCGCCTGCCTGGGTTGGTCGCTGATCATCCCGGTTGTCGTCGAGTTGGACAAGGCAATTCGACGCCGCCGCCTCGCACAGGCACCTGCGCCCCTCCCTGCGACCACCGCGGTTGCCCCCGAGCGCGCCCGTTCGCTCCACTGAGGGAGGACAATCAAACGATGATGTGGGCGGAGAGTCTAGGTCGGCTACCGGGCGTCGCGACTGCCCGTGGGTATCGCCGCGAGTGGTTGCGAACAGACGTCACTGCCGGACTCGTCTTGACTGCCCTGCTCATCCCGGCAGGCATGGGCTACGCCGAGGCCGCCGGGTTGCCTGCGTACGCCGGGCTGTACGCCACCATCGTGCCTTTGCTCGCCTACGCGGTAGTCGGGCCCTCGAAAATCCTTGTACTCGGACCTGATTCGTCACTGGCGCCGCTGATTGCCGCCGCGGTCATACCGCTGGCAGTGGTCGGCGATTCGGAGAATGCGCTTGCACTAGCCGGTGTTCTCGCCATTCTTGTCGGACTCATCCTCGTGATCGGCGGATTCCTTCGTCTCGGCTTCGTGACCGAACTCCTCTCGAAACCGATCCGCCTCGGCTACCTCAATGCCATTGCACTCGTCGTCGTAGTTGGTCAGATTCCCAAGCTGCTCGGATTCTCCGTCGACGCGTCCGGTCTACTCGGTGAAATCGGCGGGATCTCAAAGGCCCTGGTGGGTGGCGACGTCGACCCCCTCGCTGCCGCCATCGGTGTCGGTTCGCTAGTCGTCATAGTCGCCTTCCGGCTCTGGGTACCTGTTGTTCCCGGCGTTCTGGTGGCCGTTGTCGCGGCCATAGTCTTGTCCGCTGCCGCCGGTCTCACCGATGACATCGGCATGGTCGGCGCACTACCGGAAGGACTCCCCCTCCCTTCCGTCGGTGGAGTCACCTGGCAGGACGTCGGCCATCTGATCGGGCCCGCCGCCGGTATCGCATTGATTGCCTTCGCCGACACCGGCGTTCTCTCGCGCACCTTCGCCGCCCGCCACGGCGAGGACGTGAACGGCAGTACCGAAATGAAGGCGATCGGTGTCGCGAACGTGGCCGGCGGGCTGTTCGGCGGGTTTCCGATCTCGGCGAGCGGGTCACGAACTCCGGTAGCCGAACAGAGTGGGGCGCACACACAATTGGCCGGCGTCGTCGGGGCGCTCGCGGTCCTGGTGTTCGTCCTCGTCGCTCCCGGACTCACGGCATATCTGCCCGATGCAACACTGGCCGCCGTCGTCATCGTCGCCGCGTGTGCACTGATCGACGTGGGCGGCATGGTCCGCATGTGGCGCATGAGCACCGTGGAATTCGGCCTCGCCGTCGCGGCGTTTCTGGGCGTCGCCCTGGTCGGTGTGCTACAAGGCATCCTTGTAGCGATCGGACTGTCCTTCGCAGCGGTCATCGCGCAGGTATGGCAGCCACATCGAACCGAACTCGTCGAGACGGGCGAACCCGCCGGATTCCACGACATCGAACGCCATCCAGATGGGCATCGCATCCCCGGCCTGGTGTTGGTGAGGTTTGACGCGCCACTGTTTTTCGCGAACGGCGAGATCTTCGACGAGTACGTTCGCTCCGTCGTCGCCAAGGCGCCAGATCCGGTCGACTGGGTGGTTATAGCCGCCGAACCGATCACCGGACTCGATACAACGGCAGTCGACGAACTCGTCGATCTGGATACATTCCTCGAAGGCAAAGGAATTCGGTTGGCATTCGCAGAGATGAAAGGTCCGATCAAGGATCGACTCATCCGATTCGGAGTCGGGGATCGATTCGATTCGACGCACTTCTACCCGACCGTCGAAGCCGCCGTGAACGCATTCCGCACCCGAACCGACGACTGACAAACGCCAGGCAGTCGGGAGCCGTGGCTGCATTGGGTACCGTTTGGTATGGGATTCACGACGGACAATGTTCCGGCACGCCGTATCGCTCAGGTCGCCGGCGTGGGCGGTATCGCCGTCGGCGTTGTCTCGCTGATCGCGTTGTACTCCACCAAGCCGATCAACCCGTTGATCGCCGTGGCCTCCTTCGTCCCGATACTGCTTGCGGTCACACTCGCAGCGTCCCTGATATGCCTGGTCTTTCGCCGCTGGATCCTGCTGGCGATCTCGGTGGTACTGATTGCGGTGGGCGCGTCGGTGATCAGTCCACTGTATGTGGCAAACAGTTCCGAAATCGACGGGCCGACTCTGCGCGTAATGCAAGCAAATCTTCTCTTCGGGCAGGCAGATCCCGCCAGTTTGACTGCGACGGTGCGCGAGAAGGCAGTCGACGTCCTGACGGTTCAGGAACTGACCACATCACTCGAAGGCTCTCTCAGAGATCAAGGACTCGAGCAACTGCTGCCGCATCACTACTTGGTACCGGACGAGGCCGGCGGGGGTGGCGCCGGTATTTACAGCCGTTATCCGCTGACGGAAACTCGGGAATTGAACGGATTCGGACCGACCAATCTTATTGCCGAAGTGGGCTTCTCGACTCCGTTCACCCTTCTGGCGGTTCACCCCGGACCGGCGTACGTGACCCCGCCCGACGTGTGGACTGCCGAGCTGAGCACTTTGCGAAACGCGCTCGACGCTGCTGCCGCCGAGGAAACCGTCATCGTCAGTGGCGACTTCAACACCACATTCACGCACAAGCAATTCCGTGACCTCCTCGATGTCGGCTACTCCGATGCCGCAGACCAATTGGGAGTAGGCATCGTGCGCACCTATCCGGCGGACAAGAAATTTCCCGCGATCGTCGGCATCGACCATGTACTTCTGCGGGGCGGACAGGCGAAGTCTCTCGAGCGGATCGAGATCGAAGGTTCCGATCACTTCGGCTTGATCGTCGACGTGGCGATCCCCAACTAGTCGGAGAGCACCCGACCCGCGCGAACGCGTTGCGGATCACCCGTGCTTCGGCATGCTTCGACCCGACACATCGATCGTCCGATGCAGGTGATGCGGCGTACGCAGGACGATCGACCGGTCCACCACGGATACGCCCGGAAACTGCTCGGCGAGATAACCTTCCAGACGCTGCACGTCGTCGATCGAACGCAGCCACACCGCCAATGCGATGTCGTAGCTGCCGATCGTAGAAGCAACAAGCCTCGCCTCACGCAGGTGCGAAAGACGCTGAGCAATTGCCTCCTTTCGCCCCTCGAGACGTAAGAAGTACCAGGCGTAGACCGGCCAGCCGGAGTAGGGCCGAGCAATCTCCGTGCGGACGACCAGTCGCCCCGTCGACAGCTCGTGAGAAAGGAGCGCCCCAGCGCGAGCCGGCGTGACTCCGAGGGCTGCAGCGAGTGCCGAGACGGTGACACGTGGTTCGCGAGAAAGAATGTCGAACAGCTGCGACTGTTCCTCTTCGCCGGCGCGTACACCACGAATCTTTCCCGCCGGGGCCGACTCGAGCGCGGCAATTTCTTCCGCATCGAGAGCACGTAGACGCCAGTTCCTCGCGTCGGAGTTCGCCGAGGACACGATCTGAGTTCGCATCGCGGTGATCATCGGCAGGGATTGTGTTCGCTCCAACACGTACCTGGACAATTGATCGAGGTCAGTGCAGGTGAGCGTGACGAGCAGATCCCGATTGCCGGTTGTGAGATCGACTGTGAGAACTTCGGGATCGTGCGCGATCTGTTCGGCAACGCTCATGGTCTGTGCCGGTGCGCATTCGATCTCGAGAAGTGCGGTCGCCGACACGATGGGTCCACCACGGTACGCAGCGATCCACGCTATTCCTTGCGAGTGCAGACGCTCCCAACGCCTGGTCAGGGTGACCGGGTCGGAACCGATCGCGCGTGAAAGCTCGGACCACGACGCTCGCGGCCTGATCTGCAGTGCGTTCAACAGCCGAAGATCGTCGTCCTTGAGCATCTGATCCTGCACCGAGGACCTCACTTTCAAAAGAATGCTGCACCG
Organism: Rhodococcus sp. YL-1; assembly: GCF_001942025.1. Classification (NCBI taxonomy): domain Bacteria; kingdom Bacillati; phylum Actinomycetota; class Actinomycetes; order Mycobacteriales; family Nocardiaceae; genus Rhodococcus; species Rhodococcus sp. YL-1. Next base: position 2,598,163 of record NZ_CP017299.1, on the reverse strand, counting down.
AAACAGGATCGAAACGCGTCGATCCTAACTTCATCACATCAATAGTCCACCAAATCCTGAGCCTCGAGAACGCTTACATCTTGCGTTCGTTCGCCCCCTCGAGAAAGACACCGACATGACCGAAGCATTCCCTGTCTCGCATGACGATTCTCCGGTCAGCGATCAAACCGCGACGCAAAAAGTCGTTTTCGCCATGCGGTCGCCACGCCTGTGGATCGTGGTGACTCTGCTCCTCGGGCTTGCGGCAGGCGCGCAACTGATCGGCCCCGCAGTGATTCCCGTCGGCGCTGCCGCCATCACGATCCTGCCCATGGTGTGGGGACTGATTGCCGGCGGTGTCGTCTCGAGCCAGAAGTGGAAACCACTCGGCCTCGACCTTCAGGCTGCAGCCTCGGCAATCATGGGCCTGGCTGTTCTCTTGCTTTGTGCAAGGTTGTCTTTCACCATCGGCCCGAACATCCAATTGTTGTTCGAGGCGGGCCCCGCACTGCTACTGCAGGAATTGGGGCACTTGTTCGGCACTATCGCTCTCGCACTCCCGCTGGCGGTACTCCTTCGGATGGGGCCGGCCACCGTCGGAGCAACCTTCTCCATCGACCGCGAGGGTTCCTTCGCGATGGTCAGCGAACGCTACGGCCCCGATTCCGACCAGTACCGTGGAGTCCTGTCGATGTACGTTTTCGGCACTCTGTTCGGTGCCGTGCTGATCAGCCTGATTGCGTCACTGGCTACATCCTTCAACATCTTCGACCCCCTCGCGTTGGCGATGGGTGCCGGCGTCGGATCCGGCTCGATGATGGCTGCCGCTGCCGCCAGCGTCGTTTCGGCGCACCCCGAGATGGCCGACCAGGTACTCGCCGTGGCGGCCACATCCAACATCATCACCGGCCTCCTCGGCGTGTATGTCGGCATGTATGTCGCACTCCCCCTTGCTGATCGAATCTACGGCGCACTGACCAAGCGCTCGAAGACGACCAGCGAACGGAAAGCCGACACTGCCCCACGAGCGGTTGCGCCGAGCGTCACCGTGCCGCTGACCACCATCGTTCCGATTCTGTTCGTCGGTGGGGTCATCGTCTCTTCGATCGCCGCGGGTGGCGTATCTCGATCGATCATCGTCGGTTACTTGATCCTCACCGGATTGTTGCTCCTGGGCGTCGGCGTGGCCCGCCTGACCCGCGGCAAGATCGCGGCGATGATCGCAATCATCACCATCGGCGCCTTGGCGACAACACCGTGGTCCCCCATCGGTGATTTCGTCTCGAGCACCGTCGGGACTGTCGACTTTCTCTCGATCTGCACCCTCACCTTGACTGTCGCAGGTCTCAGCCTCGGCAAGGACCTTCCCTTGCTCAAGACGATCGGCTGGAAGATCGTGCCCGTCGGAATCGTCGCGATCCTCGCCTCTTACCTACTTTCCGTGGTCGTCGCGGAGTTCGCGCTGGGCCTCTGGCACTAGAACTGCACCCGAAGACGCTGAGAACCGAAGACACCGCGATCCGAAGACACAGAGAACCAAAGATGTTGAAAGGAAGCAATACCCATGTCCATCGCTGACACCCGCACCCTCACAGACACGGTTTCGAGCACGATCGAGAAGTGGGCATCACGCCTCATCGACGTCAGCCACACGATCCATGCTCACCCAGAGCTGGCATTCGAAGAGCATCGGGCATCCGCCCTCTTGGCGGACGCCGCAGAGGAAGCCGGCTTCACGGTTACTCGCGCCGCCTACGGCCTCGAGACGGCATTCGAAGCGGTGCGGGGCTCCGGCCCCTTCCGCGTCGTCGTCTGCGCCGAGTACGACGCCCTTCCCGACATCGGTCATGCGTGTGGACACAATGTCATCGCCGCTGCCGGACTGGGAGCAGCGATCGCGCTCGGAGAGGTCGCGGAGGAACACGGCCTGACCGTCGTCCTTCTCGGTACGCCGGCCGAAGAACATGGCGGCGGGAAAGTCTTGCTGCTCGAACGTGGCGCATGGGAGGGCGCGGCGATGTCGATCATGGTCCACGGCGCTGCAGGTGAAGACGTCAGCTGCACCGTCACCGGAACGCAGGCAGTCGACCGGTTCGACGTGACCTACACCGGACGAGCCGCACACGCGGCCGCTGCGCCACACAAGGGCATCAACGCAGGCGACGCCGCCACGATCGCCTTGGTCGCCATCGGACTCCTCCGTCAACAACTTCCTCCCGACGTCAGGCTCAACGCCTATGTCGAGCACGGCGGCGAAGCAACAAACATCATTCCGGCCTCGACATTGGTGCGAGCGGAAGTTCGGGCCGCAGAACTCGACGTGCTGTTGGACGCCAAGCGTCGTATGCTCGCCTGCTTCGAGGGCGCAGCTGTGGCCAGCGACTGCTCCTGGTCGACCGAACGCGCCGAACCTCGGTACGAGGAGCTGGTACAACACCCAGTGCTGGCGACGATCTGGGACGAGGAGATCGCGAGCCTGGGCCGCACCGCGGCCGCCCGAACTCCCCTGACCGGTGGCTCGACAGACATGGGCAACGTGTCGAAGGTGGTTCCCTCGATCCACCCGATGATCGCGTTACGCGGCGTTACCGGAGTTCCTCACACGATCGAGTTTGCCGCTGATGCCCGCTCCGCAGCGGGCGACGAAGCTGTTCTGCACGGAGCAATTGCAATGGCGCGCACTGTGATCCGAGCCGCCACCGGAGACTCGCGCTCCAACCTCCTGACGATTGCGGCCCAGCGCGAGTCAGGAGCGACTACCGTCACGAGCGCCGAATGAGCACCACCGGCGTCTATGTTTCCGCGCTCGAATTCTTCTCCATCGGCATCGGGCCCTCCAGTTCACACACGGTCGGTCCGATGCGAGCCGCCCGCACTTTTGTCGGCGAGCTCTCCGCCGCCGGCTTGACCGCGTCGGTCGACCGAATTCGCTGCAATCTGCACGGCTCTCTCGCCGCCACCGGAATAGGGCACTGCACTCCCGACGCGGTGATCGCGGGACTTCGTGGGTTGGATCCTGAAACGTGCGAGCCGAACGACGTTCACGGGCGTTGGGCCGAGCTCTCGGACGGCGGATCGGTGAAGCTCGTCGGCGGCTCACTCGGGCACGTTGTGTTCACTCACGAGGACATGGTGTTCGAGCCGCTCGTTCGCCGTCACGGGCACCCCAACTCGATGACCCTGACCGCCTTCAGCGGTCGCGAAATCGTCTGTACGAGTATATATCTGTCGATCGGTGGCGGATTCGTACTGCGCGCCGGAACGGAGACGCAAGCAAGCGCGCATTCGATCAACTCACGCTATCGAACCGCGAAAGAGCTACTGGCGGAATGCGGCTCCGGAACTATCGCCGAGTTGGCACTGTCGGACGAAATCGCGACGCACGGCCAGGATCGGGCATTCACCGGCATCGACGCGATCTGGTCCGCGATGCGCGCATGCATCGAACGCGGCACCCAGACCGAAGGTGTATTGCCCGGGCGTCTCGGAGTTCGCCGAAGAGCACGGTCTGCGAACATTCAACTGGAACAACGTAACTGCGCACCCTCCTCACGCGAGTGGCTGACCGTCTACGCCATGGCGGTCAACGAAGAAAATGCAGCAGGTGGCCGCGTGGTAACGGCTCCGACGAACGGCGCGGCAGGCATCGTGCCGGCGGTGCTCTATCACCACATACGCGCGACGGGCGCCGGCGTTCACGACGTTCGAACCTTTCTCCTCACCGCAGCCGCAATCGGATCGATCATCAAGGCGAATGCCTCGATCTCGGGTGCGGAGGCGGGGTGCCAGGGTGAGGTCGGAGCTGCCTGCGCGATGGCGGCAGCCGGCTTGTGCGCTGTCATGGGCGGATCACCACGACAAATCGAGAATGCCGCTGAGATTGCCATGGAACACCATCTGGGGCTGACCTGCGATCCGGTTGGTGGCCTGGTCCAAATCCCCTGCATCGAACGAAATGCCGTAGCCGCCTCGACTGCAGTCACCGCAGCTCAGCTCGCATACCTCGGTGACGGGACGCATGTGGTGAGCCTCGATACCGTCATCGAAACCATGCGCCAAACCGGAAACGACATGTCCGTGCGTTACAAGGAAACCAGTGAAGGCGGGCTCGCCGTCAATGTCGTCGAGTGCTGAGGGGGATGTCGGCGGCAGCGGCGAGGGCGGGCGGACGCCGTCGCCGGAAATATCATCCTCTCGAACGATGAAGTCCGGTGTACCGATTTCTACACTCGGTGACATGACTTTGTGGACGGTGACCAGATGATCGCTCATCACGCTGGAGGAATCCCACTGCACAATTCTTCACGGCACAACACTGCGGGGCCGTCGCGCTCGACGCAGTCCTCCGGTCGCAAGATCGCCGCGTTGATCGCGTTGGTCGCCGGTTTCTCCGCTGCCTTCGTTCTCGCCCCGGGCATGCTGACGAGTAGGCCGGGTGATGGGTACGCAGACCAGGGAGAACTCGTCGAGACGGTCCGCGCCGCGTTCGTCGAATACTGGAGTTCCGGTGTCCAAGCCTTCTCGCCGAGGTTGGAGTCCGCTGTCGACTACTGGCTGCGGTACCACGTCGCCAAGGCCGTGATCGCGGTAATCCTGCTGACGGTTCTGCTCGCACTCGGCCGGATGCTCAAGGCGTCGTTCGTGAACGCCGGCCCTCTGACGGCTGGAAAGAAACTCGCATTCGTCTCGGCGGGAGGGCTGGTCACGCTCCTCGCGATGTTTTCCTCGGTACTCGTGATGGCAAATATCCAAGGTGTCGTTGCACCCTTCTCATCGCTGATCTCGATGTTGCCCGTGGCCCAGGCGGATGGGGCACTTGGCGACACTGTCGGGCAGGTCCGCCAACAGCTCGCTCAGTCGACGGGCACCGGAAACCAGCAAAGTCCCGCCCTCGAACTGATGATCAGCGACTTCGCGCGGTATCACTTGGCCATGGCGGTGATCGCGCTGATCGCGGCAGCAATATCACTGACCGTGACTGTGGTCGTGTGGGCACGCTTCGCGAGAACGGCGCGATCCGAGCGACGGACGAGATTCGTGTCGGGGTCGATCGGTCTTCTCACTGCACTGTTCACGCTGGGATTGATCGTTGTCGGCGTAGCAAATATGGGCACCGCGGCAGACCCGGCACCCGCGCTGGCGGCGTTCTTCGACGGCGGACTCTGACCCAAGTCAAGGGTTCAGGCCAGGGTTCCGTAGTCCCCCGGTACCGGTTGAGGAGGTACCTGGGGACTGCGTCTGCCGTACCCGGGGTCGATGTGTGAGTGCCCTCGGACAGGCAGAGTTCGACTCATGAAAACCGGAGCAAGACGCATCCTGCTTGTCGGCCTGTGCAGCGCCATGGTTGGAGCTGTAATCAGCTGCAGCACGGACAAATCCACAGACACATCCGACAAGATCATGGACTCGACCATCACCGACCAGCTCGATTCGATCGTCGACGCAGCGGTGAATTCGACCGGGATTCCCGGTGCGATGGTGGGCATTTGGGGGCCCGACGGCAACTACGTCAAGGTTGCAGGAGTCTCGGATACGGCAACCAAAGCGCCGATGGAAACCGACTTCTACCACCGGATCGGCAGCGTCACCAAAACATTTACCGTGACCGCCCTGCTGCAATTGGTCGACGAGGGAAAGATCGGTCTCGATGATCCGATCTCCAAGTACGTCGACGGCGTCATGGAAGGTGATGCGATCAGTTTGCGTCACCTGGCAGGAATGCGCAGCGGCCTCGTGGACTACACGACGTCCGAACAGTTTGTGATGGAATATCTTTCGGATCCCCGCCAAACTTTCACACCGGAGGAACTCGTCGGGTACGTCAAGGACCTCCCGCTTCAGCTTCGACCAGGGACCACCGTCGACTACTCGAACACCAACACTGTTCTGCTGGGCATGGTGATCGAAAAGGTCTCCGGCTCAACACTGTCGGAAGTCATCGACACCAAGATCACGACACCACTCGGAATGGAGCACACCAGCTTTCCCACCACCAACGCGTTCCCGACACCACACGCTCAGGGGTACACCAACCAAACGCTCGACGAATCCGTGACCGCGGCGACGGACTGGAATCCGTCGTGGGGCGGCGCCGCGGGTGCAATGATCTCGTCGTTGGACGACATGCGCATTTGGGTTCCGGCGCTGGCCAAAGGCGATCTCCTGACCGACGCCACTCAGAAGCAGCGCCTGCAAACCGTGAGCTTGAGCGAAGGGGACGACAGCTCCGGCTACGGACTCGGTTTGTTCAACAGCGGCGGCTGGATCGGTCACAACGGAAGCCTGCCCGGCTACAAGACAGTCTCGGTCTACTTGCCCGAGAAGGACACCACCCTGGTCGTCTTCATCAACACCGACATCGACGGCGAGACTGATCTGACCAGTGCTTTGATGGTGCCGATCACCAAGTTGATCAGCCCGGGCAACGTCTACGGCTGATCACCTCGGGTCCGATCCACAATTCGGACGAAAGTGACATATCGGGTTCGATCTGTCGATAGGCTCGACCGTCGGCAGATCGAAACCCGAAAGAGGCGCTCATGGGATCGTTGAACGACTGGCTTCTCGACAGCGACAGCCCGCTCGTGGGGATTGTGGGTGGCATCCTACTGACGATCGCAATGCTCTCCGGCGGTACAGGCATGTAACCCACCGCTCCCGATATGGCTCCGCACAGCGGTGGACGTTCAGTGCGTGATCCAACGAACATGTTCGTTACGAACATGTTCGTGTACGGTGAAATCATGCCCACTCAGCCAACAGGTCCGTCGAGCCGTCGCAATCGTCCGGCCAAACCCGCCCTGACACGCGAGGGCATCGTCAGTACCGCGGTGGAAATCTTGCGGTCGGAGGGCTTGCAGAAATTGACGATGCGTCGACTCGCCCTCGAACTCGACACCGGGCCGGCATCGATGTATGTGTACGTGCGCAACACAGTCGAACTGCATGCCGCGGTTCTCGACGAACTCCTCGGAGTCGTGGACCTCGCCGAAAATTCCTCCGGCACTTGGCAAGCGCGCCTCGAACGGGTGCTGACGTCCTACACGGCCGTACTGTTCGATCATCCCGGCCTTGCCCAGTCGGCTCTCGTTTCCCGGCCCAGCGGAGTTCACTACGTGCGCCTGCTCGAGCGCCTGCTGGCATTGCTCGACGAAGGCGAAGTCCCTCCAGGTCAGGCCGGGTGGGGCGTGGACTTGCTACTGCAGTACGCGACGTCCACTGCTGCCGAACACTCGGCGCCGAACAATTCCGCCGACGCGGATGCCCGATGGAGCGCGTTGACCGACGCAATCCAGAACGCAAACCCGCAAACGCACCCACTCGTCGCAAGACATGCAACAGCTCTACTTGCCGGTGAACCCTCGGCGCGCCTCTCTTGGGGATTCCGCACGCTCATCACCGGCATCGAGAACACCCCACTCACTTCTTAGGAACCCACCATGAACCACTACCCCATCGCAATCATCGGCGCCGGCCTCGGTGGCCTCACCCTCGCCCGAGTCCTCCATCTCCGCGGAATCGATTCGGCGGTATTCGATCTCGAATCCGGACCGACAGCCAGAACTCAAGGCGGGATGCTCGACATCCACGAAGACTCGGGTCAGATCGCGCTTCATGCCGCCGACCTCTATGAGGAGTTCCGCGGCCTCGTTCATCAAGGCGGGGAAGAGACACGCGTCCTCGATCGAAATGCCGTCGTGCACCTGAGCGAGCAGGACACCGGAGACCGCGACCGCCCGGAAATCGACCGCGGCCAGCTGCGTGACCTACTGCTCAGCTCAATTCCGAAGGAAACAATCCACTGGGGAGCCAAGGTCCGCAGTGCTCATCCGTTGCCGGATGGTCGACACGAAGTTCACCTCGCGGATGGCACCCACTTCACCACCGATCTCCTGGTCGGCGCAGACGGTGCGTGGTCGAAAATTCGCCCACTGGTTTCAAACGACACTCCTGCGTACACCGGAATATCTTTCGTGGAGTTCGACCTCGACGACGCCGACAACCAGCACGTGGATGCCGCTGAAACCGTCGGCGGCGGAATGATGTTCGCACTCAGTGCCGACAAGGGCTTCCTTGCCCACCGTGAGACCGACAACAGTCTGCACATCTACGCCGCCCTGCGAGTTCCCGAGAACTGGTCAGCGAGTGTCGACTTCTCCGACGATCACATTGCGAAGAAGGTTCTGCTGGAACACTTCTCGGGCTGGGACGAGTCACTGCGGTCACTGATCGTCGAAGCGGACAGCTCGCTGACCCCTCGCCCCATCCATGCTCTTCCCATCGGGCACAGTTGGAGCCGTACTCCCGGGGTCACTCTGCTCGGGGACGCGGCACACGTCATGTCGCCGTTTGCCGGAGAGGGTGCGAACCTGGCAATGCTCGACGGCGCGGAACTCGGCCAGGCGATCGCTTCGCACAGCAGCACGGAGGAAGGGCTAGCTGTCTACGAAGAGCGCCTATTCCCACGCAGCGCCGCGGCGGCACAACAGTCCGCTGATGGACTGGACATGTGCTTCGGCGAGAACGCACCCCAGGGGCTCGTGGACATGTTCACCTCACTCCCGTGACCTGACAAACTCGGATCAGGTCGTCACGTCCACGTGGGCAAGCGACGAGGACAAACCGCGATGGGCTTCAACTTGATCGAGTAGTTGGTGGGCTTTCTGCTCAACCACGGACACTGCATCGGCACCGGCGACCCAACGACGTGGGGGTAGCGGCGAATCGACAAGTGCCACAAGTGCCGCGGCAAGTTTCACCGGATCCCCGCCCTGGGCACCGTTCATACTCTTCCACGCTTCGACGGTCTCGCCAGTCCGAGCGTCGTAATCGTCTATCGACAATTCCGGCCAGACCGACGACGCACCCTCGACAAGCAGTTCGGTCCGGAAGAATCCCGGCTCCACGATCATCGTCCCGATTCCGTACGGTTCGACATCGAATTGCAATGATTCCATCCAACCCTCCAGCGCAAACTTCGACGCCGCGTAGGCTGCGCAAAACTCCTGACCAACCAGGCCCGCAAGCGAGCTGACAGTCACGACACGTCCACTCCGTTGCCTACGCATTACCGGCAACACCGCCCGTGTCACATTGATCGGCCCGAAAAAGTTGGTCTCCATCTGAGCGCGAAGTTGCGCCGGACTGACAACCTCGAAGAACCCGGCGTAGAAGTTTCCGGCGTTGTTCACCAGTACATCGATTCCACCAAATCGTGCAACTGCCGTGTCCACCGCAGCATATGCGGCTTGATCGTCGGTGATGTCCAAGGCAATCACCAACAGGTCGTCATGCGCACCGATCGCTGCAGAAACACGGTCCGCATCACGCCCCGTTGCCACCACCGCGTGCCCGGCGGCAAGAGCCGCCTGAGCAATATCGACTCCCATCCCCCGGCCTGCGCCGGTTACGAACCAGACCTTCTTGTCACCCATGTTCACTGTCCTCCCGTTTGATGGAGTCCAGTACAGAACAGATTCCACGGGCCTGGGAGTGCCTATCGTTCCCGGTAACAGCAGACCCCCTCGACGCCCCTCCTACTCGCGAAGAGTCGTCAAGAAGGCAATACGGTCGCCGCGGTAGAGCGAACGAACGCGCTCGATCGGCACACCGTCCGGGTCGACAGACGTCCGGTGCAATAGAAGCATCGGCATCGAGGTGGTGGACTCGACGAGCGTTGCCTCCCGCGGTGAAGCGAGCACCGTCTCGATCCGTTCGGTTGCGGAGGCAAAGACCACGCCGATGGAACGGATAGCCGCGTACAGCGACGTCGTCGCATCGAAAGCGTCGAGCATCTCACCGAACCTGCTGTCCGGCAAGAACGTTGATTCGAGTCCGATCTTCTCTCCGTCGGCGAAGAGAACACGCTCGAGATGAACGACGCTGTCACCTGGTTCGATACCCAATTCCGTGGCGAGACCGTCGTCGGCCGACATTCGTTCGAAGGTCACAACTTTACGACTGGGTACTCGCCCAGCGCTCAGAGCACCTTCGGTATAGGAACGAATCGATAGCGGCTGAACCAACTTCGGACTCGCGACGACAGTGCCCCGCCCCCGCCGCTCGATTCGCCCTTCGACAAGAAGATCACGAAGCGCTTGACGGACCGTCTCGCGAGCGACTGTGAACCGCGCCGCCAATTCCCGCTCGGACGGGACTGCGTCGCCCTCCTCGAGCCCACTGAGAATGGTCTCGATCTCGGTGCGCACCCGGTAGTACTTCAACTCCGGTTCGATCACGACGCTCGAGGTCCCCGGCCCGGTGGACGTCTGCTGATTCATGGCGCAAGCGTACAAGAATTCGGTCTATACCAATTGTTAACCTGGAGTTCGTCTCAATTCCCCCTATTGGTCTAGACCAAACGTCACTATCTCTACATGCGAATTTTGATTGTGGGCGGAGGAATCCTCGGAACGGCGCACGCCGACGAGGCAATCCGCCGGGGACACGACGTCATCCATCTCGAACGCGAGCCCGAAGCCCGCGGTGCAACGGTACGGAACTTCGGATTGGTCTGGGTATCCGGGCGTGCTCCGCACGAACTCGAAGCCGCGCTGCGTTCGCGCGAGCTGTGGGCGGACCTTGCCGCCCGTGTCCCCGGCGTCGGATACCGCCCAGCCGGCTCCATCACCCTCATGCGCACCGAGGAGGAGGTCGCGGTCGCGCAGGAAGCGTTCTCTCGGCCGGACGCCGACAACCGAGGGTTCGCGCTTCTGGATCCCGACGCCGTTCGCGTCGTCAACCCCGCGCTCCGGGGCAAGTTTCTCGGCGGACTGCACTGCACGCTGGACGCCGCTGTCGAGTCACGGCAAGCGCTCCCCGCCATCCGTTCTTACCTCGAATCCACCGGCCGTTACACTTTCCACGCCGGAACGGAAGCCCGCGAGATCACGACGACCACCTCCGGCGCACACATCCGCGACGACCACGGTCGCAGCTTCGACGCCGATCTCGTGATCGTCTGCCCCGGAGCAACACTCGGCGGATTGGCTCGCGATCTCGCCGGCGATCTCCCGTTGCGCCGTGTGCGCCTGCAGATGATGCAGAGCGCCCCACTCGGCGAAAAGCTCACCACCGCAATCGCTGACGGTGACAGCTTCCGCTACTACCCCGGTTTCGCCGGATCTGCCCTCGATCACCTCCGCACAGTGCAGCCGCAGGAACCGACTGCCGAGGAACACCGCATGCAACTCCTGTGCGTGCAGCGCTTGCACGGCGGGCTGACCATCGGCGATACCCACGAATACGAAGAACCCTTCGACTTCGATGTCGACGAGGCGCCCTATCGCCATCTGTCCGGAGTCGTGGAAACACTTCTGGGACGCGATCTTCCGCCAATCGTCAAGCGTTGGGCGGGCGTCTACAGCCAGTGCATCGACCCCTCACAACTTGTTCACCGCGCACAAGCCGCCGACAACGTCTGGGTGGTTGCCGGCCCCGGTGGCCGCGGTATGACGCTCGGCCCGGCACTGGCGGAACAAACCGCCGACCAGCTCGGTCTCTGAATCTCAACGACAAGAAAGACTTCTCATGTCTCCGATCACCCTTGCCGTTCTCGACATGGCCGGCACCACCGTCGCCGACGACGGACTGGTTCTTCGCGCCTTCGCAGCCGCCGCTGAAGCCGGCGGACTGCCCGCCGAAGGCCCGGAAGCCGACGCCGCTCGCCAGTACGTCCTCGACACGATGGGCCAGTCGAAGATCGTCGTGTTCCGGGCGATCTTCGGTGACGAAGACCGCGCCCAGGCCGCGAACGCCGCCTTCGAAACCACGTACGACTCCCTCATCGACCAGGGCCTGGCCGAGCCGATCCCCGGCGCCGAGAAAGCCATCACCACTTTGCGCGAGGCCGGCATCAAAGTTGCCTTGACCACCGGGTTCAGCCGATCGACCCAGGACAAACTCCTCGTCGCGCTCGGCTGGGAAACCCTCGCCGATCTCACCCTCTCCCCCGCCGAGGCCGGTCGCGGTCGACCGTACCCGGACCTGATTCTGACTGCCCTGCTCAAACTTTCGATCGACGACGTCCACCAGATCGCCGTACTCGGCGACACGTCCAACGACGTGCTCAGCGGCATTCGTTCCGGCGCATCCATCGTCGCCGGAACTCTGACCGGCGCACACGACGAGCAACAGCTTCGCGACGCCGGAGCCACCCACATCGTCCCGTCCGTGACGGAGTTCGCCGAACTCCTCACCCACTCCTGATCTCACCTCCGAAAAAGGAATCGTCATGCGTCTACGCCCGAGCATCGCTGCGGCCGCTCTCGCCGTGTCCGTCCTTTCGTTCACCACTGCCTGCGGTGGCACCGGCACTGCTGCCGGATCAGACACCGAGACCGTCACCGTATACAGCGCCGACGGCCTGTCCGGTTGGTACAAGGGAAGATTCGACGCCTTCACCGCGCAGACCGGTATCGCCGTCAACCTCGTGGAAGCCGGATCCGGCGAGGTCGTCTCCCGCGTCGAAAAGGAGCAGTCCAACCCACAGGCAGACGTGATCATCACGCTGCCCCCGTTCATCCAGAAGGCCGACGCCCAAGGTCTGCTCGAGCCCAGCGGAATCGACACCTCCGCCGTTCCTGCCGGAGACAAGGACGACGCCGGCAAGTACGTACCCGTCGTCGAGAATTACCTCTCGTTCATCGCCAATCCGACTGCATCACCCGCCCCACAATCTTGGGACGATCTGCTCACTGACCAGTTCAAGGGCAAGTTGCAGTACTCCACGCCCGGCCAGGCCGGCGACGGTACCGCGGTGCTCTTGCTGCTCCAGCACCTGATGGGTAAGGAAGGAGCACTCGACTACCTCGGAAAGCTCCAGGCCAACAACGTCGGACCCTCGTCTTCCACCGGAAAGCTCCAGCCCAAGGTCAGTAACGGAGAGCTGCTGGTCGCCAACGGTGACGTCCAGATGAACCTCGCCTCCATCACCGACGACGGATCGAAGTTCGACATCTTCTTCCCCGCTGGAGCCGACGGCACTCGCACCACCATTGCACTGCCCTACGTGATGGGCCTCGCCAAGAGCGCACCGAGCAGCGAACAAGCCAAGAAGTTGATGGAGTTCCTGCTCTCCGAAGAATCCCAGAAGACCGTCGCCACCGATGCACTCGGCGTATCAGTCCGCGAGGACGTCCGAAGCGCTGCCGGTGAATCCACCGACAAGAACACGCCTTCCGGAGTTCTGCAGGGCGTCAACGTGTGGACCCCGAACTGGAACGACGTCCTCAGCTCGCTCGACGCCGACATCGCCGCTTACCAGAAAGCCACCGGGAGCTGATCATGGCAAGAACCAGACTGGGGCGGACGCTCCCCGAGACCGTCGGTGTTCACGGAGCGATCGAACATTCTGCTCCGGCCATCACCTTCGATCGCGTCAACGTCGCCTACGGCCGCGGGAAGACCGCAACCCATGCACTCGTCGATTTCAATCTACGAGTGGCGCCGGGTGAAACTGTGGCACTGCTGGGGCCCAGTGGATCCGGCAAGTCGACCGCTCTGAAGGCCCTCGCGGGATTTGTCCGCCCCACGTCCGGTTCCGTCAAGCTCGGCACCCGAGACATCACCAATCTGCCTCCCGCACAACGCGGTATCGGCGTCGTCGTTCAGTCGTACGCTCTCTTCCCGCACATGCGAGTATCCGAAAACGTAGCCTTCGGACTCCGAGCCCATCGCGTGCCGCGGTCGGAGATCGGCCCTCGCGTGGCCGAAGCCCTCGACATGGTCGGGATGTCGGCGTACGGAAAGCGGCTTCCCCGTGAACTTTCCGGCGGTCAACAGCAGCGAATCGCCATTGCCCGAGCGTTGGCAATTCGCCCTGGAGTACTCCTCCTCGACGAACCGTTGGCCGCCCTGGATGCTCAACTTCGCGAGAGCATGCTCGGCGAACTGGCGAGACTGCGCGCAGCACTACCTGACACAGCCATGCTCTATGTGACGCACGATCAGAGTGAAGCCCTGGCGCTCGCAGACCGAATCGCAGTGATGCGCAACGCCAGACTCGCGGACATCGACACCGCTGAGGCCTTGTGGAAACGTCCGCCGTCCAGCTTCACCGCGGCGTTCCTCGGGGGTGCCAACCTGCTGCCCTGCACCGTCACACGCGTCATCGGCACCTCCGCGCTGGTCTCGATCGGTGGCACGCCGTTCACTGCTCACGCCCCGCAGCCCGAGATCGGGCACATCGAATGGGAGTCCGACATGGACGCCTACCTGTGTGTTCGTCCACACGCGGTAGCCGTAACCGGCCTCGGCGCACGAGGATCATTCCCGGCGCGCATCGTCTCGAGCGTCTGGCGCGGTTCCACGACGCGTCTGACGCTGGCTGTACGTGGCCTCGACGATGTCCGCGTCGACGCGGATGTTCCAGGGCACGACGAACGACCGGTCGACACCGAAGTGGGCGTCGTCCTGCCCACGGACGGCAGTGTCCTGGTTCCGGCGGATCGCCACCCATGACGACAACCCTGGAACGCCCCGAAACCGCTGCGCCCCAGCACAAAGACCCGATCGCGTGGCGCCGGATCGGCTGGACGCTGCCACCACTGCTTCTTGTCCTCGTGTTTGCTGTCTATCCCACCGCACGTGTCCTCACGGAATCTCTGAGCACCGCAGATGGCACCGGGTTGTCCACGTGGTCTTCGGTGCTCGGTTCGGAACTGTTCAGAACCGCGCTCTGGCGGACCATCCAAATCGCCGTGGCGTCGACCCTGGGTTGCCTGATCCTGGGAACCTTCCTCGCCTTGGTGCTTGCCTTCGTTCCGTTCGCCGGATCCAAGGTGGTGGGGCGATTGATCGACACGGTGCTCGCCCTGCCGTCTTTCCTGATCACGCTGGCGTTCACGTTCCTGTACGGGACAGCCGGCGCCGTCAACGCCTTGATCGTCCGCATCACCGGCGATGCGAGCGGCCCACTGAATTTCCTCAACACTCCGTTCGGTGTGATCGCGGCCGAAATCACTTTCTTCACACCCTTTGTCGTGCGTCCGCTATTGGCAGCGTTCACCCAGATTCCGCGTGAACAACTCGACGTGGCAGCCAGTCTCGGCGCGTCACCCGTCCGAGTTCTGCGACAGGTGGTGATGCCGGAAGCGTGGCCGGCCCTCCTGGCCGGTGGATCGCTCGTGCTTCTGATGACGCTGAATGAATTCGGCATCGTGCTCTTCACCGGGGCTAAAGACGTCGTAACTCTGCCGGTCCTCATCTACACCCGCGGCATTGTCACCTTCGACTTGCCCGGCGCGGCAGTGATCGCGACGGTCCAGGTCGCACTCTCACTCGGCCTGTACTGCCTCTACCGATTCACCTTCAACAGATTGATGGGAGGCAGCCGTGCTGCTGTGGACACGAAGCTCTAGGGCCCTCGTACTCGGATTCTTCACCCTGGTCGTCGCGGTGGTTTTCGTCGCGCCCATCGCCACCGTCGTCGCGGCTGCCTTGGCCGGATCGTGGACCGGTCCACTCCCGTCGAATCTCGGCGGCAAGAACTTCTCCACGGCGCTGTCCGACGAGAACTTCGCCAGCCTGATCGTCAGTTTGCAGACTGCATTCATCGCGGGGGCATTGGCATTGATCGTCGGAACGTGGGCCGCGCTGGCCTCGCGTGAGGCACCGATGTGGCTGCGGCGCATCACCGATGCCGTATTCCATTTACCGATTGCGGTTCCGTCGGTCGCGATCGGCTTGGGTCTGCTCATCACTTTCAACGAGCGCCCGCTACTGCTCGGCGGCACCAAGTGGATCGTGATTCTCGCTCACACGGTTTTGGTGCTTGCCTTTGCCTTCAGTTCCGTATCGGCCGCGCTCGAACGGCTCGATCCCGCCTACCGTCAAGCTGCCGAATCACTCGGCGCCGGCCCGGTGCGGGTGCTGACACGGGTAACGCTACCGCTGCTGCTCCCAGCGTTGGGTGCGGCCGCCGGGCTTTCCATCGCACTGTCGATGGGTGAGCTGGGCGCAACGGTCATGGTCTACCCGGCGACATGGAAGACCTTGCCGGTCAGCATCTTCGGACTCACCGACCGTGGCCAGGTATTTCTTGCCGCAGCAAATACGACACTGCTGCTCGCAGTCACCCTGGTCGCCCTCATGGTGGTCGGCAGAATTCGTCGGCGCTGACCTTGCTGTGCGCCTTTATTAACCGCCGGGGGTTAATAAAGGCGCACAGCAGGGGTTTATCCCTTCCTCAAGATGTACCGCTGAACCTTGCCACTCGGGGTCTTGGGCAGGTTCGGAACAAAGTGCACCGTGCGTGGGTATGCGTGCGCTGCAAACTTCTTCTTCACCAGGGTTTGCAGTTCCTTCTCGAGTTCGTCGTCACCGTCGACACCTTCGCGAAGAACGACGAACGCCTCGAGAACCTCACCACGCAACTCGTCGGGCATGCCCACCACGGCGGCCTCGATGACGTGCTCGTGCATGACCAGCACGCTCTCGACGTCGAAGGGACCGATGCGGTAGCCCGCCATGATGATGACGTCGTCGTCGCGCGAGGAGAAGAAGAAGAATCCGTCCTCGTCCGTCATTCCCGCATCACCGGTGATGTACCAGCGGCCGTCTTCGCTGAATCGCTGCTTCGTCTTCTCCGGCGCATCGACGTACCCGGTGAACCACATCAACGGGCTGTTGTGAGTATCGATCGCCACGCGTCCCTGAGTGCGGGCCGGTGCAATGTCATCCGAATTGTCTTCCAGCACAGCGGCAGACCAACCCGGCAACGGACGACCCATGGATCCGGGACGGACATCGTCGCGAAGTCCGTCAGCCCAGGCGTTGACGATGAACATGCCGTGCTCGGTCTGGCCGTAGTGATCACGGACCTCGACGCCCAACGAGTTCTTCGACCACGCAACAACATCCGGAGTCAAGGGCTCACCGGCCGAGGAAGCGCGGCGCAGCGAGATGCCTTCCGGAACGGGAGCCTTGTCGGCACGCAGACTGCGGTAGACGGTCGGAGCGGCGGCAAAATTGGTGACACCGAACTTCTCGATGATCTGCCACGTCAGCGGCGCGGAGAACCCGGCGTGCAGCAGAAGGCTTCGCGTGCCGGCGGCAAGCGGGCCGAGCAACGCGTAGTACAGCCCGTACGCCCAGCCCGGGTCTGCGGCGTTCCAGAACACGTCGTCCTCTCGGACGTCGAGGCCGAACTCCTGGTAGGCGTGGAACGAGGCGAGCGCGCGCACCGGAACCGGCACGCCCTTGGGTGTTCCCGTGGTGCCACTGGTGAACAACTGCACCATCGGTGCGTTGCCGCCGACTGCCTGAGCAGCGCCCTTCGCGTCTTCGGCATCCTGAGCTGCGACAAGTGCGTCGAAGTCCAACTCGTCACCGGCCGCGCCGCCCGCGACGATGACCTGCCACGCTGCGTCGGCGGGGATGTCCTCTCCCGGCGCGAGCTTCTCGAGCTGATTGGCGTCGGAAATGACCACCTTCGCGCCGCTGGCCGTCAAGCGGAAAGCGATGGCCGGCGAAGCGAACGCCGTGAACAAGGGCACGTGGACCGCTCCGCGGCGCCAGATTCCGAGGAGCGCGACCACCAGGTCCGCAGACTTACCCATCAAGGTCGCGACGTTGTCACCCGGCTCGACTCCGAGGTCGGCCAGAGCTGCCGCGAAACGCGCCGACTGCTCACGTAGATGACCGTAAGTGAGGTCCACCGAGCTAAGGTCTGCCTCGACGACGGTGAATGCAACGCCATCCGCGGGATGCCGATCGCAGAGCAATTCTGCGGCGCTGGCATGCGGGGTGTCGTACTGGTCCAGCAGCTCGCGCACCCGTGCGGTGGGATCGGTGCTCATCAACTTGCTCCTTATCGATCGTCGTATGGTTGGCCCGACCGGTTACGTTGGCGGCTCGTCATACGTACTGTTCACCCCCTATGATCTAGCTCACAAGAGAACTTCACTACCCCCAGAAAGGGGTACCTGCGTGAACCGACATGCTTCGTCACTTCTGCGCCCCCGCGACGGGGACGCAATGCGAGGTGAACTCCGCACAATCGCAGCTCAGGGCGTTGTTCCCGTGCTGTTCGGAGGCGAGGTCCAGGACGGAACCCTGCACCTGAGCGAATTCGTCGGCACCCGCACCAACAACCTCAAGGGCTTGGCCATCCCGCCGCGCTCGGGCATGGGCGGACGCGTCGTAGCCCAGGGTTCACCGATCACCGTCAACGATTACGGCAATTCGCAGTCCATCACTCATCACTTCGACCGTCCTGTTCTCAGCGAGGGCCTGCATTCGATCATCGCCGTTCCGGTCATGGTTTCGGGAAAATCGCGCGCTGTGCTCTACGCCGCGATCCGCGATTCCGCTCCGTTGGGTGACCGCACAGCAGACGTCATGGTCGGCGCATCCCGGCGTCTCGGGATGGAGTTCGCCATCCGCGACGAAGTCGATCGTCGCCTGCAACTACTGCAGGCCGCCGCCGCGACTACCGCCGACGGTATGTCTTCGGAAGAGATCCGCGGAGTCCACGCCGAACTACGCAGTGTCGCCCAGACCGTCACCGACACCGACTTGCAGACCAAACTCCGCGGACTCTCCCAGCGTTTGGCCAACCTGCTGCGCCCTACCGCCGACGCCGAATCCGACGTCACGCTCACCCCGCGTGAAGTGGACGTTCTCTCTCAGGTCGCACTCGGCTGCACCAACATCGAAGCCGGCCAACGGCTTTCCCTTCGCCCGGAAACAGTCAAGAGCTATCTGCGAAGCGCGATGGGAAAGCTGGACGCGAGCTCACGCCACGAAGCCGTGGTGACCGCCCGGAGGTTGGGACTGCTCCCCTGACGGGTCAGTAGCCTTCAGGCAGGGCGGTGAGCATGTCGCGGGTGACTGCGACGGCGTTGTCCGAACTTCCGCCCCGCACAACCAGAGTCGCGAATGCCAGGTTCCCGCGATAGCCGACGAACCACGCGTGCGATCCCCCTTCGACCTCGGCTTCACCGGTCTTGCCGTACACCTCACCCTGATCTTCGACGCGTTCTGCAGTACCGCTGGTGACCACGAGTCGCATCATTCCGCGCAGGCCGTCGACCATGGCGGGCGAGATCGCCGGGCGCTCACCGTCGATGGTGGTTTCGCGCCCTGAAATCAGTTGCGGCACCGGAGTCGAACCGTTCGCGACCGTCGCCGCTGCCATCGCCATTCCGAACGGACTGACCACGACCTTTCCCTGACCGAACCCGTCTTCGGTCCGCTGCACCAGGTCCGACGCCGGCGGCACCGAACCGGAATCGATCGGCAATCCCACCACGTTGTAGTCCTGGCCGATGCCGAACTGCGCTGCGGCAGTGGTCAACGTGTCTGGTTGCATCTCGCTGGCCAGCTTGGCGAAGGACGTGTTGCACGAACGCGCGAAGGCCGTTGCCATCGGCACCGTGCCGAGTGAGAACTCGTTGTAGTTGGGGACGCTGCGCTCACCGATCTCGATCCGGCCAGGACATGGCACCATCGTGTCGGGGGTCGCCTGACCGGTCGAAATTGCGGCGCCTGCCGTGATGATCTTGAACGTCGAACCGGGCGGGTACTGACCCATCGTCGCGACCGGTCCGTCGCGGTCTGCTGCCTTGTTCTGTGCGACAGCCAGGATCGCCCCACTCGACGGTTCGATGACCACCATCATCGCCTGATCCTTGTTCACGTTCACGGCACGCTGAGCAGCGATCTGAATGTTGCGATCCAAACTGATACTGAACGACGGAACAGGTTGCGGCGCAGTCTCGGTCAGCACATCGGTGTCGACGCCGTTCTGGTTGACCGTGACGACACTCCAGCCGGCTTTGCCGTCGACCTCGTCGATGATCGTCTTCTTGATCTGCCCGAGAAGGTCAGGCGCGAACTCCGGGTCCGTCGAGACGAGATCCGATTCGTCCGAGACAGATACTCCCGAGATGGCTCCCAGTTGCGCCGATACCTGGTCGTAGTCGTCACTGCGCAGGCGGGTCACCAGATAGTCGCCCTTGACGGCCGTCGAGGATTCGGCGATCGATTGACCCGTCAGCGAAGAATCGAACCGACCGAGAACACTTGCGAGACTGTTCGCGGAACCGATGATGTCGTTGCTCTTCGAGCGATCGAACTTCACTCGGTAGACAATTCCCGGCACCAGGACATCCGTGCCCGAATGCTCGTTGACCCGCGCTCGCGGCGCCGCGGTTGCCCGCAACGACATCGTCTGCTTGTCACCGAGGCGCGGATGAACGTCCGTCGAACTCCACCGGACGGACCAGTCACCGTCCTTGCGTCCCATCTGCAGCTCGCCGTCGTACGTCCACACGCGGTCTTTCGGAAGGTGCCACTCGTAGGTGTAGCCGACCGTCGCAGTGTCACCGTTCATCTTCACCGACGTGGTCTCGGCAGTCATCGACTCGGCCTGGAGCGCATCCCAGGTGTCACTCAATACAGGACCCGCGGAATCAGGCCGGTCCGTCAGTTTTGCTGCCTCGTCGATATCCCTGTCACCGAACGCACTCAGGAACTGCTGCGCGACGGGCTCGGGGCCGGCGGGTTTCGGAGTACACGAACTGATCCCCACCGCCAAGAGAATCACGGTGCAGGAGGCCAACAGTTGGGCCGAGCGACTACGAGAGAAATGCCGAGTGTTCATCGAGCCCCATAGTAGGGCGACAAATCCTCCACCCAGCGTAGGCGCGACCATTGCACGCAGCTTGTACGGTCAGTCGAGCAGCACCGTCGAGAAGGTCGCGACCTGTCGGAACCCCACCCGCGAATAGGTCGACCGCGCAATCGTATTGAAGCTGTTGACGTACAGGCTCGCAATGCGACCGGTCGCCATGATCGACTCCGCTACAGCCGCTGTACCGGTCACGCCGAAGCCCTGCCCACGAAATTCCGGGTTGACCCACACACCCTGGATCTGGCCACAGCGAGCAGACATCGAACCGACCTCCGCCTTGAAAACGACCTGGCCGTCCTCGATGTGCGCCCACGCTCGACCAGCGGCGATCAGGCTAGCGACACGGTGCCGGTATCCGCGCCCACCGTCGTTGGCACGCGGGTCGACGCCGACCTCTTCGATGAACATCGCGATCGCGGCAGGCAGATAGATCTCGAGTTCGTCCGAGCGAACCTGCCGGACCAGTGGATCCGACGGGCACGCCAACGGCTCGGAAACCGCGAGCAACGGCTGTTCGGGGCGAACCTCCCGCGCAGTTCCCCAATCGAGCTCGAGCATCTCCCACAGCGGCAACGCCAATTCGGCGCGGCCGACGACCGACGAGCACATGCGTGGAATCCGACAGGCACGGTCGGCGAATGCCCGAATGTCATCCGGATCGCCTCGAAGCGGAACCAGGTTCGCCCCGGCAAAGCACAGTGAGGACAACGGCCCGCCTCGACTCCACAGCTCGCCGTGAATCATTCGTGGGTCGACGCCGCATTCTTCGACGCGCGCGGCAATCATGCAGGCCGCCACCGGATCGGCGTCGAGTACCCGTCGGACGTCTTCGAGATCTCGACTTCCGACCTGCTTGGCTCCGAGGAGTTTGAGCATCCGTCAACCCCCTCGACTCGACTGCGCGTCCACGAATATCACTACCCGATCATGATGCACTCAGATTGCCACGAACCTGACACCGACGGGGAAGATTCATCCGGCAATCACTCAACTCACGGTGACGACCGGCGCACCCTCCGAGGCGTCACCCTCCATGCTTTCGGCAATTTTCATCGCCTCTTCGATCAACGTCTCGACGATCTGCGCCTCGGGCACCGTCTTGATGACCTTGCCCTTGACGAAGATCTGGCCCTTGCCGTTGCCGGACGCCACACCGAGGTCGGCCTCACGCGCTTCACCCGGTCCGTTCACGACGCAACCCATGACTGCCACGCGCAGCGGGATCTCCATGCCTTCGAGGCCGGCGGAGACCTCGTCGGCAAGTGTGTAGACATCGACCTGTGCACGGCCACACGAGGGGCAAGAGACGATCTCGAGCTTGCGGGGACGCAGGTTCAGAGACTGCAGAATCTGGTTACCGACCTTGATTTCCTCGGCCGGCGGGGCCGAGAGCGAAACCCGGATCGTGTCGCCGATACCCTCCGCGAGCAGCGCACCGAAGGCGACCGCGGACTTGATCGTGCCCTGAAACGCCGGCCCTGCCTCCGTGACGCCGAGGTGCAACGGGTAATCGCATTTGGCGGCGAGTTGGCGGTAAGCCTCGACCATGATCACCGGATCGTTGTGCTTGACGGAGATCTTGATGTCACCGAAGCCGTGCTCTTCGAACAACCCGGCCTCCCACAGCGCGGACTCGACCAACGCTTCGGGCGTCGCCTTGCCGTACTTCTCCATCAACCGAGGATCGAGCGATCCCGCGTTGACACCGATACGGATCGGAATGCCTGCGTCACCGGCAGCCTTGGCCACCTCTTTGACACGGCCGTCGAATTCCTTGATGTTGCCCGGATTGACGCGCACCGCAGCGCATCCCGCATCGATTGCCGCGAAGATGTAGCGCGGCTGGAAGTGGATGTCGGCGATAACCGGGATCTGGCTCTTCTTCGCAATGATCGACAACGCGTCCGCGTCTTCCTGACGCGGGCAGGCGACACGAACGATGTCGCAACCGGACGCGGTCAGTTCCGCGATCTGCTGCAGCGTTGCATTGACGTCGTGCGTCTTCGTGGTGCACATGGACTGCACCGAGATGGGGAAATCGCTGCCCACACCTACCGTGCCGACCTGCAGCTGCCGTGTCTTGCGTCGAGGAGCAAGAATCGCTGCGGGTGCCGAGGGCATTCCCAGTCCGATAGGGATGGTCACGTCTGTGCCTTCTTTCATAGCTTCACTGCAAGTTTAGCCGGGCGATCGCCGCACTACCGCGCGGCAACCGTCACCCTTCTCACACGGTCAGAAGATCTTGATCGGATTGACGATGTCAGCCGTGAGTGTCAGCAACATGAACGCGCCACCGATCACGATGAATACGTAAGTAATCGGAAGGAGTCTGGTGTAGTCGACCGGGCCGCCGGGAATCAAGCCTCGGCGGGCGCGGAACCAATCACGGATCTTCTCGTAGAAGACCACCGCGATGTGACCGCCGTCGAGCGGCAACAGCGGCAGGATGTTGAAAACACCGAGGAAGAAGTTGATCGATGCGAGCAGTCCGACGAACGTCGCCCACTGTGCACGGTCCGCCGCTTCACCGCCGATAACGCTGGCACCAACCACGCTGATCGGTGTGTCCTGGGCGCGTTCGCCGCCCGTGATCGACTCCCACAGAGCCCCCACCTTCGACGGAATGTCAGCCAACGCCTTTACCGAGTCGACCATGATCTGGCCGGTGAAGTCGAAGGCCGCCGGAACAGCAGTGAGCGCGTTGTACTCGATCAGATTGCTGACACCCTCAATTCCGACAGCGCCTACCTTTGCCAGTTCCGGCGTTGTGCTGCCGTCTTTGGCTACGTAACGCTCAACCGGCGATACGTCGACCGGAACTTGAACAGTCTCGTCGCCGCGCTCGACTGTGAGCGTGACTGTCCCGGACTTGTCGCGGATCGCCGCGGAAACCTTGGCGAAAGTGTCCGTCGGTTGACCGTCCACCGCGACGATCCGATCGCCGGCAGCAATTCCGGCTGCCTCCGCCGGGCCGGTACCGGTGCAATCCGCGAGTTTCCACCCCTGATCCTGTCCGAGCTGCGTCGGAGCAACACACGTCACGCCCTTGACAACAGGCGGTGCCGGCTCCGTACTGGTTCGACCCCAACCGAGGAGCAATGCGTAGATCAGGAGGAACCCGAGAATGAAGTTCATCGCGATACCGCCGGACATGACGACGACGCGCTTCCACGCCGCCTTCTTGTACATCGCGTGCGGCTCTTCTTCAGGCGTCATCTCGTCGAGGGCCGTCATGCCCGCGATGTCGCAGAATCCGCCCAGCGGCAGCGCCTTGAGGCCGTACTCGGTCTCACCTCGACGGAACGAGAAGATCTTCGGTCCGAAGCCGATGTAGTAGCGGCGAACCTTCATTCCCAAAGCCTTGGCCGTCCACATGTGACCGGCTTCGTGCAGGGCGATGGACACGCCGATGCCGAGGGCAAACAGCACGACGCCCAGTGCAAAAACCATGAAAGCTCTAGCCCTCCTGCTTCACGAGCTGACGCGCTCGTGTGCGTGCCCAGCCGTCTGCGGCCAGAACGTCGTCCACGGTAACCGGTTCTGCGGACCATTGACCTGCATCGTCGAGAACAGCAGCCACCGTGCGGACGATCGCCGGGAAGGAAATGACACCGTCGAGGAATGCCTGAGCCGCCACTTCGTTGGCCGCGTTGTAGATCGCGGTGAAGCAACCTCCGGATTTGCCTGCGCTTCGCGCCAGATCGACGGCGGGGAACACCGACGAATCGAGCGGCTCGAATTCCCAGGTGGAGGCGGTGGTGAAGTCGCATGCCGACGCCGCACCTTCGATGCGGTCCGGCCAGCCGAGAGCGAGCGCAATCGGGAGCTTCATGTCCGGTGGACTCGCCTGTGCCAGCGTCGATCCGTCGAAGAAGGTCACCATGGAATGCACGATCGACTGCGGATGCACGGTGACGTCGATGCGGTCGTAGTCGATCCCGAACAGCAGGTTCGTCTCGATCAACT
Organism: Rhodococcus sp. YL-1; assembly: GCF_001942025.1. Taxonomy (NCBI): domain Bacteria; kingdom Bacillati; phylum Actinomycetota; class Actinomycetes; order Mycobacteriales; family Nocardiaceae; genus Rhodococcus; species Rhodococcus sp. YL-1. Next base: position 2,573,583 of record NZ_CP017299.1, on the reverse strand, counting down.
CGAGGCCCTTGTTGACCAGAGTTGCCGAGTTGAGGGTGTTCATGGGGCCCATCGACCAGGTGGGGTGCGCACCTGCCTGAGCCGGATTCACACTTTCGAGATCCTCGGCGCTCCAGCCACGGAACGGCCCACCCGAAGCGGTGAGAACCAACCGGGCCACCTCGTCGCCTGTTCCACCACGTAGGCACTGGGCAAGCGCCGAATGCTCCGAGTCGACCGGCACGATCTGACCGGGGGCGGCGGCTTTCGTCACCAGCGCTCCGCCGGCGACAAGCGATTCCTTGTTCGCCAGCGCCAGGCGCGCTCCCGAGTTCAAAGCCGCCAGTGTCGGTTCGAGTCCCAACGAACCGACGAGCGCATTGAGGACAACATCGGCACCGCTGTCCCGAACCAGTTCTGTCACGGCGCTCGGTCCCGAACGGGCGGTTACCGATTCCAGCGCCGATGCCGCTGCAGGATCGGCGACGGCGACGTCCGTGACGCCGGTTGCACGAATCTGTTCGGCCAACAACTCGACGTTGTTGCCGCCCGCTGCAAGACCGACTACTTCGAAACGGTCGGGGTTGGCAGCGATGACCTCCAGCGCTTGGGTACCGATCGAACCGGTACTGCCGAGGAGGAGGACGCGGGTACGTGTGGTTTCCTGCACTCGCCCATTGTTGCTGATAACACCTGAGAACAACCTTATCGACGCCCAACTACGTACGACAGGCAGTCGTATGTCACCATATTGGGCAGTAGTGCAACCGAATGAGCAGGAGGATCGACCGTGGCCGATACCCAGTTGGACGTCAAGTCCAGCGCCCCCGTCGTGGTCTCGCACGTCGATGAGGCCGAGGTTCCCTCTGCCGCATGGGGGTGGAGTGGTGAAGGACTCAAGTTTTTCCGTTTCCTCGGATGGTTCTTCGCAATATTCCTGCTTCTGATGATGATCGGAAACCATCACGGCAAGGTCGAGGATCTGTGGCTCATCGGCACCGCCGGATTGATGATCTTCATTCTGGTCCGCGACATCGTCATCCGTCGCCGCCCGCGCTAGAAACCTGACAAAGAGAAGGCCTCCACGAACGAAAGTTCGTGGAGGCCTTCTCTTTACGTGTTTCAGGCCTGGAACGTTTCAGTTCTCGGCTGCCAGCTGGCCACAGGCTGCGGCGATTTCCTGACCGCGCGTATCGCGCACCGTGCACGAGACGCCCTGGGCGATGACCCGACGCACGAACTCGCGCTCGACGTCCTTGGGGCTCGCGTCCCACTCGCTGCCCGGAGTCGGGTTGAGCGGAATCAGGTTGACGTGCACCAACCCGCCGAGTGCTTTCTTCAGCTTCTTGCCCAGCATGTCCGCTCGCCACGGCTGATCGTTGACGTTCTTGATCATCGCGTACTCGATTGACACACGGCGACCGGTCTTGTCTGCGTAGTACCGGGCAGCCTGAAGTACCTCCGACACTGACCAGCGATTGTTGACCGGGACAAGAGTGTCGCGCAGTTCGTCGTCCGGTGTGTGCAGCGATACCGCCAGCGTGACGCTCAGGCCTTCGTCAGCGAGCTTGCGGATCGCGGGAGCGAGGCCGACGGTCGAGACCGTGACGGACCGCTGAGACAGGCCGAGGCCGTCGGGTGCAGGCGAGGTGATCCGTCGTACCGCTGCCACCACACGCTTGTAGTTCGCCAAAGGCTCGCCCATACCCATGAACACGACGTTCGAGAGGCGTCCGGGGCCGCCGGCGACTTCACCGTCGCGCATGGCGGCCGCTGCCTCGCGAACCTGATCGACGATCTCGGCGGTCGAGAGGTTGCGGTCGAGGCCGCCCTGACCCGTCGCACAGAACGGGCAGGCCATTCCGCAGCCTGCCTGACTCGAGATGCAAAGTGTTGCCCGGTCGGGATAGCGCATCAAGACGCTTTCGAGCAGCGTTCCGTCATGTGCCTTCCACAGGGTCTTGCGAGTGTCGCCCGAATCGCACGCGAGGTGCTTGATCGGGGTCAACAAGGTCGGGAACAGCGACTCCCCAACCTTCTCGCGCACCGATGCGGGGAGATCGGTCATCTTCTCCGGATCGGCTTCCAGCCGCGCGTAGTACTGACGCGCCAGCTGATCGGCCCGGAAAGCCGGAAGGCCGAGCTCTTTCACCGCTTCTTTGCGCTCGGCGGAATCGAGATCGGCGAGGTGCCGTGGAGGCATTCCGCGCTTGGGTGCAGTGAAAACGAGGGGAAGAGAGGCAGCCATAGTTACACCATTGTCCCATTGTTTTGGGGTGCTACCCCACTGCCACCCGATTGTGGCCGGATTACCCGTGCAACTTCGCGCAGGTTGAGTGATGATCATGTCATGTCAACCACACCAGAGGATCCGTCGAATTCCCCCGTGTACCGCCCAGCCGACGGTTTCGGCCCCGATCCGGAACTTCCGAAGGTGGACGAGAACAAGGCAGTGGAAAAACACGATCCGGAACCGACACCGACGCCTGAACCGGTGCCGACCGGAACGTCGGTCACCGACCGAACCAGAGCCGCCACGACCTGGGTTGGCCTGGTCATAGGTGCAATCGTGTTGATCTTACTGCTGGTGTTCATCCTGCAGAACCTAGAGAGCGTCTCCGTCAAGATCCTCGCCTGGCAGATCGACTTTCCGCTCGGAATCACGATCCTGCTTTCCGCCATCGCGGGCGCATTGATCATGGCGTTGGCAGGCGGCGTTCGCATCATTCAGATCCGGCGCGCAGCGAAGCGGCAGATGTGACTGAAATCTAGTTACGCAATTGGGTCGATCGATGGGCCAGCAGGCATCATTGATGTCGTGGAAATCACCGGAAAGGCCCTGATGTGACTACTCACATGGAGAGACCTGTGACCTCGCGAATTGCCCCGCAGCAGGCAAGATCCTGGCTCCTCGTCCCCGCGTCCAAACCGGACACCTTCGACGCCGCACTCGCGAGTGCGGCCGACGCCGTCATTCTCGACCTCGAGGATGCCGTCACCGCACCCGACAAACCAGCTGCCCGCCGCGATGTCGCCGCATTCCTGAGCGAACACAATCACGCCTGGGTTCGGATCAACGACGCCACGACACCGTTCTGGGAAGAGGATCTGGCCGCACTCGCGGGCCTCCCCGGACTCGAGGGTGTCATGCTCGCAAAGACCGAAAGCGGTCAGCAGGCCGACGCCACGGCCGAGCGACTTCCCGAAGGCACCAAGATTCTTGCTCTCGTCGAATCCGCGGTGGGACTCGAGGCTGCGCCCGAGATCGCACGCACTGACGGCATCTTCCGTCTCGCATTCGGCAGCGGCGACTTCCGGCGCGACACTGGGATGGACGACTCCCCCACGTCGATGTCGTACCCGCGTTCGCGGCTCACCATCGCCAGCCGCGCGGCACGCATCGCTCCGCCGATCGACGGTCCCACGCTCGGCCCCGATCTGGATCTGCTCGCCCGAGACTGTGCGATCACCTTGTCACTCGGCATGGCCGGCAAACTCTGCATGACCACCGCGCAGACTGCCCCCGTCAACGCGGGACTGAGTCCCTCCGTGGCCGACGCGATCTGGGCTCAGAATGTCATCGACGATCTCGGCGAAGACGGCTCACGCGTGCGCGACGGCAGCGACCTGCCCAAGCTTGCCAAGGCCAAGAAGATTCACAAGCTGGCCACCCTGTTCCACATCCCCACCGATCACTGATTTTTTTACTACTGAATCGGTGCAGAAAACGTCAGGCGCTCAAGTCGGAGCGCCTGACGTTCGTCTTTTGGGCCCGCCCTCACGCAAGTTCGAGCGATCGTGGTTTGGATCGAACATGGATCCGGTATCGCACCGAGAAGGCAAGCCCTGTTACTTGCGAGAACGCACGCTCGGCAGTCTTCTCGGTGAATTCGATTCCGAGCACCCGCCGCATATCGTCTCGATTCTCGAACTCCCACCGGGTGTCGACGCGCGTGAGCGAGAATCCTTGAGCCTCGAAGAACGCTTCGACCGCCGCGGGATCGTATTTGGGCAGATCCGCCCTCATCCACTCCCCGTACTGGCCGGCGCTCACATCGAGATCCACGATCAGCAGGGCTCCCCCGGGCCTCAGGATGCGCATTGCTTCACGAATTCCCGGGCCGCAGCCTTTTCCGAAGAAGTACGCCGTACGGGCATGGACGAGATCGACTGAAGCATCCACCAGACCCGTGGACTCTGCTGAACCCTGGACTACGTCGATCGACGCCGAATCGCGGGTTCGTTCCCGCGCGGCCTTCACCAGCGGTGCGTGCGGCTCCACTCCGACAACACGACGGGCAGTACGAGCGAACTCCGGTAGATGGAACCCCGCCCCACAGCCGACATCGACGACATCGCGTCCAGTCCAGTCGACCCGGGCTCGCATCGCCGCCCAGAGGGAACCGTCGACGTCCTGCGCGCGGTTCTCGATTTCGTACACGTCCGGCCAATGCCAGATGTTCGGGCTGGGGATCGGCTTGGAACGGCCGGAGAAGAAATCACGCACGCGAAATCAGACGAGTGCGTACAGAATCAGCCAGGTGACAAATGCCGACGGCAGGAGTGAATCCAGGCGATCCATGATTCCGCCGTGGCCGGGAAGCAAGGTTCCCATGTCCTTGATGCCGAGTTCGCGCTTGATCTGCGATTCGATCAGGTCGCCGACCGTCGCGACTACCACCAGGACGACACCGAGCAGGACGCCGATCATCGAATTCGCGTCGAGTATCAACGTCACCGAAAGCAAACTGCCGATGACGCAGAAAATGAGGGAGCCGACGAATCCCTCCCAGGACTTCTTCGGGCTCACAGCGGGCACCATCGGATGCTTCCCGAACAGCACTCCAGCCGCGTAGCCGCCGATGTCGGAGCACACGACACCGATCATCAGGACGAAGACGCGACCGGGGCCGTCGTCTTCGAGCACCATCAACGCACCGAATGACGCCAACAGCGGGATCCACGCCAGAACGAACACCGTGATGGAGGTGTCTCTCAGGAAGTTCTTCGGGGTCGCCTTGAGGCCGTGGTCGAACAACCGCCACACCATGCATACCAGGACGGTCGCGGTGAATCCGCTGAGCACCCCGACCGGTCCCCACGGCCAGCCGAGCCAGATCGTGGCTTGCCCGCCGACGAGAAGCGGAATTCGCGGCACCTCGATGTCGGCTTCACGAAGCCGCGTGGTGACCTCCCACGTCGCGATGAACATCGCGATCGCAACGACGGCGATCCATCCGGGGGGCAGGAAGATCAAAGTGCCGATGACCAAGGCGCCGAGGCCAGCTCCGACGCCGATGGCGGCAGGTAGGTTCCTGCCCGCCTTCGACTTCGGCGGTTGCGCGCCCTCAGCGCCGCCCGTAGGCCCGTCCGTGACGGGACCACCGGCGGTTCCCTCTTGTGCGTGCACCCAAACTCCCTGATCTACTCCCGACGACAAACACTGCAAATGAGGAGGCTATACCTCCATCAACTCTGCTTCCTTGTGCTTGACGAGTTCCTCGACCGTGTGCACGTACTTCGCCGTGGTCTTGTCGAGTTCTTTCTCTGCGCGACCGACCTCGTCCTCGCCGGCTTCACCGTCCTTCTGGATCCGGCTGAGTTCGTCCATCGCCTTGCGGCGGATGTTGCGCAGCGTGACCTTCGAATCCTCGCCCTTGGACTTGGCCTGCTTCACCAGTTCACGTCGACGCTCTTCCGTGAGCTGCGGAACCGAAATGCGGATGATGCTGCCGTCGTTGGACGGGTTCACACCGAGATCCGAGTTGCGGATCGCCGTCTCGATCGCGTTGAGCTGCGAAGCCTCGTACGGCTTGACGATGACCATGCGGGCCTCGGGGACGTTGATGCTCGCGAGCTGCGTGATCGGCGTGATCGAACCGTAGTAGTCGATCACGATGCGCGAGAACATACCGGGGTTCGCGCGTCCGGTGCGAACCGAGCCGAGATCGTCCTTGGCTACCGTGACAGCCTTTTCCATCTTCTCTTCTGCCTCGAAGAGCGCTTCATCGATCACGGCTGTTCCTCCATGTTGTTCTGCATCATTTTTTGGGTGTCACTCACGACTTGATCAGGGTGCCGATCTTCTCACCGGACACCGCGCGAGCGATGTTTCCTTCGGTGAGGAGGTTGAACACCATCATCGGCATCGAGTTGTCCATGCACAGGCTGAATGCCGTCGCGTCCGCGACCTTGAGCTCACGTTCGATGACCTCACGGTGCGTGATCTGTTCGTACATCGTCGCGTCCGGGTCGAGACGCGGGTCGGCCGAGTAGACGCCGTCGACAGCCTTGGCCATCAGCACTACCTCGGCACCGATCTCCAGCGCGCGCTGCGCAGCAGTGGTGTCAGTCGAGAAGTAGGGCATACCCATCCCGGCACCGAAGATGACTACGCGCCCCTTCTCGAGGTGCCTACGTGCGCGAAGGGGGAGGTACGGCTCGGCGACCTGGCCCATGGTGATGGCCGTCTGCACGCGAGAATCGACGCCCGCCTTCTCCAGGAAATCCTGCAGAGCGAGGCAGTTCATGACGGTGCCTAGCATGCCCATGTAGTCGGAGCGCGCGCGATCGAGGCCACGCTGCTGCAGTTCCGCCCCGCGGAAGAAGTTTCCGCCGCCGATGACCACTGCAACCTGTACGCCCGATCGAACGACCTCTGCGATCTGCTCAGCCACCTTGGTGACCACGTCGGGATCGAGACCGACTTTGCCGCCTCCGAACATTTCGCCGCCGAGTTTGAGCAGGACCCGCTTGAATCCTGGACGTTCGTTGGCTGGTTCGGACATTGTTCTCCTCAGTTCGATACAAGACCTTGTAGGTCCTTCATTCTTCTTCTGCCGCCGAATCGGACACCGCGGCATAGGAATGCCCCCGGGACTCGTCCCGAGGCACTCTCATCCTGCCTCATCGGAGGCCCCAGGTACACGTAGACCCCGCCGGTAGAGCAAATGCTCTTCAGGCGGGGTCCATGTGTGCGGGCTCCGAATTAAGCGGAGGCGCCGACCTCGAAACGCACGAAGCGCTTGATGGTCACGCCTGCCTCGTCGAGGATCGCCTTGACGGTCTTCTTGGAGTCCGTGACCGAAGACTGCTCGGTCAGAACGACGTCCTTGAAGTAACCGTTGACGCGGCCTTCGATGATCTTCGGCAGTGCCTGCTCGGGCTTGCCTTCTGCGCGGGCGGTCTCTTCGGCGATGTGACGCTCGGAAGCGACGATCTCCTCGGGAACCTCGTCACGCGTGACGTATTTCGCCTTGAGTGCTGCGACCTGCATTGCAGCGCCGCGAGCGGCCTCAGCAGCAGCATCGCCTTCACCGGTGTACTCGACGAGAACGCCGACAGCGGGCGGCAAGTCGGAGCTGCGCTTGTGCAGGTAAACGGCAACGGGGCCGTCGAAGGAAGCGACGCGGCTCAGTTCGAGCTTCTCACCGATCTTCGCGGACTGCTCCGCAATGACGGTGTCGATGGTCTTGCCGTCGAGCTCGAGCGCCTTGAGAGCGTCGAGGTCAGCAGGCTTACCAGCAGCAGCGACGGTCACGATCTCGTCGGCCAGCTTGATGAACTCGTCGTTCTTGGCGACGAAGTCGGTCTCGCAGTTGATCTCGATCATGACGCCGTCCTTGGCGACGACGAGACCCTCAGCGGTGGTGCGCTCTGCGCGCTTTCCGACATCCTTCGCGCCCTTGATGCGCAGCTGCTCGACGGCCTTGTCGAAATCGCCGTCTGCATCTGCGAGTGCGTTCTTACATGCCATCATTCCGGAGCCGGTGAGCTCACGGAGCCGCTTGACGTCAGCGGCGGTGTAGTTCGCCATGATTAGCGAGCCTCCTCATGTGTCTGTTTCGGACCTAGGACTAACGGTGAAGCACGGCCTGACGGTGGTGCTCGGGCCTAACGGTGAAACGGCCCTGACCAAAAGAACTCTTGGTCAGGGCCGGTTTCAACGAATCAGGCCTCGGTGGCCGGTGCCTCTGCGGCGGGGGCTGCCTCAGCCTCTGCAGCCGGAGCTGCCTCAGCCTCTGCGGCCGGAGCTGCCTGCGAGAGCAGTTCCTGCTCCCACTCGGCGAGGGGCTCGCCTGCGCCGGCTTCGGGCTTCGCGTCCTTGTCGGCGCTCAGTCCTGCACGTGCCTGCACACCTTCGGCAACCGCGGAAGCGACAACCTTGGTCAGCAGTGCTGCGGAACGGATGGCGTCGTCGTTGCCCGGGATCGGGTAGTCGACGAGGTCGGGGTCGCAGTTGGTGTCCAGGATCGCGATGACCGGGATGTTCAGCTTGCGAGCCTCGGCAACTGCCAGGTGCTCCTTGTTGGTGTCGACGATCCACACCGCGGAAGGAACCTTGGCCATGTCGCGGATACCACCGAGGGTGCGATCCAGCTTGGTCATCTCACGCGTGAGCATGAGGATTTCCTTCTTGGTGCGACCTTCGAATCCACCGGTCTGCTCCATTGCCTCGAGCTCCTTGAGGCGAAGCAGACGCTTGTGAACGGTGGTGAAGTTGGTGAGCATGCCGCCGAGCCAACGCTGGTTGACGTAGGGCATTCCGACGCGAGTCGCTTCGGAAGCGATGGACTCCTGCGCCTGCTTCTTGGTACCGACGAAGAGAACGGTGCCGCCGTGGGCAACGGTCTCCTTGACGAACTCGTACGCCTTGTCGATGTACGTCAGCGTCTGCTGGAGGTCGATGATGTAGATGCCGTTGCGGTCGGTCAAGATGAATCGCTTCATCTTCGGGTTCCAGCGACGGGTCTGATGTCCGAAGTGGGTTCCACTATCGAGCATCTGCTTCATGGTTACGACAGCCATGGCTGTGTACCTCAAACTTTCAATCCGGTTGATGCAGGCGATCGGGTGATCCCTGCCCTGGCACCCGCACGGCCGTCGGACCTGTTTCGTGAGAACCAGGACCAGCCGAGGCCGGAAAACGTGCGCGGGCGCGCGAAGTCGGACTGTGCGAGCACAGACCGCTCGACAAGTGTACGTCCTCATCCCCCGATGCCATAACCACCCCGGAAGCAACAGACCGAACCGGCGGTTGTGGATCGGCGGCTACCTTGTGGATTACCCGTCTGATCTGCATTGAAGCGTGCGCTACTCCACGCAAGATCAAGGAATGACGATGTTGCGCGGAGCTCGACGAGGCGTGGCCTTCGCCGTGATCTCCTGCTGTGTCGCCGTAGGCACGGCGTCAGCAGACACGCGATTCGACTGGCCGCTCGCTCCTCGGCCGCACGTGGAACGCGCTTTCGACAAACCGGCCGAGAACTGGCTGCCGGGTCATCGCGGGGTCGATCTCGGCGGCAGCGCCGGCCAATCCGTCCTCGCGGCCGGCGACGGCATCGTGGTGTTCGCGGGAGTGGTCGCCGGAAAGCCGACGGTGTCGATCGATCATTCCGGCGGCCTACGCACGACCTACGAACCCGTCACCGCAGTCGTTCGCACAGGTGAACGCGTCGCAGCCAGGTCAGTGATCGGAACCCTCGAAACCGGGCACGAAGGGTGCGCTGTCGAAGCATGTTTGCACTGGGGCTTGCGCAGAGGACGCGAGTATCTCGATCCACTCGGACTGGTTCGGTCGCAACCGCTCAGGCTCAAGCCATTGAAAGGAGGCTGATCGGTCGCAGAAATCGGTCGCAGAATCAGTGCCACTCGGAAACGGCGTGCCGACCCACAGCGTCCGCGAAGTCGTCGGCCACCATCGCTGCCAGTTCCATGAACGCTCGTCTGGTGGCCGGTCGCATCAATTCGAGGTCCATCACCGACCCCTCCGCGAGATGCTCGTCGAAAGGAATGACCTCGACGGCGCGGCATCGACGCATGAAATAGTCCACCAACGCGTCCATGTCGATGACGCTCGACCCTGGTCGGGCGGCGCTGATGACGACGACGGTCCGCTCGACCAGATGGCCGTATCCGTGCAACTGAAGCCAATCGAGCGTTGCCGCCGCACTGCGCGCTCCGTCGATTGCCGGCGAACTGACGAGAACCAACGAATTGGCAAGATCCAGAACGCCGTTCATCGCCGAGTGCATGATCCCGGTACCGCAATCAGTGAGGATGATGTTGTAGTAGACCTGCAAGATGTCGATGACCTGGCGATAGTCGGCCTCGCTGAATGCCTCCGAAATCGCCGGATCCTGCTCACTCGCCAGCACCTCGAGACGACTCGACGACTGGGATGTGTGCACTCGAACGTCCGAATAGCTCTTTATGTCCGGTCTAGCAGCAATCAGATCGCGCACTGTCGAATTGGTCTGCAGCGGAACACGTTGTGCCAAAGTCCCGAAATCGGGATTGGCGTCAACCGCCACGACGCAGTCACCACGCAGCGAAGCAAACGTCGCACCGAGTCCGACCGTGACCGTCGTCTTGCCCACTCCCCCTTTGAGCGAGAGCAGAGCGACTCGGTAGTCGTTGCGGATCGGCTGCTCGATTCGGGCGGCCAGTGCACGGTTGCGCTGTTCGTTGGTCGAATCCCCCAGATTGACCACACCTCCGGTCGCACGATGCAATCCCCTACGCCAGCCGCCACGCGGCGTCCGTTTCGGGCGTTTCAGTAAAGCTTCGGCAACCAGATCCTGGTTTGTCACCTGCTGTTGACTCGACGGTGGCGGTGGCATGGACCAGACCTCTTGCAGTCGCGCCACAGGCTCCGGCGTCGGCGCCGGCTCGGGAGCCGGTTGCGGCGATTCGGACAGCCAGGCTGGTTGGCCGCTGTTCGGCAGGTGCTTCACATCTTGGCGGTTCACGAATCCCCCGGATATCGCATGTAATCGAGTGTCTCGATACGACGATCGAACTTTGTCGATTGTTCACTCTTCTGAGCTGCGACGCTACCAAATACCAGCCGAGAACTCGCGTCGCTCCACAAATCAGGCGCGCGGATGGGCCTGATCGTGGACGGATCGAAGCCGTTCGACCGACACGTGCGTGTACAGCTGAGTGGTCGCCAAACTCGCATGACCGAGGAGTTCTTGGACCACACGAAGGTCCGCACCACCCTCCAGCAAATGTGTCGCAGCCGAGTGCCGAAGCCCGTGCGGACCCATGTCGGGAGCCCCTGGAATTGCAGCCATGGTTTCGTGGACCACCGAACGCGCCTGACGCTGATCGAGCCGGCCGCCTCGAACTCCGAGGAGCAACGCTCGCCCGGACCGATCCGAACACAGCGCGGGTCGTCCGTGCTCCAGCCAGCCGTTCAGTGCCGATTCTGCGGGCAGGCCGTATGGCACCGACCGCTCCTTGTTCCCCTTGCCGAGAACACGAAGCAAACGTCGATCGGCATCGACCGACTCGACGTCCAGTCCACACAACTCGCCGACGCGAATTCCGGTGGAGTACAACAATTCCACGATGAGTCGGTCTCGCAGGGCGAGCGGCTCTTGTTGCTGCGCACCGCTTTCCGCCGCATCCATTGCGTCGAGGGCCTGGCTCTGACGCAGCACCGTCGGCAGCGTCCGGCGAGCGGGTGGAGCCGCCAGACGTGTGCCCGGGTCGACGGAAATGCGTCCGGTCTGCGCGAGCCACGCAGTGAACCCACGCGCCGAAGAAGCCCGTCGAGCTACCGTCGTACGGGCTGTTCCTACGGCATTCTGGGCGGCCAACCACGAACGCATGACACTTAGGTCGAGGCGGTCGAGATCTGCATTCTCCGAACCCGCGGAGAAATGGGTCAGCAATGCCCGCGCGTCACCGACATAGGCGCGGATCGTGTGTTCCGACCGGCCTCGGCTCAGTCGGAGGTGCTCGGCATACGCATCGAGGTGAACGCTCAAGCTCGCCGGCAATGCGTCAGTCATGAACACACGCTCGCTCGCCGCGATTGAAACTGCAAGCTCCCTCGCCGATAGGGTTGATCGGTGAATCGAGCAATTCCTCTGAAGATGTTGTGCGTACTGGCACTGATTTCCGCAATCGCTCCACTGTCCATCGACATGTACCTGCCCGGCCTACCGTTGATGGCGGATGCACTCGACACTACTGCGGCCAGCGTTCAGCTCACGCTGACCACCTTCATGGCAGGCCTCGGAATCGGCCAGCTGATCATCGGTCCGATCTCCGACGGACTTGGCAGGCGACGAATACTGCTGGCCGCGACAATCATCACGGCACTGAGCGGCGCGGCATGCGCGGTGGCGCCGAACATCGAGTTTCTCATCGGTGCACGACTCGTCCAGGGCTTGAGTGGAGGCGCTGCCATCGTTCTTGCCCGCGCTTGTATTGCCGACCGAGCGCGCGGCGACGACGCAGCGAAGCTCTTCAGCATCATGATGATCATCGGCGGTATCGCTCCCGTCGTCGCGCCACTGATCGGCGGCGCACTTCTCGGCCCCGTCGGATGGCGCGGAATCTTCTGGGTCCTGGCGGTCGCGGGCGCTGTAATGGTGGCTGGTGTCGTTTTGCTCGTTCCCGAGACACTTCCGCCCGAGCGACGCCACGGCGGCGGATTGAAGGCCCTGGTCTCGAATCTGCGATACGTGGTCCGCAATCGGCACTACCTCGGATATGCGCTCGCATTCGTCTTCGGATTCGGCGCCTTGTTCGCGTACATCTCCGCGTCACCGTTCGTCGTTCAGAACGTTCTCGGACTGAGTCCGTCACAATTCTCGATCGTGTTCGCAGTGAACGCCACCGGAATGGTCACGGCAGCGATGATCACCACTCGCCTGCTCGGTCGCGTCGGAGCACGCACGCTGCTGCGTTTCGGCGTGTGCCTACTCCTCATGGGCGGCGCCGTATTGTTCTGCACCAGCGTGGTTTTCAGTTCCACGAATACCTGGTTGATCTTGGTCCCACTGTTGGTGGCAATTTCGAGCATCGGGTTCATCATGGGCAATGCGACCGCTCTCGCCCAAGGAGAGGTCACCAACGCGGCCGGGACCGGTTCAGCGCTGATGGGAGCGGGCCAGTTCGGCTTGGCGGCGCTGGTTTCGCCGTTGGTGGGAATTGCGGGAGAAGACACGGCAGTTCCGATGGCAATCGCAATTCCCACCTTCGGAGTTCTCGCGGCCGTTGCGCTCGTGTTGCTGACTCGCGGCACGGCCGCCGCGAGTTAGTTTTCGGCCGCAGCGAGTTCGGACTTCCAGACCCGGAAGCCCTCTTCGGTGCGACCACGACGCCAATAGCCGGAAATAGAAGCGGCCGACGCCGGGACATTTCGTTCCTTGCGAATGTACGGCCGGAGGTTGTGCATAACGGCTTGCGCTTCACCGTGAATGAACACGTGCGGTTCGCCCGGCAACCACTCGAGAGCCTTGACCGCAGCGACAACCGGAGCGTTGTCGCCCGCCAATTCCTCGCCGACCGCGTCGGACGATGCCCCGCGATGCAGCCAGGTCACGGCAATACCTTCTGGGGCATCGAGCGCGATTTCGTCTTCCGGTCCACCGACTTCGACGACGGCGTAGCCGACCGCATCCGGCGCCAATCTCGCTATCGACGCGGAAATAGCGGGTATTGCGGTCTCGTCTCCGACGAAGAGATACCAATCAGCGGTTGGTGACGGCGAAAACGCGCCACCGGGTCCCCGCAGAGTAATCTCAGCGCCCGGCTGAACTGACGCGGCCCACGGACCTGCGACACCCATGTCGCCGTGGACGACAAAATCGATTGCAATCTCTTTGGCATCAAGATCGTACGAACGAATCGTGTAGGTGCGCAGTGTCGGCTGATCAGGAGTGCCGAATTCGATCTTTACATAGGAATCGCTGTATTCGCTGGGAGTGAACGACTCGAAGCCTGGTCCCCCGAGAAACACTCGTACCATATGGGGGGTCAATTGTTCGGTCCGCAGAACCGTCAATGCAGTTGTCGGCTTGGCCACAGAAAGATCCTTCCGAAAGTTAGTGTTACCTAACTAATGTACACGACAATTGCAGCACGAGGGCGAAATACCTCGCCGGCGACTCCACACAGCGCTCTGTCGACCTTTGTGCAGAGCGAAAGAAACCGACCAATCTGCTGGGTAAATTCGGTGCTGTTTAGACGAATTATTTGATCTGCTTCACACGGACGACCTGTCGGACAAAGCTGTCCGAGAACTCGGCAAAGCAACAGTAAAATACACCTCTGGCTCCCGGCGAGTTCGCCGAGAGCCAGAGGTGTATTTAATTCAATCTAGTGTGCAGCGTCGAAAGCGTCGATGATTTCCGCTTTGATACGCCCACGCGGAGCAACTTCGTAACCGTTCTTACCTGCCCAGTCACGGATGGCCTGGAGCGTCTCCTTGGAGCGTCCGGAACCTGATGTGGCCTGCGGAGATGCAGCCTGAGTCTTCTTGCCGCGCTTCCCGCTCACCTTCGCAGCAGCCTCGACGAACGGCTTCACCGCAGCGTCGAACTTCTCTGCATTGGTGGCGCGCAGATCGATCACGTAATCCGTTCCCTGGTAAGAGAACTCAATTCGATCACCGAATCCATCGTCAATCGGCTTACCATCAAGGTCGTCGATGAGTTGCCGAATCAGCTTCTCAGCCATTGCACTCCTCTTTCAATGATCGATTCAATTCTCCTTCACAATACACAGATAGAGCGTTGATGAACAAAAGAAGTTCGAAAGCCTTCACCGTTTCCGAACAGACTCAATGGTCCGAATTAGCAGCGGGTTAGCGGCATTGCCTCGACCGAACACGACCCTGAAAATTCTGCACATTCATCCCTCGGATGCCGGGTGTCAATCAATGCCCGCCGTCATCGTGATCCAGACTAATCGGACTTCCATGCACATTGACCTGAGGCTTTCCTGAGACCCGTCGAACTTGCAGGTCGGGTCGGCGAAACGCATCGAGAATTACATTGCACACAGTCGAGCAAATTCGTGAAAAATAGCCCTGACGTGCCATTTCCGATGCGCTGCGGGTATTGACGATTCACGGTCTTCGCAAACGATTAGTGAGCATCGCCACGCATGGTCTGACGGGCGCAGAAGTAGTTCACGTACTACCGCGTCCGAAACCAACCACTGGAATCAGAACTTGCAAATCCCTCCAGTTCGAGCAGAGGAAGAGTGGCACGAACCTGAGCTATGAGCAATCCCGATTCCTCGGACAACTCACGCGTACTGCGAGACCCCGTTCCCGGCAATGCTTCGTATACCAATCGAGAATTGCCTCGCAATGCGTCGATGTCACGCGTCGCGGCCGCATCCTCCGCGGAATCCCCGACACCAAATGGGCCTGAAGCTTCGACTACATCCACGGCATTGGAAACGAGTTGCGCTTCACCTTCGCGGATCATCCGGTGACATCCGGTCGACGATGCCGAGGTAACCGGTCCGGGCACCGCCATCACGGGACGGCCTAACTTCCGAGCCCAATTGGCGGTATTGCGTGCACCACTGCGCCAACCCGCCTCGACCACCACTACTCCGTCCGACAACGCAGCTACCAGTCGATTCCTAGCCAGAAACCGGAACTTTGCAGGTGTTGTGCCCGGCGGATATTCACTTATCACTGCACCCGAACTCGCTATCTGTTTGAGTAGTCGCGCATGCCCTGACGGATACGCTCGATCCACGCCACAGGCCAAGACAGCCAGTGTGTTTCCACCTACGCCCAATGCAGCGCGGTGCGCGGCCCCGTCGATACCGAAGGCCGCCCCGGAAATCACGGTCCATCCGTCGACAGCCAGGTCACCGGCAATCTCTGCCGTCACGTGTTCGCCGTACGCAGTAGATGCCCGCGTGCCCACAATTCCAACCGATCTCTCGGTCAGATCAACCAAATCCCCGGACCCCAACACCCACAACACAAATGGTGCCGTCTCACCCCCGGAAGGATCGAGTCCGTCAAAGGAAAGCATTCGCCACGCCGGCCAATCGGCGCAGTTCGGTGTTATGAGTCTGCCACCCATCGCCTCCATCAGGTCGAGGTCTCGTTGGGCTGTGTCGATGTGAGCGCGGGCTCGCGTCTTCTCCTCGATCGCGGGTGGCAGATCGCCGTTACGAACCGCCCTCGCAGTTTCTTCGACCCCGAGCTCGTCGATCAACATGGACATATACGCGCTAGGACCCTGCACGACGCGGGACAGATATGCCCAAGCGAGTAGTCGTGGATCGTGTGCAGTCATTGGAATCCCCTGTCTCGAAAGTCGAGTGCGGTGACAACTTGGTCTGGTCCGGGCATCGGCTCACCTGCCAGATCAGCGACACTCCAGGCAACCCGCAACGCTCGGTCCGCCCCACGAGCAGTGATGACACCTTTACGCAGCGCCCGTTCCACCGGTGCCAGCGCTGCACGCGAGAGTCTGAACTTCTGTCTCAACGCCGGCCCTGGTACCTCCGCGTTGGTCCGCCACCCGTACTCACTCCACCGCTGGGCTGCAGTGTCTCGAGCCGCCGCCACGCGCGCACGAACATCGCTGGTGCTTTCCCCCACTTCGTCGATCAGCGCTCCGGTTGCTACCGCCTGCATCCGGACCCTGATGTCGACTCGGTCCAACAACGGGCCAGACAATTTCCCCAGGTAACGGCGACGCGCCGCGGGTGCGCAGACGCAGTCCGCGT
Source organism: Rhodococcus sp. YL-1 (assembly GCF_001942025.1). NCBI lineage: Bacteria > Bacillati > Actinomycetota > Actinomycetes > Mycobacteriales > Nocardiaceae > Rhodococcus > Rhodococcus sp. YL-1. The sequence continues at coordinate 2,557,101 of NZ_CP017299.1, read as the reverse complement.
CTCGCGGCGGCGCGCATGGGCAGGGATTGGCGGCCAGGATCAGCTGGAACCGCGCCGGGTACCGCGCAACTCCGTCCCGCCGAGCGATTCGCACTTCCCCGTCTTCGAGTGGCGTGCGTAGCGCTTCGAGCACCTTCACCCCGATCTCGGCACATTCGTCGAGAAACAGCACGCCGCGATGGGCGCGGCTGACCGCACCAGGACGAGCCATCCCACTACCACCACCCACCAGCGAACTGACCGACGAACTGTGATGCGGCGCAATGAAAGGCGGCATATCTATCAACGGCCGATCCTCCGGCAACACCCCCGCCACCGAATGAATCGCCGTCACCTCCAACGACTCCCCCTCCGTCAACGGCGGAAGAATCCCCGGAAGCCTCTGCGCCAACATCGTTTTCCCGATCCCCGGCGGACCCGTCAACATCAAATGATGCGCACCCGCCGCAGCAACCTCGATCGCCCACCGAGCATCCGTCTGCCCGACAACCTCACTCAAATCACGCACCGTCACCACATCCGCACGCTCGAAAACATCAGGAACAGCCAGCGCCAACTCACCACGCAACCACCCGATCACCGCAGACAGATCGTCAGCGCCCAGCACTTCGATCCCCTTCACCAGGCCCGCCTCAGCCAACGCCCGAGCTGGAACCACCACAGTCCCCCACCCCGCCCGCTTCGCCGCAAGCACCGCAGGCAACACACCACGCACCGTCCGCAAACGACCGTCGAGCGCCAACTCCCCCAAAAACACAGTCTCCCGCAACAACTTCCGCGGCAACTTCTTCGCCGCATCGAGAACCGACAACGACAAAGCCAAATCGTAAACACTGCCCACCTTCGGCAACGTCGCCGGCGACAACGCCAAAATCACCTTGCTGTCCGGCCACTCCTCACCAGAATTGGTCACCGCGGCCCGAATCCGATCACGCGACTCGTGCAACGCAGTATCAGGCAGCCCTACCAAATGCACCGCAGGCAACCCGCGCCCGATATCCGCCTCGATCTCCACGATCTGCCCGTCCACACCACTGACCGCAACAGAATGCGCCCGCCCCAACGCCATCAGAACGCATCCACAAAATGCTCGACCGAAGGCACACCGTCCCGGCCGATCAACACCGCCACCACATCGAAGCGCACCCTCGACCACGACCGACCCGAATCAGTGAGCCAGTGCATCGCCAACACCCGAATCCGACGCTGCTTCGCGAACGTCACCGACTCCGCCGGACTCCCGTACCCGACACCAGAGCGAGTCTTCACCTCCACGAACACAATCCGATCACCGGACGTCGCAACAACATCCAACTCGCCGTACCGACAACGCCAATTACGTTCGACAATCTCCAAACCCGCATCGATCAGGAACTCGACAGCCACATCCTCGCCCCGAGCCCCCAACGCCATATTCCTCGCCATCGCAGCCCCCACCACTCACACGACCGCGCGCCCGCCCCATACGAAGCGCGTCCCAACCACCACCCTCAACCCACCACCACAAAACCAAGCCATCCGAAAACAACCTGTTCACAACTCGGAACCTGTGGAATTCGGCAGCGCGACACACCAACGGCGACCCGAAACCTGACAATTTTCTGAAATCAGCCACATCTTGGACGAAAGTCCAGTAGAACTAGTTACAGTTTTGCTCAAACCGTCACGCACCCCGCTGAATGGAGTTCTACATGGCCCGCCGCTCACTTCGCCACGCAGTAGCAACCACTACATCCCTCGTTCTCATCGCCGCCGGCGTCACTGTTGGACTTGGAGCCTCGGTGGCGCAAGCAGCACCGGCATGCGCGCTCAACCAGTCGGTCACCGACAGTTGGGCCGGTTCCCTCGGGACGCCGTACACCGTCAGCAAGGAGGTTGTCGGCGACGGCAAGGTCGCCCCGGGACAGACGGTCACCTACCTGACAAAGGTTTCCGGTTCGGGAGCACTCGTCAATCAGATCCGCGATTTCCACCCGGCAGGATTCCAGCTGGTCAAGGCTCGCCTGAACGTCAAATGGCTTATCGGCGACCAGAAGTGGGACGACGTCACCAAGACCGTCGTCGTCGGCAACAACTCCGTGGTGGCAAAGGGCGGCGGATGGACCACTGCTGGTGGCGGCATCATCGCTCTGGAAACCACCTACAAGGTTCCCGATAACGCAGTTGTCGGCTCTCAGCTCGACAGCGGCGCCGGCACCAACATTGTGCTGGCGGCGGGCGACTGGGACATCAATCCGATGGGCGTGTGTGTCACCATCCGGCAGCCGAACCCCGTCGAGGCCGGCGCCGGAAGCCTCGAAGACATGGGCTTCGGCTCGCTCAACTCCGGATCGGGCCAAGTATTCGGCTCCCTCACCGACCCGCAGGGGTCGATGACCAATGTCATCAGCGGTGTCCTGGGCAATGTGCTCGGCAACATGAGCTGACTCAGTTCAGATTAGTAAATGGGCCGAGCCACCAGCATATGCTGGCAGCTCGGCCCATTTCAATGTTCTGGAAGTATCTTCGCCGTTGAAACCATCAATCACTTCCGGCGTTCCGACACCGAAGGTAGAAGCTTAGACATCGAACTGCGGTCTGGATCGCTCGAAGAGACAAGGCCATGACTTCACAGATTGGTACTAATCTCCAAAATCGAACTACCTACTGGTTTATCCCCGAGGAAGGCACACCCATTTTTATTCTATGCGTACCGTCCAGGCGGTCAACGTCGTAGAGCCACTGCTCCGCCCGCCAGCTCGATTTACAATTCGTTTCGAGGTAGACGGACAACCTATTGGCGAGCATGTCTGACTTTGAAGCGACAGTCGACCTGCACGAATTTTCCTATGCCGACAACTTAAGAACTCCGCGAAACTTTCACTTGTATAGTTTGTCTGACAGATTGCAGTTGCAATACAACTCACCCACAAACTGCGCAGCTCCCACAGCAGAAAGTTGGTTCTCAAGTGACGCAGCCACCCAACTCTCCATCTGACCAACCGAACCAAGAGCCCCGACCACCGGAATACTGGCTCGCTCAGCACCAAGCACCGTCGCCAGAATCGGATCAACCTTACGAACCCCATCCCGAGCACGAGACAGATTGGCGATTCGCTGGTGTACCGCCAGTTGGATTCGTACAGGCCGACTCTCCCCTCCCTTCCAACTACATGCCAAATATCGTGGCAGCTCTACTTGCATGTTTCGGGATAATCGTCGGAAGCCTCGGTCCATGGGTGACATTTCTCAACTTCTCAAAGTCTGGTGTCGACGGAGACGGCGTCCTAACACTCGTTCTCGGCGCGGTAGCAGCAATCGCACTGTTCACTATTCTATCTAGAGGAGGAAAGGCCAAATTTGGAGACCGGTGGGTCGCGCCAGCGGTAGGCGCAATCGCGGTCGTGATCGGAATAATCGACGCCATGAACGTTTCAGATGCAGAAGCGACGGTTTTTCGCACCACCGTTTCTCCATCGATCGGGTGGGGGCTTTGGGTTGTCCTCCTTTCTGGCGCAGCATTGTGTGTTACGTCTTCTACGGTTACGCAGATCGTCGGAAAGCGCTCACGATGAGGACATTTCTGATTTTTGTCTAATCGCCATCAAAATGCTGCCGTAACCGATTGACCGATCGTCGAGACGCAGCCCTGAACGAAGAATCCGATGCCAATGCCGACTCTCAGCCTCCGCAAAGCCAGCCTGGGTGTACTGAAGACTGCCACCCTCAGCATTTAGCCTGTCGACGCGAGCACGATCTATCAACTATCGTCTCCGAGTGTGCGACGTGGGTTTCCAACTCAGCGACTCACTGCATCAGCTTTCCCACCGTACTTGGCGGGCGTCGTACCGAAGGTTTCCCGAAATGCGGCGATGAACCCACTACTGGTCCGGTAACCCACTTGCGGGGCAACGTCATTGACACCCTCACCCCGCGCGAGCATCTCGAGCGACGCATACATTCGGGCGCGAGTCCTCCACTGTCCGAAGGTAATCCCGGTATCGGCGACAAAGGCTCGCATCAAGGTCTTGGAACTGACCCCGAGTTCGCCCGCCCACTCCCCCAGCGTCCGTGCGTCTGCCGGATCGGCAAGGATGCGGGCAGAAACCGAACTCGCCGCAGCATTGCGAGGAACCGCGAGGACGTCGTGCCGTTCGGGCGCGGCAGCAAGAATGTCGTAGAGCAACTCCTGACTCATCAACCGCCGAGCATCGTCGATGGTCCGATCTGCGAGATGGCGCAGCAATTGAGCGGACAAAGCATCGACTTCGAGAACCAGTGGCTGAGTCCACCTGGGCCCGCCAGGGCGTAGATCCGGACGCGCATAGGCCGCGATCATGCATCCCGCCGACAGAAGCGTCATGTCGTGGAGAACGGTGCCCGGCAACCAGACCAAGTGCTCGCTGTGCAGGTGCCACACGTTGCCCCCGGCAGCAATCTGCATCGTCCCTTCACTCATCCAGGCGATCTGATGCTCCGGGTGGCGGTGAGCCCCGTACGCGGTCACGCCCTCGACGACGTTGGTGTAGACCTGAAAATCTTTGAATGTCCGTCCGCGACTATCGGGCAGCGCTAGCAAGGACTTTGGGCGAGTCGAGTACTCGATAGTGGACATTTTGCGTCTTTCTGAGCGTATCCGAGTCCATCCGGAAGGATGGACCGACGATTCCGCAAAGGTTAGCCTCACTTTATTGCCGGCGCTACCAGTTCATTACTTCATGCGGAACTCAGATCATTCGCCCACCACCCCGAAGGAGCATGCACGTGCCCTCACGTAGCACCCGAATCCTCGCCGCCTTGTTCACGACGGCCGCGATCATCGGGTTCTCGACCGCCTGTGGAACCTCGCAAGGCGTCGACACCGCATCAGCGCTCCAGACCAACGACGCATTCCCCGTGACGATTGAGCACGCACTGGGTTCGACGACAATCGACGCCGCACCACAGCGCGTCGTCACACTCGGATACACCGATCACGAACCACTGCTTGCCCTGGGAGTTGAACCCGTCGGAATGGCCGAATGGTGGGGCTCCGGCCTGGATGAAAGCTGGCCGTGGACGGAGGACTACTGGAAGGGAAAGACTCCGACCTACATCAACAGCGGCGGAGACTTCAACTTCGAGCAAATCGCCTACCTCGCACCAGATCTGATCCTCGCGCTGTACGCCGACATCGACACGGAAACCTACAAGAAGCTGACCTCGATTGCGCCGACTGTCGCGCAGAGCAAGGACTACGACGCGTACACAACGCCGTGGACCGACATGACGCTCACCGCCGGGCGCGCCCTCGGCAAAGGACCACAAGCTCAGCAACTGATCACGGATACCGAAAACGCGTTTGCCGCCGCTCGCGCTGCACACCCGGAGTTCGCCGGGCAAACCGCAACGATCGTCAACCTCGACACTCCCGAGGGATACGTGTTCTCGTCGCACGACCCACGCGGCATTTTCCTCTCGTCACTCGGGTTCACCCTCCCTGCGACGGTCGACGCATTCGTCGGCGACCAGTTCGGCGACTGGCTGCCGAACGAGCGATACGACATCCTCGAACCCGTTGATCGTTTGATCGTGATGGCCGATCCGGAGGGAGAGAAGGCCCTCGCCGACAACACGCTCTACCAGCGACTACCCGCCGTGAAGAGCGGAAATGCGATAGTCGTGCGGTACACCGCAGATCCACCCGTCGGCGCGGCGATGTCCGGCAATACCGTCCTGAGCATTCCGTATGCCATCGACCAACTGACAGCCACGTTGTCGAAGTAAACTACAGGGCAGGTATCGAAAATATGTTCGAAGAGTGTTAACCTCGGGGTCAGGAAGCACTCACGGACATCGAGGATCACCATGGACGAGGTACCGGACACCGCGTTAGATCTGGCTCGACTGGTCGACGAGCTGACGGTTCTCGACCAGCGACGCGTCGACATCGGCGAGAGTTTGGTTCATCTCGAGTACCTCTACTCCCAGATGGGCGCACGGCAACAAGCAGATGCTGCCCGAAAAGCCTTCCAGGAGAAGTACGTCGGACGAATCTACGAACTCGCAGACGGCCTGCGAACCTGAAAAGGGGTTGCACACAACCACTGACCGAGCGCATGGTCATTCCTGCACGACACACCGGACCGATCGGTTCGGCTGTGAACTATGTGGGAGAAATCTGATGGAGAAGATCACCAAGAGGCTGTGGAACTGGGCATCGATACTCGACGAGAACACTCGCGAGCAAGCGCTGCGTACGTCCCAGATGCCTTTTGTCCGTCCACATCTGGCGCTTATGCCGGATGCGCACCTCGGTGCGGGAGCGACGGTGGGTTCGGTCATTCCGACGGAAGGCGCAATCATGCCCGCCGCCGTCGGAGTCGATATCGGCTGCGGAATGATCGCGGTCAAAACCCAGTTCAACGCACGCGACCTTCAAGGCCGCGACCTGAGCGTACTTCGCCACAGCATCGAACGCTCCGTCCCGCTCTCGGCAGGTGTCTACAACAAGACGCTGAGCGACACGGCGCAAATCCGCATCGCAGAACTCGAGGCGATGGCGGGCGATCGCCTGGCCTTCTACGACAAGTTCAAGAACAACTGGAGGTTTCAGCTCGGAACGCTGGGTTCTGGCAACCATTTCATCGAGGTGACACTCGATGAAAGCGACGGCGTCTGGCTGTTCCTGCACTCGGGAAGCCGCGGTATCGGAAACAAGCTCGCGCAGCATCACATCAAGATCGCCAAGGACTTGTGCGAGCGGTGGTACATCAACCTTCCCGATCCGGATCTTGCCTACCTGGTCGAGAAGACGCCCGAATTCGACTCGTACATCACCGATCTCAACTGGGCTCAGCACTTCGCTCTGCTCAACCGCGAAGAGATGATGGACCGCGTCGTGAAGGACTTCGCGCACTTCATGGGAGACGGCAAGCCCGCGATCATCGACGAAGTCGAGCGGATCAACTGCCACCACAACTTCACCCAGAAGGAGTTCCACATGGGCAGGGGTGTGTGGCTGAGCCGTAAGGGTGCGATCAAGGCCGACGAGGGCACGCCCGGGCTCATCCCCGGTTCGATGGGGACGGCGAGTTACGTCGTCGTCGGGAAGGGAAACGTACCGTCGTTCAAGTCCAGCCCCCACGGCGCGGGTCGGGTGTACGGACGTAACCAGGCACGCAAGATCTTCACCATCGAAGATCTCGACAAGGCAATGGTCGGCATCGAATACAAGCGTTCCGCGGCGTTCCTCGACGAGATCCCGGGTGCGTACAAGGACATCGACGTCGTGATGGACGACGCGAAGGACTTGGTCGAGATTCGACACACGCTGCGTCAGATTGTGAACGTCAAGGGCAACTGACCCCGCACAACTCCGCGAAATACGAAGTGCCCCGCCGATATCGGCGGGGCACTTCGTTGTCGAGATCAGTTTGGCAAGCGCAGATCAGTCAGGAAGGCGCAGATCCGGCTTGTCCAGCTCTTCGATGTTGACGTCCTTGAAGGTCACGACGCGTACGTATTTCACGAATCGCGCCGGGCGGTACATGTCCCACACCCAGGCGTCGGACATCCGCAGCTCGAAGTAGATCTCCCCGTCTGAATTGTGGGGCAGCAACTCGACCGTGTTGGCCAGGTAGAAACGTCGTTCGGTCTCCACGACGTAGGAGAACTGTCCGACGATGTCCCGGTATTCACGGTAGAGCGACAGCTCCATCTCGGTTTCGTACTTCTCGAGATCCTCGGCACTCATCGGTTTAGCCAGTCCTCCCAGTTCGTCTGAACGTCCATCATCCCGTACGGCCCGCGCGTTGTTCCAACCGGACTCCCGCAGCCACCACGTTGGCATAGGTCATGCGGTGCTCGGGGCACGGCCCCAGCTCGTCGAGTGCGTCCATGTGCAGTGGCGTGCTGTATCCCTTGTGAATCGCGAAGCCGTATCCCGGATGAGTGTCGTCCATCTCGGTCATCACACGATCTCGGGTCACCTTCGCGAGAACGCTCGCCGCGGCGATGCATGCAGCGGCGCCGTCACCGCCGATGACCGGTAGCGACGGAGCCGTCAGACCCGGAACCCGGAATCCGTCGGTGAGAACGTAGCCCGGTTCGAGGTCGAGGCCCGCAACTGCTCGTCGCATCCCCTCGATGTTGGCGACGTGGATGCCGATCTGATCGACTTCCGCAGCGGGAACAGAGATGACACTCCACGCCAACGCCAAGCGCTTGATCGCCGGGAAAAGCTCCTCGCGCGCACGTTCGGTCAGCTTCTTCGAATCGTCGAGCCGCGCGAGGGCTGCTTGCGGTTTCGGCGCCAGGACACACGCTGCAATGACAAGTGGACCAGCGCACGCTCCGCGCCCGGCCTCGTCGACGCCGGCCACCGGACCGAGTCCGGTTCGCGCCAACGCAGACTCCATCGTCCGCAGACCTGCCGATCTGCGAATGACAACGCGAGGGGGCCAACTACTCACTGTCTCTGCCTACTCGGAACTACGCGAATCCATGTGTGCGGTCCGACAACTCAGTTGCCCTGAATATCAGGCGCATCGATGCCGCCCATTCGCGACGGGGGAAGAACGATGAAACGAGCTTGACCGATGATGTTGTCGATCGGGACGGTTCCCTGGAACTCGTCGTCGACGTGGTAGCGCGAGTCGGCGGAATTGCTGCGGTTGTCACCCATGACCCACACGTGGCCCTCGGGAACGGTGATCGGTCCGAAGCAGCGGCCCGACTTCAATTCGGTGTCACACGTTTGCGTTCCCGGAGTGAACGGGAAATCCATCTTGATGTACGGCTCGTCGAGCGGCTTGCCGTCGACCAGGACTCGGCCCTGCTCGTCGCAGCATTCGACGGTCTGGCCGCCGGTAGCGATCACTCGCTTGACCAAGTCGTTCTCGTCCGGCGGAACGAGGCCGACCCACGAACCGACCTCTTGAATGCCGCGGACGACAACGTTGTCGGACCGATTGGACACATATTTCGTGTTCCACGAATCGGGTCCCTTGAAGACGACGACGTCGCCGGGTTCCGGATCGCCGAAGCGGTATCCGATCTTCTCCACCACGATGCGGTCACCGGTACATCCCGCACAGCCGTGCAGTGTCGGTTCCATCGACTCGGATGGGATGAGAAAAACTCTGAAGACAAATGCCTGAAGGACGATGCTGAGTACCAGCGCTACGCCGATCAGAACAGGGAGTTCTCGCAGAAACGATCGCTGTTTCTTCTGCGGCCGATGTGAGGTCGGTTCCGCGGAACCGCTTGATCCCTCGTGATTCTCGGGTCCGGACGACAATGCCTGCTCCTTCGAAGAATCTGCCACAGAAACCAGATTAGCCCGACACCGCGCGTACGCGGTGCCGGGCTCATCGGAAAGATCAGCGCTTTTCCTTGATCTTCGCCTTCTTGCCACGAAGCTCACGGAGGTAGTACAGCTTGGCGCGACGGACGTCACCGCGGGTCAGAACCTCGATGGAGGCCAGCGTGGGGCTGTGAACCGGGAAGGTGCGCTCGACGCCGACGCCGAAGGAGACCTTACGGACGGTGAAGGTCTCGCGAACGCCGCCGCCCTGGCGACGAATAACGACGCCCTTGAAGACCTGCACGCGCTCCTTGGAGCCTTCGATAACCTTGACGTTCACGTTGAGCGTGTCGCCGGGACGGAACTCGGGGATGTCGTCGCGGAGCGACTTTTTGTCCAGGAAGTCCAGGGTGTTCATATGTCATCCTTGCATTTCGCAGGAGCAGAGGAACCGAGCGGCACGCGTTTCGGTCTCCCGAAACGGCGCTCGTCTGGTTCGTGCCCAGATCAAGTGCTGCTGCCTGGTCCAGGCAACCCGTCCATTGTGCCAGACGCGGATACCAGCGGGGAAATCGGTGGCGGCGGAGCTGCGTGGATGGTGTGGTCCAGTTCCTGCTCGGCCGCGGTCATCGCATGTTCGACGCTCGGCGATCCGGCAATCAGATCCTGAACGTAGATCTTGGCCCGGATGACGGGCCGACGCCATTTCCGTTCACGTTCGAGCGCGCGGTTCATCCGTTTCGGCTTGCGCGTGTACCGCCAGCGAGCCCACGGTGCACCCGGCCGGCTCAGGCGGACCGCTCCGATTACCAGCAACGGGAAAACGAACAGACCGACGAGCCCCGTCCAAATCTTCCCCTTGAGAATCACGATGGCTGCCAAGGCGAAGTTGATCAACGCGACGAAAACGAAGACCAACTTGATCCACGGATCGCGTTCTTCACGGAATCCGGCGACGTCGAGAAGTTCGAGCGGGCGGAAACCCAGCAGCACCAGGCCGGTCACGGCGATCGCGACGAAGACCGCATCCACCGAGGTCCGACCTTGTTCGGACCAGTACACGTCCTTCAGATAGAAGATCAGTGCGAACTCGTCGAGCACCAACGCCGCACCCATACCGAAGATCGCCGCCAGGACGGCACCGGTGGTCTGCGAACCATCGACGTAGACCGCGATCAACGCACCACCGGAGATCATCATGGCGATCACACCGAACACGACGTGATGCACATGCTGGCCTCCGGGCGCGATGTTGCCCGGCCACCATTTCACTTGCGCGCGAATCATCCGGACGCTGAGGCGGATGAAAAGGAAGGCGGACAGGAACCCGAGCAGGAAGAACAGCAACGGCAATCGGCCATGGGCGATGATCTCGCGCTCGAGCCACTCCCGCATCACTGTCCTCCCTTCACCGAATTCATGATCCGACCCTGATCGGATTCATACCGCCAACCGACTCGATTGTGACGATACGGACTTCGAAAACCCGGCGGACGGATTTACTTGCCGAAGCCCGCCTTGCGCAGAGCGTCGGCCATCGACCCGGCAGCAGGCGCGCGGTTGTCCGGTCGCTGCTCGCGTCCGCCCTGGCGTCCGCCATTTCCTCGTTGCTGCCCCTGCCCTTGACGCTGGCCCTGCGGCTGGCCCTGCCGCTGGGGTTGCCCACCTCGCTGGCCTTCGGACTTGCGGGGCGCTCCCACCTCGTCGTCGAGACGAAGCGTCAGCCCGATGCGTTGGCGTGCCTCGTCCACTTCGAGGACCTTCACCTTGACGACGTCACCTGACTTGACGACCTCGCGTGGGTCCTTGACGAAGTTGTGTGACATCGCCGAGACGTGAACCAGACCGTCCTGATGAACTCCGATGTCGACGAAGGCACCGAAGGCTGCGACGTTGGTGACCACGCCTTCGAGGGTCATGCCGGGCTTGAGATGCGCGACCTTCTCGATACCTGCGGCAAAGGTTGCGGTCTTGAATTCGGGTCGTGGATCTCGTCCCGGCTTCTCCAACTCGGAGATGATGTCGGTGACGGTCGGTAGACCGAATCGCTCGTCGACGTAGTCGGACGCCTTGACCGATCGAAGTGCCTGCGAGTTTCCGATCACGGTGCGCACGTCCCCGCCTGCACTCGCGACGATCTTGCGAACCACCGGATATGCCTCCGGGTGGACGCTCGACGCGTCGAGAGGGTCGTCGCCGTCGGTGATCCGCAGGAAGCCTGCGCACTGCTCGAATGCCTTGGGTCCCAGGCGGGAGACATCCTTGAGACCCTTGCGGGATTTGAACGGACCGTTCTGGTCCCGATGCGCGACGATGCTCTCTGCAAGGGATCCTGCAATTCCGGACACCCGAGCAAGCAGCGGCACGGACGCGGTGTTGACGTCGACGCCGACCGAGTTGACGGCATCCTCGACGACGGCGTCGAGGGAACGCGAGAGCAGCGATTCGGTGATGTCGTGCTGGTACTGACCGACGCCGATGGACTTGGGATCGATCTTGACCAACTCCGCCAACGGATCCTGCAAGCGACGCGCAATGGACACCGCACCGCGAATCGAGACGTCGAGGTCGGGAAGTTCCTGCGACGCGTAGGCCGAAGCCGAGTACACCGATGCGCCTGCCTCGGAGACGACGATCTTGGTCAGGTTGGGCGCGCCGGTCTTCTTGATCAGTTCGGTAGCGAGCGTGTCGGTCTCGCGTGAGGCCGTGCCGTTGCCGATGGCGATCAGTTCGACGCCGTGTTCAGCGACCAGTCCGGCAAGCGTCGCGAGAGCCGCGTCCCACTTGTTCTGCGGCTGGTGCGGGTAAATCGTCTCGTAGGCAACAACTTTGCCGGTTCCGTCGACGACGGCAACCTTCGTTCCGGTGCGGAATCCGGGGTCGAGACCCATGGTGGGTCGGGCGCCGGCGGGAGCTGCGAGGAGTAGATCCTTGAGGTTGGTGGCGAAGACGTCGACGGCGTCCTTTTCGGCCGACTGCCGCAGACGCATCCGAGTGTCGATACCGAGCGTGACGGCGAACTTCGTCTTCCACGCCCACTTGACGGTGTCGAGAAGCCACCCGTCGGCGGCCCGACCACGGTCGGCGATCTCGAACCGCGACGCGATGCGGCCTTCGTAGACCGTGCGCTCCCCCGGCGCGAGTTCTTCGGTGTCTGCCGCCATGTTGAGCGACAGCACTTCTTCCTTCTCGCCGCGCAGGACGGCGAGGATGCGGTGCGAGGGCAATTTGGAGAACGGTTCCGAGAACTCGAAGTAGTCAGCAAACTTCGAGCCATCGGTTTCCTTGCCCTTGCGGACCGAGGAGACGACCTGGCCGCGATTCCACATCAGCTCACGCAATTCACCGACCAGATCGGCGTCCTCGGCGAAGCGCTCGACGAGGATCGACCGGGCACCGTCGAGCTGCTCGTCCGAATACTTCGCGGGATCGGTGGTGGGATCTCCGATGAGAGCATCGGCGACGGGCTCGTGGCCGGCCTCGCGGGCGATCTGCGCCTTGGTGCGCCGCTTCGGCTTGAAGGGGAGGTAGATGTCCTCCAGCCGCGCTTTCGTCTCGGCCAGCATGATCTGACCGCGCAGTTGATCGTCGAGTTTGCCCTGAGAGTCGATCTCCGTGAGCACGGCGTCACGACGGTCGTCGAGCTCGCGGAGATACCGCAGCCGCTCGTCCAGGAGTCGCAGCTGGGCGTCGTCGAGCGTGCCGGTGACTTCCTTGCGGTACCGGGCGATGAAGGGCACCGTGGCTCCGCCGTCGAGAAGGTCGACTGCTGCTGCAACCTGGCCTTCGCGGACGTCGAGTTCCTCGGCAATGCGCTGGTTCACGGTCTTGAGAATCACGAGATCCGACCCTACCGCTATCCTGAGACAAGAAGATCGGCAACAGTGCCGTGTCAGGGCTACCGGGGGAAACAAATGAGTACGCGGTACGTCCGGATTGCCGCAATGGTGGCCGCAGTTACTTTTGCGGCTTCGTGCAGCGGTGGACAGAACCCGGATGATCCGATGCAGACCCCCGCCTTTCCCGACACCAATGTTCCGGTAGCCGAGACCCTCGACGGCCGTCTGGGACAGGCTCAGGTGGCTGCGCTCGGGCGTGGTGCGGACGTCTCCATCGCCATCCTCGACCGCTCCTCGGACAAGTACCTCGACGTCGCCGGTGACCAGCAGATCGAAACAGCCTCGGTGGCAAAACTTTTCATCGCCGAGGATCTACTTCATCAGGATGCGCGCGGTGAGCGACCCATCACGGACGACGATCGCACCCTCATGGCGGCGATGCTCGAATCCTCCGACGACACCGCAGCCAACCTCCTGTGGGACGAGGTCGGCGGCCAAGAGGTGATCACCCGCGTCGCCGAGCGTTACGCACTGACCGCGACGACGCCGCCCTGGGACGGAATGTGGTGGAACACCGAGACCACGACACGTGACCTGGTCACCTTCTACAGCGGTGTCCTCGACGACTCCGATCAACTCGGACCTGAACGGGTCGAGCAGTTCGTCGAGTACCTGCGGCAATCCACTCCCGAAGGAACCGACGGTTACGACCAGAGATTCGGCCTGCCCGAGGCCTTGTTCGGCGAGCCCGTCATAGGAGTCAAACAGGGCTGGATGTGCTGTGTCGAGGACAAGTGGATCCATCTGTCCACCGGCATCGTCGGTGACGACAACCGATACATCATCGCGATCGGTTCGCGAGAAGACGTCCAGTACACGGATGAGGACAGCTTCTATCCCGACACCTCGTTCACCGATGCCGTCGACGACGAAAGTGCATTGCACGCACGCGACACGGTCACCGGCGTCACGCAGATTCTCTTCCCGAGCGGAAGCATCGACGACTGGGCAGCGGCATCCACGACCGCGGATTCGGCGATGCCCGAAGCTTCCGGGCCCTGATTCGATCCAACGCGGTCGTGTTCGTCCTCAAGACTGCTTGTACTCGAGCACCGAACCGATGACACGGTCCTGTTGTTCGAACGTGAGCATGGGCCACAGCGGCAGTCGAAGGATCGACGCGGAGAACTCGGCACTACGCACGCACGGCTGCGGTGTTCGTCCGTAGCGCACACCGGCCGCACTCGTATCGAGCGGAACGTAGTGGAACGGCGCCACGATTCCGTCACCGGCAAGGTGCCGAATCAAGCCGTCACGGCTCTCTTCGGTCGGCATCTTGAGATAGAACAGGTGCGCAGTGTGCTCGCGATCATCGGGCACCGCCATGGGCACGACACCGTTCGCGGCCGCCCACTCGCCCAGACTCACGCTGTAGGCATCCCAGACGCGATGCCTGGCCGCCTGAATCGCGTCGAACTCGGAGAGTTGTGCGTCGAGGACGGCGGCATTGAGTTCACTGGGCAGATAACTCGACCCGATGTCCTGCCACGAATACTTGTCGACCTGCCCGCGCAGGAAACGCGCACGGTCGGTCCCCTTCTCACGGATGATTTCGGCGCGAGTCATCAACTGATCGTCGGAGAGCAACAGCGCGCCGCCCTCACCGCAGTGAACGTTCTTGGTGTCGTGAAAACTCTGCGTTCCGATAGTTCCGATGGTGCCGAGCGAGCGCCCGCGCCACTTTCCGCCGAGTCCGTGAGCGTTGTCTTCGATCAACGCAACGCCGTGGAGTTCCGCGAGGTCGAGGAGAGGTTCCATGTCCGCGGCGACTCCGCCGTAATGCATGACCAGTACAGCTTTGGTGCGTTCGGTGATCGCCGCCGCGACGCACGCCGGGTCGATGTTGCCGGTACTCGGATCGATGTCGACGAAAACAACAGTGGCCCCGCGCAACGCGACGGCGGTCGCCGCCGAACTGAACGCGAAGCTCGGAACTATTACCTCGTCGCCCGGGCCCAATTCGAGCAGCAGCGCACCCAATTCGAGTGCATGCGTGCACGAGGTGGTCAGCAGAGCATGCGTGGATCCGGTGATCGCCTTGAGCGCTGCAGTCGCGGACTTGGTGAAACGTCCGTCACCGTGAATGTGGTCGGACTCCAGAACCGTTGCCAGATTCGACAATTCGTTCGATGCCCGATAGGGGCGGGAGAAGATGATGCGATCAGTGCTCACGACTACGCCGATCGATCGAGGTTCCGGGCCGCGGGGAGTCGACAGTCAGATACAGCGGCTTTCCGACAAGGACGTGCAGTGCCACACCGAGATATTCGGCAATGAGTCCGAGCGAGAACAGGATCGCACCCGAACAGACCAGCAGCGCCATGATGATCGACGCCCATCCTTCGGGATCATTGTTGTCGCCGGTCATGGCCCCGATGAAGATCACCGCGGCCATGATCACACCGGCCGACGCCAGGGTGACTCCGAGCAGGCTGACCAGCCGCAGACCGCGTGTTCCGCTACACAACACCATCTTCCAGAACAACGAGAACAAACGGCGGTAGTTGTACCCGGATTCTTCGCGGCCTTCGGCTCGAAGTGTCACCGGCGCCGTGGCCGTGTTACCGACAACCCACGTCAGCGCAACGTCCAGATACACGCCGTTGGCCGCGACGCCGGCCAACTGTCGGCCGATGTCACCGCGGATCAGGCGATAACTTTCGAATCTCGTCGAATCAGGGAACGCGAATACCGTCGCCAAGACGATCTTTGCGCCGCGCGAGGTCAGGTTCCGCAAGAATCCGTGCGGGCGTGTGTTCGTGGGTTTGGAATACACGAGATCGGATCGCTCCGTCAGCGCGGTGTCGAGGAAAGCCCCGATGTGCACCGGGTCGTGCTGGCCGTCCTCGTCCATCGTCACGATCCACTGTCCAGTTGCAGCGGCCATGCCGGCGATGGTCGCCGCGTCCTGGCCGTAGTTGCGGCTGAGCCACACGACACGCACCTGCTTGAAACGGCGCTCCAATTCGAGTAACACGACGTCGGAGCGGTCCGGGCCGTTGTCGTGAACCAGCACGATCTCGTCGACGGAGAACTGCGCACCACCGGGCGTCGCACTCGGTGTGCCCAGGCCGTCCAACTCCTCGACGAGCGCCGTGATCGTCTTTTCGCCCTGATAAACGGGCACTACGACGGAAATCGAGTGCACTCGCTTCCACTCCCTTCAGGGGGCTCGACTGGCGCCGAGAGACAGGCACGATCGGGCCCACACCGTCGCGAACTTTAACACGCAGAGATGTCTTGACTTCGGATGCCGGCGGCGCGTGACGCGCTCGCGTCTCCGTACGCCCCACCTGCCCTGTTAAGGTCTGGAACTCGTGGTGGAAACTCGCACTCTCGCCCGGGCAGACGTGTACAAGTGGGGCGCCGTCACGGCGATCGGTGTCATCGCCGGTTATCTGGCCGTGGTGCTCGCGAATGCTCGTCACTTCTACACCGACGACACCGAGTCCCAATACGCGCCGCTGTGGGTCATGCTCGGCCGCAGTCTGCGAGAAGGACACCTCCCGGTGCTCGTCCCCGAGAACTGGATGGCGGGCAACTACGCGATCGAGGAAGCAGGCCTTCTCAATCCACCGCAACTCCTCATCGACCTGATCGCACCGTCCTTCGACAACCTGGCGTTGTACGCGACGATCGTGAAGTTGATCTTCGCGATCATCCTTGCACTCGGCGTCTATCGGATCTGCCTCGAGTACGGCTCGAAGCCCACGTGGGCTGCCGTCGCCGGCGTCTCGATTCCGTTCACCGGTTTCCTGCTGTTCTTCGACTCGGCCAGTTGGATGACTGCCTTCACCGGCACTGCCTGGATGGTTCAGGCGTGGGCGTCGGCAATCCGCTACGCCCGAGGTAAGAGCGGTCCGATCCCGACCTTCGTGTTCTTGTATCTCGCGATGTCGGTCCAATATGTTTTCCCCGCAGTCGAATCCGGCTTGATGATCGGCGCGGTCGCAATCGGCGAAGTTGTCTATCAGCGGCGTTGGCTGCCGTCACTGCGGCTTCTGGCGGTGTCCGCGTGTGCCGCTCTGGCCGGTCTCGCGACGTATCTGCCGAGCCTGCTCACCGCGGACGTCACCTGGCGCGGTGCATCCGAAGTCAAGAACGATGCATTCCTCGCCGTCCCGTGGTCGGAATCGCTGAACGCGAGCCTGCCGAGCACGATGCCCGCGTTCACCTCGTGGTGGGGATACATCCAGACCATGCCCATGGTCTACATCGCCTGGTTCCTCATACCCGCCCTGGCATTCATCGACTGGGGCAAGGCACGCGCCGCGGCACGCGAATTGACCGCCGTCGGGATCTTCACGGTCGCCGTCCTCATGTGGACTGCCGGGCCGAGCACGATCGGCCCACTGCGGTGGCCCGCTCGCGTGCTTCCGATGGTGGCCATCGGACTCCTGCTTCTGGTGTGCATCCTGCTCGGGCGTTACGCCACGACCGACAAGTTGCGCGGGCGCTGCGTTGCAGCGGGAATCCTCGTGGGCCTGCTTCTGATTCGGTCAGCCTCGGCAGCTCCCGGGCTCGCGAAATGGCATGTGATCTCAGCCCTGCTCGTTGCCGCACTCGGCGCCGCGATGGTCTGGCTCGGCCGTACCAAAGGCACTGCTTTCGCATGCCTCGTAGCGATCGTCGCGGTCTCCCCCATCGCCTACTCCCAGGTTCGGGCCGCGCAACCAACCCCGATGAGCTGGAACCTGCCCGAATCCCGCTCGGAGATGAAAGAGGCCTTCCCCGACTTCGAAGGCACGACACTGCAACTGGGCGACCGTGCACTCATCGCACCCGGGGACAAAACCCTCGACGGAGCGTACGGTTCCCTGGCTTTCGGCAACTACCCCAAAGACCTCGAACTGACCTACACCAGCGGCTACACCCCCAACGGGCACTTCTACTTCGGTGATCTGCTCTGCATGCGCTGGGACATGAGCGTCTGCCCCGACGCCTTTCGGCGCGCATTCACCGTCGAACCCACCACCGGCCGCACCATCGTCGACCTGATGAACGTGGACCGCGTCGTACTTCAGAACGCTCTCTACCCCGATGCACGCAAGAACCCGGCTCCCGACGGATGGAAATGGGTCGACTACCCCGGACACGAGAACTACATCTCGGTACTCGAACGCGTCGACGGCCCCGTCTCGACACGCAACGGACGCATCGCCGACGCCCACGGCGTCGAGGCTACGTCGATCGCGGAATCGAACATGTCGAGCACCCTTCGTGTCAGTTCGGAGACCGGCGGCAAGGTTGTGTTCGCACGGCTCGGCTGGCCCGGATATCGGGCAAGCATCGACGGTCAGCCTGTCCCGATCGACGTCGTCGCGAAGTCCTTTGTCACCGTGGACATTCCCGCCGGGACGAAGGACGCAGAGCTTGTCCTGACGTGGCGTCCCCCGGGATGGAAGGTCGGCGGCGCTTCGATGGTCGCCGGAGTCCTCGGACTCGGCGTGCTCGAGTGGATGTATCTGCGGAACCGACGCAAGGACGGGATCAATACCGTGAAAACCGAGTCTTCATGACCGAAGACATCGCATCACCCGAGAATCCCGGCCCACTGCTTCGGGTGGTCAAGCATCAACCCATCGCATTTGCCATTGTCGGAGTGGCTAATACGGCGATCGGATACGTGCTCTTCGTGATCTGGACACTGATCCTCGACAACAAGGATCTGTATCAAGTGGCTGTGATCGGCGCGTACTCCATCAGCGTCCTCATCGCTTTCGTTCTGCATCGGACTCTCGTTTTCCGCGTCCGCGGACATGTGGCACGCGACCTGGGAGCGTTCATCGTCGTCAATTCCGGTGGCCTCGTGCTGAATCTGATACTCGGAACAATCGCGGTGTCGATTCTGCATGCCCCGCCGCTTCCCGCCCAGGCGGTTGTCATGCTGATCGTCGCCGGTGTGAGCTTCTTCGGTCATCGATACTTCTCGTTCCGCCGCAAACCTGCCGAACGACACTGACCTTCTACGATTCGCGGGGTAACGCTCGATCCACCGCCGCCTCGACGATCGTCCGAATATCTTCCTCTCCGAACAGGTCCGGCAATGTGAGTCGATCCAGTGCGAGCCAGTTCAGCGACAAATAGAGCAGGCGAACGGTCATCGCATCACCCGGCACGCCCGACGCCAGATGATTGGCTACGTTCAGATCGAAGTCTTCTCGGATGCGGACGGTCAGCACCGCTCGCAGGTCCGGTCGACGCGTCGCCTCCAGTCGCAACTCCATGAGCGCGAGGAAACCCGTTCCGAACGAGGTGACGCGCTCGACCACGTCGAGCATGAGCGTCACCAGGCGCTCACGATCGGTGCCGTTGACGGGATAGATCATCCCTTCGAGGTCCTCCGGAATCAGTCGCTCGTAGATCCGGCCACCCGCTTGAGTGAGCAGGTCGTCGCGATTGGAGAAGTAGTTCGACGCTGTCCCGTTCGGCACTGCTGCCTGGGCGTCGACGGCTCGAAACGTCAAGCCTCGAGCACCCTCTCGGGCCAACACCTCGATTGCCGCGTCGATCAGGGCAAGCCGGCGTTCCGGGTTCTTTCGCACTTGACATCACTCCTGACACGACCCTAAGTTAAACCACTACAAACATAGTACTACGAACGGAGCGTTATATGCGAAAGCTTGTGTACTACGTGGGAGCTTCCCTCGACGGATACATCGCGGGGCCTGGTGGCGAATTCGATTTCCTCCCGGTCTCCGAACAGATCACGGCCTGGATATGCGATCGATATCCTGAAACCGTGCCAACGCATGTGCGGCCCGCTCTCGGAATCGAGGACGCTCCCAACAAGACCTTCGACACGGTCGTCATGGGCCGCGGCTCCTACGAGCCCGGGCTGGCCGCCGGAGTGAAAAGCCCCTTCGCGCACCTGCGTCAGTTCGTCGTCTCCACAACCATCCCTGACGCCGAGGATCCCCCCGTCACCATCGTTCGCGCCGATCCGCTTGGGGTAGTCAGATCTCTCAAAGAGGAAGAAGGACAAGATATCTGGCTGTGTGGCGGCGGAACTCTCGCCGGCGAACTACTACCGGAGATCGACGAGTTGATCATCAAGAGGTATCCGGTAGTCGCCGGCGCAGGCATACCGATGATCAGAGGTAACTTCGAGCCGACACCGTTCACACCGACTGCAACCGAATCGCTCGACGACGGCGCAAGCATCACCTGGTTGAAGCGAAATACCTAAGGAAGAAGATCCGGTCGACGCTCGGCCGTGCGCTGCAGCGACTGCTCATGGCGCCACGCTTTGATCTTCGCGTGATCACCGGAGAGAAGCACCGGCGGAACTTCGAGGTCGCGCCACACAGCCGGGCGAGTGTAGCTAGGCCCTTCGAGAAGGCCGTCGGAAAACGAATCCTCTTGGTGTGAAAGCTGATTGCCGAGAACGCCGGGCATCAGTCGCACGACAGCCTCGACCATCACCAGCACCGCTGCTTCGCCGCCGATCAGGACGTAATCGCCGATGCTGACTTCTTCGACTCTGACCCGCTTGGCGGCGTCGTCGAAAACCCGTTGATCGATACCTTCGTATCGGCCGCAGGCAAACACAAGGTGCTTGGCGTTGGACCAGCGGTGCGCGGTCTCCTGGGTGAACGGAACGCCGGCGGGAGTGGGCACCACCAGAATGGTCTCGGCATCATCGGGGCCGGAAGAATCGGAGCGCCCGATCACGTCGTCCAGTGCCGGGCCCCAGACGGTGGGTTTCATGACCATGCCGGGTCCGCCGCCATACGGGGAATCGTCGACGGCTTTGTGCACGTCATGGGTCCACGACCGAAGATCGTGGACGTCGACCGAGATCAAGCCACGTTCGATTGCCTTGCCCAGCAAGGCAGCACGAAGCGGTTCGAGATACTCGGGAAAGATGGTGACGACGTCGAGACGCATAACAAACGATCAGTCGTTGTCTGAGTTCGAATTGTCGCTGTTCGACTTGTCGCCGAAGTCCGGGTCGAGCAGTCCCTCGGGAGGCTCGATCACCACGACACCGTCGGCGATCGACACCGAGGTGACGATGGCGGCGACAAACGGGATCAGCAATTCGCCGGATGCCTCACCGGTACGGCGAATCGAAAGCAATTCGCCTGCGGCGGAATGCAATACCTCGATGACCGAACCGACCTCGGCACCGTCCGTGAGGACGACCTTCAGTCCTTCGAGTTCGTGATCGTAGAACTCGTCCGGATCATCCGAAGGCTCGAGTTCGGAACTGTCGATGACAAACAGTGTGCCGCGCAACGCATCTGCGTCGCCACGGTCACTGACGCCTTCGAGGCGCAGCAGAAGCCGCCCGGAATGATCCCGGGCGGCTTCCACTGTGTACGACTTCAGTGTGGACTCGCGCGGCTTGCGCCCACGCAGCACGGAACCTACGGCAAAACGATCCTCGGGCTCGTCTGTACGAACCTCGACTACCAATTCACCTTTGATGCCATGCGACTTCGCGACACGACCGACTACGAGTTCCACCTGTTTACTGCCGTCTACTGATCGGTGTCGACGACATCAACACGGATACCGCGGCCACCGATGCCGGAGACCAAGGTCCGCAGAGCGGTCGCAGTGCGACCACCCCGACCGATGACCTTGCCGAGATCGTCTGGGTGCACGTGCACCTCGACGGTCCGTCCCCGACGTCCGGTGATCAGCTCGACGCGCACATCGTCGGGATTGGCGACGATGCCACGCACGAGATGCTCTACCGCATCAGCGACGACGGCACTCACTTGTCAGCAGCCTCGGCGTCTGCAGCGGGAGCCTCGGCGTCAGCCGCGGTGTCTTCTGCCTTGGCCTCGTCAGCCTTTGCAGCCTTCTTCTTCTTGGGGGTGATTGCTTCTGCAACCGGCTCGTTCTCGGCCTGCGCGAGCGCAGCCTGGAAGAGCTCGAGCTTGGTGGGCTTGGCTTCCTTGACGCGCAGGGTGCCTTCGGTGCCCGGCAGGCCCTTGAACTTCTGCCAGTCACCGGTGATCTTGAGGAGTGCCTCGACGGGCTCGGTGGGCTGTGCGCCCACGGACAGCCAGTACTGAGCGCGCTCGGAATCGATGTCGATCAGCGAGGGCTCTTCCTTGGGGTGGTACTTGCCGATGGTCTCGATCGCACGGCCGTCACGACGGGTGCGCGAGTCGGCGATGACAACGCGGTACTGAGCGTTGCGGATCTTGCCGAGGCGGGTGAGCTTGATTTTGACAGCCACAGCTGCAGTTCTCCTTCAGCGCGCACAACAGTGCTGCGCATGTCACGTGCAATTCAGCGACCCACACGATTTGTGAGCCCGGTTTTGCCTCTATCCTGTGACCGTCGCAGCGGTACGTAACCGGTTGCGACGAACAATGGTCCATTGTGCCAGATGGGTGGGCTCGTTCGGAAACCACCCTGTGCGCGCTTCGAGAGTGCGGGGACTCCCTAACCACTCACGGGGGTTCCGCGGAGGATCACACGCATCGGCTTCGCGAGCACAGCGGGGTTTCCGCGCGGATCTTCGGAATAAACCACCAGGTCGGCGGGCGCTCCTTCTTCGATCCCCTGCGCACCCAGCCAACTCCGCGCGTCCCAGCAGGCTGCGCCCAGCGCCTGATGCGCCGTCAAACCGGCAACTTCGAGTTCGGCGATCTCGTCGGCGATCCGCCCGTGCCTGATCGATCCGCCGGCATCCGTTCCGGCATAGATCGGAATCCCGGCCTCGTGAGCGGCACCGATCGTCCGATGTCGACGAGCGTGCAGATCCCGCATGTGCGCCGCGTAGATCGGATACCGCGTGGCAGAGTCCGCGATCTCGGGGAAAGTTGCGATGTTGATCAGCGTCGGAACCAAGGCCGTGCCGTGCGCGACCATCAACTCGATGGTCGCGTCCGTCAATCCGGTGCCGTGCTCGATGCAGTCGATGCCGGCGTTGATCAGGCCGGGCAGAGCATCCTCGGCAAAGACGTGAGCGGTGACCCTTGCGCCTTCGGCATGGGCGGCAGCGATGGCCTCGACCAGAATCTCGTCGCTCCACAACGGGGCGAGGTCACCGATGGAACGATCGATCCAGTCCCCGACGAGCTTGACCCAACCGTCACCGGCGCGTGCCTGACGCACCACCTCGGCCGGCAACTGAGATTCGTCGTCCAGGTCGACCGGCAGGCCCGGGATGTACCGCTTCGGTGCTGCGATGTGCTGACCTGCGCGAATGATCCGCGGCAGATCGAGGCGCTCGTCGATGAACCTGGTGTCGACCGGCGATCCGGCGTCGCGGAGCAACAGCACGCCCGCGTCACGTTCGGTCTTCGCCTGCCCCAGCAAGCCGTCGACGGTTTCGCCGCCGCCACCGCCGTAGCGGATACCGACGTGACAGTGCGCATCCACGAGACCCGGTGTGATCCAACCCGATTCGACGATCGTCTCCGCACCGGACACCGGCTCGAAGGAAATCAGCCCGTCGACGATCCACAATTCGATCGGCTCGGCATCGGGCAGACCGATACCCCGCAGATGAAGCGCAGCCACCGACTACTTCTTGGGCAGCTTGAGCTGGGAGAGATCGATGCCTTCCAGTCCGGGCGGCAACTGATCGAGACCCTTGGGCATGTTCGACAGGTCGGGCATACCGGCCGGCATTCCGCCGGGCATACCCGGGAATCCGCCCATGCCGGGGAATCCTCCGCGCATCTTGGGCTGCGTCGGGCCCTTGCCGCCCTTCTTGCCCTTCTTGCCCTTCTTGCTGCGAACCTGCTTACGCGCGCCGGGCATACCCATACGGCCGGCCATGGCAGCCATCATCTTGCGGGCTTCGAAGAAACGGTCCACCAACTGGTTGACGTCGGAAACCTTGACGCCCGAACCGTTCGCGATGCGCAGTCGGCGTGAGGCGTTGATGATCTTCGGATCGTCGCGCTCGGCCGGCGTCATACCGCGGATGATGGCCTGAATGCGATCGAGTTGCTTCTCGTCGACGTTGGCCAGCGCGTCCTTCATGCCGCCGGCACCCGGCAACATACCGAGGAGGTTGCCGATCGGGCCCATCTTGCGGACGGCCATCATCTGATCGAGGAAGTCTTCGAGGGTGAGCTGACCGGAACCGATCTTCGCTGCGGTCGCTTCGGCCTGATCGGCGTCGAACACCTGCTCGGCCTGCTCGATGAGGCTCAGGACATCGCCCATGCCGAGGATCCGGCTGGCCATGCGATCGGGATGGAAGACGTCGAAGTCTTCGAGCTTCTCGCCGGTGGACGCGAAGAGGATCGGCTGGCCGGTGACCTCGCGGACGCTCAGCGCGGCACCACCGCGGGCGTCGCCGTCGAGCTTGGTGAGGACGACACCGGTGATGCCGACTCCCTCACGGAAAGCGTCGGCCGTGCTGACCGCGTCCTGACCGATCATGGCGTCGAGGACGAAGATGGTCTCGTCCGGGTTGACGGCGTCACGGATACCGGCGGCCTGCGCCATCAGCTCCGAGTCGATACCGAGGCGACCGGCGGTGTCGACGATCACGACGTCGTAATGCTTGTTGCGTGCTTCTTCGACGCCGGCGCGGGCGACCTCGACGGGGTCGGCTGCGGAAACGCCCAGTGCGTTCTCGCCGCCGCCGATGGAGGTGCCGGGGTGCGGCGCGAAGACTGCGGCGCCTGCACGCTCACCGACGATCTGAAGCTGAGTGACGGCGCCGGGACGCTGAAGGTCACAGGCGACGAGGAGGGGCGTGTGCCCCTGATCCTTGAGCCACTTGGCCAACTTTCCGGCCAGCGTGGTCTTACCGGAACCCTGCAGACCGGCCAACATGATGACCGTCGGCGGCGTCTTGGCGAACTGCAGTCGACGGGTTTCACCGCCGAGAACCTCGACCAGTTCTTCGTTGACGATCTTGACGACCTGCTGAGCCGGGTTCAGTGCACCCGAGACCTCGGCGCCCTTGGCGCGTTCCTTGATCTTGGCGATGAAGCTGCGCACTACGGGAAGCGCGACGTCGGCCTCGAGCAGGGCAAGGCGGATCTCGCGGGCCGTAGCGTCGATGTCGGCGCCGGACAGACGACCCTTGCCACGCAGATCCTTGAGAGATCCGGTCAATCTGTCGGAAAGGGATTCGAACACCGAGTGCGCTCCTGAAGGTCGTGCGAGTTAGCCGTGGATATTCTCGGGCACCAGCCTAGCCGCTACGCCCGCACCGATCCCAGCCGATGCGGGCGTAACTGCCGAAACCGGTCCGTCAATCCTCTTTCTTCTTGGGTTGTGGCACCGGAACCACCGCCAGCACCGCCTCCTCGACGCGCTCTCGCGCCGCGCGGGTATCGGCCTCACCGAAGTCGAGGCAGAACGCGTCGACCACCGAGGAACCCAAGGTGGCGACCTTCGCCCACCGGATGTCGGCTCCACTGTGTTCGAGTGCTGCGGCCAGTCGGCAGAGCAGGCCGACGCGGTCCTCGGTACGCAATTCGAGGATCGCCTGACCGTCACCGGGCGCGTCGAACCAGATGACCCGCGGCGGCGCCTGCGCATAGAGCACCGGAACCGCGGAATCCTTGTTGGTCTGGATCGGGTCGTCCCACTGCTCTGCCCGTGCCTCCTCGTCCTTCGCGTCGAGAAGTTCGAGCAAATTCAGTTCACCGGCCGAAGCCCGGATCAATTCCTGCCGGAGCAACACCGCCTGCGGGGGTGTGCCGAACCTCGGCGTCACGACAAACGAGTTGACCGCCGAACCTGCATGCGACCCCAGCGATGCGGAATGCACCCGCAACGACTGCAGCGCCAGAACTCCGGCAGCCCGAGACAGCAGCCCGGGTGCGTCGGGCGCGATGACGGTCACGACGTAGGTGTGCGCATTCTCGGCCGGAACGAGCGAGACGTGAACCCCGCCCTCCTCGGCGATGGCCAATTGCTCGGGAGCGAGTGGATCGGGTTGCGGGAGCTCCTCCCCTGCCATCAGCAAACGACAACGACGCACCAGCTCGCCGATCAACGACGACTTCCAGTCGCCCCAGACACCAGGCCCGGTGGCCAGCGAATCCGCTTCCGCCAACGAATGCAGGAGATCGAGAAGGGTCCCGTCTCCCTCGAGTGCGTCGACCACTCGCTGCACCGTTGCCGGATCGTCTAGGTCGCGACGGGTGGCGGTTTCCGGCAACAGCAAGTGGTAGCGCACCATCGCCGTCAACGTCGCGACGTCGGAAGGCCAGAGTCCCAAGCGATTTCCGATCGCGGTGGCCAATTCGGCACCGACGACGCTGTGGTCTCCCCCTCGCCCCTTCCCGATGTCGTGGATCAACGCACCGAGCATGAGCAGATCCGGCCGAGCGACGCGAGTGGTGAATCCGCTTGCATACGCGGCGGTTTCGACCAGGTGCCGATCCACCGTCCACGTGTGGACGGCGTCGCGCGGCGGAAGATCGCGAATGGTCCCCCACTCCGGCAGGAGTCGACCCCAGAGCCCGGTCCGGTCCATCGCCTCGATCACCGGAACCGCACGCGATCCCGAACCCAGCACGACCAAGAGATCGTTGACTGCATTTTTCGGCCACGGTTCACGCAATTCGGGGGCATTGTCCGCCAGGCGATTGAGCGTCGACGCGGAGATCGGCATGCCGTTGGTGGCCGCCGCTGCCGCGACCCGCATCACCAGACCGGGATCCTTCTTCGGTCTCGCATCGCGCGCCAGAACTACTTCGCCGGCATGCTCGACGACGCCCTCGTCCAGTGGTCGTCGCACCGGCGCGCGACGCAGCCGCGACAAACCACGCCGGGGCAAGGAGTTTCCGGCGGTACGGATACCGACGTCGACCGAATAGCTGATGGTGCGCGCCGATTCGCTGAGAAGTCGCGCCAGATCGAAGCGATCACCGATCCGTAGCGCCGCACCGATCTCGTCGGCGTCCTGTGCTCGCAGTTGGTCGCGGGCGCGACCGGCAACGCGGTGAAGTTCGGTGCGCACGTCGAGCAACCGCCTGTGCGCAAGTGCCAGACCGCCGCCGGGCGAGTTGGGTCCCAGCCCCGGCATCCCGTCGGTCAATTGCGCGATGGAAAGGGCGTTGAGCAGTTGGACGTCTCGCAGCCCGCCACGACCGCTCTTGAGATCCGGTTCGGCGCGATGGGCGATCTCGCCGCTGCGCTCCCACCTCGTACGGGTCTGGGTGATCAATTCGTCGAATCGGCTGCGGATGTCCATGCGCCACTGTCGTCGCACACCACTGATCAACAAGTTGCTCAGCTCCACGTCGCCCGCAATGTGGCGTGCTTCGAGCATTCCGAGTGCTGCCGTCATGTCGGTGGCCGCAACCTGAAGCGCCTGCGGAAGCGTCCGCACGCTGTGGTCGAGTTTGATGTGCGCGTCCCACAACGGGTACCACAGGCTGTCCGCAACCTGGGCCACGACTGCTGGGTCCATGTCGTCGTGCAGCAGAATCAGATCGAGATCGGAATACGGCAACAGTTCGCGTCGGCCGAGACCACCCACGGCGACGATGGCAAACCCACAATCCGGTTTGATGCCCAGTTCGGTCCCCTTGGTGGTCAACCAGAATTCGTGCAGATCGACCAGTGCATGTCGCAGCGCGGGGGCGTCGAGCCTCCTGTTCTTGACGCCTCCGGTGAGTAGGGCCTTGCGTGCGCGGGCCAGGTCCGCAGCTTCGTCGGATCCCCCTGACGAGACCGGCCCTGGCCCCGTCGCTTTCGCGACGGAACCAGGGCCGAAGTTCTCGGACCCTTTCGGGTCAGAGTGCATCGCCACCGCGTTCCCCGGTGCGAACCCGGATGACCGACTCGACTGGCGAGACCCACACCTTGCCGTCACCGATCTTGCCGGTTCGAGCGGCCTCGACGATCACCTCGACCACCTTGTCAACGGCCGCGTCGTCGACGACGACCTCGACCCGGACCTTGGGTACGAAGTCCACGGAGTACTCCGCGCCTCGGTACACCTCGGTGTGGCCCTTCTGTCGGCCGTAGCCCTGAACTTCGCTGACTGTCATACCCAGCACTCCGGCCTGCTCGAGTCCGGTCTTGACGTCCTCGAGCGTGAACGGCTTGACGATTGCTGTGATCAGCTTCATGTGCTCATCCCTTTCCAAACTCTGAAGTGCCTGAATTCACTTTAATCACGTGCTGATCACGCGAGGTCGTATGCGGTCTCTGCGTGTTCGGTCTCATCGATGCCGCGTGCCTCGTCCTCGGCCGAGATTCGCCAGCCCAGGGGCTTGAGTGCGAAGCCGATGATCGTCGTCAGAACGCCGGTGAAGACGAGTGCTGCGAGTGCGATCACGATCTGAACCACCAGTTGCTTGTAGTCGCCGCCGTAGAAGAGGCCGGTTGCGGTGCCGAAGAATCCGATACCGATCGTGCCCCACAGGCCGGAGACAAGGTGAACACCGACGACGTCGAGCGAGTCGTCGAAGCCGAAGCGGAACTTCAGGCCGACTGCGAGAGCGGACAGGATGCCGGCTACTGCGCCGAGGAAGATGGAACCGACCGGGTTGAGCGCACCGGCAGCAGGGGTGATGGCGACCAGACCGGCGACCGCACCGGAAGCTGCGCCGAGGCTGGTGGCGTGGCCGTCACGAATACGCTCGGTAGCGAGCCAGGCCAGGACTGCGGCGCACGTCGCGGTGGTCGTGTTGACCCAGGCGAGACCGGCGTTACCGTCGGCGGCGAATGCCGAGCCGGCGTTGAAGCCGAACCAACCGAACCAGAGGAGTGCGGCGCCGAGCATCACGAAGGGCAGGTTGTGCGGACGGAAGGCGGTCTTGCCGAAGCCGAGACGCTTGCCGACGATGAGTGCGAGGACCAGACCGGCCATACCCGCGTTGATGTGAACGACTGTGCCACCGGCGAAGTCGATCGGAGCGACGTTGGCGACGGTGACTCCGTCGTCGTTGACCGTGGTGCCGAAGAGCTTTGCCGCGATGCCGTCCTCGGAACCCGAGAGGAGTCCGCCGCCCCACACCATGTGTGCGAGCGGGAAGTAGACGACGGTGACCCAGATACCCGAGAACAGGAGCCAGGTGCCGAACTTGACCCGCTCGGCCAGGGCACCACTGATGAGGGCGGTGGTGATGATCGCGAATGTCACCTGGAACGCGATGTCGATGACGTTGGGGTAGCCCCAGGCGCCGGCGATGAAGTTGCCGTCAGCATCGGTGATGCTGTTCTTGAGGCCGAAGAACTCGAACGGGTTGGCAAAAATGCCCCCGATGTTCTCGGTGCCGTAGGACATCGACCATCCCCACAGAACGTAGATGACGCCGATGACGGCCATGGCCCCGAAGGACATCATCATCATGTTCAGGACGGACTTGGACCGAGACATCCCGCCGTAGAAGAAAGCGAGGCCGGGTGTCATCAGCAAGACCAGAGATGCAGCCATCAGCATCCATGCGGCGTTACCGGAGTTCGCCAACAAATCGTCGGTACTCACTTACTACCTCCTAGTCGCACGTGCCGGGCAGCACGTCGTTAAGGAGAAGAGTGCTGGGCTGGTGTTTCGTCCATGGCGCTGTCGCGTTTCGCAGACGTGAACCAATTGCCCAACTTTGTTGCAAACAGGTTTCGCCAGGGAGTTCTACCGTCCCTGTGCGCCTTTTTGGTAGTTCGCGCTACCAAAAAGGCGCACGGGGGCGTCAGCCCAGGAGGGCGTCGACGAACGCACCCGGCTCGAACGGCGCCAGGTCGTCGGCACCTTCACCGAGGCCGACCAACTTCACCGGCACACCCAGTTCATGCTGAACCTGGAAGACGATTCCGCCCTTGGCGGTTCCGTCCAGCTTGGTCAGTACGACGCCGGTGATGTCCACGACTTCCGCGAACACTCGAGCCTGCGCCAGTCCGTTCTGGCCGACCGTCGCATCGAGAACCAGCAGAACGTCGTCGACCGAGGCCTTCTTCTCGATAACCCGCTTGACCTTGCCGAGCTCGTCCATCAGACCGGTCTTGGTGTGCAGACGGCCGGCGGTGTCGATCAGGACCACGTCGACGCCGTCCGCGATGCCCCGTGAGACCGCGTCGAAGGCAATCGCAGCGGGATCGCCACCCTCCTTGCCACGAACAACTTCAGCGCCGACACGCTCAGCCCACGTCTGGAGCTGATCGGCGGCGGCCGCGCGGAACGTGTCCGCGGCACCGAGCACGACGCGACGACCGTCGGCGACGAGCACGCGAGCCAGCTTGCCGGTGGTCGTTGTCTTGCCGGTCCCGTTGACGCCGACGACGAGCAGAACAGCCGGGTGATCATCATGCGGCAACGCGCGGATGGAGCGGTCCAGTTCGGGACGCAGTTCGGCGATCAACACCTCGCGCAGAAGGGCGCGGGCGGCAGCCTCGGTCCGGACGCTGCGGGCCGCCATCTGCTCACGAAGCTTCGTGACGACTTTTTCCGTGGTCGCGGAGCCGAGGTCTGCGATGAGGAGGGTGTCCTCGACTTCTTCCCACGAATCCTCGTCCAGATCGCCGCCACCGAGCAGACCCAGCAAGCTCTTGCCGACTGCTGACTGCGAGCGGGAAAGGCGCCCGCGCAGTCGGTCCAACCGACCCTCGGTCGGGTCGATCTCGTCCAGCACGCGCGGTGCAGGCTCGACTGGCGCGGGAACGACGACGGGCTCGGGAACGACAACAGGTTCTTCGACAACCGGTTCTGCTACCGGCGCCTCTTCTACTACCAGCTCTTCGACAACCGGCTCCTCGACGGCGGCCGGCTTCTCCGCAACAGGTTCTTCGACAACCGGTTCCGCGACAGTTGGTTCCTCGATAACCGGTTCTTCGACGACAGGTTCTTCGACGACAGGTTCTTCGACGACAGGTTCTTCGACGACGGGCGGCTTCTCGGCGACCGGAGGTGTCGGAACCACCGGAGGTGGCGCCGTTGCCGTCGACCCCTGACTGAAGTTGAACCCGCCACCGGCCTTGTAGCCGCCTGACTTGTCCTTCTCGGGGGCGCCGAGCTCCGGCTTCGTCTCGGGCGCCTTCAGCGATACCTGCCCCTTGCGGTAGCGCAGGAATCCGGCAACGAGAACGACGAGTAGTACGGCCGCTACAGCCGCGATGATGATCCAAGCCTGGGTAGTCACCGGCCCATTGTTTCAGGCTCCGACCCGGAAAGTGAGCAGGGCTTACGTCGAGGCCATGTCTTGACCGCGAAGTCGCTGCGAAATCACGGTGGTGATGCCGTCGCCGCGCATGCTGACGCCGTACAACGCATCGGCGATTTCCATCGTCGGTTTCTGGTGAGTGATCACGATCAACTGCGACTTCTCCCGCAATTGTTCGAAGAGTCCGATCAGCCGCCGCAGGTTGGTGTCGTCCAACGCCGCCTCGACTTCGTCCATCACGTAGAACGGGGACGGGCGTGCCCGGAAGATCGCGACCAGCATGGCCACCGCGGTCAACGACTTCTCGCCGCCCGACAGCAACGACAACCGTTTGACCTTCTTACCGGGCGGACGCGCCTCGACTTCGATGCCGGTGGTGAGCATGTCCGAGGGATCGGTGAGGACCAGCCGCCCTTCTCCCCCGGGAAACAATTTCTCGAACACTCCCACGAACTCACGCTCGACGTCGGCATAGGCCTCGGTGAACACCTGCAGAATTCGTGCGTCGACGTCTGCGACCACAGCAAGAAGGTCCTTGCGTGCGGTCTTGACGTCCTCGAGCTGAGTGGAGAGGAAGGTGTACCGCTCCTCGAGAGCTGCGAATTCCTCGAGCGCCAGCGGATTGACCTTGCCGAGGGTGGCGAGGTCCTTCTCGGCCCGCTTGGCGCGCCGTTCCTGAGTCGCGCGGTCGTACGGAAGCGGAGCGGGGGCGGTGACCTGCTCCCCACGCTCCTTGGCCTGCTCGTACTCCTCGATTTCGAGAGCGGTCGGCGGCAGTTCGACCTCGGGCCCGTACTCGGCGATCAGATCGTCGAGGCCGATACCGTACTGATCGAGGATCGACTCCTCGAGTTGTTCGATGCGCAGCGCTGCCTGTGCCTTCGCTACCTCGTCGCGGTGGACGGCGTCGGTGAGCGAAGCGAGTTGTCCAGTCAGTGCTCGGACTATCTCGCGGACCTGATCCAGCTTGGCCGTGCACTCGGTGCGGGCCCGAGCCAACTCGTCACGGTGAGCAAGAGCCGCGGCGACGACGGTCTCGAGTTCGGCCGCCACACGCTGTCCCGATTCGGCCACGGCAGCTGCGACCTCCGCAGCGTGCGCCCTGGCGCGCAGAGCCCGTTCGGCGCGGATCCGCGCTTCTCGTTCGGCGGCCGCGGCGCGGCGAAGCGAATCAGCCTTTCCGCGTACGGATTCCGCACGCTCTTCGGCGGTGCGCACGGCAAGGCGAGCATCCATTTCGACGATGCGCACTTCGGCGAGCGCTGCTGCGGCCATTTCGCGATCGGCAGCGGTCGATTCCGCACCGTGTCCCGGTGCACTGCCGTCGGTTTCGGCGACGCGCAGACGTTCCTCCAGATCCGCGAGCTTTGTCAGCGACTCACCGCGGCCCTCCTCGGCACGCACTCGCTGGGCGGTCAACCGCTCGGATTCCGCGTGGGCGACTCGTGCTGCCTGCCCCAATCTGCCCAACTGCTCGTAGATGGCGGACATGGCAGCGTCCGACTCGTTGAGCGCGGCCAAAGTTTGCTCCGCGGTCTCGCGTCGAGCGGCCTGTTCGGCCAGAGCGCCGGACAGCGCCGCGTCGAGTTCCTCGGATCGGCTCTCCGTTGCCGCCAGTTCCGCTGCTGACGCGTCGATCGCCGCCTGCACCTCGAGCGTGCTCGGTTGCCGATCCGAGCCACCGATCATCCACCCCGAACCGTGCAGATCGCCAGAACGCGTCACTGCGCGAATTCCCTTGTGGTCAGCAACAACTCGAATCGCGTCATCGAGAGTCTCGACCAGGACGACGCCATCGAGGATGGCGGTCAATCCGGCACGCAACTCGTCAGGGCAGTCGATGACGTCGACGGCCGGACGACTACCCGGCGCGATCTCGGCCTCGCGCTTGATCGCCGGTTCACCGCTCACGATCAGTGATGCACGTCCACCGTCCTGATCGGCCAGTGCTGTGACAGCGGAACGAGCAGAGTCCAGCGACTGCGCCACGACGGCGTCTGCTGCCGGCCCCATCGCGGCAGCGATCGCGGCCTCGTAGCCGGGTTCGACGTGAATCAATCCGACCAGCGAGGTGATGCCGTCGTCGCCGCGGTGTTCGAGCAGCCAGCCGCCACCGTCCTTGCGCTGCAAACCCATCGACAGTGCCTCGATGCGCGCCCGGAGCGAAGCGATGCGTTGCCCGCTCGTCTTTTCTTCCTCACGAAGCTCTTCGACGCGCGCGTCGATCATCTCGAGAGCCTCGATGGCGCGTTCGTGATTGGTATCGAGGCCGACTTCACCGGCGTCGAGGTCCCCGATGCTTTCTTGCACCGTGTCGAACTCGGCCTGTGCGGCATCGCCACGCAGACGAGCCTCGTCGATCGCCTCGGTCAGCCGAGACACTTCCGCGTCGACGGATTCGACGCGGGTACGCAGAGTGTCGACCTGACCGGAGAGTCGAGCAAGACCTTCACGGCGGTCGGCGACGGCACGAACTTCTGCCATGTGCGCCCGTTCCGCTTCTGCTGCAGCATCTTCGGTGGCTGCGAGCTGGTCCCGAGCAGCTTCCGACGCCGCTCGCGCGATTTCGACGCCTTCGAGGAGTTCGGCCTCCTCGGCAGCAAGACGTTCGGCGCGCGCCTCCATCTCGTCCGGGTCCTGGCCGCGGTTGCCGACAGGTTCGGAGTCGAGATGACGCGCACGCTCGCGGGCGATGCGCACGGTGGCGTTGACGCGTTCGGCAAGCGCGGAAAGCTGGAACCAACTCTGCGCAGCCGCTTCCGATCCCGGAGTCAGACGAGCGAGAGCTTGCTCCTGGCGCCCGAGTTCGAGGTTGGCCTCGTCGAGCGCAGCCGCCACCTGGTTGTGCTGTTCACGGGCCGCTTTCTCGTCCTGCGCCTGGTCGTTCAACTGGTTTCGACGGGTCACCAGATCGTCAGCGGCCAGACGCATCTTTGCATCACGCAGGTCAGCCTGGACCGTCTGTGCTCGCCGAGCAACCTCGGCTTGGCGTCCCAGCGGTTTGAGTTGCCGACGCAGTTCCGCGGTGAGGTCACTGAGGCGAGCGAGATTGGCCTGCATGGAATCGAGTTTGCGCACCGCTTTTTCCTTGCGGCGGCGATGTTTGAGGACTCCCGCGGCTTCTTCGATGAAGGCGCGTCGATCTTCGGGACGGGATTCGAGGATCGCGGCGAGCCGTCCCTGCCCGACGATGACATGCATTTCGCGGCCGATGCCGGAGTCGCTGAGCAGTTCCTGGACGTCCATCAGACGGCAGGACGAGCCGTTGATCTCGTACTCCCCCGCGCCGTCGCGGAACATCCGGCGCGTGATCGACACCTCGGAGTACTCGATCGGGAGCGCCCCGTCGGCGTTGTCGATGGTCAAGGTCACCTCGGCGCGGCCCAGCGGCGCGCGGCCGGAGGTGCCGGCAAAGATGACATCTTCCATCTTGCCGCCGCGCAGGGCCTTGGCGCCTTGCTCGCCCAT
Organism: Rhodococcus sp. YL-1; assembly: GCF_001942025.1. Lineage (NCBI taxonomy): Bacteria > Bacillati > Actinomycetota > Actinomycetes > Mycobacteriales > Nocardiaceae > Rhodococcus > Rhodococcus sp. YL-1. Next base: position 2,522,422 of record NZ_CP017299.1, on the reverse strand, counting down.
CACCCAGGTCAACGCATCGACGACGTTGGATTTACCCGAGCCGTTCGGGCCGACCACACAGGTAATTCCCGGCTCGAACCGAAGAGTCGTTGCCGACGCAAAGGATTTGAATCCCTTGAGTGTCAGACTCTTGAGGTGCATGGGGGGAAACTTTACCGCCAAACCGGTCAGCGTTCGACGAACCCTGTCAGGTCGCCCCTGGCGGTGTCCCAGCTGTCGACCACGAGATCCACCGTGCCCGGGGTAGTGCCGGAGCGCAGCAGCTCCACCAATCGCTCGAGCTGCGTGCGTTGGCCTTCCGCCACGACGAGCACTCGACCGTCACGCTGATTGGACGCATATCCGATCAATCCGAGTTCGAGAGCGCGGGCCCTGGTCCACCACCGGAACCCGACGCCTTGAACGTATCCGTGAACCCACGCCGTCAACCGCACAGGCGCTGCTTCAGCCATGACGCTCAGCCCGCCACACGTTCGAGACGGTGAACGTCACCCAGGAATCCGGTGGTGTAGAGCGCGTTGGGATCCCAGCCCGGTCCGGCGCCGAACTTGACCGCAGATGTGAACGGCAGACCCGAGGCGATCTCACACGAAGATCCCGAATCCGGATCGACGCGAACAACTTTGCCGCCGGCATTGAATGCGACGTACAACGCGCCGTCCGGTCCGACGGTCAGATCGTCCGCCATGTTTGCCGGACCGAACCCGGGGAGCGTGATCGTTCGCACCGGCCCGCCCAGATCGTTTGCGTCGAGGATGTGGACGGCGGTGACCATGTCGAAGGTCGTGCTCACGTAGATCGTCGAACCGGAGCGTGCGAGGCCGTCGACGGTGCCGAGGTCTTCACGAACGATCGAACTGCTTCCGTCACTGTTGACGACCGTGAGCCCCGGCCTGGTGAGTGTGCGGGCAGTGAGGAAACGGTTATCGTCCAGCTGCACAAGCCCGTTCGGCATCACCAGACCGTCGGCGATCGTTGTCACCGACCCGTCTGCGACGTCGACCTTGCGGAGGCTGCCGTCGGCGATTCCGAACAGTCCCGAGACAGTCGAGTTGCCCGTGGTGAAGTACACGGATCCCTCACGCGCGACCAGACCGCCGGGTCCGGTGACGTCACCGACCAAAGTTGTCCGTGTTCCGTCCGGCGCCACTTTCAGCAGTGCACCCGGCCCGATCAGAGCCGACTGCGACAACACCATCGATCCGTTGCCGTCGAATTCGAGGTTCTCGAGCATTCCGGCACCAGTCGTCACGACGCTCGACGTCCATGTGCCGCAACCACCGGCCGAGCCGTCGGCCGGGACCGAGGCCTGCGCTGGAGCATTCAGCGCCACAACGGAACCCAGTGCGATCGCAGCGACAACGCTGCCGGCGCGGAACATCAGGCTTCCGTGTCGAACGACAGAGTGACCTTGGTTCCGGCCTTGAGCGTGCGCCCGACCGTGCATACCTTGTCCACGGAACGCTCGACGAGAGTGATGAGGCGCTGCTGTGCCTCGGCATCCAACTCGCTGAGATCGAGCTCGAGGACCTCGTCGAGCTGCGGGTAGACCTCGTTTTCACGATCGGCGGCTCCGGACACTCGGACCGTCGCGTCGTAGTTGTCACCGAGCCGGCGCGAGATCGGGAAGTCGGAGCTCATCCCCGTGCATGCGGCCAGTGCAATTTTGAGGAGTTCGCCGGGCGTGAAGACTCCTGGCACCGATTCGGAGCCGATGAGAACCTCTGCGCCGCGCGAACTCTTGCCGGTGTAGAGGCGGGTTCCGGTTCGTTCGACCCAAAGCTCCGAGTGAGCCGGGGCGGTTGCAGTGGTGTCGGGAGTCTGTTCAGCCATGACGCAATCTTGCCACTCCGCCGAACCGAAGGGGCGGGAGACCTAGGCGATTCGCCGTGCCCTCGGGGTCGGCTGGCACCGCGGGCAACTGAACGACGATCGATTCATGAACTTCTCACGCTTGATCGGCGCGCCGCATCGCGGGCACGGGAGGTTTTCCTGCCCGTACGCCGACAGCGACCGGTCGAAGTAGCCCGATTCCCCGTTGACGTTCACGTACAGCGCGTCGAAGGACGTACCGCCCTGATCGAGCGCTTCACCCATCACCGAGTGTGCCGCGGTCAACAGTTCTCGAAGTTTGGGCCTGGTAAGCGTTTCGGCGATTCGGTTGCCGTGAATCTTGGCGCGCCACAATGATTCGTCGGCGTAGATGTTTCCGATTCCGGAGACCACCGTCTGGTCAAGAATCGCGCGCTTGATCTCGGTGTGCTTGCCCCGCAGGACTTTCACGACGGATTCGAGATCGAACGCCGCATCCATGGGATCGCGGGCGATGTGCGCCACCGACTCGGGCAGCATCGTTCCGTCGACCTCGACGAGGGGTGAAATCGACCAGCCACCGAAGGTCCGCTGATCGACGAATCGAAGATCGGCCCCGGAATCGAGGGCCAACCGAATGCGTAGGTGCTTTTCCCAGTCGACTGTCGGGGGTTGGACCAGCATCTGTCCGCTCATCCCGAGATGAACCACCAGTCCGACACCGGCAGGCTCGAGAACCAGCCACAGGTACTTGCCGCGACGCTCTGCCGAAGCGATGGTCTGCCCGGTGAGTTGGCCGATCAAGTCCTCGGACCCGAGAATGTGGCGCCTGATCGCGCGGGGATGGAGTACCTCGACGGCCTCGATCGCCGCACCTACAGCATGAGACTGTAGGCCGCGGCGAACGACTTCGACTTCGGGAAGCTCAGGCAAGAGTGAACTCAGCCGGCAAGATCAGGCGTGTCGTCAGCAGCGACTGCGGTAGCAGCGGCATTCTCCGACATCGTCTTCCATGCCGAACTTGCTGCCTTCTGCTCGGCTTCCTTCTTGGAACGACCGACACCGACACCCAAGGGTTTGCCACTGATGAGAACGGTGGCCGTGAATTCCTTGTCGTGATCGGGTCCTGTGGCGGTGATCTCGTAAACGGGAACTCCGGCACCGTGTTCTGCGGTCAGTTCCTGCAGACTCGTCTTCCAATCCAGACCCGCGCCCAGAAGCGGTGCGCGAGTGAGTAGATCGTCGAACAGATCGAGGACGACGCGTCGCGCAGTCTCGATGCCGTGCTGCAGGTGGATGGCGCCGAGAATCGACTCCATACCGTCGGCGAGAATGGACGGCTTGTCACGGCCGCCCGTCATTTCCTCGCCCTTACCCAGCAGCAGGTGTGCTCCGAGTCCACCTTCACCCAGAGTCCTGGCAACCTCGGCGAGTGCATGCATGTTGACCACGCTGGCACGGATCTTCGCCAGATCACCTTCGGATTTGTCCGGGTGGGACAGGTAGAGATTTTCGGTCACCGTGACGCCGAGAACGGAATCCCCGAGGAACTCGAGGCGCTCGTTCGTGGGCAGTCCGCCGTTCTCGTACGCGTACGAGCGGTGCGTGAGAGCCAGGGTCAGAAGACCGGGCTCTATATCTACGCCGACAGCGGCGAGGAGCTTGTCGTGATTGCCCTCGCCGCCGGCGGCTGAAACTGTATTTTCGCTCGTCATAGTCTTTCTCCGGGGAGAACTAGACAGCAGCGGTTACCTGGCGGCCCTTGTAAGTACCGCATGACGGGCATGCGATGTGGGGAAGGGTCTGCTCGCCACAGCCACGGTTGGGGCAGGTAACGAGGGTGGGCACAGTGGTCTTCCACTGGCTACGACGCGACCGCGTGTTGGATCGCGACATTTTGCGCTTGGGGACAGCCACTTCTACTTCTCCTCGGCTTCGGTGATCACAAGATTTTCGCTGGTGTTTGATTCCACGCCAAATTTGGCCGCGAGACCAGCCCAGCGAGGATCAAGTATGTCATGCCCATGCCCAGATTCCGCAATCGCCAGGCGAATGCCACATTCTGAGCACAATCCCAGGCAATCGTCACTGCACAGAGGCTGGAGCGGAAGCGCCAGCCCGACTGCATCGACGATGACCGGTTCGAGGTCGATTTCGTCGTCTTCGACCGCGTAGACCTCTCCCTCTTCCGTCGTCTCCTCGGTGGTGCTGTCCGGGTAAGCGAACAACTCCGTGAGATAGATGTCCACGGTGTCGGTGAAAGGTTCAAGGCACCGCGAGCATTCACCCTTGGTGGGTGCGTGCACGTTTCCGGTGACGAGAACGCCTTCGGACACTGCTTCGAGACGAAGATCGAGATCTATGTCCGCGCCCGCTTCGATCGCGATCAGATCGAGACCGATACGGTTCGGGGACTGAATTGTTCTCTCGACGGTACGCATCGACCCTGGACGACGACCGAGCTTGACCGTGTCCAGCAAAAATCCCGCATCACTTGACTGATGCGACGAACTACGACGATGCGTTGACAAAGAGAACTCACCTAACTGTTGAAACTGGTATGGGCAACCACTCCACAATACGGCAGCTACAAGGCAAATCCCAATTCGATCCACGAAAAAGTGGGCCGCCCCATATCGGACGACCCACCCTCGACTGACTTGTCTGCTCTATCGGCGCCGCTCGGAACGACGATCGTCGTCCTGGTAGTCGGGAACCCCCGAACCCGTTCGAAGCTGTTGACGACCACGCCCGACCGATCGAACCGTTCCGGTGAGGAACTCTTCGAACTCGGCCAACTTGGTGTCCACGTACAGGTCACACTCCGAACGCATCCTGTCGGACTCGGCATGAGCGGCGTCGATCACTCGCGCGGATTCCGCGTGAGCTGACTGGACAACCTCGGTCTGCGACACCAGACGAGCCTGCTCCGCCGTTCCCTCCGCCACCGAATGTTCGTACGAGGCCTGGCCGGACTCGATCATCCGATCGGCCTCGGCACGCGCCCGTCCGGTGACGGCCTCGTACTCACGACGGCCGTCGGTGACGGTCCGTTCCGCTTCTGCTTCGGCGTCCTCGACCAACTGATCGGCGTGCGCACGCGCTTCGGCAACCATGCGATCGGCCTGAGCCTTGGCATCGGACAGAATCCGGTCGGCGTCGTCGCGTGCGTTCTCCACAGTCGAGGTTGCCTCGGCATTGGCGCTGCTGACCGTCTTCTCGGCGTTTGCTCGCGCGTCACCGACCAATTTGTCGCGATGATCGAGGACGTCCTGAGCGTCGTCCAGCTCGCTCGGAATTGCGTCCCGGACGTCGTCGAGTAGCTCGAGTACGTCACCGCGAGGCACAACACACCCTGCGGTCATGGGAACACCGCGCGCCTCTTCGACAATTGCGACCAGTTCGTCCAGTGCCTCGAATACGCGGTACACAAGCAACCCCAATCTCTACCGGCCGAAATCGGCCCACATCGTCACCGGTCCACTCGGACCTGTGCCCGTTCCTGTCCAAGTTTGCCGGAAGAACGGCCAACGGGGTGTCGTCGTGGTCGGTGTGTCGGGGATCAGCTGTTTTCGGCTGCTCGCTCGGCGATACGTGCGAGTAGCCGAGAATGCACTTTGGCCGGCAACATGTCGGAGACGTCGCCGCCGAAAGTCGCGACTTCCTTCACCAGAGAACTCGACAGGTAGCTGTACGTCGGATTCGTGGCGACGAACAGTGTGTCGACGCCCGTGAGCTTCTGATTCATCTGAGCCATCTGCAGCTCGTAATCGAAGTCGTTCGCGCCGCGCAGACCCTTGACGATCGCGCTGAGGCCTTCTTGTTTCGCGTAGTCGACCAACAATCCGTGCCACGACGTGACGCGAACGTTGGGCAGGTGACTCGTCGCGTCTTCGAGCATCTCGATCCGCTCGTCGATCGTGAACATGCCACGCTTGCTCTTGTTGATCAGCACGGTGACCACGACCTCGTCGAATTGCGCAGCAACTCTTCCGATTACGTCGAGGTGACCGTTGGTCACAGGGTCGAAGGATCCGGGGCAGACGGCGCCAGTCATGAGTCCAGACCGTAGCAGGTGGCCAGCTCGATGCGGGCTTCACCGTAGTTCTTGACCTTGATCGGCTCGTAGCCCTGAGGCCACACGGTCTCCGGCGAGCGCGACGATCGTTCGAGTACCACGATCGTGCCCTCCCCCACCCATTTGTTGGCCTGCAGATCGGTGAGCATGGACACGACGGCCTCGTCGGTCACCGCATACGGTGGGTCCGCGATCACGATGTCGTATTCACGCGCGCTCGGACCCGAGACCACGGCCGCAACCGGAGCGGCGCGAACCGTCGCCCCAGGCAACGCGACAGTGCCGATGTTCGCCTTGATGACGGCAGCAGCCTTGGCATCCGATTCCACGAGAACAACGTGCTCGGCTCCCCGCGAGAGCGCCTCGAGGCCGAGAGCACCCGAACCCGCAAAGAGGTCGAGAACCGCGCACCCTTCGAGATCGATGCGCGCTTCGAGAGCACTGAACAGCGCCTCACGAACCCGATCCGACGTCGGACGGGTGCCGCTCGGCGGGACTCGCAGGCGTCGACCGCCCGCGAGTCCCGAGATGATGCGTGTCACTCTGCGGCGCTCTCCCCCGTCGAGACGACTACCAGCAGGTCTCCGCCCTCGACCTGTTGGACGGCGCTGATCGCGATCCGAGAGACGACGCCGGCGCGCGGCGAGGTGATCGCCGCTTCCATCTTCATTGCTTCGATCGTGGCCACGGTGTCGCCGGCCTCGATCTTCTGGCCTTCCTTCACCGCGAGCGTCACGACGCCCGCGAACGGTGCAGCCACGTGGCCCGGGTTGTTCTTGTCGGCCTTCTCCGCCACCGGTACGTCACTGGCAATGGAGCGATCGCGGATCGAGACCGGGCGCAATTGACCGTTCAGGATGCACATGACAGTGCGGTAGCCGCGCTCGTCGGGCTCGGAGATCGCTTCGAGACCGATGATCAGCTCAACGCCGGGAGCCAACTCGACGCGGTGTTCGTCGCCGCGCCGCAAACCGTAGAAGAACTGGTTCGCCGAAAGCCGCGACGTGTCACCGTACTTCTCGCGGTGTTCGAGGAATTCCTTTGTCGGGCCGGGGAACAGCAGACGATTCAGCGTCGCCTGACGGTCCTTCGACGAGCCCTCGAGCAGCACCTCGTCCTCAGCGGACAACGTCGCTTCGGGCTTGGCCTGGCCACGTCCTTCGAGTGCCTTGCTGCGGAACGGTTCCGGCCAACCACCGGGAGGCGTACCGAGTTCACCGCGCAGGAAGCCCACCACGGAGTCGGGAATGTCGAACTTCGCCGGATCTGCGGCAAACTCCTCCGAAGGCACGCCGGCGCCGACAAGGTGGAGGGCGAGGTCGCCGACGACCTTCGACGACGGCGTCACCTTCACGAGATGCCCGAGCATGCGGTCCGCGTCGGCGTACTTGGCTTCGACCTCTTCGAACCGGTCGCCGAGACCGAGAGCAACGGCCTGGGTCCGGAGATTGGAGAGCTGGCCGCCCGGAATCTCGTGCGTGTACACACGTCCCGTCGGCGCCGGCAGTCCGGATTCGAACGGCGCGTACACCTTTCGCAGCGCCTCCCAGTACGGTTCGAGGTCGCACACGTTCTGCAGGTTCAGCCCGGTGTCGAACTCGGAGTGCGCAGCGGCGGCAACGATGGCCGAGAGCGCAGGCTGACTGGTGGTTCCGGCCAGTGCCGCCGAAGCACCGTCGACTGCGTCGGCGCCCGCCTGCCACGCGGCGAAATACGTGGCCAACTGTCCACCGGGGGTGTCATGCGTGTGGACGTGAACCGGAAGATCGAAGTTGCTGCGTAGCGCCGTCACGAGCTTGGTGGCCGCCGGAGCGCGCAGCAGGCCCGCCATGTCCTTGATCGCGAGCACGTGAGCGCCCGCATCGACGATCTCTTCTGCCAACTTCAGGTAGTAGTCGAGCGTGTACAGCGTTTCGTTCGGATCCGACAGATCGCCGGTGTAGCTCAACGCCACCTCGGCGAGGGCCGTTCCGGTCTCACGCACCGCGTCGATGGCAGGGCGCATCTGGTCGACGTTGTTGAGCGCGTCGAAGATTCGGAAGATGTCGATGCCGGTGTCGGTGGCTTCCTGAACGAATGCGCGCGTGACCTTTTCGGGATACGGCGTGTAGCCCACCGTGTTTCGACCGCGAAGAAGCATCTGGAGGCAGATGTTGGGAATCGCCTCGCGCAGTGCGGCAAGCCGGTACCACGGATCCTCGTGCAGGAAGCGAAGTCCCACATCGTAGGTCGCGCCGCCCCAGGCTTCGATCGAGAGCAGTTCCGGCGTCAACCGCGCAACGTGCCCGGCAACTCCGAGCAGTCCGCTGGTTCGAACTCGCGTGGCCAACAACGACTGGTGCGCGTCACGGAAGGTGGTGTCGGTGACGCCGACGGCCTTCTGCTCACGCAGTGCCTTCGCGAAACCTTCGGGTCCGAGTTCGAGCAGGCGCTGACGGCTACCGGCAGGAGGAGGCGTCGAAAGATCGATCTTGGGCAGCTTGTCCTGCGGGTACACCGCCGAGGGACGCTCCCCGTGCGGCTTGTTGACAGTCACATCCGCGAGGTAGGTCAGGATCTTCGTGCCGCGGTCTGCCGAAGAACGCAGAGTCAGCAACTGAGGACGTTCCTCGATGAAGGAGGTCGTCACACGTCCGGCCCGGAAGTCCGGGTCGTCGAGAACCGCCTGCAGGAACGGAATGTTGGTCGAGACACCACGAATGCGGAACTCGGTGACCGCGCGGCGAGCTCGCGCCACAGCGGCTTCTAGGTCGCGACCGCGACAAGTGAGTTTGACCAGCATGGAATCGAAGTACGCTCCGACCTCGGCGCCGAGTGTGGCGCCACCGTCCAAGCGGATACCGGCTCCGCCCGGGGTGCGGTACGCGGTGATACGGCCGGTGTCCGGGCGGAATCCGTTTGCCGGATCCTCGGTCGTGATGCGGCACTGCAGCGCCGCGCCGCGAAGCTTGATCGTCTCCTGTGACAGACCAAGTTCTGCAAGCGTCGAACCGGACGCGATCTTGAGCTGCGACTGGACCAGGTCCACGTCCGTCACTTCTTCGGTGACGGTGTGCTCGACCTGAATTCGCGGGTTCATCTCGATGAAGACGTGGTTGCCGCGCTTGTCGAGAAGGAACTCGACGGTGCCCGCGCACGTGTATCCGATCTCCTTCGCGAAGGCGACGGCGTCGGCACAGATCTTGGCGCGCAACTCTTCGGAGAGATTGGGCGCCGGAGCGAGCTCGATCACCTTCTGGTGGCGACGTTGCAGCGAGCAGTCACGCTCGAAGAGGTGGATGACGTTGCCCTGCTCGTCGGCGAGGATCTGCACTTCGATGTGCCGGGGGTCGATGACGGCCTGCTCGAGGAAGACCGTCGAATCGCCGAAGGCCGATTCCGCTTCGCGCGCTGCGGCTTCGATCGATTCCTTGAGTTGTGAGCGCTCCGCAACGCGGCGCATTCCGCGCCCACCGCCGCCTGCGACAGCCTTGACGAAGAGCGGGAAGGTCATGTCCTCGGCGGCTGCGAGCAACTCGTCGATGTCCGCTGACGGCTCCGAAGACGCGAGCACCGGGAGACCGGCGGCCTTTGCCGCTGCGATGGCCCGAGCCTTGTTTCCGGTCAACTCGAGGATCTCGGCGGACGGGCCGACGAACTTGATGCCTGCCTCGGCACACGCCGCCGACAAGTCCGGGTTCTCGGAGAGGAAACCGTAACCGGGGTAGATGGCGTCGGCTCCGGCGCTCTTGGCGGCGGCGACGATTTCCTCGACCGAGAGATACGCGCGAACGGGGTGACCCTTCTCCCCGATCTGGTAGCTCTCGTCTGCCTTGAGACGGTGGATCGAATTCCGATCCTCGTACGGGAACACCGCGACGGTTCCGGCACCTAGTTCGTAGGCGGCGCGGAAGGCACGGATCGCAATTTCGCCGCGGTTCGCGACGAGCACTTTGGAGAACATTCGAGAAAACTACCCCGATTTCATCTTGCGTCTACATGCGGAGTCTCATATTTCGGACTGAATCGAGAAACCAACCCGGCGGTCCTCGTGCTATTCGATTTCAGCTTGTCGTCATACCCTTCACGACTTCTCGAGGTACTCGATCCGGTCGGAGTCCAGGGCGGCGGTCACCATGGAAGCGAGGGCGGGATGACCGTCGAGCGACGGATCGGAGTCGACGATTCCCTGAGCGAACTCCCTGGCGGACTCGAGGATGTCTCCATGGGCCATGAGGGAAAGCAGCCGCAGATTCGAGGTTGTGCCCGACTGCGCCGCACCGAGGATGTCTCCTTCACGTCTGGTCGCGAGGTCGAGTTGAGCCAGTTCGAACCCGTCGTTGGTCGCTGCCACCGCCGAGAGCCGCTCGTACGCCGGCCCCCCGGGATTGCTTCCGGTGACGAGGATGCACAGGCCCTGGTGTTTCCCTCGACCGACGCGGCCACGCAACTGATGGAGCTGACTGACGCCGAACCGCTCGGCGTCGACGATCACCATCACCGTCGCGTTCGGAACGTCGACACCGACTTCGACAACGGTCGTACAGACGAGGACGTCGATGTCACCGACGTTGAACGCGCTCATCACCACGTCCTTTTCGTCGGAAGGCAGTCGACCGTGCAGCAACCCGACTCGCAGATCGGCCAGCGGACCACTCGACAACTCTTCGAAGACGTCGACCGCCGACTTGGTCTCGGGCTGCTTCTCCTCGGTGAACTGGTCTTCGCCTGCACCCTGCTCGCCGTCACCGATCCGCGAGCACACGACATACGCCTGACGGCCGTCGGCTACGTCCTCACGGATTCGTTCCCATGCGCGATCGACCCACTGCGGCTTCTGCTTCGCGGGCACGACACTGCTCTTGATCGGGGTTCGCCCACGTGGAAGCTCTCGCAGGGTCGAGACCTCGAGGTCGCCGAGCACCGTCATGGCGATGGTTCGCGGAATCGGCGTTGCCGTCATCACCAGCAGATGCGGACTCAGTCCTTCACGGCCACGTGATCGCAACTGATCACGTTGCTCGACGCCGAAGCGGTGTTGCTCGTCGACGACAACCATGCCGAGGTTGAAGAACTCGACGTTGTCCTGAATGAGCGCATGGGTACCGATGACGATCCCGGCGTCGCCGGTCACGGCTTCGAGCAGCGCTGCGCGCTTCGCAGCGACTGGCAGCGAGCCGGTAAGAAGGGCGATACGGGTGGAATGTTCGGCAGAACCGAGTTCACCACCTGCAGCCAGCGAGCCCATCATCTTGCGCAGTGATCGCGCGTGCTGATTTGCCAGGACCTCGGTGGGTGCGAGCAATGCGCACTGATAACCCGCATCGACGACCTGCAGCATCGCGCGCAGAGCCACGATCGTCTTGCCTGACCCGACCTCGCCCTGAAGAAGGCGGCTCATCGGGTGTGGGCGGGCAAGGTCGGTGGAGATCTCCTCCGCGACTGCTTGCTGTCCCTCCGTCAGAGTGAACGGGAGCATCTCCTCGAACTGGTCCGCGATCCCGCCGGCGACCGGAGCGCAGGCCGGAGCCACACGCTCGGAATTGTCGTGACGACGCATCGCGAGGACCAACTGCAGAGACAGCGCCTCGTCGAAACGCAGACGATCCTGTGCTCGTTCGATGTCTTCCTTGGTATCTGGCAGGTGAACGGTGCGCAGCGCCTCGTCCAAACCGATGAATCCGTGCTCGGCCCGAGTCTCGGCGGGCAACGGCTCCTCGATCGGATCGAGTTGGTCGAGCACTTGCCGCACGCACCGCATGATGGTCCAGCTCTCGACCTCGCGGGTCGCCGGGTACAGCGGGATCAACGCGCGGTCGAAGACGGACAGATCGAGTTCGGCGCCGGGATCCTGATTTGCGCGAGCCAGGCCCGCAAGGTCACCGGCTCCCTTGATGGATGCAAGCGGAACTACCGAATCCTCTTCGCCGACACGAGGTTCCGGGAGAATCAGGTAGCTCGGATGAGTGAGAGACCACTTGCCGCGGAAGTACTTCACCGTCCCGGAGAACATCGCCCGAACGCCGGGCTTGATGACGTGCCGCACCTTCTGCGGGTTGAAGAACGTGACGTCCACGGTCTGCGAATCAGTCGCCAGCGATACTCGCAACATCTGCCCCGGACGGTTCTTCATCTTCACGACGGCCGCCGACGCCACCCGCGCGATGATGGTGATGTGCTCACCCTCGGGCGGCTCCTTCTCGGCAAGCTCCTTGCCTGCCGACGCGTACCGGTGTGGGTAGTGACGCAGCAGGTCCTCGACGGTGCGGATCTCGAATGCCTCGTCGAGCGCGTCCGCGGTCTTCTTTCCCAGCAGCCGATCGAGTGGGTCGGCGAGCGTCGCCATCAGTTCCTCCAGCACAGTGTCGCGGTAAGCACATGTGTTCGTATATCAGCAGTCACCGACAGACCCGGTTCGATCACTCCACGCCCAACTGGAACAGGTCACCCGGCTGATCACCCTGATAGACGAGCACGTCGACGCCCGGGTGGTGCGCGACGACGTGCGCCTCGAGCTGCCCGGCCAGGTCGTCCGGCGCGTCTGCGCCCATGAGTAGGGTCACGAGTTCGCCACCGGATCCGAGCGCGAGGTCGACCAGTCGCGCACTCGACTCCGCGACGTCGGGACCGATGAGCACCACCTCGTGCCCCATCAGACCGATCGCGTCACCCGGATCACATGTCCCGACGTAGGTCAGCGAACGCTCGACCGCGATCCGCAACGATCCCCATCGCGTGGCGGCCGCCGCCTCGGACATCGTGAAGCCGTCGTCGGCGACGTTGCGCTGAGGGTCGTGAACGGCAAGTGCTGCCAGGCCCTGGACCATCGACGACGTCGACAGCAGCAGAACCTGGTGAAGCGGATCGCGTGCAGCGGCACTGACTGCGACGAGTTCCTGAGCGGTCAAAGCTCCGTTCGGAAGCACCAGAACTTCGCTGCGTTCCATTTGACGAATGCGGCCGAGCAGTTGTGCGCGTGTCACCGGCGCATCGTCGCACCGAAGAACCGTCGCACCCTCACTCTCGAACAACGCCGCCGCGCTGTCACCGGCAACGACGGCCAGTACGCCGCGCGCGCCGGCCCCGGGGAATCGCCTCTCCGCCCGTGCCACCAACTGGTCGCGTTCGTCGACGAGAAAACTGCTGATGCGAATACCGTGAACCTTCCCGGCCTCGAGGCCGGCTTCCACGGCTGCACCGGCATCGCAGCAATGCACGTGCACCGACCAGCCGCCGAAACCGTCGCTGACGATGACCGTCGAATCTCCGAGGACGGACAGCCGCGTGCGCAGCGCCGTCATGCGATCGTCGTCGGAGTCGTCGACGAGGTACATGACCTCGAAATCCTGTTCCGAGTGATCACCACATTCGATCGGGCTCTTGTGAGCCCAATCGTGATCGAATGCGCTGACGTCGACAACTGCGCTCGACCTCGGGTCCGGCGTCCCCAGATCTTCGCGAACCTGCGGCTTCCCGGTCAGCACCTCGACAAAGGCGTCGAGGATCAGAACCAGACCGAATCCCCCGGCATCGACCACCCCGGCGGACGCGAGAACGTCCAGTTGCTCCGGCGTCTTGTTCAGTGCGACCGCAGCGGCGTCGGCAGCGGCGGCAACCACGGATGCAAGATCCTCGCCGCTCGGTGTCCTGGTGTCGACGCACTCCTGCGCTGCTTCTCCCGATGCACGCAATACCGTGACGATGGTGCCTTCCACCAGATCGGAGACAGCCCGAGAGGCCAGCGTCGTCGCCGTGGTCAGCGAGTTCGCGAAGCTACGGCCGTCGATGTGCTCACCTTGAACGCTCTCGGCGATGCCCCGGATCACCTGGGAGAGGATCACTCCGGAATTACCGCGAGCACCGGACACGGCGCCCCGAGCCAGAGCGTTGGCGACGCGGCCCGCACTGCGGACGTCGTCCTCGATCGTCTCAGCGGAATCGAGTGCAGCCCGCATCGTGAACAGCAGATTGGTGCCGGTATCCGAATCAGGGATGGGAAAGACGTTGAGGTTGTTGATCTCACCGCGACGTTTCTGGAGGCTGTCGACCGCCCGGCGGGCCCAGCGCCGCAGCAGATGTCCGTCCGCGACGGATTCCGCTTCTTCGGCGACGCGTTGCACTTCCCCCACTGACGGTTCCCCTCGACGATGGAAAGACTGACGATGAAAAAGAGATCGGTGATCGGTGCAGTCGAGGGTAGTCCGACGCTTCTGCGCAACCGTCATTACCGGGCGGTTTGGCCATTCGGGCCGGAAGCGGTTACTCTTACACGGTTGCCTCGAACGGGCTACACGAAATAATGCTGCACTTTGTTTGTTGCTGATTGACTGTTTTCACGTTCGGCTGCACAGTGAGCGGTCAAGGATCGGTTCGAAGTCGAGTATATTCGGATTGTAATTCTGGCTGCCCTACCGTGTAGGGTAACCACTTCAATATTCATTTCTAACAAGGAGTTCGCGACTATGGCTGCCGTCTGCGACGTATGCGCCAAGGGGCCCGGCTTCGGTAAGTCGGTCTCGCACTCGCACCGGCGTACCAATCGTCGCTGGAACCCGAACATTCAGTCTGTTCGTACCGAGGTTGCCCCGGGTAACACCCGTAAGGTCAACGTGTGCACCTCCTGCCTGAAGGCAGGCAAGGTCGCTCGGGGCTGATTGCCCGAGCACAAACTATTGCAGGCTCTGCCCCCGTCACTTCGGTAACGGGGGCAGAGCTGTATCTATGTGGCTGTATCTATGTGTCCCCGTGTTTCGCATGGCTGTCGGACACCCGTAATGTGCGTTGAGTGACTTCCATCGATGACCTGAGCAAAGTGACCCTCGACGAGGGCGTACTCCGCATCACCATTTCCACCGCCGCCAACGGCACCTCCCTCGACGACGAAGGACTGGTTCAGGGCGCGCAGGCGCTCGAGACAGTCGGAAACGACATCGGGAGCATCCTTCTGGTCGGCGAAGGCGCAAACTTCTGTGCCGGCGGCAACGTCCGTGCGTTCGCCGCAGCCCCTGACCGCGGCGAGTACGTGGCCGAGGTTGCCCGCGTCTTCCACGTGTTCGTTCGCGCGCTCGACGCTGCGACCGCTCCAGTGGTGGCCGGGGTCCACGGATGGGCTGCCGGCGCCGGAATGAGCCTGGTCTGCCTCGCCGACGTCGCAATCGGCGGCACCGGCACCAAGCTTCGCCCCGCGTACCCCTCCATCGGTTTCACCCCGGACGGCGGAATGTCGTGGACGCTTCCACGCATCGTCGGCGTGGCACGCGCTCGCGAGATTCTTCTCAACGATTCGGTGATCGGTGGCGACGAAGCCGTCCGCCTGGGGATCCTCACCCGACTCGTCGGTGACGACGAGGTCCAAGAAGAGGCAGCTCGCCTCGCCCGCGCTCTGGCCAACGGACCGAGTACGTCGTACTCGGGAATCAAAGCACTGCTGCGTTCGTCGCGGACGAACTCGCTCGCCGAGCAACTCGACGCCGAAGCCGCGTCCATCGCCCTCGCGGCGAACAGCCCGATCGGGCGCGAGGGTGTCGACGCATTCGTCGACAAGCGTCGCCCCGATTTCACTTCCGCAAAGCAGGCCTAGTCGAACTGCCGTGCCGAACGTCGCGACTCGACGTTCGGCAGGCCGGTTCGTGCAGACACCGTTCGATCAGCCCAGATTCCAGTCGACCGGATCGGCTCCGAGTCCGGTCAAGAGTTCGTTCGCACGACTGAAGGGGCGCGAACCGAAGAAGCCACGCGAGGCCGAAAGCGGTGACGGGTGCGCGGATTCGATGATCGGTGTGTCGCCGAGCATCGGCGCGAGAGTGGCCGCGTCACGACCCCACAAGATCGCCACCATCGGCGACGACCGCGCGACCAGAGCGCGGATAGCCTGCTCGGTCACCGGCTCCCAGCCCTTCTTACGATGAGAAGCGGCTTGACCCGGCTGCACGGTGAGAACGCGATTGAGAAGCAGCACACCTTGTTTCGACCACGGCGTCAGATCGCCGTTCGGCGGTATCGGCAACCCGAGATCCTGGTGATACTCCTTGTAGATGTTGCCGAGACTTCGCGGAACCGGCCGCACGTCCGGTGCAACCGAAAAGCTCAACCCGACAGCGTGACCGGGCGTCGGATAAGGGTCCTGACCGACGATGAGCACTCGAACGTCCTCGAAAGGGTTCGTGAACGCACGCAAAACGTTCTCCCCCGCCGGTAGGTACTCCCGTCCCGCAGCGATCTCTTCGCGCAAGAACTTACCCATCGCGGTGATCTGCTCCGACACCGGTTCGAGTGCTCGCGCCCACCCTGGGTCGACGATCTCTGCAAGCGGCGCCATCAGTCGAGCCTGCGCAACGCGTCGCGGTAGTACGCCGCATTGGCTGCGTACATCTTGACGTTGCCGTCGAGGTGACCGAGCGGAACCTCGTATCCCGCACGGACCTTGGCGGGGACACCGAGTGCCATGCTGCGCGGCGGAACCTGCATCTTGTTGGCCACCACCGCACCAGCGGCGACGATCGACCCCGTCCCGATCACCGTTCCGTTGAGAACAACTGACCCCGACGCGATCAGGCAATGGTCCTCGATGGTCGATCCCTCGATGTGCGCGTTGTGGCCCACGACGCAACCGGAACCGATGACAGTCGCATCGATGGCGGTGCAATGGATGACGGTTCCGTCCTGGATGTTCGATCCGATTCCCACCGAAATGGTTCCGTAGTCACCACGCAATACCGCTTGCGGCCAGATCGAGGTACCCGCTGCGAGAGTCACGGCGCCGATCACCACCGCGT
This sequence comes from Rhodococcus sp. YL-1, assembly GCF_001942025.1. Lineage (NCBI taxonomy): Bacteria > Bacillati > Actinomycetota > Actinomycetes > Mycobacteriales > Nocardiaceae > Rhodococcus > Rhodococcus sp. YL-1. Next base: position 2,505,778 of record NZ_CP017299.1, on the reverse strand, counting down.
CCGGGTGGACGTATGCGTCCGGATGAATGTCCGGAACTCTGTCTCCAAGTGCATATACAGCCATGAAAGCAACCTATACCGCGGTGGTGCCGGTGGTCGAAAAGCTGTGCCAGCCCCCGCCGCTCTCGCGAAGCGAACCGTCGACGCTCACGCCCGAACCGGCGGCAACCTCACCGATCACGATCCAACCCGACGGAATCTCGACCTCAGGCCCGAAAGTTGCTGCGAATCCGTGATCTTCACCACCGGAGAGGATCCAGTCCAGCGGATCGACGTCGAGCGCCTCGGCCGCCGATGCGACATCGGGTGAGGTCGGAACCGCAGCCGAGAAGATGTCGAACCGCGCGTGCGAGGCCTCTGCGAGATGTCGAAGATCCGCGATCAATCCGTCGGACACGTCCGTCATGGAATGTGCTGATTCTGCGGCGTCCCATGCCGATTGATACGGAGGATTCGGAACGCGATGGGAGGCAAGCAAATCTGGAAAGTTTGCGGGCTTGTCGAGCAGTACGGCTTCGTCGAGCAGTAGTGCCAACCCTGCTGCCGAGCAACCGAACAACCCGGCGACCGCGATCTTGTCACCGATCTTTGCTCCCGAACGCAGAACTGCCGCACGGCCACCGAGATCGCCGAGCACGGTCACCGACACCACGATCACCGGTGACTGGACCAGGTCACCGCCGACCACACCGGCACCCAGATCGGTTGCCGCGTCCCAGATTCCCGCGGAGATTGCGTCGACCACGTCGACGGGTGTCGAAGGCGGGCACCCCAGAGACACCGTGAAGGCCGTCGGCCGCGCTCCCATCGAGACCACATCAGCAGCGTTCTGTGCCACTGCCTTCCGGCCGATGTCGCGTGGTGAAGACCAATCCATTCGGAAATGTCGACCTTCGACCAACATGTCGGACGAGACAACCACACGGCCGTCTCCGGAAGTCACGATGGCGGCATCGTCACCCGGCCCCAATTCAGTGGTGACCGGTTGGATTCGGCCGAGAAGTGATCGCGCGATCACGTCGAACTCCCCCACCTGCTCGACAGTGGGCTCCGACCCGAACTCCGATGATGCAGCGAACTCCGATGATGCAGTGAACTCCGACGATGCGATGAGTCTCTCCAATGCCGACGCAATTCGCTCGTAAGCGGCCTGCGGTACCTTCTAGCTGTGGTCGTGAATGCTTCTGCAAGCTCACGCGTGTGTCGGCAATCCTACCGATTCACCGACATGCTCTCAGAAGTGACAAGACCGCTGATCGACTGGACCAGGACCCGAGCGAAGAACTGAGCATGGCAGAAAACACCTCCACCGCAGACAACGCCGACATCGACCCCGACGGCGACGACGATCCGTCAGAGCGCCGCAGTCCGGCGCTGATCGCCACCGCCATCGCACTCCCGGTAGCCCTGATCGTCGGAGTAGTGATCGCGGCCGTCGTCGCGGGAAACAACCCTGAACTCTCGCCGGTTGCATTGGGACCCGTACCGGCACCGGCAGCGGAGTCGCCGGCCTGCGTTTCCCTTCTCGGCGCGCTCCCCGACAAGATCGACGACTTCACGAAAGCCGAATTGGTGGAACCTGCTCCGGCCGGTGCGGCAGCGTGGCAGCGCAGCGAAGGAGAGCCGATCGTCTTGCGCTGCGGACTCGACCGTCCGTCCGAGTTCGACCAGGCTGCAGCACTACAGGTCGTGAACGGTGTCCAGTGGTTCCAGGTCTCGGGAACCGACATCGGTTTGGCGGCGAGCACTTGGTTTGCCGTAGACCGCGGTGAATACATCGGTATCACGATCCCCGACGGGACCGGTCCGACGCCGATTCAGGAAATCTCCGACACCATCACGGCGACCCTCGAACAGAAGCCTCTCGACCCGGCGCCGGTCGCGGTTCCCTGATCAGCGAAGGCCGGTGCCGCGAGCGACGGCGGTGTCGACCAGAGTCGAAATCAAAGTGCGGTAATCGATTCCGGTGGCGTTCCACATCTTCGGGTACATCGAGATGGAAGTGAACCCGGGCATCGTGTTGATCTCGTTGATCACCGGGCCGTCAGCCGTGACGAAGAAATCGACCCGCGAGAGTCCCTGGCAATCGAGTGCCTTGAACGCGCGGACAGCAAGCTCCCTGATCTGGTCGCTCACCGACTCGTCGAGTTTCGCGGGGATGTCGAATTCACAGACGTCGTCGAGGTACTTGGTGTCGAAGTCGTAGAACGCGTCCGAATCGGCGTCGGAATCCGGCATCCGGATCTCGGCGACCACACTCGCCTTGACGTCGCCGTTCGGGAATTCGAGGACGCCGCATTCCACCTCGCGGCCGATGATCGCGCCTTCGACGATCACCTTGGGATCATGCAGGCGTGCATGAGCGATCGCCCCGTCCAGACCGTCCCAATTGCTCACCCGAGTGATGCCGATGGACGAGCCTCCACGAGCGGGCTTGACGAAAACCGGAAGGCCCAATTCCGCCTTCTGCTCTTCGGTCAGCGTTGCGGTTCCCGGTCGAAGCACGACCTGCACTCCAACGGGAAGTCCTTCAGCAGCAAGAAGCTTCTTCGTGAACTCTTTGTCCATGCCGGCGGCGCTGGCCAGAACTCCGGGTCCGACGTACGGAACCCCGGCAAGTTCGAGCAGACCCTGAATCGTGCCGTCTTCGCCGTAAGCCCCATGAAGAACGGGGAACACGACGTCGACCGACGCGAGCACAGCACCGGCGTCGGAGCCGTCGAAGGAGATGACCTCGCCCTCGCGGGTGGGGTCCGCGCTGAGGACCACCGACGTTCCGTCTTTGTCGACCGACGGCAGCGCGCGCCCGCTGATCGCGAGGGAACTGGGGTCGCTCGAACCGAGCACCCAGGAACCGTCGACAGTGATGCCGATCGGTACGACGTCGTACCGATCGGGGTCGAGGTTGCTCAGGACGCTTCCGGCGGAAACACAGGACACTGAATGCTCATTGCTCCGGCCACCGAAGATCACGGCCACGCGGGTACGACTGCTGTTCACGCGTCAAACCGTACCGCCGAATCGACTGCGGCACGCGATCGGGCCGGACCGATTTCGTCGACCCGGCCCGTTTACGCGTCGAGTGCGCGCTCGATGTCGGCCAGGAGATCGGCGGTGTCCTCGATGCCACAAGCGATTCGGACAAACCCCGCACTGACCGGATCGCCCCAGCGCGCACGGCGATCCGCCGTCGTGTGGATCCCGCCGAAGCTGGTAGCAGCCGTGACGAGAGCGCTCGCTTCGACGAACGAGTGGAATGCCTGAGCCGAATCCAACTCGACGCTCACCAGTCCACCGAATCGATTCATCTGACCGGATGCCGTTGCATAGGACGGGTCACCGCGAAGGCCGGGGTAACGAACGGACCGGACTGCTTTGTGATCTACCAACATCTCGGCAAGCGCCAGCGCGTTGTCGCACTGACGCCCGAATCGCAGGCCTGCCGTGCCGAGGCTCCGGTGCGCAAGCCACGTCTCGAAGGGGCCGAGCACCGTTCCCGAGAGAAGTCGCTCACGCTCGATTCGCCGACTCACTGCCGCATCGGAGGTGGCGACGTAACCCATCAGGAGGTCACTGTGCCCGCTGAGAGCCTTGGTACCGCTGGCCACCACGACGTCGGCACCCAATTCGAGCGGGCGCTGACCCAGCGGTGTCGCGGTCGTGTTGTCGACGATCAGCAGCGCACCCGAACGGTGGCACACGTCGGCGAGCACGCGAAGGTCGACCACGTCCAGCACCGGGTTGGACGGCGTCTCGGCGACGACGACCACACGGCCCGGTGACGCGTCGAGCAGATCTACGAAGCTCGCGTCGCCCATCTGCAGAGTCGAAACCTCGCGAACGGTGATTCCCAACGGCGCGAGGCGCTCGTTCGCGTACAACCGCACTTGGTAGTACCCGTCCGAGGGCACGACGACGGTATCCCCCGCGACGAGGACGCTGCGCAAGGTAGCGGTGATCGCGGACATCCCCGATCCCATGACGAGGGCGTGGTCCGCTCTCTCGAGCGCCGCGAGCGCGGATTCGAGTCCGCGCCAACCCGGGTTCGACGCACGTGCATAGGTATCGGACTCGGAACCTTCGTCCGCCGAAAGTTGGTACGGCGCAGCGAATATCGGGCCCAGTTGCATGGGCTGACCCGCGGCGTGTTCGCGCGCGACGGCGCTCACGCTGCGCGTCGAATCCCCGTAATCCTCGAAGCGACCCACACCGATTTCACTCATTCCGGCTTCGTCCGGCGTCCGAGCAACTGACCGATCGCATCGCTGACGGCCATGCCTTCGTGGCACACCCGGTGGACCGCGTCGGTCAACGGCATCTCCACGTCGTATCCGGCAGCGAGTGCGCGTACCGACGTGCACGACTTCACGCCCTCGGCGACCTGACCGTTGGTTGCCTTCTGTGCCGACTCCATCGACCCGCCTCGTCCGAGCCGCTCTCCGAACGTCCGGTTTCGCGACAACTCGGACGTGCAGGTCGCTACCAGGTCACCGACACCCGCCAAGCCTGCAAGAGTCGACGCCTTGGCGCCGAGCGCAACGCCGAGACGAATCGTCTCGGCGAGCCCACGGGTGATGATGCTGGCGACCGTGTTGTCGCCGAATCCACTGCCGGCGGCCATGCCGCAGGCCAGCGCGATCACGTTCTTACACGCACCACCGATCTCGCATCCGATGACGTCGGAGTTGGTGTACGGCCTGAAATAGCCGGTAGCACAAGCATCCTGGAGAGCGAGGGCACGCGAGGAATCCGAACAGGCGATCACCGTCGCCGCGGGTTGCCCGCCGGCGATCTCGTGTGCAAGATTCGGGCCCGAGAGCACCGCGACGCGCCCCGGTTCCACGCCGGTCACCGACACGATGACCTGGCTCATGCGCATGAGCGTCCCGGTCTCGATTCCCTTGGCCAGACTCAGCAGAGTCGCATCGGGCCCGATCGAGCCTTTCCACTGCTCCAGGTTTGCTCGTAGCGACTGCGAGGGAACCGCAAGCACGATGAAGTCAGCACCTGCCATCGCCTCCTCGTGGTGGTGGGTCGCGCGAATCGACGAAGGCAAAGCAATGCCTGGCAGATAGTCGCTGTTCTCGTGCGTGGTGTCGATGCGCTTCGCGACCTCTTCACGCCTGGCCCACATCGTCACGTCGGTTCCGGCCTCGGCCATCACCTTCGCCAACGCCGTTCCCCACGAACCTGCGCCCAATACAGCTGCCTTACTCACACGCTCACCCCGTCTACCCGGCGAAGCGGGTCGCCGCCAGAAAAATCGTCTGCACAGAGTATCGCCTGTGGTGCACTGCGGTGGGCAGCCGCGGACACCGAGCGTGATGACTGGCAAGATCGAGGGATGGACAGCGCGGAACCCCCGTACCCACACGCCGTGGAGACACCGCATGCGCGCACGGAGATCGAACGCCCCATGCATGCGATAGTGGCCGTCAAGTCCTTGAGATCGGCCAAGTCCCGCCTCGCGGGCGAACTCGACTCGGACGCGCGTGCAGACCTCGTGTTGGCCATGCTTCACGACACCCTCGCCACAGTTGCAGCCGTCTCGGCCATCGACAGCGTCACAGTGGTCACCCCAGACCCCACCGTTGCCGCCCTTGCATATTCCGTCGGCGTGACGGTCTACGCCGATCCAGCTCCCGACGGCGCCCGAACCAACGGCGCAACACCGCGCACGGAGGAAACCCTCAACGCGGCGTTGAGTGCAGCGGCCGCCGATATCCGAGCCAAGCGCGGAGTGGTCGACCTCGTTGTGCTGCAAGCCGACTTGCCCGCCATGCAACCGAGCGAACTGACGGAGGCCGTGGCCGCGGCCCGAAGCGGCGGACGTTCAGTCGTCGTCGATCACCACGGCACCGGCACTTCCGCATTGTTTGCGTGCGGCGAAAGCGCGCTCGACCCTCGGTTCGGGCCGGAATCCGCACTTGGACATGCCAATTCAGGTGCTCGTCCACTCAACGGCCAATGGCCGGGACTGCGCACCGACGTCGACACCCATGCCGATCTCGGCACTGTGCGAGCACTGGGAGTAGGCCCCGCGACATCGGCTTCGTTGACCAGACTCAAGGCCACGCCGTCGAACAGTCGATGAATTTTCTTTCATCGATTGTCGGACCGCGCGATTGTGGGGGATGATCGACGAGTGAGCAATGGCGAAGCACTCGAAAACCGTATTTCCGAAGACCAGTCGGACGGAGACCACAGCTCCGGCCGCCACGAGAACGGCGCGGCCACCTCGCCGCGATCTCAGGCCGTCGCGGTCGCCACCAACATCCCGGGCGCTCCCCCTGCAGCTACCAAGGCAGAGCTACCCGAATTGCTCGTCGGACTTCCCGAGGATCGTTACCTCAACCGCGAACTCAGCTGGCTCGATTTCAATGCCCGTGTTCTCGCATTGGCTGCCGACGAGTCACTGCCGTTGCTCGAACGCGCAAAGTTCCTCGCCATCTTCGCTTCCAATCTCGACGAATTTTTCATGGTCCGGGTCGCCGGACTCAAGCGCCGCGACGAGACGGGACTGTCGGTCAGGTCCGCCGACGGCCTCTCCCCACGCGAACAATTGGCGCTCATCGCGCGTCGCACCCAGGAACTCGCTGACAAGCACGCACACGTGTTTCTCGACTCGGTCCGCCCTGCCCTGGCGGCAGAAGGCATTTCAATCGTTCGATGGGCCGACCTCAGTGCCGACGATCACGGCCGGCTCTCGGCGCATTTCCACGAGCAGGTCTTCCCGGTACTGACGCCGTTGGCAGTCGATCACGCCCACCCGTTCCCCTACATCAGCGGACTGAGCCTCAACCTCGCCGTGACAGTGAAGGACTCCGTCACCCGCGGCGAACACTTCGCTCGCGTCAAGGTTCCCGACAACGTCGGCCGGTTCGTGCGAGTCAAGAGCACGACATCTTCGTCCACCATCGATTCTTTCCTCCCGATGGAAGAACTGATTTCGGCTCATCTGGACGTGCTGTTCCCCGGAATGGAAATCGTCGAACATCACGCTTTCCGAATCACACGCAACGCCGATTTCGAGGTCGAAGAAGATCGGGACGAGGATCTGCTGCAGGCACTCGAACGTGAATTGGCGCGTCGTCGTTTCGGTTCACCCGTTCGCCTCGAAGTTGCCGACGACATGACCGAGCACATGCTCGAACTGCTTCTGCGTGAACTCGACGTCGATCCGGCCGACGTGATCGAGGTTTCCGGTCTCCTCGACTTGTCCTGCCTCTGGCAGGTTTACGCCGTCGACCGCCCCGCTCTCAAAGACGCTCCGTTCGTCCCGGCGACGCATCCGGCGTTCGGTGAACGCGAGACTCCGAAGAGCGTGTTCTCGACCCTGCGCGAAGGCGACGTGCTCGTCCACCACCCATACGACTCGTTTTCCACAAGCGTTCAACGCTTCATCGAACAGGCCGCCGCCGACCCGCAGGTGCTCGCGATCAAGCAGACCCTGTACCGCACTTCCGGCGACTCCCCCATCGTCAATGCACTGATCGACGCCGCCGAAGCGGGCAAGCAGGTTGTCGCGCTGGTGGAGATCAAGGCCCGCTTCGACGAGCAGGCCAACATCAAGTGGGCACGCAAACTCGAGCAGGCCGGCGTTCACGTCGTCTACGGTCTCGTCGGTCTCAAGACTCACTGCAAGACGTGCCTCGTCGTCAGACGAGAGGGCTCGACCATTCGTCGTTACTGCCACATCGGCACGGGCAACTACAACCCGAAGACCGCGCGCATGTACGAGGACGTCGGATTGCTCACCGCAGCACCGGAGATCGGTGCAGACCTCACCGACCTCTTCAACTCGCTGACCGGATACTCCCGAAAGACGAGCTACCGCAACCTTCTCGTAGCGCCGTACGGGGTTCGCCGCGGGATCATCGAGCGGATCGACAACGAGATCGCGCACAAGCTCGCAGGCCGCGATGCCGGTATCCGCTTGAAGGCCAACGCATTGGTCGACGAGCAGGTCATCGACGCGTTGTACCGCGCATCCAAGGCCGGTATCCCCGTCGAGATCGTGGTCCGCGGAATCTGCGCGCTCAAGCCGGGCGTTCCCGGCCTCAGCGAAAACATCGAAGTACGTTCCATTCTCGGACGCTTCCTCGAACACTCGCGAATGTTCCATTTCCGCTCGGCCGACGAATTTTGGATCGGCAGCGCAGACATGATGCACCGCAACCTCGATCGCCGCGTCGAGGTCATGGTGCAGGTCAAGGACCCGAAACTGTCGAAGCAACTCGGTGACATCTTCGACTCCGCGCTCGATCCCCGAACTCGCTGCTGGGTACTGCATCCGGACGGGAGTTGGGTCGCTGCCCCCGAACGCGGTGAGGACGTACGTGAGCATCAACAGTCGTTGATGCGCAGCCGCACCGCCAGCGGGTCTTGACGGGCTCGGATCACACAATGAACGACAAGCCGGTCAAAGCCAACATCTTTGCCGCAGGCGCGGTTCTGTGGCGGAAGGCTCCTCAGGATCCTTCCGCCATCGAGATCGCCGTCGTACATCGACCGAAGTACGACGACTGGTCATTCCCCAAAGGAAAGCTCGATCCCGGCGAGACCTTCTTGACCGCAGCAGTTCGGGAGGTCCGCGAAGAGACCTCGATCACCGGACGTTTCGGAAGGCACCTCGGTGGCGTGACGTACCCGATCCCGGGACATCGCAAACTCAAACGGGTCGAATACTGGTCGGCCGAAGCAGTGGACGGAGATTTCGGGCCGAATAGCGAAGTGGATGTTCTCTATTGGCTTCCGGTCACCGAGGTCGCCGATCATCTTTCCTACCCGATGGATCGAATGATTCTTCGCCGCTTCGTTTCCCTTCGGCCTGACACGAAAACGGTATTACTCGTCCGCCACGCAAAAGCTGGAAGCCGTAAGCGATACAAGGGCGACGACAATGTGCGTCCACTCGACGCCAAGGGCAAAGAGCAATCCGCCGCCTTGGTCGAACAGCTGAAAATCTTCGGAGCCGATTCGGTTTTCGCGGCTGACCGTACGCGCTGCATCGACACTGTGATGCCATTGGCGGAGGCATTGGGTGTAGAGATTTCGACGGAACCTCTTCTGACCGAAGAAGGTTACGAGGCCGATCCCGACGCCGCCAGGGCGCGTGCGCTGCAGATCGCCGCACTGGAGGGCACTCCCGTAATCTGCAGCCAAGGAGGCGTCATCCCCGATTTGATGCGCTGGTGGGCTGATACGGCCGGTGTAACACTGCCCTCGGCGCGCAACCGTAAGGCGAGCACTTGGGTGCTCTCGTTCCTCGACGGCCGTCTGGTAGCCGCGGATCACCTCGACAGCCCGCTCCCCAAAGTCGCCAACTCCTGAGGGATTTGGACCAACCGACACTCAGCTCGATTCGGTAGTTTTGCAAAGCACTGAAACACAGGAGAATTCACACTTCTCCCAGACAGCAAAAAAGAGGTGCAGCCGCGGATCTGATCCGCGGCTGCACCTCTTTGTCTTACGGCATCGGGTTTTTCACCCGAACGCGACTACTTTGCGCGCTTGGCCGGAGCCTTCTTGGCCGGAGCCTTCTTGGCTGCGGTCTTGGCGGGAGCCTTCTTGGCCGGAGCCTTCTTGGCCGGAGCCTTGGCTGCGGTCTTGGCCGGAGCCTTCTTGGCGGGAGCCTTGGTGGCAACCGTCTTCTTGGCTGCGGTCTTGGCCGGAGCCTTCTTGGCGGGAGCCTTGGTGGCAACCGTCTTCTTGGCTGCGGTCTTGGCCGGAGCCTTCTTGGCGGGAGCCTTCGCGGCAACCGTCTTCTTGGCTGCGGTCTTGGCCGGAGCCTTCTTGGCCGGAGCCTTCTTGGCTGCGGTCTTCTTGGCAGCAGCCTTCTTGGCTGCAGCCTTGGTGGCCGGTGCTGCTACGCCACGCTTGACTGCCGGGCCGGTGGCCGGAAGCTTCTGTCCACCAGCGATAACAGCCTTGAACTGCGCACCCGGACGGAAAGCCGGAACCGACGTCGGCTTGACCTTGACGGTCTCGCCCGTACGCGGGTTGCGTGCAACACGTGCTGCACGACGACGCTGCTCGAAGACTCCGAAGCCGGTGATGGTCACGCTCTCGCCACGGTGGACGGCGCGGACGATGGTGTCCACGACGTGCTCCACTGCGTCGGTCGCTGTGCGCCTGTCCGAACCCAGCTTTTCAGTCAGAACATCGATGAGCTCTGCCTTGTTCATTGAAATTCCTCCGCTAATTGTGGTCCACCGTCGGACCGACTGAGAACCACGGTAAACCTGATAACGGCAAGAGTCTATGTGCCACGCCAATTCTCATTCAACGTGACTGCGAAATGGTGACCTATTTCTCTTCCCGCGCGGAGTTGCGGATTTCGGTTCAGCCCTGCGAAATTCGGGCTGGAAGGGTAGTCGGTTTCCATGAAGGCCTTGACTTTTCGAACTCGGAAATCGCGTCTACCTGCCGCAATGTCAGTCCGATGTCGTCGAGACCCTCCAGCAGACGCCACCGTGTGTAGTCGTCAATATTGAACGGCACCACCGTAGTTCCGGCGCTGACGGTCCGATTCTCGAGATCTACTGTCAATTCCAGTCCGGGCTGCTCTTCGAGCAACTTCCAGAGCAATTCGACGTCGCTCTGCTCGACCTGTGCCGCTACGAGACCGGCTTTTCCGGCGTTTCCGCGGAAGATGTCGGCGAACCGGGAAGCAATGACGACCCGAAATCCGAAGTCGGAGAGAGCCCACACGGCATGCTCACGCGAAGAGCCCGTGCCGAAATCGGGACCGGCCACGAGAACGCTTCCCTTGTCGTACGGAGCCAGATTCAGAATGAAGTTGGGGTCGGTACGCCAGCCTGCAAACAGCCCGTCCTCGAATCCGGTGCGCGTCACCCGTTTCAGGTACACGGCAGGGATGATCTGGTCGGTATCGACATTCGAGCGTCGCAGCGGGACGCCGATACCCTTGTGCGTGGTAAAGGATTCCATCGAAATTCTCCTCGAGATGGTAAGTGGGTCAGACCAGATCGGCCGGTGCCGAGAGCGTTCCGCGGACCGCCGTGGCAGCCGCGACGAGCGGGGAAACCAGATGAGTCCGGCCGCCTTTACCCTGTCGGCCTTCGAAATTCCGGTTGGACGTCGATGCCGAACGCTCGCCGGGAGCAAGCTGGTCAGGGTTCATTCCCAAGCACATCGAGCAACCGGCCTGGCGCCATTCAGCCCCTGCCGCTGTGAAGATTTCACCGAGACCTTCGCTTTCGGCTTGAGCCCGCACCCGCATCGAGCCGGGAACGATGAGCATCCGAACGCCCTCTGCCACATGGCGACCCTCGAGCACCTCCGCCACTGCGCGCAGGTCTTCGATGCGTCCGTTGGTGCACGAACCGACGAACACGGTGTCGACAGAAACATCCCGAAGCGGCATACCGGCGTCGAGACCCATGTAGGTGAGCGCCTTCTCGGCTGCCTGACGCTCGCTCTCGTCGACGATCAGTTCGGGATCAGGCACACGGTCGCCGAGCGGCGCACCCTGTCCCGGATTGGTTCCCCACGTGACGAAAGGCGTCAATGCGCTTGCGTCGATGTGAACCTCGTTGTCGAATTCCGCGCCCTCGTCGGTCTTGAGCAACTCCCACGCGGCGACGGCTTCGTCCCACTCTGCGCCGGACGGTGCATGCGGACGGCCCTTGATGAACTCGTAAGTGGTCTCGTCCGGTGCGATCATGCCCGCGCGGGCTCCGGCCTCGATCGACATGTTGCAGATGGTCATACGAGCTTCCATCGACAGTTTGCGAATGGCCTCGCCGCGGTACTCCAGTACGTAGCCCTGGCCGCCGCCGGTGCCGATCTTGGCGATGACTGCGAGGATCAAGTCCTTGCTCGTGACGCCGGGAGGCAGCTCGCCGTCGACCGTGATCGCCATGGTCTTGAAGGGGCGCAACGACAATGTCTGCGTTGCCATCACATGCTCGACCTCGCTGGTGCCGATTCCCATTGCGAGCGCACCGAATGCGCCGTGCGTCGACGTATGACTGTCGCCGCACACCACGGTGGTTCCGGGCTGCGTCAGGCCGAGCTGCGGTCCGACCACATGCACGATGCCTTGGTCGAGATCGCCCATGCGGTGCAAGCGAACTCCGAACTCCTCGCAATTTCGGCGCAAGGTGTCGACCTGAGTCTTGGACACAGGATCTGCGATCGGCTTGTCGATGTCGATCGTCGGAACGTTGTGGTCCTCGGTGGCAATCGTCAGGTCGGGACGGCGCAACTGGCGTCCCGCCAGGCGAAGTCCGTCGAATGCCTGGGGGCTCGTCACTTCGTGAACGAGGTGGAGATCGATGTAGATGAGGTCGGGATCCTGCCCCTCCCCTTTCACGACAACGTGGTCGTCCCACACCTTCTCGGCGAGAGTGCGTGCTTTCTGTGCCATGTCTTCCACCTCTGTACGTAGCCTCGCGTCGGCGGACTACGGGCTGGCCCGCCGCGCGTGAAGTAGGTCCCCAGCCTTCACAGCAGATGCAGACTGTCCCGAGGAAATGCGCTATCCCTCCAGGAAATGCGGTAGCATCCCACTATGCGAGAAACTGGTATCGACCTATGAGACAGCATAGCGGCATCGGCGTCCTGGACAAAGCAATGGGCGTGCTTCATGCAGTAGCTGAGGAACCGTGCAGCCTCACCGAACTCTGTGCACGAACCGGTTTGCCGCGCGCGACCGCCCATAGACTCGCCGTCGGTCTCGAAGTCCATCGACTCCTCACTCGCGACTCGGACGGTCAGTGGTGCCCAGGGCCCGGACTCGCCGAACTCGCTGCCACCGCTAATGATCCACTCATTGCTGCGGCCGGACTCATCCTCCCCCGCCTTCGCGAAATCACCGGCGAAAGCGTCCAGCTGTACCGCCGCGAAGGCACACAACGCATCTGCGTCGCGTCGATGGAACCACCGACCGGCCTGCGTGACACGGTGCTCGTCGGAGCCCGACTGCCGATGAACGCCGGATCCGGCGCCAAGGTCCTTCTCGCATGGGCAGATCCACAAACCCAACGGACCGTCCTCGCCGATGCATCCTTCGGCGAACGAGTGCTGCTCGAGGTTCGCCGGCGCGGCTGGGCACAGAGCGCGGCCGAACGTGAGCCCGGTGTCGCCAGCGTCGCGGCTCCCGTCCGCGACTCGGCAGGCGCTGTCATTGCCGCGATTTCGGTCTCCGGCCCCATCGATCGGATGGGTAGACGACCGGGAGCTCGCTGGGCGGCGGACCTTCTCGCAGCTGCCGAAGCGCTCCACAAGCGTCTGTAATTCGTGACACAGTAAGGCCTTCAGATCCTCGAGCACGTAGGAGTGCGACGCGACCATGGCAGGAAAGCAGCGTAGTCAGATCACGATGACCGAGGCCGAAATCTCGAGCTTCGTCGAAAAGAGCCGTACGGCAACGATGGCGACGTTGAGCGCCGACGGAATGCCTCACCTGATCGCGATGTGGTTCGCGATAGTCGACGGCGAAATCTGGTTCGAGACCAAAGCCAAGTCGCAGAAGGCCGTCAATCTTCGCCGGGACGCCCGAATGTCCGTCCTGATCGAAGACGGTCAGACGTACGACACGCTCCGAGGAGTCTCGATGGAGGGTACCGGGGTCATCGTCGAAGATCCGGAAGCCCTCTTCGCTGTGGGAATCAGCGTCTGGGAGCGATACACGGGCCCGTACACCGACGATCTCCGCCCGGCCGTCGGCGCGATGCTCCACAAGCGCGTCGCGGTACGGTTCGTTCCCGATCGAACTCGTTCGTGGGATCACCGCAAGCTCGGGATGCCTGCGATGCCTCTTTCCGGCTCTACCGCACCGCCGCCGCAGCCCTGAGATTCGTGAGCGGAAAAATCACGAGCAATCGAATTCGGGCCGGCGTAGTTTCACCAACAGGCCCAACAACAAGGAGTGAGCATATGAGCGATCTCGACAGCAACACCCCGTCCGAACCCGAATCCCAATCGGAGGAAACCAAACGAAAGTTCCGTGAGGCCCTCGAACGGAAGAATCATCAGAACGCCAAATCGACCGACCATCGCGACGGACAGTCCAAGGTCCACAACACGCATGGCCCGGCCGATCACAAGCGAGAGTTCCGCCGCAAGAGCGGATAACCGGTCGCGGACAACAGAGTGAGATGACGATCACCCCCAGTCGAATTCGACTGGGGGTGATCGTTTTTCGCATCGCCGGAAACATTTTCCGCACATACGAAAAGACCCCCCGACCAATGATCGGAGGGTCTTTCCTTTGTAGCCCCGACGGGATTCGAACCCGCGCTACCGCCTTGAGAGGGCGGCGTCCTAGGCCGCTAGACGACGGGGCCAGAACACGCTTTTAAACGTGGTATTTCAGTCTTGCTGTTGGATGCTCAGCAAGCTTAGCTTGTCTGAGTCCGGCCACAAAATCGACCGGATTTCCGCTGGGGTACCAGGACTCGAACCTAGAATGGCGGTACCAGAAACCGCTGTGTTGCCAATTACACCATACCCCAAGGTCTTGCTCACCAGCCTTGCTCGATCCGCTTCGCTGTTGTGCTCGGCGGCTCGTCTCCGGCCGAAAAGAAGATTACCAGTACCCCTGCCCCAAATACCAAATCGTATGGTCACAGGAGGTTTTTGCTTCATTTTCGGCCGGAAGACCGTCCGATCTAGGCGGTTACCGCTGCCCTACCGGCGCGCAACCGAGCGAGCGAGACCTCACGACCGAGCAATTCCATCGACTCGTACAGCGGAGGGCTGATGTGAGAGCCCGTGATCGCGACCCGAACCGGAGCGAAGGCCTTACGCGGTTTGAGCTCCAGATCCTCGATGAGGGCCTTCTTGAGTGCTTCCTCGATACTGGCCGCCGACCACTCTGAGATGGCATCGAGCGCCGCAAGAGACGCGTCCAGAACCGGACCGGCATCTTCCTTCAAGTTCTTTGCCGCCGCGGCCGGATCGAGAGCAAACGACGCCTCGTCGACGAACAGGAATTTCAGCAGATCCCACGCGTCGGACAGGACGACGATGCGCGTCTGCACGAGGTCCGCCGCAACAGTGAACGTCGCTTCGTCGACGTCGGCGCCGATGTGTCCGTGCTCCACCAGGAACGACTTCAGACGACCTGCGAAGTCGGCCGGCTCGAGCAGACGAATGTGCTCGGCATTGATCGCGTCGGCCTTCTTCTGGTCGAAGCGGGCAGGATTGGAGTTGACCTTGGAGACGTCGAAGGCCGCAACCATCTCGTCGAGCGAGAAGACATCGTGATCGTCGGCGATGCTCCACCCGAGCAGAGCCAAGTAGTTCAGCAATCCCTCGGGAATGAAGCCCCGATCGCGGTGGATGAAGAGGTTGGACTCGGGATCGCGCTTGGAAAGCTTCTTGTTGCCCTGACCCATCACGAAAGGCAAGTGCCCGAACGACGGTGTGAAATCGGCGACACCGATACGAATCAATGCCTCGTACAACGCGAGCTGACGCGGAGTCGAGGACAGCAGATCTTCGCCGCGCAGTACATGGGTGATCTTCATCAACGCGTCGTCGACCGGGTTGACCAAGGTGTACAGCGGAATGCCGTTGCCGCGAGTCAGCGCGAAGTCCGGAACGGTGCCTGCCTTGAACGTGGTCTCGCCCCGCACCAGGTCGTTCCAGGTCAGATCGTGATCGGGCATCCGGAGGCGGACGACGGGCTTGCGCCCCTCGGCGATGTAGGCAGCGCGCTGCTCGTCGCTGAGCTCGCGATCGAAGTTGTCGTATCCGAGCTTCGGATCGCGTCCGGCCGCCTTGTGTCGCGCTTCGACCTCCTCGTTGGTCGAGTAGGACTCGTAGGCCTCGCCCGCGGCCAGCAACTTGGCAACAACGTCGAGATGCAGGTCGCGACGCTCGGACTGGCGATACGGTGCGTGCGGCCCACCGACCTCCGGGCCTTCGTCCCAATTGAGCCCCAACCAGCGGAGGGCGTCGAGGATGGCCTGGTAGGACTCTTCACTGTCGCGCTGCGCATCGGTGTCTTCGATACGGAACACGAATGTGCCGCCGTGGTGTCGTGCGAATGCCCAGTTGAACAAGGCGGTGCGCACCAAACCCACGTGCGGGGTTCCGGTGGGTGACGGACAGAAACGGACGCGTACTTCGCTGTTGGTCATGGCTCACTTGGCTCGGCGATGATGGATGGTCGTACTACAGGTTAGTCCGGCAGCCCTTCCTCCATCCGGCCGATCACTTACCCGGCAGGACGTTGATGCGTGTCATGTCGCCGTCGTAGTAGGCCAGCAGTCGCTTGTCCATGACCTTTCGCCACAGCGGCGGCACCCACGCGCAGACGATCATGACTGCGTAACCCGCTGGAAGTTGCGGCGCTTCGGCCGCACTTCGCAGGCTCTGGTACCGCAGACGCGGATTCGCGTGATGGTCGCTGTGACGCTGAAGTTGATAGAGGAACAGATTGCTGACGACGTGGTCGCTGTTCCAGCTGTCCTCGGGCGAGCACCGGACGTACGAGCCGTCAGGCCGCTTCGCACGTAGCAAGCCGTAGTGCTCGAGATAGTTGGCGGTCTCGAGGAACGTGAAGCCTGCAATTGCCTGAACGGCGAGCCACGGCGCAATTTCCCAGCCGAACGCGGCGATCAGACTGCCGAACAGAACCACACTCATCGCCCACGCGTTCAGGATGTTGTTGCGGTAACTCCACGTCCGTCTCCCCTGACGCCTCAGACGAGCGCTTTCGATCCGCCATCCCGAGCGCAGGCCGCCGATGACGCTGCGAGGCAAGAAGAACCAGAAGTTTTCCTTGTACCGCGAGCTGGCCGGATCCTCCGGCGTCGCGACGCGGACGTGGTGACCATGGTTGTGTTCGACGTAGAAATGGCCGTAGAAGGACTGCGCGAGCGCTACTTTCGCGAGCCACTTCTCGAGCTTCTCACTCTTGTGCCCCAACTCATGCGCCGCGTTGATCCCCACACCGGCAACCACGCCGGCAGTCATCGCGAGCGCGAACTTCTCCCCCGCCGCCATCGGCGCGTTCACCCAACACCACGCGACGAACACCAGCCCGACGTATTGGAGGGGCAGGAACAAGTACGTGCACCAGCGGTAGAAACGATCCTCTTGCAATTCAGGGATCGCTTCGTCCGGTGGGCTGTTACCGTCCTCGCCCGCCAGGAGATCGATCAGGGGAATGACGATGACGATCAGCCACGCCCCGATGGCCCAGAAGAGCCCGAGACTGAATTTGTCGACCAGGAACCACGCAGCGAACGGGCTGAGAGGAACCAGCAAACCCAGTGGCCACAGGTAGCGCTTCTTGTCTCGCCACACCGGCCGCTGCCCGTTCCGCGCTTGCCCTGCCGCTGTCCGGGAGGCTTCCGCGAAGGTCGTCATGTATCACCACGTTTCTGCGCAATCCACTCGATTGCCCCATCGGCTTCTATCCAGTTATCGGTCACCCTACTGCTCAGCGTTACATTTCAGGGAATTTGGTCTGTTACGGGCCGCGACAGCAAACCGTGGGGCGAACTCTCCCAACCTGGCCAAATCCGACATAACGCCAGGAGGATCAGAAGCGAAGCTTCGCCTGGGTCATGAAACCCGCAGGTCAGTCCCGGAGCCTGATTTCTTCGAGTCGGTAGGCAATCCCGATCACCCCACTGGCGATAGTTACCATCTTGCAACTTTTCTGCGACAGACACCTCTCGACCTCACACCACGACGGAGGCCCCATCCGGTTGGATGGGGCCTCCGTCGTGGTGTGACTGAACGAACCGGGTCAGGATCAGCTCTTGGCGGTCACCGGGTTCGTGAGAGTGCCGATCCCCGAGACCGTGACCGACACGGAATCGCCGTCGACGATCGGGCCTACTCCGGCGGGGGTGCCGGTGAGGATGACGTCGCCAGGCAAGAGAGTCATCACCGCCGAGATCCACTCGATGATCTTCGGAATGTCGTGGAGGAGAAAAGCCGTGCTGCTGTCCTGCTTGACCTGGCCGTTCACCTCGGTCTTGATGTCGACGTCGGACGCATCCAGACTGGTTTCGATCCAGGGGCCGAGTGGGCAGAAAGTGTCGTGGCCCTTCGCGCGCGTCCACTGCCCGTCGTGACGCTGATGATCTCGCGCCGACACGTCGTTGGCGATCGTGTAACCGAGGACCACGCTCAACGCCTTCGCCGCCGGAACGTCCTTGCACGGTTGACCGATGACGACCGCGAGTTCACCCTCGAAGTGCACCTCGTTCGAGGTGGGAGGCAAGACGATCGGGGCACCCGGGCCAACTATGGACGTGTTCGGCTTGAGGAAGATCACGGGGTCCGCGGGAGCCTCTCCGCCCATCTCCGCGATGTGATCTGCATAATTCTTGCCGATGCAGATCACCTTGCTGGCGAGAATCGGAGCCAGCAGACGAACATCGGCGAGCGGCCAACTTCGGCCGGTAAATGTGGGGTTCCCGAACGGGTGCTCCGCAATTTCCTTGGCGACGAGGGCATCCTCTTCACCTTCGATACTGACGAACGCAACACCATCGGGACTGGCAATTCGACCAAGACGCATGCCGGCCAGTCTATCGGGGTGCCGGAAACGACTGACGCGCGCAAGCCGAATGGCTTACGCGCGTCAGTCCCGTGAAAGAATTCCTTACAGCGCTGCAGTGATCCGGTCGCCGATCTCCGTGGTGGAGATGGGACCTTCGCCGCGGGTAGCCAGGTCGGCAGCGACCACAGCCTCGACCCGAGCGGCGTCGTCCTCGCGTCCGAGATGGCGAAGAAGCAGTGCGGCCGAGAGGATCGCGGCGGTGGGATCAGCGATTCCCTTGCCGGCGATGTCCGGAGCACTGCCGTGAACGGGCTCGAACATCGACGGGTTGGTACCCGAGGCATCGATGTTTCCGCTTGCGGCCAAACCGATGCCACCGGTTACGGCGCCGGCGAGGTCGGTGATGATGTCACCGAAGAGGTTGTCCGTGACGATCACGTCGAAGCGCGACGGGTCGGTGACCATGTAGATCGTGGCCGCGTCGATGTGGCAGTACGCGGTTTCTACGTCCGGGAACTCGGCACCGACGGTCTCGATTGCACGCGTCCAGATTGCGCCCGCGTTGGAGAGCACGTTGGTCTTGTGAATCAAGGTGAGGTGCTTGGACCGGGTCTGCGCCAAGGCAAATGCGTAACGCACCACGCGCTCGGCACCGAACCAGGTATTGATCGACACCTCGGTCGCGATCTCGTGATCGGTGCCGACGCGGATCGCTCCACCGTTTCCGGTGTACGGACCCTCGGTGCCTTCACGAACCACGACGAAGTCGATCTCCGGCTGCGCCGCCAACGGCGACAGCGCACCCGGATACAGCTGTGCGGGGCGAAGATTCACGTGATGATCGAGCTGGAAGCGCATGTTCAGCAGCAGACCACGCTCGAGGATGCCGGGTGCGACGATCCGCGGATCACCGATGGCGCCCAACAGGATTGCGTCGTGCTGACGAATCTGGTCCAGCTCGTCGGCCGGAAGCAACTCGCCGGTGGCGTTGTAGCGACGGGCACCGAGATCGTATTCGGTGGTTTCCAGATCCGGAACCAACTTGCCGAGCACCTTGAGCGCTTCGGCTGTGACCTCGACGCCGATTCCGTCACCCGGAATGACCGCAAGCTTCATGGAGTCCTCATCTCAGTAGAACTGTGCGCCTTTATCAACCGCGGGCGGTTGATAAAGGCGCACAGCAAAAACAATCAGGAAAGGTCGACCTGGGCGACGCGAGCGTCGAGCTGCGAGACGATTGCCTCGACCTCGGCGTCACCGACGACGCGATCGACGCGCAAGATGACAGTTGCGCCTTCGCCTTCGGCATCCTGGCTCAGTGCTGCTGCGAGGATGTCGACGCCCGCGTTTCCGAGGACGGTGCCGAGGACACCGAGAACGCCCGGGCGATCGCTGTAGTGAACGACGATGTTGTGGCCCTCGGCGCGCAGGTCGAAGCTGCGTCCGTTGATGTTGACGATCTTCTCGACCTGCTGCAGACCGGTGAGTGCGCCCGTGACCGACGTGACCGTGCCGTCCGCGGCAACTGCACGCACCTCGACCGCGCTGCGGTGAGCAAGAGCCTCCGAGTGCTTCTCGACCGACACGGTCACGCCGCGCTGCTCGGCCAGTGCCGGAGCGTTGACGAACGTGACGGCCTCATCGCTGCTGGCGGAGAACACGCCGCGCAGTGCAGCCAGGCCGAGGATGTCGACGGTTTCGGCAGACAGCTCGCCGGTGGCGACAACCTGCACGGTCTGCACAGCTTCGGGCGACAACGTCGCAGCGAGAAGACCGAGCTTGCGGACGAGCTCGAGCCACGGAGCAACTTCTTCGCCCACGGGGCCGCCGGAGACGTTGACAGCCTCGGGAACGAATTCGCCTGCCAGAGCGAGGAGAACACTCTTGGCCACGTCGATGCCTGCGCGGTCCTGAGCCTCGGACGTCGATGCTCCGAGGTGCGGGGTGACAACGACGTTGTCGAGCTCGAAAAGCTTGGAATCGGTGCACGGCTCGGTGCTGAACACGTCGAGACCGGCGCCTCGGACCTTGCCGGAGACGAGTGCGTCGTAGAGCGCATCTTCGTCGATCAGACCACCGCGAGCGGCGTTGACGATGATGACGCCGTCCTTGGCCTTGGCGAGGCGCTCGGCGTTGATCAGGCCGGCCGTTTCCTTGGTCTTGGGCAGGTGCACGGAGATGAAGTCGGCGCGCTCGACGAGCTCGTCGATGGTGACCAGTTCGATGCCGAGCTGCGCTGCGCGCGCTGCGGGCAGGTAGGGGTCGTACGCGATGATCGTGGTCTCGAACGCAGCGAGACGCTGCGCGAAGAGCTGGCCGATGCGGCCGAGTCCGACGACACCGACGGTCTTGCCGAGGATCTCGACACCGTTGAACTTGCTTCGCTTCCAGGTGTTCTCACGCAGAGTCTTGTCTGCTGCGGGAATCTGGCGAGCGGTCGACATGAGGAGCGCGACAGCGTGCTCGGCAGCGGAGTGAATGTTGGAGGTCGGTGCGTTGACGACCATCACGCCGCGCTCGGTGGCTGCGGGGATCTCGACGTTGTCCAGGCCGACACCGGCGCGGCCGATGATCTTCAGCTTGGTGCCGGCAGCCAGAACCTCGGCGTCGACGGTAGTGGCGGAACGGACGAGAATCGCGTCGGCCTCGGGTACCGCGGCGAGCAGCGCCGGGCGGTCGGGTCCGTCGACCCAACGCACCTCCACACCGTCACCGAGCGCCTCGACTGTGGACGGCGCGAGCTTGTCGGCGATCAGAACAACGGGACGGCCAGGCTGGCTCACGTGCAAACTCCCTGATTAGGTGGGTGTGAAGGTGGTTTAACCACCGATAGTTTAGTGCGCGCTCACTTGGAATCCACAACGCGGTAGGCAATACCACATAGTGGACACATTCGCGGGCAAATTCTCGACGGAATATGAATCCGGACTCAGACGACCCGGAAAACGACTCCGGCCCAATGCCGCGCTGGTTCAACGTAATTGAACCGGCGCGGCATCAGGCCAGTGGAGACGTGGAGCGTGAATCTGCGAATTACGCGGTTTCGGTGATCGGACGATCGACCCAGCTCATCAGGTCGCGCAGCTTCTTGCCGGTGACCTCGATGGGGTGCTCGGCGTTGGCCTTGCGCAGGCCCTCGAGCTCGGTGTTGCCGTTCTCGACGTTGGCAACCAGACGACGGGTGAACTCGCCGGACTGGATGTCGGCCAGGATCGCCTTCATGCGCTCCTTGGTGTCGGCGTCGATGACGCGCGGGCCGGAGAGGTATCCACCGAACTCAGCGGTGTCGGACACCGAGTAGTTCATGCGGGCGATGCCACCCTCGTACATGAGGTCGACGATGAGCTTGAGCTCGTGCAGAACCTCGAAGTACGCCATCTCGGGTGCGTAGCCGGCCTCGACCATGACCTCGAAACCGGTCTTGACCAGTTCCTCGGTGCCGCCGCAGAGCACGGCCTGCTCGCCGAAGAGGTCCGTCTCGGTCTCTTCCTTGAACGTGGTCTTGATGACGCCTGCGCGGGTTCCGCCGATGCCCTTGGCGTAGGACAGAGCAAGAGCCTGGCCTTCACCCTTGGGATCCTGGTCGATGGCGATGAGCGCGGGAACGCCCTTGCCGTCGACGAACTGACGACGCACCAGGTGGCCGGGGCCCTTGGGGGCGACCATGCCGACGGTGACGAACTCCGGAGCCTTGATCAGGTCGAAGTGAATGTTCAGGCCGTGACCGAAGAACAGCGCGTCGCCGTCCTTGAGGTTCGGCTCGATGTCATTGGTGAAAATGCTCGCCTGCGCGGTGTCAGGTGCGAGCACCATGATGACGTCGGCCCACTCGGAAACCTCTGCCGGCGTACCGACCGTCAGCCCCTGCTCTTCAGCCTTCTCACGCGACTTCGAGCCTTCCTTGAGGCCGATGCGCACATCGACGCCCGAGTCACGCAGGCTCAGCGAATGGGCGTGGCCCTGGCTTCCGTAGCCGATCACAGCAACCTTGCGGCCCTGAATGATCGACAGATCGGCATCGTCGTCGTAGAACATCTCGACTGCCACAGTTCTCAACCTCTCCTTGGATTTTTACGTGTCTAAAAGTACTAGCGGGTGGCCGTGATCGACTTCGGCCCTCGACCGACTGCCACGACCCCGGACTGAACGATCTCCCGGATACCGTACGGATCAAGCATCCGCAGCAGTGCATCCAGCTTGGACCGAGTACCGGTCGCCTCGATGGTGACGGACTCCGGAGAGACGTCGATCACCTTGGCGCGGAACAGGTTCACCGTTTCGATGACCTGCGTGCGCACGCTTGCATCAGCGCGCACCTTGATGAGCACGAGCTCGCGAGCGACGGATGCTTCACCGTCCTGCTCGACGATCTTGATGACGTTGATCAGCTTGTTGAGCTGCTTCGTCACCTGCTCGAGAGGGAACTCGTCGACCGTGACGACGATGGTCATACGTGAGATCTCGGGGATCTCGGTTCCGCCCACCGCAAGGGATTCGATGTTGAATCCGCGGCGGGAGAAAAGTGCGGAGACGCGAGCCAGCACGCCTGGCTTGTCCTCGACGAGAACACTGAGGGTGTGACTGGTGCTCACTTCTGATCCTCCCCTGTGCCCGCGGCGGGTCCGGCTTGCTCGCGTGACATGGCTTCGTGGATGACGGCGGGCTCGGCAACTGCCTCGTCGTCGTCGAACAGCGGCCGGATGCCCCGGGCCGCCATGATTTCGTCGTTGCTCGTTCCGGCAGCGACCATCGGCCACACCTGTGCGTCGGCGGTGACGATGAAGTCGATCACGACAGGCTTGTCGTTGATGGACTGCGCCTCACGGATCGCAGCTTCGACATCTTCTTCACGCTCGACACGAATTCCGTGGCAGCCCAATGCTTCTGCGAGCTTCACGAAGTCCGGGATGCGGATGGCGCCGTGCGTTCCGAGGTTGGTGTTGGAGTAGCGCTCTTCATAGAAGAGTGTCTGCCACTGGCGCACCATGCCGAGGTTGCCGTTGTTGATGAGGGCAACCTTGATCGGAATACCTTCGAGTGCGCAGGTTGCGAGTTCCTGATTGGTCATCTGGAAGCAGCCGTCGCCGTCGATCGCCCACACCTCGGTGTCGGGCATACCCATCTTGGCGCCCATGGCTGCGGGAACCGCGTACCCCATGGTGCCGAGCCCGCCCGAGTTGAGCCACGTGCGCGGCTTCTCGTAACCGACGAACTGCGCGGCCCACATCTGGTGCTGACCGACGCCGGCGCAGTAGATGGCATCCGGTCCGGCGAGCTTGCCGACGGTCTGGATCACGTACTCCGGGCTCAGCTGACCGTCGGTGGGACGGTCGTAGCTCAGCGGGTACGTACGACGGATGTCATTCAGGTACGCCCACCACTCGGTGAGGTCGAACGTGGTGCCCGTGGCCATGTCGGCACGGATCGCCTCGATGAGTTCGGTGATGACCTCTTTGCAGTCGCCCACGATCGGGACGTCCGCGTAGCGGTTCTTGCCGATCTCGGCCGGGTCGATGTCGGCATGGATGACCTTGGCGTCGGGCGCGAAGGAATTCAGCTGACCGGTCACGCGGTCGTCGAAACGCGCACCGAGGGTGATCAGTAGATCGCTACGCTGCAGAGCGGCGACTGCGGCAACGGTGCCGTGCATTCCCGGCATACCGCAGTTGAGGTCGTGACTGTCCGGGAACGCGCCGCGGGCCATCAGCGTGGTGACGACGGGGATACCGGTCAGCTCGGCCAATTCGAGCAACTCCGGCGAGGAGTCGGACTTGATGACGCCGCCACCGACGTACAGAACCGGCGACTTGGCGTCGGCGATCAGACGTGCAGCTTCACGAACCTGCTTGCCGTGCGGCTTGGTGACCGGGCGGTAGCCCGGCAGACGCATCTCCGGCGGCCACGAGAACGTGGTCTGCGACTGCAGGATGTCCTTGGGGATATCGACCAGGACAGCGCCGGGGCGACCGCTGGCCGCGAGGTAGAAGGCCTCGGCCATGATGCGCGGGATGTCGATCGCGTCGGTGATCAGGAAGTTGTGCTTGGTGACCGGCATCGTGATGCCTGAGATGTCGGCTTCCTGGAAGCCGTCGGTACCGATCAGCGAGCGCGCCACCTGCCCGGTGATCGCGACGATCGGAACGGAGTCCATCTGCGCGTCGGCCAGCGGCGTGACCAGGTTGGTCGCACCGGGACCCGAGGTGGCCATGCAGACGCCGACCTTGCCGGTCGCCTGGGCGTAACCGGTGGCAGCGTGGCCTGCACCCTGCTCGTGGCGCACGAGCACGTGGCGGACCTTGACCGAATCGAAGAGTGGGTCGTAAACCGGGAGCACGGCACCGCCGGGAATGCCGAATACCGTGTCGACCTCGAGCTCTTCGAGGGCTCGAACCACAGACTGCGCGCCGGTTACCCGCTCAGGCGGGAGCTGGCGACGGTTGGCCGTCTGGGTTGCGGCAGCCGCGGTTGTCGGGCTCGGTGTCCCTGACTTGCGCGGCGTGGGTTGAGGCCGTGCTGTTGGTGCGCTCACTGGGAAATCCTCTGATTCTGGCTCCGGGCAACAAAAAACCCCCGTCAGCATCTGCTGAGCGAGGGTGGCGCGTCGTTATCTGGTGAGTTGAAAAATCGACTCAGGCGACGACGCGCCGGCCGATTACGAGCAACTCATTCTGTTTCACGCACTCGACAGTAGAGGCGCTAGTCGCGAACGGCAAACTTGGTGAGTCGACCGTCCCAGAATCTGAGATACATCGGCTGCAATGCGAAGATGTAGAGGTGTCAACTTCGCAGCAGCCCGTGCCACCGGCTCAATCATCCCACACGCCGAAACCACTTCGGCACGTCATCCGCATTTCGCAGCTCGCTTACATGGCGTGCGCGTTCCTTCTGTTCGCGGTCAGCTTTCCGATCTTCGGGTGGCCCGTCGCCTTCAGCTGGTTGCTGATCCTTCCGATCATCGCCGTCTATCTCGTCGCGCGACTGCGCACCACCGTCAGCCCTGACGGCCTCGAGGTCCGCTCGACGTTCTCCAAGCGCACCCTCGCCTGGGACGACGTCAAGGGTTTCCGCTTCCCGAAGCGGAGTTGGGCGCGCGCGGAACTCACCGACGGAACCGAGGTGACCCTGCCTGCGGTCAGCTTCGTCAGGCTTCCCGAGATCGCGATCGCCAGCGGCGGCCGCATCACCGATCCCTACGCATCCGCCGCAGAAGCCTTCGCCGCCAAGGAAGCCGAAGAGGAAGAAGCAGCTGCAGAAGCAGAAGCAGAATCCGAGCTCGTCGAGAACACACAGGACCAGCCCGAAGAGAAGCGCCCGTAGCACGCGAGTAGCGTTGAAAGGCCCTCGCTTCTATTTGAGTGGACCAGCAACGATCACATAAGGAACACGCCCATGCCCCCGTTGAGGTCACGCACCACCACCATCGGACGTAATGCTGCCGGAGCCCGATCCCTGTGGCGCGCCACAGGAATGACGGATTCCGACTTCGGAAAGCCGATCGTCGCCGTAGCGAACTCGTACACCCAGTTCGTACCCGGCCACGTGCATCTCAAGAACGTGGGCGAGATCGTTGCCGAGGCCATCAGTGCGGCCGGCGGCGTCGCTCGTGAGTTCCACACCATCGCAGTCGACGACGGCATCGCAATGGGCCACGGCGGAATGCTCTACTCGCTCCCGAGCCGCGAGATCATCGCCGACTCGGTCGAGTACATGGCAAACGCCCACACGGCCGACGCACTGGTGTGTATCTCCAACTGCGACAAGATCACTCCCGGCATGCTCAACGCTGCAATGCGTCTCAACATCCCGACCGTCTTCGTCTCCGGCGGTCCGATGGAGGCCGGTAAGGCAGTGGTCGTCGGCGGCGTGGCCCAAGCCCCCACCGACCTCATCACCGCGATCTCCGCCTCTGCCAACGATGCCGTGTCCGACGAGGGCCTCGACGAGGTCGAGCGCAGCGCGTGCCCGACATGCGGGTCCTGCTCCGGAATGTTCACCGCCAATTCCATGAACTGCCTGACGGAGGCCCTCGGCCTCGCATTGCCGGGCAACGGCTCCACGCTGGCAACTCACAAGGCTCGTCACGCACTCTTCTCTCGTGCGGGCACCACCGTGGTCGAGGCTGCCCTCAAGTACTACCGCGACGGCGACGAGTCGGTGCTGCCACGCAACATCGCGACCCCGGCAGCGTTCCGCAACGCGATGGCTCTCGACGTCGCCATGGGCGGTTCCACCAACACCGTCTTGCACACGCTGGCTGCGGCGCAGGAAGGCGAGGTCGACTTCGACCTCGACACCATCGACGCGATCAGCCGAAAGGTTCCGTGCCTGTCCAAGGTCTCTCCCAACTCGGACTACCACATGGAAGACGTCCACCGCGCCGGCGGAATCCCCGCCCTGCTCGGTGAGCTTCGCCGCGGCGGACTCCTCGAAACCGACGTGTCCACCGTGCACACCAAGAGCTTCGACCAGTGGCTCGACGACTGGGACATCCGCTCCGGCAAGGCAACCGACGAGGCAATCGAACTCTTCCACGCGGCTCCCGGCGGCGTGCGCACCATCGAACCGTTCTCCACGGACAACCGTTGGTCTGCCCTCGACACCGATGCGGCCGGCGGCTGTATCCGCGACGTCGAGAACGCCTACACCGTCGAAGGCGGCTTGGTTGTCCTGCGTGGCAACATCGCACTCGACGGCGCAATACTCAAAACGGCCGGCATCGACGAGGAACTGTTCTCCTTCCAGGGCCCGGCGCTCGTCGTCGAATCCCAAGAAGAAGCCGTCTCGGTCATCTTGCAGAAGAAGATCAAGGCCGGCGACGTTCTCGTCGTGCGCTACGAAGGCCCCAAGGGTGGCCCCGGCATGCAGGAAATGCTGCACCCCACTGCCTTCCTCAAGGGCGCAGGCCTCGGTAAGGAATGCGCGCTGATCACCGACGGTCGTTTCTCGGGCGGAACCTCCGGGCTGTCCATCGGTCACATCTCCCCCGAGGCTGCCGCAGGCGGAATCATCGGTCTCGTCCAGAACGGCGATCAGGTTCGCATCGACGTCGCCTCGCGCACGCTCGAGATCCTGGTCGACGACGACGTCCTCGCCGAGCGACGCGCGAAGATGGAGGCCTCGGAGCGCCCGTGGCAGCCGGTCGATCGTCAGCGCACCGTGACGACAGCACTGCGCGCCTACGCCGCTCTGGCGACGTCCGCCGACAAGGGCGCGGTTCGCTACGTTCCGTAAGTTCTGCCACGAATCGAAAAAATCCCCGGCCGCTTTTCGGCCGGGGATTTTTTCTGTCAGCGCTCGTGCGGCTCGAGACGCCCGTAGCCGATGTGACAGTCACACAAGGTTTTCGGGCAGCCGCACGTGCGGCAACCAACTCAGCTCCACGAGAATGCTCGCCAACGGGCCACGACAGAGGGTCGACAGAGTCGGGTTCATGTCACCTCGGAGAAGAACGCGGGACCGACTGCGTCCGAACACGCCATACTTCCTCCGGTGTTGTATGAGCTTGAACCACAACCCAATCCGATCATCCCGTTGCCGACACACTCTGCCACGACGCGTGATGGACGCTCGACCGGATCCAGGTACGCGGTGGTCCTCTCGCCTGTCGCCCCGATACGGGTGAAATGGGACGTGCTGGTACAGCGACAGTGCAACTCATCGACAGCAAGACCGACCGACAGGTACCGAATAACCGGGCGACACGCGGAGCACCAACGGAACGATATGAGCTATCAGACATTTCAGACCGAATCGCGCGTCCGGCTCGTGAGCGAATTCACTTGGACGTAGGGTTTCAGACACCAGCTGATCAATTCAGATACATGAGGGGGGATGACTTTCAGTCAGGTGATCATTTCGGTCAGTTCGAGCGAGCCGACTTGCACACGGCGCTCACCAGTGGTTCCCTCATCAGGTCGCTGAGACGCACATCACAACGACGACAGTCAGCCACCGCCCGTCACCCACAAGGTCGACGGGAAACAACCAAGGAGCAATACATGCCCGGAGTCGGCATATGGCGCACCAAATCCGTCGAGCAATCGATCGCGGACACCGACGAGCCTGAGACAAAGCTCAAGAAGGAACTGACCGCGAAGGACCTCACGGTATTCGGAGTCGCCGTCGTCATCGGCGCAGGCATCTTCACGCTGACTGCTCGAACCGCAGGCAATGTCGCAGGACCCTCCATTTCACTGGCATTCGTTCTCGCTGCCATCGCCTGTGGCCTCGCCGCGCTGTGTTACGCGGAGTTCGCCTCCACCGTCCCCGTCGCAGGCAGCGCATACACGTTCTCCTACGCCACGTTCGGGGAGTTCGCCGCCTGGATCATCGGCTGGGACCTCATTCTCGAGTTCGCTCTCGCCTCCGCCGTCGTCGGCAAGGGCTGGTCGCTGTACCTCGGCAACGTCATCGGGGCCAGCGGAAGCACCACCGCCCACATCGGTTCGATCAGCTTCGACTGGGGCGCTCTGCTCATCATCGGCGCGATCACGCTGATCCTCGCGATCGGCACCAAGGTTTCCTCGCGAGTCTCCGCGATCATCACCGCGATCAAGATCGCAGTAGTCCTGCTCGTCATCGTCGTGGGCGCGTTCTACATCAAGAAGGAGAACTACTCCCCCTTCATCCCGCCGTCCGAAGGAACCGAGAGTTCTGCAAGCGGAATCCATCAGACCCTGTTCTCCTGGCTGACCGGCGCAGGCGGAAGTAGCTACGGCGCTTACGGATTGCTCGCCGCAGCCAGCCTCGTGTTCTTTGCCTTCATCGGTTTCGACGTCGTCGCCACCACCGCCGAGGAAACCAAGAACCCGCAGAAGTCGTTGCCGCGAGGAATCTTCGGCTCGCTCGCCATCGTCACGGTTCTCTACGTTGCCGTCACGCTCGTACTGACCGGCATGGTCAAGTACACCGAACTCAAGGACGGCAGTCCGCTGGTCGGCGATTCCAGCGCCACCCTCGCAACCGCATTCGAGGCCAACGGAATCGGTTGGGCACAAACCGCCATCAACTTCGGTGGCCTGGCCGGCCTCACGACAGTTGTCATGGTCATGATGCTCGGCCAGACCCGCGTCCTCTTCGCCATGTCCCGTGACGGCCTCATGCCGCGCAGCCTGGCCAAGACCAACGCCAAGGGCATCCCGATGCGCATCACGTTGATCGTCGGTGGCATCGTCGCCGTCCTGGCAGCCTTCTTCCCGATGGGCACGCTCGAAGAGATGGTCAACATCGGAACGCTGTTCGCCTTCGTCCTGGTTTGTGTCGGTGTCATCGTCCTTCGCCGCACCCGCCCCGACCTGCCGCGCGGATTCCGCGTCCCGCTGGTGCCGTTCGTTCCGATCGTCGCCGTGCTCGCCTGCGGTTGGCTGATGCTCAACCTCTCGGTCGAGACCTGGATCCGGTTCCTCGTCTGGATGGCCATCGGTGTGCTCGTGTACTTCGCCTACGGTCACCGCAAGTCGGTCCTCGGTCGCAAACTCAAGGACGGAACCGCCATCCCGTCCGCGAACGCCGACCCGGTACTCGTCAAGGACTGATCCTTCATAAACGAACCGCCGCTCTCCGATTCGGAGAGCGGCGGTTCGTTTTGTTCGACGGCGCGAGTATCAGATGAGCGGATTGGCACCGTTCAGGAAGATCCAGGTGCAGACGCCGGCAGCGATACCGAGGATCAAAACCACGAGCGATCCGATAAACGGACGAGTTGCCCAGCCACGACGACCGTCGAGCGCAATACGACCTGGTCCCGTCAAAATGATGACGCCCGCACAGATTCCGAGCAGCATCTCGTACTCGGTCCCGGCCGGGGCGAAGTACTCCAGGCCGGGTGCGCTCGCCTGACGCAGCGCCCACGCATTGATCATCACCGCCAGAACCGACGCTGCCGCAACGGGAGTCAGCAACCCGAGGATCAGGAGGGCGCCACCTGCGACTTCACCGACGGCGCCGAGTATCGCCATCCACTTCGCCTGCTGGAACCCGGCGTCCGCCAGCATCGACTCGAACCCGTTCAGCCCCGGCCCGTTCCAGATACCGGTCAACTTCTGCAGACCGTGCACCAACGCAGTTCCACCGACGGCCAATCGCAGTGCAAGCAACCCGAGGTCGAGAGTGCCTCGGCCCCGCGGAGACTCAGTTGTACCTGCCACGGCTTCGGCGGTGGGGACGGCGGCGATCGGAGCGTCGTACGCCGTCTCACGCTCGAGAGCCACGGTCGGCTGATCCGCGCCAGGTGCTCGGTATGTCGGTATCTGTTCGGTCAGGGAGTTGGCGTTCGTGGAACCGAAATCGAGATCGTCGTCGGTCCGCGGCAACGGATTCTTGGCGCTCACCGTCGGAAATTGTTCGGTGGGCGAATCATACGGACTGGACACATTGCCCGTCGGCTTGTCCGCATCCGACAACTCGCTGGGATCTTTTCGCTCGTCAGTCACGTAGGTGAGCCTATGACCGATTCACGAACTCGACGGGGAACCTTGGTCCGGCGTGGCGGCATCTGCCGTGCATTACGTAACGTCTTGGGCATGACTACGGGTAGGCATGCAGCGCTGGGCGCACTGGCGCTGGTGCTCGGGACATCGTTGCTCGCAGGTTGCGCCGACTTCGACGAATCGACTGCCTCGCCGTTCACACCCGAACCGACCAACCAGGCCAGCGCGGAAGTGCAGCCGGAGAACCCGCCGCCGTCGACCACGCCGCCGGCGCCGCGGACCGGCCCCCTCGGACCGTGTCAGGATGCCGACACCGCCGTGATCGCAACCTGTCTCGACACCACGGGTGGGCTCGTCACACTCCCGGACGGGAACTCCGGACTGGTTGCCGAACGGCGGACCGGCCGGATCATGCAGGTAGCTCCCAACACGACACCGGTCGAGGTAGCCAAGATCGACGTCGACGGCAGCGGTGACGGCGGCCTGCTCGACATCGCACTCTCCCCCACGTTTGTCGAAGACAACCTGATCTATGCCTACGTCACCACCGGAACGGACAACCGGGTGGTCCGCATCGCTCCGGGTGACACCGCCAAGGAGGTCCTCGGTGGAATCCCGCGCGGCGCGAGCGGCAACGGCGGGTCACTGGAGTTCGCGGCCCCGGACCAGCTCATGGTTCTGACAGGCGATACCGGAAACCCCGCGGTTGCTCAGGATCCCGCCTCGTTGGCGGGGAAACTCTTGCGGGTCCGATCGCTGACACCCAACGCTGCGCCGCCTAGCCCGGAAGTTGTTCTGTCCGGAATCGGAAACGGCGGCGGCGTGTGCGTCGATCCGGGAATCGCGACGTGGGTCACGGACCGAACCACTCTCGAGGATCGCCTCCAACGCGTCGGCGCCGACGGCACGGTGACATCCCCCGCGTGGACGTGGCCCGACCGACCCGGAGTCGGCGGGTGCATCGCGGCGCAGGGAGTGGTAGCTGTCGCGCTGGGGGCCGGCAAAGCGATCTCGGCGCTGGCCGCAGATCCAGGAACAGGTGCCGTCACGACCGCGCCGTCGGCAGTGGCGAAAGACACGTACGGCCAGCTGGGCGGTTTGGCACTCGGATCCGACGGTTTGATGTGGGCGAGCACGATAAACAAAACCGCGGGCGAGCCGGGTCCGAACGACGACAAGGTGGTCAAGATCCCGATGCCGAGTGGCAGCGGCGGGATCGACTGAGCCGCCATGTCTGTTCGGTCACGGATCCCGTGACCGAACATGCACAGATGCGTACTCTTTTGTTAGCGGGGCTAAACACCACGCATTTGCCAGGACCGGTTGGCCCAACCACGACAAAGGAGTCGGTATGAAGGCAATCCAGTACACGAGAATCGGCGCAGAACCCGAACTCACGGAGATTCCCAAACCCGAGCCCGGTCCAGGTGAAGTGCTCCTGGAAGTCACCGCTGCCGGCGTCTGCCACTCGGACGACTTCATCATGAGCCTGCCCGAGGAGCAGTACACCTACGGCCTTCCTCTCACGCTCGGCCACGAGGGCGCCGGCCGGGTCGCCGCCGTCGGCGAGGGCGTCGAAGGGCTCGACATCGGAACCAATGTCGTCGTCTACGGACCCTGGGGCTGTGGCAGCTGTTGGCACTGCTCGCAAGGACTCGAAAACTACTGTTCTCGAGCAAAAGAACTCGGCATCAATCCTCCTGGTCTCGGTGCACCCGGCGCGTTGGCCGAATTCATGATCGTCGATTCACCTCGCCACCTCGTCCCGATCGGCGACCTCGATCCGGTCAAGACGGTGCCGCTGACCGACGCCGGTCTGACTCCGTATCACGCGATCAAGCGTTCACTGCCGAAACTTCGCGGTGGCTCGTACGCCGTCGTCATCGGTACCGGCGGTCTCGGCCATGTCGCCATCCAACTCCTCCGCCACCTCTCGGCAGCAACCGTCATCGCACTCGACGTGAGCGCGGACAAGCTCGAACTGGCAACCAAGGTAGGCGCTCACGAAGTGGTTCTGTCCGACAAGGACGCGGCCGAGAACGTCCGCAGTATCACCGGAAGTCAGGGCGCCGCACTGGTTCTCGACTTCGTCGGCTATCAGCCCACCATCGACACCGCGATGGCTGTCGCCGGCGTCGGATCGGACGTCACTATCGTCGGGATCGGCGACGGGCAGGCCCATGCCAAAGTCGGGTTCTTCCAAAGTCCTTACGAGGCTTCTGTGACAGTTCCGTACTGGGGTGCCCGCAACGAGCTGATCGAATTGATCGACCTGGCGCACGCCGGCATCTTCGACATCGCGGTGGAGACCTTCAGTCTCGACAACGGCGCCGAAGCGTATCGACGACTGGCCGCCGGAACGCTCAGCGGCCGCGCGGTTGTGGTCCCTGGTCTGTAGACCGACAGCGGCAAAACGACAGCGAAAAACACTAATGCCCGGCCGAATTCGATTCGGCCGGGCATCAGTGTCAGAAATTCAGTGTGCGCTAGCTGCACGCCTCGATGACAAGTTCCTTCACACGAGCCGCGTCTGCCTGTCCACGAGTGGCCTTCATGACGTCGCCGACGATCTTTCCGGCGGCCTGCACCTTGCCACTGCGAATCTTGTCCGCGATGTCGGGGTTCGCTGCGAGCGCTTCGTCGACGGCTGCCTTGAGCTTGGTTTCGTCACGTTCGACGACCAACTCCGGGTGGGCCGCGACAACCTGCTCCGGGTCACCCTCGCCGTCGAGGACGTGATCGACGACCTGGCGAGCCACTTTGTTGTTGAGCTTGCCGCTGTCGATGAGAGCTACGACCTGGGCAACCTGCGCCGGGGTGATCGGCAGAGCGCCGAGTTCGACGCCACGGGTGTTCGCCTGCTGTGACAGGTAGGACAGCCACCAGGAGCGCGCTGCCTCGGGCGAAGCACCGGCCTCGGTGGTCGCGATCACCAGATCGATGGCACCGGCGTTGACGAGGTCGCGCATGACCTCGTCGGAGATTCCCCAGTCCTTCTGGATCCGCGCACGGCGAATCCAGGGAAGCTCCGGCAAGGTACCGCGCAGTTCTTCGACCCACTCGGCGCTCGGAGCGACGGGCTCGAGATCCGGTTCCGGGAAGTAGCGGTAGTCCTCGGCCGTTTCCTTCCGGCGTCCCGCTGCGGTGGTGCCGTCGCCTTCCTGGAAATGGCGGGTCTCCTGGATGACCTCACCGCCGGCGTCGAGAACTGCTGCCTGACGGCGCATTTCGTAGCGAACTGCGACCTCGACGCTCTTGAGGGAGTTGACGTTCTTGGTCTCGGTGCGGGTCCCCAGTTCGGTGGAACCGATCGGCATGAGGGAGATGTTGGCGTCGCAGCGCATCGATCCCTGATCCATGCGGACGTCGGAGACGTCGAGGGACTTCAGCAGATCACGAAGCGCCGTGACGTACGCGCGAGCAACCTCGGGGGCGCGCTCACCGGCACCGTGGATGGTCTTGGTGACGATCTCCACCAAGGGAACGCCCGCACGGTTGTAGTCGAGCAGCGAATGGCTGGCACCGTGGATACGACCGGTAGCGCCACCCACGTGGAGGGACTTACCGGTGTCCTCCTCCATGTGGGCGCGCTCGATCTCGACGCGCCACGTCGTGCCGTCGTCGAGGATCACGTCGAGGTAACCCTCGGTTGCGATCGGCTCGTCGTACTGGGAGATCTGGTAGTTCTTCGGCTGATCCGGGTAGAAGTAGTTCTTGCGTGCGAATCGGCCCCACGGCGTGATGGAGCAGTTGAGCGCAAGGCCGATCCGGATCGCGGACTCGACAGCGGCTGCGTTCACCACCGGCAACGAACCGGGCATGCCCAGACAGACCGGGCACACCTGGGTATTGGGTTCGGCACCGAACTCGGTGGGGCACGGGCAGAACATCTTGGTCGCGGTGCCGAGTTCTACGTGCACCTCCATACCCATCACAGGCTCGTACTTGGTCAGTACTTCGTCGTAATCGAGGATGTCGGGCGCATCGACAGCAGTCATGGTGATCAGTTTATGCGTCTGCGGCTCAGCCGAAGAATGCGGCTGCCTCCTCGTAGCGCTCCTTGGGCACCGTCTTGAGTTTGCGGGTCGCCTCGGCGAGCGGAACGAGGTCGATGCACGTTCCGTGCAACGCGACCATCTGACCGAAATCTCCGCGGTGAGCTGCGTCGGTGGCATGAACGCCGAAGCGAGTGGCGAGGATGCGGTCGTGCGGCGTCGGGGTGCCACCGCGCTGAATGTGCCCGAGGACGGTGGTGCGAACTTCCTTGCCGATCCGGCGCTCGATCTCGTTTCCGAGCTGCTGCGCGACACCGGTGAAGATCTTGTGGCCGAACTCGTCTATGCCACCTTCGCGCAGGGTCATCGACGCGGGATCGGGCATCGCACCTTCAGCCACGACGCAGATGAAGTGGGAGTCGCCACGCTGGAAGCGCTTCTTGACCATCGCGCACACCTCGTCGACGTCGAACGGCTGTTCCGGAACCAGAGTCAGGTGTGCCCCCGACGCCAGTCCGGCCTGCAGCGCGATCCAGCCCGCATGCCGGCCCATGACCTCGACGAGCATGACGCGCTGGTGCGATTCGGCCGTGGTGTGGAGCCTGTCAATGGCGTCGGTGGCGACAGCCAAGGCGGTGTCGAAACCGAAAGTCACGTCAGTGCAGTCGATGTCGTTGTCGATCGTCTTGGGCACACCGATCACGGGTACGCCACTCTCGGAAAGCCAACTGGCCGCGGTGAGAGTGCCTTCGCCGCCGATCGGGATCAGGACGTCGATCCCGTTGTCGTCGAGAGTCTGCTTGATCTGATCGAGGCCCGCACGGAGTTTGTCGGGGTTCACGCGAGCGGTGCCGAGGATCGTGCCGCCGCGGGTGAGGATGCGGTTGATGCGGTCATCGGAGTCGAGCGGGACCTTGCGGTCCTCGAGCAATCCTCGCCAGCCGTCCCGGAATCCGACCACGGTACTGCCGTAACGACCGGCCGACGTACGTACGACGGCGCGGATGACCGCGTTCAAGCCCGGGCAGTCGCCGCCGCCCGTGAGGATTCCGATTCGCATAGTGCAGCACCTCTCGTGACCGGATTGTGGATCTTGGTGTCCATCTTCCCCCAGTCACGGTATTGCCGCAGGATAGCGGCGTTGCCGAGCCGCAACGCCGCGCCGCACGGGACCCCTAACCCGGCGTGACGAGCCCGCTTTCGTACGCCAACACGACTGCCTGGGCGCGATCGCGCAGATCGAGCTTCGACAGCACCTTCCCGACATGGGTCTTGACGGTCTGCTCGGCGACGAACAGCCGCTCGGCGATCTCGACGTTGGACAATCCGCGGGCGATCAGTTCGAGGACCTCGCGCTCACGCGGGGTCAGGGCGTCCAGCGCTGCGGGCCGTGCGCGCGGGGCCGCCCGCCGGCTGGTCACATCGGCAATCAGACGCCGAGTCACCGTCGGCGCCAGCAAGGCCTGCCCTTCGGCAACGACGCGTACCGCCCGAATCAGTTCCTCAGCCGGTGCGTCCTTGAGCATGAACCCGCTCGCTCCGACGCTCAGGGCCTCGTAGACGTAGTCGTCGATGTCGAAAGTGGTGAGCATGAGGACTCGCACCGGCGGTTCCCATCCGGCGGACAGAATCTGGCGGGCAGCGTCGAGTCCGTTCATCTCGGGCATGCGAACATCCATCAAGACCACATCCGGACGCAATCGCGCGACCTCGGCGACGGCGATCTTGCCGTCCGGCGCATCGCCGATCACGCTGATGTCGGGCTGGGCGGAGAGTAGGGCTCCGAACCCTTGTCGAACCATCGCCTGGTCGTCTGCGATGAATACTGTGATGGGCACTCGGACAGCCTAGGCGGGCATCGACGGCAACTCGGCCCGGACCTCGAACCCTCCGTCCTCGCGCCGGTTTGCCAACAGCATGCCGCCCACCGCCGAAGCCCGCTCACGCATTCCGCGGATTCCGTTGCCACCCGTGGTTTCCGACGCCGAGTGCTGATTGCCACCCAATGGCGAAGGTCCGTTGTTCACGAGCGCGCTCACCGATTGCGGACCGAAGGCCACGGCGACCTCGATGGGTCCGCCTGGCGAATGCCTGGCCGCGTTGGTGATCGACTCCTGAATGATCCGGTAGAGCGCAAGGCCCGTGGATTCCGAGACCGACGCTCGATCGCCGTCGACTCGCCACGATACCGGCAAACCGGCACGGGTACTGCCGAGCAACAGTTCGTCCAACTGGTCGACGCCCGGTTGTGGAGCCGTCACCACGGTGTCCCCGTCGCTGCGCAGGACTCCGAGGAGGCCGCGGATCTCGTTGAGCGCTGCTCGCCCTGTCTCACTTATCGATTCGAATTCGGTTCGGATCTCCGGAGTGACTGCATCGAGTCTGTACGGCGCACTCTGAGCTTGCACGACTACCATCGACATGTGGTGGGCCACGATGTCGTGCAAGTCGCGCGCGATCCGCGCCTTCTCCTCGAGGATCGTGCGTCGAGTGCGTTCGAGTTCGCTGACTTCCTCCTGCTTGGCCAACTGGCGGCGCGAGAGGACCAACCAGCGGATCAACAGGCAGAAGACGACCAGGGCACTCAGCCCGACAGCCCAACCGGCGCCGTCGCTTCCCGGGGCGTTGCCGAGGAAGAGCAGCACCGTGGCGATCCAGGCGACACCAACAACCTGAATGGGCGCCCGCAGACTCACTGCGGCCAGCAACGACATCAGCACGATGATGTGGACGACCTGCCACGGGTAGTCGTAACCGGGAGTGTTGTCGAACACCAACGGGATGATCAACGCCGAGACCGCCGACACCGCCCACCCCAACGGAGCGTTGATCCGGATCAGGACGAACGGAAATGCAGCCAACGCGGCGACGAAGGGCATGATCGGCGGCGAAACATGATGCGTCAGTTGCAGTGTCGGCCAGGCAATCGAATAGAGGATCAGGGTGATCGCTACGATGACGATGTTCCAGAACTGACCGCGGGCCACGAAACTGGTTGCCCGACGCACTTTCTCCGAATGAACGACCGCCCCGTCGAGGCCGGACAGCATCGACCCGGCGGTGGCGTATGTCGGCGCGGGCACATCCGGTGCACCCTTGTTCTTCCTACGGACCTTGATCACTCGTCAAGCCTATGAAGGCGAACCCCGAAAGTCCTCATACTGCAGAGTGAGATCCCCCTACCTCCGAGGTATCACAGGGGAGGGAATTCTCACCCGAATGCGCGTCGGAGAACCCCTCCACAGAGCGATGACCGCCAGGATTGTCCGTTCATAGCGTGAACGGCATGCGGATCACACGGGTGAAAGACATCTCTCGAAGCGCCGGCACCTGGGCGGCCCTGGCGCTGGCTGCAACGGCAGCGATCACGGTCACTGCCGGAGCGAGCGGAGCCCAGTCGCCGCGCACCGAGAATTCGAACGCATCCAGGGCGATCGCCACCGTGACTACTGCGGATGCCGCTGACGCTGCGACCACCATCCCGGCGGACTTTGCGGCATTCGCCGGTTACACCCCCGCCGTCGTCGACGGATACCTCGCCAATCCCCACGGCGACTGCTCGTCGCCGGTCCCACTTCCCGACGAATTCGACTCGGCCTGCAAAGCGCACGATCTCGGCTACGACCTACTCCGCTACGCGCATTCGCACGGAACGGAACTGGGGCCGTGGGCACGTCAGGTCCTCGACGGTCAGCTCGACCAGCGAATGCATGCCGCGTGTGAAGACCGCACGTCCTTTCTCTCACGAGGGTATTGCTTCGCGATGGCCGATGTAGCCGTCACGGCTGTGAACGGAAACTCCTGGCGCCAAAGCTATCTGACGCCGGTCGCGGAATCGGGATTCGGTTACGGCACGGCCGGTGTTCTGGCAGTCTCCGCCTTCGGCTTCACCCTGATGCGATCGCGGCGCCTCGACCCGTCGAACGAGTTCTCCTACTCCCCGAAAGCGATTGCAGCATGAGCGTTCTGAATGCGTCACGGACCCCCGTCCTCGCCCGAGTCGGGGCGCTCGCACTCCCCCGCGTGTCCACGAGCGTCGCCGTGGCAGCGATGTCCGCCATCTCGCTGGCTCCCGGACTCCTGCCGCGATCAGCCGTACTACAAGGGGTGTTCAGCGGTCTGCTCGTCGCGGCCGGACTACTGGCGATGTGGGCGTTCTCCGCGGTAGCCCGTCGGCTCGTCCCCGACCGGGTCAAGGCCCGATTCGACGAACGTCATTGGCGCATCACCGCGTTCGGGTTGTCGACTGCCGGCACCGCAGTTGCGATGTTCGCCGCCGCCGGTTGGCAGAACTCGTTGCGAGCGGCAATGGGCGCACCGTCTGCCGGACTTCTCCACTGGGCGGAGGCGGGTTGCATTGCAGCACTGACCGCACTTGGTCTCTGGGGCATCGGGATCGGAATTTCGAAGGCGCTGCGGTGGATGGGTTTCGCGCGGAGCGTCGGCGCACTGGTCATGGGTGTTCTCGGAGTGCAGTTGGTAGTCGGTCCCGCCGTGTGGAACGGTCTCTCCGATTCGTTCGACAAGTCCAACGCGTACATCGACACCGCTCTGACACAGCCACTTTCGGCCTCCGCGACCGGCAGCTCCGAATCGCTCATCTCGTGGACGTCGATGGGCGCGGAGGGACGCAAGTTCGTCGCAGCAGGCGAAGACTCGGTGCGCGTCTACGCCGGTTTGGATTCGGCACCCGACACTGCATCACGTGCCGCGCTCGCGGTGAGCGAACTCGATCGCGTCGGCGGCTTTGCCCGCAACAGCGTCGTAGTGGCCGTTCCGACCGGATCGGGGTGGATCGACACGCATGCAGTCGACGGTATCGAGCAACGGTTCGGCGGCGACGTCGCAATAGTCGGGCAGCAATACTCCGACGCACCCAGCTGGGCGACATTCCTGTTCAGCCGCGACGACGCCGAAGAATCGGCAACCGCTCTGTTCACCGCCGTCGGCAGCCACATTGCCGCTATGCCCGCCGAGGATCGACCGGACCTGTTCCTCTACGGACAGAGCCTCGGCGCGGTCGGCGGCAGCGCCGCACTGACCGAGGCTTTGTCCGAGGGCAGTCCCACCACCGCGTGCGACGTGTTGTGGGCAGGTCCCCCGGCCGGCGCGACACGAACGGACGGCGCAACCGTCCTCGCGAACACTTCCGACCCGGTGGTGTGGTGGTCGCCTGCCCTCGCGACACAGAAACCGGATCTGAGCCGTGCCGTGCAAGATGCACCGGTCCCGCAGTGGGTCCCGGGTGTCACGTTCTTGCAGACCACCGTCGACATGCTCGGTTCGCTCGGTGTCCCCGCCGGTCACGGCCATCGCTACGGAACCGATCAGGGGACGGCCCTGAGAACTTGCTCCTGAAACTGCTGTGCGCCTTTATTAACCGCGGGGGGTTAATAAAGGCGCACAGCAAACAGGTCAGACTGCAGTCGCGATCGGGCCGCGTGCAGCTTCGTAGGCCGCACCGACACGGTAGAGGCGCTCGTCAGCCATGGCGGGCGCCATGATCTGCAAGCCCACCGGCAGGTTGTCGTCCGCGGACAGACCCGATGGGACCGACATCGCGCAGTGTCCGGCCAGGTTGGTCGGCAGCGTGCAC
Source organism: Rhodococcus sp. YL-1 (assembly GCF_001942025.1). Classification (NCBI taxonomy): domain Bacteria; kingdom Bacillati; phylum Actinomycetota; class Actinomycetes; order Mycobacteriales; family Nocardiaceae; genus Rhodococcus; species Rhodococcus sp. YL-1. The sequence continues at coordinate 2,465,263 of NZ_CP017299.1, read as the reverse complement.
AGGTCGGAGAGGTACATGGCCAACGGATCGCCGACCTTCTCCCCCAACTTCCACGGCGTGAACGGGCTGGTCGGCGAGACCAGTACGTCCACCTTCTCGTAGGCCTTGTCGAAATCGCGCGCGATGAGCGTACGGACCTTGAGCGCCGAACCGTAGTAGGCGTCGTAGTATCCCGAGGACAGTGCGTAGGTACCGATCATGATGCGGCGCTTGACCTCCGGACCGAAACCAGCGGCGCGGGTTGCCGCCATGACCTGGTCGGCACTCATGTTGCCGTCGTCGACACGCAGTCCGTAGCGCATGGCGTCGAAGCGGGCCAGGTTGGACGAGACCTCACTGGGCAGCACCAGGTAGTACGACGCGAGCGCGTGCTCGAAGCTCGGGCACGAGACCTCGACAACCTCGGCACCGAGTGCCTTGAGCTGCTCGACGGCAGCATCGAAGGAAGCGATGACGCCGGGCTGGTAGCTGTCGGAGTGAAGTTCCTTGACCACACCGACTTTGACGCCGCGCAGGTCGCCGTTTGCACCTTCGCGTGCGGCGGCGACGACCGGACGCACGGGGGCGTCGATGGACGTGGAGTCACGCGGATCGTGTCCGGCGATGACCTCGTGCAGCAGAGCGGTGTCGAGCACGGTGCGACCACAGGGGCCGCCCTGATCGAGCGAGGACGCGCACGCGACGAGTCCGAAGCGCGAGACGGTTCCGTACGTCGGCTTGGTTCCGACCGTCGCGGTGACCGCAGCGGGCTGACGGATCGAACCGCCGGTGTCAGTGCCGATGGCCAGCGGGGCCTGACGGGACGCGAGCGCAGCCGCACTGCCGCCGCCCGAGCCACCGGGGATGCGGGTGACGTCCCACGGGTTACGCGTCGGGCCGAAGGCCGAGTTCTCGGTCGAAGAGCCCATCGCGAACTCGTCGAGGTTCGTCTTGCCGAGGATCGGGATGCCGGCAGCGCGCAGCTTGGACGTCAGAGTCGCGTCGTACGGCGCGACCCAGCCTTCGAGAATCTTCGACGCACAGGTGGTCGGCATGTCCGTCGTGGTGAAGATGTCCTTCAACGCGATCGGAACGCCGGCGAGTGCCGAAGCGGGTTCGTTTCCGCCTGCGAGCGAGTTGTCCACTGCTGCGGCGGCTTCGAGAGCCTGTTCGCCTGCAACGTGCAGGAAGGCGTGGTACTCGGTGTCGACGGCCGCGATGCGGTCGAGATGCGCCTGCGTGACCTCTACGGAGGACACCTCACGCGAGTGGATCTTGCCGGCCAGCTCAGCGGCGTCCAGCGTGGTCAGATCGGTCATTCGCCCTCTCCAAGGATCTGCGGAACCGCAAAGCGATCCTGTTCGACTGCGGGTGCTCCGGACAATGCCTGCTCGGGGGTCAACCCGGGCACGATCACGTCGGGGCGCGTCACGTTGGTGACGGCATTGGGATTCGCCATGGGCGGGACGTCGTCGGCCGCAACCTCGGTGACCACCTTGACGTGGTTGAGAATCGAATCCAACTGACCGGCGAACTCGTCGAGTTCGGCATCGGACAGGGCGAGTCTGGACAGCCGCGCGAGGTGCGCGACCTCGTCACGGGAGATGGCAGGCACCGCGGGGCCCCTTTCGGAAGAGGACGTGAACATTGCCGGTCCAGCCTAGTTGCTCGCCGCGACAGACCTGTAAGCACGCCCGCTGTATCGAACGACGAGCACGCTCACTGTGTCGATCGCCACGCCGAAAGCCCGCAGTGTGTTTCGCTCGTGTGACAAGCATGTGCATCCGGCGTGACGCCGCCGCGGCGCCCACCATCGCAGGTTGGGCAAGTGCAAAGATGAGTCAGGCCCGGGTCGACGTGATCCGGGCGAGAACCGATCAGCGAAAGGCACGCACGTGTCGTACCTGCTTCGCGTCCAACTGCCCGATCGACCAGGCAGCCTCGGCGCGCTCGCCGTAGCTCTCGGATCCGTGGGCGCAGACATCCTCTCCCTCGACGTCGTGGAACGAGGTGACGGTTTTGCCATCGACGACCTCGTGGTCGACGTCGAACCGGGCGCGCTGCCCGACACCTTGATCACCGCTGCCGAGCATCTACCGGACGTGCTGGTCGATTCGATCCGCCCCTACGCCGGGATTCTCGACACTCACCGTGAGCTCGAACTCATAGATTCCGTTGCGACGGCCCGAAACGATCGACTACAGGTCCTCGTCGACGGCGCGCCGCGTGTACTGCGAGTCGGCTGGTGCGTCGTCGCGGACATCGGCAAGCACGGTGCGTACCGCGTCGTCGGTAGCGCCGGCGCGCCGGAAACCCACGCCACCGACATTCCGTGGATGCCACTGGACAAGCCCACCGCCCTCGACGGCGAGGCCGACTGGGTTCCGGACGTATGGCGCGACATGAACACCAGCCTCGCTGCCGCACCTCTCGGCTCCGGCAATCGAGTCCTCATGCTCGGTCGTCCCGGTGGGCCCGAATTCCGCCCTTCGGAGATAGCCCGCCTCGGCTACCTCGCAGGAATCGTGGCGACGGTACTGGGTTGACCAGGCTGGCTGATCAGGCCAGGCCGCGCACCATGACGGTCAGTTCCATACCGCGAATCGGCTCCCACGCCCGCTCGGGATCGGGGACGAAACCGTTGCGGTCGTAGATACGACGGGCATCGACCATCTCGGGCTGCGTCGAGATGACCACCGAGTGATCGCCGCGGTCGTAGGCTTCGGCGATCACTGCGCGAACCAATGCGGTTCCGGCGCCCGATCCCCGAGCTTGCGGCGAGACTGCGAGCATGCGGAACTCGAGTTCGCCCTTCTGCGCAACATCCGCGAAGGGCGTGCCGGGTTCTGCGATCGTCAACGAACCCACGACTTCGTCACCGAGAACCGCAACCAGCACCCGGCCCTGCTCCACCCGAGTTGCGGTGTCTCGCAGGCGCTCCGCGTACGGCGATCCGCCGGCGACAAATCCGCCACCCACGTACGACTGCACAGTCAGCTCCCCGACGGTCTCGAACTCAGCCGGTAGAACTTCACGAATCTCGATCATGGCGTCACTATCGCACCCAGCACACCAATCTCAGAAATCGGACAAAGTCACTCTGGTTCGTCCAAATCGGTGGGAGCGACCGCATCCGGGCCATCTTCGAGCAACCGCCGGAAGCCGTCTTCGTCGAGCACCGGCACACCCAATTCGACCGCCTTGTCGTGCTTGGAACCGGGCGCTTCACCGACGACGACAAACGCAGTCTTCTTCGAGACCGACCCTGCCGCCTTGCCGCCGCGCACCAGAATCGCTTCCTTCGCCTGATCACGCGAGTAGGTCTCGAGCGAACCGGTGACGACGATCGAGAGGCCCTCGAGATTGCGCGGAATCGAATCGTCGCGTTCGTCCTCCATGCGTACTCCGGCCGACGCCCACTTGTCGACGATCTGCTGATGCCAGTCGACGGAGAACCACTCCACAACGGCGGCGGCGATAGTCGATCCGACGCCGTCCACTGCAGCCAACTCGTCGACCGAGGCTTCCCGAATGCGTTGCAGCGAGCCGAATTCGCCGGCCAACGCCCTCGCGGCAGTGGGGCCGACGTGCCGAATCGACAGTGCCACAAGCACTCTCCACAGCGGCTTGTCCTTGGCCGAATCCAGGTTGGCCAGCAAGCGTTTTCCGTTGGCGGACAGGGATCCCGCATTGGTGCGGAAGATCGGAACTTCGATCAGTTTCTCGGCGTCGAGTGAGAAGAGATCACCCTCGTCACCGATGACCTTCGCCTCCAACAGCCCGGTCGCGGCCTCGTACCCGAGCACCTCGATGTCGAATGCACCGCGCCCCGAGACGTGGAACACGCGCTCGCGCAACTGCGCCGGACAGTACTGCTGATTGGGGCATCGCACGTCGACGTCGCCCTCTTTCGCGGGTGCCAACAACGTGCCGCACTCGGGACAATGCGTCGGCATGACGAACTCGCGCTCGGTACCGTCACGAACGTCTGCCACGGGCCCGAGGACCTCGGGGATAACGTCTCCGGCCTTACGCAACACCACGGTGTCGCCGATCAGCACACCCTTGCGCTTGACCTCGGATCCGTTGTGCAGCGTGGCCAAGGACACAGTGGAACCCGCCACCGTGACGGGTTCCATGTACGCGAACGGCGTCACACGACCCGTACGTCCGACACTGACCCGGATGTCGAGGAGCTTGGTCGTGACCTCTTCCGGCGGGTACTTGTACGCGATAGCCCACCGTGGTGCGCGCGACGTGGTGCCCAGACGTCGATGTAACGACATCTCGTCTACCTTGACCACCAATCCGTCGATCTCGTGCTCGACGTCGTGGCGGTGTTCTCCCCAGTACTTCATCTTCTCGACCACGGCGTCGGCGCCGACCACCCGTGAGGTGTGCGTGGACACCGGCAGACCCCAGGCGGCGAGGGCCACGTAGGCGTCGTACTGCGAGGCCGGCTCGAAACCTTCCATGCGCCCGAACCCGTGGCAGATCATTCCGAGGCGGCGACGCGCGGTGACGGCAGGATTCTTCTGACGCAGGGAGCCCGCCGCGGAGTTGCGCGGATTGGCGAACGGCGCCTTCCCCTCCTCCACCAGGGAGGCATTGAGTGCTGCGAAGTCCTCGAGGCGGAAGAACACCTCGCCACGCACCTCGAGCAGGCTCGGAATCGGGTACTCGTCCGTGGCGGTAAGGCGCTCCGGGATGTCGTTGATCGTCAGAGCGTTGAGCGTGACCAGCTCGCCCGTACGACCGTCACCGCGGGTTGCGGCACGAACGAGTTTGCCGTTCTCGTAGACGAGATTGAGGGCGACACCATCGATTTTCACTTCACAGAGATAGTGCAGTTCCGGCCCGGTTTCCTGCTCTACCTTGGCGATCCATGCTCGGAGCTCCGACTCGTCGAAGACGTTGTCGAGGCTGAGCATCCGCTCGAGGTGGTCGACGGACGTGAAGTCCGTCGCGAATCCGCCACCGACGAGTTGCGTCGGAGAGTCGGGAGTTCGCAGATCCGGGTACTGCTCTTCGAGAGCATTGAGCTGCCCGAGCAATGTGTCGAATGCACCGTCCGAAATGACGGGCGCATCACGAACGTAGTAGCGGAACTGATGCTGGCGTACCTCTTCGGCCAGCTCCGTCCACTGCTCGCGCGCCTCGTTGGGCGCTGGCTGCATTGCATCCGCGGTTTCAGTCACAGCTAGAAGATTATCGGTTCACACCGACACACCACACGACTCCACATCGGAACGCACACACTAGAACGCCGACGGATCGTCCACCAATGCCTTGCCGACGTCTGTACACAGCCGAAGGGCGGCTCGACTCCACCCGAGGCTCGCACCCGCAAGACCACAGCTTGGGGTTACCGCGACCTGGTTCTGCAGGAGTTCACGCGAGAAGCCGAGACGATCGATCAGGGTGACGGCGGGCATCGCACACTCTTTCCACGTCACCGGCTTTTCCGGCGGGGCGGAAGGAACCAGACCGAGCGCCAATTCCTTGCCGGCGTCGAACAACTGGCCGATACCGTCGAGATCGCGTGAGCCGATGAGCGACATGTCGAAGCTCACGCCGAACGCCTGGCTTCGCCTCAGTAGATCCCACGGCATGTCTGTGCCGCAACTGTGGACGATTGTGGGCAGTCCGCAACCGCTGATCGTCGAGTCGAGTACGGCGAGTGCCTCGGGTTCCGGCAGTGCCGGAACGCTCTCCATCTTGGTGCGCCCAGGCAGCGAACCGGCCAGAACTGCCGCGATCTGCGGCTCGTCCAACTGAATCACCACTGCGGCGCCGGTGCGGCGAGTGACCTCGGCCGCATGACGCGCGAGACCCTCACCGAGTGATTCTGCGACGTCGCGGAGCGCACCGCGGTCGACGAGAACTCGCGAACCGTTTGCGACTTCGATCTCGGCGCCGAGTGTCAGCGGGCCGGCGACTTGGAGCTTGACGACGTGGTCTTCGCCGACCAAGCGCGCTGACTCCCAGGCTTCCTCGAGCGCGTCGAGATCCTGATTCAGAAAGTCCTCGGCTCGCTTCGCGACATTGCCCCTCCGAGGCACGACTCGATAGGCACGGGTCGAGGCGTCGAGGTTGATATCGACCAGAATTGCCCCCGCCCGGCCGACCATGTCAGCGCCGAGTCCGCGGCTCGGCAACTCCACCAGATGCGGGAAACCACCCAGCTCGCCGAGGATGGTTGCGGCACTTTCGCGGGCATCCGTGCCCGGCCAGGATCCGATTCCGGTGACGAGACCACCGATGGAAACCTGCTGCGTCACAGTGTGTTCGGCTCGGATTCGGTATCCGAGATGGTGCCACTGCCGAGGACCTGGTCACCCAGTTCGCGGTCGGGGCGATACAACACGACGGCCTGTCCCTTTGCGACGCCGGTCAGTGGTTCGCGCAACGAGATCGAGATACCGCCGCTCGAAGTACCGTCGTCGACGGCCTCCGCAACGGCCTGCGCCAGTCCACCGTGCGCACGAACCTGCACCATGCATTCGACGGGGCCCTCCGGCGCCTGGCCCGAGGTCCAGATCGCACGCTGCGCCGAGATGGCCCAGACGTCGAGATTCTTGGCCGAACCCACTCGGACCGTTCCGGTTTCGGGCTCGATCGCGGTCACGTACCGCGGACGGCCGTCACCCGCCGGACCTTCGACGCCGAGACCCTTGCGCTGTCCGATCGTGAAGCCGTGTACGCCGTCGTGTGCAGCGAGGACTTCACCCGAATCGGCGTCGACGACGCTTCCCGGACGAACGCCGATGCGCGCACCCAGGAATGCTCGTGTGTCGCCGGTCGGGATGAAGCAGATGTCGTGACTGTCAGGCTTGTTCGCCACAGCCAGACCGCGCTCGGCGGCTTCCTCGCGGATCTGTTCTTTCGGTGTGTCACCGATCGGGAACATCGCTCGCGAAAGCTGCTCAGCCGTCAGCACACCGAGGACATACGACTGGTCCTTGTCAGCGTCGACCGCCCGGCGCAGGACGCCGTCTTCGAGGCGCGCGTAGTGACCGGTCGCCACGGCGTCGAAGCCGAGAGCGACTGCACGGTCGGCGAGTGCGGTGAACTTGATCTTCTCGTTGCAGCGCAGGCACGGATTGGGGGTCTCACCCGCTGCGTACGACGCCACGAAGTCGTCGATCACGTCTTCCTTGAAGCGATCGGCGAAATCCCAGACATAGAAGGGTATTCCGAGAACGTCGGCGGCGCGCCTGGCGTCGCCGGCATCTTCCTTCGAGCAGCATCCACGCGAACCCGTCCGCAATGCGCCCGGCGCCGTGGACAAAGCAAGATGAACGCCGACGACGTCGTGTCCGGCGGCGACAGCGCGGGCGGCGGCGACAGCGGAGTCGACACCTCCGCTCATGGCTGCGAGTACTCGCATCAGCGATCCCCTCCACGCGAACCGGCACCGGCAAGACCGGCGGCCCGAGCGCGCTCTACTACTTGTGGAAGCGCAGCGATGAGCGCGTCCACATCGGTGACACTCGACGTATGTCCGAGCGAAAATCTCAGTGAGCCACGCGCGACGGGCGATTCGACGCCCATCGCGATCAAGACATGGCTGGCTCTGGCCACACCGGCGGTGCAGGCCGAACCGGTGGAACATTCGATACCGGCGGCGTCGAGCAGCATCAGCAACGAATCGCCCTCGCAGCCGGGGAAGGTGAAGTGCGCGTTACCGGGAAGCCGATCGGATCCGGTCGGGCCGTTGAGCACCGACTCGGGAAGAATCTCCAGGACTCCGTCGATCAAACGGTCACGCAACTGCGCCAATTCCCTTGTGCTGGAATCGAAGTTCTCGACGTTTGCGCGCAGCGCCGCAGCCATCCCGACAACGCCCGCAGTATCCGGAGTGCCCGAACGCAGATCACGTTCGTGTCCGCCGCCGTGAAGGAGCGGCACACACGGAACCTGGCGTCCGAGTAGCAGTGCGCCGACGCCGTGCGGACCACCGAACTTGTGCGCCGCGATGCTCAGCGCGGACAATTTGCTCGCCGCGAAATCGACCGGCAATTGCGCAACGGCCTGAACCGCGTCGCTGTGCATCGGAATCTCGAACTCAGCCGAAATCTCCGCCAACTCCACGATCGGCATGATCGAGCCGACCTCGTTGTTGGCCCACATCACCGTCACGAGTGCTACCTCGTCGGCGTGGACGGAAAGCTCGTCACGCAAGGTCTGCGGATCGACGACACCGTTCTCGTCGACCGGCAACCACGTCACGCGCGCGCCCTCGTGCTGCTCGAGCCACTCGACGGCGTCGAGCACAGCATGATGCTCGACGGAGCTGGCCAGGATGCGAGTGCGTCGCGGGTCTGCGTCACGGCGAGCCCAGTAGATGCCCTTGACCGCGAGATTGTCGCTCTCGGTGCCTCCGGAGGTGAAGATGACCTCCGACGGCCGCGCACCCAGGCTGGCGGCGATCGATTCCCGCGATTCCTCGACGCGGCGCCGGGCCGCACGGCCGGAGCCGTGCAGCGAGGACGCGTTACCCACGGTTTTGAAGGTATCGGTCATCGCCTCGATAGCGGCTGCCGACATCGGAGTCGTGGCGGCATGATCGAGGTACACCGGAAATCCGGCGTGGGCACTGTGTGCAGGCAGAGTCATGGCTTGACAAGGATAGCCCAGCACGAGAGTTCGACCAGCCTCGCTCAGCAGGCTAAGCGCTCATCGCCGGGGAAGGATCGATTTGTCCCACGGCTTGTGTCACGAGTTCCGGTGCGGGGTCGAAGATGTCGTGAGCTGCCAGATCGATGATGTCGACGCCGCGTACGGCTCTCTCGCATCGCTGCGCGAGATCGGCTCGACACTCCCCTGCCTCCTCGAGCGGAGCCAGCCTGACCTTCACCTCGACGTTCTTCTGACGCAGGATCCGACGGATGGACTGACCGATCGTTTCGGTGCCGACAAAGCAGGGTCCGGTGCACAGGGAACCGTCGGCGTTCTCGTAGCGGATCGCCATCGGCTGAACCGGGCATTCGGCGTCGACGGCTGCTTGGAACATCGCCGGACGAAAACCGCCGTACGCCCGCCCGCACCAGGTCGTTCCCTCGGGGAACACCATCACCCGGACACCTCGCTGCAGGCGTTCGCGAACGACGTCGACGGTTCCGGGGAGTTCACGCAGGCGAGCGCGGTCGATGGGGACGACGCGCATCCGGCGCGCGAGACCGCCGAGCACTGCCCAGTCGAGCAGGTCGGCGCGGGCGACGAAGTTGGCCGGAGCAACGGCGCTCGCGACGAGGACATCGGTCCAGGACACGTGACCGGCGACAACCATGACCCCGTCAGGTTCCGCGCGCCCCAACCGCTGATCGTCGACCGTCAGCTTCATCCCCAGACAACGAAGCAACGCGCGCGAGTATCCGCGTTGCATCTCAGTACGCCAGGTGCGCGGGAGCAGCCAGCCGGCCGAAAGCACAGGCGCAGTCAACAGTGCGGCACCGACCATGACCCCGCGGGCCATCACGGTGATACTCGACACACCGGGTGCGTCCGCGGGTAGGCACCCGTCGCCGCAGGGGCTCGTCGGCACCCAGTACGGCACCGCCGCGGTCATCAGCCGATCCCCGACTCGTGTGCGGCGGCCGCCGATCGCAGCCGTTCCAGATAGCGCTTGTTGGCGGAGTGAAGGCCCTGCAGCGCAACAAAATCGGCCACACCGAACTCGGGATCGTGAGCAGGTTCCCCGCAGATCATCGCGCCCATCCGCAAGTAACCACGGAGCAACGGTGGCATCGTCACGCGTTCCGGTGCGGCGATCTCGTCGAGCGTCAGACCCCCGAGGACCACCGGGTTTCGTGGGATCACCCGCCGCGACCCCGGACTGGCGTGCTTGTTCATCACGAAGTCACGGACGCCGCGAACATCGGCGCCGGCAATTGAATCGGGGCTCGGCAAGACGGGCACGGAGACGCAGCCCATCACCCACTCGTATCCGGTCAATTCGAGATAGTGCAGGATGCCCGACCACATCAGGCTCAGGACGGATCCGGTGCGGTGCGCGGGATCGACGCACGCGCGACCCATTTCGACGATCCTGTTCGCCACCGGATCGAGCGCGGAGATGTCGAATTCCGTTGCGGTGTAATACCCACCGGCCGCCGCAGCGGAATCCGGCGGCAGCATTCGGTAGCAGCCGACGTACTCCTCGGTGATGTTGTCGCGAACGAGAAGATGATCACAGAATTCGTCGAAGGCGTCGGCGTCGAGTTCGAACACCCCGGCCGAAGCGGGGAGGGAGAAGCCTGGCTCGGAGGCGAACACTCGGTATCGAAGGCGCTGCGCAGCGACACGATGCTCGCGGTCGGAGGAGACGATCAGGGAATATCTCGGCTGGGCGACCTCACGGCCGAGATTGTCACTCGCGGAGCGAAGGACTGACGTAATTGTCATGCGCAAGGTTTATCGAGCGCGAACGGCGTCTCGGTATCGACGAAGTGACATGCCGATGCAGGCCGGGTGAATAAAGCACTGTGCGCCTTTATCAACCGCGGGGGGTTGATAAAGGCGCACAGCAGTTTGTGCTTTTCAGCCCTTGTGGGACTTCACAGCTTCGGTGAGCTGCGGTGCGACGTTGAACAGGTCGCCCACGATGCCGAAGTCGGCGATCTCGAAGATGGGTGCCTCTTCGTCCTTGTTGACCGCGACGATGGTCTTGGACGTCTGCATGCCGGCACGGTGCTGGATGGCACCGGAAATGCCGAGCGCGATGTACAGCTGCGGCGAGACCGTCTTACCGGTCTGACCGACCTGGAACTGTCCGGGGTAGTAACCCGAGTCCACAGCGGCACGCGAAGCACCGACTGCAGCGCCGAGGGAGTCGGCCAGCTCTTCTACGACGGAGAACTTGTCCGCGCTGCCGACGCCACGTCCACCGGAGACGACAACCGACGCCTCGGTGAGCTCGGGGCGGTCGCCGCCGACAATGGGCTCACGCGAGGTGACCTTGACGGCACTCTCGTCCTGAGCCGGAACCTCGACGGTGATCTGCTCGCCTGCGCCGGCCTGCGGAGCAGCCTCGACTGCGCCCGGACGAACCGAGTAGACGGGAACGTCGCCGTTGGCCTTGGCTTCGACGGTGAACGCGCCACCGAAGATGGAGTGGACGCCGGTGCCGTCAGCCTTGATCTCGATGACGTCGGTCAGCAGTCCGGAGCCCAGACGTGCGGCCAGACGACCGGCAACCTCTTTGCCCTCGGTGCCGGCTGCGGTGATGACTGCTGCCGGGCTGGTGGACTCGACCAGAGCGGCGAGAACGTCGACCTTGGGGGTGACGAGGTAGCCGTCGATGTCGTCGGACTCGGCGACGTAGATCTTCTCGGCTCCGGCTGCTGCCAGAGCGTCGGCGAGCTTTGCTGCGGTGCCCGCGGGGCCGGCGACAACTGCCGACGGCTCACCGAGTGCGCGTGCAGCGGTGATGAGTTCGGTGCTGACCTTCTTCAGCGCACCCTCTGCGTGCTCTACGAGCACAAGTACTTCTGCCATGACTTAACTCTCCCTGAGTTCTTCTGCTGGATGTCTAGAAGGGCGCGATCAGATGACCTTGTTGCTGACGAGGTACGCGGCAATCTTGGTGCCACCGTCTCCCTCGTCGACGATGCGCTCACCAGCGGTACGGGGGGGCTTGGGGGTGGAGGACGTCACGGTGGTGCCGGCGTTGGCAACTCCGACGGTCTCCGGGTCGACTCCGAGGTCGGCCAGCGTGTAGACGAGAACTTCCTTCTTCTTCGCGGCCATGATGCCCTTGAAGGACGGGAAGCGCGGCTCGTTGATCTTCTCGGTGACCGAGACGATCGCGGGCAGCGAAGCCTCGAGGCCGAAGACGCCCTCGTCGGTCTCGCGCTCACCGGTGATCTTGCCGTCGGCGACGACGACCTTGCGCAGCTGCGTGAGCTGCGGGATGCCCAGGTACTCGGCGATGATGGCCGGAACAGCGCCGACGCGGCCGTCGGTGGCCTCGTTGCCGGCGATGATCAGGTCGGCAGGCTCGTCGTTCTCGAAGGTGATCTGCCCGAGAGCAGCAGCGAGCGTCCATGCGGTCTGGATCGCGTCGGAGCCGTGCAGTGCCGGGTCGTTGATGTGGACGGCCTTGTCGGCGCCCATCGAGAGAGCCTTGCGGATAGCGTCGGTGGCGCGGTCGGGACCTGCGGACAGCACCGTTACCTCACCGCCCTGAGCTTCCTTGATGAGGAGTGCTTCTTCGACGGAGCGCTCGTTGATCTCGTCGAGGACTGCGTCGGCGGCTTCACGGTCAAGCGTGTAGTCGCCGTCGGTCAGCTTGCGCTCGGACCATGTGTCGGGGACCTGCTTGATCAAAACAACGATATTCGTCATGGGTCTTCGTCGACCTCCTGTGTGTAATTCACCTGATAAATCGTCTGTGGTGCTCGCGCAGTCCGAGCGTCCGAAAAGAGAGTCCGACAGGTCTCCCTACGGGCGAATTTCTCGGTTCACGTCGGCTGTGCGTTAGATTACCCCACGTTAAGTTACCGGTGGGTAACTTAACGTGGAACCTCGTCCACCATAACGGCACGAACAGGAATTGACAGCAGTGATCTGGACCACGGCGAACACGTTCTACTCGGATGGCACTAATCTCGCACGGGTGAGTGAAACGAGTGTCAGCAACCACGAGGACGCACCCCTGCCCTTGACGGGCGAACGAACCGTGCCAGGAATCCCCGAGGAGAACTACTGGTTCCGACGCCACGAAGTGGTGTACCGCGCACTTCTGGAGCGCTGCACGGACCGCCGAGTCCTCGAGGCCGGTTCCGGAGAAGGCTACGGCGCCAACATGATTGCGGACGTCGCAACAAAGGTTACCGGCCTCGACTACGACATCTCCGCGGTCGAGCACGTCCGTGCCCGCTACCCCCGCGTCGAGATGCTCCACGGCAACCTCGCCGAGCTTCCACTGGCGGACAACTCGGTTGACGTCGTCGTCAATTTCCAGGTGATCGAGCACCTGTGGGATCAGGGTCAGTTCCTGCGCGAATGCTTCCGAGTTCTCGCTCCCGGCGGTGAACTTCTCATCAGCACCCCCAACCGGATCACCTTCTCCCCCGGCCGCGACACGCCGCTCAACCCTTTCCACACTCGTGAGCTCAACGCCTCCGAAATGACCGAATTGCTCGAAGACGCCGGATTCCGCGTTCAGTTGATGACCGGCGTCCACCACGGTTCGCGCCTGAAGGAACTCGACGCCAAGCACGGCGGATCGTTCATCAATGCGCAGATCGACCGCGCGTTGGCCGGCGAGCCCTGGCCGGAAGATCTCACCCGCGACGTCGAGGGCATCACCGTCGACGACTTCAGCATCAGCGAACCCGACATCGACGACAGCCTCGACCTCGTCGCTATTGCCGTGAAGGAATCCGGCGAGTGAGTAACGCAACACCCGTCACCGAACCGGGGATGTTCGCCCTGGTTCTGCACTCCCATCTGCCGTGGCTCGCCAACCACGGCAGATGGCCAGTCGGCGAGGAATGGATCTACCAGTCCTGGGCTGCGTCGTACATTCCGCTCGCCGCCGCGCTACGACGCCTGGCCGACGAGGGCCGATCGCACCTGCTGACGCTGGGAATCACGCCCGTACTCGCGGCCCAGTTGGACGATCCCCACTGCCTCGCCGGGATGCATCACTGGCTCGGCAACTGGCAGATCCGCGCCCACGAGGCTGCCGGCATGCCGGACGCGGCGCACCGCGAACTCGGCGCGCGCGAGCACCGGGCCTCAGCTGCCGCTCTCGCAGATTTCGAGACTCACTGGCAGCACGGCGCCTCACCGGTGTTCCGCGACCTCATCGATCGCGAGGCCTTCGAGCTTCTCGGCGGGCCGCTGGCCCACCCGTTCCAACCGCTGCTCGATCCTCGCTTGCGGGCGTTCTCCCTCCGCGAAGGTCTCGCCGACGCGCATGCCCGGTGGAATCACACTCCGACCGGGATCTGGGGACCTGAGTGCGGGTACACCCCGGGCATGGAGCGCGGGTACGCCGAAGCGGGCGTCACCCACTTCATGGTCGACGGCCCCGCCTTGCGCGGCGACACGTCCCTCGGCCGCCCGGTTCGAGAATCCGACGTGGTTGCATTCGGCCGCGACCTGCAGGTCAGCTACCGGGTCTGGTCCCCCAAGTCCGGATATCCGGGTCACGCCGCCTACCGCGACTTCCACACCTACGACCACGAGACGGGTCTCAAGCCGTCGCGAGTCACCGGACGGACCGTCGACTCCGCCGACAAGTTGCCGTACGACCCCGAACTCGCTGCGGCCGCCGTCGACAAGCATGTTGCCGACTTCGTCGAAACCGTTCGGGCGCGTCTGCGCAGTGAATCCACCCGCATCGGCCGCGACGCCCTCGTGGTCGCAGCTTTCGACACCGAACTGTTCGGGCACTGGTGGCACGAAGGTCCGCAGTGGCTCGAAAAACTCCTGCGCGCGCTTCCCGAGGCCGGAATTCGCGTCGGCACCCTCGCCGACGCCAAGGCATCGGGATACGTCGGCGAACCCGTTCAACTCGAGGATTCGTCCTGGGGATCGGGTAAGGACTGGCGTGTCTGGGCTGGCGATCAGGTGTCCGACCTGGTGCAACTGAACTCCGAAGTGGTGGAGACCGCGCTCGGCACCGTGGACAAGTCTCGCGGACGCGACAACGCACCCGGACGACCGGAACTGCGAAACCGCGTCAACGATCAGATACTTCGCGAGACACTGATGACAGTTTCGAGCGATTGGGCATTCATGGTGAGCAAGGATTCTGCCGCGGGGTACGCCCGCGAACGTGCGCACAAGCACGCCCATGCGACCAGGGAAATCTCCGAAGCGCTGGTTTCCGGCCGCGATGCCGTCGCCGAGCGACTCGCCGAAGGCTGGAATCGCGCCGACGGGTTGTTCCCGGGACTGGATGCTCGCCGTCTACCTGACACAGAACTGAGTCCGTCGTGAAAATTCTCATCGTCTCGTGGGAGTACCCACCGGTCGTCGTCGGCGGCCTCGGCCGACACGTCCACCATCTCGCCACCGAGTTGGCGGCTGCAGGCCACGAGGTCGTCGTTCTCTCGCGTCGCCCCTCCGGCACGGATGCGTCGACGCACCCGACGATCACGCACATTTCCGAGGGCGTCCTTGTCGTCGCAGTGGCCGAGGACCCCGCGCACTTCGTCTTCGGCGAGGACATGCTCGCGTGGACCCTCGCGATGGGTCACGCGATGGTCCGTGCCGGGATGGCGCTGCACAAGCCAGGAGTGGGCGAGGGCTGGCAGCCCGACGTCGTGCACGCGCACGACTGGCTGGTCGCACATCCGGCGATCGCCCTGGCCGAATTCTATGATGTCCCACTGGTTTCCACACTTCACGCCACCGAGGCGGGTCGCCACAGCGGCTGGATCTCCGGACGCATCAACCGCCAGGTCCACTCCGTCGAGTGGTGGCTGGCAAACGAATCCGACTCTCTCATAACTTGTTCGGCGTCCATGCAGGAAGAAGTGACCGAGCTCTACGGCCCGACGCTGCCGCCGATCACCGTCATCCGCAACGGAATCGACCTGACCACGTGGAACTTTCGCGAACGTGGACCGCGATCCGGACCGCCGAAACTCCTCTTCGTCGGCCGCCTGGAATACGAGAAGGGCGTGCAGGACGCCATCGCAGCACTCCCCCGAATCCGTCGTAGCCACCCCGGCACGACCCTCGCGATCGCGGGCGAAGGCACCCAGTTCACCTGGCTCTACCAACAGGCACGCACGCATCGCGTCGCGCGGGCGGTGGACTTTCTCGGCAACCTCGATCACACGGAACTGCTCAGCTGGCTGCACGGAGCGGACGCCATCGTCCTGCCGTCGCGCTACGAGCCGTTCGGAATCATCGCCCTCGAAGCGGCGGCGGCCGGCACTCCGCTGATCACGTCCACCGCAGGCGGACTGGGCGAAGCCGTCGTCGACGGGGTGACGGGGATGTCCTTCCAACCGGGCGACATCGCCGGGCTCACCTCGGCTGTCCGCGAGGTACTCGACGATCCCGCCGGGGCGCAGGAACGGGCAGTGGCCGCCCGCGCACGCCTGACATCGGACTTCGACTGGCATCAGGTCGCCGAGGAGACTGCTCACGTCTACGCGGGCGCGAAGCGTCGGGTGCGGCAGCCGTTGGCACGGCCACAGATTCCCGAGCGGCCGCTCCCTGGTCGCTGACGCGCTGACCTCAGCGGGTCGGGAGGGGCGCGGTGAAACGAGAACTCGCATCCCCGAGCAGATGGCCTGGTGGCATCATCCGGCCGCACAGCACGAGCAGGAGATCCTGCGCCGCCCCGTGAACCTCGGCGCCGGCACCGTACGTCCAGTCTCGGTCGTCGGCGCGCAGCCGAGCGCCGTCGAGGTCCGTCCCGAAATACTTCAGGGTTTTGGGCGAGAGTCCGCTGAGCACGCGAGTGAGCCGGTCTTCGGGCACCACGTAGTCGTCGCCGAGTGCCACGCGAATGTCCTGACCGTGGATCACGTCGTGCGAGAGCGCACCCTCGAAGCCGCCGCCTGGTGGCTTCCACGGGTGTGCAACGTTGTCGCGAAGCGAGGCAAGCAGTTGTCGCTCACCGACTTCGGACGCATCGGCGAGCGCTCGCCGGTTCGACATCTTGTTGAAGTTTCCGCGTGACTTGACCATTTCCACGACGAATCGCGGCGCCGAGTATCGGTAGGGCATGGTGATGTGCGCGATCACTTCGCGGACCCGCCACCCCTCGCACAGGGTCGGCGCGTTCCACTGCTCCGTGCTCAGGCCTTCGAGAAATCCCACCAGTTCGCGGCGCTGCGCCACGACCCATTCGGGTGTCTGTTCGCTCATGTCGGCACTCCTTTCACCGGCGCAGACTTTCGGCGCCGATACCGATACAGACCGGTGGCGGCGCCGAAAGTAATCGCTGGTTCTGCGGAAAATGAGCTACGACGTCGACGACGCGTCGGCAGCGTCTGCGGCGGCCTTCTTGCGCGCGATGTCTTCGAGCGCCGCGATGTACTTCGCGCGATCGGCAGCGCCGGCTTCCCAATCGGACTTGCGGTTCTTGACCGCCTTCGCGGGCGAGCCGACCGCGATGCTGTAGTCCGGGATGTCGCCCTTGACGACGGCGTGCGCCCCGAGGACACAACCGCGTCCGACGCGGGTATTTCGCAGCACGGTGACCTTCGCTGCCACCCACGTGTCCGGGCCGATACGGACGGGGCCCTTGACGATGCCCTGGTCCTTGATCGGTGTGTTGATGTCGTCCATGCGGTGGTCGAAGTCGCAGATGTAGCACCAGTCGGCTACGAGCGTCGACGCACCGATTTCGATGTCGAGGTACGTGTTGACGACGTTGTCCTTGCCGAAGACGACCTTGTCGCCGATGCGCAGCGAGCCTTCGTGGCAGCGGATCGCGTTGCCGTCACCGATGTGCACCCAGCGCCCGATCTCGAGGCGGGACAGGTCGGGGGTGGAATGGATTTCGACGTTCTTGCCGAGGAACACCATGCCGCGCAGGATCACGTGCGGGTTGGCCATCTTGAACTTGGCGAGACGGTAGTACCGCACCAGATACCAGGGTGTGTACGCCTTGTTCGCCAGAACCCATTTGAGGGAATCGACCGTCAAGAACTTGGCCTGATCGCTGTCGCCTCGGCGTGATCCCCGCCATCGAGTGCGCAACGGTGCGCCCCACATGCTCGTCATGAGTGTTCAGCCTACGTGGGGCCGACTCACCGACCCTCGGGGTGTGCCCCGTCACGTTGCCCCGGTCGGGATAGTCTCTGGTCCGGGCTTGTGCAGTTACCGAGGGCTCTTGATCAAGTGAAGGCAGGGAGATTGTGATGCGGCGGGTCCTACGGTCGTCCGTGATGGTGTCGACGGCGATCGCTGCGGCCCTGATCGCCGGTTGCGGCAGCGACGACGGACAGGTGGACCGGTACGCGTCGGCGGGTTGGCCGGCCATGCATGCCGACGCCCGCAACAGCGACACGAGCCCGGTCACCGGATCACGCGATGTCGAGTTCGCATGGTCACGCCCCCTCGGTGGTCCGGTTGCCGCGTACGCCTCGGTGGCCGCGAACGGTCAGAGCTTCGTCACCGCGCGCACCGAGAACGGCTGCAATCTCTTCTCGTTCCAGATGGATACGGGTCGCAAGAAGTGGTGCGCTCGACTCAACGACGGAGTAGTCGCGTCCACACCCATCGTCGACACGGCCACCAATGTCTACGTCGGCGAGAGCGGCGCGATGATGTCCTTCACCGAGACTGGTCAATTGCGTTGGCGCACGCTCGTTGTGGGCACTCCTCTCTCGTCACAGTTCACCGGCGACGGAAACCTGTTGTTCATCACCCAATTGGGTCAGATCAACGTGCTCAACCCGCAGACCGGCGCAAAAGTGGTTCCGTCGTTCGACCTGATCCCGCCGCCGTCGATCGACCAGGGCGCGAATGCAGAACTCATTCCCGACAACAAGGGTTTGAACGAGTGCTTCCTCGGCACGTCCGGCTGCCCGGTGGCCAATACCCCGGCAGTGGACCTGGGCACCGGCAAGTTCTACTTCACCTTCTACGGACCCAGTTCTCAGGCAGCCGATCTGGTCGCCATGAAGTACACGGGCGGCGACAATCCGTCCATCACCCGCGAGTGGTCCACCGACGCGCTTCCCGGTGGAACGGCGTCGAGCCCGGACCTGTCGAAGGACGGCAAGACCGTCTACGCCACCGACAACAACGGATCTCTCTGGGCAGTGAACGCCGAAACCGGTGACACCAGGTGGAGTTACGACATCGGCTTCAACTCGGCCGGTAGTGCCTCGACGTCCGACGACGGTTTGATCATTCCCGCCGGCGGCGACAAGGGCCACCTCCTTGCCGTGCGCGACGAGGGAGATCACGCCGAACTGGCCTGGGAACGTAAAGACCTTCTGCAACTGGGCGTTCCGGCGCAGACCGCCGGCGACACCGGATACACCGTCGTCCGCGAGGGTGAGAACGGACTGAGCCTGATCACCTTCGACACCGAAACCGGTGAGACGGTGGATCAGGACACGTTGCCGGGAGCAGTCGGCTTCACCGTCGGCACCTCGATCGGCCCCAAGGGCGAAGTGTTGACGCCCAGCGCAATCGGTGAGCTGTTCGTCTTCAAGTGAGCTAGCGGGACGCCTCACAGATGAAGGCCGACGCCGATCGTCCGATCCGCACGATCACGACGCTCAGTGCACGCGAGCCCTTGAGCTTGAGCCGTGGACGCAGCACTGCCGGGTCCACGTCGACTCCTCGCACCAGGATTTCGGCCACACCGCAGTCCCGCTTGGACAGTGTCTGTTTGAGCAGTTTCTCGGAGTACTTGATCTGCTCGAGGATCCGGAATCCGCGAACTCCCTCAGGGACGCTGTCACCGGTCAGATAAGCGATGCGTGGATCGAGCTGCCAGAGGCCGTGTCTGGCCGCGTAGTGGCGCACGAGGCCCGCGCGCACTACCGCTCCGTCCGGGTCGATGATCCACTCCCCCGGCGCTTGCTCCGGAATCACGTCGTCCTCGGCGTCGGTGATCGCCCACCCGCTCCCGTCGGAGCGAAGCACCGAAGCTCGACGCGTGACGCCGGACTCGGCCAGCCCCGTCGACCACAGGCAGGCTTCCTTGACGCCGCCGTCGAGCGAGACGACCTCGACTTCCCCGTCCCAGCCCAGATTGTCGAAATCGAGTCCGGGAGCACACTTCACCGCGAGATCACGGCCGGAGTACGCCTCGATGAGGCCCGGTAGAGGTGGCATCAACGCTGCCGGATCGTGAGTGCGGCGACCGCCCGATCGCCGTGCGGGGTCTGCCAGTACGACGGTGTCGCGTGTCGTCGGGCGGAGCGCGTCGGCCCGCAGCAACGCTGCGCTCGGCACATTGCGCTGTGCCATCGCCAGGCGAACGGAATCGATGTCGCTGCCGATCACGCGATGCGCAACTCCGGTCAAGGCATGCAGTTCGGCGCCGATGGAGCACGTCACGTCGTGGACGTCGCGCCCGATCAGACGCTGCGCGCGGTGGGCCGCGACAACGCCGGGAGTGGCTTGTTGCATCGCGTCGTCCGTGAACAACCACTGATCACTGCCGGGCAGTTTCGTAGCGGCCTTTCGTCGAAGCAGGACGGTGTCCACGAGCGCAGGCATGTGATCACCGAAACGCGTACGCGCCCGGCCGATGTCGGCCAGACGCGTACGCGTGGACAGTTCGAGCTGATCCACCTCGGCCAAGGCAGCTACGCCGGAATCACTTCCGAGATAGTCGACGTCGCCGAGGGTGAAGTCATAACCCAATTCAGTTGCCGGGCTTCACGCCGGTGATCATGACGTTGTAGAAGAATCCGCGAGGAACGACGTGGCGGAGCACCTTCTCGTCGACCCAGCTGAGCGTCTTCCAACCACCGAAAGCGAAACGCCCCCAGCCCCAACCGAGCTTCTCCGGCGGAACAGCCGCTTCGAAGGTACGGACAGGCCAGCCGAGAAGCGCCGCGGCGAATTCCTCGGTGGCAGCGTGGACCTGATCGGCGCCCGCAGACTTCGCCATGTTCTCGAGGTCGGTGGGGTCGAACGTGTGGATGTCGACGACAGCTTCGAGAGCTGCTGCACGAGAAGACTCGTCGAGTTCCTCTTGCGGACGACGCCAGTCTGCGAGGAACGGCAGCTTGGTCACGCGTGTGGTTGCTTCCCACGTCGCGCGGCCGAGCCAGCGGGCGTAGAAGTTGCCGACAGTGGTGGGCTCACCGGCGAAGACGAAACGTCCGCCGGGCTTGAGGACACGAAGGACCTCACGCAGCGACTTCTCGACGTCCGGAATGTGGTGCAGCACGGCGTGGCCGACCACCAGGTCGAAGGTGTTGTCCTCGTACGGAATGGTCTCGGCATCGGCAACACGGCCGTCGACCGGAAGGCCGAGGCTTTCGGCATTGCGCAGTGCGACCTTGACCATGCCGGGCGAGAGGTCGGTGACCGAACCGGTCTTGGCGACTCCACCCTGCATCAGGTTCAGGAGGAAGAATCCGGTGCCGCAACCGAGTTCGAGCGCGCGCTCGTACGGGAGCGGCTGATCGCCCGCGACGGCGTCGAAACGACCACGTGCGTAGTCGATGCAGCGCTCGTCGTACGAGATGGACCACTTGTCGTCGTAGGTTTCGGCTTCCCAGTCGTGGTAGAGCACCTGGGCGAGCTTGGTGTCCTTACGAGCGGCCTCGACCTCTTCGGCCGTGGCGTGCGGCCGCGGCGCGGGGTCGACTACCGAGGTGTCGGTAGCGGCGGGCGGCGTGACGGTTGCGTCGTCATTCGGGCTGGCTGTCATGGCGGCTATCCTACTCGCTGGTAAGAGATGAACAAGTTCTAGTTTAGGGGAGCCTACTCGCCCGTGAACTCGGCCTTGCCCGGACCGTTCGCGATGAACGACTCCATGCCGATCGCCTGATCCTTGGTCGCGAACAATCCGGCGAACAGATGCTGCTCGATCTTGAGCCCGGATTCCAGGTCGGTGTTCAGACCCTCGTCGATGGCTGCCTTGGCAGCAGCCAACGCACGTGACGCTCCCCCGACGAACTGCGAGGCCCACGTGCGAGCGGCGGTGTACACGTCGTCGGGAGCGACGACCTCGTCGACCAGACCGATGGCCAACGCCTCGTCAGCCCCGACGAAACGGCCGGTGAAGACCAGATCCTTGGCCTTTGCCGGACCGATCAGACGAGCCAGGCGCTGCGTTCCGCCGCCACCGGGAATGATTCCGAGCAGAATCTCCGGAACTCCGAGCTTGGCGTTGTCTCCGACGATCCGGCGATCGGCCGAGAGTGCAACTTCGAGTCCACCACCGAGTGCGTATCCGGTGATCGCGGCAACGGTCGGCTTCGGGATGGACGCCACGGCGCCGAGCCCGGCCTGCATGCCACCGATCGCGTCACGGATCTGGCCGTAATCCATCTCGGCCATTTCCTTGACGTCTGCACCTGCTGCGAAGACTTTCTCGCCGCCGTAGACGATGACGGCCTTGACTGCCTTGTCGACGGTCGCAGCGTGTGCGGCAGCAGCCAACTCGTCCTGAACCTGACGGTTCAGAGCGTTCATGGGCGGACGCGCCAGACGGATGGTGCCGATGCCTTCGGAAACCTCGAGAGTCACAAATTCAGCCATGGTCGAGAGGTTACTTTGCCGCCTTGACCGACCACGGATGCGGCCCGGCGACGTAGTAACCGTCCTGGTTCGGGAACTCGACGCGCAGCGTTTCCTCGTCGGTGATCAACGTAGGCAGGATGACGGGAATCACCGGCTCGGCTGCGAGTATCTCCGCCACCGAACTGAACTTGGCCAATTCGGTCAGCTGACTCCACGTCGGCGGCAACAGGATGCTGCCACCCTCCCGCCAGTGCGCCAGCGCGTCCTGCGGGCTCTGCCAACGAACCTCGGCGGCCTCGGAGGTGACGCCGTCCGCGATCTGTCCGGTCGGTGACGCTGCGACGAAGAAGCGCGTGTCGTAGCGGCGGGTCTCGCCCACCGGCGTAATCCAGTTCGCCCACGGCCGCAGCAGATCCGTGCGCAGGACCAGGTTCTCCTTCTTCAGGAAATCGCTGAACGACAGCTCGTGCTTTTCGAGAGCTACTCGGTCCTGTGCATAGCCGGCCGTGTCCGCGACGACCGTGTCAGCCGTGGGGCCGGCCAGCAGGACACCGCACTCCTCGAAAGTTTCCCGCACCGCAGCCAAGACGAGAGCCTTCGCCCGAGCAACATCCGTGCTGAACCGCTCGGCCCACCACTCGACCGACGGTCCGGCCCACTCGACCTCGGCCGTCGCATCGGACTTGTCGACGCCGCCGCCGGGGAATACCGTCATGCCCCCGGCAAACGCCATCCCCTGTACTCGTTGAAGCAGGAAGATCTCGATACCGGATTCGGCATCGCGCACCAAGATGACGGTCGACGCATCCTTGGGCTCGGGGACAGCGTTTGCATTCTCGTTAGCCATGCTTCGCGAACCTACGCGATCTGTGATCTGGGCCGCATTTCAGGTCCCACTGAAGCTCACGCGCGATGAGCTCCGGACGGCCTCGCACGGCGCGCGAAGTATCGGCCGTCCGCCTTGTCGAGGCTGATGGACTGGCTGAATGCCGCGCTCAGATTTTCGGCGGTGATGACGTCGTCCAGAAGGCCCTGAGAGACGACCTCCCCTTCCTTGAGAAGGAGTGCGTGGGTGAATCCCGGCGGGATTTCCTCGACGTGATGGGTGATCAGAACGGTAGCCGGGGCGTCCGGATCGGCAGCCAGTTCGGCGAGTCTAGCCACAAGTTCCTCACGTCCACCGAGATCGAGCCCGGCGGCGGGCTCGTCCAGGAGAAGAAGTTCGGGATCGGTCATCAAGGCTCGCGCGATGAGGACGCGCTTGCGCTCGCCTTCGGAAAGCGTCCCGTACGTCCGATCCGCCAGGTGCTCGGCGCCGAGGCTTTCGAGCATCTCCACAGCGCGCGAGGTGTCCATGGATTCGTACTCCTCGCGCCACCGACCGAGAACGGCGTAGCCCGCCGACACGACGAGGTCGCTGACCTTCTCGTCGCCGGGCACGCGGTTCGCCAACGACGACGAGGACAAACCGATTCGCGGGCGCAACTCGTTGACGTCGACCTTGCCGAGAACTTCGCCAAGGAGGTGGGCAGAACCACTGGTCGGGAAAGTCTCACCGGCCGCGATGCGCAGCAGCGAGGTCTTGCCGGCACCGTTGGGTCCGAGCACCACCCATCGCTCGTCCAGCTCCACTTTCCAGGTGACGGGCCCCACGAGAGTGGACCCTCCCCGACGGATGAGTACGTTGTCGAAATCGATGAGCAGATCTGGATCAGGTAGCGGCACCCGAACATCTTCCCGCACATTCTCCGGCCGTTCACGGCAGGATCATCTTGCGTGTCGCCTCTCATCGAAACTCACCCCCCGACGCCCGGGTCTCCGTTCCCACTCGGCGCCCACATCGTGGACTCCGGAACCCAGTTCGCGGTCCACGCCCCGGCCGCGTCGAGCGTCCACATCTGCCTGATCGACCAGGACGGAAACGAAGATCGCGTCGAACTTCGGCAACACACGTACGGAATCTGGCACGGAATCATCTCCGGGATCGGTGCGGGGCAGCGTTACGGAATTCGGTCGTCCGGCCCGTGGAATCCGCGCGCCGGGCTGAGACTTAATCCACACAAGCTGCTCGTCGATCCGTGGGCGCGCCGCATCGAGGGGGATCTCGGTGATCACCGTGCCCTCCTGTCGTACGCCGACGATCCCTTCGGCGACCCGTCGACGGTCGACTCGCTCGGCCACGTGCCGCTGTCCGTGGTGACTCCCGGCCTCGCGCCCGCCGGAGCCCGCCTCGAGACGCCGTGGGAGGAAAGCGTCATCTACGAACTGCATGTGGGCGCGTACACCGCCAGTCATCCAGGAGTACCCGCCGCCCACCGCGGAACGTACCTCGGCCTGACGGCACCGGCCGTGATCGATCACCTCGTCTCACTCGGCGTCACTGCCGTGGAACTGCTTCCCGTACAGGCATTTCTGACCGAACACAGCGTCCGCGAGCGAGGGATGCGCAACCACTGGGGATACTCGACGGCGTCGTACTTCGCCCCGCATCCCGGATACGCGGCAACTCCGGGCGGCGAAGTCACCGAGTTCCGGATCATGGTCGACGCACTACACGCGGCAGGCATCGAGGTCGTCCTCGACGTCGTCTACAACCACACCTGCGAGCAGAGTGTCGACGGAATCAGTGTCAGCTGGCGAGGTTTGGACGGCCCCGGCTATTACCTTCTCGACGGCGACGGCCGCGACATCGACCTGACCGGGTGCGGCAACACGGTCGACGCCTGCTCCCCCATCGCCGTCCGCATGATCACCGACAGCCTCCGTTACTGGGCCACCGAAATGGGTGTCGACGGCTTCCGATTCGATCTTGCGAGCGCGTTGGGTAGGCCGCGCGGCGGAGGCTTCGACCAGCGGGCGTCCATCCTGTCCGCCATCTCCTCCGATCCGGTACTGACTCGGTGCAAGCTCATCGCCGAACCGTGGGATGCGACGGCCGACGGTTACCAGGTCGGAAACTTCGGACTCCAGTGGTCCGAATGGAACGACAAGTACCGCAGCACCATTCGCCAGTTCTGGAACGGCGGATCCAGCGTCCGGAAGGTCGCGTCGCGCCTCGCCGGTTCCGAGGACATCTTTGCCGGCAGCGGCCGTCGCCCCTGGGCGTCGATCAACTTCGTCACAGCGCACGACGGGTTCACCGCCGCCGATCTGGTCGCGTACAACCACAAGCACAACGAAGCCAACGGTGAAGACAATCGTGACGGCGCCGATCACAACGATTCGTTCAACCACGGAATCGAAGGCCCGAGCACCGATCCCGAGATTCAGGACGCCAGGGCACGTCATGTACGGGCGCTACTGGCCACGCTCGTGCTGTCGACAGGCACACCGATGCTCACCGCCGGAGACGAGTTCGGCCACAGTCTCGGCGGAAACAACAACGCGTATTGTGTTCCCACACTTGCCTCCCCAGCCGATTCGTGGGCCCTGGACTGGACGGCGGCCGATCAGTCGTTGGTGCAGTTCGTCTCCCGAGCGTTCGGATTACGCCGAGCGGCACCGGCGTTGCGTCAGCCCGAATTCTTCGAAGGCAGAAGAAGACTGGAGCACCCGGACCTCGTCTGGTTCGACGCTGCCGGCGTCGAGTTCGACGACACCGCATGGTACGACGAGAGTCACCGAACGCTGCAGGCCTGGATCGACGGAGCCGACGTTCGGTCTCACACTCGAACCGGGCGCCCACTCGGTGACGACAGTTGGCTCCTGATCCTGCATTCCGGTGGACCGGTTCAGGTCACCGTCGGCACTCCGGAATGGTTCGACGGCACCTTGACTGCATCGTTCGATTCGGCTTCACCCACCGGAGAACCTGCCTCCACGGCCGAAGTTCCCGTCGGCACCGAGATTTCGCTGACCGGCCCCACGGTCTTGGCCTTACGTTCCGTGACACGTCCTCCGGTCACCGCTGCTGTCATGGAATCCGGCAGCACCTTGATGAGGAATTGAATGGTCGGTCCGATCCCGAAGGCGTACAACACTGTTCCGACGCCGACGGTTCCACCGAGGAGCCATCCGGTCGTGAGGACCGCGATCTCGATGCTGGTACGCACGAGCCTGACCGACAGACCTGTGCGAGCGACCAGTCCGGTCATCAATCCGTCGCGGGGGCCCGGCCCCATGCCCGCGCCGATGTAGAGAACGCTGGCCAGTCCGTTGAGGAGGATTCCCGCGACCATGATCATGGCTCGAACTGGCATGGAATCAAAGACCGGCAAGAAGGCCAGTGAGGTATCCACCGAGATGGCAATTACAACGACATTGGCGACCGTTCCGAATCCCGGCCGCTGACGGATCGGAATCCAGAGCAGCAGTACCACCGCACCGGTAATCGCAGTGATCACGCCGAAACTGAGCGAAACATGCTCGGCCACGCCCTGATGGAACACATCCCAGGGATCCAGACCAAGACCGGCTGTGATCATCATGGCCATCGAGAAGCCGTACAACCACAGACCAACGAACAGCGAGGCGAATCTCCGTATCAACACCCGACCATCTTGATGGCCACTGGACTGTTCATCCATAGCCAAGTTGCCGATACTGGACTGGTCGGTTGCGTCTCTACGGAACCGCGATGACTGTCATGGAGCCTGGTGCCACTTCCGTGAAACCAGCGTCACGAACCGCGACGGCCTCCGACTTCTTCAGCCGAACTACTGCTTCGGCCCACTGTTCCGGGCTCGCGTCGCGCACCGAGCAGCGAAAGTCGTTCTGCGCCCAGGCCCAGCACTGTTTCTCGGACATGGCCGCCGCCAACAACATCGAGGCATGCCCGACCTGTGCCGACGCCTTGCCAACCGTCATCTCGAGCGCCGAGTCGATCCACAGCACCGGAAGACCAGGCTCCGGCGGGCCAGGCTCGTCGTGCTCGAGATCGGTCCCACCGATCTGCAACTTCTTGATTCGCGGGTCCAGTTCTCCGACCGGCCCGGGAACCAGAGCCCGCGCCTGCGCGCCATCCACATCGACGGTGATTCCCGGTACCTCCTGCGCGGCGAGCCACTGCGCTCCTCGCGCTCGACGAGACACCTTCCGAATCCGGGCACCCACCCACGCCGAATAGTCCTCGTGCCAGGGGCCGGGTTCCCCGTCTTCGGTGAACCCGACGCGTTCGTCCAGACACAGCGCCACAGCCGCCGTTGCCGCAGCCTCGAGCAGTGCGGTGCGCTTGGGCGGGTCTGCCTTCGGAATGTGCAGAACGATCGGCATCGCCAACACCAGCGCCGGATCCGCGGGATCGTCTCGCCCTCCGTACCCAGCGGCCAGCACCGCGTGGCGCTCGCGCCAGCGCGAATCGGGGCCGGACATCACAGCTGGATCGGAACTGAATGCTGGATCGGAACTCATGGAATCGGTACGCGTCGCACGCCACCGTCGACGGCGTCCGCAGCCTCGACCTCGTCGCGGGTCACACCGAGAATGAACAGCACAGCGTCGAGGAAGGGATGCGACAACGCAGCATCTGCGACCTCCCGCAACGCAGGCTTGGCGTTGAACGCCACGCCCAGGCCCGCGGCGTTGAGCATGTCGATGTCGTTGGCACCGTCACCGACGGCGACGGTCTGTTCCATCGGCACACCGACCTGATCGGCGAACTTGCGCAGCGCAACGGCCTTCGCGGCGCGGTCGACGATTTCACCGATCACACGTCCGGTCAGCTTGCCGTCGACGATTTCGAGGGTGTTGGCGTGCACGAAGTCCAGTTCGAGTTCGTGTGCGAGGCCTTCGATGACCTGCCGGAAGCCACCCGACACCACGCCGCAGTGGAATCCGAGACGGCGCAGGGTGCGAATCGTGGTTCGCGCACCCGGCGTCAGTTCGATGCTCTCTGCCACCTCGTCGATGACGGAGGCGTCGAGACCGGCGAGTGTCGCCACACGCTGGTGCAGTGATTCGGTGAAGTCGATCTCGCCGCGCATCGCAGCTTCGGTGACGGCGCGGACCTCGTCCTCGACGCCGGCCTTCGCGGCGAGCATCTCGATGACCTCGCCCTGGACGAGCGTCGAGTCCACGTCGAACACGATCAGACGCTTGGCCCGGCGAGCGAGACCTGCGCGCTCGACCGCGATGTCGACGTTTTCGAGAGCGGCGACCTCGGCGAGTCCGGTGCGCAGCTTCGCGTCGCCGTCCGCCGTATCGGCCGCGCTGACGCTGAGTTCGAGGCCGGTGACCGGATAGTCGGCGACACCACGGATGGAATCGATGTTTGCGCCCTGCTTCGCGAGTTCGCGTGCAACCGATCGCATTGCGCGAGCATTGACCGGGCTACCGAGAACAACGACCGCGTGGGTGGACACCGCGGGCCGTCCGGGATCGGCACCGATTTCGATGTCGACGTTCATTCCGACCGTCGCCATCGCCTGTTCGAGTTCTTCCTGAAGCGCTTCGGGATCGTTCGGGCAGGCAACCATGACACCGAGTGTCAGTCGACCTCGAATCACCACCTGCTCCACGTCGAGTAGACGCACATCGTGCCGCGACAGCGCCGCGAACAGTACCGAGGTGACGCCAGGGCGGTCCGGCCCGGTCACAGTCACCAGAACAGTGGTGTCAGAGGCACCCACCGAAAACTCCGATCGTTTCTTCGTTCGCGTCTTGATCGTCACTATTGTGCCAAGCGAAAGGCCCCACCCGTTACTCGGGCGGGGCCTTCGCTGATTACTTCAGTGTGTTACTTCGCTCAGGAGCGGCTGTCGGTTCCGGGGTCGCCTTCGTCCCCGACCGTGAGCGGCTCGTGACGAGCATCTTCGAGCACGGTGCTGGCGTTCTTCCCGCCGTGGCCGGGGCCGACGTGCGCTTCCGCGCGCATCCGCTCCACCATGTGCGGGTAGTGCAGCTCGAACGCCGGACGCTCGCTACGGATGCGCGGCAACTCGGTGAAGTTGTGACGCGGCGGCGGGCAGGTGGTTGCCCACTCCAGCGAGTTTCCGTAACCCCACGGATCGTCGACGGTGACCACCTCGCCGTAGCGGTAGCTCTTGAAGACGTTCCAGATGAACGGAAGCGTCGAGGCACCGAGTACGAAGGCAAAGATCGTGGACACCGAGTTCAGAACCGTGAACCCGTCCGAGGGCAGGTAGTCGGCGTAACGACGCGGCATACCTTCGGCACCGAGCCAGTGCTGAACGAGGAACGTGCCGTGGAAACCGACGAACGTGGTCCAGAAGTGCCACTTGCCGAGGCGCTCGTCCATCATGCGACCGGTCATCTTCGGGAACCAGAAGTAGATACCGGCGTACGTGGCGAACACGACCGTGCCGAAGACCACGTAGTGGAAGTGGGCGACGACGAAGTAGCTGTCCGTGACGTGGAAGTCGAGCGGCGGGCTCGCGAGGATGACACCCGACAGACCACCGAAGAGGAAGGTGATCAGGAAGCCGATCGAGAACAGCATCGGCGATTCGAAGGTCAACTGCCCCTTCCACATCGTGCCGATCCAGTTGAAGATCTTCACACCTGTCGGCACGGCGATCAGGAACGTCATGAACGAGAAGTACGGCAGGAGAACAGCTCCGGTTGCGTACATGTGGTGGGCCCACACTGCGATCGACAGAGCGGCGATGGCCAACGTTGCGTACACCAGGCCGCTGTAGCCGAAGATCGGCTTACGGCTGAAGACCGGGAAGATCTCCGAGACGATGCCGAAGAACGGCAGCGCGATGATGTACACCTCGGGGTGACCGAAGAACCAGAACAGGTGCTGCCACAGGAGCACACCGCCCGTTGCCGGGTCGAAGATGTGCCCACCGAGATGGCGGTCGACGAACAAGCCCATGAATGCAGCGGTCAGCAGCGGGAACGCCAGCAGGATCAGGATGCTGGTGATGAAGATGTTCCAGGTGAAGATCGGCATGCGGAACATGGTCATACCGGGTGCGCGCAGGCAGATCACGGTGGTGACCATGTTGACGCCACCGAGGATGGTGCCGAGGCCGGCGACGGCCAGACCCAAGACCCACAGGTCGGCGCCGACGCCGGGGCTGTGCAGCGCGCTGGTCAGCGGCGTGTATGCCGTCCAACCGAAGTCTGCTGCGCCACCGGGCGTGACGAATCCGGCCGTCGTGATGATCGCACCGAACAGGTACAGCCAGTAGCTGAACGCGTTCAGGCGCGGGAACGCGACGTCGGGTGCACCGATCTGGAGCGGAAGAATGTAGTTCGCGAAGCCGAAGACGATCGGGGTCGCGTACAGCAGCAGCATGATCGTGCCGTGCATGGTGAACAGCTGGTTGAACTGTTCGTTGGAAAGGAACTGCATGCCGGGTACAGCAAGTTCGGCACGCATCATCAGTGCCATGAGGCCACCGATGAGGAAGAAGGCGATGGAAGTCGCCAAGTACATGATTCCGAGCACCTTGGGATCGGTGGTCGTGATCATCTTGAAAATGAATGAGCCCTTGGGTCCCTGCCGCGGCGGGTAAGGCCTGGCCGGCGCTATCGTGGGGACTGGCTGGGGCGCTACGGCAGTCACTGATCCTCCTGAATGTGCCTTTGGTCGCTCCGCAGACTCCGTCAAAGAGCCCTTGGTTGCGCCCGCAGGGTCCGTCGCCCGGGCTGCGGACAACGGCTTCTGGCTTGCGCTCATCGAATCGTAGACCGTGACTCCGAGGCACCGCGACCCGGTCCTACTCTGCGTCGTACTCGAGCATCCGTTTTTCACGGCACCGAACGAACGACCTGCGGTTTATGTTCCCCCGGGAGTCCGAACCCACTTCCGAATCGGCGTGTCGTGCGCGTCGAAGAATTCGGTCGGTGTCCGTTTTCGGCCATCTCCTCCACTGATAAGGTCACCCTCGCCTAACTCACCTCAGGAGTATTCAGTGAAATTCTTTCCCCGCCGCGCCGCGCTGGTAGCCGTCGCAGCCTCGATCGCCTTGGTCGTTCCAGCCTGCTCGAGTAACGACGAGCCCGCTGCAACCACCACCTCGACCGAGTCGGGCGCATTCCCCCGCACGATCGAACACTTCCGTGGAAGCACCGAAATCCCGGCAGCACCCCAGCGGATCGTCGCGCTCGACAACAGCTTCACCGACGCCGTCCTTCTCCTCGAATCCCCGCTCGTCGGCTACGTCGACTACCGCGAGCCCGGTCTTCCCGACTACCTCGGATCCTCGCGGGAGGAATTCGCCGCGGACGCCGTCTCGGTCGGCACGGTCAGCAGTGCAAGCCTCGAGAAGATCGCCGCACTGCAGCCAGACCTCATCATCTCCGCCGAGGTCCGCGACGGGAAGAACTACGAGCAGCTCTCCGCAATCGCACCCACCGTCTTCACTCAGACGACCGGCCCGACGTGGAAGGACAACATCCGCCTGGTCGGTCAAGCGCTGGGCAAGGAATCGCTGGCCGAGGCGAAGATCACCGAATACGAAACACGCGCGGCTGCCGTCGGCAAGGAAATCAACGAGAAGGCGAACAACCCGGTCATCTCGGTAGTCCGGTTCGCCGGTGAACCGACCGCACGTCTCTACCGCACCACCTCGTTCAGCGGCATCGTTCTTCAGGACGCCGGATTGAAGCGCCCGGACAACCAGGGACCTGACCCCGCCGATGCCGGCAACATCATGATGAAGATCAGCCCCGAGCTGATCAACGAAGCCGACGCGGACGTCATCTTCATCAGCAC
This sequence comes from Rhodococcus sp. YL-1, assembly GCF_001942025.1. Lineage (NCBI taxonomy): Bacteria > Bacillati > Actinomycetota > Actinomycetes > Mycobacteriales > Nocardiaceae > Rhodococcus > Rhodococcus sp. YL-1. The sequence goes on along the minus strand of NZ_CP017299.1, from coordinate 2,433,519 downwards.
CTGGCAGGACGCCGAGGGCAAGAGCGCCGAAGCCGCGAAGCCGTTCCTCGAGAGCCCGCTGTGGCAGACGCTTCGAGGACGCAAGGTCGACGTGGACGATTCACGTTGGATGTCGCCGGTCAGCATCCAGGGCGCCCACATGATCCTCGACGACCTCTCGGACACGTTCGAGGTGGACAAGCAGAACAGCTGAGTCGAACAGCTAACCTGAACGGCGCCCGCTCACACAGGAAGCCGTCGACTTGTCTGTTCTCTCACGCACGTCTGTTCTCTCACGCACGTCTGTTCTCTCACGCACGTCTGTTCTCTCACGCACGTCTGTTCTCTCACGCACGACCGCCTGCACGTCCGTTCGTCGTGTCTCGATCCTGGGGATCGCCGCCACGATGCTCGTCCTCGGTGGTTGCTCGTCCGACTCGTCGGACGATCCGGCGAGCACCATCGTCCGGACCACTACGTCGATCGCCGGTGCCGGCGTGATGGGCATCGAACGCGACACCGCCACCGCGTGCCCGACGCCGACGCAAGCCGACCCGGGAGCGGGCCCCGGGGTGAAGCGTCGAGTCGTACACACTGCGGGTGAAACCGAGGTTCCTTCCGATCCCCAACGGATTGTGGTCCTCGACAGCGTCTCGATGGACGCCGTGTGCGCCCTCGGCCTGTGGGAGCGGGTAGTGGGCGCCGCGACCGGTGTCGACTCACCTCAACCGTCGTACCTGGGTTTCGGCATCTCGGAGATTCCGAGTGTCGGCCCCGTGAGCGCACCTGACGTCAACGCCGTGAAGGCCGCCGCGCCGGACTTGATCCTCGGGTCCAGTCCGGCGTCCGACGGCTTGTACGGGCAACTCGACGCCATCGCCCCCACCGTGTTCGCGGGCTCGGATCCCGTGTACTGGAAAGCGCAGTTCGCCCTCGCCGGCCAGGCACTGGGCCGTTCGTCCGCGGCTGCGACGGAGCTCGACCGCTACCAGCAGGACGTCGTGCAGCTCGGCGACGCATTGAATGCATCGCAGACGCAGGCATCAGTGGTTCGGTTCGGTTCGAAGGACCTGCAGATCGAGGGCCCTGCATCCTTCGCCGGACAGATACTCAGCGACGTCGGCGTCCGGCGCCCACCGGCGCAGCGATTGACCGATGCGACCACGGCACCGATTCCGGCCGACGATCTCAGCGCCGCCGAAGGGGACTTGATCTACGTACTCTTCGACGGGCCGAACGGCCGTACCTACGGCACCGAGATCATGAAGAGCGACCAGTGGCAGGACCTCGCCGCTGCCACAGACCGACGTGTGTTCGTAGCGGAAGACGACATCTGGAACGGAAACGGGATGACTTCTGCCCGTGCCGTATTGGCGGACTTGAAGGGAACCTTGAACGGATATGCGAGCTGACCGGAACGAACCACAACTCCCACATTCGAGGCGGCTCGCCACAACTGTGACGGTCGGGTTCTGATCATGCCGATCCCGGAATTCATTGTCGCTTTGCGCGAGAAGGTCGGTCATGCGCCGCTCTGGCTGTCCGGAGTGAGCGTCGTGATCCGCGACGACGACGGTCGGGTCCTGCTCACCCGCCGCGCCGACAACGGTCAGTGGGCCGTCGTGTCCGGCGTTCTCGAGCCTGGGGAGGAACCGTCGGCGGCGGCGGTGCGCGAGGCGAAGGAAGAAACCGGCGTCGACGCCGAATTGGTTCGGATCACGAGTGTCGATGTCACAGAGCCCATTACGTACCCCAACGGCGACGTGACTCAGTACCTCGACGTGTGTTTCCTGGCCAGGTGGACCGGCGGAGATGCACACGTGGCGGACGACGAAAACCTCGAGGTCGCGTGGTTCGCGCCGAGCGGATTGCCTTCGGACATGACGGAAACCTCGCGTCTGCGCCTCGCAAAAGCGTTGCTGGACAAGCCGGAAGCGTGGTTTCAGCGCTAGCCCGCTCTCAATACACGGCCGAAGCCCGATTCCCGCGTGTGCAGGAGTCGGGCTTCGGCGTGTAGGTCGCTCTCTAGAAATCCCAGTCGTCGTCTTCGGTGTTGACGGCCTTGCCGATGACGTAGGAGCTACCCGAGCCGGAGAAGAAGTCGTGATTCTCGTCCGCATTCGGTGAAAGTGCCGACAGGATAGCCGGATTGACGTCCGTCTCATCCTTCGGGAAGAGGCCTTCGTAGCCGAGATTGTTGAGCGCCTTGTTGGCGTTGTAGCGCAAGAACTTCTTGACATCCTCGGTCAGACCGACGCCGTCGTAGAGGTCCTGGGTGTAGTCGACCTCGTTCTCGTAGAGCTCGAAGAGCAGCTCGAACGTGTAGTTCTTGAGCTCTTCACGCTCGGCCTCGGTGAGCTGTTCGAGACCCTTCTGGTACTTGTAGCCGATGTAGTACCCGTGCACGGCCTCGTCGCGGATGATGAGGCGGATGAGGTCTGCGGTGTTGGTGAGCTTGGCTCGCGAGGACCAGTACATCGGCAGGTAGAAGCCGGAGTAGAAGAGGAAGCTCTCGAGGAGCGTCGATGCGACCTTACGCTTGAGCGGCGACTCACCGTTGTAGTAGTCGAGAACGATCTGCGCCTTGCGCTGCAGGTTCGGGTTCTCCTCCGACCAGCGGAACGCGTCGTCGATGTCCGGGGTGGAGCACAGCGTCGAGAAGATAGAGCTGTAGCTCTTCGCGTGCACCGATTCCATGAAGGCGATGTTGGTGTACACCGCTTCTTCGTGGGGAGTGATCGCGTCCGGGATGAGGCTGACGGCGCCGACGGTTCCCTGGATGGTGTCGAGCAGCGTCAGGCCCGTGAAGACGCGCATGGTGAGCTGCTGCTCCTGCGCGGTCAGCGTTCCCCAGGACGGGATGTCGTTGGAGACCGGCACCTTTTCGGGCAGCCAGAAGTTGCTGACGAGGCGATCCCATACCTCGGCGTCCTTCTCGTCCTGGACGCGATTCCAGTTGATGGCGGAAACGCGACTGACCAGCTTGACCATAATTCCTACCTAGCGAGAGAGATACTGCCGAATGTTGGCTTGCCTGAACACTACCCGTTGTGTCGGGTCCGCGATGCCAACACAACAACATGTGTCGCACGCGCCCCTCCACGAGTACAAAAAATGTGATATCAATTAAATATCACTTACCGATGGAAAGCGAGTGTCGCATGACCAGCACACCCACCGTGGCCGAGAAACCGACCGGTGTCGCCACCACAACGATCGCCGAACGCCCAGGCTGGGACCTGTCCGGCAGCTGGATGCTCCTCGGCGGCGTCCTTCTCTTCCTGGCCGGAATCGCGCTGTCCGTCGTTGGCGGAGTTCTGGGACTCTTCGCCCTGATTCCGGTCGGAGTGGTGCTGTTCATCGCGTCACTCCCCCTCCTGATGGGCCTGACCTTGGTGCAACCGAATCAAGCCCGAGTTCTGCAACTTCTCGGAAGCTCGTACAGCGGCACCTTGCGCACGCCGGGACTGCGATGGACAAATCCGCTGACGGTCCGTCGATCGATCTCGACGCGCATCCGAAACCATGAGACCGGTCAGGCGAAAGTGAACGACGCCGACGGCAATCCCATCGAGATCTCGGCGGTGGTCGTCTGGCAGGTGGCCGACACAGCGCTCGCCTCGTTCCAGGTGGACGATTACGAGGAGTTCGTCTCCGTACAGACCGAGGCGGCCGTCCGCCATATCGCCGGTAGCTACCCGTACGACGCCGAAGGCCGAGTCTCGTTGCGCGAGAACGCCGATATCATCACCACCACCTTGTCGGAGGAGGTTCACGCCCGCGTGCGTGCGGCGGGTGTCGAAGTTATCGAGACACGCATCAACAGGCTCTCGTATGCACCGGAGATCGCCAGCGCGATGCTTCGGCGCCAGCAAGCGGGTGCTGTGATAGCCGCCCGCAAGCAAATCGTCGAAGGCGCGGTGTCCATGGTCGACATGGCACTCAAGCAGCTCGAGGAAAAGCACGTCGTCGAACTCGACGAGGAACGCAAGGCCACGATGATCAGTAACCTTCTGGTCGTGCTGTGCGGCGACCGCGACGCACAACCGGTGCTCAACACCGGTTCGCTCTACCAGTAAAGGAAAGGCCACATGGCCACGGATCCAGCTCCGCGATCCGAGCGTAAGAAGATCCTTCTTCGGTTGGACCCAGCGGTACACGACGCCCTCGCCCGCTGGGCCGCCGACGATCTCCGAAGTACCAACGCCCAGATCGAGTTTCTCCTTCGGCGCGCACTCACCGAGCACGGTCGAATGCCGAAGAACGCCGGCAAGATGCACGGTCCCGGCCGCCCGCCGGCCTGATACCCCTGTGCGCCTTTTCGGTAGTAACCACTACCGAAAAGGCGCACGGGGGGCGGAGCCCTTTACAGCATGCAGGAAACGCAGCCCTCTACCTCGGTGCCTTCGAGTGCCATCTGACGCAGACGGATGTAGTACAGCGTCTTGATGCCCTTACGCCACGCGTAGATCTGCGCCTTGTTGATGTCGCGAGTGGTTGCGGTGTCCTTGAAGAACAGCGTCAGCGACAGGCCCTGGTCGACGTGTTGCGTTGCGGCAGCATAGGTGTCGACGATCTTCTCGTACCCGATTTCGTAGGCATCCTGGTAGTACTCCAGGTTGTCGTTGGTCAGGTAGGGCGCCGGGTAGTAGACGCGGCCGATCTTGCCTTCCTTGCGGATCTCGATCTTCGACGCCACCGGGTGGATGGAGCTGGTGGAGTAGTTGATGTACGAGATCGAGCCGGTCGGCGGGACGGCCTGAAGGTTCTGGTTGTAGATACCGTGCTTCTGAACCGAAGCCTTCAGCTCACGCCAGTCGTCCTGGGTGGGGATGTGCAGCTTCGCATCGGCGAAGAGTCCGCGAACCTTGTCGGTTGCCGGCTCCCAAGCCTGATCGGTGTACTTGTCGAAGAATTCACCCGAGGCGTACTTCGACTCCGGGAAACCCTTGAAGTACGAGCCGCGCTCGATGGCGATCTTGTTCGACGCACGCAGTGCGTGGAAGAGCACGGTGTAGAAGTAGATGTTCGTGAAGTCGATGCCTTCTTCGCTGCCGTAGAAGATCCGCTCACGAGCAAGGTATCCGTGCAGGTTCATCTGACCGAGGCCGATGGCGTGAGAGTCGTTGTTGCCCTGCTCGATCGACGGCACCGAGTAGATGTGCGTCTGGTCGGACACTGCCGTCAATCCGCGGATCGACACTTCGATGGTCTTGGCGAAGTCGGGCGAGTCCATGGTCTTCGCGATGTTCAGCGAACCCAGGTTGCAGGAGATGTCCTTGCCGACCTTCGAGTAGGACAGGTCGTCGTTGAACAGTGAAGGCGTCGAAACCTGCAGGATCTCCGAGCACAGGTTCGAGTGCGTGATCTTGCCCTCGATCGGGTTTGCCCGGTTCACCGTGTCCTCGAACATGATGTAGGGGTAGCCCGATTCGAACTGCAATTCGGCGACGGTCTGGAAGAACTCGCGAGCTTTGATCTTGGACTTGCGAATTCGCTTGTCGTCGACCATCTCGTAGTACTTCTCAGAGACGTTGATGTCGGAGAACGGAACTCCGTAGATGCGCTCGACGTCGTACGGCGAGAACAAGTACATGTCCTCGTTCTTCTTCGCCAGTTCGAACGTGATGTCCGGGATCACGACGCCGAGTGAGAGCGTCTTGATACGGATCTTCTCGTCGGCGTTCTCACGCTTGGTGTCGAGGAACCGGTAGATGTCGGGGTGGTGCGCATGCAGGTACACAGCACCGGCGCCCTGACGCGCACCCAACTGGTTGGCGTAGGAGAACGAGTCCTCGAGAAGCTTCATGATCGGGATGACACCCGAACTCTGGTTCTCGATCTTCTTGATCGGGGCGCCGTGCTCACGAACGTTGGTGAGCAGCAAGGCAACTCCGCCACCGCGCTTGGACAGCTGCAGTGCCGAGTTGATGGAGCGACCGATGGACTCCATGTTGTCTTCGATACGAAGCAGGAAGCAGGACACGGGCTCACCGCGCTGTTTCTTGCCCGAGTTCAGGAACGTCGGGGTGGCGGGCTGGAAGCGTCCGGCGATGATCTCGTCGACGAGTTCGACGGCCAGGTCTTCGTTGCCTGCGGCCAGGGTGAGCGCAACCATGCAGACACGATCTTCGAAACGCTCGAGGTAGCGCTTACCGTCGAAGGTCTTGAGCGTGTAGGAGGTGTAGTACTTGAATGCACCCAGGAACGTCGGGAAGCGGAACTTCTTGGCGTACGCGTGATCGATCAGGAACTTCACGAAAGTACGTGAGTACTGATCGAGAACCTCGGGCTCGTAATAGTTTTCCTCGACGAGGTAGTCCAGCTTCTCGTCGAGGTTGTGGAAGAACACGGTGTTCTGGTTGACGTGCTGCAAGAAGTACTGACGGGCTGCAGCGACATCCATCTCGAACTGGATCTCACCGTTGGCGCCGTACAGGTTGAGCATGGCGTTGAGTGCGTGGTAGTCGAGACCGTTGGTGGAATCGCCGCCGCGCGCATCACGCTCTACGCTTCCTGCCGCGATCGTGTCAGTGATGGTTGGCGCCACTGCCCGTGCTCCTTCTCTGTTTCGAGATGATTCCAGAACTCCCCCAAGCCTTCTCGTACCCGGTCGACGTCCTCGGCAGTGCCCATGAGTTCGAACCGGTATAGAAAAGGAACGTGGCATTTCTGGGAAATGATGTTTCCTGCATAGCAAAAGGACTCACCGAAATTGGTGTTTCCCGCCGCGATCACTGCTCTGATCAACGACCTGTTGTGTGGATTGTTCAAAAAACGAATGACCGGCTTCGGTACATAACTGGTGTCGCGCCCTGTCACGGTGACCCCGCCACCATAGGTGGGCAGAATCAGCACATAGGGCTCGTCTACACGAAATGAGCCGTCACGGTCATGGATAGGTATACGTGTCGCAGGCAGGCCGAGACGTTGAACGAATCGGTGGGTGTTCTCCGACACGCTGGAAAAATAGACCAGCGAAGTCATCGGTTGTCACCATTTTCTTGTACGGTGCCCGGAACTACTCAGATGTGTCGGCGGAGGTGTCCACCGCCGACACTGCGGCGCTTCAAGCAGCGACGGTCAGGGTCTTGATGCGATCGGGACGGAAGCCCGACCAGTGATCTTCACCGGCAACCACGATGGGTGCCTGGAGGTACCCGAGAGCCATGACGTAGTCGCGGGCTTCGGCATCCTCGGTGATGTCGATGACGTTGTATTCGAGACCGGCCTTGTCCAGGGCGCGGTAGGTGGCATTGCACTGAACGCAAGCGGGCTTGGTGTAGACGGTGATGCTCATGAGAGTCCCTCTTTCGCTTAGCCAACAAAGGCCGATGTAGTGATGTTCAGCACCGATACGACCGATTGCCGGAGTCTCGCTCAAGGCGTTCCGCGTTGTGGTCTCTCAGTGCTCAAGACACTACACCTAGTGGCCGACAGAAACACATAACGCGAGATGTTGTGAGTCACATCGTTGGAATTCCCAGGTCGCCCCAGTTCAGCGCCTTCATTTCCCGGCGCGTCGGCGTGTCGCGCGTCACAGTTTCTTTTTGTGCTCGCCAGCCTCTCGGAGCCGCGCCACGGACCTACCATGAGCGTCGTGGAAACACCCCCGAAGGACGAGGCTCCACGCCACGAGGCAACCGTGACGAGAACACAGCAGGTGACACCGTTGATGCGCAGAATCACCTTCGGTGGGGAGGGCCTGAGCGACTTCGAGACGAGCGGGAGCCCCGACGAACGGGTGCTCGTCAGATTCCCCCTCGATCCCCCTCACGCCCGTAGTTACACGGTCCGGCGCTGGCAGCCGTCGAAGAACGAACTGGAGATCGACTTCGTTCTCCACGGCCACGGCGGCGCGGCACTCTGGGCCGCGACTGCGCAACCGGGCGAGACCGTTCACCTCTCGACGGCGAGCGGGTGGTTCACGCCGCCGGCAGGTTGCGACTGGCTGCTGATGGTCGCCGATCACGCCGCCCTGCCCGCGATCGGGCGAATTCTCGAAGAAGCACCCGACGGTCTACCGATCCACGTCATCGCGCAGGTACCCGCGCCGAGTGAACGGCAGACGTTCACGACGCGCGCCGACGCTCACTACCGATGGATCGAGGAATCGGACTCGCTGCTCGCCGAATTGGCCGGCGCTGCCCTGCCCCCCGGCGAGGGCTACATCTGGTGTGCAGTCGAGGCCGCGGCCGCCAGACGCATCCGCACCCACCTGCGTCGAACATGGGAAATCCCGGCAAACCGCATGCACGTGATGGGTTACTGGCGGGAGGACAAGGAGAACTGGGAGCGTCGGTACGCCGCCGTCGCCGACCGTATCGATGCTGCGATGGGCGAAGCGATGATGGCCGGCAAGGATTTCGAGTCGGTTCGCGACGCGGTCGACGACGCGATGGAACGCGAAGGGCTCTAGCGCGCATACGAGTGAGGACCACACCTTCCGGCATGGCCCTCATTCGTGAAACGGATTACGCGTTGACGAGCTGCTTGCCGGCGTCGACGAGGTCGGAGACGACCTTGGAGACCTGAGCGAGCACCTCTGCGTTCTCACGCGGGTGCAGCTCACCGAACAGTGCGCCGGTTCCACCGATGCTCAGTGCAGTGTCCTCGACGACCTTGCCGCCGGCGATACGGACTGCCTTGGTGGTGTCTTCGTGTGCCCACTTGGCGCCGTTGCCGCTGGGCGAAGCGCTGATGACTGCGACAGCCTTGTCCTTGACTGCACCGACACCGTACGGACGCGAGATCCAGTCGATGGCGTTCTTCAGAACTGCGGGAATGGTGCCGTTGTACTCGGGGGTGACGAGCAGGAACGCGTCCGCGTCGCTCGCAGCAGAGCGCAGTGCGTCGACAGCGGGGATTGAAGCACCCTCGACGTCGATGTCTTCGTTGTAGAAGGGGACGTCGGCGAGGCCTTCGAAGACCGTCAGCGTGGCACCCTCGGGTGCGGCGGACACAGCCGTCTCGGCAAGCTGGCGGTTGACGGATCCGGCGCGCAGGCTGCCGACGAGAACGAGAACATTGGTCTGTGACATAGCGAGTTTCCTTCGAGAGTGGTGCGGTTGGTGGCTCCGGTTGAAAGTTATATCAACTAAACGGACCGCGGTCCACTTACATTCCCCGGCCCTGTAACCTGATTCCGTGAGCGCAATCCCCCTCCCCCAGATCGGCGCCGCGCCGGTCGAGCGCGGTGACGCAGCACGTAACCGCGTACTTCTGCTCGACGCCGCAGCCCTCCTCGTTGCCGAGCGAGGTGTCGACGCGGTGACGATGGATGCTGTCGCGTGCCGGGCCGGTGTGGGCAAGGGCACAGTTTTTCGGCGCTTCGGCAATCGATCGGGACTGATGCAGGCACTGCTCGATCACACCGAGCGAGAACTGCAGCAGGCATTCATGTTCGGCCCCCCACCGTTGGGTCCGGGCGCGCCGCCGATCGAGCGCCTCATCGCGTTCGGACGAGCCCGGATTGCCATGGTGGAAGTACAGGGCGAAGTCCTCCGAGCAGCGGAAAACGCTCCTGAATACCGCTTCGGCGGTCCGGCCCGGGCGCTCGGCATCGCTCACGTCATCGGGCTTCTTCGAGGAGCCGGCGTCGAGGGCGACCTCGATCTGCTCGCTTCAGCACTGTTGGCACCACTCGAAGCGTCGCTCGTCCTTCATCAGGTGCGCGATCTCGGGATGACCACCGAGCGTCTGGCCGCCGGCTGGGAAGACCTTGCCCGGCGCGTTACTCGATGTTGACTCCCCCGATCCGTCCCACCACTTAATGTGAGCCCATGCGCATCGCAGCTGCCGTCATCGGCCTCCTGACCATCGCCGCGGTAAGCGGTTGCTCCGCTTCGTCCGACTCCCCCGAGGACAAGACGGATCCCTCCGGTCGTGTGTTCATCTCGACCTCCGTGGATGGAACACAAATTCCCGGCGGCGGCCCGCTGACTCTCGACTTCAGCCAGGCCGGTCGAGTGTCCGCGAGCGCCGGATGCAACACGGCAAACGGTTCGGTCGAGTTCACCGACGGCAAGCTGACCACCGGCACCATGGCGTCGACCATGATGGGCTGCCCTCCCGGCATCGCCGAATCCGACTCCTGGACAACAACATTGCTGACCGCCGCGCCGGCGTGGAGCCTCGACGGCGACACCCTCGTCCTGACATCGAAGGACGCCACAGTCACCCTGCAGGACAAAAAAATCGTCACGCCGGATCGACCGCTGCAGGGCACGACGTGGACTGTCACGTCCCTCATCAGTCCCGATGCGATCAGTACGAGCCTGGCTCTGGAGACGTCAGCTCCCGAACTGACGATTGCCGCAGACGGTTCGGTCAGCGGGAGCACCGGATGCAATCGCATGACCGGAAGCGCCCAGACGTCCGACACCACAGTCACGTTCACGCCGATGGCAACCACGCGTATGGCTTGCCCCGAGGAGAACATGGACATCGAGCGCCAGATCCTGGCGGTGCTCGACGGCGAAGTGAGCTACACCGTCGACGCCGACACGCTGACCCTGCGCAAGCCCGACGACACCGGATTGATACTGACTGCGCAGGCTTGACCAGACGCTGCAGGCTCGATCAGACGTTGTCAAGCAGCCAGCGCCCCAACTCGCGGGCGCTGGCATCGATCATCGCGGGCCAGTCCAAGGCCGAGTCGTCCGCGTGATCGCTGACGTGTTTGACGAGTCGGCAGGTAGCACCCGCAGCCTGCGCGGCGAATGCGATGGCAAACCCCTCCATGTCGACCAGATCGGCTCGCTGTGCAAGGGCGTCCCGGGTTGCAGCGTCGGCGATGAATGCGTCGCCGGTCGCCAACACCGAGTCGTCACCGCCGGCGAGCACCAAACGGTCCGCGACGTCGTGCCCCAGCGCTCGGATCGCGGTGCTGCTGATGTCGTGATTGATGACGACGCCGGGAACATAGAGGCCGCCGTGGTGCGCGTGCAGCGCACCGGCTGTCCCGATGTTGACGACCAGCGGCAGATCATCCCGCTCGTACCGCGCGAGAGCAGAGGCGACTGCTGTTGCAGCACTGACCTTTCCAATCCCCGTGATCAGCAGTTCGCATCCTTGCGGCACGTATGCCGCTTCCGACTTCGTCGCACTGACCACCAGAACGTTGTTCGCACTCATGTGCGCGACCGTACCGCCCCGGATACGGTGGCACTGCACGCGCCTGCTCACATCGCTAGAGTCCATTCATGGCCACACTGCGTGAAAGCATCATCGAAGAACTCGGCACAAAGCCGACAATCGACGCCGCAGCGGAGGTTCGCGCGCGAGTCCAGTTCCTGAAGGACTACGTGCGCTCGACCCCCGCCAAAGGGTTCGTTCTGGGAATCAGCGGCGGTCAGGACAGCACGCTCGCCGGAGCCCTCGCCCAACGCGCGGTCACGGAACTTCGCGAAGAAGGCCACGAGGCCGAGTTCGTCGCCGTTCGACTCCCCTATGGCGCTCAGGCCGACGAATCCGACGCTCAGATCGCGCTCGGCTTCATCAAGCCGGACCGCTCTCTCACGGTCAACGTCAAGCCTGGCGCCGACGCGACGGCCCGTGAGGCCTCCGAGGCGCTGGGAAACGGCGAACTACGCGACTTCGTCCGCGGCAACATCAAGGCGCGCGAACGAATGGTCATCCAGTATGCGATTGCCGGTCAGCTCGGCTACCTCGTGATCGGTACCGACCACGCCGCAGAAGCGATTACCGGCTTCTTCACGAAATTCGGTGACGGCGGTGTCGACATCACGCCGCTCACCGGCTTGAGCAAACGCCAGGGCGCTGCATTGCTGCAGGAATTGGGCGCACCCGAGAGCACGTGGCGCAAGGTGCCGACCGCCGACCTCGAGGACGACCGACCCGCGCTACCCGACGAAGTTGCCCTCGGCGTCACGTACTCACAGATAGACGACTACCTCGAAGGAAAGGACGTTTCCTCCGAGGTAGCCGAGAAGCTCGAGAAGATGTTCACCAACACTCGTCACAAGCGCACGGTGCCGGTCACACCCCTCGATGACTGGTGGAAGTAACTCCTACCAGAGCTCTTACCAGCGACTAGCTACCGAACAGGCTGCCGAAGACGTCGCCCAGCGAACCCGTTCCCGAAGCCGGATCCTTCTTCGCGAAGTTGGTGGTGCATCCGTTGAACTGCACTGCATCGACCAGCGTCGACGTGGCGGCGGAACCGGTGCCCACACTGACGCCGTAGTGGTCGACTACCGCGTTCGGGTTCGCGGCGACGATGTCAGCCAAAGGCACTGACACGCGGTCCTTGGCGCCGTCGATGTTTTGAGTGCTCCACCACACGCCCTTCTGGAGATCCGCGTGAACGCCGCCGTCAGCCGTCGGCGTGGCGTCGGGTCCCGGGACCCACACCAGGGTGGTGAATCCGTTCTCGAACTTTCCGCCGGTCGTTCCGGTGAGGCGGAGCTGGAACGCCGCAGTCGGCGTGGCGGCGCGCTCGGCAAAGCCGATCGCCTTGCCGACTGCGTCGGACAACTTGATACCGCCGGCCGAATGGTAGGAAACCGAACGATCGCCGGTACCGTCGACGGCCAGCTTCAGTGAACCGTCCTTGTCGAGAACGTTGTCGGCCGAGTACGACGCGGTCTGATCCTTCTCGTCGGTGAACGGGATGCCCCAACCGTTCGGCGTCGCTTCGGTGGACAGGGTCGAGCAGGAGGCTTCCGGCGCAGAAGAGTCGAGAGAACCGGTGGACGGAAGCGCAGTAGCAATTGCCGGAGCGGTGAGTGCAGCTGCCCCGAGGAGTGCTACGACGACTCCGACACGGCGCGTGGAATTAATCGACATTGAAATACCTTTCACATATCCCGAGTGGAATTGCGCCAAAATTAACACATGTCGACAATTACCAACAGCGAAGGTATTTCTTTTGTCATCCAAACAGATGACAATTCACCTTGGCAATTCGAAGTGCATTCGCTCCCCCAAAAGTAGGAGAAACTAAACAAAACGACCAATGCTGGACAATTGACCAACAATGGAGAAAACGGAGATAGATGCCACTTGAGCTGGAGTGATCAAGATATGAATATTTGGACCGGCAAACCGAAAAAGGATAATACGTCGGCAGCCCACAAATAGCTACGCCGGCAATTCTCGGACTAGCCTCCAGCGAAAGGCGGAAGAATATCGACAGCGCTACCGGAGGCTCGAGAGACGTCGCGGGTCAACTCGTCACCGACGAGGAAAGCCGAGACCGACAGCACTCGCTCCATCTCCGGTCCGTATCGCCCGACCAGCACCGCCACCAACTCGGCAAGTGTGTTGTCAGGCGAGATGGCGACTACCTCGCTACGGCAACCGGATACATCCGCTGCAGCAGCAAAGTAACGAACCGAGATCGAATGCGGATCAGCCACCAATCGCTCCCATACTTCTTTCCGGCGGAACGAAGTCCGCGGCGTCGATGCCGTGCCCAGCCCACTTGTTCCACATCGCACCGCGCCACAAATCCGCTAGTTCGTCGTCACTTGCTCCGGCCCTGAGCGCGGCACGCAGATCAACTTCACGGTCACTGAACAAACATGACCGAATTGTTCCCTCTGCGGTCATTCGCGTCCGATCGCATTCACTGCAGAACGAGCGGGTCACGGAAGCGATGATCCCTACCGTCATCGTGGTCCCGTCGACACGCCATTCTTCGGCAGGAGCCGACGGATCTTCACGGCCGATTGCTTCCAATTCGAAACGGCTTCCCAAAACGGACAATAATTCAGCCGCGGTCACCATGTTCTCGCGTGCCCATGCATGGTCTGCGTCCAGAGGCATTTGCTCGATAAAGCGCAATTCGACGCCGGCTTCGAGGCACCACTGCAAAAGATCCGCCGCGCCGTGGAGCGTTTCACGCATCAGCACCGCATTGATCTTCAGTGGCGCGAGCCCGGCCGCAGCTGCCGCTCGAATTCCCGCGAGAACGGACGGCAACCTGTCTCGACGCGTCAATTCAGCGAAATGGGCGCGATCAACCGAATCCAGGGAAACATTCACGCGAGTCAAACCAGCTGCAGCCAGCTTTGCGGCACGATGTTCGAGCCCAACGGCGTTGGTAGTCATGGAAAGTGGAATTCCTGGCACGCGCGCGGCGCACCCCCCGATGATCTTTTCGAGGTCACTACGCATCAGCGGTTCGCCGCCGGTGAATCTCACCTCGCGAATACCGACTCGTTCGACGCCGATTCCGACTACTCGAATGATCTCGTCGGCACTCAGAAGATCTTCCGCAGCGATGGCCGGCAAGCCTTCCTCCGGCATGCAATACGTGCAACGAAGTGAACACTTCTCGGTGATCGAGACTCGCAGATCTCTGGCAACACGCCCGAACCTGTCGACCAGGAGATCCGTCTCGGGACGACCGGCGAGGGAGGCAGCGTCGAACCGCACGGTGGGAATTCCCATCGAGACCACTGTCATCACTTCACCAACTTCCGTATTGCTCCAGTATGACCGAAAGCCGTACTCCGTGTGTCGGACGGACCACACCGCCTAGGATCAAAACATGTCGAGGTTGTCGAGGTTACTGTCATGAGCGCGCGTTCGGTCGAGGAACACGCGTCGCACATCTCCGGATTGCTCACCGGCCTGCACACCCTCTCTCCGACGGCAGTTCCGACGGCAGAAGCGTTGGGGCGCATAACTTGCTCGGATATCGCATCGCCGGTAGACCTGCCACTCTTCCGCAACTCGCAGATGGACGGGTATGCCGTCGATGCTGCTTCTGTGGCCTCGGTTCCGACCACACTGACGGTTCGAGGCGTGATCGCCGCTGGAAGCGGAAAACCACCGAAACACCTTCCAGGATCGGCATTTCGCATCATGACCGGTGCTCCGCTCCCCGAGGGTGCCGACGCCGTTGTTCCGGTCGAGGACACAACGGGTGTCACCGAGCACGTCGTCACGATCGAACGGGGCAGGTCGGTAGGCGAATTCGTACGCGAACGTGGCAGCGACATCACCGCCGGAATGCTACTGGTCACGGCCGGAACGCACTTGGAACCTCGCCATATCGCCGCGCTGAGTGCTGTGGGCCTGGCCTCGCTCGACACCTACACGAAGCCACGGGTCGCGATAATTACGACGGGCGCCGAACTGAAAAGTGCCGGAACAACTCTCGAACCCGGTGAGATCTACGATTCCAACGGTCCAGCTTTGGCAACATTGGCCGAAGCCAACGGCGCCGATGTCGTATCCGTCGCCCGAAGCAGCGACGACCCCGCCGAGTTCCGCGAATTGCTCTCGTACGCAACCTCGGTCGCTGATCTGGTGTTCACCTCCGGCGGAGTGTCCATGGGCGACTTCGAGGTGGTGAAGGAAACTCTCACGCCTCTGGGAGCACACTTCGGCCACGTCGCAATGCAGCCGGGCGGTCCGCAAGGCACTGCAGTGGTGAACGAAGTGCCGGTACTGAGCTTCCCGGGCAACCCGGTCAGCACGATGGTCTCGTTCGAGGTCTTCGCCCGCGGCGAACTGCGCCGGGCCGCGGGTCTGCCCGAGATCCCGCGCGAACGGCTGCCACTTACTGCACCGCTGCGTTCGGTGGATGGCAAGCGGCAGTTCCTGCGGGCACGCAGAACTGCGGACGGAATCGAACTCGTTGCCGGACCCGGATCGCACCTTGTTGCAGCCATGGCGTGGGCCGACGTCCTGATCGACATCCCCGCCGCCGTGACCGAGCTCGGCGCGGGCGATCTCGTCGACGTCGTCCCGCTCTCGACTTCCTCGATCTGATTCACTCGATCTGATTCAAAGGACACTGATGACCGAATTGACACACGTCGACAGCGAGGGCCGAGCGCGCATGGTCGACGTCAGCGCCAAGGCCGAGACGACGCGTATCGCCGTCGCCGCCGGCGAACTCGTCACGACCGCCGAGGTAGTTCGCCTCGTCCGCGCCGACGGCATGCCCAAGGCTGATGTCCTCACCACCGCGCGCATCGCCGGAATCGCCGGTGCGAAGAAGACCTCCGAACTGATCCCGCTGTGTCATCAACTCGCGCTCTCGTCGGTCAAGGTGGAATTCGGGTTCACCGAAACATCGATCACCGTCGAGGCGACGGCGAAGACTCGCGGACAGACCGGCGTCGAGATGGAAGCACTCACCGCCGTCGCGGTAGCCGGCCTGACCTTGCACGACATGGTCAAAGCGGTGGACCCCGGAGCTACCATGAACGGTGTTCGTCTGCTCACCAAAGACGGTGGTAAGCGCGGACATTGGACCCGCGACACTCAGAACGCACAGACAGCTCCGGCGCACACCTTCACCTCGGCACGGTCCGCGACCGTCCTCGTGGCTTCCACCGGCGGTGCGAACGGCACCAGACCCGACACCACCGGGCCGACGATCGCAGCCTGGCTACGCGAGCGGGACTTCGAGGTGCGTGGACCGCTTGTGTACGCCGACGCAGACATCGCGGCGGGCATCGCTGACGCCAAGGAGGGCTCCCCGTCGCTTGTCATCAGCACCGGCGGCACCGGTGCTTCCCCCACGGATGCCACCCCGGAAGCTACCCGGGCAGTCTTGACCCGTGAGTTGCCCGGCGTCGCAGAAGCGATCCGGACCAAGGGCCTCGAGAAGACCCCGCACGCGTCACTGAGCCGCGGTGTGGCAGGTCTCACAGGTACGACGGTCATCGTCAATCTTCCGGGTTCTCCCGGTGGAGTGAAGGACGGTCTCGCCGTCCTCGAACCCATCATCGATCACCTGCTCGCGCAGGTCGCAGGCGGAGGAGCGCACGATGAGTGAGCTACTGGCTCGGATCTCCGAGCAACCGATTCACGCAGACACCGTCGACGCCGCCGTTGCCGGTCCGAAGAACGGCGCTGTTGTGGTGTTCACGGGAACGGTGCGCAATCACGATGGAGGTCAAGCGGTTTCGGCGTTGGAGTACCAAGCGCATCCGGATGCCGAACGCTTCCTCGAGACGTGCTGCCAAGAGGTTGCGGCCTCGACCGGCCTGCCGGTTGCTGCGATCCATCGCGTCGGTCACCTCGAGATCGGTGATCTCGCGCTGGTCGCCGCCGTCGCCGCGCCGCATCGAGCGGAGGCGTTTGCCGCGTGCGCCGAACTGGTGGAGCGCATCAAGCACGAGGTACCGATCTGGAAGCGGCAACACTTCGCGAACGGCGTCTCCGAATGGGTCGGGTTGTAGGTCGAACGCTCCGGGAAGGTAGAGTTGCGATCACTAGGTGCCTGAAATCGGGCATCCAGCGTCGTAGAACGCAAATTTTCTTGCTGAGTGCTCAATGCACCCGCTCTTCTTACGGCGAAGAAGCCTGCCGACCGGCAGCGCCGCCACCACTGTGCTTGATTGTTCGACCGGTTAATTCCCGTGTCGGCATCCGGGCACGAACACGTGCCCGAAAGGCTCTGAACACACTTGTCTGACATCTCTACGCCCGCTACCACCTTCGCAGCCCTCGGTGTGCGCGCACCGCTGGTGAAAGCTCTCGAAGACGGCGGAATCACTTCTCCGTTCCCGATCCAGATCGACACCCTCCCCGACACTCTCTCGGGGCGCGACGTACTGGGCCG
This sequence comes from Rhodococcus sp. YL-1, assembly GCF_001942025.1. Lineage (NCBI taxonomy): Bacteria > Bacillati > Actinomycetota > Actinomycetes > Mycobacteriales > Nocardiaceae > Rhodococcus > Rhodococcus sp. YL-1. Next base: position 2,415,989 of record NZ_CP017299.1, on the reverse strand, counting down.
CGGAAAGACCGGAAGCGGCAAGACCCTCGCGTTCTCCATCCCCATGGTCTCCCGCCTCGCCGGCGAACTGTCCGGAGGAAAGCGTCGTCCGGGTCGACCGCTCGGCCTGGTGCTCGCACCGACGCGTGAGCTCGCCACCCAGATCACCGCAACCCTCGAACCGTTGGCCGCCGCATACGACTTGCGCGTGACCACGATCTTCGGTGGTGTCTCGCAGCACCGCCAGGTTCAGGCTCTCAAGGCCGGAGTCGACATCGTCGTCGCCTGCCCCGGTCGCCTCGAAGACCTCATGAAGCAGAAGTTCGTCAGTCTCGACGCCGTCGAGATCACCGTGCTCGACGAGGCCGACCACATGGCCGACCTCGGCTTCCTGCCCGTCGTCACCCGCATCCTCTCGTCCACCCCGCAGGACGGGCAGCGTCTACTGTTCTCGGCAACGCTGGACAACGGCGTCGACAAGCTCGTCAAGCGTTTCCTCAAGAACGAGGTCATGCATTCGGTCGACGAGGCCAACTCCCCCGTCGCCGCAATGACGCACCACGTGTTCGACGTCGACGGCGTCGAAGCCAAGAAGGCTCTGGTCGAGAAGCTCGCTTCCGGTACCGGTCGTCGCATCCTGTTCATGCGCACCAAGCACCAGGCTCGCAAGTTGGCTCGCCAGCTCACCGAGTCGGGCATCCCGTCCGTTGACCTTCACGGCAACCTCTCGCAGGCTGCTCGCGACCGTAACCTGGCGGCATTCTCCGCCGGTGAAGCGCGCGTCCTCGTCGCCACCGACGTCGCAGCGCGTGGCGTCCACGTCGACGACGTCGAGTTGGTCGTCCACGTCGATCCGCCGGCCGAGCACAAGGCTTACCTGCACCGCAGTGGTCGCACCGCTCGCGCAGGCAGCGCCGGCGACGTGGTCACCGTGGTTCTGCCCGAGCAGCGTAAGGATCTTGCGATCCTCATGCGCAAGGCAGCCATCAAGGTGACCCCGGTCCGTTCGACTGCCAACTCCGAGCACGTCGTCAAGTTGGTCGGCGACATCGCACCGCACGTCACGCCGGCTCCGAAGGCTCCTGCCCAGCCCAACGGTGGACGCGGACAGCGTCCCGCCGGCCAGGGTGGACGCGGCGGCGCAGCACGTTCGGGTCAGGCTCGCTCCGGACAGGGCGGTCAGTCACGCGGTGCTCGCACCGGCGGAGCTGCCCGTCAGGAACATGCCGGTGGTGGCGCTCGCCGTCCCCGCACCGGCGGCGGCGCTCGCACCGCAGGCTCCACCGGTGGCCGTCCCGCACGCTAGGCCACCGGTACAACTCAATAGGTTTCGTAATGGACAGCGTCGGCCAGTGGCCGGCGCTGTCGCCATCCGAAGCGTTCGAGATCCGGAACCTGTTGAAACTCGGTCACCTTGCCGACGCACAGCCACGCAATGGGGCGAACGGGTGACGGAATGCCCATGAGTTCGGTGAGGTACTTCTCGTCGTAGAACGAAACCCAGCCGATGCCGATCTCCTCGGCTACCGCGGCGAGCCACAAATTCTGAATTGCCAGCACCGCCGAGAACAGCCCGGTGTCGTCGACGGTATGACGGCCGAGGATGTTCGGGCCACCGCGCGACGGGTCGTAAGTGACGACGATGCCGGTACCACTCTCGGCGATTCCCTCGATCTTGATGGGGTCGAACGTCGAGCGGCGATCCTCGGGCAAGGATTGCGCGAATTTCACCCGGGCATCGGCGACGTGTGCCGCGAAGGTGTCGAGCGTCTCCGGATTACGAACGACGACAAAATCCCACGGTTGCGTGTTTCCCACGCTCGGCGCGCGATGGGCGGCGTCGAGAATGCGCATCAGAGTTTCGTCGGGGACGATCTCTCCCGAGAACTCGGCGCGAACGTCTCGCCGTCGCCGAATCGCTTCGTACACGGATACAGCTGATTCACTCACGCCCCGACGGTATAGCGGTGCAATCCCAGCATGGCGTCGGGGTGCGGTTCGACCGTTTCTTCGCGCACGCAGGCGCGGAGCGCGCTGCCGACCGCCCCCGAATCCATCCCGGTACCGATCACGACCAGTTGCGTGGTTCGAGGTTCGCCCGACTTCCATCGCAGCGGCGTGATCCGGACATGATCACCCACCGATTGGATCTCGAATTTTCCTGTGTAGCCCGGAATCTCGAAGTTCACGAAGCCCTTGATGCGGTAAACACCCGACGGCTGATTCTCGAGAAAGTGCGTCAAGGCCCTGGCATCGAGAGGCGTCTCCGATGCGAAATCAACCGATTCGTAGCGGTGGTGCAGGTGATCGTGATGACACGAGCCGTCCTCGTGATCGTCGTCGTGCCCGTCGCGCAGGAGCTCGTCGAGGCTCAGTTGATCGCCCGGAGCCGGAGGGGTCACCTCGCCGGTATCGAACAACAGAGCGGGGTCTATCCGCGAGTGCGAGGTTTCCACCATCGGCGCTCGCGGATTCAACTTACGAATTTCGGCCGTGAATCGCTCGCGTTCGGCGACCGGAACGCTGTCGATCTTGTTGACTACCACCAGGTCTGCCAGGCGGGCATGTTGATCGAGCTCGGGATGTTCGCGGCGAACGGTGGAGAAATTGGCTCCGTCGACCAGGACCACCAAGCCGCCGTAGACGACAGACGGGTTCTCACTTCCGAGGACGAGTCGAATCATGTTCCGCGGCTCGGCAAGCCCGCTGGCCTCGATGACGATCACGTCGATCCCGGACTGCCGGTGCGCCAACTTGTTCAGCATCTCGTCCATGTCCGAGACGTCGACAGCGCAGCACAAACAGCCGTTGCTGAGAGAGACCATCGAATCGACCTGACCGGCGACCATCATCGAGTCGATGTTGACGGAGCCGAAGTCGTTGACGATCACGCCGATGCGTACACCGTCGTTGTTACGCAGAAGATGGTTGAGCAGCGTCGTCTTGCCCGAACCGAGAAAGCCTGCGACGACTATTACGGGAATCTGCTTCTTCGCCACCACACAACCTTCCGAAACCACACGTACCGATCAGTGATCGTAGTGGAGTGTGGCTCCGGAAGGTTCACGCTGACAGCAGACTCACACCGTGCAGAGCGGACGGATGTCCGACGTGCCCTCGGTGGTCGGTGACGTCAGGATCGTGCATGCGTTGTATCCACGGGATTCGGCGACCCGGCGGATCTCACTCCAGCCTGCCGCGTCGATGACCGCCGACCGTGAGAGCACGAACCCGGAAAGCCTGAGCGGATCGCCCACCAGTGCCCACGAATAGTCGTCGGCAATGTAGGTGACGATGTAGTTGGGTGGGCCGTCCAAGCTTTCCTGTGAGGGCACCCCGGGGAAGCTCACATGCAACTGGGCACCCGTTGCTGGATCGGTAACTCGGGCATTCCCGACGATCTCGTTGGCTTGACCGGTCCACGTCGTACACGTGTTCTTCACGCTCACGTTCGTGGAATCGACAATCCCGTAACTCGCCCGGGTGTCCTTCGCGCACGCGAGGTTGAAGGGCTGAGGAATCGCCGCCACCTGGTTCCATTCCCCTACGTAGCGCGCGACGTCCAGGTTCGCCACCGGCTGCAAGGGTTCCCAGATTGGGCTCGCCTGCGCGGTTCCCGAAAACATCGTCGCTGCGGCGCACACTCCCGCAATCGCAATCGCACTTCGCCCCGACCACTTCATGTCACTGCTCCTCGTCTGTACAACGCTCGATCGGCATTGGTTCCTCAAGGCATTCGGAGCTGACGGACTGGAGGATGGGGCGGTATGTAAAACTACTTTTGGTTTGTTATGGACCTACTTCACAAACCTTATGTAGTCTTTGCTAAAAGATAGCTGAAAGTCGGACGGAGCTACTGTGATGAAGGTTGTCGACTTAGGTCTAGAACGCACTCGCTATGCAGTCATCGACGAGACGATCGAGTCGAGGTGGCGCCGAGTCACCTCTATGCAGCACGACGCCGTTGCCGTCGTGACTCCGCGCGACCGGATCACTTTCGCCGAACTCGAACTCCGAACCGACGCATTGGTCCGCGAACTTCGCCTACGTGGGTCACACGGGGCACGCCCGGTTGCGGTCGATCTCGAACCAACGGCCGAGTCGGTGCCCGCCATCCTCGCCACTCTGATTTCCGGTCGGCCCTTGGTCATGATCGACCCACAACTCCCCGAGGCCCGCCGAGCGCACATCATGAGCACCTCGGGCGCCGTCGCGCTGCAGTCGATACTCGACGAGTCTGCTGCGACGGGCTTCAGATTCGACAGCGCGCTGGAACCATCGAGTTCCGACCCTGCCATGATCGCGTTCACGTCAGGCACCAGCGGGGCGCCCAAGGGAGTCGTGTTGAGCCACTCCATGTGCCTGAACAAGGCCGACGAACTTGCCGCAGCAATCGACCTGCGACCCGATGATCACATCGGGAACCTGTTGCCCGTCAGTTTCGGAGCCGGAATCACGGCCCTGATCATGGGCCTGATGAACGGAGTCACGGTCTTCTGCTGGGATCCACGTATCGACGGCGTCTCGGGAATCGACGACTGGCTGATCGAGAATTCGATCACGACCACGCACTGTGCGCCGTCCTTTCTGCGGGCGTGGTCGGATCTCGATTGCGATGCAGCAAATGATGATTCGATCGGTTCCCTACGCGTCGTCGTAACGTACGGAGAAGCAGTTCACGGCGAGGACTACGCGCGCCATCGCAGTCACGGCTTCGCTCGCGTCACGTACGTCAACTGGCTGGCCACCACCGAGACCGGTGTCGTCGCGTACAACGCGTTCCCACCACATTCCGAACTACCCGTCGGAGTGGTACCCGCCGGACGTGCTCGCGACGGCAAGGACGTACAGATCGTCGATGTGAACGGCGTGCCTCTCCCCGACGGAGAGATCGGAGAGATTCAGGTTGTCTCCAGTGATCTTGCCGACGGATACCACGGCGACCCGGATCGAACTGCAACACGATTCACGCGACTGGGCGACGGAGTGAGCATCTACCGGACCGGTGACCGGGGCCGCATCGACGAACGCGGAGAACTGCAACTGCGGGGACGCGTCGACGACGCCGTCAAGATTCGGGGCTACCTGGTGGAGCCGATGGAAGTCGAGGCGCATATTCGTCGAATTCCAGGCGTCGCCGATGTTTTCGTGGCCGTCGTCCTCGAGAACGATCGACCGGAGATCGTCGCCTACGTGGTCCTGACCAAAGCCGTGATGGCACGGTCGGGCGCCGAGATGCGGCGCGAATTGGCGACATATCTGCCGGCCTGGATGCTCCCCCGACATTTTGTTCTGATGCCGGCGTTGCCCCGCAACGAAAGAGGAAAGGTCGATCGAACAGCGCTGCCCTCCGTCGAGGTGCGGTCCACTCCACCGACTCTCGCCGGGCCCGCCGAATTGTGGTTGTCCTCGATCTGGGAGTCGATTCTCGGTATCGACTCCATCGACCGTGAGGACGACTTCTTCGAACTCGGCGGCGATTCGCTTGCTTCAACCGAAGTGGTGGCAAAGATTCACGACATGTTCCGGATCCAGATCACGGCGGCGGAGTTCGCGGCCGCCAGTACCGTCAAAGGCCTTGCAGCGCTGGTGGATCGGCGCAGAATCGATCCCGATGATCGCGTCTGTCACAACACGATGGTGCCACTGAAGCTCGAAGGCTCCGGGCGACCGCTGTTCATCATGAACGGAGCGGGGTGCCCATCGACGACGCTGTCCACCTTGTCGAAAGCGCTTCACACCGATCGGCCGGTTTACGCACTTCAGCCACACGGCTTCGAATCTCGCGGACTACCCGACCGGTCGGTGAAAGCAAGCGCCCGCCGTTTCATTTTCGAAATCAAGAAGATTCAGCCCACCGGGCCATACCTCCTCGCCGGATACTCGTACGGCGGCTACGTGGCGCTGGAAATGGCGACACAGCTGTCCGAGTCAGGTGACACTGTCGAACACGTCACCGTTCTCGACACCAGAATCTCCACCGAGGCTGCCGTACGACTGGCTGGTCGAGCGGGCATCACTTTGGATCCGTCGATCGTCGACCTTGCACCACAACCATCCACCAATGCCCGCTGGAAGCCGACCAGACGCACCGTCGCGGCCATGTGGATCCGCACGCTGTTCGCCGGCATTCTGCAGTACCCGCCGGCCACCCAGTGGACCGTGTTCCTCTACATCGGAGGCCAGGCGCTCCGGAAGCATCGGATACGAGCATGCGCCGCGCCCGTCACCGTGATCCGTGGGGCCACCAACAACCGTGGACGCGAGATCTGGTCACTCATTGCCACGGGCTCACTGGATTTCGACGACGTCGACGCGTGCCACGAAGACGTCGTCCGCCAACCGTACGTCCGCAAGACTGCGGCGATCATCGATCGAGTCTGTGATCGAGCGTGACCAGCGCTGCTCATGTCCAGCTGTAGAAGAAAGAGCGGCGGGGAGTGAGTGCCCAGTCGGTCGTCGACGAACACACTCGTTCCTTGACGAACGCACCCGCCCTGCCTGCGACGAACATGCCCGTTGCGTTGTCGACACGAGTGGTCCGCTGGAACACACCTCGCCGCCTTCCGAGACTGATGCACCGGCCTGCGAACTTCGGAGCCACCGGGCGCGGCGCGGAACCTTCGAGTCGATGCAGGATCGTCTCGGCCGCATGGACTCCCAAGGGAATCGCAGCCTGACAACTCATCCTCAGTAAAAGATCACCGACTGCGACCGCATCACCCGCACCGACGATGTTGGGGTGGGACGAGCATTCGAGTCGGTCGTCGACCTTCAGACGACCGAGACCGTCGACGGGAAGGCCACTTCGGCGCGCCAGATCGGGGACCCCGAATTCTGTCGCGAGAATCGTGCAATCTGCCTCCACCCGTGCGCCTCCCGCAAGCTCGCAGGACGAACCGTCGATCCGCGTCACCCGGGATTCGGTGACGATGTCGACCCCAAGATCGGTCAATGTTCTGAGAATTGCAGATCGCGCACGCTCTGACAGATCCGGGGCCACGATTCCTCCGGTCACCAAAGTGATTCGGCTGCTTCGCTGCTCAGCCAATTCTGCGGCAGTCTCGATTCCGGTGAGACCGCCGCCGACAACGCAGACCGTAGCCTTCCCGTCGAGTGTCGCCAGTCTGGATTCGAGGCGAACCGCGTCCTCGAATTCGGAGACGCTGAACCCGTGCTCCGCCGCCGCGGCAATAGTGCTGGGTAACTGCCTACTTCCGACTGCGTAGACCAAGTAGTCGTAGTCGAGCACGCTGCCGTCGTCGAGGGTGAGCCTGCCGAGCGCCGCCTCGATCGTCGTCACCTCTCCGAAGACTCGGTGTGCCGCACGCGGTAGCGCCCTGTCGAACGAGACCGTCGCGTCGTAGCCAGCCGCGATCATCTGATGGAGCCTGATTCTTTGCACGAAGTGTGGGCGCGGATTCACGACGGTCACCGTGATGTCCGACCGAGTTCTCAGCAGTCGCTTCGCTGCCATGACGCCCGCATATCCTGCCCCGATTATCACCACGTGTGCACTCATGGTTCTCCGTTCCGCCAACGGTCCCCATGCTGAGAATGCACGGGATGATCAGGCCTCATCGCGGACGTTATTGAACATTGACGCCCTGGCGTTATGGCGGTCGACACATCTAGGCAGAACTGTGCTGCATGCAATAGAGACTCGAAAAACACAGGGTCGACAACACAACACTGGCTCGAAAACAACAAATGCTCTGCACCGATTGGTGCAGAGCATTTGTTCGGGTGGAGCTAAGGGGACTCGAACCCCTGACCCCCACACTGCCAGTGTGAATAGAACTGTGAGCCTGTGTTCGGTGCGTTCCGAAATGTCCACGCTTTCAGTCTTTTCCGTCTCATGTGTCTAGTGCGTGTGAACCTGTTATCGGGTGTCCTAGGACAGCACTAGGACACACTCAGGCGATAACGGGCGCGCCTCGATGGTCTTGACCGCCAACGTCGATCACACCTATCGGAACAATGCGTCCAGTTGGTCTGGTTTGATCTGGGCATGAATCCTCGTGTACCTGCACTCTTGTTGAGTGCCATCGCGGCGAGCGTCCTCGCTACAGCTTGTTCATCGACCGACGACGGCGCGGCGCACCCCGAAGCCTCCTCGCAGTCCGTCACGTCGTCAGCCGATTCGACCAACAAACGTGGAGCTGTCGAAGTCGACCTCGGACAGAGAGCCGAGGTGAGGGACGCGACCGGCGCACTATTGCTCGCTGTGTCCGACACAGCTCTATCTACCGACGGCTGTCCGGTCAACAGCGAGCATCCTGGACTCGTCAGCAAGAATCAGTTCTCCGCAACCATAGAGATCGGTGCTGCGCCAAGCACTGAGTGGCTGTGGCCTTCCGACTTCTACTACGTCGATGCTGGCGGCAAAGTCGTCAAGAACATTGCGTTGTCTGACGCAAATCCCTGTTCAAGTCCGGGGAGCAACAAGTTCATCGACCTGCCCGCCAATTCTTCCGCCGACGGCGCGGTGACACTCGATATTCCACACACGGCGCGGTTCATCGGCTATCAGTCCAATCTCAGCGGGCAAGATGTTCGGATCGAGTGGCGGGTGTCGGAGGGAACGCTGGTCACCGCCACAGCTGAGAGCACCGCCCCGGCACCGAAGCCCACGACGGATGCTCCGCAATCCGTACCGACGACGAATCCAGTCGATAGTCTGCCGAACCCGTACCCCAACTCGATTGATTCCGAAGGCAGAGCCACAGGGACTGGCGGGAGCGAACTCGTCGGGTGCGCTGATACTTCGCTCTACCAGTCGGGAACCGGCATTTACAGCGACGGGTCTATGGACTACGCGGCTGAGTGCCTCCAAGGCGGATCGATGGCGAACTGAGATGGTGACAATACTGATCGCTGTTCTGGCGCTCCCCGTGGCGCTCGTGGCTTCGTTGCGGGACACCAGAGAGCACGGACCGCACACGGCCTGAACAATTCCCTACCTGGGACGGTTTCTCACCTAATTCAGCTGGAAGCAGTCATGCGACCAGAGTTAGGTCCGCGAGAAGTCTGATGTTCTGTCAGTAGTGCGGCCTATCGTGAGCCGCATGGAGACTGCATCCGAGGCAACGAACTCGATTGATCCGAAAGAACAGGTTCGAGACTGGGGTCTCAGATTAAGTGCGCTTCGTGAGGCACTCGGTGCAATCGAAGCGACGACAGCGATCGATTTCTGTGAATTGGCGCTCGCTCAGCTGATGGAGCAAGTGAAGTTGTCCCCGCCGCTCAGGGGCACTGCGGCGAACATCTTGGTGATGGATGTCATGAACGTGTCCATGGGTTTTTGCGCTCGGTCAGGGATCGAAGAAGACCTGTCCGCGAGTGATGCTCGGCTGGCAATTACTGCCGCGATCGGCAGAGCGATCGGCGAAATTGAAGGCTGGATCGCGAGCGGCCTCCCGAGTGACGCCGAGATCGCACGGCGGTTCGACTCCGCAACGATCGGCATGGAGCAGTCCCAAGAGGAGCTTGAGTCGACGGTGGCAGCGCGCCAAGCTGAGGACGACGCTGCCTCGAAGCATGGCGCAGTTTTGGGATATACAGATCCGACAGTTGACGCGAAAGTGATCTACACGCAGGTATGCGAGTTTTCCTCGGAGGAGCACGAGCGATATTCCACGGCGTATCAGCGTCTTACAAAGAAGCTCAATCGGGATTTGCTGCGGTACGTCCAGGACTCCGTGGGGGCGCTTAGAGAAGTTCGTGAGCAAGCTCTTGGCGCCTTAGCTGACGGAAGTTTTCCTATGCACAATCCGGATCTGTCCGACCAGTTCGCGCACCGAATTCGGTCCGCGACGCTCACTGCCTCGAATGCGTTCCATATCCATCAGATGCAGACATACTGGGCGGCGCAGGACTCATTCGGGAAACCGTCTCCTGAATATGCCAAGCTCACCGAGCTGTTTCATGGTCTGTATTCGGGATGCCACGGATACCGCTGGCTACTTGAACTACGCCACACCATGCTGCACATCAGCATGGAGGCAGTGAGCCTCCGGGTTGCTGTCGAAGTGGATCACGATCCTACAGTCGCCGTGACGATGGACCGAGGGTGGATGAAGGAATCGAGCGGTGTCATGGATAAGGCGTACAAACGCACGGAACTGCTGGCAATGACCTCTGATCCGAGCGTTGTGACGATGATCGATGAGGCTTTGCCTGCTCTGACCACAATTCAAGACCAGATCGATAAGGTGCTGTTTCCTGATCTGGCTGGCGACGCAGCAACGGTACGCGAACTAATCGGCCGGTTTCAGGGACGTCGCGGCACCTATGCCTTGCAACTTGGACCGGGTTTCACTCCACGACTGCGGATTCCACCAATGCGGCGGTTGTCCCCTCGCGTTCTCTCGTACGCCGACGACTATCCGATAGGAACGCCGACGAGCTGACGACGACCGGGCATGATGCTCGGCCGTCGTAGTCGGTGGCGCTGGCTCGATGAAACTCTCACTCGGTGGGCAAGGATACGGCGAGCCGCTTCTCGGTTTGACGGAAGACTTCAGGTTGTTGCCAGATTCTTGTCGGTGACGGTTGCTAATTTCAGCGAATGAGCGCAGCAAACGAAACGGTCTGTCGATTTGTCGTGGTGTCGCCAGATGGGCGCCGGTCGAGTGAATGGCGAGTATGGACTGCGCAGGAGGGTAAGGCCCCGTCTGACGACGTTTACCTCGCGCCTCGGTCCCATGTGGTCGATTTCAAGATCAGCCTGCACTACGGCGACAACACGGGCCAATACGGGTTGTCACAAGACATTCGGGACGCGTCTCGGCCAGGCGACAAGAAAGCGCTTCTCAGGTGGGATCTGGCGACAGCTGAGATTTTCCCCGGTTGGAAGCCTGCATATCTCTTGCAATTTCCCGAGAGTGAACTCGCTGAGGTTCCGCTGAAGGGCGAGTCCGCGATTATCCTTCCAGCGCCGGACATCGGGTCGGCACTTCAGATCATGGTCTTGACCGGTACTCCAGGTGCGGAAATACCCGCTGGATTGCACGACGGTGTTGTAGGCATCCTCGATCGAGAGAACGGAGGCAATGTGGTGATCGTTTCGATGCCAACTCCGTTTGATCCCGAAGTTTTCAAGAATCTTGATTCACCCGCGAGAAATATGTCCGGGTGGGCGATTCCAGGCACTCGGGCAGCCTCGGGGCCATTTGGGTGGGTGACTCACCAGGGCGAGGGAGGCTTCGTGCGTTCGACGGAGTTCAACAAGGATTTACATGCCGAAGGGGGAGCTGAGCTATCGCTGCCATGCTTTCCAGGGATAGTCCGACCGTGGGACGAACGGCCGTCAGTTGATTTGGACATTGTGTGTGCCGTGCTCGTATGTCCTGCGACTGCGGAGCCACAGCTATTCCTTGACCCGCGATCTCGGTGTAACCATCAGCATCTCGACAAGGACGCCACAGATCTTGTGCGAGCGCACCAGCGTGGCGAGACCGACGACAACTGGGGGCGGCTGCCGAACGGCGATCTCTTCACGTGCCTTGCCATGCCTCGGGTGCTTAGCGAGCTAGGCGGACTCGACCCTAGCCAGTGGGCGCCAGGACCAGGCTCAACGATTCGCTGAGAACGACGACGGTCGAGCGCGAAGCTCGGCCGTCGCCGTCGATAGTGCTAGTTCGATGAAATACTCAAGCAGTAAACGGCGGGCAGTGATGAGTGAGCCACTGCTCGACATGTCCGAGCGTTACCTGGCTTTCGGGCAGCACCACGAATTGCTGCCCTCCTCGGACAAAAACCTTCAGAGCGCGCGAGGCGGTGGGGTCATCGAAGCGGCGCGGGAGCAGTCGGTTACCCCGTTCGGAGGTGACCAGCCGCCACCGTTCCACACCGACGGTGTCGTAATTCGGAATCTTCTCGAGGATCAAGCCGTGTTGTTCAGCGCACAACTTGGCCCGAGAGATTGTGTCCTCCAACGCTTTACGCGCCGCGAACTCTTCGACGTGGCGCTGCTCCCGCTCGGCTGCCTCACGGCCAGCCGCACTGTCACGGTTCGCAATTCGCTGGTGAAACGCTGCTCGCCGCTGCTCAGCCTTGTCGATCTGACGGCGTGCTCGCCGGGCGACTACCTCCAGATCGCGCAGCACGTCGAGCAACTCCCCGACGACCATCTGAGCCGTGATGTCGTCGTCCCCGTTGTCGAGTGGTCGACCGAGGTCGGTCAAGACGCCGCTGACAGTTGCGTCGGCGTCGGGTCCGAGGATCGCCGCCAAACGTCCCGCCACCGTGAATCCGTCAAGGTCGGAAAGGGTGAGGGTACGAACGTCGGTCGGTTGTAGTCGCGGCTCGGTGGTGGTCATCAGTTCGTCCCGTCGTTGGTGCCCGATACGCGGATCCAGGTGGACATATCGGTGTCGGTGGGTGCGGTCGGTGTGCTTGATCGGTCGATGGTGGGTGGCGGCGTGAAACCCATGTCTCGCATCATCGTGGCGATGGTCGCGGCGAAGTCCTCATCGGTCGGCATTTCTTGTTGGCTCAGGATGAGCTTCTCGGGCACTTGCGCCGACCATTACCCCGGCGGCGCTGCGAGCAATCCCAGCACGGCGTCTGGCCTATGCCGCCGCTCAGTTTGCAGGCCGGTACGACGGCGCGTTCGCGCTCCCTGGTGACACCGACGAAACACACCACCGACCCGAAGCACCGACGGCGCGAAACAACTTGGACGACAACCACTATCGAGAAGTTGCCGAGCGGGTTCGGTCAGCGGTCGCAATGAGCGCGCCAGTCCGCAAGACAGTCGCCGCCGCGATGCACACCACACCACCGACCCTCGATAGGTGGATACGGGCAGCGAAGGATCGCGGCTACCTCGATGAGAACGACACACCGCGCCGCAACCAGCCGACCGGAGGAATCCAGCAATGACGACCGACAAGACCGCGAAGCGCGCATCACGCACTGACAACTCGATCGCCAAGCTGCCGGGCGGCAAAGGGTGGCGAGCACGCCCAACCCTCGGGACCGACCCCATCACTCAGAAGCAGGTACGGCCGACCAAGGTGTTCGCGACCAAGAAGGCCGCGCAGGATTGGGTTACCGAGCAGCGCGAGCAGTGGCGCGGTCGCACCTGGTCGGCTAAATCCGATCGCTCATTCGATGAAATTGCCGACCACTGGATGAAGGTCCGCGAGGCCGACGACGACGTTCGTCCGAACACAGCTCGGGCCGACCGCGAGAGTCTGGCCTACTCCCGCCGCACGTTCGGCAAGGTTGCCGTGCAGCGGCTCACCCCCGAGATTCTCACCGAATGGTCGCTGTCCCTAACAGGCGTTACGGGCAAGCCTCTGGCACCAGCCACCAAGCGTCGGGCAATTGTCACGATTCAGGCCGTCATGGCGCACGCGGTCACAATGAAGTGGATTTCGCACGATCCATCCGAGCATGTGAAGCCGCCCGCACAGAAAGTGATTCTTGCCGTCAAAGAGGGCGACATCTGGACTCCCGCGCAGATGGCGTCTTTCCTGGACCACATCACTGCTCACCGATTGGCCGGATGCTTCGCGCTGACATTGCTCGGGCTGCGCCGCGAAGAAGTTGGCGGGCTGCGCTGGTCGGACATCGACCTCGATACCGCCGAACTGCGGATACGTCAGGCGCGGGTCGACGTGAACGGTAAGGAGTTGTTGGGCGATCCCAAGAACACGCGCAGCGTCCGTGATCTGCCCCTACCCGCTCGCGAACTCGCGATGCTCAAAGCGATGAAGCGAGTACGGAAGGTGAAACGCCTGGCAATGGGGCTACCTCTGGACGAAAGTGAGCTGTTGCTGTCGCGAGCGGACGGCATGTGGTTGCCGGTGAAGGAGTATTCGCGAATGTTCGCAGAGCAGCGCCGCGAGGCCGGACTGTCGAAGATCACGCTGCGGAATCTCCGGCACTCGTCGGTGTCACGTATGCGCGCAGCCGGAGTCCCCGCCGACGTCGTCGCTGCCTGGCACGGCCACTCGGAACGCATGACTCAGGCGGTCTACGGGCGCGTGTCGGACGATCGGTTAGTGGCCGCTTCGGCCGCACTTTCTGAGGCCGTAGGACAGAGTTAGGACAATATTCCCGAATACAAAAAGACCAGGTCGGAGGAATATCCTCTGACCTGGTCTTTTATGGTGGAGCTAAGGGGACTCGAACCCCTGACCCCCACACTGCCAGTGTGGTGCGCTACCAGCTGCGCCATAGCCCCGTATTCAGTTCGCTCTAACAGTCGAACTCGCAGCGGCTGTTCTGCTTTCCGCTTGCTGGAAGAAAGTTACACCACTTGACTCCTGGGCAACAAATCGCCTGGTCAGAGCGAAGCGGCCGCTCCTCGTCGGAGCGGCCGCTTCAGCTCAGGAGGAGAGCTTGGAAACCCAGTCGCTGCTGCCTGTGTCAACGATCTTGCCGTTCGCCACAACCGTGGGCGTCCCGTTCGACCCGACATCCTTGAGCGCCTGGCTGGCGGCTGCGGCATTGGCCGCGGCGGCTTCGACGTTGGTACCGGAAGAGATGCAGGTTGCCACGTCCTCGGATGCGCCCGCATCACGAGCGATCTGGGCGAGGTCGTCGTTGGTGTGGTCGCTGCTGCCGCCCTCGGCCGGCTGCGTGTCGGTCGCGAAAAGCTTGTTGTGGAATGCGGAGTACGCAATCGCGTCGCCGCCCTGAGCAACGCACAGGAGCGCAGCGCCGGCCCGTGTGGAGTAGTCACCGCTGCCCGACGCCCGGTTGAGGAAGTTCAGCATGTGGTATCGTACGGCGACGTCACCGTTGTCGACAGCGGCCGCGAGAGCCTGGCCACTGAGGTGTTCGAGAGCGGCACAGGCGGGGCACAGCGGATCCTCGAAGAGATCAATGGTTGTCGCGGCGGAGGGCTTGCCGAGCAGCACCACTCCGTTGTCCTGCACCGTGACGGCAACTTCGGAACTCTGCACGGAGCCGTAGCCGTCGTTCTGGGGCTTGTTCTTGCTGTTCGTCCACAAGACACCGCCGATGACGAGGGCCGCGATCACGAGCACCGCGAGGCCACCGATGATGTAGGTGGAGCGGCTCGAGACCGGTTCCGGAGAGTATTTGTTCTTGCTGCTCTTGGTGCTCACGCTGATGCAGTCCTTCGTGCGTCGAAACGATTTACCGATTGCTTACCTTGCCACTGAAGACTGAGTATCCACTGAGAACGCCGCGCGTGATCCGGGCCCCAACGCGAGTGGCGAACGCGGGAACACGAGCAGCCAGACGGCAAGTGCCAAGAAGCCCAGGTCGCGGAGAATCTCCTTCGAATAGTCCCAAGCGCCGACGTCGGCTGCACCACCGCCGCCGAAACATCCGCAGTCGATGGACAATCCCCTGGCCCACACCGAAATGATCACCGCAATGAGAACCGTGAGGATGACCACCGAGACTGCAGCGGATGCTCGCACCGCCAACCCGACGAGGATCAGCAGGCCCAGGACTATTTCGACCAGGGGAAGAGCCGTCGCCACCGGACCCACCAGTGACTCGGGCAATAGTTGATAGGCGCGCACCGCGATCTTCGTCTGAACGGGATCAAAGAACTTGAGTCCCCCGGAAATCAGCCAGACGGCCGCCAAACCCAATCGGGCCACAAGACTCACGATGCGAATTGCCACCCGATCGAGAGTACAGAATGCCCGGTCAGTCCAGGTTTGTCCGCGCAGGAGTATCCGTTAGCACCGTCACATCAGTCAGATCTTCGACGACGGATTCGACGGGCTTCGTTCGCGACGGAACGAACAACCAACCCGTCGCCGACACGACTACTACGGCTCCCATCACCGCGAAGGCCGCCGAGTACGACACATGCTGGGCGATCAGTCCGGCACAAATCGGCGCCACTACCCCACCGATGTCGGACATCATCTGGAATACCGCCAGAACGGGTCCGCCTCGGGCCGTCGATCCGACAACATCGGCAACCGCGGCCTGCTGGGCCGGACTCATGAGGCCGGAGCCGACACCAGTCACTGCGGCAATGGCGAAGAACACCACGAGGTTGTCGGTGAATCCCATTGCGATGGTTCCCAGACCGCAGATGAGTAGGCCGCTCACGACAAAGGGCTTGCGTCCGAAGCGGTCCGAGAGTCGTCCGGAGACGATCAACACCAACGCATTGCCGACGGCGAAGATCGTCAGGGCGTAGGCCGCAATCGAGGGGTCTCGGCCGAGGAACTCGACGACGAACAGGGGAACCATGGCAACGCGAACTCCGAAGATCACGCCACCGAAGGCGAGGTTCGATCCGAGCGCTGCCCGGTACACCGGAGACTGGAGGCCTTCTGTGAGAGTCATCGACTTCACATCGACAGCCTTGTCCGGTGACGCCAAATGAGATCCACGCAGGCTCACGAAGACAACGAGCGCGGCGATCACCAACGCAATTGCGTAGATGATGAACGGCATCCGCAGACCGAACTGCAACAGCGCACCGCCGACCAGCGGGCCGCCGATCGATCCCATGAGAAAGCTCGTCGCGTACAGACCCGACACGCGGCCGCGACTGTCCGGCGGTGACATGCGAATGATCAGCCCGAGAGCCGACACCGTGAACATGGTCGACCCGATGCCGCCCAACGACCGGAACAGCAGAAGTTGCCAGTACTCCCCCGCGAAAGCGCACGCACCGGTCGAGACCGCGACGATCAAAAGGCCGACGATGTAGACCGGACGCTCACCGAGTTTCTGTACCAAAGTGCCGCTCATCGGCGCGAACACCAACCGCATGAAAGCGAAAGACGAGATCACGATCGTGGCGGCGGTGACCGATACATCGAAGCTGCGTGCGAACTGAGGTAGTGCCGGGGCGACCAACCCGAATCCGAGGGCGATGACGAAGCTGGCGGCGACCAGTACCCAAATTTCCTGTGGCAGCTTGGCTGCACGAGTTTTCATGTCGCCCGGAATTCTAGCCGGGCGACATGAGCGGTCCGCGGGCTAGTTCGCCTTCAAGACGCTGGACACCAAGTCCTTGGCCGCTGCCTGAACCTGAGCCAGATGATCGGCGCCCTTCATCGACTCGGCATAGATCTTGTACACGTCCTCCGTGCCGGACGGCCTCGCTGCAAACCATGCGTTCTCCGTCGTCACCTTGAGACCACCGATCGCCGCGCCGTTTCCGGGCGCGGCAGTCAGTGTCGCGGTGATCGGTTCACCCGCCAGCTCGGTTGCACTCACCTGGTCGGGAGACAGTTTTGCCAAGACTGCCTTCTGTGCGCGTGTCGCGGGCGCATCGATACGTGCGTACGCCGGGCTCCCGAACTTCTCGGCCAACGCGGCGTAGTGCGCTGACGGAGACTTTCCCGTCACCGCGGTGATTTCCGACGCGAGCAACGCAAGGATGATGCCGTCCTTGTCCGTCGTCCAGACGGAACCGTCGTGTCGGAGGAAGGACGCGCCGGCGCTTTCCTCGCCGCCGAATCCCACGGACCCGTCGAGCAATCCTGGAACGAACCACTTGAACCCGACCGGAACCTCGAGCAATTCGCGGCCCAGGCTGCTCACGACACGGTCGATCATCGAGGAACTCACGAGTGTCTTGCCGACCTTGGTATCTGCGCCCCAACCTGGCCGGTTCGCGAACAGGTACTCGATGGCAACGGCGAGATAGTGATTCGGGTTCATCAAACCGCCGTCGGGAGTGACGATGCCGTGGCGGTCGGAGTCCGCATCGTTTCCGGTCGCGATGTCGTAGCGATCCCGAATCCCGATCAGCGACGCCATCGCGTCGGGCGACGAGCAGTCCATGCGGATCTTGCCGTCCGTATCGAGCGTCATGAACCGCCAGGTCGGATCGACGAGAGGATTCACCACTTCGAGGTCGAGTCGGTGAGTTTCGGCAATCGCGCCCCAGTAGTCGACGCTTGCCCCGCCGAGGGGGTCTGCACCGATCGTGATTCCGGCATCGCGGATCGCGTCGAGGTTGAGGACACTGGGGAGGTCTTCGACGTAGTAGCGGAGGAAGTCGTAGCGTTCGACGCGGTCCAGCGCTTGTGCCGCCGTCACACGCCGTACCCCGGAAAGCCCCTTGCGCAGTAGCTCGTTCGCTCGATCGGCGATAACCGACGTCGCATCCGTGTCCGCGGGCCCGCCGTGCGGCGGGTTGTATTTGAAGCCACCGTCACGAGGCGGATTGTGTGACGGTGTCACGACGATGCCGTCGGCTTTGGCCTCCGGACCCGTCGAGTTGTATCGCAAGATCGCGTGACTGACAGCCGGGGTGGGAGTGTAGGCGTCGCGTGAATCGACGAGGACGACGACGTCGTTGGCGACGAGGACCTCCAAGGCCGACAGCCAGGCAGGCTCCGAGAGCGCATGTGTGTCCCGGCCGATGAACAGCGGGCCGTCGATTCCCTGCGAAGCGCGGTACTCGACGATCGCCTGGGTTGTCGCCAGGATATGAGCTTCGTTGAACGCCGAGTCGAGACTGGAACCGCGATGTCCTGAAGTGCCGAAAAGTACCTGCTGCATCGGGTTCTCGGGATCCGGAGTGCGCGTGTAATAGGCGGTGACCAGATGAGGAACATTGATCAGATCCTCTGGCAGAGCCACTTGTCCTGCTCGTTCGTGCGCCACGAATCCCCCTCGGCCCGGTGGTCGACCACTGTGTCGACGCGACTGTGGACAATTGTCTACCCTGGCCGCGTGGCGTGCACGCTCGGCGCCGGATCCGTCAATCCGTGATCTGGATTCCCAACCACGCAGCGGACAGTCCCACGATCAGACTGAGGACGATGTAGATCAGAGAAAGCGCCGTCTGGCGCCTCTCGATCATCCCGACGTTCTCGGTCGCAAAGGTCGAATATGTGGACAAGCCGCCGCAGAAGCCGGTCGCCAGAAGTGCGGCCATCTCGGTGGAAAGAGCTGCCCCGGTGAACAATCCAAGGAGGAAGCAGCCGATCACGTTCGCGGCGAACGTCGCAGCCGGAAATCCCTTGTACGCGGGCACATACCGCGCCAACAGGTACCGGCCACTCGCACCAGCGCCGCCGCCGAGTGCCACCAGGAGAACTGTCATGCCGACGCTCCGTCCCGCGTGCGGATCCAGCGTTCACCGAGCCCTTTGCCCAGTGCTGCAGCGAGGATCGCGGGAATCAGCGTCCCGAGAACATAGAGAATCGATCGCCACGGACTCTCCGTCACGGCGTGAACCGCGAAGGACGAGAAGGTGGTGAAGCCGCCGCAGAAGCCCGTGCCGAGAAAGAGGTACCCAACCTTGTTGTGCACGAGCAGGGCCGCGAGAACACCGAGAACGAACGAGCCGACGACGTTGATGACCAGAGTCGTCCAGATGTGGGGAAAGAGCTCCCCCAGACCGTAGCGGCTGAGCGCGCCCAACCCTCCGCCGACGGCAACCGCGCACACCGCAGCCGGCAGTTTCAGATCACCCATGCTCTGGCCTCACCCGAAAGAGCCTACGTCCCGGAGCGGGCTTTCGGCGGGCGAGGAATGAAGTAACTTGTCCGCTGCTGATACTCGCGATAGCCCGGACGCTGTTCCATGTGTCGCTCGAGCAACCGCGCTCCGGTGGCGAAGACCAGGAAGTACGTCATGGCGATCGGTGAGAGGACGGTCAACACCCCCGGCCACACGGACGCCGAGACGAGGAAGATCCCCCACCAGACGCACGCGTCGCCGAAATAGTTGGGATGCCGCGTCCATGCCCACAAACCTTGATCCATGATGTGGCCACGGCTGCCCGGATCGGATTTGAACTCCTCCATCTGTCGGTCGCCGACCGTCTCGAACGTGACGCCGACAATCCACAGCGCGATTCCGAGTACGACAAGAAGTCCGAAGCTGCCGTTCGACACTGCTGCGACCTGGATCGGCAGGGAGACGAACCACAACGAAATCCCCTGCGTGAGATAGATCTTGCGGATCGCATACAGCGTTCGATTACCCGTCGCTCGTCCGAGCATTTCTTCGTACCGCGGGTCTTCACCTTTGCCACGCGATCGAATCGCCATGTGCGTCGCCAACCGCAGACCCCAGATCGCCACGAGCGCAAGCATCAGCAACCGGCGCCAGAGGTCGCCGGTTCCCACTATCGCGGACACGAGCGCGATCAGAACGAAGCCGGCGCCCCATGACACGTCGACAACGTTGTGGCGCCCGATCCGTACACCGATCGTGGCTGTCACCGCCATTCCGACGGCGATCGCCAGCAGACTCGCGAGTGTGACCACTCCGAACGCGCCCCAGTCGAATCCGTTCATCGCCGCGACACCCACTGCGGCCGTACCGGTTCCATACCCGATCGACCATCACCGTGCGGCCGGACCGACAGAATCTGATCGACGCCCATCCTGCCGTCCCGAAATGCCATTCCTCCGCCGACGAGGTAGAGACGCCACACCCGAGCGACTTCGACACCTACGAGTTCCACGACGCGATCCCAGTTCGATTCGAAGGTCTCGACCCACGCGTCGACGGTCCGCACGTAGTGCTCACGCAGGGCGTGGACGTCCCGCACTTCGAGTCCACCTTCCTCGATCATCGCAACAGTGCGACCGACGGGCCGCATGTACATGTCCGGCGCGATGAACGACTCGATGAACGGACCTCCCCCGGGGTGCGGGCCAGTGCGGGACATCTGCTGAATCAGCACACGGCCACCGGCAATAACATTGTCGTGGAGCGCTTTCACGTAGGTCGGATAGTTGTCCTCACCGACATGCTCACCCATCTCGATGGAAGCGACCGCATCGAAGGGACCGTCTGGAATCTCTCGATAATCTTGGAGGCGAATCTCGACCCAGTCTTCCAAACCGAGCGCGCGGACCTTCGCGTCGACAAAAGCCTTCTGCTCCGCCGAGATCGTGATTCCGACAACCCTGGCGCCGTACTCCCGCGCTGCATGCAGGCTGAGCGAGCCCCAACCACAGCCGACATCGAGAAACCGCAAGCCTCGCGCTCGATCGAGACCGACCTTGCGGCACACCAGGTCCAGCTTGTCTGTCTGTGAGTCTTCGAGCGTGTAGTCCGGTGCATCGGAAGTCCAATAGCCCGAGGAGTACGCCATGTTCTCATCGAGGATCAATTGGTAGAAATCGTTCGACAAATCGTAGTGGTGCCCGATCGCCTCGCGGTCGCGGGCGAGGCTGTGCAGGCGCCCCTTCACCTGAGCCTGCGACGCCGGCGGAGCCAAAGGTCTCCCGAAAGCACCGAAGGATCGCGCAGCCTTGACCGCGGCCAAGACGAGCGACGGTGTCGGGGTAATCGACCCGAGCCCCCGCTCGGCAGAGACCTTCCACACGTGTGTGAGTGCATCGCCTAGATCGCCCTCGACGTCGAGTTCACCGAGAACATACGCCTGCGCAGCCCCCAACTCGCCGGGATTCCAGAGCAAGCGTCGCAAAACGTTCGGGCTGTAAAGCGTCACCTTCGGAGCATCTTCCGGACCTGCTGTGCTGCCGTCCCATGCAGTCAACCGCACCGGAAGTTCGCCGCCGACAAGTGGACTGAGGATGTCCGAGAGACGACCCGCAACGCCGGTACCTTGTGTCGTTCGATCCATTGTGGCAGTCATCGCTGGTTCCTCCGATCGAGAACAATTTGCTGGACGTCGAGATACCCCGACCGAAACCCCGCCTCGGAGTAGCAGAGATAGAAATGCCACATGCGCGCGAACACTGCGTCGAACCCGAGCGCGGACGCCTCGTCGGTGCGAGCGCTGAATCGCTCGTCCCACAGTCGCAACGTCTGCGCGTAGTGATCGCCCATCGACATCCGCTCACGCACCCGCAGGGTTGTCATGCGTTCGGTGACGTCCTCGATCGCCCGCACCGACGGGAGAAATCCGCCGGGGAAGATGTACTTGTGCACCCAGGTGTAGGTGTTGCGGGTCGCGAGCATTCGATCGTGCGGCATCGTGATGGCTTGGATCGCCGCGCGCCCACCCGGCGCCAGCAGGGCGTCGATCGTCTGGAAGTAGCTTCCCCAGTACTGGTGGCCGACGGCCTCGATCATCTCGACCGACACAACGGCGTCGTACTCCCCCTGTACCTGCCGATAGTCGAGAAGGTCGACCTGAACGCGATCTGCCAGTCCCGCAGCGCTTATCCGCTTCGCTGCCAATTCCTGCTGTTCGACCGAAAGTGTCACCGAGCGCACCGTCGCTCCCCGTTGGGCAGCTCGGATCGCCAATTCTCCCCAGCCTGTGCCGATTTCGAGCACTCGCGAACCGGGTCCGACACCTGCGCCATCCAGCAGTCGATCGATCTTCCGATGCTGCGCCGCTGCGAACACGTCCCACGACGGGGTCGCTCCTACCGACAGATCCTCGAAGAGGGCACTGGAATACGTCATGGTGTCGTCGAGGAACAGTTCGAACATCTCGTTCGAGAGGTCGTAGTGCCGGGAGATGTTCGAGCGCGTGTTCTGCGTCGAATTCCGTTCACTGCGAGGCTGCTTCGGAATGTAGAGGCCTCGTAGCCGCTGCAGGAAGTCGGGAATGAGCGTCGCCACGCGGGAGGCGAAGACTTCCAGGACCGCAGTGAGGTCGGACGCTTCCCAATCGCCCGCCATGTACGACTCGCCGAATCCGATCAAACCACTGTCACCCACACGAGCAGCGAAGTCGTCTGGGCGGTGAATGACCATCAACGGCGAATCGGGGCTACCGCCACCGGAGAACTCACCGTTGGGCATCTGGACACGCAGCGGCAAACGTGCGACCGCCTTGTGGAACAGGGCGCGGGCAACCGGTGATGCAACCCGCACTTTGAGCCCGCTCGGCACGGTGGCGACGCCCGGCCACCGCTCGGTTTCGATCGTGTGAGCGGAAGGTTCGGTGCCGAGAGTGGTTGTGGTCATTGCACTGCCTCCTGCGGATGATGTTGCGGTCGGGGAACGATGGGTAAGCGCTTGGTCCACAGCCGGATTCCTTGAAATCTGATCTGCGCGGCGACTCGGAGCGGAGCCAGCGGGATGGCGAGCGCACTGCGCACGATCTCGCGCGTCGTCGCCGGCACACAACGACCGGACACCGTGGCCACGAAGGGCGCCTTGCCGTCACGGGCCAGAACTATCGAGAGCGCGAGCGCGGTGTCGGGTAGCGGAAGTCGCATCCGGTACTCGCCGTCCAGATCGTTGAATGGAGACACGTAGAACTCTTTGGACGTGCGAACCCCACCACGTTCGTCGGTTTCGAGCAGGTAGCAGTGCCGTTCGCCGTAGGTGTTGTGAACCTCGGCAACGACGCACCGCTGACTGCCGTCGTCGTTCAGACACCAGAACACACTCAGCGGGTTGAACACATGGCCGAACACACGCGCGTTCGCAAGCATGAGGATGCGACCGCCGGCGAACTCCAATCCGTTGGTTGCCAGAAAAGTCTCGACGTTGGCACGAATCGATCGAGTGGGGTCGCCGAGGTGATCCCCGGCGTCGAACTTCGCCAACGGCCGCAAAGCCTTCGGAAGCTCGGGCAAATCGTCGACGTCGACGAGCCAACTGTAGCTTCGGTACTCGAACTCGTTGTGCAACGGCTCCGTTCGTACGTGCCGAATGCTCGTATGAACGATAGACGGCGTGATGGGTGCGGTCACGGCCACCGACCTCCGACGCGTTCGGCGGCGCGCAGGCCAGAGAGTGCACCGTCCTCGTGGAAGCCCCATCCGTGGTACGCACCGGCAAACGCGAGCACGTCCGAGTCCAACTCGGGAAGCCGCGCTTGAGCGGCGACGGAGGTGGGTGTGTACTGCGGATGCTCGTAGGTCATCTGATCGATCACCGAGTCCGGGGACACCATTTCGCCTCCCCCCAAGGTCACCAGGTAGCGCCGGCCGGTCTCCGGGAGCCGCTGCAACCTCGTCATGTCGTAGCTGACCAGAACGTGATCCGGCTTCGCGTTGCATTCAGGGATGTAGTAGTTCCACGACGCGCGCGCATTGGTGTTGCCGGGCAGCACATTCTCGTCGGTGTGAAGCTGGGTGTGGTTGACGGAGTACGGCATTGCGCCGAGGACCTGGGATTCGACAGGCGTCGGATCCGCCAAAATCTTCAGCGCTTGCTGCGGATGCGTTGCGACCACGGCGGCGTCGAAGGTCTGGATCTGGTCGTCGCCGTCACGAATGTCGACGCGATCGTCGAACCGGTGGACGGCGCGAACCGGCGTGTTCAGGCGGATATCCCCGATACTTTTGGCGACGAGACGAACGTATTCGCCCGATCCACCGGTGACTGTTCGCCAGGTGGGCGATCCAGTGACGCTCAGCATTCCGTGGTGATCGAGGAACGAGAACAGGTACCGCGCGGGATATTTCAGGGCCGAGCCGGGATCACACGACCAGACTGCCGACACGAGCGGAGTCATGAAGTGAGCGGTGAAGTAGTCGGAGAACCGGCCGCTGCGCAGAAACACTCCCAGCGTCTGGTCAGGTGCCGACGGATCCGTGTTGTCGAGCAATGCGCGGGCACGGCGATGGAAGCGCTTGACCTCCATCAGCATCGACAGAAAACTGCCGTTCACCAGCAGCCCCGGCGTCGGGAGAACGCCGCGCAAACCTTGGCCTCCCGAGTACTCGAGCCCGCACCCCCCACACCTGACCGACATGCTCATGTCGGATTCCTGCGTAGGCACATCGAGTTCTGCGAACAATCGCAACAATGTCGGATAGGTGCGATCGTTGTGGACGATGAACCCCGTGTCGATGGCGAGGCTTCGCCCTTCCGGGTCGGTGACCGAATGGGTGTCCGCGTGCCCGCCGAGCCGTGAATCCGCTTCGTAGAGGGTGACGTCACTGTCCTTACTGAGCACCCACGCCGCTGTCAGACCTGCGACACCACTACCGACGACGGCCACCTTGCGCTTGTCGGAACTCATCGTCGTTCTCCCATCTTTGTTGCGGCTACCCCGCGACTCATTCCTGCGATTGCATCCGCGACGAGGCGATGCCAAGTCGCCGCCCGACGGAGCATGAAGTGGCCTGCGCCGTCGATGCCGATCCATTCAGCGCTCTTACCCGACGCCTGCAGTTCGTCGACCTTTCGCCGCGACACCTCCGGATCGGTCCAGGAGTCAGCCGTGCCGTGAAGGACTGACAGTGGTGTGTCCGAACGCAGATTCACCGACGTTCCATCGGGCCACCACGGCGCCAGCGCGACCACACCGACCACCGCCGGATCGCCACACAGTTCGGCGGCGACCCGTCCGCCCATCGAGTGCCCCAGCAGGATCACCTGAGCTTGTGAATTACGTTTCGTTATCGCGTCGAGTGCGGCGCGGGCGTCGGCGACCGGACTGCGCTCGGCACCGTTCCAACCTCGAACTCGATAGCGAGCCTGCACCGCTTTCACACCGGAGAGGCGAAGCTGAGCGGTGAACGGGCACATCCGAAGGTTGGACAGATGCCAGGCGCGAGCCGGGCGATGGCTCGATACCTTTCCTCCAGGCAGCACTAGCACCACCAGGTGCTGGTCACCGTCCTGCTGTTGCCGTCGGTTGGGCGTCATACACGGCATTCGGAGCCGAAAACCATTTGGATGGGGTTCGTAGAATTTCTTTTGTGAATCGTGAAGCACTCGTCGGCGATGTCCTCGACGCCATGGACGCCAACTTGGTATCCCATGCCTGCCACCTGCATGAACACTTGCCGACGGGATCGGTCACGGTCTCTGCAGATGTTGTCGTCGCAGACAGCGGCCTCACCGACGACACTTTCAACATCATCGCTGGTGCGCGCTTCGCTGTACCTGCTGCTGAAGGCCCGGAAGAAGACCGACGACTACTCGACGTACTCGCGTGGCTTCGAGCAACCGGTCGTCCGTTCTCCTGGTGGACGGGTCCGCGCGACAAGCCCTCTGACCTCGGCGCTCGCTTGTCAGCCCTCGGCTGCGTGCGCTCCGAGGAAGAAAGAGCAATGACGGCAGACTTGGACGTCGTCCCACGCCCAACGCCTGTCGCAGAACTGTGCGTTCAGCGAGTGACGACTCGTTCGCAGCTCGCCGACTACGCCGCCGTGATGGCCGCCAATTGGTCGCCGCCCTCAACCGCAGTAATAGGTTTCTTCGAAGACACCGCCGATGACATCCTCGATGAGCGCTCGCGGAGTTCGTTTGTCGTGGGATACGCGAACTCCCAGCCTGTCGCCGGAGCCGAGGTCCATTTTGCCGCCGACGTCGCCGGACTGTATGGGGTCGTCACACTCGAAACGGCGCGCCGACGCGGATTCGGCTCGGCGGTCACCCTTGCCGCACTCGACATCGCCCGCGAGCGAGGTGCCCGAACCGCTGTACTTCAAGCGTCCAGCGACGGCGCACAGCTCTATCGAAACGTCGGCTTCGAGGATGTCGGTACCTACGCCGAGTACTCGATCGGCAGCGGTTAGACGTCCCCGCGGGGACGCTTTCCGTCCTCATCCACGGATGTGTGTCGGTACTGGCATCTATTATCGAACGTACATTCGAAACATTGTCGGACACGCGCCGGGGGCAACGATGAACGCAGCACTGACCGATACCGCAGAACTGACCGATACCGCGGCACCGATCAATGAAGAAACGCCGGATTCCACCCGAAGCGACGTAGAGCAACTCGGCTCCGAAATCTGCGCTCTCGCCGGCCAGATCGCGGCGGCCACGGCTCGATTCCTTACCCTCCTGTCAAAATTCGACGAAGATCGCGGCTGGACCGGCCCTGGACTGCATTCATGCGCCCACTGGCTGTCGTGGAAATGTGGAATGAGCCTGCACACCGGCAGGGAATATGTTCGCGTCGCCAAAGCGCTCCGACCTTTGCCCGAGATGCGGAAGGCCTTCGAGCAAGGCCGGCTGTCCTACTCGAAGGTTCGCGCACTCACCCGGGTCACGACGCCGTCAAACGAAAAGCAGATGGTTCGGTTCGGATGCGAGGCGCCCGCAGCCCAGATCGATCGTCTCGCCGCAGGTCTGCGTAAAGCAACCGACAATGAATCCGGCAAAAGCAAAGCGCCCGAACATCTTCAGGTCCGCTGGCATTGGGACTCGGATACGGGCGAGTTTGTCATCAAAGGACGCCTGCCCGCACAGGACGGCGCCCGAATCCTCGCAGCATTGGCGGTGGCGGAACGTGAACGCACCCGAACCGCTGCCATCCGCCCTGTCGACGAGAAGGCTACAAAGAACCCGGCCGGAAATATCGGACCAGGACTCGTCGCGATGGCAGAGCTCGCCACCGCCGCAGTCACAGACCGCACGTCCAAGGCCGCCGCGAACGAAGTTGTGTTCTTCCACGAAGCGAACACCGTCCGCGTACCAAGTGGACCCGCGCTCCCCCAAAGTGCCGCCGAGGAAGTGCTCTGCAACGCGAAACTTCGCCTGGGAACGACAAAGGAGGGATGCGTTTTGAATCTGGGCCGAAGGACCCGCGTCGTCAGCGCCAAACAAATGCTGGCATTGAATTACCGCGACGAATGTTGCCGCACACCGGGTTGCGGGCGGACTCGCTTCTTACACGCACATCACGTGAAATTCTGGGGACGCGGCGGAAATACGGACTTGGACAATCTGATCATGCTGTGCGGCACCTGCCACCGCGCGCTGCATGACGGCCAGTTCACGATCACTGCTCTCGGCGAGCAGAAGTTCGAGTTCCTTTACGCCAATGGTGACGTCATCGACCCAGCACCACCGACCGAGGGATTCGCTGATGGCCTACTGCGCGGAGACATACCCGACGACGCGATCATCCCAAGATGGGACGGCGAGCCCCTTCACCTCGATCACGCGGTCAGCGTCATCCTCGACGGTTGGGCCGCCTGAGGAAACATTGGTCTAGTCCAATCTGAATCTGCCGTGAACAACAGGACAACCCTCACATCCAGGTAGTGCAATTGGTCTAGTCCTATCGCAAGATGCTTAGCGTGACCAAGAAAATCGCACGCACCTCAGCCGCCATCACACTCCTCCTCGCCGGCGCGGTAGCAGCCGGAACTGCAACCGCTGCAGCAATTCCCGGATCATCCGACCTCAATCCGTCGGCCGCCGAGAAGACAGTTGTCATCGGCCTCGACGGCACCATGCTCAGCCACATCAAGACCGCCGACGCTCCCCGCCTCCAGAAGCTGATCGCCGAAGGAACCAGCGGAGAATCTTCCATCCTCGGCCACACCACCATCTCCGGACCGTCGTGGTCGACCATCCTGACCGGAGTCTGGGATACCAAGCACGGAGTCAAGGACAACACGTACGCGGGCGCCCGCTTCGACCTCTACCCGAGCGTCTTCACCCGGCTGGAAACAGCAAAGCCCTCCCTCCTCACCGAATCGATCTCCACCTGGGGCGGCATCGACAACATCGCCTCCAGTGGGACACCGAAAGTCGACGTTGTCGTCACCACGGCCGATGCAGGTTCCGGAGCGGCCACCGACGCTGCGACGGCAGACGCCGTCGCCCGCGACATCACAGACAAGGGACCTGACCTGATCTTCACCCAACTCGATCAGGTGGACGGCGCGGGACATAGCGGCGGCACCAACGGCGCTGCGTACGAAGAGTCCATCGCCTCGGTCGATGCTCAGGTGGGCAAGATTGTCGATGCCGTCGATCAGCGCGCAGCAAAGACCGGCGAGAAGTGGACTGTACTGGTCACTGCGGATCACGGGCACAAGCCCGCCGGTGGGCACGGCGGTCAGACACCCGCGGAAGCAACGACATTCGTCATAGCACGCGGCGCGGGATACGCGGCCGGTAAGAACACAGACTCGTACACGATCGCCGACATCACCCCGACAATCCTCAAGAGCCTGGGCGTTGCATTGCCTGCCGATCTGGACGGCAAGCCGCTGGCCAAGGAAGCTCCCGGCTTCGTCGGCTCGGTCGACCTGGGATTCTTCGGCTCCTGATCGCAAGAAGGCCCGGGCCACACAGCAGAGTGCCGCAGCAAGACAGCAGCAAAAAGGCAGCAAAAAGGTCGGGCCGGAGAGCGTGTGCTCTCCGGCCCGACCTGTTGTGGAGCTGCCGGGAATTGAACCCGGGTCCTACGTTGAATCGCTAGGGCTTCTCCGTGTGCAGTTCGCTAAGTCTCTACTTGGATCTCCCGGTCTCGCGAACAAGCCAGGATGACGATCCCAGTCACTGTTTGATGTCCCATTCGACTCCGTGACCGAGCCGAACAGTAAAGCCCTCTAGCTGATGCCAGGAACCGGGTCGAGGGCAACCCCGGGCTGACAGACACGCTTCGCTACTTAGGCAGCGAGAGCGTAGTCGCGCTGATTGGAATCGGCGCTTATAGGTTTGCAGCGACGCTTACGGTGGTCTCTTGCCTGCACCGACACGCTTCCCCTAACTCAACACACGCAGTCGAAACCGTTCAGCCCCGTGTGTGCCCCGCGTCTTTCGTGGGGCTATTCACTATAACGCGCCGAAGTTCGGAAGTCATACCAATTAATCGGCGGCACTTTCCGTGTCCTTCGCCCCAGCCGTTTCGTGCACTGCACCCGCTTCCTGCACTGCACCCGTTTCCTGCACTGCAGCCATCTCACGCTCGGCGGCACCGGTGATGTTGGTGATCATCCCCTGGAAGACGACTCCGTGGAAAGGCAGGATCGAATACCAGTACGCCCGACCCGCGAGCCCGCGAGGGAAGAAGACCGCGCGTTGATCGAGGTGGGAACCCACCGGCCGTCCGTCGGCACCGGCTGGGCCTTCTGATACTCGCAACTCCAACCATGCTCCGCCCGGGACCTTCATCTCGGCGCGCAATCGGAGCAACTTGCCTCGATCGATTTCTTCGACCCTCCAAAAGTCCAGGGCTTCGCCCGTGTTGAGCCGGCGTGGATCCCGCCTGCCCCGGCGCAGTCCGACACCACCGACCGCGCGGTCCATCCACCCCCGAATGGCCCACGCCAAAGGGAATGAATACCAACCGTTCTCGCCGCCGATCGACTCGACCACCGACCAGAGGGTTTTCGGATCCGCCGCGCAGTCACGTTCGCGATGATCGACGTAGACCGCTTCGCCGGCCCAATCCGGGTCGGATGGAAGAGGATCGGATGGAGCGCCCGCAATCGTTGCACCGGACCACGCCGTCTCCACCTCACCGGTGTCGATCTTTCGAAGTGCCAGTCGCACCGCTTCTCGATACGGCGTGAGGCCCTCGGCGGGAGGCGGGATGAAGCCGTCGATGTCGTGATTGTGCATCACCGCGTCGTTCTGCAGGGATTCGATCAGGGGCATCGCCAAACCTCGTGGGATCGGCGTGACCAATCCCACCCAGTGACCTGCCAGACGCGGGGTGAGGACGGGCAGGACGAGGATGCGTCGGCGTACCAATCCAGCGACGTCGGCGTAGGTGTTCATCATTTCGCCGTACTGCATGACATCCGGCCCACCGATGTCGAAGGCGCGGTTGACCTCCGGCGTCGTCGCCGCGGCGGCAATCAAATAGTGGAGTACGTCACGCACCGCGATCGGCTGAATGTTGTTGTGCACCCACTTGGGTGTGGTCATCACCGGAAGCCGATTGGTCAAGTGGCGCACCATTTCGAAGGACGCCGAACCCGATCCGATCACCACTCCAGCTTGGAACACAACCGTCGGAACCTCGGAGTCGAGCAGGATCCGACCGACTTCGAGCCGGGACTGCAAGTGAGTCGACAACTCTCGGTCGGACGGATGAAGCCCGCCCAGGTAGACGATCCGTCGCACCCCCGCATCGCGGGCAGCGGCGGCGACGTTCTCCGCGCTTCGCTTGTCGATGTCCGAGAACGACCCTCCCCCACCCATGGCGTGAACGAGGTAGTAGACCACGTCGATATCGTCGAAAACACCTGAGAGGGTGGCACTGTCGGTCAGATCCCCGCGCTTGATCTCCACGGAATCGTGCCAGGGAACATCGCGTAGTTTCTCCGGGCTGCGCACCACCACTCGAACTCGATGACCCTCTTCGACCAGGCGAGGGGCAAGACGTCCGCCGATGTATCCGGTCGCACCCGTGATCAACACTCTCACTGCGTCCATCACCCCACGCTACGCACAATTCAACTGCGAAGCGCGAGTGCAACCTCGAGGTCGTCGTTGGTCAACATCATGTTGATCCCCGCTCCGGCCTTCGCCCCGGCGGCTGCGGCCATGATGACCTGGGCACCCGGGTCCACGACATTGCCCGCGGCGAACACGCCGGGCACGCTTGTGGCCCCCATCATGTCGACTGTGACGAAATCGCCCATCATCGTCTCGGCGCGCTGCGCACCGAATGCGCGCAAGATCGCATCGTTGGGGTCCATCGTGAGGGCGCCACCGACAAAGACCGCCGAACGCGCGACCACACTGCCGTCGGCCAACCGCACGCCCACCAACCGATCATCCTCGACGACAGGACCAGTGACCTCACCCTCGACGATCGAAATACCGCGAGCCGCAAGCTTTTCCCGATCTTCGGAACTCAGTTCGGTGATGCGATGAAGGAAGAGAACCACGTCATCGGACCACTGGCGAACCATGAGCGCCTGGTGCATCGCAAATTCCGCGCTCTTGGCGATCACGCCGAGCGGCTGATCACGCACGCCGTACCCGTGGCAGTACGGGCAGTGCAACACATCGCGTCCCCAACGCTCGCCGAAGACTTCGAGTTCTAGCGGTAGGCGGTCCGTCAGACCCGTCGAAACAAGCACCTTGCGCACCTGAATCTTGATGCCGTCAGCCAGTTCTACCGAGAATTTCTCGCCGTCCCGTGTCACGGAGACAACGGTGCCGTCGTGGAACTCGCCGCCGAATTTGCGGACCTCACCTCGGCCGATGGTCAACAATTCTGCCGGGTTCATGCCGTCACGGGAGAGGAATCCGTTCATGTGGTCGGCGGCCGCGTTCCGTGGCGATCCGTTGTCGAAGACGATCACGGACCTGCGTGCCTGACCGAGAATGAGTGCGGCGTTGAGGCCTGCCGCACCGGCTCCGATTACTGCTACGTCGAATGAGTTCTGCGTCATGAATCCAGAATGACAAGAGATCGCGTTCTTGACAAACACTGTTGCCACTTTGGCAAAATAGATCCATGACCGAATCATCGTTCGAAGCCGTTCTAGCCGGCATCGGCCCTCGCCTACGTGCGCTGCGCCAGCAGTCCGAGATGACCCTGGCCGACCTGTCGGAGACCACCGACATCAGCGTCAGCACACTGTCGAGACTCGAATCCGGTACTCGCCGAGCCAACTTGGAGTTGCTGCTGCCGATCGCCAAGGCACATGGCGTCCCGTTGGACGACCTGGTGAACAGCAAGATCAAAGACCCCCGCGTTCGAGAAGAACCTCGAACGGTCGGATGCATGACGGTCATTCCGTTGACCAGTCAACCCGGCAATCTGCAGGCCTACAAGATGATCATCTCCCCCACCGACGACGATCGCGAGCCGGGATCCCACGAGGGCTACGAGTGGGTCTACGTTCTGTCCGGGCGCATCCGACTCCAACTCGGCGACCGGGATTTCATCATGGGGGCAGGCGAGGCCGCCGAGTTCGACACGCACATCCCGCACCGCATCAGTGCTGCCGACGGACGGCCGGCCGAGGCGATCAGCCTCTTCGGAAAACAAGGCGAGCGGGTTCACCTACGCGCAGCGCCGGCCGACAGACGCGGCTGAAACGCTAGGACTGAAAACGCTGGAACTCGAAAAAATCTAGGCGCCCGCGACGGCAATCATGCCGACTGCCGCCAGCGCCAACAGCATTCCCGCTTGTTGCACGCGGCTGACCCGCTCGCCCAGCATCACCATGGCGAGCAGAACCGTCGCAGCCGGATACAGCGAACCGATCACGCTGACCAGTGAGAGCATTCCGCCTTGGAAGGCGTAGATCATCGTCCCGTTCGCGACGACGTCGAGGACGCTGACGTACACCGCGAGCTTGAGTGGCTCGCCTCGTGGGAGAACGAAGTGACCGGCCGCCAGCGCGACCAACCACACCACGACGGTCGCGGCACCTCGAGAAACGGCCAACGCCCACAGCCCGCTGCCCTCGCCGATCTGGTGAAGTGCGATGAACGAGAGTGCAAATGCGCCACCGCTTCCGACGGTCAGAAGAGCCACTTGTCTGGTGAAGCGGAGGGTGATTCCGCCGGCAACCTCACCCGCGGTGTCGTCAGGCGACTCGCGGCTGACCAGGACGACGGCGACCAGCGCGACGGCAATACCCAGGTACGCGATCAACCCCGGCCGCTCACCGAAAGCGAAGCCGACGAGCACCGGAATGCCCGCCACCAGAACAGCTGTCAGCGGCGAGACCACCGACATGGGGCCGGTTGCCAGCGCGAGATAGAACCACCAGACCGCCAGACCACTCGTGACGCCCGCGATCGCGCCCCAGATCAAACCGTTCAGCGTCAGCGTCCCGGATACGAAAGGTGCTGCGATCAGAACGATGACGAGCGAGAGCGGATACGAGACGATCACCACACGCAGTGCGGCAACTCGTCGTGACGCAACTCCCCCGACGAAGTCGCTGACTCCGTAGGCAACTGCCGCCACGAGGGCAAGCAGGATGGAGGTCAGCGCATGCCCTTGATACGACGACCGAGCTCGCGGGTCACCTCGCGCTCGGCGGTCCGCTTGGCCATGTCCTGGCGCTTGTCGTAGTCCTGCTTACCCTTTGCCAGTGCGAGTTCGACCTTGACCTTGCCGTCGTTGAAGTACATCGACAGCGGGACCAGCGTCTGGTTTCCCTCGCGGGTCTTGCCGACGAGGTGCTCGATTTCACGCTTGTGCAGCAGGAGCTTTCGGGTACGACGTGGCGAATGGTTGTTCCACGTGCCTTGCGTGTACTCCGGAATGTGCAACGAGCGCAACCACACTTCGCCGTTGTCCACCGTGGCGAACGCGTCGACGAGCGACGCCTTGCCTTCACGCAGACTCTTGACCTCGGTCCCGACGAGAGCGATGCCGGCCTCGTAGGTGTCGATGATCGTGTAGTTGTGGCGTGCTTTGCGATTGGTCGCAATGACCTTGCGGCCCTTTTCCTTCACTGTCCGGGCCTCTCAGTCCGCTGTCTTGCTGTCGAATGGTTCTTGCTGTTCCAGCATAGAAGCTCGTGCAAACCGATTATTCGCGGACGTACAGACGCAGCGTCACGTACGCCGTCACCGCGGCCATTCCGACACCGGCAAGTACGAGGATCGGCGAGACGAACAGCACGTCACTGTTGGATATCCGCGCCACGATGTTTGCTTCGTAGACGTCGGACAGGACCCCGTCGATGAAGACGTTCTTCGCCGTGAACAGTCCGGCAATGGCGAGCACCGCACCGATCAAGGCCGCCACGACGGCTTCGAGGAGGAACGGAAGCTGGGTGTACCAACGCGTCGCGCCGACCAACCGCATGATGTTGACCTCGGTACGACGCGTGAACGCGGCGATCTGGACCATGTTGGCGATCAGCAGGATGGCCGCTATCGCCTGGACGATCGCGATCGCGAACGCTGCGTTGCGCACTCCACCGAGCACGCTGAACAGTCGGTCCACCAACTCGCGCTGATTGAGCACACTCTCGACGCCGGGCCTCGAACCGAAGGTGTCGTTGATGACGCCGAACCGCTCCGGGTCACTGAGCTTGACCTTGAACGACGCCGGGAAGCTGTCGGGGCTCACCAGCGCTGCCAGTTCGGGCTGGTCCTTGAACACGCGCTCGGTGGCGTCCTTCACGGCGTCTTCGCGGTTGAGGTACTGAACCGCGACGACGGACGGAGTCTGCTCGAGTTCCTTGCGCAACGAACTGCAGATCTCCTGCTCGCAACCGGGATCGGCCGAAGAGATGTCGTCGGTCAGGAAGATCTGCACCTCGACTCGTTCGAGGAAGATCTGCTGGGTCTTGCCTGCCATCTGCACGACCAGCAGACCACCGCCGAAGAGTCCGAGGGAGATCGCCGTCGTCAAGATCATGGCGATGGTCATCGTGATGTTGCGGCGTAGGCCGGTCAGGACTTCGCTGAAAATAAAGCTGGCGCGCATCGGGGAATCCGATTCCTTTTCGAGAGGCCGGTTGTTTCACGACAACCGGTGGGCGTACGGGACGTGTGGTCGTAGTCGGCGCTACCTGCCGACGCCGTACACACCCCGCGCTTCGTCTCTGGTCACCTTGCCGAGATCGAGTTCGATGACGCGTCGACGCATGGAGTCGACGATGTGGTGATCGTGGGTCGCCATCACGACGGTGGTGCCGGTGCGGTTGATCCGCTCGAGCAGCAGCATGATGTCCTGGCTCGTTTCGGGGTCCAGGTTGCCGGTGGGCTCGTCGGCGAGCAGCACGAGAGGGCGGTTCACGAATGCGCGGGCGATGGCGACGCGCTGCTGCTCACCGCCGGAAAGTTCGGTGGGCAGTCGATCGGCTTTGCCGGCCAGACCGACCATGTCGAGAACCTCGGGCACAGTGCGCGCGATGACGTTGCGGGGCTTGCCGATGACTTCCAACGCAAAGGCCACGTTCTCGGAGACCGTCTTCTGCTGAAGCAAGCGGAAGTCCTGGAACACACAGCCCATGCTCTGGCGAAGCTTCGGCACGCGGCGGGCCGCCAACTTGTTGACGTGGAAATCCGCGACCTCGATGTCGCCGGACGTGGGCGACTCCATCTTGAGCAGCAACCGCATGAACGTCGACTTGCCGGAGCCGGAGGGGCCGATGAGGAAGACGAACTCCCCCTTCTCCACCTCCACACTGACCTTGTCGAGCGCCGGCCTGGTGGAGGCCTTGTAGGACTTCGACACATTCTTCATGCTGATCACAACTAGCCAGTCTAGCCGTTATCTAACGGTGACCTTGGCGCCACGCGCGAGCACCCTCGTCCTTATCCGGTACCGGTGGTCGCGGGTGACTGCGGCACAGACGTCGGTGCCTGCATCGCCGCGCCAGGTTGGGGAACGGTCGTCGTCGCCGGAGTGGTCGGCACCGTGGTCGCGGACTGTTCGGCGTTGCCCGGCGCAGGCGCGGGACCCGAAGTCGGCGTCGGAGAACCTGAGCTGCCCGTGCTCGATTCCGGAGACTGGGTCTCGGACGTAGTCGTCGGCTCGGTCGAGGACGGCACGGGGGTCGTCGTCGACGGTTTGACCGAGGGCGCGACGTAAGGCTCGGTCTGCGACGTGTCCACGCTGGGCGGTGGTGTCACTGCGGTCGGGTCCTCAGGATTGAGATACGTATGCAACAGATACGTCAATATCCACGCCACGATGAGAATGAAGGTAGAGGTTCGCATCCGGCCGCCGAAAATCCGGGACGGGAGCCAGTCCAGGTGAAACAGTCGGTCGAGTCCGCGGCGCGGTTCCTGATCGGTCATTCGCTCGCCTCCTCGGTCCGTACGGTGTGCAGATCCGGTGACACCGTGATCCCCTGACGTCGCAGTGCTGCGGCGACGCGGACGCGAAGAGCGCGTCCGACCTGGAACTGTTTGCCAGGGAGTGTGCGCGCGACCATCCGCACGTTGACCTGATCGACCTCCAGGCTTTCGACGCCCATGACCGTGGGCTCGTCGAGCAGCAGTTTCTTGAGTCCGCGGTCGGCCATCGCGTCGACTCCGACCTGGCGAAGCACCTCGTTGACCCGGGTGAGATCGGCGGTCGCCGGAACCGGAACGTCGATGACGGCGCGTGCCCAATCCTTGGACAGGTTGGTCGCTTTCACGATCTGGCCGTTGGGAACGGTGATGACCTCGCCGTCGGAGTTCCGCATCCGCGTCACGCGCAGGGTCACGTCCTCGATGACACCTTCGGCGTCGTCGGAGGAGCCGGTGATCGCAAGCCGGACGGTGTCACCGAAGCCGTACTGACGTTCGGTGATGATGAAGAAACCGGCAAGAATGTCCTGCACGACGCGCTGTGCACCGAAGCCGAGCGCCGCACCGAGAACGGTTGCCGGCGCGACGAGACTGCCGATCGGCAGGTTCAGTTGGTCGAGAACCTTCAGCGTCGCGATCACGTAGATGAACGTGATGACCACCCAGGTGATGACCTGCGCGACCGAGTGACGATGCTTGGTCGCCTCGGAACGAACCAGCGCATCGCCCAACTGATAGTTGGAGTCGATCTGGTCGGTGACCTTGTTGCCTCCCCAACTGACCAACCGGGCGAGAATCATCGCCCCGAGCACGGTCATGAGGACGGACAAACCGGTGGTTTGAAGCCAATCGAGCAGGTTCTGCCCAGGTCGAAGTAAAGTCATCGTGCCTTTCGGTATCCGAACGCTATGCGGACTGGTTCTCGCTCATGCGCCAGCGGATGCCGGCCTCGAGGAACCCGTCGATGTCGCCGTCGAGCACTGCCGACGGGTTGTTGACCTCGTACTCGGTACGCAGGTCCTTGACCATCTGGTACGGATGCAGAACATAGGAGCGCATCTGGTTGCCCCACGAGCTGCCGCTGTCGCCCTTGAGCGCATCCATCTCGGCGCGCTCTTCCTGACGCTTGACCGCGAGCAGTTTTGCCTGCAGGACGCGCATCGCCGACACCTTGTTCTGGAGCTGCGACTTCTCGTTCTGACAGGTGACGACGATTCCCGTCGGGATGTGCGTGAGTCGAACGGCGGAGTCCGTCGTGTTGACCGACTGGCCGCCGGGACCGGACGAGCGGTAGACGTCGACGCGGATGTCGTTCTCGTTGATCTCGATGTGGTCGGTCGTCTCGACGACCGGCAGTACCTCGACCTCGGCGAACGACGTCTGACGACGACCCTGGTTGTCGAAGGGGCTGATGCGAACGAGCCGGTGGGTGCCCATCTCGACGGACAACGTGCCGTACGTGTACGGGCCTTTGATCGCGAACGTCGCGCTCTTGAGTCCGGCTTCTTCGGCGTACGACGTGTCGTAGACCTCGACGCCGTAGTCGTGCTTCTCCGCCCAGCGGATGTACATACGCATGAGCATCTCGGCCCAGTCTGCAGCGTCGATACCGCCTGCACCGGAGCGGATGTTGATGAGCGCATCGCGCTCGTCGTACTCGCCCGAGAGCATGGTCTTGACTTCCATCGCCGCGATGTCTTCACGCAGGCTGGCGCGCTCGGCGTCGGCATCGGCCACCGCGTCGGGGCCTTCGTCTTCTGCCAGTTCGTAGAGGATCGGCATCTCGTCGAGTCGCTCGCGTAGTGCCACGATCCGGCGTAGCTCGGCCTGCGCGTGGGAGAGCTGGCTGGTGACCTGCTGGGCGTGTTCCTGGTCGTTCCACAGACCCGGGTCGGCTGCCTGGTGCTCGAGCTCGTCGATGCGTCGGCGCAGCTCCTCGACGTCCACAACCGATTCGCAGGTGCGAAGGGTGGTGTCGAGGGCGTTCAGGTCTGCAATTACGTCGGGATGCACGGTTCTCAAGGCTACCGGGTGCCGACCTCGGCCCTGCCGCCCGTCACGTATTGGGATCACCGGGACTGGAAGCCTTGCCAACCTCGCTCCGAGGGAACCTACTGGAACGATGACTGTCACCGACGAATACCTGCAGAACAACGCCGCCTACGCCGAGCAGTTCACCGGACCGCTCCCCCTCCCACCCAGCAAACACGTCGCCGTACTCGCCTGCATGGACGCCCGCATCGACGTCTATCGGGTGCTCGGAATCAAGGAAGGTGAATCGCACGTCATCCGCAATGCGGGTGGAGTCGTCACCGACGACGAGATCCGATCCCTGGCCATCAGCCAGCGTCTGCTGGGAACTACCGAGATCATCCTCATCCACCACACCGACTGCGGAATGCTGACGTTCACCGACGACGACTTCAAGCGATCCATCCAGGACGAGATCGGCATCAAACCAAATTGGGCTGCCGAATCGTTTCCCGACATCGACGAGGACGTCCGTCAGTCGTTGAAGCGCATCGAGAACAGTCCGTTCGTCACCGCGACGACCTCCCTACGCGGATTCGTCTTCGACGTCGCAACCGGAAAGCTGAACGAGGTCCTCCCCGATTGAGCCGGTAGGTTGTGTACCCGTGACCGATCGCGCATCCGACCTCGCACTCGCCCTCCGTATCGCCGACGAGGCTGACGCGATCACTCGCGCCCGCTTCGGCGCCCTCGACCTTCGAGTGGACGACAAGCCGGACCTCACCCCCGTCTCCGACGCCGATCTGGCTGTCGAGCGAGCAGTGCGCGCGACGCTCGGTGAGCATCGTCCTGCGGATTCCGTACTCGGCGAAGAATTCGGCGGCGACGCAGTCTTCGAGGGCAGACAGTGGGTGGTCGACCCCATCGACGGGACCAAGAACTTCGTCCGCAACGTACCGGTGTGGGCCACGCTGATCAGCTTGCTCGAGGACGGCGTCCCAGTCATCGGCGTCGTGAGCGCACCTGCACTGAATCGGCGATGGTGGGCTGCAACAGGTTTGGGTGCACATACGTCCTTCGGGGACAGTGATGCGCGGGCGATCCAGGTATCCGCCGTCGATCGCAGCGAGTCAGCGAGCCTGAGCTTCTCGAGCCTCTCGGGGTGGAAGGACCGCGGAATTCGCGATCAGTTCGTCGAACTCACCGACCACGTCTGGCGCGTGCGCGGTTACGGGGACTTCTTCTCCTACTGCCTCGTGGCCGAAGGCGCCGTCGACATTGCTGCCGAACCCGAGGTTTCCCTGTGGGATCTGGCAGCGCTCGACGTATTGGTCCGTGAGGCCGGCGGCGCGTTCACCGATCTGGACGGCGGCGCAGGTCCGCACGGCGGCAGCGCGGTCGCCACCAACGGACTGCTGCACGAAGACGTTCTGGCCCGCCTGCGGTAACCACCCGACTACCAGAACATCCCACCCGCCGCAAGGGTCCGAGGGAGGAGTTCCGACAGGCCCGTCGGCAGGATTCGGCACGACATCTCGGCCCGTTGACTGGAAGTAGTTGATCACGCACTACTTCCAGGAGAACGATGAACCGGATTTCCAGGCGCACGATTCTGTTCGGTCTGGCCGCAGCGCCCCTCGGGCTCGCGGTGGGCTGCGGCGCCGACCCGGCAGCGAAGAGCGCCACACTGGCGGTGGCCGGAACTTCGCGTCCGCTACCGATTCCACCGCTTGCCGAATCCACCGTCGACGACGCCGGTGTTCGCCACTTCACACTTCGTGCCGGTGCCGGAACCACCGAGATCGTCGCGGGAAAACTCACCGACACTTGGGGTTTCAACGGATCCATTCTGGGACCCACCGTCCGCGCCGAACGCGGAGAATCTGTCGCATTCACGATCGACAACACACTGGCAGAGCCCACGACCGTCCATTGGCACGGCATGCATCTGCCCGCCCGATACGACGGCGGCCCGCACCAGACCATCGAAGCCGGCGGACGCTGGGAACCGGCGTGGACGATCGGCCAGTCGGCGTCGACGCTCTGGTATCATCCACACCCGCACGGATCCACCGAACGGCACGTGCAGCGCGGTCTCGCCGGACTGTTCCTGATCGACGACGCCGACACGCGGGCGTTTGACATCCCCAAAACCTATGGTGTCGACGATGTTCCGCTGATCATCCAGGATCGTCGATTCCTCGCCGACGGCAGCTTCGACGAATCGGATCCGACCGACATAGGCCTGCTCGGCGACACGATAGTCACCAACGGCATCTCCGACGCCTACCTCGACGTCACCACCGGGGTCGTCCGGTTACGCATTCTGAACGGCTCTTCCGGCCGTCTCTACAACCTGGGGTTCCCCGACGACCGCACCTTCGATCTGATTGCCACCGACGGCGGACTGCTCGAATCACCTATTGCGATCAAGCGGATTCAGCTCAGCCCCGGCGAACGAGCCGAGATCGTGGTTCGCGTCGACCCCGGCGCGACGACCACACTGGTGTCGTTCCCGATCGAGGACGGCGGTGGCGTGAGTTCCTCCGACGCCGAGAACTTCGGCATGAACGACCGCTTCGACATCCTCGAACTGCGGGGCGTTGCCAGCCGCGCGTCACGGTCGACTCTCCCGGCGCAGTTGGCCGTACTGCCGAGTCTGGATCCGTCGAAGGCAAGCGTTTCCCGAACCTTCGATCTGCAGTGGTACATGATCAACGGGCAACGAATGGACATGAACCGCATCGACTTCGAGGCCGAGGTCGGCGCGACCGAGGTGTGGACGATCACCAACAAGGACAACTGGCCACACAATTTCCATGTCCACGACGTACAGTTCCAGATCCTCGACGTCGACGGTCGCACTCCCCCGCCGCACTTGCGCGGACTCAAGGACACCGTCTACACACCGCCGGGCAGCAGGGTTCGCGTCGCACTGCAGTGGTCCGAGTACACCGATCCCACCTTCCCGTACATGTTCCACTGCCACCTGCTGATGCACGAGGACCAAGGGATGATGGGCCAATTCCTCGTCCTCGAACCGGGACAGAAGGCGGCTCCGATGCAGATGGACATGCCGATGGACATGCCGATGCCTGGTTCGCACTCCGGTCACTGAAAGTTCTGCAAGTGGTACACGGCGAGGCGAACCCGATTGTCGCAACCGGTCTTCGACATCAGGTTCGCCACGTGCGTCTTCACCGTGGTCACACCGAGATGCAGCGTGTCCGCGATCTCCTGATTGCTCTTCCCTTCTGCCACCAGCGCGAGGACCTGCGATTCGCGATCGGTCAACGGAACCTTCTCCGTCGCAGCAGTGTCTGCGATACCACCGATCACCGCTCGATCCACAACGCGGCGGAGAAGTTCCGGAGTGAACACCATCTCGCCCTCGGCGATCCGCCGAATGGCACCGAGCAACTCGGCGGGTTCGGTGTCCTTGACGAAGAATCCCGAAGCCCCCGCGGCGAGTGCGGGATACAGATGATCGTCGTCGTCGAAGGTGGTCAGCACGAGGATGCGCGCTCGACGACCGGCCTTGACGATCTGCTGCGTGGCGCCGATCCCGTCCAGCCCGGGCATTCTCAAGTCCATCAGAATCACGTCGGGATCCAATTCTGCAGCGAGCGCTACCGCCTCGACGCCGTTCGACGCCTCACCGGCCACGGTCATGTCCTCGGCTGCCGCGCACAGCATCCGCAAACCGGCGCGCACAAGTCGCTGGTCGTCGACGATCAGCACGCTGATCACGAGACACCGCCCGAGACAACGAGTGGAATACTCACGTGCACTTCCCATTTCCCGTCACTGTTGGTGCCGGCGGTCATCTCGCCGCCGACCAACTCCGCACGCTCCTGCATTCCCACCAGGCCATGACCTGCACTCCGAGGCGATCCCTCGACGTCGTTGACAACCCTGACATGCACCCGGTTGTCTTCGCGACCGACCGAGACCGATACCAGCCCCTTCTTGTCGCCGTGCTTCATGACGTTGGTCAGTGATTCCTGAATCACCCGCAACAACGTCAGCCTCCCGATCGCGTCGAGATCGGCTGCGCCTGACTCGACATTCTCCTGGGCATCGAAGACTGCCCGCACCTCGAAACCCGCCGCACGCACACGATCTATCGCCGCCTCGATTTCCGCCTCGACGGCATCCGGCTCGACCAGAGCGACCTCACCGAGCGAAGGATCACGAAGTGCGACCAGGAGGCGACGGATATCGGCCAGCGCATCGGACGCAGTCCCACGCACATCCGCGAGGACCTCACGCACGGCCTCGTCCTGGGGCGCCAAGACATGTTGAGCCACGCCGATTCTCAGGACGATCGATGCCATGTGGTGCGCAACCAGGTCGTGCAGTTCGCGGGCGAGCGCACTGCGCTCCGCAGCGCGGGTCTGCGCAAGATTGTTCGCGGCCAATTCACGCTGCGAGCGTAGATACAGCCCGAGCAGCAGTGGCAACCCCACGTACGCAAGCACTTTCACAGCCGTCGTGACAGACCAGAACGCTTCGTGAGATTCGAACCAGATACCCGCGAGCACCGAACCGCACCATCCTGCTGCCGATACGGCAACCATTTCTCTACGCTCGGCCCGCATCGTGACGTCGACGACGGCGACCGCCCCGAGATACGGAACAAGCTCGGACAGCCCCCAGGCGTCGGCGACGAACATCGGAACGGCGAGCGCCGAGATGACCAGGGACGCGAAGACCGGCCATCGACGGCCGACGGCGAAGGCGAGCGCCGACAGCATCGACAGAATCCAGTAGGTGAGGGGAACTCGATACTCCCCCGGATACGTGCTGGCGATCAACAGGCACGGGACCACCACCAACGGCGTGTAGCGCACGTACCGCTGTATCCGATCTGGCACCTCTGTCCGGTTCACCCCTCGAGCCTATGACGCGCATCATTTCGCGGTTTCTCGACAACAGACCTTACTGATGAGTAAGATAAGGATCGTCCAACGCCCCAACACCGAGAAACAGCTGGTGATCATGACCAAGCAAGACAGTGTTGCCCCCGACAAGAGCGCTCAGCGCAGCGAATCGGGCGCGCAGCGCGGCGGCGCCAAGGGTGCGCCCCGCGACACGTCCGCCGTCGGCCTGAACCCGATCAAACGCGACGCCATGGGCGCAGCCATGCGTGTGCTTACCAAGATCACCGGTTCGGAACTGGCCGAGAAGTTCAATCTGCGTCAGACCATCGATCGCGTGACCTACGAGGGCACCAAGACGGGCTTCAAAACCCTGGGTGCCGCCACTCGAGGATTCCAGAAGGTCTCGGGCAACGGCGCACCCAAGCGCCTGCCCGACAACCCGAGCAAGAACGCCGACTACTTCGATCTGACCCCCGACGACGACCAGAAGATGATCGTCGAGACCGTGCGCG
This sequence comes from Rhodococcus sp. YL-1, assembly GCF_001942025.1. Taxonomy (NCBI): domain Bacteria; kingdom Bacillati; phylum Actinomycetota; class Actinomycetes; order Mycobacteriales; family Nocardiaceae; genus Rhodococcus; species Rhodococcus sp. YL-1. Next base: position 2,372,410 of record NZ_CP017299.1, on the reverse strand, counting down.
AGTTCGCGGCCGAGATCCTGCGTCCCGCAGCGCACGACGCCGACGGCGCAGCGCAGGCACCAGCCGATCTCTCCAAGCGCGCAGCCGAGCTCGGCATCACGCTGATCAACGTTCCCGAAGAACTCGACGGAGCAGCTGCCGATCGCGGCGCGGTCACCAATTCTCTTGTTGCCGAGGCACTTGCGCACGGAGACATGGGGCTTGCACTTCCGATCCTCGCACCCAGCGGCGTTGCGGTCGCACTGACGCAGTGGGGCACCGACGCGCAGCAGAAGACCTACCTTCCGGCCTTCACCGGCGAGCAGGTCCCCGGCGCAGCAGTGGTGGTCAACGAACCACGCGCACTGTTCGATCCGTTTGCCCTGCAGACCAAGGCAGTGCGCTCCCCCAGCGGCTACAAGCTCAACGGCGTCAAGAGCTTGGTGCCCGCCGCCGCTACGTCCGAACTCTTCGTCATCGCCGCAGAACTCGACGGCAAGCCGTCCTTCTTCATCGTCGAATCCGACACCAAGGGACTCGTCGTCGAAGCAGATCCCAGCATGGGACTGCGCGCCGCAGGCCTGGGTCGCCTGATCCTCACCGATGTCGCGGTGTCGGAGTCCGCACTGCTCGGCGACGGTGACGCCGAGCAGCGTAAGGCCGAATACGCCGACGCGATTCGCCTGGCTCGCCTCGGTTGGGCGTCCCTGGCCGTCGGCACCAGCCAGGCAGTTCTCGACTACGTGATTCCGTACGTCAACGAGCGCGAAGCGTTCGGCGAGCCGATCAGCCACCGCCAGGCGGTTGCCTTCATGGTCGCCAACATCGGCATCGAACTCGACGGACTGCGTCTGGTCACGCTTCGGGGCGCTTCACGCGCCGAGCAGGGCTTGTCCTTCGCTCGCGAATCCGCTCTGGCCCGGAAGCTGGCTTCCGAGAAGGGCATGCAGATCGGCCTCGACGGTGTGCAACTCCTCGGTGGACACGGGTTCACCAAGGAGCACCCGGTCGAGCGCTGGTACCGCGACCTCCGTGCCATCGGCGTTGCCGAGGGCATCGTCCTCATCTGACGCCGCTGAACTTCCAGGAGAACCACGATGATCAACCTCGAACTTCCCAAGAAGCTCAAAGCATCAGCGAACCAGGCACATCAGGTCGCGGCGCAGATCTTCCGACCCATTTCACGTAAGTACGATCTCGCTGAGCACGAGTATCCCGTCGAGCTCGACACCATGGCCGCCATGGTCGAAGGCCTCTCCGATTCCGGTGGAGACATCGGCGGTGCCAGCGGCGGACGGTCCGACGCGAGCGCCAAGGGTGGCAACGCCAACGGCGGCAACATGTCTGCGCTCCTCAACTCGCTCGAAACGTCTTGGGGCGACGTCGGACTCATGCTCTCGATCCCCTACCAGGGGCTCGGCAACGCCGCGATCGCCGCAGTGTCAACCGACGAACAGCTCGAACGTTTCGGCAAGGTGTGGGCCTCGATGGCCATCACCGAACCGAGTTTCGGTTCCGACTCCGCCGCAGTGACCACCACCGCCGTTCTCGACGGCGACGAGTGGGTTCTCAACGGCGAGAAGATCTTCGTCACCGCCGGTGAGCGTTCGACGCACATCGTCGTGTGGGCGTCGGTCGACAAGTCGAAGGGCCGAGCGGCCATCAAGTCGTTCGTCGTTCCGCGTGACGCACCGGGCCTGAGCGTTGCTCGCCTCGAGCACAAGCTGGGCATCAAGGCCTCCGACACCGCAGTACTCCTGCTCCAGGATTGCCGCATTCCCGCGGACAACATCCTCGGCAGCCCGGAGGTCAACGTGGAGCAGGGCTTTGCCGGCGTCATGCAGACGTTCGACAACACCCGGCCCCTCGTTGCAGCCATGGCCGTCGGCGTCGGACGCGCAGCTCTCGAAGAACTGCGCGGCATCCTGACCGAAGCCGGTGTCGAGATCTCCTACGACACACCGGTCTACAACCAGCATGCAGCTGCAGCCGAGTTCATCCGTTTGGAAGCCGACTGGGAGGCCGCGTACCTGCTGTCTCTGCGCGCGGCGTGGATGGCCGACAACAAGAAGCCGAACTCGCTCGAAGCGTCCATGTCCAAGGCGAAGGCCGGCCGCACCGGCACCGACGTGACGCTCAAGGCAGTCGAGTTGGCCGGCACTTACGGCTACTCGCAGCGCCCGTTGCTCGAGAAGTGGGGCCGCGACTCGAAGATTCTCGACATCTTCGAGGGCACCCAGCAGATCCAGCAGCTGATCGTCGCACGCCGCCTGCTCGGAAAGTCGTCCGCCGAACTGAAGTGACGGTCGCACGGACCAGATCCCGAAACACTCCGCCCCGCCACCTTTCGAGGTGGCGGGGCGGAGTGCTCGGTCGCCATCGTGAAACTTCACCACCGAAACCTGATTGCGCATTAGTGTGTAATCAGTCCTACAACGACGCTCGGAAGAGGTTCACGTATGCCCGGATTGGTCACCAAGGTCACTGACACCATCGGCGCGGCGGGGGTCATGTTCCGAGCCGGACTCGTCCCGTTCCCTCGCCTCGATCGCGGGCTCAAATCCATTGCAGCCGTGGACAAGTACGGACCCTTTGCCGGGCCGGTCCATGCACACGCCGAGAACGGCTACGATGCGGTGGCGGTCATCGACGAGCGCGGACCCATCACCTATGCCGAGCTCGAGCGTCAGAGCAACGCGTTGGTCCGGGCGTGGCAGGCCGACGGCATCACCTCCGACTCCGTCATGGGTGCGATGTGCCGTAACCATCGAGGCTTGGTCCTGACCATGCTGGCGGCAGCAAAGAACGGAACGAAGCTCGTTCTCATGAACACGGGCTTCGCTCGGCCCCAACTCGTGGACGTCGCCGCGCGGGAGAAGGTGGTCGCCTTCGTCTACGACGACGAGTTCGCGGACATCGCCGATGCCTTGCCGGACAACGTCGTCGTCTATCGTTCCTGGCCAGAGGGCACGGCCGCTGACGGTTCCACGGCAGCTACTCTCGACGAGGCCATCGCCGGACGCACCACGTCGTCGGTGCCGGCACCCGAGAAGAACGGTGGCTTCGTCCTCCTCACCAGCGGCACAACGGGAACTCCCAAGGGTGCGCCGCGTGGCCACACCTCCCCTCTCGCGTCGGCGCAGTTCCTCGACCGCGTGCCGTTGCGCCGCGGACAGACCATGATGATGGCGGCCCCCGCCTTCCACGGAACCGGCGTCTCGCAGTTCGCTCTCGCGTTGGCGCTCGGCCAGACCGTCGTCATGCATCGAAAGTTCGATCCGGAGAACACGATCAAGCTTGTCGCCCAGTACAAGTGCGACAGTCTGGTCGTGGTCCCGACGATGCTCACTCGCATCATCGACCTCGGTCCCGACGTGCTGTCCAAGTACGACACGTCGAACCTGAAGATCATCTTCTCGGCAGGTTCGTCACTCTCGCCCGACCTGTGCAAGCGAGTCACGGCCTCGTTCGGGTACGTCCTCTACAACCTGTACGGATCCACCGAGGTCGCAGTGGCCACGGTCGCGACTCCCGAGGATCTGACCATTGCGCCGGGAACCGCGGGCCGCGCTCCGGTGACCTGTCACGTCGAACTGTTCGACGAGAACAACAAGAAGATCACCACCCCACACACGATCGGCAGGATCTTCGTCGCCAGCGGGCTGAGCTTCGAGGGATACACCGACGGGCGCGACAAGGAACGTATCGACGGACTTCTCTCGACCGGCGACGTCGGACACTTCGACGCCAACGGCCTCCTCTTCGTCGACGGCCGCGACGACGACATGATCGTCTCCGGTGGCGAGAACGTCTACCCGCTCGAAGTCGAGAACCTGCTCGCCGATCGAGAGGACGTCTTGGAAGCGGCAGTCATCGGAGTCGAGGACGCCGACTTCGGGCACCGCCTGCGAGCGTTTGTCGTCGTCGCCCACGGCGCCGACCAGAACTCCGACGAGCTGAAGGATCACGTCCGGTCGAATCTCGCGCGCTACAAGGTTCCCCGCGAGATCGTCTTCATCGACGAACTTCCCCGCAACGCCACCGGAAAGCTGTTGCGCCGCGTACTGATCGAGATGGAGATCAGCGAAGACTGAGCACAGTCACAAAGCTCTGAGCGTGCGGATCAATTCCGCCTCGTCGACGCGAGTGGAGTGCCCGTCGCGGAGCACGACCTCGCCCGCAACCAACACCGTGTCCACTATCTGACGACTGCCCGTCGTGAGAATGGACGCGCCCGGATCTCGCACCGGGAGGCAACCGAAGTCGCGTTCGAACCGAATCATGGTGAGGTCGGCGGGATCGCCCACGGAGATCCCGCCGGACCTGGCCGGCAGACCGAGTGCTGCGTTTGCACCGCCGGATGCGATGTCGATCATGGCTTCGAAGCCGAGCAGGTCGGCGCGGCCGCGCGCGGCTCGCTGCACGTAGGCGCCGGTGCGCAGCGTCTCGAGCATGTCCTGAGTATCGTTGCTGGCTGCACCGTCCACACCCAACCCCACCGCGATCCCCGCGTCGAGGAAACTCGGGACGGGCGCGATTCCGCTACCGAGGCGCATGTTGCTGACGGGGTTGTACGACACTCCGACGCCGCGCTCCGCCAGCACCTTCTGACCACGGTCGTCGAGTTCGACGCAGTGGACCGCCAGCACCCGGTCCCACAAGAAACCATGGGAATCCAGGTAGTCGACCGCGTTCATGCCCGCGTGTTCGGTACACATCGTGTTGTCGGTCTGCGTCTCGAGCAGGTGAATCGAGACCGTCAGGTCGCGAGCCTGCGCGAACTCACGCACTTCCGACATCCCCTCCGGGGTCAGCGAACGCGGGTTCGGTACCGCGACTGCCACGTCAATGCGGGAACCGGCGACGTCCCGCATCATCTGATCCGTATGTGCGAGAACGTCTCCGAGTGGTTGCATGAGCCGCGGATCGAAGCCCCACTTCCTCGTCTTGTCCGCCCGGTCTGCGGTTCCGCGTCCCAGCACCGCACGAATCCCGGTGTCGTGCAACGCCCGGATCACGGCATCGTGAACCTCGCTGGACGGGTGCGGCCACATGTGTTCGACCAGGGTGGTCGTACCGCTGCGCAATGCCTCCAGCGAGGCTGCGACAGTGGCCGCGTATGCGCGCTCGGGAGTGATCTGAACCGACTCTTCTGCGACCGCGAGTAGCCATTCGAGAAGCGGTGTCCCTTCGGCGATCCCACGCATCAGTGACTGCTGAAGGTGCGTATGGGTGTTGACGAAGCCAGGGATCAGATACGCCCCCGATCCGTCCACACTTCCAGGTGTGGCGGTGCCGGTCGACTTCTCGATCGATTCGACCACCCCATTCGAGACGACGACGTCGTGGCCGGTCAGCCATTGCCCGCCGCTGTACAACGTCACGTCCCGGATGATCGCGTCGGTCATGTTCTTGGGCGCGGTAGTCATCGCCAGTTCTCCTGAAAGTGTGTGACGGAACGGATACGGATCAACGCGCGAAGTTCGCGCGTACTCGCTGGTCGATGTAGTCCTCGGCAGTGATCGGCGGGTACTTGCCCGCCGGCCCCTCGATGGTCACGTCGCGGTTCGCCTGAGCGAAGAACGCGAGGCTGTAGCGGGCTCCCCGATAGTCGGTGACTCCGGGACTCTTGACTCGATGAAAATTCGACGGCAGGACGTCATCACTCCATCTCATCAGCATGTCGCCGATGTTGCAGGTGATTGCTTCCTCAGCCGGCACCACCGACGTCCATTCCTGGGTGTCCATCTCCTTGCCCGGGCACAGTTGCAAGCCGCCCTGACCGTCACGCTGGAAAAGCAATGTCAGGCAATCGAAATCGGTGTGTTCTCCGGCACGCCACATCCCTTCGACATCTGCGTCGGCGGCAAGGGGGAAGTAGTGGAGTAGTCGCAGTGTGCTCTGGTAGGTGTCCACCGACGGGTCATGTGCCCTGGTGAAGAAGTCTCGTTCGAATCCCAGCTTCTCGGCGAAGCACGACAACAGGTCCATCGCAATGCCCCAGCACTTGGCTTCGAAGTCCAGGATCGTTTCGCGGAATCCGCCCAATTCGTCTGCAGTGGGCCACAGATCACCCATATGCGGGCGGGTCACCTGGTAGGACTCTTTCTGATCAGGTGTTCCGATGGACGGACGCACCTGCGTCATGCTCTCCCAGCCGGAGTTGAAACCCTTCTTGAGCGGATACTGCGCTTTGACCTCGGTGGGCAGTGCAAAGAATCGCTCGGCCGCCGCGAAAGCCTCGCGGACCTGGTCCAGATCGATCCCGTGATTGACGATTTGGAAGAATCCGATGTCGGTCGCTGCCGACCACAACTCCTCGGCGATCTCGCTGCGCCGGTTCTCGAAATCCGAGAGATCGATTCTTCGGACCTCGCGGTCGGTGGTCTCCGTGCCCAGGCCACCCATGCGGGTCTCGCGGTTGAGTTCTGTCATGTCGTACGTCATTTGCTGTCAGCTCCTTCAGCGGATTCCGATGGACCGATCGGTGAACTTGTCGGTGTAGATCTCTTCTGCAGTCAATGACTGCGGTATCGCCGCACCCCCGGCGTTCAGGATGGGCTTCAGTTCTTCGACGGTGTGAGCGACTCGCGTCATGTCGAACGTGCCGACGGATCCGTCCGCCTCGTTCGCGATCAGGCCCTTCTCTTTCAAGACTTGGGCACTGAACGCTGCTTCACCCTCGGTGTAGGGAGAGAACGACACGTCCTGCGAGACGACGTCGACAATGGCAGCATTCGCCGTATCCGGCGCAGTGATGTAGTCCGCGGTGGCCTGCCGAATGATCGGAACCAGCTTGCTCAAACACGGGGAGAGTGTCTCGACCTTGTCGGCACGAACGGAAACATTGGACGCGTAGATGTCGAAACCCGAATCTTTCAGCAGGTCATAGGAAACCGGCTTGTCCCACGCTGGCGTCTCCTTCTCGTACGTGTACGGTTCCGAATTCGCGAATCCTTGCTGAGCGATGGTCGGGTCACCGACAAATCGCGAGGGAGCTCCGTCGTAGCTCGTGTCGAGCTGAGACTGCTTCAGTAGGCCTTTCGCCACGAGCCACTGCGGAAACAGTTGCTCCTTGGAAACGACGACACTCGCGTCGGACTTGCCGATATCGGCAACACTCGCCCATTCCGGATGAGACTCTTTGTCCCACATGAGGATTGCCGGGCTGTACTTGAGCAATGGCGTGACGGCCACAACGGGCTGACTTGCCGCTGCCGCGATCACCTGATCGCCGTGCACCAAGCCGAGAGTGATCGAATCGTCGACGTACATCTGGGAGCTGACGGATTGGAACCCGATTGCCGGTCCCCCGGCCCGCAAGGTCAAGTCGACTCCGGTGTCCTTCCCTCCGGCGACAAGAGTCCCGCTGACGGACTTGTCGTCGGTGTCGACCGAATAGCCGGGACCAAGCATCTCGAAGAGCGCTCCCATATCCGACTGTGGCTGCCATTGGAGTTGAACCACAACGTTTTCCGGACAGAGACCCGCTAGGTTCTGAGCCTCGGCAGCTGGTTCGAGAGATTCAGCCTTGGCCGTCTCAGCCTCACTGGAGCTGCACGCAGTCAATCCGATGGCTGCACACATGGCCAGTGCCGCGCCGGCCGCTCCCACACTTCTGCGATTGGAATGCACCTTGCGATTTGAATACACAGCGTCTCCTTCGTGAAAACAATTGGGATGTGGGCGAACCAGGAAGGGTGATCCGATGTGCACACTCTGCAGCACATGGATTACATGCAATCGACTAGTTGTTTCCATCAGGTAACGCGCGCCAGGATTCTCGCTTCACCTGCAATGTCACCTCACATTTACATTCAGCAATCTAGGCGACATACATGCAATTCAAGATGGTTCATACATCTTGAAGAACTTTTGCATGCACTATTGAACCGGAGGCTCAGATGGAACTCGCGAACACGATGCAGGATGCCGACGCTCGCAAGCTCACCGCACCGATGCAGATGGTCTTTTCCGATGTCGTCAAGAAGTTCGATACCGGCACTGTCGCGCTGGACGGCATCGATCTGAACGTGGAGCGAGGAGACTTCGTCGCCGTGGTCGGACCCTCCGGCTGCGGCAAGTCGACTTTGTTGCGCATGGCGGCCGGCCTCGAGCGACCGACCAGCGGCGCGGTTGCCCTCGACACCGAATCAGTTGGCTTCATCTTCCAGGAGCCGACTCTCCTCCCCTGGCGAACCGTGCAGGCCAACGTCGAATTGTCCGCCGAACTCGGTGGCGGCGACAAAGCAGCCCGAAAATTGCGCGCCGACGAGGCAATTCGCGCAGTGGGACTGGCGGACTTCGCGAAACAACTGCCCAACGCGTTGTCGGGCGGAATGAAGATGCGCGTCTCGTTGGCGCGTGCGCTCACCCTCGCACCTGCTGTGATGCTGCTCGACGAACCTTTCGGTGCTCTCGACGAGATGACACGACTGGAGATGCAGGTAGAGCTGCAAAGGCTCTACACCGACAAGGGGTTCACCTCGATGTTCATCACGCACTCGGTATCCGAGGCCGTGTACCTCGCAAACAAGGTGGTCGTCATGACCGCCCGGCCCGGACGAATCCATTCGGTCGTGGACATCGATTTCCCGTACCCGCGTAGCCCGGAACTGCGCTACGACGCCCGATACACCGAACACGTCGCCGAGATCTCGGCCAGTCTCCATGGGAGCTCACGATGACCGAAGTCCTTGCAGTGCAACAGGGCACCACCGCACGCAATTCCGCCGTTCGCACTGATTCTGCGACCGCCGCGCGAGCACAGTCACAGCCCGGACGGCCCTCGCGAATGAGAGCGCTCGGCACCTTCCTGCTCTATCCGCTGCTCTCACTTGCCGGCGCGGTCGCAGCGTGGTCGATCGTCAGCTACCTCGTTCTCTCCCCGGAACGTCGATTTCTCCTTCCGCCGCCGAGTCAAGTACTGACAAAGTCGCTACTCGACTGGAAACACCTCTCTCCCATGCTCGAAGCCCTCGCAGTGACGGCACAGGTAGCACTGGTCGGCTTCGTGGTCGCGGTGGCAGTCGGCGTCGGAACCGGCGTGCTGATGAGCCAGGCCAAGTGGATCGAGCGGATCGTCTATCCCTATGCCGTTGTGCTGCAGGTCATTCCCATCCTCGCCATCGTCCCCCTCATCGGGCTCTGGTTCGGCTACGGCATGACCGCGCGCACCCTGGTGTGCGTTCTCATCGCAGCCTTCCCGATCATCACCAACACACACTTCGGATTGCAATCGGTCGATCGCGGACTGCACGAACTCTTCACCCTCGGCCGCGCCTCGCGTTGGGATCGACTTGTGAAACTCGAACTGCGAGCGGCAATGCCGGCCATTCTCACCGGCATCCGCACCGCCTCCGGCCTTGTTGTCGTCGGTGCCATCATCGGCGACATGTTCTTCGCCAAAGGACAACCCGGTATCGGGACCCTGCTCGACGTCTACCGAAGCCGCCTTCAGTCCGAGGATCTGATCGCCGCGATCGTGATCGCGTCGGTGTTCGGTGTCCTCGTCTTCTCTGCCTTTGGATTCCTCTCACGTGTGCTCGTCGGTAAGTGGCACACGTCCGGCCGCAAGGACTTTAAATGACCCACGAAACTCCTGTCTTCGAAATCCCTACGATCGATATCAGCCCGTACCTCCGCGGCGAGGCAGCGGTTGCAAACGCCACCAACAGCACTGCCTGTGCGGAAGTGGCAGCTCAACTCGATCGCGCGTGCCGGGAGGTCGGATTCATACAGATTGTCGGACACAGCATTCCACGATCGGCGACCGCCGGTCTGGCCGACGCTCTCGACGAGTTCTTCGCTCTCCCACTGACGGTGAAGAACAACTATCGCCGTCCCTCGTCCGAGAACCGCGGCTACTCACCACCGAAATCGGAATCACTCAGCATGAGCTTGGGCGTCGCCGCTGCGAACCAGATGAACGATTTCTACGAAGCAATAGTCGTGGGCACAGAGGTGAGCGACTATCCGGGCGTCGACCTACCCGAGTCCAGCTACGCCGCCAACACCTGGCCCGTGGCCGCGCCCGGATTCCGACCGGCAATCGAAGAGTATTTCCGTCATGCCCAGGGCTTGGCACGAATCCTGATGCGCGCCTTTACCGACGCTCTCGGATTGCAGCCCGGGTACTTCGATTCGATGCTCGACCATTCGATCGACGCGATGAAGATGAACAACTACGCACTGCCCGAGGGCGAGATCCGCATCTCCGGCGACATGACGGGAATGGGCGCTCACACCGACTTCGGAATCTTGACCATCCTGTGGGCAGATCAAGTTCCGGGCCTTCAAGTTCTGAGTGCCGACGGCGTATGGCACGACGTCCAACCTGCCGACGGCGCACTCTTGATCAACCTCGGCGACGCGATGGCACGCTGGACGAACGACCGATGGCGCTCGACAGTGCACCGAGTCGACCCACCTATCGTCGATGGTCAGATCATCCGACGTCGCTCTGCCGCATTCTTTTTCGACGGGAACTACGACGCCGTCATCGAAGCACTGCCAGGGACTCTCACACCGGGCGAAGTGGGATACCCGCCGATCACGATCGCTGAGAACATCGCGGCCAAAGTGGCCGGACTGAAAGGCGCGACGGCGCCCGACGTCGACAGTCGCAGCGCTGACCGGGTGCGCGCCGCTGGATAACGCTCCCGGGTACCGTCGATATCGTGCAGGATCGAAGTGAGGACAAGATGACCACCACCGAACGAGCTTTGCTCACTGAGTCCGTGCACGAGACGCTTCGCGAACTGATCTTTTCGGGCGAGCTGGCGCCGGGGACACCACTGAGTGTTCCCGCGCTGGCGAGCAAGCTCAATGTCAGTCGAACGCCGGTCCGCGAGGCCGTGCAGCAGTTGATCTACGAGGGCATCGCCGTCCACACACGGAATGCGGGTGCAAAAGTCGATTCGCTGGACGCGGAGTCTCTGCGCGCGGTCTTCGAGGTGCGTGAGGTACTCGACGGTCTCGCGGCGTTCAATGCGACGGCCAATGCCACGCACGAAACCGTGTCACAGCTGAACAAGATGGTGCAGGTGCAACGCGAACTTCTCGAGAGCCCGCCGGATCAGCGTCGGGATTCGAAGCTCGACCTCGAGTTCCACACCTTGATTCGTGAGACTGCATGCAATCACCCGCTCAGCGAAGCCCTGCATCGTCTGGATGGTCAGTCACACCTCTACCGTTCGGACATGTGGAGCCTCGAGCTCAATCGGCGGATCGCCGTCACCGAGCACGCACGTATAGTCGCGGCCATCGAATCGGGTGACGCCTTGGGGGCGAGGACTGCCGCGAGCGCACACGTAGCCGGGCTACTCGTCCGAACAACCCGGACCTGAAGCTTTACCGAAATGACGGAAACAGTGTGTCAGGCCAGGTGATGTCGCCGTCGTTCTCGTCCACGAACGTACCGACACAGTCGCGCCCCAAAGCGCTGATCGCTCCCGAGATGACCTCTGGATGCTCGAGCTCGGTGAGGTGGTCTCCTCCGGTTCCGGCCCCGGGAACGCCATCGACGTACACCCTGCACTGGCCCCCGTCCAACCGACCGTCCGCCCACTCGCCCGAACTCTGCACCACCGAATAGTAGGCAGATCCAGGAGTGTCCTCACCGGCATTGAGCTTGGTGAGAACTTCGGAGAACATGCAGGTGTCGTAACCGTCGGCAGGGCCTTGTACGCAGCCACCGGGGCTACCGTACTGCGGCGCACCGATGGCAACGAATGAATCCACTACTTCGGAGCCACCGAGGAACTTCGCGTAGTACCGGGAGCTCAGTCCACCCGCACTGTGCGCGATCACCCCGACGGAGTCAGCGCCGGCAGCGTAGGAGCGAATCGAATCGGCAATCAGCTCGGCGTCGGCCGCAATCATCTTGCCGGGTGCGTCGACGAAGTGTGTCTCGTAGCCCGCAGCGCTCAGTGCCTCGTCGAGGGCGCGGTAGGTCGCCTGGTGCGTTTCTCCCGAGTTGTAGAGCTGCTGCCCTGGAACGATGAAGACCACGCGCTTCGCATCGGTGATCCGCCCACCGGCGGCAGCGCTTCCTGCCGAGAACGCCAGAGCGGTGGCCACCAGCGAAGTAGTCACCGCCATCGCCAAAAGAATCTTCGAGAGTCGCACGTCGCCACCCTACGACGGCTGCGCACAAAAAAGGACCGCCGCACTGGAATCCAGTGCGGCGGTCCTTTTCTAGTAGCGGGGACAGGATTTGAACCTGCGACCTCTGGGTTATGAGCCCAGCGAGCTACCGAGCTGCTCCACCCCGCGATGCATTGACAAAGTTACACGAGCAGATGAACGGAACGCAAATCGCCTGCGCTGGAGCGAAATACACGCCTGAAAGTCGAAGAATCGGGTGACTGGGTTCACAAAATGCCCGTGAGCATCAACACATAACAAGCATGTAACGAACGTACCTCGAAACGGCATCGGAAAGGCTCTACCAGCACAAACGCCGAAAATCCTGGATGGGAGAAGACCAGGTGGTCCGGAAAATCGCGAATCGACCCTCGTTCAGCGCTCCCGTACGGTCGGTCCCGGCCCGAATCAACCGGGCGAACGCCGACCCGCCGCTGCTCCACTCTGCCCCGCGGGATCGGAACCCCCGAAACCTTCGAGGGGCAGAGACACGGAGAGACAAGCGCCCGGGAAAGTCAGCATCATCGCCGACCCGCAGGCCCGCCGATGTCAGCAAGCGCGGAGAGGATTTACCCCGACATGACGTACACCAGCATCAGCAAGCGTGCATTCGGCACATTGGCAGTAGCCGGCGCACTTGTCGCAGTGCCCCTCACCATGAGCACCGGCACCGCTTCCGCAGCCACCCACAACTGGGACGGCGTCGCACAGTGCGAGAGCGGTGGCGACTGGAACATCAACACCGGAAACGGCTACTACGGCGGCCTGCAGTTCTCGCAGAGCACCTGGACCGCCAACGGTGGCACCGGCTCGCCCGCCAACGCTTCCAAGGAAGAGCAGATCCGCGTCGCCGAGAACACCCTGCAGAGCCAGGGCCCCGGCGCATGGCCCGTCTGCGGCCAGCGTCTGACCGTCGCGAGCGAGCCGGCAGTCGAAGAGGCTCCCGCCGCAGCACCGGCTCCCGTCGCCGAGGCACCCGCAGTTGCTCCCGCCGTCGAAATCCCGGCCGAGCTCAAGCCCGCCGCACAGCAGGCTTACGACACCGCTCGTGACCTCGCCGGCCAGTACGGATTCGCCGCACAGTTCCAGCAGCTCTCCGATGCCAACGCACCGATCGTTGCAGCACTGCGCTGATTCAGCTCATACAGCTTCACCTGAGCACACAAGAAGGCCCACCATCCGATCGGATGGTGGGCCTTCTGCTATTTCACGAACCGACGCCGCTTACCTCGGCAGCGCCTGGTACGCGTCAACAGCCTTCTGCAGGCGGTCGAGCGCAGCACCGTAGCTGGTGAAGTCACCGCTCTGTTGCGCCGACTTCAATGCCGCCATTGCCGAATTGACCTCGGCCAGCGCCTTCGTGACGTCATCCGAAGAAGCCGGCGGGGCCGGTGCCGTCGGAGTAGTCGGCGTTTCCGGTTGCGCTCCGGTATCCGGATCGGGTGCCGGCTGGGTGACCGTCGCTGCCGAACCTGCGCCCGGCCAAATCTGACTGATCGCCTCGGAGACGGTCGGTGCATAACCGATCCGAATGCCGTTGGTGTCGCTGAAGCTCACCAATACACGCGCCAACTGAGGGAACGCGTTCTGCGAGTTTCGCTGCGAGTACAAAGGCTCGACATAGAGGATTCCACCCTCGGCAATCGGCAGAGTCAGCAAGTTTCCGTACTGAATCTTGTTCGACTGCTTGAGCAGTGACACTTCCGAAGCAACACGCGAATCCGACGTCATCGCAGACTGAGCCTGCTGCGGACCCTGAGTCTGCGTATCGGTCGGCAACTGCAGCACCGTGAACTTGCCGTAGTTCTCCTTGTCGTTCGCCACCGAGATGTAGGCCGACAGCAACTCACGACTGAACCCGACCATCGGACTGGTCAGACGGAAATCCGCCTTCGCGGTGTCCTTGTCGCCCACCAGCACGTAGTACGGCGGCTGGTTGGCCGACGTGTCGATCGTCGGATCACTCGGAACCGACCAGAACGCATTGTTGGTGAAGAACTCACTCGGATCGTCGACGTGGTACTTCGCCAGCATCTCTCGCTGAACCTTGAACATGTCCTCCGGGTACCGGAAGTGCGCCTGCAGGTCGTCCGAGATTTCGCTCTTCGGCTTCACCGTGTTCGGGAAGACTCCCATCCACGCCTTCAGAACCGGATCCTGCTCGTCGACCTGGTAGAGCGTGACAGTGCCGTCGTACGCGTCGACCGTGGCCTTCACGGAGTTGCGGATGTAGGAGAACTCCTGACGCGGAATGAGGCGCCCAGTCGTCTGGTCGATACTGTCCTCGACCAACCCGTCGAGCGAACTGCGCTGCGCGTACGGGTAGTCCTGGGCGGTGGTGTAGCCGTCGATGATCCACTGCATCTTGCCGTCGACCACTGCCGGGTAGGCAGCGCCGTCGGTCGTCAGCCAAGGCGCGACCTCCTCGACCCTTTCCTTCGGATCACGCTTGAAGATGATCTTCGAGTTCGAGCCGATTGCACTCGAGAACAAGATGTTGCGCTCGGTGTACTTCGCCGCGAATGCAAGACGGTTGAACCAGTTGCCGATCGAGACACCACCCGAACCGGTGTAGGTGTACTTCGAGGTGTCGGTGTCGTACTCACGTGGTCCCTCGCCGTCGACGGAACCGACGATCGAGTAATCGGCGTCCGACTGGCTGATCACCTCGCCGTAGTACGACCGGGGATTGTCCACCTTGAGGTTCTCGTTCTCGGGCGTGGTCGTCAGGTCGCTGACCGAGTAGATCGGGTAACCACCGGTGTTGTTCTGACTGTCGCCCTGCACGGCCGTGACTTCGTTCGCCTGGGCCGCGACGAAACCGTTGCCGTGCGTGTAGACCGTGTGCTTGTTGATCCAGTCCGTCTGGTTCCCGGAAAGGTTGTTCGGCGACAGCTCACGCGCTGCGACAACGAAGTCGCGCAACTGGCCGTCCTGTTCGTAGCGGTCGACGTTAAGCGTCTGCGGGAACCCGTAGAAGTTCTTGAGCTGACGCTGAGCGGTGAACGTCGGCGACAGGATCGTCGGATCCAACAGTCGGGTGTTCGCGATCGTGGTCCGGTCGGCCGGAACGTCCTGGGGCTGCTTGGTGCCAACTCCCGGATAGTCGACGTAGTCGACGTTTTCTTCCGTGATCCCGTACGCCTGACGGGTCGCTTCGATGTTTCGTTCGATGTACGTGCTCTCCTTCTGCGCCGCATTGGGCTTGACGGAGAACTGCTCGACGATCATCGGGTAGACGGCACCGACGAGGACCGACGAAAGAACCAGTAGAGCGACCGCCATGGCCGGTATCCGAAGATCCCGCGTGAAGATCGAGGCGAAGAACGCCAAGGCGCAGATGACCGCAATGGACAACAGAATCAGCTTCGCCGGCAGAACCGCATTGATGTCGGTGAAGCCCGGACCGGTGAACGTCGGTTCCTTACGACTACTCGACATCAACGAGTACCGATCGAACCAGTACGCCACCGCCTTGAGGAGCACGAAGGTGCCGGCGATGACAGCCAGCTGAATACGAGCGGCCGTGGTGAACGTCCCATTGCGCCCGGCCAACTTGATTCCACCGAAAACGTAGTGGGTGACCAGGTTTGCCACGAAAGCCAGCAGGATCGAGACGAACAACCAGTTCAGAACGAAACGGTAGAACGGCAGATCGAACGTGTAGAAGCCGACGTCCAAGTTGAACTGAGGATCGGTGATCCCGAAAGCCTGGCCGTTGAGGAACAACTGGATAGTGACCCAGTTGGCCTGTGCGATGAGACCGGACAGGATGCCGATCGCTACCGGAATGATCACGCCGAAAAGACGAAGACGCGACATGACGGTGGTGCGGTAGCGCGCGATCGGATCATTGGGTCCGGAGACCGGGACGAACACCGGGCGTGCGCGGTACGCGAGAAGCATCGCGAGCCACACGATGGCGCCGACGACCATTCCGACGACCAGGAAGAGCACGAATCGCGTCAGCAGAACCTTGGTGAAGACACCGCGGAAGCCGACTTCGCCGAACCACAACCAGTCCGTGTACATGCCGATCAGTCGCGGCCCCACGAGCAGCAAGGCCGCCACTACGACAGCCACCACCAACAAGATTCGACTGCGTCTGGACAGAGAGGGTAAACCTGCGGGGGGCCGCATGCCCACGTGCCACGCTCCAAGATTTGGCGACGCCGTGGCGTCGCAACCGATTGCATCGATCACTGCGGCCACGCCCGAGTGGACTTGGCCGTTTCCGACCACTCTACGTAACAACGGTCACGGGTTGACAACACGGAGAGCGGGGAGCCGGACAGAAGGTGGGAGGATGAACGCGTGAGTGAAGAGAATATGAGCAGATCACCGAGTGCCCTCGCCCGGTGCGTTCATGAAGTTGTCGACCACATCGACGCCGAAGGCTGGGATCAGCCTCCGAAGCTGTACGCGTTGGTACCCACCCAAATGCTCGCCGCGGCCGAACCCGGACTGCTCGACCAACTCGCCGAGGGCGCCGAATACACACCGATCGAACAGGAATCGCTTCCCGAGGACATCATCGGCGGTTCACGGGCACTCGACGAGTTCCTGGCGACGACGCATTGGCCCGAGTCCGTGCAGGGTTGCATCCTGGTGCAGGAGATCGTCGTCCTGCCGCCCGAGGCGGAATCGGATCTCGACCACGCCACGGCGCCGGTGTTGACCGATCAGCACGCGGCGGACGAGGTCGCGCGGCTGACGGCCAACGCGCATCCCGATCGACGCGAGGCTCGACTGTTCGTCGGCGTGCTCCGTGACGGTCCCTCGCTGTCGCTCCTACAGATGCGTCCCGACGAGGATGCGGATCCGTACGGTGACTTGGAACTGCTCACCTACGACGGTCTTGCACCTCACCTCGTGCACGCCCTGTACGCGACGCTCGACGAGGTCGAAGAAGACTGACAGAGTCGTCGGCGGCCAGGCAGCTTTCAGCAGCGGGGTGCGTCGCCGCCCGTGTTGAGGCTCTCGAGTGAGTCCACTGCGCCGGGCAGGTTGTCGACCTTGACGAGTCGAAGCCCGTCCGGCGCATTCTGTTTCGCCTCGTCACAGTTCTGGGCCGGCACGAGGAAGGTCTCAGCACCGGCTTGGGACGCGGCGATCAACTTGTACCTGATGCCGCCGATCGGACCGACCTCGCCGTCGGAGTCGATGGTGCCCGTTCCGGCCACGAACTTTCCACCGTTGAGCTCCCCCGGAGTCAGCTTGTCGACCAAGGCCAGTGTGAACATCAGTCCGGCAGAAGGACCGCCGATGTCGGCGAGATTGAACTGCACGGTGAAGGGAACGTCCGGGACCTCGTTGGGTGTGACGCCGAGGTAACCCGATTCGGGCTTGTTGGGCCGCGCCCCGACGGTGACCGGCACAACGGTCTCCACACCCTCACGTAGGACGGTGACGTCGATCGCGGTGCCGGGCGCGATCGCACCGACCGTGTCCTGAACGCCGGTGATGGTGGTTACCGGAGTGTCGCCGATCTTGACCAGGACGTCGCCTTCTTGCAGGGCACCCGCAGCGGGACCGTCCGGGGTCACCTTCGAAACAGTCAGTGACACCGGCTTGCCGAGAAAGTGCAGTGCCGCCAACTCGGCACTGTCCTCGGACTGCTGGAAGTCGGCGGTGTTGGCCTGCTGAATCTCTTCCTTCGACTTCTCGGGTGGATAGATCTCCGAGCGAGGGACGAGTCCGTTGCTGCCACTCGCCCACAGTCCGAACGCTTCGAAGATGTTGAGGCCGTCGCGAACCGACACCGTTGTCATGTTGAGGTTGCCGTCGGTGGGATCGACCTCGGTCCCCTGGATGTCCACGACGGGCTTACCGTCGACGTCGCCGAGCGTGTTGAAGGTGGGGCCCGGACCGAGTGCGACATAAGGAACAGTGACCATTGTTCCGACGACTCCCAACACGACGATGGGTGCGAGTGCGGCCAAGAGCGTCACTATCCGTCGATTCACCTGATCCAGAGTAAAGCGCGAAGGCTCCGGAGCACCGATCGCACCGCCTGAGCGCCGTGCGTGTTCGCCGTCAGCGTGACTCGGAGGGCGACTCCGACCGCTCGAGCCTTGTACCGTTGAGGTATGAGCAATATGCCGTTCGGCTTCTCCAACTCCGACGACGATCCCGATCGCGACAAGAACGCGGCGGGTGGCAATCCGTTCGGGGGTGGTGACATGCCGTTCGGGTTCGGCGCGGGCGGTGAGGGATTCGATCCGGCTCAGCTCGGCCAGATGCTCACCCAGTTCGGGCAGATGCTGAGCGGAATGGGCTCGTCGATGGGCCAGGGCGGTACGTCCGGCCCGGTCAACTACGACATCGCCAAGAAGCTGGCACGCCAACAGATCGGATCGGTCACACCGATCACCGAGGGCAACGTCAAGGCGATCGCCGACGCCGCGCACCTGGCCGAGATGTGGCTGGACGCCGCGACAACGCTCCCTGCCGGAGCGAGCCGCACTCTTGCGTGGACTCCGAACGACTGGCTCGACAACACGATCGACACGTGGAAGCGACTCTGTGATCCGGTGGCCGAGAAGGTAGCGGGCATGTGGGTCCAAGGACTTCCGGCCGAAGCACAGCAGATGGCTGGCCCGATGCTGGGCATGCTCGGGCAGATGGGCGGACTCGCGTTCGGCTCGCAATTGGGCCAGGCACTCGGCCAACTGTCCACCGAGGTGCTCTCCTCCACTGACATCGGCCTGCCCCTCGGCCCCGAAGGCACCGCGGCCCTTCTCCCGGCTGCGGTTCAGGCTTTCAGTGAGGGTCTCGAACAGCCGCATCAGGAAGTTCTGGTGTTCCTCGCCGCGCGGGAAGCCGCTCATCAGCGTCTTTACAGTCACGTTCCGTGGCTGCGCCAGCGTGTTCTCGCGACAGTGGAGGAATACGCCCGCGGAATCACCATGGACTTCTCGGCGATGGAAGAATTCGCCAAGGACCTCGATCCATCCGCTCTCACCGATCCGAGCAAGCTCGAAGCGCTGATGCAGCAGGGCACGTTCGAGCCGCAGAACACACCGGAGCAGAAAGCCGCTCTCGAACGTCTCGAGACTCTGCTTGCGCTGGTCGAGGGTTGGGTGGAGACGGTCGTCACCGCCGCACTCGGCGAGCGACTGCCTGGTGTTGCCGCGATGAGTGAGACGTTGCGGCGTCGCCGCGCTACCGGCGGCCCCGCCGAACAGACCTTTGCGACGCTGGTCGGACTAGAACTTCGTCCTCGCAAGGTCCGCGAAGCGGCCGGGTTGTGGCAGAAGCTCACTGCGGAAGCCGGTATGGACGTTCGCGACGGCGTCTGGTCGCATCCCGACCTGATGCCCGATTCGAGCGATCTCGACGCACCGGACGGATTTGTCGCCCGTGTCCTCGGCGCCGGCGAAGCCGGTAATTTCGACGACCCGATAGCCCAGCTCGAAGCCGTAGTGGCAAAAGAGCGTGCGGCCGAGGAAGCGATGGACAAGACCCGCGAGGACGACGAAGAGAAGTAATCTCTTCTCGACACATTTTCGCAGATCAGCCGCGATGACTGCCTGTGGATAACTGCCGCTGACGTGGACTCGCCGAGGGCCCGTCGTGCCAGCATCGAATGATGACCGGTCACACACACGACGACACCAGACAAGACAGCACTTCACAGCGATCCGCGGGACCCCGATGGGACCCGCGGATCGCTGTTCTGTCGCGCCCGGACGGTCGACTGCAGCTGGGATGGACCCCCGGACGTGCCATCCTGCTGACTCTGCCTGTCGGGGTCGACGATCGCGCGGTGAAGTCGATCCTGCGCAAAATGGACGGCTCGAGATCCCGCGCAAACATCCTCTGGGAAGCGTCGAGGCGCGGGATTCCCACATCCGTGACGGAGGAATTGCTCGAGCAACTCGCCGATTCCGGTTTCGTCCACACTGCCCGCAGAAGCACCGCGACGGTCCGGATTCACGGTGTCGGTCCGCTCTCTGACGCCATCGAGCGCGCACTCGTCACCGGCGGGGTCAGCACGCGTCGCTCGCGCGGGTATCGCAACACCGACGTCGTGCGCACGTGGAACGAACAACTGGTGGTCCTGGCCGACGACGTCGTAACTGATCCTCGTCTGGTCAGCGATCTCGTTCGCTGCGGACTCCCCCACCTTTCCGTCCGCATCCGCGACGGCAACGGTGTGGTCGGTCCTCTTGTCCTGCGTGGTCAGTCGAGTTGCCTGCGGTGCGCCGACATCCTCCGATCCGAACTCGACCCTCATTGGCTTCATCTGTCCGCGCAGCTACTCGGCAGCGCCGGCCACGCGGAATCGGCGATGATCCATGCAAGTGTCGCGCTGGCCCTGGCCGAGATCGACTCCGCATCATCCGAGACAGCGGCGACGCATGCGGCCAGTCTGTCGTCGACGCTCGAGATCGCGTTCCGTCCGTATCGGATCACAACCAGGCGCTGGCCTCGGCAAATATCCTGCAGTTGCCAATACCTGGCACCTGTTTCGGGCAAAGGACGCCCCAGTCAGACATGATGGTGTGGTGTCCGAGATCCCACGCAAGAGTTCTGCCCGTACTGCCAAACTCGCGAGCATCCCCCTGGGGATGGCCGGTCGCGCCGCCATGGGCTTCGGACGCAAGCTCGCCGGCGGCGACAAAGGCGAGATCGACGCGCAGTTGAGCGCGAAGGCGGCCGAGCAACTGTTCGCGGTGCTGGGCGAACTCAAGGGCGGCGCGATGAAGCTGGGCCAAGCGCTCAGCGTCATGGAGGCGGCAATTCCGGAGGAATTCGCCGAGCCGTACCGCGAGTCGCTGAACAAGCTCCAGGCCGCCGCCCCGCCGCTGCCGACCAAGCAAGTACACAAGATGCTCGACCAGCAACTCGGAACCAAGTGGCGCGACCGATTCCAGTCGTTCGACGATGAACCGACCGCGTCGGCAAGCATCGGGCAGGTTCACCGAGCCGTCTGGGCGGACGGCCGCGACGTAGCCGTGAAAGTTCAGTACCCCGGCGCCGACGAAGCTCTACGCGCCGATCTCAAGACCCTGGGCAGATTTGCCGGTCTCTTCGGTTCGGTCATGCCCGGTGTCGACGTACGGCCCGTGATCGAGGAGTTCACCGCGCGCACGGAGGAAGAACTCGACTATCGGATCGAGGCGAACAATCAGCGAGCTTTTGCCAAAGAGTTCGACGGAGATCCCCAATTCGTGATCCCGCACGTCGTGGCGAGCGCGCCGAAAGTGGTCGTGACCGAATGGATGACGGCAACCCCGTTGACCAGAATCATCGAGAGTGGAACGCCGGAGCAGCGCAATGCGGCCGGTGCGCTACTCGCCGAATTCCACTTCGCGTCTCCGGCCCGTGTCGGATTGCTCCACTGTGACCCGCACCCCGGCAATTTCATGCTTCTCGAGGACGGCCGACTCGGCGTCATCGACTTCGGTGCTGCTGCACCGTTCCCGAACGGACTGCCACGGGTTCTCGGCACTATGGTGCGCTTGGCTGTCGAGGAACAATTCGACGAATTGACGGAGTTGTTGCGCGCCAACGGTTTCGTGATCCCCGGACGCACGGTGACCGACAAGGAGATCGCGGATTACCTGCGACCCTTCACCGACCCGATCCAGACCGAGTCATTTCACTTCACTCGGGCATGGCTGCAAAAGGCCGCCGGAACCGCCACTGACTTCAACAGTGCGCAGTTCCGAACGGCCCGTGCACTCAACCTTCCGGCCGAGTATTTGATGATCTTCCGTGTTCTTCTCGGTTCGGTCGGCATATGCGCCCAGTTGGACGCATATGCCCCGTACATGGAAATCCTGACTCGTTGGTTGCCAGGGTTCGCGGAGCCGGTTCTGGATGACACCGGCTCCGCCGACTAAGACACCGGCTCCGCCGAATAGGGCTCTCACGCGCACACAAGTTGCTTGCGTGGGCGCCCTCTCGGTCTCTTGCGCGCTATGACGGCCCCCTGATCGAGGATCTCGCCGCCCCACACCCCCCATGGCTCGGCGCGGTCGAGAGCCGCACTGAGACAACGGGAACGGATGGGGCACTGCGCGCACAGTGCCTTGGCCTGCTCGAGTTCGGCCGGAGCTTCGGCGAACCAGAGATCGGGGTTGGATGCCCGGCACGGCAAGTCGCGGCGGGTGGACGCGACCTCGATGAACGTGACTGCAGCCGAAGTGACGTCGGTGGAAGTTACTGCAGTGGTGGAGTTTTCGGATTCCACGCGGATTGTCTGGGCAGACAACTCGGTCTCCTAGTGCTCGGATGCGAAACTGTGTCGCACGATATGGGTTCGATGGGTGCGAACCTGAGCCGAGTCGGAAACCAGATGAAGAGGGCTATCCAACACAAAGGCCACGGTCCGCAGGGGCTGCGGGTCCGTGGCCGTAAGTGAACGGATGTGTCCTACCGAGAAATACCTCGATGGCTTAAGAACACGGACTCGACAGCTGCTTTCTTTGCTGCTGCTTGAGGGCGCAGGCGGAGCGCATGCTGCGCCCATCCCGCTGCACGCGGCAGCATGGGGGCGGCAACAGCGAACTTTGCGCTTGCGCACGCTTCATACGAGATCAAGTTCGTCATTTTTTTGCCACCTCCATTTCGTGTCGGTCCGGATAGTTTCTGCGCACAGGTTGCCCCGTAACACTGAAAACCAGAGTAGAGAATCTGCCGAATCTGCACAACCTATTTTTGACCTGCGGTTATGTAACTCACCGTTGTCGATTCGGATGTGTTGTCAGATATCGAGTGTTGCCGCTCGCAGTTCACCGCGAATGACAGCTAGTACGTCTTCCCCGAAGTTGTCGAGTTTCTTCGGCCCGATTCCAGGGATCGAAACCAGTCCACGATTATCTTGTGGTCGTTGTTCGGCAATAGCCATCAGTGTGTTGTCACTGAAGACGACATAGGCCGGAACTTTGAGTTCTCTGGACTTGTCCAGACGCCAGGCCTTGAGGTGCTCGAGCAATTCCAGGTCGACATTGGACGGGCATTTTTCGCAGCGCCCGAGCATGGTCGCCGACGTCCCGATCAACGGTTTGCCGCATACGCGGCAGCGCGGACGCTTCTTGTTCCCCGACGACGGCGCGGCGACGCGCGAAGCCGGCGAGTCCTCGGGGATGAGCCCGTTGAGGAACCTCGACCGGCGACGGGACTTGCGTCCACCCTCATTGCGGGCCAATGCCCAAGACAGCTGCAGATGCTCGCGGGCGCGGGTAACACCCACGTACAGAAGCCGACGCTCCTCCTCCACCGCGACGTCGTCGGCGCCCGAATTGGCGTCGCCGAGAACGTGCTGGATCGGCAGGGTGCCGTCGTTGAGGCCGACCAGGAACACCGCATCCCATTCGAGTCCCTTGGCCGCGTGGAGCGAGGCCAGCGTCACACCTTGCACGGTCGGTGGGTGCCGCGCCTCGGCTCGGGCCGTGAGCTCCTGTAGAAGCCCGGTGAGCGTCAGTTCAGGTTCGTGGACAAGTTGTTCTTCGGTGAGCGCCACGAGAGCCGAGAGCGAAGCCCAGCGCTCGCGTGCCTGAGTACCCGAAGGCTCTTCGTTGGTCAGGCCGAGCGGCGCGAGCACAGCGCGGACGAGTGAGACCAGTGCTTCGCCGTTGTCTGCACCTTCGGGGAGGTCGTCGCGTCCAGCAGCCTGACGCAGCGCTGCCACCGCCTGACGTACCTCGGTGCGAGTGAAGAAGCCCTCTCCACCGCGCACCTGGAACGGAATGCCCAGCTTCGTCAGGGCCTGCTCGTGCGCCTCCGACTGAGCATTGATCCGGTACAGAACAGCGATCTCGGCCGCAGGGGTGCCTGCCGCGATCAGCCGTTTGATCGCCCGCGCAACGCCGAGTGCTTCGGCCGGCTCGTCGTCGAACTCCATGAACTCCGGCTCAGGCCCCGGAGCGCGTTGCCCGATCAGCTGCAGACGCGTCCCGGCGATCCGCCCGCGCGCGGCACCGATCACGCGGTTCGCCAACGACACGACCTCAGGGGTGGAGCGGTAATCCCGTTCGAGCCGAACGACGGTCGCTTCGGGGAATTTCCGGGAGAAGTCCAACAGATAGTTGGGGGTGGCTCCGGTGAAGGAGTAGATGGTCTGATTCGCATCGCCCACCACGGTCAGATCGTCTCGGTCGCCCAGCCAGGCGTCGAGCACACGCTGCTGCAGTGGGGTGACGTCCTGATACTCGTCCACGACGAAGCAGCGATACCGCTCGCGGAACTCGTCGGCGACTGTCGAATGCTCTTCGAGAGCTGCCGCCGTGTGCAGTAGGAGATCGTCGAAATCAAGCAGCATGCCGTCCTGGCCGCGTGCTTTCAGCTCTTCGTATGCGGCATACACCTGGGCCACCTTGGTGGCATCGACCGGTGCCTCACGGCGAATCTTGGCGATCGCGCGTGGGTAATCCTCCGGCGCGATCAACGACGCCTTCGACCACTCGATTTCACTGGCGAGGTCGCGGACGCTTTCCGTGCTGGTGGACAATCCCACCCGGGCTGCGGCACTGCTGACAACCGCGAACTTTCGGTCCAGCAGGCGCCACGGCGTGTCGCCGACAACCTGCGGCCAGAAGTACTTCAGTTGACGGAGAGCAGCAGCGTGAAAAGTTCGAGCCTGCACCTGTGGCCCACTCCCGCCGACGCCCAGCTCACGGAGACGTCCACGCATTTCCCCGGCCGCACGAGCGGTGAACGTCACGGCAAGCACCTGACCGGCCGACACGTGACCGTCGGCAACCAGATGAGCGATCCGGCGCGTGATGGTGCGGGTTTTGCCTGTTCCAGCGCCCGCGAGGACACATACCGGGCCGCGTGGCGCGAGCACGGCGGCCGATTGTTCTGGATCCAGTCCGGTGTCCGCAGGCATGGGGACCATCATGGCAGGACGTTCCGACACTCCATTCGCCGCGCCCGACGGTATGTGGGCAAGAGAACACGGGCCGATACGGAACAACGCTCTCGGTCGTGGTGTTATATCGGCCGTGACTTCTACCGAAAATGCGCCTGCCCTGACCATCTACTCGACCACGTGGTGCGGCTACTGCCGTCGCCTCAAGACGCAGCTCAACGCGTCGGGGATCGAGTACACCGAGATCGACATCGAGAACGATCCGGCAGCAGCCGATTTCGTCGGCAGCGTCAACGGTGGCAATCACGTCGTTCCGACCGTGAAGTACGGCGACGGCAGCGTTGCGACCAACCCGTCG
Organism: Rhodococcus sp. YL-1; assembly: GCF_001942025.1. Classification (NCBI taxonomy): domain Bacteria; kingdom Bacillati; phylum Actinomycetota; class Actinomycetes; order Mycobacteriales; family Nocardiaceae; genus Rhodococcus; species Rhodococcus sp. YL-1. The sequence goes on along the minus strand of NZ_CP017299.1, from coordinate 2,347,103 downwards.
CTCAACCAGGTCAAGCAGGCTCTGGGTCTGTAGACCTTCTCCGGCTGCTACTTGACCCAGCTCTCGAGCATTCCGCGAGCGATGGAGATCGACCCGGGCAGCAGCAGTGGCGCGTCCGCTTCCGAACCCCAGTCGCCGAGTTCGAGAGCGGCGCGCACCTCGTCTTTCGTGAACCAGGTGCCCTCGGCGATCTCGCCGTCCGCGAACAGCAGCGGAGCTGCGGGGTCGCCGATTGCGGCGAAGCCCAACATCACCGAGCGAGGGAACGGCCAGGGCTGGCTCCCGAGGTATCGAACGCTGTGCACGTCGATACCGACTTCTTCCTTGATCTCGCGGACAACACACGTTTCGAGCGACTCCCCGGCCTCGACGAATCCCGCGAGAATCGAGAAACGGCGCTGCGGCCAGGTCGGCTGACGCGCGAGTAGAACTCGATCGCCGCCGTCGTGCACCAGGCAGATGACCGCCGGATCCGTTCGGGGAAACTCCTCGTGGCCGGTGGACGTGGAAATGCGTGACCAGCCGGACATCGTGGGTTCACTCGGTGCGCCGTCGATAGCGCTGAATCCGGCACTGTCGTGCCAGTTGAGAATCGCGACGGCACCGGTCAACAAACCGGCGTCCGCGTCGTCGAGTGTTCCGCCGAGCATCCGCAATTCAGACAAAGTGCCCGCCAGCAGCGACACCCGCACCGCCCAGACGTGGCGATTCTCCCGAATTCCCAGGAAGACCGCGCCGCGCACCGGTTCGGGCCCCAACTCGGTTGCCTCGGCGAAGACCAATTGACCTTCCGGCGACACCTTGACCTGACCCCGTGAATTCACACGGAGGAGCAGTGCGTCCGCCCAACCCGTCGTCAGTGCAGCGGCGTCCGACCGCAATTCCTCGGCGCGGCCGACGCTCGAGCGTGAGAGCAGAGGTGTTTCGGTCAGCTGGAAGTCGTTCACGCTCACGACATTACTGCGCGCACGAAGCTCGGTAACACTCAGTTCGTGACGCGGCGAATGTAGAGCAGTCGATCGTTCTCTTCGACGGCGTCCACCTCGGGTGAACCGACGCGAACCAGACGGCCGTCACGAACGACCCCGAGCACGATGTCGGAGAGATGACGCGGAGAGCCGCCGACCTCGTCGCGCTCGACGGCACGCTCGGCAATCGCGAATCCGGCCTCCGGAGTCAGCAGGTCTTCGATCATCTCCACGACGGTCGGCGTCGTGGTCGCGATGCCGAGGAGTCGACCCGCCGTCTCCGAGGACACGACGACGGAGTCTGCGCCGGACTGACGCAGAAGATGCGCGTTGTCGGCTTCACGGATGGCTGCGGCGATCTTGGCTTTCGGCGCGATTTCGCGGGCTGTCAGCGTCACGAGCACTGCGGTGTCGTCACGGTTGGTTGCCACGATGATCGACGACGCATTCTGCGCACCTGCCAACCGAAGTACGTCCGATTTCGTCGCCGAACCGAACACCGTCACCAGGCCCTTGCTCGCCGCCGAATCGAGGACGGTCTGATCGGTGTCCACGACCACGATCTCCGACGCCGGTACACCGTCACCGAGCATTGCTTCGATTGCCGTCCGCCCCTTGGTCCCGTATCCGACGACGACGGTGTGATTACGCACGTGCTGCCTCCAACGCTGAATTTTGAACGCCTGACGCGAACTCTCGGTCAGAGCTGAAAGTGTTGTTCCGACCAACACGATCAAGAAGAAGATCCGAAGTGGCGTGATCAACAGGACGTTGACCAGGCGCGCCGACGGCGTGAACGGAGTGATATCGCCGTAACCGGTGGTCGAGAGCGAAACCGTCGCATAGTAAATGCAGTCGAGCAGCGACAGCTCGTTGTCCTGTGCGTCCCGGTATCCCGCGCGATCGATGTACACGATCAACACGGCGGCGCCGAGAGCACCCAACGCGATGAGAACTCGCTTGTAGATGGCCCGCGCCGGACTTGTCTGTAGCTGGGGAATGCGCAGCACCCCGACAAGGGCGAAGTCAGGCTGATCGGTCAATGCTTCCGACCTGGTCAAACGCGCCCGGAGCTTACCGGCCATACATCGACTCTCTCACTCGAACTTACGAAATACCTACACGGACATCGGCAGGCAGCGTAACCCTCGAAGATCGACTTCGGAACTCGGGCGCCGAATAGCGCGCGGGTCGTGGCGCCGGTAGTGGCAAGAAGGTCCACCGTGAGGCAGGCTGGGCAAATGCCTTTCACCGGTTCGACGTCCACTCCCAGCCAAGCGGCCGCTCTTCGTTTGTCGGCCCTCCTTCTCGGCGCCGGCACCATGCATTTCGTGGCGCCTTCCTTCTTCGACAGCACCGTTCCCCGCCAGCTTCCCGGACAGGCCCGCACCTACACCCAGGTGTCCGGCGTCGCGGAACTGGCGATCGGCGCTGCCTTGGCCGTGCCGAAGACCCGCAAGCTCGGCGCGGGCCTTGCCGCCGCGCTCTTTGTCGCCGTGTTCCCCGCCAACATCCAGATGGCGATCGACTGGTGCCGAAGCCCGAAGACGTCCACACCGCAGAAGATCGGTTCGATCGCACGTCTTCCCCTGCAGGTTCCGCTGGTGACCGAAGCACTCAAGGCTCGTCGAAACGCAAGCTAATCTTGCGCGCCTGCCGTTCGGATGAGGCGAGCGAGAGCCTCACCGTCCGGCAGGTTCTCGGGTGCGATGGTGCGACCCGATCGAACGTAGTGAAACGCCGCCCGCACCTTGTCGGCCGGAAACTGTTCGTTGCGCCCCGCCGAACGGGCTCTGGCCGACATCAATTCGGCCCAGGCCACCCGATACGCGGCCAACTGCATCACAACAGCGTCCTCGTTAGCGGCCGACGGTTCGGCACCGGTCTTCCAGTCGATCACCGTCCATCCGCCGTCGGGATCGGCGAACACAGCGTCGATCCGACCGCGGAGAACCGTTCCGGCAATGGATGTTTCGAAAGGAACTTCCACTTCGATCGGGCTGCGATTGGCCCACGGGGACCGCAGGAACGCATCCTGAAGTTTCACCAGATCGGTCTCGGGACCCGCGCCGGTATCCGCGGCGCCGGGTAGTTCGTCGAGATCCAACAGTCGGGTCGCACCGAACCTTCGCTCGATCCAGGCGTGAAAAGCCGTGCCGCGCCGAGCGAGCGGGTTCGGTGGGTACGGCAGTGGTCTACGCAGCCGTGCCGCGAGTTCATCCGGATCTGCCTTGAGGTCGACGAGCTGAGTCACCGAAAGCTGCGCCGGGAGAATCACTTCGGCACGCGCGTTTGCCCGGGCTTCGCGCTCGGCCAAGAGCACGTCGACGTCCGAGGCCCAGTTCTCCGGATCGTCCTCCGGTTCTTCCGCCTCTTGGCTGTCTTGCGGCAGCGAAGCAAGTGCGGACAGGACGCTTGCGGCTCCGGCCTCGACCGCGCCGCGCCGCGCACCCAGCGGATCCGGCGGCCACTGCGCCGTACGGGGCGTGGCGGCCAACGGGTTCTCGGTGTCAGGTTCCGGTGCAGGCGCCCACTCCTCCACGACGCCGATCGCACCGCGCGAGTCTTCCTCATCGGCATCGTTTTCGGCCGCGACCATCTGATGCAGCTCGTCCAGGAACTCCGAAGGCCCCTTCGGTTCCGAACCGGATTCCGCCCAGTGATGCGCCGAGATGAACAGCGCCCGTTCGGTTCTGGTCAGCGCGACGTAGAACAGTCGCCGGTCCTCGTCCAGTCGACGGTTGGACAAGGCCTTCTTGTGCGCCGTGATCGCGTTCTCGAGGTCCTTGCGGTTGTAGAGCTCCTCGAGGTCGAGCACCGGAACTCCGTCGGCCGAATCCGCGTCGACGGCCCGGTCCCCACGCAACGACGGTGGCAGTTCGGCGAGCGCCCCGAGCCACGATCCGGACGCGGTGGTCGAGGGGAACACCCCGTCGCTGACATGCGGGATCGCCACTACTTCCCATTCGAGCCCCTTCGCCGAGTGCACGGTCAAGATCTGCACGCGATCCGGCGCCACCTCCACTTCGCCCGGGGTGAGGCCCTTTTCGATCTGTTCGGCGGCCGCGAAGAATGCGAGCATCCCGGGCAGATTGGCTGTTGGACGCGTCGCGTAATTGGCGACGACGTCGGCAAATGCGTCGAGATGCTCGCGGCCCGCGGTCCCGACGACACCGACTCGGGTTCGCGCGCCTGCCTCGATTCCGATACCGAGCACCCGCTCGACCTCCGCCACCAGTTCGGTGAGCGGCTGGCCGATACGTTCGCGCAACGACGCCAACTCTGCCGCTATCGCGTTGATGCGTGTGTACCCGAGAGCTGAATAACGTTCTGCCGGGCCTGGATCGGAGATCGAATCGACCAATCCTGCTTGCTCGGCGTTCTCCCCCGGCAGCGCGTCCTGAACTGCCGAGGTGAGCGCCTCGGCGTCCGTGACCGCACCCGCTGTTCCGTATCCGGCGGAGATGGCAAGTTCGCGGGAGCGTTGCGAGAGTGCGGCGAGGTCCTTCGCGCCGATCTGCCATCTCGCTCCGGTGAGCAGCCGAACGGCGGCGCTGCCCGCCAGCGGATCGGCGACCACTCGGAGCATGGCGATCACGTCCGCCACCTCGGGTGTGTGCAGGAGCCCACCGAGTCCGACCACTTCGACTGGCAGACCTTTGGACCGCAAAGCCTCGGCCAGCGGGGCAGCATCGGCGTTGCGGCGGATCAACACCGCTGCCGTGGGCGTCGGGCGGTCTTCGGCACGTGCCGCCTCATATTCTTCGGCGATCTTCTCCGCAACCCACTGACGTTCCTGTTCGACGTCTCCGAGCAGCGCCAGTCGAACGTCTCCGGCGACGGCTCCCGGCCGCGCACGAAGTGTGCTGACGGCCACACCGCGTCGGCGCAACGGTGCCGACGACAGGTTTGCCAGTTCGAGAGCCTCCGGCGGGTTACGCCAACTGGTGAGCAGTTCGAGCGTCGGAGCCGGCTTTCCGTTGGCAAGCGGGAAGTCGGTTGCAAACCGTGGCAGGTTGGCCGCCGACGCGCCTCGCCAACCGTAGATCGACTGCATCGGATCGCCGACGGCTGTCAGCGCCAACCGGCCGTCGGCTCCCCCGCCGAACAACGAGGACAACAACACTCGCTGAGCGTGACCGGTGTCCTGGTACTCGTCGAGCAGAACTACCCGAAAGCGCTCACGCTCGGTTTGCCCGACCTCGGGATGTTCGGAGGCGACACGGGCCGACAGCGACATCTGGCTGCCGAAATCCAATGCGCCTTCACGCCGCAGCGTCTCACCCAGCCGGGCAACGAGGGGCAGTAGCTCGATGCGTTTGTGTTGCACATCAAGGTAATTCAACAGCTCTTTGCTCGGCCCACCCCGCTGTTTCGGACCGGCGGGCAGAGTGTGAATCAGCTTGTCCAACTCGGTGTGAGCCTCGAGCAACTGCTCGGGGTCGACCAGGTGCTCCGCCAACTGACCGGCAAGGGCCAGAACGGTTTCGGTGATGGACCCCGGATTCTTGTCGGTGTCCAGATCACTGTCCCAGCCGCTCACGACGCGGTGCGCAACCTGCCACAGTTCGGTCTCGGACAACAGCGTCGCCGAGGGTTCGATCGGCAACAGCAGTCCGTGCTCGGACAGCAACCGTCCCGCGTAAGCATGGTAGGTACTGACTTCGGGTTCCCCGGCCAGAATCCGGGAACGCACTCCGCCGGTCGGGTCGAGTGCCCGCAGAACGTCCGAACCCGCCAGTCGCGCCAAGCGCTTGCGGATTCGCGACGTGAGCTGTTGTGCCGCTTTGCGCGTGAAGGTCAATCCGAGAACGGCCTCGGGATCGACGAAGCCGTTGGCCACCAGCCACACGACGCGAGCAGCCATCGTCTCGGTCTTACCGGCACCGGCACCGGCGACGACCAATGTCGGACCGAGCGGTGCGGCGATGACAGCCGCCTGTTCCGGCGTCGGCGGGTGTTGACCGAGCGCGACCGCCAGGTCGACAGGATCGATCTTCGGTCGGCGTGCCTTCTGCGTCGCGGCAGCCACTTAGTTACTCACCTGTCGTCCCTCGTCGTGTGCCGGGCAACTCGAGCGCACCGGGCAATGTCTACATCCGTCGTTGACCCTGGCCAGATACTGCGGCCCTTGTGTCGCTGCCGCTGCGTTGTGGATGACGTCTCGCCACATCTCGACGGCTTCGGCCGTCAGCGGCGGCTGAACTCGCTGCGCCGCACCGTCTTTCTTGTTGGACTTGGCCACGAATACCAGGCGTGCACCGCCGGGTTGTGTGGCCGGTTCGCCGGCAATCGCACCTTCGGCCGCTGCGACCTGGTACGCCGCCAACTGCGCGTGAGATTGCGCGGCCTCGTTGCTGACAGGGTTTCGCGCAGTCTTGACGTCGACAACCACCGGACGGCCTTCGGTGTCGCGCTCGAGCCGGTCGATCCGGCCACGAAGCTTGACCGCAGGCGCTCCCTCCTCACGTGGTTCGAGGACCCCCTCGACCGCGACCTCGACGCCGACTTCGGTCAGTTCGCCGCGAGTTGCGTTCATCCAGGCGGTGAACGTCGCCAGCATCTCCCGAGTTCGATTGAGTTCGCGGCGCGAGTACCACTGCGATCCCAGATCGATGGATTCCCAGGCATTTTCGAGTGCCTTCTCGACCTGATCCGGTGGAATCCGGCCGGCCAATGCCTGCACCAAGGTATGGACCAGCGTACCGGCGATCGCATGAGTGTTGTCTCCGTCGCTGCCGCCATGACGCTCGAACACCCATCGGAGAGGGCATGTTTCGAGAAGCTCGATGGTGGACGGCGATAGTGAAACCGGTCCGTCCTCGGGCTGCCACATGGGAGCAGCGGTACTCGGCTCGGCTGTGCCGTACCACTGATCCGGGTGCGCGCCGCGTACCCCGGCAGCAGCCAGACGTGCCAACTGGCGAGCGGCCCGGGAATGCTTCTCGGGGTCGAAATGCGCGATGTCGGGATCACACACGACGCTGCGAAGCTGTGCGACCAGTGCAGGCAGCGACAGAACCCGGGTATCCCCGGTCTCGGGTGCAACGACGTCGAGATCGGAGGACGGATCGTCCGAGTACGCGTCACCACGGATCAATTCGTCCACGAACCGCGAAGGCACCAAGTCGGTGTCCCCCGAAGCCGATTCGACTGCGGTGATCAGCAGACGGCGACGAGCACGGCTACAGGCAACCAGGAACAACCTGCGTTCTTCGGCCAGAAGCGGTGCGGTTCGCGAGAGTCGTTCGGCAGCCGAGTCACTGCCGTCGGAGACTCCGTTGACCAGGTCGATCAGCGCTTCGGTACGCAGTAGCGATCCGCGTGCCCGCAAACTCGGCCAGAGCCCCTCCTGCACACCCGCCACCGCCACGACCGCCCATTCGCGACCCGCCGCGGCGTGAGCGCTGACCACGGTGACGGCGTCGGGAGTGATGACCGACCGGCTCCGCGAGTCGGTCGGTATCTCCTGGCTGGTCAAGTAGTCGACGAAACCGGCGAGTTGCGAACGCGGCAACCGGTCGACGTAGTTGGCGGCCGCGTCGAAAAGTGCGACGACTGCGTCGAGGTCTCGATCGGCCTGTGAGCCGATAGGTCCGCCGCGCGCCGACGCAGCCGCCCAGCGTCGTTCCAGCCCCGTCGCCTGCCATGCTGCCCACAGAACTTCTTCGACCCCGAGACCTCGCTCGAGAGGCACTCGGGCCTTGCGAAGGACCGACAGCACGCGATTGAGTGCCGCAGCTTCGACGTCTGTCAACTTGCCCATGAGGCGCTTGGACTGCGCACGATCCTCGTCGATCAGAATGAGCCGCAACAACTCCGAGGAGTCCCGATCACTTCCCGATGCCAACTCGACCCGGCGCAGGCCACGACGCAACCGGCGCAGGGTGACCGGCTCGGCGCCGCCGATGGGACCGGCCATCAGGGCAAGCGCGTCGTCGCCGGTGAACTGATCGCCGCCGAGCGCCCGAAGGACCAGCAGCAGGCCGGACACTCCGTGTTGCCTGGCCAGCGGCAATTCGGTGGCAGCGGTCGTGACGGGTACCCCGGCCGCGAGCAGGGCTCGCCGGAGAGGGGCGAGAGTGCGCGGGACCGACCGAACGATGACGGCCATGTCGGACCAAGCAATCCCGTCCAGCAGATGCGCCCGGCGCAAGGTATCTGCGACGACTGCCGCTTCTTTGGCCGTCGTACCGAGAACCCGCACCGACGCCCGCCCCGGGTCCTCATCGGTGAGATCGGATGGAACCGCGATGCGATGAGCGAGGTTGCCGGGCAGCCGCGCAGCGATCTTCGCCGCGATCGACGCGACGTCGGCGTTGTTGCGAAACGTGGTGGGCAGGACGATCTGGCGCTCGTCTCCGCGCTCGGCGAGTCCGAGTAGGAACGCCGAATCCGCACCGCGGAACCCGAAGACCGACTGATCGGGATCACCGGCGATGACCGTGCCCGCAGTTGCGGTTCCGATCAGCCGAACCAGTTGCGCCGCCTGCGGATCCAGATGTTGTGCGTCGTCGACGAGTAGGTGCCGGATCCGAGCGCGCTCGGAGCGAAGCAATTCGGGATCGGTGGCGAACGCGGTCAATGCCGCACCGATCAACTCGGCCGCGTCGAGCGCCGGCGCCGTCGCCTCCGGAGCCTCGACACCGACACTGCCGCGCAGCAGCACGCCTTGCTCGTAGGCCTCGGCGAACCGCCCGGCCGCCACCCACTCCGGACGTCCACGCTTCTTGCCGAGCTTGACCAGATCTTCGGGGCCGAGTCCGCGCTCGTTCGCTCGCAACATCAGATCTCGAAGTTCGACGGCAAAGCCGTTCAAACCCAATGCGGGTCGCAGGCGCTCCGGCCACCGGAGCGCACCGTCTTCTATGTCGCCGCGCAACATCTCTCGGAGCACCGAGTCCTGCTCGGCGCCGGTGATCAGGCGTGGCGGCGCGTTGCCGTGCGCTGCGGCTTGAAGCCGGAGTACGGCAAAGGCGTACGAGTGAACGGTGCGGACCAACGGCTCACGAGTTGCCTGCGGTCCGCGTTCTTGTTCGTACCCGAGCAACCCGGCCGTGATCTGCTCGCGGACCTGCGTCGCTGCCCGGCGCGACTGGGTGAGCACCAGGACCGATTCAGGATCTTCGCCACCGGAGATCTTCTGCACTGCCAGATCCACCAGAAGGGACGTCTTGCCGGTTCCGGGGCTGCCGAGTACCTGCCAGGGACTCCAGGCGGCCCCCGAGCCGAATGAAACAGGGCCGAACGCGAGTTGGAACGGATCCTCGGACGGCGGCGCGAACAGCCGGGCCGTCCCTTCGTCCCACGTTCGGGGTATCGGAGACGGCGCAGTTCGGTGCACCAACCGCGCCCGCGGAATGGTGACCTTGCTGCGTGTTGCCGTCTCACTCACCCAGGCATTCCACCAGAGCGCACCGACAACTCACACATCGCCTGCATCCGGCATGATTGACCTCGTGTCTGCACTCCATACGTATCTCTACGGACCCGTCGGGGCACCGGAGATCCTTTCGCTGCACGGTCTGACCGGTCACGGCCGACGTTGGCAGTCGATGGCCGAGAACCAACTGCCCGAAGCGCGCTGGATCTCGCCGGATCTACGCGGTCACGGGCGTTCCACCTGGGCTCCTCCGTGGAACATCGAATCCCACGTGGCGAGCCTGCTGGAGACGCTCGACGAACATGCCACCGGACCGGTGGTGATCGTCGCGCATTCTTTCGGCGGAATGCTGGCGCTGCACCTCGCGGCCACCGCACCGGAACGCATTCGTGGGCTCGTCCTGCTCGACCCGGCGATCGGGTTGGATCCGACTTTCATGCAGGAAGTGGCCGAACTCACAATCGGCTCACCGGATTACACCGATGCGGCAGAGGCCTACTCCGAGAAGATTCACGGCTCGTGGGGTGAGGTTCCCACACAGGACCTCGACGTCGAGATGGCGGAACACCTGATCGAACTGGACAACGGACGCGTCAACTGGCGCCTGTCCACGCCCGCGATCGTGACCGGGTGGGGCGAACTCGCTCGCCCGATCGTGCTGCCTCCGTCGTCGATGCCCACCGTGCTGGTTCAGGCGATGAAGGTCCAACCGCCGTACGTCACCGACGAGTTCCGGGCAGCGCTCACCGAGCACCTCGGTGAAAATCTGACCGGTGTCGAATTCGACTGTGACCACATGGTCCCGCACGTGCGGGCCGACGAAGTCGCCGCCCTCGTTCGCAGCATGCTCTGAAGGAACCGACATGGCAGCCACCACCGAAGAGCAGATCGAAGAGGTACGGCGCCTCATCGCGTCGATTCCGGCCGGTTTCGTGGCGACGTACGGCGATATCGCTGATGCTGCAGGACTTTCCAGTGCTCGCACGGTCGGTTGGATCATGCGAACGGACTCTGCCGACCTGCCGTGGCATCGGGTTCTCGGCGCCTCCGGCAAACCGTCGGCGCACCTGGCTCATCGTCAGATCGCCAAGCTCGAACTCGAAGGCGTGCCGATCAAGGACGGTCGGATCGACCTGAAGAAAGCTCGGTATCACTTCTGATTCACGTGTCACCGGTCGTCGTGACGCGGGCGATGGGGCAGCATGGAGGTATGACCGTCACGCCGCCGACCGCCGCCCTCATTCTGGCGGGTGGTCGCGGGACCCGAATGGGTGGTGTCGACAAACCCGGCCTGCTCGTTCACGGCCGCAGGCTCCTCGACATCGCGCTTTCAGCGACGGCGCATCTGGACGCCGTCGTCGTGGTCGGTCCACATCGCCCTGAACTTGATCCTGGCATCACTCAAACTCAGGAAACTCCGGCCGGAGCCGGCCCTGTCGAGGCGATCTGGGCCGGATTGTCTGCGACCCGGTTACCCGACGACGCCGTGGTGGTGGTCCTGGCGTCCGATCTGCCGCACATCGAGGCCGTATCAGTCGACGCTTTGATAGCTGCCACGTCGACGGACAGTCCGGTGACGTGTGCCGTGGACGAGAACAACCGAACCCAATTCCTGCTCTCCGCGTGGACATTTCGCGAGCTCCGGCAACGCCTGTCCACATTGCGGGAGAGTTCGGGGTTGGAGAATCAACCTATGAAAGCGATTGTCACCGAACCGTTCTCGACGCTGCGTGTCACTGGCACCACTGACTGCGACACACCGGCGGACATCGACCGCGCGCGAAACCATCCGCGCCTGACGATCGAGCAAGCCCGCGCCGCCGTCAGGAACTCACTGACAGCATTGTCACCACACCGGGCCGCCCTCGCCGACAGTCTCGGAGCAACGCTCGCGCAGCCTCTCGTCGCCCTGGGTGATCTTCCTCGATCCGATGTCTCGGCGATGGACGGGTACGCCGTCTCCGGCGAGGGTCCCTGGCGAATCCGCACCGAGATCCGTATCGCGGGCGCCGACGGGCAACTCGAACTCGGTGAAGGCGAAGCGATTCGCATTGCCACGGGAGCACACCTGCCCCTCGGCGCCACCTCGGTGATTCGTGACGAGTATCTGTCCGTCGACGAGCCATCTCGGATGGTACGGAGACTGCCGGATGCGCCGCACCGCAACGACGCTCGACCACGAGGGGAAGATTGGACCACCGGATTCACGATCGCCCCGACTGGTACCGCGGTGACTCCGGCGGTGGTCTCCGCAGCTGCCAGCGGTGAAGTGTTCGACGCCCTCGTCCGTGGTCCGGTACGGGCACGCGTGACAGTCACCGGCGACGAGATCCGGCGGACCGGTCCACTGCGTGAAGGTCAGACCCGCGACTCCGTCGGTGGGATTCTCCCCTACCTATTGGAAAGCAACGGCGTACGGTGCGTGGCGAATTCGCACCTGAGGGACACGGCCGACAGTTTCGAGCGTGTACTGGCGGATGCGACTGAACAGGACCTGCTTGTTGTCATTGGTGCGACGGGCGGCGGCGCTGCCGACGAAATGCGCAGTGCGCTCGATCGACTCGGCGCTCGCACGATTGTCGGGCGAGTCGCCTCGCGCCCGGGCGGATCTCAGATAACGGCTGTCCTGCCCAGTGGTCGGGTGGTTCTCGGCCTCCCCGGCAACCCGTACGCCGCAGTGACCACCCTGTTGACGATGCTGCCCACCGTCGTGGCCGCCTTGACGGGAAGCGACACACCACCGCCACTGCTCGGCATCATCGAGAACGCCGCTGCGGTGACTTCCGATGCGGTACGCCTACTGCCGGTCACACAATCCGCCGACGGTCGCTGGCGCGCCGAACCGTCTGTACGTACCGCACACCTGGCGGGGTTGATCGGGCGCTCCGCGTTTGCACTCGTTCCGCCACACGCGGAAGACGGTGCCGTCGCCGAAGTGGTTGTCCTCCCACGCTGATCGGGTCAGTCGTTTGGGCGCCTACGCCGGTCGACCCCGACCACGCCGACCACTGTCGCAAGCACCAGCGAATACACGCCCCACAGCACTAAGAACGGCAGCAACCAGCCGGCATCAACGGTCTGACCGCGCGGTCCGACGCAGTACAGCGTGAAATTGGTGGACGTACCGTCGCCGTCGGAAAAGGTATCCGAGACGACCATCGCGCTCGATGTGGGAGCTTCACAGAAAATCGGCGCCAAATGAGCGACCTGTCCTGGCCAGATCACCGAAGACAGTAGTGCAGCAAAGATTCCCACGACCACGATCACCACTACGGAGATCACCAACGGAGCGATACGGCGGCTCACAGCGGGTGCACCAGGAAGGGAGTTCCGTCAGGCTCGAAGACCACCAGCGCCCGCGAGCGTGGAGATTCCACCATCACGGATGCGCGAATCGCCTCGGTGCGACTGACCGAGATCCCGGTGACTTCGCCGTCGTCGACACCGCTGTTCTCCAGCGCGTCGTCGACCAACTTCTCGAGGTTCGTCAATGCCGGCACTTGATCCAGCGTGAACGATCGTGCATCGAGATCGTCGGTGACACTGACTTGCACGGGGCTCGGCTCGCCGAGAATGACTCCGTCGAAAGAGAATCTGTCGAGCTGGGTCGGCTTCCCGGGGTCTCGAACGGTGACTCCGAGCGTCTCGATCGGGCTGATGTCGATGCTGGTCACCGATACCGCGTCGACGCCGTATCTATGTGCGAGGCTGTCGAACCCGCCTCGCACCAACTCCGACGTCATCCCACCGCCACGTTCGCGCATCTGATTGTCGAAATCCATCCGATCGACGGCACCGATACATCCGCTCAGACTCGTGGCCGCCAAAGCGATGGCTACCGTCCACAGCGCCGACCGCACCTGCGAGGACGCGAATTTCATGAGCGGAGCGTACCGCGAGTGTCCGGTTCCATCCCGGTGGACTGCGCGTCGCACGAATTACTGTCGGCGACTCGTGGGATCATCGCGCCATGAATCGTGTCGACGAAGGATTCGAACCGCCGGACGCATTGGTCGAGTGGTGCCGCTCCCGCACCTTTCCACTGCACGTCCTCGACGACGAAGCCACCGTCGACCTGGATTGGTGGAACGCACACCTGAAGGACGCCGGCCACACCATCAGCCTTCGCGGGCGTGATCTCGACGGCAAAGTGATCACCGAAGGTCGAGCCATCGTTCAACGCAACGACCTTCGCCCGTCGAGCGATCTCGTTGTCGCCCAGCACGACGGCCTCGGACTACTGTTTCTCTGCGCGGCCTGGCAGGGCTCGCACGAGAGCCGACGTTTCACACGGCGGTTCCCCAACGTCTTCAATCCCCATCACCGCGAGGACGAGGATCCGCTGACCCAGATCACAGCCATTCTCGATCACTGCTCGAAAAACAAGTCGATGCCCGTCGTGCGGCGCGACACCTGGTCCGGGTGGCCACTCACCCCCGGTGTCGGGGTATCGCTGATGGCCGCTTTCATGTGGGCAGTGGGCGTACAGGACGAAGGCCGACGCGCTCAGATGATCGACCAGTACGGAGTCTCGACGCTCATCCACGAGGGCTGGCTCGAGGATCCTTCCGTCACCGGCTTCACGACGCGTCGCTACCGCCGGTACTGCGAACTTCTCGACAGCTGGGCCTATGCCGCCGGCACCCAACCCGAGATCGTCGAGATGTGGTTGGTGAAAAGGTGGAGTGCGCGGTTGGCCCAAGCACGCAACGACGTGAGCGCCCCCACCCTGTTCTAACTCTCAGAACGGCTGTATCTCAGAACGGCTGCATCTCAGAACGGCTGCATCTCAGAACGGCCAGGCAGGGAGAGTCGGCAGCCCCACCCTCGTCGGCCTCCCGACCAACCAGGCCAAGGTCTCCGCGTCGGACAGCGACGGCACTCGTACACCCGGGACCGCCGTCTCGAGTGCGCCCAACTGACTGGCGAGAGTGAATTCCACGAACTCGGCAGGCCAGTCGTGGCAGGTGTAACCGATGTCGAGGTCCATCAGGTGAATCTCGATCTCGTTCCAGCGCAGGATCGGTAGATCGAATGCCGTCACAGGTTTGCGCCACGGCACCGGTGTGTCCAGTCGATCTGTCGGGATCTCGCACAACGCGTCGACCAGCCTCGTTCCCGAGAAGCGGTAGTCGAGGGCCAACAATTCAGCCGGGCGATCTGCGCCCTCTTCGATTGCAGCATTGCGCGCATCCGGCCCCCCTGGATACATCTCCCCCGATTCGCCGCCCTGCACGCCGGCAACAAATCTGCCCAGCGCGTCGGCGTTGCGCGACATGTGCGTCACGACGTGTCCCCGACTCCACCCGGGGAGCCCGGAGGGCTCCCGCGCCTGCTCTTCGGTCAGTGCACCGATGAGAGCCTGTGCCTTGACGTCGGATTCACGAACTGCTGCGACCAGGTCGGCATACGTCGGCGTTACGGAGTGAGACGTCATGCAGCGATACTAGTTCCCTTCGCGCACTCTCATACCGATTCACGACAAGGTCCACCACTCCCGGATCGACGCCGAGCGGTTCGGTCACACCATCGGCTCCTGCAGCGTGCAACCTTTCGTGGAACAGCCCGTGCGCGAGGAGGTACGAGGCGACAAAAACTCGCTTCGCGCCGCGAACGCGTGCTGCTGCAACAACATCGGCTACCTTCGGCTCCCCGGTCGCGATGTACCCGATGTCGACACGAGTCCCCGCCGCTTCGGCAAGCATCAGCGCAGCACGCTCGACGTCTCGCAGCGCCCGCGCATCGGAGGACCCGGCGGCAGCAAGCACTATCGCGTCACCCGGATTCCACCCCGCCTCGGTCAAGCGTCGGAGCAGCACGCGCGCAAGCGCCGGATCGGGTCCGAGTGCGGGCGTCACACTCACAGCCGAGTGCTCACTGAGCGTCACTTCGCGTCGAACATCGGTGTGAACGTGGTAGCCGGACGCCAGGAACGCCGGTACGAGAATCGCTCGCCCCGGAGTGTCCCGGAGGACTTCCGAAGGTGACGGACCGAGCACATCGACAAAGGCAACGCGCGTGCGTCCGACGCGCGTGCCGACGGCTTCGGCCAGGGCGGCAACCATTTCCACGCCACGTGCACTACGCGTGCCGTGAGCTACCAGTACGAGTACATCGTCATCGCGTTGCATAGTCACCGGGATTCTGTACGTAGTCGCCGGGGTCGAGGGCAAGTCGATAGCCCCGCTTGACCACCGTCTGAACGGCTTTGGGCGCACCGAGGCACGCGCGCAATCGGGCGACGGCGGTCTCGACGGCGTGGGTGTCGCCGCCGCCGCCGGGAAGAGAAGCCAGAAGTTCGTCGCGGGAGACGACTCGACCGGGACTCGCACCGAGAGTGCGGATCAACGACATCGCAGCCGGCGGCAATTGCTTCACTTCACCGTCCACGACTACGCAACCGCCGCGAATGCTGATTTCGTGTTCGCCGGCTTGAATCTTGTTGGCTCGCTGCGGGAGTTCGTCGACGATGTGTCTCGCGAGCGCGCCCAGACGTGCCCGCGCCGGGGCTGTGGTCGGTACATTCAAGGCTTCGAGCGGCGCCGAGGTGACCGGGCCGACGCACATGGCCGCCACCGGACCCCGCATCGCGTCGAGAATGTCTCCGAGATCCCCGGTCTTGTCGGCGCGCATCAACATCGAGGCTACGGCCGGTGCACTGGTGAAACTGACGGCGTCGATTCCGGCTGACGCTATGGCGTCGATCATCCGGTCGAGCAGCGTCGGATCCTCCGGCGGTTCCCATCGATAGACGGGCACCGCGATGACCTCGGCGCCGGCCTCGCGCAACACCTGACAGAAGTCGGGAATCGGCTCCCACTCGGTGGTCGCACCATGCAGTTGTACAGCGATCCGCTTTCCCGAGACACCTTCTGCCAGAAGATGTTCGAGCACCTCGGCGGAAGACTCGGATGCCGGTGACCATTCCTCACGAAGGTCGGCCGCGCGGATTGCTCCCTTGGCCTTCGGTCCTCGCGCGAGTAGACGAGCCGAACCGAGCGCAGAACCGAGACTTTCGGCTTCGCCCCATCCGTCGGCGGCTTCCAGCCAACCCCGGAATCCGATCCCGGTGGTGGCGACAACCACCTCGGGAGGATCCGAGATGATCTGCTGTGTCACCCTTTCGAGCTCACGGTCGTCGGCCAACGGAATGATTCGAATCGCCGGAGCGTGAACGACATCCGCTCCCCGACGAGTCAGCAAGGTCGCGAACTCCTCGGCGCGGCGCGAAGCAGTGATACCTACCGTGAATCCAGCCAACGGCATGTCGTCACTCACGAGACTGCATCGGAGACAGTCGAGCGAACGCCCTGCATCTGCAAGCTGTGTACCTGAACGACTCCAGCCCACACGCGAACGCCGTACACCGGCAGCGCAACCGACAAGTCGTCCAGCGCCCGGCCGTCGACCAGCGAGAACGCCTGCTTGAGCAGTGGCGAGACCACGATCGGTTCACCGTCCCGGTCGCCGACGAGTCCGCGAGACATCACCGCGGCGCGGCCGTACGGATCGAAGTTGCTGACAGCCCGGAGTGTGCCGTCCTCGAGTAGGAACAGTGCCACCTGCTCGCCGCCGCGAAGAAGCACGGCAACTCCGCGCCCAGGGATCAGATGGCTCAGCGGGCAGGCCGACGTCCATTCGAGTCGATCCGAATCCAGCTTGGCGATCTGCGCATCGATGACACTCATCGAAGTCCTCCTGTCGATCCGGCGACAACGTCGCGCGGGTTCTTGTCTACGTTTCTACGGATCCCGTGTTTCCCACGGGTTACGCGACTATTACCGGCGCGTGGGGATGCTCGGCATGCCCATCAGGACCGGAACCTTGCGCACTCCGGTCTCGTCGAACACAACCGTCGGGTCGGCTTCTTCCGGTGCGTTGACGAACGAGACGAACCTCGACAATTTCTCCGGATCACCCAGCACACCGGCCCATTCGTCCTGGTAACCCTCGACGTGCTTGGCCATCAGTGCCTCGAGTTCCTCGCCGATACCCAGGCTGTCTTCACAAATCACGGCCTTGAGGTGATCAAGTCCGCCTTCGAGTGATTCGACCCACGGCGCCGTGCGCTGGAGGCGATCGGCAGTACGGATGTAGAACATGAGGTAGCGGTCGATGTACTTGACCAAGGTCGCGTCGTCGAGGCCTCCGGCAAGCAACTGAGCGTGTTTGGGCGACTGTCCGCCGTTACCGCCCACATACAGATTCCAACCGTTCTCCGTCGCGATGACGCCGACGTCCTTGCCTCGCGCTTCGGCACATTCACGGGCGCAACCCGAGACGCCGAACTTGATCTTGTGCGGCGAACGCAGACCGCGGTAGCGATTCTCGAGGTCGACGGCCATACCCACCGAATCCTGGACACCGTAGCGGCACCAACTCGAACCGACGCAACTCTTGACCGTCCGGAGGGACTTGCCGTACGCCTGACCCGATTCCATCCCGGCGTCGACGAGGCGCTTCCAGATCGCGGGCAACTGTTCGACGCGGGCACCGAACAAGTCGATGCGCTGACCGCCGGTCACCTTCGTGTACAAGCCGAAGTCTCGCGCGACTTCTCCGATGACGATGAGTTGCTCACCCGTGACCTCGCCGCCCGGCATCCGAGGTACCACGGAGTACGTACCGTTCTTCTGGATGTTCGCGAGGAAGTGATCGTTGGTGTCCTGCAACGACGCCTGCTGGCGGTGCAGGATGTGATCGGAGTCCGTCGAGGCCAGAATCGAAGCGACTACGGGCTTGCAGATGTCGCAACCGGCGCCCTTGCCGTACTTGGCGATCAGCGCCGAGAAAGTTCTGGTCTGCGTCGACTGGACGATCTGGAACAACTCGGCCCGCGACTGCGCGAAATGTTCGCACAGTGCCTTCGACATCACGACGCCGGAATCGGCCAGCAGCTGCTTCACGGTGGGAAGGCAACCGCCACAAGTGGTTCCGGCGCTGGTGCACGCCTTCACAGAAGCGATGTCGCATGCGCCGGCTGCGATTGCACCGCAGATGGCTCCCTTCGTCACGGCGTTGCACGAGCACACCTCGGCGTCGTCGGGCAGCGAGCCTGCACCCGGCTTCTCCCCCGCAGGCGAGATCAATGTCGCCGGGTCACCGGGTAGTTCGCGACCGACCAGCGGGCGCAGCGACGCGTAGGCCGATGCGTCACCGACAAGAATGCCGCCGAGCAGGGTCTTCGCGTCGTCGGAGACCACGAGCTTTGCGTACGTCCCCTTGGACGCGTCGCTGAGGACGACTTCGAGGGCGCCCGGTGAGGTCGCCATCGCGTCACCGAAACTGGCGACGTCGACGCCCATGAGCTTGAGCTTGGTGGACATGTCCGCGCCCGGGAAATCCGCGGCGCCGCCGAGCAGACGATCGGCCACGATCTCGGCCGTCGTGTAACCGGGAGCGACCAGACCGTAGCAACGGCCTTCCACCGCAGCACATTCGCCGACTGCGTAGACGTTCTCGTCCGAAGTCACGCAGCCGAGGTCGGTCAGGATGCCACCGCGCTCCCCCACTGCGATCCCGGCGTCGCGGGCCAGCTGATCACGCGGACGTACTCCGGCGGAGAAGACGAGCAGCGCGGCGTCGATGGTGGAGCCGTCGGAGAGTTCGACCACGATTCCGTTGTCGGCCTGCGAAATTCCCGCCGTCCCGACACCGGTGTGGACAGTGAGCCCGAGTTCGGTGACGAGGCGAGCGAGCAGTGCGCCGCCACCCTCGTCGACCTGCATCGGCATCAATCGCGCATTGTGTTCGACGACGTGTGCCGTCATCCCCATGAGCGAGAGAGCATTTGCGGCCTCGAGTCCAAGCAAACCTCCGCCCACCACGACGCCGACAGCGCCAGGACCAGCCTTCTCAGCGGCGGCCCGGATACCGTCGAGGTCGTCGAGGGTGCGGTAGACAAAACTTCCGTCGCCGTCGTGCCCCGGTACGGGAGGCACGAACGGATACGAACCGGTCGCCATCACCAGAGCGTCGTAGGAGATCGTCTCGCCGGTTGTCGTCGTGACCGTGCGTGCATCTTTGTCGATCGAGAGCGCGCCTTCCCCCACTCGGAGATCGACCAGGCCGTCACCGACGTAATCGTTGCCGGCCAGTGCCAATTCCTTGGGGTCCCACGCTCCGACGTACGAGGACAGCCCGACTCGGTCGTACGCTGCGTACTGCTCGTCGCAGAGTACGGTCACCGACCAGTTGTTCGCTTCGTCGCGCGAACGCAGTGCCTCGACGAATCGGTGTCCGACCATTCCGTGTCCGATGACAACAACCGACTTGCTCATGACGCCTACTTCCTGAGGTACGAGATAGTTCTGAGATTCTGCGGACCGCTCACGCCGTGACTGCGACCTTCGCCTCGTCGACGTCTGTGGTCAGCGTCGACGGCTTGCGCAGGAAGACGAACCAGGTGACTGCGATGCAGGCGATGTAGAAGGCCAGGAACACCCAGAAGGCCATGGTCGCCGACTTCGCGGGGCTGCTGTACGACGCGCGCAGCACCAGGTTGATGCCGACGCCGCCCAAACCGCCTACCGCACCGGCAAATCCGATGAGAGCGCCGGAGATACTGCGCGACCACGTCGCCTTCTCGCTTCGATCCATGTGGTCGAAGCTCTGAGCCTTCGCCTCGAAGATCGCCGGGATCATCTTGTAAACGGATCCGTTTCCGATGCCGGAGAGCAGGAACAGAGCGATGAATCCGAGAACGAATGTCACCATGATTCCGGCGCTGGCGACGCCGGCGGTGTTGTCGTCCATCGTTCCGGCCGTCACGAGTATCGATGCCGCGAATGCCATGGCGACAAACGTCCACATGGTGATCTTGCCGCCGCCGATCCGGTCGGCCAGTTTGCCGCCGAGGGGGCGAGCGATCGAACCGAGGAGAGGGCCGATGAAGGCGATCTGTGCTGCATGCAGCGCGGCCGCGGCCGGAGTGGCACCGCCGGCGAGGAAGTTGATCTGCAGAACCTGACCGAAGGCGAAGCTGAATCCGATGAAGGAACCGAACGTACCGATGTACAGGAAGCTGATCACCCACGACTCGGAGAACCTGAGTGCCTTGGCCATGGAGCGCAGGTCCGACTTCTGGTTGCCCAGGTTGTCCATGAACAGCGCGGCACCGACGGCGGCGGCCGCAATGAACACGAGATAGACGGCGCAGACGATCCACGGAGCGCGGTTACCGACGGTGGCGATCACCAGCAGACCGATCAGCTGAATCATCGGCACACCGATGTTGCCGCCGCCGGCATTGAGACCGAGCGCCCACCCCTTGAGGCGTTGCGGGTAGAAGGCATTGATGTTGGTCATCGACGACGCGAAGTTGCCGCCGCCGATACCTGCAGTGGCCGCTACCAACATGAACGTGGTGTACGACGCACCCGGGTTCATCATCAGGTAGAGCGTGAGAAGTGTTGGCACGAAGAGGAACAGCGCACTCATGACGGTCCAGTTACGACCGCCGAACCGTGCGGTGGCAACCGTGTAGGGAATACGGAGGACCGACCCGACAAGTGTGGGCACTGCGACGAGGAAGAACTTTCCGGCCGCGTCGATGCCGTAGATATCCGTCGGCATGAACAACACCATCACGGACCAGATCGACCAGATCGAGAAGCCGACGTGTTCGGCTACCACTGACCAGATCAGGTTCCGCTTCGCGATGTCCTTGCCGCCGGATTCCCAGGCGTCGACGTCCTCTGCATCCCAATGCTCGATGTAATGACTCACCAGGGCCTCCTGAATATGTTGGAGACCCAAAGGTAGAAAACGGTTATTGCGCCGGTGCTGCGTGCGATGACCGCGAAGTCAATTGATCCTCACCCGGTAACAAGACCGGGTGTGAGCTAGTTTTTCGCAGGTGCGTGCCAGGAATCCTCGAGCATCCGAGGCTTGCATGCCTGGTAGGCGCCCATGAGCACCACGATCACCGCGACGACGAGCAGGCCGAACGGCGCAGCGTATCCACCGGACACGTCGTGAAAAACGCCGAACAGGAGCGGACCGAGGCAGGCAACGGAGTAGCCGATCCCCTGGGTGAAGCCGGACAGTGCCGAGGAACCGATGTGCGAACGAGTACGCAGGTTGATCAGTGTGAGCGACATCGGGAACGTGCTCGGACCGAGGCCCAGGACGACAACCCACACGACCGGCGCCGCCATCGGGGCAAAGTACAGCCCGCCCATGCCGACCAGGTAGCAGACGGCACACGCGATCACGACAGGGAAGGGATTGGCCATGCGGGCGCACAGCGTCGGTGCACCGAACGCTGCGACGAGCCCGATCACCGAGAACATTCCGACCATCGTTCCGCCGAAGGCATCACTGGCTCCGGCGTCACGAAGGATCGACGGAATCCACGTGAACATCGCATACGTGATCAGTGAGGTCATGCCGAACATGCCGGCCATCCCCCAGGCCACGGGAGAACGCCAGACCTGACCGCGTGGCTGTTCTGCCACTGCCGCAACCGAATCCGATGCATTCTCGACGGACCTGGCTTCGTTCGCGCGAGCCTTGCGCGAGCGAGCGAGGGTGATCAACCACGGCACGGCTGCGGCGAAGCCGAAGGCGGACCACCAGCCGATCGAGAACCGCCACCCGAAGGCGTCGGCGACCGGGACTGCGACAAACGCCGGAACGATGGTGCCGATCTGCACGGCCACGATGTAGACCGAACTCATGGTGGCGAGGCGATCCGAGAAGTACCGCTTGACCAACGGCGGGATCACGACATTGCCGATTCCCATGCCTGCCAGTGCCAGAGCCGAGAGGGCCAGCAACGACCATGTCTGAGACATCATGGCGCGCAACAACATTCCGACGCCGGCCATGAGCATCGCAACGAGGGCCGTTCGCTCGAGCCCGATACGTTTCGCGATGGCGGGAGTGATGAGACCGAAGACGGCGAACATTGCGGTCGGAACCATGCCGAAGACACCGACGATCGAGGCGGAGAAGCCGATCTCGTCGCGAATCTCGGCCGCCAAGGGCGAGAACGAGGTCACCGCAAGTCGAAGTACTAGCGCAGACATCGCAATCGCAGCGAAGACGAGCACACGGCCTTGTACCAACGAGCGGGTTTCGGTTCTCTCCAGTTGAGCAGTCACCGGGAAATCATAGGATGACCGGACGAACTCGCACAAGCGCGGTAATCTAACGTCACATTCACACCACTTACCCGGACCCGAGGAAACAACCACGTGCAACCCGTTCGACGCGCAAGTCTCATCTCGCAGGTCACCGAACAACTCCGCAACGAGATCCGGAGCGGAACCTGGCCGATCGGTTCCAAAATCCCCACCGAACCGGAACTGTCGGAGCTGACCGGGACCGGTCGCAATACCGTGCGCGAGGCGGTCCAGGCGCTCGTACACGCCGGAATGCTGGAACGTCGTCAGGGATCGGGCACCTACGTCGTTGCTGTCTCCGACCTCGGTGGCACTCTCGGCAACTACTTTGCCGGTGCCCACCAGCGGGATGTACTCGAACTTCGGCGCGCACTCGACATCACTGCAGCCACCCTCGCCGCCGCACGGCGAACCGAAGACGACATCGCCGAACTGACGCGGCTACTCGAGCTTCGCACCGCGTCATGGGAGGGTCAGGACGTCGACGCCGCCACCACCGCGGACGTCGCCCTGCACCGAGCAATCGTCGCGGCCAGCCACAACGAGGTCTACCTGGAGTTCTACGACTCCCTGCTCCCGGTCATCGAGACCACGATCCAACAACACATCGACGCGACCGGCGAGGGATTCCACGCGCAGCACGCGAACCTCGTCAACGCTGTCGTCGACGGGAACACCGTGGCCGCCTCGAACGCCGCACGCGAGTTGTTCGAGGGCCTGGTCTCGGACTTCGGTACCGGCGCCCCGATCTAGAGCAGCAAGCGCACGATGTCGGACGTACGGGCCAACCCCGGGAACGCGTCCGCCGTCGAGCGAGGATGCAGAACATGAACCGCCAAGCGGAACATCACCGCACGTAGAAGCATCTGCGGCCACTCGGGGAGATCTTCCCACCGGCCGACCAGTGCCTCGTCGGCACCGCCCCACGAGATCGCGTCGACCACAGCGACGGCGGCGGCCCACGCAGCCGGCCGCCAATACGGCGTGATGTCGGTGATTCCGGGCGCCATACTGCCCGAGAACAGCACTGTCCCGAACAGATCGCCGTGCACGAGCTGGTCCGGGCTCTGCACCGGCTTACGCAAAGTAGCGAGCCCGGCGATCAGTTCCAGACTCTTGCGACCGTCAGGAGTGGGCGTCTCGAGTTGCTCGACGCCCTTCGCGATCCTCAGCGGAACCGTTTCCCATGCCGCGCGATCAGCGGCGACGAATACGTCGACCTCGGCCCACGGCGGCACGGGCGGTTGCGCAAGGAAGCGCGGGCGCTCGAGCGAGGCCGTCGCCGCATGCAGTCGGCAGGACATCGAGACCACTTCGTCGTGACGTGGTTCCGGCGATCCGACGATGAAGGTGTCGGCACGCCAGCCCGAGACGACGTAACGACCGTCGGTCGAACGCACCGGTCGAGCCAGCCGAACGCCGTCGACTTCGAGGTTCTCTCGCACCTTCGCCGACCACGCTGCGCGGGCATGATCCGCGACTGCTGAAAGGACGACGTCTCCACACAGCCACCCGCCGTCCCAATCCGCACCGAGTGGGATGGGATCGACTTCACGGAGGCCGAAGGTGGAGCACACGTGCTGGGGAGGTTGGCCTGTGCTCACACCCCAACGCTACCGGTGCGCGGCGCCGCCTCCCGCGAGGCGCGCCTAGTAGACCGGCAGACTCGCATCCACCTGGTTCGCCCAGGCGATCGCGCCGCCTTGAACGTGGACCGCGTCGGAGAAACCGGCGTTCTTGAGAAATGCCAATGCCTCGGCGGAACGAATGCCGGTTTTGCAGTACAGCACTATCTGCTTGTTCTGCGGCAACGTCGCCAGAGCTTCACCGGACAGGATGCGGTCCTTCGGGATCAGCACGGCCCCCGGCAGATGCATGATGTCCCATTCAACCGGTTCTCGTACGTCGACCAGCTCGATCGACCGTCCCTCACCGATCATGGCCTCCAGTTCGGGCGCCGTGATCGTCGAACCGACAGCAGCGGCACTCGCCTCTTCGGACACGACACCGCAGAACGCGTCGTAGTCGATCAAGGCGGTGACCGGCACGCGGGTCGGATCACGCTGAAGGCGGATCGTCCGGAACGTCATCGCAAGTGCGTCGTAGATCATCAGGCGTCCGAGAAGCGGTTCGCCGATCCCCGTGATGAGCTTGACCGCCTCGGTCGCCATGATCGAACCGACGGTCGCGGGCAGGACTCCGAGCACACCACCCTCGGCGCACGAGGGAACCATGCCTGGCGGCGGCGCCTCCGGGTAAAGATCGCGATAGTTCAGTCCCGCGCCGTCCGGGGCGTCTTCCCAGAAGACCGAGACCTGCCCTTCGAAGCGGTAGATCGAGCCCCACACGTACGGCTTTCCCGCGATGACGGCAGCATCGTTGACGAGGTACCGCGTCGCGAAGTTGTCCGTACCGTCCAGGATCAGGTCGTACTCGGAGAACAGTTCGACCGCGTTGGAGTTGTCCAGGCGGAACTCGTGCAACCGGACGTCGACGTGCTCGTTGATTTCGAGAATCGACTCCTTCGCACTGAGCGCCTTCGGGCGTCCGACGTCGGAGCGTCCGTGAATCACCTGACGCTGCAGGTTCGACATGTCGACCTCGTCGAACTCGACGATCCCGATGGTGCCCACTCCTGCGGCCGCGAGGTAGAGCAGTGCCGGTGAACCCAATCCACCGGCGCCGATGAACAGGACTCGTGCATTCTTGAGCCGCTTCTGACCGGTCATGCCTACGTTCGGGATGATCAGGTGCCGGCTGTATCGGGCAACTTCCTCCCGGCTCAACTCGGCTGCCGGCTCCACCAGTGGTGGCAATACGACGGGTGTTGCAGACACCGCGAAACACTCCTAGTTCAAGACGAGATCAGGGATTCTCGATCCGGTCACGCTCGGGGGTACGGCCACGGATTGAAGCGGCACGTGAGTCCGTTCATCGGAACGACGCCCTCGGGATCAAGCCTAGCGATGTCGTTGTTCGCGGTTCCGAAGGTCTGCTGCATCATGATCGGTGCGAGTCCGCCTTCGGTCTCGCACGGCTGATGAGCGGCGTATCCGATGGCATGGCCGACCTCGTGATTGATCTGATACTGCCGATACGAGCCGATGTCGCCCTGGAACGAAATGGCGCCTCGCACCCATCGCGGTTCGTTGAGCAGGACTCGGTCCATGCTCGGGTTGTAGCAGGATCCTTCGAGTTCGATTTCGTATCCACAGCCTTCGCGGATCGTCATCTGTGAGGTCAAGGAGATCCGGAAGTCCGGCTCGCCGGCGTCGACGCGCCGGAACGCGACCTTGGGATCGTTGGTCCAACTCTTCGGATTGGCCAGTGTCTGGTCGACCATGCGTCCGTACGATTCGTCTCCGCCGAAGCCGGTCGTGTCGACGCCGTCCTCGATCTCGACCGTGTACGTGAACTCGCGTTCGGTTCCCTGTCCGACCTTGCCCGTCGTACCTGGTACGACGTGCCACGTTCCACCCCCCGCGACGGTGAACGGACCACCGTCGGGAAGGGCACCGGACGGTATCGACGAGGCAAAAGTTCCGTCTCCGGCCGGTGGGGCACCGATGACGTCGGTTCCGTCGGTGCTGTGCGCGAGGTCGGCGGTGGCCGACGTCTTGCTCGCGGAGTCTGTGGCGTCCGGCCGTACCGCATCGACGATCACAAGAATGGTGAGCACCACGAGAACCGGAATCGCGTAGGCCCGCCAACCGTAGGTCGAGACGAAGCGCCCGAGCTTGCTCTGCTTTCGCGCTGCCCGGTCCGGTCGCGGATTACGCGGGGTTCGGCCCACTTCTCGTTTGGTCGGATCCCATTGGGCGCGCAAAGGCTGATGGGAGGAAATGCCGCGATAGTCGCGTTCGCCGTAGGCACGATCATCCGGCACCTCCGGCCGACGTTCGTCGCGAGGCGCTCCAGTTCCGCTACGCATTCGACGTTCCTCACGTTCAGGGTTCTGCGTAGTTCGTCCACGCATGCGCGGTCCCCCTGGGTCAGTCACGTCGTCCAGAATCTCACACACGGCAAGTCGCTCGCCCGGGCTGACCGAAACTTGCTGGTCCTGGCGTGTCATGGCAGCCCGTCCTGTAACGAGAAAGACCGCTGGTCTCGCTCACCGAGGCACGCGCGACTCGCCCGGGCGACACACGGTATCGTTCATTCGGCTACGACCGGTGTGACGGAGGATACTGGCGGGTACGCACACGCGACTCGCGGATCCGCGCGCCGACCGAATTACTTTTGCTCAGATTGGAAGCGACATGACAGAACTCGCGGATCGGACTGACTCCGATCGCGGTACAACGGCTGGCAAGCCTGCCGGAACACGTCGCAGCACCCGCCTCCCCCGCGATGCGCGCCGCCTCCAGCTCCTCGCAGCTGCAAGTGAGGTATTCGTTGCGAACGGGTACCACTCGGCCGGCATGGACGAGATCGCCGAATGTGCCGGTGTCAGCAAGCCAGTTCTGTACCAACATTTCCCAGGCAAACTCGAACTGTACGTCGCAGTCCTGCAGAGTTACGTCGACAGCCTCATCTCGGGTGTACGCCAGGCCCTGCGATCGACGACGGACAACAAACAGCGTGTCCGCGCCGCGGTCCAGGCGTTCTTCGACTTCGTCGACAACGACTCCCAGGGCTTCCGCCTGGTGTTCGAGTCCGACATCATGGGCGAACCTCAGGTCCAGACACGCGTCGAACAAGCCACCGAAGCCTGCGTCGACGCCGTGTTCGACCTGGTGAGTCAGGATTCCGGACTCGATCCGTACCGCGCGCGCATCCTTGCGGTCGGTCTTGTCGGTGCCAGCCAGTTCACTGCGCGGTACTGGCTCGAGGCCGCGCGGCCGATCCCGAAGGAAGAAGCCGTGGAAATCACCGTGACCCTCGCGTGGGGCGGTCTCTCACACGTGCCGCTGCAAGCCGAAACGAAGTAACCGGAACCCGAACGAGAATGGGCGGGCAGTCTCACGACTGCCCGCCCATTCTGCTGTTACAGCTACGCGTCAGACGGTAGGCGCGAATCCGACCTTGCGGATATCGGACGGACCGATCTCCACGTACGCCACACGAGAAGCCTGCACCAGGAACTTGCGGCCCTTGTCGTCGACGAGAGCCAGAACCGGCTCGCGGCCACCGAGGACAGCCGCGACCAGTGTCTCGACCTCGTCAGGGGTCTGTTCGCTGTTGACGATGAGCTCACGCGGGCTGTCGATTACACCGATCTTGACCTCCACGGTCAACCTCCGAACTGTTCGTGAATTACATCCGTTGTCGACGCAAGGCTAATGCAGCAACGACCGCCCACGCTCCTCTGCACGCTGTGCCCAGAGCGAACAGGCACCTAGACGAGTCCGAGAATCGCCATCCGCTCGGCATGCTTTGCCTGCATGCCGTCGAACAACGCGACAACTCCGTTGAGGTCGCCGGAGGCGGAGATCACCAGATCGGTGAGATCTTCACGCTGCGCCAGCACGAACTGTGCCTGCGTGATTGCTTCGCCCAGAAGACGGCGTCCCCACAGCATCAACCGGTCCTTGGCGCGAGTACTGGCCTCCACTGCTGCCTTCACCTCGAGCACCACGAACTCCGAGTGGCCCGTCTGGGACAGCACGTCCTCGACGATTTCCGCGACATCCGCCGGGAGGGAGTGCCCGATCTCGCGATAGAAGTCGGCAGCGATTCCGTCGCCGACGTACGCCTTCACGAGCGATTCCAGCCACGTCGACGGTGTCGTCGACGCGTGGTAGTTGTCGAGAGCTCGAACGAACGGGTCCATGACGGCGAAGATCTCGTGGCCACGTTCCGTCAACGCCGTTTCCAGAGTCTCGAAGTGGTCCATCTCGGCGGCGGCCATGCTGGCGAACGCCACCTTGCCTCGCAGGTCCGGTGCCATTTGTGCGTCCTCCGCCAAACGGTAGAACGCCGAAATCTCGCCATACGCGAGAACGGCAAACAAATCGATCACGCCAGGGTGATCGGAAGCGACTCGGCCTCCGGTTCCAGCGTCCGTCGAAGCATCAAGATCGTGTGCGCCCATGACTACGAACTGTAGTGCTTCGACGGCCGACGCGACCGGCAAGGACCGCATGTCCGATTCGGTGATCTTCGACATGTCATCGCGAGGGACGGACAACGTGCAGCTACAATGGTCTTGGGAGTTCGCCAGTTCCCCCGGGCCAATTGGTTAGCCGGGACGGCTGTATTCACACGAACCCCACCGATAATGTGCGCGCACCTGCATCGACGGTTGTCGCCCGCTTCGCCGAGATCTCCGGACGGTTCGAATTCGTCCGAGTGGAATTCAGTGCTGAGGCGTAGGCATGACCGAAGAAAAAGAGGGCATCGACATCGGCCGACTTACGGCCTGGCCCCTTACCTTGTGCGTGCGTACCGCCACGAGGAAAGGCTAGTCCCCTGAGCAAGATCACTGTCGACCACGAAGACGAAGCAACCGAGAACACCGTTTCCGTCCAGCTCGACGACACCCATGTACCCCCGAGCTTCGCCGAACTCGGTGTCCGCGACGAAATCGTCCGCGCACTGAACGAGATCGGCATCGAGCGCACCTTCGCCATCCAGGAACTCACCCTTCCGTTGGCTCTCGCCGGTGACGACCTCATCGGTCAGGCCCGCACCGGAATGGGCAAGACCTTCGGTTTCGGCGTCCCGCTCCTGCATCGCATCGTCACCGCCGAGAACGGCACAGCTGTTCTCGACGGCACGCCCCGCGCTCTGATCATCGTTCCCACCCGCGAGCTGTGCATCCAGGTTGCCCGCGACCTCGAGAACGCCAGCAAGTACCTCCGGGTCGGCGACCGCGGTCTCCAGGTTCTGCCCATCTACGGCGGCCGTCCGTACGAGGCGCAGATCTCGGCACTCCAGAAGGGCGTCGACGTTGTCGTCGGCACCCCGGGTCGCCTGCTCGACCTCGCCAACCAGTCGCACCTGATCCTGGGCAAGGTGGGCGTTCTCGTCCTCGACGAGGCCGACGAAATGCTCGACCTGGGATTCCTCCCCGACATCGAACGCCTCATGGGCATGGTCCCCGACAAGCGTCAGACGATGCTCTTCTCCGCGACGATGCCCGGCCCGATCATCACCCTGGCTCGTACCTTCCTGACGCAGCCGACGCACATCCGCGCCGAAGAGGCCGAATCCTCCGCGGTGCACGATCGCACCAGCCAGCACATCTACCGTGCACACGCGCTCGACAAGGCCGAGATGGTCGCCCGCGTCCTGCAGGCCGAAGGCCGCGGCGCGACGATGATCTTCACCCGCACCAAGCGCACAGCCCAGAAGGTGGCCGACGATCTCGCGGAACGCGGCTTCTCCGTCGGTGCCGTCCACGGTGACCTCGGACAGATCGCCCGTGAAAAGGCGCTGAAGGGCTTCCGTAACGGCAAGGTCGACGTTCTGGTCGCCACCGACGTCGCTGCCCGCGGTATCGACATCGACGACGTCACCCACGTCATCAACTACCAGTGCCCCGAGGACGAGAAGACCTACGTCCACCGCATCGGTCGTACCGGCCGCGCCGGACGCACCGGCATCGCCGTCACGCTGGTCGACTGGGACGACATCCCTCGCTGGCAGCTCATCGACAAGGCACTGAGCCTCGGAATCCCCGACCCGGTCGAGACCTACTCCAGCTCGCCGCACCTCTACGAAGAGTTGTCCATTCCGGCCGATGCCAAGGGCACTGTTCGCAAGGCCAAGGCCGCACCTGAGAAGGCAGCAACGGACAAGGCAGCAACGGACAAAGCAGACGCGCCGAAGTCGACCGACTCGGACGGCAACGAAGAGAAGGCCGCTCCCCGCCGCAACCGGACCCGTCGCCGCACCCGCGCCGGCGCTTCGACCGACGCCCCGACGTCCACCACCGCCGGCGCCACCACAGCTCCCCCTTCGGCACCCGCGGCAACCGCTGCCGAGAACTCGGACGAAGACGGAGCGGCCAAGCCGCGTCGCCGTCGGCGTCGTCGCCCCGCGGCTTCCGCGACGGCAGGCGCCGCAGAGTAAGCTGCCGATGTGCTGGCTCCCGAAAGGCGTACTCGCTCAGATGTGATCGGTGCGCTGGCAATCGCGCTGGCCGTAATCGTGGCGGTGACCGTTGTGTGGTTGCGCAGTGATGCGCGCGGAACCACCTCGGTCACCGCTGAATCTCCACTCCCACCTCTGTCGACGTCGGTGTTGTTACCCGACATCCTGAAACAGACGTGGGAATCTCCGAGTGCCGACTCGACGGCACCGATCACCGTCGGAAATGCCGTCGTCACCGCCGACGGCTCCGAGGTGATCGGCCGCGATCCGGCAACGGGCGAAGAAGTGTGGCGATACGCGCGCAACATTCCGCTGTGCGGCGCGATCGGTTCGTGGGATCGCGTCGTCAGCGTCTATCAGGATGATCGCGGTTGCTCTCAGGTCACGTCACTGGTCGCCGACACCGGCGCCCGAAAGGACCAGCGCAACAGCGACGCCGATTCCGCGGTCAGCCTTTCAGCGGACGGCACCTACCTGATTTCGCGCGGCAGTGAGCGAATGGAGCTGTGGCGCTCGGACCTCGTCCGAACCCTCGAGTACGGCCGGGTCGACGCGAAGGTGAACCCCAACAAGCAACCTCGCACCGGATGCACGCTGCTCGACGCTGCGTCGAGCGCCAACCGAGTCTCGGTACTCGAGCGCTGCCCCGGTGAAGCCTCCAACAGGTTGACGGTGATGAATCCCGCACCGAAGGACGCCCAGGAACCCGAAGAGTACGGATCCGCGATTCTCCTCGACTCCGAGGGCGCCCGCCTGCTTGCCGTGGCCGGCGAAAAGACGGCCGTCTACCTCCCTGCCGCCAACGGAACCGTTTCTCGCATCACTATTTTCGACGGATCCGGCAATCCGATCGTCGACTATCCGATCGAGGGAACGGTGACCGAAGGCGCCCGCACCCACGCCGACAAGGCTTCGATCACGTGGTGGACCGGCTCGCAGACCGTCAACCTGCGCCTGAGCGATCTGGCTCCGACGTGGATCGTCAACGGAACGTCCGGACCCGGAAGCATGGTTGCCGGTCAGATGCTCATCCCCGTTCCGGGCGGCATTGCAGCCGTCAGTCCGTCGGACGGAGCGGTGCAGCGCATGATCGCAGTCGACCGCGGCGAGACGGCGACACCGATCGTGCTCGCCAGTGCGGGCGAGACGATTCTGGAACAGCGCGGCGATACCTTGTTCGCGCTGCGCTAGAAGCTCACCTTCCTCAGATCGCCAGCTCCGGCGCGAAAGTCACGACTTCGTTTCCAGCCCAATGCTTTACGAGATTGTCCGCGAGTTCACGATAGGCATCCGCACCCTTGTTCTTTCGTCCGGCGAGGACCGTCGCACCCGACGCGGACGCCTCGGCGAACTTGACGGTGCGTGGGATCGGAGGCGCCAGAACGGCCAGGGAGTAGCGGTCGCTGACGTCGGCGAGCACGTCGCGACTGTGCGTGGTTCGAGCGTCGTACAGAGTCGGAAGTGCGCCGAGCAGAACAAGATCCGGGTTGGTGATGGCTTGGACTTCACGAACCGTACGCAGCAGCTGTCCGACGCCGCGGTGTGCGAGGGTTTCGCATTGCAGTGGAACCAGAACCGACTGCGCCGCAGTCAATCCGTTGAGTGTGAGCACACCCAACGACGGTGGGCAGTCGATGATGATGACGTCGTAAGAGCCCAGGAGCGGAGACAGCGCCCGCTTGAGCGCGAACTCTCGACCGGGTCGCATCAGGAGCAGCGCTTCGGCGCCCGCGAGATCGATCGTGGCCGGCAGGAGATCCATACCGTCGTTCGTCTTCAGCACGGCGTCGACCGCGTCGAGATCACCCGCCAGGACCTCGTTGACCGAACGCTCGAGGCGATCCGGGTTGTGTCCGAGCGAGAACGTCAGGCAGCCCTGCGGGTCGAGATCCACCACCAAGACTCGTTGTCCGAGCGCGGACAAAGCCGCACCGAGAGAAGCGACGGTAGTGGTTTTAGCCACGCCGCCCTTTTGATTCGCCACTGCGAGAACCGTCGTCACACGTAGATCCTTGCGCACTTCGCGCCAGGAGGCGAGCTACACACGCGAGGCAGCCTGCAATGATGGTCGACATGACCTCCCAGTCCGCCCCCTCGTCGATCCCCCTCGGTGCTCGCGTCGTACTCATGCGCCACGGTGAAACCGAGTGGGCACGCACCGGGAAACACACGGGCCGGACCGAGGTTCCGCTGACTCCGCTCGGCGAGATGCAGGCAACCGCGACCGGAAATCGCTTGCGAACCCTCGACCTCCGGAACCCCATGATTCTGACGAGTCCGCGGCTGCGCGCACAGTTGACGGGTGATCTCGCCGGCCTGCCGGAAGAGCGAACCTGGGATGCACTGTCCGAATGGGACTACGGCGATTACGAAGGCCTCACGACGCCCGAGATCCGCGCAACGGTGCCCGATTGGACCGTCTGGACGCACCCGTGCCCCGGCGGCGAGCAGGCCGATCAGATCCACGCCCGGACCGACATGGTGCTGTCGATGGTGCGTTCGCAACTACCCGAACGCGACGTGATCCTGATCGGGCACGGCCACTTCTCACGCGCACTCATCGCCCGCTGGCTCGAGCTCCCGGTGACGGAAGGAAAGCGTTTCGCCTTGTCCCCCGGCGCTTACTCGGTTCTCGGTTACGAGCACGGCGCCACCCACCTCGTCCATCACAACGTGCCGCCGCTCGTCGAGGCTTGAGGCCTAAGATTCTCCCTATGATCCGACGCGCCACGCCCGCAGACGTCCAGCCGATCACCGACATGATCTACGAGTTGGCCGACTACCAGAAGGCCCTCGACGAGTGCACCGTGAAGGCGGAACAGATCGGCGAGGCGTTGTTCGGGCCGGCCGCGACGGCCTTCGCGCACGTCGCTGTGAATTCGGCCGACGACGTCGTCGGCATGGCATTGTGGTTTCGCAATTTCTCGACGTGGGACGGCGCTCACGGCATCTACCTCGAAGACCTGTACGTCAAGCCCAGTCAGCGCGGATCAGGCCACGGGAAGGCTCTTCTGGCCGCGCTCGCCAAGGAGTGCACCGACAACGACTACACCCGGCTGTCCTGGTCGGTGCTCAACTGGAACACCCCCTCGATCAAGTTCTACGAGTCACTCGGTGCCGACGCGAAGACGGAGTGGACCACGTATCGCCTGACCGGTACTCACCTCGGAGCTCTCGCCGCCGAAGCTGAGTAGAGCGGAAGCTGAGTAGGTCTGAAGCAGCGTAGGCGTTCCGTCCTACTTGTCCCGCGGCTCTTCGGTCTCGTCCGGGCGCCCCTCTTCCGGCGACACCTCGTCTGCGTACGCTCCGTACTCCGCTGCCATCCATCGAGACGTCGGAGCCGAGAACAGGCAGCCCAGAGCGCCGAGAACGACGACACCCAGAACGATGCCGAGCGGCACCTGATGCGAATCGGTCAGGAGCGACCAGGCGACCGGCAGGAGCAGCAACTGCGCGACGACGGCGATTGCCCGGCCCCACCGGCGGCCCGTCAGCAAAGCGATACCGGCAGCCAACACCGCGCCGCCGAGGATCGCGACCCACGCGGCAAATCCGTATCCGTTGGTGACGCTCTGATCGTGGCCGGTTGCACCGCGAATCACTGCGACGATCGCGAACCCGGCGGCAACCAGCCCTTGAAGCGTCACGAGGGCACCTGCCCATGTGACTGTCTTGGGCAGGGCGTTCGGACTGGCGGTATTCGGCACGAGGCCAGCCTAGAACACGACACCGGATAGGCTCATGCCCCGTGCGCGCACTGCTGATCGTCAACCCCAATGCCACCTCCACCACCGCTGCCGGTCGTGACCTGTTGGCACACGCCCTCGAGAGTCGGGTGCGACTTACTGTGGCGCACACCACACATCGGGGTCATGCCGCCGAACTGGCGCGCGAAGCCCACGAAGACGGCTTCGGCTCGGTGATCGTCCACGGCGGCGACGGAACGGTCAACGAAGTGGTCAACGGACTGCTCGGGTCACCGCATCCCGCGTCGATGAAATCGGTTCCGGTCGGTCCGATCCCGACGATCGCTGTCGTCCCGGGAGGCTCGGCAAACGTTTTCGCGCGCTCACTCGGTATTGCCGCCGACCCGATCGACGCCACGAACCAACTCGTCGACCTCCTCTCCGAACGGACCAGGCGCCGAATCGGGCTCGCACACTGCGACAACCGTTGGTTCACGTTCAACGCCGGAATGGGCCTCGACGCCGATGTGTGCGAGGCCGTAGACGCCAGCCGTAAGAACGGTGACGCCGCCACACCCGCCCGGTATGTCCGAACCGCGATCGCGGCGTTCTTCCGTGCCAAGCGAGCCGAACCAGCGCTGACCGTCCACCTTCCCGATCAGGATCCCGTCTCCGGAGTCCACTACGCATTCGTCTCGAACTCGAGCCCGTGGACATATCTGGAAGAGCGTCCCGTCCACACCAATCCGGGAACGACCTTCGACAGTGGACTCGGCATCTTCGCCATGACGAGCACCAAAGTTCTGCCGTCCCTGCGGGTTGTGCGGCAACTACTCGCACGCGGCGCGGAACCGAAATCGAAGGTCCTCTTACGCACCGACGACGTCCCGACAATCACCATCGAATCGTCGCGACCGATCGGACTCCAGATGGACGGCGACTACATCGGACTTCGTGAAAAGGTCGAATTCACCTCGGTCCCGGATGCACTGGAAGTGTTCGCACCGATTACGACGTGAGTCAGGCAACACGTTTGACCTGCAAAAACTCTGGTGCCAAAAGGTCGAAATCGGGTAAAATGCCGGTGACGCCCAGGTGGCCGTCAGGTGTGTCACAAATTAGTGAGTTGGCCCACGAACCCGTTCAAACCTATTGACATACCGCGAGTTCGTGAAAGCATTCACAAGTAACAGTGCGGAAACATTGATGACGCACACACAAACTCATTGGTACCAAATGGTGTGAATACACACCCAATTAAGGAGCGAAAAAAGATGGACTGGCGCCACAACGCAATCTGTCGCGACGAGGATCCCGAACTGTTCTTCCCTGTGGGAAACAGTGGACCGGCCCTCGCTCAGATCGCTGATGCCAAGGTTGTCTGCAACCGCTGCCCCGTCACCGCCGAGTGCCTGTCGTGGGCTCTCGAGTCCGGCCAGGATGCAGGCGTCTGGGGCGGAATGAGCGAAGACGAGCGTCGCGCACTCAAGCGTCGTAACGCACGTACCCGTGCACGCACTTCCGTCTAGGTAGAACCGAGACGTTCGACTCGCGGCGGAGAACAGCCCCTCTGCACAGTCGAAGACGACAGCCCGGCACCACATGGTGCCGGGCTTTTTGTCTGCTCGAATCGCTAACGCTGCTCGAATCAGTAACGCGCAGAACGTCTACCGAGCGGCACACGCAGAACCGCGTCGGTACCGCCTCCGCTTCCCGGGTGCAGTCCGAGCGAGCCACCGAGCTCGGCTCCCAGCAGAGTCCGCACGATCTGGAGTCCGAGGCGATCGGATTTCTCGAGGTCGAAGTTCTCCGGCAGGCCGCGCCCGTTGTCGTGGATGATCACGTCCAACCAGCGTGCAGAACGCTCGGCACTGAGTGTGACCGTGCCGGTCACACCCGGATCGAAAGCGTGCTCGATCGCGTTCTGCACCAACTCCGTCAGCACCATGACCAGCGGGGTGGCGCGCTCGGCGGAGAACACTCCGAAACTGCCCTCACGCCGAATCGTCACCGGCACACCTACTCCCGCGACATCGGAGAGCATGGGAACCAACCGGTCGATCACCTCGTCGAGATCCACCTCTTCGTCCACCGACATCGACAAGGTGTCGTGAACGAGGGCGATGGACGTCACGCGTCTCACCGACTCTGTCAACGCTTGTCGCGCTTCGTCGTTGCCGGTTCGCCTGGCCTGTAGACGCAGAAGCGCCGCGACGGTTTGCAGATTGTTCTTCACTCGATGGTGAATCTCGCGGATGGTTGCGTCCTTGCTCAGCAGAGCGCGATCACGACGCTTGACCTCGGTGACGTCGCGGACGACGACCGCAGCACCGACATGCCGGCCGCCAGGCTTGAGAACCAGGGCCCGCAGCAGAACGGTTGCCCCGCGCGCCTCGATCTCCATACGGCGACCGGGCTTGTCCGCCAACGTATCTCGGATGTATCCCGCAGCTTCCTGAGACTCGAACGGGTCGGTGACCAACGAACGGGTCAGTGCCGCGAGGTCTTGGCCCACCAGATCCGAGCTCAGACCCATCCGGTGATAGGCCGAGAGGGCGTTCGGGCTGGCATAGACGACTGTGCCTTCGGTGTCGAGGCGGATGAAACCGTCGCCCGCACGTGGGCTCGAGTTCGTGTCGGAGCGCGATTCTCGGATCGGGAAGGTTCCGTCGCTGATCATCTGACACAGGTCTTCGGCGCAATCGAGATACGCGAGCTCGAGTGGACTCTGCGCTCGCTGGTGCGACAAGTTGGTGTCGCGGCTCAGAACCGCGATGACTCGCCCGTCCAGACGCACCGGAACGGCTTCCCGACGCGGCGGCATTCCTTCACGCCACGTCTCGTCTTCCCCGCGCACGACGCGGCCCTCCACGAGAGCGCGAAGAACCTGCGGGTGCTCGGACTCGGAAACGACCGTTCCGACCGCGTCCTCCGGAAAAGCCGTCGATGCCGTTGTCGGCCGGCAATGCGCTACGCAGATGACCGTCCCCTCGGATCGGTTCTTCTCCGATTCGGTGCCCACCCACAAGAGAACGTCGGCAAAGGAGAGGTCGGCGAGCAGTTGCCACTCCCCCACGACGCGCTGGAGATGGTCGACCGCCGCACCGGGAAGGTCGGTGTGTTCGGCGAGGAGGTCGCTGAGAGTGGACATCGTCCGGCTTAGGAGATCACGGCGATCAGATCGCCTTGCTGAATCACGTCGCCGACCTTGACGCCCACCGTCGTCACCGTTCCCGGAACCTCGGCCAGGACGGGAATCTCCATCTTCATGGATTCGAGGATGACCAGGGTGTCGCCGTCCGCAACGACGTCTCCCTCGCTCACGACGACCTGGTAGACCGTCGAAACCATCTCGGCGCGCACGTCTTCTGCCATCGTGAACCTCACTTCTGTCGGAACTGCACTCTGACCACGAAAATACGTCGACGGATCACTCGATCGACCTGCCAATGGAACCACACCGGCATCGGCGTGAAACAATGACGCGAAAGAAACAGAAGGGAGACCAATCATGGGTAAGCGTGGTCGTAAGAAGCGCAGCCGTAAGGGCAACGCCGCTAACCATGGCAAGCGTCCAAACGCCTGACATGTAGCGCAACAAAACGTCCGAGGGGCGGGGAAGCATTGCTTCCCCGCCCCTCGGCGTTACTGCCTTCCGACTGCTGCCGCTCAGATCTTCGCTGACGGGCTAGCTGTCGGTTTCGGTAGTCGTTATGACGATGGTCCGACGCAACTCGACGGTGAGCCTCTGACGCAGGCTTTCCGGCGCGTGGTCTCCACCGCACTTACGGTTGATCAGGCTCTTGACCTTCTCTTCGATCCCGTAGGCCTCGAGGCACGATCCACAATCGTCGATATGACGCTGCAGGCGAGCACGACTTGAATCGTCGCATTCACCGTCGAGCATCAACCAGACGTCGGCGATGACTGCCGAGCAGTCGAGCCTTTCGAATTCGTCCTGCTCACTCATCGTGTGACACCTTCCGTCTCGGTGGCTGCGACTGTGGCTGTGTCGACCGCGCCGTCCCGATTGAATCCCCGGTCTTTTGCGACATCGGCCAAAAGACCACGCAATTGCTTGCGACCACGGTGCAGTCGCGACATCACCGTTCCGATGGGTGTGCCCATGATCTCCGCGATCTCCTTGTACGGGAATCCTTCGACATCGGCGTAGTACACGGCCATACGGAATTCCTCGGGAAGCGACTGCAGCGCCGCCTTGATGTCGTCGTCAGGCAACGCGTCGAGCGCCTCCACCTCGGCCGATCGCAGCCCCGTCGAAGTGTGCTCGGCGGTGGCGGCCAACTGCCAGTCGGTGATCTCGTCCGTCGGATACTGCGCGGGTTGGCGCTGCTTCTTGCGGTACGAGTTGATGTAGGTGTTCGTGAGAATCCGGTACAGCCAGGCTTTCAGGTTGGTACCGGCACGGAACGAACGGAAAGCGGTGTACGCCTTGACGTACGTCTCCTGCACGAGATCCTCGGCATCAGCCGGATTCCGCGTCATGCGCAGGGCAGCGCCGTACAACTGGTCGAGCAGCGGGAGCGCGTCGCGCTCGAACCGGGCAATCAACTCATCCGCAGTTTCGGGCGTTTCGGACACTGCGCCGTCGATAGGTTCAGCTACCCCTGACGGTTCGTCCTTGGGCCGGTCGTGTTCCAGCACTCTGATCCCTTCACTAGCCGTAGGGATCAAGGTTACCGCCAACTGAAGATCCGACCCACGGGCCGGTGGTGGCTCACACACAGCCAGCACGGTCGCTCCTTCGCTTCTCGGGACAAGTTTCATCAACTGGTACCAACACGGGAGTCAGCGACTCTGTTCCCGGCCTGGTCGGATGCACCTGTCGGCGATCCACATAGGGTGTTCCTCATGGCCGGAACAGCGACCCCTGCGACCGTACTTCTCGACAAGTCGAAGACACCGCACCGCGTCCACAGCTACGACCACGATCCTCGCGCCGAATCTTTCGGCGACGAGGCGGTCACTGCACTGGCAGAGTCGACAGGTGTCGTGGCTGCCCAGATCTTCAAGACCTTGGTCGTCAAACTCGACACCGGCAAGCTCGCCGTCGCGGTTCTGCCGGTCCCGGACAAGCTCTCCCTCAAGGCTGCAGCCGCTGCCCTCGGTGCGAGCAAAGCCGTCATGGCCGATCGCGCCGAAGCCGAGCGCTCGAGCGGCTACGTCTTCGGCGGTATCTCACCGCTCGGCCAGCGCAAGAAACTGCCGACCGTGATCGATGCGTCGGCGCTCGACTGGGACCGCGTTCTCTGCAGCGCCGGCCGACGCGGCCTCGAAATCGAGCTGGCTCCGACGGACCTCGCGCAGCTCAGTGGCGCGGTCACGGCGCAAATCACGGCGGGCTGAGTATCCGGTCGCTACGGTCTCACCATGCGACCACACCTGAAAACTCTTGCACTGACCGCTGCGACGGCAGCTCTCACCGTCTCGCTGACGGCCTGCGGGAGTTCGGACAATGCCGCCAAGGAAGTCACGGTAGTCGGATCAGGGCAGGTCCGCGGGGCGCCGGACATCCTCAATGCCGACATCGGCATCGAGGTGGTTGCCCCGGAAGTATCGGGAGCGGTCTCGGAGGCGAATGACAAGGCCCGTCAGATGATCGACGCGATAGTCGCCGCCGGGGTTGCCCCCGAGGACGTGCAGACAAGCGATCTGTCCGTCCAGCCGCAGTACGACGCCAGCGGCGGACCGTTCGTCGGCGGCAACGTGACCGGCTACCGGGCGACCAACTCGGTACGAATCGTCGTCCGCGATCTCGACAAGGCCTCTTCTGTCCTGGACGCCGGCATCGCGGCGGGCGGAAACGCGGCACGGCTCGGTAACGTCGCCTTCGCCATCGACGACGACTCTCAGCTTCTGGCCGACGCTCGCACCCGTGCCTTCGAGGACGCGAAGAACCGTGCC
This sequence comes from Rhodococcus sp. YL-1, assembly GCF_001942025.1. Classification (NCBI taxonomy): domain Bacteria; kingdom Bacillati; phylum Actinomycetota; class Actinomycetes; order Mycobacteriales; family Nocardiaceae; genus Rhodococcus; species Rhodococcus sp. YL-1. Next base: position 2,306,977 of record NZ_CP017299.1, on the reverse strand, counting down.
GAGCAGTACGCGGATCTGTCCGGGACGTCGCTCGAAAACGTCGTGACCATCACCGAGGCACACGACACGAGTGGCGGTCAGACCATGCGCGCTCCCGACGCCTCGATGTCCGACATGGTTCTCGCCCCGGGAACCCAGCAGGTCTCGTTCGAAGTGACCGTCACCTGGGCTCTCGGCTGACTGCTAGAGCAGGCTGATCTGCTCGCCGGCACGGTCGACGTCCGGCTCGATCAACTCGTGCCCGTTGTTCTTGACACTGTTGACCAGCGGCCGGACTCGATCGACGTCGATCCGCTCGAAGAGGTCCGGTACCGGTTCGAGCAGAGCCGAATCGACGGTGTTGTCGGGATCGAGCCACGCCTCCCAGCGGTCACGAGGCAGGGCGAGGGGCATGCGGTCGTGGACCTGCTCGAGGTGACCGAGAGAGTCGACCGTGACGATCGAGCAGCTCAGAACGGGGCTCGCGTTCTCGACACTCGGGTCCCGCCAGGCAGACCACACGCCCGCCATGAACAGCCGTGATCCGTCGTCGGGGTGCATGTAGTAAGGAATCTTCGCTGCCTTCTTCCCGCCGGTGGCCTCGGTCTGCCACTCGTACCACCCGTCCATGGGGACCAGGCAACGCTTGAACTTGAAGGCGGTCCGAAACGCCGGCTTCTCCGCCAGCGAGTCGGCGCGGGCGTTGAACAGGACCGGGCCTTTGCCCAGTTCCTTGGTCCACGACGGCACCAATCCCCACCGCATCCGCCGAATCCTCTTGGTCGGATCGCTGTCGGGGTTCTCCCGATCGTGGCGTTCGACGACGGTCAACACCTCGGTCGTGGGGGCCACGTTGTAATCGGCTTCGACGGGCGCCGAGTGGTCGGTCTCGTCGAGCGCGTCGAGTTCCACCGCCAGGGTGGCCGGGTCCGCTGTGGTCGCATACCTTCCGCACATGACACCCAGGGTGGCACGGTTTCGACCATTCCCCCACCGATGAGAGAAGATGGACCATGTGAGTCTGAGTCTGTGGAGCGCCCCGAGGGCCCAAGCACCCGTCGATGCAGTGGTGACGCTGCCCGGATCCAAGTCCATCACCAATCGAGCTCTGATTCTGGCCGCACTTGCGGATGGCCCGTCCACGATCACCGGTGCACTCCGCAGCCGTGACGCCGACCTGATGATCGCAGCTCTGCGTGACCTCGGCATCGGCGTCGAGGAAGCCGGTGATGCGACCACGCTTCGCATCACCCCTGGACCCCTGCGCGGCGGCGAGGTCGACTGCGGCCTGGCCGGCACCGTGATGCGCTTCCTGCCGCCACTCGCCGCGATGGCCGACGGCATCGTCCACTTCGACGGCGACGAGCAAGCACGCACACGACCGCTCGGCACCATCTTGGAAGCACTGCGCGGTCTCGGCGCTCGGATCGAGGGTGACGCACTCCCGTTCACCGTCACCGGAACCGGATCCCTACGCGGCGGGACGGTCACCATCGACGCATCCGGTTCGTCGCAGTTCGTCTCCGGTCTCCTGCTCTCGGCTGCTGCGTTCGAAGAGGGTGTCACCGTTCACCACGACGGCAAGCCCGTCCCGTCCATGCCACACATCGACATGACCGTCGAGATGCTCCGCGAGGCCGGAGTTTCCGTGACGACGCCAGCCACGGGCGGTGACGCGGACACCTGGCGTGTGGCACCGGGGCCGGTGCGCGCCGTGGACTGGGCGATCGAACCCGATCTCTCCAACGCCACACCGTTCCTGGCCGCTGCCGCAGTGACCGGCGGAACCGTCAGCGTCCCGATGTGGCCGTCGTCGACGACGCAACCCGGCGACGCGATCCGCGGGATCCTCGCCTCGATGGGGGCCGACGTCACTCTCGCCGATGGTGTCCTGACCGTCCGCGGCCCGGAGAAACTGCGCGGCATCGACATCGACCTCCACGACGTGGGAGAGCTGACCCCCACCGTGGCGGCCCTGGCCGCTCTCGCCGAGGGCACCTCGCATCTACGAGGAATCGCGCACCTGCGCGGGCACGAGACAGACCGTCTCGCCGCCCTCGCCGACGAGATCAACAAACTCGGCGGTTCCGTCACCGAAACCGATGACGGCCTGACGATCGTTCCCGCGGAACTCCATGGCGGACAATGGCTCTCGTATGCCGACCACCGCATGGCAACAGCCGGCGCCATCATCGGCCTGGTCGTCGACGGCGTCGACGTCGACGATGTCGGAACCACCGCCAAGACACTGCCCGGCTTCGAGAACATGTGGATCGACATGCTCGAGAGTTCGCCTGCGACACCGAAGGCAAGCTTCTGAGTCCGCGGCAGTACGACGAGTCCGACGTCCGGGTACGCCCCGGGCGCGGATCCCGCCCCCGTACGAAGACTCGGCCCGAACATCTCTCGGCCGAATCGGGGATGGTGGTGTCGAAGGATCGTGGCCGTTGGGGTTGCGTCCTCGGCGGCGATCCCGACCGGCTGATCGTCACGATGCGCGCCCGCGAACTTGGCCGAACCCCCATCGTCGTCGGCGATCAGGTGGACATAGTCGGCGATCTGTCGGGCAAAACCGACACCCTTGCGCGCATCGTCCGGGTCTCCGAGCGTTCGACGGTTCTGCGAAGGACCGCCGACGACACCGATCCCTTCGAACGCATCGTCGTCGCGAACGCGGAGCAGCTTCTCATCGTCGTGGCACTCGCCGATCCCCCACCGCGCACCGGCTTCGTCGAGCGCGCACTGGTCGCCGCCTACGTGGGTGGCCTGACGCCGATCGTCTGCCTGACCAAGAGCGACCTCGAACCGCCGGAGGAATTCGCGAGCACGTTCGCCGACCTCGACATCCAAGTGGTCGTCGCCGGTCGCGACGATCCCCTGGACGAACTGACGCAGATCCTCGAGCACAAGTTGACCGCCCTGATCGGACATTCCGGCGTCGGAAAGTCGACACTGGTCAATCGCCTTGTCCCCGATGCCAATCGAGCGGTCGGCATCGTATCCGGCGTCGGCAAGGGCCGGCACACGTCGACGCAATCGGTGGCACTCCCTCTCGCCGGTGGCGGCTGGGTGATCGACACCCCGGGCATCCGTTCGTTCGGTCTGGCGCACATCTCGCCCGAGAACGTGGTGGCGGCGTTCTCGGATCTAGCTGCGGCGATCGAGGATTGCCCGCGTGGATGCACGCACCTCGGACCGCCGGCAGATCCCGAATGCAAGCTCGACCTGTTGGAGGGCAAATCAGCTCGACGCGTCGTCGCTGTGCGACAACTGCTGGAAGCGATCAAGTCCAACGATCAGTACTGAGCGCCCCCGAGCGACGTTCCGGGCGAGAACAGCAAAGCGGCCCGACACCATCGAATGGTGTCGGGCCGCTTGCTGTCTACGGTCAGCGCAGTCGACGATCAGCGCAGGCCGAGGAGGCTGCGCAGCTTTCCGCTCTTGCGCTTACGTGCGATGGCGCTCTTGAGGCCACTGCGACGCCCGGTCACGGGATCGACAGTCGAGGTCAGTTCGCCGTCGAACATCCGCTCCGACGCCGTCTCGGGCGCATTGTCGACGGTGTCCTTGAGGTACTTGTTGGGCAGCGACAGCTTGGCGATGGTGCGCCAGGACTTGGCGTACTGCACGGCAAGCGGGCCCGTCGTGTACGGCAAGTCGTACTTGTCCGCGAGCTGACGCACCGTGACCGCGATGTCCTTGTAGCGGTTGCTGGGCAGATCGGGGAACAGGTGGTGCTCGATCTGGTAGCTCAGGTTGCCCGTCATGAAGTCCATGAGCGCGCTGCCCTCGATGTTGGCGCTGCCGAGCATCTGACGCAGGTACCACTGAGCCTGCGTTTCCTTGTCGATGTCTTCCTTGGTGAACTTCTCGGCACCGTCCGGGAAGTGGCCGCAGAAGATGACCGCGTTGGTCCACACGTTCCGCAGAGTGTTGGCGGTGAAGTTGGCCGACAACGTGCTCTTCCACGCCGGGCCGGTGATGGCCGGGTAGATGACGTAGTCGCGCAGGACCTGCTTGCCGATCTTCTCGCCGACCTCACGGAGCTTGCGCTGCGTCTCTTCCTTGTCGGCGCGGCCCTTGGCCACCTTGCCGAGCTCGAGGTGCTGAGCGGCGATGCCGTACTCGAAGAACAGCGCGAGCAGCGTGTTGTAGACCAGGTTGCCGGCGTTGAAGGGCTTCCAGCGCTGATCGCGGGTGACGCGGAGGAGTCCGTATCCGACGTCGTCGTCCATTCCGAGGACGTTGGTGTACTTGTGATGCAGGTAGTTGTGGGTCTGCTTCCAGTGCGCAGACGGGCCGGTGACGTCCCACTCCCACGAGGTGGAGTGGATCTCCGGGTCGTTCATCCAGTCCCACTGCCCGTGCATCACGTTGTGCCCGAGTTCCATGTTCTCGATGATCTTCGAGAGCGTCAGCAGGCCAACTCCGGCGAGCCACGCCGGACGACGACGGCTGGCGAAAAGCACTGCGCGGCCGCCGATTTCGAGCGAACGCTGCAGACGAATGACGTTGCGCACGTATCGCGCATCCTTCTCGCCGCGCGACTCCTCGATGTCGCGACGAATCGCGTCGAGTTCGCGGCCGAGCGCTTCGATGTCGGCGTCCGTGAGATGTGCGTATTCCTTGACATCTGCAATCGCCATGGAAAGCCTCCTAGCAGTGAGTTAGGCGCAAAGTAGTAAGTGCAGAACGATCATCGATTCGAATCGTTCAGATCAACTGCACCTACTGTAGCGTAACTTACGGCACCGTAGGTTAGGTTTTTCCCGATGTAACCTATATCACTTCCGGCGCTTCGGCATGCGGGAACGGGCCTGCGACTTGAGTGCGGTCAACAAACCGAGACGCTTACCGGTGATCGGATCGGTACGAAGGTCCTCGACCATCGCCATGGCTGCGTCCCGGAATCCCGAGTCGCGGAACCGCAGTTCCGAAGACGTTTCCGGAGCATTGTCCGAGGTTGCGGTCAGCCACTTGTCCGGCAAAGCCAACTTGTGGATGGTGCGCAGAGCCAGAAGATACTGCTTGAAGAGCGAACCGGTGGTGTACGGGAGATCGAACTTCTCGCACAATGCACGCATCTTCACAGCGATTTCGGGATAGCGGTTGCTCGGCAGATCGGGAAACACGTGGTGCTCGATCTGGTAGCTCAGATTGCCGCTCATGAGTCCCATGAGCTTGCCGGAATTGAAGTTCGCACTACCGAGCATCTGGCGCAGGTACCACTCGTGACGAGTCTCCTGCTCGAATTCGGCAACCGTGAACTTCTCGGCACCGTCCGGGAAGTGGCCACAGAAGATGACGACGTACGCCCACAGGTTGCGCACGAGGTTCGCGGTCGCATTGGCCGACATGGTCGACTTCCACGCCGGCCCCGTCAGCGCCGGGAACAAGATGAAGTCCTTGCCCACCTGACGAAAGATCTTGCGCGCGAAGTCTTTGTTCGCCTGCGAGTTCAGCTGCCCCTTTTCCGCGCCCTCCAACTCGGCTGCCGCCGTGAGGTCGTGCAGCGCGATGCCCCACTCGAACGTGGCCGCCAAGATCACGTTGGCGATCGGCTGGAAGAGGTTGATCGGCTTCCACGGCTCGTCACGAGTCATACGCAGAATCCCGAAACCGAGATCCTCGTCCATACCGACGACGTTGGTGTACGTGTGGTGCTGGTAGTTGTGGGCGCGCTTCCAATGCTCGGAAGGACCGGTCTGATCCCACTCCCACGAGACGGAGTGAATCTCGGGATCGTTCATCCAGTCCCATTGCCCGTGCATGACGTTATGCCCGAGCTCCATGTTCTCGATGATCTTCGACAGGCTCAGCAGGGTCGTGCCGACCAACCATGCCGGTCGGTACCGACTGCCGAACAATGCGATACGCCCGCCGAGCTCCAACGCCCGCTGGACGCGAATGACGCGACGAATGTAGCGGGCGTCCCGGATCCCACGAGAGTCTTCGATGTCGAGTCGAATCTGATCGAGTTCACGTCCGAGAGCTTCGACATCGGCCTCGGTGAGGTGCGAAAACTCTTTGATATCGGTGATGGCCACCGTGGTCCTCCGTGTGCCTAGAAGCTATGCGTCCAGCGTACAGTCGCCGGCGGCGGCGGAGATGCACGTCTGGATGCGCTCGCCCTCCGCGTGCTGTTTCCCCGAGCGTAGATCGATCGCGTGGCCGGCAACGAGAGGTACGACACACGTCTGGCAGATGCCCATGCGGCAACCGAACGGCATCAAGGCACCGGACTGCTCGCCTGCCTCCAGAAGCGTCGTCGCACCGTCGACGGTGATCGTCTTACCCGACTTCTCGAACGTGACCGTGCCACCGTCGGCCGAAGCGTCGATGCGCGATACGGCGAACCGCTCCATGTGGAGTCGATCCTCGATGCCTTCCGCCTTCCAGACGTCTTCGAGCTCATCGAGCAACGGGAGGGGTCCGCACGCCCAGGTGTGGCGCTCGCGCCAGTCGGGGCAGACCGTGTCGAGAGAACTGAGTTTGAACTTTCCGTCACGTCGCGTGAGTTGAACGTGGCTCACGAAGTCCTCGTGCTCGGCGTGCAGTGCTGTGAGTTCGTCGGCGAACATCACGTCGGATTCCGTCGGAGCCGAGTGGATGTGCATGACGTCGGGCAATTGACCGCGCCGGTTCATCGTCCGCAACATGCCCATGACCGGAGTGATGCCACTGCCGGCAGTGATGAACAGGATCTTCTCCGGTGGCGGATCCGGCAACGCGAAGTTGCCCGAAGGCGTGGCCAGTCGAACGATGGTTCCCGACGGCACGGCCCCGCTGACGAGGTGGCTCGAGAGAAAGCCCTCGGGCATGGCCTTGACCGCGATGGAAATGCGCTTGTTCTCCCAGTTGGGAGGCGAGGTAAGTGAGTACGACCGCCAATGCCAACGGCCGTCGATATGCAGACCGATGCCGATGTACTGCCCTGGCTGGTAGTTGAAGTCGAATCCCCAACCCGGCTTGATGACGATGGTCGCCGAGTCCGTGGTCTCGGGCCGGACTTCGACGATCTGGCCGCGCAGCTCGCGGGCGGACCACAACGGATTCGCGAGGTGCAGATAGTCGTCGGGAAGCAATGGTGTGGTCAGCCGAGCCGCCGCACCGCGAAGCAGATTGAGCTTCGACCGCGCTGCCGGAACTACCGACGCTGCCGGTGCCTCGATCCAGTCCTTCAGACCCATCAGACCTCCACCTCTCACCTTCCGAACCCACTGCCTACGGTACCGTAGGTTATCAGGTTACGGTACCGTAGGTTACTTCACGGTAAGCACATTCACAGCAGGTCGAGCAAGAACGGCAACTCCTGCGCGGCGTACCACGCCAACTCGTGGTCCTCCGCGTCACCGAGCGTGAACTCGGCATCGGCGTCACCGAGATCTGCCGCGTCGACTATGCCAGCAGCGCGCTCGATGTCCGATTCTGCCTGTTCGAGGTCGACATGCACAGATGCAACCTGAGCCATCGTGACAGGACCCGCCAATCGGACTACCGAATCGTCGAGATCTGGCCGTAACTTCACATCGGCATCGTCGACGTCGGCGGCAACGACAGCACGCCGGAAGGTGACGTCACCCTCGGTTCCGGCGATCAGCCGCAGCGACGCACGCGCAGCCTCACCCATGGCGACCTCGGCCAACTCGTCGTCGTCCCCCGCCGCGTACGACTCACGCAGAGTCGGGGTGACCGCAAAAGCCGTCCGGCTCATCGGGTCGAACTCCTGATCTGCGACCAACTGCTGCAAAATCTCGACCGTCGCCGGTACGTACACCCTCATGAGACCACCTTCATGCTCGTTCGTCACCGACTCGCATCCGTCAATTCCTCGAGTGACTCGAAGATCAGCGAACGAACGACGTCGACGTCCGACATCGCGTCACGGTCGGCATTCAAACCGTAGTAGACATTTCCGTCGTACGACGTCAGGGCGATGCTGAGTGTCTGATTCTTGAGTAGTGGCGACACGGGATACATCTCGAGCATCCGAGCCCCACCGAGGTAGAGCGGAAATTGCGGCCCTGGCGCATTGGTGATCATCAAGTTGAACATTCGCTGCGACAGACTGCTGGCCGCACGCGAGCTCATCGCATGCAGCGTCGCCGGCGCAAACCCGGACATTCGCACCATCGTCTGCGCGGTGACCCGCCGACCCTGACGCGCGAATGCCTCCGTCGCATGGGCCACGTGCGAGAGCCGAACCACCGCGTTGGGTTCACCGACAGGCAGGTCGATGAGGAACGAGGAAACATGTCCGGGCGCTTGCGGATCGTCGACGTCAGGACTCTCCGGGCCGTCGGTGTAGACCGACATGGGCACCATCGCTCGCACGATGGTCGCCTCGGTCACCGGTTCACCGCGCGAGAGCAACCAGTTCCGCATCGCACCTGCGATGACGGTCAGAATCACGTCGTTGATCTCGCACCCGTACCGCGCGCGAATACGTCGATAGTCCTCCAGAGACGTCTTGGCCACCGCAAGGCGTCGATTGCGCGAAATGGTGGCGTTGAGCGGGCTCGACGGGGCTACCTGCGTCGCCGTTCGAACCACTTCCGCGAGTTTCCCGAGTGCACTCACAGCCTCGGTGACGGATGTGGTCACGTCGTTGAACGCTGCACGCGCCCGTGCGATCCCCTCCCCCGGGCTCGTTACGAGATCCGCCAGTGCACTGACCAACAAGCTGGTATCGCTCGGCGGCCTGGCGGGCATCCACAATTCTTCGGGGCCTGGCGCTCGATTCTTCTCCGGATCGAAGATCACCTGACTGATCTCTGGAGCCGCCTCGCCGTCCACCAACGACGAATGAGACTTCGTGAAGATGGCAAATCTGTTTCTGGCCAGCCCCTCGACCAGGTACATCTCCCACAACGGCCTCGTGCTGTCGAGTGGTCTCGACGTCAGCCGCGCGATCAGATCCATCAGCTGTTCGTCGGAACCTGGTTTGGGCAGAGCAGATCGGCGTACGTGATAGGTGATGTCGAAATCCGAGTCGTCCACCCAGACGGGGCGGGCCAGACCGAACGCCACCTCGCGAACTCTCTGTCGGTACCGCGGAACCGATCCGAGCCGCTCTTCGACAAGTCGAAGCAACTCCTCGTGATCGATCCCGTTTCGCAGTTGCCTGAAGATCCCCAACGAGCCGACATGCATCGGCGTCGTCCCAGCTTCGAGGAAGTAGAAAGCGGCATCCTGAGTCGTCAGTCTGTTCACCATGGCTTCGTGTCCCCTCCTTCGCCGAGATCGAACAGAGTCGACAACTCCTCGATGGTCGATTCCGAGCCGACGTGATGGACCCCGACCATCCCGACGGCCACCGCCGCCCGGACGTTGATTTCGAGATCATCCACGAAAACGAAATCCTCCGGCTCGACGCCCAAACGACTCGCTGCCAACAGATAGATCTCGGCGTCGGGCTTTGCCATCTCGACATCACCGGACAAGATCACGTCGTCGACCAAGACCCCGTCGCCGAGATCCCGCAACCACTGAGCACTGGCGCCGCCGGGATCGTTGCTGACGATTCCCGTCACGATTCCGCGGGCCTTCACCGCGCGCACGACCGCGCTCAAGCCGTCGAGATCCGATCCCGGACCGAACAGCACGCCACCGACATCCAACAGAAGTCCCCGCACGCCATCACCCTAAGTCGCGATGGTGATCACGGCGACATCTCGAGCGATTCGTGTCATGCTTCTCACCATCGCTCGGGGGAGCGAAGTCCGAGACAGCTGTCTCGGACGCAGGATCATCCGGGGGGATGTCATGGAGCAGGACTGCAAGATCGTTCTCGAGCCGGCGCCGCAATTCGAGCCTCACCCGCATACCGTCGTGCTGTCGCGGCCCCAGTGCCGGCCAGACCGAACGCAGTGCCGAACAGACCGGATGCTGCGTCGCCCGCGAAAGACGCCACACAACGGAACGTCGCCCAGTACCGGGTTCACTCACGCTCCGGAACCGCGGCTGGTAGGTGCCGACATCTTCTGGAACCGATCACTACGTCTGGTTCTCGAAACCGTCGACCGACGACGAAATCCACGGCAGCTCAAAGGTGTGTTGACGCCGTCCGCCCTGGAAGTTGTTGCGAGACTTTACACTTCGGATTTCTCGGCCCGGAAGCTGGGCGGCGCGGCCGTTCACCGCACCCACGTTCAAGCAGTGTCGGAGAGTACCGCCGAAGTCTGTGCGACGTACACACGAGGCACGCAGACTTTTGCCGTCGCAGGCCGGATCGACCACACAGACGAAACAGGCTGGACGGTCACCGCACTACACGTGGTGTGACCGTCCAGCCTGCCGAGTACTGACTGCGCTAATACCTCAGCGCTTGCGCTTGGACTTCGGAGCTCGATTGCTCTTCGACTGCGTCCGTGCGGCTTCACGACGTTCGCGACGAGAGGCGGCACCGTCGCCGGTGTCGGCAGCCGAGTCACGTGTTGCCTTTGCCTTGCCGTCCTCGTCCGGGCCGGTGTACGTCAGACGCGACGGACCTTCGTCGTCAAGTCCCTTGGCGCGCAACGCCGTCGGGGCGGCAGTTCCGGCTGTCCTGGCCGCAGCCTCCTGCGTGGGGAGCGGCTTGGGCGCCGTGGCGGACGCCGCGGCGGCAGAGCCCGCGGTGACGGAAATTCCACTTGCGGGCTGCGCCGGAGCTGCCTCGACCTGCAGGTTGAAGAGGAATCCGACGGACTCTTCCTTCAATCCGTCGAGCATGCCGATGAACATGTCGTAACCCTCGCGCTGGTACTCGACCAGCGGATCGCGCTGGGCCATCGCACGCAGACCGATTCCCTCCTTGAGGTAATCCATCTCGTAGAGATGCTCACGCCACTTACGGTCCAGGACCGAGAGGAAGACACGACGCTCGAGTTCACGCATACCGTTTTCGCCGGCGATCGCATCGATCTCGGCTTCGCGCTTCTTGTACGCCGCGTGGGCGTCTTCGAGCAAAGCGGTTCGCAGGTCGTCACGGCTCAGGTCACTGTTGATGCCTGCGCCGTCCTCCCCTGCCAACGTCTTGTGATCGATGCCGACCGGGTACAGCGTCTTCAGCGCCGTCCACAGCTGCTCGAGATCCCAGTCCTCGACGTATCCCTCAGCGGTGGCACCGTCGACGTAGGCGGTGACCACGTCAGTGATCATCTGCTCGACCTGGCCTTCCATGTCCTCACCCTCGAGGATCTGGCGGCGCTCCTTGTAGATGACCGTTCGCTGCTGGTTCATGACCTCGTCGTACTTGAGGACATTCTTGCGAATTTCGAAGTTCTGCTGCTCCACCTGGGTCTGAGCGCTCTTGATGGCCTTCGAGACCATTTTGGCTTCGATCGGGACGTCGTCGGGCAGGTTCAGGCGCGTCATGATCGACTCGAGTGCCGAACCGTTGAAGCGGCGCATGAGCTCGTCACCGAGCGAAAGGTAGAACCGCGATTCGCCGGGATCACCCTGACGTCCGGAACGACCACGCAACTGATTGTCGATTCGGCGCGATTCGTGACGCTCGGTGCCCAGGACGTACAGGCCGCCGGCATCGCGGACCTTCTCGGCGTCTGCCTTGACCTCAGCCTTGACCTCGTCCAGGACTGCGTCCCAGGCTGCCTCGTACTCGTCCGGCGTCGTGACCGGGTCGAGGCCCTTCTTGCGCAGCGCGATGTCCGCGATGATGTCCGGGTTACCACCGAGCACGACGTCGGTACCGCGGCCGGCCATGTTGGTCGCGACGGTGACCGCGCCGGAGCGACCGGCCTCGGCGATGATGGTCGCTTCCTTCTCGTGGAACTTGGCGTTGAGGACGTTGTGGGCAACGCCGCGCTTGGTGAACTGCTTGGACAAGTACTCCGAGCGCTCGACGCTGGTGGTACCGATCAGGACGGGCTGGCCGTTCTCGTGGCGCTCGACGACGTCGTCGACCACCGCGTCGAACTTGGCTTCCTCGGTCTTGTAGATGAGGTCGCCGTTGTCGACTCGGACCATCGGACGGTTGGTCGGGATCGGGATCACACCGAGCGTGTAAGTCTGGTGAAGCTCGGCAGCTTCCGTCTCGGCGGTACCCGTCATGCCCGACAACTTGTCGTACAGACGGAAGTAGTTCTGCAGGGTGATGGTGGCAAGGGTCTGGTTCTCCGCCTTGATCTCCACCTTCTCCTTGGCCTCGATCGCCTGGTGCATGCCCTCGTTGTAGCGGCGGCCGACCAGCACGCGGCCGGTGAACTCGTCGACGATGATGACCTCACCGTCGCGGACGATGTAGTCCTTGTCCTTGGTGTAGAGCTCCTTGGCCTTGATCGCGTTGTTCAAGTAGCTCACCAGCGGCGAATTCGCGGCTTCGTACAGGTTGTCGATACCGAGCTGGTCCTCGACCAGTTCGACGCCCGCCTCGTGCACACCGATGGTGCGCTTGCGGATGTCGACCTCGTAGTGAACGTCCTTCTTGAGCAGCGGCGCGATGCGCGCGAACTCGCTGTACCACTTGCTGGAGCCGTCGGCCGGGCCCGAGATGATGAGGGGGGTTCGGGCTTCGTCGATGAGGATCGAGTCGACCTCGTCCACGATGGCAAACGCATGGCCACGCTGGACCAGGTCGTCCAACGAATGCGTCATGTTGTCGCGCAGGTAGTCGAAGCCGAACTCGTTGTTGGTGCCGTACGTGATGTCGGCTGCGTAGGCGACGCGGCGCTCGGCCGGCGTCATGCCCGAGAGAATCACACTGGTCTCGAGGCCGAGGGCGCGGTGAACGCGGCCCATCCACTCGGAGTCACGCTTGGCGAGGTAGTCGTTGACCGTCACCACGTGGACGCCGTCACCCGCGATCGCGTTCAGGTATGCCGGAAGAACACAGGTCAGGGTCTTGCCCTCACCGGTCTTCATCTCGGCGACGTTGCCGAAGTGCAGGGCCGCGCCGCCCATGATCTGCACGTGGAAGTGCTTCTGGTCGATCACGCGCCACGACGCCTCGCGGGCAACCGAGAATGCCTCGGGCAGCAACTCGTCGAGAGTTTCCCCGGCGGCATAGCGCTCACGGAACTCGGTGGTCTTGGCTTTGAGTTGCTCGTCTGTCAGGCCTTCGACATCGGGCGACAGAGATTCCACATGCTCGGCGATGTGCTTGAGCCGCTTGACCATGCGACCTTCACCAACACGGAGCAGCTTCGATAGCGACAGCGACGGCACAGTCTTCTTCGTCCTCAATCTTCGGCGACAGGGGGTCACACACTGAAAATCCGGCCGGGGTCCGAAAACTCCGGCCGGATTCCATGGTAGGCGCTACCGGCGGCGAGCGAGCAAACCCACCACCGATTGGGTCATGTCAGGCGGATCAATCCGTAGTCGAAAGCGTGACGACGGTAGACGACGGACGGCTTGTCCGACTCCTTGTCATGGAAGAGAAAGAAGTCGTGTCCGACCAGTTCCATCTCGTAGAGAGCGTCGTCGATGGTCATCGGCTCGGCCGGGTGATCCTTCGTGCGGACCACGCGTCCCGGGCCGTCGTACTCGTCCGGCTCTTGACCGTTCAGCGAAATGTCCGGTGTGACTCCGAGTGAGTCTGCGTCGACGAGGGAGGCGGTTGCCTCCGCGACGGACACCGGTCGCTTGTCGCCGTAATGGACCTTCTTGCGGTCCTTGGTTCGACGGAGGCGACTCTCGAGCTTGTCGATCACCGATTCGAAGGCGGCGTAGAAGCTGTCTGCGGACGCTTCGGCTCGGGCCACCGGGCCTTTACCTCGAGCGGTGATCTCGACGCGCTGGCAACTCTTGGCCTGTCGTCGGTTGCGTTCATGTTGGAGTTCCACGTCGAAGTGGAATATGGAGGGGTCGAAGTGTTCGAGTCGCGCCAGCTTTTCCGAAACGTAGATTCGGAAGTGATCGGGGATCTCGACATTTCGTCCCTTGACTACGATGTCGGATCTCGGAGCTGCGGCATTCTCGGAACGCTCGATGGTGGCGTCCTCGATGAAAAACGAGGCTTGCGAAGGGGTCGTCACTCGTACCTCCCAATTACGGCCCCGCCCCACGGTGGGCGGCGGCAAATTCTGCAAGTACCGAGAGGGGATCCGCCCGGCACCAGTATCGAAGTACCACCTCCTACCAGTATTTTCGGGTGTGCCGCCGACGCTAGTACGTAACGCGCGCGAGTGCCACTGTTCCAACGAAATTCATCTAAGCCCCTGCAAGGACAAGCACGAGAGTTGTCCGAATCCCACTGAGCGAGAGGGCCCGAACCGACTCTGCCGCAGTCGCTCCCGTGGTGAGGACGTCGTCGAGCAGGACGATGTCACTGTCCCCGGCAATCGAAGAGATCGCAGTGGTGTCGAGAGACACATGACCGTTCACGTTGGTCACCCGGTCGGCCGCGGACAGTCCCACCGAGTCACGTACACCTCGCGTCATCCGGAGAATCGGACAGACACGTACCGGACGACCCGCGACAGAACCAATTTCCCGCTTTCCGCGCATACTTTCGGCTATCCGGCGAACCGGATCGCCCCCGCGAGATCGCGCCGCTCGGGCGCGCGTGGGAGCCGGCACCAGCACGATCGGCGGACGACCCCCGCTGCCGAGCTCGCCCCACCGTTCCAGAGTGGCCAACGCGTCGGCCACAGCGATCCCCAGAGGCATCGCGAGGTCCCGACGACCCCGTTCCTTCATCTCGATCACACTGCGTCGCCTGGGGCCGTCGTAGCGGCCGAGTGCCCAGACGGGCACGCCCGGATCCACGCGCGGACTCAGTTGAAGCGGATGATCGCGCAGCAGTTCCGCGCACTCACCGCACCACAGAGTCCCCGAGCGGCCACACCCACCACACTCGCGTGGCAACAGCAGGTCGAGCAGACCGGCACCGAATTTCTTGTCCCCCATGGCCGAATCATGAACCTGAGCACCGACATGCATCAGAGCGCAGACATTCACCAGAGCGCAGAGACGTCAGCCAGGCAGAACCGGAATCGCCTTCTGTCCGGTCAGCACGGTCACCTCACGCCAGCGGCGATCCCCGGCGGGGTCGTTGTTGTTCAGTTGGAACACCGCACGCGCGTCGGCGACGTACTCGGTGGTCGGCGATGCATCCACGGAGGTGACGGGAGCGGTCAGGTTTCCACTCGGCAGCGCGTCCATCCGTGAGCCGTCGATCGCGACCTGGACGACCGGTATGTCGGCTCCACTGCGCGCGATCACGATGGTGTCGCTGTTGCTCCAGTCGAGTGAGAGCGCGGTACTGCCCAAGCCGGAGGCCACTGCGCGTGGACTCGTCAGGGCGTAGACCCCGCTGGCGGTGCGCACGACCACAGCCAGGTAGACCTTGCCGTCGATGATCATCGCCGCTCGCACGCCGTCCCGCGACAGACGCAGTTCCGAGATCGTGGAACCGACCGACGTCAGGGCCCCGACGTCGACGTTGGTGACCGACACCCGGCCGGTGCCTGGTTCACGGACGACCCGAACGACGGTATTGCCGTTCACAGCCGTCCAGACCGCGTTGTTGTCCAACTCCCACGAAGGCCTGGTGATGGCGCTGCCTTCGAGTACCGGAACGGACCCTTCGCCGTATGTCCCGAGCGACAAGTCGAATCTTGTGCCGGGATCCGGCCGAGCGGTGTCCGCGACGGCTGCCACCAACTTGCCGTCCCGTGAGAGAGCAGCCGCCGTGAGGTTGCCCGCATTGCCCGCGAAACCGGGCACCGGAGTCGCCTCTTGCTCGGTGACACTCACCAGTGAACCGTTGCGCAGTGCATGCAGTCCGACGGTTGCACTCGTGGTGGCCAGTGGGTTGGTGGATGCGACGTCGGCGGTGGTCCAGCCGTCGGCATGAGCCGCGTCCAGCGGTTCGCCGTCGATCTCCAGAACGTACGGCCCTGCCACATCGGCGTTGGCGAGCGTCCAAATGACCTGTGCTGCAAACAAACCGCGAGTAGCAGCATCCATCGGGTTGTCAAGGCGGAAGTTGATGCGCACACCACCGAGACCGACTCCGACCTGTCCCGGCTTACCGTCGGCCTTGGTGATCGGACCGATCACCGACACGCCATTGCCCAGTTCGTTTCGCACAGCCGGCGCCAGCGCTGCCTTCGGTCCGTCGATCATCAGACCGATCAGCTGAGCCGCCACCTGGTCCTGCCCGCCGGAGATCCAGCGAAGATCGGGGACGACCGTCTGGCTGGTGGGGTCGAGGAAGAACAACGACTTCCGCTGGTAAGCGCCGAGGAACTGCGGACGCTCCATGATCACGCCGGGAGGCAGATCACTGATCCGCCATTCGCCGTCGGTCAACGCCAGGGTCATCCTCGCTTCGAAACTGCCCTCTTCGGGAACGTACAGTCCTCCCGGGTCGAGGCGACCGACCTTGTTCACACGAATCGTGTAGACGGCTTCGGTGCTGGTTCGAGAAACCGAGAGCACATCGACCTTGTCGACGATGACAGCACTTGCCGCGTCGTCCCAACGCGCCGAAGCGTCCTTGGTCAGGTACTGACGGGCTGCGGCGTGCCGGTTGGACGGATCGGTACTCGCCTTGACGAAGTCACGTACCAGCAGGTCCGGCTCTCGCCCCGATGCCGGTGATTCGACGGAGGTTCCGGGCACGGCTGTCGCCAGAGTTCCGATTGCTTGTGGCGACGAGGACTCCGGCAAACTCGCGCATGCACCGGTCAGCAACAGAACGCTCAGGGTTGTTGCGAGAAGTCCCAGACGACGGCGGGTTCCGATCATGATCGATCCCCACCGTTGGACTCGTTCCGTGAGTCAGTTTCGCGCGGAGTCGGCAAGGACGATGTGACCTCGCCGACGGTATCGGCGACGATGTCGGCTTCGCTCGGCGTGCGGACGAATTTGGTGGTCGTCGGCTTGAGTGGCAGCGGACTCGACACGACTTTCTTGCCACGGGTGCGCGAGAGCGTCAGCCGGAAGCAGGCTCCGACTCCCGGTTCGCCCCAGGCCTCGAGCTTGCCGTCGTGCAGATTCGCGTCTTCGACGCTGATCGCGAGGCCGAGTCCGGTGCCGCCACTGCGGCGCACGCGGGACGGGTCCGATCGCCAGAACCGGTTGAAGACCAACTTCTCCTCGCCCGGACGCAACCCGACGCCACTGTCGCGGACGATGAAGGCGAGGGCATTGTCGTCGGCGCGAAGGCGAAGCAGAATCGGCTTCCCCTCACCGTGGTCGATGGCGTTGGCCAGGAGATTTCGCAGGATGCGTTCGACGCGGCGCGGATCGACATCTGCCATGACGGGCTCGTCGGGCATGTCCACGATCAGTTCGGTGCCGGATTCGCGGGCGAGATGGCGAACTGTGGAAACGGCCGCTCGCGCACACATACGCACGTCGAGTTGTTCGGATGCGAGTTCCGCGACACCGGCGTCGTGACGGGAGATCTCGAGGAGGTCCGCCAGTAGCCCTTCGAACCTGTCCAGTTCGGCGACAAGCAGTTCCGACGACCGACGCAGCATGGGGTCGAGGTTCTCGCTGCCGTCGTAGATCAGGTCGGCTGCCATCCGGACCGTGGTCAGTGGTGTGCGCAGTTCATGGCTGACATCGGAGGTGAAGCGCTTCTGGAGGCTGCCGAACTCCTCCAGCTGGGTGATCTGTTTGGACAGACTCTCGGCCATCTCGTTGAAGGACATGGCCAGGCGCGCCATGTCGTCCTCGCCGCGGACCGGCATTCGTTCCTTGAGTCGGCCGTCTGCGAAACGCACCGCGATTCGCGAGGCCGATCGGATGGGAAGCACGACCTGTCTGGCAACCAACAGCGAAATCGCCGCCAAGAGCACCAGCAACACGGCTCCACCGATCAGCAGGGTGCTTCGAACAAGAGACAGACTTCGGTCTTCGCTGGCGAGCGGGAAGATCAGATACAGCTCGAGTCCCGATATCGACGACGCGGTGGGGCTACCGATGATCAGCGCGGGTCCGGAGTAACCGTTCGGGTTGGACACCGTCGCGAATTGGTAACTGATCTGGCCGCGTTTGACGAACTCGCGAAGGTTGTCGGGGATCTGATCGACCGGTCCCGAACTCGTCGGCTGGCGCGGCCCGTCCCCTGGCACGATGAGCACCGGGTCGAAGGTTCCGGCCGACCCGGAGGCCTGGCCCGAGGTCTGGTTTCGACGGCTGGTCAGTCCGGATGCAGCGCTTTCCAATTGAACGTTGAGCGCCGTCGAATCGTCGACGCCCGCGAGTTGGTCTTCGACGATGCCGCGGGCTCGGTCCATTTCCTCGGTCGCCGCGGTGATCTTCGTTTCCAACAGCCGATCGGTGATCTGGCTGGTCAGCACGACACCGAGAATGACGATGACGATCAAGGACAACGTCAAAGTCGAGACGACCACTCGCAATTGGAGCGAGCGTCGCCACGTGTGCGCGAGGGTGTTGCTCATCGAGTGACACCACCGCAGAAATGGCGTCAGCCGTCGGTTGAGACGACGACGCCACCTGGAAACTCCGCTCACGGCGGTCCGGCCTTGTAGCCGACCCCCCTGACCGTCAGAACCACTTCGGGATTCTCGGGATCAGTTTCGACCTTGGCGCGCAAACGCTGAACGTGCACGTTCACCAGGCGGGTGTCGGCGGCGTGGCGGTATCCCCACACCTGCTCGAGGAGGACTTCACGGGTGAACACCTGGCGCGGCTTGCGCGCCAATGCGACCAGCAGGTCGAATTCGAGTGGTGTGAGCGAGATCTGCTCGCTGCCGCGGCTGACCTTATGTGCCGGAACGTCGATCACGATGTCGGCGATGCTCAGCAGTTCGGCCGGCTCCTCTTCCGTACGGCGCAGGCGAGCACGCACCCGCGCCACCAGCTCCTTCGGCTTGAACGGCTTCATGATGTAGTCGTCCGCGCCGGATTCGAGGCCGAGTACGACGTCGACGGTGTCGGTCTTGGCCGTCAACATCACGATGGGCACGCCGGAATCCGCACGCAGAACTCGGCATACGTCGATCCCGTTCATTCCGGGAAGCATGAGATCGAGCAGGACGAGGTCGGGCCGGGTCTCACGCACTGCCGCGAGCGCCAGGGTTCCGTCGCCTACCACGTAGGGATCGAAACCCTCACCACGCAGCACGATCGTGAGCATCTCGGCGAGTGCCGTGTCGTCGTCGACAACCAGAATCCTTGGTTTCATATCCCTATCGTTGCATCTCGGAGCGATGAATCAGACCGTTACGAGGCCGTGCGGCGTGCCGCGTCTTTCCCTCTACTGTGCCGGAAAGTTCGAATCCCGGCCGCAAGGGTGACCGATCACGCGAAATCCGCGAGCCTGCGCGCCAGTTCGCCCGGGTCCGTCTCCGGCCCCACGATCCACCAGGGCGAGACCCAGTCCGTCGCTGCCAACTGCTTGTAGAGCTCACCGGTTCTGGCCTGCAGGCCGCCGTCGCGCTCGTAGGCGTCGAGCTGACGCGACGCGTCCTCGGCCTCACGCGAGCGGGCACGCTGCTCGGCCAGAGCTACCGGCACGTCGAGGTACAACTGCAGATCGGGAGCGGGAAGACCGAGTCGACCCAACTCCAATTCACGGACCCAGGCGACCATCTCGCCGTCCACGCTCTGATGCGCGCGCGCCGCGTTGTAGGCGGCGTTGGACGCCACGTAGCGGTCGAGGAGAACAATGTCGTTGGCGGACAACAGGTCCGAGATCCGATCCGCCGCACCCGCGCGGTCCAGGGCGAACAGGACTGCCATCGCGTTCACGGATTCAGCCAGGTCTCCGTGCGATCCTTTGAGTGCCTCGGCAGCAAGATCCGCGTGGATCGACTTCCCGTACCGCGGAAAATCCAGAGTCGCGATCGACGTGCCGCCGCGGCGGAGTTCGCTCTCCACTTTGCCGATCAACGTTCGCTTTCCAGCGCCGTCGAGGCCTTCCAATGCCACCAGTGTTCCCACGGCGGACAAGCCTATCCCCCGGCCTGCTTGCGCAGACCGGGGGACGGCGGACACTACATCCTCAGTGACGAATCACCGGGTCAGTAGCGGTAGTGCTCGGGCTTGTACGGGCCTTCGACGTCGACGCCGATGTACTCTGCCTGATCCTTCGTGAGCTTGGTCAGCGTGCCACCGAGTGCCTCGACGTGGATCTTGGCGACCTTCTCGTCGAGGTGCTTCGGGAGGCGGTAGACCTCGTTGTCGTACTCGTCCGGCTTCGTCCACAGTTCGATCTGCGCGATGACCTGGTTGGAGAAGCTGTTGCTCATCACGAACGACGGGTGGCCCGTCGCGTTGCCGAGGTTGAGCAGGCGGCCTTCGGACAGCACGATGATCGAGTGGCCGTCGGCGAACGTGAACTCGTCGACCTGCGGCTTGATGTTGATCCGCGTGACGTCGCCGGACTTCTCGAGGCCGGCCATGTCGATCTCGTTGTCGAAGTGACCGATGTTGCCCAGGATGGCCTGATGCTTCATGGCCTTCATGTGCTCGAACGTGATGATGTCCTTGTTACCGGTGGACGTGATCACGATGTCGGCCCAGCCGATGGCCTGCTCGACTGTCTTGACCTCGAAGCCGTCCATGAGTGCCTGCAGGGCGTTGATGGGGTCGACCTCGGTGACCGCGACGCGAGCGCCCTGGCCGCGAAGTGCCTCGGCACAACCCTTGCCGACGTCTCCGTAGCCGCAGACCAGCGCAGCCTTGCCGCCGATCAGAACGTCGGTGCCGCGGTTGATGCCGT
The DNA here is from genome assembly GCF_001942025.1 of Rhodococcus sp. YL-1. Lineage (NCBI taxonomy): Bacteria > Bacillati > Actinomycetota > Actinomycetes > Mycobacteriales > Nocardiaceae > Rhodococcus > Rhodococcus sp. YL-1. The sequence goes on along the minus strand of NZ_CP017299.1, from coordinate 2,286,354 downwards.
CGAGCAGCGAGTGGCGCGTGCCGTACTTGTTGTCGAACTTGCTCTTGGTAACCGAGTCGTTGACGTTGATAGCGGGGAACGTGAGTTCACCGGCAGCGGCAACCTGGTACAGGCGCAGAACGCCCGTGGTGGTCTCCTCGGTGACGCCCTGGACGGACTCGGCGATTGCCGTCCACTTGCCCTTGTCGGACTCGAGGGACTGACGCAGAAGTGCAAGGAAGACCTTGTACTCGTCGGAATCCTGGTCGTCGTCCGTCGGCGGGACGACGCCGGCCTTCTCGAACTGTGCGCCCTTGAGCACCAGCATGGTGGCGTCGCCGCCATCGTCGAGAATCATGTTGGCAGGCTCACCCGGCCAGGTCAGCATCTGCTCGGCTGCCCACCAGTACTCTTCGAGGGTTTCACCCTTCCAGGCGAAAACCGGAACGCCCTTGGGCTCTTCCGGGGTGCCGTGCGGACCGACGACGATGGCGGCGGCAGCGTGATCCTGCGTGGAGAAGATGTTGCATGAAGCCCAGCGGACCTCGGCGCCGAGCGCGGTCAGCGTCTCGATCAGCACCGCGGTCTGAATGGTCATGTGCAGCGAGCCGGAAACGCGAGCGCCCTTGAGCGGCAACACCTCTGCGTATTCGCGACGAAGCGCCATGAGGCCGGGCATCTCGTGCTCTGCCAGACGGATTTCCTTGCGACCGAACTCCGCGAGCGAAAGATCTGCAACTTTGAAGTCGATGCCGTTACGGCTCTCGGCCACGGGCGTTGTTGAAACTGAGGTCGTCATCTGCCTCTCCTGGTTGACGTGCATACTCTGCACAAGCCTATCGGTGTACCAGGCTATCGGTTAGACGCCCTCTCCCGCCCGCCCCTCTACTGCGCGGCCCTCGCGCGCCACGTCGATGAACGGCCCGAGCAGTATGCCCAGATCCTCCGCCACCGAAGCCTCGGACTCCGGCGGCATCGAAATGTAGCTCAGCCCGAGACGCGCAATCGCCCTGGCCAGAATTCCGGCGTCGGCGGGTGACGCCTGAATCCACCCTCGCTGGAAACTCTCCGCAAGCCGCGACGACGCGCGCTCGATGATGACCGCACTGTCGGTGGTGATCAGGCGAAGCAGGTCCGGCTTGGCCTCACCGGTGAGCAGAGAGATCACCAACGGGTCGGTTGCACTGGAGGCGAAAAACGATCCGAAACCCGCCGTCAACGCCTCGACTGCACGTCCGTCGTTCGCCACCATGGCCTCGTCCACCGCGTCGACGAAGCCGTCAGCAAGGCGAAGCGCGTACGCCTCGGCAAGCCCTTGCCTCGAGCCGAACTCGTTGTAGAGCGTCTGACGACTCACACCGGCATGCTTGGCCAGAACCGTCAGCGTCACCTCGGACCAGTCGCGCTCGGTCAACAACTCACGCATCGAATCGAGCACCGACGTACGCAGCAGCAGGCGCGACGCTTCTTTCTGCGGCAGACGAGTGGGCGTCGAAGTCATGGTGACGACACTACCGCCGCACCTAGGTCCGTTCGACGCCGACGCATCTCACCGTCGTTCGACCTCAACCATGAAGAAGTCGCTCTTCGCCGCCCCGCAGTCCGGGCAACTCCAGTCTTCGGGAATGTCGTCCCAGCGAGTGCCCGGTTCGATACCGTCCTCCGGCCAGCCGACTGCCTCGTCGTACTCGAAGCCGCATTGCGCGCACTGATACAGCTTGTAGTCGTTCATGATTCACTCCCCGCCGTTGCCGGCATCGGCCCGAAGTCCAGCTTTTCCCTCACGCCGCAGTCCGGACAGCACCAGTCGTCCGGCACGGCATCCCACGGCGTGCCCGCCGGAAACCCTTCTCGTGGTGCACCCTTCGATTCGTCGTAGACGTATTCACAGACCGGGCATCGATAGCTGCTCATCACGCTGCTCCGTACCGAGCAAGGATGCGATCACGCTTGGACGGCTGAACGTTGACGCGGGTGATGTCGCCGCCGTAGTGCGCAAGGACTTTGGGATCCATCACTTTTCGCCACAGCGGTGGAACGTAGGCGAGGATGATCATGCTCGCGTACCCACTGGGCAGGTTGGGCGCACCGTCCATGCTTCGAAGCGTCTGATAACGACGCGTCGGGTTCGCGTGATGATCGCTGTGACGCTGGAGGTGATACAGGAAGATGTTGGTGCAGATGTGATCACTGTTCCAACTGTGCTCCGGTGCTGCACGCTCGTACCGCCCGCTGTCCAGACGACGACGCTTCAGTCCGTAATGTTCGAGGTAGTTGACGGTTTCGAGCAGACAGAATCCGAACACGGCCTGCAGCACCAGGAACGGCAGTACCGAGAGGCCGAAGACGGCGACGAGGACACCGAACAGTACGACGGACATCAACCACGAATGCAGGACGTCGTTGCGAATTGTCCACGGCTTCTTACCCAGTCGATCGAGTCTGGCCTTTTCCAGGGACCACGACGAGCGCAGAGATCCCCACACACTGCGCGGCAGGAAGGTCCAGAAGCTCTCACCGAAGCGAGACGACGCCGGATCCTCGGGCGTGGCGACGCGCACGTGGTGTCCACGATTGTGCTCGATGTAGAAGTGACCGTAAAACGACTGCGCCAGAGTGATCTTCGACAACCAGCGTTCGAGATCGTCCTTCTTGTGACCGAGCTCGTGTGCGGTGTTGATCCCGATTCCTGCGACACAACCGATACTGATTGCCAGACCGATCTTGGAGATCAGCCCAAGTCCCCCGTCGATTCCGAGCCAGGACAGATCGGTCGCCGACCAGAGGTAGCAGGCCAGGACCAGGCTGACCAACTGGAACGGTATGTAGATGTAGGTGCAATACCGGTAGTACTTGTCGTTCTCGAGGCGCTCCATCACTTCGTCCGGCGGATTCTCGCCGTCCGGGCCGAAGAAGATGTCGAGGATCGGGAGCAGGATGTAGACGAGCAGCGGCCCGATCCACCACCACACCGGCGAGACCGCATTCCATCCGAGACTGTTGAACAACGCGACCAATCCGACGGCGATGAAGACCGCCGTCGGCGGCACGAGGCCGAGCAGCCAGAGGTATCTCTTCTTGTCACGCCACTGCTCGGGCGGGAGCGTCTGGCCGGATTGCGAGTCCACGTGCGTCGACACGGTCTACCTCCTCGATTCGGACCGACCCGAAAACTGTGAGTCAGTTCACTATGGGGTAGACAGTACTACTGATTTTGTACAAGTGATAGACAAATCATAAACTTTGTACATCTACTCGATTTCGCCGCGTTCACGCTTCCCGATCATCGAATGCTGCCTGCTGTAGGCAAAGTAGATGACAACGCCGAGGGCCATCCAGACCACGAACCTCATCCAGGTCTCCACCGACAGGTTGAACATCAGCCACAGACACGCGAGGACGGCCAGAATCGGGACCAGCGGGACCAGCGGCACCCTGAATCCGCGAGGTAGGTCGGGACGCGTCCGACGGAGCACGAGAACCCCGATCGAGACGAGAACAAATGCGAACAGTGTGCCGATGTTGACCATTTCCTCGAGGGTGCCGATCGGAAAAACGCCGGCGAGCACCGCGACCACGACGCCGACCAAGATCGTGATCCGCACAGGGGTTCCGTGCTTGCCGGTCGGCGCCAGGCGTCGTGGCATCAGACCGTCGCGTGCCATCGCGAAGAGCACCCTGGTCTGCCCGAGCATCAACACCATCACCACTGTCGTGAGACCGGCCAACGCACCGAACGAGATGACGTTTTTCGCCCACGTGATGTCGTGGAAGGCGAATGCCGTTGCCAGGTTGGAGGTATCGCCCTCGAGCTCGGAGTATTTCACCATCCCGGTCAGCACCAGTGTCACCGCCACGTACAGAACCGTGACGATCAAGAGCGAACCCAGGATGCCGCGTGGCAGCGCCTTCTGCGGCTCCTTCGCCTCCTCCGCCGTCGTGGCGACGACGTCGAAGCCGATGAACGCGAAGAACACCAGACTGGCTGCCGCGAGCAATCCGTACCACCCGAACGTGCTGCCACCGGCCCCGGTCACGTACGAGAACAACGACTGGTGGATGCCCTCTCCCGTCGAGCCCGGCTCCGACGGCGGAATGTACGGCGAGTAGTTGTCGGTGTCGATGTAGAACAGACCGACGATGATCACCAGCAACACCACCGCGACCTTGATCGCCGTGATCACCAGTGACACCCTCGACGAGAGTTTTGTGCCGGTCGCGAGCAGGATCGTGATGACAGCGATCACCAGCACCGCACCCCAGTCGAAGGATATCGGCCCCAACTCGACGATCGGGCTGCGTGAGCCCATCACTTCGCCGAGGTACAGCGACCAGCCTTTGGCGACCACCGAAGACGCCAAGGCGAATTCGAGGATGAGATCCCAGCCGATGATCCAGGCGACGAATTCGCCGAACGTCGCGTACGAGAACGTGTACGCGCTACCGGCAACCGGGACCGTCGACGCGAATTCGGCGTAACACAGCGCTGCCAGTCCGCAGGCGATGGCGGCAATGACGAACGCGAGCGAGACCGACGGCCCGGCGACATTTCCCGCCGTCCGAGCCGTGAGTGTGAAGATGCCCGCACCGATGACGACTGCGACACCGAACACCGTGAGATCCCACGAGTTCAGTTCTTTCCGGAGTTTGGTTTCCGGCTCGTCAGTGTCCTTGATGGACTGCTCGATCGATTTGGTTCGAAACAGCTTCGACCGTCCAGATCCGGCCTGCTCGTCCTTGACAGCCATTGCCGCCTCCTTGCTGGGGACCAGCAGGTCCCACCATGGGCAAGTAGAGAGATGGCATCAGCCTAAGCCCGCAGGCGCAGCTTTGTTCAGGGTTTGTCGGGAGCCTGTAGATCTGTTTCAGGGCGATCTCCTGCGCTGAGACGATCCAGGTCCGGCTCGAGGTAGATCACCCGCGCCGCAGGCACTGCAGCGCGCACGCGAGACTCGGCCTCGTCGATCGCCGTCGCCACGTCCGAGGTCGTCGATCCGATCGGCACCGCAACCTTGGCAGCAACAAGGATCTCCTCGGGACCGAGGTACTGCGTCTTGCAATGAATGACGCGTTCGATACGAGTTCCGTCGACCAGGGCGTTGAGGATCAGTTCGGTCTCCACCGCCGTTGCGCCCTCACCGATCAGCAGCGACTGCATTTCGATGATCAGAATGATCGCGATGATGCCGAGCAGGACACCGATGCACAGAGTCCCGATGCCGTCGAAGACCGGATTTCCGGTCACCATCGTGAGGCCGACGCCGCCGAGTGCAAGGACGAGACCGATCAATGCGCCGGTGTCCTCGAGCAGCACAACCGGGAGTTCCGGGCTACGAGAGGTTCGGACGAAGTTCCACCACGACGCATTTCCCTTGAGCGGTCGTGATTCCTTCGCTGCGGTCCGGAAGCTGTAGCCCTCCAGACAAATCGCTATGACAAGAATCGCGATTGCCACGAAAGCCGAATTGAGTTCTTCCGGATGTTGAATCTTGTGAATACCCTCGTAAATCGCGAACAGCGAACCGAGGGTGAAGAGCACCAGTGCAACGACGAACGAATAGAAGTATCGGTTGCGCCCGTAGCCGAATGGGTGCAGTTGATCCGCGTCACGTTCTGCCTTCTTCTGCCCCAGGAGCAGCAAACCCTGATTGGACGTGTCGGCCACCGAGTGCACCGATTCGGCGAGCATCGACGACGATCCGGTGATCAAGAATCCGGCGAACTTGGCTACGGCGATTCCGGCATTGGCTCCGAGGGCCGCCAGAATTGCCTTCTTGCCACCATGAGCCGACACAATGTCTCCTAGTTTCCGACTACGGCACTGAAAACCTGCGCAGTCGGGGTCCGTGTGCTCAGGTGTATCGCAGGCTCGTCGGCAGCGATCCACGCCGCTCGGCCTCGATCGAGGTAGAGAGTGTCAGTGCCGCACGTCGCAGTGACCGCGCCGTCGGTGCAGATCAGAATCCGCGGGCCTGAAGCGTCGACGACGATGTCCGTGGAATTCGCGTCGAACTCCAGACGCGTCAAACGAAATTCGGGCGCCGGCGTGACGTACTCGTATCTACCTGATCCTGACTGACCTGATCCAGATGACGGGGCCGGATCGAGCACTTCGATATCGGCCCCGACGAAGTCCAGAACCCTCAGCAATTCGGGCACGTCGACGTGCTTCGGTGTCAGCCCACCACGCAGAACGTTGTCGGAGTTGGCCATGATCTCGACCGCGAGTCCATGGAGATACGCGTGGAGATTGCCGGCAGCGAGAAACAGTCCTTGGCCGGGCTCGAGGGTGACGCGGTTGAGCAGCAGTGCCGCCAGAACACCGGCGTCGCCGGGGTACGCCTCGCTCAATTCCAGCGCGGTGCGGATCTCGGTCACGAATTCGGCGTCGTGGTGCGCGACGTAGGTGATGCACCCGGCAAGTACGGCAGGGAGCAAGGTCCCGAGCACCGTGGACGGCAGCGTGATCCATGTCGTGAACAACGCCCGCAGTCCGTCGGAATCGGGTTGGCCTTCGAGCAGACCGATGTACGGCTCCAACTCGTCGACGGCCAGAGCGCGCAGCAGTTTGACAGTCCGCGTCGGCTCGCGGAATCCGGCAAGCGCTTCGAATCTGCTGAGCGCGACAACGAGTTCGGGCTTGTGGCTGCCGTCCTTGTAGTTGCGAATCGGCGATTCCATGGGAACGCCGAGTGCGTTCTCACGACGAAAACCCTCGTCGGCTTGAACGGCGCTGGGGTGCGCTTGAAGCGACAGCGGTTCTTCCGCCGCAAGCAGCTTGAGCAGGAATGGGAGTCGCTCACCGAATGCCTCGAGGTTCTCACGGCCGAGTTCGCGTTCGGGTTCGCGGTGCAGGACCTCGAGCAACGACTCGCTTCCGGATTCGGTGATCACGCGCGCCGGGTCACCCGGGTGCGCGCCCAACCACAATTCCGCTTCGGGATGATTCGACGGAGTCGAAAGACCGCGTAGTTCGGCAATTGCCGTTCGCGAGCCCCACGCGTAAGAACGAAGTGCACCTTCGAGTTCACGCACTTACTTCGCACCGCCCGTCAACTGCACGTACGCCGCGGCCATGTCTATTCGAGACGCCAACACGAATACCTGCTCCATCTCCGATATGACCACGTTGGTCTGGTCTTCGTCTGCCGCAACCACCAGGTCGGCGTCAGCCAGTGCGTCCATCCGGCGCCTCGCCTCCCCGCGCGTGGATTCGGTCGCGAAGACGAACGCCCGCGCCGGCGGGGTCGGCAGCGCGCCGTCGAGTTGCGGATCGTGAAAGAAGGGGTCGTGGAACACCGAATCACGTGAAGCTGCGTCCGGCGCGAACAGTGCCCGCGCCGAACGAATCACCTCGGAGATCTCGGCGGCAGCGGCGTTCAGGCCGGAGCTCATCAACGCAACGCTCGAGAACTCTGCGAGTGCTGTTGTCACGGAACCACTTCCACACAGAACGACTCGCCGGCCGCTCATCCTGGTGGCCAACGACTTGGCCGGGTTGTGGAATACCTCGTTGGCAGGTCCGTCCCGCAGCGCCTCCGCATCAACTGCGTCGGCGATTCGACCGAGCACCGCCGAACGGTCCTCGATCGATCCCTTGCCCTCGATTTCGGCGGCAACCGCGAGGAAGACGGCGAGGAACCGCGTCATAGTGTGCCGGGGCGAGGCGTAGAGCCGCGGTGGCAAGGGCATGGTGCGCCCGGCCGCCACGGCTCGCATGGGCCCCTCGTCGGGAACGGCGACAACAACCTCGGCGCCGCGGCGTACGGCACTGTCAACGGATTCGACGAGGCGTGGATCACCGGCATCGTCACCGGCGACGACGATCACGTCCAATGGCCCGGCCCACGACGGCGTCCGGTCGAGAACGAGGAGCGGGCAACCGACCGAATCTCCGACGAGAGCAAGCGCGATCCTGGCTCCGTGCCGGGCGCCACCCGCGCCGGCGATGAGTACGACGCTGCGCGGACGCAGACCGGCCAATCGGGAGATCACACCCTCACCGACGGCCGACGCGGTGGCCCGAATCTGTGCGCCGCCCATGGCTACAGACCGCAGTAGCCCTTCCGAATCAGCAGCTGACAAACCCTCGCTGTCGTCGAGGTCGAGAAGCGGCATCGGCGCTGTCATCTCACCGCACCCCCTTCTCCGTTAGCAGTTCCCGCACCATCCAGCATTCCAGCTCCACGCGGTCCGTGGTGGCAAAGCCCTCGTTCCCGAGGCCGTCGTTCCTGAGATAGTCCCCCAACTATCCCAGGGCTTCGGCTCACCGACAAACCGATCAGACTCGGATTCAAGCCCGGACGATCGCCAGAATTTCGTTCACCAATGCGTCGACATCGGCGGACGTGGGTGCTTCGACGTTGAGTCGCAGCAGTGGTTCGGTGTTGGACGCGCGCAAGTTGAACCAGGCATTTCCCTCGAGGCTGACCGTGACACCGTCGAGGCGATCCACCGACTCGGTGCGGTCGGCAAATGCCGCCAGTACAGCGGCCGTACGATCTGCCGCGTCAGCCACGGTGGAGTTGATCTCGCCCGAGGCCGCGTAGCGGGTGTACTCCGCCATCAACTCGGAGAGCGGACGATCCTGCTCGCCCAGTGCGGCGAGTACGTGCAGCGCCGCGAGCATGCCGGAGTCGGCGCCCCAGAAGTCGCGGAAGTAGTAGTGAGCGGAGTGCTCGCCGCCGAACACCGCACCGGTCTCGGCCATCTCCTGCTTGATGAACGAGTGGCCGACTCGGGTACGAATAGCGACGCCGCCGAGTTCTTCGACCAGTTCGGGCACTGCCCGTGACGTGATCAGGTTGTGGATGATCGACGCGCCCGGTTCCTTCGCGAGTTCGCGCTTGGCGACAAGTGCCGTCACCGCGGACGGCGAGACCGGGTCGCCCTTCTCGTCTACGACGAAGCAACGGTCCGCGTCACCGTCGAACGCCAAGCCGATGTCCGCTCCGGTTTCGCGCACGTAGGCCTGCAGGTCGACGAGGTTGGCCGGATCGAGCGGATTGGCTTCGTGGTTGGGGAACGTGCCGTCGAGCTCGAAGTAGAGCGGCAGGACGTCGAGGGGCATCGGCCCGAATACGGCCGGCGCGGTATGGCCGCCCATACCGTTGCCTGCATCGACTGCGACCTTCAGCGGGCGCAACGCAGCCAGGTCGACCAATCCGCGGAGGTAGCTCGCGTATTCCTCGAGGACGTCCTTGGTGCTGGCGGTGCCTGCCGGTCCGTCGTACGCGGGAACACCCGAGACGACCTCGGCGGAGATGACTGCGAGGCCGGTGTCCTGACCGACCGGCTTGGCGCCGGCCCGACACATCTTGATGCCGTTGTACTTGGCGGGATTGTGGCTCGCCGTGAACATCGCGCCCGGGCAGTTCAGCAAACCGGATGCAAAGTAGAGCTCGTCGGTCGACGCCAATCCGATGTAGACGACGTCGAGCCCTTGAGCAAGCACGCCGTCACCGAAAGCCGAAGACAGTGTGGGCGACGATGCGCGCATGTCGTAGCCGATCACAACCGTCGTGGCGGCGCCGGCCTCGTCGCGGACCAGTCGGGCGAACGACGCACCGACGTCGCGGACAAAATCTTCGTCGATCTGCTCACCGACCACACCGCGTACGTCGTACGCCTTGATGATTGCAGCAACCGACTCGGCTGTTCGCCCCACTGAAAACTCTCCTTGTGCATGCACCCTCACAGACGGGAACGTCCGGGCGCATGGCGTCCGGAGATTCGCAGTACTCGGGTGTGGAAGTACTCGGGTGTGGAAGTACTCGGTCGAGCCTAGCGTCTACGGCGACGAATCTCGCGTCAGTTGGACGGGTCGGGCAGAACGCGTAGGTGTCCACGACGCCCTGTACGGGCAGTACTCGGAGCTGCGGGACGTATGTCCTCATCTGCATCGACGTTGGACTTGCTGCGATCTCCGAGACCGGCCTCACGTACAGCTTCGGCCAAAGCGGTCAGATCGTCTTCGTCGGGAGTACTCGACGCGAATCCGCCTTCGTGGCGGACGAGTTCCCACCCCTTGGGGGCGGTGATTCGAGAGCCGTGAGTGTCACACAAATCCCATGAATGGGGCTCGGCGACGGTTGCCAGCGGCCCGACAACCGCAGTGGAGTCCGAGTAGACATACGTAAGCGTCGCGACGGCGGGGTTCTTGCACCCGGGGCGGCAGCAGCGACGCAGAGATCTCACAGGTACGGAGCCTAGCCCTCCCCACGTCCGGAACCTACTCGGACACACCGAGCAGTTTCTCCTGTCGTAATCTGGCGCCATGCCACAAGCCCGCCGCCGACGCTCGGTCACCACTCGTTCCATCGAGCGACACGGCCGTGGCCTGCGCGGACCGCTACTTCCCCCGGAGGTGCCCGCCAGGCGTACCCGCGCGGAGAAGTTCGATCTCCTGGTGCTCGACGCCTTCTCTCCCGTCGACCTCACATGGCACGACCGGCTGACGAAACTCGACATCGCAGTGGACGAAGTTCCGAAGATTCACGCGCACGATCCGGAGTCCGTCACATGGCCGCCGGAGGTCATCGCAGACGGCCCGGTTCCACTGTCACGACTGATTCCGGCCGGAATCGACCGTCACGGAAATACGACTCGCGCAAGAATTGTGCTGTTTCGCCGCCCATTGGAGCAGCGAGCGAAGGATCCGGAAGAACTCACGGATCTGGTGCACGACGTGTTGGTCCATCAAGTCGGCACGTATCTGGGCGTCGACCCACAGGTCATCGACCCCACGCTGCCCGACGAGGACTGATACTGCCCGACGAGGACTGACGCACTGTCAGACGAAAAAACTGATGTCACACGAAGAAGTAAATCCACACGAAGAACAAAACAGTCGTTGCTTGACCTGCAATTCCCCGTTGCAGGTCAGACTTTCGAAGACCGCCCGTCAGCCCCGACGCTGACAGAACCGATTCAGCAGCAGATCAGATGATCCCCCGCTTGAGTCGCCGACGCTCGCGCTCGGACAACCCTCCCCAGATTCCGAACCGTTCGTCGTTCGCAAGCGCGTACTCGAGGCACTCGTCACGAACTTCACAACCGAGGCAGATCCGTTTTGCTTCCCTCGTCGATCCTCCCTTTTCAGGAAAGAACGCTTCGGGATCGGTCTGCGCGCAGAGAGCACGCTCCTGCCACTGATCCTCGATGGTGTCGAACAATTCTTCGAAGCCGGTGACGAGACTCAGCACTGGCCGAGTACTCATACCGTCGAACTCACTGCTGCAGGCACCTTCTGCTGCGCCTGCTCGGGAATCGGTCTGCGGTTCGTCGCTTACTGTCATTGCGAGAGAACTGATCTCGACATTTTCATTGGGCATCGTTCCGCCTCCTCACCTGTAATAGCGCAGAATTTTCACTCCATCTTCAACCCCACCCCGTCGACCGTTCGAAACTGTGTTCGAAACCGGCCCCGCTGCAAGTGAACTCACAAGTAGCGGTTGGAATGACACATTTGAGATTACACACGTCCAGCGTGTCGCGGTCAAGCTAAACGAGATGAATCCATTAGTATTCCGGCCCTCAATTGACGGGACCTTCTGCCCGCCAGACACGACGACGCGCCGACCGCCTAGGCTCTGTTGTCGTGAACGTGACTGTATTGGTTGGCGGCGTCGGCGGGGCCCGTTTCCTTCAAGGTGTTCAAAACGCGCTCGGAATCGCCGGTGGTGAATCCCTCGAGAAATACGAAGGCCCACATCGCATCACGGCCGTCGTCAACGTCGGGGACGACGTGTGGATGCACGGTCTGCGCATCTGCCCCGATCTGGACACTTGTATGTACACACTCGGCGGCGGCATCGACACCGAACGCGGGTGGGGGCACGCCGGCGAAACCTGGAATGCGAAAGAAGAACTCGCCGCGTACGGCGCGAAGCCGGACTGGTTCGGCCTCGGAGATCGCGATATCGCAACGCATTTGATTCGCAGCCAGATGCTCCGCACGGGATATCCGTTGTCCGCGATCACCGAAGCGTTGTGCAATCGCTGGAATCCCGGTGTCGCACTGCTTCCCGTCAGCGACGACCGCAGCGAAACACACGTCGTGATCACCGATCCGGAAGACGGTGAGCAGAAGGCGATTCATTTCCAGGAGTGGTGGGTACGCCATCGGGCACAGGTGGAAACGCACAGCTTCGCTCACGTCGGCGCCGAGCAGGCCAAGCCCGCGCCAGGGGTGGTCGAGGCGATCGACGGTGCCGACATCGTGCTGATCGCACCGTCCAATCCCGTCGTGAGCGTCGGCGCGATCCTCGCGGTGCCCGGCATTCGCGGTGCCCTGCGAACAACCGCGGCCAAGGTTGTCGGCCTCTCCCCCGTCATCGGCGGAAAACCGTTGCGCGGCATGGCTGACGAGTGCCTCGAGGTGATCGGGGTCGAGACGACTTCGGAGGCGATCGGTCGCCACTACGGAGCTCGTTCGATCAACGGTATTCTCGACGGCTGGCTCGTCGACGAAGGTGACACGGCCGACATCGACGGGGTGGACGTGCGAAGCATCCCACTTTTGATGACGTCCCCCGAAGAGACCGCGAAAATGGTTCGCACGGCTTTCGAGATCGCCGGAGTCGAACTGTGACCGAGCCCGGAACCGAAGCAAGCCGCGACAGAAATCACTCTCCCGGTGATCACTCCCCCGGCGCCGCAATCGAAGTCATTCCCGTGCTCGGGCTTCCCGAGTTCCGGCCCGGAGACGACTTGGCCACCGCTGTCGTCGACGCGACGCCGTGGCTCGAGAGCGGCGACGTCGTTGTCGTCACGAGCAAGGTGTTCTCCAAAGTCGAGGGTCGCATCGTTTCCTCACCGACCGATCCGGAAGAGCGCGACGCGGCACGACGCCTCCTGGTGGATCAGGAAGCCGTCCGCGTCGTGGCACGCAAGGGCCGCACTCTGATCACCGAGAACAAACTCGGAATCGTGCAGGCCGCATCGGGCATCGACGGCTCCAACGTCGACGGTGCCGAATTGGCGCTGCTCCCCGTGGATCCGGATGCGAGCGCTGCGGGTCTGCGCGCCCGAATTCTCGAGAGCACGGGCAAGTCCGTCGCCGTCGTCGTCACCGACACGATGGGTCGTGCGTGGCGCAACGGGCAGACCGACGCCGCAATCGGTTCCTCCGGCATTCCGGTCCTGCACGGCTACCTCGGAGCACAGGACAATCAGGGCAACGATCTGATCGTCACCGAGATCGCGATCGCGGACGAAATCGCCGCTGCGGGCGACTTGGTCAAGGGCAAGCTGGGCGGCGTTCCCGTCGCCGTCGTTCGTGGGCTTCGGTTCGAGGACGACGGTTCGAGTGGCCAGGATCTGATTCGCCGCGGCCCGGACGATCTGTTCTGGCTGGGCACCGAGGAAGCTACGGCGATGGGCCGTGGCCAGGCGCTGCTGTTGCGTCGATCGGTCCGACAGTTCGTAAGTGATCCCGTCGACGCGGAGATCATTCGCAGCTCGATCGCCGAGGCACTCACCGCTCCCGCACCGCACCACACGAGACCGGTTCGATTCGTGTGGCTACGCACGGAGTCGGTCCGCACGGCTCTTCTCGAGCAGATGCGCGAGAAGTGGGCCGCCGATCTTCGCGCCGACGGTCGCAGTGACGAATCCGTCGAGGCCCGGGTTGCCCGCGGAAACATCCTGTTCGACGCCCCCGAGGTCGTCATTCCCTTCTGCGTGCCCGATGGCGCACACAGTTATCCGGATGCCAGACGAACCGCGGCGGAGTCGACGATGTTCACGGTCGCCGCCGGCGCGGCAGTGCAGGGACTGCTGGTCTCGTTGGCCACCCGCGGCGTGGGAAGCTGCTGGATCGGATCGACGATCTTCGCCGCCGATCTCGTACGCGAACAACTCGATCTCCCGGCGGATTGGCAGCCACTCGGTGCCATCGCAATCGGGCACCCCCTCGAACCACTGACTCCGCGCTCTGTCTCCGCCCCCGGGGACGCGTTGGTGGAGCTGTAGGTCCATGTCAGCCGAATCGCTGCACGCCTCCGCCAAGGGCGTCCTGGAGGGCTGGGAGACGTCCTCCGAAGCGGACGAATCATTGAGGCACACGATGCTCGCGTTCCTCGATTCGGCTCCGGACGGCTGCCTTCGTCGCCACGCACCGGGACACATCACCGCGTCGTCTCTCGTTCTCGACGAGAGTGGCTGCCACGTCTTGCTGACCCTGCATCCCAAGGTGGGCAGGTGGATTCAGCTCGGCGGCCACTGCGAGCCCGACGACGAGACGGTGGTAGATGCGGCATTGCGGGAAGCTCGCGAGGAGTCCGGAATTCACGACGTTCGGATAGACGCGGACCTACTCTCCGCCCACACGCATCCGATCACGTGCTCACTCGGAGTACCGACTCGCCATCTCGATCTACGGTTTCTTGTTGTGGCGCCGGACAATTCACATATCGTCCGCAGCGCAGAGTCCACCGACCTCAGATGGTGGCCGGTGGACGCGCTCCCACCTACAGCGGAACGCGAGACCATCGACCACCTGGTCGCGCTCGCCCGTCAGCGCAAGAATCAGGACTGAATCGGAGAAAGCTGGGGCTGCTTGGCGCTCACTCCGTCGCCCGACGATGTTCCCTTCACGCGCCGAGCTACCCACGGCACCAAGAACTCTCGCGCCCATTGACGATCCTCGCGACGAGTTTCGGCTTTCGTGAGGACCGGCGCAGGCCCGAGATCGGGCGGGGTCAATCCGTGTTCGACGCCGAGCACGTCGAGCACACGCGTCGCCATGTTCTCGTGCCCGGAGGGCGACATGTGGAGGCGATCCCAGTCCCACATCCGAAGGTCTTGATATTCGGAGAATCGCCAGAAGTCGACGAGGGTCGCGTCGTGGCGGTCCGCCACCTCGCGAACAAGCTCGTTGTAGATCGCCAGACGTCCGCGGAGCTTGCCGAAGAAGGCGGACCATCCGGTGTCGTACGCGGTGAACATCAGAACCCGAGCACCGGATGCAGTGAGCTGACCGATTGCCGAATCGTAGCGGGCGACCATCGCATCGATGTCGAGCTTCGGACGCATCATGTCGTTTCCGCCGGCGTAGATGGTCACCAGATCGGGCTTCAACGCCAGAGCGGGTTCCAACTGCTCGTCGATGATCGGTCCGAGTAGGCGACCACGAATCGCCAGGTTGGCGTAGCGGAAGTCGGGATTGTTCACCGCCAGCTGCTCGGCCACTCGGTCTGCCCACCCGCGCAGACCGTTGGGGAATCGTTCGTCGGCGTCGCCGACGCCCTCGGTGAACGAGTCACCGAGGGCAACGTAACGGCTCGGAAGAGAAGTCATACCCGCCAGTATTCCAGTAGGTCAGCTAACGATCACACATCTGTGCTGAAGCGCACGCCACCGTCCGGCAGCGTCACCCCCGGCCACACGCGTGCGCCGCGCAACAATTCACACCGCGCACCGATGTCCGCGCCGTCGCCGATGACAGCGTCGCGGACCAGCGCTCGGGGTCCGATACGGACGCCGAATCCGAGGATCGATCGTTCGACCACCGCCCCGGCTTCCACAACGGCGCCGTCGAAGAGAATTGCACCGTCGAGGCGAGCGCCTGCACCAACTTCTGCGCCTCGACCGACAACCGTGCCGCCGATCAGAACAGCGCCCGGCGCGATTCCGGCCCCGGGGTGAACCAGCGACTCGCCGCGCGGACCTTCGAGAGCCGGCGAAGGTGCGATACCTCGCACCAGGTCGGCGGAACCGCGAACGAAGTCCTCGGGGGTTCCCATGTCACGCCAGTACGACGAGTCGACGTGGCCGAACACCCGCTTGCCCTCGGCCAGGAGATTCGGGAACACCTCGCGCTCGACCGATACCGGTCGTCCTTCGGGGATCTGTTCGATGATCTCGCGCTTGAAGACGTAGCAGCCGGCGTTGATCTGATCCGTCGGCGGATCCTGAGTCTTCTCCAGGAATGCCGAGACTCGTCCGTCCTCGTCGGTCGGAACACAACCGAATGCTCGCGGGTCTCCCACACGAACCAGATGCAGGGTCACGTCGGCGTCCGTCTTCTCGTGGGTCTCGAGAATGCCGTTCAGATCGGTGCCACCGAGCACGTCGCCGTTGAACACCATGACGTTGTCACCGCGCAACTTCGGCAGAACGTTGCGGATTCCGCCACCGGTGCCCAGCGGTTCGGTCTCGAAGACGTAGTCGATCTCGAGGCCCATCTTGGAGCCGTCGCCGAAGTAGTCCTCGAATACCTCTGCCTTGAAGGACGTTCCGAGCACGACGTGCTTGATTCCGGCTGCCTCGATGCGGGCGAGCAGGTGCGTCAGGAACGGCAGGCCGGCGGTCGGAAGCATCGGCTTGGGTGCCGACAGCGTCAGCGGACGCAGCCGAGTGCCTTTGCCGCCTACCAGGATTACGGCGTCGGTCGGATTCGGATCGGACATCATTTTCCCCCGTGGTTCGAAACTGATGGGTTGTCGGTCGAGTTGTCGGTGCGAGCGCGCTCGCGAACTGCAGAAGCTACGGCGATCTTGGATCGCACCGCGAGGCCACCGCGCAAGGCAAGTCGTAGCGGAGCCTGCCACCAGTGCGGATGGCGATCAGCCTGGAACTGGTACGCACTGCGATGATGGGCAGGCAACATCAGTTCCGGATGACGTCCTGCCGCATGGCCTTTGGCATGGGTGACGACGGCCGAGGGGACGAATACGTTGAGCCACCCGGCTTTTCCGAGGCGGTCACCGAAGTCCACGTCCTCCATGTACATGAAGTAACGAGAGTCGAAACCTGAGATGGTGTCGAAGGCGTCGCGTCGCACCAGCAGGCACGACCCGGAAAGCCACCCCACTGCACGCTCGGTGACGGCCTCGTTCTCCTGACGGTAACGAGCAGTCCACGGGTTCTTCGGCCATACGGTACCGAGCAACGCGTGCCCGACGCCCGAGGTGATGTCGGGCACCGTTCGCGCCGACGGATAGACACTGCCGTCCGGTTCGAGGACCTTCGGCCCCAGTGCACCGGCCCTTGGCCACCGATTTGCCGCAGCCACCAATTCGTCGAGTGAACCGGGTGCCCATTGGACGTCCGGGTTGGAAATCACGACGAATTCGATCGACGAATCGATCTCCGCTACAGCCCGATTTATCGCTCCCCCGTACCCGATGTTTCCGCCGGTTCGAAGCAGACGGACATGCTCGTACTTGGCATCGGCGGCCTCGGGGGCACCATCGGTCGACCCATTGTCGGCCATGATGACCTGGGGTTTTTCTGTCGTCGCCACAGCGAGCGTGCTCAAGAAATTCTCGAGATGCTCGCCTGGCGAGTAGGTCACCGTTACCACGGCCAGCTTGGGACTCACGCCGGTCAGCCTAGCCGTCCGCGGCCACTGTCCCGAACAATGCTCACGCCAGAGCGGCGTGCAGAGCCTCTCGCCACGGACGCAGCGGCGTCATTCCCGCGGTAACCCACGCGCGCTCGGACAAGACCGAATATGCCGGGCGCGGGGCAGGGCGTACGAACTCCGCACTACTGCACGGGCGCACCCGAGCAGGGTCTGCTCCGATCTCCTCGAAAACAGCTCGCGCCAACTCGTACCAACTTGCTTGCCCGCCGTTCGTCACGTGGAATGTCGACGCACCCGTGAAGTCCAGCAGCGCGAGTTCGACGATGCCGCCGGCCAGATCGACGCTGTACGTGGGTGACCCGATCTGGTCGTCCACGACGTTCACGAATTCGCGTTCGGCTTCGAGCCTTCTCATCGTGGCGACAAAATCCGTGCCGACACCGGAATACACCCACGCGGTGCGGACAACGGCCGCGTCAGCCCCCGACTCTCGAACAGCGATCTCGCCGTCCAGTTTGGTTCGGCCGTAGACCGTCGCGGGACCGGTCGGTGCATCGACGTCGTATGGCGAGCTTGCATCGCCCGGAAAGACGTAGTCCGTCGAAACGTGGATCAACCGCGAACCCGCCCGCGCACAGGCTTGCGCGAGATTCCGCGGTCCGATCTCGTTGACCGCCCTCGCCGCCTCCTGGTCGGTCTCGGCAGCATCGACGGCCGTGTACGCAGCGCAGTTGATCAGCACCGAATCAGGCGAGACGAAGTCGTCAACCGCGCGGCTGTCGGTGATGTCGAGCTCGCGGGAACCGACGGCCGTCACAGTGTGACCCGCCGACGTTGCGAGAGCATCGATACGTGTTCCGAGCTGCCCTCGGGCGCCGGTGAGCAGGATATTCGTCACACGGTTGAGTCTGGCACGCCGCGTCGAGGTACCCGCGGCCGAGCATCGGACCAGTAACCTGAAGGAGTGTCCCACCAGCAACCGCAGCGCCGCGCGCGTCCACGACCTGCGCCGATTCGGACCAAGACGAGCCCGGCTCGCATAGCGGTCGCGGTGCTGTCCGTGCTCGTACTGCTGGTCACCGGGTTCGCATGGCGGGGTGTGGACTCGTTGAGAAACAGCCTTGCCACTGCCAGCGGACTCGGCCTCGGTGGCGGCAAGGACGGAGCAATCGACATTCTGATGGTGGGAACGGACAGTCGAACGGACGCGCACGGCAACCCGCTCTCACAAAGCGAGCTCGACTCGTTGCGCGCAGGTGAGGAAGTTGCGTCCAATACCGACACCATCATCTTGATCCGCGTCCCCAACGACGGGAGTTCCGCGACCGCGATCTCGATTCCCCGCGACGCGTACGTCAACGTCCCGGGTATCGGTATGTCGAAGATCAACGCCGCGTTCGGTGCCACCAAGGAAACCGAGCGACTGAAGTTGGTCAACAACGGGTCGTCCGACAGCGATGCAGACAAGAAGTCGACGGAAGCCGGCCGGACCGCGCTCATCGGAGCGGTGGCGAATCTGACCGGCATCACCGTCGATCACTACGCCGAAGTCGGACTACTCGGATTCGTCCTGCTGACCAACGCAGTGGGCGGAGTCGACGTGTGCCTCAACGCGCCGGTAGACGAACCGATGTCCGGAGCCAATTTCGCGGCCGGGAAACAGACACTCGACGGCGCCGACGCGCTGAGCTTCGTGCGACAACGACACGACCTTCCTCGCGGCGACCTGGACCGGATCGTTCGCCAGCAGGTGTTCATGGCTTCTCTCGTCAGCAAGGTACTCAGCGCAAAAACCCTCAGTGACCCCGGCAAGCTCAGTCAGCTGACCT
Source organism: Rhodococcus sp. YL-1 (assembly GCF_001942025.1). NCBI lineage: Bacteria > Bacillati > Actinomycetota > Actinomycetes > Mycobacteriales > Nocardiaceae > Rhodococcus > Rhodococcus sp. YL-1. Next base: position 2,267,235 of record NZ_CP017299.1, on the reverse strand, counting down.
CGGCTGTCCAGCGTTCCGTCGTGATCGACGACGACTGGGACATCATCGAGTTCGCCAAGCAGTTGCAGAATCTGGCTGGCGGCAAGGTGCAATTCGAGACAATTCCCGTTCTCGACATCAACGGCATGACCGATTACGGCGAGTCCATCGTCAAGGTCGATCCCAAGGCCGTCAAGAAGTACATCGCGGGATTGGTCGGCGCCGACAGCGAGGACTCGGAGGAGACCTCCGAAGCACCGACCACGGTGAATGCGTCCTCGATCACGGTCGACGTCGCAAACGCCAGTGACATCGCAGGGTTGGCCAGCGGGGTTTCCGAAGCGTTGAGTGCCCTCGGGTACAAGCAGGGTCAGGTCGGCAACAACACCGGCTCCGACGTCACCGAATCGACGGTGTTCGCAAAGTCCGCGGACGACGACGCAGCACTCGCGGTCGCCGAGGCACTCGGCGGTCTGACGGTCAAGGCGGATTCGTCATTGTCCTCGGGCAAGGTTCGGGTTGTCATTGACGAGGACTACAGCGGCCCGCAGTCCGCGGACGCGGTATCCCCGTCCGAAGGAGCGACAAGCACGACTGAATCGTCGAGCACCACCGAGACCAGCCCCACTCCCGCCCCTCCCGGCCCGCCGATCGACGCGGCCTCCAACGGCCCGCGCTGTGTCAACTGAAAAATTGTGTGAACTGAACGGCTGCGTAAGCTGACGACGTGCCTTCGCCTGTAGACAACCTGACCGACGCCCTCCTCGGACCGATCCTGGCTGCCGACCCGGCCGGCCCTCGCGTGACCTACTACGACGACGCCACCGGCGAGCGCATCGAATTGTCTGCGAGCACTCTGGCCAACTGGGCGGCAAAGACAGCGAACATGGTTCGCGACGAGTTCGCTCTCGAGCCCGGCGGCAAAGTTGCCGTGCTGCTTCCCGCGCACTGGCAGAGCGTCGCCGTCTTGCTGGGTGTGTGGTGGGCAGGCGGTGAGGTGGTCCTCTCCCCCGACGCCGACGCCGAACTGGCTTTTGTCACTGCCGACCGACTGGACGATGTTGCGGACGTACCGGAAGTAGCCGCACTCTCCCTCGACGCGTTCGGCAAAGGTTTGAGCGATCTTCCGCTCGGCGTCGCCGACTACGCAACCTCCATCCGTGTGCACGGCGACCAGTTCCGTAGCGCCGGAGCCGGTTCGGCGCTGGAAGGCCGGTCCGTAGCGGACACGATCGACGCGGCACGGGCATCGGCGAAGAACGTCGAATTGGTGTCGACGGATCGTGTCCTCTCCAGTCGCACGTGGGACACGGCAGACGAATTGATCGACGGGCTTCTGGCAGTTCTCGCCGCGGGCGCCTCACTCGTGCAGGTGGCCCACCCGGACGCGGAAGCTACCGCGCGCCGAGTGGGCACCGAGAAGGTCACGAAACAGTTCTGAACGCTAGCTCGCGAGAGCTGTTACCGGTGACACCAGCCCCGCCCGCCTAGCGGGGAGCAGTGACGCGATCACACCGCAGATTCCGCCGATCAACACGATGGCTACCAACTGCACCCACGGCACTGCGCTGAGGGCGACGTCCTCGATCCCGAATACCGATGCGGTACCGGCTGCACCGAACACCATCCCGAACAGCACTCCGATCACCGATGCGACTCCTGCCACGAGCAGCGCTTCCCAGATCAACATGGCTCGAATTCCCTTCTTGGTCAGTCCGAGTGCGCGAAGCAGTCCGGATTCGCGGCGCCGTTCGAGAACGGACAGTGCCATGGTGTTTCCGACGCCGATCAAAGCGATCAACACCGCTACCGACAGCAATCCGGCAACCACCATGAGCATGGTGTCGAGGATCGAATCGAGAGCTGAACGCATCTCGGTCATGCCCTGAACATCGCTGCCCGGCGCTTCCTGGCGTGCCAGTTCCGTGATGCGGTCGGTGGCGGCCAAAGCCTGTTCGTCAGTATCCGTCCCCAGCCTTACCCAGTACGAATCGGTGGTCGGCGCGGTGGCCGCTGCACCGAGATCGCCTCGATCCAGTAGTGCTGGTTGACCTTTCACGCCCTCGACCACGCTGACGTTCACGACGCCGCGATCCCCACGCACCGTCGCCGTATCGCCCGCCGAGAGCTTGTATTCGGTCAGGTCAGCGGGCGAGAGCACCAACTGACCGGCCGCGGGTACCGAGATCTCGGTACGCAGAACATCTTTCACCCGCGCAGCGTCGACGCCGAATCCGGCCAACGAACCGCGCCCGTCGATCGTCAGTTCGGCCTTGTCCAGACCGCTCACCGCGCCGACACCGTTGACCGCGGCGATGTCTGTGCCCAACCCTGCGGGAAGCGGTGCCGAACCTGAACTGCTCACCATGACGTCGACGGGGAATTGACTGTCCATCGCCGCGGGTGCGGCTTCCTTGACCGTCGCGATTCCCACGACGAGCGTGCTCGTCAAGGCAACACCGATCAACAATGCGGTGGCCGTCGCCGAGGTGCGGCGTGGGTTCCTACCGGCGTTGCCTGCTGCCAGGCTTCCCACCGGACCGATCAGTCTCGCCAACACTCCGCCGGCCGCATTGATCAGTGCAGGCACGATTCGACCGGACAGTGCCGCGATCCCCAGGAACGAGAACAATCCACCGGCGGTTGCGGCCGGCACCTGCTGATTCGTCACTCCCAGGACGGTCATCGCGATGCCCGCGAGCAGGGTCACGACGCCGAGAACCCGGCGCACCACCGATACCTGAACGCTCTCGGGCTTGGACTCCATCGGCTGCAGTGCTGCCAGCGGGGAGAGCCTCGTTGCCGCCCGCCCGGGCGCAGATGCAGCGAGCATCGTCATCACGATGCCGACGGCAAGACCGACGAGCACGGTCACCGGGGTGACGCTCAGTGACGAAAGAGGAACCGGCACATCTGCGGCCGTTGCTACGCGACCGATTGCCCAGGCAAGTCCGACACCGAGTCCGACGCCGATCACCGAGGCGATCACGCCGACCGCCGCGGCTTCACTGCGAATGCTCCGGCGAACCTGTTTGGCCGTGGCGCCGACGCATCGCAGCAACGCAAGTTCCTGAGTGCGCGCCGCGAGCAGCACGGCAAATGTATTGGCGATCACCAGCGCGGCAACAACAACGGCGATGGCGCCGAAGGCGAGCAACACCGTGCTGAGGATCTTGGTGCCGCCCATGTATTCGGCTGCGGCGTTGTCTGTGGCTTCTTCGCCGGTCAGCACGGTGGAGTCCGCGGGCAACGCGCTCGAGATCGAATCCACGAGTTCTTGCTGAGAGCGTGAACCGTCACCGGCGACACGGAACTCACGTTCGGCACTGTCACCGGCCCACGCGCTCACCTGCTCGGCGGTGGTGAATATCTTGATCCCGCCCAGTCGTTGCGCCGAACCGGAGAGGTCGACCAGTCCGACTACCTCCGCGGTGGGTGCGGCGGCACCGACCGTCGAATCCCGTGCCGTGACTGTGATTCGGGCACCGATCGGTATCCCGGAGTCCGCGCTCACCAACACCTGCCCCAGACCGGCCGGAATCGATCCCTCCGACACCTTCTCCCAACGCAATTCGGGATTGTCGGCAATCGAGAGCGCATCCCCGTAGGACGCGCCCTTTGCCTCGGAGTCGACACGAACATAGGTCGACACGTCGTCGGCCACCGCCGAGACGCCCGGCACCGCGCTCAGCAGTGCTTCTGTCACGCCTGGACCGGACGCGACGACATCTGTGGTTTCGTATTGCGTCGCAAGTGATTTGCTCACACTCGCGTCGACCGTCGAGCTCAAGGTCAAAGTCGCGACGATGTATCCGACGGCGATCACCACCGCGAGTATCGACGCCACATAGCGCCCGGCATGTGCCCGCGCCTGCGCAAAAGCCAGACCTCTCATCGCAGTGCACCCGAAACTGCAGGAACATCGGCCAGGTCGTCGGCACCGAGAGCTCGCATGGCACCGATCACCGAGTCGACGGTGGGATGGTCGATCTCTCCGGCTATACGCCCGTCCGCGATCAACACGACTCGATCCGCGTACGACGCCGCCACCGGATCGTGTGTCACCATCACGACCGTCTGACCGGTCTCCCGGACACTGGTGCGCAAGAGTCCCAGAACCTCTGTCCCGGAACGGGAATCCAGGTTGCCGGTAGGCTCGTCGGCAAAGATCACGTCGGGCTGGGGCAGTAATGCACGGGCGACAGCTACACGTTGCTGCTGACCGCCGGACAACTCGTGCGGCAGGTGGTCGAGGCGCTGCGACAGGCCCAGCTTTCCGATCACCTCGTCCATCCACTCGGACGAGGGCTCACTACCTGCCAGCTTCATCGGCAGCAGCATGTTCTCCCGAGCAGTGAGCACCGGTAGCAGGTTGAACGCTTGGAAGACGAATCCGATCCGCTCGCGTCGCAGTTCGGTGAGCTCCGTGTCGCCGAGTTTCGTGACTTCGGTGTCGCCCAGGAAAACCTGCCCACCCGAGACCGTGTCGAGTCCGGCCAGGCAGTGCATGAGCGTCGACTTTCCGGAGCCGGACGGGCCCATGATCGCGGTGAACCGCTCGCGACCGAAGTCCACATCGACTCCGCCGAGCGCGTGAACCGTGGTCTCACCGGTGCCGTACACCTTGGTGACACCGCGGGCAGTGATCGCCGGCACTGCGGCTGGTTCCGTCGTGGTGTGCGCATGCATTTTTTGCCCTCCGTAAAGCTTCTCGCTATGACGGAATCGACGTTATTGCAGCGCAAGTGGTCTCCGCGTCGGAGTGCGGGGCGATCTTGGAGAGCCCGGTGTCATCCCGGGGTAGGACTGGACAGGGCGGCGTGTCAGCCCTCGGTGCCGAGGAGATCTGCGCGCCGGACAAGTCCGATCTGGAAGGCGAAGACGACTGCCTGTACACGATCACGAGAATGAGTCTTTGAAAGAACCCGTCCGACATGGGTTTTCACTGTCGTCTCGGAGACGTGGAATTTCGCAGCGATCTCCGAATTCGACAGCCCGTACGCCATGGCTTCGAGCACCTCGACCTCGCGCGGCGTCAACTCTTCGGGCAACTGCGCTTCGGGCGCCGAGCCTTCCAGAAGTGGCCCGACGTGCTGAAGCAGTCGCCGAGTGGCCCGGGCTTCGATCACCGCGTCCCCGCGGTGCACGGTGCGGATGGCGTCGAGCAACTGCTCCGGTGGCACGTCCTTGAGCAGGAAACCACTGGCGCCCGCCCGGATAGCCGACATCACGTACTCGTCGTTGTCGAAGGTGGTGAGCACCACGACCTTCGGCGCATCGGGGTCGGCCAGGAGCCGACGAGTCGCCTCGATGCCGTCCATCTTCGGCATCTGGACATCCATCAGAACGACGTCGACATGACGGGCGGCCAACTCGGTCAGCGCCTGCTGACCGTCCGAAGCCTCGACAACCACCGACAGATCCGGCTGTGAGTCGATGACCATTCGAAAACCTGCGCGGACCAGCTGCTGATCGTCGATCAGTGCCACTGCGATCGGAGCCACGTGTTCGTCCATGCCACTCACCTTAAGACCTTCGGACGTTTCAAGACCTACCCAGACGTTCGTTCGTACGGCAAGACGGCCCGGACGCTGTATCCGCCGCCTGATTTCGGTCCGGCGGTCACTTTGCCTCCGTGCAGCTTGGCTCGCTCGGCCATTCCGATCAGTCCCTGTCCGCCTGGTGACGATTCGACCAGCGCGGCGCTGCCGCCTCGTCCGTCGTCGGTGATACCGAGAACGAGTTCGGTTTCAGCCCATGTCATCTCGACGCTCGCCTGTGCTCCAGGCCCCGCATGTTTGAGAACGTTCGTCAGCGATTCCTGCACGATGCGATACGCCGTCAACCCCGCACCCGCAGAGAGTTCGCGTGGTTCCCCGGTCACGCTGACGGCGATGTCGAGTCCGCTGCTGCGTAACTCGTGGAAGAGACTGTCGATGTCGCCGGCGCCCGGGATCACCGAGAAATCACGGGGCGTGTCCTCACGCAGGACGGACAGCAGCGATCGCATGTCGGTCAACGCTTGGCGGCCGGTGGAGGCAATTGTTTCGAGTGCCTGAATTGCAGCCTGAGGATCCTTGGCCGCGCTGTAGCGTCCACCGTCGGCCTGAGCGATGACAACGGTCAACGAATGCGCGACGATGTCGTGCATCTCGCGCGCAATCCTCGAGCGTTCGCTGATCGTCGCGATTTCCGCTTCCTGCGCACGCTCGAGTTCGAGCAACCGTGCGCGCTCGGTCAGACCTTCCAATTGTTTGGTACGAACTCGACGCAAATCACCGAACGCCCAGACCGCGAGCATGAAGATCATGACGGCCACGGACTGCATGACCTGCGAGGACATCGGGATTCCGTCGTAGCCGAAGTATCGAACAGTCCCGGCAATCGAGCCGAGCAACGCGAGCACCAGCCCGGTGAGTGAACTCCACCGAGCACCATAGGCGGCCAGCGCGTACAGGGAGATGGGGACGACAACGGCCGATGCGAGCAGTGTGTTGCCGATGAAGATCACGTGTAGAACTGCGAACCCTGCGATCACCATGCCGGAGAGTTCGGGGCGCGAGCGTCGCCACGCCAACGGAACGGTCATACCCAGCGAGATGAACACCGCCAGCGGACTCGCCTCGACCGCCACGACAACGCTGAACAGTGCGGCAACCGTCGCAATGCAGATGTCCACACCGCGAGCATGATCCGCGCTCCAACGGACGAAGCGCTCACTAGTCGGAAAACGAGCCATGCCGCCAAGAGTAGCTTTTACTGACGAGCTTTCACTCAGGTGCGGTAACCGCCGTCTTCGAGACCGGCCTCGATTTCGAAGCGGTTGCGCGGCCCGCGATGACGCAGTTCCTCACGCAGGTACAACAACCCGAATATGATTCCGTACCTGGCCCATTGGTCTGCATGAACGGCCTCGTGACGAAGGACGGATCGAGTCGTGTTCCGCCGCGTGAGATACACACCACCGAGAGTTGTTCCCCCTCTGGCGAACCCGCTGAGCAGCCCGGAAGCGACGAAGATCCCGGACTCGTCGTCGAAGCGGATGTCCGCGCCGAGAATCCTGGCGTACAGCAGGGCGACGCGTGTGACGAACGCGGACTGCGCGCTGCCCCGACTCGCTCGGATCAGCGGCAGCCCGCGTCGTGCACACACGAGAAGATCAGCCCAGCAGTTTTTCGCGGAGCGCCTTGTCCTTGTCGAGCACCATCGACTCGAGGCTCTCCTGGAACGCCACCATCCGCTGCTGCAGTGCGGGATCCGAAGCACCGAGAATCCGAGCAGCCAGCAGACCGGCGTTGCGAGCGCCACCGATCGAGACCGTCGCCACCGGGACGCCGGCCGGCATCTGCACGATCGAGAGCAGCGAATCCATACCGTCGAGGTACTTGAGCGGCACCGGAACACCGATGACGGGCAACGGCGTGGCCGAGGCAACCATGCCCGGAAGATGCGCGGCGCCACCGGCACCGGCGATGATGACCTTGATTCCGCGGCCGGAAGCTTCCTTGGCGTAGTCGAGCATCCGCTGAGGCGTGCGGTGCGCCGAGACGACACCGACCTCGAAGCGGATACCGAACTCGGCCAAAGCTTCGGCTGCAGCTTCCATGGTCGGCCAATCCGAATCGCTGCCCATGATCAGGCCGACCTGCGCGCTCTCACTCACCGTGTACATCCCATCCGTCGGTCCAAACTGCGTACGAAAGCCAATGTGCTGCACGCTCGGCGCGTTCCCGAACTGCGGCAACGTAATTCGGATCGTCGATGGATCCGGCGCCGCCCACGATGTTGACGTGTCCGATCTTGCGATCCTTGCGCTCACCCTTGCCGTACAGGTGGATCTTCGCGTCAGGCATCCGCGCGAACAGGTGATGGACGCGCTCGTCCATCGTCATCTCGGGAGCTTCCGGCGCACCGAGAACGTTGGCCATCACGGTGACCGGCGCGATCGGCGAGGTGTCGCCGAGCGGGTAGTCGAGAACTGCACGCAGATGCTGTTCGAACTGAGAGGTGCGTGCGCCGTCCATCGTCCAGTGACCGGAGTTGTGCGGGCGCATGGCCAGCTCGTTGACCACGAGAGTGCCGTCAGTCGTCTCGAAGAGTTCGACGGCCATCGAGCCGACAACACCGAGCTCGGACGCGATGCGCAACGCCAATTGTTCGGCTTCCTCGGCAACGGCACTCGAAAGGGCGGGAGCAGGTGCGATCACGACGGCGCACTGGCCGTTGCGCTGAACGGTCTCGACGACCGGCCACGTAGCGCCCTGGCCGAACGGCGACCGCGCGACCATGGCGGACAGTTCCCGACGCATCGAGACCATTTCCTCGACGATCAGCGGAACACCCTTGTCCAGCTGCTCGGTGACAATGGCCTCTGCTTCGTCCTGATCGTCGGTGATCCAGACTCCGCGGCCGTCGTAGCCTCCGCGAGTTGCCTTGATGACAAGCGGCCAACCGTGTTGCGCACCGAAACGCACGACGTCTTCTGCCCACGTCACTTCGGCGTACGCAGGTACGGGCGCGCCCAGTTCGGCAAGTTTGCGACGCATCAGAAGTTTGTCCTGAGCGAAGATCAGAGCCTGCGGCGGCGGCTGAACGTTCACGCCTTCGGCAACAAGAACCTCGAGATGCTCCGTGGGCACGTGCTCGTGGTCGAACGTCAACGCGTTGGAACCGACCGCTGCGCGTCGAAGAGCGTCGAGGTCGGTGTGGCTGCCGAGCACGACGTCGGGGCTGACCTGAGCTGCCGGCTCGTCCGAAGTCCCGGAGAGCACTCGGAGCGTCTGGCCCAGGGCCACCGCCGCCTGGTGAGTCATCCTGGCCAACTGTCCGCCACCGATCATGGTGACGACGGGCATGGATGCTTTTGCCGGTCGAGGGGTGGTCGGGCGGGCGGGGATCTGCGCGGGATCGTTGTTGCCGGTCACGGCTCTCTATGTTGTCATGTGCCGCGTTCACCCGTTCATTCAGCGTTCCCAATCTGTGATTCTGCTGATGAATCCGCGGCAAATTGGTGGTAACGCGGTTTCGTTTCGTAAACTCATCTGTTGTGCCATTTGTCGACGGGGTCATTGCCCGCATACCCCAACCGTTTCGTGACATCGCTCTGCGTCACAGCGAGCTGATCAAATTCGCGATCGTCGGCGGAACGACCTTCCTCATCGACTCGGGCATCTTCTACACACTCAAGCTGTCGATCCTCGAATCCAAGCCGATCACGGCCAAGATCATCGCCGGCGTCGTCGCGGTGATCGCGTCGTACATTCTCAACCGCGAGTGGTCGTTCAAGAACCGTGGTGGCCGTGAACCAGCGCACGAAGCTGCGCTGTTCTTCATCATCAGCGCCATCGGTGTCGTCATCAGCTTCATCCCGCTGTACATCTCCAGTTACGTCTTCAACCTGCGCGTACCCGAAGTCAGCCTGGCGACGGAGAACATCGCCGACTTCATCAGTGCATATGTCATCGGCAACCTGCTGCAGATGGCGTTCCGATTCTGGGCCTTCCGCAAGTTCGTGTTTCCCGACGAGAATCCGGAACCGCTCGAGCTGTCCGACACCACAGGATTGTCCGAAACCACAGCGTTATCCGGAACCACAGCGCCTGAGCCGGTAATTCCTGACGCCGAAGAGGAGCTCGGGCACTCCTGAGTTTTCCGTCTGCGCCGACCTTTCGGTCAGCGCGGTTCGCGGTGCGGAACGACGTCCGCGGTCGGCGCCGTGTTGGCCACCGGCAGGAAGACGGCGAACAAGGCAGGCTTACGCCTCTGCAGTTCCAGGCGGCCCCCGTCGGCTTCGATCAGTGCACGTGCGAGCGCCAACCCGACGCCGGTGGACCCCGCCCCCGAAAATCCTCTGTCGAAGATGTGCGGCGCCAGATCGTTCTCCACACCGGAGCCTTCGTCGGTGACCTCGACGCACACCATCGAGTCACGGCGAGACGAACTGCGACCCGTACCGTCGATCAAACGCACCGACACCGTGCACGTGCCTTCACCGTGTTCGAACGAATTGTCGACCAGAACGGAAACAGCTTCACGCAGACGCGAACCTGTGGTCGCAGCCATCACCGTGCGATCGCCGCGTAGTCGCAGCCTGCGTCCCTCTCCGTCGAACTGAGCCTGCCAGTCGCGAGTCACCTGTTCCAGCTCGCCGACTACCGACACCAGACTCGCCGATGACCCACTGGTGCGCGACGAGCGAATCAGGTCGTCGATTCCGTCGGTGAGCCTGTCCACTTGCGCCATGGCTTCCTCGGCCTCGTTCACGACGTCAGGATCTTCGTGAACGGACAACTCGTCCAGGCGCAGCCGCACTGCAGTCAGTCGACTGCGCAGTTGATGCGAGACGTCCGCAACCAGCGCGCGCTCTCGTTGCAGCCGCACCGAAATCTCCACGGTTGCCGCATCGAGGACGTCGGACACGCGGTCGAGTTCGGGGATGTCGTGCCGACGAGGATCCGGCCGGAAGTCGCCTTCGGCGAGGCGCGCCGCCCGGTCGGCCACATCCTGCAGCGGATCGGCCAGCCGACGCGCAGTGACCACAGCAACCACGGTGCCTGCCGTGATGGACAGAAGCACGAGCACGCCGACAGCCATCACCGCCTGCTTCTGCTGGGTGCGCAGGTTCTCCGACGGCACCTCGAGACGCAACGAGCCGGACGTTCCCATCGCGAGCGATTCGACGAGTGCGTTCTTGACCGTCGCCTCACCGACGTCGACGCGTGCGGCGCCGTCGACGACGGTCGGATACACGACGACGAGGCGCCCGTCGTTCGGGGTGAGAACCTTGAGCGAATCGGTGTTCAACGCACCTTCGACGAGTCCGTTCGTCCCCTCTTGCGCGATGACCTCAGCGGCCATCCGGTCGAGGCGCACCCGGAGATCACTTCGCGTCACGTCCTCCACCCAGAGCCACGCCGTGTAGATCAGCGGAACCCCCAGCAGCAACGCCGTCATGATCACGACAGCGAGAATCGACTGCAATATGCGACGCCGCATGCCGGCAGTTCCTGATTCTCGAGAAGTTAGTCGGTGTTGATTCGGAAACCGACACCGCGGACGGTGGCAATCCTGCGTTCCACGGCGGGGCCCTCGTCGCCGATCTTGCGGCGCAGCCACGACATGTGCATGTCGAGCGTCTTCGATCCACGAAGCTCGACGTCGCCCCACACCTCACGAAGGATCGTATCGCGCGAGACCACTTCCCCGGCGTGCTCGAGGAGGACCCGCAGAAGCTCGTATTCCTTGTTGGCCAAGGCGATTTCGGAGCCGTTGACGAGTACGCGTCGTGCCGCGGGCTCGAGCCTGATGCCACCGACCTCGACGATCGTGTCCTCGCGGCCACCGTGGCGACGCAGGAGTGCTCGCACACGTGCCATCAACTCGGCGAGACGAAACGGCTTGCTGACGTAGTCGTCGGCGCCCGCGTCCAACCCGACCACGAAGTCGACTTCGTCGGTCCTGGCGGTCAACATCAGCACGGCGAGCGAGGTGCGATGCGCACGAATCTGTCGGCAGACCTCGAGGCCGTCCATGCCCGGAAGGCCGAGATCGAGAATCAACAGGTCGAAATCACCTTCGAGCGCCTGCTGCAACGCAGCGGGTCCGGTCGGTTCGACCGTCACCGAATACCCTTCACGCCCCAAGGCGCGGGAAAGGGGTGCAGCAATGGCCTCGTCGTCTTCGGCTAGCAATACGGCAGTCACACGAACAGACTACGGACAACACGCCTTTGCACGTTGATTACCAGCCATTTCGATCATTCGGGTCGTCGTTTTCACCTGACAGCCACTGCGGTGCCTGCGATGGTGGCTGCTGCATGGAATCGAAAACCTGGTGATACAGCAGGGCGTGAACGTGCTCGACGTCAGGAATGTCGTCGAACTCGAGCGGATCGTCACTGGCAGATGCGATGACCAGAGTTCCGGTCTTGAGCATTCGATCGATCAGGCCGTGACGGAACTGAACATTGCTGATCCGTCCCATGGGAATGTCGATACCCGTGTGCGTGAGCACTCCGTGGCGGATGAGCACTCGCCGATCGGTGACGATGAAATGCGTGAACTTCCAAACCGTGAAGGGCGCAACCGACCGCCAGGCCACGACACCGAGCCAGATGATTCCGACGGCAATGGACGACACGGTGCGAGCCGTGCCGTCCAATCTCGTCTGTGCGAGGCCCAACAAGAACCCGGCGACGGCCGTCGCAAGCACGAACGTCAGCGCCGGAAGCACCAACATCTTCCAATGAGGATGGCGATGCAGTATCAGTTCCTCGTCCTGAGCGAGGGCGTCTTCGGGATATCCCATGACGGGAAGTCTGCCACCCCGCACCGACTTTCAGGCATACCGACTTTCAGGCACACCCGCCTTCAGGGCAACGCTCAGGGCTGCGCGAGCTTTCGCAGCACCAACGGGGTCACGACGATGATGATGCCGTACAGCACCATCCACACGCCGACCACGATGCGGAAGACGTCGAGTGAAAGTTCGGGCTGCAGAAGGACGATTGCACCCGCGACGATGCTGATGACTCCGAGCACGATCGATAGACCGCGATCAACGGTGTGCCCGGACGCCGCGTCGACCAGATCGAGAACGCCACGGAATACCCACCAGGCACCGATCACCAATGCGATCAGAACCACCGTCTGCAGAGGGCTACGGAGAACCAGGAATCCGAGGAGCACTGCCAACGCGCCGGAGATCGCGACGAGCGTGCGAGTTCCACCCGAAGCCGTCACGTCCGCGAACGAACGGATGATCTGGACGATTCCGAATCCGAACAGCTGGATCGCAATGACAACCGCGACCACGAACAGGGTGGCATCCGGCCACGCGAGTACCGCGATACCCAGGCCCAATGTGAGGACACCGAGCAGCACCGTCACGCCGGTGAGTACGCGGCGAGCGCTCTCGGCCGTCTCGGCTTCGGTCGGAACAACGATCGGTGTGGTCATGACGCCCCTAGGCAGCTCGGTAAATCCCGCAGTTGAGTGAAATGAAGGACGGACGGTTGGTTCGAAAACCGGTCCGGGCCAAAAATTAGCACTTTGGTGCCAGAAAATCCGGCAACGTTCACGATTCGGTGACCGGGGCGGCGCGAAGGTGCGTGATATCACCTGCTGCGACCGCAAAGGTCTCCCCATCTGTTCCCTCGATTTCGATGACGACGCGTCCGGAAGTGTCGACGTCGGTCGCGATACCGAACACCTCCTTGTCGCCCGGCAAGACCGCGCGGACTCGTTTGCCCAGCGTCCCGCAGCGCTGCCGGTATTCGGCAGCCAACACAGATGTATCCCATTTCGACGATTCCCAAGCACGGAATTGCGTCGCCAATTCACGGGCGATTGCGCGAACGAGAGTGTCGCGGTCGACAGTCGATGCTTCTTCGATCAGCAGTGACGTAGCGGTCGGGACGGGCAGCTCCTCGACGCCGAGGCTCACGTTCAGCCCGATCCCCACCACCACCGCGGGATCGGGCGCCGTCCTCGCCACCTCGGCCAGAATGCCGGCGACCTTCTTGTCACCGATGAGAACGTCGTTCGGCCACTTGAGTTCTGCGGGCACTTCGGCCACGTTGCGCAGCGCGTCGACGACCGCGATTCCCGACAATAGCGGGAGCCAACCCATGTCCGCGAGATTCATTCCGGGCATCGACAGCAGAACCGACATCGAGATCTGCGCTTGCGGCGGACTCACCCACGTGCGCGAATGACGGCCACGGGCACTCGCCTGATATTCGGCGATCAGAACGTGACGGTCGGCATCCGGATCTGCCGCTCGCGCAAGGAGATCCGCGTTCGTCGAACCGGTCTCCTCGACAACGTCGAGGCGGTTCCAGAAAACGCGCGCGTCGTCGTTGTCACTGCGCACCAGTGCGCGTCGTAGGGCATTGCCGTCGAGGGGCGGTCGGTTCAAGTCGGTCCACATAGCCCCAGCCTATGACGACGGCGAGAATGTACTGGTCAGTAGCTTGAGCCTGCAAGACAGCGACAATCGGACCTGCCTTCGAAGCCCCCCACGCACTCTCGTTAAGCTCACGTCCATGACCACTGTCCAAGAGCCGAACGCGCCGGAGGCGGCGGCCGCACCCGATATCCACACGACCGCGGGAAAGCTCGCGGACCTGCGGAATCGCCAAGCCCAGGCGCAGGCACCGAGCGGCGAAGCCGCCATCGACAAGGTGCACGCCAAAGGCAAGCTGACCGCCCGCGAGCGCATCACCGCCCTCCTCGACGAGGGCTCCTTCGTCGAACTCGACGCACTGGCACGGCACCGAAGTGTGAACTTCGGTCTCGCTGACAACCGCCCGGTCGGCGACGGCGTCGTCACCGGTTACGGCACCATCGACGGCCGCGACGTCTGTGTCTTCTCACAGGACGCCACCGTTTTCGGCGGATCGCTCGGCGAAATCTACGGTGAGAAGATCGTCAAGGTCATGGACCTCGCGATCCGCACCGGGCGCCCCCTCGTCGGCATCAACGAAGGTGCAGGCGCGCGCATTCAGGAAGGCGTCGTCTCGCTCGGCCTCTACGGCGAGATCTTCCACCGCAACGTCCAGGCCTCGGGTGTCATCCCCCAGATCTCACTGATCATGGGACCCGCCGCCGGCGGCCACGTCTACTCCCCCGCACTGACCGACTTCGTCGTGATGGTCGACGAGACTTCCCAGATGTTCGTCACCGGCCCCGACGTCATCAAGACAGTCACCGGTGAAGACGTCACGATGGAAGACCTCGGTGGTGCTCGCACCCACATGGTCAAGTCCGGAGTCGCCCACTACGTCGCTTCCGGCGAGCAGGATGCCCTCGACTACGTCAAGGACCTGCTCAGCTACCTGCCGTCCAACAACCAGGCAGCAGCTCCCCGCGGCGAGATCACCGACCCCATCGTCGGTTCGATCGAAGACAGCCTGACCGCCGAGGACATCGAACTCGACACCCTCATCCCGGACTCGGCCAACCAGCCGTACGACATGCACGAGGTCATCCGTCGCATCCTCGACGACGACGAGTTCCTCGAGGTCCAGGCCGAGCGCGCGATGAACATCATCGTCGGTTTCGGTCGCGTCGACGGACGCTCGGTCGGCATCGTCGCCAACCAGCCCACCCAGTTCGCGGGCTGCCTCGACATCGACGCCTCGGAGAAGGCCGCTCGCTTCGTGCGTACCTGCGACGCGTTCAACGTCCCGATCATCACCCTCGTCGACGTTCCCGGTTTCCTCCCCGGAACCGAGCAGGAATACAACGGCATCATCCGTCGCGGCGCGAAGCTCCTCTACGCGTACGGCGAGGCAACGGTCGGCAAGATCACGGTCATCACCCGCAAGGCTTACGGCGGAGCGTACGACGTCATGGGCTCCAAGCACATGGGCGCCGATGTGAACCTGGCATGGCCGACCGCTCAGATCGCCGTCATGGGTGCATCCGGAGCAGTCGGATTCGTCTACCGCAAGCAGCTTCTCGAAGCCGCGAAGAACGGCGAAGACGTCGATGCATTGCGCCTCAAGCTGCAGAACGAGTACGAGGACACCCTCGTCAACCCGTACGTCGCCGCTGAGCGCGGATACGTCGACGCTGTCATTCCTCCGTCGCACACCCGCGGACAAATCGTTTCCGCATTGCGACTGCTAGAGCGCAAGGCCGTTTCCCTTCCGCCCAAGAAGCATGGGAACATTCCCCTATGACCGCAACCACCGAGGACATTCTCAGCGAAGATGTCGCACTGGCGGAGACCGCACCGACCAACGGTGCGGTCGTCGAGGGAACCGCGACGGATGCTTCGCTCACGGAGCTGACCGAGACGTCGACCTCCGACGCGTCGGTCATCAAGATCGTCAAGGGTTCGCCCACGGACGTCGAGATCGCGGCACTGGTCAGCGTGCTTGCTGCGGCTGCCGGCAGCGGTCAAGCTCCCGAGTCGAACGTTCCCGCGGAGACCTGGGGCGATCCGACTCAGTTCCACCGCACGCGTGCGCCGTTCTCGCCGTACGCGTACCTGAACCCCGCGATCCGTCGCAGCTGACGATCACTCTGCTGACGTGACTCAACTGGTTCTAGCTTCAGCGTCCCCGGCTCGCCTCGCAGTTCTGCGGGCGGCCGGGGTTTCGCCGCTTGTGCGTGTCTCCGGCGTCGACGAGGACAAGATCGCCGACAACCTCGGACCCGACGCCGCCCCCGAAAAAGTCGTGACGGTGCTGGCGGAGGCCAAGGCCGCCGAAATCGTCCCCGGCCTCGCCGCCGACAATCTCACCGACGTAGTCGTTGTCGGGTGCGATTCGATGCTCCTGATCGACGGGCAACTTCAAGGCAAGCCGGGCAGCGTCGATATCGCCCGAAAGAGATGGGCCGCAATGGCCGGACGCAGCGCCACTCTCTTGACCGGGCACTGTGTCCTACGCGTCGCCGACGGCCGCATCGTCCGCATGGCCTCGGATCACAGCGCAACAGTGGTTCATTTCGCGCAACCGTCCACCGAGGATCTCGAGGCATACCTGGCAACGGGCGAGCCGCTCCAAGTCGCCGGAGCATTCACGCTCGACAGTCTCGGCGGCTGGTTCGTGGAGAGGATCGAGGGTGATCCCTCGAGTGTCATCGGTATCGGATTACCTTTGGTACGAACACTTCTCGAGCGTGTCGGGGTTTCCGTCTCGGATCTCTGGCGCACGCAGAGCATCTTCTGACGCGTTTTCTCCAAGCACGTTTTCTCCAAGCACCACTGACCAGCCCCGCATCGGGTCCATGCCGATGCGAAGCTGGTCGTTTTTGTTGTCACCGAAAAGGTTTGACCCTTCAGGTTTTGAAGGTGGTGTTCGCCGGCCTCGGTTGCTGTCCGGGGTCGATCGAGGGCGGCGGAATGAACCACGGCTTGTTGTCGACACCGATCCGAATCGCCCACTTCCCGACGAACCCTGATTTCCGGTGCATCAACCGGTGGTGCGAACGGCACAGCAGGACCAGATTGTTCATCACCGTCGGGCCACCGTTGGCCCAGTGCCGGATATGGTGCGCATCAGTCCACGCCGGTACACATGTGCAACCCGGGAACGCACAGCCTCTGTCTCGGGCAATCAACGCCACTCGCTGTTCGGCGGTCACCAACCTCTTCCCTGGTTTCGCATCGAGCGGCGCGCCGTGATCGTCGAGCAGAACGGTCGACAGGAAACAATCACACCCGAGAAGCCTGGTCTGCGACACCGACAGCGGTCCCAGCCAGGGCATGTGCCCGACATCAAGATCGGACAGCTCCAGTGAGCCGTCATCACCCGAATCCGAAGACTGTGCGGCACAATCCCGATGCTCAGCCAAATCACGAGCATTGATGTGAACATTCACATGCGGACGCTGACCACCATCGGTACCAGTCTTGGCGCAATCGAGATAACGCCGGATCAGTTCGGTGAACCCATCCGCAGTCCGCTTCGCCGCCGACCGGGCATCGGGAGTCCCGTCCGGTGCCGGGGTCGGCATCGTCAGATTCGACAACGCCGACAACAACATTTCCCCGGTGAGGGCATCGAAATCACCACGCACCACCACCCGACCGTTCAACGTCGACGCGATCCGCAACTCATTGAGATCGACATCTTCAGCGGGCGGAATCTCATCCGATTCGAACAACCGCTCCAACGTCGCGATCACGTTCCGCACCTTCGTGGTCGTGGCCTCCACACCCGACGCAGCAGCGAGCAACAAATCGATACAGCGAGGGAGCGCCTCCTCCGGCATCCCCTTCGGCGGTGACTCACAGAACGCCACGATCAACACAGCATGATCGAACGAGCAATCCCCGCCATCGAACCGAGCAGCCACCGCCGGAAACGGCCGCAAAGCCGCACCCAACGCGGCGATCTTCTTCCCGTCCCGAACCTGCAGCATCGTGTTAGCCGCCAACCAGGACCCCACCCCGCGGCTCGCAATCACCTGATCATCCGGCCGCAACGACAACTCGTCCAGCACAGACACACGAACCGCCTCGAGGCGCAGAATCTCCGCACTCGCCTCGACAGCAGCAGCACGCAACTCCGCAGCAGACAACTGCCACAACCGTCCGCGTAACCCCACCGCAGAACCAGACACCACGTCCGACAACAAGACACTCATTGAATCCCCCGATCCCCTGCACACAGGGTACCCGAACACCTGTTCGAGTCAAGGGCAATTTTCAGACCGGCGAATTGACCCGCGGCAGAGCAGTCGACGCCAATCCGATACCGAGCGCAATTGCTGCGATGATCGCGAGCACACGGCGCTGCGCTTCGAGAAATGCTTCGCCGGCCGCCGCGCGAGTCGATGCGTACGCGGCATCAACTGCCACCTGAACGGATTGACCCCCGGCACCGGCGGAGCCGTCCCGGCGACATTCCGGCGCCACCTCCATCGGTGTTCCGGATGCCAATTGGCTTGTCGCGCAATCGACAAAGGCCTTTTCGGCGATGTCGATCAGACCGGGACCAACGCCGGCAGCTTCAAGGTTCGCAACGTACTCGGGCCGCTCCCCCTGCACTGCTTGCGGAGCTTGCCCCGCGACGAGCGAGAAGAACACCACTCCGATCAAGGCCAGTCCGATGGAGCTGCCAACCTGCTGAACGGTAGGAAGCAGTCCCGACACCGAACCCGCGTGCGCGGGTTCGACCGTCGCAAGGATCGCGGTTTGCAGTGGTGCCACGAACAGTCCGAGACCTGCGCCCCCGAGAAGCAGCGGACCGGCGAGCGCGAGCCAGCGTGGATCGGTTCCTTCGCGTTCGAGGATGATCGACAGCGCGATCAGCGAGCCGGCAAAGACGACCATCCCCAGGATCAGAACACGGTTTCCGAGCATCCGGTACACCGCCGATGAGAGAACCGCCGCCACGCCCATTCCGACGGCCCACGGCAGCGTCATGACGCCCGCTCGCAATGCGGAGAACCCGAAGCCGAACTGAAGGGTGAGACTGATGGTGAAGATCAAGGAAGTCAGGGTTCCGAAGAAAACGAACGCAAGAACCGCGCCGATTGTGAAGGCTCGGTCGCGGAAAAGCTCGAGACGAAGGACCGGATCGCCGCCTCGTTTCGCCAAACGCGATTCGTAGAGCACAAACGCCACTGCCACCGGCGCCGACATCGCGAGCATTACGACAAGACCTGTGGGCCATCCGCGCGCCCTTCCCTCGGCCAGGGGAAGGATCAGCAGGAACAGCGCCAGTGATGACAGTGCGGCGCCGATGAGGTCCAGTGAGCGCACATGCTCAGCGCGAGCATCGACGAGATGGAAATATCCGAGAATCAAGGCGGCGATGCCGATCGGGATGTTGACGAAGAAGATCAGGCGCCAGCCCCAGTCGAACAGATTCCACTCGATCAGCAGCCCGCCGATCAGAGGCCCGCTGACCGTTGCGAGCCCGATGGTCGCACCGTAGATCCCGAAGACTCGCGGATGCCTGGCCTTCGGAAACAGACCCGAGATGATGGCGAACGTCTGGGCGGACATCGAACCGGCCGCCAATCCTTGCAGACCCCGGAAGACGATCAACATCGTCGCGCTCTGCGCGAGCCCGCACAGCAACGAGGCAACCACGAATACGGACAAGGCGGTCAGAAAAACAACTCTACGGCCGAACAGGTCCCCCAGCCGCGCTGCAGTGATCAACGAACACGCGAAAGCCAGGATGTACACGCTGACCATGAGCAACTGCGCCGATACGCCTGCTTGAAGATCGACGGCGATACTCGGAAGCGCGACGTTGACGATGGTCGCGTCGAGCAATTGCATGAATGCCGCCGCCAGACTCGTCGCCAACCCGAGCCAGGGCGTCAGAGAACCAGCTCGCCGCCCGCCCTTGTGGTCGGCGCCGACAGCGTCACCTAAAGGGTCCGGAAGCACCGAATGATCCTAATCGAACACAACGCTTCTAGAACCTGTTCTTGTTTAGATTGTAGTATTTCGGACAATTCAGTCCCCCAGATGGGATAGTTCGTCGTCTGCCCATTTTCAGAGCAGGCTTCTCGACGACACACGCAGGAGTTCTACTCGATGGATCTGAACTTGATCACCCATTGGCACCCGCTTCCTGGGCGGGTAATCGAATGGGGCGTCACGCATGCTTCCGCTCAACGAGCCGCCGAAGCCGAGATCGACCGAGAACTACCCCCGACCACGATGCAGGATCGCCACCTGCGACGCGCCCGCGTCACCGCAGAGAAGGGCGATCCGCAGTCTCCGTGGATCGGTATCGCCTTCGATTTCGCAGGAACACTGGACCGCGACGCCATGACGCGAGCCCTTCAGCGCTACATCCGTCGCCACGACACGCTGCACAGCTGGTTCTCGTTCGACGAAGCAACCACCGACGCTGCGGACACCTCGTTCGAGGTCCGTCGACACGTGGTGCCGGTCGAAAGCATCGAACTCGAGTACCGCGTCGGCGACGACGTCTCCGAATCCGAGGCGATCCGCGCGCTCGTCGCGACCAAGTTCGCCACCGAAACCAGCGCGCTGCAGTGGCCGGCCTTCGTGTTCGGTGCCGTCGAGCACCACCATGCCGACCTCGAAGCCGATCCGAGCTTCACCCTGTTCCATGCAGTCGACCACGCCCATTCGGACATGAACTCGATGGTGCTGATGTACGCAGAATTGCGTCAGCTCTACGCCGCGGAAACGACCGGATCGCATCCCGAGCTCGGGCCGGCCGGAAGTTACGCACAGTTCGGTCGCGTCGAACGCGAGCGAACAACCGAACTGACGATGCAGTCACCCGAAGTGCACCAGTGGCTCGGTTACCTCATGCGCAGCGGCGGCTCGTTCCCCGGATTTCCGCTCCCGCTCGGGGCCGAAGACGCGCCCAAACCGGCTATCGGTTCACGCTTCGACCTGGCCGACGACATCGAGTGCGAGAAGTTCGGTGCGGTTTGTAAAGCCAACGGCGCCAACTTCATCGGCGGAATGTTCACCGCGCTCGCGATTGCGGAATTCGAACTCGCCGGACGCGACAAGTACATCGCCCTCTCGCCGGTCAGCACACGAACCGAGGCCGACTCGTTTGCGCAGGGCTGGTACATCAACCTGATCCCGGTCGGCATCGACGTCGACGACAAGCGACGCTTCACCGAGTTGGCAAAGCTCGGGCAGCAGGGGTACCACGACGGCAAGGCACTCCTCGATGTCTCTGTGCAGCAGGTCATCGATCTGGTTCTGTCGAGCTTGGCCGAGTCGGATTCCGCACCCGGCGGACTGTCGAAGACGCTCACCCCGCCGCCGATCGTCTCGTACATCGACGGCCGACGCATGCCGGATCCATACAGTTACGCCGAGACGAAGGCAACGGGAATCGTCGGCGGCAAAGAGACTCAGATCGCGTCGATGTGGATCAACCGGATGCACACCGGAACCTGGATCGCCGTGTCTCACCCCGACACCCCCATTGCCCACGAATCGGCCACCCGCTTCGCCGAGCATGTCTCGAAGATCATCAAAACTGTTGCAGCTCAGGGCGACTACTCGTTCGCGGCACCAGAGGGAGCGGCCTGATGCATGTCACCTCGATCGATCGGTACGGACTCGAGCCCGGAATCGTCACCGAATGGTCGCTCCAGCCCGCGGACGGCGCCGTCACCGAGTCGGAAGTACCACCGTCGTACAACCAGCATTTTCACCTCGAGACTGCGCGAACACACGGCATGGGCCGGAGTGTGTGGATGGCAGCCGCATTCGACCTTCCCGGAGAACTGAATCGGCCTGCACTCGATCTCGCGCTGC
The DNA here is from genome assembly GCF_001942025.1 of Rhodococcus sp. YL-1. Taxonomy (NCBI): domain Bacteria; kingdom Bacillati; phylum Actinomycetota; class Actinomycetes; order Mycobacteriales; family Nocardiaceae; genus Rhodococcus; species Rhodococcus sp. YL-1. The sequence continues at coordinate 2,245,524 of NZ_CP017299.1, read as the reverse complement.
GCCTGTTCATCAGTCGCCATGACACTCTGCACACAGGATTCGAGGTGGGCGAGTTCACCACCACCCGAATGGGACTCGATCCCGACGGCACACACATCGAGACTTCGGAACCTCTGAAATTCGATTCGACCGAAGACCTCCGAGCGCATCTTAAGAAGCGATTCACGACGGTATGCGATCCACTGACCTTCCCTGCATACACGTTTGCCACGGTCGAACGCGAAGAGCACTACACGGTCCTGAGCGCGTTCGATCACACACTCGTCGACGGCTACTCGTTGGTCATCGCTCTCGGGGAACTGCGACAGATCTACGAGGGACTGATCGCCCTACCCGATCTGACCGACCACGAGGCCGTCGACGCAGTGATGAGCCGACTGGGTGACCCGGGAAGTTTCGTGCGGTACTGCGAACTGGAGGCAGACGCTCTGCTTCCCGTCGACAACGACCCTCGAATCCGAGAGTGGGCAAGGTTCTACGAGATCTGCGGTGGCACATCACCGAGTTTCCCCTTGGATCTCGGCGTCGAGGGCGGAAAGCCCGCGCCGCAGGGCGCCGATGTGCGCGTGCTGCTCGACGAGGAGTTGACGGCGACGTTCGACGAGATCTGCCTATCCGCCGGCGGTAGCGTGTTCACCGGAATCCTCACTGCGATGGGACTTTCCGTCCACTCGTACACCGGGCAGTCGACGCTTCCGCTGCAATTTCCGCTTCACATTCGCAAAGATCCGCGGTGGGCCGACGCGATCGGCTGGCTCACCACCAGCGCGCCGATCACGGTCCAGATCACTCCCGACGCGGATTTCGGTGCATCCCTTGCACATACGCACGCGTCGTTCCGAGTTGCGTTGACGCTCGAGGGCGTCACCATGGCCCAGGTTCGAGATGCTTTGGGCGACAAGATTCGACGCACGCGCACCGACGTCTTCATGGTGTCGTACATCGATTACCGCAAACTACCCGGCACAGACGATCATGATCTCCTCAACGCCCATCACATCAGCAATGTGACGGTCGCCGACGACGCCCAGTTCTGGATTTCGCGAACGAACCGTGGTCTCTCGCTGCGTTCACGCTTTCCCGACACCGAGACGGCAAACGACACCATGGTGAATTTCCTCACCGAACTCGACCGGATTCTGAGAGAAGTCTGCGCCCGGGGCGTGACGCCGATCGGAAGTGTCACCGAACAATTGAGAGATTCGAGCGTCGGAGCAGGAACACCGAGGATTTAGGGTCGGTAACGGGCACGAGCAGGCAGAACCTGCTTCCGGGCGCCTCACCTTGCGCACAGCGCATAGAATCGATCAAGTCCGTGTTCGAACCGAACGATTCGTCTTCAGGAGTACGCCCGTGCCCGTTGCCCCCGATCCCTCAACCGCGTTTGCCGAGTTCGCGCATCCCGACCGGTTGGTCTCGACGGAATGGCTCTCGGCGAATCTCGGTGCGCCGGGCCTCAAGGTTGTCGAATCCGACGAAGACGTGTTGTTGTACGACGTCGGCCACATCCCCGGAGCCGTGAAGATCGACTGGCATCTCGACCTCAACGATCCGGTCACCCGCGACTACATCGACGGTGCGAAGTTCGCAGAGTTGATGAACCGCAAGGGCATCGGCCGCGACGACACCGTGGTCATCTACGGCGACAAGAGCAACTGGTGGGCGGCCTACGCACTGTGGGTCTTCACTCTGTTCGGCCACGAGGACGTCCGTCTTCTCGACGGTGGCCGCGATGCGTGGATCGCCGAGAACCGCGACACCGCTTTCGACGTTCCCGACATCACGTCAACGGATTACCCGGTCGTCGAGCGCAACGACGCTCCCATCCGCGCATTCAAGGACGACGTTCTCGCGCACTTGGGCGACGGGCCGCTCATCGACGTGCGATCTCCGCAGGAGTACACCGGCGAGCGCACCCACATGCCCGACTACCCCGAAGAGGGTGCGTTGCGTGGTGGACACATTCCCAGCGCGCTCAGCATCCCGTGGGCGAAGGCAGCGGCACCGGACAGCCGCTTCCGCACCCGTACCGAACTCGGCGAGATCTACGGCGACCTGTCGGCCGACGACAACATCGTCGCGTACTGCCGCATCGGTGAGCGTTCCAGTCACACCTGGTTCGTGTTGACTCATCTTCTCGGCTACCCGAACGTTCGTAACTACGACGGTTCATGGACCGAGTGGGGCAATGCCGTGCGCGTCCCGATCGTCCAGGGCGAAGAGCCCGGCGCCGTTCCGTCCTCTGTATCGGCGTCATGAGCGCTCTTCCTTCGGCTCTGGCCGAGATCGTCGACGACTTCGCGGCCGTCGGCGCCTCGGACAAGCTCACCCTTCTTCTCGAGTTCAGCCGAGAGCTGCCGCCGTTGCCGGCGGAGCTCGAGCAGAGCGCGATGGAGCCGGTCCCCGAATGTCAGTCGCCGCTCTTCCTCTCGGTCGACGATTCGGATCGCGACAACGTCCGTCTGTACTTCAGCGCTCCCCCCGAGGCTCCCACGACGCGTGGTTTCGCATCGATCCTCGCGCAGGGGCTCGACGGCCACAGCGCCGACGAGATCCTCGGTGTACCCGACGACTTCTATTCGGCGCTCGGTCTCGCAGAAGCCGTGAGCCCGCTCCGTCTGCGCGGAATGTCGGCCATGCTCGCGCGCATCAAGCGGCACTTGCGGGGCTGAAAACATGGAGTTCACCGAACTGGCCGACTATGCGATTCCGGCCGGCGCACTCGTCGAATGGTTGCCGTGCGCAACCGGGCCCTGGGTTCCGGATCCGCGGCCCGTCTCCTACATTCACGAGGCACATCTCAACCGTTCCGCTGCAGGCGCAGGCGACAAGTCTTGGCTGGGAACAGCTTTCGAGATTTCCGGCCCGCTCGACGTCGATGCGTTCCGAGTCGCTCTCGGCCGGTGGATCGACCGTCACGAAGTTCTGCGCTCGCATACCGTCCTCGAGCCCTCGAGCGGCGAGATCACCCGGCACACGGTCCCGCTCGGCGGAATCGACATCGGGGTCGTCAGCCACGGCTACGACGCGTCCAGCCAGGACAACTTCGACCACCTTCACCGCCTGTTCGACGATTACGCGTCCCCGCACAGTTGGCCGTCGTACGTCTTCGCGACGTTGACGCCCCGCGGTGGCGACGGTCCGTTCACCGTGTTCTTCGCGGCGGACCACTCGATCATCGACGGGTTCTCGATCGTGCTGGTCGCTCACGAGATCGCAGCTCTGTACCGCGAGGCCTCGACCGGTAGTGCTGCAAATCTGTTTCCGGTGGGCAGCTACGTCGATTTCGGTGCCGTCGAACGCGAGCAGATGGCCGACATGGAAGCCGAGAAGGCTGCGGTCGAGATCTGGCGAAAGGCTCTCGGCACGGACGGTCTACCCCAGTTCCCGCTACCGATCGGTGACCGTGGAACCGATTCTCAGAACGGCCTGTCGACCTGGCTGCTCGACGCCGACCAGTCCAAGGCCTTCAGTTCGACGTGTGCAGCCACCGGCGTGGGGTACTTCGCCGGACTTCTCGGCGGACTTGCCGCTGTAGGTCGCGAAGTCGCGGGATCCGATCGATTCGAGGTCGTGACGCCGGTTCACACCCGCAGCGCTCAGGAGTGGGCGGGTGCGCTCGGCTGGTTCGTCGGACTGTGCCCGGTCGAGTTCGCCGTTGGATCGGACTGTTCGTTCGGCGACCTCGCGACACGCGCCGCCGAATCCATCGCTTCGGTCAAGCCTGCCGCAGCTGTCCCGTTCGATCGGATCGGTGAGCACCTCGAAACCCCGATCCGACCGCGATTCGTCGTGTCCTACATGGACGTTCGCTTCGTGCCCGAAGCCGCACAGTGGCCCGAATGGAACGCCAGAGCACTTCGAAGCAAGGCATATACGCACGACGTCTACATCTGGATCAACCGCACACCCCAGGGACTCAACCTCGCGGTCAGGTACCCAGGCAACGAGACGGCGAACGCCGCGGTTCACGCCTACGTGGCCGCACTGCGCCGGACCATCGAAGAAATCGTCACCGAACCGGACGCCGCCGCCTCCGACAGCTACTCATCGGTAGTTTTCGAAACCGTTTCCTAAGCCGGAGTGGGCTTTAGCGATCCGGTTACAACCAGCGCCGAAGCGATGCATACACTCCGAAGTGATGCCAATCCCCCGATGGTGAAATCCCAGAGGAATACACCGCGGAGACAGACTATGCGAACCACAGGAGGCTCAGTGCCCAGTCATGCCAGCGCGCACATTACGAAGGTGCTTGTCGCGAACCGCGGTGAAATCGCGGTACGGGTCATCCGGGCGGCCAAGGATGCCGGCTACGGCAGCGTTGCCGTTTACGCCGAGCCCGATGCAGACGCGCAGTTCGTGAAGCTCGCAGACGAGGCATTTGCCCTCGGTGGACAGACGTCCGCCGAGTCCTACCTCGTGTTCGACAAGATCCTCGACGCAGCCAAGAAGTCCGGCGCCGACGCCATCCACCCCGGCTACGGTTTCCTCTCCGAGAACGCCGACTTCGCCCAGGCCGTCATCGACGCGAACCTCATCTGGATCGGTCCGTCACCGCAGTCCATCCGCGACCTCGGCGACAAGGTCACAGCACGCCATATCGCAGAACGCGCGAAGGCGCCGATGGCAGCCGGCACCAAGGATCCCGTCAAGGGCGCCGACGAGGTCGTCGCATTCGCCAAGGAATACGGCGTCCCGGTTGCGATCAAGGCTGCCTTCGGTGGCGGTGGACGCGGCATGAAGGTCGCCCAGACCATCGAGGAAATCCCCGAGCTGTTCGAGTCGGCCACCCGTGAGGCCATCGCAGCCTTCGGTCGCGGCGAGTGCTTCGTCGAGCAGTACCTGGACAAGGCCCGCCACGTCGAGGCTCAGGTCATCGCCGACCAGCACGGCAACGTCGTCGTCGCCGGTACCCGCGACTGCTCGCTGCAGCGTCGCTTCCAGAAGCTCGTCGAAGAGGCTCCCGCTCCCTTCCTGACGGACGACCAGCGTGCACGCATCCACGCATCCGCCAAGGCCATCTGCAAGGAAGCCGGCTACTACGGCGCCGGAACGGTCGAGTACCTGGTTCAGGGCGACACCATCTCCTTCCTCGAGGTCAACACCCGCCTGCAGGTCGAGCACCCCGTCACGGAAGAGACCGCGGGCATCGACCTCGTGCGTCAGCAGTTCCTCATCGCCAACGGCGAAGAACTCTCCATCAAGGAAGATCCCACCCCGCGTGGACACTCCTTCGAGTTCCGCATCAACGGCGAAGACGCCGGCCGCGGCTTCATGCCTGCCCCCGGCCCGGTCTCCGTCTACCGTGAGCCCACGGGCCCCGGCGTTCGCGTCGATTCCGGTGTCGTTGCCGGCGACGTCATCGGCGGACAGTTCGACTCCATGCTCGCCAAGCTCATCGTCACCGGCGCCACCCGCGAAGAAGCCCTCCAGCGGGCATCGCGCGCTCTGGCCGAGTTCGAGATCGACGGCCTCGCGACCGTTCTCCCGTTCCACCGCCACATCGTCGAGAACCCGGCGTTCATCGGTGACGGCGAGAAGTTCGACATCTACACCAAGTGGATCGAAACCGACTGGGTCAACCCCATCGAGCCGTACGCAGGCGCCGGTGCTCCCGTAGACGACGAGGACGAGGCTCTGCCGCGTCAGAACGTCGTCGTCGAGGTCGGTGGACGTCGCGTCGAGGTTTCCCTCCCGGGCCAGTTCTCGCTCGGCAACGGCGGCGGCGCTGCCTCCGGTGCGATCCGCAAGAAGCCGAAGGCGCGCAAGCGCGGCGGCGCCGGCGGAGGTGCAGCATCGGGTGACGCTGTCACGGCTCCGATGCAGGGCACCGTCGTCAAGGTTGCAGTGACCGAAGGCCAGGAAGTCGCAGAAGGCGATCTGATCGCCGTTCTCGAAGCCATGAAGATGGAAAACCCCGTCAACGCGCACAAGGCCGGTGTCGTCACCGGACTGTCCGTCGAGCCGGGTGCAGCAATCACGCAGGGAACGGTTCTCGCAGAACTGAAGTAGGGCCTCCGGCCCCGTGCGCCTTTCCGGTAGTCCCCACTACCGGAAAGGCGCACAGTCGTTTGAGTAGGCTGTAACGATGGCTGACGTCCCCGACATTCGCATCGGCACTGCAGAACGCGAGCAGGCACTCGATCTCCTGAGCGAGCACTTCGCCGCAGGCCGCCTCACCGTCACCGAGTTCGACGAGAGAAGCGGAATCGTCAGTGCCGCAACAACTCGCAGTGAACTCGTTCCGGTGTTCGCCGATCTTCCGGGCAACTACCAAGCCCCCGGCACCGCTCCACTGTCGATGGTGACGCCTCCCGACGCGCCGGCGGAGCGAGGCTTCAACCCCGACTGGTCCGGTCGCGTCATGGCCGTCGTCCCGATTCTCGCGGTGATCCTGTTCTTCGTCACCGGCACCTGGTTGTGGTTCCTCGCGATTCCCCTGGCCGGTGCACTGCTGTTCGGTACCGACCGGGAACGCAAAGCCAAGCGCCGCCGCGAGCGGGACTCCGACTGATGGAGCCGATCGAGATCAACGCAGGCGGCTGGTATCTACGCGCACTACGCGCAGACGAGCGTGTGGACGACCGCCCCGCCCTTGCCGATGGTGGTATCACCGACCCCGATTACGTGAGTCAGCGAAGCGCTCAGTGGCACGAAAACAGCGTCTACTCCTGGGCAGTGTGCCAACCCAACACCGGTGAGCTTCTCGCCGAGGTCGTTCTGACGCCTCTCGACTCCACCGCCCTGCTCACCGGCTGGGCCCGCGACGGGCACACCGAGGCGCTCACGACGGCCGCCGACGCCGTCACCAGATTCGCCGAAGGTGCACTCGGACTCGTCGTCGTCGAGGGGCAGACGAATTGAAGAACAACCGATACTGGCCGTTGGCGATCGCCGTGGTCATTGCCCTGATCATGCTCTTCTCCCCGGGTTCCACCGTGCCCTCGAGCCCGGAGAACACCGACAAGATCACTCACACGCTGATGTTCGCGGTATTGGCGATCACCTCGTTGCACGCGCGGATCCCGGTGTGGCTCACGGCTGTGTGGTTGTTGATCTTTGCCGCGACGTCCGAGGTTCTTCAAGCAGCGCTGCCCATTTCGCGTTCCGGTTCGATCTGGGACGGCAGCGCCGACCTGCTCGGCATCGCCATCGGGATCGGTATCGTCAGCCTCGTGACGAGGCGACGAACTTCCCGCCGAGACGAGCCGAGCAGGTCCTGATCAGCTGAGCAGGTTGCTTCGCAATTGGTCCTGGGTCGACGCGTCGATCTTCAAGCCGTCGGTGAAGTAGGCCTCGATGGATCCGTGTACCTGCGCGAGCTCTGCCATCGACGCCTCCAGGTACTCGCGCCTGACACCGAGGACACCCTCGAGCAGGGTCGGGTCGATCCCCTTGGCCTCGAATCGCTCGAGGAGCGGCGCGAACATCGGCAACAAAATCTTGTTGGTTTCGAGGTAGTCCGCGAAGACCGCGTCCTCGGAGGCACCCAGGAACAGCAGTAACGCGGCCGCTGCCCAACCCGTGCGATCCTTGCCCGTGGTGCAGTGAATGAGTGCCGGCGAGCTGGGCGGCTGCGCCAAGTCGACGAACAGTTGCCGGTACGACGCGACCGCACTCGGCAAGGTCACGAAATCGCGGTAACTTCCCTGAAAGTACTCGAGCGCCTGGCCGCTGCCCAACGCTTCGGCAGCAAACGCCGGGTCGGCGATCATCTGCTGCATCTGAGCCGGAATGGCGCGATACTGCTTGTCCGCCAATACGTCCAGGCCGATTTCTCGGATACCGTCCGGCGTCAGATCCGGTGCCGTCTCGCGTTCGGATTCGGTGCGCAGATCGTAGATCGTGACGATGCCCAGATCGGCGAGGGTCTGTGCGCCGTCCGCACTGAGCGATGCCAGATCGGTGGAACGAAACACGCTCCCGGTGCGGACGGTGCCACCGAAGCTCGATTCGGGGCCACCGATGTCTCGGAGGTTCGCCAGGGACGGTACGACGGAAGACAGCTTCGGAGTATCGGTCATACCTGAGAATGTATCGGTCGCCGAGAAACCGTGATCGGGGAAGAGCAGCCGGAGAAATAAGATCGAGACACATCATCTCCCGTAATTGCTGCGCTACAGATCCGTAACATGCTCAAGTAATCCTGTGGACATGCCTACAACGAATTCCAGTGGTCTCGGAGCCTTCGATGCGCTCGGTGACCACCAGGCAGTCGCGGCGCTGCTCGAGTGTTGCCATTCCGCCGTGTGGGCACAGGAAATCGCCTCGTCTCGCCCGTTCGCCGATCTGGAAGCTCTGTTCGACAAAGCAGATGCGGTGCTGGCCGAGCTTCCCGAGTCCGAGATCGACGACGCTCTCTCCGGCCACCCACGAATCGGTGAGCGAAGCGAGAGCGCGGCCTCTACCCGTGAACAGTCGGGAGTCTCGTCGGCGACAGAAGACGTACTCGCGGAACTTCGACGGAAGAACGCCGAGTACGAAGAGACATTCGGCCATGTTTACCTGGTCTGCGCGTCGGGGAAATCTGGAACGGAGCTCCTCGACATCCTTCGAGGTCGTCTCCGAAACGACCCGGCGACCGAGCGTTCCGTGCTTCGAACCGAATTGGCCGCCATCAATCGGATCAGACTCGCCCGTCTGATCGATGCACTCGCCGGAGGCACAGCATGAGCAAGACCCTCAGCACGCACGTTCTCGACGCGACGACGGGCAACCCCGCGGCGGGGATTCGCGTCGAACTTCGTGATCGAGACGGCGCCTCCGTCACCACTGCGGAGACCGACTCCGACGGCCGCATCCCCGAACTTGCTCCCGGTGGCCTGACCGCCGGTCACTACACCCTGACTTTCGACACCGGAACGTATTTCGAGACCAACGGACAAGAAAACTTCTACCCGGAAGTGACAGTGACCTTCCGGGTGGACGACACGGCACGGGGCTATCACGTCCCACTGTTGCTGTCTCCCTTTGCTTATTCCACCTATCGCGGGAGCTGAACACGTGACTACCGAAAACATCACGACCGGCAACATCACAACCGGCAGTACGAACACCGAACGGTTGAGCGGATCGATCGAACTATCGGGTCACCAGTACGGCAAAGCGGAAAATCGAGTAGTCCGAATCTATCGAGACACCCCCCGTCACGAAATTCACGACATCAACGTCTCCACCTGCCTGCGTGGAGATTTCGCCGACGCGTACCTCACCGGTGATCAATCGAAGGTTCTGCCGACCGACACGCAGAAACAAACGGCCTACTCCTACGCCAAGGAAAAGGGTCTGATCTCGATCGAGACGTACGGACTCGAACTCGCCCGTCATTTCGTCGACGACATCGAACCGGTCAGTGGCGCGCGGATCGAGATCGAGGAATACGCCTGGGAGCGTGCGATTGTCGACGGCAGCGAGCACGACTACACCTGGATTCGGAAGGGTCAGGAAGTTCGGACGGCGTCGATCACCATCGCCGATACCGGGACATGGGTGATCGGCGGCCTGAAGGACCTGGTGATCCTCAAATCGACCGGTAGTGAGTTCTCGGGTTTTCTCGAAGATCCGTACACCGTTCTCGAGCCGACCGACGACCGCGTCATGGCGACGACGTTGGTCGCCCAGTGGCGATTCGTCACCACCGACGTCGACTGGGAATCGGTCTACACGGGCATCAAGGCACAGATCGTCAAGCAGTTCGCACAGGTACATTCACTTGCCCTGCAGCAGACGCTCTTCCACATCGGCAAGGCAATCCTCGAGGAATTCCCGATCATCGCGGAGGTTCGACTGTCCGCACCCAACAAGCATCATTTCGAATATGCACTCGGCCGCTTCGGAGTGGAGAACGACAACGAGGTGTTCCACGCTGCAGATCGTCCGTACGGCCTGATCCAAGCTGCGGTCAGCCGATCCGACGCACCAGACGCGGGACCGTCGTGGACCACCTACGCCGGTTGGTTGTCGTGACCGAATCAGCTCTCGGGGCAACACTCGTCGTGGCGGGCGCTCATGTGGTCACGATGGACGGCGACCGCTCCGAGTACTCCGACGGCTATGTGGTGATCTCGGGCAACAAGATCGTCGACGTCGGCGCCGGAACGCCACCCGAATACCCGGGTGCGCAAGTGATCGACGGGAGTGGTTGCCTGATCACGCCGGGTCTGGTCAACACACATCATCATCTCTACCAATGGATCACCCGAGGCCTGGCCGCGGACTCGACGCTTTTCGAGTGGCTGACCACCCTGTACCCCGTCTGGGCGGGTATCGACGCCGACGCCGTCCACGTGGCGGCCACCGGCGGCCTCACGTGGTTGGCGAAAACCGGATGTACGACCACCACCGACCACCACTACGTCGTTCCCCGCGACGCCGGCGACGTTTTCGAGGCCGAGATCACCGCTGCTGCGCAGGTCGGCCTTCGATTCCACCCGTGTCGTGGGTCGATGGATCTCGGCCAGAGTTCCGGCGGCCTGCCACCGGATCACGTCGTGGAAAAACTCGATGACATCCTGACCGGCACGCAGTCGGTGATCGACCGTTGGCACGACCCGAATCCCGGATCGATGCTGCAGATCGCGGTAGCTCCCTGCTCACCCTTCTCGGTGACGGAGGCATTGCTCCGCGAGTCCGCGACGCTGGCCCGCGAAAACGGCGTGCGTATGCAAACGCATCTGGCCGAGACACTGGACGAGGAGAGATTCTGCCGCGAGCATTTCGGTTGCACGCCGGTCGAATACATGGAACGAGTCGGCTGGGTGGGCCCGGACGTCTGGTACGCCCACGCAGTCCATCTCGACGACGCCGGTATCGAGACGATGGCGCGAACCGGAACTGCGGCGGCGCACTGCCCGACCTCCAATGCGCGCCTGGGAGCCGGTATCGCCCGTGCCGCCGATCTGGTGAACGGCGGGGTCACCGTGGGGCTCGGCGTGGACGGCGCGGCGAGCAATGAAGCTTGCAGCCTGATCGAGGAGTCTCGTCATGCACTTCTGTTTGCTCGCTCCAAGGGCGGACCGCAGACGATGACGGTGCGAAAAGCCTTGGAATTGGGAACCATCGGCGGCGCACGAGTTCTGGGCCGCGAGGGCGAAATCGGATCGATCGAGGTCGGAAAACTTGCCGACCTGGCGGTGTGGAAACTCGACACCGTCGCACATGCCGGCATCACCGATCCGGTGGCGGCGCTCGTACTCGGCTCGACTCCCCCGCTGAAGTTACTGCTCGTCAACGGGCGAATCGTAGTTGCCGACGGACGAGTCACCACCGTCGACGAGGACGTCGTGGCCTCGGATGTCGCACGCGCACACCGCGATCTACTCGGAAAGGCTTGAGGTCGCGATGGACCTGCACAGCGTCGACGAAGTTCTGGTGCCGCGGACCCGCGCCGAACTCCCCTGTGCGTCACCCGGCATCGGGTTCATCGGTGGCGGCACCTGGCTGTACTCGGAACCGCAGCCGCACCTGACCACCCTTGTCGACCTTGCGGGCTTCGACTGGGAAGCTGTGGCGGTCGGCGATCTCGGTCTCGAGATCGCGGCCACCTGCACCATCGAGGAACTGTGCCGCGCCGAACTTCCCGCATCCTGGCGCGCCGCAGCGCTGTTCCAACACTGCGCTGACGCACTACTCGCATCGTGGAAGGTGTTGCGATACGCGACAGTCGGCGGCAACATCGCGCTCTCCTTCCCGGCCGGAGCGATGACGACTCTGTGTACCGCTCTCGATGCCGAACTGACGATCTGGCGTCCGGACGGTACCGAATACTCGTTCCCCGTAGTCGATTTCGTTATCGACGATTCTCGAAACGTACTCAGGTCCGGCGAGATCATCCGCAGTATCCGGATTCCCGTGCATGCATTGACTGCCCGTACCGCGATGCGAAAGCTGGCTCAGACGTCACTCGGGCGATCGGCCGTAGCCGTGGCCGGACGCTGCGGCGCCGACGGTTTCACGCTGGCGATCACCGCCGCGACCCGCCGTCCGTACGCTCTCAAATTCGACGAACTCCCCGACGCCACAGCACTTGCGGATGCGTTGCGCAGCAGGATTCCGGAAGACGCCTACTTCACCGATGTCCATGGAACTGCGCCGTGGCGGAAGGCGATGACCGAGCTTCTTGCCGAAGAAATCCGAGGTGAACTGGAATGAAGTACTCGGTGGACGGAGTTCCGCGCGACGACCAGCCCCGCCCAGGACAGTGCCTGCGAACTTTCCTCCGCGAGCACGGAGCGAACTCCGTCAAGAAGGGGTGCGATGCCGGAGACTGCGGCGCCTGCTCGGTGCTGGTCGACGGACACCCCACCCATTCGTGCATATTTCCCGCCCATCGCATCGACGGCCGCGACGTCGTCACCGCCTCCGGTCTCGGAACACCGGAGAAACCTCACCCCATTCAACAGGCATTCGTGGATGCGGGCGGATTCCAATGTGGTTTCTGTACAGCGGGAATGGTAGTCACCGCATCAGCGTTGTCGGTCGAGCAAAAATCCGATCTCGCGTGCTCGATGAAAGGTAACCTGTGCCGCTGCACCGGTTATCGGTCCATTCGTGACGCTCTCGCCGGTACATCCAATACGGAGACTGCCAAAATAGGCGGGGCACAAGGGCGTTCGATCGCAGCACCGGCGTCCGCGCGCATCGTCACGGGAACCGAGCAGTACACCATGGACTTCTCCCCGGGTGAGAAGCCGGTCGACCTGCTTCACGTCGCAGTACTCGGCAGTCCGCACGCACACGCACACATAAGCCGGATAGACACGGCAGCAGCCGAAGCGGCGCCGGGCGTCACCGCGGTCCTCACTTTTCATGACAGTCCGGACGTGCTGTTCTCGACCGCCCGGCACGAGGACCGCAACGACGATCCGGACGACACGCGCGTGTTCGACAGCACCCTCCGTTTCCGCGGCCAGCGCGTAGCCGCGGTCATCGCCGAAACCCCGACGCAGGCGGAACGTGCACTCTCGCTGATCGAAGTCGACTACGAGGTACTCGACGCGGTATTCGAACCAGATCTGGCGCGTTCCCCCGGCGCTCCACTCCTGCACGGCGACAAAGACGAGAGCTCGCGGATCGCCGAGGCCCCTCGCAACGTGGTTGCCGCGCTTCACGATGGCGTCGGCGATCTGGACCGTGCGCTCGCGGATGCGACTGCAGTCGTCGAAGGTACGTGGAAAACTGCGCGAGTCCAGCACGTGGCCTTGGAAACTCACGGCGCAGTGGGGTGGCTCGACGAGGAGGGCCGTCTCGTCATCAGAAGCAGCACACAGGTGCCGTTTCTGGTTCGGGACGAATTGGCCCACATCTTCGATCTCGATCGCAGCCGAATCCGGGTGTTCGCAAAACGGGTAGGCGGGGGTTTCGGCGGGAAGCAGGAACTACTCACCGAGGATCTGGTCGCACTGGCCGTCTTGAAGACCGGCAAGCCCGTAGCCTACGAGTTCAGCCGAAGCGATCAGTTCACCATCGCACCGTCACGGCATCCGATGCGAGTATCGGTGCGTGCGGGAGCCGACGCCGACGGAACTCTCACTGCGCTCGCTATCGACGTGCTTTCCGACGCGGGGGCGTACGGGAACCATTCGATCGGAGTCATGTTCCATGGGTGCGCCGAATCCATGGCGGTCTATCGCGCTGCGACCAAACGCGTCGACGCCGAAGCGGTCTACACGAACAACGTTCCCTCCGGGGCCTTTCGTGGTTACGGGCTCGGTCAGATCATCTTCGCCGTCGAGTCGGCCATGGATCAGCTCGCGGATCGTCTCGGCATGGACCCCTTCGAGTTTCGGCGGCGCAACGTCGTCGTTCCCGGAGACGATTTTGTCGACTGGCACGTCGAGGACGGTGATCTCGAGTTCGGCAGCTACGGGCTGGACCAGTGCATCGACCTCGTCGACAGTGCACTGTCAAGCGGACGCGGAGAGGCTGCACCGACTGGGTCGCGTTGGCGGATCGGTCGGGGCATGGCAATTGCCATGATCGCGACGATCCCGCCGCGTGGTCACTTCTCCGACACCACCGTCGCGCTCGAGGCCGACGGTCGGTACGTCGTGAACATCGGCACCGCTGAGTTCGGCAACGGAACCACTACGATTCACCAACAGATCGCGGCCACCGAATTGCGGACGACAGTCGATCGCATCACGATTGTTCAATCCGACACCGATGCCGGCGGATACGACACCGGAGCGTTCGGGTCGACGGGAACGGTGGTCGCCGGAAAGGCGCTCCTGATCGCCTGCGAGCGCCTTCGCGAGCGGATACTGACCCGTGCGGTGCGATCGAGCGGTCGCGGCGCGCAGATCGACGACCTTTCGCCGGACGGTGTCGAAACATCCCACGGTTGCCTCGATTTCGCGACGCTACTCGAAGGTGGCCCGCTCGCCGCTGACGGTCGCCACGAAGGTACACCGCGCTCGGTCTCGTTCAACGTTCACGGTTTTCGCGTTGCCGTCGACACGAACACCGGCCGGGTGAAGATCCTGCAGTCGGTTCAGGCCGCCGATGCCGGCACCGTCATGAACCCGGCACAACTGCGAGGGCAGGTGGAAGGCGGTGTGGGACAAGCGCTCGGCGCTGCGCTGTCGGAGGAGATCGTCATCGAAGAAGGTCGGGTGATCAATCCGCAGTTGCGCAATTATCACGTTCCCCAGATCGGGGATCTGCCGATCACCGAAGTACTGTTTGCCGACACGTACGACAAGCTCGGGCCTTTCGGCGCGAAATCGATGAGTGAGGCCCCCTTCAATCCTGTAGCACCGGCGTTGGCAAACGCGATTGCCAACGCGTGTGGAGTGCGTATGTACTCCACACCGATGACACCGGATCGAGTGTGGGAACAGCTACAGAGGCCCTAGGTCTCGCGTGCGAGCACGCGCTCGACCGCGTCGACCGCGTCGTCCAGCTCACTGGTGGTCACCGTCAGCGCGGGCCGGAATCTGATTCCCCTCTTCCCGGTGGGCAGTATCATCACGTGCTCGTCTTCACGCAGTCGCTGTACGACGCGATCGCGAAGGTCACTGTCTTCCAGAGTGATCGCGCACATGAGGCCACGACCGCGCGGCTCGGTTGCCGCCGCGTACCGCCCGCAGACTTCGGTCAACCGGGCAAGGAGATGCGCACCCGTGAATCGCACGCGGTCGATCAGTCGGTCCTGCTCGACGACTTCGAGTATCCGCCGGGCACGAACCATGTCGGTGAGGTTGCCACCCCACGTCGAATTGATCCGAGAACTGACGTGAAACACGTTGTCATGCACTTCATCCACGCGCCCGCCGGCCATGATTCCGCACACCTGCGTTTTCTTGCCGAACGCCACCACATCCGGACTCAGACCCAATTGTTGGTAGGCCCAGGCAGTTCCGGTGATTCCGCAACCGGTCTGTACTTCGTCGAGAATGAAGAGGGCGTCGTTTTCGTGGCACAACTCCTGCATCGCCTGCAGAAATTCCGGCCTGAGGTGATGGTCGCCGCCCTCGCCCTGGATCGGCTCGGCGATGAAACAGGCAATGTCGTCGGGGTTGTCGGCGAAAGCTCGGCGCGCTTGATCGAGAGCTTGCCTCTCCGCAGCTTCGACATCGCGGCCGTCTGCCAGGTACGGCGAGTCGATACGTGGCCAGTCGAACTTGGGGAATCGCGCGACCTTGCCCGGTTCGGTGTTGGTGAGCGACATCGTGTAACCACTGCGGCCGTGAAAAGCCTCGGTCAGGTGCAGGACCTTTGTCCCCAGATCTGCTGACAACCCGCGGCTTTCGTTCCACCGACTCTTCCAGTCGAAGGCAACCTTGAGTGCATTTTCCACCGCCAGGGCTCCGCCGTCGACGAAGAACAAGTGTGGGAGTGCCGAATCCCCCAGTACCCGAGCGAAAGCCGCAACGAAGCGCGCCATGGGTTCGGTGTAGATGTCGGAGTTACTCGGCTTGTTGGAGGCCACGACAGCCAACTCCTGTTGAAACTCCTCGTCGCCTGCGATCGCAGGGTGATTCATACCCAGGGCCGAAGAGCCGAAGAAACCGAACATGTCCAGATACTCGGTTCCGTCTCGCAGGTCACGGAGATAGGAACCCCGCGACCCTTCGACGTCGAGAATCAGATCGAATCCGTCGACGAGGATGCTGGCCTTCAACACGTCGTAGACCGGAAAGAGCGCACTGTCACCGAAGTCTCGCATCGCAGTACTCATACGCGAAGGCTATGTCAATTTTCCGGGAGTGTCGATAGAGGACCGTAAAAGTTATTGAACAAGCGTCATTCGTCGTAAAAAGTTTGTAGGATGATGGTGCTTCGTGTGTTGACGTTGGCTGCCGTACGGATCTCCTGCAGCAATCGCTCCAACGCCCGAGGTGACGCCACCCGGACCAGGAGGACGTAGCTTTCGCTCCCGGCTACCGAGTGACACGAGACGACCGCCGGCAGATGACGCAAGCGGGCAGGCGCATCGTCGGGCTGCGAGGGATCGAGAGGAGTGATGGCGACAAATGCTGACAGATTGTGACCGAGTGCCTCCGGATCGATCTTCGCGGAGTACCCACGGATCACCTTGCGAGATTCCAAACGACGCACTCGCGATTGGACTGCGGAGATCGAGAGTCCAGCCTTCTCAGCAAGACTCGCGAGAGTGGCACGGCCGTCCAAGACCAATTCACGCATCAAAAGTCGATCGGTTTCGTCGACCGGAACACCGGCAACGTCACTGGTTTCTGTTTCTCGCACCTGCGCAGGCTAACGCAATCGGACATTCGTATGGTTGAAACCTGGGAGCTACGTGCACGGTTCGCAGCGGCCCTCGCCAAGATGTATGGCGACGAGGTCCCCGCTTACAACACCTTGGTAGATGTAACGATGCAGGTGAACCGTGATTTTGCCGCCGAACATCCGGATTCTGCGGAGCGCCTGGGCAGCCTGGCGAGAGTCAGCGCCGAGCGTCACGGCGCCATCAGACTGGGGACTCTCGACGAACTACGTGACGTAGCCACCGTCTTCGGCGGATTCGGTATGTTTCCGGTCGGCTATTACGACCTCCGGCTCACCGACTCCCCCATTCCCGTTGTCTCGACGGCATTTCGCCCCACCGATCCCGCCGAACTCGCCCGGAACCCGTTCCGCGTTTTCACCTCGGTGCTGACCAGTTCCGATTCCAGGTTCTTCGACACCGACCTCGAGCGTCGGATCACCAGGTTCCTGCGTCGCCGGACCCTGTTCTCTCCCGAACTTCTGCAGTGGGCACGGCAATCGAGTCGCGAGGGCGGGCTGACGGAGCCCGAGGCGACACAGTTCGTCGATGCAGCGACCTCGGCGTTTCGGCTCGGCACCGATCCCATCGACGCGGGCTGGTACCGCGAACTCGCCGCAATCTCGCCGGTCGCTGCAGACATTGCGGGGCAGGGCTCGACCCACGTCAATCACCTCACCCCGCGAGTGCTCGACATCGACGAGTTGTACCGCCGCATGACCGAGCGCGGTATCACCATGATCGACCGCATCCAAGGCCCGCCGAGATGGAGCGGACCACCACTACTTCTGCGGCAGACGTCGTTTCGTGCATTGGCCGAAGACAGACTCTTCCGTCAGCACGACGGATCGGTCACCACTGAGCCCGTCCGCGTCAGATTCGGCGAGGTGGAGGCACGCGGAATCGCGTTGACCCGCAGCGGGCGAGCGATCTACGACCGACTGATCGCCACGCCCGAGGACGCCGATTGGGACAGCGAATTTCCGCACTCCGAAAGCGAACTCGATGCCGCGGGGTTGGCGTACTTCACGTACCGAAACGAAGGAACTGTTGTCGTCCGCGACCCGATCGTCTACGAGGACTTCCTACCTGCCTCCGCGGCCGGGATCTTCGCATCCAATCTCGATTCCGTGACCGGATTCGTTTCCGATGCGCCCGGCGCCGAATACGGGCAGGATCGATTGGAGGGCGCCATCGACCGCACCATCGAAGATCCGTTCGAGCTGTACCGCGCACAACAAGAGGCGTCACGTGCCGTGCTGCCTCCCGCCCACAACAACAGAGGACTCCCCAGTGAACCTGCCTGATTCTTCGAGCCTCGCCGATCGCGCCGAAAGCGCCCTTGCCGCGTGCGGTGTCGAGTGGCCCGCCGGCGACCTGAGCGCACGAACCCCCATCACCGGTACGCAACTGCGTACCGTTCGGCAGCACTCCGGTAGAGAAGTCGACGACGCCGTCGACGCGGCGCATCGCGCGTTCCTCACCTGGCGCACCGTCCCCGCTCCGGCGCGCGGCGCGGTCGTGCGCCGGCTGGGCAGCCTACTGACCGAGCACAAGGATGACCTCGCGGAAATCGTGACGTTGGAGGCCGGGAAGGTCACCTCGGAGGCTCTCGGCGAGGTACAGGAGATGATCGATATCTGCGAGTTCGCCGTCGGTCTCTCCCGGCAGCTCTACGGACGCACCATGCCGTCCGAGCGTCCCGGACACCGGTTGACGGAAACGTGGCACCCTCTCGGCGTTGTCGGAGTCATCTCCGCGTTCAACTTTCCCGTCGCGGTGTGGTCGTGGAATACCGCCATCGCTCTCGTGTGCGGTGACGCCGTCGTCTGGAAGCCTTCGGAGACCACGCCGCTGACTGCGCTGGCATGTGACGCCCTCCTCCGACGCGCCCTCGCCGACTGTGATGCACCGATCGACGTGCACCAGTTGATCATCGGCGGACGCGATGTCGGTGAGGCCTTGGTGGTCAACCCACTGGTGGCCTTGGTCAGCGCCACCGGTTCCGTGCGGATGGGCCGCGCGGTGGCTCCGCGGGTCGCCGAACGCTTCGGGCGAAGCCTCCTCGAGTTGGGTGGCAACAACGCCGCAGTCGTCACACCGTCGGCAGATCTCGAGCTTGCCGTACGCGGAATCGTGTTCTCCGCCGCCGGAACTGCGGGGCAGCGGTGCACCTCACTTCGTCGGCTCATCGTGCACGAGTCGATCGCCGATCACGTCGTCGAGCGCGTTGCGGCCGCGTACGCACAGCTCGAGGTCGGCAGTCCCTTCGATTCCGGTGTTCTGGTCGGGCCGCTGATCAACGAAGCCGCGTTCGAGACGATGCAGAAATCGCTCTCGGCCGCACGCGCGGACGGCGGAACTGTGGTGTGTGGCGGGGACCGCGTCGGCGATTCCGGGTTCTACGTGACACCTGCCCTCGTTCGTATGCCCGCACAGACCGAGGTGGTGCGGGCGGAGACTTTTGCACCCATCCTCTACGTCTTGACCTACACCGACTTCGACGACGCCATTGCGCTGCACAACGGCGTGCCTCAAGGACTTTCGTCCTCGATCTTCACACTCGATCAGCGAGAAGCAGAGCGCTTCCTCGCCGCCGACGGCTCCGATTGCGGCATCGCGAACGTGAACATCGGAACGTCCGGTGCGGAGATCGGCGGCGCATTCGGCGGGGAGAAGGAGACTGGCGGCGGACGCGAGTCGGGTTCGGATTCGTGGAAGGCATACATGCGCCGAGCCACCAATACCGTCAATTACTCGGACCAGCTTCCGCTGGCTCAAGGGGTCGAGTTCGGCTGAACACCTGCCGGGCGAAATCGGTGATCGCGTCGATCAACTCCGGGAGCGCCGACAACTGCGGTGCATGGTCGGTGCCCAGGCTGACCACCTGGGCACCGGGGACAAGTCTCTGCATGGCGCGTTGAGCCTCGATCGGCACGGTTCGATCCAGCGTGCATTCGACATACAACCTCGGCACGGTTCCGAATCGCTCTTCCGTCCAGACCGGTGCCATCAGGCGGGCTGACTCCAGTTGTGGAACGAGCATGCGCGCGGCGAAGATCGCATCAGCCACCGGCGCTTCGTGGAAGAACACAGCGGCACCGGCTTCGGGCGGAACAGTCGTCGCATCCCCGTCGTCGGCGGGAACCAACCAACGTGAGATCCCGACCGGACTTTCCAGACCGAGTTCGATGCAGAGCATCCCGAAGTCCGTCTGCGATGGAAGCATCATCCCTGCGACGTACACAAGACCCGTTACCCGCGAAGGCAGCAACTCAGCCACCTGTGAGGCCACGATGCCACCGCCGGAGTGACCGACGAGGGCGCACTGCCCGTCCAAGGACTCGACAACTGCCACAACATGTTCGGCAACGACATCGAGATCGATCACGTCGTCTGAGTTCCAACTTCCCGAGCCGGGAAGCTCCACCACAACAGGATTGAAGCCGGCCGATTTCAGTGGGCCACACACACGATCCCAGACCCACCCGCCGGCCCATGCTCCGTGGATCAGGACGATGTTCCGTGCACTCACTGCTTGACCTCGAGCTCTGCAGCCGAAAGTACCCGAGCCGCCTCACGACCTGCGGCGGCGTTGGACTTCCCCTGCCTCGACCCGGCCAATTTGGCCTTGATGTGATCGCGAACGGTAATGGGTTCGTACTCCAAGCCGGAGTCGTCCTGAAAACTCGGCAAGGTCGCAATCACCGCGTCGACGTTTCCGTCATGGAAGAAGGCCGCCGATCGCCGGCGCTTGATGGTGCCGTTCACCACCGGAGGCGCAACTCGGTGCAGCGTGGACATCCACCTGTCGTTGGTCAGTCGCGCGGTGAGATCCCCGAGGTTGACCAGTAGCGCGCCGTCGTGCGGCCAGACATCGTGCCAGCGTCGGTCGCTCCCGAGTACTTGCAAACCTTCGACCTGATCCGCCCACAGCACGGTGACCAGCCCGAAATCGGTATGTTCGCCCATCCCCTTCAACTCACCGTCCAACGTCACCGTCCCTTCGGGTAACGCGTAGTTGTTCATCCGCAGTACGTCGATGGAGTGGTCGGTGATCGACTCGAAGAATCCTGGGGTCAGCCCGAGCGCGTCTTCGAAAATGGTGGTCAGTGTGCGTGCCACCCGCTCGCCATGGGCGTAGTAATTCTCCACCCGCTCCGTGAAACCAGACACTGCGGGCCACAGGTTGATTCCGTAATCGTCCTCCGACAGTTCGAGTTCGGTGAATGATCGGGCTTCGGTTCCGACGTTGAAGGCCTCGAAAAAGTCGTTCATTCTGGTCGCGGATTCGACGCCGAGGCTCAGGCTCAGCGACTCACTCTTGGGCGGGCTGTACCCACGATTCGCGCCCTCGATTCGGTAGCCCGACTTCGTCTCCATCGGCAGCCCGAAGAAGTCGTCCATCGCTTCGGCGAGGCCGGAAGAAACAGCGGCCGGAACACCGTGGCCCCGAATCTGCATGAAACCTACAGTCCGACAAGCATGGTCGACTTCGGCAGCCACTCGCGCCTTGTCCTGGTCGGCACCACCGAGCACGTAAGGCGAGATGTCGACGACGGGCACTTCGAAGGGATCAGACTGGGACTGTGACACTGGCGTCTCCTGCAGAGCTGGTGGCGGGTTCAGATTTTGCAGTGGCATGGAGGCTCTCTCGCGATCGCCTCGCGAGTTCACCGAGTCGGGTGTGATTGAACAGCAGATTGAGCGAAAAGGCCGAGGCCGCAGCCAAGGTGATGCCGCTACCGAGGAGGATCTGAGCCGAGGAGGGGAATCGCTCGAACATCCCCTCCGCAAATTCCGGAAGAATACCGATCCCCACCGATACAGCGGCGATCGTGGTGTTGATCGGGTCGCTGAGATCGACCTTGCGCAGCGTGTTGATTCCGACCACGGCGACAGTGGAGAACAAGATGATTCCGACACCGCCGACCACCGGATCAGGCAGGGCTGCAACCACTTCACCCATTCGCGGGATGAGGCCGAGGACGATCAGAATGGCACCGCTGGTAGCGGTCACGTACCGGCTGTACACCCGGGTCGTGGCAACGGCGCCGACATTCTGCGAGAAAACGGTGTCGACAAAGGCATTGAAGATTCCGCCCAGAACTCCCGACATCCCGTCGGCCACCAGCCCTCGTGCGAGATCTGCTTTCTTCAAAGGCTTTCCGGTGATCTCGCTGACCGCCAGCATGCTCGCCGTCGACTCTGCGAAGACGACTGCCATGACGATACTCATCGCCACCACGGCGGTGACGGGAAACTCCGGAGCGCCGAAGTGGAACGGCATCGGGAAGCCCACCCAGGCCGAGCCGCCGACGCCACTCAGATCGATCAGGCCCATCGGGATGGCGATCACGGTGCCGATCACAAGCGCCATCAGTACACCGAGCTGCGTCCACATCCCGCGGCCGAGGCAGATGAAGGCCACCGCGACCACAACGACTGCGGCAGCCAGCGCCAGATTCTTCGGGTCGGCGAACGACGGGGAGGTGGGGTCGTTTCCGACGATCAGTCCTCCTGCGACACCGATCAACGAGATGCCGATCACTGTGAGGACGACGCCGGTAACCAGGGGTGGGAAGTATCGGACGATCGTGGCGAACGGCACGGCCAACGCAATGCCGACTACGCCACCGACCAGCATGGACCCGTACACCGCCTGCAGGCCGTACTCCTTGGCGATCAGAATCATCGGCGTCAGCCCGGCGAAGGTCGCCCCGCAGACGATCGGCAGCCGGACACCGGCGACCTTCCCGACGCCCAGGCTCTGAATGATCGTGATGATGCCTGCAACGAGCAAGTCCGCGCTGATCAGCATCGCGACTGTGCTGCGGTCCAGCCCTACGGCGGCACCGAAAACCAGCGGAACCGTGATGCAGCCGGTGTACATGATGAGGACGTGCTGAAGAGCAAAAGCAGACTGGCGGGCAAATGGGAGCCGCTGGTCGACAGGATGGATGGCCATGCGCCGATCTCCGTCCGAAGCTGGAAGTGTTTCGTGTACGGGACTATTCAGCACGTCGATAATTTCTTACCGTGGTCGAATTTGTTTCGTCTGTGTAATCAAAACTTTCACCAGAGCACTGCTATCTTCGGCACATGGACGACGACCAGAAGGCGATAGCGACCGCAATCGGGGCTGCCGTGCGGACGGCACGAAAAGAAGCCGGACTGACGTTGCGCGAGGTTGCCGTGAAGTCGGGCTTGTCCCAGCCCTTCCTGAGCCAGACCGAAAACGGCCACGCAGTACCCAGTGTCATGAACCTTCATCGCCTCGCGCAATCGCTCGGCACCACGGCGCACGCACTCTTGGCACAGGGTGAGCGAACTCCGTCCAGCCTCGTCCGCGCCGGCGAGGGGCGAACCTTCGAACTGGCACACGATTCGGTGATTCGATTCTGCTCCACCGGCTCACGGACCATGGAACCCAACGAGATCACGGCAGCACCTCATTCCGAGGCAGGTGAGCACACCGAGCACGCCGGCGAAGAGTTCATTCATGTTCTCGAAGGATCTGTCGAGGTCGAGGTGGGACTGGACGAGCATCACGTTCTTCACGTAGGCGACACCCTCCTCTACACCTCGACCATCCCGCACCGGTGGTTCAATCGCACCGATGCGGTCGCGAGGTTCCTCATCGTGAGTTCGCCGCCCTCGTTCTAGATGCGCGGCTGTAGTTCCACACCACAACCCCCGGCTCACGGCTTACCCTGACAGCGTGACCATGTGGCCGGAACTTGCGCGCGAAATCGCCGATACCGTTCTGTTTCCCGTCGCCGACAGCGTCGACGCCGACGGAGAAATCCCCAGCAGCCATTTCGACGCGCTCGCCGCCGACGGCTTCTACGGCATCGCCGCCCTCGGTGAGGGTGGCCCCAGCAGCGAAGAACTGGTCGAGGTCCTCGAAACCTTGTGCGGCGGTTGCCTCGCGACGACGTTCACCTGGATGCAGCATCACGGCGTCGTCGGAGCCCTGGCGGCGAGTCCCAATGCACCTCTGCGCGAACAATACTGGGACGGTCTGGTTTCCGGCACGATTCGCGGTGGGGTTGCCTATGCCGGCGCCATCCCCCGCCCACCGCTCCTGTGGGCGAAGCGGGTGAACGACGGCTACGTCCTCGACGGGATCGCCCCCTTCGTCACCGGTTGGGGCATCGTCGATGTTCTCTTGGTGTCGGCGCGCGACGAGTTCGACAATTCCATCGTTCATTCCGTCGTACCGGTAGGCGAGGCCCCGGGTCTGACGATCGAGGAGCTTCCACTGATCGCGGCGCGCGGGAGCAACACCGTCCGAATCGTGTTCGACGCTTTCGAAATTCCCGATACCGACGTCTGTGCTGTCGTCAGCGACGAACAATTCCAGAGCACCCAGCTCCCCGGCTTGTGGCTCAACGGCGCGATGGCCATGGGCATCACCCGCCGCGCTGTCACCGAACTTGCGGATCTGGGAGTCGACACCGACGCGTTCGAGGAACAAGCCACCCGGGCGCGCGCCGATCTCGATGCAGCACTGCGCGACGGCGGCGACATGTCGGCCGCCCGCGCCCGAGCGTCGGAACTTGCGATACGCGCGTCGGCCGCACTCGTGACTGCGACCGGAAGCCGCGCTCTGGTCGGCAGCAACACCCCCGAGCGGCTCATGCGTGAAGCCACCTTCACTCTTGTCGCGGCTGGTCGCCCGGAGATCAAAACAGCTCTCGTGGAACGACTCAGCGGATACTGAGTACGCACGGTTGTACTCGATTACGCTGGGGCTCATGACCAGTGGAGAACCAGTACTCATCCCGGCCGGAACCGTGTTCACGCCGGAGGACCTGACGTTCTATGCCGATCGCGACTCCCGCAGTCTCGACGACGCCATCGCCGAAGCCGACCTTCTTGTCAGTTGCCCACACTCGGGTTCCGCGATTCCAGCAGAACTCTCACGTTTTCTCGCACCCGAGTTCACACAGCGGCTGCAGTTCGACTTCACCGACATGTCCACCAGTCCCATCGTGCGCCGTTGGGCCGAAATCGATTCGCGCATCGTGTACGTGGAGAATCCGCACCCTCGCATGATTCGCGATCCCAACCGTGCGAAGCCCGAAAACCTGGAAGCGTCACTGCGCGAAGCATTCGCCCGCGTCCACGAGGCCGGTGCCGGCAACAAAGCGGACCTCACCGGCGTCGACGCAGTTCGCCCTGTCACCTTCTCGTTCTACCCCCTGCTGCTCGAGCCGACCGACGACGCGGGTTGGAAGGACCTCGCCGAGACCTTCACCGAGACAGCTAAACACGGTTTGGGCGTCTACGAGAGAACTCGCGACGCACTGATCGAAGCCATGGTGGCGAAGAGCTTCGAACTCGGTCGATCGTTCACGACCTTGTCGTTCCACGACACGATGAACCACACCACCCGGCAGGACGGCGCCGTCAATGTCGAACGGCCGGAAGCAGATCGGCTCCCCGACGTCGTCGCACTCTCCAATCGTGGCGATCACGACGGTAATCGACGCGGCGACAATCCCGTGACGATGGATCCGGAGCTCATTCGCACACTGGCGGTCTCACATCGCAAGGGATTTCAGGTCGACGATCCGGATGCCGTCGCTCTCAATCAGCCGTACCTCGGCAGTTTCGAAATCATTCGAGCCGGAGCCAGATTCGCCGAATTGAGCGCCCGCGCCGCCGAAGCCGGGATCACGTTGAGCGCGGTTCAGGCCGAATTCAAACGAGAATTCCTACTGGGAGACGAACTGGCCGCCTACATCATGGAACCCGGCGTCGACTGGCCTACACCCGACGCCGAACGGGTGGACCAGCTCGCCCACGCGTGCAAGGCGAGCTGGGACCACTACCGCAACAGCTGACTCAGCGCTGTCACTCAGGGCTGACTCAGCCGCAATACTCAACCGAGCACCACTCCGAACAACGCGCCGGCCGCAATCGTCGTGACGGCCAAGATGATGGTCGGCAGGAAGAACGAGTGGTCGACGAGCTTGGAACCGAGCTTCGTGCTGCCCGAGAGGTCGAAGTTCGCAGCCGCGATCTGCGAACCGTTTGTCGGCAACAGATAGACGCCGGCAAACGCTCCGGCCCACATTCCGCTCACCAGACCGGGTGCAATCCCGGCAGCGAGACCGATCGGCACGATGGTCCTCGTAGCGGTCGACTGACTGGTCGTCAGTACACAGACCAGGAAGACACCGAGCGCGAAGATCCACGGCGCGGCGTTGACCCAGTCGCCGACGGTGCTCGTGATCAGCTCGGAATGGGCGCTGATGAACGTGTCCGTCAGCCATGCCAGACCGAACAGCGCGATGGCCGAGACCATACCGGCACGGAACACCGTCGACGACGGCACGTCGGCGACATTCGGGCGGCACACCAGCAGGATCAACGTACCCACGACGAACATCAGCATTTCGATGATCGGTGTCATCCCCATCGGAGTACCGTCGGCAGCTTCGGGACGAATCCCCTTGAACAGGCCGAAGATCACGATAGCCAGGACGCCGGCGAGGAAGATCAGTGCCGCGTTTCGTCCGGTCTTCGTCGAGACGAGTTCGGTCTTGGAGGCTGCACCAGGTCCGGCCAATTCGCCCGACTTCATCTTCGCCTGTATCTCCGGGTCGTCGTCGAGATCTTTGCCGAGTCGGTTGACCGCGATGGAGGAAAGGACGATGCCGACAACAGCAGCCGGGAAGGTGATCTTGATGATGTCGATGAGTTCGAAATCGTAAGGCGGCACGTCGGTCAGCGTGACCATTGCCGCCATTGCCGCGGACACCGGACTACACGCCAGCGCCACACCGGTCGAGACAACTGACAGCGACAGCGGTCGTGACGGCCGCACACCGTTCTTGTACGAGACGTCGTAGATGACGGGGAGCAGTGGGTAGAGGATGTTGGACGTGCCGGCACCGACCGAGAACAGGAATGACACCAACGGCGCGATCAGCGTGATCTGTTTCGGGCGAGATTCGATCAACTTGGCCGCGATGGTGACCATCCAGTCGATACCACCGGCCGCCTGCATCATCGACGACGCGAGGACGACGGACAGGACGATGAGGAGAGCGTCGACCGGCGGACTGCCGACGTCCTCTCCGAAGACGAACACGAGGACGGCAACACCTGCGCCGCCCCACAGACCGAGAGCGACACCGCTCGATCTGGTACCCATGACAATCGCCCCGAGCACTACCGCCAGCTCGAGGACAATCTTGACTGCTTCCATCAGGCACTCGCCTTCTCGATAACAAGAGAATCGCTATAACAGGGCAAATAGTATGCTCTGCGCTTCGGCTGCAGGCACGAACACGCTGTCGGTGGGAAGGGGCAATATGGTGGTCGTGACCAACGTCCTCGGTAGGTTCTCGCCCGCCACACGCGAGTGGTTCGGCGGGGCTTTCAGCGCGCCGACTGCTGCGCAGCTCGGTGCCTGGGAATCCATCGCGAGTGGCTCTCACACTCTTGTCGTCGCACCCACCGGCTCCGGCAAGACATTGTCGGCGTTCCTGTGGGCGCTCGATCAACTCGCCGCCAAGGACGAAGGCGAACGCGCCACCAAAGTCCTCTACATTTCGCCGCTCAAAGCGCTGGGTGTGGACGTCGAGCGGAACCTTCGCGCGCCGCTGGTCGGCATCACGCAGACGGCGAAGCGTCTGGGCCTCACCCCGCCCGAGATCACCGTCGGTGTCCGTTCCGGCGATACGTCCCAGGCCGATCGACGCTCGTTGATCAAACGTCCTCCGGACATCCTGATCACCACGCCTGAGTCGTTGTTCCTGATGCTCACCTCCGCTGCCCGGGAAACACTGGTCGGTGTCGACACCGTGATCGTCGACGAGGTTCACGCGGTGGCGGGTACCAAGCGTGGCTCGCACCTTGCGCTCTCACTGGAACGCCTGGACGGCTTGCTCGAGCGTCCGGCGCAACGCATCGGATTGTCGGCCACTGTCCGTCCGCACGAGGAGATCGGGCGGTTCCTCGCCGGTTCGGCACCGATCCGAATCGTGGCACCGCCTGCCGCCAAGACATTCGACCTCACGGTCCGTGTTCCCGTCGAGGACATGACCGAACTGGGGATCGCGACGCCGGACGACGGTTCCGAATCTCCCACCCCGCAAGCCGGTTCGATCTGGCCCCACGTCGAGGAACAGATCGTCGACCTCGTTCTCGACCACCGATCGTCCATCGTGTTCGCCAACTCTCGCCGCCTCGCCGAACGATTGACAGCCAGGCTCAACGAGATTCATGCAGAACGCATCGGTCTGGCCGTCGAGAAAACATCTCGCCCGCCCGCGCAGATCGGGGCTCCCACCGAGGTCAACTACGGCGCAGAACCCCTCCTTGCTCGCGCCCACCACGGATCGGTCAGCAAAGACCAGCGAGCCCTCATCGAAGACGACCTCAAATCGGGTCGATTGCGATGCGTCGTCGCCACCAGCAGTCTCGAACTCGGAATCGACATGGGCGCCGTCGACTTGGTCATCCAGGTGGAGGCACCGCCTTCTGTTGCCAGCGGCCTGCAACGTGTCGGTCGCGCCGGCCACCAGGTCGGCGAGATATCGCGAGGCGTCGTCTTCCCCAAGCATCGCACCGACCTGATTCATTGCGCGGTGACCGTCGAGCGCATGGTCGAAGGCAAGATCGAAGCGATGGCCGTGCCGGCCAATCCCCTCGACATCCTCGCTCAGCAAACTGTTGCGGCCACCGCTCTCGAACCGATCGACGTCGACGACTGGTTCGAGACGGTGCGCCGAAGCGGTTCCTTTGCAACGCTTCCCCGTTCGGCGTACGAATCGTCTCTGGACTTGCTGGCGGGGCGGTACCCCTCGGACGAGTTCGCCGAATTACGTCCTCGCCTTGTCTGGGATCGTGAGTCCAACACGCTCACGGGCCGCCCGGGTTCGCAGCGTTTGGCCGTCACTTCCGGCGGCGCAATCCCCGACCGCGGCCTCTTCACCGTCTACATGGTTGGCGAGAAAGCGTCCCGCGTCGGCGAACTCGACGAGGAAATGGTCTACGAATCCCGGGTCGGTGACGTCTTTGCGCTCGGCGCCACCAGTTGGCGGATCGAGGAGATCACCTTCGATCGGGTTCTGGTCAGCCCCGCCTACGGCATGCCGGGTCGTTTGCCCTTCTGGCACGGCGACGGACTCGGTCGCCCCGCCGAACTCGGACAGGCGTTGGGGCAGTTCGTCCGCGAAACGGCTCTCGGCAACGAAGCCGACGTCGTCGAGCGTTGCCGCGTGGGCGGGCTCGATCACAACGCGACTACCAACCTGATCCAACTCGTCGGTGAGCAGAAGAATGCCACCGGGCAGGTGCCGTCGGATCGAACCCTGGTGGTCGAACGCTTCCGCGACGAACTCGGTGACTGGCGTCTGGTGCTGCATTCCCCGTACGGCCAACGGGTTCACGCACCGTGGGCCCTCGCCATCGGGGCGCGCCTGCAGGAACGATACGGCGTCGATTCCAGCCCGACGGCCTCCGACGACGGCATCATCATCCGACTCC
This sequence comes from Rhodococcus sp. YL-1, assembly GCF_001942025.1. Classification (NCBI taxonomy): domain Bacteria; kingdom Bacillati; phylum Actinomycetota; class Actinomycetes; order Mycobacteriales; family Nocardiaceae; genus Rhodococcus; species Rhodococcus sp. YL-1. Next base: position 2,216,288 of record NZ_CP017299.1, on the reverse strand, counting down.
CCGACACCGAGAACGAACCTCCCGGCGCCGAACTGTTCACCTTCGACGTCGAGGACATCGAAGATCTGGTCACCCAGGAGGTGGGCGGCTCCGCGCTCTTCGCTTCCCGATTCCGCGAATGTGCCGCCCGCGCACTGCTTCTCCCCCGCCGCAATCCCGGAAAACGTGCACCACTGTGGCAGCAGCGTCAGCGGTCGGCGCAACTGCTGGACGTCGCCCGCAAGTTCCCGACCTTCCCGATCCTGCTCGAGACCGTACGCGAGTGCTTGCAGGACGTTTACGACCTGCCTGCACTGAAGGAATTGTTCGGCAAGATCGAGAAAAGGCAGATTCGAATCGTCGAGGTGGAGACGGCCTCTCCGTCTCCGTTCGCCAGTGCGCTCCTGTTCAACTACGTGGGTGCGTTCATGTACGAGGGCGACAGCCCCCTCGCCGAGCGACGCGCCGCCGCTTTGTCCTTGGACTCCACGCTGTTGGCCGAACTCCTCGGCCGCGTCGAACTGCGCGAGCTCCTCGACGCCGGAGTGATCGAGCAGGCCGAACGTGAACTGCAACGGCTCGTCCCTGACCGAAAGGCCAAGGACCTCGAGGGTGTTGCCGACCTCCTCCGCATGCTCGGCCCGCTGACCACCGAAGAAGTCACCGAACGCTGTCTCGAGGACCCGGTCTCATGGCTCGAGAAGTTGGTTACGGACAAACGCGCCCTCCACGTCTCGTATGCGGGCGAGAGCTGGTGGACCGTCGTCGAAGATGCAGCGCGGCTTCGCGATGGACTCGGCGTTCCCCTACCCATCGGCGTTCCGGCCGCGTTCATCGAGCCGGTCGATCAACCACTCGACGACCTCCTGAGCCGGTACGCCCGCACCCACGGTCCCTTCACTCTCGCCGACGCGGCTGCACGCTTCGGTCTCGGAGTATCAGTCGCGCGTGACGTTCTCGGTCGGCTCGCGCTCGAAAAGCGGGTCCTGGAAGGTGAATTCCGCCCGTCTGCAACCGGGAGCGAATGGTGCGACGCCGAGGTCCTGCGTCGCTTGCGGCGTCGCTCGCTCGCCGCGGCACGGCAGGAGGTCGAGCCGGTCAGCACCGCGACCCTCGGGCGATTCCTTCCCAGTTGGCAGCACGTGGGCGGCACGCTGCGAGGAATCGACGGTGTTGCAACGGTGGTCGATCAACTTGCCGGCGTTCCGATTCCGGCGTCCGCTCTCGAATCGTTGATCCTGCCGAGCCGAGTTGCCGACTACTCTCCCGCGATGTTGGACGAACTCACGTCGACGGGTGAAGTCCTGTGGTCCGGATCGGGAGCTATCTCGGGCAAGGACGGGTGGGTAGTGCTGCACCCCGCCGACCTGGCACCGATCACGCTCAATTCACCCGCCGACACCGACGTCTCGGAATTGCAGAAGCGCATCCTCGACCTGCTGTCCGGCGGCGGTGCCTACTTCTTCCGCCAGTTGGTCGACGCGTTGCGAACTACGGAGTCGGCTGCGGACACGGTCGACAGTGCGGTGACGACGGCACTGTGGGAGTTGGTGTGGCTCGGACACATCGGTAACGACACCGTTGCACCGCTGCGCGCACTTCTCTCCGACACCACCAGAACAACAACCAGTCACCGATCACCTCGCCGTGTTCCGCGGGCCCGTCCGTACCGCGGAATGGCCCGCGCTTCCACGCCCGCGCGCACGGGACCGGCAACTGCCTCCGGTCGGTGGTTCCAGCTGCCAGGTATCGAACCTGACCCCACTATCCGGGCGCACGCCACGGCTGATCTGCTGCTCGAACGATACGGCGTCGTCACCCGCGGTTCGGTGATGAGCGAGAACGTGCCGGGCGGTTTCGCGTTGATCTACAAGGTACTGAGCACGTTCGAGGACAACGGGCGCGCTCGACGCGGATACTTCGTGGACACCCTGGGCGGCGCTCAATTCTCCACGCCTCCCGTGGTGGACCGCTTGCGGACGTTCGGTGATTCCATCGAGGGGCGCCACACCTCCTCGGCTGCAGTCACTCTCGCGGCGTGCGATCCGGCAAACCCGTACGGCGCGGCGCTGCCGTGGCCGGCGTCGGGGGGCGAAGAGTCACCAGGACACCGACCCGGACGCAAAGCCGGCGCACTGGTAGTTCTGGTGGAGGGTGAGTTGGTTCTGTTCGTCGAGCGCGGCGGTCGCACGATCCTGACATTCACCGACGACGGCGGAACGTTGCGCCTGGCAGCACTGTCACTTGCTCAGAAGGTGACTTCTCGCGCCATCGACAAGTTGGTAGTGGAGAAGGTCGACGGAGAGACCATCCACGGCAACGATTTTGCTCCGGTCCTGGTCGAAGCCGGCTTCGCGGCCACCCCTCGCGGATTCAGGTTGCGGTCATGAGGATTGGGGTCATGATGATTGGGATCGTGGCAGTTGAGATCCTGAAGTGTGGGTGCGGCGACCATGCCTGAGGGCGATACCGTGTGGCGGGCCGCCAATGAACTGCGCGCTGCCCTGGCCGAGAAGGTACTCACCACCTGCGACGTCCGCGTTCCTCGTTACGCCACGGTTGATCTCTCGGGCCACCGCGTGGATTCCGTCGCGAGCCGCGGAAAACATCTCCTGATCCGAGTGGGCGAAGCGTCCATTCACACGCATCTGAAGATGGAAGGTCAGTGGCAGATTTATCGCCCCGGCGAGCGCTGGCGCCGACCCGCCCATCAAGCGCGCATCCTCTTGGCCACCGAAGACTCTGTAGCAGTTGGCTTTTCACTGGGAATCACCGAGATCCTCGAACTCGGGCAGGAACAGGAGGCCGTCGGACATCTCGGACCGGATCTGCTCGGGACCGATTGGGACAGTTCCGTGGCCGCCCGAAATCTTCGGGCTGCCGACTCCGTACCGATCGGAATCGCGCTCCTGGATCAGCGGGTGATGGCCGGACTGGGCAACGCGTACCGAAACGAGATCTGCTTCCTACGAGGTATTCACCCGAAAACGCCGACACATCTCGCGGGGAATCTCGACGCGATAGTGGATCTGTCTTTTCGCACCATCAACGTCAACAAGTCACGTCGCATCCGGGTCACCACCGGCGACACCCGCCCCGGTAGGCAGACATGGGTGTACGGCAGACGCGGAAAACCATGCCGCCGTTGCGGAACTCGCATCACAGAAGACACCCTCGGACCGGATCAGCTCACCGAGCGAAATATCTTCTTCTGCCCGGCCTGCCAGCCCTTCACGCCTGGTTAGCGTTGATCAGCAGCCTGACGCAGTGGCGGACGAATCGTTCACGGTCCACGACGATCGTGCCGTCCAGATAACCGATGAACAGTGTGAACAACGCCCCGACCAGCCCGACTGCCACCAGCTGCTTGTCCACGGGATCAGCGATCTCGGACAACTGGTCGTACACCAGGTCGACGAACGCCGGCATCGATTCGATACCGCGGCCACTCAGGACGGGTTCCGAGAGCGGGGCGATCAGGAGCACTCTCCCCATCGCCGGATCGTCGACCATGAGCTTGACGAAAGCGTCGACCGCAGCGGTGGCGACGGCCTCGGATGCCGTCTCCGACTCCACTGCCGACGCAAGCGCCGACTGCGCGCGCTCGGCGACAAACGTGTGGACCGCGACAACGTACTGATCGCGATCGGTGAAGCTTTCGTAGAAGTACCGCTCGGTCAAACCGGCGGCCTTGCAGACCGCACGCACGTTGACGGCCGGACCGTCGACCGCACCGAGCAGTGTCACTCCGACGTCGAACAACGTCGCCTTTCGAGTGGCCCTGCGTTCTTCGATGCTCACAACTTCCCCACTTCGCCGACACTTGATCTTCAATGCACCCGGTATTCGATCCTTGACTACCGCTGTTGTCGATCCTAATCTGACAACATGCGTAGTCAACTTGACGACAGCAGCACCCCGGTTCCCCTCGGTCCGGATTCCCTGACGTGGAAGTATTTCGGCGACTGGCGCGGGATGCTGCAAGGCGTCTGGGCCGGTTCGATGCAGAACATGCACCCCGGCCTCGGCGCCGGAGTCGAGGAGCATTCACAATTCTTCGACGAGCGGTGGGAACGGCTGTACCGCTCGCTGTATCCCATTGCAGGCGTGGTCTTCGACGGCGATCGCGCGCAGCAGACAGCCGAAGAAGTCCGCGGCTATCACACACGAATCAAGGGCGTCGACAAGTTGGGGCGTCGATATCACGCACTCGATCCCGACACTTTCTACTGGGCGCACGCAACGTTCTTCATGGGCACCATCGTCACTGCCGAGAACTTCTCCGGTGGCTTGACCGAGGCCCAGAAACGTCAGCTCTTCACCGAGCACATTCAGTGGTACCGCCTGTACGGGATGAGCATGCGCCCTGTTCCCGAGACCTGGGAAGCATTTCAGGAGTACTGGGACCACATGTGCCGCAACGTACTCGAAGACAACAAGGCGACCCGCGACGTCCTCGACCTGTCGGGACTCGGCAAGCCCCCGTACATGACGTGGCTACCCGATCCGTTGTGGCGGCTCGCCCGAATCCCCCTCGCCCGCGGATTCGTGTGGCTGACGGTCGGAATGTACGACCAACCGGTTCGAGACCTACTCGGCTACTCGTGGACCAGTCGCGATCAGAAAATTCACAACGCTGTCGGCCGCACCGTCAACGCCGTCTTCCGTCTGGTGCCGTGGCGATACCGGTATCAGCCACGTGCTCGCGCGGGATGGGATCGAGCTGACGGCCGAATCCCCGCCGATGCACCACTGGTCCACACACCGGCGCGCAACCTGCCCCCGCTCGAGCAGCGAGATAACCCGATGCACTACAGCCCCAGGGTCTGATCTGCCATGCTCTGAACATGGAGTGGGACCTGCGAACCCTGCTGAACCGTCCGATCACGTCTCACGGTGCGCCGCTGGGACAAGAACGTGTGGCGGCGAGGACCACCGCGTACATCTACGGCAACATTCTTGTCCTCGCCGCACTCATACCGGTGACGAAATCTCAGGAATCGCTCGGCGCCGCGATTGTGGTCGGCACGGCATTGTCGACATACATTGCCCACACATTTGCCGAGGGCGTCGGCGAGAGCATTCGCAACGATCGCCGACTGACGACCGCGGAGAGAATCGACTCGCTTCGCGATTCCGTCCCGATCCTCACCTCTGCGGTTGTTCCTGTCGTCATTCTCGCGACGGCGTGGTTCAACTTCCTGGAGCCACGGACGGCGCAGTTGATCGCGGAAATCGTCTTGATCCTACGGATCGGTTCCACCAGTTACGTGATCAGCCGACTGCACGGCGAGAAAGTCAGTACGAACACACATCTGGCAGCCTTCGGCCTCGCTGCCGTCGCCACCCTCATAGTCGGGTTGAAGATAGTGCTCACTCATTGACGAGTCCCCCGATCGCGAATCCCCAGGCCTGAAGGGGTACTGCCGTTACCCGGCTGAGCAGTCACTCCCGCCGAACCCCCGGCCGCCGCTACCGTGGACGACATGAGCATCCCGAGTCTGAAACTGAACAACGGCGTCGACATCCCCGCGCTTGGCTTCGGCGTGTACCAGACGCCGCCGGACGAAACACTCGCCGCCGTCGAGTCCGCGCTATCGACGGGTTATCGCCATATCGACACTGCCGCGGCCTACGGCAACGAGAAGGGCGTCGGTGAGGCGATCCGGCGATCCGGACTCGATCGCGCGGACATCTTCGTCGAGACGAAGGTCTGGATCACCGACTACGGATACGACGAGACTCTGCATGCCTTCGACAAGAGCGCAGGCAAACTCGGTGTCGAACAACTCGACCTCCTGATCCTCCATCAGGCGTTGCCGAGCGAGTTCGAGCGCACGATCGACGCGTACAGGGCGTTGGAAACGCTTCTGGCCGACGGCAAGGTCCGCGCCATCGGAGTCAGTAACTTCATGCCGGATCACCTCACCCGACTCCTGGACGCAACGTCCGTGGTGCCGGCGGTCAACCAGATCGAGGTTCATCCGTACTTCAGGCAGTCGACTTTGCTCGAGGCCGACGCCGATCACGGGATTCTGTCTCAGGCATGGTCACCGATCGGCGGAATCACGTTCTACCGCGACGGCTCCCACGGCTCGACCCTCGAGGACGCCACCATCGGCGCCATCGCGACCGCTCACGGCAAGTCGCCTGCACAGGTGATGCTGCGTTGGCACCTCCAGCAGGGCCGCCAGGTGATCCCCAAGTCGGTGACTCCCTCGCGGATCGCGGAGAACTTCGACGTGTTCGACTTCGAACTCACCGCCGAAGAACTCTCCGCAATCGACGCACTCGACACCGGAGTTCGCGGCGGTCCCGAACCCGAGGTCATCACCCGCGAGAAGTTCGGAATCGAGATTCCCGAAGCCTGAACCCGGCAGCTTGAACAACACAGCAGCCCCAGTGATCTAGCTGGCGCTCCACCCGCCGTCGATGGTGTACGAAGCCCCCGTCACCATCGACGCCTCGGTCGATGCCAGCCACCCCACCAGCGATGCCACTTCCGCGGGCTCGACCATCCGTTTGATCGCGCTCTCGGTGAGCATCACCTTCTCGACAACCTCGGATTCACTGATTCCGTGAACCTTTGCCTGGTCGGAGATCTGGGATCGCACGAGTGGTGTCAGGACGTAGCCCGGATTGACACAGTTACTGGTGACACCGTGTGGGGCACCCTCGAGCGCAACAACTTTCGACAGGCCTTCGAGTCCGTGCTTTGCCGTGACGTACGCACTCTTGAATGCCGAAGCGCGGAGCCCGTGGACCGAGGAAATGTTGACGATGCGCCCGAATCCTTTGCGGTACATGTACGGCAGGGCCGCTCTGACCAGGAGGAACGGCGCTTCGACCATGAGGCGTTGAATCTTCCGGAAGTCCTCGACGTCGAAATCCTCGATGGGACTGACCCGTTGAATGCCGGCGTTGTTGACAAGTACGTCCGTCTCGAGTGCCAGATCCACGAGTTGGTCGGTGTCGAGGAGATCGACGGCCAACGCAGTGCCGTCGATCTCGTCGGCCAGCGCCTTCGCGGCGACGTCGTCGAGATCAGCGACGGTGACGTGGGCGCCGCGGGCGGCAAGGAGTCGAGCACACGCCTCGCCGATACCGCTGGCACCACCGGTGACCAGTGCCGTTTTGCCGGAGAGCGTCATGCGGAAACACCGGCCCGCTCGTCGGCGAGCACTCGTGCGTCGGCAGCATCGACGGACTCGAGCGAGATTCCCTTGGTCTCCCGCGCGAAAACGACTGCGACGATAGTGACCAGGGATGCCAGCAGGAGATAGATCGCGATGGGGACCGAGGAGTCGAACTTGCTCAGCAGTCCGGTCGCGATGATCGGAGCAAGTGAACCTGCCACAATCGACGTGACCTGATATCCCAGGGAGACACCGGAATAGCGCATCCGGGTTGGGAACATCTCGGCCATGATCGCGGGTTGGCCGGCGTACATGAACGCGTGGAACACAAGCCCGATGATGATTGCCGACAAGATGACTGCATTGTGCCCGCTGTTCATCATCGGAAAGGCGAAGAATCCCCATGTTCCGGCGGTGACGGCGCCGATCATGTACACCGGGCGTCGACCGATCGTGTCGGACAGTTTGCCTACCAACGGAATCACTGCGAAGTGCACGGCATGTGCCATCAGCATCCACCAGAGGATGTGCGCCGTGTCCGCATGAACGACGACCTTGAGGTAGGTGATCGAGAATGTCACCACAAGGTAGTACATGACGTTTTCGGCGAAACGCAGGCCCATCGCGGTCAACACTCCGCGCGGGTAACGCTTGACCACCTCGAAAACGCTGTACGAGGTTGCCTTGACCAGTTCTGCTTCCTTCTGCGCCGCAATGAAAATGGGAGCGTCGGTGACCTTGGTCCGAACGTAGTACCCGACCAGAACGATCACCGCGGAGAGCCAGAAGGCAACGCGCCAGCCCCAACTCATGAAGGATTCGTCCGAGAGCGTCGACGTCAGGATCAACAGCACGACAGTGGCCACCAGGTTGCCCATCGGTACGCCGGCCTGAGGCCAGGACGACCAGAACCCGCGAGATCGATTCGGGCTGTGCTCGGCGACAAGGAGTACCGCCCCTCCCCATTCGCCGCCGACAGCAAATCCTTGGATGAAGCGCAGCGTGACCAGCAGTGCCGGCGCCCAGTAGCCGATCTGACCGTAGGTCGGTAGGCAGCCCATCAAGAACGTTGCGGCGCCGACCAGCAGCAAACTGAACTGCAACAACTGCTTCCGGCCGAACTTGTCTCCGAAATATCCGAAGACGATTCCGCCGAGTGGCCGGGCGGCGAATCCGACGGCGTAGGTGATGAAAGCCGCGATGATCGCATCCAGCTCGTTGCCGCCGCCAGGAAAGAAGACTTTGCTGAAGACCAGAGTGGCCGCCGTGCCGTACAGAAAGAACTCGTACCACTCGACCACGGTGCCCGCCATCGAGGCGCCGACCACCTTCTTCAGCCCCGATGGTGGGGCTTGGCTCTCGGGTTTCGGCATGTTGTCGACACTCATCGTGGACTCCCTCGTCTTCAGTTCGCGATTCGCCTGCTCTTCACGATCAGGAATGTGACCGCTCGCACATTTTTTGTGACTCGATGAGTATCGGTGCAGATTCTTGGCACGACAATGACAAATCTCGCACCATACAGGTGCAAAAATGCAGATATGACACTCGGACTGAGCCCGGACGACCTACTGGTGCTTCTCGCGGTCGGTCGCACCGGCCGCTTCAACACCGCCGCCGACGACCTGGGCCTCAACCACACCACCATTTCGCGCCGCATCGCCTCGCTCGAGAAGAGCCTCGGCGGCCGTGTACTGGTCCGCTCGTCCGGCGGCTGGGAGTTGACCGACCTGGGCAGACAAGCCCTCAGCGCGGCCGAGCGCATCGAGGCCGCGGTGAACGAACTGGCACTCGACTCCACCGGTCAGCAGCAACTCGACGGCGTCGTGCGGGTCTCGGCCACCGACGGCTTCAGCGCATACATCGCGGCCCCCGCCGGCGCAGCGGTTCGCAGACGCCATCCTCGCGTGAGCGTGGAGATAGTCGTCGCGACCAGAAAGGCGTCGCAGATACGCTCGGGGCTCGACATCGAGGTTGTTGTCGGCAAACCTCAAGTTCACCGCGCCGAGGCCGTCCATCTGGCCGACTACGCGCTGGGTTTGTACGCCTCCCGAGAGTATCTACGTCAGAATGCAGTGCCCGAAAGCGCCGAAGAGCTGGCCGAACACTCGCTCGTGTATTTCATCGACTCGATGCTGCAGGTCGACGAACTCGATCTGGCCCGCAAGCTCACGGTTTCCATGCGCGAGGCCGTCACGTCCACCAACGTGTTCGTCCACATCGAGGCAACGCGCGCGGGTGCCGGCATCGGCCTGCTCCCCTGCTTCATGGCCGAGCAGCACGACGATCTGATTCGCGTGCTGCCGACTCACATCGAAGTCAGACTTTCGTACTGGTTGGTGGCTCGTTCTGAATCCTTGCGCCGACCGGAAGTCGCAGCGGTGGTGACGGCACTTCGAGAGACGGTGGATCGCAAGCGATCTCAACTCCTCGGCTCTCCCGGGGCGAACGAAGCGCTCAGTCCAGAGTCGAACGATGCTGGACGATGACCTTGCGCGCCAACTCGGCGATCTTGACGTTCATGTTCTGCGAGGTTCGCACCAGAATGTCGAAGGCCTCGTCGTCGGACACCCGATGCAATGCCATCAGCAGACCGACGGCCTGACCGATTTCGCGACTGCTCGCCAGACCTCGCCGCAGCGAGTCGGCATCCTCTCCTCGGTTCAGCGCGGTGACGGCCACGGATGCAAACGATGCCAACATGATCGCGTGGTCGGCAACAGTTTCCGTGAATGCTCCCGGAGTGTCGGAGAAGAGGTTGAGGGCACCGAACTTCTGACGATCGACCATCAGTCGGAACCCCATCGAGCCACGAATGGGTGTCTCTGCCACTACTTTCCGAGCGAACTCGGGCCACTGATTCGGAGTGCGAAGATCTGACTCGAGCTGCGGCGCCTCCGTGTCGAGGGCGTCGATGCACGGCCCCTCGCCAGTCGCACGTTCGAGATCGTCTGCATGCTCGGCGATCTCGTCGCTTGCCGCTACCGTGACGTTGGTGTTTCCCCGTCGCAGCATCAGGCTTGCGTGATCGCAACCGGGAATCAACTCGACAGCCGCCGAACAGATCGCGGAGTACACCTCGGCGCTGTCTGCGGCGGAGTAGAGGATCTCCGCCAACGCCGCGAACACTGCCGTGGGTTCTGTCAGTGCTTGGTCGCGCTCAGCCATCTCCATACACCTCGGGGTCTACCGTTCATCGAATTCTTCACCGAACGGTACAAACCTTACTTACTCGAGCGGATGGGGTCGCCGCCGCTCGCCGATTCCCGCCCGTCCGTCCCCTGAAAAGCTTCCGTGGCCGCGCGGTGATGCAGAGCCGTGACGGTGGTGATCTGCTTGGACACCAGGTCGTTGAGCTCGCGGTACTGCTCCTCCGTCTCCCCGGCCGGAATGTCTCTCAGGACCTCCCACATCGCACTCTTGCCGCACAGAGCGGTCCGCATGATCTCGAGAGTTGCCAGCTTCACGAGACGGTTGCGCCAGATGGCGTCGACATGGACGAGGCGCCTGATCCGATTGACCGTCGCGTCGATCTTGGAGTACCGCGGCAGAGATATGCCCTGGGTGTCCTCGATCAGTTGCAGCAGCTGCTCGATCTCGTACTCGAGCTCACCCGGCAACGAGTCCAGCTCACCGTCGGCCCACGCGCCGTACGAGTCCGAGAGTGACCGCGAGAGTTGCAGCCCTACCATCGCTCCGCACAGGTGAGTGACCAGATAAGCAGTGGCTATGTGTTCCTCAGCAGATCTCGACCGACTACCGAACATTGGGATCCTCCTGGGCGACGCTCGACCGGTCTGTGCTGACACGGGTGGTGATTCGACATCCGCCTACCCGCGACAGACCGAGAACAAACGACGGGCGACTCAGACCCGATCCGGCACCACGACGACGGGTTCGAGGATCTCGGCCCGAGACTCCGGCGCTGCGGCGCGCAAGGCGTCGGCCGACTCGTCGTCCGGCTGGGTCTGCGACTCGATCTCCGCTTCGACGCGCGCTCGGTACGTGTCGACCTCGCGCTCGACGGTGGCGGCATCCCAACCGAGAATCGGGGCAACCAATCCGGCAACCTGTTGCGCACAGTTGACACCACGATGCGGGTACTCGATTGCGATGCGCATGCGGCGAGCCAGGATGTCGTCGAGGTGCAATGCACCCTCGGCCGCGGCGGCGTACACAGCCTCGACCTGAAGGTAATCGGGGGCATCTGTGATGGGCTGCAACAACTCCGGCGTCTGTCGGCCGAGTTCGAGGACCTCCGTGATGAGTGAACCGTAGCGGTCGAGCAAGTGCTTGACGCGATACGGATGCAAGCCGTACTGCTCGCCCAGTTGCACAGTCTGATTGATCAACGCGAAGTATCCGTCGGCGCCGACGAGCGGCACCTTCTCCGTGATCGACGATGCCACTCGCGCCGGAATGTCTTCTGCTGCGACGTCGACGGCGTCTTCCGCCATGACCCGATACGTCGTGTACTTTCCACCGGCGATGGCGACCAGGCCTGGAGCCACACGGGCAACGGCGTGCTCGCGCGAGAGCTTCGACGTCTCGTCGCTCTCACCGGCAAGCAGCGGACGCAGGCCTGCGTAGACACCGTCGATGTCGGCGTGCGTCAGCGGCGTGACCAGAACGGAGTTCACGTGGCCGAGGATGTAGTCGATATCTGCTTTGGTTGCCGCTGGGTGAGCGAGATCCAAGTTCCAGTCGGTGTCCGTGGTGCCGATGATCCAGTGACTGCCCCACGGAATGACGAACAGCACCGATTTCTCGGTACGCAGGATGATGGCGGCTTCACTGACGATGCGATCGCGCGGGACGACGATGTGTACGCCCTTCGACGCTCGCACCCGGAACCGTCCGCGCTGACGTGAGAGGGCCTGGATTTCGTCCGTCCAGACACCGGTTGCATTGATGACGACGTGACCCTTGACCTCCGCGGTACGGCCGTCTTCGCAGTCGCGAACACGAACTCCCGAGACCCGGTCCGCTTCACGCAGAAATCCCACGACCTGCGTCGACGTTCGGACGACCGCGCCGTAGTGGGCGGCGGTCCGTGCAACGGTCATGGTGTGCCGAGCGTCGTCGACGACGGTGTCGTAGTACTGGATGCCACCGGTCAGTGAACTGCGCTTGAGGCTCGGCGACATGCGCAGTGCGCCCGCCCGCGTCAAGTGCTTCTGGGAGGGGACCGACTTGGCGCCGCCCATTCGGTCGTAGAGGAAGATTCCCGCGGCCATGTACGGGCGCTCCCACACGCGGTGAGCCAGAGGGAACAGGAACTTCAGCGGCTTGACCAGGTGCGGAGCGAGCGTGGTCAGCGAGAGCTCGCGCTCACGCAATGCTTCACGAACGAGGCCGAATTCGAGTTGCTCGAGATAGCGGAGACCGCCGTGGAACATCTTCGACGAGCGACTGGACGTACCGGATGCGTAGTCACGGGCCTCGACCAACGCAACCTTCAGCCCGCGGGTGGCCGCATCGAGGGCCGCTCCGACACCGACGACACCACCGCCCACCACGACGACGTCGAATTGCTCGGTCTGAAGTTGTTCCCAAGCAGCTTCGCGCTGCTGCGGGCCGAGAAACTGCGCACCTTGCTGCTTACTCAACCCGGTCTCCTGTAAGTCGACGACGAATCCGTTTACAGGCTAGTAGCTTGATCCACATACTGCGACAGCGCACGGATTACTGCGAACACGCCCGAACCTAGGAGCACAGTGAATCAATACATCGCCGCCATCGACCAAGGCACGACGTCGAGCCGCTGCATGATCTTCGATCACGACGGCGCCGTGGTGAGCGTTGCGCAGAAAGAACACGAGCAGATTTTCCCGCGAGCAGGTTGGGTCGAGCACGATCCGGCGGCGCTGTGGATCAACACTCGGGAGGTGGTGGCCGGCGCTCTCGCGAAGGTCGATCTCACGCGGGCCGACATCGCTGCCGTCGGAATCACGAATCAGCGTGAGACGACCGTCGTTTGGGAGCGTTCGACGGGTGAGCCGATCTACAACGCGATCGTGTGGCAGGACACGCGCACGGATCAACTGTGTGTCGAACTGGGCGGCGACGAGGGTCCGGACAAGTATCGAGACAAGACCGGACTACCACTCTCGACCTACTTCGCCGGGCCGAAGATCCGCTGGATTCTCGACAACGTCGACGGTGCGAAAGCAAAAGCGGAGGCCGGCGAATTGTGCTTCGGCACTGTCGACACGTGGATCGTGTGGAACCTGACCGAGGGCGTCCACGTGACAGATGTCACCAATGCGTCACGCACGATGCTGATGGATCTCGAGACCCTCCAGTGGGACGAATCGATCTGTGCGGACTTCGGAATCCCGATGTCGATGCTCCCGGAAATCCGTAGTTCCTCAGAGGTCTACGGCACAGGACGTCCACGCGGCAATCTCGCCGGTGTGCCGGTCGCCGGAATCCTCGGTGACCAGCAGGCAGCCACATTCGGCCAGGCCTGCCTCTCCGAGGGTGAAGCCAAGAACACCTACGGCACCGGCAATTTCATGCTTCTCAATACGGGCACGAAGCCGGTGCACAGCAAGCACGGACTACTGACGACCGTCTGCTACAAACTCGGCGAAGCCCCAGCCGTGTACGCACTCGAAGGTTCCGTCGCCGTGACGGGTTCCTTGGTCCAGTGGCTTCGAGACAATCTCGGAATCATTCAGAACGCCAAGGACATCGAGCCGCTCGCCGCAAGTGTCGACGACAACGGCGGCGCCTACTTCGTGCCCGCGTTCTCCGGGCTGTTCGCACCTCGGTGGCGACCGGATGCCCGGGGTGTCATCGTCGGTCTGACGCGGTTCGTCAACAAGGGACACCTGGCCCGCGCAGCGCTCGAGGCGACGGCATACCAGACCCGCGAGGTCATCGACGCCATGCGAGCGGATTCGGGAGTCGAACTGTCCGCACTGAAGGTCGACGGCGGCATGGTGGTCAACGAAACCCTGATGCAGTTCCAGTCGGACATCCTCGGAGTTCCCGTCATCCGCCCGGTGGTCAACGAAACGACAGCTCTCGGTGCTGCATACGCAGCGGGCCTCGCCATCGGTTATTGGGCCGACACCGAAGACATCCGCAACAACTGGGCCGTCGGCCAAACCTGGGAACCGGCGATGGACGAGTCCGAAAGGTCACGGCTGTACGCGGAGTGGAACAAGGCCGTCGAGCGGACGTACAACTGGTCCGAGTAATCACCCCGATCCTTCCATACCGGAAGAGCTGATCATGGTCGCCTATTGATACTCCTGAGGTATCAATAGGCGACCAAGTTGGTATTGGACGTGACCTACACCACTCTGCGAATCTCATTCAGGCACGCCACGTTTCGGCGCCGCGAATGTTGCAGAGAAAGGTCGCCACGCATGAGTTCACCCACTCGCAGTTCCGAGGAGATCAACGCCAAGGCGCGAAGAGCCGGTATCGCTTCGTTCATCGGAACCACTATCGAGTGGTACGACTTCTACATCTACGGCACTGCCGCTGCCCTGGTATTCGGCGACATCTTCTTCTCCGACACTCTCCCGAACGGAGTCGGAACTCTCCTCGCCTTCATCACACTCTGGGCAGGCTTCCTCGCCAGGCCGATCGGCGGGATCATCTTCGGTCACCTCGGCGACCGGATCGGACGCAAGAACACTCTCGTCATCACCTTGATGATGATGGGTGTCGCCACGGTAGGCATCGGACTCCTCCCCACCTACGCACAGGTCGGGATCTGGGCGCCGATCGGTCTGGTCACCCTTCGCGTCATCCAAGGAGTCGCGGTCGGTGGCGAGTGGGGCGGCGCAGTGCTCATTGCCAGCGAGAATGCACCGAAGGGCAAGAGCATCCTCTACTCCGCGTTCGCCCAACAGGGCTCACCCGCCGGAAATCTGTTGGCCACCATCGCGTTCTTCCTTCTGTCCTCGATGCCGACGCCGTCGTTCCTCCTGTACGGATGGCGCATCCCGTTCATCATCTCGGCGGTGCTGGTCATTCTCGGGATGATCATTCGCCTCAAACTCGAAGAGTCGGACGAGATGAAGGCCGTTCTCGCACGCAAGAAGGTCGTCAAGCTTCCGCTCGCCGAAGTCTTGCGCAAGCACTGGGTACTGGTTCTCCTCGGCGCCGGCGCACTCCCCCTCGCCCAGGTCACCTATTTCAAGAACACCTTCGCATTGTCCTGGGCTACAAAAGAACTCGGATACGATCGAGGAACCTTCCTGGCCGCCATCGCGATCGCGCTCGTCGTGCAGTTCATCGTCCAACCTTTCGGTGCCGTCCTGGTCTCCAAGATCGACATGCGAAAAGCCATGTGCCTGATGGTGATACCGGAGTTCGTCCTCATGCCCGCCATGTTCTTCGCGATCCGAACCGGGAACTTCACCATCGCAGTCGTCGCGATGTGTCTGGCCACGATCCCGCACTCGATGTTCTACGGCGCCATCGCCGGCGTTCTCGCTCGGGCCTTCCCCGCCAACATCCGTTACACCGGTCTGTCGACGGCGTACCAATTGTGTTCCCTTGTCGTCGGCGGCGGAACTCCCGTACTGGCGCAGTGGATGCTCAACACGTCAGGCAATATCGTCGGGGTCGCGATCGTATCCGGGCTGTACGCCCTTGTCTCGCTGATCTGCACCCTGCTCCTGCTCCGACGTACCGGCTACAACGCGGGCGAACTCTCGACGGCCGAACAAGCGGACTACGACGAACTCGAACTCGAACTCGAAAACACTCTTGTCGATATTGCGAACTCGCCGAAGTCCGAAGCGGGTGAGATTCCTACCGGTCGGGCAACCGTCTAGGCCAGGGACGGCAGCGCCTGCTCGGACAATTTCAACACTTCGAGAAGAGCAGGTCTGTCGTCTCCCTCTCGCCAGGCGATACGCAGTTGAAGAGGAGGAGGTGGGTCCATGACCGGAACAAAGACAACATCAGGATTCACGATGCTCTGGGCCACCGAGGAAATGGTCAACGAGCATCCGATTTCCGCGGACACCAGCGCGATCAACGACATCGAATCCGGTGCCGTCTGCACGATGCGAGCCAGGAACCCTGCGTTCTTCGAGGCAGTGAGCAGAGACTCCCGCAGAATCGAACCTGGCTCCGCCGGAAGCGTCACCCAATTCTCGGACTCCAATTCGATCAACCGAACCGAGTCCCTCGACGCCAACGGGTGGTCTTTGGACATGGCCACCAGAAAGTTCTCCTCGGCGATCAATCTCGACGTGATCCCGAGCGGCGGTACGGTCCACCGCACCATCCCGATGTCGAGTCGTCGATCGAGCAGCATCAACAACGCCTCGTTCGCGAAAGCAGAACTGTCGAGCACGAATTCGATACCGGGATTGGTCTTTCTCACCAATTTCGCCCACCGCCCGACGAGCAGATGCGAAGAAGTCCCCGCGAAACCCAGGCGAACGCGACCTGTCGTTCCCTTGCCTGCCGCAGACACCGCGATCTCGGCCATCCGGCACGCGTCCAGAATCTCGCGCGCCGGAAGCAGCAGCGCTTCACCGGCAGCAGTGAGCCGCACAGTTCGAGTGCTCCGATCGAACAACGGCGAACCGAGCTGTTTCTCGAATTGCCTGATCGTTCGACTCAGCGGCGGTTGCGCAATCCGAAGCCGCTGCGCCGCACGGCCGAAATGTAGCTCCTCAGCCACCGCGAGAAATGCGTTGATCTGATGAATTTCCACCCGACATTGTTGCGCCACACCGGCCGAACATGTCAAGTTCCGAAACCGACCGAGTGCGCGAAAGAACAAGAAGAGGTACACACGTGGACAAGACCCTCTCGATGAAAGAGGCCGTCGGCCGATACGTCGAAGACGGGATGACCGTTGCGCTGGAGGGATTTTCGCATCTCATTCCTTTTGCCGCGGCACACGAGATCATCCGGCAGGGCAGAAAGGACCTCACCCTCTGCCGGATGACGCCGGACATCGTTTCCGATCAACTCGTCGCCGCCGGCTGCGTCCGAAAGCTGGTTGCCTCGTTCTTCGCCAGTGGCTCCGCAGGTTCTCTGTACGAGTTACGCAGACGCATCGAGAACCAGGACCCGCTCCCCCTCGAAGTCGAGGAATACAGCCATTACGGCATGGTGTGCCGGTATCAGGCGGGAGCGGCCAGACTTCCCTTCTTCCCGCTGCGGTCGTACGCCGGTAGTGATCTACCCGCACTCAACCCACAACTGAGACTCGTCGAGGATCCGTACGGAGGCGGGAGCGTCTACGTTGTGCCGCCGTTGAATCCGGATGTGACGATCATCGGCGCACAGCGAGCGGACACGTCCGGGAACGCACAGATCTGGGGCATCGCCGGGGTGCAGCAAGAAGCCGTTTACGCCGCGAAGAAGGCGATCGTCGTTGTGGAAGAGCTTGTCGACGACGAGGTCATCAGGTCAGATCCGAGCCGAACTCTGATTCCCTCGCACGCCGTCGACGCGGTTGTCGTCTGCCCGCGCGGCGCGCACCCGTCGTACGCACAGGGATACTACGACCGCGATTGCGGCTTCTACCGACGCTGGACCGAGATTTCCAAAGACCCTTCGTTGCTGAGAAATTGGCTCGACGAATGGGTGTACACACTCGGCGATCACGACGAATATCTCGCCAAGCTCGGAGCCGACTACTGGTCGGATCTCGAGGTCGGATCAAAACTCTCCACACCTGTCGACTACGGGAGCAGACTGTGACCACCACGATTGTCAGCGGTAACACCACCTCCACCGAAACGATCGTCGCCGTCGCGGCACGCGAGTTGGCAGGTAAGCGCCGGGTCTTCGCCGGAGTCGGGCTCCCCACGCTCGCAGTCGATCTCGCGCGCCACACGTCGAATCCGGACGTAGAACTGATCTACGAATCCGGAGTGTGCGGCGCGCATCCGTCGGCGATGGCCGAAGGTATCGCCGACTCCGTCGTGGTCTCCGGCGCCGAATCCGTGCTCAGTATGGCCGCACTCTTCGGTTATGTCCTGCAAGGTGGCAACGTCGACGTCGGTTTTCTCGGGGCGGCTCAAATCGATCGAACGGGAAGCCTGAACACAAGTTTCATCGGTGACTGGAAGAACCCGACGGTCAGACTGCCCGGAGCAGGCGGGGCCGTCGAGATCATCGCGAACGCGGCCGAGATCTTCGTCGTGATGCGTCGCCACGACCTCAGTTCCTTTCCGGCCGCGCTCGACTTCTGCACCTCACCCAGCCCCGCCCGCGCCCACGCCAGCGGAAAGGGCATCATGCCGGCAGGTGCAGGAGTGACAAAGGTGTTCACCAACCTCGGTGTCCTGACACACCAGGGCCCCGGCGGCGAGTTGGAGCTGACCAGTGTCCACGAAGGCATCTCGGTCGATCAGGTGCGAGAGGCGACGGGATGGGATCTGGCCGTCGCCGACCACGTCACCGTCACCACCCCGCCGTCCGGTACGGAGATCGATCTGCTCCGCAACACTATCGACAAAGTCAGGCTGTACCTGCGGTGACACTGTCCCGGAGCCTGCCGACGGCGTCGACCAGCACCGCTTCGGGATACGTCGCGAAACACAGTCGAGCGCTTCGACCAAGGTCCGCTTCGACCGCGAAGGCCGAACCTGGGACAAATGCCACGCCATGCGCGAGCGCGGCACCCAGGAGTTCGGTGGTGTCGACGTCGTCGAGGAAATCCATCCAACAGAACATCCCGCCGCGGACCTCGGAAAAGCGTGCACGCCCACTCAATTCCGTCTCGGCGGCCGTGACCAACGCCTTCGCCCTCGCGCCGTACCCCGCTCGAAGCACGTCGAGATGCGCGTCGAACCATTCGACGTCGGAGAAGAGGTCTGCGGCGATCTGCTGGGTGAGCGAAGACCCGCACAGGTCAGCGCCTTGCTTGATCAGTTCGACCGCCTCGCAGACCTTTCGGTCGCCGTGCAGCCAGCCGACGCGCAGCGCCGGTGCCAACACTTTGGAAGCACTGGACAGCCGAATCACACTGTCCGACAACGCCGCCAGCGGTGCTGGCGGTTTCTCGCCGAAGTACAGTTCGCCGTACGGGTCGTCCTCGAGCACCCAGAACCCGTATCGGTCCGCCAGTGCCGCCAAGTGCGCTCGCCGCTGCGCCGAAAGCACCGCGCCGCGCGGGTTGTGGAAATTGCTCACGGTGTGAACAACTTTGGGCCGAAGACCGGCGGCGAGTTCCGTCTCGAGCGCGTCGGTATCCATTCCGTCCTCGTCCAGCTGGACCGGAACGAGACGGGCCTGCGCCGTTCGAAAGACCTGCAGCGCACCGGTATATGCCGGTTCCTCCACGACCACGACGTCACCGGCGTCGAGGAGGACCTGCGCGAGCAAGCTCAAACCTTGCTGAGAACCGTGGGTGATCACGACTTCGGACACGTCGAGTGTCCGCCCGATCTTGGATGATTCGCGCTCGGCGATCACCTCACGGAGGCGCAGCAGGCCGGAGGTCTCGCCGTACTGAACGGACGAGGGGTCACCGAGTGCGTCGTGGGCTGCCTTCGAGATTCGCTCCCGCGGAATGAAATCGGGATCGGGCAGTCCGCCGGCCAAGCTGATGACGTCAGGCCGGGCAGTCAGGGTGAGCAGATCGCGAATTGCAGAACTACGGAGTCCGTCCATGCGAGCGGACAGCGCGGCGTGTGTCATATGAAGCTCCCAGGCACGCAGAATGAAGGTCAGAGGAAAAACACCCTGAGCCGTCCTGGGTCAACGGGGCGGGAGAGCGCCGAGATACCGACCCTTGATTCGGTCGGTATCTCGACTATCCCACCAATACTTCAGTATGTGAAACAGAGTTCCCACATTGTAAGAAGACTCTGGTCGGTTGTCAGTCCAGGTCGTCGTGACGCATGAGCTGACGAGCAGCCTCGGTGATCGATCCGGTCAGCGACGGGTACACCGAGAACGTCTGCGCCAGGTCGTTGACCGTCAGGTTGTTCTGTACGGCGATCGCGATCGGCAGGATCAGTTCCGAAGCAGTGGGTGCGACCACAACACCGCCGATGACCACGCCGGTAGCCGGGCGGCAGAAAATCTTCACGAATCCGCGACGCAAACCGGACATCTTGGCGCGCGGGTTGGTGTTGAGCGGCAACATGACGGTGCGCGCAGGCACCTCTCCGTTGTCGATCGCTGCCTGCGAAACACCCACCGTTGCAATTTCGGGGCGTGTGAAGACGGCCGACGCGACGGTCTTCAACTTGATCGGGCTGACGCCTTCACCCAGTGCGTGGTACATCGCGATACGTCCCTGCATCGCAGCCACCGACGCGAGCGGGAGCAGTCCGGTGCAGTCACCGGCAGCGTAGATACCGGAAACCGTGGTGCGCGAGACCCGGTCGACACGCAGGTATCCACCCTTGTCCAACTCGATGCCGACCCGCTCCAGGCCGAGACCGTTGGTGTTGGGGACGGAACCGACGGTCATCAGAGCGTGGCTTCCTTCGACCGTGCGGCCGTCGGAGAGCTTGACGACGATGCCCTTCTCGGTGCGCTCGACGGCGTCCGCGCGGGCGTGCTTGACGAGGGTGACACCGCGCTCGGCGAGGGCGTCCTCGAGCACGAGCGCCGCATCGGCATCCTCGCCGGGCAGAACACGGTCGCGACTGGACACGAGCGTGACCTTGACGCCCATCTCGGTGTATGCGGAGACGAACTCGGCACCGGTGACACCGGAACCGACCACGACCAGGTGCTCGGGAAGCTCGTCCAAGTCGTAGAGCTGGCGCCACGTCATGATTCGCTCACCGTCGGGCTCGGCTCCCGGGATGATGCGGGGGCTGGCGCCGGTGGCGATCAACACGACGTCTGCGTCGATGGTCTTCTGCTCGCCGCTTCCGAGCGTCGCGCGAACCTGGTGTGCTGCCATGCCGAGGAGTGGATCGGTCAGTTCGGCGGTGCCGGAGAGAACCTCGACGCCTACCGTCTGCAACCGTGCGCGAATGTCCGAGGACTGGGACAACGCGAGACTCTTGACTCGGGAGTGGATCTTCGGCAGTGACACCGAAGCCTGCTCCGGATCCAGAGTGATGCCGAGGTCGGATGCACGACGCATGTCGGTGCGGATCCCGGTGGACGCGATGAACGTCTTCGACGGGACACAGTCGAACAGCACACACGCACCGCCGACACCGTCCGAATCGACCAGGGTGACCGTGGCCCCGTGCTGCGCGGCTACCAGTGCCGCCTCGTAGCCGGCGGGTCCGCCACCGATGATCACGATCCGGGTCATGTGTCCTCCAAGTCCTCGCGTGGCCGGCAGGGGTCTCCCGTCGACCAGTGTCACGCTATTCGAGCACCACGTGTCGCGCAGTGCTTGTACCAGATTACTTGCGTCCGGTGGTCCGCTTCGCCACACCCTCGGACCACGGTTTAGGCTTGCGCCCGTGTCGATTTATGCCGCCTACGGTTCCAACATGCATCCCGAGCAGATGTTGTTGCGCTGCCCACACTCCCCCATGTCCGGGACAGGGTGGCTGCGAGGCTGGCGCCTGACCTTCAGCGGCGAGGACCTCGGCTGGGAGGGTGCTCTCGCCACCGTGGTCGAAGATCCCGATTCCAGTGTTTTCGTGGTGCTCTACGACGTCCCGGAAGAGGACGAAGTGAGTCTGGACCGCTGGGAAGGTGCCGAACTGGGTCTGCACCGCAAGATCCGCGTGCGGGTCGACACCGCCGGCGACGCGGTACTTGCGTGGCTCTACGTCATGGATGCGTACGAAGGCGGACTGCCGTCGGCCCGCTACATCGGCGTGATGGCCGACGCCGCCGAGATTGCCGGAGCGCCGGCCGAGTACGTACGAGAGTTGCGGACGAGAAACAGCCGCAATGTCGGTCCGGGTAACGGTGTTACCGATTAGATAGCTGTCCTGCTCAAAGCAGCAGGAAATACGCGAGCACTGCCAGTGCTGCGAGCACCACCACAACCGTCACGCCGATGAGCACACGCTTGGAACCGCGCGACTCCGATTCGCCTGCGACAACTGCAGTTTCCGGCTCGGCGGTCGCCACCCCGGCAGCGGTTTCTGCCGCCACCTTCTCGCGTCCCAGGGTGTCGAACACCTCGGTCACGTCGTGTGAAGGCGGCAATCCGATCGGCACGATAGTGTGCGACGTCGAGGTGAATCCGGCAGCCAGAATTGCGGCTCCCAGCGCAGCCGACTGCTCAGGCCCGGGACCGAGTTCACATCTGACACCGAGCTTTTCGGCAATCCCGGCCGCTATGGACATCATGGCCGCTTTGTCTGTCGCCGGTTCGCCGTCACCGGTGACGACTACGGCGTCCAAGTTCTCCGGCATCCAACCGAACGCACCCAGAGCCGTCGCGAGGCGTGAACTCGGCGAACTCCCGTCGCCGGCAAAGCCGAATGCACGGCCGGCCGCGACACCAGAACGCACGAGGGTGACCGCTGCCCCGGTGTCGTCCACGTGATAGATGCCGATGAGCGTGCCGGCGAGTGCCGCGATTTCCGACTCGAACCACGCCGACACGGCCTCGGCATCCGAGACGAGTGTGACCCGTTCGAGGCCCGCGTAGACCAGCGAATCCTGCATGAGGGCCGCTGTCGACGAGTCCCAGCGTGACGGGTAGGTCGCGACGATGTCGGGCGCTCCCCCGCTTCGACCACCACGATCGGGCAGCGGCTCGCATTCCTGCAACAGACAGCGAATCGAGGTCGCCACCAAATCCTCGGCGCGGTAACGAGTATCGGCCGTTCCTGCGACGCCACTCGGGTCCCCGACGCGACCGACAAAGCCCGACCAGCTCTCGGCGAACTCACGGCCGGCACCCAGTTGCTCGGTGCCACCGAGCACCGTCGTTCCGTCCTTGCGTTGATTGAGGATCGTGTCCCTGACCAATACCACCGGATCAGCCGAACCTGGATCGTTCGACGCAACGACAGCCGTCGACACCAATGTGCCGATTCGCACTCCCACACCTATGGACATGCCCGTACCTTCACTCGAACGAACGAAAAACGGTACCCCCGACGGGAACCGGAACTATCCCAGAACCAGGCTCGTGAGAACCTTCACACCGACGCCGAGTGCTCGCTCGTCGAGATCGAAAGTGGGTTGGTGGATGTCGAGCTGATCGCCCTCACCCGACCACACGCCGAGCCGCGCCATGGCACCCGGCACGGTTTCGAGGTACCACGAAAAGTCTTCGCCACCACCGGATTGCGGGGTGTCCGCCAAAGCATCTTGTCCGACGGTCGCGATGGCGTCCTCGAACATCCGAGTGGACACCTCGTCGTTGACGACCGGAGGCACTCCGCGACGATAGTTGAGTTGGTAGCGAACTCCGGTGGGTGCGAGCAGTCCGTGGACGATTTCTTCCACGAGCGGTTCGAGCAACTCCCAGGTGTCGTGATCGCCGGTACGTACCGTGCCCGTCATCATGCCGGTCTGCGGAATCGCGTTGGGCGCCTGACCTGCACTGACCGCGCCCCACACCATGACGGTTCCGGTACGCGGATCGATACGACGGCTGAGCATTCCCGGCAGCCCGGTCACGACGGTGCCGAGCGCGTAGATCAGATCCGTGGTCAAATGCGGCCGCGACGTGTGCCCACCCGGAGAGTCGAGGACGACCTCGATCGTGTCGGCAGCAGAGGTGATCGCACCCAGGCGCATTCCCACCTGGCCTGCCTCGAGTCGCGGATCGCAGTGCAGAGCAAAGATTCTGGACACACCGTCGAGCGCGCCCGCGGCGATGACGTCGAGTGCTCCGCCAGGCATGACTTCCTCGGCGGGCTGGAATATCAGCCGAACCCCGACGGGAAGTTCGGGCAGCGTGGCCAGAGCCAGTCCGGCGCCGAGCAAGATGGTGGTGTGGGCGTCGTGCCCGCACGCATGGGACACACCGGGGACTGTGGACGAGTACGTCGCTCCGGTCGCCTCCTGCATCGGCAAAGCGTCCATGTCGGCGCGCAGTGCGATTCGTGGACCCTCCGGTCCGATATCGCACGTGAGACCGGTGCCACCGGGAAGGATCTTCGGCGACAATCCAGCGGCAGTGAGGCGGGTGGCGACGAATTCGGTGGTCGCGTATTCGCGGCGAGCCAACTCCGGGTTGGCATGGATGTGTCGACGCCACGCGACGAGGTCGTCGGTGTGCGCGTGAATCCACGTGTCGATTGCCGCGTTCACCGGCGATCTACCCCTTCCAACAGACGGGCGCGTTGTTCTGGATCGGACGCTACCCGGACAGCAGTGCGGGCCAACGCAATTGCACCGTCGACTACCGCTCGATCTGCGGAGGTGGTGATACACGCAGCCGCGAACTCCGGCTGATGTGTCACTGCCCCCGATGAATCCAAGCCTATGACCGGGTGAATTCCCGGAATCACATTGGTCACATTACCCATATCCGTACTACCCAGTGGACGGGAGCGCTCCCATTCCGCTGCCAGTGGCACCCGCCCGAGATCGACGATCTGTTCACGGTACGCCGCCGCCAGCCACGGATCGGGGGTCAGCTCGGTGTAAGTAGGCGATACCGTGCGGATTTCGTGGGTGCACCCGGTGCCGAGTGCACCCGAGGCGAAGCACGCGTCGGCACGCTCGGACAGATTGGCCAACGACGCGGCCGTTTCGGCACGCAGGTAGTAGAGCAATTCGGACCGAGCCGGAACGATGTTGGGAGCCGTGCCGCCGTCACTGACGATTCCGTGAATCTGCTGACCTGGCTGCAGGTGCTGACGCAACAGTCCGACCGCCACCTGAGCGAGCGTCGCTGCGTCGGCGGCGTTACGACCGAACTCCGGCGCAGCAGACGCATGCGCCTCGCGACCGTGATAACTCACGGCGATGTCCGCCAAGGCCAGCGAGGTCGCACCGATGATGTCGATCGGCCCTGGATGAACCATCATGGCAGCGCCGACGCCGTCGAAGGCACCACGCTCGAGCATCAGGACCTTGCCGCCACCGGTTTCCTCCGCCGGAGTACCGATCACTCGGACGGTGATCCCCAGTTCGTCGGCCACGGTAGCCAACGCGATGCCGGCCCCGACCGCGGCGGCGGCAATGATGTTGTGCCCACAGGCATGACCGATCTCGGGCAACGCGTCGTACTCGGCGCAGATCGCGATGACCAACTCTCCGCTGCCGTAGGTGGCATCGAAGGCCGTCGGCAGATCGACGATCCCGTGAGTGACCGCGAAACCGTGCTGCGCCAGCAGGTCCGACACTTTGGCAGCGCTGCGGAACTCCTCGAAGGCGAGTTCCGGGTCGCTGTGAATCGAATGCGACAGCGCAATCAGATCGGCCTCTACGGACCTGACTGCGCTGTCGACATTCTGGTTCACGCGATCATTGTCTCACCCGAAGGAGAAGTTGCTCTTGTCAGTCACCTGAGCGAGGTCTGCAAGAGCATCGCGGTGGATGCCTGCCTTGATTTCCGCCAAGTTCTTGCCGTGAGTCGACGTCAGTGCCGACGCCTTGGCCACAGCAGCGGCGAGCACTCCGTCTCCGTCGACCGTTTCCTGCACGATGCCCGCAGCAAGTGCGTCGGCACCGCCGAAGCGACGCCCCGTCGTCATGGCATCGACTGCCGTCTGCTTGGGCAGACGACTGTTCAGCAGTGCAGACATCCCGACAGTGAACGGCATGTTCAGTCCCACCTCGGGCAGGCAGTAGAAGCCGCGGTCCGCGCGCATGATCTGGAAATCGTGCGAGGACGCGAGCATGGCGCCGGCGCCGAACGCGTGCCCCTGCACGGCCGCGACCGTGGCCATCGGGAAGGTCAGCAAACGGCTGTAGATGGTGTGGACCTTGTCCAGGTAGCCGGGCAGACCGTCGAGATTGCCGAAGATCCACGTCGTGTCCAGGCCGTTCGTGTAGAACTTGCCCGTCGCCGTCGTCACCAGGGCTGCGGGCCCCTCGTGCGCTTCGATCTCGTCCAACTTGCTGTGAACAGCGTCGATCCACTCAGGGCCGAAGCGGTTCTCGTTGTCCGTTTCGCCCTCGTTGCCGAGGTACAGGATGAATACGTCGCCGTCGCGTTCGAGATAAGGCATGGATGGGAGAGTAACGCCCGCCAACTCACCCGGCGAACCGACCCGACTCCTCAGTAGGGTTGCTCACATGGGAACGATCGCCGAGGCCGCCGCCGCTGCTCTGTCCGCCATGACTGGCTCTTCGTCACCGTCAGTCGCCATCGTGCTCGGGTCGGGGTGGACCGATGCCGCAGACGTGTTCGGCGACGCCGGTGCGGACGTGACAGCCGAAGTCTCGATGGCGGATCTTCCTGGCTTCGCCCCACCGTCGGCGCTCGGGCACGCGGGCACCATTCGTTCGGTGCGCGTCGGGAATACCGAAGTCCTGCTGCTGCTCGGGCGCGCGCATGCGTACGAGGGCCACGATCTCGCCACCGTCGTCCACCCGGTCCGGACGGCCATCGCTGCCGGCGCCGACACCGTCATCCTCACCAACGCGGCCGGCGGTATTGCTGAAAACTACACAGTCGGTCAACCGGTGCTGATCAGTGACCACCTGAACCTCACGGCCCGCTCTCCCCTCGTCGGCGCAGAGTTCGTCGACCTGGTCGACGCCTACTCGCCGGAACTGCGTGCGCTGGCTCGCTCGATCGACCCGGACCTTGCCGAGGGTGTTTACGCCGGGCTTCCCGGTCCGCACTACGAGACTCCAGCCGAGATTCGAATGCTTCGTACACTCGGCGCCGATCTGGTCGGCATGTCGACGGTTCACGAGACCATCGCGGCTCGCGCGCTCGGCGCTCGCGTTCTCGGCATCTCCATGGTCACCAATCTGGCCGCCGGAATCACGGGCGCCCCGCTCGACCATCAGGAAGTGCTGGCGGCAGGCAAAGCCTCGGCGGCCCGGATGGGAGTGCTGCTGCGTCAACTGGTCGAGCAGCTGTGACACCACTGAACGTCACCGAGTGGATCGACGCCGATCCGGACCCAGTTACCCGCGCAGAATTAGCCGCCCTTTCCGAACATGAACTGACCGAACGCTTTTCCGCACCACTGACGTTCGGCACTGCTGGGCTTCGCGGGCCGGTGCGCGGTGGACCCAACGGCATGAACCTCGCGGTCGTCATCCGGACCACCGCCGGTCTGGCGGCCTGGCTGACAGCTCGCTGCCAGGGCGGGTCCCGCGTTGTGGTCGGCCGCGACGCCCGGCTCGGTTCAGAGGCATTTGCTCTCGCCGCCGCCGAGGTCATGGCAGCGGCCGGGTTCGAGGTGACCCTGCTCCCCCGCCCACTGCCGACACCGCTGGTGGCGTTCGCGGCGCGCAGGCTCGGGGCAGCGGCAGGTATCCAGATCACCGCCTCCCACAATCCTGCCGCCGACAACGGTTACAAGGTGTATCTCTCGGGCGGAGCGCAACTCGTCTCCCCCGCCGATCGTGAAATCGAGAGCGAGATCGCTCGCATCGGTAGTGCCGCCGACGTCGCGCGAGCATCGGTGATTCCGGCCGACGATTCTCTGGTCGAGGAGTACCTCGCCCGCATCGCGACCCTCCCGCACGGCGACGCCCGCTCGATCCGGATTGCGCTCACGGCAATGCACGGCGTCGGGGGTGAGACTGCGACCGCGGCTCTGCGAGCAGCAGGATTCGAGGACCTGCACGTCGTGGCGGAGCAGTTCGATCCCGACCCCACGTTTCCGACCGTCGAGTTCCCCAATCCCGAAGAGCCCGGCGCCGCAGACCGCCTGCTCGCCCTTGCCCGACGTGTCGACGCGGATCTGGCGATCGCACTCGACCCGGATGCCGACCGCTGCGCCGTCGGAGTTCGCGACGGTGATCAGTGGCGCATGTTGCGCGGCGACGAAACCGGGGTGCTCCTGGCCGACCACGTACTGAGCACGGCGCCCGAAGATTCGTTGGTGGCGACGACGATCGTCTCCTCGACCCTGCTCTCGAAGTTGGCGAAAGCCCGCGGAGCCAGGTTTGCGCAGACACTCACCGGATTCAAGTGGCTCACGCGCGCCGGCGACGGACTCGTCTACGCCTACGAGGAAGCGATCGGGCACTGCGTCGATCCGGATGTGGTGCGGGACAAGGACGGAATCTCAGCTGCCGTTCTGGTGGCCGACTTGGCTGCCACCCTCGCGGGCAGCAACAGAACCCTGTTGGACGTTCTAGGCGACTATGCCGTCGAATTCGGACTGCACCGCGGGGACCAAGTATCCCGCCGCGTCGAGGACTCGAGTGACATCGCGGAAATGATGAAACGGCTACGCGCCGATCCGCCTGGCCAACTCGCGGGTGAGCCGGTCACGACCGAGGACTTGTCCCTGGTTCGCGGTGGTATGCGCACTGACGCAGTGATATTCGACGGGCCGTCGATCCGCGTGGTGGTGCGACCGTCCGGAACCGAGCCCAAGCTCAAGTGCTATCTCGAAGTTGTCGTCCCGGTGGCGAACCGCGCCGACCTCGCGAACGCAGTAGAGCAGGCGAAGGCCCGGCTGGCCGAACTCCGAACCTTCGCCCTTTCGCTCTAGCGGGGTCCGAACTGCCGATCGCCGGCGTCACCGAGACCGGGGACGATGAAAGCGTTCTCGTCGAGTCCGTCGTCGATGCTCGCGATGACCAGACGAACCGGGTGGCCGGACGCTGCCAGCGCGTCGACGCCGGCCGGAGCGGCCACGACGCACACTGCCGTGACATCCGTCGCGCCACGCGCAACCAGCAAGTCGATGGTGTGCACCATCGAACCACCGGTGGCGAGCATCGGATCGAGCACGAACACCGGGATCCCGGACAGATCCGCCGGCAGGGATTCGAGGTACGGAACCGGCTGATGAGTCTCTTCGTCACGTGCCATTCCGACAAAGCCGACGCCGGCCGACGGAATCAGCGCACTCGCCTGTTCGACCATGCCCAGACCGGCCCGCAGCACCGGTACCAACAACGGCGGCTTCGCGAGCCGGATGCCCGTCGTCGCTGCTACCGGGGTGTCGACCGGAAATTCCTCGACCTCCGCGTCACGCATGGCCTCGTAGACCAGCATGTGCGTGAGCCTGCGAAGTGCGGAACGAAAAGTCGCGTTCTCACTGCGTGCGTCACGCATTGTCGTCAAGAGGGCCGCCGCGAGCGGATGGTCGACTACGTGCGTTTGCATGACCATCAGAATAGTTCCTCGGGAACCGGAGCACCCCGCGCGGCGTCCAAGAAGGAGTAAGCGCAACGGGGGGAAGACAAGTTGACAAATCTGGATCTGGACACTGAAAGCATCGCGGAGTTCGCCACGCGGTTGGGCACTGTTGCCGACAACGTCGCGCAAGCTCGACAGGACGCGGCGGGTGGCGATCACTTGGCTCTGTCCACTGTGCTGGGGCTGATCGGCGGCGACTTCGTCGATGTCGCGAGCCGAGCACAGCAAGCGCACATCGACGACATCGATCGACTGTCCGCTGTGATCTCCAGCGTCCAGTCAGCCACCCGCGACGCTCACGCCGTCTATCTCGACTCCGAGGAATCTGTAAGAAGGACTCTCGCTGAAGCCGCACGCTCATGATCGACGTCGACGCACTCGCACTCGCACGACCGATCATCGACCTGGTCGACACTGTCGGGACTGGTGTCCCCAGCACAAATGGACCTGACGTCGGCATCCGAATCGCCACGGACGCCCTCGAGATCGCCTACCAACTGGGAAGCGCTGCTCTGAGCGAACTGGCGTCCTCTCAGAGCTCGTCCACGGCACTCACCGCTGCGGTGACCAAAACCGAGCAGACGCAGACGTCGACGCGAAACCTCGCCGATCGCGGAAACGACATCGCCGGCGTCGTGGACGAAGCGACAACGTCCGTGTACGCGGGAATGACCGAACTCGGTGAGATTCTCCAGTCCTTTCTGACACTCGCGATCAAGGCCGGGCCGACGCTGATGACACCGACGGGCCAATTGATGTTGTTGTCGGCCGCGTTGGAGCACCTCGGACGCGCGGTATCGGTTATCGAGCGGGTACGCGGTGAGTTGGCCGGGTCGACCGACAAGATGTCCGCACTCGTCCCGTCCGTCCCGATACCCGATCCCGCACCTGGGGTCTCCGAGTCGGCGGGTGGTTCCGGTTCCGCAAGTGGTTCCGGTTCCGCAAGTGGTTCCGGTTCCGTCGGTGGCGTTGAGGTCGAACTTCCCGACGGCTCGATTGCCACCGCACCGAACGCCGAGGCCGCTGCTGCCGTACGCAACGCGCTCACTCAACAGGGTGTCCCGTACGCCTGGGGAGGCACGACGCCGGGAGTCGGTCTGGACTGCAGCGGGCTGACTCAATGGGCGTACGGCCAGGCCGGAGTCGATATTCCGAGGTTGGCTCAGGAACAGGGAATCGGGAACCAGGTCGATCAGAACAATCTGATGCCGGGCGACCTCGCGGTCTGGGACGGACACGTCGCCATGGTGATCGGCAACGGTCAGATGGTCGAAGCCGGCGATCCTGTCGAGATCAGCGCCATCCGAACCACGAACAGCGGCATGGGCTTTCACGGCTTCTACCGTCCGACGGAATGACAGGGAATCATGCCCGAGAACAAGCGCGAATCACCGCCGATCATCACAGCCGTAGCCGTCAACCGCGCCAGAACCATCGCGGTCCGCGCCACGGAGCACGCCGTGCCCGTGGACCTGCGGATCAGCCAGGACGAACTGCGGTACGGCGGGCAGCGGTTGGCGCAGCAGATACTCACGCTGTGCTCACATGCAGCAATCGAAGCCGGCGCCCGCCATCGTGTGGAGCTCGAGGAGACCGGAGTCCCGGCAGCGATCCTCGATCGGCTCGGTCTACCGACCCGAGACGAACTGGCCGATGTCGACGCCGCCGAGGGCCAGAACCTTCCGTCGAGCTGGATGCGTTCGATATGAGCGAGATTGATCGAATCATGGAGCTGGCGAAACACCGGACGGGACTCTTGCAGGACGCCGTCGACGGGGTCGGCGCTCTTCGGGTAGTCGTCTCGAGCGAGGGTGGGATAGTCACGGCGACTGTCGACGGGCTGGGCGCTCTGGTCGACCTACGGATCACCGACGCAATCACCGCGATGAATTCTCAGACGGTGGCCGCATTGACGGTGGCCACGATTCACCAGGCAGTTCAACAGTCCAACGACGAACGCGAGCGACTGGTCAGTGAGCTCCGAGTAGCCCTGAAACAAACGTGACGAACCCCCGCTATGCCTTTCGCGCTGCGGTGGATAGGCTTCCGCCCATGGCTGGAGACATCGTCCCTATCGAAATCGGACTCACCGACGGAGACCTCGTCACTTTGTGGGCACCTCGCTGGCGCGAGGGCGACGACGAGTGGGAAGCGTTTCTCGGCCATGAGGAAGACCTCTACGGGTTCTCCTCCGTCGCGGAACTCGCGGCCTTCATCCGAACGGACTCCGACAACGACCTGGTCGAGCATCCGGCGTGGGCCGTCGTCTCCGGACTGTCGGCAGCCGAGTTGGAACCGGAAGAGAACTTCACGTTCGACTTCGTCGGCGTGCCGGAACTGGCCGCAGGTGACCCTGAGGCACTGGTGGTCTCGGAACTCGAAGACACCCTGAACATGGCTCGCAACATCGGTGAGGTGTGCGAACTCGACGCGGTCATCCGCTTCTTCAGCGGCCATCCGGTACTCGGCGCGCTTGCCACCGGCGCCGGCACCTTCGAAGGCCGCGAAGGCCTGGAGCTGTGGGACCAGGTCGGCGCTGCGATCGTCAAGGACTGGGACGCCGTTCTCGACGCCATCGACAAGGTGGTCACCTCCCCGAAGGTCGATGCAGCCGCCGTCGCGGTCGCCGAAGCTGAACTGCTCGCTGCCGCCGAGAACACCGTCGACGCCGACGATGTCGCCGAGGAGGGCGAGGACGAGGAATTCGACGAAGACGACCTCGAAGAGGACGAAGACGAAGTCGAGACCTTCTGGGGCGAGGTCGGTGTCGACCCGATCCGCATCATCACCTCGGCCGAGACGTTCTACACTCTGCGCTGCTACATGGGAGATCAGGCGATCTTCCTCGGCAAGGACGGACTGATCACCGTCTTCCGTAGCGAGCGCGCACTCGCTCGCTACCTCGCCGACAACCACGAACACGATCTCTCGCAGGTCAGTACGTACGGCGAAATTCAGAATGCGGCCGTCGACGGTTCACTCGAAATCGAGGTCACGGACGAGAACGTCTACGTTCTGCCCGGTATCGCCGACGACCTCGCCCAGGGCCCGGACGTCGTAGATGCCGAGCAGCTGGAACTCGCAGTCGAATTGTTCACCGATGCAGCAGATTTCGCCGACGACGACTCCACCGAGGAGGCTCTGTCCGCGTCGAACGAGCTGGGTTGGTACGTCTCGTACCTCCTCAACCCCGATCCGTCGCGGATGGCTCCGAGTGCGCCGTTCACCAAGGAATCCGAGGCCTGGCGCGAACTCGAACGCGAGTTCGAGGCCCGGCTTCGATCTGAGTAGTCGGGCGCACGTCATCTAGCCGATGAGCACGGCGTAGCCCGGCTTGATGACGTCGTCGATCAACGCGAGGCGCTCGTCGAACGGGATGAAGGCCGACTTCATCGCGTTGATGGTGAAGCGTTCGAGATCGGTCCATCCGTAACCGAAGGTCTCGACCAACGCGGCCATTTCCCGGCTCATGGTGGTGTCGCTCATCAGCCTGTTGTCGGTGTTGACGGTCACTCGGAAGCGCAAGTCCGCCAAGAGTCCGAACGGATGGTCCGCCAGGGCGGCTACGGCTCCGGTCTGCACGTTCGAACTCGGGCACAGTTCCAGGGGAATGCGCATGTCACGGACGTAGTTCGCGAGCCGACCCAACTCTGCCCCACCTTGCACTCCTACGTCGATGTCGTCCACGATCCGCACGCCGTGGCCCAACCGATCCGCTCCGCAGAAGGCGATGGCTTCGTGGATCGACGGCAACCCGAAAGCCTCACCCGCGTGAATCGTGAAGTGAGCGTTCGCATCACGCATGTACTCGAAAGCATCGAGGTGCCGGCTCGGTGGGTTACCGGCCTCGGCACCGGCGATGTCGAACCCGACAACCCCGCGGTCCCGGAATCGCACCGCGAGTTCGGCGATCTCCCGCGACCGCGCGGCATGCCTCATCGCCGTGAGAAGACAGCCGATGCGGATCTCCCGTCCCGCGACCCTGGCAGCGGATTCGCCGGCCCGGAAACCTTCGAGAACGTGCTCGACGACCTCGTCCAAACTCAGGCCTTGTTCCAAGTGCTGCTCGGGCGCAAAACGGACCTCGGCATAGACGACGTTGTCGTCGGCCAGATCCTCGGCACACTCACGTGCCACCCGTGCAAGCCCTTCGGGGGTCTGCATCACGGCGACTGTGTGCGCGAACGTTTCGAGGTAGAGCTCGAGCGATCCACTGTCAGCGGCAGTTCGGAACCATTGCGCCAGTTCGGATGCCGTATTCGCCGGCAGCTCGTCGTAGCCACATTGCTCGGCCAGTTCGAGAACGGTCTCGGGTCGGAGTCCTCCGTCGAGATGATCGTGGAGAAGAACTTTGGGTGCGCTGCGGATCGTGGTCAACTCCGGTGCGTTCATTCGCCAACGCTAACGCGAATCACCCACAATTCGCTCGATGAGCAACGGTCGCGAAACGGTGTCGGAATCGGTCCCGATCGACCATCCACCGCCGAGGCTTCGTCGCGCTGCATCAAATCTCTCGGGAGTGTCGGTGTGCAGTGTCATCAGCTTCTGCCCGGCACGGACCACGTCGCCAGGCTTTGCATGCATCTCGATGCCGGCACCGGCCTGAACGGCTTCGCCCTGCCGTTCGCGTCCGGCTCCCAGTTTCCAGGCCGCGATGCCCACCGCCATGGCGTCGAGTCGGGTCAGTACGCCGTCTCGGTCCGCGGTGACGACGTCGCTGTGCCGAGCTGTCGGCAGCGTCGCGTGTGGGTCCCCACCTTGGGCGGCGATCATCGCGCGCCACCGGTCCATGGCTGTGCCGTCGGACAGTTTGTCTGCGGGGTCGATACCGTCGATCCCAGCCGCGGACAGCATCTCCCGAGCCAGGACCAGGGTCAGCTCGACGACGTCCGACGGCCCGCCTCCTGCCAGCACCTCGACGGATTCACGTACCTCGAGGGCGTTGCCCGCCGTCAATCCGAGCGGGGTGTCCATCCCGGTGATGAGAGCGCTTGTACGCACGCCGGCGTCGTTGCCAAGCTCGACCATCGTGCGTGCCAACTCTCGCGCGTCGCCGAGGTCCTTCATGAACGCTCCGGAACCGACCTTGACGTCGAGCACCAGGGCGCCGGTTCCCTCGGCAATCTTCTTGCTCATGATCGAACTTGCGATCAGCGGAATGGATTCCACCGTTCCGGTCACGTCGCGCAGCGCGTAGAGCTTCTTGTCCGCGGGGGCCAGATTCGCTCCGGCAGCGCAGATCACCGCGCCGATTTTCGGGTCCGAGAGAATGTCGACCATCTCCGTCCCCGTGAGCTCGGCTCGCCAACCTGGAATGGCCTCGAGCTTGTCGAGAGTTCCACCGGTGTGGCCGAGTCCGCGGCCCGACAACTGCGGGACTGCAAGACCACAGGCAGCGACGAGGGGTGCAAGCGGAAGGGTGATCTTGTCCCCCACTCCACCGGTCGAATGCTTGTCGACGGTGGGCAGCGGCAAGTCCGAAAAGTCCATCCTCCCGCCGGATTCGATCATCGCCTCGGTCCATCGGCCGGTCTCTGCTCGCGACATTCCTCGGAAATAGATCGCCATCGCGAGCGCCGACATCTGCTCGTCGCCGACGACCCCCTGTGTGAACGCCTGAACTATCCAGTCGATCTCGGTTCCCGACAGCTCGCGGCCGTCACGCTTGGCGCCGATGATGGAAACTGCGTCAAACATGGCGGAGCCCCTCTGCTTGTTCCGGCCCGAAAGCATCAGGCAACAGCTCGCTCAGCGGCTTGAACCCACTGCTCGTGTCGACAAGCATCTCACCCCCGCCGTGCTCGAGGAGAAGCTGTCTGCACCGGCCGCACGGCATCAGAATCGAGCCCTTCGCGTCACAGCACGTGAAGGCAAGCAGCCGGCCACCCCCGGTGGCGGCCAAGTTACCGACGAGTCCACATTCGGCACACAGGCTCAAACCGTATGAGACATTTTCCACATTGCATCCTGAGACGATCCGACCATCGTCTACCAGGGCCGCTGCACCCACCGCGTACCCCGAGTACGGCGCATAGGCGTGCCGCATGACCACTTGCGCGTTGTGCCGCAACAACTTCCAGTCGATGTCACCCATGGTTCGTTATCCAATCACGCCGACTGAATGGATGCAGAAACCACGCCGAAACCGTCTCGGCGAGATTGGAAAGGCAAACCTTACAAAGAGTTTGGTACGCGTACGAATCCCGCATCTGATTAGTTCCCGGTTTCACATAGGTTTAGAGTCTGAGTCAAGTCGGTTCAGGATCCCGTCGAGCCCGGGCTGAGGTACATCGAAGCTCTCTGCAGGCTCGACGCGTCCACCAATGACGTTGGAGGCACAGCACTCGATGAGTACTACGACTGAAGCCGCTCCTCAGAAGGAGCGCACGAGGTCGCTTTACCGGGGCGACCCCGGAATGTGGTCCTGGGTTCTACACCGGATCACGGGCGTCGCTACTTTCTTCTTCCTATTCGTACACGTTCTCGATACGGCACTCGTTCGGGTCAATCCCGATACGTACGACGCCGTCATCGACACGTACAAGAACCCCCTCGTCGGCCTCATGGAGATCGGCCTCGTCGGCGTAGTCCTCTACCACGCCCTCAACGGCGTGCGCGTGATGTTGGTGGACTTCTGGTCGAAGGGCCCGAAGTACCAGCGCGTCATGCTCTGGACCATTCTGACGATCTGGTTCCTGGTGATGATCCCAGGCGCCGGACGCATCCTCATCAACATGTTTGCGGAGCACTGACATGGCGACTACTCACGGACCCGAAGCCAAGAGCCTGGGCACCTCATACGACCGTCCCGCAAGCCTGGACAACCCGCGGTCCCCGCGCGCGAAGGCTCGGAACAACTTCGAGTTGTACGCATGGCTGTTCATGCGCTTCTCCGGCGTCGCCCTGATCGTTCTGGTCCTGGGCCACATGTTCATCATGCTGATGCTCGACGGTGGCGTTCACCGTCTGAACTTCGCGTTCGTCGCAGGTCGCTGGTCCAGCCCGTTCTGGCAGTTCTGGGATCTGACGATGTTGTGGCTGGCACAGCTGCACGGCGGTAACGGTCTGCGCACGGTCATCGCGGACTACTCCCGCAAGGACTCCACGCGCTTCTGGCTGACCACGATCCTCGTTCTCTCGATGATCCTGATCACGGGCCTGGGCACGTACGTCATCTTCACCTTCGACCCCAATATCTCGGCGAGCTAGGGGAGCACAGACTTCATGCAGGAACATCGTTATGACGTGGTCATCGTCGGCGCCGGTGGCGCAGGCATGCGTGCGGCAATCGAAGCTGGCCCCCGCGCCCGCACGGCCGTACTGACCAAGCTCTACCCCACCCGCAGCCACACCGGCGCGGCCCAGGGCGGCATGTGTGCCGCACTGGCGAACGTGGAGGAAGACAACTGGGAGTGGCACACCTTCGACACCGTCAAGGGCGGCGACTACCTCGCCGACCAGGACGCCGTCGAGATCATGGCCAAGGAGGCCATCGATGCGGTGCTCGACCTCGAGAAGATGGGTCTGCCGTTCAACCGCACGCCCGAAGGCAAGATCGACCAGCGTCGATTCGGTGGCCACACACGCGACCATGGCAAGGCACCCGTCCGCCGTGCGTGTTACGCCGCCGACCGCACCGGTCACATGATCCTGCAGACGCTCTACCAGAACTGCGTCAAGCACGACGTCGAGTTCTTCAACGAGTTCTACGCGCTCGACATCGCCATCACCGAGACCGAGGACGGCCCGGTTGCCACCGGTGTCATCTGCTACGAGCTCTCGACCGGCGAGCTGCACATCTTCCAC
This sequence comes from Rhodococcus sp. YL-1, assembly GCF_001942025.1. Taxonomy (NCBI): domain Bacteria; kingdom Bacillati; phylum Actinomycetota; class Actinomycetes; order Mycobacteriales; family Nocardiaceae; genus Rhodococcus; species Rhodococcus sp. YL-1. Next base: position 2,179,253 of record NZ_CP017299.1, on the reverse strand, counting down.
GCCAAGTCGATCGTCTTCGCGACCGGCGGCTCGGGACGCATGTACAAGACGACGTCCAACGCGCACACCCTCACCGGTGACGGCATGGGCATCATCTTCCGCAAGGGCCTGCCCCTCGAGGACATGGAGTTCCACCAGTTCCACCCGACAGGACTCGCCGGTCTCGGCATCCTGATCTCGGAAGCCGTCCGCGGTGAAGGTGGCATTCTCCGTAATGCCGACGGTGAACGCTTCATGGAGCGTTACGCACCCACCATCAAGGACCTCGCTCCTCGTGACATCGTGGCGCGTTCGATGGTCCTCGAGGTTCTCGAAGGCCGCGGCGCCGGCCCGAACAAGGACTACGTCTACATCGACGTGACGCACATCCCCGAGGAAGTTCTCGACGAGAAGCTCCCCGACATCATGGAGTTCTCGCGCACCTACCTCGGCGTGGACCCCGTCAAGGAGCCCGTGCCCGTCTACCCGACGTGCCACTACGTCATGGGCGGTATCCCCACCAAGATCAACGGTGAGGTGCTGCGCAACAACGACGAGATCGTCAAGGGTCTGTACGCGGCCGGCGAATGCGCCTGTGTATCCGTACACGGTGCAAACCGTCTCGGTACCAACTCGCTCCTCGACATCAACGTGTTCGGCCGTCGCGCCGGCATCGCTGCCGCCGAGTACGCGAACTCCACCGAGTTCGTCGACATGCCGGAAACCCCGGCCGCGATGGTCGAAGACTGGGTCGGCGTCATCCTGTCCGATCACGGCCACGAGCGCGTTGCGGACATCCGCACCGAGCTTCAGCAGTCGATGGACAACAACGCCTCCGTCTTCCGCACCGAAGAGCGCCTCACCCAGGCACTCAAGGATGTGCGTGCTCTCAAGGAGCGCTACAACCACATCACGGTCCAGGACAAGGGCAAGCGCTACAACAGCGACCTGCTCGAGGCCATCGAGCTGGGCTTCCTCCTCGAAATGGCAGAGGTCACCGTCGTCGGCGCCCTCAACCGCAAGGAATCGCGTGGCGGCCACGCTCGCGAGGACTTCCCGGATCGCAACGACGCCGAGTACATGAAGCACACGATGGCGTACAAGGAGGGTGACGGCCTGCTCTCCGACATCCGTCTGGACTACAAGCCGGTGATCCAGACCCGCTACGAGCCGATGGAGCGTAAGTACTGATGTCTGCGCCTGCTGTAGATGCACCCAAACTCCCCGCTGTTCCCGAGGGGGCCGTCATGGTCACTCTCAAGATCGCGCGGATGAACCCCGAATCGGGCGAGGGCCAGCACTGGGACAGTTTCCAGGTCCCGGCACTGCCCACCGACCGTCTGCTCAACCTGCTGCTGTACGTAAAGGGTTACCTCGACGGCACCCTCACGTTCCGTCGCAGCTGCGCACACGGTGTCTGTGGATCGGACGCCATGCGGATCAACGGTGTGAACCGTCTGGCCTGCAAGCTGCTGATGAAGGACATGCTGCCCAAGGACGGCAAGCCGGTCACCATCACGGTCGAGCCCATCAAGGGCCTGCCCGTCGAGAAGGACCTGGTTGTCGACATGGAACCCTTCTTCGACGCATTCCGCGCCGTGAAGCCGTTCCTCATCACCAGTGGCAACGAGCCCACTCGTGAGCGCATCCAGAGCCAGCACGACCGTGCTCGTTTCGACGACACGACCAAGTGCATCCTCTGCGCATGCTGCACCACGTCGTGCCCCGTGTACTGGAGCGACGGCAGCTACTTCGGTCCCGCTGCCATCGTCAACGCACACCGGTTCATCTTCGACAGCCGTGACGAGGCCGCTTCCGAGCGTCTCGACATCCTGAACGACAAGGACGGCGTGTGGCGTTGCCGCACCACGTTCAACTGCACCGACGCGTGCCCCCGCGGCATCCAGGTGACAAAGGCTATTCAGGAAGTCAAGCGAGCACTGCTCTTCGCTCGATAGTCAGGCCTTCGACCCTGTGCGCGGTTAGGGAGTCTCCGGACTCCTTGACCGCGCACAGCTATGTCGGGGGCATGTTGAGCGGTGTCACAACTTGAACCGGTGACGTCGTAAAGCCGAAGTGAGCGCCCATGGCGCCGTGTTCCTTCATGACCACCTGACAGGCAGTGCGAACATCCGCACGCAGATCGTGGTGGAGCACCGCTGATATTCGCCTCTCCCCCAGCAACTTTCGATTGTCACCGTCGAGATCGTGGGCGATGAAGACACTGCACTCCCGGTTCAGTTCTTCGAACGCGTCGACCGTGGCCAGGTTGCCACCACCGATCGAATACACGGCACGGATCTGCGGATCGGATTCGAGTGCCGCTCGCACCAGTTTCCTACTCGTCTGATCCAGACCGTCACTGTTCGGAATGTCGATCAACCGTCGATGCGGAGCCGAGACTCGCATGGCGGAGCGAAAGCCCATCTCCCGTTCTTCCTCCCCGCGGAAGAACCCGCTGCTCATGCTGACCAGCACGTTGCCGTCCCGATCCCCCAGCCACTGATCGATCAAATACGCGGCGGTGGCTCCGGCGGCTCGGTTGTCGATGCCGATGTAAGCGGCTCGCCTGCTGCCGGCAACGTCGGTCACCAACGTGACGACCGGAATCTTTGCCGCCACGAGCCGATCGATCGCCGCCACGACTTCCGCAGTGTCGGGAGCCTTGACGATGACACCGTGGGACCCGCGTCGGCGAATCTTGTCGAGCGTCGATGTCATCGCTTCTACCGAACCGGTTTCACGAAAGTGAAACCGGGACCGCACCACAGCGGGCGCAAGGGTCGGCAGTTCGGCCTCGAGCGCATCGCGGACGGCGTCGGAAAACCGTGCGGGAGTTTGCAACACGACGTCGACGATGAATGTTCGACCGACCAGTTTCAGTTGCGAGCGTTGACGTTCCAGGTCCGTGATCGCCTGGCGAACCTCCGATCGTGTGCCGTCGCGAACTCCAGGACGGTCGTTGAGCACCCGGTCGACGGTGGCCTCACTCAAGCCCGACTGTTGGGCGATCTCCCGCACTTTGAATCGATGCGCCACAACTACCTCACAATGATGGATATTTGATGGTTTTTCGCTGTTGCTCGAGGTCTTCGTCACAGCCAGACTAAACCCATGACTTCTCCGCCGGGCGTAATCAGGCCCGCACTCCTAGCCGACACTGTCGTACTGGTCAGTGGTGGCTCGCAAGGCGTCGGCGCCGGCGTCGTACGTGCCGCTGTCCGTGAGGGCGCGCAGGTGGCTTTCACCGGCCGACGCCCTGACGTCGGAAAGACTCTCGAGGCAGAACTTCCGGGAACTCACTTCATCGAAGCCGATGTGGCACAGACGGATTCCGCACTCGCCAGCGTTGCCGAGACGATCTCACATTTCGGCCGCGTGGATGCCCTCGTCAATTCTGCCGGGCTCACCTCGCGCGGCACGCTGCTCGACACCACCGAAGAACTCTTCGACCAGCACATCGCGGTGAACCTTCGCGGTCCGTTCTTCACGATGCAGGCAGCAGTCAAAGACATGCGCGAGCGTGCGGTCCCCGGGTCCATCGTCAACATCATCTCCACGTCCGAACTCGGCGGGCAGCCGTATCTCGCGCCGTACGTGGCAGCGAAGGCCGGGCTGGCGGGTCTGACCCGCAACGCCGCCCATGCGCATCGCTGGGATCGTATCCGGATCAACGGTCTCGACATCGGGTGGACACAGACCGAGGGAGAAGACCTCACGCAGAGAGCTTTTCACGACGCCGGTGACGACTGGCAGGAACGCGCGGGCAGCACCCTCCCCATGGGCAAGCTCGGACAGGTCGACGAAATCGCCGACTTCGTCGTCTTCCTGCTCTCCGATCGCAGCGGAGTCGTGACGGGTTCGATCATCGACTGGGACCAGAACGTCTTCGGAGGGCTGGACTGATGGGCGCTCGCATCGGAGTCGTCGGCCTCGGACGAATCGGCAGCTACCACGCCCGAAATCTACTGACGCTAAACGGCGTCGACGCACTGGTTGTCACCGATGTCGACGCACGTCGAACCTCGGACGTGGCAAGCGAACTCGACGTGGAGTCCGCTGCCGATCCCGACGCGCTTCTAGCGTCAGGCATCCACGGCGTTCTGATCGCCGCGCCGTCGAGTTCACATGCCGAATTGATCGAAGCCGCTGTTCGCCTAGACATCCCGACGTTCTGCGAAAAGCCGGTAGCCGACTCCATCGAATCCTCCGTTCGTGTACTCGCGACTGCCGAGCAGACGTCGGTACCAGTCCAGATCGGATTTCAGCGCCGATTCGACCCGTCATTTGTGGCGGCGTACGACGCGGTTCGATCTGGAGAACTCGGTTGGATCCACACTCTCCGATCGACCACCCTCGATCCCGCTCCCCCGCCGATCTCGTACATCGAACACTCAGGCGGCATCTTCCGCGACTGCTCGATCCACGACTTCGACATCGTACGGTGGATCAGCGGCCGCGAAGTCACCACTGTTTTTGCCACCGGCTCGAATCAGGGTGATCGCGGGATCGCCGATGCCGGTGACGTCGACACCGCCGCAACGGTTCTCACTTTCGAAGGCGGAACCATCGCGGTCGTGTCGAATACCCGCTACAACGGCCGCGGCTACGACTGCCGACTCGAGGTACTCGGCTCGGCGGACTCCGTCGTTGCCGGGCTGGACGACCGCTTGCCACTCCGCTCCCTCGACCCCGAAACATCGTTCCCCTCGAAGGAGCCGTACACGTTCTTCATGGACCGCTTCACGTCCGCCTACCGTGCGGAACTCGAAGCATTCCTCGGCGTTGTCGCCGGGCGTCGGGAATCACCGTGCACGCCCGCAGATGCGGTCGAGTCGGCCTGGATCTCCGAAGCTGCAACGCACTCTCTGCGCGAGGGTCGGCCCGTCACGATCACCGAAGTCAAAGATCTGTTCCTTCACGACAAGAATGAGGCACACACATGAGCACTCCTCGCATCGCCGGCGCACCGATCTCCTGGGGCGTGTGCGAAGTCCCGGGCTGGGGCTACCAGCTCGACCCTGCGCAAGTCCTCCGGGAAATGCGCGAAGTCGGTCTGGCGGCAACGGAAATCGGACCGGAGGGCTTTCTGCCGACTGCACCCGCCGAAATGGCCAAGGTGCTCGCGGATCACGATCTGAGCGCAGTCGGCGGGTTCGCACCGGTACTGCTGCATGATCGCGATCATGATCCGGTTCCCGGCATCTCCCCCATCCTCGACGGTTTCGTCGCCTCGGGTGCCGAGGTTTTGGTCCTGGCCGCCGCGACGGGTTCCGACGGCTACGATTCACGCCCGGAACTGGACGAGCAGAGTTGGAAAACCCTGCTGCACAATCTCGATCGCCTCACCGACGCCGCGGCCGAGCGCGGAATCAGGGCAGTTGTCCACCCTCACGTCGGAACGATGATCGAGCAGCGCGACGAGGTCCTGCGAGTGCTCGACGGCTCGGCCATCCCCCTGTGCCTGGACACCGGCCACCTGTTGATCGGCGGCACCGATCCGGTCGACCTGGCGCGTCAAGCTCCCGAGCGCATCACCCACGTGCATCTCAAGGACGTCGACGATGCCCTCGCATCACGCGTTCGCAGAGGTGAGCTCACCTACACCGACGGCGTGAAGGCGGGAATGTACCGTCCACTCGGTGGCGGCGACGTCGACATCGCCGGTGTCACAGCCATATTGCAGCGCCACGGTTTCGACGGGTGGTACGTGCTCGAGCAGGACACCATTCTGGCCGAAGCGCCGTCGGACGAGGGACCGGTGCGCGATGTGCGAGCGAGCGTCGAGTATCTGCGGTCGGTTCTGTGACACCTCCTACCCCGCTGCGGATAGGCATTCTGGGAGCCTCACGCATCGCCGAGAACGCGATGATCAAACCTGCAACGGCCACCGGGCACCGCCTGGTGGCCGTTGCCGCACGCGACCCCGAGCGGGCCAGAGCCTATGCGGCCCAGCATGGGATCGAACGGGTGGTCGGTTCGTACGCCGAGCTGATCTCGGATCCGGAGGTGGAGGTCGTCTACAACGCGCTGCCCAACAGCCTGCACGGACCGTGGAATCTCGCCGCCGTTCAGGCCGGCAAGCACGTGCTGACGGAGAAACCGTTTTCGAGCAACGCGGTGGAAGCGCGTGCTGTAGCCGAGGCAGCACGCGTGAGCGGCGTGACGCTGCTCGAGGGGTTCCACTACCTCTTTCATCCGGTGAACCGGCGCCTGCTGGATCTGGTTCGAAGCGGCGCCGTCGGCGCGGTCACTCGGGTGGAAACCGTACTGCGGATGCCCACACCATCCGAGAACGACCCGCGGTGGGAGCTCGCCTTGGCAGGCGGGTCACTGATGGACCTGGGCTGCTACGGGTTACATGCTTCCCGGACGCTGAGTGACGTCTGTGGTGGTGCGCCAGTGGTGACCGAGACCCGCCACGAGGAATATGCTCCGAGGGTTGATTCGTGGTTCGACATCGAACTCGAATACCCCAGCGGCGCCACGGCATCCGTGGTGACCACGATGTTGGACGAGCGGTATCACTTCACCTTCCGAGTATTCGGCACTGAAGGAGACGTCCTGGTACACAACTTCCTGCAGCCGGACATCGACGACCGTGTCTCCGTCACGGCCGGTGGGCGCACGAGCGTCGAGCATCTGGGCACGAAGTCGTCGTACACCTATCAACTCGAAGCGTTCGCCGATCATCTGTCCGGGGTCTCGGCGCTGCCGATCGGGCCGGGCGACGCGGTAGCCAACATGACGATGATCGACGAGGCGTACATGCATTCCGGCCTCGGGGTTCGGCCGACGACCATCCTGTGACGAAACGACTACAGCCTCGGTTCGATTCGAACCGAGGCTGCAGTCGCGAGGTTTTGATCTAGCGGCGAAGCTCGTGGGTCAGCGTCTCGAGCTCGTCACCGCCCGCCATCTCCTTGGTCAGTTCTTCGAGTGAGATGTCGTCGTACTTGGCGTCGAGCTTCTGCCTGCCTCGGTTGAGGAGCACGAAGTGATCGCCGACCATGTACGCGTGGTGCGGATTGTGCGTGATGAAGATGACGCCGAATCCCTGTTCCTTGGCAGCGGTGATGTAGCGCAACACCATTCCCGACTGCTTGACGCCGAGCGCTGCTGTCGGCTCGTCGAGAATCAGCACGCGCGCGCCGAAGAAGATGGCGCGGGCGATGGCAACACACTGACGCTGACCGCCCGAGAGACTACCGATCGGTGCGTCGACGTCAGGTAGTTCGATGCCCATCTTCGACAGTTCCGAAAGAGTCGTCGCGCGCATGGCGTTGGCGTCGAGCGACTTGATCAGACCGCCCTTGCGCAGTTCCTGCCCGAGGAAGAAGTTGCGCCACACCGGCATCAACGCAACGACGGCGAGGTCCTGATAGACCGTCGCGATGCCTTTGCCGAGAGCTTCTTTCGGCGAGTGGAACGTTGTCGGTTCACCGTCGACGAGTAGTTCACCTTCGCTCTGTTGGTGCAGACCGGCGATGATCTTGATCAGCGTGGACTTGCCTGCGCCGTTGTCACCGAGCACGCCTGTTACTTCACCCGCACCGACGCGCAGGTTGATTCCCTTGAGCGCGATGATGTTTCCGTATTGCTTACCGACGTCCTTGAGCTCGATCAGTGGCACGTTGCCGCCCGAGTTCGAGAGAGCGGGAACTTCAGCTGTGGTACTCATGTGTCACCTTTTCGCAGCGTAGTTGCGGAATGCGTTGTTGGCGATGACCGCGAAGAGCAGCATGGCGCCGAGGAAGAACTTGAACCAGTCCGGGTTCCAGCCTGCGTAGACGATGCCCTGGTTGGTCATACCGAAGATGAATGCACCGATCGCAGCGCCGATCGCGGTTCCGTAACCACCGGTGAGCAGGCAACCGCCGATGACTGCGGCGATGATGTACAGGAACTCGTTACCGACACCCTGACCGGACTGAACGGTGTTGAACGAGAACAGCAGATGCATGCCCACGAACCAGGCAGCAAAGCCGACGGTCATGAACAAGCCGATCTTGACTGCGGTCACGGGCACACCGATCGCGCGGGCACTGTCCTGATTGCCGCCGACCGCGAAGATCCAGTTGCCGATCTTGGTCTTGAACAAAACAAATGTTGCAATCGCGGTGAACAGCAGCCACCACACGACCGTGATCTTGACGGACACCCCGAAGACCGAGAACGACGACGCGAATACCTTTTTGGCGGAATCGAATCCAGCCATGTCGGAGACGCTGGGTGTGGCCACCTGACCACTCACGAGCTTGGTGACGGCCAGGTTGATACCGGTCAACATCAGGAAAGAACTCAAGGTGATGAGAAAGCTGGGAATCTTCGTCTTCATGACGAGGTAGCCGTTGAAGAATCCGACGGCGAGCGAGACGACCAGCGCCAGAATCGCGCCCACCCACAGGTTGAGGTGCAGGTTGTAGGCGATCATCGACGCGGCGAGAGAGGACGTGGTGACTGCGACGCCGGCGGAGAGGTCGAACTCGCCGCCGATCATGAGCAGGGCGACCGCGCAAGCCATGATGCCGATCGTGGAGCTGGAGTAGAGCACTGTCGCAAGCGCTTCCGGCGTGCGGAACGGTGCCGCGACGATACAGAAGAAGATGAAGATGGCGATGGCGCCGACAAGTGAACCCATCTCCGGGCGGAGCAGCAGACGCTGAATGCGCTTTTGCTCCTTCACCCGTTCATCGGTCACGACTTTATGGGCGGCAAGGTCGAGATCTGCCTGAGTGGACATGATTTCCCTTCCGTGCTGGACAGGCGCACGGAGGGCGGACTCTCAGCCCTCCGCGCGCCCGGATCAGCGAGTTCCGTTCTTGGCGTACTCGGCGACCGAGTCGATGTTGGTGTTGTCGATGAACGCGGGTCCGGTCAGGGTGGGCAAGCCACCACCGATCACGTTGCCGTTGTTGAGGTAAAGCCACAGCGAATCGATGGCGAGGTAGCCCTGCAGGAAGGGTTGCTGGTCCACTGCCCACTGCACGTCACCGGATTTGATGGCGTCGACGAGCGCCGCGTTGGTGTCGAAGGTGACGACCTTCGCCTTGCTGCCCGCATTGCCGACCGACGTCACGGACGTCAATGCAAACGGCGCACCGAGCGCGAGAACTCGATCGATTGCCGGGTCCTGTTGAAGTTTCGCGGTGATGGTCGACTCCACCGACGGCATGTCCTTGCCGTTGACGTTGAGAATCTCCGTCGTTCCCTTGAACGACTTCTTCACACCGGCGCACCGTGATTCGAGGCTCACGTTGCCCTGCTCCTGAATCACGCACAGCACCTTGGTCGCACCTTCGGTGTTGAGTCGCTCGCCGGCAGCTTCACCGGCAATCGACTCGTCCTGACCGAAGTACTCCTTGACGCCCATGTCCTTCCAAGTTTCGAGGCCCGAGTTGAGGGCGACCACCGGAATGCCCGCGGCGGTGGCACTTTGGACCGCGGCAACCATGGCGTCGGGCTTCGCGAGGGTAACGGCAATCCCGTCGACCTTGCTGTCGATCGCGCTCTGAACCAAGTTGGCCTGATTCGGTGCCTCGGGATCGGCGGAGTACCGAAGTTCGATGTTGTCCTTCGCCGCTGCGGTTTCGGCTCCCTTGCGCACCAGATCCCAGAACGTGTCACCGGGAACTTCGTGGGTGATCATCGCAATGGTGGCGCGGGGCGTGTCCGCCGTACCCGCGCCCATTCCGGATCCGGATGAATCCGGCTTACCGCCGGTGCTGGAACAGGCGGCCAGACCCAAGACCACGACTGAGGCTCCGGCCAGTACGGCAACGCTCTTGCGCCCCGTGAGAAACGACATGTGAACTCCCTCTCGACATCAACCAACGGCCCGCGAACGGATGGTGCTCGGTTGTATGTGAAAGATGTAATACCCGTCACAGTCGAATGTCAATAGTTTGTTCTGACATTAGGACTGCTTATCAAAGACCAGACAAACTGAAGGGAGTGGAAAGGCCAGGTCAACGCGCTGCAGGTCCAGTTGAACCTCGAACCACTAGTTGTGGTTGCGCGACTATGTCCTTGCCCAAGAGTCCACTTCCGGCGTCGAGACGTTCGGAGATTCGCTCCACCGCGGCGCCACCCAGAAACGCCGTGTCCTGCCCGACACTGGTCAGATCGATGTGCGCCAAACCTGCCAATGCACTGTTGTCGAATCCGATCACGGAGACGTCGCCGGGCACCGAGACTCCCGCACGCAAGAAGACGTCCAGGACTCCTAGCGCGCAACGATCATTGAAAGCGAAGACCGCACTGGGAATCCCTTGGTCGACCATCGACCGCGCGGCGTCCGCGCCGAACTCCTCCGTGAGGCCGCCGGGAAGTATCCGCGATTCCAGTCCGGCCGCCCGCATGGCCTTCCGGTAGCCCTGACGCCTCTCCTGGGCGCCCGGACCGCGTCCGCCGTCGACGTGGACGATCGAGCGGTGCCCGAGTCCGACGAGATGATTCACGGCCATCACGGCGCCCGCCTCGTCGTCCGTGCGGACAACGTCCACATGTGCTGAGGGCATCTTCCGGGCGAGCACGACGACGGGAACCTTGGCCGCCAGGTCGACGATCTCCGATTCCGGCGCCTGCGAACCCAACAGCAAGATCGCCTCGCATCGGTCGTCGAGCAGGGTGCGCACGGCGCGCGAGCCAGGCCTGCGGTCCGAGACAGCGCTGAGAACGACGTCGTAGCGCAAGCGTTCGGCTGCGTCGTAGATCTCGTCGAGCAGCTCCGCGTGAAAGGTTTGCGCGGCAACATAACTGACACCGATCAGGCGGCTGCGATGCTGGCGCAGCAGTCGCGCCGCGTTGTCGGGTCGATAGCCGAGTTCGTCCGCGGCCGCCTTGACCCGTACCCGCGTCGCATCGCTGGCACCCGGGACATCGCGAATGACGATGGACACCAGTGCGCGTGACACACCGGCCAGGTCTGCTACGTCTTGCAAGGTGGGGCGTCGACTGTTCACCTCCACAGACTAGATCGTTCCAGCGAATACACGCCGAAACGTTGACGCACGAGGCAACCAGCGCTTTACTGACACGACTAGAACGATCTAGTTCCTCATCCTCACTCCGAACGGAGCCCCCATGTCTGCCTCTGTTGCAGTCGGTCTGATCGGCGCTGGATGGATCGGCCGTTTCCACGGCGAGTCCGTCGCGCTGCGTATCCCCGGCACCCGTCTCGTCGCCGTCGCCGATCCTGCGCCCGGCGCTGCGGCGTCGTTGATCGAACGTGTCAGTCCCGACGCCCGCGCGTACACCGACGCCCTTGAGCTGATTGCCGATCCGACCGTCGAAGCGGTGCTCATCAGTACGCCCGCATCAACTCACACCGATCTCGTGGTAGCAGCAGCGGAGGCCGGCAAGCATGTCTTCTGCGAAAAGCCGATGGCTTTGACACTCGAGGACGCCGATCGCGCAATCGGCGCATGCGCCGCGAACAATGTTGCGCTGCAGGTCGGTTTCAATCGCCGTTTCGCCGCCGATTTCGCGGCGGCCCACGACGTGATCACCTCCGGCGGAATCGGGACCCCGCAGCTACTTCGCTCTCTGACTCGCGATCCGGGAATCACCGCCGACGTCGCCTCTCGAGTCAAGCCGTGGACGATCTTCAACGAGACACTGATTCACGACTTCGACGCCCTGCTCTGGCTCAACCCGGGGGCACGCGTCGTCGAGGTGTTCGCGCAGGCCGATGCTCTCGTCCATCCGCAGTACAAGGAGCAGGGGTACCTCGATACGTCGATGGTTCAGTTGCGGTTCGACAACGGCGCCTTCGCGTCGGCCGAGGCCAACTTCCAGGCCACCTACGGTTACGACGTTCGCGGCGAGGTTTTCGGTTCCGGTGGAATGGTGAGTGCAGGCGAGGTCACGCGGACCGCGATGCGTCATTACAGCTCACCGGGCGTTCGGGCCGACACACCTCGGGTGAACATCGAACTGTTTCACGACGCCTATGTTGCCCAGCTAGCGCACTTCGCAGACTGCATCCGCTCCGGCAGCGCGCCGTCGGTCGACGGTCTCGATGCTCGCAACGCCCTGGAAATCGCACTGGCTGCAAAAGAATCCGTGGAAACCGGACTGCCCGTATCGCTGCTGTCGGTGCCGCAGTGAGCCCCTTCGATTTGGCGGTCTCTGCCGAGATGACGTTCACCGAACTCCCTGTCGTCGAACGCATTCGGCGGATCTCGGAGGCGGGGTTCGCAGCCGAGATCTGGAGTTGGCAAGACAAGGACCTCGATGCTCTGGTCGCCACCGGGGCTCGGTTCTCCTCGATGACCGGCTATCTTCACGGCGATTTGTTCGACGAAGCGGGCAGCGCCGAACTCGTACGTACAGCGGCGCTATGCCTCGCGCCGGCAGCGAAACTCGGCGTTCCTCGGCTGAACTTCCATACCGGCGAGCTGATCGACGGACAGGCCGCGCGCCCGCAGTATCGAACTACGGGAGCGATGTGGCTGACGGCCCAACGCGCTCTCGAGAAGATCGCGCGACGGGGTGAAGACGCCGGAGTCGTCTTCTGCCTCGAGAATCTCAATACGATCGTCGATCACCCTGGCGTACCGATGGCCAGAGCCAAAGACACTCTGGCACTGGTGGAATCCGTCTCACACCCCAACCTCAAGATGATGCTCGACCTCTACCACGCACAGATCGGCGAAGGAAACCTCATCGAACTCGTGCGGCGTTGTGGTGACAACATCGGCGAGATTCAGGTGGCCGACGTACCCGGCCGATGCGAACCCGGAACCGGCGAGATCAACTACCCAGCCATCGCACGCGTTCTCGCCGAGCAGGGTTACGCCGGCACGATCGGATTGGAGGGCTGGGCATCCGGAGACAGTGACACCGCACTCACTGCTTTCCGGAACGCCTTCACTCTCTAACTCTCACGCAGGAACGTGATCCCGTCGTAGCGCGCAGATTTTCCGTCACCGGTCGAGTCCACGGGGAGCGCCTCCTGAGGTCTTTTTGATGGATTTCAGGGGTAGTTTCGATGGCTTTTCCTTGGCAGTCTTTGAGTCACAGCACATCGTGAACTCCGCAGGAAGGCCCCCGAATGACTCCAGCACTGACCGACCACACCGTGCCGTTCGCGGGTAGGTTGCACCGAGAAGATTGCAACATCGAAGACTTCGCCGCTCTGGTCGCACACGAGACAGACCCCGTCGATTACCCGTACGCCCATTCGGTGGCCGACGGCGTTCTTCTCTACCGCTCGGATGCTCTGGTCGACAAATTGTCGAATCCTAAAATCCGGGCGGAGATTCAGGACGAGATCGCCCGCGCGTTACTCACCGGTCCAGGCATCACGGTCTTCCAAGGCGCGTTCGACGCGGAGGTATTGGATCGCGCCAGTGCGGTCTTCCGTGAACTCATTGCGCGCCAACACGAAGCCGGCGCGGTGTCCGGAGATCACTTCGCCAAACCCGGAGCCAATGACCGGATCTGGGGAGCACAACTGAAGTTGGCGCTCGAAGATCCCAAGGCTTACGTCGACTACTACGCAAACAGCATTGTCGCTTTGGCTTCGGAAGCCTGGCTCGGCCCCATGTATCAGGTGACGTCGGACGTCAACGTCGTCAATCCCGGTGGCGCCGCACAGAATCCACATCGCGACTACCACCTCGGTTTCATGTCGAGCGACGTCGCTGCGAAGTTCCGAGCGCACGTTCATCGCTTGACCCCCGCCCTCACCTTGCAAGGTGCAGTCGCCCATGTGGACATGCCGGTCGAGACGGGCCCGACGAAATATCTGCCGTACTCCCAACAATTCGAATCCGGATACCGCGCGTTCGAGCGTCCCGAGTTCAAGGAGTTCTTCGAGGCCAATTACGTCCAATTACCTTTGGAGAAGGGAGATGCCGTCTTCTTCAACCCTGCACTGTTCCACGCCGCCGGCCACAACAAATCCGCCGACGTCCTGCGCATGGCAAATCTTCTTCAGGTGTCGTCAGCCTTCGGTCGCGCCCTCGGAACCATTGACCGGGACGCGCTCGTCAACGCGATCTATCCGGCACTGCTCGCCCTCAGCGAAGCAGGTTCCGACGAGTCCGTTCGCTGTGCCGTCGCCGCTTCCGCTGAGGGCTACGCCTTCCCGACCAATCTGGACCGAGACCAACCGATCGACGGCCTCGCGCCTCAGACGCAGGCCGAACTAGTGATGGAGGCGGTTCGCGAGCGGATCTCGCCTGACCTTCTGGCCGAGTTGCTGAAGGCACAGTCCGAGAGACGAATGGCCTGAGGGACGACAGCGCTGACGAGACTTGGACCGCCCAATGCCGGTCAGTCGGTACGCTCGTGGCATGGGGTGGGACTTGTTAGTGCTGTTCGCCATGATCGGCCCGTTGGCGGTGTTCGGGTGGGCGGCTGTTCGGGCAAGGCGCCGCGGGCTTGGGGGGTCGTTCGTCGGGCCGTTTCAGGAGATGTTCGATCCCGGTGCGGCGCGAGCACAGACTGTCATCGAACAGATCGCGGAACTTCCGGATCCTGCGGACTCCGGCGACCCGGACAACGACGACGATGTGCCGTACACAGTCGCCTACGAGGGTGTTCGGCTCCACATCAACCCCGGTAAGGCTCGACAGCGCGGAGGCGACGGGACCACCAAGCGAGCTCAGTGAAAGTCGGACCGGATACAACGCGAGGGAGAACTGGTTCAGTCAGGGCCGGCGAAGTTGATAGGTGACACCGTTCTCCAACTCATCTGAGCTGAAGGACTCCGGAGAGAAGTGGCCCAAGCTCACCTCATAGTTTCTCTGGTTTGCGGGGACGGCATCAAAATGTGCGGTGTAGGAGCAGGTGCTCATTCCGTCGGGAAGTTGATCGATTGCCTCGACCTCGAGTGCCGACCTTGTGGATGCAGCGCCGCTGCCCCCGAAAATCTGAATCTGGTCGTTCGGAGCAACACGAATCATGTCGATCACGCACTCTCCAGAGACCGTCTCGGCCTGCTCTGCCTGACCGGTCACCGTTATCGTGGCGGCAAAGGTTTTCGGCACATCGACATTGGTCGTGCAGCTTGTCAGCATCAGCGCTCCCACAGAGCCCGCTGCCGCAGCCGCAACCTGTGCTGACCTTCGCCTCATAGTCGTCAACGGTAGTGCGTCCGAGTCGCCACGGTGCTCGGTTGCCGAATCCGAAGAGTCACACGGGGCCCGTCGCCGGCCGGCCGAACCACGTGGACAGCTGAGTATCCAACTCCGCCTGCGAATCCCCCACCCATGCCACGTGACCGTCCGGCCGAAGCAGGACAGCCGGAGCGTCCAATTCAGTGCTTGTGTCAACGATGTGGTCGGCGCGATCGCTCCAACCATCGACGGACAGTTGGCCACCCTGGTCGAGAAGAAGTCCGCGGCCGGATCGCATCAGGTCGTACAGGTTGCCGCGCGTCAACGCGATGTTCCGCAGCCGCCGACCGAGTAGGTCGTCACCTTCGCCGAAGTCGTAGCGAATCGAGATCGCAGTGATCTTCTCGGTCAGATAACGCATGACGTCTTCGAAGTCCATCAACTCGGAGATCAAGCGTCGCACAGCTTGTGGACCGGCTGCGGTGGAGATCAGCTCCGCCTGCGCGCGCGTGTTGTCGAGAACGTCGGCAGCCACCGGACGCCGTTCCGATTCGTACGTGTCGAGCAGGACGTCCGGTGCCCAGCCGTTGATCTCTGCGGCGAGCTTCCAGCCGAGGTTGAAGGCATCTTGGACACCGAGATTGAGGCCTTGTCCGCCCATCGGTGGGTGGATGTGTGCGGCATCGCCGGCGAGGAACACCCGGTCGCGCCGGTAGTGCTCCGCCAGACGGGTGGCGTCACCGAAGCGCGAGAGCCACCGCGGTGAGTGCACACCGAAGTCGGTGCCCGCAATGGCCAGTAGCTGTTGCTTGATGTCGTCGAGGGTGGTGGGAACCGCGCGACCGTCGGCAACTTCGGCCGCGGGTACCACGACGCGAAAAGCACCATTGCCGGCGGGACCGACTCCGAATCGTTTGTGCGTTTCCCGGATTTCGGCGACAACGGCGGCCAGTTCATCAGCCGGCATGGTCACGTCCATTTCGCCGATCAACGTGTCGGCGCTCGACGGCTCGCCGGGAAACCCGACGTCGATCAGCTTCCGAACAGTGCTGCGGCCGCCGTCGCAGCCCACGAGATAACGCGCGTGAAGTGTTGTGCCGTCGGACAATTCCGCTATGACGCTATCGGTGTCTTGACGGATCGCGACGACGCGCTTCCCTCGCTGAATGTCCGCACCGACTTCGGTGGCATGTTCGGCAAGAATCCTGTCGATCTCGGGCTGAGGAATGCCCAGTACGTACCCGTGCGCAGTATCGAGGTGCGCCGGTGCCGGTTTGCTGATCCCCGCGAAGAATCCACCGAGCGGATATTTGCGGCCGTGCGCGAGGAACTTGTCCAGCAACCCGCGCTGCTCCATTATTTCGATGCTGCGCACATGGATGCCGAGGGCACGGACGAACTGAGTCGGCTCCTCGTCCTTGTCCACGACGACGACATCGACGCCCTGCAGCCGGAGCTCACCTGCCAGCATCAATCCAGTTGGTCCAGCACCGACAATGATGACGTCACTCATGCGATCCCCTCCTTCGGGCAAGGCTTTTGCTTGCTCGCAGCAGACGAGTGTGCACCATCACCGGGGCCTTGCCGCAAGCCCCGGGTCCCGCGTTATGATGAAGGTGGCGGAAGACGCTTCATCATCGGCGCACCAACACCACAGCACCTGCATCGCGTGGGAGCCGCCAACTCTCGATCACCGTCGGCACCAGCATGGCCCCGAGAACACCCAGCGTCAGAGAAAACGGCACTCCGCCGCTCAGATCCCCCGACTCCGCCAACGGTGTGCAGAGCGTGATCACCAACGCGGACAGTGCAATACCCAGACCGGACGCCAACTCTTGCAGCGTTGCATGCAGAGTATTGGCATCGGTCAGCTCACCCGAGTCGACGTCGGCGAACGCCAAGCTGTTGTACGCGGTGAACCCGATGGATCGCAACGCGCCACTGACAAACAGTGCGACAGCGATTACGACGTCCGGTGTCGTCGACGAGATCAGTACCAGCGCACCGAAGCACACCACCGACAGAACTCCGTTTCCCACCAGAACTAGTCTGATCCCGAACCTGCGCATGAGCGGAGTGGTGAGCGGTTTGATCGCGATATTCCCCGCGAACAGAGCCATCACCAGCAGACCGGCCTTGAACGCCGACATTTCGAATCCCACTTGGAACAACAACGGCAGCACAAACGGCACGCCCATGATCACGAGCCGGTACAGCGAGCCGCTCGACGCGACGAGCCGAAACGATCGAAGTCGGAGGACGCCGAGCGCGATGAGCGGATGATCCGACCGGACGAGGTGAATGACGGCCAAGCTCAACAAGATCAGAGCCGCAACGATCCCGAGGCACACTCTTAGCCAGTCGGTTCCGGCACTGTGCACGTTATCGAGCGCCACGACAAGCACTGCGACGCCTGCTCCGATCACCACCAATCCCAGCCAGTCAAGGCTCCGTTTCTGCGTTTGCCGAATGTCGGGCACCATGCGCAATGCCAGCAGAAACCCGACGATCCCGATCGGAACGTTGATCAGAAAGATCCAGCGCCACGAAGCGATCGACACGATGGCTCCACCCACAGCGGGCGCAAGAACCGGCGCTGTGAGCGCCGGCCACGTCAAGTAAGCGATAGCCCGTACGAGTTCCGCCTTCGACGTCACCCGCAATACTGCGAGCCGCCCTACCGGCACCATCATGGCGCCGCCTACCCCTTGTAAAGCACGCATTCCCACCAGCATCGGGAGGGAGGTGCTCAGTGCACATCCCACCGATGCCACCGCGAAAACGGCTATGGCAGAGATGAAGACACGTCGCGTTCCGAATCTGTCGGCCATCCATCCGCTCGCCGGGATCAGGACGGCCAACACCAGGAGGTACGAAGAAACGGCGACATTGACGTCGACGGCATCAACTCCGAAAGATTGGGCGATCGACGGCAGTGCCGTTGCGAGAATCGTCGCGTCCAGCATCTCCATGAACAGCGCTGCTGCCACGAGCAGCGCCAGTCCGCGGGGAAATGTCACTGCACCAGAGCCTTTCGGAGGAGCTGTCGATCAGCCGAGAGAAATCCAGCTGCCGGAGGTCACCGAGGCGACCATCGCGTCCAGAGCCTGTGCGGACGCGACTGCATCAGCGATGGTCGCGCCCTGCGGCGCTCCGTCCACGATCGAGGCGATGAAATTGCGAGCCTCGATCACTTTCAGGTCGTCGTAGCCCATCGCGTTGGCCGCGCCAGGCTGGAAGCGGCCGAACTCACCGGACTCGGGGCCGACCAGAACCGTCGTGACGGATTGGTCCTGATACTTCGAGCCCAGGCTGGTGCCCAGTTCACCCATCCGGCGGTAGTCCCAGAACACGGCACCCTTCGTGCCGTGAACCTCGAATCCGTAATTGTTCTGCTCTCCCACGGCGACGCGGCATGCTTCGAGGGTGCACCGGCCACCCGAGCCGAGGCGCAGCAGTGCGCTGACGAAGTCTTCGTTCTCGACAGCCCCCATCTCCCCACCGCTGGCCCGCGCATGTCCACTGGTAGCGGCGGACGGACGCGCACGCTCCGGGATGAAGATCGCAGTATCCGCAACGAGAGCGTCGACGTCACCGAGAAGATGACGAATCAGATCGATGCCGTGCGAGGCCAAGTCGCCCAGGACGCCGGCGCCGCCGCGTTCACGCTCGTATCGCCAACTCAAAGCACCTTCAGGGTGGGCCGCATAGTCGCTGAGGAAACGAAAACGCGAGTGCGTGATCGTGCCCAACTCCCCTGAGTCGATCAGGCTTTTTGCCAGGGCCACAGCCGGCGCGTTTCGGTAGTTGAAGCCGACGGTCGACTGCACACCGGCATTCGAGACTGCTGCGGCAACAGCTTTGGCGTCTTCCGTGGACAAGCCGACGGGCTTCTCGATCCAGATGTGTTTGCCGGCTTCTGCCATTGCGACGCCGATTTCACGGTGCAAGAAGTTCGGGGCCGTGATGCTCACCGCGTCGATGGCCGGATCGGCTGCGATATCGCGCCAATCCTGGGTGAAAGCTTCGAAACCGAATTGGTCCGCTGCTTCCTCCCCTCGGCCAGGCACCTCGTCGGCGACGGCAGCCAGGCGGATCACGGGAAGCTGGGGATAGTGCTGCCGCAGACGCAGATACGCCTGCGTGTGGACGCGGCCCATCCATCCGAATCCGGCAACTGCTACTGAAATGCCTGTCATGAGGCTCCGTTCGGGTCGAATGATCGAAGGATCGCTGAAATGCTGGGATCACAAATCACCCCCACTGACTCGGTCAGGCGGGTACTCGTGTCACCGGGATCGAGATCTAGCGGTCGACCACGGTGGTGTCGAAGTAGTAACGCGACGCTCGGTAGCAGTGGCTGCCGTACTCGACGGCGCTACCTGAATCGTCAAATGCAGTGCGGCTCATGGTCAAGAGGGCAGCACCCACTTTCTCGTCGAGCAATCCTGCTTCTTCGCGAGTCGCCGCCCGAGCGCCGATTCGCTGCCGCGCGACACGGATGTGAACACCGCGAGTTCGCAAGGTTTGGTACAGCCCCTGCGTCTCCAACTCCTCGGGATCGGGTGCGATGTCCACCGGAATGTAATTGGTCATCACGGCAAGCGGTTCGCCGTTGGTGCTTCGCAGACGCCTGATGGTGGCCACTTCGGCGTCAGGTTCGAGGTTGAGTTCCGCGGCAACGTCCTCGGCGGGAACTCCCACCGTGAACTCGAGCAGCTTGGTCGTCGGCGCCTGGCCGGCCCTCGCAAGGTCGTCGAACAGGCTGGTGAGCTCGACCGGGCGGTGCACCGGACTTTGCACCACCTGTGTTCCGACTCCCCGCTTACGAACAAGTAGTCCCTTGTCCACCAGTTCCTGGATCGCGCGTCGAGTGGTCGGACGTGAGAGATTGAGCCGTTTGGCCAACGCCAGTTCGTTCTCGAAGCGATCACCTGGGGCAAGTTCGCCACCGAGAATAGCGCCCTCGATTGCCTGTGCCAGCTGAAAATACAGCGGCACCGGGCTCGAGCGGTCCAACTCGACGGCGAGTGCTGCGACCACGGCCAACTCCGATCTGTCTTGGGAAGGCGCCGTATCGACGCTACTTCTCTCGGCAGTGTATGCGAACACTAACATTCACTTGACCGCAAGTCATAATGTCCAGACAAACTATTGACAATCGCTATGTCGCGGCGCACAGTTTCAGTCATACATCGGTGCCCTGCGTGGGCAACCCACCACGAACTCTCGGGAGTCAGTTTTGACAAGCATCAACACTCACCAGAGCGGGTCACACATCCCTGACGCACCCTTCGACGTGCTTGCCATCGGCCGATCGGGTGTGGACATCTACCCACTTCAGACCGGTGTCGGACTCGAGGACGTCGAGACGTTCGGCAAGTTCCTCGGCGGCAGCGCAGCCAATGTCTCGGTGGCGGCTGCACGCCTCGGCCGGCGAGCAGCACTGATCTCCGGCGTAGGCAGCGATCCTTTCGGAAAGTTCGTCACACGCGAGTTGGCACGTCTGGGCGTCGACAACAGGTTTGTCGTCACCAATTCCGAGTACCCGACACCGGTGACGTTCTGCGAGATCTTCCCTCCTGACGACTTTCCGCTGTACTTCTACCGCAAGCCGCATGCGCCCGATCTTCGGATCACCCCGGAAGACATCGACCTCGACGCCGTTCGAACAGCGTCCCTCTACTGGTCGACTGTGACGGGGCTGTCCGAAGAACCGAGTCGCAGTGCACACTTCGCGGCCTGGGAAGCCCGCGAACGACGCCCGCTGACGGTCCTCGATCTGGACTACCGCCCGATGTTCTGGTCGACGCCCCAGGAAGCAACCACTCAGGTGCAGCGCGCTCTGGCGCACGTGACGGTAGCCGTGGGGAATCGTGAAGAGTGCGAAATCGCTGTCGGTGAGACCAACCCGAACAAGGCCGCGGACGCGCTTCTCGACCTCGGAGTCGAACTGGCCATCGTGAAGCAGGGCCCGAAGGGTGTACTCGGCAAAACACGAAAGCAATCGATCACCGTGCCGCCCAACGCCGTCGACGTGGTCAACGGGCTGGGAGCAGGCGACAGCTTCGGGGGATCACTGTGCCACGGACTGTTGGCCGGGTGGCCGCTGGAGAAGGTACTGCGGTACGCCAACGCGGCCGGCGCGATAGTCGCATCTCGGCTCGAATGCTCCACTGCGATGCCGACCGCCGAAGAAGTCCACGATCTCGCCGAAGCCACAGCCACGGAGGCAGTCAATGTCTGACAAGCTCGCCGCCCGCCCCCTCGCCACCACCTACGCCGAAGTGACGGAACTGCGTGCGAGCGATCCGCAGATCATCGAAAAGGCCTGGGCAGCGCGAACTCCTCGCGCCACTGTTCGAGGCAATGGTCGACTGATGATCGTCGCTGCCGATCACCCGGCCCGTGGGGCACTGTCTGTCGGTGGCAAGCCGACAGCGATGAACAGTCGTACCGATCTGCTCGACAGATTACGCACTGCGCTCGACAATCCCGGAGTCGACGGCGTTCTCGGCACCGCGGACATTCTCGACGATCTGCTCCTCCTCGGCGCCCTCGACGACAAGGTCGTCTTCTCGTCGATGAACCGCGGCGGCCTGGCAGGCGCGAGCTTCGAACTCGACGACCGCATGACGGGTTACACCGCGGCGGGCACCGCGAAGTTCGGAATGAACGGCGGAAAGATGCTGCTACGCATCGCACTCGACGACGCGGGCACACTGCCCACCATGACGGCATGTGCCGAAGCCGTGGACGAACTGGCCGCGGCCGGACTGATCGCGATGCTCGAGCCGTTTCTCTCCAGTCGCGTAAACGGCAAGGTGGTCAACGATCTCAGCCCTGACGCCGTCATCAAATCCATCCACATCTCCCAAGGTCTCGGCTCCACCTCGGCGTACACGTGGATGAAACTGCCGGTCGTCGACGAGATGGAACGCGTCATGGATGCGACCACCCTCCCGACGCTCCTCCTGGGGGGAGATCCGCAGATCGCGCCGGAAGAAACGTACGCAAAGTGGGACGCTGCACTTCAGCTGCCGTCCGTGCGCGGACTGATCGTCGGACGCGCGCTGCTCTACCCACCCGACGGCGACGTGACCGCGGCCGTCGACACCGCAGTCAAGCTCGTCCACTAGAACCGACCTGGCAGGAGCAAGATGTTCAGCAAGTACTACGTCCCCGCCGGATCGTCCGCCGACCGTGATTTCACGACAGTGGTCACGCCGGAGTCCGCCGGGTGGACCGAATCCAGCTTGTGGACACTCGAACTCGCCCCGGGTGCGAACGTCCACCTGCAGTCCGGCGAGAACGAGATCATCGTCGTTCCACTGGCGGGTTCGGCCGTCGTTGTTGCCGAGGGGACGGAGATTCCCCTGACCGGCCGCGCATCGGTTTTCGACGGTCCGAGCGATTTCGCGTACGTCGGTCGCGACGCCGACTACTCGGTCAGCAGCACGGGCGGAGGCCGCTTCGCCCTGTGCGGAGCGCGCGCCGGCGCCAAGCTTCCCCATCGATACGGTCCCGCGTCCGGAGTCGCGGTCGAACTTCGCGGCGCCGGAAACTGCAGCCGACAGGTTCACAACTTCGCCACTGCAGACACCTTCGAGGCCGACTCCATCATCGCGTGTGAGGTCATCACGCCCGGCGGGAACTGGTCGTCGTATCCCAGCCACAAACACGACGAGAACAGCGACGTCGAATCGGCCCTGGAAGAGATCTACTACTTCGAGATCGACAGAAGCCCCACCGGGACCGAAGGTTTCGGCTACCACCGCGTGTACGGAACTGCCGAGAGACCTATCGAGGTGCTCGAGGAAGTCCGCTCGGGCGACGTCGTCCTCGTGCCGCACGGCTATCACGGCCCGTCCATCGCAGCGCCGGGCCACCACATGTACTACCTCAATGTCATGGCAGGTTCGGGCGAGATCCGGGCGTGGAACATCTGTGACGATCCGCAACACACCTGGCTACGTGGAAGCTGGGATCACCAGGACATCGACCCTCGACTGCCGTTGCAGTCCCACAACTGACGGAAGTGAAAGCTGTGGCACCCACCAACAACGCAACCGGCAATCGTCCACCTCGCGACGAGCCGACCGTATACCTCACCGTTTCTCAAGCTGTCGTCCGCTTCCTCGCCAACCAGTACACCGAACGCGACGGCCAGCGCACCAAGCTGTTCGCCGGCTGCTTCGGAATCTTCGGGCACGGCAACGTCGCCGGACTGGGGCAGGCACTCTTGCAGGCCGAGATCCAGGATCTCGACGCCGGCCGTGAGCCGACACTCCCCTACGTGCTCGGCCGCAATGAACAGGCGATGGTGCACTCGGCTGTCGCGCACGCCCGCATGAAGGACCGCCTGCAGACGTGGGCAGTCTCGTCCAGCGTCGGCCCCGGTGCCACCAATATGATCACCGGCGCGGCACTGGCCACCATCAACCGTCTACCTGTATTACTCCTTCCCGCAGACACTTTCGCGACCCGCGCCAGTGCCCCCGTCTTGCAGGAACTCGAACTCCCGTCGAGCGGCGACGTCACAGTCAACGACGCTTTCAAACCGGTCTCACGATACTTCGATCGGGTATGGCGCCCGGAGCAGTTGCCGAGCGCTCTGCTCGCCGGGATGCGCGTTCTCACTGATCCCGTCGAGACCGGCGCAGTCACCATCGCCATCCCGCAGGACGTGCAGGCCGAGGCTTTCGACTGGCCCGAGTCCTTCTTCGCCGAGCGAGTCTGGCACGTGGCCCGCCCGCTCCCCGAACGATCGGTGATCGAACGCGCCGCCGCGATCATCCGCTCGGCTCGCAAGCCACTGATCGTCGCCGGCGGCGGCGTGATCTACAGCCAGGCCAGCGACTCTCTATCAGCGTTCTGTGCGCAAACCGGAATCCCCGTGGGGCAGAGCCAGGCCGGCAAGGGTTCCTTGGTCTACGACCATCCACAATCCGTCGGGGCGGTGGGGTCCACCGGCACTACGGCTGCAAACGCACTGGCCACCGAGGCTGACGTCGTCATCGGTATCGGCACGCGGTACAGCGATTTCACGAGCGCGTCCCGCACCGCGTTCACCAATCCCGACGTTCGCTTCGTCAACATCAACGTCGCATCACTGGACTCCGTGAAGCAGGGCGGAGTCAGCGTTGTCGCCGACGCACGTGAGGCACTCGACGCGCTGGCACTTGCACTGAACGACTACCGGGTGGACGACGAATACGCGTCCAGGATCGGTGACCTCGCTCGCGATTGGGATGCGATCGTCGAATCCGTCTACAACCCAGCCGAACCCGCTGCCGACGGGTCACTGAATCAGAATCAGGTGATCGGCCTGGTCAACACACTGTCCGATCCACGTGACGTCGTGGTGTGCGCTGCCGGGTCCATGCCGGGTGACCTCCACAAGCTGTGGCGAACCCGTGATTCCAAGGGGTATCACGTCGAATACGGGTACTCGTGCATGGGATACGAAGTTGCCGGCGGTCTAGGCGTCCGCATGGCGTGCCCCGATCGCGACGTGTTCGTGATGGTCGGAGACGGTTCCTATCTGATGATGGCCACCGAATTGGTCACCGCCGTACAGGAACGCCTCAAGGTCATCGTCGTCCTGGTGCAGAATCACGGATTTGCCTCCATCGGTTCACTGTCCGAGTCGCTGGGTTCCCAGCGCTTCGGCACGCAGTACCGCTACCGCTCGAATGACGGACGTCTCGACGGAGGGGTTCTCCCGGTCGATCTGGCCGCGAACGCTGCCAGCCTCGGTGTCGACGTCATCCGCGCCAACACCGCTGCCGAGTTCGCCGACGCGATCAAGGTTGCCAAAGCAAGCGACACCAGCACCGTCATCCACGTCGAAACCGATCCGCTGATCGGCGCCCCGGACAGCGAATCCTGGTGGGATGTACCGGTATCGGCCACCTCCGAACTGGAGTCCACCAAGAAGGCACGGACAACTTACGAGTCCTGGAAGAAGATCCAGCGACCGTACCTCCGTCCATCCGAATGAAAATTCCGCACAACCACACCCCATAAAGCTTGCCCGCGAAAGGAATCTAGACATGAGCGCGATTCGCGTCGGATCAGCCCCCGACTCCTGGGGCGTGTGGTTTCCGGACGATCCACAGCAGACCCCTTACACACGATTCCTCGACGAGGTATCCGCGTCGGGATACGAATGGATCGAACTCGGCCCGTTCGGATACCTTCCGACCGATCCAGCCAAGTTGACGGACGAACTCGGCGCCCGCGGCCTGAAGCTTTCGGCCGGTACCGTTTTCGAACACCTGCACCAGGACGATTCCTGGGATGCCGTCTGGAATCAGATCAAGGACGTCGCCAAGTTGACCGCAGCCGTCGGCGGCAAGCACGTGGTGGTCATCCCTGAGATGTGGCGCGACCCTTCCACCGGAGCGGTACTCGAAGACCGCAATCTGACGCCCGAGCAGTGGCGTAAGAAAACCGACGGCATGAACGCTCTCGGGAAGGCAATGCTCGAGGAGTACGGCGTCATGGCGCAGTACCATCCTCATGCCGACAGTCACGTCGACATCGAGGACAACGTCTACAAGTTCCTCGAAGGGACCGACGAGCGTTTCGTGAATCTGTGTCTCGACACCGGCCACATCAGCTACTGCGGCGGCGACAATCTCGCAATTATCGACAAACATCCGGAGCGCATCGGGTACCTACACCTCAAGCAGGTGGATCCGACGATAGTCGCCAAGGTTGAGGCGGAGGACCTGCCGTTCGGTGAGGCCGTCAAACTCGGTGCCATGATCGAACCGCCGCGCGGAATCCCCGACATGCCACCGCTTCTGGAGGCCATCGAGAAGCTCGGCATCGACGTGTTCGCGATCGTCGAGCAGGACATGTATCCCTGCCATCCCGACACACCGCTGCCCATCGCAGCGCGCACCCAGAAGTACCTGTCCACCTGTGGCGTCCCCGCCGTCCGTTTCAGCTGAGCAACACAATCGAGGAGTACCACCGCATGTCTGACAACCAGGATCTCCGGATCGCAGTGCTCGGCGTCGGCATCATGGGGGCCGATCACGTCGACCGCATCACCAACAAGATCGGCGGTGCCCGCGTCACCGTCGTCAACGACTACTCGCTGGCCCGCGCCGAGGAAATCGCAGCACTGACGCCAGGGGCGCGCGTCGTCGTCGATCCCTTCGATGCCATCGCAGCCGAAGACGTCGACGCCGTTGTTCTCGCAACCCCGGGCCCGACCCATGAGAAGCAGGTTCTTGCCTGCCTCGAAGCGGGCAAGCCTGTTCTCTGCGAAAAGCCGCTGACCACCGACGCGGACAGTTCGCTCGCGATCGTGAAAGCCGAAGCAGCGCTGGGCAAGAAGCTGATCCAGGTCGGCTTCATGCGGCGGTTCGACCACGAATACACCCAGCTCAAGGATTTGATCGACAGCGGCGATCTCGGTCGCCCGCTCGTGGTGCACTGTGCGCATCGTAATCCTGCGGTTCCGAAGGGTTTCGACAGCGCGATGATCGTCAAGGACTCACTCGTCCACGAGGTCGACGTGACGCGTTTCCTGCTCGACGAAGAAATCACCTCCGTCCAGATCATCCGACCGGCCGCGAATTCGCTGGCTCCCGCGGGTATTCAGGACCCGCAGATCGCGATCTTCGAGACCGAGTCAGGCAGGCACGTCGACGCCGAGGTGTTTGTCACCACCGGAGTTGCCTACGAGGTGCGCACCGAAGTTGTCGGCGAACTCGGAAGCGCGATGATCGGACTCGACGTGGGACTGATCCGAAAGACCAAGCCCGGCAACTGGGGTGGGCAGATCACCCCAGGATTCCGCGAACGCTTCGGGCAGGCCTACGACACCGAGTTCGCCCGGTGGATCAAGGCAGTGAAGACGGGCGCCGGCACCGGCAACTACATCGACGGACCAGGTGCTTGGGACGGGTACGCCGCGGCCGCTGTCTGCGCCGCCGGTGTGAAGTCTCTGGAGACGGGTCAGCGCGTCGTCGTGGACATGGTTGCGCGCGACTCTGTGGCCGGAGCTTAGCGATGAAGGTCGCACTCGACCCCACACCTTTCCATCACGATTACTCACTACTCGAGCTACCTCAGGTTGTTGCCGATCTCGGGTACGAGTACCTGCAGCTCACACCGCACGTCGACATGATCCCGTTCTTCAATCACCCGAAAGCCGACGACGCGCTCGTCACCGAGTTCCGGAAGGCCTGCGCGAGTGCGGGAGTCGGCATCGCGTCGGTGCTCCCGGTCCTTCGGTGGTCCGGCCCGGACGAGGACGCTCGCGAAGCAGCCGTGCGCTACTGGAAGCGGGCCATCCAGATCACGGTCGATCTCGGTGTCAACGTCATGAACACCGAATTCTCCGGCCGCCCCGAAAAGGCCGAAGAGTCCGAGCGTGCGTTCTATCGTTCGATGGAGGAACTGGTTCCGATCATCGAACGCGAGGGAATCGACGTCCTGATCGACCCCCACCCGGACGATTTTGTCGAAGACGGACTAGCCGCGATCCGCACGATCCGTGGTGTGAACTCCAAGAACCTCGGCATGGTGATCGTGGCGTGCCACCAATTCCACATGGGTGGGGACCTTCCCGCCATCATGGAGGCCGCCGGCGACATGGTCCGACTCGTTCACGTGGCGGACACCATGGATCATCACCGTTCCCACGGACTGCGCTACATCACCAACCCGCCAGGCAATGCCGTTCGAGTGCATCAGCATCTCAAAATCGGTGACGGAGACGTCAACTGGGACGAATTCTTCGGCGGTCTCGGCAAACTCGGCTTCTACGAACGTGAGAACGCCGTGATGGTGTCGAGCGTCTTCGCCGAGAACGAAAACGCGCACGAGGTTTCCCGGTACCAGCGCGAGACGATGAACGACTACGTCGCCAAGTACACCTCCCCGAACTCCTGAGTCACCAGACCACTAGGAAATACCATGACCAGCACTGATACTCGTGTCATCGCGCACTGGCTGGACGGCAAGCCGTTCGCCGGAACGTCCGAGGACACCGCCACCGTCACCAACCCCGCCACCGGACAGATCACCGGCCGACTGGCCCTGGCGAACCTCGAGGACGCCCGCGCTGTCATCGACGCGGCTGCGGCGGCCTTCCCCGCCTGGCGTGACACCTCACTGGCCCGGCGCACACAGGTACTGTTCAGCTTCCGCGAACTCCTCAACGCTCGCAAAGGTGAACTCGCCGAGATCATCACAGCCGAGCACGGCAAGGTTCTCTCCGACGCCCTCGGCGAAATCAGCCGCGGGCAGGAAGTTGTCGAATTCGCTTGCGGAATACCGCATCTCCTCAAGGGCGGATACACCGAGAATGCATCGACCAAGGTCGACGTCTACTCCATCCGCCAACCCCTCGGCCCCGTCGGCATCATCTCGCCCTTCAACTTTCCCGCGATGGTCCCCATGTGGTTCTTCCCGGTCGCCATTGCCGCCGGGAACACCGTGATTCTCAAGCCCTCGGAGAAGGACCCCACCGCGGCGATCTGGCTCGCCGAACTCTGGGCCGAAGCCGGTCTGCCCCCCGGCGTCTTCAACGTCCTCCAAGGTGACAAGCTCGCCGTCGACGAACTTCTGGAAAACAAAGCAGTCAAAGCGATTTCGTTTGTCGGATCCACCCCCATCGCCCAGTACGTCTATGCCACCGGCACCGCCAACGGCAAACGCGTGCAAGCACTCGGCGGCGCCAAGAACCACGCCATCGTTCTGCCGGACGCCGACCTCGACCTCGCCGCCGACGCAATGGTCAACGCGGGATTCGGCTCCGCGGGTGAACGATGCATGGCGATCTCCGCTCTGGTCGCAGTCGGCGACATCGCCGACGAACTTGTCGCCAAGATCGTCGAACGCACCACTCCCCTCGTCACCGGTGACGGCACAAAGAACTCCGACATGGGTCCGCTCGTCACCAAGGCCCACCGCGACAAGGTCGCCTCATACGTCGATGCAGGCGAGAAGGACGGCGCCACCATCGTGGTCGACGGACGCACAGTCCAGGCCGATGGTGGACCGGACGGCTTCTGGCTTGGGCCCACCCTCATCGACCACGTCACCACCGACATGTCGATCTACACCGACGAAATCTTCGGGCCTGTTCTCTCCGTCGTGCGCGTCGATACCTACGACCAAGCCCTCGAACTGATCAACAACAACCCGTACGGAAACGGCACCGCCATCTTCACCAACGACGGCGGCGCTGCCCGACGCTTCCAGAACGAGGTGGAGGTCGGCATGATCGGCATCAACGTCCCCATCCCGGTTCCCATGGCCTACTACAGCTTCGGCGGCTGGAAGAACAGCCTCTTCGGTGACACCCACGCTCACGGGACAGAAGGTGTTCATTTCTTCACGCGAGGTAAAGCCGTCACCAGTCGCTGGCTCGACCCCAGCCACGGCGGCATCAACCTCGGCTTTCCCGAAAACAGTTAGCCGGCAAGACATCTGTGGCCGAGACTCTCGAAGAGGCTCGGCCACAGATGTTTTCGAGAGGTCTACGTGACCGTGGGGTGGTACGTCAGTACCTGAACTCCGGATTCGTACCGACGATCGTCCTTCAACTCGAGGACGATCTTGTCGGCCGATTCGGGGAACACTCTCCCGCCGGACCCGAGAATGACCGGGAAGACCATCAGACGAAGCTCGTCGACCAGACCGGCCAGCAACAACGCGTGGACGAGCGTCCGACTTCCCGCGACCAGGATCTCGCCGTCGATCTGCTCCTTGAGCTTCGGGACAGATTCCTCGATGGGACCGTCGAGCGCCGTCGAGTTGTTCCATTCGAGCGGTTCGGTCGAACTCGTGACGACGTACTTGGGCATCTCGTTCATCTTGTCCGCAAAGCCTTGGTCGTCCTCGCGCTCGGGCCAGGCACCGGCGAAGCTCTCGTAGGTCCGCCGCCCGAGCAGAAGGACGTCCGCGGCGAGGGTTTCGTCGAGTTTGAACTTCATCTGATCGCCCTCCTGGTACGGAAAGACCCATCCAGTGTGCGCATAACCCGGTTCGCCACCGGGAGCTTCCATCACCATGTCCAAAGACACGAATTCTGTCACCACGATCTTGCCCATACCGATCCCCTGTCGTCAGTGCGTGTGCGCCATTCGAGTAGCCGACTACCCCACTGTTACAGACTCTGCGTGGTGGTGGAACTCATCGGCGGCGATCGTCCACTATGACCGATGTACAAACCGAATCGCCTGTTTTCGATCCCTCTGCTTGCGTCGCGATTCGGACGTTCCCTCAGGTTCGCATACCCTCGTATATCGATGATGTGGCGTCGAAAGTGTGCAGTGGCAGTAGCCGGAACAGTGCTCTCAGGGAGCATTGCGTTTACCGGTGTCGTAGAGACCTCGGGAGTGGCCGGCGCCCAACCGGCCCCGCCGCCGCCCACCACCACCGAAGCGCCGTTCACAACACCCAACACCGACAGCTGCCCTTTCACGAGTAGCCCGGCACCGGCGATCGATCTCTCCGAAGCACCCGCGCCCGGATCTACGGCCCCGACTGCTGTCCCGATTCCGGAAAGCCCTGTCGGTGGAGACAAGCTCGGCGAGTGCGGTGTTGTACTCCCTGACGGCGCTCCCCCGCTCCCGGCGGATATCGCGGCATCCGGATGGGTACTCGCGGACGCCGAAACCGGTGAGGTCCTCGCCGCGAAAGATCCGCACGGTCGCTACCGACCGGCCAGCACCATCAAGATGCTCTTGGCTCTTGTCGCGCTCGACGAACTCGATCTCGACACCGAAATCACCGCAACTGCCGAAGACGCGGACGCTGAAGGTAGCGCTGTCGGCATCGGCAAGGGCGGCAAGTACACCAACCGGCAACTGATGCAGGGTCTGGTCATGGCGTCGGGAAACGATGCCGCGCATGCTCTTGCCCGCCAACTCGGCGGTGACGCTGCAGCCGTGTCGAAAATGAACGCGCTCGCGGCCGAACTCGGCGCCCTCGACACTCGCACGGCAACTCCATCCGGACTCGACGGCCCGGGGATGAGCAGCTCGCCGTACGACCTGGCCGTGATTTTCCATACCGCCCTGCAGAATCCGACGTTTGCCGGTCTGATCCATACCGAGACCGTCGAATTTCCCGGCTTCCCCAAGGATCCGACGATTCCCGACGATCAGGACCGCCCCGGATTCACTCTCGCCAACGACAATCAGCTGCTCTACAACTACGACGGCGCATTGGGCGGCAAGACCGGCTTCACCGACGACGCCCGCCACACGTATGTGGGTGGCGCGGAGCGTAACGGCCGGAAACTACTGGTGACATTGATGGGCGGCGAAGCCAAGCCGATCCGTCCGTGGGAACAAGCTGCCCGTCTACTCGACTACGGATATGCACTCCCCGCGAGCACAACCGTCGGCTCGTTGACGGACCGATCCACCGACGATGCCTCGCCCGAGGTCACTCGCACACCGTCTGCCGCTGCACCAGGCTCGATCTCGGCTGCACCCACCGCTACCGACGCCGAATCCGACACCACTGACCGCATACTCATCGGTGCGGTCGGCGGAGTAGTGGTGATCGCGCTGGTGGCGGGAGCCGTTGCCCTCAACCGTCGGAGGCGCTAGCGCGGCCGACGACGCATGAAGCCCGAAAGACCCAGGCCGGCAACCGCACCCGTGGCGATCAGCGCAGCCACGCGAGACGGTGAAGCACCGTCACTGACAACGATTCGCGGCGAGATCACTGCGGGATCCGGCGGCGGAACGAACGCCAGGGCCATACTTTCCTTGGTCGTCGCCGCCCACGCCGTGCAGAACAGCAGCATCCGTGACGCCGTGAACACGAACACGAGCAAACCGATGATCGGACCGAATGCCACGCCCGCTGGTCCGTTGGTGACGGCAGCGAGGTAGATCGCACCCACCTGCTTGAAGATCTCGAACACAATCGCGGCGATAACCGCTGCCTGCGCAGCGCTACGCAGCGTGACAGGCTCGCGCGGCAGCCGGGCGATAACCCACAGGAACACCGCCCACGTCGCCAGGAGTGAGAGCAACAGTGAAACAACTCTGAGCCCCACGCCGACACCGGTGATGTTCTCGAGGTTGAGCCATTTCACGATCTGAGTCGCAACCGGCCCACTGCTCAGCGCCGACATTCCCAGTGAGACGACCATGGCGAGAGCCAGACCGACGAGGGCCCCTGCGTCACCAAGTTTGGTACGTACGAACCCCTTGGGCTCGCGCTTGCTCTCCCACATCGCCGTCAGCGCGTCGCGAACATTTGCCATCCAACCGAGACCCGCGTACGCAGCACCCAGGAGGCCGAAGATTCCGACGCTCGCGCGCGAGTCGATGGCCGAATCGATCAGCGTGTTGATGGTGTCACCCAAGCTGCCCGGAATGCTCTTGGTGATCTGCTCCTGAATCGACTCCAGGTACTCGGGATGCCCGGCCAATACGAAACCGGCCACTGCAAACGCGACCATCATGATCGGAATCAACGCGAGAACGCTGAAGTACGTGATACCAGCAGCGTAATAGTCGCCTTTTTGCTCTTGAAACCGTCCGGCCGCGCGAACCAGATGATCGAGCCAGGGTCGCGCTGCCCGTTGCTTCTCGAGGAAGCTCGGTGCGTCGTCGTCCGTGTCAGCCATTGCCGTCCCCCTCATGTTCGGTCAGGCGTCGTGAGTCCGAATTCGCGTAAGTCAGCCCTTCGGTGCCAGGAATCCGACCTTGTCATAGACAGCGGCGAGAGTGCGTGAAGACACCTCACGGGCGCGGTGCGCTCCGGCCGCGATGATGCGATCCAGCTCTGCCTCGTCGGCGAGGTAACCGTCGACCTTCGCCTTGAGTGGGGTGACGAACTCGGTCAGCACGTCAGCGGTATCGGTCTTGAGGTCGCCGTACCCCTTGCCCTCGTAACCGGCCACCAGAGTCTCGATCGGTACTCCCGAGAGAGCCGACTGAATGGTGAGCAGGTTGCTGACGCCCGGCTTGGCCTGCGGGTCGAAACGAATCTCGCGCTCATTGTCGGTGACGGCCGACTTGATCTTCTTCGCCGACACCTTCGGATCGTCGAGCAGATTGATCAGTCCGGCCGCACTGGCGGCGGACTTGCTCATCTTCGCGGTTGGATCCTGCAGGTCGTAGATCTTTGCCGTGCCCTTGATGATCTGCGGCTCGGGAACGACGAACGCCTTGCCGTAGCGGGTGTTGAACCGGCCGGCCAGATCGCGTGCGAGTTCGAGGTGCTGACGCTGATCCTCACCCACGGGGACTCGCTGCGGGCGGTACAGAAGGATGTCCGCGGCCATCAGAACCGGATACGTGAACAAGCCGACACTGGCGTTGTCGCTGCCTTGCTTGGCGGACTTGTCCTTGAACTGCGTCATACGACTGGCTTCACCGAAACCGGTGATGCAGTTCAGGACCCACGCCAACTGTGCGTGCTCGGGAACCTGACTCTGCACGAACAGCGTCGCCCGATCCGGATCGATCCCCACCGCAAGGAGCTGAGCCACCGCAACCTTGGTGCGACGACGCAATTCCTTCGGGTCCTGCGTCACCGTGATGGCGTGAAGATCCGGAATGAAGTAGAAAGCGTCGAAATCGTCCTGCAACGGAACCCACTGCTGCAGCGCACCCAGGTAGTTGCCGAGGTGGAAAGAATCCGACGTCGGCTGGATTCCGGAAAGCACGCGAGGCTTTGCGGTGGGCTTCTGTTCTGCAGGGGTCGACATGGTTCCGATCTTTTCACGAGTGGAAATCAGTGCAGTGGCGTGGTGCCCGGGTAGTCGAGTTCGACGAGGTCTTCACCGTGGGCGGTGAGGTCCTCCGCACCGAACTGGTAGACGGTCCGGAAAACGACGGGTTCCCATTCTTCGGCGTAGAAGTCCATCGTTTCGCAGAACCACTCCAACTGATCCTGTTGCTCGGACAGTAGAGAACCCGCGCCTCGGACCACAACTACATATCCGGCGCCGAGTCCGAGGACGTCGTCGAGATCGCGCATGACATCGTCGAAAGCGTCTTTGTTTCGTCCGAAGTGGGACGGAAACTGGAAGGCTGCCGCGAACTCGTCGAAGACCTGCGCCGTTGTTCGCATGTTCTCGCCGCGAACCACCCGAACGACAAAATTCTCGGCACGGAGTTGACGTGCAAGATCATCTGCAACGGCCGGGTCGCTCTGCAGGGCCACCGAAGCCACATCCGAAGACGGATCCAGCCACTGCGCCACGCTGACCGTAGACGAGTCGGACATCAGCGAATCCTCACAAACGTGTCGTAGTGATCGAGGGTGTACCACGCCGAACCGTCGTTGCCGGTGACGATTCGCTCGGCGTCGCGTCCTTGGCCGTTCTTCTTCGGGTTCACGTCCCATTCCTGATAGACGACACGTCCGCCACCGGCACCGACAGCGGGTAGACGTCCTTCGCTGTTGCGGAAGGTGATGCCGCCCTTGGTGCCCGGCGCATTGGCGGAATCCGGCCACCGTCCGGCGTCGATCTCCACCAGCGTGGCGAGCACTCGCGCCGGCGCATCGCTGTTCGTCTGCTGCGTTGTCTTGACAGCGGAGCTCGAGGGCACGGAACTCGACGGCGCAGCCTTGGTGGTAGCACCCGGCTTGGCTTGACCACTCGAGGACTGAACGCTCGAGGACTTCGTACCCGACGACGCCGAACTGTCGGAGTCACGTGAAGAAAGGGTGACCGCCAGTACGAGCGCAACCACCGCCACCACGACGGTGATGATGGCGTTGCGCGTCTTTGCGCTCGGCATTTTCAGACCTTCAGACATACGCGTCTCTATCGGTACGAGACGGTGACAGGCGCATGATCCGACCAACGGAGGTCGTAGGACTCAGCGCGTTCCACGAGCGCGACCTTGGCCCGCTCGGCGTATCCGCGAGTGGCAACCTGGTAATCGATACGCCAACCCGAATCGTTGTCGAATGCCTTTCCGCGGTACGACCACCACGAGTACGGGCCGTCGACACCCGGATGGAGGGTGCGGAAGACGTCCACCCACGCGGAATCTTCGGCGAACAGCAGATCCATCCAGGCGCGCTCCTCGGGGAGGAATCCCGAGGACTTCTTGTTGGTCTTCCAGTTCTTGAGGTCGAGTTCGGTGTGCGCGATGTTCCAATCGCCGCTGACCACCACGTGACGATCGGCAGCCTCGGCCGCCGCAGCGGTGGTAGCGAGGTGAACTGCGAAGGACGCCATGAACCGCTCCTTCTCCTCCTGCTTCGGCGTGAGCGCCTCACCGGAGGGCAGGTACAGGCTCGCGACGGTCAGATCCGCGAAGTCGGCTTCGATGTATCGACCGGCGTCGAGAAACTCGTCGTCCCCGTGACCGATCCGCACCGCGTCAGGTTCCGTGCGTGAGAGCACCGCGACTCCGTTGCGTCCCTTCGCGGACGGCTCGGCGGAGACGAGGAACCATCCGTTGCCGAGCGCTGGTTCGAGAGTCTCGCGAAGCTGATCGTCCGACGCACGCGTTTCCTGAAGGCAGATGAAATCCGCCGACGTCTTCTCCAGCCAGTCGAGCATGCCCTTGCGGGCAGCTGCTCGAACGCCGTTGACGTTCACGGACGTGATGGTGTGGGGCGCGAGAATGTGGGAGTCAGCAGTTTGTGGCACGGCAAGCACCGTAGCCGATTCCACCGACGCGGATGGGCGCCCAGGTCAGCGCGCGGCCCTACGCTGCAGAATCACCGCTACCGCCAGCACGACGAGACCCGCGACGGCCAGCAACGACCCCACCGCTGCCGGCGCGGTGTACCCGTAACCGGCTGCGATGACGACGCCGCCGATCCACGCTCCGAAGGCGTTGGCGATGTTGAGTGCGGCGTGATTGAGAGACGCGGCCAAGGTCTGAGCATCCTCGGCGACATCCATCAACCGTGTCTGGAGGCCAGGCACCATCGACGACCCGGCGAGCCCGATGAGGAAGACGAAGATCAGTGCCGTGTACGGATTGCGCACGGCGATCACGAAGACCGCGAGGATCACAACGAGGGATCCCATCGACAGGAACAAGCCCTTCATCAGTGCGCGATCCGCGAGGTATCCACCGACGAAGTTGCCGGCCACCATGCCCAGTCCGTACAGCATGAGTGCGAGGGGAATGAACGAAGCGCCAAGCCCGGACACGTCGGTGAGAGTCGTACTGATGTAGGTGTAGACGGCAAACATCCCGCCGAATCCGACCATGCCCACGATCAAGGTCATCCACACCTGAACGCGGCCCAGTGCCCCGAGTTCGGTGATCGGATTCGTCACCGGCATACCGTCCAACCGCGGAATCCAGACGAAAAGCGAAGCAACCGTTGCCACTCCGATCACCGCAACCAAGGCGAAGGCGCTGCGCCAGCCGAGTGCCTGGCCGATCCAGGCCGCGACCGGCACACCGATCACGTTGGCCACGGAAAGACCCATCATCACCATCGCGACGGCCTTCGCGCGTTTTCCCGGTTCGGCCAGGTGAGCTGCGACCAGTGCGGCGACTCCGAAGTAGGCGCCGTGCGGCAATCCGGCGACGAAGCGGGCCATCATCAGCGTCGTGTACGAGGGCGCGAAAACCGAAGCGGCATTGCCGACGGTGAACGCGACCATGAGTGCGATCAACAGGGTGCGGCGCGGAACCCGTGCGGTGAGTGCAGCGATCAGTGGAGCACCGACGACAACCCCGAGCGCGTATGCCGAGATCACGTGGCCCGCGATGGGTTCCGAGACACCGAGCCCGGTTGCCATTTCCGGGAGCAATCCCATGGCGACGAACTCGGTGGTGCCGATACCGAAACCGCCGAGGGCAAGAGCGAGCATCGCCGGACCTCTGGCGGAACGAACCCCGGGTGTCGAGGTGTCAGAAAGGGAGAGGGTAGACGAAGTCACTGATCAATTGTGGTCTCACACCTGGTTGAACTTCCAAGTGAGAGCGGGTGAGTTCACTCACTTGAGACCGCGAACACAAATGGGACGCCCGGTTTCCCAGACGTCCCATTTGACAGGTGAAGCGGTGAATCTACT
This sequence comes from Rhodococcus sp. YL-1, assembly GCF_001942025.1. NCBI lineage: Bacteria > Bacillati > Actinomycetota > Actinomycetes > Mycobacteriales > Nocardiaceae > Rhodococcus > Rhodococcus sp. YL-1. The sequence continues at coordinate 2,142,209 of NZ_CP017299.1, read as the reverse complement.
TCGCGGCCATGGCCTTCTGCAGGTTCACGTCGAGCGCGCCGAGGAACTCCTCGGTGGTCAGGTAGCCCTGATCGCCGCCGACCAGCATCGAGAGGTCCTTGGTCATCTGGCCGCTTTCGACGGTCTTGATGACAACGTCTTCGAGCGCCTGCGCGAAGCCGATGACCTCAGGGGTGCTGTCGAGCTTGCCACGATGCTCGAGCCCGCGGGTCCACGCGAAGATGGACGCGATCGGGTTGGTCGAGGTGGGCTTGCCCTGCTGGTGCTGACGGTAGTGACGCGTCACGGTGCCGTGAGCAGCCTCTGCCTCACAGGTCTTTCCGTCCGGTGTCAGCAGAACCGACGTCATGAGGCCGAGCGAACCGAAGCCCTGGGCCACGGTGTCGGACTGGACGTCGCCGTCGTAGTTCTTGCATGCCCAGACGTATCCGCCCTCCCACTTGAGTGCGGAAGCGACCATGTCGTCGATGAGGCGGTGCTCGTAGGTCAGACCTGCAGCATCGAACTCAGCCTTGAACTCGGTCTCGTAGACGTGCTGGAAGATGTCCTTGAAGGCACCGTCGTACGCCTTGAGAATGGTGTTCTTGGTGGACAGGTACACCGGGTAGTTCTGCTGCAGTCCGTAGGTGAGCGACGCGCGAGCGAAGTCACGGATGGACGTGGTGAAGTTGTACTGCCCCTGGACGACGCCGCCCTCTTCGGGGAAGTTGACCAGTTCGTGCTCGATCGGTGCGCTGCCGTCCTCAGGCGTGTAGGTGATCATCACCTTGCCGGGGCCGGGGACCTTGAAGTCTGTGGCGCGGTACTGGTCGCCGAATGCGTGACGGCCGATGATGATCGGCTTGGTCCAGCCCGGAACGAGTCGCGGAACGTTGGAGATGATGATCGGTGCGCGGAAGATCGTGCCGCCGAGAATGTTGCGGATCGTTCCGTTCGGGGAACGCCACATCTTCTTGAGACCGAATTCCTCGACACGTGCCTCGTCCGGCGTGATCGTGGCGCATTTGACGCCGACGCCGTGCTTCTGGATCGCGTGCGCTGCGTCGATGGTGACCTGGTCGTCGGTCTCGTCGCGGTACTCGATACCGAGGTCGTAGTACTCGAGGTTCACATCGAGATACGGATGGATCAACTTGTCTTTGATGAACTGCCAGATAATGCGCGTCATCTCATCGCCGTCGAGTTCGACGACGGTGCCCTCAACCTTGATTTTGGACATGGGTGCTTCGCGTCCTCCTAGGAAGTTTCCCTGGTTACACGGTTGCGGTCACACTTTGTGAGTGGGTCCGCGAACGGTTCGATTATCAAACCTAGACGGTGTGGACTGATCTCGGGAGATGAGTCCCAAACAAGACAAGCGTACTGCTAACCCGTGAGGCCGCAACCGGCAGGTCCACTCATCGGTCTCTACTCGCGAGTAACTTTTGCCTGCTAGTGGGCTGCGTCGCCCTGCCTCGCGTGCGGTTGCGGCTCACATTTCGCCCCGTGTCAGGACTGCGCTCACTTCCCGGTAGAATCCGACTTGGTCATGAGTGCCAGCGTCAAGCCCCGGCTCGCTGGACGGCAACCCTCCAACCGCGGTGGGGTGCCCCGGGTGATGACCAGGTTTCCCGACGTGGATCTGCTCGCGCAGTTCCACCGCAATTCGGGTGACAAGCGCGGGTCCGACAGGGACGGACCCCAGACCGGGCCGAGCCCCACGGAGGTATTTCAGTATGTGTCGCACTTGTAGATAGACCCCAGCACGGGGCGGCGATCATTCGCCCCCGTCCGACATCTATCCGTCAGACCACTGGAGTGAACAGATCATGACCGACAACACAGCCGACGCCGCAGCAACTTCGGATCCGACCGCCAACTGGTCGTTCGAGACCAAGCAGGTCCACGCCGGACAAACAGCGGACACCGCCACAAATGCGCGCGCTCTGCCGATCTACCAGACCACCAGCTACGTCTTCGACAGCACCGATCACGCTGCTGCACTGTTCGGCCTCGCCGAGCCGGGCAACATCTACACGCGGATCATGAATCCCACACAAGACGCCGTCGAGCAGCGCATCGCTGCCCTCGAAGGCGGAGTCGCCGCACTCCTCCTCTCCTCGGGTCAGGCCGCCGAGACCATCGCGATCCTCAACATCGCCGAGGCCGGCGACCACATCGTCTCCAGCCCGTACCTGTACGGCGGCACGTACAACCTCCTGCATTACACCCTTCGTAAGCTGGGCATCGAAGTCACGTTCGTCGAGGATCCCGACAATCTCGAGCAGTGGCGCGAAGCCATTCGCCCGAACACGAAGGCGTTCTACGGCGAAACGATCGCCAATCCGAAGAACCACATCCTCGACCTACCCGGTATCTCGTCACTGGCCCACGAGAACGGTCTTCCGTTGATCGTGGACAACACAGTCGCGACGCCGTACCTGCTTCGCCCACTCGAACACGGCGCCGACATCGTCGTTCACTCCGCCACCAAATACCTTGGTGGACACGGCACCGCGATCGCCGGCGTCATCGTCGACGGTGGCACTTTCGACTGGACGCAGGGTCGCCACACGAACTTCACGACGCCTGATCCCAGCTACCACGGCGTCACCTTCGCGGACCTCGGCGCGCCGGCGTTCGCACTCAAGGCCCGCGTCCAACTGCTGCGCGATCTCGGTTCCGCCGTGGCGCCGTTCAACGCGTTCCTCATCGCGCAGGGTATCGAAACCTTGAGCCTGCGCATCGAGCGCCACGTATCCAATGCACAGAAGGTCGCCGAATTCCTCGACGGTCACGTCGAGGTGGCCTCCGTTTCCTACGCGGGACTTCCCTCCTCGCCATGGTTCGAACGTGGAAAGCAGCTGACGCCCAAGGGAACCGGCGCCATCGTCACCTTCGAGCTGCCCGGCGGTATCGATGCGGGCAAGACATTCGTCAACGCCCTGACGCTGCACAGCCACGTCGCCAACATCGGTGACGTTCGCTCACTCGTCATCCACCCCGCGTCGACGACACACTCGCAGCTCACCCCCGAAGAGCAGCTCGCCTCCGGTGTCACACCCGGGCTCGTCCGCCTCGCGGTCGGCATCGAAGGAATCGACGACATCCTCGCCGATCTCACCGTCGGCCTGGCAGCGGTGGCAAACTCGTGACCGTGAACGAATTGGAGCCCAGGATCGACCTCCTGCCCCCACCCGACGGCCAGGTGGGGTTCGTCGACATCGGTGCCTTGGAACTCGAGAGCGGCGCGGTGCTCCCATCGGTTTCGCTCGCCGTTCAGCGGTGGGGTGAGCTTTCCCCGAACCGCGACAACGTCGTACTCGTCGAGCACGCACTGACCGGAGACTCACACGTCACCGGACCGATCTCCGCGAATCAGCCCTCCCCCGGCTGGTGGAACGGGATGGTCGGCCCCGGCGAACCGATCGACACCGGCGAATGGTGCGTCATCGCAACCAATGTCCTCGGTGGTTGTCGCGGCACGACCGGTCCCAGTTCGCCGGCCGACGACGGCAAGCCGTGGGGCAGCAGGTTCCCGGAGATCTCCATCCGGGATCAGATCGCGGCGGAGAAGAAGCTCGTCGATCTCCTCGGGATCGACCAGTTGGCCTCGGTAGTCGGCGGATCCATGGGGGGCATGCGCACCCTCGAATGGGCAGTTACCTACCCGGACGGCATTCGCTCCGCGTTGGTTCTCGCAACCGGTTCACGGGCCACTGCAGATCAGATCGGCACCCAGACGACGCAGATCGCTGCCATCGTCTCCGATCCGGATTGGCAGGGCGGTGACTACCACGGAACGGGGCGGGCACCTCGCACCGGACTCGGCATCGCCCGTCGCATCGCGCACCTGACGTACCGCACCGAGTCCGAACTGGACGCGCGCTTCGAGAACTCCGCTCAGAACGACGAAAATCCTTGGAACGGTGGACGATACGCCGTACAGAGTTACCTGGAACATCAGGCAGACAAGCTGGTCGACCGCTTCGACCCGAGCACGTACGTCCTCCTGACCGAGGCCATGAACCGGCACGACATCGGTCGTGGACGCGGCGGTGTTGCGGCGGCGTTGGCATCGATCACGGCACCGGTCGTGGTGGGCGGCGTCGACTCGGATCGGCTGTATCCCCTTCGCTTGCAGGAGGAGATCGCCGACGGAATTTCCACGTGCAGCGGCCTCGAGATTCTCAAGTCCAAGGACGGCCACGACGGCTTCCTGACGGAGGCGGACGCCGTCGCCGGACTGCTTCGCCGAACGATGGAGTTCGCACGTACGGCTCGCTGATTCGGCACAGAGCCACGTTTTCAGGATTCGTCAATGTCGGGAAAACCACAGCTGATCTGCGGGTTTTCCCGACATTCTCATTGGCGAACGTGAGCCGGCGCGGCTAGCATCGGCGAACGTGAATCAGCCATGCTCGACGCGCCTGCAGGCTACGTACATTCCCGAGCACATGTCCTTCGCGTTCTGGGGTGACGCAGACCCGGCAGCGCGGCTGTCGGCACTGGGGATGCCGACCGGGTCGCCGGGCGTGTGCAGGCTTGCGATCCCGGTCGACGAGTCGATCACAGCAACCGACGTCGGAGCGCAACTGCTCGACCTCACCACCGCGATCGACGCGTTCCACAACCTCGATGCTGGTCGCGGCGACCTCGGATCGTCGCTGCTCGCGTGGAAGCGCGTCATCGACACCGGCGCACATGACATTCCGACCGCAGCGCATGCCGCTATCGAGCGCGACGACACGAAGATCCGAAGCGCCGAGTCCACGGTGCGGTTGTTCACGGATGCGCGTACAGCCGTGGACAGCCTTCGCCGAGCAAAGATTCAGGCGACTCTTCGCCCGTATCAAATGCAGGGAGTTGCCTGGCTGACGGCTCTGTCGGGTTCGGGTGGTGGGATCTTGGCCGACGAGATGGGTTTGGGTAAGACACTGCAAGCGATTTCGATGATCGCGATCCGCGCCGGCGACGGTCCGCATCTGGTTGTGTGTCCCACCTCGGTGATAGGAAACTGGCGCCGCGAGATCGAGCGATTCGCTCCGCATCTGCCACTGCGCGTTCATCACGGGGCCGCCCGTGCACTTCCCACTCGTATCCCCGCCGGCACTACGGTTCTGACCAGCTACAGCGTCTTGCGTTCCGACGCAGCCCAATTGGCCCCGGTCCATTGGAGTTCAGTGGTCTTCGACGAGGCGCAACAGATCAAGAACCCCGCTTCCCTCGCCGCGAAAGCAGCAATGCAGTTGTCGGCGGACGTCAAGGTAGCGATGACCGGCACGCCGGTGGAGAACCGTCTCGAAGAATTGTGGTCGCTCTTTCGCGTCGCCAATCCCGACGTCCTCGGAACTCGCGCACGGTTTCGTCAACGCTTTGCCGTACCGATCGAATCCGGTCGATCGGCCACCGCGGCGACCAGGCTTGCCGCGGTCATCGATCCCTTCATTCTGCGCAGAACCAAAGACACAGTGGCCAAGGATCTTCCGCCCAAGCAGTTCTCCACGGTCTCGTGCACTCTGACGTCTGAACAGGCGCGCATCTACCGGTCGGCAGTTGCCGATGCTTTCGACTCCGGATTGGGCACGGGAATTGCCCGGCGTGGCAACATCCTTGCGCTTCTGACCACTCTCAAGCAGGTATGCAATCACCCGGCGCAGGTCACCGGCGATACGGACGACCTCTACGGAAGATCCGGAAAGCTCGACCGCGCAACGGAAATGATCGCCGAGATCGTCGACGACGGCGATCACGCGCTGATATTCACGCAGTACCGGACGATGGGCGAGATGCTCTCGCGACACCTGGGAGCCGAACTGGGTATCGGTGCCGTGCCTTTCCTCCACGGCGGCCTGAGCACCGACAAACGAGACGCGATGGTCGACGCGTTCCAGAACGAGACGGATTCACCACCGGTTCTGATTCTGAGCTTGCGCGCCGCCGGCTTCGGCCTCAACCTCACGCGCGCAAGTCATGTCGTGCACTTCGACCGGTGGTGGAACCCAGCCGTCGAGGATCAAGCAACCGACCGGGCACACCGCATCGGCCAGAAACGCACCGTCAACGTCCACACCTTGGTGACGGGCGGTACCGTGGAGGATCACATCGCAGCGATGCACGAGTCCAAACGAGCTGTGGCCGATGCTGTCTCCGGGAACGTCGAGGCCGCCCTGGCAGATCTTCCCGACACCGAACTGCGTGAACTTCTCGAACTCGACGGCGCGGTGATCATCTGATGGCCAACGAATTCGGCGTCACCGCTTGGGGTCGGGCGTGGCTGCGCACAGTGGAGCGGACAGCGGCATCCGGTCCGAACCCGTCCCTGCCGACAGCTCGAACCCTCGCACGCAACGGGTCGGTGGAATTCACCGCGGTCTCATCGGGGACCGTCGTCGCCGAGGTGAGCACCAAAGCAAAAACCTCGTCGGTGACGATTGGTGTCCCACTGTGGACCAAATCCGAAATCGCTGCAGTGAAGAGCCTTCTCCGCTCGGCTGGCAAGGCCAACAGATCCGTCTCCACCGGCGAACTACCGGACAGCGTCGTCACCGAACTGCAGGCTCGAAATATCGCAGTAGCCGTTGATCTTTCGGAGTGTACTGCCAGCTGCGACTGCTCAGGCCGACGCTCGCCGTGCGTTCACCATCTCGCCGCAATCTACGCCCTGGCCGGGCGAATCGACGAGGAACCGGTCCTCGCAGTGACGCTGCGAAGTGCACCGGACAAGGCCGGAAAGAAGTCGGCATCCACTCAGTCACCGGAGTGGATCCCCTTGAGCGACATCAACATCCGCTCGTTCTACGGGAACTGACCTTCTCAGTCGGTACCGAGCGGATCGATGGTCAGGGCGAGCGTCGCGATCAGCACACCCATAACGCCCATCGCCGCAGTGTCGAAGACCCTTCCACGCACCGCGAGCAACCCCACACGGTTCTCGGGAACGAACCACCGAGCGGCAGCTCCGATGATGACGGCAACACCGAAGACGAGGGCGCCGCGGCGCCACCGGTCGGCCAGCACGAGAACCACGGCCGCCGCGATCACGGCGAGGACCGCGAGCATGGGCAGATTCTTCTTCGCGAGGCCGACCAGTGAGGACATCGGACTCAGACTCCGGCCAGAACCCGCTCGGCGCGCTCGACCACGTTGGTGATCAGGAACGCGCGGGTCAGCGGTCCGACACCACCGGGGTTGGGTGAGACGAAGCCGGCGACCTCGCTGACGTCGGCTGCGACGTCGCCGCGCAGGCCGTCGTCGGTGCGACTGACGCCGACGTCGAGGACCGCTGCCCCGGGCTTGACCATGTCTGCGGTGATGAGGCCGGGAACGCCTGCGGCAGCGACGATGATGTCGGCGCGGCGAACCTCGGCCGCGAGATCGCGGGTACCGGTGTGGCAGAGCGTGACCGTCGCGTTCTCGCTACGACGCGTCAGCAGCAATCCGATCGGGCGACCGACTGTGACGCCTCGTCCGACTACCACCACGTGTGCGCCTGCAATAGGGACCTCGTAGCGGCGCAGGAGATGCAGGATTCCACGCGGGGTGCACGGCAGCGGGGCTTCCTTGCCCAACACCAGTCGACCGAGGTTGACCGGGTGCAAGCCGTCGGCGTCCTTGTCGGGGTCGATGCGCTCGAGGGCTGCGTTCTCGTCAAGGTGCTTGGGAAGCGGCAACTGCACGATGTAGCCGGTGCACTCGGGATTGGCATTGAGCTCGTCGATCGTCGCGTTGAGCTGCTCCTGCGTGATGTCGGCAGGCAGGTCGCGTCGCAAAGAATTGATGCCGACCTTGGCGCAGTCGTTGTGCTTGCCGCGCACGTACGCCGCGGATCCGGGGTCGTCGCCCACCAGGATGGTGCCCAAGCCGGGTGTGATGCCCTCTGCCTTCAGAGCGCTCACCCGCACCTTCAGGTCTTCGAAGATTTCGTCGCGGGTAGCTTTGCCGTCGAGGATCGTTGCAGTCACGGCGACCATTGTTCCAGGTTAGGGTCGATGAGTGACAACGGCTCCGGAACTACGCGGCCGGAGGGTGCTCCTCTCCCCCGTCGCGCCCGATCATCACGCCCGTCTGCGGGCAATTCACCTGCACCCGGACGTCGTGCAGTGGTGGCAAAATCCCGACGACGACTGGCCTGCGGCGCCAGAAGCCGGCACCACGCACTACAGCATCTTCCACGGCGACCAACTGATCGGCTTCATCCAGTGGTACGAAGCGGAAGACAACCCCGACTTCCGCCACGCCGGGCTCGACTTGTTCCTCGATCCCGACTTCCACGGCCGAGGGTTCGGTCGCGAATCGATACGGGTGCTGTGTGCCCACCTGATCGACGACCTCGCATTCCACCGTCTGGTCATCGACCCGGAAGTCGACAACTCCGTCGCCATCGCGTGCTACCGATCGGTGGGCTTCAAGGACGTCGGGGTGATGCGCGAGTATTCGCGAGATCGCCACGGTGCGTGGAAGGACGGACTGTTGATGGATCTGCTCGCACGGGAATTCATCCGCTGATCGACTGGGACGAGTTCGAAAGGACCGACATCATGTTGCTGGACAAGGAATTCACGGCCACCCTGCAGAAGAGCGACGCCAAGGGCGGGTGGACTTATGTGATCTGGCCGGAGTCCGCCGAGTTCTTCGGCACCCGCGGCCTGGTCAAGGTACGCGGGACGATCGACGGACATCCGTTCCAGAGTTCGTTCATGGCGCTGGGAGACGGCAACCACAAGCTGCCGGTCAAAGCAGATCTTCGCAAAGCCATCGGCAAGGAGACCGGCGAGCTGGTGACAGTGCGCCTCGAGGAGCGTTTGGAGAGCTAGGCGCTGCTACTTCATGTCGACGACAAGACCGTGAGCCGACGCGTACGCCACCGCCTGCATCAACTCGATCTGTGCGTTTCCGACGGACGCGGACGTCCACAGGCTCGGATCGATCCGCGCACCGCGCAGGTCTGCACCTTCGAGTTTGAGTCCACCCGTGCGAGCACCGGACAGATCCGCCGACGCCAGGACCGCGCCCCGCATGTCGGCCCGAACCAGGTTCGCTTCACGGAAGCGGCATGAGGTGAAGTCGATCTTTCTCAGGTCCGCCCCACCGAGTGAGGTCAACGAGAAGTCGACTTCGTCGAGCGTCAACGGCCGGATGCGGCAACCGTCGAACGTCGACCCGAGCAGACTGCAGTTTCGGAACGTGCTGTGCCACAGGCTGGTCCGGGCAAAATTGCACGAGCGGAACGCAGTTCCCGTGTGCACGGACTCCCCCAGATCGGTGCCGGTGAAATCACAATCCGTGAACACCACCGACTCCGTCGTGAGTCCGGTGAGGTCGGCATCTCGGAAATTGCAGTTGGTGAAAGTGCGCTGACGCCACTTCTGCCCGGCCAGCCGCGCGTCTGAATAGTCTTCGCCGACGACATCGTCGGATTCTTCGGGGAGCATGCCGTCCATACTGCCCCGCCGCACCGACACCGGTTCGATCGCCTAGGTCTCGCAGGCCACGCCGTCACCGTCACGATCAAGCTTGGACGAATAGCCGGGATCGCCGCGGTAGATCGGGGCAGCACCGGCCGCTCGCACGGCTGCACAGTTGGCGTAATACACCCCCGCGTCAGGCACCTTGGCCGGCGGCGGAACGTAGGCGGGTTCCGTTGTCTTCGGGGGCGTGTACGCCGGAGCGGGCGGAACGTACGGCGTTGTCGTGGTCTCCGGAACCTGAGGCACCAGCGGCACGATTGCCACGGTGGTTGTCGTGGTCGGCAGCGTCGTCGCGGTAGTCGTGGTCGGCGGGGCGGACGACGTTGTGGTCTTTGTCGTCGACGGGACAGTGCTCTTGGTTGTCGTCGCTGCAGCTGTCGCCGAAGAGGTCGCAGCAGGCGTCGTCGATTCTTCCGACTTGCCCGCTCCCGTCGCCGCGGCGATGGCAACCAGCCCCACGACTGCCGCGCCGGCGATCCACGGCCACTTACGCCGCGTCTTGCCTTCCTCGGCGTTAGTGTCCGGCGCCGCCGATCCGGGTGCGCCGAAGACCTGCGTGGGAGTGCCGAAAGCCTGAGTGGGTGCGTCGACGCCCTTGGGCCGTGTCTGCGCGGTCCACTGCTGACCGTCCCAGTAACGGTCGATCGTGGGGTCGAAGGGGTCGGGGTTCCAACCGGCGGGAGGGTTCATCAAAATGTCCGTTCTGCGAAGAGTGCCGGAAATAGATTCGCACGGACTGGCCGGTTTGTTACCAAATCGCCCACACTTACCTACCGGTCTTCTCACGGACGTGGGCACCGATACGTCGCCCGGTACAGTTCCTCGAGTGTTCCGAGTGATGTTCCACGAGCCCCGCATCCCACCCAACACCGGAAACGCGATCCGCATGGTCGCAGGCACCGGTTGCGAACTCCACCTGGTCGGCCCTCTCGGGTTCGACTTGTCGGAGCCGAAGCTCAAGCGCGCAGGCTTGGACTACCACGATCTGGCGACTGTCACGGTCCACGAAGACCTGGCCGCTGCCTGGAAAGCCGTCACCCCCGCTCGCGTGTTCGCCTTCACCGCACACGCGACCACGTCGTATGCCGATATCGCCTACCAACCAGGGGATGTCCTGCTGTTCGGGCCCGAACCCACCGGATTGTCCGAGGAAGTGCTGGCGGACGAACACATCACCGAGCGTCTGCGTATCCCGATGCTTCCCGGACGCCGGTCCCTCAACCTGTCCAACGCTGCCGCCCTGGTGACGTACGAGGCCTGGCGTCAGCACGGGTTCAAGGGCGCCGTCTGATCGACGTCAGTAGACGTCTCGGACGTAGCGCTTCTCCGCCGAAAGAGCCTTCACATACGCCTCGGCACTACGAGGGGCCAGTTTTCCGTGTTGCGCGACTACACCGTTGAGGGCGTTGTCGACGTCCTTGGCCATCCGGTTGGCATCGCCGCAGACGTAGAAGTGTGCGCCCTTCTGCAGCCACTCCCACAGCAGCGCACCCCGCTCACGCATCCGGTCCTGCACGTAGACCTTGTCGGCTTGATCCCGGGAAAACGCGAGGTCGAGTTCGGTGAGGAAGCCGTCTTTCCGCAATTCTTCGATTTCCTCGCGGTAGTAGAAGTCGGTCGCGGCGTGCTGTTCTCCGAAGAACAGCCAGTTCGGGCCCGTGTGCCCCAATGCCCGCCGCTCATGCAGGAAGGCACGGAACGGTGCAATGCCGGTCCCCGGACCGACCATGATCATCGGGGTCTCGGGATCGGAAGGTGGCCGGAAGTGGGTCGACTTCTGCACGTAGATACCGATGTCGTCATCGTGAGCGTGGTCGGCGAGGTAAGTCGAGCACACTCCACGCCGTGGGACACCCGCAACGTTGTATCGCACCGCGGACACCGTCAACTGCACTTCGCGTGGGTTCTCCTTCGGACTGGAAGATATCGAATACAGCCGCGGCTGAATCGGTTTGAGCAGCGAGAGCCATTCGTCTGTCGAGGCACGAACGGGCGACTGCGCGAGAATGTCGACGGACTGTCGTCCCCACGACCAGTCTTTGAACGTGGAGACATTCTCCGGCTTCAACAACTCGGCCAGGTCCGAATCGCGGGTTCGTTGATGCACGAATCGAATCATGTCGGTCGAGATTCGAGTGATCTCCAGGCGCTCGGTGAGCGCGGTACGCAGCGTCATTTCCCCGTACTGCCCCAGTTCGACGGTCTCGTCACCGTCGAGGCCAGTAAGGGTGAGCCACTCGTCGACAAACGGAGAGCTGTTTCGGGGCCAGACTCCGAGAGCGTCGCCGGCTTCGTAACTGACCGTGTCACCTGGAAGGTGAAAGCCCAACTGCCGCACGTCTTTGGAAGAACCCGGACGGTTGAGCACGACATTGCGCGTCAAGGCTGTGGTCAGTGGCGCCTTCTTGTTGTATCGCAGCGGCGGCGACATCGCCGGTGAAATCGGCGCGGCTGCAACGGTTGTCCCAGAATTCTTCTTTGCAACGAGGACGTCGGTCGTCTCGCCGGCCACCGAGCTCCGAAGCTCAGCCGTGACCGCCTCCAGCCATCCAGCAGCGGTGTCCTCGAAATCGGGCTCGCAGTCGGCGCGATCGACGATACGACTGGCTCCCAGTTCGGCAAGGCGGGCGTCGAGCTTTCGTCCGTGTCCACAGAAGTCGGCATAGTTCGAGTCGCCGAAAGCGATGACTGCATAACGTGTCTCGGACATGCGGGGCGCCGTGTCAGCAGACAACGCATCCCAGAAACCGCTGCCGTTGTCCGGGGATTCGCCGTCACCGGAGGTACTGGTGATCAGCAGGACCTCTCTGGTAGCTGCCAGGTCGGCGGTCGGGAACTCGTCCATCGCGTGCATCACCACGGGTAAGCCGATTCCCCCGAGACGAGTGGCGCACTCAGCAGCGAATTCTTCCGCGTTTCCGGTCTGCGATGCCCAGAGCACCACGATCGGCGCGCGCTCGGATCCAATACTCGGACTCGATGACAACGCAGGCCCGTCGGTGTCAGGAAGTGAGATCCGCGAGTACAGGCCGGCCAGAACACCGTCGACCCACATCCGCTTTTCGGCATCGAAGGGTGCCGTCGACGGCAAGGTAGGTACCCCGGCAGTGCGATCGGCGTCCGCACGCAACGCGGCGAGAAGGCCGGCCAGGTAGCTCTGTTGGAGCGGATCGAATACCACTGCAGGTGTTCCTGTTTGACCGAGAACGCCCGCGAGGACATCGGTTCGTGACAAAGCCCGATCAGCTGGCGCGGGAGCCACCAGCGCCGCCTCGGCGAGCACCGTTTCAGGTGTGTTCACGGCGACCTTCGTCATAGTGACAGCGCAGGCTTTGAACTCCGGTTGCTGCGAGGCCGGGTCGATGGCGTCGTTGGTGACGGCGTTGATGGACAGATATTCACCGAAGGCGTCGTTCCAGTGAAATGGGGCAAAGCAGTTCCCCGGACGCACTCGGTCGGTGACAACAGCCGGAAGCACAGCGCGACCGCGGCGTGAGGCAACCTCGATCGCATCCTGGTCGACGATACCGAGCCTGGCGGCGTCGTCGGGATGGATCTCGACGAAGGGACCTGGGTTGAGCTTGTTCAACTTGGCCACCTTGCCGGTCTTGGTCATGGTGTGCCACTGGTGCGCGAGACGACCGGTGTTGAGCAGGAAGGGGTAGTCGTCGTCGGGCATTTCGGCGGGAAGCATGTGCGGCCGTGCGAAGAACATCGCACGGCCAGTGGCGGTGGGAAATGCGAGCCTCGGAGTGCTGCCGTCCTCGCGGATCAGGAGTCTTTGACTGACACCGTCATTGACGTATCGGATGGGATGACGGTCCTGATCACTATCTGGCGGGCATGGCCACTGGATCGATGTCTTGCGGAGGCGCTCGTAGGTGACGCCGCGTAAGTCGTAGCCGGTCTTCGGATTCCAGAACTGCTTGATCTCTTCGAACACCTCTTCGGCACAGGTGTAGGTGAACGCTTCGGCGTACCCCATCTCGCAGGCGATCCGGGCGATGATCTGCCAATCAGGCAGCGCCTGCCCGACCGGATCCAGTGCCTGCTGAAAGAGCGTCAGGTTGCGTTCGGAATTGATCATCACTCCGTCGGACTCTGTCCACAGCGAAGCAGGCAGCAGAACATCGGCGTATTCGTTGGTCTCGGTGACCAGGAAAGCATCCTGGGTGATGACGAGGTCGGCCTTCTCCAAGCCGTCGATGACGGTCTTGCGGTTGGCTACCGTCGCAACGGGATTGGTGCAGATGATCCAGCACGCTTTGATGTCGCCCGCCGCCATTCGGGAGAACATGTCGATGGTGCCACCGCCGATGTCGGTGCGCAGCGAGCCTTGCGGGATCCCCCACCTCTCCTCGACGAATTCGCGATCGGCGTCGACCATCACGGCGCGCTGACCTGGCAAACCTGGCCCCATGTAGCCCATTTCGCGCCCACCCATGGCGTTCGGCTGACCGGTCAACGAGAACGGACCGCTGCCGGGCTTGCAGATCGCACCGGTCGCAAGGTGAAGGTTGCAGATGGCGTTGGTGTTCCACGTGCCGTGGGTGCTCTGGTTCAAACCCATTGTCCAACAGCTCATCCAGTTTGCAGCCTCACCGATCCACTGCGCTGCAGTGCGGATGTCGGCCTCGGGGATACCGGTGATCTCGCTGACCTTCGCAGGCGTGTACTCCGCGAGGAAACTGGGCATGACCTCCCAGCCTTCGGTGAAGTCGGCGATGAAGTCCGGATCGGTGTGGCCGTTCACGACGAGCAGGTGGAGTAGTCCGTTGAGTAGCGCGAGATCGGTGCCGGGAGCGATCTGCAGGAACAAGTTCGCCTTGTCGGCGGTGGCGGTGCGTCGAGGATCGACGACGATCAACTTCGCGCCTGCCTTGATCCGCTCCTGCACCCGCAGAAAAAGGATCGGATGGCAGTCCGCCATGTTCGCGCCGGTCACGAAGAACACGTCGGCGTGTTCGAAGTCCTGATAGGAACCGGGCGGTCCGTCGGCCCCGAGTGACTGCTTGTAGCCGGTGCCGGCACTCGCCATGCACAAACGGGAATTCGATTCGATCTGATTGGTCCCGATGAAGCCCTTGGCCAGTTTGTTCGACAGGTACTGAGCTTCGAGTGACATCTGCCCGGACACGTACAACGCAAACGCGTCGGGACCGTGCTCGTCGATTATTGCCCGCAGGCGCTGGGCGGTGTCAGTGATGACTGCGGCCATGTCCGCCGCTTCGATCGCATCACCTCGGCGCGGACGGCGATATGCAGATTCCATGCGCCCCGGGCCGGCGAGCATGTCTGCGGTCGTGGTGCCTTTGGTGCACAGACGCCCGAAGTTGGTGGGATGTGTCTTCAGACCGGAAGACTTCGCAGCCTTCCGACGACCCGTCTCGGGATCGGTGATGATGTCGAGGACAAGACCACAGCCCACCCCGCAGTATGCGCAGAGTGTGTCGACACTGGTGGTGGTGAGTTGAGCGCCCATCGATTCATGCATCCCTTCGACCGAGGATCAAGGTCGACTTCTATCTTCGGATGCAGTTGTTTCGGGAGTTCATGCCCGATGTTGCGTATCAATCACTCTTTCCTCACCGCGACCTTCGGACCGATGTGCGGTCCCGGGACCAGCGGTCGTCGACGTGCAGCTGTACGCGAATGCCCAGTTCTACGCTCTGCCGCCGAATCGAGCGATGTAGTGCCAAACCTTCTTGACGTCCTGCGGATCGAAGGATGCACCCCGTGCGAGCCCCAGGACGGCAGGCGTCAGCCGCCTGCCGTGCGCAATTTCTCGGGCAAGGTCGATCACGGCCGCTCCCCGGTATTCGGGATGTTCGGCTATTTCGTCGACATCGACCGCGTATCCCTCGTGCCACAGCACCGGGCACGTGAGCGAGTGGGCGATCTCTTCGATCCGTGTGCCCCGGTAACTCGGATCCAGAACGAGCGCCTCGACGTCCGTCCCGATGTCGACGACGCCGTGAACGTGCGCCTCGATGTAGTGGTCGAGCGGATCGTCGAGCTCGGCAGCCCGTGCGGCGCCGACCAAGCTCATCGCTTCGGCCGTTCCGAAATGATCAGGCTCGAAGACGCTGTCGGGAAAGCAGAAAGTGGTGCGGTCGAGCGTGTGCTCGGCAAGCCGGAAGTAGGACGAGCCGAACCGAGGGGATGCCCCGTAGGGATCGGAGCGATAGTTCAACGATCCGTACTTCGGCCGTTCCGAGGGCTCTCGCTCGTCGTAAGCTCCGCCGAATATCCGACTCTCCCAACGCCAACGATCGCCGCCGTGATGCGCCGTCAGTCCGCCGTTGCTCGTTCGAGACTCGAACTGGGTCACATAGGTGCCTTGACGTGCGATCGAGGCCAGTGTCAGACCACGTTCAGACGGGAGGTCCGGATGAAAGTGCAACGTCACCCGGTGATTTCGATCCAACGGGCCGCCCTTCGAGAGACCGCTCACGTGCGCAATCGCGGCAGACCAAGGAGTGGAATCAACAGGCATTCGCCCATTATCCGGATATGGAAGCAGCGCCGGTGAAGAAATCGACCAGTGAATACGGTGCGCCTTCACCGAGGCAGAGATCAAGGATCACGTGCGAGTCCGCGGCCTCGGATGCGCTGCGCACGAACATCGCTTCTTCGTACTCGGCGAGTGCCCCTTCGATGTCGTCGGGGTGCGCGGCGATCGCCTTTCCCAGTTCGGCGCCGTCGAACATGGCCAAGTTCGCACCCTCACCGGACGGGGCCATCAGGTGCGCCGCGTCACCGAGGAGCGTCACCCCAGGCACTCGATCCCATCGGTGCTCGTCGGGAAGTGCATGGATCGCGCGCGGAATCGGAGCGGTTTCGCCATCGGTGATCAGCGCCGTGAGTTCCGTTGCCCAACAGTCGAACTCGGCCGCGACCCGCGCTGTCGCAGCGGCGGCGTCGGTGAAATCGATACCGGCAAACCACTCCGCCGGACGGTTCAGCTGAACGTAGGTGTGCACGATGTCTCCCGCCTCTCGATGCGCGGCGATCGCTTTTCCTGGTGCGGGCGCGTACATCGCCCCGTCCCCGACGGCTTCGGCTACAGCCGAATGCTTCTCGTCGACGTCGTAGAGGTAGGTCTCGACGAACGTGGTGCCGACGTATTCCGGCTTCGCATCGGAGAGCAGCGGCCGGATCTTCGACCAGGCACCGTCTGCACCGACGAGAAGGTCGGTGGTCACTGTCGAACCGTCGACGAAGGTCAACTCGTGGCGATCATCTCCGAGCGAGCGCACAGTGTCGACTTTGCGTCCCCATTCGATCGTGTAGTCCGGAAGGGAATCAATCAGGATTCGACGGAGGTCGCCGCGCAGCACCTCGGGACGTGCTCCCGTGCCGTCGTCGGGTTCGTCGAGGAGCACGGCGGCGTGTTGATCGAGTACGCGCGACGCGGCGCCGCCCGCGTGGATGATCGCGCGGAACTCGTCGGTGAGGCCGGCAGCGTCGAGCGCGGCCTGACCGTTGTGTTCGTGGATGTCGAGTTGGCCGCCCTGCGTGCGAGCTTCTGCCGACAGTTCCGCCTCGTAGATCTTCGACGGAATTCCATGAACGTGGAGGACACGCGCGAGGGTCAGACCGCCGAGGCCCGCCCCGATGATCGTTATCGAGTTGCTCATGTTGTTTCCTTTCAGGCTTCGATTGGAACGTCGTTCCAATGACATCTTGGAACGGCGTTCCAGATATGTCAAGATGGTTCGCATGGCGACCAGGAATCAGCGGACCGAACGACGTACGGATGCGCTCTCGAAGGAGCGAATCGTCGAGGCTGCGATCGAGATCCTCGACGACGAGGGCGAAGCCGCGCTGACATTTCGCGCGCTCTCCGCACGCCTGGCAACAGGTAGCGGGGCGATTTACTGGCACGTTGCCAACAAGAGCGAACTGCTCGCCGCGGCGACCGACGACGTCATCGCCCGCGTGACAACCGGTGCAACCGAAGGCGCAGCCCCACGGGAGGCGATCCGGACCATCACCCTCGGCGTGTTCGACGCGATCGACGCCCACCCCTGGGTCGGCACCCAACTCTCACGTGAACCGTGGCAATCAGCGGTGATGCAGATCTTCGAAAGTCTCGGCGAGCAACTCCAGGCGCTCGGCGTTCCCGAATCGGCACAGTTCGACTGCGCGTCCGCGCTCCTGAACTACGTGCTCGGTCTCGCCGGACAGTACGCCGCGGGCGCCCGTCTGCTCCCCCGTGAGACAGATCGGTCCGCTTTCCTCGCGGGCGTCGCCACGCGATGGGAAGAACTCGACTCTGCGAAGTACCCGTTCCTCAATCAGGTGACGGCGCAGTTGCGCGACCACGACGACCGAGAACAGTTTCTGGCAGGCATCGAGCTCATCCTCGCGGGGATCGACACCGTCCGATAGCGGCCGTAGCCGTCAGCGTGAATGAACAGCGGTGTTGGATCCGAGCGCTATATCGAGGAAATCTCTTGCCGCACCGCGCAATCCGCGATCGGGATCCCAGACGGCTTGGAGTCGACGCGGCATCCGCAAGCCGTCGACGTTGACCGCGACCAGTCGGCCGTCCGTCAGGTCGGCGGCAACTGCCAGCGACGACAGAACAGCCGGGGCGTTGCCTGCCACCACCGCAGCCTTGACAGCGGTACACGAGGTGAGCTCGAGCAGCGGCGGCACACAATCGGGAACAGCATTCTCGAGCGTCAGGCGCGTACCGGACCCTGATTCTCGCTGAATCAGCGGTGTGCGTGCGAGTTCCTCGACCGGAACGGGCACACCATTCGCCCAGTCGTGTCCCGGCGGCACAACCACGACGAGGTGATCACGCGCTACTTCGCACGACGCGAGCGCCGACGGCACATCCGGCCCTTCGACAAATCCGATATCGGCCTGGCCGGCCTGAACTTGAGCAGAGACGTCCGAGGAATTGTGCAAGCTCACCGACGCCACGACGTTGGGGAACTTGTGCCGCATCGCGACCGTCCATCCGGGAACCAGATACTCGGCGATGGTCATGCTGGCGGCAACCGTGACGGCAGCATCACGTTCACCGCGAAGTGCGGCAACTCCCGATGCCATTTCCTCGGCACTGACGAGGATGTGACTTGCCCACTCGAGAATCAGACCGCCCTCGGCGGTGGGACGAACACCGGTCGCCGCTCGATCGAACACCTTGATTCCGAGTTGGCGTTCGACCGAACGCACCCGGGCGCTGACCGCCTGCTGACTGAGTCCGTGCTCCCGGCCGGCAGCACCCATGCTGCCCAGACGCCCTACGGAAAGGAGGACGTCGAGGGCACTGAGTTCCGGCACCCGAGGAGACAACGACATAGTCCCAAGATTAGACCCACAAGGCGAGTTTGTGGGCATTCAAGAACAACCGGTCTACCGGTACGGACCGGATGAGACGACAGTGAAATACATGACCACCACAACGAGTTCCACCTTCGCCCACATCACTCCGAACTGGTTCGCGGCAGCGATGGGAACGGGAATCGTGTCGGTAGCCGCCGCTTCGCTCGAACCGGAGATCGAGGGCTTGAAACTGGTCTCCGAGATCTTCTGGGTTCTGGCGGTTCTCGTACTGTGCGCCTTGATCGGAGCATTTGCCACCCATTGGTCACAACATCGATGTCAGGCCCTCGCCTACCTGCACAGCCCCGCGATGTTCCCCTTCTACGGCGCCGTCGCAATGGCACTGCTGACCGTGGGATCCGCAACCGGCATCACCGGCCCGGACTTCCTCGGCCACGACGTGGCGATCACCGTGTCGCTGACACTGTGGACACTCGGCACGGCACTCGGCCTGGTCACCTACGTCGTGATGATGATTCGACTCGTTCGAGATGCCGGGATGGCGACGGCAATGCCGTTCTGGCTCATGCCCGTCGTACCTCCGATGGTCTCGGCCACCACCGGCGCAGCGGTCAGCACCCACATGCCCGAAGGCGCTCCACGCATCGCGGTACTGGTTTTCTGCTACATCCTGTTCGCTCTGGCGCTGACCGCCGCCATCGGCATTCTGGTAGCCGTCGCCAGGCAGTTCGCACGCAACCGTTCGGCCGGCGTCGACGTGATCCCGTTCAATGCCATTCCCTCACTGTGGATTCCGTTGGGCGTGATCGGACAGTCGATCGCGGCATCCAACCTGTTGGCCGCCGCCTCACGGCATGCACTCAGCCCCGAGCATGCCGACACCCTGCACGAATTCGGGATCGCCTACGGAACCGTCGTCGGAATCATCGGCGTGATCGCGTTTGTCACCGTCACCGTCGTCACCATCCACGCACTGCGCCGCGGCTTGGACTTCTCGCTCGGCTGGTGGAGCTTCACCTTCCCCATCGGAGCATGTGCCGTCGGAGCGAATGCCTTCGGAGTCGCCACCGGTTCCACCCTGATCCTGGGAATCGCACTTGCCCTGCTGACCGTACTGATCCCCATCTGGGCAACCGTCGCGGTCAGGACCGTCCGGTCGATCCGCAGTGGAGTTCTACCGGCGGCTGCATGAATTCGCACCGATGAGTTTTGGCTCGCCGTACGGTCTGTACTCACGTAGACCATTGTCGAGAGCAGGAGTACACGGTGAGTCAGTTATTGCGAGTGCAGAATTTCGGCGTTTCGAGTGACGGAATAGCCTGCGGTCCGGACCAGAGCTTCGAGAGCCCGTTCGGCCTGGACCACGGTGAAATGTTTGCGTGGGCAGGAGCTACGGCCAGCTGGCCCAATCGCACCGATCCCGGCGGCAGCCGAGGCCTCGACGACTATTTCACGCGGGACTTCTCCAACAACATCGGCGCCGAAATCATGGGCCGCAACAAATTCTCACCCTACCGCGGCCCTTGGGAGAATCTCGAGTGGCAGGGCTGGTGGGGCGACGAGCCACCGTTCCACACCCCGGTTTTTGTCTTGACCCACCACGTGCGGCCGTCGTTCACGCTATCGGACACGACATTCCACTTCGTCGACGCCGACCCCGCGACGGCCCTCGCGCAGGCACGTGAGGCAGCGCAGGGCAAGGACGTTCGACTCGGCGGCGGAGTCAGCACTATCCGTGAATTCCTCGACGCCGATCTGGTCGACACGATGCACATCGCTGTCTCCCCGATCGAATTCGGATCCGGTCTACGACTGTGGGAGACACCTGACGAGTTACTCGACCGCTTCAACCTCGACGTTGTGCCGAGCCCGAGCGGCGTGACGCACCACCTGTTCTGGCGGAAGTGACGTGTTGGGGCAGCTCCGTAAACGGGAGCTGCCCCAACAGTTACGCACTATTCGCCGGTCTCGACCTGGCGCCCCGACTGGTACCACGCCATCGTTCCACCGGCCACCGAAACGGCATTGATGCCGCGAGCCTGCAGATACTCAGCGGCTTGCAAGCTCCGACCACCGACGGCGCAGATGATGTACACCGTTTCCGCGTCCGGAATTTCACCCACGCGAGAGACGAATTCGCTGAGCGGAATGAGCGTCGCACCGGGAACTCGGACCTGAGCGAACTCGTCGGCCTCACGGACGTCGATCAACGGCTCACCCGCTGCCAAAGCCGTGTCCAGTGCATTCAAATCGACTTCCAACATTTCTTCTGCGCCTGCCTTCGTGTTCGCTGCTGTCCGAATAGACGGTACCCGCGCGTTTTCGTGCAGCTCCCTTTACGATCTGACAATGACCAATACGGTTCCCGAAAAGTCCGGTTTTTGGAGTCGCCCCACCGTATGGAAAGTGCTCCTGCTGATCGTCGTCTACCTGGCGTTCTATCTTGCTGTCGGGCAGGTTACCTCCCGGGTTTTTGCAGACCAGATCGACACGGACAATGTCGTGGCAAGCGCCTCCAGCATCCTCCTCGGCGTCGCATTGCCCATCGCGATCGGCGGGATCGCCCTGCTGGTTTTCACGACAAAGGTCGGCTGGCTGCGCGGCGTCTTCGGCCCACAACCCATTCGTGGGCGCGGTTGGATGTGGATCGGTCCGATCATCGTGGTCGCCGCCATTGTTGCGCATCTGGCGGGAACCGATTGGAGCGCCTGGACCACCGGCGAGGTAATCGCCCTGCTGGTGCTCGGTGCGTGCGTCGGCCTGACCGAGGAATTGGCCACCCGTGGCCTGGCAGTGAAGATGTTGCGCGACGCCGGCCACCGGGAACGCTTTGTCGCCGTCGTGTCTTCACTGGTGTTTGCACTCATGCACACCGTCAACCTCATCGCCGGGATGAAGGCGTCAACCGTTCTGGTCACCGTGGTCTACACCTTCGGTTTCGGTATGTGCATGTACCTGACAATGCGTGTGACGGGCACGATCTGGGCCGCAATCGTGTTACACGGCCTCACCGACCCCACCACAATTCTCTCGACCGGCGGGCTGGACACTTCGGTGACCACGGAAGTGAGCGGCGCCGCCGCCATCACCTCTCTACTGACGGTCCTCTTGGTCGTCTTCGGGGTGATCGCCGTCTTCCTCATTCGAGATCGAATCGGCGAAGATCGGCACACACCCGTCTCGGCCTGACCGACCGCGACCGTACAAGACATACTTGTGCCCATGCCTTCTCGAACCACGTACTCGTTCGCCGTCGTGACTGCATCGTGTCTGCTGGCACTCTCCGGTGCCGTCACTCATGCCACCGCGGGGGTTCCGACAACTCCCGAAGTCGCGACCACCGAATCCATCGCGTCGGAATCGATCAGCGATCTGTATGCAGCCAAGGGTGCGCATGAAGTGGCTGCCGATTCAGTTCCCGGGTACCAACTGTTCTACCCAGCCGGCTTGTCGTCTGATGGCAATCGGCATCCCGTCGTCACCTTCGGCAACGGCAGCTATGCGACTTACGAAGAGTACGAAGCGCTCCTGCAGCATCTCGCTTCTTGGGGTTTTGTCGTTGTGGTGGCCGACAGCAGCGTCACCGGCGACGGGACGGAGATCTTGGGGGCTGCCCAGTACGTCGTCGATCAGAACACCAACGCTGAGAGCATTTTTCACCAGCGGATCGACACCGACAACATTGCCTCGGTCGGACACTCCCAGGGCGCCGGTGGCGCGATCAACGCGGCAACCCAGTCCGCGAATCTGATCACCGCCACGGCGGTACTCGATTTGCCTGACCCGTGGTGGGCCTCGCGACCTGTCGACGTGATCGACGTGGCCCAGTTGACCGGACCGACGTTCTTCATGACCGGCGCCGACGACCCGGTCTCCACCGCCGATCCGCAAGCTGAGTACTTCGACAAAACCGCCGGACCGGCGGTCCGCGGCAGACTGCTTGGCGTCGGCCACAATTGGGCCGCAGATGGCGAAGGATTCCGGGGCTACCTCACCGCGTGGCTGAGATTCACCCTGAGCGGCGACCAGACTGCCGCACGTGCATTTGTCGGCGACTCGGCGGAAATCCTCACCGATCCCCGTTGGGACCGGCAAGCGATCAAGGGTTTGTGATGACGATCTTGCCGTAGGCCTGCCCGGATTTCTGCTGCTCGAAAGCGTCAGCGAGGCGGTCGAGGCTGTAGGAAGAATCTATGACGGGACGAAGCGCCAGGCTCTCCAGCCCGGCGACCATCTCCTCCTGATGTGCACGACTGCCCACCAGAACACCTTCGATGGTGACCTGTTTGGTCAGTAGCGAAGTCAGGTCGATCGACGACGAGGGGCCGTTCATGATGCCAAGCGCGCAGATTCGCCCGCCTGGTCGGACTGCCGCCAGAGATTGGCCGAGGGTGGACGGCCCGCCGACGTCGAGGACGAGGTCGATCCCGCCGCTGAGCCGCATCGCTTCCGAACCCCAGTCCGGGCGCTCACGGTAGTTGACCACGTGATCGGCACCGAGCTCGACCAATCGTGCCATCTTGTCGGGGGCCGACGACGTTGCGATCACCTGAGCTCCAACAGCTTTGGCCAGCTGGACGGCAAACAGCGCCACCGTGCTGGTCCCAGGGATCAACACCGACGACCCTGGGATGATCGGGACTCCGGCAAATAGTGCGCGCCACGCTGACAAACCTGCGGTGGGCAAGGTAGCGGCTTCCTCGTAGGTGTAGTTTCGCGGCATCACTGTCACAGCAGATACCGGCACGGTGACGGTGTCGCGGGCGAACCCGTCGACACCGTCACCCGGCGAATTTCCGAATCCGTCGAAATCCGGTGTGCCGCTCCGCCAATGCGGCAAATAGGTGCTCATCACGCGATCTCCGACGCTGAACTGTGTTACGCCGTCTCCGACCGCAACGACCTCCCCGGCAGCATCGGACAACAGGATCCGCGGACCGTCGGTTGCTATCTCTCCGGTCGCCACGAGGTAGTCATGGTGGTTGAGCGAATTCGCGTGGATCGCGATCGTCACCTCACCCGCACCCGGGCCCGGGGTCTCGATCGTCCTCGATTCGAGGTTGTTCAATCCTCCAGGCGGGAGTACGTACACGGCGCGGTTGGTCATGGTGTGGATCCTCGCACGAATGGTGATCGGGTGACGTTCGGAAAGGGTTCTGCTGCTCAGAGGAGAGAAGCGGTGAACCCTCCGTCGAGAACCAGGCTGCTGCCGTTGCACCACGACGACTGGTCGCTCGCAAAGAACACTGCGGCGGCGGCAACTTCCTCGGTCCGGCCATAGCGCGTCTGCTTCGTGACCATCAAGTCGTCGAATCCCCCGGACTCGAGGCCGAGGGCATTCTCGAAATCCTGCTGGTGACTCTTGACCAGGTCGGTATCGATGAATCCGGGCAGCAATGCATTCGCGCGGATTCCGTGGAAGCGAAGTTCGGCTGACAGGGTTTCGGTGAGATTGCGAACTGCTGCTTTGGCTGCGGCATAGCTGCCGATCAAAGGCGAGCCGGTGGTCGACGAGATCGACGAGATGTTCACGATCGAACCGCCACCGGATGCGACGAGAGCGGGCAGCGAATGACGCACTGTCAAGAACACTCCATCGAGGTTGACCGACATCACTTTCCGCCAGTCCTCGAACGAGGTCTCGATCAGCGGGGTCGTGGTGGCGATACCGGCGTTGGGTACTACGACGTTCAGTCCGCCGAACTCTTCGACCGCTCTGGCGACGAGATCCTTGACCTGCTGTTCGTCGGTGACATCAGTTGTGACAGCGATAGCTCCGTCGATCGAGTCCGCCACTGCCTGTGCTGCGCCACCGTTGATGTCGGAGACCACGACCCTCGCGCCCTCCGCCCCGAACGCCCGGGCAATGGCGGCGCCGATTCCGGCACCTGCGCCGGTGACAATTGCAACTTTGTTCGCGAGAAGATCGGACATGTCAGCGTTCCCCTTCAATTCTCGGTCGGGACGTAGAAAAGCAATTCGGGTCCGGTGTCGCCGGTGGTCGCGATGGCCTCGGACATGTCGAGAGTTCCGTCGCCCAAAGCACTTCCCAACGCCTGCGCGGTGCCCGCGAGATCTTCCGTGTCGAGTTGATAGATGCTCAGGTAGCGGCGCGCGGGCAATGCATCCTCGGGCAGCAACTGCACATCCGCCAGGAAGAATCTGGAGGCGGAGACAACTCCGGGCACTCGTTCGACGACCTGCGGAATATGCACGTCGTCGTACCAGCGGTTGAACGCATCCTCCGAAGACGGATCGGCGGGGTGTACGTGTGCGACGAGAATCGCTGTGCTCATGAAGTTCCTCTTCGACTCGAAGTGCTTTTGGTTCAGCGCGTTTGGAAGGCGACGATATTCACGCGCAAGGCAACTGACCGCGGCTGCGTGTGGTGAATCGATCGCGCTCAAGCGACAACCCTAGGGAGCAAATGTGACCCGCACCATATGCTCGGAGGTCAGAGTTGAGCTCCACATTTGTCCTCTCGGCACAAAACTGTCTCTCGGCACTAACACGGTGGCCAGAATCAGGCGTTAACGGAAGTCTCGCGATTTGGCCGTAACTCGCAGATCCATCAGCTGCATCCGGTCTGCCACGACGGTGACAGCGCCTTCTGCATTCTGCACCTTCCCTCGAATAAGCAACGCCGGCGCCGTATTTGCCAATTTTCGGTACTTTGCCCACAACCCCACCGAACAGACGACGTTGACCATGCCGGTTTCGTCCTCGAGGTTGATGAACGTGACGCCCGCAGCTGTGGCCGGACGCTGCCGGTGTGTGACTGCTCCCCCCACCAGCACACGGTCACCGTCCGGGATGTCGAGAAGTCTCGACGCCGGCACCACGCCGAGCGCGTCGAGCTGTGGGCGGAGGAATTGTGTCGGGTACGTGTCGGGAGATACTCCTGTCGCCCAGACATCCGCCGCCGCTAATTCGACGTCGCTCATGCCGGGCAAGGTGGGAGCTGTGACCGACGCACCGATACCGGGCAAGCGGTCGGGGCGCTCCCCCGCCGCAGCGCCCGCTGCCCACAGCGCTTCTCTACGCGAGATACCGAAGCTGGCTAGCGCACCGGCGGTCGCCAGCGATTCAGCTTGTGCGGTAGTCAGTTCCACCCGCCCGGTCAGATCGAGAAACGACGTGAACGGTCCACCGAGGTCGCGCTGTTCGACAATTTTCTCGGCGAGTGCATCGCCGATGTTGCGCACTTCCCCCAGCCCCAGCCGAACCTCGAATCCACCTGCCTCGACGGTGGCATGCGCGAGGCTGACATTGATGTCTGCACCGTGTACCTGCACTCCGTGCCGGCGCGCATCGGCAACCAAGGACTGCGGCGAGTAGAAACCCATGGGCTGCGCGCGCAGAAGTCCGGCGCAGAACGCAGCGGGATGATGAAGTTTGAACCACGAGGAGTAGAAGACCAGCGCGGCAAAACTCTGTGAATGGCTTTCCGGGAAACCGAAATTAGCGAATGCATACAGCTTTTCGTAGATCCGGTCGGCAACCTCGTCACCGATGCCGTGTAGGTCTCGCATGCCCTGATAGAACCTCGCGCGCAGTTGTTCCATCTTCTCGGTGGAGCGTTTCGATCCCATTGCCCGACGCAATTGATCGGCCTCGGACGGCGTGAAGCCCGCAACGTCGACGGCCATCTGCATCAACTGTTCCTGGAACAGCGGAACCCCCAACGTGCGTTCGAGTGCCTTCTCGAGCGACGGATGGTCGTAGGACACAGGTTCGAGTTTGTTGCGCCGACGAATGTACGGATGCACTGATCCGCCTTGGATCGGCCCCGGACGGATGAGCGCGACCTCGACTACCAGGTCGTAGAAGTTTCGAGGCTTCAGACGCGGCAGTGTCGCCATCTGCGCACGTGATTCCACTTGGAACACCCCCACCGAATCTGCCCGCTGCAGCATCTCGTACACCGCCGTTTCCGACAGATCGAGTTGCGCCAGATCGACTGTGATGCCTTTGTGTTCGGCCACCAGATCCATCATGTAGTGCAAAGCAGAAAGCATGCCGAGGCCGAGCAGGTCGAATTTGACCAGCCCAGCGGCAGCACAGTCGTCCTTGTCCCACTGCAGGACACTACGATTGGCCATTCGCGCCCACTCCACCGGGCAGACGTCGGCGATGGGACGATCGCAGATGACCATGCCGCCCGAGTGGATACCGAGGTGCCGCGGATAGCCTTCGATCTGCGCCGCCAGTTCGAGTACCGGACGCGGAATATCGGTATCCGCATTCTTGTCGATACCGCCCCACCGGCCGACCTGCTTACTCCACGCATCTTGCTGGCCCTGCGAAAAGCCCAGCGCCCGAGCCATGTCCCGCACCGACGACTTTCCTCGATAGGTGATGACATTGGCTACCTGCGCGGCATACGTACGCCCGTACTTCGCGTACACGTGCTGGATCGCCTCTTCCCGGCGATCCGACTCGATGTCCACGTCGATGTCCGGCGGGCCGTCACGTTCAGGCGCAAGAAACCTCTCGAACAGCAGTTTGTTGCGAACCGGATCGACATTGGTGATGCCGATCGCGTAACACACCGCCGAGTTCGCAGCGGAACCTCTTCCCTGACAGAGGATGTCGTTGTTCTTGCAGAACGACACGATGTCATGCACCACCAGGAAATATCCGGGAAAGTTCAATCCCTCGATGATGGCAAGTTCATGTTCGAGCTGTTCGTATGCCTTCGGTGCACCTTCCGGCGGTCCGTAGCGTTCCAGCGCCCCCACCATGGTGAGCTCACGCAACCACGACGCCTCGGTATGCCCGGCTGGCACGTCGAACGGTGGCAATTTGGGCGCGATGAGCTTGAGATCGAAAGCGCACTCACGACCAAGATCGGCGGCACCACTGACAGCCTCGGGATAGAGCGAGAACAGTGCCGCCATCTCCGCGCCGGACCGCAGGTGCGCTCCGCCGGTAGGGGCCAACCATCCTGCTGCCTCGTCCAAGCTTTGACGCGACCGCACAGCCGCCATTGCCATGGCGAGGCGTCGACGCGGAGGAGCGGCGAAGTGCGCGGCGGTGGTCGCCACCGTACGTAGTCCATGCTCTCTCGCCAATTCGGCCAGAACGGCATTGCGCTCGTCGTCCTCCGCCAACCCATGATGAGTGAGTTCCACCGACACTCGCTCCGCCCCGAAACGCTCGACCAGATCCTGCAAAGCCTCCGTCGCCGCGTCGCGACCACCCGACGTCAAGGCTTGCCGCACATGACCTTTCCGGCACCCGGTCAGGATCTGCCAGTGGCCACCGGCCGCTTCGGTCAATACGTCGTAGTCGTACTGCAGTTTGCCCTTCTCGCCGCCCGCCAGATGCGCGGCGGCGATCTCCCGCGAGAGCCGGCGATACCCTTCCTGCCCACGGGCAAGTACCAGGAGGTGCGTTCCACCGGGATCTGCCGTGCCGGTTCTGGGTACCGAATCCAGAGACAACTCGGCCCCGAACACGGTGCGCATTCCCCATTCACGTGCGGCTTCCGCAAACCTCACCACGCCGTAGAAGCCGTCGTGATCGGTGACGGCGATAGCTTCGAGCCCGAGACGCACTGCTTCCTCGACCAGCTCTTCCGGCGGTGATGCACCGTCGAGGAAACTGAAGGCCGAGTGAGCGTGCAGTTCTGCGTAAGGAACTACACCGGCACCACGGGTGAGCTCGCCCGCGTGGTACTCGCCGCGCTTTCTTGACCAGGCGGGGCTGTCGCTTCCATCGCCCGGAAACAAATCCTCGTGTTCCACACGGCCGGGTCGTCCGGAAAGCACCCGTTCCATCTCGGACCACGTCGGCGGCCCATTTCCCCAACCCACACTGACCTCGCACCTGATCGAGTCGGCCGTCAGGGACGACCGACTGCTCGAGGATGCCGAAAGGGAAGACGCACCACATGCATCGAACTGATGTTCGATGCAGATTCAGTCTGACAGGTCACTCACCCACAGTCAACAGAGCGAATCTCAACCCTCACCGTCTCGTCACATTCAGATGTACGCATGTCTGCACTCCGTTCACTTTCGCCCCAGATCATTAGCGGCGTTCATAATCTCCATCCATACTGTTTCCAGGAGTACTACTCGTATGTCGTTCTCGCGCAACACACGTAGGTTGACGGCCGTCGCCGGCGCCGTCGCCGTTCTGGCCGCTGCCGGCTGCAGCAGCAGCGCCGACGAGGCCACCGGCTCGAACGGCGCGACCGTCGATCGCGCCGCGACCGGCGAACTGTCCTCGAACGGTGGCGCTCGTCGCATCGACGGTGATCAGTCGGCCGCAGTGCGCGACGCCGTCAATGCCTCCGGCGCGAAGAACGTCATCCTCCTGATCGGGGACGGCATGGGCGACTCGGAGATCACCGCCGCACGCAACTACGCCGAAGGCGCTGCGGGCAGCTTCCCCGGCCTCGACGCCCTGCCGATCACCGGCCAGTACACGCACTACGCACTGACCAAGGACGGCAAGCCCGACTACGTCACCGACTCCGCAGCCAGCGGATCGGCATGGTCCACCGGCACCAAGACCTACAACGGCGCGATTTCGGTCGACATCAAGGGGCAGGCCCAGTCGACCGTCCTCGAGATCGCCAAGGCGAACGGCAAGGCCACCGGCAACGTCTCCACCGCCGAGGTGCAGGACGCCACCCCCGCAGTGCAGGTCGCGCACGTCAGTGGCCGCAAGTGCTACGGACCGGAGGCGACGTCCAAGTCCTGCCCGGAGAACGCCCTCGAGAACGGCGGCAAGGGATCGATCAGCGAACAGCTCCTCGACACCCGCGCCGACGTCACCTTTGCCGGCGGCGCCAAGTCCTTCGCCGAGACTGCGAAAGCCGGTGACTGGCAGGGCAAGACGCTCAATGAGCAGGCCGCCGCCCGTGGCTACCAGCTGGTGAAGAACGCCGCCGAGATGAACGAGGTCGGCAAGGCCGATCAGGATGCACCCGTGCTCGGCTTGTTCGCCGACGGCAACATGCCCGTCCGCTGGGAAGGCTCTGTCGCCACCCGTGACGGTTACCTGCAACCCGCCGAAACCTGCGTCGACAACCCCAAGCGAACCTCCGACGTGCCCAAGCTCGCGGACATGACTCAGAAGGCCATCGACCTACTGAAGGTCAACGACAACGGATTCTTCCTCCAGGTCGAAGGTGCCTCGATCGACAAGCAGGATCACGCAGCCAACGCATGCGGTCAGATCGGTGAAACCGTCGACCTCGACGAAGCTGTGCAGAAGGCACTCGAATTCGCGAAGACCGACGGAGAAACCCTGGTCATCGTCACAGCCGACCACGCTCACACCAGCCAGATCGTCACCAATGTCAGCGCCGACGACATCGCCACCATCGCCAAGGACCAGAACATCCCGGTCGAGCGCGCCCAGGAAATCGTCTACCCCGGCCTGACCCGCAAGCTGACCACCAAGGACGGCTCGGAGATGACGATCAGCTACGGAACGTCCGAGGATCCGGCCGTCGAGTCCGAAGGACACACCGGAACTCAGTTGCGCGTAGCAGCTTTCGGCCCGCATGCGGCCAACGTCAGCGGTCTCACGGACCAGACCGACCTGTTCTTCACAATGACCGACGCGCTGGGACTCGACCGTTCCAAGGTCGCAGCTCACTGATCCGACAACACCTGAATCCGCCCACCCACAGTCACACCAGAGCAGCCAAGGCGCGCACCCGATCTTCGGGTGCGCGCTTCGGGCAACTGGTGCATTTGCCTTCACCGGGTACCTCGTAGATCAGGCAGCACGACGCCCGCTGCGTGAATCTGCGTCGCCCGAATGCCACCGGCGTCAATGGATTACTTACGCGCACAGCAGATTCTCTGCGATCCACGTCCACGAAACGCGGGACCGGAATGCCCGGGTTCTCACCGCGGAGAACTTCGATCAGACCGGCCGCAAATGCACTTCCGCGCTCCCGCGCATTACCGGCGGCATCGAGGCTGCGATTGGCGATGGAGTCCGTCGTGATCGCCCACAGCGCCTGCTGCCGAACGCCGGAGACCTCGGCGAGTACCTCGATCACGGGATTGAGCGAGCGGAACATCGCGTGGCCCAACTCCGCCACACTCCGCGAGATCGGAATGACCGATCCGGCAGCAAAACCGCCCAGATAGCCGTCGTCACGCAAGAAGATCCGCCCACCGTCCAACGATGGATCGGCCGCGAACCCGGTGACCATCCCGGTTCCGATCGGAATGCCGGTCAGCGTCGAGCTGGCCGAGTACCACCACAACGTGCCGTTCACTCGACTGTCCGCACTCCCCCATCGCTCTGCCGTATCGGCGACACGTGCTGCCAACCACTGGGGGTCGGTCATCAACACCGCGGGCACCGTATCCGGATACGCGCTCAGGTTGTCGAAGAACGGCACAGCTACTGCCATACGGGCGTAGATCCCGGCCACCGATTCCGTCATGCCAGCCCCAATATCTCCATCCGCGGACGTACTCCGCGTTCGACTCGCGCCCTGATGCCGAAAACCTCGGCCAACAACGGCTCGTCCAACACCTCGACCGTAGACCCACACGCGCGGAGTTCACCTTCGGTGAGCACGGCAAGGTTGTCGCAGTACTCGACTGCCAACCGTAGATCGTGCATCGTGACCACAACTGCGAGCCCCGCCGACGCAAGTTCGGTAAGCAGTTCCATCACGATCAACTGGTGACGAAGATCGAGATGATTGGTCGGCTCGTCCAACAACAGAACCTTGGGCTCCTGAGCCAATGCGCGAGCTATCGAGACACGTTGCCGCTCACCACCCGACAGGGTCGATACGTCTCGTCCGGCAAGCTCGACCAAACCGACCTGCTCGATGCACCGGTCCACGATGGCGGTATCGCGCTCCGTGCTTCGGTCCAACCAGCTGCGGTGCGGAGTTCGTCCGAGCGCGATCGATTCACGAACCGAAAGTCCTGCCGAGACAGTGGGTTCTTGAACACTTGCCGAGACAGTTCGGGCGATGTCCTTACGCGAGAGCGTCGTCGAGTCGACTTGATCGATCAGAACTGCGCCACCTGTCGGCGTCAAAGCGTTGTAGCAGCAGCGCAGCGCCGTCGTCTTGCCACTGCCGTTCGGCCCGACCAAGCCCAATATTTCACCGGACTTGACTGCGAAAGTGATGCCGCGCAACACTTCGCGATTTCCGAGCCGCGCCCGGGTCTCGACGAGTTCGAGCGGGGGCGCAGTTTCGGAGTCTTTCGGGAGTGTCACTGTTCTGGCCTGTGTCACTGTTCGAGCCTCCGATACTGCCGGTAGAGCATCCAGACGAAGATCGGTGCACCCACGAGGGCCGTGATCACTCCGACCGGAACTTCAGTGGATTGTGCCACCGAGCGCGCAGCGGTATCCGCGGCAACCATCGCGACGGCGCCCAGCAGGGCTGCAGCAGGGAGCAGTCGAATTGCTCTGGTGCCGACGATGAAGCCGGCCAGATGCGGGATCAGCAGACCGATGAAACCGATTCCACCGGCAACGCTGACTGCTGCGCCCGCGAGTACGGAGACCGCGAGCAAGGACAAGACACGGAACCGTCGGACGTTCATACCGAGTGCAGCGGCCCCGTCGTCACCGGTCTGCAAAACGTCCATCCATCGCGAACTGAACAGAAGGGCTGTGCCGACGACGGCGAGTGCGATCGTCGGGAAGATCAGCGTCGACCATCGTGCATCACCGAATCCGCCGGCAATCCAGTGCATCACCGACGTCACGTGCCGATCATCGGCCAATACCAGGATGCAAAAGGTGATGAGCGCCGAGAATATCTGGGCGAGCGCGACACCCACCAAAATGATCGCGGTCGGCTGCGGATACCGGCCGCCGATCAGCAGTGCGAAAAACAACGGGATCATCGCCCCGGCGAATGCTGCGACCGGAATCGTGAAAACCCCGAGGAGGCCGGCGCCGAAACCCAGCACCGACACGAGCACCACCATGAATCCCGCGCCCGACGAGACTCCGAGCAGATACGGATCGGCAAGCGGATTACGGGTGACAGCTTGAGCAACTGCACCTGCCATGGCCAACGAAGCACCCACTACCGCGGCAGTGAGTGCACGTGGCAGGCGGGAGTCGATCACGATCGACTCCCGCGCCGCGGTCCACCACGTCTCGAAAGTCCCTGGCGCCAAACGGGCTCCGACTATCGCCCAGACGTCACCGACGGGAATGCGAACCGATCCCAAGGAGACGGCCAACCCCAGGACGATCGCCAAGGCGACCGCCAAGCCGACAAGCAGGGCGCCGTACCCGTAACGCGTGCGGGTCACTTCGCCGCGTCAGCGCCTGGATGGAAGGCTGTTGCGATGGTCTGTGCCGAACGCACCAACCGTGAACTCTCGAACAGGTCAGCGAGAGGAACCACGACGAACCGGTTCTGCTGCACAGCAGGGGTGGTCGCCATCAACGGCTGGGCACGGAGGAAGTCGATCTTCTGCTCGGCGGTCTTGTCGCCGTAGTCGATGACCACGATTGCCTGGGGTGCACGCTCGGCAACAGCTTCCCACGATGCGTCGATGTAGGGCTTTGTCCCTTCGGCGAAGATGTTCGAGACGCCGGAGTATTCCGCGACCAATTGACCGACGCCGACTCCGCCGATGGTCGTCGGAACCTGGTCACCGCTGTCGTAGAAGAAGGTCGGTACCGGCGCCGCGTCTCCGACCGAAGCGCGGACGGAATCGAGACCATCGCTGATCTGCTCTGCGACCTCGCGGGCGGAATCTTCGACGCCCAGGACTCGACCGAGTTGCGTGTAGTCGTTCTCGAGCAATCCGATGTCGGGGAAACCGGTGCCACAGTATTCCGAGAAGAGGAAGGTGTTGATTCCGCGCTCGCCGAAAGCGTCTCGGGAACGGCCTTGCTTCTCGTTGAAGGCACTGGTCATTCCTCCGACCACGAAGTCCGGATCGACGTCGAGGACCTGCTCCATGCTGGGGAACGTATCGGAAAGGCTGGGAATCTTGTTGAATACATCGGCGGTCTCGGCAGTTGGCGGGTTGTCGCTGTACGCCCGCCCGACAATCCGATCACCCGCGCCGATCTCGATGAGGGCTTCGGTGACGTGTCCGTTCAAAGACACGATGCGCTGCGGCGGCGAATCGAAGGTCATCTCGCGATCGCAGTTGGTCACGGATACCGGCTGTGCGAAGGATTCCGCAGCAGACGCCGACTCTGATTCCTGACCTTTGGAACAACCTGCCGAAACCAAGGCGACCGCGATGAGAACAGCGGCGGCGCGGGACGGGGAGAACTGAAGTGACACGGGGACCTCGTAAGGGCTCTGAGCCACGAATGAGAATCCGACAGACAACTCCGCCCGCACGCTGATCCTCGGCCAGAGCTCCTGCTGGACTTCCTTTTCGTAGACCACGACGAATGGATGTCGCACACCGCGCGGCGGGTAATCGGGCTTGCCGACACTCGGTGACTACCGAGAATCGACCTACCGTTGCGGGTCAGCGCCGGATTCGGACCGGCTTCCCCCACACGCGTGGCTTGCAAGTGCTTCGAGCAGTATGCATGACGTTTCCGATTCAAGACCAAACGCCCACTACAGTCGATCTGGCCAGACGCCCCCACACACCGGAGTTGATACATGACACGCTGGGCCCAAACCGTCGTCGCCCGGAAATGGTGGGTACTGAGCCTCGCGGTTCTGATAGTTCTCATCAGTGGGGTGTGGGGACTCGGAGTGTTCGGCAAGCTCAGCCAGGGCGGCTTCATCGATCCGGGCAGCGACTCCGCGAAGGTCGCCGACATCATCGAAGACAATCTCGGACCGCAGACCCCGGACATCATCGCGATCTACTCGCCCACGGACGGCAAGACTCTGGACGACATCGGGCCGGCAGTGACAGCCGCCGTCGACCAATTCAAAACCGAAGTGCCGACCGCTTCGGTGAAATCGTATTGGGGAACAGACGCCGCAGCGAAGGCCAGCCTGCTCTCGAACGACGGATCCATGGCGGCCGTTGCGATCACGTTGGCACCGGACTCGGGCGTCACGCCCGCCACTTTCGCCGATCTCCTGCCGAAGCTCGAAGTCGAAGGTGCCGAGGCACAATTCGCGGGTAACACCGTCGTCGGCGTCGCATTCAACACCAAGCTCGAGAAGGACCTGGTGGTCGCCGAAGCCATCGCCATTCCGATCACTCTGGTGCTGTTGGTCTTCATCTTCGGCGGCATCGTCGCCGCTGCCGTGCCCGTGTTCGTGGGTGTACTCAGTGTCCTGAGCGCTTTGGCCGTTCTGCGAATCCTCACGCTGATCACCGATGTGTCCTCGTTCTCGATCAACGTCGCTTCTCTTCTCGGGTTGGGACTTGCCATCGACTACGGACTGTTCGTGGTCGGTCGGTTCCGTGAAGAACTGAATTCGGGCTCGGACCCGGGAGCGGCTGCTCAGCGGACAGTTCTGACGGCGGGTCGCACCGTCATGTTCTCGGGTCTACTGCTGATCTGTGCGTTCAGCGGCATGCTCGTATTCCCCCAGGCCGTCATCCGGTCTCTGGGCTTCGGCGCGATCGCTGCGGTATTGAGCGCGGCCGTCCTGTCGCTGACCGCTGTGCCTGCGCTGCTTGCCATTCTGGGGCATCGCATCAACGCCCTGACGTGGCGCAAGGATGCGGCGCAACGCGGCGAGGAACGCTCGCGCAAGTTCTGGGGCCGCGTCGTCACGTGGGTGATGAAGCGTCCGGTCGCAGTCTCGGTGACGATCGTGGCTGTGCTGCTCGTGATGGCCTCGCCGCTGCTCGGCGCCCGGCTGGGAGAACTCTCGTACACCGCACTACCGGACAACGACCCCGCTCGCGTCGCAATGGACACGTTGGTCAACGACTTCCCGCAAACCGGAAACGGCGCAACGATGATCCTTCAGGCCGAGGACGGGAACACTCTCACCCCGGCCGAAGGTGCAGCGATCGCCGAGTCCGCCGGTCAAGTCGAGGGCATCGGTCAGGCGACCGTCGTCGCGAGCACCAATCAACTCGTCGCGGTTCAGGCTCTCTACAGCGAGGGCTCTACACCCCAATCACAGAGCGCCGCAGTGACAGATCTGCGTGCGATCTCCGCTCCCGACGGAACGGTGCTGCTTGTCGGCGGCGGTCAAGCCATGGTCGACGACGGCAACAACGCCGTCCTGCACTGGCTACCGGTGATGATCCTCATCATGGTCGGATCCACCCTGATCCTGTTGTTCCTCGCGTTCGGTTCGGTGGTGCTGCCGATCAAGGCGGTGCTGATGGCAGCCCTGAGCCTCGCGACCACCTTCGGTGTCCTCACCTTCGTCTTCCAGGACGGACACGGCGTCGAACTCCTCGGGGTCAGTCAAACTCCGCTGGAGGCGACGTTCGTCGTGCTCATCCTGGCGGTGGTGTTCGGATTGTCCACGGACTACGAGGTTTTCCTGATGTCACGGATGGTCGAGGCCAAGAACGCGGGAGCGACGACAGAGGAAGCGGTCAAGTTCGGAACCGAGCGCACCGGCCGCATCGTGACGGCTGCCGCCTTACTCCTGATAGTGGTGACGGGGGCCTTCGCAATGTCAGGGCTGTCAGTGATGAAGTTCCTGGGCGTCGGCATGATCGTCGCGCTGATCGTCGACGCGACCATCATCCGCATGTTGCTCGTGCCCTCGCTCGTGAAGTTGATGGGCGAAGCGAACTGGTGGGCTCCTGTGTGGATGAAAAAGGTTCACGAGAAGGTCGGCATCGGCCACTGATCGCGACTGGATCATGTCGCTGAAGAGTGCCTGGGATCCTGCGGAGAGCCGTGTTTGACTAGGGGTCGTGGATGACTTACCTGAGAGTGTTGTGGTCGGCTCAGCAGTGTTTTCGCGTGTCGACTCGGACGATTCGTTGGCGTGCTGGACATCGATCATCGATGTCCAGGGGGTCGGTGACTCCAGGCCGGTGAGTCTGGTTATCGAGCCGGCCACCGTGCCGGAGTCTGCGGTGTGTGAGCTCGCTGCGACCGTGATGGCCCGGTTCGGTGAGTTTGCCGAAGTCGCCGCCGATTACCTGCGTCAACAGCTGCGTGGGCCACAGTTCGGCCTCCGCCACTCCGAACTCGTGGAGTTGGACGCCACGGAGTCACTGTTCGGCGAACCTGAGGCGGTGATCTGGGCTGACGGAACCTGGCTGCTGCGGTTCGCTGAGTCAAAGCTCGAGATGGCCGATCCTTTCGGGATCGGTGTTCTGTTCGAAGGAACGACTCCGTATGCGGTCGAGGACTTGTCGGGCGCTGAACCGGCCTAGGGTTTGCCGGCCTGTCCACGCCATCGCCTCGACGATGGTGCGCCGGTCTACTGGCGGACGGCGCATGGCCTTCACACCCTCGGAACAACGGCCGCCCACATCTCATCCGAAATCACGTCACGCGACGCAAGGACGAGCGCGCACCCCACTGCGCCCGAAACTCTTCAGCAACAGACCTAGTGGATTTCCCTGATCGGGCAGTCGTCCTCGAGGATGACTGCCCGATCGTCTAAATCGCTCCGCAGGGCGATGTTCTCCGAAGCTGATTTCGTCAGACTTGGAGCATGACAATTTTCGAATGGATCCTTGCAATCCCCGCTCTTGCGCTTGCCGTCGCGTTCTTGTTCTCCGGAATCATCTCCGCGGGCATCGACTTCGACGCCGAGGACGGGGTCATGACGCATTGATGTTCGTTTCCCTCTAGCCGCTGATCTTACTTTGGAGTAAGTTACCGACTATGGCCACATACATCGTCACTGGCGGTACTGGATTTCTCGGACGAGCTGCACTGCCACTCCTGCTCGAGCGTGATCAAACTGCTCAGATCCATGTGCTGGTCAGAGCCGGTTCTGTCGCCAAACTCGAAGAACAGGTGTCGGCAATTCCCGGCGGCGATCGCGTGCATCCGCTCATTGGAGATCTGACCGAGCCTGGGCTGGGCATCGATTCTCCCCCACCTGCCGACCACGTCCTTCACCTCGGCGCGATCTACGACATCACCGCCGGAGACGAGCAGGCTTCGACGAATGTCGAGGGCACACGCTCCGTGGTCGAACTTGCTGCGAAACTGGGAGCCACCCTTCATCACGTGTCATCGGTCGCAGTCGCAGGCGACTATCCGGGCACGTTCAGCGAGACCGATTTCGATTGCGGCCAAGGCTTTCCGACGCCCTACCACCGAACCAAGTTCGAGGCCGAGAAGCTCGTTCGAGAACGAGAAGGCCTCACCTGGCGTGTTTATCGGCCGTCTGCCGTGGTCGGCAACTCCGTCACCGGGGAGATGGACAAGATCGACGGTCCGTACTACTTGTTTCCAGGACTGGCGCTACTCGCGAAACTACCTGCAGCACTCCCCGTCCCGATCCCCAACCTCGGCGCAACCAATGTGGTGCCCGTCGATTACGTAGCCGCCGCCCTCGTCGAATTGATGCACGCGCCCGGCCACGACGGCGAAGCATTCCATCTCGTGAATCCGAAACCTCAACCGGTACGCGAAATCTATGCCGGACTCGCCAAGGCCGCCGGAGCACCCCGGCCCGCACTCAGCCTTCCGGGCGTGATCGCCAAACCCTTTGTCTCGCCCTTGCCGATGGACTCGGCGGAATCGGCACGGAAGGTCTTCCTCGATCGCATCGGCATGCCTGCAGCATTGCTCGACAACATGACGATGGCGCCGACCTTCACCTCGGAGAGAACCGTTGCCGCCCTGGCCGGATCGGGACTGGCGGTCCCCGAGTTCGGGTCGTACTCCACTGTGTTGTGGAAGTACTGGCGCGCAAACCTCGATCCCAATCGCGCACGACGTAACAATCCCGAAGGACCACTCGTCGGTCGGATCGTTCTGATCACCGGAGGCTCTTCCGGAATCGGCAAGGCATCGGCCATTGCCGCCGCTCAGAAAGGCGCCACCGTTCTCCTGATCGCACGCCGCACCGACGAACTCGATGCCGCGGTACGGGAGATTCGATCAGCCGGAGGCAAGGCGTTCGGTTACCCCTGCGACATCACCGACGACGAGTCGGTCCAGCACACGATCAAAAGCATTCTGACAGAACACGATCACGTAGACATGTTGGTAAACAACGCCGGCCGATCCATCCGGCGCGGCATTTACCACTCCACTGATCGTTTCCACGACTACGAACGAACGATGGCCGTGAACTACTTCGGCGCTGTCCGATTGGTGCTCGCCTTGTTACCGACCATGCGCTCTCGCCGCTTCGGCCACATCGTGAACATCAGCAGCGCGGGAGTCCAGGCGGCAACGCCTAGATTCTCGGCCTACGTGGCAAGCAAGGCCGCCCTCGACGGTTTCTCGGACGTAGCCGCCTCCGAAACCCTGACGGACGGAATCACTTTCACGACCATCCACATGCCCCTGGTCGAAACACCGATGATCGCTCCGACCGGCGAATACAACAACGGCCCGATCTCCAGCCCGGAAAAGGCTGCGGCAATGGTGATCCGCGCGCTGATCGACCGCCCCAAACGCATCGACGTACCACTGGGAACCCTGGGTGATCTGGGAACCCTGTTCGCACCGCACACCAAGGACCGAAT
Organism: Rhodococcus sp. YL-1; assembly: GCF_001942025.1. Classification (NCBI taxonomy): domain Bacteria; kingdom Bacillati; phylum Actinomycetota; class Actinomycetes; order Mycobacteriales; family Nocardiaceae; genus Rhodococcus; species Rhodococcus sp. YL-1. Next base: position 2,102,926 of record NZ_CP017299.1, on the reverse strand, counting down.
TCTCAACCAGATGTACCAGGCATTCCCCGACTCTCCGGCGGCAAAGGGTCAGGTAGACAAGGAAACTCCGGCAGACGCTCCGGCAACACCGACGCGACAGCACCACTCGCGCTCGCGCATCCGCAAACTCGGCCGTCGTGCCGCCCGACTCGTGCCCGGTACGCACTGGTGACCGGTGGTGTGACTTCGCCTCGGAGCGTTTCGGCAAGAGGAACGGATCTGTAGGTTCAGTCGGCGAATCCTCACCGGGTCACGCTGACAAAAGCAATCAACCGCCAGTTGCACAGGGTTCCGTATCGGTGCCTGACCCCGGGACCACCAGACCAGACTCGTAGGCGATGACGACAGCGTGCGTCCGATTCTGAGCACCGAGCTTTGCCAGCACGTTCCCGACATGCGTTTTCACTGTCTCCAGGCTCACAACCAGAACCTGAGCAATATCCGAGTTGCACAGCCCGGTGGCCATCAACCGCAATACCTCTTCCTCCTTTGCTGTCAGCGCTGCATTCGGGAACGCCTCAGCGGAGACCAACGGGCGGGGCGTAACCATCCGGCGTAGCGCGGCAGGGAACAGGATCACTTCGCCCGCCGCCACCACACGTACTGCCGCTGCGATCTGCGGGACTGGGAGCCGCTTCAGCACGAAGCCACTCGCGCCCGCACTGAGTGCGGCCGTGACGTAGCCATCGTTTTCGAAAGTGGTGATTACCAAGACTTTCGGCGGTTCGGTGCACTCGGCCTGGAGGTGCCGAGTTGCCTCTATTCCGTTGCGCAGCGGCATCCGCACGTCCATCAGCACCACATCCGGACGAAGTTGCCGCGAAAGCTCCACTGCTTCGATACCGTCGGAAGCCTCGCCGACGACCACAATCCCGGGCTGAGCTGCGAGCAGCATACGCAGGCCGCTGCGGGTAACGTCGTCGTCATCCGCAATCAGCAGGGTGACTGGCATGCTTGCAGGTTTGGCGGCGTCCTCACTCCAATTGGCTTCGGTCATCGTGCCACCCGGACCGGCAACTGAACACTCAATCGCCAGCCCTGGGCTCCGTCCGGTCCAGCCTTGAACTCACCGTTCAAGAGTCGCACGCGCTCGGCCAAACCTGCCAGGCCGCGCCCTGATCTTCGAACTACGTCTGCCTTTCCCCCGGTCACTGCCCCGATGCTGTTGACCACTCTGAGCTCGACGCTCTCCGAGCCGACTGCCACCGTGATTTCGATCGGCCCGCTGTCCCCGTGCCGCAGAGCATTGGTCGTCCCCTCTTGCAGGATCCGGTACGCCGCGCGAGAGAGTGTCCCCTGGATCTGTGAAAGGTCACCCGACAGGTTCACCTCCACAACCGCCCCCGCATGCCGCAACCGATCAATTAACGCAGGCAAGTCCGACAGCGTCCGAGAAGGTACAGCCCCAGGCCTCTCCTCGCGAAGTACACCCAGTACGTAGTCCAGGTCCTCGAGCGCTGCCCGTGTCGACTCCTCGATGCTACGCATGGCGGCCCTCGCTGCGGCAGGATCGGAGGCAAGCACCTCGCCGGCCACCGCCGCCTGGATCGTGGCGGCGGTGAGCGTGTGTCCGATCGAGTCGTGCAACTCGTGAGCGACCCGATTACGTTCGGCCAGTTGCAGTTCACGTTCTTCCGCCAGCGCGAGCCGTTCAGCCGTGGACGGCCCCAACAGTCGTGGCGCCAGCCATCTCAGCAGTGTTGCCACCAGGACACAAATTCCTACCGCAAGCAGGAGGCAGCCGGCCGCCACGACCCAGGTCCATCCACCCGTCACGTCAACCGACGTATCGAACAGACTGATTCGCGCCGTGCCGCCGAGCCAGTTCCCCGGGAGCGAAATCCCCATGATGAAAAGGACGCTGGTCGCGAGCGCCGCCAGCCAACCCACCATGACATGCAGGACAATCCAGAGCGGGGCCCGCCAGCGATCAATGTCCGAGAGGTTAGGAGTACGGTGTCCGAGCGCTGGACTCGGCAGCGACACCTGCAGCAGTCGGCGGGCAGAAACGATGAGCGCGCGTCGCACAGGATGCACCAGGCCGAGTGCTCCTACCAAAGTCACCCATATGAGCAGGACCGAAAGCACCCGGACGAACTCGGGTGCGGATTGCCACGCGAGAGCAGGCAACATCGCAACCACCAGAAGTGGCAGGCTTGCCAACACACCACAAAAGGCGAAAAGTACAGCTGAGTATGTAGAGCCCCGCATCAGCGGTCGTAGTCCGGTGATCATGATTCGACAAGTATGACTGGGCCGCTCGGCGATGGCCTCCCCCGATCGAGGGAGATGGTTTTCCCGCGTCGGAGCGATGCGCGACCAATCCTCCAGCAGACAGGATCGTGTCCAGACCGATCAATCTCTCCAAGGAGTTCTACTGATGCGCCGCCACAGTCGACAGGGCCAGCCTCCCTCACCCCAAAGACAAAGCCGGAAACGGCACCGCGCCCTCTGTTCCGTCGCAATGACTCTCAGCGTGGTCACCCTCGGTGCGTGCTCGTCGTCCGCCGATACCGTCGCTGCGCGGCACGATGCGGTTCAACGCTCCCTCGACGCGCTGGTGAGCGAGGACGGACTACCCGCCGCCCTCGCAAGCATCCAAGACCGAAACGGCAACTCCCACAACTACACCGCAGGAGTCGGTGACCTGACCACCGGATCAGAGGTACCCCCCAACGGCCAGATACGAATCGGCAGCAACACCAAAACCTTCACCGCAGTAGTGGTCCTGCAACTGGTCGCCGAAGGAAAGATCGAACTCGACACCCCCATCGAGACCTACCTACCCGGACTCGTCCGCGGAGACGGGATCGACGGCCACAACATCACCATCCGCCAACTCCTCCAACACACCAGCGGACTCCCCAACTACAGCAACTACTTGGAAGACGAAGTCCGATATTACGACCCACGCGAACTTCTCGACATCGCGCTCGAACATCCTGCCGACTTCGCCCCCGGAACGAGTTGGAAGTACAGCAACACCAACTACGTCCTCGCCGGCCTACTCGTACAGAAGATCACTGAAAAACCCCTCGCCGAGGAGATGAACCGGCGAATCTTCGCGCCGATCGATCTGCAGCACACATACTTTCCTGAACCATACGACGAGAAGATCTCGGAACTTCACCCCCGCGGCTACTACCGGGAGTCATCGGACGCGCCTCCCGTCGACATCACAGAGATAGACCCCTCGTGGGGATGGGCCGCAGGGCAATTGATCTCCACCACCTCGGACCTCAACCAGTTTCTCCACGCACTCCTCGACGGACGACTGCTCCCCGCAGCCCAACTCGACCAGATGCGCACTACCGTCCCCGCGGAGGAAACCTTCGGACCCGATGCCCGCTACGGACTTGGATTGGTCAGCCGCCCGCTACCGTGTGGCGGCCTGTCCTGGAGCCACGGCGGCAGTTTCCCTGGATACGAGACACGCGGGGGCGCTACCGACGACGGACGCGAAGCGAACATCGCGGTCAGCATGCAAGTAGTCGACGACGCCACCCGGAGAAAACTCGAACACGCGGTGGATATCGCCCTTTGTCGCTGAGGCCTCCTGTCAATCACCAAAGGCCGCCTACTCCGAAATAGCTCGTCAAACCGACAGTATCGGCCGCGAGACGCCGGACTCCGAGGTGCAGCCAGCTACACCCCGTACGCTCCGGCACGCACCACCGAGAGACTGCACTTCGCACCATGGAGGACGCGTACGCACGTCAATACTGTTCTCTGCATGTGGAACTCACCACGAGATTCGACGAACAGGAGACCACAACCAATGACCACCCTTCGACGTCGCCCCCTGCTCACCGTGCTTCCGGCAGTCACCGCTGCAGCCCTCATATTGGGCGTGAGCGGATGTGGTGACACCACTGACTCCACTGATTCCACTCGGCAAAGCGACGCTGCCGTGCAACAGGCGCTCGACGGCGTCATCGAGCAGGGGATCCCCGGCGCACAACTCGTGATCTCCGACCCGTCGCGGGGCACTCGCATCATTCGTGCAGGAATGGGAAACACCGCCACCGGCGAGCCTATCCCCGATGATGCGCGGGTCCGAATCGGCAGCAACACAAAGGCCTTCGTCTCGACCGTCGTCATGCAACTCGTCGACGACGGACTGCTCGACCTCGATATGAGCATCGAGCACTACCTGCCCGGAACGGTCGTAGGCAACGGGAACGACGGCAACCGAGTCACCATTCGAGATCTCTTGCAGCACACCAGTGGACTGACGGACTACCTCGCCGCCGGCGGAGCACGGCCGGAAGACATCAAGCCCGGCCAGCTGCTGGTGGGGACAAGCGCACAACCACCGGAGCACTTCTCCCCCACTGAACTGGTCGATATCGCGATGTCTCTTCCACCCGGCCCGGCAGCCAAAGACAAGGCTGTCTATTCGAACACGAACTACATTCTGCTCGGGATGCTCATCGAGAAGGTCACAGGACGCCCTGCCGCGCAGGAGATCACCACCCGCATAATCGATCCGCTCGGACTGATGGACACCTATTTTCCCGCCTCCCGCGAGACACAGATCCGCGGTTCTCATGCACAGGGCTATCACCCGATTGACGGCATTCAGGTCGATGTCACCGATGGCGACGTGTCGTGGGCCGACACCGCAGGTGCGATGGTCGCAACGGGCGCCGACCTCAACACTTTCTTCACGGCTTTGCTACGCGGCGATCTCGTCTCGAATGACAGGCTCGCCGAGATGAAACACACCGTGCCGTTCGACAGGAGCCCGCAGGACAGCTACGGACTCGGACTAGTCCGCGTGAACAGCTCCTGCGGGAAGGAGATCTGGGGTCACGGCGGCGGAATTCCCGGCTTCGGCACCTCGGGCGGAGTCGATACCACAGGACGCGCTGTGACTCTCACCCTCAATCGCATCCCGATGAGCGAGGACGCCTTCGTAGCAGCACAGCGAGTTGTCGACGCAGCGATGTGCGAGAAGTGAAGGAAACATGTTCGTGCACGACTTCGCACGCAACATCGAACAACAATTCTTCCCGAGCGAACGATGTCCCGAACCCTACCAATCCTCAGGAGTTCTACTGATGCGTAACAATATTCGAAAGGGCTTCCCTTCCTCAGATCGCCGGCAGGACCGCAAACGGCACCGGACCTTTTCGGTCGTTGCCGCGGCGGCCCTCGGTGCCATGACGCTGGCGTCCTGCTCGCCGTCATCCGCCCTCAGTCCCGATACCGTCGGTTCTTCCTCCACCGAGTCCGACGCGGTTCAACGCTCCCTCGACGCGCTGGTGAGCGAGGACGGACTACCCGCCGCCCTCGCAAGCATCCAAGACCGAAACGGCAACTCCCACAACTACACCGCAGGAGTCGGTGACCTGACCACCGGATCAGAGGTACCCCCCAACGGCCAGATACGAATCGGCAGCAACACCAAAACCTTCACCGCAGTAGTGGTCCTGCAACTGGTCGCCGAAGGAAAGATCGAACTCGACACCCCCATCGAGACCTACCTACCCGGACTCGTCCGCGGAGACGGGATCGACGGCCACAACATCACCATCCGCCAACTCCTCCAACACACCAGCGGACTCCCCGATTACGGAATACACGTCAATGACGAAGAGATCAGATACCGCTACGCCGACCCCCACGATTTGCTCGACGTCGCGTTCCAACACCCCGCCGACGCACCGCCCGGAACGAGTTGGGGGTACAGCAACACCAACTACATTCTGGCCGGCCTACTCGTACAGAAGGTTGCCGGCCGCCCCCTCGCCGAGGAGATGAATCGACGTATCTTCGCGCCGATCGGCCTGCGCGACACCTACTTCCCATCCCCGGGAGACATGACCATCCGGGGTCCCCATCCCAAGGGATACCACCGCACCGCACCAGACAGCCCACTGAGTGACGTCACAGAGATGGACCCGTCGTGGGGATGGGCCGCAGGGCAGCTGATCTCCACCACCTCGGACCTCAACCAGTTCCTCTACGCGCTACTCGACGGACGACTGCTCCCCGCAGCCGAACTCGACCAGATGCGTACCACCGTCCACGTCGGCGGGCCCACCGGACTCGAGTACGGCCTCGGCCTCACCAGCAGGACTCTCTCGTGCGGCGGGGTCTACTGGGGCCATGGCGGCGACATAGTCGGTTACGAGACCCGCGGCGGCATCACCGACAACGGGCGCGCCGTAAACCTTGCGGTGACTGCTCTTCCCACGACTGCGTCCGCCACGCAACACGTCGTAGACACCGTGGACAGAGCTTTGTGCAGTTAAAGCTCTGGTGACAGCGTCACCCGGAATCTCACCCGAGTGACGCTGTACCGCCCGACGAAACATTCGGTCGGTTATTGGCCGAACGGACCAATGCGGCCTACGTGTCCGCTGCCACACTTCATCAGTCCATGCGGCACAACGCAATTCAGGAGGCATGATGAAGTCGGAACGCGCCACAGTTGAGGAACCCTCGCATAGCGGCGGCAAGTCGATACAAAACATATTGGACAACAAGTCAATTCGTCGAACAACGACTATGACTGTTGGGCTGCTCAGTACGATCTGGATGATCGACATGATAGATCGCGTGATGATCGGGCTTGCACTGCCGATGATCGGAGACGAATTCTCCCTCAGTAATACGCAATTGGGCGGAGTCGTGTCGATCTTCGCCATCTTTTACATGCTCGGGCAGGTCCCCGGCGGCATGCTGGCCGACCGATTCGGACCCCGGCCACTGTTGATCGTTGCGTTGATCCTGTGGTCGGTGTTCACCGCACTGACAGGATTCGCCTGGGGACTCGTCTCGCTGATGGTCATGCGTGCGATGTTCGGTCTCAGCCAGGGTCTCTTCCCAGCAGCGTCGTTCAAAGCTCTGGCTGAGCGAACCCGTCCGAAAACTCGCGCCACGGCCATGGGCTTCATGATCGGTGCAAACAACCTGGGCCCCGGCATCGCACCATTGATCATCGCCCCAGTTCTCATGGCCGTCGGTTGGCGGGACGCATTTTGGCTGGTGGCCATAGTCGGCGCCGTGATCGGCACAGTCGTCTGGTTGGTGCTCCCGGCGCCGTTGGACACAGAGATCACGGAAGATCCGGAGGCCGCACTGCAACCGCTCGCCAGTGAACACTCACGCGCCGCGGTATTCAAGTCCGTTTCGGTCTGGAAGTTCGCACTTCTGTTCTGCCTGGCCAACATGGCCGGATATGGGCTGTTGACCTGGGTGCCGAGCTACCTCCTCAACGAAAAGGGGCTCTCGCTGATCGATACGGGAATCTTCGCGGCGATCCCGTTCATCGTCACGGCATTGGCCATCGTCGTCGGTGGACGTCTGGTGGACAAGTACTTTCACGACAGCGCGCGCATTCTGCTCGTTCCGTGCATGGCCACCTCCGCCATTCTGCTGTTCTTGATGACTACCACCGATACCGTCGCGATGTTCACGTTCTATCAAACCCTCGCGATGGGCGTCAGCGGACTGTGCTCGATGTCGATCTTCGCCCTCCCGTTGCGGGCATTGCCTGCCGAATTCCTCGGTTCCGGAATGGGTTTGATCAACGGTTGTGGACAGCTCGCCGGTTTCATCACCCCCCTCGTGATGGGATGGATGGTGGACCAGTTCTCGTACATGGCCGCGTTCGGAGTCCTGGTCGGCGCGACGGCTGCGGCGGCTTTGGTGGCCATGATCGTTCCGCAAACCCCGGCGAAATTCTGAGGGCTCTCACGTGGTCCGGCGAAGTGGCCGCTGAAGGGTCGTTCCCGGCAGTGGCCGCTTCGCCGATCCGGAGCTGACCCCGGTGCCAGCTCGTCACCTCACTGCATCGAACCCGTTGCGCGAGCGCCGAAGTGCGCGCCCTGTAAGCATCCCCGTCGGCACCCCGTCCGACAGTGCCGGTTGCCCATTGACCACAACGTGCCGCATTCCGGTCGCATACACTCTTGGGTTGTCGTATGTCGCGAGATCCTCTACCTGCGAGGGGTCAAAGATCGCCAGATCGGCGTATCCCCCTGGCGCAATGTAGCCCCGCTTCGCCAAACCGAAGTTTTCAGCAGGAAGGCTGGTCATTCGGCGAACGCATTCCTCGACTGATTGCCCGCCAATGCCGCGGGTGTAGCGGCTCAGAATACGGGCGAAAGTTCCGAATGAACGGGGGTGGACGGGTTGCCCCGCGAAAAGGGTCTCCGTGCTTTGAGCATCGGCATCGGAACCAACCGAAACCCAGGGACGCTCGAAGGCAGTTCGCGTGTTGTCCTCCGACGCAATGAAATAGGCAGCCTCGGCTGTGGGGAGAGCGTCGAGAACAGCCAGTATGGTGTCTACCGGGTCGTGATGCCCCATCCTCCGAGCAATAGATCCCAGAGCTTCCCCCGCTCGGATCCCGAGTGCCGGTACCTCGGACAAGATCGTCACCCCATCGGCGCCTCCGGACGCAGCGTAGAGATTCTCCCAGTCCTCGTCCTCACGATGGATCCTCTCGCGGATCTGCTCTCGGACACCGGTCGAGTTCAGGTGCGTGCGCCCGGCCGTCGTGTCACGACACCGAAACTCCGGTGGCAACGCGGCACTGAGCAGCGTGTTCCCCGCCTCGTACGGATATACGTCCGCGGTGATTCGCACACCGTCCTCGCGAGCCGACTCAACCAATTGCAAGGCCTCGGACATTTTGTGCCAGTGCGACTTACCAGCAACCTTGAGGTGGTAGATCTCCCCGCGCGCTCCTGTCGTTCGAGCGATATCGACCAGTTCCTCGATGCTTTCGAGAAACCTCTGCCCTTCGCTTCGGAGATGGCAGATATGGACGGCATCGTGTCTGGCGAGCACCTGCGAAAATGCTCGCAACTCGCCGGAATCCGCATAGCTTCCGGGTGGATAGATCAGAGCCGAACCCACTCCGAGAGCTCCATTTTCAAGCTCCTCGTCGAGCAGGGCACACGCTTCGGCCAGCTCTTGTTCACTCAACAGGCGATTGTCCACACCCGCAACCACCATGCGCAGATTCGCCGCGCCGACGAAGCTCGCCACGTTGAAACCGACGCCGTTCGTCTCCAAGGATTCGAGAAAATCATGCAACCTCGGCCAATGTGATTGCACCCCAGTTGGAATCGCGCCCAATCCGAGCATCGCCGGAGTCATCGAACCCGTGACCGGTCCGAGAGACACGCCTTCACCGAAGACCTGGGTTGTGACCCCCTGATACAAGTCCGACAATCCTCGTGGGTCTTGCTGCAGCGTGAGGTAACTATGGCTGAGCACATTCACAAAACCGGGAGCCACCATGCAACCGCGAGCATCGATGTCGATCGCCCCCGGCACAGCACCGATCGTTCCGACTTCCACGATCGTGTCACCGGAGATCGCAACATCCGCTTTCCTGGGCGGGCTCCCTCTACCATCGAGCACAGTCCCGTCCCGAACGACGATTGTCGGCAGCATCACGTCTCCTCCACGGTGGCCTTGCTGTCGCGAGATGCGACCCTGTTCACTTTGCTGAATCGTGGAAGCGAAATCTTGTTCCAGACACACATACGCGATGCAAAATTGGTGCCGCCCTACCAAACTGGCCCATGGTTCCGATCATGCCATCGGTCAGCCGACGACCCTGCGGATCTCATTCTCGGAGGCATTGGCGCCCGTGCAGACAACAGCAACGCGCTTGCCAGCGAAGGTGTTCGGATGCGAATAGACCGCAGCAAGTGCGGCCGCACCAGCACCTTCGCTCAAAGTGTGAGCGTCGTAGAGCAACGCCCGCTGCGCGAGGGTGATGTCGTCATCCGTGACGAGCAGGAAGCCTCCTAGCCGTTCACGCAAAACACGTTGTGTCAGTGCGAACCCGGCACCGGTCGCAAGCCCCTCGACACGGGTGGTGTTCGGGCGCTCGACGCACGTGCCGGAACTCCACGAGTCATGTGCGGCTCGTGCGGCCTCAGACTGCACTGCGAACACCTCGAGGTGCGGTGCAAGCGCACTGGCGACGAGACACGCCGCCGCCGCACCGCTGCCGCCACCGACTGGGACCACCACCGCGTCCAGATCAGGTTGTTGTTCGAGGAGTTCGACGTAGGCCGTTGCAACACCGGCGAGGATTGCCGGCTCATTGGCGGCGCTCACGAGACGCAGGCCGTCACGTTCGCTGATGAAATCGGCGTGAGCACGTGCTTCGTCGAAGTTCACACCGTGCTCGATGAGCTCGGCTCCGAGCATGCGGACAGCGTGAGCCTTGACTGGATTCGCCCCAACCGGCATGACGATCACACACCGCACGCCCGCACCCGCTGCGGCATACGCCAAGGACTGAGCATGGTTTCCGGTCGAGTAGCCGACAATCCCCCGCGCCCGCGTCGCCTCATCCAGTCCTGCCACCAGGTTCAGTCCGCCGCGAACCTTGAACGCACCCGTGGGGTGCACGTTCTCGTGTTTGACGAACAATTGGCTGCACGAGCCCGCACCCAAGGTCGGGTGCGATATCAGGGCCGTGACCGGTAGATGCCGTCGGACGACCTGACTGGCACGCTCGATGTCTGCCCATACGGGTGGATGTAGCTGGTTTGATGCCGTGAGATCAGATGCCGGTGCCATGTGATTCACCCTGCCAAACACCGATTCATAGATCCAATACGTGTTTTCGTCCAAAGCATCGAAATCTTCTATGATTTTGGCATGCTCGATCTAATTCGGCTGAGGGTCCTGGTAGCTGTTGCACAGGAAGGATCGGTGACAGCCGCCGCCGATTCTCTCGGTTACGCGCAGCCCTCCATCAGTCACCACCTTCGACAGCTCGAATCAGAAGTCGGGGTTCCACTGTTCCAGCGAGCGGGTCGTGGACTGCGCCTGACGGACGCCGGCGCAGTGCTGGTTCGGCGAGCCACCGAGATCCTCGGCCACGTCGACGCAGCGGTAGCCGAAGTCCAGACGTACGCAGGACTGAGGGCCGGGCGGGTACGACTGGCCGCATTCCCGTCAGCCCTGGCGAGTTTGATTCCGCAGGCGATGGCAGCGTTCACGTCCCAGTACCCCGATGTGTCCATCAGCCTCGTTGATGCAGAACCACCCAAAGCACTTGCACTGCTTCGTAACAACGATGTCGACGTAGCTGTTGTCTTCGCGCACGAGGACACCCCTGAAGTCGGGCTCAAGCAGGTCGCGCAGACGACTTTGCTGGAAGATCCGTTGTACCTGATCACATCTACGCGGAATGCAGATGCCGCCAACGAGATCACGGACTACGCCGGTGAGACCTGGATTGCCGGTTGCCCGAGCTGCCGAGCCCACCTCCTCACCGCTTGCAATCGAGCTGGATTCATTCCGCGGATCGAGTTCGAGACCGACGACTACGTCGCCGTCCAAGCCCTGGTCGCCTCCGGAAGCGGGGTAAGCACCCTTCCGGCCCTCGCCCTCCAGGCACATCAGAACCCGAGTATCCGCGCACACCGCATTCCCGGCGAGCGACGCACTGTCTCCGTCGCAACCTACGGCAAACCTCCACTTGCTCCCGCGATCGACGCGTTCGTCAGAACTCTGACAGCGATATCCGAATCCATGCGTGAGCGCGTCGAATTGGATGGGCACCAAGATAACCGGTGACCTCAGGTCCGGCCGACCACCGCGACTATCAGTGCGGCAAGTTCGCTTCGAGCATCGTCGGGCGAGAGCGCTCCCGCTACCGCCGCATGCGAGAGTGCCTCTGCAGCACCGAATATTGCGGTCATCGAAGGTTGCGCAAGTCCTCCGCCCGCACCAAAGGGAGTCAGCACCTCCCGACATCGTTCGGAATAGGCGTGTTCCGATTCACGCTTGACCCGCTCCAGCTCGGGCGAACCCTCCAGCGCTGCAAGCACACCCGTCAGTTCACGCCCCTGCGCCAGCGAACATCCGACGTAGGAGTCGGCGATGGCATTCGCGCGTCCGTTCAGAGACTCATCCGCGGCATCGAGATACTCCTCGAGCATCACCGTCTGACGATCGTCGAATTCCTTGAAGAGCGCTGCCAACAACGCGGCGCGAGAGGCGAAATGGCTGTATACAACTGGCTTTGCAACGACGGCACGTTCAGCCAACCGACCAAGGGTCAGCGCGTCCGCACCCTCCTCTCGCACCAACGCCCACGACACCTCCACGAGTTGTTCGTACCTGCCGGCTCGCGACAGTCTCGTACGTGCCATCGGACACCTCCTTGCGCTATATACCAATAGTAACCTACTCTTAGTACATAAGCGCACCATCTACCGAAGGACGCTCATGACCACACTCCTCGTAGTCTCCCACCCCGATCCCCAGTCACTTACCCAGCATGTCGCCCGTTCTACCGCCGACGCGATCCGCGACCTGGGCGGCGACGTCGACTTCGCGGACCTACATGCCGAGAATTTCGATCCCCGATTCGCCGAAGCCGATGTGAACCTGTTCCGCGGCAAAGGGACTCCCCCGGCCGACGTTGTAGCCGAGCAGGAGCGAATCGATCGTGCAGACGATCTGATTCTCGTGTTTCCGATGTACTGGTGGTCGATGCCCGCACTACTCAAAGGTTGGATCGATCGAGTCTTCGTCAGCGGATGGGCTTACGAATTCACCCCGGGAAGCGAATTCGTGAAGAAACTGGACCGACTCACCGTCCACCTGATTCCAGTCGCAGGTGACGACGCCGAGAGTTTCGACCGACACGGCGTGTACGAGGCCTTCCGGACACAGATCGAACGCGGAATCATCGAATATTGCGGTGCCACAATGGGATCGACAACCTTCGTTCACGAGTCGGACACGAAGAGCCGAGACGTCCTCGCCGCAGAAATCCACGACCTCAGCGAAAGCATCGCGTCCCGTGTCGCCTACCCTGCGACCGCGACTTCCCGTTGACGGTCAAAAACGGTCAACTGGCGCTTGACCGGCCCGTGGCCGCCCAGTAGCGAAGCGTGTCTCCCGAATGGCCGAGGTTGCGCGACAACTGATCAGCTGGGCGCACGCTATCGAGAAGTCCCCCACACCCTTCGATAACATTACGCGAACCCGCGTTCGTTTCGTCGCAGGTAATCAGGACGCGACTGAGCCCCACCGGGTCGCCGGCATACGTGAGCACTTCCCGCAGAGCAGCCGACGCTATCCCTTTCCGCCGTTCCGACGGCCGAATCCCGTAGCCGATATGACCACCAAGATCCGCCAAGAACTCATTCAAGCTGTGTCGCAACTGGATAGCACCGAGATACCTGCCGTCTCGCACGATCCACCAGTTGGTTGCCGGGACAATGTCGGGCCCCGGCAACGCCTCGGGCTGCGCCAACAACTCCTGAACCCACTGCCCGAATCCATCGCGTGATGCAAGGTCCAGATCCAGACGTTGCGCAACTCCCAACGCCGAACCGGGCTGATCCGCCTGCGGTCCACCCCACTCGTCACGCGACTCCAACCAGGACACCCACAAGGCCTCGTCAGGCGCAACCAAATCGACTGTCATAGCAGCGATGCTACGTCGCACCCGCAATGATCGAGACTTCGCCTCAATCCATCACAAAAGCACATAGTGTCGATGTATGAGTGGACGATTCACAGCTGGGGTCTTTATCGTCGTCGTCAGTGTCGTCGCCGTTGCGTTGGTTTGGACCGGCGTTCGAGACTATGAATCTTTCACTCCACCGGTCGCGACGGCGGTCGATCGGGCAGACTGCCTCGCCCCTGATATCACCGCCGCGCTCGTAGCCCCCGAGGCACGCGACAGCAGCATCGCACTTCGCCCCGAGGGAAGTGGTTACCCGCCTCCTGATTTCAGCCCCGTTGCCGTTGTTCGATGCGAACGCGGAGAAACGTCCGACGGTGGGTTGACCATCGACTCCATACGCCTCGAGGGGGACATCCACGCGGTGGACGATGCATTCCGCGAACAGTCTCGTCGATTTCCTGCCAACGTCCGGGCCGACTGCGCGTACCGTCTCGTCCCGCCAGCCGGTTTGTGGCTGGTAGACGAAGCAGGAGCAGCCATACGCCCTACCTGGCCGACCGCGCCCTGCGGACTGCAAGAGAAACCACACGCAGCCCTGAGCCAACTACATGAGATCAGCCGCGCGCAGCATCCGGTCGACGGCATCTCCTCCGATGACGCCGGAACCTGCGCGGAGTCGATCGGACAACCGTTCGCGACGACCACTGAAGCTGACATGAGTCGCATGGCAGAACACGAAGACACTCACGCGCGCCCACTGACGGAAACAGCTTTGGCTACACCGATTTCCGACGTCGGCAGACTACTGGTGTGCCGCTATTCCACCGAACCGCCGCTGCCCGAGTCCCGAATCCGCTTGTCACGCCAGCAGAGTACTGATCTGATGGAGGTTGCATCCACCGCGCCACCTGCAGGCCCATGCGATCTCGTCGCCCATCACATCGCTTCGATCGACGTACTTCGTCCCGACGGATCGGGCGGCACGCGGATGGCAGTCGAACTCGACGGATGCCAACGCGTAAACCTCCTCGGACAACGTCAATTACCGCCCGCAGTCATTGCGCTCCTGTTGCAGTAGCGATGACCCACACCCGAGTTCATCGAGACTGATCGTAGAAAACCGACGATGAAATCACAGGTCTCGAATCGACGTGACGACAACCGGCCTGACCGGCTTGGGCGCCGCGCCGCAACTCGGTGGACGCGGCGCGAGTTCGGAGACTGCAGTCTCCACGGCCCATTGCCGGCCGTCCACATGTGCGACGACGCATGTCCCGTCACTCGCCTGCTCGATGACAGCCAAGTCGTCGATTCCGCAGGTTATTTGCTGTCGCACAGCAATTTCCGAAGCCTGCCCCGCAGGAGACCAACAACTCCGTCCACGCAGGCCTGGCAAATGGACCTGATCTCGGGAAGCCACCTCCACGGCCGTGACACTCTCACTTGCCGACAGACGGCCGTACGTATTGCCGCTCGGCAACAGGATCATCGACGGCGCGAATCGGTGCCCGCCGGTATGCGAACACTCCCACACCTGGGGTCCGAAGGACGACATCAGCGCTGCGGCGATCGGCCTGCCGAATACAGCGCAGCACTGGTCGCGCTTGCCGTGCGCGCAGACCAATACGACTGGCTCGGTCACTTGCTCGCCCAGTCCTGGTGGCGGCCCATCCAACAAGAAGAAATCGACGTCGAGTAATTCCATCGGCAAATCGATGTGCAACCTTTCACACCATGAGTCGCTCGGATCGGAGCGCGCAAGCAGGACGGTGTGTCCATCAGTCATCGGATCGGTACGCCCGGGTCGCCGAACGAACATGATTCGCACGTTCGCTGCATCGGCTCGGCGGCTCAGCTCGGCGGCAAGGTCCTCCCCCAAGGCCGTACCGTCCAACACGTCACGACCCCACGCGGCATTGAATTCGAGGCATACCCAGCCCCGCACGACGGCAGCGCTGCCTGCCAGCGGCTCATCGACAGCAGACAGTGCGGAACAGGTTTCGGCTTCGATCACGAGGCCCATTGTGTCAGCCTCGCTGGGTGTCGATTCGCAAGTCCCTGTGGCCCAGTGACACGGCAGCTCAATAGAACTTCTTGCCCTCCGCAAGCTGGTTCACGAACTTCTCGATCCGCCTGGCTCGCGTCTCCGGACGCTTTGCCTCCTGCAGTCGGTACGCGATGGTGAATCGGTTGGTGGAATTGAGCGTCGCGTAGAACTCACGAGCCTTCGGGTTTTCCGCGAGCGCATCGAGAAAGTCTTTCGGGACCTCGGCCTTGGCTGATCCCTCGTACGCGCGATCCCATCGACCGTCGGCCTTGGCCTTCTCGATCTCGGCGATGCCGGAAGGCTCGAGAAGTCCCGCAGCGTCGAGGCGGGCGACTATCTCGACGTTGCGTTTGGACCACGGACTCCGCGCGGTGCGTCGCGAAAACTTCTGTACGAAGAAATCGTCGTCGATTCGCCGTGCGAGGCTGTCGATCCAGCCGAAGCACAGGGCAACGTCCAACGCTTGGTCGTAGTCGATCGAACTGTGCGACGAGGTCTTCTTGGCCATTTTCAGCCAAAGGCCGGGGACAACCTCGTGGTTCTCGGACAGCCATCGACGGAACTCTGCTCCGTCAGCGAAGTATTCGGTGCCGAGTTCGACTGCCATCAGTGCTCCTCATTTTCGCGATACCCATACTCTGACAAAACCCTGCGACAAATATCCGAGAGTTCCGAGTGCGAGCACCCATTTGGCAATACTGACGGTCGAAGCGGCGCGAACCCTCGAGTCGGTGATCCTGTCGCGATGATCGAGGAAATGGAGTCCGACCACGTTCTCGACGTAGTCGCCGGCCGCCGACAGTACCGGCACTACGGCAAGGGCGCGCCGAGTTGCCGGGGAAAGGGGAACCCGCTCCCCGAGCCTCGTGCCCGCTGACCGCAAAGCCATCGCGTAGATCGCGGGATGTACGAAGTCGGGGTAGTAGTGACTGCGAAATCGTGCCGTGGCCTCTGCGTCCATGGAGTCCAATATTTCGACGTACCGGCGAGCAGAGAAGGCCGTCTGCACTTCCAATACTTTGGGAGCCACCGGCCCGAGTAGGCGAGCAATATTCGCTTGTGAGACAACAAAAGCGGTGGTCCACAGTGCCATCGCCTTCGCAGATCCAGTTGGTGCCATGCCACGATCGTGCCATCTTCGCACAACAGAACGGAACGGCCCGACGGAAGAGCTCGCCGAAAATGTGAATGAGGTTGTAAAAAGCGGGCATTCCGTATCGATCATCGGTCCGATAGCGGGGAGCGCGCATGTCGCCCAAGTCCAACCCGACTGTTCTGTTCATCCACGGACTTTGGATGCACCCGACCACCTGGGACCCCTGGGCGCAGGTTTTCAGCGCGCAGGGATACCCCACGATGGCGCCGGGGTGGCCAGGGGACGCGTCGACCGTGGGTGAGACGCGTGAACACCCGGAAGACATCGCGGGACACGGCATCGAGGACGTGACGGATCACTACGCCAAGGTGATAGCCGATCTCGACGAACCACCGATCGTGGTGGGGCATTCGTTCGGAGGCTTGATCGCGCAGAAACTTCTGGGCCAGAAGCTGGCGACCGCGGCAATTGCCATCGACCCGGCTCAGCCCAAAGGGGTGTTGAAACTTCCCCTCGTTCAACTGGGCAGTGTTTTTCCGGTCCTGTCCAACCCCGGGAACTACCGGAAGGCGTACTCACACAACAGAGAGTCGTTCCACAAGTCCTTCGCCAGTGCCGTGTCCAAGGACGAGTCCGACGCATTGTTCGAGCAGTATGCGATTCCCGCCCCTGGTCGGCCGTTGTTCGAGGCAGCACTCGCCAACTTCGCGCCCCACAGCCCCGCTGCAGTAGATTTCAACGCCCGCCGCGGGCCACTCCTGATGATCGGCGGCGGCAAGGATCGCACAGTCCCGAAAGCCAGTTCGGACAGCTCGTTCAAGAAGTACGCCAAGGCCCCGACGATCAACGAATACAAGGTCTTCGGCGATCGAGGTCACTCGCTGACCATCGACCACGGCTGGCGTGAGATCGCGGACTACAGCCTTGCCTGGCTCGACAAGCAGGGCATGAGCCCGCCGCAAGGCAAGCACGAAAGTCAGTCTCAGCCGAAAGCTTGAAAACGACGGCGGTACACCTGCGGCGAGATTCCGAGATGCGTCGAAAATGCTCGTCGTAGGGATTCCGAACTGCCGAATCCCGCCAATTGCGCGGCTTCGGTCACCGAGTGGCCGGCATCGAGGAGCGCTTTCGCGGAGTCGAAACGGATCAACTCGACGTATTTGGCCGGCGTCGTACCGAGTTCTTCCCGAAAGAGCCTCGTCAGATGCCGTGGGCTCAGGTGCGCCAGGGCAGCCAGTTCGTCGACCGAGTACTCCCCCGCCGGATCGGCCGCCACCGCCTCGACCACTGCGCGAAGCGCGGGCACCCGGGGCCGCGGCCCGCTCAACGACGGCGAGAACTGTGACTGCCCACCTGGACGTTGGAGAAATACCACCAGAAGCTGTGCGACACGTCGGGCCATTTCTGCACCATGATCGCGCTCGAGCAATGCGAGCGCGAGGTCGATCCCGGCGGTCACACCCGCAGACGAGAACACCGTGCCGTCCTGGATGAAAATGGCGTCGGGAACTACCGTGATCTGCGGATAGGCGCGCGCCAGCGTTGCCGTGTGTTGCCAATGCGTCGTTGCGCGGCGTCCGTCGAGCAGTCCACTCGCCGCCAGGATGAAAGTCCCGGTACAGATCGAGGCAACCCGACCCGAACGTCTCGCAAGATCGCTCGCTGCCTCACGCAATTCCGGACTCACCGGCATCGACGGGAACACGTCGCCACCCATGACCAGCAACGTGTCGAAGGAACCGGAATCTGCGACGTCACAGTCGACCGGAATGCGCATGCCGGTCGACGAGTCGACATCGTGTCCACCCACCGAGCAGATCACCAACTCGTAGTTCGCTCCGCCGCGATTGGCCTCTGCGAACACCTCGCTCGGACCTGCGACGTCGAGCAGTTTGACGCCGTCGAACACCAGGACGGCAACTCGATGCACTGCGGTCACGATCGCTCCCCTTCGTCCTGATCTGTGGACAGTATGGCCGAGATCAGGGTGCGCCCGCGTGCGTGCTCGACCGACACTGGGACAGACCGAGAAATTCGCAGCAGCGACGAGCAGAGCAGGTACCGATGAACACGATCATTGCCGGTGTGAAAATCCCCGATTCGAAGATGGCTGCCGACGCCACCGAACTCGTCCGAGATACGGCGTCCGAGTTACTGTTTCACCACTCGCGACGCGTCTTCCTCTTCGGATCGCTGCAAGGCGCGCGTTTGGGACTGCACGCCGACCCTGAATTGCTCTACGTCGGCGCCATGTTTCACGACCTGGGGCTCACCGAGAAATTCCGGGACAGTACGGCGCGATTCGAATTGGACAGCGCAGACGAAGCGCGGCGATTCCTCACCGGCTACGAAGTCGACGAAACCGACATCCGCAAAGTGTGGGAAGGCATCGCTCTACATACGACGCCCGAGGTCCCCTCGCGACTGGAGCCCGAAATCGCCTTGGTGACAGCGGGTGTGGAGACCGATGTACTCGGAATCGGATACAGCGAACTCGACCAGGCCGACATCGACGCCGTCACCGCGGCCCACCCCCGTCCGGATTTCAAGAATCAGATCTTGAAGGCCTTCACCGACGGCTTCAAGCACCGTCCCGAAAGTACGTTCGGGACGGTGAACGCTGACGTACTCGAACATTTCGTGCCGGGATTTCGGCACATCGATTTTGTCGAGGTCATCCAGAACTCGGCTTGGCCCCAATAGAATTCGCAGTCATTTGGCCGCCTCACTCATCGCAGCGGCATCTTCTGCCCCGAACTTTTCCTCGAGGGTCTCCGGCGAATAGTCGAGGTCGATCTCGGCGACGTCGCGCCCGCGTGCAGACTCGATCGCCGAAAGTCTGCGCTGCGCACGGTCTGCGGCATACTCGAGGAACTCCTGATTGTCCAAACCGAACGGCTGCACCTCGAATTGATCGTTGACCCAGTTGATCATTCCGAGGGCCATGGGCATGAGTTCACCCATCCGCTGCTGAACGACGTCCCAGTTGTGATCGTCGGCGGCGACGTGCCTTCGGCAGGTGAACGTTCCCCAAGCCATGTGCCGTCGTTCGTCGTCACCGATCTTTCGCACCAATTGCTGCATGCCAGGGAGGATTCCGCGCGTCGCACAAACTTTCTGCCAGGCGTAGTAACCCGTCAACGCCAGACTGCCCTCGATGACGTGGTTGTACGTGACGCTGGCACGCACCTGGTTGACCGGGCTGGGGTCTGTCTCGAGAATGCGTAGCGACGACGGCAGCTCCTCGTAGAACAGTTGCCGGTAGTACGGATTGTCAGCGACGTAGGAATGCAGGTCACTGGTCAATCCCACTTCGTCCATCCACAGCCGAAACACCTGGGTGTGCTTGGCTTCCTCGAAACAGAACTGCGTCAAGTACATCTCGTCGCCGAATCGTCCCTCGGTCGACATTGCTTTCATGAACGGTTGAATGTCTTCGGTGACGGCTTCTTCACCGGCGATGAACTGCGCACACAGGAAGGTGGCGCTGCGCTGTTGTTCGCTGGTCAGCTCCTGCCAGTCACGGGCATCCTGCGAAAAATCGAGGTCGGTTGGGTTCCAGAATTTGGCGTTTCCCTTGGTGAACAATCGGAGTGGGAACGAATCCCAGTTCAACCCTCCCGACCGAAGAGAACTGAAACCTTCTCGCCCCGGCGAGGTGACAGTCATGACATTCCTTCTTCCCAAACCGAAGACAGATGCCCCACCAGCATGCCCGCAGAACTGAAACGTGAATCAGTTTTGACGAAATTCGATCTATTCCTTCAGGGAAACACCCTTGGTCTCCATCACTGCGAAGAGCTTGGCGTTCATCTGAGCTGCCAGATCCGGCCGATACGAACCGATGTTGAGCGGATTGGCGAGATTGTTCAGTTCCAAGGGGTCGGCTTGTAAGTCGTACAGTTCGTATTGCGGCGCAGCAACTCCCGCAGGATCGAAGTACATCGTGTACTTCCAGCGACTCTCGCGTATGCACCGAATGTGGTTGGGCTGCGTGACGATGTTCTGACCGTCGGGCGTCGCACAGTTCTGATCGTCGTAGGTGAACAGAATCGTGTCCTGAACCTGCGCGCTGGGACTTTGCGGATACGCCGCAGCGTCGACGATGACCGGTGTCAGATCGGTACCCAGGAAGTTCCACGATTGACGCGCAGGCGCTTGGGCGAGCGTGGCGAGAGTGGGCATCACGTCGATCAACGACGCCAGGGCGTCGGTGCGAACGGGTTCGGGAAACAGCAAGGGGTTGCTGATGACCAGTGGAACGCGCAGTGTTTCCTCGTAGGCGTTGAACACTTTCTGCCGCAAACCTCCGTGGCTCATCCCCATCTCCCCGTGATCGGACATCCGAACGATCACCGTGTCGTCGAGCATCTGTGGAGTGGCTTCGATCGCGTCGAGCACGCTGCCGATGTGTTCGTCGACCACCTTGTGCATATAGGCGTAGAAGTTGATGTAGTTGCGCGCCTGATCGGGTCCGAGCAGCGGCCCGAGCCCGGCTGCCAACAGCAGTTCCGACTGAACCTGGGCTGTCGGTTTGTGATTGAGCGCCAGGATCTCGTCGAAGGTGGGCGGCAAGTCGATACCCTGCTCGAAGGCGCCTGGCGCGTCCGATCCGTAGTTGTCGCACGTGCCGTTCATCGCGTTCCACGTCTGGGGGTACGCGAGGACATCGTGCGGGTTCACGAACGAGACGATCAGCGCCCAAGGCTGTCCGGATGCGACTGCGGGTCCGGAGAGAAACTCGACAGCTTCCTCGGCGACACGGCGATCATGGTCTGCGCACCCGCCACCGAAATGATCCGGATTGGTGTCCTGGCCCGCGTCCGGCGGAATCCACCCCTCGAAGCCGAATCCTGCCACGTCCTCGCTTGTCGGATCACCACCCTCGACGCCTTTGCTCAGATGCCATTTCCCCCGGTACTGGACGTTGTAGCCGGCCGACGCCAGCAGCTTTGCCATGTTCTGTTCGGAGACCTGCAACTGTGGCTCGGTGGGTGAGACAGTGCCACCTTCGGTGAGCGTTCTGGTGACCCCGTGCTGCGCGGGGTAGAGGCCGGTGAAGAACGTACTGCGACTGGGCGAGCACATCGCGGTGTTGCACACTGCCTGGTCGAAACTCAGCCCGTGATCGGCAATCCTCTTGCGGTTGGGCAGATTCTGTTCAGCCCAGCCTTGGGGCCAGTACATCGGCCGGCGTTCCTGATCGGTGATGATGACAACGATGTTGGGTTTCTGCGGAAACCGATCGGCGGGTGCTGCTTGTACCGGCACCGCGCTCACCGCGCCGGCCGCGACGTCTGCCACTCCCACGAGGACAAGGGCACCGACGCCACCGAGGAACGTCCGGCGCGGCAATGAATGACAATGCGGGGCTGGAACGTTCTCTGGGTTCACGGGCGTCGTCCTCTCGGAGGCGTTGTCGCCCCAGAGTTGACCGAATCACTCTTCGCTACACATGCGCGAGCAAACTGCCCGTGCGCTGATCAGTTCGATAACCCGATCCGCACAGCGCAGCGGATCCGGTGTCCGGCCGATACCGAGGGTGTCGACTATCGAAATCGTCCTTCGCACATCAGCCTCCTCGACACCCCACGACCAACCGAAGTCGTGATTCCAGAGCAGAACTGCGTTCTTCCCCGGATGGTGCCTGGCATGAACGGGAAGGACGATCACCGCATCCATGCTCGGCCCCTGCGGCCATCGGACGGTCTCACCGTGAACGGACCGTGCTACCGCGTCGATGTATTCGTGTGCGGACCAGTCGTTGCCGTTGGTATGCATGGAAGTACATTCGGTGCCACACACGTTTCGGATGGGTTCGTGGCATCACCGATCGAGTATTGCGCTTTCAGGAAATGAACGGCAACACAACGGATTCGAATTGGCGATGACCGTCGCGGTGGACACTGTGGCCGGTACGGAAAGAGACCAATTCGCAGCGTGCGACGGTGGCTGCAACAGCGTCGAGGCGAACAGGATCCACCATCCCGCCCAGACCTCCACGCAGGAACAACATGTCAGCCTCGATGAGCGGCAACCGATCCCACCACTGCGGATCCGGTCGGCGGAACTGCTCGAGCGCGGACCGCGTCATCGAGCGATCGAACGTCAACGCGGCTCGCGGATGCCGCACCAAACTTGTTGTGGCGTGCCACAGTTCTGGGACACTCGGCAATTTCCTCGCGAACACCTGTTCCGGGTCACCCGCACGTAGTGGTAACGGCGCTTCCTCGATGACCAACTTCCGCACCGCAGTGGGACGTTTCTGCGCGATCAACGACGCCGCGTGCCCGCCGAGCGAGTGGCCGACCAGGTCCACCTGCTCGAGTTCGAGATGATCACACACGTCCATGACGTCGTCCGCGAACTCCTCGAACAGATACGACGACGCACGAGCGCTCCGGCCGTGGCCGCGAAGGTCGACCGAGACAACTCGCCGGTTGCGTGATCGCAAGGTCCGCGCGAACTTGTCCCAGGTACCGCTGTCGCCGCCCATCCCGTGCACGAGGACTACCGGAGGCAGATCGGCCACACTGGGATGCGAGCCGGAATCGCGGTAGCTGATCTGGACCCCGCCGGCACTTCGTACGTTAGCGACACTCACGAGTTCCCAGGATAGACCCGTCCTCGCGGATTGCTGACGCGGTCAGCCGAGGCTGCAACTCCCCTGGTCGCGTGACCTCGTCGTAGCGACCGAGTCCGATCCTCGCGATGTTTCGCAGCGACTCGCTTGCATCGGCGAAGTAGCCGCAATGCCCTCGAACGGCTCCGGTACCGAAAACAATGGCTCCGTGCTGCGCCCGAACTGGAGACGGGCCGTGGCCTATGCGGCCGATCTTCACGCGTGGGAAATAGCGGATCCAGTCCGACGGACCAAGCGCAGCCCAGAGATTTCCGGCAAAGCACAGGTCTTCGCGCGAACTGGTCCCCATCCCCGGACTACCCAGCACCACGCAATCGTCCACTCGCGCCGACGGGAGAGCGAGTCCGCACACCACGGCCCCGTAGCTGTGTCCGACGAGCGTCACATGCGCCGATCGCGGCAGGATACGAGTCAACCGCGCCAGATCTATCGCACCAAGTTCTGCAAGTGTCCGGGAGAACGACTCGAGAAATCCCCACGGCGTCCGATAACCGACCCACACGATCACCGCGACGCGGTCGTTCGGCCCGAGCGTTCGGAGCATCCTTCCCAGTGTCCATCCGCTCGCGCGTGGTCCTGTCGGACGGTTCTCGTCGAAGTAGTTTCCCAGTCCGTTGTCGTTGCCCGGCACGAAGATCATGATGTGCTCGGCTGTGGCGACATCGCCGAACACCTCCACGATCCGGCCTTCGCCGGTCTCGTCGTACGCCAGAAGTTGTGCGTCGCGTAGCTCCATCGACTCGTAGTGAAGTCGATCGGTTCCGGAAACGTCAGCTCGACCCGCCGTTTTCATGACACTCCTCGCGAAGAGTTGCAACGACGAGAATCATTGCAACAGTGAGTTTTTGAATGTCATCAACGCTAGGCGCCCGATGGCGTCAGTGCGATGGCGCCAGCGCCCCTACTGTTCGTACAGTCGACTCGACCATGTCCGGTACAGCTGGCTGTACCTACGAGCTCATTCGTACACGCCCTCCACCGACCATCCACCGCCTTCACAGATCATCAGCAACGCCCGCGATTCCTCCAACAGCACCTGAGCCCGCGCGGCCGTGCGCGCCGAGGCTGCGTCCCACCATCGCTCGTCCACCGGCCAGGGCCCGGCCCATCCCTGCACTGCCCATTCCTTGCTCCCCCACTTCAGCCTTCCCGGCTGCGAGCTGAAGACACCGCGCTCAGTGACGTACACGGCGTTGCCGGCTACATCCTCCAGCCATACCTTGGGATTGTCGACGAAGATCGACCCCGGAGACGGCTGCGGCAGACGACCAGGCCACGGGGCTGTCGGATCATGAGCAGCTACCCGCTCGTCACCCAAGGGCAACAGGGTAATTCGCTCCGAGGGCCCTCGACCACCGCTCAGGACACCGACCTGAACCGATTCGCCGCCCAGAAGACCTTGCACGCGCACCAATGCTCGCCTGGCCCGCTCCTCCTCGTCGCCGACACCGCCCCACAGCCCCAACTGCAAAGCGCCGGCACTGACCACCTCCACCGGTTCCAGACGCAACACCGCTATGCCTGCGGTCGGCCGGGTCTCACTGCGCCCGGTGAGCCAGCCGTCCAGTTGCCATCGCACTCGATCGGCCGTTCCCTCCGGTGTCAGAGGTTCGGCGCAACGCCAAGTCCGAGAAAGATTTTCACCGTTGCCCGTGCTGGCCGAAATCGACAGGCGGGTACACGCCACTGCGGCAGCCGACAATTTGTCGTGCAGGAGACTCGCCAAGGCGCGCCCGGCAAACGCTGCGGCATCCACCCGCTCGATCGACGGATCGTAATGCTGCTCCACTTCCAGATCCGGCGGAAGCGTCCGCGCCGACGGTGGCCGCTCGGGTTCACCGCGCGCCGCACGATGCGCGAGCACCGCATCGGCCCCGAAACGCGAAGCGACGTCCACTGCCGGTAAATCCGCGAAAGCACCGATGGTTCTGATCCCGAGCCTGCGCAGCAGATCCACCAACTCCCCGCGATGCGGCGCAGACAGACTGGGCTCGGCCGCCAACTCCGGCATGGGTAGCGGCGCCAGAAACCGTGCCCCCTCCCCCGGCGGCACCAGCGCTGCCCGGCGCGCGGCAATGACCGCTGTGGACAGTTGATCCGCCACACCCACCTGACTCTCGACGCCCGCAGCAGATGCCTGATCCACCAATCGTTCCGCCGCGGCTTCCTCCGAACCGAAGTACCGACTGACACCTCGCGCACTGAGCACCAACAAACCAGGACGAAGTACCTCGACGCCCGGTGCCACCGCATCGATGGCCGCGGCCACCGGCTCGAACAATCTGGCGTCGCGTTCCGGATCTGCCATCGCCACATACAGTTCCGGGCAGCGGGCCTGCGACTCGCGTCGGCGCAGGCCTCGTCGCACTCCCTCCGCGCGGGCCGTCGCCGAACATGCGATCACCCGATTACCCGAGGTGACCGCGACAGGATGCGTGGCAGGAAGATCGGCAAGCGCTGCCGCTGCCACCGCCGACCAGTCCGGGCACCACAACGCCAGAACTCTGCTCACAGTGACACCACCCGCGACGACACCACCTGCTCCGACACCACCTGCTCCGACACGGCCTCGACCGGCCGGGAAGGTACCCACTCGACCCGCCCGGCTGCACTACAGATGTCCAGACGCGTGGTCCGGGGCTGGAACGAGCGCCCCCGAGCACGAACCGCGAGGCTCAGGGAACTGAGCCGACCACGCCCCAACTCACGGCCCTGACCGAACCCACCGTAACCATGAACCCGAGCGTCCAACCGAACTTCGGCCCCGTCCCAGTGACCTTCGGTGACAACAAGAGTCGAGCCCTTGCTCCGGGCGCGCGCCACCACCGCTCGCGCACGCGACGGGGATACCGACGCACCCGCCAATCCCAGAATCACCAGATCCATACCGTCAAGCAGCACAGCAGCGATCTCGACCGGATCCGGCCCAGGCGCCGGAATGAGCGCCAGACGTTCCAGTTGCGCACCCATCTCGTACGCCGCCAGCAATCCCAGTCGAGGTTGCCCGATGACTGCCACATGCCCCCCGGACGCCGTCACGGACGCGACCAATCCCAAGAGCAAGGAAGCAGCGCCCTCGACGGACACCACGGTTCCGCGCACCAAACCGCCCTGCGGTAGCAATGCCCCGATACCTTCCGGCACTGGGAGAACACCAGCCTTGTGCGCGCGGTTCACGACCGGTATGTCCCGGTCGGCAACACTCTCGAAGGCTGCTGCACTTGTCCCGGAAACACCAGCCACGGAAACACTCGGTCCCGAAAACGACGTATCGCCGCGAGAGGGAATGGACGCGATCTGTCGGCGGAGCTGTGCCAGCCGATCCTGACGGGACAACCCCGCCGCATCTGCCGACAGCTCCACCAACTCGGTCACCTCGGTCATCCCCATCCTCCGGAACACCGGAAAAACTCACTCGGCAGCAATCCATAACCAGCCGGCAAACCGCGGGGAAGTCGGGTCTGACATGCATCCAACGAACAGCAATTTCGAACATATTTTCGAACTGTTTTCAGTAAACCGTGTCACCCCCGACACGTCAAGCAGAGCAAAAAACCCAGTTCACAGGAGCCTCGAGCGTCACAGTGGCATCAATCCATTAACCTTGAGATGTGACAGCTCAGGAGCAGACCGGGAGGGGCATCGGGCCCGAATACCTGCTGGCGGGGCGGTACCGACTCCGCTCCAAGATCGGCGACGGAGGCATGGGCGCCGTCTGGCTGGCCCGCGACACCCTCCTCAGCCGTGACGTCGCGGTGAAACAGGTCACAAGCACGGAAGGCCTCGACACCGAAACGGCCGAAGAGGTCCGTGAACGTACATTGCGCGAAGGCAGGAACGCCGCAAAGCTCACCCACCCCCACTCCATCGCCATGTACGACGTCGCGATCGAGTCCGGTGAACCGTGGTTGGTCATGGAGTACTTCCCCGCCCGCAGCCTCGCCCAGGCGATGAACCTGGCCGACACGTTGCCACCGCTGGAGGTCGCGCAGATCGGCGCGCAGATCGCTGCGGCACTCACCGAGGCGCACGCCGCCGGCATCGTCCACCGCGACATCAAGCCCGGCAACATCCTGATCGCCGACCGAGGCAAGTCTCTCGGCACCGTCAAGATCAGTGACTTCGGCATCGCCCGCGCAAAGAGCGACGTATCCGACACCCAGGACGAGGTCATCACCGGCACTCCCGCGTACTTTGCACCCGAAGTTGCCCGCGGCGACGATCCCACCGAGGCCAGTGACGTCTTCTCACTCGGGTCGACGCTCTACACGGTGATCGAGGGTCAACCGCCCTTCGGCATCGACTCGGACGCCATCGCTCTACTGCATCGTGTCGCCAAGGCCGAGATCTACCGACCCACCAAGTCCGGACCGCTCACCGACGTTCTCCTTCAGCTCCTCGAGCCGGACCCCACCCGTCGGCCGACGATGGCTCAGGCACGCGACGCGCTCGCTGCAGCCGCGACGGGCGGTGGCACGATCGAGCAGTTGATCGACGCTCCCGTCTACTCGTCCGAAGGCGCCGTGCCGGCGTGGGCTCACCGCACCACACAACTCGCCGACCCACACCGCCGCAATCGCCTGACCGGCTCCACGATCACCGGACTGCCTGCAGTGCAACAGAACACGCCACTGCGGAACGTTCCCAGCCCCATGGACATGTTCTCCTGGCCGCCGCGGATACCGACCGGCCCCGCCGATGCCAGCACCCGCGACAAGGTAGTGGCTTGGGCTCCCCTCGCCATGACAGGCATGGTTGCCGTCATCATCTTGGCCGCACTGATCGTCGTCATCCTGGTGTTCACGGCCTGACCGGACGCTCTACGCGGGCAGAATGTTTGCGTTGAGGTGAAACACGTTGTCCGGGTCGTACTTCGCCTTGACGGCGGACAATCGCGCGTACTTCGCCGCACCGTAGGACGCTCGCACTCGGTCCTCGTCGACATCGGTCATGAAGTTGACGTACCCGCCTTGATTGGACGAGAACGGACGCAAGGCTTCCCAGGTCTCACGCACCCACGATCGATCCAATTCCAGTGTCCCGGCATCGGTGGCCGTAGCCGTCATGTTGCACACGTAATGTGGTGTGCGAGAACCACCGAACGCAGTGTCGTCCTCGCCGACGGAGGTGAAAGCTCCCTGCAGCGGAAAGATCGGCATGAAGGACATCGGCGACGATTTCTTGCCCGCTTGCTCGGTCAGAACATCGATCACGTCGTCGGAGAAATCCACCAGGTCCAAGGCCTTCTCATAGGCGTATGCACCCCATGGTTCCGATTCGTCGAGCATCGACTGTAAACCGATGTACGGGAGCGGGGTGACGAACTCGAACAGCGTCGGCACGCCCTCTCGAATCGGCGCAATCGCGTTCGAGTGTTCCTCTTCCGATCCGAAACCGGCTACCAGCAACGCGTATCCGGGCAGTAGGTGAAACTGATCCGGAACAAACGGTGCCGGAGGCGCGGACAAACCGACGGCAACCATCGCTCCGGCATTTCTCGGCAGGGCAGGCACCACTTCGCGGCACAGACGAAGCGCTGCGGGTCCGTCCTCCATCCCCCAGAAGAACAGTCCCAGATGCACTTCCGGACCGATCTCGCTCAGACGGTACTCGAACTCGGTGACCACTCCGAAGTTTCCGCCGCCGCCGCGCAGCGCCCAGAACAAGTCGCCGTGATCGTTCTCGGAGGCCCGCACGATCGAACCGTCGGCGAGCACCACCTCTGCCGACACCAGATTGTCGATCGCCAGTCCGAGCGTGCGCGTCAACCACCCCATGCCGCCGCCGAGAGTCAGGCCACCGACGCCGGTATCACTGATCACTCCACCGGTCACTGCCAATCCGTGTTCCTGCGTCGCGGCGTCGAGGTCGGCAATCGTCGCACCACCACCGACCCTGGCTCGCTTCGCGGACGGGGCGACACTGACTACGTTGATCGCACTGAGATCGATCATCACACCGCCTTCACACACCGATGTACCTCGGTAGGAATGCCCACCGCCTCTGACCGAAACCTCCAACGAATGGGCTCTGGCAAATGCAAGTGCCACAGACACATCCGACGCCGACCGGCACCTGGCGATCACCGCCGGACGATGATCGATCTGCCCGTTCCAGATCGACCTGGCGTCGTCGTACTCCGGATCTCGGGGGCTGAACACAGAACCCGTGATCGCCGATTTCAGTGGCGCGAACTCGACCGTCGTCATCATGCACCGCCCTCGTCGGGTGTCGCGGTGAGAAGCAGGTACTCCCACTCCATCACGAACGGCTCGCTTCCTCTGCCGTACTTCTTTGCCAACTCGAGCAGATCGCGATCGAGCGCCTGCGTGCGGTCAGGATCGTCGGCGATGTTCCGGTACACCGCGATGGTCGGGCCGTAATTCTTCTTGAAGAAATCGCGGAAATCTTCCGGCCCGCTGAATGTGTCCACACGAAGTACGTCTTTCCTTGCGGCAACATCGCCGAGCAGATCACGAACATGGTTCTCGTCGCCCCACAAAGGCGCCGGCTGCGAACCAGGAGGCGGGGGCGGTGCATACGGCTTCATCGTTTTGAACATCTCGCCGATGAACCCCGTCGGAGTCCAACTCAGCACTCCGATCTTTCCGCCGGGTCGGCATACTCGCAAAAGTTCGTCCGCGGCGCGCTGATGATGCGGGGCAAACATCACACCGACGCAAGAGAGCACTACGTCGAACTCGTTGTCGCCGAACGGAAGAGCCTCGGCATCGGCCTCCTGCCAATCGAGTTCGACACCCGCGAGCGCCGCGGCCTCCCGTCCTGCCACGAACAGTTCGGGAGCCAGGTCGGTGGCGATCACCTGCGCACCCAGCGCAGCCGCCGGAATGGCGGCGTTGCCGGACCCCGCCGCGACGTCGAGCACCCGATCTCCTTTCTGCACGCCGCATTCACGCACCAATACAGGTCCGAGTTCCGCGATGACCTGCGTCGCCACCGCCGGATAGTTACCGAGCCCCCACATTGCCCGGTGCTTGGCCTTCAGCTCCCGGTCCAACCCGAGAGTCCCCGTTGATTCACTCATTACCGTTCTCCTTCAATAATTTTCGTACTCGGAGCCCGACAGCGTTCATGCCGTTACTCCGACGCTACGACGACGGTTCGCTCCTCTCCAGTACGAAATCTGTACCGGAGCACCCCGGAGGCCTACGATCGAGAGATGGGGTCCTCGTACCACCAGTTCTGCCCCGTCGCCAAGGCGATGGAGCTACTCGACGAGCGGTGGACACTGCTTCTCCTCCGCGAACTGATCATGGGAAGCGAACATTTCAACGATCTCCGCCGCGGGCTCCCGCGAATGTCACCGACTCTGCTCTCGACCCGGCTTCACCAACTCGCGGTCGCCGGCATCGTGGAGCGAGAAGAAACCGACTGTGTCGTCAGCTATCGTCTGACCGACGCCGGCCGTGAACTGCGCCCTGTGGTCGAAGCTCTCGGCATCTGGGGTACCAGGTGGATCGGTGAACTGGGCGACGAAGATCTGGATCCGAAACTGCTGCTGTGGGACATGCATCGCCGCGTGGATCATTCCGTGGTGCCTGAAGGCAAGACCGTGGTGCACTTCGCATTCTCCGGAGTACGTGGACATTCGCGGAACTGGTGGCTCGTCATCAATTCCGGGGAAGTGGACATGTGCGATATCGATCCGGGTTTCGACGTTGCAGTGTCGGTCTCTGCGGGCTTGCGACAGATGACCGAGATCTGGCGAGGTAACCTGACCTGGTCGGACGCCATACGGTCCGGTGACGTCACCATCTCTGGGCCTACTGCGTTGCGTCGTAGCTTGCCTTCGTGGTTCGAGCTGTCGACTTTCGCGTCGATCCCGCGCCCCGCGTAGCGCGCGCTCACCAGCCCCGTTCCGTCCTGTTACAGAGCTGTTGCAGACCGTGACACCGTCGACGAACGGTGACCACCTGCCGGTGACACTGACCGAGAAGTCTCTGTTGTATGCCCAGCCACCGCGGAATCATCCGCTTCGTCGCACTCGGTGCAGTCGTGCTCGGTGCGGTCGCGCTCAGCTCCTGCTCGTACACAGAAGAAGCACAGCCGAAGAGCGGTAACTACCTTGCCACTCAGCCTGATTCAGGACCCTCAGGCGGCGAGATCGAGGACGGCATCAGCTTGCAGGACACTCATGTGCCCGCGCTTGCCCGTCTCGATTCCGCACTGCTCGCGGCGCTCCAGTCGGCAGCGGCCGACGCACAGGCATCCGGCGTGGACATGCACGTCACGTCGGGTTGGCGGTCCGCGGCATACCAACAGCGACTGTTCGACGAAGCCGTCGTCAAGTACGGCAGCGTGGACGAAGCGTCCAAGTGGGTGCACTCGCCGAGCCTGTCCAAGCATGTCAGTGGACAGGCCGTCGACATCGGACCGACCGACGCCGACGACTGGCTCATTCAGCACGGCAGCGATTACGGCCTCTGCCAGACCTACGCCAACGAGATGTGGCATTTCGAATTGGCAACCACTCCAGGCGGGGAATGCCCGCCACAACTGAGCAACCCCTCGGACGAGAGAGCGGAAGGCTGATCATGACACGAGTCAAACCAGCGAGACTGATTGCCGCACTGGCACTCTTGATCCTCGGAGTCGTCGAATTCGAATTGGCGGTCAACACCACCGGTGGTCAGATCGTCGACCAACAACTCATGGTGGGCGCGGCCACCTCCGAACGCCTCAGCGTGTTCTCCGCCGAGTTCATCGGCCTCGTCACCCCGATACTGATAGTGGGAGGAGTGCTCGTGGCGCTCATGATCACATTGCGCAACAACCCGATTGCGCTAGCTTTACGCGTCGTCGTCGTGACCCTCGGCCCCATCACGACGGCCTGGGTTCTCAAACAATCGCTGGATCGACCGGACCTGAACGGTCTGGTGATGCACAATTCCTTCCCCAGCGGCACTTTGACGGCCATAGCTGCTCTGGTCTGCGCGATCGTGATCGTCACGCCCTCGAGGTGGCGGGCGGTCGTTGCGGTCAACGGTGCGCTGATCACCATCGGAACCGCGATCTCGGTAGTCGTGCTGCAATGGCACCGCCCGAGCGACGTGATCGGTGCACTACTGCTCGTCGGCTGCTACACCCTCGCTGTGTCGGCATTTCCGTTGAACACCAGCGTCGCCCGGCATGCGGTGCTGGCAGACTCAGGCAACGAGCGACTCTCGCGAGTGTGACCCCTGTACCCTTGGCTGACCGAGATTTCTCCGACCGCAGAAGGCCCCTGATCATGGCGAGTCCAAGGTGAGCTCATGGTGAGCATTCTTTTCATAGAAGACGATCCAGCCGTGGCCGAGGCAATCACGTTGGGACTGAACCGACTCGGGCACGACGTCAGCCATCGCCCCGACGGTAACGGTGATTTCGACGACGCCCTGGGTGCCACGGACCTCGTCCTACTCGACCTCGGGCTGCCGGGTGCCGACGGTTACGAGATCTGCCGACGTATCCGCACCCGAAGTTCGATCCCGATCATCATTCTGACCGCTCGGTCCGACGACATCGACACCGTCGCCGGCCTGGAAGCCGGTGCCGACGACTACGTCGTCAAACCGGCCAGTCCGCGCGTCCTCGACGCTCGTATCAAAGCCGTCGTGCGGCGCTCGGCACCGGCAACGACGCGCCCGGATGCGACGCCGGGTGCAGAGACGTTCGGCGACCTGGAATTGGATCGGTCGTCGCTGCAGGTCCGCAAGGCCGGGATGCTGCTGACCCTCACCCCGACCGAACTCCGACTGATCCTGGCGCTGACCGAGAACCCCGGACAGGTCCTGAGCCGCCGACAGTTGTTGTCCGCAGCCTGGGACCAGGAGTATCTGGGTGATTCCAGAATCGTCGATGCAGCAGTGCAGCGGCTGCGCGGAAAGATCGAGGACGACCCGGCCGCACCGACCGTCATCGAAACGGTGCGCGGGTTCGGGTATCGCTTCAACACCAGCCCAGCCCGATGAGACCGACCTGGCTTCAGGTCGACGGTCTGCGAACCAGGCTCGTGCTCGTGTTCATCGCAATCGTCGTGATCATCGCCGGGGCAACCGCGGGTGTCGTCTCGTTCATGGCACGGTCGTGGATCTATTCCAACGCTCAGGATGTCGCGACCGCACAATTTCGCGACGAACTGCAATACGTCAACGGAACACCGGTAGACGAGTTGACGCCTGCCAACCTCCAACAGATCTTCCAGTCCGACATGACGCTGATCGTCGACGGCGAAGTCATCCGTCAAGGATCCGTGGATGCGGCGACCATTCCGCCCAGCTTCGACGAAGGTTTGGACAGTCCGAAGCTGATCCGTTTCGAGAGGCTCGACTCCCAGCGCATCATGTTGGGAATGTCCGTCAATGTCGTGGACATGAGCGCGGACGACAGCTACGACAACGAGACATTGGTCAAAGCCGTCACCATCCGGCCGCTGGTAGGAGTGCAGGACAAGTTCGACGACCTGCTTCGAGCTGTCGGCCTCACCCTCGCCGCCGGTGTGTTGGTGAGCGGACTACTCGGGCTGTGGATCGCGTCGACGCTTGTCCGTCCGCTCAAACGCCTGGACAAGGCGGCCGCCCGCGCTGCCGACGGCGACCTCAGCGTCCGACTCCCCGAAGACGGAGTAGCCGAACTCGCCCAGGTCACAACAACGTTCAACAACATGGTCGCTCGCAACGAAGCGGTCATCCGAGGTCTGGAAGAATCGGAAGAGCAGTCGAGAAGGTTTGTCGCCGACGTCTCCCACGAGCTCCGGACGCCGCTCGCAGCACTGGTGCCGGTCAGTGAGATCCTCCGTGAAGAGATCCCCAATCTTCCGCCCGACGCCGCCGCTGCCGCGCGCATCGTGAGCAGTGAGATCGGCAAGCTCACTCGACTTGTCGAAGACCTCATCGAAATGTCTCGCCACGACTCTCAGCAAGCGCACCTCGTCCTCGACGACGTCGACCTCGTCGAATTGACCGAGCGCACACTCGAGAGCCGCGGATGGACAGACACCGTCGAACTGCGCGCACCCGAAAGTGTCAGCGCCAGAGTCGATTCGCGTCGGATCGACATTGTCGTCGCCAACCTCGTCGGCAATGCACTGCGCCACGGAGCACCCCCGGTTCGCGTCGAGTTGAGCGTCGAATCCGGTTTCTCCGTCATCACCGTCGTCGACCACGGCCCCGGCATCTCACCCGAAGACCGGCAGGCGATCTTTCGGCGGTTCTACAAGGTCGACACCGCGCGCGGACGCAGCGAGGGCAGCGGACTCGGACTCTCGCTCGCCGTCGAGAACGTGCACCTGCACGGCGGCACCATCGGCGTCGACCAGGTGGATGGTCGCACGGTCTTCACGGTTCGTCTGCCCCGTCGCTGACCCCTTCCCGAGCGAACGTACCTTTCGGCGCACCCAAGGCGATCGTCGTACCGTTCGCTCGAAAAGGGGTGGGCACTTCGCACCCTGAACCGTCCGCGTTCGACCAAATAGTGGGATTCTGGTTTCAACATGTGAAACCACGCGAGTAGCGTCGGCATCGTCGAACAGCGTAGAGATCGGAGGGCACCATGACGCAGGCGTCGCGGCTGGAAAAGACGGCCGTCTCCCCGAAGGCGTGGACGATGCTCGGAATCGGCGTCGCAGCCCAGGCCGCAGGCACCGTCTTCGTCAGCACTCCCGCCTTCTTGATCCCGCTGCTGCATTCCGAGCACGGCCTCTCGTTGACGCAGGCCGGAACTCTGGCCGCTGCAACCACTTTCGGCATGGTTCTCACGCTGGTGGCGTGGGGAGCCATGGCTGACAGATTCGGCGAGAAATGGGTCATCTCCATCGGGCTCGGCCTGACGGCGATCGCCGCGCTGGCCGCGACCACCACCGACAACTACACCCTCCTCGGGATCGCATTTCTGCTGGGCGGAATGGCTGCGGCGAGCACCAATGCTGCCAGTGGACGTGTTGTGGTCGGCTGGTTTCCCAAGGATCGGCGCGGCCTCGCGATGGGAATCCGGCAGATGTCACAGCCCCTGGGCGTGACCATCGCGTCGCTGACCATCCCGACTCTCGCTGCGAACGTAGGAATCGGTTCGGCCGTCGGACTGTCGGTAGCTCTCAACGGCGTTCTCGCCCTGATCTGCGCCGTCGCATTGATCAATCCCCCGCGGCCGGCGGCGCGGCCCACAGACATCCCGGTCGAAACGGTAAATCCTTATCGCTCGAACTGGTTCCTGTGGCGCATTCACGTCGTCTCGGCACTGCTGGTGTTTCCGCAGTTCACCCTCTCGACATTCGGTCTGGTCTGGCTGATCAGCGAGCAAGGATGGGACGCTGCGCCCGCTGGGCTCCTGATCGGGATCTCCCAGTTCGTGGGTGCACTCGGACGCATCGTTGTCGGCATCTGGAGTGATCGCGCCGGAAGCAGAGTAGGCCCGCTGCGGTTGGTTGCCGTCTCCGCGTCTGCGGTCATGTTGGCAATGGCGGCAGCCGGCGCAGCGCCTTGGGGCGTTCCCGCCTTGATCCTGCTGCTGGCAACCACTATCAGCGTCGCCGACAACGGTTTGGCATTCACTTCCGTGGCCGAAGCTGCCGGGCCGAAATGGCAAGGAAAAGCATTGGGCGCACAGAACACCGGGCAGTTCGTTGCCGCGTCAGCGGTGGGCCCGGTGGTCGGTGCGCTGATCGGCGCGGTCGGCTACCCGCTCGCCTTCGCGATAGTCGCGGCATTTCCCGCCGCAGCAATTCCCTTGGTGCCCAGCCGCGATCGCGACATCAGCGTCTAGTCCCTCATCGGATTCGGTTGCACTGCAGGTCCCGTCAGATCACAATGCGGCTTGCATGCAACCGAATCCGCTTCCTGAACAGGCTCTACTGTCGGAGTTCGGATCAGCGTCGCGGCGATCGCTGCACCGACCAACAGCAGTGCCACACAGATGTACATCGCGTACCGGAACCCGTCGGAGAAACTCGTCGGATCGACCAGACTTTCGGCGTCGATACCCACGAGGGCAGGCAAGGCCGCGACGGCAAGAAGTTGGCTCGTGCGAGCAACGGCATTGTTCACACCGGATGCGATTCCGGACTGCTCCACCGGTACCGAACCAAGCACCGCGGCGGTCAACGGCGCGACCATCACCGCCAGGCCGAGCCCGAACACCAGAACTCCCGGCAGCACGACGGTCAGGTACGACGCATCCGGGCCGATCCGCGTCATCAACACCAACCCCACCGCGGCAACGGCGGGCCCGACCGTCATCGGCAATCGCGGTCCATGCGTCTGCGCGTAACTGCCCGCGCGCGAAGACAACAGCAGCAATGCCAAGGTGATCGGTACCGTTGCGACGCCGGCAGCCACCGGCGAGTACCCGGCAACCAATTGCAGTTGCAGCACGAGCAGGAAGAACACACCGCCCAGCGCCGCATAGACCGCAAGGGTCACCAGATTGGCCGCGACGAACATCCGCGAACGGAACAGGGACGGCGGCACAAGGGCACTCGGTGAGCGTCGTTCCACCACGACGAACAGGCAGAGCGCGATCACTCCGATCAGCCCGACTATCGGGTTGACCTCGATCAGCCCGTACGTCAGTGCGCCGAGACCGACTACTGCGCAGGCAGATCCGACCACGTCCAGGTGCTCGGGCGGATGCGGGTCGCGGCTCTCCGGTACATGGCGCACCGCTGCCCACACCACGACGATCGCCAGCGGGATATTGAGCAGGAATACCGATCGCCATCCCGCCACTTCCACCAGCCAACCACCGAAAAGCGGTCCGATGGCGCCGGCAACACCACCTAAACCCGACCACAATCCGATTGCCGCGCCGCGGTCCTCCTCACGAAGTGACGCGGAGATGATGGCAAGGCTGCCAGGTGTCAAGAGCGCAGCTCCCACTCCCTGCAGGATTCGTGCAATCACCAGAAACGTGATGTCAGGTGCAATTCCGCAGAGCAACGACGCGACCGCGAACCAGACCGTCCCCCACACGAATACCCGTCGCCGACCCCAACGATCACCGAGGGCTCCCCCGAGCAGAATCAGCGACGCCAAGGCCAAGGTGTAACCGCTGAGCGTCCACTGCAGTCCGGCGACACCGGAACCCAGTTCTTCACCGATGTGAGGAAGAGCAATGTTGACGACGGTGCCGTCGAGGAGAGCCATGCTCGAGCCGAGAACGGTGGCGGCGACAACCCAACGCCCACGCTTCGACGCGAGCGCCAGTGGTTCCGTCATCGGTCCATGGTGCGCCTTCACACGCAATCGCGAAAGAGCGCGCGGGAATTCAGTCGATCTGGCGGCGATGTGCCCAACGCGTCAACGCATTGCGATTGGACTGCTGAGTCTTTCGCAGGACGTTCGATGCGTGAGTCTCGACCGTCTTCACGGAAATCACCAGGTCCTCGGCGATTTCACGGTAAGTGTACCCACGTGCCAGCAATCTGAGCACTTCGAGTTCTCGCGGAGTCAGCGAGTCGAGTTCCGGATCGAGTTGCGGCTCGGGTGCGTTGGAACGCCCGGTGAAGGAGTCCAGTACGAAGCCTGCCAGGCGAGGCCCGAACACTGCGTCACCACCGGCAACGCGTCGTACACCCTCGGCCAGTTCGGATCCCGAGATCGTCTTGGTCACGTACCCGCGCGCACCGCCGCGGATCACCGCGATCACGTCCTCGGCCGCATCGGAAACGCTGAGCGCCAAGCACACCGGGCCGGAATCGATTCCGCGCAGAACTGCCACTCCACCACCGTCAGGCATGTGGACATCGAGCAGAACGACATGCGGTTTCGTCGAGTTGATACCCGCGATCGCCTCAGCGACGCCACCGGCTTCACCGACTACGTCCATGTCTGCCTCGCGCGAGAGTTCCGCCCTCACCCCGGAGCGGAACACTGCATGATCGTCGACAAGAAATACGCGGTACGGGGGCGGCGCAAGCGAAGTCACTGGGGCTGTTCCTCGGGGTTGTCGACACGGTCAGCAGTCTGGTCCCACTTTAGAGCAGAGTCACCGAGCGGCATGTGCACGCGGATCTCGGTGCCCTTTCCGATGTCGGATCGAACCACGACGCGGCCACCCCGTCGCTCGATGCGACCACGAATCGACTTGGCCAAACCCTGACGGTCCTCCGGCACCGCATTGACGTCGAATCCGACTCCGCGATCACGAACGAACACACTGACCTGGTCGCCCTCGACCTCGGCGAAAAGATTGATTTCCTTCTCCCCCGAGTGCTTTGCCGAGTTCACGAGAGCTTCACGCGTCGCACCGAGGAGCGCGGTGAACGCTTCCTTGGGCAGACCGTTCTCGACGCCTTCGCCTTCGAGTTGTACGTCGCCGACCGTGACGGGGCGGACCGTGACGCCATGCTGGTCCTCCACTTCACCGGCGATGATCTTCAGACCTTCGGTCAGGCTCGTGTGGTCGATATCCCCGCCGCTGAACAACCACTTGCGCAGCTCACGTTCCTGACCACGGGCCAGGCGCGCCACCTCTTGCGGATTGTCGGACTGCTTCTGAATCAGCGCCAACGTCTGAAGTACGGAGTCGTGCAGATGCGAGGCGATCTCTTCACGTTCGTCGTTGCGAATTCGGGCCGCACGCTCGGCGCCGAGAGCCCTCCACATCCGCAGCCACAGCGGCACCGTCAACAAACCGACACCGATCAGCGTCACCACCACGGCCAGCAGGGACGAGCGCAGTGCTTCGAGGTCGACCTGAGCGAGGACGACGACGCCGAGACCCAAGATGATCAAGGTCGCTCCCCCGACCACCCGCGCCCACGTGAGAACGGTAGGCCGCTGCGGCAAGCCGATGACGGTCCGGGGACCGTCGGAGTCGAACTCGCGCCACACCAAAGCGGCACCGATCGCGACGACGAAGAACGGTGCGAGCACCGAACCCGCCGTGCCGCTGAACAGCCAGGACAACGCGGCTGCGCCGCCCAATCCGAGTGCGATCAAGCCGTACGCCCGCTGCCGCTCGGCCGCGGACGGCTTCTGGGTGTCCGTGCCGGCTGAGGTGAAGATCCAGAGGGCGCCGTAAATCACGATGCCGGATCCGGCCATCGCCGCCAGAATCGCGAAGGCGACTCGAACCTTCAGGACGTCGATCCCGAGATGATCGGCGATACCGCCTGCAACACCGGCGACGATGCGACCGCCGGAGCGCCGCTCCAGCTTTCGCAATGGAACACCGCCCGGAATGGGCACACCCTTCTTCATGGGTACGGCATGCACCGGTACCCCGTTGACGGGCGGGCCTCCCGTGAACCCGGGAGCGGGACCGCTCACGAACGGCGGATCTGACAGATATTGCACATAGTCGATACTGGCACGAACCACTCGCAGTCACATCAGGGTCCAACCCTGAATCAGGGCGGCGCCCCTGGCCCCGATCGTCACAAAGATCAGGGTTGGCCCTGATGCGCGGAGGCCGCCCCGGAAGCCAGGATTGATTCATGAACAATCCGACTTTCCAAGAACAGATCCAGGATCTGTGGCGGACCCGCCCCGTGCGTCTGCCGGCACAAGGTCACGTGGCCGGGGTATGCGCCGGAATCGGATACCGGTACGGCATCGACCCCATTCTGGTACGTGTCGCGTTTGTGGCCTCCACTATTTTCGGCGGCTCAGGCATCCTTCTCTACCTCGCCGGGTGGTTGGTGCTCGCCCGCGCCGGTGACGGATCGTCCCCCGCACAGTCGTTGATGGGCCGCGGACACAGCTCCGATTCCAGTACCAAGACCATCGTCTTGCTGGTGGCTCTCGCCATCGCGGCTACGACCGTCGGGCCTGTCGGCGTCGGCCTGGGTGGTTCCGGTCTGATCGGGCTGATTCTGATGGTCGGAGGCCTGTGGCTGCTCTACCAACGAGCGCCGGTCCCGCCTGCACTGCCACAGAGCACGTCACCGTACGTCGGCGCGGGTACCGCGTATCCAGGCACGGGATTCACGCCCGGGCCGTTCACTCCCGGATACTTCGCACCCAATCAGCCGCCCGTGTACACGCCGTACACAAAACTCCCCGACAGCTACGTGCCCGAGGAACCGCCGGCCGAACAGTCACCGCAATCTCAGGCCGATCATCCGACGATCAACCTGTCGAAGGACCCGAGCGCTTCAGCCGCCGCCAATCCGACCGAGGTGATCGGCGAGGGCGCCATCACACCGCCCTCCTGGGATCCGCTCGGCGTCGCTCCGTTCGCCTGGGATCTCCCGGACCCGGCAGTCAAAGCCACGCCGCTGCTGCCTTTGCCACCACGTAAGCGTCGCTCGCGATGGACGCTGACAGTGCTCGGACTCGCGATCATCGTCGCCGCCGTCACCGGGGCAGCGGGCGCGGCAACCGGCAACGAGTGGTTCACTCCGGGCCGAGTCGGTGCTGTCGGACTCGCCGTCATCGCGCTCGGCCTGATCCTCGGGGCATTCTTCCGCAAGGGGTACGGCCTGCTGGTCGTCACCGGACCGCTCGTGGGTTTCGTGCTTCTCGCCTCGTTGGTCTACCCGATCGATTTCGACGCCTCGGGTGAGCAAAGATGGACTCCGGCAACCGCTTCCGAGTTGGATCCGTCGTACTCGGGAGCCTTCGGAAGTTTCACTCTCGACCTCAACGGGGTC
Source organism: Rhodococcus sp. YL-1 (assembly GCF_001942025.1). Classification (NCBI taxonomy): domain Bacteria; kingdom Bacillati; phylum Actinomycetota; class Actinomycetes; order Mycobacteriales; family Nocardiaceae; genus Rhodococcus; species Rhodococcus sp. YL-1. The sequence goes on along the minus strand of NZ_CP017299.1, from coordinate 2,062,139 downwards.
GACTTCACCGAGGACAAGACCATCGACGTCGCGGCGTCGTTCGGCGAGTTCGTCGTCATGGTGCCACCAACCGTCAACGTCAAGAACAGCTGCACCGTCGTCATGGGTGACGGATCCGGTTGCCTCGACGGCGGAGTACACCGGGGCCGCGAGGCGACACCGGATTCGCCCACACTGACCATCAACGCCAAAGCAACGTTCGGCAGTCTGAAGGTGACGCAATCATGAGCGAATACGACGAGACCACAGAGCACGACGAGACCCGAGAATCCAAGCGCCCCTCGGCACTTCTGCTGATCGCCGGACTGGCCGCACTTCTGGTCAGTGTGTGGGCGTTGGTCGGGCCATTCTCCCTGGCGCCGGCAGCGAACATTCAATTCCGTTGGCTGTTCGTCGGTGCCGCCGTCGTGGCAGGACTACTGCTGGTGATTCTGCCGAATCGGCGCAACCGGAAGTAAAACTGCTGTGCGCCTTTATTAACCGCGGGGGGTTAATAAAGGCGCACAGTTGTTTTTACTCCCACTCGATAGTTCCCGGCGGCTTGCTCGTCACGTCGAGGACTACGCGGTTCACGTCCGCAACCTCGTTGGTGATTCGAGTCGAGATGCGCTCGAGGGTCTCGTACGGCAGACGCGTCCAGTCCGCGGTCATCGCGTCTTCACTCGAGACCGGACGCAGCACGATCGGATGACCGTACGTCCGGCCGTCACCCTGCACGCCCACGCTTCGGACGTCGGCGAGGAGAACGACCGGGCACTGCCAGATGGTTCCGTCCAAGCCTGCAGACGTAAGCTCTTCGCGCGCAATGGAATCTGCCTGACGCAGGATCTCGAGGCGATCGCGGGTGACCTCACCGATGATGCGGATACCGAGTCCGGGACCGGGGAACGGCTGGCGTCCGACGATCTCTTCGGGCAGGCCGAGTTCGCGGCCCACTGCACGGACCTCGTCCTTGAACAGCAGACGCAACGGTTCGACCAACTTGAACTGCAGGTCTTCCGGCAGCCCGCCGACATTGTGGTGGCTCTTGATGTTTGCGGTTCCCGTGCCGCCGCCCGACTCCACGACGTCCGGGTAGAGCGTGCCCTGGACGAGGAAGTCGACGGTCGCACCATGAGATGCGTTCTCGCCCAGAACATCACTGACTGCGCCTTCGAAGCTGCGGATGAACTCGCGCCCGATGATCTTGCGCTTGGTCTCGGGATCGGTGACGCCTGCCAGCTCACCGATGAAGGTGTCCGCGGCATCCACGGTGATCAGACGAGCGCCGGTTGCCGCGACAAAATCCTGCTCGACCTGCGTGCGCTCACCGGCTCGCATCAAACCGTGATCGACGAAGACGCATGTCAACCGGTCGCCGATTGCGCGCTGAACCAAAGCCGCAGCAACAGCGGAGTCGACGCCTCCGGACAGACCGCAGATGGCGTGTCCGTCTCCGACCTGCTCGCGAACTTGCTCGATCAGCGCATCGGCGATGTTCGACGCCGTCCACGCTGCCGGAATACCGGCAATCTCGTGCAGGAAGCGGCTCAGGACCTGCTGACCGTGCGGGGAATGCAGAACCTCCGGGTGGTACTGCACACCGGCGAGCTTGCGGGCGCGGTCCTCGAACGCCGCGACGGGAGCACCGTCGCTGGTCGCGGTCACCTCGAAGCCGGAAGGCGCTTCGGTGACGGCGTCACCGTGGCTCATCCATACCGGCTGCGTCGAGGGAAGACCGTCGTGGAGCAATCCGCCGGATACCGCGATGTCGGTACGGCCGTATTCGCGGGTACCGGTCTCGGCGACGGTGCCGCCCAGGGCGCCTGCCATTGCCTGGAATCCGTAGCAGATTCCGAAAACCGGAATGTCGTGATCGAACAGTGCGGGATCAAGCTTGGGAGCACCGTCTGCGTAGACACTCGAGGGCCCACCCGAGAGCACAACAGCCAAGGGGTTCTTGGCCACGATCTCCTCGACGGTCGTGGTGTGCGGAATCACCTCCGAGTAGACCTTGGCTTCGCGAACTCGCCGTGCGATCAACTGCGCGTACTGCGCCCCGAAGTCGACGACAAGAACTGGTCTCTGCTGCTCGATATCTGCCACAGGTGCAGTCTAATCGCCGCAGCCAGCGCTTCTGCGCATGCATGGACTCAGCCCGCTACTCGGCCGAGCGAGCGCGAGGTACGTCACTACAAAGGCCGCCCCTCAGAACTGCGCGGTGACCTCGCGCGGATCTAGACCACCGTCCAGGTCAACGGCGCCCCAATCACCCGCACCTTAGCTTCGGCAATCAATTCGGCAGCATCATCGCAGGCCAGAGCCCGAAATGGACGAAGGGTGAATTTTCTGGACGTTTGACCGATTCGCCTCGACCAAACGTCCAGTAAAGGTAATCTCGCCCGTCAAGTGATCAGGATCACGATCGCAAACGGCCGGCGCCGCCGAACGGCGCTCACCTCGAGGAGGACCTGTGCGTCGATTCATACGACGACTCGCCATACCTGTCGCGGCTGTGACGGCTGCCGCCGGACTTCTAGTCCTCGGCACGCCGGCCACTGCTGACGAAGCCCCGCCGACCACTTTCACCGGCACGACCGACAACCTGATCTTCACGAAGAGTGTCATCGGGAACGCGGCAGTTCACCCAGGCGACACCGTCACGTACAAGACCGAGATCAAGCACAACGAAAGCGGCATCGAACGGTCGATCGCAAAGATCCGTGACATCCCGCCCGCAGGATTCGTCCTCGTGCCGGGCAGCGCCAAGGCCACCTACCTGGGTGTGACCAACCGGGCCACGATCAGCAACGAATCAGACGGCGGAGTCTCCGCGAAGTGCTCGAGCGGCTGCACCTTCCTGGTCGGTGGATTCGTCGTCAAGAAGAACCAACCCGTCACACTGGAAGCGACCTACACGGTCCCCGTCGGCACAGCATTCGGGACGTACGACAGCGGCATGCTCTTCGACGTCAACGCCTTCAGCACACAGCAGGGCCTCAACCCGATCAACGTCAACGTCCAGGTAGTCGACCCGTCTGTCGCCACCGGAACCACACTGGTTGCACCGGCAACGGCGAAGGTCGGCACGCCGGTCGACCTGACCGCGACAGTTGCGCCGTCCGACGCGAGCGGCACCGTCCAGTTCAAGGACGGCGGCAACGACATCGGCTCACCGGTCCCGGTTTCGGGCGGTAGCGCCACCCTCTCCCACACTTTCGACAGCGTCGGCGCCCACGACATCACCGCCGCGTACAACGCCGGTCCGGGATTCCACAGCTCGACCTCCGGAGTCCAGACCGTCGACGTCTCCGCGGACACCACCACCACGATCTCGGCCCCGAACGCCGCGCTGGTAGGTGACAGCATCACCGTGAGCGCTGTCGTCACACCGGCAAACGCCGTGGGCACGGTGCAGTTCAAAGACGGCGAGACCAACCTCGGCGCACCGGTGGCTGTGGTCAACGGAACGGCTTCCCTGACCCGCAGCTACGACGCTTCGGGTACCCACAGCTTCACCGCAGTGTTCACCGGCGAGGCCGGTTACGGCGATTCCGTCTCCACCGCAACCCAACTCGACGTCAGCGATCCCGACTGGGGAACCACGACCACAGTTGTCGAACCACTCACCGCTGTTGTCGGTGAACCGACCAACCTCTCGGCCACCGTCTCCCCCATCCCGAGCAGCGGAACCGTGACGTTCAAGGTCGACGGCGCCGAGGTCGGTACCGCACCGGTCGGCACGGGTGACGGCGTCGCGATCCTCCCGCACACCTTCGCATCAGCGGGCGCTGCAGCCGTGACGGCAGAGTTCTCCGGCGGAACCGGATTCATCGGCTCCACGTCCACGTCGTTCACGGTGAACGTGACCGATCCCGAACCCGCGCGCGCCGACACCACGACGTCTCTGACCGTCAGCGGCTCGGCTCAGGTCGGAAAGGCATTGCAGCTCAAGGCCACCGTCGCACCCGGAACAGCAAACGGAATGATCCAGTTCAAGTCCGGCACGACGCCCATCGGCGCACCCGTTGCCGTCGTCAACGGCGTCGCGACACTCACGCACACCTTCGACGACGAGGGAACGTTCGGCCTCACTGCCAACTTCGTCGGCGACGCCGGTTGGAAGAACTCCGTCTCCGGCCCGACCGTCGTGCAGGTCGGCACCGCACCGACCGACGGCGGCGGCACCGGAAGCGTGGACACCGGTTCGCTCAGCGGCCTCATCCCGCTCTTCGGAAGCTAGTCCCCCACATCAGCTTTGGACACCACTCCCGTACCCAGCTCAGGAGAATCCATGTTCGTGTACTCCAGACGTCGCATCGCGGCGCCGATCGCCGCCACGGCACTCGCCAGTGGCGTCATCCTCGCGGGAATCCCCGCATCAGCGGCCCCCGTGACAACAACCTTCGGCACGAGTTGCCTGGCAACCCCGTCCGCTGTCGCCGGTCCGACCACGCAGTCACAGTCCGGCTCGGTCATCGTCGACGCACCGGAATCCATCGGCGCCGGTGAAACCTTCGAAGTCACCATCCAACCCGGCCCGATCGCCTTTCCCGGCTCCGCTTCGGGGGCGACCGTCCAGAACGTCTCCCGCATCAAGGTCGACGTCGACGTTCCTGCGAACGCCACCCTGGTGGAAGCCACCATCGTCCCCGGCACTTCGGCGGGGCTCAGCGGTGTAGCGCCGAACATCCTGCGCGTCAACGAGAACGGCAACGTCGATCCCAACGGAACGATTCTGCGCCTCTCCGGAAACAACCAGGTCATCGGAAACAGCCCCAGCTCGAGCATCAACTCCGAGGGCGGCATCGTCGTCAAGGCGACCGGCAAGAACGTCGATGGTTCCAACAATGCCGACGGCTACACGCAGTTCCAGCTCCCCCAGGTCAAGGCAGTTCTCAAGGCCGGCGATTCAGGGGACGTCGCGATGAAGGTACGCACCGGCGGCAGCGCGGGAGCGTGGAACAACGATCGCAACTTCCTCACGTTCCTCCCCAAGGCCACCCTGGTCATCACCGCCTGGGCACCCACGCGATGCACCCCGCGTGACGCCGAGAACGGTCCGCTCAACAGCGGCGCAGGCCCCCTCGCCACGACGCGGATCATCGAGGCGGACAAGGCAACCACCACCACAGTCGTCGGACCGGCCAACGCCAAGAACGGAACTCCCGTCACCCTGTCAGCCAACGTGAGCGGCGGCGCAAACGGTGGAACCGTCCAGTTCTTCGACGGCGACAACCCACTCGAGGACGCCGTGCCGGTAACCGGAGGGTCGGCCAGCATCTCCCCGACCTTCACCGAGGACGGACCGCACTCCATCACCGCGAGCTACAGCGGAGCCCCTGGGTTCCTGGCGTCGACGTCGGCGTCGGCCAAGATCGTGACCGTCACGACCGATGCACCGCCGGACGCCGTGACCACTACCGCCACGGTGTCGCCGTCGACCGCGAAGGTCGGACAGGACGTCAACCTGACTGCCAAGGTCGATCCGCAGGGTACCGGCGGCACCGTCGATTTCATCGTCGACGGCACCGAAACGGTCAGTGCTCCGGTCGGAACCGACGGAGTTGCCGTCGCTCCGTACACCTTCACCTCGACCGGAACGCACAAGGTTGTCGCGAAGTTCACGGGCTCACCAGGATTCGCCCCGTCCGCTGCCCCGGCATTCCCGGTCAGTGTGACGACGCCGGCTCCGGCTGACGTCGAGACGACCACGGTTCTCGACGCTGTCGGAACTGTTCAGAAGAACACCCCGGTGACGCTCAAGGCAACGGTCGATCCGTCCGGCGCCACGGGCAAGGTCCAGTTCAAGGTCGGTGACACCCTCATCGGTGGACCGGTCGACGTGGTCAACGGTGTCGCAACGGTACCGGCGACGTTCTACAACTCCGGGACCTACAGTGTCACCGCCGAATTCGTGGGCGCTTCGGGCTACACGGCCTCCGCATCCGCGCCGCAGACCCTGACCGTCCCCGGCGATACGGACGGCGGGCCCGGAGGCGGGACCGGCAGCCTCGACCTCGGCACTCTGTTCGGGTCGCTAGGAGGCTGACACTCTGAAACAGAGATGGGGCGTGTCGTCGAATCCTCGACGACACGCCCCATCTTCGTTCGCGGCGAACTATCCGGCTGCCGGCTCCGCCGGAACAGCGGTAGCTGTCTTGCCGCCGGTGATCTTCACGATCGGCAGGACCAGCGCGGCCGGGGCCGACGCCGGCACCACAGGCGACTTGGGTGCAATCGGAGCCAAACGCTCGTAGCCGCTGCCCTGGGCGGGACGCAGGTCGGTCTCCCCCTTGTTCGGCCACAGCGAGGCCGAACGCTCGGCCTGAGCGGCAATGGTCAGCGACGGATTCACGCCGAGGTTGGCCGAGACCGCTGCGCCGTCGACGACGCTGAGCGTCGGGTAGCCGTACACGCGGTGGTACGGATCGATGACGCCGTGATCGGAATCCGACGCGATAGCGCAACCGCCGAGGAAGTGCGCCGTCAGTGGAACGTTGAAGATCTCGCCCCACGTGCCGCCCGCGACGCCGTCGATCTTCTCGGCAACTCGACGCGTCGCCTCGTTGCCCTCCGGGATCCACGTCGGGTTCGGCTGACCGTGGCCCTGCTTGCTGGTGACCTTGCGTCGACCGAACAGGCCCTTCTTCGTGTACGTGGTGATGGAGTTGTCGAGGTTCTGCATGACCAACGCGATGATCGTGCGCTCACTCCAGTCCTTGACCGTCAACATGCGCAACATCTGGTACGGATTCTTCGCAACCACACCGAGGAACTTGATCCATCGGGGCGTCTTGCCGCCGCCGTCCGTCATCAAGGTCTGCAACAGGCCCATCGCGTTCGATCCCTTGCCGTAGCGGACCGGCTCGATGTGGGTGTCGCTGCTCGGGTGGAACGACGACGTGATCGCCACTCCGCGGGTCAGATCGAGTGCGGGATCGACCTTGTACTTGCCTGCACCGACAATGGATTCGGAGTTCGTTCGAGTCAGCTCGCCGAGCTTGTCGGAGAGCTTGGGCAGCGCTCCGGTGTCCTTCATGTCGAACAGCAGATGCTGAGTGCCCCACGTTCCGGCCGCGAGAATGACGTTCGCAGCCGTGTAGGTGCGGCGGTTCTTTCGTCCGAATGCACCGGTTCGCTCGGTGAACACGTCCCACGAACCGTCGCGAGCCTCACGAAGCCCGGACACGGTGGTCATCGGAATGATCTCGGCGCCGGCTGTCTCGGCAAGGCCCAGATAGTTCTTGAGGAGCGTGTTCTTCGCTCCGTGACGGCAGCCCGTCATGCACTCGCCACACTCGATGCAACCGGTGCGCTCGGGTCCGACGCCGCCGAAGTACGGGTCCTTCGCCTTCTTGCCCGGCTCACCGAAGTAGACGCCGACGGGCGTCTGGATGAACGTGTCGCCGACACCCATGTCATCTGCGACGGACTTCATGATCTCGTCGGCGGGCGTCATGTGCGGATTCTGCACGACGCCGAGCATCTTCTGAGCCTGCTCGTAGTACGGGGTGAGCTCGCTTCGCCAGTCGGTGATGTGCGCCCACTGCTTGTCCTGGAAGAACGGCTCCGGCGGCTGGTACAGCGTGTTGGCGTAGTTCAACGACCCGCCGCCGACGCCTGCGCCCGCGAGAATGAGGCAGTCGCGCAACAGGTGCACGCGCTGAATGCCGAAGCACCCCAGCTTCGGAGCCCAGAGGAACTTCTTGAGATCCCAACTGGTCTTCGCGAAATCTTCGTCGGCATACCGTCGGCCGGCTTCGATGACGCCGACCTTGTAGCCCTTCTCCACGAGACGAAGCGCGCTCACGCTTCCGCCGAACCCGGATCCGACGATCAGTACGTCGTAGTCCGTTGCCCGTTGCTTGCCCATCAGGACACCTCCACCGTGAACCGTAGTTACCCGCCAGTATGCACCTATCCCTTGTGACTACCACCACAAGGGGCCCCATAAGCGTAACCGCAAGTATCAGGAACGGAAGAAAGTCCTGCACAACGAACTGTGGCCCCGGTTCACGAAGAACCGGGGCCACAGAAAGGTACAAACTACGCGCGGACTGTCAGCCCGACCTTCTGGAACTCCTTGAGATCGGAGTATCCGGCCTTCGCCATCGACCGACGGAGACCACCGACGAAGTTCAGCGAACCGTACGGATCGTCCGAAGGGCCGCTCAGAACCTGGTCCAGACTCGGACGCTCACCATAGGAAACCGGAAGAAGTGCTCCACGCGGAACCGAAGGATGAGCCGCAGCGGACGGCCAGTACCAGCCACCACCCGGCGCCTCGGCGGACACGGCCAGCGGCGTGCCCAGAACGGCAGCGTCGGCACCGCAGGCGATGGCCTTCGCCAGATCACCCGAAGTTGCGATGTCACCGTCGGCGATGACGTGGACGTAGCGTCCACCCGTCTCGTCGAGGTAGTCGCGCCTGGCTGCTGCAGCATCGGCAATGGCCGTGGCCATCGGAACACCGATGCCCAGGACCTCACCGGTGGTGGTTGCACCCTCGGTAGACCCGTACCCGACGATGACACCGGCAGCGCCGGTACGCATCAGGTGCAGCGCGGTGCGGTGGTCACTGACCCCACCCGCGACAACCGGAACGTCGAGTTCCGAGATGAACGTCTTGAGGTTGAGCGGTTCCTGCTCGGTGTGCACGACGTGCTCGGCCGAGATGATCGTGCCGTGGACGACCAGGAGGTCGATTCCCGCCTTGATCAGCTCCGGCGTCAGTGCGCGCGCATTCTGCGGGCTGACGCGAACGGCAGTGGTGACCCCCGAATCACGGACCTGCGCCACCGCAGCTGCCAGAAGACCGGCCTGCAGCGGAGCCGCATGCAGCTCCTGCAGGTAGCGGATGGCCGCGTCGACGCCACCGTCCTTCTCGGCGATCTCGACGAGACGCCGGAGCTTCTCCTCGACATCGGGGTGACGGCCCCACAGGCCTTCACCGTTGATGACACCGAGGCCGCCGCGCTTACCCAACTCGATCGCGAAAGTCGGCGAGACCAACGCGTCGGTGGGATGTGCGAGGACAGGAATGTCGAACCTGTAAGCGTCGAGCTGCCAAGCAGTCGACACCTCCTTCGACGAACGAGTTCGCCGGGAGGGAACGATGTTCACATCGTCCAACTCGTAGGTACGTCGGGCCGTTCGACCCATGCCGATCTCAACGAGGTCGCGCACGCGCGCCCCTTTCTCGTGTACTGGTTGCTAACGAGCGGTGTAGTTGGGTGCTTCGACAGTCATCGTGATGTCGTGCGGATGGCTTTCCTTCAAACCGGCCGCCGTGATCTGGACGAACTGAGCGTTCTGCAGGTGCTCGATCGTCGCCGACCCCGTGTATCCCATGGCAGCGCGCAGACCACCGGTGAGCTGGTGCGTCACCTGCGAGAGCGGGCCACGGAACGGAACACGTCCTTCGATGCCTTCCGGAACCAACTTGTCCTCGGAAAGTACGTCGTCCTGGAAGTACCGGTCCTTGGAGTACGACTTGGCCTCGCCACGCGACTGCATCGCGCCGAGCGAACCCATTCCGCGGTAGCTCTTGAACTGCTTGCCGCCGACCAGAATCAGTTCGCCGGGCGATTCAGCGGTACCGGCCAGGAGTGAACCCAGCATGGCCGTCGACGCACCTGCGGCAAGAGCCTTCGCGATGTCACCGGAGAACTGGAGTCCACCGTCGGCGATGACGGGCACACCGAGAGGCTTGCACGCGGCAACCGCTTCCAGGATGGCCGTGACCTGAGGGGCACCGACACCGGCGATGACGCGGGTGGTGCAGATGGAACCAGGGCCGACTCCGACCTTGACGGCATCGACGCCGGCTTCGACCAGTGCCAGAGCACCCGCGCGCGTAGCGACGTTGCCACCGATGATCTGAACCCGCTCGCCCAGTTCACGCTTGAGCTTGGCGATCATGTCGAGAACGTTGGACGAATGCCCGTGCGCACTGTCCACCACGAGTACGTCCACACCGGCATCGGTGAGCGCCATCGCGCGCTGGAAGGCGTCATCGCCGGCACCGACTGCAGCGCCGACGAGCAGTCGACCGTCACGGTCCTTGGTGGCGTCGGGATGCTGCTCGGTCTTGACGAAGTCCTTGACCGTGATCAGACCGGTGAGCTTGCCGTTGCCGTCGACGATCGGCAGCTTCTCGATCTTGTGCCGACGAAGAAGACCCAGTGCCACGTCAGCGGTGACGCCTTCCTGAGCGGTGATCAGGGGCATCTTGGTCATGATCTCCGCGACCGGGCGGTTCTGGTCGACCTCGAAACGCATGTCCCGGTTGGTGACGATGCCAACCAGCTGGCCGGCGTCGTCGGTGACAGGCAGACCCGAGATGCGGAAACGAGCGCACTTCGCATCGACCTCACCCATCGTGTCGGTCGGCTTACACGTGACGGGATCGGTCACCATGCCGGCCTCGGAACGCTTGACCGTCTCGACCTGTCCTGCCTGGACCTCAACCGACGAGTTGCGGTGCAGAACACCCATGCCGCCGGCGCGTGCCATCGCAATTGCCATGCGCGACTCGGTGACGGTGTCCATCGCAGAACTGACCAACGGAATCCGCAGACGGATGTCGCGGGTCAGTTGACTGGACGTGTCGACCTGGCTCGGGATGACGTCGGACGCAGCAGGCAACAGCAGCACGTCGTCGTATGTCAGTCCCAGCATCGCGACCTTGTTGGGGTCGTCTCCTCCGGTGTGTACATGTCCTGCAGAACTACTCATGCGGTCAGGACCCTCCATGGACCTAGATTCGCCCAGGGCGACCGCTGTAGCAGCCGCCTCGAAACGGATTACGAAAGCTGGATATCGGATAGAAGGCGCCTGCACGGAAAGAAATTCCTGGCACCTTTTCCCGGCGTTGCACACCATGGTATCGGCTCACTCAAAGGTCCGAACCATCCCACCCACGCTGCGTGTACGCGTAACAAGTGGCGCTGACCCCCCTGACCTGCGTACCGTGGTGCTGTGCGTGATCAACTGCCCCCCGGTCTGCCGCCAGATCCCTTCGCCGGCGACCCAGCTGACCCCTCCGCGGCTCTCGATGCCATCGAGCCGGGCCAACCACTCGACCCCCACGAACGCCAAGCGGTCGAGGAGGATCTCGCTGACCTCGCTGTTTACGAGGCACTCCTCGCTCACCGCGGTATCCGCGGTCTCGTAGTCTGCTGCGAGGACTGCCAACAGGATCACTACCACGACTGGGACATGCTGCGCGCAAACCTGCTGCAGCTGCTCGTGGACGGAACCGTCCGCCCTCACGAGCCTGCCTACGACCCGATGCCTGAGGCATATGTCACGTGGGACTACTGCCGTGGATACGCCGACGCGTCGATGAACGAGGCGATGCACGGCGACGGTTTCGACAGCTGAGCGAAACCTCACCCAAGCTCATACGAAAGTGGCCGACAAGCAATTGCTTGTCGGCCACTTTCGTATGAATTCAGATCGGAACGATGCGATCAGGGCGGGGGTGACGAAGAATCACCCGACGGAGACGAGGCCGGCGCCAGAGGCGTCGTTGTCGTGGTTGTCGTCGTTGTTGTCGTGGTCGTTGCCGTGGGCGACGATGACGGTGTCGACGACGCCGCGCTTGGACCAGGCGCCTGCATGATTCCAGGATTGGGCGTTGTCGTCGTGGTCACACCCCCAGGCAGCTGAGGGTTCGCCGGATTGACGGAGATCCCCGGAATCGCCGTGGGAGAGGTGGCAATCGAGGACTGCTGGTCGGTCGTCGACGGCGGCACTGCGGGTGACGTGGTCTCCTGGACCTGCGTCATCAACTTGCCCCAACGCTCGACGAGGTCGGTCTTGTCCTGCGAGTCCTTGACCGCATCGGCACGGTGAGCTGCGTTGTCCAGCACCATCTTTGCCGCAGGAATGTCTCCGGCAGCCAACAGCCGCTCGGCCTTTTCCAGCTCGGAAGTCGTGTCGATCTTCGCAACTGTCGAGTTGGCCTCGTCGGCGAAGACGACCTGCTTGACACCCCACAGGGCATCGCCGGGCTGGGCGTCGTACGCCATCGCCGTCGCGCCACCGAAGACCACTGCTGCAACAGCTGCAGCGGCGGCGATCGGACGAACCACACGCAATCGAGAACGGGAACGTGAACGCTGACGATCGGAGAAGCCGGACGGCGTCGCTGTGATTGCAGCGATGACATCGTCCAACAACGGACCCTCGGGCATCGGAGTCGCAACGACATCGTCACGCCATTGCGAGAGGATCAACGCAAGTTCGTACTGTTCGGTGCTATCGGTTGCTACCGGCCCACCATTCGAAATGGATTCGATCAGCGCATCGTCACGCCGAACCGCAGCCAAATCCACTGGCGTACCGTCGTCGGCGAGATCACCGAGATTCGAAGCGTCATGCCCCTCGTCTCTAGCCAAAGCTCTCACCTGCTTTCGTCACTTCTTTTTTCAGTTTCGCGATCGCTCTGTGCTGAGCGACTCGTACAGCTCCGGCGGTACTACCGACGGCGACGGCCGTTTCCTCGGCCGACATCCCGACCACCAGGCGAAGTATCAAGATTTCTCGATGCTTCTCCGGAAGTGTGCCGAGAAGTTCGTGCATCTGTCTGCTGGACTCCGAATCGAGAGCTCGCTGTTCGGGACCATCATCCAGTGCTATTACATCCGGTACTTCGGAAACGGGCTCCGACTTGTTACGGGCGGAGCTTCGATGTGCGTCCGCAACCTTGTGCGCGGCAATTCCGTACACAAAGGCCATGAACGGGCGTCCCTGGTCCTGATAACGCGGCAGCGCGGTCATCACGGCCAGACAGACTTCCTGTGCGACGTCGTCAGCGGACAGGTGTCCTCTCTCGGCCGCACCCACTCGACCGCGGCAGTAGCGCACCACCATCGGTCGGATGTTCTCCAGAACCAAAGCTAGAGCTGTACGGTCGCCCTGCGCAGCAGCGGCGACCGCGGTGTCCAACTCATCGCTCGTATTTGTCATCGTCAGCGAAAATCCTGGCGTTACAGTGGCACCTCCCGAGCGGGTGTGCTCCCGCTCTCAGCGGAACCCTCTAAGAGTAACCATCCGGACCGACTGGTCTCCGCATACCTGCCCAGCAGTCGCGATATCGATACAGCTCCTTCTGGAATGTTCTCCGGAGACTTCGGTGGAGTGGTTACGACAAAGGTAGGAGTGATCCACCACGCATCGCAATCAGATCGCCGATCTCCCGGGCACTCGGTGAGGTTCTCTCACCGCTGACACCTTCGATCAACAGAGACGACGCCCAGGCCAGGGGCAGCAGGCCGTATTGCCGGCACCGCGCGAACACATCTGCTGCCATCTTCACGGCTGCGCTCGCGTCTGTTCCGGTCAGCGCGGCGCTACGCAGCAGATCCGACTTCACGCGGTGCCGCACAGACTCTGATTCCGCTGACAATTCGACGGCGCGTTCTGCGTGTCTGCGGGCACGAGCGAAGTCGCCTCCCGCCAACGCCAATTCTGCGGAGACCCATTCGATCCGAATTTCCTGCCGCCACAGCCCGCCCTCGGCATCCAGACGCGCCCGACATTGCGCCAGCAGGCGCCAGCCGAGCGGGAGCCTGCCACAGCCGAGGGCGTCTGCGGCCAGACCGGTCAGAGCGTCACAGGCAGCCTCTGGATCACCTGGCAGGCCGCCGACGATCGCCAGTGCGCGCCCGTCCCACGTGGACGCGAGTGCATGGCGTCCGCTCTGGCGAAGAAACGACGCTCTCGTGCTGGCAGACAGAGAGGCAAGAACTCGATCCGAGTGCGTCGAGAACCCGGCCGTGAGCCGATCGAGGACATCCAATGCAGCCCGCGCTCTTGCGTAGTGGCCCTGACCACCCAGCACTACTGCCGTTGTCCACCAATCTCGGGTAGAGCAAGGCGCCGGGAGGCGGACGAGATCCGGATCCGCACCGAACGCGGCAGACTCGAGGGACCCTGGAAGTGCAGTTGTTTCGTTGGGCACAGGTGATTGAGGGCGCGCAGGTGTCGACACAGGTTGATCATCGCAGCAGCACGAGCAGACATTCGCACGACCGGCGTCACACCAACGATGCCAAAAGTCGCACGAAACACGAAAAGGCAAGTTTGTCGGAGTTAATCAGATATTCAACTGAGATTTGCCAAATGTACTCGTAATGATATTTAACGGGCATATATCCGTGACGTTAACTGCGCATTACTTATTGGACGGATGTCCTAGTTGAAACTTGGGCACTAAGTCCCGAAATGGAGTGCAACCCCGCCCACGCAATATCGGACAAATGACGCAAACCGAGCCGAATGACTGAGTGATTTCGCCGGGCGATCAGCCTCGAACATATCCCTGATCTGTGGGTTTCGCATCTCGAGCTGCCAGGCTTGCCGGCCGCCACCTCGATCGACCCAATTTCGACATCGGCGCAGAACAACGCACGAGGGGCCCGAAATGTAAATATATACTTCGTTAACTCTCGCATTTCGATATATGCCGATCGCCACTGAACGAGCCTATTGACGCGATTTACTCAGCACCCTTACGGTTAGCAAGCGTGAACGATTCAGAAGGCCCGGATAACCTCCGGGCAACTTGGTCCGCTCGTTGATCAACGCGAGCTTGCAGTAAGGAGTCAACATGCCTGCACCGAATCACCTTCCAGGCCCCAACGCAGACATCTGGGACTGGCAGATGCACGGTCTGTGCCGCGGAGTCGACTCCTCCATGTTCTTCCATCCCGATGGCGAACGCGGTAGAGCACGTGCCCAGCGCGAAACCCGCGCAAAAGAGATGTGCCGTCAGTGCCCGGTCCTGATGCAGTGCCGCAGCCACGCGCTGACCGTCGCCGAGCCGTACGGCATCTGGGGAGGAATGTCGGAAACCGAACGTGAACTACACGCGCGCCACCGTCGCACCACCCGCATAGCTTCCTGATACACGTAGGTAGAGCGCACTAGGCCCCCGAGAGTTTTCGGGGGCTTTTGCGTGTGGACGGGACACCGTCGAAAATGCGTGTGGACGGGACACTGTCGAAAAGAATTTCCGACACGACCCATCCGACCGACGCCCGCCTCCGAATGCCTTCTGACAGTGCACCTCAGCACATCCCTTCAGGAAGGCAGACCCATGAACACCTCTACTCGAGTTCTGGCAGTCACCGCAGCAGCCTCTTTCGCCGTCTTCGGCGTGGTCGGTTGCTCCTCGGACGACAACGATTCGTCGACCGACACGTCCAGCGCCGCCATGACGTCTTCTGCCATGGGATCGAGCATGTCTCCCAGCAGCGCGATGGCAGAGCCCGCTTCTGATCTGGTCGGTGCAGGTTGTGCCGACTACGCAGCTGCAGTGCCGAGCGGCGCCGGATCGGTCAGCGGAATGGCCCAGGATCCGGTTGCCACAGCGGCATCCAACAATCCGTTGCTCACCACCTTGACCGCGGCAGTCTCCGGCCAGCTCAACCCGGACGTCAACCTGGTCGACACCCTCAACGGCGGCGAGTTCACCGTCTTCGCACCGATCGACTCGGCATTCGCCAAGATCGACCCCGCCACGATCGACAGCCTCAAGACGGACAGCGCCACGCTGACCAAGATCCTCACCTACCACGTGGTTCCCGGCCAGATCGCCCCTGACGCGATCGACGGAACTCACCCCACCGCCGAGGGCGGAACGGTCACCGTCACCGGATCCGGTGACAACATCAAGGTCAACGACGCAACTGTCGTCTGCGGTGGAGTCAAGACCGCAAACGCCACCGTCTACCTCATCGATTCGGTGCTGATGCCGCAGTAGTCCCCACCTGCTGTGCGCCTTTATCAACCCCCCGCGGTTAATAAAGGCGCACAGCGGCCAACGGCGGGCCAAGAGAAAAGAACCGGACATGCACGCTACGGTTGTACGCGATGAAGCGAGACAACTCTTCGTGAGCGAGCCAGACCATGCGTCGGATGCGGCCGACGCATGCCCGACGGACAATTCTGCGGCCCGCACCGCGCGAATCGCGGAATCACGCGAGCTGGCAGTGATCCTCGCGAACGTCGCCGGTGGCGACCAGAGCGCCTTCGCCGAGTTCTACGACCGAACCAGCTCCCGTGTGTACGGCATGGTTCTTCGTGTACTCCGTGATCCAGGTTTCTCCGAGGAAGCGGTCCAAGAGGTCTACCTCCAAGCCTGGAAATCAGCCGACAGCTTCGACCCCGCCAAGGGGTCCGCGCTCTCCTGGCTCCTGACACTTGCCCACCGGCGCGCAGTGGATCGCGTGCGCTCCGAACAGTCGAGTTCGGATCGACAGGCTCTCTACGACACCACAAATGCCACTCCCGAGTTCGACGTCGTCAGCGACGAAGTGACACGAAGAGACGAGCATCGTGCTGTCACCGACTGTCTCGAAACGCTGACGGACACTCAACGCCAATCGGTGACTCTCGCCTATTACGGCGGCCGAACGTACCGCGAGGTGGCCGAAGATCTCGGCGTGGCGATTCCCACGATCAAGTCGCGAATTCGCGACGGACTACTGCGCCTACGTGGATGTTTGGGGGTGATGTGAGATGGACGAAGAGCTGATCGACTATGCGTACGCCTACGCGATCGATGCGTTGGACCTCGACGAGCGCCGTGAGGTCGACAAACGACTTGCCGCTTCGGACTCCGCGACCCGCGCCGAATTCGACGCCCAGGTCCGGCTCACCGCCGAAACCATGGCCGCGATGACCGTCGTCGACGCCGTCGAGCCCCCGCCGTCGCTGCGCAGCAGCGTCCTTGCCTCGATCGCAGAGCAGGCCGCTGCTCCCAATGCCCCCGTTTCGCTGGCCGAGCGCCGTAACCGTCGACGCCCGTGGACCGTGGCTCTTGCGGCGGCCGCCGCAGTCGCAATCCTGGTCGGCGGCATCGGAATCGGGCGCACGCTGTCCGACAACACGCCGCCGCAGAACGCCGCGTCCGAAATCATGGCAGCACCCGACGTTCATGCCACGACGCGTGACATCCCGGGCGGCGGTAGTGCCACGACGCTGTTCTCGCCCTCCGAAGACGCCGCAGTCCTCGTGATGAACGATGTGACTCCCCCGAGTCCGGATACCGTTTACCAGATGTGGCTGGTGCCGGGCGACACCGACGACACCACGATGATCCCGATGGGGACGATGGCTCCGGGTGACGTCAAACCCACTACCCAGGTGGTGCTCGACGGCATCGGTCCGAATACGAAGTTGGCGTTCACTGTCGAACCGCCCGGCGGATCGCAGCAGCCGACGAGCGAGCCGTTCGCAACGATCCCGCTCATCTGATCGCCAGACGAAAAAAGATCCCCCACCGGAATCCGGTGGGGGATCTCTTATTTGTTGAAACTACGAGCAGCGAGTCAGTGGCTGTGACCGTGTCCGGTGTCGGCAACTTCCTCGGTCGGCTTCTCGACGACGGCGCTCTCGGTCGTGAGGATCATGCGCGCGACGGAAGCGGCGTTGACCACTGCCGAGCGAGTGACCTTGACCGGGTCGACGACGCCGTCGGCAAGCAGGTTGCCGTAGGTGAGGGTGGCAGCGTTGAAGCCTTCGCCCTTGGTCATCTCGGCGACCTTGCTGACAACGACGGAACCGTCGATGCCTGCGTTGCTGGAGATCCAGAACAACGGAGCGTTGAGGGCTTCGCGGACCACGGCAACGCCGGTGGCCTCGTCACCCGTCAAGCCGAGGTTCCCGATCAGAGCCGTACCGGCCTGAACGAGAGCCGATCCGCCACCGGGGACGATGCCCTCGGAAACTGCTGCCTTGGCTGCGTTGACCGCATCCTCGACGCGGAACTTGCGTTCCTTCAGATCGGTTTCGGTGGCTGCGCCGACCTTGATGACGGCCACGCCGCCGGACAGCTTCGCCAGACGCTCTTCGAGCTTCTCGCGGTCCCAATCCGAATCGGTGTTCTCGATCTCGCGACGCAGCTGCGCAACGCGGGTCGCGATGTCGTCAGCGGTGCCTGCACCGTCGACGATGACCGTCTCGTCCTTGGTGACGACAACGCGGCGAGCGCTGCCGAGCAGCTCGAGGCCGGCTTCCTTGAGCGAGAGGCCGACGTCGGTGTTGATGACGGTGCCTGCCGTGACGACTGCGAGGTCGTCGAGGAATGCCTTGCGACGATCACCGAAGAACGGTGCCTTGACGGCGACGGCCTTGATGGTCTTGCGGATGGAGTTGACCACGAGGGTGGAGAGAACTTCACCCTCGACGTCCTCGGCGATGATCAAGAGCGGCTTGCCGGATTCGGCAACCTTCTCGAGCAGCGGAAGGAAGTCGGGAAGTGAGCTGATCTTCTCGCGGAAGAGCAGGATCAGCGCGTCTTCGTAGACGGCCTTCTGCGCATCGATGTCGGTGACGAAGTAGGGCGAGAGGTAGCCCTTGTCGAACTGAACACCTTCGGTGACAACGAGTTCGGTTGCAACGGTGGAGGATTCCTCGACCGTCACGACGCCGTCGGTTCCGACACGGGTGAGTGCCTCGCCGACGAGCTTGCCGATCTCTTCGTCACGTGAGGAGACGGTGGCGACCTGAGCGATCGACTTCTCGCCCTCGACGGGGGTGGCTGCGGCGAGCAGTTCCTCGACGACCTTGTCTGCTGCGGCGTTGATGCCGACGCCGAGAGCCATCGGGTTCGCGCCCGCTGCGATGTTCTTGAGTCCGCCGCGGACGATGGCCTGGGCCAGAACGGTCGCGGTGGTGGTGCCGTCGCCGGCAACATCGTTGGTCTTGGTGGCGACGCTCTTGACGAGCTGTGCGCCGAGGTTCTCGAAGGGATCTTCGAGCTCGATCTCACGGGCGATGCTCACACCGTCGTTGGTGACGGTGGGGCCGCCGAATGCCTTGGCGAGCACGACGTGGCGTCCACGCGGGCCCAAGGTCACCTTGACGGCGTCGGCAAGCTTGTCGACTCCGGCTTCGAGAGCGCGGCGTGCGGTCTCGTTGAACGCAATTTGCTTGGACATCTGTTCTGTCAGCTCCTGAATCTTCGGGGCGTGAACGCATTCCGCCCCGGGATCCTGTGTGGACTCCGGGGCGGATCACGTGTGTCTTACTTGGAGACGACAGCCAGCACGTCGCGTGCCGACAGGATCAGGTATTCCTGGCCGGCGTACTTGATCTCGGTTCCGCCGTACTTGGAGTAGATGACCGTGTCACCCTCCTTGACGTCGACCGGGATGCGGTTGCCCTGCTCGTTGACGCGGCCTTCGCCGACTGCAACGACGGTGCCCTCCTGGGGCTTTTCCTTGGCTGTGTCAGGAATGACCAGGCCGGAAGCCGTCGTCGTTTCAGCCTCGTTGGCCTGGACGAGGATCTTGTCCTCGAGCGGCTTGATGTTGACGCTCGCCACGATGAGCCCTCCACTTTGGGGTATGTGCGTCCGAGGCAATCCTCGGACAGCTGTTTGGGTATGCCGTTTACGGCGCGTCACTGCAGTCCCGTCGTCGCGGGTGCCGGAACTCGATCAGCGCCAATTGGCACTCTATACGTGAGAGTGCCAACCCTCAAGGACTGGGCGCATTTTTCTCTTCGTCCAGAGCGAAACAGGACAGCCGTCCACCACGTTCACCTATTGTTCACTTCGTGACGAACATCAATCGCCGTAGTTTTCTGACCTTCGCCGGACTCGGCGCCGTCGGCGCGGTCAGCCTTGGCAAGCCGTGGGGCCTGCAATATGCAGGCGCGTCGACCATTCCGACGTCAGGTCCTGGCACCACTCTCGAGTCCGTGTCCACCCCCGTCAGCAGCAGCGGCTACACCAAGCTCACCGCCGGACCCGGTTGGGCGAACATCGTGCGCAGCGAGTTGGCCGAGCCGAAGTCGGGACGCGAGGACCGACGCACCGCGCTCGCCTCACTCGTGCAGTTGACCGACGTCCACATCGTCGACGCCCAGTCCCCCATGCGATTCGAGTACGTCCACCAGATCACCGGCTCGGCGTTCCGCCCCCAGGAGACCCTGACGGCGCACGGGCTGATTTCACTTGTCCGCCGGGTCAATTCGATCGGCAGTGGCCCGCACACGTCGCGACCCTTCGATGCCGTCGTCACCACCGGCGACAACACGGACAACAAGGAATTCGCCGAACTCGACTGGTTCCTCACCTCACTCAACGGCGGAACCGTCGTCGCCAACACCGGTGCCAAGGACCGCTACGAGGGTGTACAGAACTCGGGTGCCGATCTCTACTGGAACCCCGAGTCACCGATGCTCGACATGTACAAGAAGGCCGGATTCCCGGAGATCCCCGACTTCTTCGGTGCCGCTTTCACGCCCGTGTCGAGCCCCGGCCTGAACACCCCTTGGTACTGCGTGTTCGGCAACCACGACGATTCGGTGTCCGGCACGGTGCCCAGCGGCATCCCGCCGCTCGAAGCGATGTACACGGGATCTCTCAAATTCGAGGTGCCTGGTTCACCGGAGCAGGCCAAGCAGATCGACGTCGCCACCAAGTTCGATCCCAGTGCGATACCCGGAATCCTGTCCGCCTTCACGACGCCGCCGCGCCAGGTCACCCCCGACCCGTCGCGCGCGCCGTTCACACCGCGACAGTTCATCGCCGCACATCTTGATCCCGCGCACACCGGTCCCGGCCCCGTCGGACACGGTTTCGCCCCCGACGCCGGCGAAACCGGTATCGGTTACTACTCGTTCGAGATCGCACCGGGCGTCGTCGGCATCAGCATGGACTCCACCAACCGCGCGGGCCTCGTCGACGGTTCGCTGGGCGCCGCTCAGTTCCAGTGGATCGAGAACACCCTGCGCGCCGGCAGCAGCACCTACTACGACGCCGCGGGCTCTCGCGTCACCGAGTCGCGAGGTGACACGTATTTCGTGCTGTTCAGTCACCACACGAGCGACACGATGGACAATCTCATTCCCGACCCCGAGAACGTCCTCGAGCCACGCCTGCGCGGTTCACAGCTTCTCGACTTGCTGCATCGTTTCCCGAACGTACTTGCCTGGGTCAACGGACACACCCACGAGAACAAGATCACCCCGTGGCCCGGCGCGACCCCCGAGCAGGGCTTCTGGGAGATCAACACCGCCTCTCACATCGACTACCCGCAACTCGGACGCATCATCGAGATCGCGGACAACCACGACGGAACGGTGTCGTTGCTTGCGACGCTCTTCGAGGCGGAGAGTCCCAATTCCGTCGACTACAGCGACAAGTCGGCAGCCGGGCTCGCCTCGCTGTACCGCGAACTGTCGTTCAACGACATCCACCGCGACCCGAAACTGACGGGTACCGGCGTCGACCAGAACGTCGAATTGTTGGTCCACACCGGACGATGACTCCGATTGCCGCAGTGTCCTAGGTGATTTCAGGTCCGCTCGAATGCGAGCGGTGCGCTTTCGCCCACGACACTGCGGCAACGACGAATCGAACGCCGAATCCGATCAACACCAGATTGCAGACGATCTGAAGGCTCACGAGCCCCCGGGCAAGGTCCGTCTGCGCGGCGATGTCACCGAATCCGACTGTCGAGAAGACGGACAACGAAAAGTACAGCGCCGCCATACGCGACAGCGGTTCGGTGAAACTGCCAGGGCTTGCATGCTCGACCGAAAAATAGGTGATGGACACCAACAACAAGTACGTCGGCATCACCACCGCCACAGCTTCGACCGCCTGCAGAGATGGCACATCGGAACGCAGAATTCGCCACACCTGCCAGGTGGTCACGGCAAGTACCGCGGCGCCTCCACCGATCAAGAGGAAGATTGCACTGGCGGTATGTACATCGATCCACGGCAGAAAGAAATACGCGCATCCGAAGGCGATCACCGTCAGCGTGGGTCGAAGCACTGCACCACGGATCAGCGCGCGTCGTCGTTCCCGGTCGATGTGGGGAGAATCGCCTTTTTTCCGCATGAATCAATGATCGACAATTTCGCAGGTAAAACCACCCTTTCGGTCCGAAAAGGACGTCACGGAGACGAAAAGCACTGAGCAATCCTCACGAACCTTCTGTAACGTTCATATAACGGCGGTCGATTGAACATTGACCGGTATTGACTGTGAGGAGGTGTGCGATGAGTTGTTCACTGGGAATTTCCACTGGATCTTCCGGTGTCTATTCAGCACTCGTCGACACCGATACCAGCACAAACGCGCCAGGCGCCGTGCCTGCCGAGACTCGCTTCGTCTCGGCGGATCAGGCCAATTCCAACGTCGGTGACCTTGTCAGAGCATCCATCAAGCTGATGACGACGCAGGTAACGGACGGATCTGAAGCGCCGCGCTCGATCGGTGTCAGCTATCGCACGGACGATCAACTCGCGAGCATCAGGTCATCTCTTTCGCGCTCGCCGAAGCAGGTCCGTGCAATCCCCGAGCCTGCCGCCGTACACGCGTATCTCGCCGAGACAGGGAAAACCGAGCGGTACGACACGACAGCTCAGGTGGACGTCGGTGATCAAGGTCTGACGGTGTCCGTCGTCGACCACACCGGTGAAGTTCTGCACTCCGACCGTATCGACGCCCTCGCAGGGGCCGGAATCGACCGGGCATTGGTCGACTTCGTGACGGAGAAGGCGCCAGGGCACTTGCGCCGGTACACCGACGCGGAACTTCTTGCCGCCCGGTGCCATGTCGCCAAAGAGCAACTGTCCACGTCCACCAAGGTGACCATCGACCTTCCGATCGACGCGATGGCGATCACGCGCGACGAGTTCGAGGCCATCATCGCCCCGGATATCGAGCGCGCCGTCACCTTCATCCATGAAGTCGTGAAGGGCTCACCGCGGCCCGTCGGTGCCGTTGTACTCATCGGCGGTGGCGCACATATTCCGGCCGTGCGGTCCGCCGTCGCCGCTGCCGTCGACGTCCCCATGGTCGAGATCGTCGAGCCCGAGACTGCGGCAACCAAAGGTGCTGCACTCCTGGCAGATTCGATCACCGCAATTCGTTTCCCGCTGCTGGGCTCCGGAAGTGACCAGCGCTCCGGATCCACCGCCAAGGTCTCGGGAGCGTTGATCGGTGCGCTCGTGGTCGGCGGACTGGTACTCGGTTACGGCGCAAAGGAATTGGTGCCGACCGACGACACCGCGGTCTCGCCCGTCGGAACCGGGTCGACCACGACGACGGTGAGCCCCGAAGCGACACCGAGCACCGGATCGACGATCATTCCGTCTCATGATCCTCTGCCTTCGGTAGCCGGCAGCACGTATCCTCGGTACGGGTATCCCACCACCCCGTTCGACTCGCAGCCTTACGACACGCACTCGTACACAACGCATCAGTACACACTTCCGCCTGCGCCGATCCCGGACACCTCGACGACAACCACGCCGCCGACCACGACAACGACCACTCCGAATTGGCCGACCATTCCCGGAATCACGCTGCCCGATCCACCGGCGTGGTGGCCGACGCTACCGGACACCGAGGCGACGCCCCCGGTCGATCCGACCGAGGCAAACCCCGGCGGCGGTCTCGGCCCGGGTGAGAGCGGCGGCGAGAACCCGACGACGCCGGAGACTCCTGGATCCGGTTCCACCGAAACCGAAATCACGACCCCTGGTGGTGGTGATCCGACGACGAAGCCCGGTGAACCGAATACCTCGATGCCCGAAAACGGTCCCGCGACCACACCGGATCGGGAACCGGCCCCGGTCGGCTGATTCTCAGTCGGCCGATTTTCAGTGCATCAGCTGGCTGACGGAGACCGACAGCCCCGGGTCCGTCGCAACACTCAATTCCGAAGGGCCTGCGCCGTTTCCGATCAGGTGAGCGGCCAACGATGCGATCATCACGCCGTTGTCCGTGCACAGTCGAGGTTTCGGAATGCGCAACGTGATGCCTGCTTCGGCGCAGCGCTGCTCGGCGAGTGAGCGGATGCGCGAATTGGCCGTGGCGCCGCCGCCGAGAACCAACGTGTCGACCCCGACGTCCTTGGCTGCACGCACTGCCTTCATCGTCAGGACGTCTGCAACCGCTTCCTGGAACGAGGCAGCGATGTCCGGGATCGAAAAGGTCTCGCCTGCGCGCTCTTTCGATTCGACATAGCGCGCGACGGACGTCTTGAGTCCCGAGAACGAGAAGTCGTGCCGCGAATCGCGCGGCCCCGTCATGCCGCGAGGGAAGGCGATTGCGTTCGGATCTCCCTCTTGCGCAGCAGCATCGAGTGCCGGTCCACCGGGAAAGCCGAGTCCGAGCAGTCTGGCCACCTTGTCGAAGGCCTCACCGGCGGCGTCGTCGACAGTCGTGCCCAGTTCGACAATGGGCTTGCCCAGATCTTCGACGTGAAGCAGGTGTGTGTGACCGCCGGAGACCAACAATGCGACGCACGAGGGCAACGGACCGTGCTCGAGAGTGTCCACCGAGACGTGACCGCCGAGATGATTGACCGCATAGAACGGGATGTTCCATGCTGCCGCATAGGCTTTCGCTGCGGCTACACCGACCAGCAGCGCGCCGGCCAGTCCGGGTCCGATGGTGACGGCCAGCGCGTCGGGCTTCTCGATACCGGCGGCAGCAAGGGCACGGCGCATCGTCGGCACGATCGCCTCGAGGTGAGCCCGCGAGGCCACTTCGGGAACCACTCCCCCGTACCTGGCGTGCTGATCCACGCTCGATGCCACCTCGTCGGCCAACAATTCGCAGGTTCCGTCACCGTTCCAGCGGACGATACCGACACCTGTTTCGTCGCAAGAACTTTCGACGCCCATGACGATCATGCTTGCTGCTCCTCAATTTCGCGGACACCGAGCACGGCAGGCCGTCTCATCGTGTACGCATCTGCCCCACTGGGCTGGTAGTACTTCTTTCGTGTTCCGACGATCTCGAATCCTTCCCGCCGGTACAGCGCGATGGCAGGTTCGTTGTCGGTGCGCACTTCCAGGAACACCGGGCACTGCCGTGAATCCGCCAGAGCCAGAAGCGCATCGAGCAACGCGCCGCCGATTCCGAGCCGCTGAGCCGAGGGATCTGTACCGATGGTGTGAACCTCGGCCTCCATGTTCGGCGACGCCCCCAACAATGCGACTCCGGCGTAGCCGAGGACGTGACCGTCAGGCTCCCGGGCAACGAAGTAATGATTATGTGCGCCTGCAAGTTCCGAGACGAACGCTTGTGCGCTCCAGGGTCCGTCGCCTGCGAACAACGCGCGCTCCAACTCCGCGCACCGTTCGGCGTCATCGACGTTCATCGGCTCGATGCTGTACTTCATCTGCTCTGTCTCACTTGCCACGTTCTGCAAGGGTCTTCGCGTCCGGGCGTCGGAGGTACAGCGGCTCCAGCGGGGCCGGAACCGAACCGGCCAGGATCTCGCGAGCAGCGACTGTCACCAACCCGGCCGGTGAAGGTGTCTCCGCCGGGTCGACGGGTAGATCGAAGAAGTCCACGTGCGAAGCGGATCCGGCAATCAGCGTCGAAGGCGAAGGATCGACGTCGCCGGCGGAATTCACAGCCGGTCCTTCGACGCGCACTCCGCCGTCATAGCGCGCCCAGTAGATCTCGCGACGCCTCGCGTCAGTCACGACGAGCAGGCTCTGTGTGGTTGGTACCGCAGCCGCGATCGCATCGAGGCTGCACACGCCGTACACGGGAACACCGAGTGCGTCACCGAAGGCAGCGCCCGTCGCCATGCCGACACGCAGTCCGGTGTACGGCCCTGGCCCGACACCCACGACGACGGCGTTCAAGTCGGCCGGTGTGAGTCCTGCCTCGGCGAGGCATTCGAGGACGTGAGGGGTCAAGACCTCGGCGTGCGCACGAGGATTGACCGTGACACGCACGGCAAGCGTCTCCACTGTGTCCGGTGACACTGGGTCCGGTGACGAAGCCGACAGGGAGACGACTCCGGCAGTGACTGCCGGAGTGGAGGTGTCAATTGCGAGAACAAGCACGATTTCTCAGGGTACCCGCACGTGAAGAACTACTTCCGGCCCGGGAGGGTCACGACGTCTGTGACACGAAACGCCGTTTCACGACGTCTGTGACACCAAACTCCCTTTCACGACGTCCAGGACCAACTCGCAGTCCGCACATCCGATTCGGGTTCCCGATGAAGCTGCACTCGCAGGTGCCGTTCGACGAGCCTTTCCACGACGTCACCACCCCATTCGACCACCACCACTGCATCGGTGAGGTCGGTGTCGAGGTCGAGGGCATCGAGTTCGTCGAGCGCATGCGGTCCGCTGTCTCCCAGCCGGTATGCGTCGACGTGGATCATGCCGACGGGAACTCCGCCGCCAGGGCGGGTGCCCGGACGATGCTCACGAGCGATGACGAACGTCGGGGACGTCACCCGGCCCTGCACCCCGAGCCCGGCGCCGATTCCGCGCGTCAACGCGGTCTTGCCTGCCCCGAGTGGACCGTCCAGCACCACCAGGTCGCCGGCA
Source organism: Rhodococcus sp. YL-1 (assembly GCF_001942025.1). Classification (NCBI taxonomy): domain Bacteria; kingdom Bacillati; phylum Actinomycetota; class Actinomycetes; order Mycobacteriales; family Nocardiaceae; genus Rhodococcus; species Rhodococcus sp. YL-1. The sequence goes on along the minus strand of NZ_CP017299.1, from coordinate 2,035,817 downwards.
ACAAGTCCCGCCGCCAAGCGTCGGCCGAAAGCCTCGGTATCCTCGGCCGTTTCCAACGTGATCTGTCCGGACACGGGAAGTCCCGTGGAGTTCTCAGCCGACATCGGACCGCTCTTCTACCTGCGCTCGCTGCACCAACTTGTCGATTGCGTCCGTCACGATCGCTGGGAACTCGAGCTGCACCAGATGGCCGGCCCCGTGAACTCGCACGAGTTCGGATTCGGGGAGATCGGCAGCGAGACGCTTGGAGCTGATGAACGGAATCATCATGTCTTGATCGCCGCAGATCACGACTGCCGGTGTGTGTGCGAGGACCTCGAGAGAAGCGGACTCGTCGTGCAGTTCCAACGTCCGCAGGAAATTGACGATGGTCACAACCGAGGTCCGGTCGAGCATGCCGTCCGAGAGTTCATGCAGCCGTGGGCTGACATCGGTGCCGTACGAGGCCGCACGCAGGATCGGCGTGATCAATACTCGCGCAGCGCCCCGGGCATGCTGAACCACTCCTGGTGAGGTGCGCACTGCCAACCGGAATCCGTCGATGATCGGATTCTGCAGATTGCGGGTCAGGCCGGTTTCGGCCAGGCCTGCCGCCGTCGTCGCGACCAGCCCCACGCCGATGACTCGGCCCTCGAACCATTCGGGTCGCTGACCGGCGAGCGCGAGTACCGTCATGCCGCCCATCGAGTGACCGACCAGAACTATCGGTCCCTTGGGTACCTTGGCCTCGACGACGGTCGCGAGGTCGCGGCCGAGCTGAGAAACCGTACAACTCTTCGAACGCGGCATGCCCGAGTCTCCGTGTCCGCGCTGGTCGTAGAACACCATGCGAACCTTGTTGCCCCATCGCTCTTCGAGCTGGCGGCGCTGGAAATGCCAGGACAGCGCACTCAGGCAGTATCCGTGCACGAAAACGACCGTCAGCGGAGCGTCGTCCGGTCCCACTTCGCGAACTGCCAGCTCGACACCGTCCTCGGTGCGCACCGTGCTCTTGCGGTCGCGCGTCATGAGGTCGAAATCCTCGTCCGCATAGATTTCCCGGCCCGGACGCGTCGCGGTCTTGAATGCGTTCACACCGGCCATCGAGCCGAGCGCCACGGCGCTGAGCAGGCCACCGAGAATGCTCATCTTTCCTGCAGTCTTCATGACGTCTCTCCCCCGATGTACGTACGCACAGTGCGTCCACGTATCCCGGTCACGACCTCGTAGTGAATGGTGTCGAGTACGTCGGCCCAGGCCTGCGCGTTGGGTTCGCCGTGATCGCCGTTGCCGAAGAAGATCGCGGTGTCGCCTTCGCGAACTCCGTCACCGTCCGGACCCAGGTCCACCAATACCTGGTCCATGCAGATTCGCCCGACAGCCTGGCGACGCTTACCGCCCAACTGCACTTCGAACTTGCCACTCAGTGAGCGAGACAAACCGTCGGCGTAGCCGACGGGAAGCAGCGCCAGAGTGGTGTCGTGCGGTGCGACCCACTGATGCCCGTAGGAGACGCCCTCTCCGGCGGCTACCTTCTTCACCAGAATCACCTTCGCTCGCAGCGTCATCGCCGGTCGTAAACCGAAATCTCCGAGTTCGGGCACCGGAGACAATCCATATATCGCGATTCCGGGCCGAACCATGTCAAACCGCAGGTCAGGACGGGTGACTGTAGCAGCGGAGTTGGAAAGATGAACGACTTCGGGGTCGAATCCGCGAGCGCGGACGTCGGCAACCGCGTCGATCAAACGCTGCTTCTGCATGTCGATGACGTCGTGATGCGGTTCGTCCGAGTGCGCGAGGTGAGAGAACACTCCGCGCAGCCTGATCGTGCCCTCGTCCCGCGCAGTGGCGAGGTCGTCGAGCATCTGCGGCCACTCGGTTCTCGAGACGCCGTTGCGATTGAGACCGGTGTCCACCTTGAGCGTCACCGTCGCCTGTTGTCCCAGAACCCGTGCCGCGTCGACGACAGCGGCCAGGTGTCGCGGGGAGGACACGCCGATCTCGACGTCCGATCGGATCGCCGAGGCGAAATCGGCGTCGACGCCGTGCAGCCAGGCAAGGACGGGAGCGGTGATGCCTGCCTCGCGAAGGACCAGTGCCTCCGCGATGGTGGTGACGCCGAGTTCCCGGGCTCCCGCCGAGAGCGCCGTCCGCGCCACCGCAACTGCGCCGTGGTTGTATCCGTCCGCCTTGATGACCGCCATCAACGCTGCATCCCCGGCAAATTCACGCAGAACACGCACGTTGTGCGCGATCGCGTCCAGATCGACGACTGCCTCCGTCTGCGGCCCTACTGCGTCGTCGAGTCGGCTCGCCTTCCCCTCCGCAGGCTCCTTCGGTGCTCTTCCCTGGGCAAGCGTCATGGCGACAATCCTGCCACCCACGCAGAATCGGACACGTGTTCGGGTTTGAACACCCTCAATCGAGGGCAAAAGAGCGAAGCACACGCACTGATTCCCGCAGACCTCCCAGCAGGGGTGAAGCCGAAATCGGTGCTCCGGCGACATCGCTCTGACCGCCGGCAGCGGCGATGTTCGCAGCCAACGCGTGAGCCCGCGCCCCGACGGCCCCGGCTTCGAGAGGGCTCAGACCCGCCGCCAGCAACGCACCGATCACACCGGAGAGGATGTCACCCGAACCTGCCGTCGATGCCCAGGAGCCGCCGGCGTCGTTGACCAGCACCTCACCGCCGGGATCCGAGATCACCGTCGTATGGCCCTTCAGCAGGACCGTGACTCCGAGGCGTGCGGCAAGAGCACGCGTGGCCGCGATCCTGTCTTCGCCAAGAGTTGTGAATCGAGCGAACTCGCCGGCGTGGGGCGTCAACAGTGTCGGCGCGGTCCGGGCTGCGACAAGTTCGGGACGCTGAGCGAGGAGGGTAAGTCCGTCCGCATCGACAACAACGGGTACATCAGTAGCCAGCACCGACGCCAGAAGTCGCGCGGCGTCGTCGTCGGTACCCATACCGGGGCCGACCACCCACGCCTGAACTCGCCCGGCGGCTTGGAAGGTCTCACTCGCAATCACCTCCGGGAACCGGGCGAGCACCTCGGTGGCGCCGTGCCCGGCGTAGCGGACCAGGCCGGCGGTCGCGGTCACCGCGGCACCGGTACAGAGCACGCCCGCGCCGGGATACTGCTCACTTCCCGCAACGATGCCCACCACACCCTGCGAATACTTGTCGTCCTCCGGACCGGGCACCGGCCACAGCGCACCGACCTCCGCCGGATCGAGCGAACCGAATTCGGGTTCGCTGATGCTCAATCCGATGTCCACGAGTTCGACACGACCACACAGCGGAGCCGCGAGTACGTGTACCGGCTTGAGCGCACCGAATGTGACCGTCACATCAGCGGTCACCGACGGGCCGTCCACTGCGCCGGTGTTCGCGTCGACGCCGCTCGGAAGATCGACCGCCACGATCGGTGCATCCACCTGGCCGACGAGATCGGCCGCGTCAGGCCGTAGACCGCCGTGCCCGGAAATCCCGACGATGCCGTCGATCACCAGATCCGGCGACCCGACTTCGGCGGCGACTCGGCCGCCGGCCTTCAAGAGAGCATCGAGGCCCGCCCGATGAGCGCGCGCCGGATCGAGCAACACGGCCCGCACGCTCACACCTCGTTTGCGGAGCAACGCACCGGCCCACAGGGCATCACCGCCGTTGTCGCCCGTACCGACCAGCAGCGTCACCGACCGATGCGCGACCGACCCTGTACGGGAACGCAATTCGTCCGCGACTACTCGCGCAAGACCGTACGCCGCTCGACGCATCAGCACCCCGTCGGGCAGCTTGTCGAGCAGCGGCGCCTCAGCTGCTCGCACCTGATCGGCTGTGTAGTACCCACGCATGTCGGAACCCTTCAGTTGCCGTCGCTACCCTCGAAACCATGAAATCACGTCTTCGCCCGGCAATCGCGGGTCTCGTGCTCGCTCTCGGTCTGGTCGGGTGCAGTTCCGGCACCGACTCCACACCACCGGCTCCGGAAACGACGGCCAGCGGACCCGTGGTGACCATCTCCGGGATGGCGTACTCCCCCGCGTCCATCACCGTGAATGTCGGCGAGACGGTCACGTGGGTGTTCGACGACAACGGAATGGCCCACGACGTCAACGGCCTCGGGGACGCCAAGGGCAAACTCCGCAGTCCGCTCAAGAAATCGGGAACCTACACCTACACGTTCACCGAACCCGGAACCTACGACTACACCTGCACACCGCATCCCGAGATGCGCGGAACCGTCGTCGTCGAGACGCCGTAACGCGCTCGGGCCCCACAGTCTTGCGACTGCGGGGCCCGATTTTCTAGCGAAAGCTACTCGACCGTAACCGATTTCGCCAGGTTACGCGGCTTGTCGACGTCGTAGCCACGCGCCGCGGCAACCTCGGCCGCAAAGATCTGCAACGGAACCGTGGACAGCAACGGCTGCAGCAGAGTCGGTGACGCCGGAATCTCGATCAGGTGATCCGCGTGCGCCGCGGCGACGGTGTCGCCTTCCTCAGCGATGACGATAGTCGTCGCCCCGCGCGCCTTGATCTCCTGAATGTTGGACACCAACTTCGAGTGCAGGACAGCGCGGCCCTGCGGCGAAGGCATGACGATGATGACCGGAAGGTCCTCCTCGATCAAGGCGATCGGGCCGTGCTTGAGCTCACCGGCGGCAAAGCCCTCGGCGTGCATGTACGCGAGCTCCTTGAGCTTGAGCGCACCCTCGAGCGCCACCGGGTAGCCGACGTGACGCCCCAGGAACAGCACGGTCGACGCGTGCGCGAACTGGCGCGCCAACGCGCGCACCGGTTCTGCCGTCTCGAGTACCTTGCTGACCAATGCGGGCATCGCTTCGAGGTCGGCGTACTCGCGGGCGACCTCGTCCGGATACTTGGTTCCGCGAGCCTGCGCCAAAGCCAAACCGACGAGGTAGTTCGCGGTCACCTGCGCCAGGAACGCCTTGGTGGACGCGACCGCGATTTCCGGTCCTGCCCGGGTGTAGAGGACTGCGTCGGCTTCACGCGGGATCTGTGCACCGTTGGTGTTGCAGATCGCCAGGACGCGTGCCTTCTGGTCCTTGGCGTGCTTGACAGCCTCGAGCGTATCGGCCGTTTCCCCCGACTGCGAGATTGCGACAACAAGCGTCGAGCGATCGAGAACCGGGTCGCGGTAACGGAATTCGCTGGCGAGTTCGACCTCGACAGGTAGACGCGTCCAATGCTCGATCGCGTACTTCGCCAACAGACCGGAGTGGTAAGCGCTACCGCAAGCGACAACGAACACCTTGTCGACGTCGCGCAGTTCCTGATCGGACAACCGCTGCTCGTCGAGGACGATCTTCCCGTTCTCGAAGTGGCCGAGGAGCGTGTCGGCGACAGCGGTCGGCTGCTCTTCGATCTCCTTGAGCATGAAGTAATCGTGACCACCCTTTTCGGCGGCCGCGAGATCCCAGTCGATGCGGAACGGGCGTCCTTCTGCCTCGTTACCCGCGAAGTCGGAGATCCGGTAGCTGTCGGCAGTGATCACCACTGCCTGATCCTGTCCGAGTTCAACCGCATCGCGTGTGTGCTCGATGAATGCAGCGACGTCGGAGCCGAGGAACATCTCGCCCTCACCGACACCGACTACGAGCGGTGTCGAGCGGCGCGCGGCGACAATCGTGTCCGCATGATCAGCGTGCGTGAAGACGAGCGTGAACGCACCTTCCAACCGACGAACCACCGACAGCGCACTCTCGATGAAATCACCTGCCGTCGGCCCCTGGGCGTACGCCCGGGCGACGAGGTGAACCGCGACCTCGGAATCCGTGTCGCTCTGCAGTTCGACGCCTGCAGCCTCGAGCTCCGCACGCAGCGGGGCAAAATTCTCGATGATTCCGTTGTGAACGACAGCCAGCTTGCCCGAGGCATCACGATGCGGGTGCGCATTGCGGTCCGTCGGACGCCCATGCGTCGCCCAACGGGTATGGCCCATACCGGACGTACCGACGAAGTGATCCGCACCGTACTCGCCGAGCTCCGCCTCGAGGTTGGCCAACTTACCGGCCTTACGCTCGATCTCGACCCCACCGGTTCCGTCGAGAATCGCGATTCCCGACGAGTCGTACCCGCGATACTCCATTCGTCGCAAAGCCTCCACCACAACGCCCAGAGCTGGGCGGTGGCCGACGTATCCCACGATTCCGCACATGGTGACTCAGGGTACTTGGACATCGGCGGTAGGCGCATTTTGCGGTTCCCGCACCTGGTTGCGGCGTCCGCTCCGCATACACGAGGCGGCTCATCGGATAACGTCTTCAACCGTGGCACCGAAACTGAAGACACTGACCCGTGAGCTGTCCAAGCGCGGCCCGCACCGGGTTCTCCGCGGCAACCTCGCCCTGGCCGGACAGCCGGGTGTCGTGTACACGCCGGAAACCGGTTTCAATCTCCCCGCCGTTGCCTTCGCGCACGGGTGGATGGTCGGGTCCCACAAGTACGAGCAGACACTCCAGCACCTCGCTTCCTGGGGAATTGTCGCAGCGGCGCCCGACAGCGAACGCGGTCCGGTCCCGTCACATCTCGGATTGGCTGCAGATCTTCGAGCGACGCTCGACATCTGCGTCGGCGTGCGACTCGGCCCCGGACAGATCAGCGTCCAACCCGATTGGGTCGCCTTTGCCGGTCACGGCATGGGCGCGGGCGCTGCGGTACTGGCCGCAGCGCAGCGCGGGGATGTCGGTGCGGTAGCCGCACTGTTCCCGGCCCCGACAGCACCCAAGGCGGAGAACTACGCGTCGAAGATCACAGCGCCCGGATTGATCCTCGCCGGCGAAGACGACGTCGATTCCTTGACCAGCAATGCCCGGCCGCTGAGCGTGGAGTGGGGCGGTCCTGTCATCGCACGTACCGTGAATGACGCCCAAGACGCCGGACTGATCGAAGGCCGCCGACTCCTCGGCGCCCTGGGCCTCGGTGGATCCGAGCGCAAGACACAGGCCGCCACACGGTGCCTGCTCACGGGCTTCCTGTTGTTCCATCTGACCGGCGACAAGAAGTACAAGGATTTTGCTGATCCTGACGTCGAGATTCCGCACACGGCGCCGTTGCTGCCGGTCGAACCTCACTCCGACGCGCGGACCAGCCAGCTGTTGCGTAAGTAGGAGTCCGTACTCGCCACCGACTCCGGCGGCGAGCACGGCGGCGTCGGCGTCGGCTCTGACGCGGATCGCAGATACGGGCCGGACCTGACCGGCCCATCCGTGTCATTCTCGGCGGATGTCGTTTCGGACGGCGGCTCCTGGTGCGATTCCGCGCTCGCTGCGGCCACTCTGCGCTCACGGAAGTCGTCGAGTTGAGAATCGAGGGTTCGACGGATCGCTTCGAACGGCGCGTGAACGGACTTCACAGCGGACCAGCTCCGGCCAACTCAGCGCCCGTCTCTCCGTCGGGAGCCACGATCGACTCGTCGGGGACTGTGGAAGGCGGCTCCGGGTCCGGCGCGGGCGAGAACTCGGCGTTGGATTCAACCGGCACCTCGTGCTCGCGAATCTCAGGGTCGGGAGTTTCGGGCTGGAGTGTCGCAGGCTGGGACGCTTCTTGCGGACGCGCCTCGTGCAGCGACATCTCCGGATCGGCATCGAGCACTATTCTCGGCCAACCATTTTCGCTCAACTCCAGGGTGGCCGACACAGAGTTCCCGTCAGCACCTGCAACATCCAGACTCACCCCACGACCGTCGGACGCAATCGAGAAGCCCCAAGTGTTGCCGCCGATCGAGAAAGAGACAGGAGCGGCGGCGACACCTGATGCACTCGGCTCGGCGATCGGAAAGGTTGACGTGAACGCGTCTGTCACCCACTGGGTCGCGGCGTCAAAAGCATGACCAACCGCGCTCGCGCACTCCGCACACGCCCTGTCGAATTCATCGCGAGTATCGAGATACGCCGAACGAAAAACCGTGTCCAGCCATGGCGCCGCACCACGACCGGTGGAAGCGACGTGAGTCAGCTGGTCGATCTCCCCCGCACCCAGACCGCCGATCGTCGCCCGGTCGAGGCCGGCCACCTTGAAAGCCTTGTCTGCCAAAGCCGTTCGAACCGTCCGCGCGAATTCGTCGGCCAGCGTGATCAACAGTGGCGCCGAATCCGCATCGGACCGAGCTTCACGCCGCGCCGCGAAGGCCTGATCTACGACCGCACCCACGCCGGAAACATTCCACACTGCAGGAAGATTCTCCGCCAGGTGCGTCAGCATCGCGATCTCGGCGACCGAACCGTCCACCGCTGCGGCCATGTCCGACGCATCTCGCATTAGTGTCTCGAAATCGATACCAGCCTCTGCGCGATACGCATCCTCGTAGGACGTAAGCATCCGTTCTTCGAAGCCCAACCGAGAGGCCAGGTTGTGAAATCGATCGAAGAACTGCAATCCCCTCGCACCAGCATCCAGGATTTCGTCGGGATGCACGCGTGAATCACGCAGTGCAAGAATATCTTCGACGCACAAGGAGCCGTTTGATACTGCCTGTGCGGTACCGCTCGTCGGTATCATGAGACCGACCCGCTGGAGTCGCGCAATCGCTGCGCACCCTGACCGTCCACCTCAGCGATCACCTCAGCCGAAGAGGAAAGCCGACGCGCCAACGCATCGAGAAGATCCGCACGGCCAGTCAAGCGAGAATTCAGGACCGCCAATGCCGACGCCAACGCGGCTCCATGCTCGGCGTAATCACGGCCCGAAACGGCACCGCTGAATCGCAAACGCCTGATCGGCTCGGCAGAATCGCGCAGAGCCTGGGCCACCGACACCGCATGGCGTGCCAATTCATCTGTTCCAGCGCGGTCGACATCCACGAGCGCTCCCAAGTTTCAACGGAACCACTCGAACGTCGAGCGGCCTTTGACTCCTTGGACGCAGCAGGGCGCAATTACGTTCCCTCAAAACGCGAACGCGTAATGAGGGGCTAAACCGAACCGACGATCTCGGCCAACTCGTCGGCCAGCTTCTGCGCGAGCGGAAGTTCGGTGGCCTCGACCATGACGCGGACCAGTTGCTCTGTCCCGGACGGGCGCAGGAGCACGCGACCACCGTCACCGAGGACGCGCTCTGCGTCCGCGACTGCTGCGAGTACCGACGGCGATGCTGCGACTGTCGCCTTGTCCCCAACCTTCACGTTGATCAGAACTTGCGGGAGGGTTGTCATCGTTGCGGCCAGCGCGGATGCCGACTTACCCGTGCGAGCCATGCGTCCGAGCAGCCGGAGGCCGGTGAGAATCCCATCGCCCGTGGTGCCGAACGCCGGCAACACGACATGGCCTGACTGCTCGCCACCGAGGCTGTATCCGCCCGCGCGCAGTTCCTCTAAGACGTAGCGGTCACCTACGGCAGCAGTCACGATGTTGATACCGGCCTCGCGCATCGCGATGTGCAAACCGAGATTGCTCATGACAGTCGCGACGAGAGTGTTCTCGACCAACTCGCCGGCGTCGTTCATCGCGATCGCCAGAACTGCCATGATCGCGTCACCGTCGACCACCGCTCCGGTCTCGTCGACGGCCAGGCAGCGGTCGGCGTCGCCGTCGTGCGCGAGGCCTAGGTCCGCCCCGTGATCGACTACGGCTTTCTGAAGATTCTCCAGGTGCGTCGATCCGCAGCCGTCGTTGATGTTGAGGCCGTCGGGATCGGCGCTGATCGCGATGACGCGAGCGCCCGCTGCCGCGTAGGCAACCGGTGCGAGCGCGGAAGCAGCGCCGTTGGCGCAGTCGACCACAACGGTGAGTCCAGCGAGTGGCTCGCTCGCCGCGCTCGCCAGATGCGCAAGGTACAGCTGAGCGGCGTCGTCGACCGTACGGACGCGGCCGATCCCGGCACCTGTCGGTAGGACGGGCGGTGCAGTGCCCTCGAGTGCATCCTCGATCGCCACCTCGACAGCATCATCCAGCTTGTGTCCACCGGCTGCGAAAATCTTGATTCCGTTGTCCGGCATGGGATTATGCGATGCAGAGATCATGACGCCGAGACTGGCGTCGAGCTTTGCCGTCAAGTATGCAACTGCCGGAGTCGGAAGAATACCCACGTCGAGCACGTCGACACCCGCGGAACTCAATCCTGCGGTCACCGCGGCTTGAAGCATCTCACCGCTGGCGCGAGGATCGCGGCCGATCACGGCGGTCGGACGTGCGTCCGAGGTGTCGGCTGTCAGTACGCTCGCCGCGGCAACTGCCAATCTCAATGCAAGATCTGCAGTCAGATCCGAATTGGCAAGTCCACGAACACCGTCAGTACCGAACAACCGACCCATAGAACGACTCCTGAATCCTGTGAACCTCGAGAAGGGAACTCGAGAAGGGAATTTCTCCGAGAAACACAAGAGCGAGCGTCCGGTAACGATGGACGCCCGCTCTTGTGGTGAACAGGTGCCGAAGCAGACCCGTCGGGTCAACCTCGGCAAAGCATCAGCGCTTGGAGTACTGCGATGCCTTACGGGCCTTCTTCAGGCCGTACTTCTTACGCTCGACCGCGCGGGCGTCACGCGTCAGGAAGCCTGCACGCTTGAGGGCCGGACGATCATCAGGGGTTACCTCGATGAGTGCGCGCGCGATAGCCAGACGCAGTGCGCCTGCCTGACCGGACGGGCCGCCACCGTGCAGCAGTGCAATGATGTCGAAAGACTCGGGACGCTCGACGAGCACCAGCGGAGCCTTGATCAGCTGCTGGTGAACCTTGTTGGGGAAGTAGTCCTCCAACGTACGACCGTTGAGCTTGAACTGACCGGTACCGGGAGCCATCCGGACGCGAACGACAGCCTCCTTGCGGCGACCGACGGTCTGGACCGGGCGATCGAGGACGATCGGTGCGAGCGTAGCTGCAGCAACCTCTTCGACGACCTCGACTGCGTCAGAGACAAGCTCTTCCACTGCTTCGATGTTCTCTTCGGACACGTTCTGCTCTTCCGGCGATGTCACTGTGCGACCTGCTTGATCTCGAACGGCACCGGCTGCTGCGCGGTGTGGGGGTGATTCGGGCCCGCGTAAACCTTGAGCTTGCTGCTCATTGCGCGGCCGAGCTTCGTCTTGGGGAGCATGCCGACAATGGCCTTCTCGACGAGACGATCGGGAGTCCTGTCGAGGACCTCACCGACAGTGCGGGACTTCAGGCCACCCGGGAATCCGGAGTGGTGGTAAACGTTCTTGCCCTGCAGCTTGTTGCCGCTGATGGCAACCTTCTCTGCGTTGATGATGACAACGAAGTCACCACCGTCGATGTGCGGCGCGTAGGTGGGCTTGTGCTTGCCACGCAGCAAGTTCGCTGCCTGAACGGCAAGACGGCCGAGCACCACGTCAGTGGCGTCGATGACGTGCCACGTGTGGGTCACATCTCCGGCCTTCGGGGTGTACGTAGACACAGATCTTCCTCGTCTTAATTCATTCCACTGCTGACCATGTGCGTATCGCGTAAACGATCCTCGGCGGCCAGTTGAGACCCGAGAACCGCCGGTCTCCACGCATTTCTGCCGGAGCCCTACGGCACGCCACCGATAGACGATACCGGTCTACCCGCTGCCAGGTCAAAGCGCAGCCATTCCTGCCAACAGCATCATCGTCCAGCACAGCGACGCGAGCGATCGACATGCGCCTGCCCCGGCAACCTGACGGTACCGGGGCAGGCGGGGTGTCATCACGGCATGGGATGTTGTCAGCGACCGAACCCGTTTGCGGCGATCCGATCAGCTTCCTGCATCTTCTCCGAGCCGCTCGCCGTCGCTCCGGCGATCTGCGCGAGAACCATGTTCAGTTCTTCGGAAGCCTGGGCCCAGCGACGCTGTGCGTCGTTCCACGCTTCGGAACCTGCCCCTTCCCAGCCTGCTTGCAGCTTGTCCACGACAACCTTGATGTCGCCCTGTTTGTCGTTGATCGCTTTGGCCTGCTGTTTCATCTGATCGGACAGCATTGCGAGGCCGCTGAAGTCGTACTTGATCCTGTCGGACATAACTGCTCCCGGTTCGGTGTGACTGGAGAGAACTTGTGAGAACTAACTTGTGAGAACTACTGGCTGAGGATTGCTTGACCGGACGATGAAGTGCTGGCGGTCAGGACATGTTCACCGTCGCGCCGCGAAGCGAGCTGACGTTGTCGTCTTCGGTCGAGTCGAAGGTTCCCGCGGCCTGTTTGATCTGCTCGCAGATGTCGGTCAGAGCTGTGTCCAACTTCAGGGCCGCGCTGTTGTATCGCTCCATGATTCCTGCGTATTCGACCTGCGCCGCACCGTTCCACGAATTGTGCGAAGCGTCGGCCTCCGACCGAACAGCGTTGACCAGCCCCCTGATGTCACCGAGATGTCCGTCGATGGTCCCCGCCGAATCGATCAATTCAGCGGTAGTTGCGGTAAAGCCCATGTCGTCCCCCTGGATTCGGTGAGTACCGTTCGGTATCGGCGATCACACACAACGGGCTTTGTCCGTCGGATGTGCACCGGGGTCGAGCGGAACTCCCTGATGTGCGCTACACATACTTTGACGCGACCTTCGTACCAACGGTTCCGGCCCGACCGAAGAATATTTTCAGAACCGACCGATCCGGTCACGGTGTGAATTCGACCGACTGCCACATCCGCAGGCAGTCCGCTTCGAGACTGCCCCACTCACCGACCAGATACTGGCAGCCGATACTCACTTGCCGTCCGTTGTCGACGTATACGTGCCAACGCACCTCGGAGAAATCGTCCGGAAACTCGACGTACACCACTGCCCGTTTTCCTGCGGCATCGTCGAGCACAGCAAACTCTGCGAACCGCAATGGGTCCTCGAACGTCGAAAACTGCTGACGCAAAACAGCTTCGACGGAATCGAATCCCACACCTTCCGCAAGATGTTTCTCGATGACCACGATCTTGCGATCCGCACCCGAACCGGGTACCAAATCGGTACGCCCGCTCGAGGTCCCTCGCGGCAGAAGCTTCCAATCGGAAGGCATTTCTGCCGCAACGCTTCCCACGTCCACACGAGTAAGTTCCGGCGTGGCCCCGGACTCGATCGACGAGATCGAAGTCTTCGGCGCAGGCGTTTCCTGCTCTTTCGACGCCTCCACGATCTCTACTTCGTCTTCCGCCGTGGCTGCGACCGACCCCGTCAACCGAGAGTCGTTTCGATCGCGAGTGGACACCACGACCGTTGCTGCGACCGCACCGGCGACGGCGACCACCGCAAGCGCCGCCGCGAACCATCGACGGCCTCCGCGCCGCCCGCCGACGCGACTCGGCGAAGAGGCATTCGAGTCCGCGCCAGGAATCGACTTCGCGCCATCCGTATCGCCTACCCACCCGGCGCCAAAAGCCGAATTGTCGACGATTCGTCCCGAACTGTCCCGCGCGGTTGTCTGGCGAACGAGCGTCTGAGGATCCACCAGAGACGCAGCCACCCGGCTCTCGTCCAGAATTCGGATGCTCGCGTGGCCGTGAACATTCGTCGACCCCCGTTCGAGCGAAGCCGCAACAGCATGAGAGCTCGGCCCGACCAACACCACAGCGTCCCGAACCGATAGATCCCCGATTGCGGAAAACAACCCCGCAACGTCTGCGATCTCCGAACTTTGTGTTCCGTCGATTCGGAGTTCACCGTCGACCTCAGCGACAACAGAAGCGACCACCGTTCCGCCGCGCAGTTCGAGGACGACACACCGCGATCGCCAAGCCGTATGAGCCGACCTCGCCGCCGCGATCGACGTCGGAACGAGTACGACGTCGTGCGCCACTCGACGTGCGGCATCGAGCAATCGCCGCCTGCGTGGGGCACCCCAATCCGAGGGATGACTGAGATGAAGAATGTCTGCGTCGACGATTCCGCACCCGTCCATCGCACTGGAGATCAGCCTGGCCACCTCCAAGACTGTCGGGACAACCCGACCATCCACGTCGACATAATCGTCGTCGATGTAATCGATCGCATTCTTACCGGCCGCACCGGGGCCCGACGTCGGTTCGCGTCTGAGGTCTGCACTGCAACAGAATTCGCGTTGACCCGATACGACCCAGATATTCGATGCACCCCAATGTAACGAGACCGACACTGCGGACGGAGCGGTCACAGCGGTGGCATCCACGGAACTTGGACAAGTTGGGTTTGCGAGCGGGAAACGTAAACCCCACGGCCTTCCGGCATCGCCGACGCGCGGACAGTGCCGACGAGATTTCCCTCGTCACGACTTCCGCTCATGATCAATCCGGCCGGCGCCATGTCGCGAATTCTCGCAATGACCGGCTCGTACAGTGCTCTGGCCGCACCACCAGAACGGCGGGCAATAACCAGGTGCAAACCGATGTCCTTGGAGTGCGGAATGTATTCGAGCAACGGCGCCACCGGATTTCCACTCGGTGTGGCCACAAGGTCGTAGTCGTCGATCAGTACGTAAATCTCCGGCCCACTCCACCACGACCGTTCCCGCAATTGCTGCTGCGTTGTTTCGGCGTTCGGCATTCTGGCAGCGACGATCCGAGCCAAGTCGACCATCAACTCACCGAAGGTCGTCGACGACGCCGAGTACCCGCCGAGGTGATTCCCTTCGACCACGCCCAGCAGGGAATGCCTATAGTCACCGATAATCAGCTTGGCCTGGGCCGGTGTGTTCGACGCGATGATCCCTTCGGCTATTCCACGCAAGAGAGATGTCTTCCCACACGCGGTGTCGCCGAATATCAACAGGTGCGGGTGTTCCCGGAAGTCCATGTACACCGGGGCGAGGTCGGTCTCACCGAGCCCGATCGGCACGGTGAGGCACCGACCGTCGGCCGCACTCGGTGAGGGCCACCGGGTCCCGACAGCTTCGAGAAGTTCCGCCCGCAAGTAGGAATCCGGGAGCATCCGCACGGTGGGTGCCGGACGCGAATTCGACATGGCTGCAATACGTTCGACCGTCGCCACCACAGCCGTACTCGAGTTCTCACTACCCGGTAGGCCGTCGATTCGAGGTAGTCCGGTGAGAAGGTGGAGTCCGTCGCGAGTGATGCCACGACCCGGTCGACCTTCCGGCACCAGGCCGGCTTTCCGGCGACCCGCATCCGAATCTCCCGGATCACCCAATCGAAGTTCGATGCGAGTACCCAGTTGATCCTTGAGCGCCGGCCGGATCTCGGCCCACCTCGACGTCGTGACGATCACGTGTACACCGAAGGACAAACCTTGACCGGCGAGCGTGTTGATCTGGGGCTCGAGTGATTCGAAATCCGAACGAACGCTTGGCCAACCGTCGACGACGAGGAAGACGTCACCGTACGGGTCCTCTCGGAGTCCCGCAGCCTCACCTTCCCCGGCGGGATCAACTGTTCGCAATCTACGGAAATCGGCCATCGATTCGATGCCGAGGTCACGAAACAGTCGCTCCCGTTTGGCGACCACACCGAGTACCTCGGCAACTGTGCGCCGGACGCGGTCGGAATCCAAACGGTTTGCCACCGATCCGACGTGCGGCAGATCTTTCAATCCGAGGAGCGTTCCACCGCCGAAGTCGAGGCAGTAGAACTGAATCTGTTCCGGCGTGTGCGTCATGCTCAGAGACAAGATCAACGTGCGCAACGCCGTCGACTTTCCCGACTGCGGGCCGCCGACAATCGCGAGGTTGCCAGTCGATCCGTTGAGATCGGCGACGAGTAGATCGCGGCGCTGATCGAACGGCCTGTCGACTATGCCGAAGGGTGCGCTCAGATTTCCGCGAGGTTGATCACCGGTCGCCCACCGCGGCAACAACTGGTCAAGCGTCGGAGATGACTCGAGCGGCGGGAGCCACACTTCATGCGCACGTGGACCGTGACCGCGCATGCGGTCTACGAGGACTCCCATGAGAGTACGTGCATCGTCACCGATTTCACCCATGTCGACGACGTCGGGCTCGACGGGAACGACAACGGCCTCTGGTCCGATCACGGGCTTCGCGGTAAACGGCAGCGGCGCCAGTTCGACGGGGGAATCGACCGAGAATCGAGTGGGCACGATCCGCTCGCCCTCGTACGGGCCTGACACGTACGCACCTTGGAAGCGAACGATCTCAGCAGAATCGGACTTCAGGTATCCCGCACCGGGTGTACCCGGAAGGTGATAAGCATCGGGAACGCCGAGGACGGAACGAGACTCGTTCGCCGAGAACGTTTTCAACCCGACGCGATACGAAAGATGGCTGTCGAGACCCCGAAGCTTTCCTTCGTCGAGTCGCTGACTGGCCAGCAGCAGGTGAATGTGAAGTGACCTGCCCAATCGCCCGATGGCCACGAACAATTCGGCAAATTCCGGCTGTTGACTGAGCAGTTCGGAAAACTCGTCGACGACCACGAAGAGTGCCGGTAACGGATCGAGTGCAGCGCCGGCCAGCCTCGCCCTCTCGTAATCGGACACGTTTGCGAAGTTTCCTGCCGCACGCAACAGTTCTTGTCGACGATTCATTTCGCCGGCGAGCGCGTCCTTCATACGATCGACCATCGCCAATTCCTCGGCAAGGTTGGTGATGATCGCAGCAACATGCGGTGCCTCCTCGAGGCCGAGAAAGGTTGCACCACCTTTGAAGTCGATCAGGACGAGGTTCAGTGCGTCGGGAGAGTGGGTCGCGATCAGGCCGAGCACCAAGGTTCGCAGGAACTCCGACTTGCCAGAACCGGTGGCTCCGATACACAGCCCGTGCGGACCCATACCGTTCTCGGCCGACTCCTTCAGATCCAGTTCGACGGGGTTTCCGTCTTGTCCGACACCGATCGGCACGCGGAGTCGGTCGCGCCCCTGACGTGGAAGCCAGCCATGCTCAGGATTGAACCTCGCAACGTTTCCTATCCCCAACATCTGGCTCCACGTCCGAAGGGATCGGTCGTCGTCAGCTGCGTCGACGGCATTCTGCGATGCCGCACGGAACGGTGCGATGCGACGCCCGAACGCCTGCGCCAGGCTCGTCGTCGCAGCGTCAGGCCTCGCAAAGTTCTCAACTCCTGCGCTGCTCACCGCGCCGATCTGATCGCTACCGACGACCAGTCGCAACCCACGCGTCGCCACCAGCCGCGGGCAGAACCCGCAGAGGTCGAGGACAGTCACCGAGTCGAGCCCGAATTCGGACAACAGGCCGGTGTCACCTTCGAGTAAGCCACCGTCCACGACCAGCACGAGATGCGGAACGCCCGCACTGGCTGGAGTGTTGCGAGCGAATCGAGCACGCATCGAAAGCGGTTCCCCGAGGGAACTTTCGAATTCGAGATACGAACCGAACACCATGCGTGCAGTGCCGGTGCCGTCCTGAGACTGCGGGTGTTGCACGTGTGGGAGCCACTTGACCCACTCCCACTCGGATTCGGTATCGGGACCGCACACCACCGCAACTTGGAGCGTGTCCGGACCGTGGAATGTGCACAGCTGCATCAACATCGAGCGGACAAGCGCACGAGCGGAATCTCTCTGCCCCTCGATGGACATCGCAGCAAATCCGCGAAGCGAGACGGCGGTCGGCAGGTCCTGCACAACCGAATGTGCACGGACGAATCGCCGAAGTGAGACAGCAGCGACGGGTTCGAGATCCTCGACCGGCCCGGTCTCCGGAGACACGAGTCTGGTGGCCAATCGCTGTGTACCCAGACCTACCCGAACGTGGCAGTAGTCCGAGTCGGTGATCTGACGCTCCCACATCCGCACAGTCCCGGCCAGTGTCCAGAGCAGCGACGGCTCGGGATTGCTCCACTCGAGAGCAGCACGCTGCGCACCAGACGTCGCAGCAACATCACTACGCATCTGATCCAGGTACCGGAGGTAGTCCTTGCGGTCCTCGTTCGCTTCGGACGCTCTTGCTCCACCGCTACGACCGCCCCCGGCGAGCATTCCGAGCATCGACACCATCATCATGACCGGAAACAGCAGGGACATCGGATTGCGCGCCATGCCGGAAGAGAACATCAGCGCCACCATGCCGATCATGGCAACCACCATGATCACCGGAAGTAGTTTGGTCAGTAGGTTTCCCGGCGTGACGCGAGGTATCTCCGGTGGGGCCTGAAGCGTCACCTCGCCGCCCGGTGTGCGCGGCGATTCACGTCGTGCTCGACGCGCAAATCTGACAGTGCTCAATTCACCCACCCCCATCGGTGCTGCAGCTGTTGCCGCCAGGCGCCTCGTCCGACTACCGCCGGCCCCCCCAAGGCGTACTCGCGCAATTGCAAGAGAGTAGATCACAACACCGACACTCGGGTCGGTGCCACCTGTTGTCGGCGCTGTCTCCGATACAGGCGCGCAGTTCATGTCGTATTGTTCGGGTGAACTGGGGTGACGCGAAGGGGGAATCGCGTCATGGGAGGGGACAGATCTTGACCAGCACCACTACAACCAGCGCTGCGAACACCGGAAACGGACGAGGCGCGAGTCATTCTGCCGAACTGTGCAGGTTGACGGTACTTTCAGCCCATTCGCAGGTGGATCTTGCGGTGCCGCTTCGTGTTCCACTCACCGTGGTCATTCCGGGCATTGTGGACACAATTGTCAACCACAGCAATTTCAACGAGTTCGACCACACCACCGAACAATTCGAGCCCGTCGACTGGACTCTGTCGAAAGTCGGCAGGGCACCGCTGGCACCGACGCTGTCGCTGCACGAGCACGGAATCCGCGATGGAGAATTGCTCGTACTCGAGGCCTCGGACACCGCTGCCCCGCCCCCACTCTTCGACGACATCATGTACACCGTCGCGGCCACGGATGCGGACGTCTACCGACGCTGGACTCCGGTCACCGCGCGCATTGTCGGCTCGACCGCCGCCCTCGTCGCTGCGCTCGTCGCGGCCCTCGCCCTGGTCCTCGGCGACACGGGACTGATCGGCGCCGTCTGCGGCGGAGTGACGTCTTTGGTGCTCACCGTCGCCGCCGTCGTGGCAGCGCGGGTGTACGGAGACTCTGGAAGTTCCGTCACGCTCGGATGCGCTTCGGTGCCACTGGCGTTCGTCTCCGGCGCACTCTGCGTGCCCGGCACTGTTCTTTCGGCTCATCTGCTTCTCGGTTCGGCATTTGCCGCTGCGGTAACTCTGATCTGCTTCCGCTTGTGCGGCGCCGGATTAGCTGTCTTCACAGCACTTCTCGTCGTCCTTCTCGCGGCGGTGGGCACCTTTGCCGTCACTACCACGCTTCCCGAGGCGCGCACCGCGACCGTCAGCGGCGCGGTGATTGCCGCCGCATTGATCGTTCTCACGTTCACCGCTCGACTGTCGATGTTGTTCGCGCGACTACCGCTTCCCCCTGTTCCGACGCCGAGTAATCCCCTCGACGACGACCGCGACGGACTGCCCGAACCCGAACTACCCGGGCTGACCGAGTTGGCGGAAAGGGCAGGGCGGGCGCGTAGCTATCTGACCGGGCTGATCGTGGCCACGTCAGTGGTCGCGCTCGTCGCTGCCGTCGCACTCGCGTGGTCCTGGCCTGGTCAGGGGATCGTCTGGCCGAATCTTGCTCTCGCATTCGCGACGGCCGTCGTGCTGATGTTTCGCGGGCGCACCTACGCGGGCGCACAGCAGGCTGTGCCACTCATCGCGGCAGGCATCTCGGTGATTCTCGTTCTCCTGGGCGACATGGCATGGACCCATCGCGACCATGCATTGGTCGTCTTCGCCATCACAATGACCGTTCTCCTCCTGGCACTGATTCTGGGAATCCTCGCCCCCCAGAACACATTCAGCCCCGTGATGCGACGCGCTGCCGAGCTGTTGGACCTCGCTGCGATTGCAGCAATCGTTCCGCTGATCTGCTGGGTCAGTGGCCTCTTCGCGCTCATGCGTGGCCTCTGAGCGATCGGTGATCGATGGTGATTCGACGTGCAACAAACATCTGCGCCAGTCTCGTGATCGTTGCCTTCAGCGTTCTCGCCGGGGCAGGTGGCGCATCGAGCGCGGTTCCCTCCCCCATCGATCCTGCAATGCTGCCCGAGGACGGTCCGCCTGCACCTCCACAACCCACCGAACAACGAACCCTGTGCGTCCCAGCCGTGGCAGGTGGTGACGGTGCGGACATTCCACGTTCTCAACGAGATCTGGGATTCGATTCTGTGTGGCCGATCACCAGAGGGGCAGGACAGCGAATTGCTGTCATCGACACCGGTGTCAGCAGACATCCCCGGCTGCCGTCGCTCGACGGCGGCGGTGATTACGTCGGTACCTCCGACGGCACCGACGATTGTGACGCACACGGAACTGTCGTGGCCGGTCTCATCGCCGCCCAGCAAGTCGAGGGTTCCGGATTCTCCGGAGCTGCGCCGGACGCACAGATAATTTCGATCAGGCAGTCCAGTGCCGCCTTCTCGGTGGCCGGCCAACGCGAAGACCCTGCTGTAGCCGAGAACTCATCCGGGTACGGAAACGTCGACACCATGGCATCGGCCGTCCGTCACGCTGCGGACATGGGTGCAAGCGTCATCAACATCTCCGAAGTCGCCTGTAAGCCTGCCGGGGACGGGATCAGCGACCAACGACTCGGCGCTGCAATCGAATACGCCACGATCGCGAAGAACGTCGTAGTCGTCGCAGCTGCAGGGAACGTCGGATCCGGAGGTTGCAAGAACCAGAATCCGCCGCCGGATCCCCTCAATCCCCTGGCCGATCCATGGAAGTCGGTTGTGACGATTGCCAGTCCGGCTTGGTACGACGACTATGTCCTCACAGTGGGGTCGGTAGACCCCAATGGCGCCGCCAGTTCCTTCAGCCTCGGCGGTCCATGGGTCGACGTGGCGGCGCCCGGCACCGGAATCACCTCACTTCACCCAACGGCGCCCGGTCTGACCAACGGGGTCTACGGTTCCGACGGCGCCGTGCAGTCGTTCAACGGGACCAGTTTCGCTGCGCCCTTTGTCGCGGCAACCGCCGCACTGGTCCGGTCGGTTCACCCGGAACTGACTGCGCTTCAGGTCATGCAACGTATCGAAGCCACCGCCCACGCTCCGGCGCAGGGTTGGAATCCCTACGTCGGTCACGGCGTCATCGATCCACTTGCGGCAGTGACGGGCGAATTGGCCCCAGGAGAACGCGTCAAGGTCAACCATCAGTCGGTGTCGATCGATCCCCTACCCACGCCGCCGACCCCCGACAACCGATCTCGCGACACGGCACTCGTCGGAGCCGGAACGGTCGGCACCCTCGCTCTACTGACGCTGTTGGCATCGATGCCTCTTCGTCGAGTAATTCGTCGGCATCTTCCCGAACGCCAGAAAATCGATCCCTGAACCGTCAGCAGTGTTCAGTTCACCGGAGCGGCCGGCGCTGTATCGGGGGCGATTCCGTCGTGAGCTATCAGTGCATTGCTCTTCTCGAGCGCGGGGCCTGATGCAAGTAGGTCGAGCATCTGCCAAGGCGCGCGATCAGGCGTTCGCGTCAATCCGAGCGCGCGAGCGGAGGTTTCGTCCGGTACGCCGTACTTCACACCGGTATCGGCTACGTAGAACACTCCGTCGTGCCTGGTGCTGTTCGTCTCGATTCCGGTCGCTTGAACAAATCCGCCGAATCCCTGTTCGACATGGACGTTGTCGAGATTGTCACCCGATCCGTCCGCCTGCGCCAAGGACACCAACTTGCCACCCTCCGGGATCGGAACCTGCAATCCAGCGACAAGTTTCAGCGTTGCAGAACTACTTTCGCCGCCCTCGACTGCAGGTGCGGGAGCCCATTCCAGACAGCCGACAGGTGCGCCGTGATCATCGACGATCTCCGGAACCACCCGCGGCAACAAGTCGACGGCCAGCTCACTCACCGAGGGAATACGACTGATGGCATCAGGGGCGACGCTCGCGATCCCGGTGGCGCCCTGCGAATCCGAAAAGTAGATCAGTTGGGCGAGCGCCGCACCGATCTTCTGGATCCCGTTCTCGAGTACCACGTAGTACTGCGGGTCCGCACCCACCGAAACCTGGACGACGGAGCCGACAGTCTTGTTCTGCAGAGGAAACCGGGGCGCCGATCCCAGTTGGCGGATTCGCGGAGCCTCGATGCGCGGAACTTCGGGAATCGAATTGAGGAATCCGATACTGATCGGTCGCGCCTGTGCTCCTTCCAGGCCCAAAGCCCGCATGATCGCCGGATCGTCCACATCGATTTCCGCTCGCTTCCCGTCGTACACGAGAAAGTGATCGGAACCCGACTTCACCAGGAATGCACGGTCATTCGTCAGATATGTCGTGTTTTCGCCGACATTGGACGAGCCGACCAGGACCGAAGTCGTCAACGATTTTCTCCCGTCGGATCCGACGGAATCGCACACCGTCCACGCGGCGTTGGTAGGGTCGGCCGATTCCGGCAGCGCGGACGGTGCGCCGGGAATGCCGACGAGCGCGCCCCGGGGTTTCGCCTCGACCTCGGATGCCTTGACTATTGCCGGTTTTCCTGGCGAACCCAGAATCAGTCGAGCGGAGGCCAAGTTCAGCACAGGGCGAAACGTACCCTCCATGGCGACGAACATCGCGCCCGATTCCTTTGCAACGACGATCTCTGCATCGCCGATTCTGTCCTGTGGCCGAAACAGAGCGAGTACAGCGCAACCCGCCAATCCCAGTGCAGCGAGGACTATTCCGACGGTGAACGCGCGCGACTGTGATCGCATCGGATCGTGAAGCATCCGCACGTCTCGTCTGACCAGCGCATGTTCCATCCGCCTGACCAAGAATCGGTACCCGTTGACCTGCCAGCGCGTGGTAGGTGTCGCAGCCATCATTCCCCCCGTGCCTTACATCCCCTTGCGAAGACACAGTACAGTTCCGCTGGGGCGGAAATTTTCGGGTAGTTCGCAGGTCAGGTATCGGGGAGGAACCGTGGACCGATCGCGGTTGAAGCATTGGCCGTCGTCACACAGGATTTCGACGCGCGAGTTCGTGCCGGCACAGCTTTTCGGAATCGGTGCGGGCGGAATCGCGATGGCCAGTGGGCTCGATTGGTTCTGGGCGCTGGCTATCGGTTGTGTGGTTGCCGGATCAATGCTGCTTCATGTGGGCGGTTGGTCGGTAATGTCCTGGATTGTCAGGTACTTTCGCTATCTGCACCGCAAGGACGTCGACCGCAGCACGATCGTCAGTTTTCACACTCCCTCCGAGCAGTCCATCGGGCTCCGAGTGGACGGATCTTCGCTCGTCGCTGTCGTCGAGATCGCTCCCCCACGCGACTACCTGACCAGGATCGGCCGTCATTCGTTCGACGCTTCCCACCTTCTGCCCACGGCAGCCCTCGCCAATTGTCTCTATCAGCACGACATCTCACTCACCGGCATCGACATCGTCAGTCACGGATACCGCGCCGCGTCGGGAACGCCTGCCACCGAAGTCTACGAACGTCTCATCGGACCACTACCAGCCACCGCCACCAGAAGTGTTTGGCTTGCACTACGTTTCGACGCGCTGGAGGGTGGTGCAGCAGTCGAACGCCGGGGCGGGGGCGAACAGGGCGCCGGCCGCGCGATAGCTGTTGCCGCCAATCGTGTCATCCGGGTGCTCGATTCAGCGGGGTGCAAGGCGCGGATCCTGACCGCACCGGAGATCGCGTCGTCCACTGCCCAGGTGACAAGAGGAGTGGCCGGCCACGAGGTCACCGAAACGTGGCGAAGTACCCCCTTGCCTGGCGTGTCCAACGTCGGATTTGGGATCGAACCCCGTTTCATCACCACTGCGACCCTGACCCGAGTGTGGGCAGTGGCAACGGTCGGGACGTCCGTGACAATTCGGTTACGACCCACCGGACAACGCGGAGAGGCGAAGGTCAGTGCGACATGTCGCTTCACCACGCGCAATCCACCTGAGAACGCACCGCTGGCCGGTTTGGTCTCGCTACGTGGGCGCCAGCGCGACGGATTGCTGACCAATTTGCCAACCGCATTGGCCGCGCTGGACGGCATCACGCCGGGCGTTCGCATGGACGGGGGCACACTCGACTCACTCGCTCTACCCCTTGCCGGGTGCGGCCAACTCATCGGCTCGGACCGAAACGGGCACGGTGTCGCGGCCAGAATTTCGGGGCCGGGCGTCAACACCGTTCTTGTCGCCGGCGAACTCTATCTGGCTCAGCAGTTGATCTTTCGAGCCATCGCGACCGGCGCACTGGTACTCGTCCACACCGATCGACCGCAAGCGTGGACCGCGCTCACCGACTCGATGGGAGTGCCTGACCGACTCCGCGTGTCCGGGCAGGGCGGTGGGCCTGAGGGCGCCTTCAACACTGTCGTGTTCGACGGCGTCGAGGGGTTATCTCCGCGTGCCGGCGTGACCGCAATCTATGTGTACGGACATCCACGCCAATGGCCTCGGGTCGACCCTGAAATCTCGATAGTCCAGCCATTCGCACTCGGTGACAAGATCACGGTCGAAACCGGCCGTACACGCGTCGACCTGACTCTGGTGACCATCGCTTCCGAGACATCGTTCATCGGCCGTCCACGAGCCGGCGACGCTCACCAGATGGCGTGATCGCGTATGTCCAAGATCAGCCGGGATAGGGATCACTTGCACGTTGCATCCGCAATCCGCTTCCCCACCAATCCAATTCACGAATCATCTTCTCGCTTGCATCGATCGCAATCGAATCGACGCCGTACGGCTCGTGTCCGAATTGCTTACGCACCCGGTGGATGGTCACGCTTTGACGCACCGAGACCATGTGCAACTCCGCCACCACTTGCCTCAGTTGCTCGACGGCCCGAACACCACCTGAAATCCCGCCGTAGGACACGAATCCGATCGGCTTGGCACGCCACTCGTGTTTCACCGAATCGAATGCGGTCTTGAGAGCAGCCGGATACCCGTGGTTGTATTCGGAGGTCACGGCGACAACAGCGTCGGCGCGCCCGATTCGCCGGCGGAAAACCTCCGTGGCAGGTGAATCCGAGAAATCCTGGGGCAACGACAGCTCTCTGAGGTCGATCACCGATACGTTCCACGACGGGTTCGCGGTTGCGCGCTCGACAAACCAGTCCGCCACTGCTCGTCCCATTCGCCCCTCGCGGACCGAACCTACGATGACTTCGACGTTCAAAGGTGCCATGAACGTCGATGCTAGCGACTGATCACGCAGTGATCCCGTCCGTGATGAGTGCTGCCAGTTCCCGATAAGCGCTGGCATCGTCCAGACCAGTTGCCCGGTAGACCGCGCGTTGCTGGATCCGAACCATCGTCGCCGCAGCGGCATCGGCGACAAATGATGCGTGTACCTGCCGGAAGGCGCCCGAATCGACTCCCTCGACGATGAGCGATCGCACACGATCAGCAGCGATCGACGTGTTCTTCTCGTAGACCTGGCTCGCCGACACCGATTCGGCCAGGTCTTCCATGAACTGACTGGACGCCGCGGACAGCCGATCACCCACTGCTTCGAGATACACCGCGACTCGACGAGTCGGGGCCGTTTCGGCGGCGACTGCACTCTCCACTGCATCGGTCGCCGCCCGGAAGAAGTGCACTGTCACAGCCCGCACCAGATCCTCTTTGCCGGCCGCCACGGTGTACAAGGTGCTCTTGGAGCAGTGCAGACGAGCTGAGATCTCGTCGAGCGTGAGGTGGGCGAAACCCTCACTCAAGAACAGTTCGACCAATTGATCGAACAACTCTGCCCTGCGCGCAGTCGTCTTGTGAACCAGCCTTGCCATACCTAGAACAGTACTGCAGTATCGTTCTCAGTACTATTACCTAGCTAGGAGCCGACCGTGCCCGTCGAACGCCTGATGCCCAGCCAAGAAGCTCGCGATCTCATCGAACTGACGCGTGATGTCGCGGACAAGGTACTCGCGCCCAAGGTCAACGAATACGAGAAGGCCGAGAAGTATCCAGACGGAGTGTTCCCCGCACTCGGACAGGCGGGTCTGCTGAGCCTTCCGTATCCCGAGGAGTTCGGCGGCGGCGATCAGCCGTACGAGGTGTACCTCCAAGTGCTCGAAGAGATCGCCTCACGCTGGGCAGCGGTTGCAGTGGCGGTGAGCGTGCACAGCCTGTCGTGCTTCCCGCTGTTCACCTTCGGCACCGACGAACAGAAGAAGCGCTGGCTACCGGACATGCTGGGCGGCAACACCATCGGCGCGTACAGCCTTTCCGAAGCGCAGGCCGGATCCGACGCCGCCGCGTTGTCGTGCAAGGCGACGCCCACCGACGGCGGCTACCGCGTCAACGGCTCGAAAGCCTGGATCACCAACGGCGGCAAGGCGGACTTCTACAATCTCTTCGCACGCACCAGTGACGACGGTTCACGCGGCGTCTCCTGCCTCCTGGTGGACAAGGACACCGAAGGCCTCAGCTTCGGAAAACCCGAAGAGAAGATGGGGCTACGCGCGGTCCCCACTGCCTCCGCGAATTACGACGACGCCTTCATTCCTGAGGAGCGATTGATCGGTCAGCGCGGCCAGGGGCTGCCGATCGCCTTCAGCGCTCTCGACTCCGGCCGACTCGGAATCGCCGCCGTTGCCGTCGGAATCGCTCAAGGCGCGCTCGACGACGCGGTCGCTTACGCGAAGGAGCGCAAGGCATTCGGCAAGCGGATCATCGATCACCAGGGACTCGGTTTCGTGCTCGCGGACATGGCTGCCGCAGTCGACTCCGCGCGAGCCACCTACCTCGATGCAGCCCGCCGCCGCGACGCCGGAGTTCCGTATTCACGCAACGCGAGCGTCGCCAAGCTCGTGGCCACCGACGCGGCAATGAAGGTCACCACCGACGCCGTTCAGGTATTCGGCGGGTACGGATACACCCAGGACTTCCCCGTCGAGCGCTACATGCGCGAGGCCAAGATCACGCAGATCTTCGAGGGCACCAACCAGATTCAGCGATTGGTCATCGCGCGCCAACTGGCGGGATAGCCCCCCGGTACGAATGCCCTCCCACACAGAGTGGGAGGGCATTTTGCATGGTGATGTTCAGTCGCCGCAGCATCCACCCGAAGACGGAATCTCGCGGGTCTCACGGGTAATCGCGTTGCGGGCAGCCAGTTCCGAGTAATCGGGGTAGTCCACGCGGACCAACGAAAGTCCGTGCGCCGGAGCAACGAGGATGGAACTGGATCGCGACGTTTCGTCGAGCAAACCTGCCACCCAGTCGGCGGTGCGCCGTCCCTCACCGACGGAGAGGACTGCGCCGACAAGACTGCGAACCATCGACCAGCAGAACGCATCGGCATTCACGTACGCCGTGAACACCGTGCCCACTTGGGTCCAGTCGAAACGCTGCAGCTCCCGCACCGTCGTAGCGCCTTCTCGACGCTTGCAGAATGCCGCGAAGTTGTGCAGACCCAGCAGCCGATTCGACGCTTCCTGCATCGCTCCGAGATCGAGTGGTTTGGGATACGAGACGGTGTCGCGTGCGCGTAGTGGTTCCACTCCGAACGCCGCGTTGGTCACCCGGTACTCGTAATAACGTCGCATCGCGGAGAAGCGCGCATCGAAGTCACCCGGAACCACCGATATCTGTTTGACCCGAACGTCCTTGGGCAGAAATCGTGCAAGTCTGCGCACGAGTCGAGACGGATCATCCGGGAGCAACTCTCCCGGAACGTCGACGTGCGCTACCTGACCGGTGGCGTGGACACCGGCGTCGGTTCGACCGGCAACGGTCAACTGAACCGGGCGTCGAAGCACCGTTCCCAACTTGTCTTCGATCTCACCGCACACGGTGCGCAGATCGGTCTGGCGGGCCCAACCCGAGAAGTCGGTGCCGTCGTAGGAGATGTCGAGCCGCAATCGAACGAGCCCGCCGTCCCCGATGGGGGCGGCGGGCTCGTTCGATTCAGCGTGTGCCGAAACCAAGGGAGACTAGTCCTTCTTGGCCTCTTCGGCCTCGGGAGCGTCGGCCGCAGTTGCGGTCTCGTTCTCGATGGCCTCGACGACTGCGTCAGCGTTCTCGACCTCAGCCTCGGTCGCGTCGGCCTCTACGGCCTCGACGACGTTCTCTGCGGCGGGAGCTTCCTGCGAGGACTTGACGCGACGAGCGCGGTCAGCCTCGGAGGTGACGGTCTTTTCCTTGACGAGCTCGATGATTGCCATCGGAGCGTTATCACCCTTGCGGGGGATCGTCTTGATGATGCGGGTGTATCCACCGTTACGGTCCGCGTAGAACGGGCCGATCTCGGCGAACAGGGTGTGAACGACATCCTTGTTGCGGATGACCTTCAGCACCTCACGACGGTGAGCCAGCGTGCCGGCCTTTGCGTGCGTGACGAGCTTCTCGGCGTAGGGGCGCAATGCCTTGGCCTTGGACTCGGTGGTGGTGATGCGACCGTGCTCGAAGAGCGCGGTAGCCAGATTGGCGAAAATCGCCTTCTGGTGGGAAGCCGACCCGCCGAAGCGGGCACCCTTCTTGGGCTTGGGCATGATGATCTCCTAGTAAAGGACCTGAGCTGCTACAGCTGTTCGGTCTCGGCGTAGTCCTCGGTACCTTCGGCATCGCCGAAGGAACCGGCATCAGTGTCACTCCACGTTCCGGTGGCGGCGTCGTAGCCGGCAACGGTGGTGGGATCGAAGGATGCGGGGCTGTCCTTGAGGGACAGGCCGAGCGAATGCAGCTTGACCTTGACCTCGTCGATGGACTTCTGTCCGAAGTTGCGGATGTCGAGCAGATCGGACTCGGTACGGCCGACAAGCTCACCGACGGTGTGAACACCTTCGCGCTTGAGGCAGTTGTAGGAGCGGACCGTGAGGTCCAGATCCTCGATGGGGAGTCCGAAGGAAGCGATGTGATCGGCCTCGGCAGGCGAGGGTCCGATCTCGATTCCTTCTGCTTCGACGTTCAGCTCACGGGCCAGGCCGAAGAGCTCAACCAGGGTCTTGCCCGCCGAAGCGAGCGCGTCCCGTGCGGTGATGGAGTTCTTCGTTTCCACGTCGAGAACGAGCCGATCGAAGTCGGTGCGCTGTTCGACGCGAGTGGCCTCCACCTTGTAGGTGACCTTGAGCACCGGCGAGTAGATCGAGTCGACCGGGATACGGCCGATCTCTGCGCCGGACGCCTTGTTCTGAACGGCGGGGACATAGCCACGACCGCGCTCGACTACGAGCTCGATCTCCAGCTTTCCCTTGTCGTTCAGGGTGGCGATGTGCAGATCAGGGTTGTTCACGGTGACGCCTGCCGGGGGCACGATGTCGCCCGCAGTAACAGCGCCGGGGCCCTGCTTGCGGACGTACATGGTGACCGGCTCGTCCTCTTCGGAGTTCACGACGAGGCCCTTGAGGTTCAGGATGATGTCGGTGACATCTTCCTTCACGCCCGGGACGGTGGTGAACTCGTGGAGAACGCCGTCGATACGGATGCTGGTGACAGCAGCGCCGGGGATCGACGAGAGCAGCGTGCGGCGCAGCGAATTGCCGAGCGTGTACCCGAAACCTGGCTCCAGGGGCTCGATGACGAACTTCGAGCGGTTATCAGCGATGACCTCTTCGGTCAGCGTGGGTCGCTGAGAAATGAGCATTGGTATTTCCTCCTGTACGGACGTCCACTATTTGACGCCCACGATGGGAAAGGGCCTGCGGCCCTGTGAGTGGTTGAGGAGTCCGGAGACTCCTCAACCACTCACGGGGTGCGAAGCGCCTTACTTCGAGTAGTACTCGACGATGAGCTGTTCCTGCAGAGCGATGTCGATCTGCGCGCGCTCGGGAAGCTGGTGAACCAGGATCCGCAGACGCGAGCCGACAACCTGCAGCCACCCGGGAACCGGGCGATCGCCGACGGTCTCACGCGCAACCTGGAACGGAAGCGTGGAGAGCGACTTCTCCTTGACATCGATGATGTCGTACTGCGAGACGCGGTAGCTCGGGATGTCGACCTTCTTGTTGTTCACGAGAAGGTGACCGTGCGTGACCAGCTGACGTGCCTGACGGCGCGTGCGAGCGAGGCCTGCGCGGTACACGACGTTGTCGAGACGCGACTCGAGGATGCGAAGCAGGTTCTCGCCGGTCTTGCCGGGGCGGTTGTTCGCCTCCTTGTAGTACAGGCGGAACTGCTTCTCCATGACGCCGTAGGTGAAGCGAGCCTTCTGCTTCTCCTGCAGCTGGAGCAGGTACTCGCTCTCCTTGATACGCGCGCGGCCGTGCTGTCCGGGCGGGTACGGGCGACGCTCGAATGCCTGGTCGCCTCCAACGAGGTCGACGCGCAGACGACGCGACTTGCGGGTGATGGGTCCGGTATAACGTGCCATTTTCTTCTACCTATCCTTCCCGCTATACCCGACGCCGCTTGGGCGGACGGCAGCCGTTGTGCGGCTGGGGGGTTACATCGGAAATGGTGCCGACCTCGAGGCCAGCGGCCTGGAGGGAACGGATTGCGGTCTCGCGACCGGATCCCGGTCCCTTGACGAAGACGTCAACCTTCTTGACACCGTGCTCCTGCGCCTTACGGGCAGCGCTCTCAGCAGCAAGCTGAGCGGCGAAGGGAGTCGACTTACGCGAACCCTTGAAGCCGACGTGTCCCGAAGACGCCCAGGAAATGACATTTCCGGCGGGGTCCGTGATGGACACGATGGTGTTGTTGAAGGTGCTCTTGATGTGAGCGGCGCCGTGCGGGATGTTCTTCTTATCCCTGCGACGCGTCTTCTGGGTCTTCTTCGGACCGGTGCTACGTGACTTCGGGGGCATTACTTCGCCTTCTTCTTGCCGGCAATGGTGCGCTTCGGACCCTTACGGGTACGGGCGTTGGTCTTGGTGCGCTGACCACGCACGGGCAGACCACGACGGTGGCGCAGGCCCTGGTAGCAGCCGATCTCGATCTTGCGACGGATGTCGGCCTGAACCTCGCGGCGAAGGTCACCCTCGACCTTGAGCGACTCCTCGATGTACTCGCGGAGCTTTGCCAGGTCCTCGTCCGAGAGGTCCTTGCTCCGGAGATCCGGGCTGACGCCGGTGGCGTCAAGGATTTCCTTGGAGCGGGTACGGCCGATGCCGTAGATGTATGTCAGTGCGATCTCCATGCGCTTTTCGCGAGGAAGATCAACACCAGAGAGACGTGCCATGGTGGCATTTCCTTATCGGTGTGCGGAGGTCTGCTCCCAGCCCTTCCCCTGTGCCTCTTGCCGAGTACCGACGCCCGAAGGCGCAGATGATCTCATCAACTAACTCAGTGGGGCCCCGGCCTCCGTGCCGGGGGTGAACCATTGTCCGACCTTGGCGATCGGTGAACGATCGCGTGGGGTCTCGTCAACAATGGCTGGTACTGGGAGGTCTTCTTTGCTTGTTGCCAAGCAGATCTTCGAAAAGCTAGATCTAGCCCTGACGCTGCTTGTGACGCAGGTTCTCGCAGATCACCATGACTCGACCGTTACGGCGAATCACTTTGCACTTCTCGCAGATCTTCTTGACGCTCGGCTGAACCTTCACGTCTTCTGATCTCCTGTTTTGTCGCAGCCCGCCGCGATGAACCGCGGCAGACATACTTCTCCCTGACCCAGGTCAGGTCCGGGAAGTTCGTTACTTGTAGCGGTAAACGATGCGTCCGCGCGACAAATCGTAGGGCGAGAGCTCTACGACAACGCGATCTTCCGGGAGGATGCGAATGTAGTGCTGACGCATCTTTCCGCTGATGTGGGCGAGGACCTTGTGGCCATTCTCGAGCTCAATGCGGAACATCGCATTGGGCAGCGGCTCGACTACTCGTCCTTCGACCTCGATGGCCCCGTCTTTCTTAGCCATATCCTCCGCGATCCGTTTGGTTTGGCATGCTTCGTGCATCGGCTTCCGTTACATTGGCACGCAATGGAAAGATCGTCGGCAGTTCGAAAGGCCTATCCCGGAGCGATCCAGGCGTAGGCACACGAACTATCGACGCGCATAGCGCACCGCCTAGCCATGTTACGCGATGTAAACGACCAGGCCAAATGCGCCTCCGGTCAGGGTGACGACGCACACCGCTCCCCCATCGAAAAAGTCCCAGCCTCGAAATGAGGCTGGGACTTCTCGAACGTGAATCATGCTCGCTGCCAACACTTGTCAGCGACTGTGTCGACTACTCCGGCCGGAGTGTCAGAATCCGCGGACCGTCTTCGGTCACTGCGACAGTGTGTTCCCAGTGCGCCGCACGGGACCCGTCGGTCGTCACAACGGTCCAGTCGTCGTCGAGAATCACCGTGTCGGTGGTGCCGAGCGTGAGCATCGGCTCAATCGCCAGGCACGATCCGACAACCAGTTCAGGACCCTTACCCGGGGCACCTTCATTGGCGAGGAACGGATCCATGTGCATTTCCCGGCCGATTCCGTGTCCGCCGTATCCGTCGACGATGCCGTAGGAACGACCGTGCAACTTCTCGGCGGCATGAGTACCGACCTCGATCGCGTGCGAAACATCCGTCAGACGGTTGCCGGCGATCATTGCC
Organism: Rhodococcus sp. YL-1; assembly: GCF_001942025.1. NCBI lineage: Bacteria > Bacillati > Actinomycetota > Actinomycetes > Mycobacteriales > Nocardiaceae > Rhodococcus > Rhodococcus sp. YL-1. The sequence goes on along the minus strand of NZ_CP017299.1, from coordinate 2,003,570 downwards.
GCGATCCCGGCTTCCATAGAAAGCCGAGTGGCTTCGCTGAGCTCCTGATCGGCGACGCTGATCTCACCGACACCGAACGTCCAAGCGGAGTCACCGTGCCATCCGTCGAGGATCGCGCCACAGTCGATGGAAACCAGGTCGCCTTCAGCCAGGATGTCCTGAGCTGAAGGGATTCCGTGAACGACGCGATCGTTGACCGAAGAGCAGATCGAGCCGGTGAAGCCGTGGTACCCGAGGAACGAGGGCACGGCGCCGGCGTCACGAATGACGGATTCAGCGACCGCGTTCAATTCCAAAGTGCTGACACCGGGCTTCGCCGCAGCGCGAACCGCCACCAGAGCCGAACCCACGATCGCGCCGGCAGCAGCCATCGCGTCGAGTTCGCCCGCGGAGCGGAACGGAACAACCTTGCGTTTGCGCCCGAAGACCATTACTTACCCAACGCTGCCAGTGCGCGAGCGTTGACCTCTTCGACCTCGCCGATCGCGTCGACGGAGACGATGCTGTCCTTGTAGTAATCGAACAGCGGTGACGTCTCGTCGCGGTAGACCCGGAGTCGGTTGCGAATGACGTCCTCGGTGTCGTCTGCACGACCGCGGGCGAGCATACGCTCGACCACGATGTCCTCGTCGACGACGAAGGAGAGGACACCGTCGAGCTTGGTGTCGAGATCCTTCAAGATTCCCTCGAGTGCCTGAGCCTGTTCGACCGAGCGCGGAAATCCGTCGAGAAGGAAACCGTTTGCTGCGTCCGGTTCTGCGACGCGAGCCTTCACCATGTCGTTGGTGATCGAGCTCGGTACGAGTTCGCCGGCGTCGATGTACTTCTTTGCTTCCACACCGAGAGCGGTGGCCTGACCGATGTTCGCGCGGAAGAGATCACCCGTGGAGATATGGGGAACGCCGAACTTCTCGGACAAGATAGCGGCCTGGGTGCCCTTGCCGGCACCGGGAGGACCAAGGAGGACAAGTCTCACTTGAGGAACCCTTCATAGTTACGCTGCATTAGCTGACTCTCGATCTGCTTCACGGTGTCCAGGCCGACGCTGACCATGATCAGCACCGCGGTGCCACCGAACGGCAGGTTCTGCGCGCCGCCGCCATTCCCGATGTCGAGGAACAGGTTGGGCAGAACAGCAATGGTGCCGAGGTAAATCGCACCCGGAAGGGTGATGCGACTCAGCACGTAGTTGAGGTAGTCCGCGGTCGGCTGACCGGGTCGGATACCGGGGATGAAGCCGCCGAACTTCTTCATCTCGTCGGCGCGCTCTTCGGGATTGAAGGTGATGGCGACGTAGAAGTACGTGAAGAAGACGATCAGGCCGAAGTAGATCGCGATGTACACCGGGTTGGCCGGATTCACCAGGTAGGTGTTGATGAGGCGCTGCCACCAACTGGGGTCGACCGCTGTACTGGCCGAAGTCAGCTGTGCAATCAAGTTCGGGAGGTACAGCAGTGAAGACGCGAAGATCACCGGGATGACGCCGGCCTGGTTCACCTTCAGAGGCAGGTACGTCGAGGATCCGCCGTACATCTTGCGTCCGACCATCCGCTTCGCGTACTGCACCGGGATACGACGCTGACCCTGCTCGACGAAGACGACACCGGCGATGATCAGCAGCGCTGCGAGGCAGACGAAGGCGAAGACCAGCGGACCACGGCTGTCGAGGATTGCCTTGCCCTCGCTCGGGATACGCGATGCGATACCGGCGAAGATGAGGAGGGACATACCGTTGCCGACGCCACGTTCGGTGATGACCTCGCCGAACCACATGACCATGGCAGCACCGGCAGTCATGACCAGCACGATGATGACAAGTCCGAAGATCGACTTGTCGGCGATGATGTCGTCACAGCCCTGGAGCAACTGTCCGCGTGCCGCAAGAGCGACGATGCCGGTCGACTGCAGGATTGCCAGAGCAATGGACAGGTAACGCGTGTACTGCGTCATCTTGGCCTGGCCGGACTGGCCTTCTTTCCGAAGTTCCTCGAACTTCGGAATCACCACGGTCAGGAGCTGCACGATGATGCTCGCCGTGATGTACGGCATGATGCCGATCGCAAAGATCGACATCTGCAGCAGAGCGCCGCCGGAGAACAGGTTGATCAGCGAGTAGATACCTGCTGAGTCACCGGAGTTGGCGATATCGATGCACTGACGCACACGGCCGTAGTCGACACCTGGGGACGGGATGAGAGCGCCGACCCGATACAGAGCCACCAAGCCGAGGGTGAAGAGGATCTTCCGCCTCAGGTCTGGGGTCCTGAGGGCCGAGACGAAGGCGGAAAGCAAAGATCCTCCTGGCACGACGGTAGGGAGACAGATCGTTTTGACCTGTCGAACTTTTGAACTCTAACAGTGAGCATTTGGGAACTAGGCGGGCAGACCACGAAAACCGGGTAAGCCGAAGATACATTTGCCACTCGGTGACCAGAATACTGGCCCGTCCGAGCATGCACGACCAATCTGTGACACGACCTCGTACCTGTGACACGACCTCGTAGACGCCGATGGCCGCACCGCAGCAAACGCTGCGCTGCGGCCATCGGACTAGCTACGCGTGATCACTCACAGCTCGGTGGCGGAACCACCGGCAGCAGCAATCTTTTCCTTGGCGGAACCGGTGAACTTGTCGACGGTCACCTGAACGGCAACTGTCAGTTCGCCGTCGCCCAGAACCTTGACGAGCTGGTTCTTGCGGACTGCGCCCTTGGCGACGAGATCCTCGACCGTGATTGCTCCACCTTCGGGGAACAGACGGGCGATGTCGCCGACATTGACGACCTGGTACTCGACGCGGAACGGGTTCGTGAAGCCCTTGAGCTTGGGCAGACGCATGTGAAGCGGCATCTGTCCACCCTCGAAGCCCACGCGCACGGTGTTACGTGCCTTGGTGCCCTTGGTACCGCGACCTGCGGTCTTACCACGCTTGCCGCCCTCACCGCGTCCAACACGAATCTTGTTGGACTTGGATCCCGGAGCGGGGCGCAGGTGGTGCAGTTTGATGGTCATGGTTAGACCTCCTCAACTGTTACGAGGTGGCGCACCACGTTGATCAGACCGCGGTTCTGTGCGTTGTCCTCACGAACAACGGTCTGACGGATGCCCTTGAGACCCAGCGTGCGCAGAGAATCCTTCTGGTTCTGCTTGGTCCCGATGATGCTCTTGATCTGAGTGACCTTGAGATCTGCCATTACTTCACACTCCCAGCAGCCTGTGCGCGAGCGCGAAGCATGCCGGCGGGTGCAACCTCTTCGAGGGTGAGGCCGCGGCGAGCCGCAACTTCCTCGGGACGCTGCAGACCCTTGAGCGCAGCAACGGTCGCATGCACGACGTTGATGGCGTTGTCGCTACCGAGCGACTTCGACAGGATGTCCGCGATACCAGCGCACTCCAGCACGGCGCGCACAGCGCCACCGGCGATAACACCGGTACCGGGGCTTGCCGGGCGAAGCATGACGATGCCGGCAGCAGCCTCACCCTGAACGGGGTGAGTGATGGTGTTGGCGATCATCGGGACGCGGAAGAAGCTCTTGCGAGCCTCCTCGACACCCTTCTGGATGGCCGCGGGAACTTCCTTGGCCTTTCCGTAGCCGACGCCGACCAGTCCGTTGCCGTCTCCGACGATCACCAGAGCGGTGAAGCTGAAGCGACGACCACCCTTGACGACCTTGGAAACGCGGTTGATCGTGACAACGCGCTCGATGAACTGTGACTTCTCCGCAGCGTTTCCGCCACGGCCACCGTCGCGACGGTCACGGCCGCCACCACGGTTGTCCCCACGAGCGTTGCTGTTGTCACCGCTGTTGGGGCCATTCTGTCCGGCGGGTCCGCTTCCGCCGTCACGCCTTTGACGTCCCGGCATCAGGCTGTCCTTCCGTTGAAAATGTTGGTCATCAGAACTTCAACCCGCCTTCGCGAGCCGCGTCTGCCAGGGCCGCGATGCGACCGTGGTAGCCGTGTCCGCCGTGGTCGAAGACAACTGCTTCCACGCCGGCAGCCTTGGCGCGCTCGGCGATCAGCTGACCGACCTTCGCGCTCGCAGCCTTCTTGTCGCCTTCTGCCACGCGCACGTCTGCTTCGATGGTCGACGCGGAGGCCAGGGTGTGGCCGGCCAGGTCGTCCACGAGCTGGACGTGGATGTGGCGCGAGGACCGGTTGACGACCAAGCGGGGACGCTCGGGCGTGCCGGAGACCTTCTTGCGGAGACGGAAGTGACGACGCGTCTTCGAGAGACGACGCTTGGTGGACGCATCCTTGCCCAGCGGAATCCGCTTGGCTTTCTGGTTTGCAGTCTGGCTCATATCACTTACCCGTCTTTCCGACCTTGCGGCGGATCTGCTCACCCTCGTAACGCACGCCCTTACCCTTGTACGGGTCCGGACGACGGAGACGACGGATGTTGGCCGAGATCTGCCCGACCTTCTGCTTGTCGATGCCGGACACCGAGAACCGGGTGGGCGACTCGACGACGAAGGTGATGCCTTCAGGAGCCTCGATCGGCACCGGGTGGCTGAAGCCGAGCGCGAACTCGAGGTCCTTGCCCTTCAGTGCCACACGGTAACCAACACCGTGGATCTCCATCTTCTTCGTGTAACCCTCGGTGACACCGGTGATGATGTTCGCAACCAGGGTCCGCGACAGACCGTGCAGCGCGCGGCTACGACGCTCGTCGTCGGGGCGCGTGACGCTCAGCGAGCCGTCCTCTGCCTTTTCGATTGCGATGGGCTCGGAGATGGTCAGCGCGAGGGTGCCCTTGGGACCCTTGACGGTGACATCCTGGCCGCTGATCGTGACGTCAACGCCCGCGGGGACGGTGACCGGAATCTTTCCAATACGCGACATTGTGGTGGCCTCCCTTACCAGACGTAGGCGAGGACTTCCCCGCCTACTCCTTGATTGGCCGCCTGGCGATCGGTGAGCAGACCGGACGACGTGGAGATGATGGCCACGCCGAGGCCTCCGAGGACCTTGGGCAGGTTGGTGGACTTCGCGTAAACCCGGAGACCGGGCTTGGAAACGCGACGCACGCCGGCGAGGCTACGCTCGCGGCTGGGACCGTACTTCAGATCGACGATGAGGGTCTTGCCGACCTCTGCGTCTTCGGTACGGAAATCGGAGATGTAGCCCTCGCGCTTGAGGATCTCGGCGATGTTCGCCTTGATCTTCGAGTGGGGAAGCTTCACCTCATCGTGGTACGCCGTGTTGGCGTTGCGCAGACGCGTCAAGAAGTCTGCGATGGGGTCAGTCATGGTCATAGGTCGACCTCGACACCTTTCTCGCTGTGGTTCCCATGCAACACCGGACGAATCCGATCGTGGGCCTCCAGCAATTCGGCTGGGCCGTCCGACTTGTGTCAGACGGCGTAAGTTACCGCACCGAGCTGAACGCATGCGTCAGCCACGGCAACCGCTCTAGTGTAGGGAACTTTGGCGCAGGTGTCCACCGGGATCCCATGTCGCCTCCCCCACTGCCGCCCGAAGGATGCGATCGGGAAGCTATCGACGCACCCCGAAATCTGAACTGCTCGTTCGGCACCGAAGAACGACACCGACGAACGATGATCGCTTTCAACCAGAGTCGCAGCGGGGCAGTTCTTTTCAGGATCGGCACGATTCACATCTCGATGAAAAACACGAATGGGCGTGGGTTCCAAAGGAACCCACGCCCATTCACATGCGTGGTGTGACGAAGCCCGAGGGCCTCAGATCACCAAGAGCTCTTGCGAACTCCGGGAAGCTCGCCGGCGTGAGCCATCTCGCGAACGCAGATACGGCACAAGCCGAACTTGCGGAACACCGAGTGCGGGCGACCGCACCGCTGGCAGCGGGTGTAGGCGCGAACCGCGAACTTGGGCTTCTTGTTGGCCTTGTTGACCAATGCCTTCTTAGCCATGCGCTCAGTTCTCCTTGAACGGGAAGCCGAGGTGCTTGAGCAGTGCACGGCCTTCTTCGTTGTTGGTTGCGGTGGTCACGACGGTGATGTCCATGCCGCGGGGGCGATCGATCTTGTCCACGTCGATCTCGTGGAACATCGACTGCTCGTTGAGGCCGAACGTGTAGTTGCCGTTGCCGTCGAACTGGTTGCCCGAGAGACCGCGGAAGTCGCGGATACGGGGCAGAGCGACAGACACGAGGCGGTCCAGGAACTCCCACATGCGGTCACCACGGAGGGTGACGCGTGCACCGATGGGCATACCTTCGCGGAGCTTGAACTGCGCGATGGACTTACGTGCCTTGCGGATCTCGGGCTTCCGGCCCGTGATCAGCGACAGGTCATGGACAGCGCCGTTGATCAGCTTGGCGTCACGGGCAGCGTCGCCGACGCCCATGTTGACGACAACCTTGACGACGCCGGGGATCTGCATGACGTTCGAGTAGTCGAACTCGCTGTTGAGCGCGTCCTTGATCTCAGCGCGGTAGCGTGCCTTGAGGCGCGGCTGGACCTTGTTTTCGGTGGAGGTCATGTCAGATGTCCTTCCCGTTCTTCCGGGAAATCCGAACGCGCTTGCCGGACTCTTCGTCGGTGCGGTAGCCCACGCGGGTGGGGTTTCCGTCCGAGTCGACGACTGCAACGTTGGAAACGTGGATCGGGGCTTCCTGCGTGACGATGCCGCCGGAGGATGCTCCGCGCTCGTTCGCGGAAACCGCGGTGTGCTTCTTGATTCGGTTCACGCCTTCGACGAGGACCTTGTCGGTCGCGGGGTAGGCCTGAATGACCTTGCCCTTCGCGCCCTTGTCCTTGCCGGCGATGACCAGAACGGTGTCACCCTTGTGCACCTTCATCACAGCACCTCCGGGGCAAGCGAAACGATCTTCATGAACTTCTTCTCGCGCAGCTCACGGCCGACGGGTCCGAAGATGCGGGTTCCACGGGGATCACTGTCAGCCTTGATGAGCACTGCAGCGTTCTCGTCGAACTTGATGTAGGAACCGTCCGGACGACGGCGCTCCTTGGTCGTGCGAACGATGACGGCCTTGACGACCTCACCCTTCTTGATGTTTCCACCGGGGATTGCGTCCTTGACGGTGGCGACGATGACGTCACCGATCCCGGCGTAGCGACGTGACGAACCGCCGAGAACGCGGATGCAAAGGATTTCCTTGGCACCCGTGTTATCAGCGACGCGAACTCGCGACTCCTGCTGAATCACTTGATCTCCCTAGACCTGGAATTTCGTGCGCAACGGATTACCGACCCGGTGCGCGCGGTCATTGTTGCCACCTGCGTCGTGTCTGAGCTGCAGTCCCACCGACCGACGTCGGGAGACGATCACTGCAAGCACCGTTCGAGCTGCGCACGTGAAGACACACCTCTGCCACAGGCAACCGTTCTATTGTAGGGAAGGGTTCACCGAATACCAAATCAGCCGTACTCGACGCAACTCGAACCCTTCGCCCGGAAAGCCCCGAAAGCCCCCGGAAAGCCGAATGGCCCACTCCCCCAAGGGGAAGCGGGCCATTCGGTGATACTCGATCAGCTCGAGGATTCGATCAGGCTTACTTGGCCTTTTCGAGGACCTCGACCAGACGCCAGTGCTTCGTCGCGGACAGCGGACGGGTTTCCATCAGCTGAACGCGGTCGCCGACGCCGGCAACGCCGTTCTCGTCGTGCGCCTTCACCTTGGTCGTACGGCGGATGATCTTGCCGTAGAGCTTGTGCTTGACGCGGTCTTCGAGCTCGACCACGATCGTCTTTTCCATCTTGTCGGACACGACGTATCCGACACGGACCTTACGGCTCGCGCGCTCTTCTGTGCTCACTGCTTTTTCCTCACTCATGCCGCGTCACCTGCATCCGGACCCACAGCGAGTCCGAGCTCACGCTCACGCAGGACGGTGTAGATGCGCGCGATCTCGTGACGAACGGTGCGCAGTCGTCGGTTGTTGTCCATCTGGCCGGTAGCCATCTGGAAACGAAGGTTGAAAAGCTCTTCCTTCGACTCACGGAGCCGGGTGACCAGCTCGTCTTCACTGAGCTCGCGGAGCTCTGCTGCTGGGGTTCCAGTAGCCATCAGAACTGCTCCTCTCTGGTCACGATCCGGCACTTGCACGGGAGCTTGTGCATCGCGCGGCGCAGGGCCTCACGAGCAATCTCCTCGTTGGGGTATGTCATCTCGAACAGAACGCGTCCGGGCTTGACGTTGGCAATCCACCACTCGGGCGAACCCTTACCGGAACCCATTCGGGTTTCGGCCGGCTTCTTCGTGAGGGGGCGATCCGGGAAGATGTTGATCCAGATCTTGCCGCCACGCTTGATGTGCCGAGTCATGGCGATACGAGCGGACTCGATCTGCCGGTTGGTGATGTAGGCAGGCTCGAGAGCCTGGATGCCGTAGTCACCGAAGGTCACCTGGGTACCGCCCTTGGCGGCACCCGAACGGCTCGGGTGGTGCTGCTTGCGGTGCTTGACCCGCCGTGGGATCAACATGCGTCAGCCCTCCTGATTCTGTTCAGTTGCGGGAGCATCGGCGGTTGCGGTCGCTGCGCGGCCGGCCTCGGTGCTGGTCGCAGTGGTACCGGTGGCACCGGAACGACGCGGACGGCTCGGACGCTCACGACGCGGGCGATCCCCGGCCGGTGCGGCCGTGTTGGCGGCGAGCTCACGCTTGCCACCGACGATGTCGCCCTTGTAGATCCAGACCTTGACGCCGATGCGACCGAAGGTGGTCTTGGCCTCGTAGAGGCCGTAGTCGATGTCCGCACGAAGCGTGTGCAGCGGCACACGGCCTTCGCGGTAGAACTCCGACCGGGACATCTCGGCGCCGCCGAGACGACCGGAGCACTGAACGCGGATTCCCTTGACGTTGGGCTGACGCATGGCCGACTGGATGGCCTTGCGCATTGCACGACGGAAGGCAACGCGGTTCGAGAGCTGCTCGGCCACACCCTGTGCGACGAGCTGTGCTTCAGCTTCTGCGTTCTTGACCTCGAGGATGTTCAGCTGAACCTGCTTGCCGGTCAGCTTCTCGAGCTCGGAGCGGATGCGATCGGCTTCGGCGCCGCGGCGGCCGATGACGATGCCCGGACGTGCAGTGTGGATGTCCACGCGAACACGGTCACGGGTGCGCTCGATTTCGACCTTCGCGATTCCTGCGCGCTCCATGCCGGTGGCGAGGAGCTTACGGATCGCGACGTCTTCCTTGACGTACTCCGCGTACTGCTTGTCTGCGTACCAGCGAGACTTCCAGTCGGTGGTGATGCCGAGACGGAAGCCGTGCGGGTTGATTTTCTGGCCCACTACTGAGCACTTCCCTTCCGGCGATTACGGGTCGATGTTCCGGTCTTCGGCAGGCTCTCCACGATCACGGTGATGTGACTGGTGCGCTTGCGAATACGGAACGCACGTCCCTGTGCACGCGGCTGGAACCGCTTGAGGGTCGCGCCCTCGTCCACGAACGCCGTAGCAACGACAAGCGTGCTGGGGTCGAGGTCGAGGTTGTTCTCGGCGTTGGCTGCTGCGGAGGCGATCACCTTGGCGACCGGCTCGCTCGCTGCCTGCGGCGCGAACTTCAGGATGTTCAGGGCGTCTTCAACCGAGCGCCCGCGGACCAGGTCCACAACTCGACGTGCCTTCATCGGCGTAACGCGAACGTGCTTCGCTACAGCCTTGGCAGTCGGGTTGGCGGTTTCGGTGTTGCTCATCGCCTCTTCGCCTTCCGATCATCCTTGATGTGACCCTTGAACGTGCGGGTCGGTGCAAACTCTCCGAGCTTGTGTCCGACCATGGAGTCGGAAACGAACACGGGGACGTGCTTGCGGCCGTCGTGAACTGCAAACGTGTGGCCGATGAAGTCCGGGATGATTGTCGAACGACGGGACCAGGTCTTGATGACCTGCTTGGTTCCCTTTTCGTTCTGTACATCCACCTTCGCGAGGAGGTGGTCATCGACGAACGGGCCCTTCTTAAGGCTGCGTGGCATCCTTCACTCCCTCCTAGCGCTTGTTCTTGCCGGTGCGGCGGCGACGGACGATCATCTTGTCGCTTGCCTTGTTCTTGCGGGTACGGCCTTCAGGCTTACCCCACGGGCTGACCGGGTGGCGTCCACCTGAGGTCTTGCCCTCGCCGCCACCGTGCGGGTGGTCGACCGGGTTCATCACGACACCACGAACGGTCGGGCGCTTGCCCTTCCAACGCATACGGCCGGCCTTGCCCCAGTTGATGTTCGACTGCTCGGCGTTGCCGACCTCGCCGACGGATGCGCGGCAGCGCACGTCGACGCGACGGATTTCACCGGAAGGCATACGCAGCGTGGCGTAGCTGCCTTCCTTACCGAGGAGCTGGATACTGGCGCCTGCGGAACGAGCCATCTTGGCTCCGCCGCCGGGACGCAGTTCCACACCGTGGATGGTGGTACCAGTCGGGATGTTGCGCAGCGGCAGGTTGTTGCCCGGCTTGATGTCGGCGCCTGCACCGGACTCGACCGGTGAACCCTGCACCAGGCCCTTGGGGGCGATGATGTAGCGCTTCTCACCGTCTGCGTAATGCAGGAGTGCGATGTTTGCTGTGCGGTTGGGGTCGTACTCGATGTGAGCGACCTTTGCCGGGATGCCGTCCTTGTCGTTGCGACGGAAATCGATCAGTCGGTATGCACGCTTGTGTCCGCCACCCTTGTGACGGGTGGTGATACGACCGTGTGCGTTACGTCCACCGCGACCGTGCAGCGGGCGAACCAGCGACTTCTCGGGGGTCGACCGAGTGATCTCGGCGAAGTCCGAGACGCTCGAGCCACGACGGCCCGGTGTTGTCGGCTTGTACTTACGGATTGCCATGAGTCTTCTCGTCCTCTATGTCTCGTCAAGTCCCGGCGCTTACGCGACCGGTCCTCCGAAGATCTCGATGGGCTTGCTGTCAGCGGACAGGGTCACGAGCGCGCGCTTGGTGTCCTTGCGCTTGCCGTAACCGAATCGGGTCCGCTTACGCTTGCCCTGACGGTTGGCGGTGTTGACGCTGGTCACCTTGACGCCGAAGACCTTCTCGACGGCAATCTTGATCTGCGTCTTGTTCGAGTCCGGGTGCACCAGGAAGGTGTAGGTGCCTTCCTCGATCAGTCCGTAGGACTTCTCGGAGATGACCGGAGCGAGCAGGATGTCGCGGGGGTCAGCGATGGTGCTCACTTGGCGTCCTCCTTGTTCTGAGCGCTCTCTGCGGGCCCGTGGATGAACGCGTTGAGTGCCTCGACGCTGAACACGACATCGTCTGCATTGAGCACGTCGTAGGTGTTGAGCTGGTCGGGTGCAATGGGATGCACGCCTTCCAGGTTCTGCACGCTCTTCCAAGCGGCTACATCCTGGCGACCCACGACGAGCAGCAGCTTCTTGCGATCCGAAATCTCGCCGAGGAACGCGATTGCGCCCTTGGTCGAAGGCGTCTGCCCTGCAACCAGTTCGGTGATGACGTGGATGCGCTCGTTGCGTGCGCGGTCAGAGAGGGCTCCGCGAAGAGCGGCTGCCTTCATCTTCTTGGGGGTGCGCTGGCTGTAGTCACGCGGCTGCGGGCCGTGAACGGTTCCGCCGCCGACGAACTGCGGTGCGCGAGTCGAGCCCTGGCGTGCGCGGCCGGTGCCCTTCTGGCGGTACGGCTTCTTGCCACCGCCGCGGACGTCGCCGCGGGTCTTGGTGGAGTGGGTTCCCTGACGAGCAGCTGCGAGCTGCGCGACGACAACCTGATGGAGAAGCGCGATGTTGGCCGGAGCGTCGAAGATCTCAGCGGGGAGATCGACGGTGCCGTTGGTCTTGCCGCCGGCGACCTTGACGTCCAGGGTCAACTTGGTCTCGGTGCTGGTCATGCCCGTGCACCACCCTTCACTGCACTCTTGACGATCACGAGGCCGCCCTTGCGGCCGGGGATCGCACCCTTGATCAGCAGCAGGCCGTTCTCTGCATCCACCTTGTGGACCGAGAGGTTCTGCGTCGTGATGCGGTCGCTACCCATGCGTCCGGACATGCGCATGCCCTTGAACACGCGGCCGGGAGTTGCACAGCCACCGATGGAGCCCGGGCGGCGGTGAACAGCCTGGGTACCGTGCGACGCGCCCTGTCCCTTGAAGCCGTGACGCTTCATGGTTCCGGCGAAGCCCTTGCCCTTGCTGGTTCCGGTGACGTCGACGTATGCGCCGTCCTCGAAGACCTCGGCGGTGAGCTCCTGGCCGACCTCGTAGTCGGAGGTGTCCGCAACGCGGAGCTCCACTACGTGGCGACGCGGGGTCACACCAGCCTTGGTGAACTGGCCGGAAGTCGGCTTGTTCACCTTGCGCGGGTCGATGGCGCCGAACGCGAGCTGAACGGCGCTGTAGCCGTCACGCTCTTCGGTACGGATCTGGGTTACGACGTTCGGCCCAGCCTTCACGACGGTGACCGGGACAACCCGGTTGTTCTCGTCGAAGACCTGGGTCATGCCGAGCTTGGTGCCCAGGATTCCCTTGATCTTGGTATCAGTCATTGTTTTTGTCTCCGCCGTCACTGAATGTTCACGTCGACACTGGCCGGAAGGTCGATGCGCATGAGCGCGTCAACCGTCTTCGGCGTCGGGTCGAGAATGTCGATCAGCCGCTTGTGAGTACGCATCTCGAAGTGCTCGCGCGAGTCCTTGTACTTGTGCGGCGAGCGGATGACGCAATATACGTTCTTCTCGGTCGGCAACGGCACAGGTCCAACGACGCGGGCACCCGTACGGGTTACCGTCTCGACGATCTTGCGCGCTGACGCGTCGATCGCCTCGTGGTCGTAGGCCTTGAGCCTGATGCGGATCTTTTGTCCCGCCACGCTTAGTGTCCTTTTCTTGCCGCGTTTCGTAGCCCGCCTGGTCAGGCTCGAGCTACCTCGTCTGCACAGTCCTTGCCTGGACGATGACACGACGAACACTGAAGCGATCGGGACCAAGTCCAAGTTCTCGGGAGTACCGAGATTCGGATCGAGATCAGGATCTGCTGCCGCTGTTCGTTTGTCATTGTTCTCCGGTACACGCGGTCGGGCGTGTCGCCTTCTCACTCATCCTGCGCCGGACAATCTTTCGATTATCTGGCGCGTGATGCGTACCGGACGTGTTCGATGTCGAACACAAAGTAGGTACTGCTTCCGTCCTGCATTACTTCTCGTCTTGCATGGTCACAGTCGTTGACCCGATTACCCTGACGGGATCTGCGATCGATCGTCTGTGACGTCTTACCCTTACCCGATCACGGCCGCAATCGACCGCGTCCCGGACAAGGCAACCCGACCAGTATGCCGTACCTGGCCCAAATCCTCAACTCCCCCGAACTGCCTTTTCCGAGTGAGCTGCGCGACAACAACCTTACTCAGAAGTAAGATACGCCTATGACTACCTCCAGCCCTACCTATCGCGGATGGCAGAAATTGCCGGACAACGCCCTCGGACATGCAGTTTTCTCGGCGGCGATGTCCATTCGCGTGCCCTATTTCGCCTCTGTTCTCCCCCGGGTGACCAAGTTGGAACCAGGGCTCTGCGAGGTCCGCTCCCCCAAATGGTGGGGCGTCCACAATCATCTCGGCACTTTCCACGCGATCGCTGCCTGCAACCTCGCGGAGGTCGCAATGGGCATGCTGAGCGAAGCGACGGTTCCGAACTCGCACCGCTGGATCCCCAAGTCCATGAAGGTCGACTACCTCGCCAAGGCCGAGACCGGCCTGCGGGCGGTCGCCCGACTCGAGACTTTGCCGGACTTCGCGGCGATCGAGAGTGGCACGGAACTTCGCGTTCCCATCTCGATCTTCGACCGGGGCGGCAAGGAAGTAGTCCACGCCGAAATCACCACCTGGGTCTCCCCCAAGTAGGCACTCACGAACCCGCCTGCATCGCAACCTGATTCGCCCGCCAAACAGGTTTCGCGGAATTAGGCACCACCGCAGGTTTCGGCGAATGACGATCGTGGAACACCTCCCCGAACGGCGATGGTCGGTCGGGGTGCCGGTGTCCGGAGGTGGGTTGCGTTCCGGGCACCACATTGTCGACCTCGCGTCACGCCGAGCACCGGGAGGCCTCGTGGAAGAGTTCTTGACCACAACGAGTTCCGAAGCAGGCACGCAGACCTCGTCGTATCCGGACGAGGCCGAGGGATTGGACAGCTTCCGGCGCGACCTCGACGCCATCGACGCTCTACTTCTCGAGACGGTGCGGCAGCGGCTGGAACTCTGCCTACGCATCGGCGAGTGGAAGCGCTCCCGCGAGGTTCCGATGATGCAACCCGGCCGCGTCCGCCTCGTGCAGGAGCGGGCGCGTGAATTCGCCCGTAGACACGACCTCTCCCCCGACTTCTTCAACGCCCTGTACGAGCTGATGATTGCCGAGACCTGTCGACTCGAAGACCTGGTGATCAACGCACCTGTTGAGGAGGAGGACACTGTTCGGGAATCCGTCGGACCGAGATCAGGATCATCGACATGAGTTCCCGCACCCTTCTGGTGGACAATTACGACTCGTTCACCTACAACCTGTTCACCCTGTTGACCGAGGTCAACGGGGTTGTGCCGACCGTGGTCCGCAACGACGCGGATTGGGATTCCCTCGATCTCGCGTCGTACGACAACGTGGTCATCTCCCCAGGTCCCGGCCGGCCGGATCGCGACCGTGATTTCGGAATCAGCCGCCGTTTCATCGAAGAAGCGCCTCTCCCACTTCTCGGTGTCTGTCTCGGCCACCAGGGCCTGTGCGAGTTGTTCGGCGCGGACGTGGTGGTTGCGCCCGTCCCGATGCACGGCCGAATTTCGCTGATCGATCACGACGGCTCGGGCATCTTTGCCGGACTTCCGTCGCCGTTCCGAGCTGTTCGCTACCACTCGTTGACCGTCGAGAATCTGCCGAACGCCTTCGTTCGTACCGCGTGGACGTCCGACGGTCTGCTCATGGGTGTCCGGCACCGGACCAAGCCGATGTGGGGCGTTCAGTTCCATCCGGAGTCCATCAGTACCGAGTTCGGCATAGATTTGCTCGCGAACTTCCGCGATCTGTCCGTCGGACGCACTCTGGATTCGGTGATCCGACCCGAACCTGCTCCGCAAACACCCGACCTGCGGCCGGCGATCAACTACGACGTCGACGACGTGACTCTCGATTTTGCAGTGGACCCGTCGGCGGCCTATGCAGCACTGTTCGCCGACGGCCCGAACGCGTTCTGGCTGGACCGCGCGGCAACCGCAGAGCCGAGTGCGCGCTTTTCGATTCTCGGCGATTCGTCGGGGCCGCTGGCCGAGTTCATCACGTACGACGTGCAAGCCGAGGTACTGACTGTCAGCCGAAAAGGCCTGTCCGACGAGCACATTCGAGTTCCATTCTTCGATTACTTGGACGCACAACTCGCGACGCGCTTCGTGCCCTCCCATCCGGAACTCGACTTCAACCTCGGCTACGTGGGCTACCTCGGCTACGAGCTGAAAGCACAGACCGGAGGAAGGGCAGTCCATCCGGCACCCACTCCTGATGCCGCTCTGGTGTTTGCCGATCGCGCCGTCGTCATCGATCACACCGCGGGCCGCACTCACGTTTTGAGACTGCGCGAGAAAGTCCGGGACGCCGGCTATGACGATTGGCTCGAATCGACCGTCGACACCCTGGCGCGGATCGGCGCGGACCTTCCGGAACGCACCCCCGTTCCGCTGATCAGCGACACCGTCTGGACGCAGGCTCGCCTTCGGCATGATCGCGATCAGTACCTGTCGTTGATCGGAACGGCCCTCTCGGAGATCCGGGCGGGTGAGTCCTACGAGGTGTGTCTGACCAACATGGCGAGCGTCGACGAGACGATCGATGCACAGCAGGCGTTCGAGTATCTGCGCTCGATCAATCCGACGCCGTACAGCGCACTTCTCGACTTCACCGGTATCTCGGTGGTCTCGGCCTCGCCTGAGCGGTTCCTTCGTGTCGACTCGGCCGGCAACGTCGAGTCCAAGCCGATCAAAGGGACCCGCCCGCGCGGCGTCACCCGAGCGCGTGATGCTGCCCTACGGCAGGACCTGCTCGACAGCGAGAAGGACCGCGCCGAGAACCTGATGATCGTGGACCTCACCCGCAACGACCTCACCAAGGTCTGCGTTCCGGGAAGTGTCCACGTTCCGAGGCTGTTCGCGATCGAGTCGTACTCGTCCGTTCACCAAATGGTGTCGACGGTGCGCGGACATCTGAGTCCGGGGTCGTCGGCGGTGGACTGTGTGCGTGCCGCGTTCCCCGGTGGATCGATGACCGGCGCCCCGAAGGTACGGACGATGGAGATCATCGACCGTCTCGAATCCGGCCCACGTGGGGTCTACTCGGGATCGATCGGGTACTTCGCGCTCGGTGGCGCCGCGGACCTCTCGATCGTGATCCGGTCGCTGGTCTGCACCGAGAGCGGCGTGACCTTCGGAATCGGCGGTGCCATCACAGCGTTGTCCGATCCGGAAGAAGAATTCGACGAGACCACGGTCAAGGCGTCCACGCTGCTCCGTGCGCTCGACGCGGTGTCCTCGCGGGTCCTCGAGTACGGCGGGTAGACCCAGCCATGACGGCGTCATCAGGCACAGCGACGGTTGTCGGCGGGCTGGGTGCCGTCGGATCCATGTTCGTCGAACTGCTTCGCGCCGGGGGGTCAACCGTCACCGTCGTCGACCCAGCAGGCAGCGATCCCGACGGAGATGTAGTCGTCGGAGACATCACGAAACCCAGTGAGCAAGTCCTCGCGCACGTGGAGTCCTCGCGCATCATCGTGCTCGCGGTTCCCGAACGGGTCGCTCTAGCCGCACTACCGAGCCTTCGGACATCCGGCGCTCTCGTTGTGGACACGCTGTCGGTCAAATCGCGGATGGACGCAGCAATCGCCGACGCCGGCCGAGAAGGGGAGTTCCTCGGACTCAACCCCATGTTCCGTCCGTCGCTCGGGCCACGCGGTCGGGCCGTCATCGCAGTGCCGTACGTCGGCGGTCCGCAGTCCGACAGATTCCTCGGCAGCGTGCGCTCGTGGGGAGCGTCGGTCGCGGTGATGGACGCCGATCGTCACGACCGGTTGGCTGCGGCTACCCAGGTTCTGACACACGCGTCGGTGCTGGCTTTCGGCGCTGCCCTGGCCGAACTCGGAGTTTCCGCGGACGAACTCCTCGCGGTCGCCCCTCCCCCGCATCGGGCCTTGCTCGCGCTCCTGGCGCGTGTAGCCGGCGGCGAACCGGAGGTGTACTGGGACGTACAAGCGGGCAATCCGTACGCAGGTGCGACACGAAAAGCACTGTTCGATGCCACCGCACAGGTGGACAGGGCGGCCGAGACCCTCGGCGACTTCACGACGCTGATGAAAACCGCCGACGCAGCGCTCGACAATCGCTCAGGCGAATTGAACGCGGAGTGCCAGAGCTTGTTCGATCGCATTGCCGAAGGGCACAGAGAGATCGCCGAAGGGCACAGAGAGTAGGGCACGATGAGACCTGGAGTGAGTCCGCCCAGCCTCCCGGAGTACGACGCCTCCGATCCGGTCGAGAGTGCAATCGTCCGCCGCCTTGCGAGCAATTGGGCGCGCCGGGCAACCGTGAAGAAGGCGGAGCCGGAACTGGACGATCTCTTCGATTCGTCGCTGTCCGACTACCCCGAAGCACTTCTCCCGTTCGCGGAGCATCCGACCTACCTGGCATTGAGACCCGAGCAGAAGCAACGCCTGCAAGCCTGGGCATGGATCGCGTTCAACAAGAACGTCATGGACATCGAGAAGTACGTCGTCAATCCCGGCTTCGACGTTCTCGCCGAAGACCGACTCGGCGTCGGTCTCGGAGATTGGGCTGCAGTGGCGGTCAATCAGGCGATGGTCGACGAGCAATATCACACGCTCATGCACTTCAATGCCAGTTCAGCGACCCGTCGAGGCAGGGGCTGGGGGCTTCCGGCCAAGGCACTGCCAGACGTCCTGACGGTCCACACGCGGGCGCAAGCCCTCGACGCAGCCGGTGATCCGCGCAAGATCGCGCTGACACAGTTGGCGTTCATGACCGTCGCCGAGGTGTCGATCACCGCATACCTCGACCTGATCTCGGACGACCCGGGCGTGCAGTCGATCAACCGCGCGACCATTCGGTTGCACGCTCGCGACGAGTACTGCCATGCCTCGATTGCCGGGGAACTGGCGGTACTGGTCTGGGATTCCTTGAATCGTGGAGATCGCAGCTATCTACTGGAAGGCTTCGAGGGCGCCATGCGCGCTTTCAGCGGAACCGACTTCGGCGCGTGGCGAGCAATCATGGAGATCGAAGCCATACCCGGCGGACAGAAGATGCTCGACGACATCGAATCGGGACGGCGCAACAACCTGTTCGTCCAGGACTTCAGCGGTATCGAGAGGTTGTACAAGACCTTGAATCTGGACAGGATGTAGCCGACTCTCACGAATCCACGGGCATAGTGCGGGCTCCGGAACCTGACAGCAGTTTCCGCCATGACAACCGATCGGTTTGCCGGTCGTACATTCGGTACGCCGGCCACAACAGAGCATGCAGAATTGACGTCTTGAGAATCATCAAACGAAGTCGTGTAGTCATAGCCTGGTGATACTCGAGCGTTGTCACCGAAGCCTTGTTGTATGACAGAAACTCGATGGGTCCAGTCTCTCCCCTACGACCGGAGATTTCGCTCCGCATGTCCAGGTCAGTGCCGAACTGCATCCCTGCCTTCATCAGGCACAGCGACAGATCCACGTCTTCGTGAATGTCGGTGCGATCACTGACCTTGTCGCGGATCGAGCGCCACGACGTCGCCCGAATCGCCATATTCGAACCAGTCAGTGCGTGCGCCGGTTTGATTCCGTGGAAATCGCCACGGGCCTCGGCTTTGTTCACCGCTGCTCGTTGAAGACCCGAAAACGGTGACTCGTAAAACAACGAGAAACCGGTAACGGCATCAAGATCATGAGAAGCGAAGGAACTTCGAACCGCTCGCGCCCACCCTGGTGCGACACGCGAATCCGCATCGACCCTGCCGATGAATTCACCCACTGCGATGTCGAACCCGGCATTACGTGCATGAACAACGCCCTGACGCGGTTCTACAAGATATCGAATTCGAGAATCCCGCTGCTCGAAAGAACGCGCGATTTCAGGGGTGCGATCGGTGGAATTGTTGTCGACAACTATTATCTCGAGGATCTCGTCCCCTTGACAAGCGAGGGACTCCAAACACCCGGCGATGTAGTCCTCCTCGTTGTACACGGGAACCACCACTGACAACGTGCCGATATCCATGAGCAGTAGGTTACCTCGCCAGAGGGAGTCGACTTGATGATCGAGTCAGGGGTGCCCGTCGATCGAGTACGAACTCGTAGTATTCGACGAGCATTCAGGACGCGCGAACACGGTTCACACCTGTCGGCGACCCGAAATCAGGCCCGGTATCGGACACTGTGCGATATCGCACAGTCCAGTCGGTCGGCCTGACCGCGGCTTATCGCCAAGCTGCACATTTGCATCGATCCCCACCGCGCGAAGGCCGGAACGAGGTTGTCCCTCCGGTAACATCCACTGTGCATCCGGAGATAGACGTACAAGGTTCCCGCAACCACTGGGGTCCTTACCAGTGACTCCGGCTCGGGCTACGGCTTGCTCGAGAAAGGACAGTGCCGAGAGGCCCTGTCCAAGCACAGCTCGGCCCGAACACCCATGTAGACAGCGGAGAATTGATGCCCTTATCGACGGACGCGGCGGTAGTCGTGGAGGACGTTCACAAGTCCTTCAAGGATGTGCACGCATTGCGTGGCATCAACTTCCAAGCTCCCAAGGGCACAGTGCTCGGCATCCTTGGACCCAACGGCGCAGGTAAGACCACCACCGTCAAGGTTCTGTCCACGTTGATTCGGCCTGACCGCGGCGTCGCAATGGTTGCCGGATATGACGTCGCTCGCAACCCAGCCGACGTTCGCCGTTCGATCATGATGACTGGCCAGTTCGCCGCACTCGACGACGCACTCACCGGACGCGAGAACATCGAACTGTTCGCTCGCCTGATGGGCCTCGATCGCGCATCCGCCAGGCAACGCGCCGTGGACCTTCTCGAGGAATTCGATCTCGTGGAAGCTGGGGGGCGAGCCGTTGCAGGCTACTCCGGCGGCATGCGACGACGCATCGACATTGCGTGTGGATTGGTAGTGAGGCCAGAAGTCGTATTTCTCGACGAGCCGACGACTGGACTGGACCCCCGCAGCCGCCAGAGCGTGTGGAACCTCGTGCAGACTTTGAAGGAGCAAGGCATCACGGTTCTGCTGACCACTCAGTACCTCGAGGAAGCTGACCTCCTCAGCGACAACATCATTGTCATCGACAAAGGATCTGTCATCGCGGAAGGGACGGCCAACGAATTGAAGGCACGAACCGGCGCCAGCTTCTGCGAAATCGTTCCCGCCGAGGCAAGCTTGCTGGGGCCAGCAGCCAACGCGTTGGGTAATTTGGTTCCGCCGGACTTCCGCTTCGATCTGGCAGTCGAGAACGGCCGAATTGCAATTCCCGCACCCCGTGGTTCTGCGACCCTTGCAGAAGCTCTGCGGCGTCTCGATCACGCACGGATACCACTCGCGGACATCGCCCTGCGCAGGCCTTCACTTGACGACGTGTTCCTGTCGTTGACGGGGCAGTCGCGTCCGAGCGAAACAAGCGATGCGACGTGACCATGACGACGAAATACGCAACTCAAGATCTTGCCTTGAAACAGGTAGGTCAACGGTCCATCACGGTGCCAAATGCTGCTCGGATCGGACGCCATCGTCGTCCGCAGCCATCCGCGGTCACACAGTGGTGGACCCTTACCGGCCGTACCGTTCGCGCAATGATTCGCCGGCACGAATTGCTCGTCGCAATCGTCGCGCCATTGATCTTCACGGTCGGCTTTTACCTGCCCCTCAAGTTCGTAATGCAGCTGCAGGGAATCAATTACGCACAGTTCTTGATGCCGATCATCGTCTTGCAGGCGATGGCCTTCACTTCGATCTCAGCGGCGCAGATGTCGGCGACCGAACGCATCACTGGCTTCAGCAGTCGGATGCAAACCATGCCGGTTTTCGGCCCAGTTCCACTGTTTTCGCGGATGAGTAGTGGATTCCTTCGATCCGTCGTCTCACTGACGGCAGCAGTGATCTACGGATACGCGATCGGATTTCGTTTCGTCGGTGGTCTGTCACAGGCCATGCTCTTCTGCGTGATCGCGTTGACTTTCAGTACGTGTTTGTCGCTCGGCGGTGATGCAATCGGCTCGCTGTCGAAGAGCCCACAAGCAACCAGTCAGGCATTGACACTTCCCCAATTGATCCTCGGAATGCTCTCGTGTGGATTTGTTCCGGAGAGCGGATTCCCGGAATGGATCCGGCCGTTCGTACGCAATCAGCCCGTATCTCAGTTCTCCTACGCCATGCGGGACCTGGCTGCCGGCACCCTCACCCCGAATACCTTGGTGCCAGTTGCGGCTTGGTCGATCGGTTTGATAGCGGTATGCGGGCCTCTCGCATACTGGGCAAGTACGAGGCGAGCGTGATGAGTTCTCTCGAGAAGCGTGAGGAGATACGCAGTGGGAGGGCGCTCGCGTTCCCTCTTCCCAACGCGGCACTACCCGAGAACTCGGCCAGCGCGCTCTGGACCCACAGCCTTATTCAGGCGAAGCGGCTTCTGATCAACTGGGCGCGCGATCCTTCAACGACTGTTCAGGCGCTCGTTTATCCCGCGTTGACCTTGATCATGTTTCGCGTTGTTCTGGGAAATTCCATCACAGCTGCCACCGGGCAGCCAAGTATCTATGGGACTGTCCCGCTCATCATTCTCGTGGGGGCGATGTTCGGTTCGATCGCCAGCGCAGTTGGCTTGCGGGGCGAGAGGAAGAGCGGTCTGCTCGGTCGATTCTGGACGCTGCCCGCACACCGAGCATCGGGCCTGGTGGGCCGGATGATCGCTGAAGCCGTTCGAGTTCTACTGACAACGATCGTCATCATCGGCGTTGGTTATGCCGTCGGCTTCCGGTTCACTCAGGGCCCGCTTGCGGCAGTGGCAATGATTCTTCTACCCATCGCCTTCGGCATTGGGTTCGCGGTGATGGTCACGGCTCTCGCCACGATGTCGGAAAATGTCCCGCTCGTCGAATTGGTTTCCATTGGGTGCACCTTGTTGATGTTCTTCAACAGTGGTTTTGTCCCGACAATGGCATATCCGGTCTGGCTACAACCCGTAATTGCCGCACAACCGATGTCCGTCGCAGTCGACGCTATGCGCGGACTTTCGCTCGGAGGCCCGGTCCTGGTGCCAGTTCTGAAAATGCTTGCCTGGTCAGCGGGAATGATCGCTGTTTTCCTATATCCTGCGATTCGGGGTTACCGCCGGGCTGCGGAGACTTCATGACAGACGCATCCAGCGAGTGTGGCCTTATACCAGAATTTAAATATCTAAATACGGTAACAGTCCACAAACAATAACCGACTCAATTCTCTGAATGCGACAAGGTCGCAATCGACAATGAATCAACCGAAAGGTATGAGGTCTTGACGCGAAATTCCACGTCCTGGCGACGCACCGTACAGATCGGTGCATTGGCCGTTGCCGGCTCACTGCTCACAGCCGGTCTCGCGCAGGCCACCCCCGCGCGCGTCGGTGGCGACTCATCCGAAACAGCGTCGACGGGCTCCTACATCAAATCCGTCGAGAAGGTCAATGACCGTCAGCTCGTCGTCAACGTCTATGCGGCGTCGATGGACAAGGACGTTCCGATTCAGGTGATCACCCCGGCCGACAACTCCGAACCTCGCCCGATCGTCTATCTGCTGAACGGTGCCGGCGGCGGAGAAGATGCCGCGACATGGGAACTACAAACTGATGTAGTCGATTTTTTCGCTGACAAGAACGTGAACGTCGCCACGCCTGTCGGTGGGCGTCTCTCCTACTACACCGACTGGGAGAAGGACGACCCCAAGGCCGGACGCAACAAGTGGTCGACCTTCCTGGGCAAAGAATTGCCCCCGTTGTTGAACGAAGAGCTGGGGAGCAACGGTAAGCAAGCCATCTCGGCCATCTCGATGTCCGGTACGTCGGTACTGAACTTGGCGATCGAGTACCCCGGTTTCTACAGTTCTGTTGCCGCTTACAGTGGCTGCGCACAGACCAGCGATCCCCTCGGACAAGCATTCGTCCGGACGACCACGGAATGGATCGGCGGCGTCGACGACATCACGAATATGTGGGGACCATTGGACGGACCGGGATGGGTCGAACACGATCCGCTCGTCAACGCCGAGAAGCTACGTGGGACACCGATCTACATGAGCACGGGCAACGGACTTCCAGGAATTCCGAACGACACCTTCCTCAACCCACGCCTGAGCGATGGTCGCGCGTACACCGAGAACCAGATCATCATCGGCGGCCCGATCGAAGCAGCGACCAACCTTTGCACTTCGAACATGGCCAAGCGCCTGTATGAATTGAATATTCCGGCCGTTGTCGACTTCCAGCCGGTCGGGACCCACTCGTGGGGCTACTGGCAGGATCAGCTACACAAATCATGGCCGTTCATCGCCGGTTCGCTCGGAATCTGAGACAACCGCAGGAACATTCTCAACCAGCCAGCCTGTTCTTCTCGATCAAATGCGAGAAGAACAGGCTGGCTTTCCTCTATACCTCAGTCCGTAGGTACATGGCTTGCGGAATAGCTGACATCAACGAGGGCTTCGCCAGAAAAAGTGACTGAAGTGATCGAAGTGTGAGCCACATCGCGTTCATGCTGCCGACGCCACAATGATTCGCTCCTCAACGAACGCCGCAAGGTACAGATGGGCAGCTCGTGACTGAAGCACACGCCCTCCTTGCCCGCGCTCCGACGCCGAGCCGAATCCAGGGCAGCAGACATACGCCTGACCATCGATTTGTAGCTCTCCCCCCACGAAGGCGTCACTGGATTCCACGTTTTGAGCAGCAACCCGACCGACGGCTTCAGTCTCGGGTCTCCCGCTGCGATCCCGTCGAACCTTCCCTCCCACTCCACAAGATCTTCGTTCTCCTCGATGGGTAGATTCAACAAATCGGCTAGCGGAGTGGCAGTTTCAATCGCGCGTTCGAGCGGGCTGGAGAAGATCGAAGAGATTGGACGATCACCGAGAATCTCGGCGACTGCCTTCGCCTGGCGATTGCCCAATTCGGAAAGCGAGTATCCGGGTAGCCGGCCGTAAATTACTTTCGACGGATTGAACACCTCTCCGTGACGTACAAAATGCACGACAGTGCGAGGTTCGGCCGACCGAGCCGGGGTTTCATCAGTCATGACGAGCGCTTCTCCTGCGTACGTAGGTACTCGGCGACGATCGGCCCGATCAACTCGAGCTTGTCCGGATGCATCATCGACGTGTGATTGCTGTCGATATCGATGTCGGTGATCTGTCCACCGATCATCGATCTCCATTCGTCTGTCACTGTGAAGTCCATGTCCATGCCCGCAGCTGCCCGGAACATCACCACGTCGCCATCATATTTGCGCGGCTCATACCCGGCGATCAATTCACCACTCGCCGAAGCGAAGTCGTAAAGTGCGCCAATCTGTGTCTCAGTCATGAACGACACCGAGTCCAGCGTTTTACCGATGGCGATGATCTGGCTGCGATCAAGAGAATTGACGTCGGCACCTTCACCGAGTTCCACTCCCCAACTAGCTGCCATGTCACGGGTGTTCTCGAGCGCTACATCATCGTCGACCTCCCTCGGATGACGTGGATCCACCATGAACAGAGAGACCTCGAAACCTTGCTCGCGTAGAAGAACAGCACATGCATGGCCGATGAACCCTCCAACTGAGTGGCCGATTATGTTAAACGGCCCAGTCGGATTCACATCGATCATCTCACGCACGTAACGGTGCGCTAGCTCGTCGACAGAGGTCGGTAATGCCCACGCCTCCGTCATTACGGGAGTTTGCAGGCCGTAGATCGGTGTATCTGCCTCGAGATACGGAGCGAAGCCCGAGGCCTTCCACGCCAGACCACTCATTGCATGGATATAGAAGAGCGGTGGCCGCTGTCCCTCGATGCGAACGGGAAAGAGCACGCCGATCGCATGATCGTCCGGTGTCGCCGAACCTGATTCCCGAGCCTCTTCGATCCTGGCAGCGAGTGATTCGGGTGTCGATGCACCGAAGAGCATGCGGACAGGAACATCGAAATCGAGTGTGCTGCTCAAGTTGGCGGTCAATTTCATCGCGATGAGGGAGTTGCCACCCAACTCGAAGAAATCATCATCCAACCCCACCCGATCAACACCCAACACACCCACAAACGCCGACGCCACCACCAACTCCACCGACGACACCGGAGCCCGAAACACCCGAGCCTCGAACACCGGCTCCGGCAACAACGCCCGATCCAACTTCCCCGACGAATTAAGCGGAAACGCATCCAACACCACCACAGCAGCCGGAACCATATAACCCGGAACCCGCTCCCCCACAAACCCCCGCAACACCGACACATCCACAACCGACCCCACCGCCGGCACCACATACCCCACCAACTGATCACCCATCACCGACCCACGCACCACCACCGCAGCCGACAACACCGACCCATGCGCCGTCAACGCCGCCTCGATCTCCCCCAACTCGATCCGCTGACCACGGAACTTCACCTGAAAATCAGTACGACCGATGTACTCCAGATCCCCCTCAGACGACCACCTCACAAGGTCACCCGTCCGATACATCCGCTCACCCGAACCGAACGGCGACGCCACAAACCGATCCGCACTCAAATCCGGACGACCCACATACCCCCGAGCCAACTGCACACCCGACAAATACAACTCACCCGCAACACCCACCGCAACCGGCCGCAAACGCGAATCCAACACAAACACCCGGCAATTCCACTCCGGCACACCAATCGACACCACCGACCCCGACCCAGCAGCCGTCACATCCGCAAACGTAAACGACACCGCAGCCTCAGTCGGACCATACAAATTATGCAACCGCGCCGACGACACCAACCCGAACTCACGCACCGCCTCCACCGGCAACGCCTCACCGATCACCAACACATCACGCAACGAACCCAACAACCCCGGATCCACCAACGACGAAAACGTCGACAACATCGTCGGAACAAAATCCGTCACCGACACACCCTGATCATCAATCACCGACGCCAAATACCCCGGATCCCGATGACCATCAGCCGACGCCAACACCAACACCGCACCCACCCGCAACGGCATGAAAAAACCCCACAACGACACATCGAACGTCGTCGCCGTCTTCTGCAAATACACATCAGACGACGTCAAGCGATACTCGCCCTGCATGAACTCCAACTGATTCACAATCGCCGCATGCGAGACCGCCACACCCTTCGGCCGACCCGTCGACCCCGACGTGAAAATCACATACGCCGTATTCGACGCCCGCAACGGCGACAACCGATCCACATCAGAAACCCGCGCACCCGAAAAACCAGACACATCAACAACATCCACACACACAACCCGACGACCCGACGCCACGAAACCATCACGCTCCGTCGACACCACACACACCGGATCAGCCGAATCCAACACATACTCATTACGCGAGGACGGAGCATCAGGATCCAACGGCACCCACGCCCCACCCGCACGCACAATCGCATACAAACCAACCAACAAATCAACCGACCGCCGAACAGCCAACCCCACCAACGACTCCGGCCCAACACCCAAACCAATCAAATAACGCGCAAACCTATTAACCCTCTCATCGAACTCCCCATACGAAAGCACCACATCCCCACACACCACCGCACGCGAACCCGAACAAACCCCCACCACCGAATCAAAACCATCCAACAACAACCCACCCACAACCGGACGAGACGTGTCATTCCACGACTCGAGCACCAAAGCACGCTCAGACACAGTCATGAACTCGATGTCACCGACCGCTGAACCGGGATCTGCGACCATCGCGCGCAGTATGCGGACAAACCGATCGGTGAAGGCGGACACGGTCGAGGCATCGAACAGATCCGTGGCGTAGAGCCAGGACAGCGCGATCCCTGCGGCATCCCCCGACTCGTTTTCCCGTGGAGCTGCGGTCAATTGCAAATCGAACTTCGCGATGTCGACGCCCGCGTCGAATCCGGAGACACGCAGTCCGGGCAATTCCAGTGCGTCGTCGGCCATGTTCTGGAAGAACAGCGCAACTTGGAACAACGGGTGGTGCGCTTGGGATCGTGCCGGGTCGAGCACTTCGACAAGCCGCTCGAATGGCACATCGGCGTTGGCAAATGCCCCCAGATCGATGTCACGCACATGGTCGAACAAATCGGAGAAGCTTGCTCCTGGATTCACGGCCGTGCGTAACACCAGGGTGTTTACGAACATGCCGATCAGATCGTCGAGTTCGGGTTCCCCTCGTCCAGAGATTGGTGAACCGATCGCCACGTCACCGCTGCCGCTCGACCTTGCCAACAGGACCGCCAGCGCCGCATGGACGACCATGAACAGTGACACGTTGTGGTCAAGTGCGAGTTGCTCCAGGGCACTGTGCAATTCAGCGTCCACGTCCGAACGGTGGACGCCGCCTCTGGTGGAGAGAATTGAGGGTCGTGGACGGTCGGCCGGGAGTTCGATCTTCTCCGGCAGGTCTCGCAAGGTCGTCTTCCAGTACGCGAGCTGCTCGGACATCAACGATGTCGGATCGGAATCCACGCCGAGAACCTCACGCTGCCACATCGCGAAGTCTGCGTACTGCACCGGCAGCGGTGTCCACTCCGGACTCCGGCCGTCCACACGCGCAAGGTAGGCGAACGCAACGTCCCGAACCAACGGCGCTACGGAAACGCCGTCCGCTGAAATGTGGTGCACGACCATCGCCAGGACGTACTCGGACGGATCCGTCTGGAAAAGCTTGACCCGCAACGGAACTGCCGAGCTGACGTCGAATCCGGCGGTAACGAGCGTCAACAGTTCGCCGAGAAGTGCCGAATCGGCCAACGGAACGGGATCGAGGTCGATGTCTGCGGTCGATTCCGGCAGAATTTGCTGATAGCCCACACCGTCGATTCCTGGGTAGACAGTACGAAGGACTTCGTGCCGAGCTAGGACGTCACCGACCGCTGAGGCGAGCGCAACCGTGTCAAGCTCACCACTCAGGCGGAGGACGATCGGAATGTTGTTGACAGCAGATTCGGAATCGAACTGGCTCAGGAACCACATCCGTTGCTGCGCCAGCGACAACGGCACATGTTCCGGACGAATCACCGGCGCAAGCTGTACTCTGACGGACCCCTCCGCCTCGGCTTCGATTCGGGCAGCCAATGCTTCGACCGTCGATACCTCGAAGAGGGTTTTCACCTGAATGCGTGTCCCGAACGCAGCTCCGAGACGTCCAGCCAGCCTTGCTGCAACAAGTGAGTTGCCGCCGAGTTCGAAGAAGTCGTCTTCGGCACCGACCCTCTCGACTCCGAGCAGGTCGGCGAAGGCCGCTGCCACGAGTACCTGTGCAGGCGTTGATGGTTCGCGGTACGCACGCGAGATGAAGATCGGCTCGGGAAGGCTGTCGGTGTCCAACTTACCCACTGGGGTGAGAGGAATCCGGTCGATGACCATGATCGATGCAGGCACCATGTGGCGCGGAAGAACGGCCCGAGCGCTGGCGGTCAACGAGTCTGGGTCCAGCTCGACGTCGGCATTCGCCATGACATACGACACCAGCGCGGCGTCACCTGAGGAACCGGTGATCGCGACGGTGGCGACGAAGTCGACTCCGGGTTGGGCGGCAAGGACGGCATCGATCTCGCCCAGTTCGATCCGGAAGCCGCGAATCTTGACCTGTGAGTCCCCCCGCCCGAGATATTCGAGGTCGCGCTCACCACCGGTCTGATCGGTGGCTCCGCCATCGCCGCCGGTGCGGATCCACCGCACGGTATCGCCGGTCCGGTAGAGCCGCTCCCCGGCACCGCCGAACGGATTTGCGACAAAACTTGCCGCCGTAGTTGCGGACAGGCCGTTGTACCCGCGGGCAAGGTGGGTGCCCGACAGGTAGAGTTCGCCGGCGGTTCCGGTGGCGACCGGCTGAAGTCGAGAATCGAGGACGAACACGCCGACACCACGGACGGGACCACCGATCGTCACGGGACGATCGACGGTCAACTCGGCGATGTTGCTGGCGACGGTGGCTTCCGTGGGTCCGTATGCGTTGAAGAACCGTCGGCCGGGTGCCCAGGTGGACAGCAGCGCGGGTGAACACGCTTCACCGCCGACGACCACCACGGCGAGATTGTCGAACTGGTGGGCGCCGTCAAGGGAAATCGAACCCAGCGCTGCCGGGGTCACAAACGCGTGCGTGATCTTTTCCGACACCAGGAGTTCCGCGAGTTCGTCGCCGCCGAACATGTCCGGACGCGTGATCACCATCGTCGAGCCTGCACCGACGGCGAGCAGCAGTTCGAGCACGGAAGCGTCGAAACTCGGCGAAGCAAAATGCAGTGTCCGCGACGTAGACGTGAGCGCATACCGTTCGACCTGTTCCGCACACAGGTCTGAAAGCCCGGCGTGGGTGACGACGACGCCCTTGGGCCGTCCTGTCGACCCCGAGGTGTAGATCACGTATGCCGGATGATCCACGCGAAGGGTTCGAACGCGTTCGGTATACGAGACCGGATCCGGGGAGATACCGGCCAACTCGGCCGTCAACACGGCGCCGTCCACTTCCAGCCATTGGACGCTGCGAGGACGGTCGATAGCGTACGCGGCCGTGGTCAGCCCTATCGAGGCTGCCGAATCGGTGATCATGTGTTCGACGCGGTCTGCAGGATAGCTGGGATCGACCGGCACGAAAGCTGCGCCGGTCTTGGCCACCGCCCACACCGCACAGACCGACTCGACGGAGCGGGGAATCGACACCGCCACCCGGTCCTCCGGCCCGATTCCGCGGCTGATGAGCAACCGAGCCAGACGCGAGGACAGCGCGTCCACTTCGGCGTAAGTGAGGGTTTGACCCCCGAATGTGATCGCCGGTGCTGCTGGGTTGAGGTCCACTGCAGCTGCGAGTAACTGAGGCAGCAATGGCACCCGCGCGCGCCTGGTGCGTGCCGGTCGTTCGTTCCTGCCGGCGCGAGATGTCTTCCGCCGGGTCGCGTCGTCAGTACTCATACGACCGCCACCTGCGGTCGAACGGTGTGTACGGAGACCCAACGCTGCATCGAGCAACTCACCTTCGCGTCATACTTCTGAACTGTCACTACCGGTCTGTCCAGACTGGACGCCGGGGAACCCACAATTGCATCAGTGGGTTCCCCCAACACATCCAACCCCTACCGCCCATTGTTACAGCCGGTTACACCGATCCGGGCAACGGCACGATCACCTATGAATTCGGCCACTGGCACGGTCGCCGACGGAGCCCGATCTCACCACCCGAGTAGTTCGCCCGTTGCGAGGACGTACTCGAGATCGGGTAAGTCGGTTCGGTCGACGGCCGAGCGGACCTCGTCCGGAAGCACCACATGCGTCACCCAGTCGTCAGCAAGTGAGTCTTCGATTGCCTCGTCGTCACCGAGAATGACGACAGCCGCTCCGGCTGACGCCGCCAGGAGGACTGCGACCGAGTGCTCCGGCGAGCCGACCGCGCCGGCGAATGCCAACCTCGACTCGAAGTCGACGGAATACCGCTTGCGCAGCTCCGCCAGAGAGTTCGACAGGTCGCCGTACGTCAGCACTCGGTCACCGTCGACGATCGCCGGATCGTCCGCCATTGTCGACCGGGCGCGATCGACGTAGCTGATCGGACGATCCGACATCGTCGCCAGCCGAGACTCGATCTCCGGTGACGTCAAGAGCAGCGTCGAGGTGTCGGAGTCATTCGACAGGGTCAGGCTTGCCGGATCCGACGGATGCGCCCCGGTAACGGCTGCGCCGGTCTTCACCACAGACCAGTAGGCGATCACGGCATCGACACCACCACCGATGGAGATCGCAGTGCCGGGACCTGCACCTTCCTCGATGAGCAGGCGAGCCAGACGCGAAGACTTCGCGTCGAGTGCCGCGTAAGCGGTCTCCTCGCCGTCTGTTACCACCGCAGGCGCGTCCGGGTCGCTTTCCACGACGGAGGCGAGCAACTGAGGCAGCAACGTCGTGCTCGCGACTGCGCTGGCTTCGCGAACGCCGTCGGCGACCTCGGACTTCTCCATGTCGGTCAGCAGATCGAGATCGCCGACCTGCCTGGTCGGATCGTCGGTGACCTGCTCGAGTACACGAACGAACCGCTGTGCGAACGACTCGACCGTGGTCTTGTCGAACAGGTCCTCGGAATACAGCCACAGGCCGGAGAGTCCGAGGCCGTCCGCTGCGGTGGTCAGGGTGAGCTGAAGGTCGAACTTCGTGGTCAGGACTCCGCTGTCGACGGCGCCTATGGTCAGGTCTGCCAATGCAAACTCGGTCTGGGCGGTCGGTTCCAGCGACAGGACGATTTGGAACAGGCCCCCCGCCCGAGGCGGCAGCGCCTCCACGATTTCCTCGTAAGGAACATCGGCTTCGCCGAACGCGGCCAGGTCGACGTCGCGCACATGCGAAACGAGATCCTCGAAGCGTGCACCGGCATCGACCGTGGTGCGAAGCGCGAGTGTGTTGACGAACATACCGACGAGATCGTCGAGGGCGCGCTCGCCCCTGCCGCCGACAGCGGTACCGATCGCGAAGTCGGAGCCTCCACCCAACCTCGAGATCAGGACCGCCAGTGCGGCGTGGATTGTCATGAACACCGTGGCGTTCTTTGCTCGGGCGATGTCGCTCAGTCGCGAGTGGACATCAGCGTCGACGGTGAACTGGACTGCCCCCGCTGCGGCGGACTGCACCACGGGACGCGGTCGGTCTGTCGGCAAGCCGACATCGGTAGGCAGATCGTCGAGCGCTGTGCGCCAGAAGTCGAGTTGGCGCGCGGCGATCGTTCCCGCGTCATCTACCGATCCCAGTACGTCGCGTTGCCACAGCGCGAAGTCTGCGTACTGCACTTGGAGTGGGCTCCACGACGGTGCACTGCCCCGGGTACGCGCTTCGTAGGCCACCATCACGTCGCGGGCCAGTGGCCCCATCGACTGCCCGTCGGCCGCGATGTGATGCGCGACGAGTACGAACACGTACTGATCTTCTCCGATCTGGAGAAGATCAGTACGTACCGGAACCTCCGATGACACATCGAATCCGGCGGTCGTCGATTCGACGACCTTCGTGTACATCTGCGCGCCGTCGTGGACCGCTGTCGGTTCCCCGAACATGGGCACGAGGTCGGCGCCGACGATCCGCTGCACCGGCCCCAGCCCGTCGGACGGGTAAAGCGTTCGCAGTGACTCGTGGCGCGAGATCACGTCACGCAGAGCAAATTTCAGCGCGTCGACGTCCAACTGCCCGGCCAGACGCAGCGCCATCGGGATGTTGTAGGTCGAGGCGTCGGTGTCCATCTGGTTGAGCACCCACATACGCTGCTGCGCCAGTGACAGCGGAATGCGCTCGGGGCGATCTTGGGCAACGAGCTGCTTTCGCGAACCGGTTCCGACGTGGACTTCGATCGCGCTCGAGAGTTCTTCGACTGTCCGGGTGTCGAACAGAGTCCGTACGGGGACTACGGCGTCGAGGGATCGGCTCAGTCGTGCCGCCGCCCGGGTCGCGATCAATGAGTTACCACCGAGTTCGAAGAACTCGTCGTCGAGTCCGACCTGAGGAACCTCCAGCAATTCGGCGAATACCGTCGCCACGGCCTTCTCGGTGTCGGACACCGGCGCTCGATATTCGGCGGAAGCGAAGACGGGTGCAGGCAGCCGAGCGGAGTCGAGCTTCCCGTTCACCGTGAGGGGCAAGGCGTCCAACAACACTGTCGCGTCGGGAACCATGTAGCCGGTGAGGAAGTCGGCCGCACTTGTGCTGACCGTGCTCGCGTCGAGGTCCGAACCGGCTTCGGGCACGACGTACGCGATGAGCCGATCGCCCAGATCTGCGTCCTTGCGGACGACGGCCACGGCACGGGCGACACCACCGACTCGGAGCAGGGCCGTTTCGACCTCGCCGAGTTCGATCCGGAAACCTCGAAGCTGAACCTGCGAATCGGAACGCCCCAGGTATTCGAGCTGGCCGGCGCGGTTCCAGCGCGCCACATCACCGCTTCGGTACATCGACTCGCCGTGCGATGCAAACGGATTCGCGACGAACCGCCCGGACGTCAATCCGCTCTGCCCCAGATACCCGCGTGCCAGTTGTCCGCCGGCGACGTAGATCTCGCCGGCCGTGCCGATCGCAGCGGGCTGCAAACGGTCGTCGAGTACGTACACCCGAAGGCCGTCGAGTGGTCGACCTATCAACGACGCCGTCGTGGTCTCCGCGCTCGCACGATCGAGCGGGAGATAAGAGACGTGCACCGTGGTCTCGGTGATTCCGTACATGTTGACCAGTTGCGGCGAGTCGTCGGGATGACGGTCGTACCACCGGGTCAGCTGTGCGAGATCGAGTGCCTCGCCACCGAAGATCACGTACCGGAGCGCAAGATCCGACGCGGTACCGTCCGATCCTCCGGAAACACGGTCTGCCTCCGCAAGCTGGTAGAAAGCCGACGGAGTCTGATTGAGCACCGTGACGCCCTCGGTGGTCAGCAATTGTCTGAACTGGTCTGGCGAACGCGACGTCTCGAAGTCGACGACCACGAGTACACCGCCGTGAATGAGCGGACCCCACAGCTCCCACACCGAGAAGTCGAATGCGTAGCTGTGGAACAAAGTCCACACATCCGAGGAATCGAATGCGAATTCCGTCTGCGCGTTGGCGAACAACTCCACAACGTTCCGATGAGTGACCGCAACACCTTTGGGGCGGCCGGTAGATCCTGATGTGTAGATGACGTACGCCAGGTCTCTCGAACGCAAAGGCCGCACGCGGTCTGCGTCGGTCACGGGGCGGGAGTCGGCAGCGGCGTCCCGGGGCGAGACAGAAGGGCAGGGCAGTTCCCGCAGCGAATCCGGAGCGACGATCGCACACACCGGAGACGCGTCGGCAAGGGTATATGCGATCCGCTCATCCGGATAGCTCGGATCGATCGGCAGATACGCGGCACCAGACTTGACGACGGCGAGCAGCGCCACGACCAGATCGACCGATCGCGGCAAGAGGACCGCTACCAGGTCCTCGGATCCGACTCCCGAATCGATCAGCGTGCGGGCCAGACAGTTTGCGCGGGAATCGATGTCCCGATACGTCAATCGCTCGTCTCCGAAGACCACCGCAATCTCGTTCGGTGATCGGGTCACCTGTGCATCGAACAGTCCGGCCAGAGTGGTCGAGTCGTCGACGACCGCCCCGGGCGTGGCCCACCCTTCGAGTATCGTCCGGCGTTCGTCCTCGCCGAGAATGTCGATGTCGCCGACTGCATTTGACGAATTGGCGACGACGGATGTCAGCACGGCGTTCAGTCGTGACTCGAGGCCTGCAATCGTCGATTCGTCGTAGAGATCGGTGGCGTAGGTGACGGCGAAGGTGAGCCCGCCCGCCTGAGCCGGAGTCTCCCAGACCGTGAACTGCAGGTCGAACTTTGCCAACGTCGGCGCAATGTCGACACCGGAAATGCTCAGGCCCGGAATCTCTACGGATCCGTGCGCACCCTGACCGAGATTCTGGAACGAAAAGCCCACCTGGAAAAGCGGATTACGCGCCTGCGACCGTTCGGGGTCCAGTGCTTCCACCAGACGCTCGAACGGAACGTCAGCGTTCTCGAAACCGGCCAAATCGGTGTCCCGTACCTTCGACAGGAGTGCAGTGAACGACTCGCCCGGGTCGACCTCGGTCCGCAGGACCAAAGTGTTGACGAACATGCCGATCAGATCATCGAGAGCCTGTTCACCTCGTCCGGCCGCTGGTGTACCGATCACAATGTCGGCGGTGCCGGACAGCTTCGCCAGCAGGACGGCCAGCGCACTGTGCAGAACCATGAAGAGTGACACATTATGTTCTCGCGCAACATGATTCAATGATTCGTGCATGGCCGCTTCGATATCGAAGCAGTACTCGGCACCGGAGTGTGAAGCGACTCGCGGACGCGGCCGATCCGACGGCAGGGTCAGTTCGACGGGCAATCCGTCCAGTTGCGACTTCCAGTATTCCATCTGTTTCGAGATCAACGATCCCTGATCGGACTCGACACCGAGTACCCGGCGCTGCCACAGCGCGAAGTCCGCGAATTGGATCGGTAGCGGCTTCCACGTCGGAGCGATTCCCTGCGACCTCGCGGCGTACGCCGAGACGACGTCCCGGACCAGCGGCCCCATCGAAAAGCCGTCACCGCTGATGTGATGGATGGCGAACACCAGAACGTATTGCGAGTCGGCAAGATCGAACAAACGTGCCCGGACCGGCACGTCTGCAGTGACATCGAATCCGGCGAGTACGTATTCCGCCACCCGGTCGGTGACGACGGACTCGTGGATACGTACTGGCGACAGATCAGGCAGTGCATCCGCGGTGTCGAGGACTCGCTGGTATCCGACACCGTCGACTTCCGGATATGTGGTCCTGAGAATCTCATGTCGCTCGAACAGATCACGAAGAGCTGCCTGCATGGCCTCGATGTCGAGATCCCCCGTCAACCGGATCGCGATCGGAATGTTGTCCACTCCGGACGCCGAATCGAATCGGTTCAGGAACCACATGCGCTGCTGCGCGATCGACAGCGGAACCAACTCAGGGCGCTCCTGTGGTTCGAGCGGCGGACGGCCGCCCCGCCCCACGAGCACGTCGATTCGCGCCGCGAGCGACTCCACTGTCGATGCATCGAACAGGATGCGGACCGGCACAGTGGTGTCGAGTGCATGCCCGAGTCGAGCGACGATCTGCGTCGCGATCAGTGAATTACCGCCCAGCGCAAAGAAGTCGTCGTCCAAGCCGACCTGCCCGATACCGAGGAGGTCGGCGAAAATACGCGCAACTTCGACCTCGACCACAGATTCGGGTTCCCGGAAGACCGCGATCTCGACCTCAGGATCGCGCAGTTGCTTCCGGTCGAGTTTTCCCGAGGCGTTGAGCGGCAGTTCGTCCAGAACAACATGTGCCGTGGGCACCATGTATGACGGAAGATGTTTCCCCAGTATCGATTCCAGTTCCAGCCAATCGATCAGAGACTCACCGGCCGCCGTCAGGTACGCGACCAGTTGATCGTTCCGGACGGCAACCACCACCGAACCGACCGACGGATGATCACGCAGGATCGACTCGATCTCCCCCAGCTCGATGCGTAGTCCGCGTAGCTTGACCTGAAAGTCGGTACGTCCGATGTATACCAACTCACCCGACGCATTCCATCGCACCAGGTCTCCGGTCCGATACAGGCGTGAGCCGGCAGGTCCGAACGGATCGGCGACAAACCGGTCCGCGGTGAGGTCCGGCCGAGCCACGTACCCCCGGGCCAACTGCACTCCCGCGAGGTAGAGCTCGCCCGCGACCCCGACGGGCACCGGATGCAGTCGTGAGTCGAGTACCAGAACGCGTGTGTTCCAGACCGGCGCGCCGATCGGCATGGTGGTGGTGTCGGCGTCCGTCACCTCATGGAAGGTGACGTCGACCGCGGCCTCCGTCGGTCCGTACAGATTGTGCAGTTCAGTTCCGGGAAGAACCGTCCGGAACTGCGCGGCCACCTGCGGGGCGAGCGCCTCACCCGAGGCGAAGACTCGGGTAAGGGTAGAAGACCTCGTGACAACCGTATCCGCGAGGAACACTTCCAACATCGACGGCACGAAGTGAATGGTGGTCACTCGTTCGGACGCGATCAGCGCGGCCAGATAGGCCGGATCTCGGTGGCCGTCGACGGCAGCGATCGCAAGTCGAGCTCCGACTTGCAACGGCCAGAAGAACTCCCACACGGAGACATCGAAGGTAAAGGGAGTCTTCTGGAGGACCACGTCGTCGCCGAGGAGGCTGTACTCGGCCTGCATCCAGATCAGCCGGTTGACGATCGCGCGGTGTGACACCGCAACGCCCTTCGGTTTGCCCGTCGACCCGGAGGTGAAGATCACGTACGCCGTGTTCTCCCCTCGCAGCGGGCCGAGGCGGTCCGCGTCGGTGACCGGTGCGTCGGAACAACCGGACAGGTCTACGGTATCGATCCTGACTACCAGCACTCCCTCAGCGTCGAATCCATCTCTCTCTGTGGTCAACACACAGATCGGAGCTGCAGTCGACACGACGTATTCGTTGCGCTCGACGGGCTGATCGGGGTCGATGGGCAGATAGCCGCCGCCGGCCTTGACTACCGCGTACATCGCCACCAGCAAATCGAAGCTTCGGCGAATGGCCAAGCCGACCAGGGTATCCGGGCCGACGCCTTCCGACACGAGTTTGCGGGCGAGTTGATTGACCCGCCGGTCGAATTCGAGATACGTCAGCTGATGCCCATCGAAGGTCAGCGCGATCGAATGGGGAGAGCGGACGACCTGTTCATCGAACAGATCCACCAGCGTCACATCGCGAACATCGTGACCGGTGCTGTTCCAGCGCTCGACGACCAGCCCCAGATCGGAGTCGCCGACGACGTCGACGTCCCCGACCGGCCCAGCGGGGGCAGCCGCGACCGCCGAGAGAGTCGCGGTCAGATACTGGACGAAGGAGGCCACCGTCTTACGGTCGAACAGATCCGTTGCGTAAGTGAAGAGTCCACGGAGTTCACCGTCATGCTCGGTGATCGTCAATTGCAGATCGAATTTCGCCACGGACGCATCGACGTCGAGGGCCGATACCGTGACGCCGTCGATGTCGGCCGATTCGTCGCTGCCCTGGGCGACGTTCTGGAACGTGAGCATGACCTGGAACAGCGGATTGCGTGACTGCGATCGTTCCGGGTTGATGATTTCGACGAGGCGCTCGAACGGCACGTCGGCATGCGCGAACGCTTGCAGGTCCGACTCACGCGTGCTGCGAAGCAATTCCGTGAACGACAGCGACAGATCGACGTTCGTCCGCAACACGAGTGTGTTGACGAACATTCCGATCACATCGTCGAGTTCCTGCTCACCACGCCCCGCGACCGGAGTACCGATCACGATGTCGGAGGTGCCGGACAGGCGCGCCAGCATCACGGCGAATGCACTGTGCACGACCATGAATCGCGAAGCCTGATGCTCACGCGCAATTCGGTCGAGGGAATCGACGACGCCCTGCTCGATGGCAAATTGGTACTCTGCACCACCGTTCGTTGCTACGGCTGGACGTGGCCGATCGGTCGGCAGGTCCAGCTGATCCGGGATTCCCGCGAGCCGGCTCTTCCAGTAGTTGACCTGGCCCGAGATGATCGAGTGCGGATCGTCCTCGCTGCCGAGCACCTCACGCTGCCACAGGGTGTAGTCGACGAACTGGACAGCCAGCGGCGACCAGGACGGCGCACGCCCGTGCGATCGCGCCGCATACGCTGTCACCACGTCACGTACCAACGGCACCATCGAGAAACCGTCTCCGCTGATGTGATGGACGACGAAGACAAGCACGTACTCATCGTCGGCAAGTTGGAAGAGCGCGGTACGGAGAGGGATCTCGACCGTGACGTCGAATCCGGGCTGGATCAGCTCCCGCACACGGAGTTCCACAGTCTCGGCCGGAACTCGAACCGGTGACAGATCGAGATAGACTGCCGCCGAACCGAGAACCTGCTGGTAACCGACGCCGTCGATTTCGGGATAGATCGTGCGTAGGCTTTCGTGACGGTCGATCAGGTCCCGCACGGCCCCCGCCAGAGCCGCCGTGTTCAACGGACCGGTCAACCGCACGGCGACCGGAATGTTGTCGACCCCGGATTCCGGCTCGAACCGGTTGAGGAACCACATTCGCTGCTGCGCCAACGACAGCGGGACTCGCTCGGGACGCTCCTGTGGGACGAGAGGCATCCGCCCCGCGTCGCCGGTGTGAGTGCTCAGTCGTGCGGCCAGGGCCTCGACCGTCGACACGTCGAACAGCAGTCGTACCGGCACTACGGTGTCCAAG
This sequence comes from Rhodococcus sp. YL-1, assembly GCF_001942025.1. Classification (NCBI taxonomy): domain Bacteria; kingdom Bacillati; phylum Actinomycetota; class Actinomycetes; order Mycobacteriales; family Nocardiaceae; genus Rhodococcus; species Rhodococcus sp. YL-1. The sequence continues at coordinate 1,964,622 of NZ_CP017299.1, read as the reverse complement.
GACTGACCGAGCCGTGAGACAACTCGCGTGGCAATCAACGAGTTGCCGCCGAGTTCGAAGAAGTCGTCGTCGAGACCGACCTGAGCTACACCCAGAACATCCGAAAAGATCTGGGCCACAGTTTCTTCGACCACAGTGGTCGGAGCGCGGTATGACAGTGTCGCGAACGTCGGCTCGGGCAGGGCCCGCCGATCGACCTTTCCGTTGGCGTTCAATGGAACCGTCTCGATCGCCACGAACGCAGACGGCACCATGTAGTCAGGCAGACGCGCCGCGACGGTCGAACGTATCGCCGCGATGTCGACGTCGGCCCCGTGTGCTGGTACCAGATAAGCCACCAGGCGGTCTCCGACCAGGCTGTCCTTGTGTACCACCACGACAGCAGCCGATACCGAATCGAGTGCCACCAGGGCCCCTTCGATCTCGCCGAGTTCGATTCGGAGTCCACGGATTTTGACCTGGAAGTCGGTGCGGCCCAGATAGTCCAGCTCTCCCGAACCGTTCCACCGGACCTGGTCTCCGGTACGGTACAGCCGCGAGCCTGCCGACCCGAACGGATTCGCCACGAACCTCTCGGCAGTAAGGTCGAAGCGTCCGCCGTATCCGCGGCTGACTCCCACACCTCCCACGTAAAGCTCACCGACCACTCCGGCCGGGACCAGCTGCAGGCGCGAATCCAGCACGTAGAGTTCGATATTCGGAATCGGAATCCCGATGGGGACTCCGTTGACGTCTCCCGGTGCCGCCTCCTGGAAGGACACTACGTCGGAGGCCTCAGTGGGGCCGTAACTGTTGACGACGCGCACACCGGCGGCCATCAGATCTTTGAGCCGACCAACCTGAATGGGCTCACCACCGAGGAACACGACGTCGAGTGATTCGAGGACGCCGTCCACGTCGGCATCGACCAGTGCATCAAATGCACTCGGCGACATGTTCGCGACCTGGACGTCGTCGTCGGAGACGGCGCGAAGGATCTCGGCGGGGTCGAACCCCGCTGCGGCGACGTGAACACTGCCACCGCTGGTAAGCGGTCCCCACACATTCTTCTGCGTGAGATCGAAACTCGGTGACGACGCAACGACCACACCAGCGGCGTCCGGAAGTTCGGATCGGTACCAGGCTGTCGTATTCTCGATGCCCGCCATCGGTACGACCGTGGGCTTGGGCCGACCCGTCGAACCAGAGGTCGAGATGACGTATCCCACGCGCTCACCTGCGCCCCGCTCACGCCAATGGTCCACCCATTCCGGAACAGAATCGCCGGATTCCGCCCCATCAGTGCTCTCGACCCGCAGCACCGGGAGCGCCGTCTGGACGCCGCCGGACGCGATCACCACGCGGGCACTGGTGTCTTCGAGCAATGTATTCACGCGCTCGGTCGGCAACGTGGGATCGATTGGTGTGTAACCGGCGCCGGTCTTCCACACCGCGAGCATTGCCACTACCCACTGCCACGACCTGGGCAGCACCAGCGCAACCACGTCGTCCGCTCCCACACCCGCAGCGAGCAAGTCCTGAGAGAGCACCGACGACCGCGCATCGAGTTCCCCGTAGGTGAGGGTCCGATCATCGGCCACGACTGCAACCGTCGACCGGTCGCGACTGACATGCCGGGCAAAGAGTGCAAGTGGCGATCTGTCGCCGATCGACACACGCTGCCCCACCGACCAGTCGAGCACGCGGGCTGCCTCGCCGGCGCCGAACAGATCGATCTCGCCGACGAGAACGGCCGGATCGGCAGCGACCGCACCGAGCAATACGGACAGCCTGGAACCGAACGTCTCGATGGTCGAGGCATCGAAAAGGTCACGCGCATAATCGATGACGACTGACAGCCCGCCGACCTCGATGTCTTCCCACACCGTGAACTGGAGGTCGAACTTGGCGACTGCGGACTCGAGCTCGAAACCGCTTACCTCGAGGCCGCCGAGCGTTGCGCCACTTTGTGTTTTCTGGCCGAGATTCTGGAACGCGAGCATCACCTGGAACAGCGGATTGTGTGCCTGCGAGCGTGCCGGGTCGAGCACCTCTACCAGGCGCTCGAACGGGACGTCAGCGTTACCGAATGCATCGAGGTCTGCAATCCGTGCCTGGTTCACCAGCTCGTCGAATGTACTTGCCGGATTGATCTCGGTACGCAGCACCAGGGTGTTGACGAACATGCCGATGACGTCGTCGAGTGCGCGATCGCCACGACCCGCCACCGGGGTGCCGATCGCGATGTCAGTGGTTCCGGACAAACGCGCCAACAGCACGGCGATTGCGCTGTGCAATACCATGAACACCGTGGCCTTGTTCGCCTGCGCAATCGACTCGAGGCGCGCGAGTACGTCCGCACCGATAGTCATCGTGTGCGACGCTCCGCGATAACTCGCGACGGGCGGGCGGGGTCGATCCATCGGCAGGTCTAGCCGCTCGGGGAGCCCGTCGAGCTGCTGTGTCCAGTAATCGATCTGGCGCGATATCACCGATTCCGCGTCGTGCTCGCTGCCGAGGACTGTTCGCTGCCAGATCGAGAAGTCTGCATATTGCACGTCCAGCGGCGTGAATTCGGGTGCGCTGCCAGCCGCCCGACTCGCGTAAGCGGTCACGACGTCGCGCACCAAGGGGCCCATCGAGAAGCCGTCACCACTGATGTGGTGGACGACGAATACAAGGACGTATTCCGACGCGGCCACCTGGAAGAGCTTGACCCGCAACGGCACCTGTGAGGTGACGTCGAATCCCCCGGTGATCTCCGTGATGACACGCTCGGTGATCTCGGATTCGGCCACAGCGACCGGCGACAGATCGAGCTCCACGTCGGAGACGGTCAAGATCTGCTGGTAGCCGACGCCGTCGACCTCCGGGTACACAGTACGCAGGCTCTCGTGCCGCTCGACGAGATCATCGATCGCCGAACGGAGCGCAGCGGCATCGAGCATTCCGGTCAGCCGGAGAACGACTGGGATGTGATCGACTGCCGAGGTCGAGTCGAAGCGGTTGAGGAACCACATACGCTGCTGCGCAAGCGAAAGCGGGATCCGGTCGGGACGTTCCTGTGCAACGAGAGGAGCCTTCGTACCGCGGCCAGCAGAATCGCCTACGAGAGAAGCTAATTCGGATACCGTCGGAGCATCGAAGAAAGCTCGCATGTCGAGTTCCACGCCGAGTTCGGCGTTCGCGCGCGCCACCACTCGCGTCGCGAGCAGTGAATTGCCCCCGAGGTCGAAGAACCCGTCGTCTATGCCGAGATCGTCGCGGCCGAGCAAGTCGGCAAAGATCGCTATCAACGTCTTCTCGACCGGGGTGCTCGGTGCGCGGTATTCGACAACCTGCGCTGTGAACTCGGGCGCCGGCAGCGCCTTGCGGTCCAGCTTGCCACTGGCATTGAGCGGAAACGCCTCGAGTTCGACAAACAGCGACGGCACCATGTAGTCCGGCAGGCGTCCACCCAATTCACGTGCAAGAGCGTCGGTGTCGAGCACAACTCCCGATGCGGGAACCACGTATGCCACCAGATTGTCGCCCAAAGCCGCATCGGAGTGGACGAGAACGGCCGCCTGTGCGATTGCATCGTTGTCGAGTAGCGCTGATTCGATTTCGCCGAGTTCGATGCGCAGTCCCCGCAGCTTCACCTGGAAGTCGGTGCGGCCGAGGTACTCGAGCAGGCGGTCGGCGCCGGCACCGCGCCATCGGACCAGGTCGCCGGTTCGGTACATGCGCTCGCCGTCCGAGGTGGAATGCGCGACGAACCGATCCGCCGTCAGATCGGGGCGGGAGACATACCCTCTGGCCAGCTGGACCCCCGCGAGGTAAAGCTCGCCGGGGACGCCGGGAGGTACTGGACGCAGTGCGTCGTCGAGGACGAGTAGCTCTGTTTCGGCGACAGCACGGCCGATCGGAATGGAGACCTCGTCCTGCGGTCCGGTTGCGTAGTACGTGACGTCGACGGCTGCCTCGGTCGGTCCGTACAGATTGTGCAGTTCCGCGGTGCTGACGTCGCGCAGCCGCGCGGCGGTCTGGGCGGGAAGCGCTTCACCCGAGGCAAAAACGTAACGTAGCGAGGTGATCTCGGAAGCGCGCGGTTCAGCGACGAAGACCGCGAGCATCGAGGGGACAAAATGTACAACGGTGACGCCGTACTCGATCATCGTCGCTGCGACGTAGGCCGGATCACGATGCCCGTCCGGCTTCGCGATCACGAGGCAAGCGCCGACCTGCAACGGCCAGAAGAACTCCCACACTGATACGTCGAACGTAAACGGCGTCTTCTGCAGGATGACGTCTTCGTCGGTGAAGGGATATTCGCTCTGCCTCCATCGGAGGTTGGCGACGATTGCCTCGTGTGACACACCGACGCCCTTGGGCCTGCCGGTCGAACCCGACGTGAAGATCACGTACGCAAGATTGTCGGTGCGCAGCGGTGACAGCCGGTCACCGTCGGCAAGCGGCGCGCCTGAGTGCGCCGAGACATCGATGTCATCGATCCGCAGTACATCGACGTTTTCGGGAATGCCGACCGCGTCCACTGACGTCGTCAGCACGAGGACGGGCGCGGCGACGTCGATCACATACGCCAGACGCTCAGCGGGATGGTCGGGATCGAGTGGTACGTACGCACCACCGGCCTTGACGATCGCGTACATCGCAACCAGCAGTTCGACGGACCGACGGATACCCAGGCCGACGAGTGTGTCCGGTCCGACGCCACGGGCGACGAGCTCGCGGGCGAGCTGATTGACCCGGCCATCGAATTCCGCGTATGTCGACGCCGTGGAGCCGAAACGAAGGGCGACGGCATCGGGGGTACGCGCGACCTGCTCCTCGAACAGACTTACGAGAGTCGACTCGACGACCGACGGAGCCTCGAAAGCAACGACGGAAGTCGCGTCGGCGATGAGCGCACCGACGACGGATTCGAGGCCACCCTCTCGTGTGGCGAGCAACTCCGGCAGCAGCGTGGAGATCACGACGGGTACGAGTGCGTCCGGGCCGAGCGCACCACCCATCGCGGAGTCGAGTGTGGTCAGTTCCGAGTGCAACCGTTCGTAGGTCACCTCGGCGTCTGCATGAACAAGCGCTGTCCGGTCGGGCTCCGCCTCGGCTACTGCAGCGATCAATCTCGGCAGGTCTTCGATCGTCAGCGACTGTGGTCCCGGCATACCGACGGACATCAACACTTCCTCCAACTGACGACAGCACGGCGCAGATCCAACGCACGACTGGTCGTACAGATCAACGCCCATGGGGCAAATACTGCATATTACCCGTCCGTACCGGAACCCTTCCCCAGCGTGGCCTGCGCGTCAGTTATCAAAGACTCGACGAGCGAGGTAATACCGTCGGCGCCCAGTGCCGGAAGAATGCCCGGAACCAGACCGTTCAGCGAAACCGAGACCAACGCATCGGCAGTGAGCGCCGCACCCATCGTCTGCTTCATCACAGCCAGTTTTTCGGCCAGCTGTGTGAAGGTCACCACGGTGTCGCCGTGTGTGAAGGCAACCGCCGTCGGATCTGCTGCGGCGGCCGCTGCTGCGAGGTCCGGAAGGTCCGCGGCCGTTTTCGGCTCGGCTGCCTCGATCAGCGCGCGTTCGAAGTCCGTCACGATGTCGATGGTCCGCAGAACCACCGTCGGATCTGCGGCAACGGCGTCAACCACGGCCCGCAACCTGGCTGCGAACAGTTCCATGGTTGCGGCGTCGTACAGATCGGTTGCATAGGTGAATCGCATCCGGATATCGGACAGCGCTCCGTGCTCGTCGAACTCCTCGATACCGGTGAGCTGCAGGTCGAACATCGCCGAGTCGAATCCGTCGTCCACCGCCGACAGTTCGAGCCCTGGCAGCGCAAACGTGCCAAGTGCCATGTTCTGGAACGTGAGCATCACCTGGAACAGCGGTGAGTATGCCTGTGAGCGCTCACGGCCGACCTGCTCGACCAGACGCTCGAAGGGCACGTCTGCGTTTCCGAACGCCGCGAGGTCCTTCTCCTTCACCTGCTGCAGCAGGTCGACAAACGTGGTTGCCGGTTTCACCTGCGTGCGCAACACCAGCGTGTTGACGAACATACCGACCAGGTCGTCGAGGACTCGCTCGCCGCGGCCCGCCACCGGTGTACCGATCGCGATGTCGTTCGAGCCACTGAGCTTGGACAGCAGCACCGAGAACGCGGCGTGCACGACCATGAACACTGTCGAGTTCTGCTCGCGCGCGATTTCCGCAATTCGACGCGTGGAATCCGCGCCGAGCGTGAACAGGAAGTCCGCGCCCTTCATCGACTGCGTCGGCGGACGAGGACGGTCCGTCGGCAGTTCCAGAAGTTCGGGAACGCCGGCGAGTTCCTGCGTCCAGTAGGCAAGCTGCGTCGACAGTTCACTGTCCGGATCGCCCTCGGAACCCAGAACGTCGCGCTGCCATAACGTGTAATCCGCGTACTGGACTTCGAGCGGAGCCCATTCGGGTGCCGCTCCCCCGGTACGCGCCGTGTACGCGACCATCGTGTCCCTGATCATCGGTGCCATCGAGAACGCGTCGCCGCTGATGTGGTGGACCACGACGATCAGGACATGCTCGGTGGGCGTGATCTGGAAAAGGCGAACGCGCAGCGGAACACCGGCAGTGACGTCGAAGCCCTGACCGACGACCTTCGCGACCTCGGCCCCAATCGTGTCTTCGCCGACATACAGCACGGCCATGTCGACAACGGCTGCCGACTTGGACTGAATCGACTGCGTCGGGCCGTCCCCGAGATCGGGATAGAACGTCCGCAGGATCTCGTGGCGAGCAACAAGGTCGGAGACGGCCGACTGCAATGCTGCGACGTCGAGATCGCCGGACATCCGGATCGCGACCGGGATGTTGTACGCGGCAGACCTGCGGTCGATCTGGTTGAGAACCCACATCCGCTGCTGAGCGAGCGACAACGGAATCTGCGACGGCCGTTCCTGCGCCACCAACTGTGCCCGCGAACCTGAACCGGCATGTTCGAGCACCCGCGACGCCAGCAGTCCGACAGTCGACGCTTCGAAGATGATCCGCACCGGAATCTGGGCGTCAAGTGCCTGACCCAACCTGGCCACGACCTGTGTGGCGATCAGCGAGTTTCCGCCGAGATCGAAGAAGTCGTCGTCCAACCCGACTCGTGGAACGCCCAGGACTTCGGCAAACACCGAGGCCACGATCTCTTCGACCGGATTGCTCGGGGCACGGAACTCCGTTGCCTCGAATTCGGGTTCCGGCAGCGCCTTTCGATCGATCTTGCCGTTGATGTTGAGCGGCAATTCGCTCAGCACCATCAACGCCGACGGCACCATGTAACTCGGCAACTCGCGGACGAGTTCCGCCTTCACGCTGTCGACGTCGACGGTGGCCCCGGCCTGCGGAACGAGGTACCCGACCAGTCGATCCCCCAGTCGCGGATCGGTTTTCGCGACGACAACCGCTGCGTCCACGGACTCAGCAGCTCTGATAACAGCTTCGATCTCACCGAGTTCGATGCGGTAGCCGCGGATCTTCACCTGGAAGTCGGCACGATCGACGTACTCGAGTTCACCGCCACTGCGCCAGACAACAAGGTCGCCGGTGCGGTACAGACGTGTGCCCGGTTCTCCGAAGATGTTGGCGACAAAGCGTTCCGACGTCAGGTCGGCCCGCCCGTGATAACCACGAGCCAGCTGGGTTCCGGCAAGATACAGCTCACCGGTCACTCCGACCGGAACGGGATGCAGTCGCTCGTCGAGCACGTAGACCTGCGAATTCCATTCCGGGGCACCGATCGAGACCGACGAGGTATCGCTCTCGTCCACATCGTGCGCGGTCACTGACACCGCAGCCTCGGTCGGACCGTACAGATTGACGAGTGCCGCGTCGGACATTTTGCGGAACTCTGCCGCCGTTGCCGCGGGCAAGGCCTCACCGATGGCAAGGACGCGCTCAAGCGACTGCGGAAGAGTGCCGTCTGCCGCGGCCGTCAGCATCGAGAGCATGGACGGCACCGCGTGCAGCGTCGTCACCTTCTCCTGGGCAATGAGCGCCAGCATGTACTCGGCGTCCTTGTGGCCGTCCGGGTCGGCGATGACCAGGCGGGACCCGGATGTCAACGCGGACCAGAACTCCCAGACCGAGAGGTCGAATGTTGCTGCGGTCTTGAGCAACATTGCATCGGTCTGGTCGAGACCGTAGCGATCACGCTTCCACAGAAGCTGATTGACGATCGCGGCGTGGGACAGCGCCACACCCTTCGGCTTGCCGGTCGATCCCGACGTGAAGATCACGTACGCGGTATTCGCCGAACGAAGCGGTGCGATCCGCTCGTCGCCGTGTACAGGCGCTCCGGAGACGCCCGACAGATCGAGGGTGTCGATGACCAGAACGTTGTCGATCCCCACGAGCGACGGCGCGTCGTTCTCGGTGCTGAGCACGCACACCGGCGCGGCCATCTCGAGGACATAACCGGTGCGATCGGCCGGATGATCCGGATCGATCGGAACGTAACCGCCGCCGGCCTTGGCAACGGCGTACATGCCGATCACCAGATCGATGGAGCGTCGCATTCCCAACGCCACCAACGATTCCGGACCGACACCCAGTTCGATCAGGTGACGGGCGAGCCGGTTGACCTTGTCGTCGAACTCGGAATACGTCAGCGATTCGAGTCCGTGGACCAACGCGACGGAATCACCGTGCGCGGCAACCTGCTGATCGAACAGATCGACCAGGGTCGCGTCGGAGTCGAGTACATGCTCCGTTGCATTCCATTCCTGCAGAACCTGATTCGACTCATGCGGATCGAGCACGTCGATGTCGCCGACCACGATCGACGGATCGGCAACAACTGCAGCCAGAACGGTGTTGAACCGATCAGCAAAGGACTGGACCGTCGACTCGTCGAAAAGGTCATGGGCGTAGCTGAATACGGCCGAGATGCCGGAGGCAACGCCACGCTCGTCGTAGTTGTCACCGACGATCAACTGCAGATCGAACTGAGCGACGCCGTTGTCGATCTCCAAGCCCTTGACCGTGAGGCCAGGCAGTTCCAGGCTTGCCTGTTCCATGTTCTGGAAGAGGAAGCCCACCTGGTAGAGCGGGTGACGAGCAGTCGAACGGGCGGGGTTGAGAACCTCGACCAGTCGCTCGAACGGAACGTCGGCATGCGCGAAGGCCTGCAGATCGTTCTCTCGCACGCGGGCAAGCAGTTCCGTGAAGCGGTCTGCGCCGTCGACGTGTGTCCGGAATACCAGGGTATTGACGAACATGCCGATCAGATCGTCGAGCGCACGCTCGCCGCGGCCCGCGATCGGGGTGCCCACGGCGATGTCGTCGGTTCCGGACAGGCGCGCCAGCAGGACCGCAAACGCTGCGTGCGTGACCATGAACAGGGTGGTTCCGTGCTCACGGGCCAGCGCCGACAGACCCTGATGCACTGCTGCGTCGATCTCGAAGTGGAGGTAACCCCCACGGTACGACTGCGCGGCGGGACGCAGACGGTCCGTCGGCAGGTCCAACTGGTCCGGCAACCCGGCCAAAGCCTGGCTCCAGTAGGCGATCTGCTCGGACGACACGGATTCCGGGTCGTCCTCGCTGCCCAGCACCTCGCGCTGCCACAGGCTGTAATCGGCGTACTGAACATCCAGCGGAGCCCAACCCGGCGCCGTTCCCTGCGCCCGTGCCGCGTAGGCCATGACGAGGTCGCGGGCGAACGGAGTAGTCGAGGAGCCGTCCGCGGCGATGTGGTGCACCACGACGGCGAGAACGTACTCGTTCTCGGCTACCTGGAACAACCGAATCCGCAGCGGGATTTCGGCCGTCACGTCGAACCTCGTCGACGCCAATTCGACCAGCTTGCCGACAATCTCGGCTTCCGTGACGCTTTCGACGTCCAATTGCACCGGCGTATGTCCTACCGGTTCGATGACCTGGACCGGTCCCGAATCGGTTTCCGGATACACAGTGCGCAGGGTTTCGTGACGGGCAACGACGTCGCCGATAGCCGCACGCATCGCCCCCAGATCGAGTTCGCCGCTCAGTCGCAGAGCAAACGGCATGTTGTAGGCACCGGCGGAGCCGTCGAACCGGTTGAGGAACCACATACGTTGCTGCGCAAGAGAAAGCGGAATCTCTTCCGGACGATCCTGAGCTGTCAGCGCAAGGCGGCTTCCTTCGCCGACGTGCGATTCGAGACGTGCGGCGAGTTCCTGAACGGTGGACGCTTCGAACAGAAGGCGAACCGGTACGGCCGTCTCGAGTTCTTCGGCGATCCGCATGACAACCCGAGTCGCGATGAGGGAGTTGCCACCCAACTCGAAGAAATCATCATCCAACCCCACCCGATCAACACCCAACACACCCACAAACGCCGACGCCACCACCAACTCCACCGACGACACCGGAGCCCGAAACACCCGAGCCTCGAACACCGGCTCCGGCAACAACGCCCGATCCAACTTCCCCGACGAATTAAGCGGAAACGCATCCAACACCACCACAGCAGCCGGAACCATATAACCCGGAACCCGCTCCCCCACAAACCCCCGCAACACCGACACATCCACAACCGACCCCACCGCCGGCACCACATACCCCACCAACTGATCACCCATCACCGACCCACGCACCACCACCGCAGCCGACAACACCGACCCATGCGCCGTCAACGCCGCCTCGATCTCCCCCAACTCGATCCGCTGACCACGGAACTTCACCTGAAAATCAGTACGACCGATGTACTCCAGATCCCCCTCAGACGACCACCTCACAAGGTCACCCGTCCGATACATCCGCTCACCCGAACCGAACGGCGACGCCACAAACCGATCCGCACTCAAATCCGGACGACCCACATACCCCCGAGCCAACTGCACACCCGACAAATACAACTCACCCGCAACACCCACCGCAACCGGCCGCAAACGCGAATCCAACACAAACACCCGGCAATTCCACTCCGGCACACCAATCGACACCACCGACCCCGACCCAGCAGCCGTCACATCCGCAAACGTAAACGACACCGCAGCCTCAGTCGGACCATACAAATTATGCAACCGCGCCGACGACACCAACCCGAACTCACGCACCGCCTCCACCGGCAACGCCTCACCGATCACCAACACATCACGCAACGAACCCAACAACCCCGGATCCACCAACGACGAAAACGTCGACAACATCGTCGGAACAAAATCCGTCACCGACACACCCTGATCATCAATCACCGACGCCAAATACCCCGGATCCCGATGACCATCAGCCGACGCCAACACCAACACCGCACCCACCCGCAACGGCATGAAAAAACCCCACAACGACACATCGAACGTCGTCGCCGTCTTCTGCAAATACACATCAGACGACGTCAAGCGATACTCGCCCTGCATGAACTCCAACTGATTCACAATCGCCGCATGCGAGACCGCCACACCCTTCGGCCGACCCGTCGACCCCGACGTGAAAATCACATACGCCGTATTCGACGCCCGCAACGGCGACAACCGATCCACATCAGAAACCCGCGCACCCGAAAAACCAGACACATCAACAACATCCACACACACAACCCGACGACCCGACGCCACGAAACCATCACGCTCCGTCGACACCACACACACCGGATCAGCCGAATCCAACACATACTCATTACGCGAGGACGGAGCATCAGGATCCAACGGCACCCACGCCCCACCCGCACGCACAATCGCATACAAACCAACCAACAAATCAACCGACCGCCGAACAGCCAACCCCACCAACGACTCCGGCCCAACACCCAAACCAATCAAATAACGCGCAAACCTATTAACCCTCTCATCGAACTCCCCATACGAAAGCACCACATCCCCACACACCACCGCACGCGAACCCGAAGAAACCCCCACCACAGAATCAAAACCATCCAACAACAACCCACCCACAACCGGATGAGAGGTGTCGTTCCAGGTGTCGAGCACCAAAGCGCGCTCAGGCGCGGTCATGATCTCGACGTCACCGACTGCAGTAGACGGCGTTTCACCGATTTCTGTCAGCAGAGTCTCGAGGCGACCCAGCAGGGCCTGCGCGTACGACTCGTCGAAGAAGTCGGGTAGGTAGCGAAGAGTCAGGTGCAGTTGGTCGTCGAGACCGATCAGCAATGTGAGCGGGTAGTTCGTGGAATCGTCGGAGGCGACATCATCGATCACCATGCCGTCCAAGAACTCTGCTTGCGCTGCAAGACCGTCACGGTCGACCGGGTAGGACTCGAAGATCACCAGAGTGTCGAAGAGTCCGCCGACGCCCGCGGCGCTCTGCACGTCGGTCAGGCCGAGGTAATGGTGATCGAGCAATCCCGCCTGTTCGATCTGAACCCGGGAGAGCAATGCCTCGACGGACTCGGCCAGATCCAGTTGGACACGCACGGGCAGCGTGTTGATGAACAGACCCACCATCTTCTCGACGCTGTCGAGTTGTGGCGGACGGCCGGAGACCGTGGCACCGAAGACGATGTCCTGGCGACCGGTCATGCGTCCCAGCAGAATTGCCCAGGCAGCCTGGACGATCGTGTTGGCGGTAACGCCGGTCCTCGATGCCAAACCGGTCAGTGTCGCGGTCACCGATTCGCTGAGCGAGATCTGCAACTTCTGCGACAGCGCACTGAATTCCTGACCAACGACGTTGGGAGCCAACAACGTCGGCTCTTCGACGCCGCCCAGCGCTTTCGCCCAGGCATCCATGGACACACTGCGATCCTGCTGGACCAGCCACGCGAGGTAGTTCCGGTAGCTCAGTGCCCGCGTCTGAGCGGGAATGTTCCCACGCATCGCGTAGTGGCCGAGGAGCGTCTGGAGCAGCAGCGGCATGGACCAGCCGTCGAGGATGATGTGGTGGTTTGCCACAACAAGGCGGTATTCGCTCGCCGCGATCTTGATCAGCGTGAACTTGATCAACGGCGGGTTCGACATGTCGAAGTGCGTGGCCTGGTCCTCGGCAAGAATCCGATCCAACTCTCGGCGTCGTTCTTCGCTGTCGGCGATTGTGGTGAGATCCAGTTCGCGCCACGGCACGTCGATGTCACCGAGAACTACCTGGACCGGTGTACCCGTTCCATCGACCACAAATGCGGTGCGCAGGTTCGGATGACGATCGATGATGGCCTGTGCTGCGGCGTGGAGGCGATCCGCGTCGACGCGGCCGGACAGCGAGAGAACCATCTGCACGGAGTACAGGTCGACGGTCGACTCGGCCATCACAGCGTGGAACAGCAGACCCGACTGCAGCGGAGCCAGCGGCCAGACGTCCTGCACCGCCGGGAAACGCTGCTCGAACCCGTCGAGATCCTGCTGGGTCAGCGTTACCAGCGGCACGTCCGACGGCGTGAGTCCGCCTGCGCCGACGGCCTGTGCGTGCTGCGCCAGCGCTGTGAGTGCTCCGACCCACAGGTCGGCCAGGGCTTGCACCTCGGTGGCGCTCAGCAATCCGTTCGGGAAGGCAAACGATGCTTCGAGCACCGCGCCGTCAGGGCCGTCGTTGACGATGGCATTGATGTCGACAACCTTGTTGGCCGGCATGTCCGGGTCTTCCGGCGCAGCGACTTCGGAGAAGTCGCGTGCCGGAATCCATCCGAGGCCTTGCGCTGCAGCCGGAATATCCTCCGCCACAATGCGGCCCAGGTAGTTGAAGCTGACCTGCCCGCTGCTCAGCTTCGACAGCTCGGTGCGGGTGTCGTCGTTGACGTACCGCAGCAGTCCGTAGCCGACACCCTTGTCGGGAGCGGCGAGCAACTGCTCCTTGACTGCCTTGATCGCCGCTCCCGCAGCAACTCCGGCGTCGAAGGCGTCGTCGATGTCGATACCGGCAAGGTCGAGGGCGACGGGGAAGGCCGCCGTGAACCAGCCGACGGTGCGCGAAAGATCGGCACCCGGGACGACGCCCTCTTCGCGGCCGTGGCCCTCGAGCTGGAGCAGTGCCGCTTCGGTGTCGATGCCCCGGTCACGCCGCCAGCGCACCAGTGCCAGAGCAAGTCCGGCCAGCAAACCGTCGTTGGCTCCGCCGCGGAACATCTCGGGCAGGGTGGTCAGCAGCGTCTCGGTGACGTCTGTGGGCACCTCCACGCGCACACGCTCGACTGTTGCCGCAACGTCGACGGAGGGGTCGAACGCACGCGAACCGAGAATGGGGTCCGGAGTCGACAGCGTCTTACGCCACCGTGGCAGTTCTGCCAGTCGCTTGTCGGATCGTGATTCCGCAGCCAGCGAGTGCGCCCAGGTACGCATGGACGTGCCCGTCGGTTCGAGCACGGGCACACTTCCGCCACTGCGCTGGGCCCACGCGGAAATCAAGTCCGGCACGATAATTCGCCAGGAGACGCCGTCGACGATCAGGTGATGCGCAGCCACGATCAATCGGCCGGTACGCGTGTCACCGAAGTCGATCCACACGAACTGAGCCATGACACCAGCGGCCGGATCCAACCGGCCGAGAGCGTCGTCGAGAGCGCCCGACGCGATGGCCGTCAGCTCTGTATCCGCAATCGCGGGATCCACCTGCACCCGGCGCACCGAACCATCCACGTCGACGGTTCCGGGCGCGGACACAGCCATGCCCGGACCACGCTGATCATCGACCAGACGCGAACGGAACATGTCGTGGTGATCGATGACCGCAGTCAACGTTTCGACAACACCGGTCCGGTCGATTCCCAGCGGCAATTCCAACGTCAACAGCTGGTTGAAACGCTGGTAGCTGCCAGGCCGTTCGAACATGAAGCGCTTGATCGGAGTGAGCGGCATCCAACCGATGCCGCCGCCTTCGATCTCGGCGAGAACAGTGATCGCGTCGGCGTCGGAGCCGAAGACGGCGACCTCGGCCAACTCTGCCACCGTCTTGTTCTCGAACACGTCCTTGGGCGTGAAGAGAACACCTCGGGCCTTGGCGCGGGACACCAACTGGATCGACATGATCGAGTCTCCGCCCTGAGCGAAGAACGAATCGTCGGTACCGATCTGATCGAGGCCGAGAACGTCGGCAAAGACCTCGCTGAGGATGCGTTCCATCTCGGTGGTGGGAGCGCGGAACTCCTTGACCTCGAATACCGGCTCCGGCAAAGCCTTTCGGTCCAGCTTGCCGGCCGGGGTCAGCGGCATGTCGGTCAGAACCATGATCGACGCAGGCACCATGTGCGCCGGCAGAGTGCGTGAGACGAACTCACTCAGATCCGCCGAGCTGACAGCAGATTCCTTGCCGACAAACACGTACGACACCAGCGCCGGAGCACCGGACGTCAGCGTGGTGCCCATCGTCGCGGCGAACTCGACGTCCGAATGTGCCGTAAGGGCGGCGTCGATCTCACCGAGTTCAATGCGGAAGCCACGGATCTTCACCTGGAAGTCGTTGCGGCCCACATACTCAACCTGATATTGGTCAGTCCAACGCACAACATCACCGGTGCGGTACATGCGCTCACCGGGCAGGCCATGCGGGTTGGCAACAAAGCGATCCGCGCTCAATCCCGGGCGGCGATGGTAACCGCGAGTGACCTGAGGACCCGACAGGTACAGCTCACCCGCCACACCGACGGGGACGGGCTGCAGACGCGTGTCGAGAACAAACGCGGCCATGTCGCCGATGGTTTCGCCGATGGTCATCCGGTCGCCCGGCATCAGCGGCACACTGACGTTGGTGACGATAGTGGTCTCGGTGGGACCGTAGACATTGAGGAACGTACGTCGACGGTTCGGCTGATCCGCCCACTTGGCCATCAACTCCGGCGAGTACGCCTCGCCGCCGACACCAACCACCTCGAGATCGTTCAGGCCCGACGGATCCATGGAAGCCAACGCCGCCGGCGTGATGAAGGCGTGTGTGACGCGTTCGGACTTGAACAGCGCGGTCAACTCGTCGCCGCCGAAGATCGACGTCGGGACGATCACCATGGCAGCGCCTGTCGCGACAGCCAGGAACAGTTCGAGCATCGACGCGTCGAAACTCGGCGACGCGAAGTGCAGCGTGCGGGAGTTCGGCGTCACCAGGTAGTGCTGTGCCTGCGTTGCACTGAAGCTCGCGAGGCCCGCACCGGTAGCAACAACACCCTTGGGCAAGCCCGTTGTGCCTGATGTGTAGATCACCCAGGCGGGATGCGCCGGAAGGACGGGGCGAACACGTTCATCTTCACGAATCGGTGAACTATCCTGCGCTGCCATCAGTTCCGCGCAAGCATCACTGTCGATCGCGAGCCACTCCACGGTGTCGGTAAGCCCTGCGAGTTCAGCTTCGAGAGTCAGACCGACCGAGACGCCCGAGTCGGAGACCATATGCGCGATGCGGTCAGCCGGGTAGTGCGGATCGATGGGAACAACCGCGGCGCCCGTCTTGGATACCGCCCACACCAGCAGGACCGATTCGATAGAACGCGGAATCGACACTGCGACCAGGTCTTCGGCGCCCAGACCGCGAGCGATCAGGACGCGGGCGAGGCGCGACGACCACTCGTCGACCTCGGCGTAGGTCATCGACCGATCCTGGTAGCGGAGAGCTTCGTTGGAGGGATACTGCAACGCGGTCTCGGCCAGGATGTCGGCCAACGGCTTCGGCTCGATGCCCGAGGACGCTCGGCGACCGGTCAATTCGATGCGCTCAGGCGCTTGGAGGATCTTGATGTCGCCGACAGCCTGCGTCGCATCCACGGCGACGGCTTCGAGAATTCGAGTCAACCTCTCGGCGAAGGAGACAACTGTCCCCTCGTCGAAGAGATCCGTCGCATACGTGAAGGTCGCAGTCATTCCGTGACCATCGGCAGCTTCCACCAGAGTCAACTGAAGGTCGAACTTCGCTACGGTTTCCGCGATAGCGAATTCAGTGATATCGAGTCCCGGCAGCGTCAGGTTATTCTGCCCCAGGTTCTGGAATGCCAAGGCAACCTGGAACAACGGGTTGTGCGCTTGCGAACGAACCGGATCGAGAACCTCGACCAGCCGCTCGAACGGCACGTCTGCGTGAGCGAAAGCCGCGAGATCACTCTCACGCGCCGACGTAAGCAGATCGAGGAAACGCATCCCCGGATCCACCTCGGTACGAAGCACGACGGTGTTGACGAACATGCCGATCAGATCGTCGAGCTGCGCTTCACCGCGACCGGCCACCGGGGTACCGACTGCGATGTCGGTGGTGCCGGACAACCGGGCAAGAAGTGTTGCCAACGCCGAGTGCATCACCATGAACAGCGATGCCTGGTGCTCGCGACCCACAGCAGCCAGTCCGCGGTGAACATCCGCGGAAATCGGGAAGCTGTAGGTGGCTCCCCGTCCGGTGAACACGGCTGGACGCGCGCGGTCACTGGGCAAGGTGATCTGGTCTGGAACTCCGTCGAGAGCCTTAGCCCAGTAGCCGATCTGCTCTGCGAGTACGGATTCCGTGTCACTCTCGGAACCGAGAACACCACGCTGCCACAACGCGTAGTCGGCGTACTGCACCGGCAACGGCGCCCACGTCGGGGTCTGCCCCTGTGAGCGGGCGTAGTACGCGGTCATCACGTCGCGGATCAACGGGCCCATCGAGAAACCGTCGGTGGAGATGTGGTGAATCACTATCGCCAGTACAAACGAGTCCTCGGCAAGCTGGAAGAGCTTGGCCCGCAACGGAACCTCAGCCGTAACGTCAAAACCTGATGAGACGAACTCCGTCACCGCCGCGACGATGTCGGATGCCTCGAGCGGCACGGGAGCCAGATTCACCGGAACTGCCGCCGCCGGCAGTATCCGCTGGTAGCCGATACCGTCCACCTCGGGGTAGACCGTGCGCAGGACCTCGTGACGCTTCACTACGTCCATGACAGCGTCGTACAACGCCGCCTCATCCAACTCTCCGGTAAGCGTGATCGCCATCGGAATGTTGTTGGCTGCCGACTCGCGATCCAATTGGTTGAGGAACCACATGCGTTGCTGCGCAAACGACAACGGCACCTGCGCCGGACGATCCTGCGCAGTCAACGCCGCACGCGAACCACCACCGACATGAGAACCGAGGCGAGCGGCCAGGCCTTCGACGGTCGACGCCTCGAACAACTCCCGCACCGACACCGCAGCATCAAGAGCCTGACCCAACCGCGACGTCACCTGCGTCGCGATCAGCGAATTACCACCGAGCGCAAAGAAATCGTCATCCAAACCAACACGCTCGGCGCCCAGAACATCCGCAAACGTCTGCGCAACAACCTCTTCCACCACCGACGTCGGAGCACGGAACACCGCAACCTGCAACGACGGAACCGGCAACGCCCGACGATCCAACTTCCCGTTCACCGTCAACGGAATCGAATCCAACACCACAAACGCCGACGGCACCATGTACTCCGGCAACAACGAACCCACACCGGTGCGGACATCCTCGACCGAAACGCTCACACCCGCAGCCGGAACCACATACGCCACCAACCGCTGATCACCCGGAGAATCCTCACGAACAACCACCGCCGTCTGCGCCACCGACACATCCGCCAACACCGCAGACTCGATCTCACCGATCTCGATCCGGAATCCACGGATCTTCACCTGATCATCCGCGCGACCCAGATACTCCAAATCACCAGCACTGTTCCACGACGCGACGTCACCCGTGCGGTACAACACCTCGCCGGCATTGAACGGATTCGCCACAAACCGCGTCGACGTCAACCCCGCCTGACCCAGATAACCCCGAGCCAACTGAACACCAGAGACATACATCTCACCCGCGACACCAACAGGCACCGGAGCCAAACGCGTATCGAGCACGAACACCTGCAGACCCGAAATAGCCTGACCCACAACACTCGCCGACGCATCCGCCGCCAACGCAGCATCCAACACACGATGGCTCACATGCACCGTCGTCTCCGTGATGCCATACATGTTCACCAACGTCGGCGCGAAGTCACCGCGGCGGCCGTACCAATCCGACAAGCGACGCAGCTCGAGCGCCTCGCCGCCGAAAACAACCCACCGCAACGACAACTCAGCGGCCCGACCGGATTCCGACGCCAACCGATCAGCCTCGGCCAACTGATAGAACGCCGACGGAGTCTGATTGAGCACCGTCACCCGCTCAGCAGCAAGCAACTCCAAGAACTGCTCCGGCGACCGCGACGTCACATAATCCACAACCACCAACGTGCCGCCGTACAACAGCGGACCCCACAACTCCCACACCGAGAAGTCGAACGCATAACTGTGGAACATCGTCCACACATCGGATTCGTCGAACCCGTACACACCCTCGGTATTCGCAAACAACTTCGCCACCGTCGTGTGCGGAACCTGCACACCCTTCGGGCGACCCGTCGAACCCGACGTGTAAATCACATACGCAACATTCGACGACCGCAACGGCGCAACACGATCCGCATCCGCCACCACCGAACCATCGAACTCCGACACATCCACCGCGTCGATATCAACCACAGGCAAACCAGCGGGCAACACCAACTCACGCCCGGACCACGAAATCGCAGCCACCGGAGCAGCATCAGCCAACATAAACTCGACACGATCAGCCGGATACGACGGATCCACCGGCAAATACCCCGCACCGGACTTCACCACCGCCAACAACGCCACCACAAGATCCGCCGACCGCGGCAACGCCACCGCCACCAACGACTCCGGACCACAACCCTGAGCAATCAACCTGCGCGCCAAACGATTAGCCCGCACCGACAACTCACCATACGACAACGACTCGCCACCGAACCGCACCGCAACCCGATCACCAAACCGCGCAGCAGCATCATCGAACCACGCCGACAACGTCGAATCCACACCACTGTCGACACCCGTGTCGCTCCATGACAGAACGCGATCCAACTCACCGGCGGTCATAACATCCACGTCGCCAACGGCAGCGGCCGGATTCGCGACAACGCCACGGAGGACGGACACGAACCGATCAGCGAACTCGGCCGCTGTCGACGCGTCGAACAGATCCGTCGCGTAGGTCAGGGTGCCGGACATACCGGCGTCAGCGGCGTCTTCAAGTGTGAATTGCAGATCGAACTTGGCCAGTGCTGCGTCGAATTCCACAGCAGCGGCGGTGAGTCCGGGCAGTTCGAGAGCACTCTGTCCAAGGTTCTGGAACGTCAACGCCACCTGGAACAACGGATGACGAGCCTGCGAACGAACCGGATCGAGAACCTCAACCACACGCTCGAACGGAACATCCGCATGCGCGAACGCCTGCAAATCCACCTCACGCGCCGACGCCAACAACTCGGCAAACGACATCGACGGATCAACCTCGGTACGCAACACCAAGGTATTGACGAACATACCGATCACGTCATCGAGCTCGGCTTCACCACGACCCGCGATCGGGGCACCGATCGCAATGTCGGTCGTCGCGGACAGTCGTGCCAACAGCACCGCCAGAGCCGAGTGAACAACCATGAACGGAGTTGCGTTCGTTGCCTTGCCCAGTTCGTCCAGCTCGGACCACAGCTGCGGTTCGATGGTGAAACTGTGATTGGCGCCGCGCCCTGAAGCAATCTCGGGACGCGGACGATCACCAGGCAGATCCAACTGCTCCGGAAGATCAGCCAACGCATCCGACCAGAACGCAATCTGCTTCGCGATCATGGACTGCGGATCGTCCTCGGACCCGAGAACCTCACGCTGCCACAACGAATAGTCGGCATACTGCACCGGCAACGGCGTCCAGGTCGGAGCCTGGCCGTTGGTTCGGGCGTAGTAGGCGGTCATGACGTCGCGGGTCAACGGGCCCATCGAGAAGCCGTCGGTCGAGATGTGATGCATCACGAACGACAACACGAAGTCGTCATCAGCGACCTGAAAAAGCTTGGCGCGCAACGGAACCTCGACAGTGACATCGAAGCCCTGGGCGAAGAGCGAATACAGCTCCGCCTGGATTCGGTCGTCTGTGACGCGTTCTGCGCCGAGATCGATCGAGACATCTTCTACCGAGCATATCTTCTGGTAGCCGACGCCGTCGACCTCGGGGTAGACCGTGCGCAGAACCTCGTGACGGCCGATAACGTCGTGAACTGCCGAATTCAGGGCCGCCAGATCGAGCGCACCCGTGAGCCGAACGGCAACAGGGACATTGTTGACAGCAGAATCGGTGTCGAATCGGTTGAGGAACCACATGCGCTGCTGCGCCAACGACAACGGCACCCGAACCGGACGCACCTGCGCAGTCAACGCCGCACGTGAACCGCCACCGACATGAGAACCCAAACGAGCAGCCAACGCCTCCACCGTCGACGCCTCGAACAACTCCCGCACCGACACCGAAGCATCCAACGCCTGACCCAACCGAGACGTCACCTGCGTCGCAATCAGCGAATTACCACCGAGCGCGAAGAAATCATCATCCAAACCAACACGCTCGACGCCCAGAACATCCGCAAACGTCTGCGCAACAACCTCTTCCACCACCGACGTCGGAGCACGGAACACCGCAACCTGCAACGACGGAACCGGCAACGCCCGACGATCCAACTTCCCGTTCACCGTCAACGGAATCGAATCCAACACCACAAACGCCGACGGCACCATGTACTCCGGCAACAACGAACCCACCGACACCCGAAGATCGTCGACCGAAACGCTCACACCCGCAGCCGGAACCACATACGCCACCAACCGCTGATCACCCGGAGAATCCTCACGAACAACCACCGCCGTCTGCGCCACCGACACATCCGCCAACACCGCAGACTCGATCTCACCGATCTCGATCCGGAATCCACGGATCTTCACCTGATCATCCGCGCGACCCAGATACTCCAAATCACCAGCACTGTTCCACGACGCGACGTCACCCGTGCGGTACAACACCTCGCCGGCATTGAACGGATTCGCCACAAACCGCGTCGACGTCAACCCCGCCTGACCCAGATAACCCCGAGCCAACTGAACACCAGAGACATACATCTCACCCGCGACACCAACAGGCACCGGAGCCAAACGCGTATCGAGCACGAACACCTGCAGACCCGAAATAGCCTGACCCACAACACTCGCCGACGCATCCGCCGCCAACGCAGCATCCAACACACGATGGCTCACATGCACCGTCGTCTCCGTGATGCCATACATGTTCACCAACGTCGGCGCGAAGTCACCGCGGCGGCCGTACCAATCCGACAAGCGACGCAGCTCGAGCGCCTCGCCGCCGAAAACAACCCACCGCAACGACAACTCAGCGGCCCGACCGGATTCCGACGCCAACCGATCAGCCTCGGCCAACTGATAGAACGCCGACGGAGTCTGATTGAGCACCGTCACCCGCTCAGCAGCAAGCAACTCCAAGAACTGCTCCGGCGACCGCGACGTCACATAATCCACAACCACCAACGTGCCGCCGTACAACAGCGGACCCCACAACTCCCACACCGAGAAGTCGAACGCATAACTGTGGAACATCGTCCACACATCGGATTCGTCGAACCCGTACACACCCTCGGTATTCGCAAACAACTTCGCCACCGTCGTGTGCGGAACCTGCACACCCTTCGGGCGACCCGTCGAACCCGACGTGTAAATCACATACGCAACATTCGACGACCGCAACGGCGCAACACGATCCGCATCCGCCACCACCGAACCATCGAACTCCGACACATCCACCGCGTCGATATCAACCACAGGCAAACCAGCGGGCAACACCAACTCACGCCCGGACCACGAAATCGCAGCCACCGGAGCAGCATCAGCCAACATAAACTCGACACGATCAGCCGGATACGACGGATCCACCGGCAAATACCCCGCACCGGACTTCACCACCGCCAACAACGCCACCACAAGATCCGCCGACCGCGGCAACGCCACCGCCACCAACGACTCCGGACCACAACCCTGAGCAATCAACCTGCGCGCCAAACGATTAGCCCGCACCGACAACTCACCATACGACAACGACTCGCCACCGAACCGCACCGCAACCCGATCACCAAACCGCGCAGCAGCATCATCGAACCACGCCGACAACGTCGAATCCACACCACGATCGATCTGGCCGGCACTGAAGCGGGACAGCAGGTTTCGTTCTCCATCGACCAAGATGTCAACGTCACCCACCGCTACGGTGGGATCAGCAGTCACCGCACGGAAGGTCCTTACCAGCCGATCACCGAATTCCACAACGGTCGACTCGTCGAACAGATCCGTCGCATACGTCAAAGAGGCGGACATTCCGGCGGGTGCGCCGGCCTCGTCGGTTCGTTCGGTCAGGGTCAACTGGAGGTCGAATTTCGCCAGCGCAAGATCGGCACTTTCGATCGACACTTCGAGGTCGCCCAGTTCGAGCGTTGTCTGTTCGTGGTTCTGGAACGTCAATGCCACCTGGAACAGCGGATGACGAGCCTGCGAACGAACCGGATCGAGAACCTCCACCACACGCTCGAACGGAACATCCGCATGCGCGAACGCCTGTAGATCCACTTCACGCGCCGACGCCAACAGATCCGTGAACGACATCGACGGATCAACCTCGGTACGCAACACCAAAGTGTTGACGAACATACCGATCAGATCGTCGAGCTGCGCCTCACCGCGACCCGCGATCGGTGTACCGATCGCGATGTCGGTCGTTGCGGACAAACGAGAAAGTACGACGGCGAGCGCTGCGTGAACAACCATGAATGGTGTCGAGTTACTGCTGTGCGCAATCGAATTGACAGCTTCGTGCAGGGTGGCGTCGATATCGAACTCGACCTCGGCTCCGCGCCCTGAAGCGACCTCGGGACGAGGACGATCGGCAGGCAGATCCAACTGCTCCGGAAGATCAGCCAACGCATCCGACCAGAACGCAATCTGTTTCGCGATCACGGACCGCGGATCGTCCTCGGACCCGAGAACCTCACGCTGCCACAACGAGTAATCGGCGTACTGCACCGGCAACGGCGTCCAAGCCGGCACCGACGCTCGTGTACGTGCTTCGTAGGCAACCATCACGTCACGGGTCAACGGACCCATCGAGAAACCGTCGGTCGAGATGTGATGCACGACGAACACCAGAACGTATTCGCTGTCGCCGACTTTGAAGAGCTTGGCGCGCAACGGGACTTCGGACGTCACGTCGAAGCCGACTGTCGCCAGCTCGGCGACGCCCGCAGCCAGGCGATCTTCCGTGATCGACACGGGGCTGAGGTCGACGACAACGTCTTGGACGTCGAGGACGTCCTGATAGCCGACGCCGTCGACGTCTGGATACACAGTTCGCAGTGATTCGTGTCGGCCCACGACATCGATCACGGCGGCGTCAAGAGCTGCCACATCGAGGGCGCCCGAAATCCTGATCGCCGCCGGGACGTTGTTCACTGCCGACGCGGGTTCGAACCTGTTCAGGAACCACATGCGCTGCTGCGCCAACGAAAGTGGGATCCGAGCTGGCCGGGGCTGCTGCACCAGTGGGGCGGTGGCGCCCGAACCGGCGTGCAGCTCGAGCCGGACGGCGAGTGACTGCACGGTCGACGCTTCGAAGAGCGCACGAACCGGAACGCTTGTGTCGAGCGCCTCTCCCAGCCGAGCGGCGACACGGGTCGCGATCAACGAGTTGCCGCCGAGTTCGAAGAAATCGTCGTCGCGGCCAACCTGTGCGACTCCGAGAACTTCGGAGAACACCTGCGCGACAGTCTCTTCGACGGTCGTGATCGGCGCCTGGTACACCTTGGACTCGAACACGGGCGAGGGCAGAGCCTTGATGTCCGTCTTGCCCGCGGTGGTCAACGGAATCGAATCGAGTACCAGTACCGAGTCGGGGACCATGTAGCCGGTCAGGAACGTCGACACCGACTCGATGACCTGTGCGGGATCCACCTCGGCGCCGGCCTGCGGCACGACGTATGCAACGAGACGATCTCCGAAGTGATCGTCGGAACGAACGAGAGCAACAGCTTGCGCAACGCCCGCGCAACGGGT
Organism: Rhodococcus sp. YL-1; assembly: GCF_001942025.1. Lineage (NCBI taxonomy): Bacteria > Bacillati > Actinomycetota > Actinomycetes > Mycobacteriales > Nocardiaceae > Rhodococcus > Rhodococcus sp. YL-1. The sequence goes on along the minus strand of NZ_CP017299.1, from coordinate 1,939,757 downwards.
CAGCGCGGCCTCGATCTCGCCGAGTTCGATACGGAACCCACGGATCTTGACCTGGAAGTCACTGCGGCCCACGTACTCCACTGCGCCACCGTCGATCCACCGGACCACGTCACCCGTGCGGTACAACCGCTCTCCCGGCGCCCCGAACGGGTCTGCGACAAAACGACCCGCTGTCAATGCCGGCTGTCCCAGGTATCCACGAGCGACCTGAACACCCGACACGTACAACTCACCTGCGACACCAACCGGAACGGGCTGCAAGCGGCCGTCCAAGATCCGCGCGGCCATTCCCCGAATCGGGCCGCCGATGTTCATACGATCAAACGCGGTCAGCGTATCGCTGATGTTCGAGGCGACTGTCGACTCCGTCGGACCGTACGCATTGAAGAATCCACGCACACCGCCATCCGGAAGCGGCACCGCCCACTTGGCAACGAGAGACCGCGAACTGGCTTCGCCACCGACGACAACCACCCGCAACGCGTCGAGCCCGCTCGGATCCACTGATGCCAGCGCAGCGGGCGTCACGAACGCATGCGTCACGCCCTCCGAGCGCAAGATCTCGGCCAATTCCGCGCCGCCGTACACCGTCGTCGGCGCAATCACCATCGTCGATGCTGCTCCGAATGCCATCAGCAACTCGAGAACAGAAGCATCGAAACTCGGCGAGGCGAAATGCAGCGTCCGAGCATCCGCGGTCAGCGCATAGCGCTCGACCTGCTCGGCGCAGAAGTTCGCCACACCCGCATTGGTGACCACAACGCCCTTGGGCAGACCCGTGGTGCCAGAGGTGTAGATGACGTAAGCAGGCTGCCGCTCGTCGATCGCACTGCGTCGATCCGAATCACTTACCGGCGCGCAAGATTCTGCCGCGCACGCCGCCATTGTCTTCTCGTCGTCGAGAACAACCCACGTCAACGCCGACGGCAATCCTGCCTCGACGTCACTGAGCGCAAGACCCAGCACCGCACCGGAATCGGAGATCATGTGGGCGATACGGTCAACCGGATACGTCGGGTCGACGGGCACGAATGCAGCACCCGTTTTCACCACTGCCCACAGAGCGAGAACCGAATCGGCCGAACGCGGAATCGCGATCGCGACCCGATCCTCCGGCCCGACGCCCTTCTCAATCAGAACACGAGCGAGTCGCGACGACCGCTCGTCGAGTTCGCGGTAGCTGATCGACTGACCGTCGAAGCGAATCGCATCCGCCGACGGATCCAAAGCGGCCGCCGCTGTGAGGATCTCGACCAGGGTTCCCGAGACCGACTGACCTCCATGAACATCGGCCAGCACACCCCGCTCGGCCGCATCGAGAATATCGATGTCACCAACGACAATCGAAGGAACCGACACGACAGTCTCGAGGATACGAACCAGACGCCGAGCAAACCCCTCGACCGTCGAAACGTCGAACAGATCTGCAGCAAACGTGAATTCGGCCGAGAGCCCTTGCTGGATCCCGTCTTCGCCGATCGACTCTGTTACTGCGAGTTCGAGGTCGAACTTGGCAGTGGTCGTGTCGATTTCGGCGGCCTTGATCGCCAGTCCCGGCAGTTCCAATGCCGTTTGCGCGAGATTCTGCAAGGACAGCACAACCTGGAAGAGCGGATGTCTGGCCTGCGACCGGGCGGGAGCCAAGACGTCCACCAACCGCTCGAAGGGCACGTCCGAGTGAGCGAACGCTCCGAGCGCAGAATCACTCGCCGCAGCCAGCAGATCCGTGAATGCCTGGGCCTGGTCGACCTCGGTGCGCAGAACAAGCGTGTTGACGAACATACCGACGAGATCGTCGAGCGCCTCGTCCCCGCGACCGGCAACGGGAGTGCCCACGGCGATGTCCGAGGTCCCGCTCAGTCGGGCCATCAGAACGGCAAGCGCCGAGTGCAACGCCATGAAGAGCGTCGCGTTGTTCTCCCGTGCCAGCGCGTCCAATCGACGGTGCACATCCCCGGAGATCTCGAACGCGAATCGCTCGCCGCGCATCGACGCCACATCAGGCCGAGACCGGTCCGACGGAAGCTCGATCACATCCGGTAGGTCTGCCAGAGTCTCGGTCCAGTACGAGATCTGCTGCGAGATCAGTGATTCCGAGTCCTCTTCCGACCCCAGAACCTCACGCTGCCACAACGAATAGTCGGCGTACTGCACAGTCAACGGCTGCCACGCCGGCGCGATCCCGTCCTTGCGTGCCGAGTAGGCAATCATGACATCGCGAGCCAGGGGCGCCATCGACCAACCGTCAGCGGCGATGTGATGAACCACGATCGCAAGGGTGTGCTCGGTGTCGCTGACCGTCAACAGGCGGACACGGATCGGCACGTCGACGGTGACGTCGATCGCTGAGGATCCGATTGCAGCGACTCGACTTTCGAGCTCGTCCTGATCCGAAACCGACTCCACGGTCAGCCCGCCGAACGCCTCCGAGAGCGACAGAATCGACTGCTTCGGTCCGGAAGCCCCGTCCGGATATACCGTTCGGAGCACCTCATGCCGGGCCAGTACGTCCTCCAGCGCCATTTCCATCGCGGCAGTATCGAGATGACCAGTCAGGTGCAGAGCAAAAGTGATGTTGTAAGCAGCTGAGTCGGTGTCGAAGCGGTTCAGGAACCACATGCGCTGCTGCGCCAGCGACAACGGAATTTCCGCGGGACGCACCTGTGCGACGAGCGCCTTCTGCCCGCCGCTACCTACGTGCGACTCGATGTGTGCGGCGAGCGCCTCGACGGTGGAAACGTCGAATAGCGTTCGCACCGGCACCGTAGTGTCGAGCGCCCGCCCCAATCGGGAGGTGACCTGAGTGGCCACCAGGGAGTTGCCACCGAGTTCAAAGAAGTCGTCGTCGAGGCCGACTCGTTCCACTCCGAGAACATCCGCAATCACCTGCGCGACAATCTCTTCCACCGGCGTGGTGGGTGCACGAAACTCGCGGACCTCGAAAACAGGCTCCGGCAAAGCCCGGCGATCCAATTTGCCCACCGGGGTCAACGGAACCTCAGCGAGTTCCATGATGACGGACGGAACCATGTAGCTCGGCAGAGCCTCCGCCACGAACGAGGCGAGCACGTCCCGATCGAAACTCGACCCGTCAGCCAGTTCGACGTAGGAAACGAGGGTTGTGACACCCGCCGCGCCTTCGCTTCCGACCGTCACCGCGAAGCGCACAGACTCGTGCGAGGACAGAACTGCGTCGATCTCACCGAGTTCGATACGGAATCCGCGAACCTTGACCTGGAAGTCACTGCGGCCGACGTATTCGAGAACCCCCGCGTCACCGCGCGCGTCTCCGCCGGTCCAGCGCACGACATCGCCGGTCCGGTACATTCGCTCGCCATCCGGCGAATACGGGTTGGCGACAAACCGTTCCGCAGAAAGGCCTCGCCGCTCATGGTAGCCGCGAGCCAATGCAGCGCCCGCAAAGTAGAGCTCTCCCCTGGTACCGACTGGAACAGGATGCAGACGCTCGTCGAGTACCAGTGCCGACATGCCCTCGACGGGACGCCCGATGTCGATCGATCGGCCGATCGCGAGATCGCCGAACGACGAGATGATAGTGGTCTCGGTCGGACCATACCCATTGAAGTAGGCGCGCCCTGGGGCCCATTTCGCCAGCAACTCGGGAGTGGTCACGTCACCGCCGACGGAGACGACTCGCAATTCAGGCAGCTCTGCCGGCTCCATGGTCCCGAGTACTGCGGGAGTGATGATCGCGTGTGTGACCTTCTCGGAATGAAGAAGATCCGACAACTCGTGTCCACCGATAATTGTCGACGGAACGATCACCAAAGTTGCACCCGCGGAGAAGGCGACCATCCATTCGAGTACCGACGGGTCGAAGCTCGGTGAACAGATATGGAGGAAGCGCGAGGACTGTTCTACCCCGTAGCGACGCTGTGCTGCGTCTCTGACGCCACGGAGTCCACCGTGAGTGACGCTGACACCCTTCGGTTTTCCCGTGGAACCGGATGTGTAAATGACATATGCAACGTGAGAACTGTGAATCGGAGCAATTCGGTCCTCGTCCGTGACCGGCGCTGAAGATTGCGCCGACAGTTCTCCGTTCAGCGCCTGGCCGTCAAGGACCAACCATTCTGTGACCGCAGGAAGCTGATCTACGAACTGTCCCGACGTGAGTCCGATCGCGGCCGAAGAATCGGCCAGCATGTGCCGGACACGATCTTCCGGATAACTCGGGTCGACTGGGACGTATGCCGCCCCTGACTTCGCCACCGCCCATACTGCACAGACCATCTCGTACGAGCGAGGAAAGGCGAGAGCAACAATGGTCTCGGGGCCGGCGCCACGTCCGATCAGAACCCGAGCGAGCTTCGACGACTGCTCATCGAGCTCTCGATAGGTGATCGATCGACCCTCGAAGCGCACAGCAACCGAATCCGCCTCAGCCGTGCCGGACAGGAAGATGTCGACGAGACTCTGCCGGGGCATCGTGTCATCCGCGGCTACGACCGTCAGATCGGTGCGCTCGGAGCGTGAGAGCAGGTCGATATCGCCGACGATCGTTTCAGGTCGGGTAGCCACGGCATCGAGGATGCGCACGAACCGAGTAGCGAAAGTGTTCACCGTGGCCGGATCGAACAGGTCCGTGGCATAGGTGAAGGTGGCGCTCAAGACGTCCGAGTCTTCGCTGCCTTCAGGATTCTCGGACACCATGAGCTCGAGATCGAATTTGGCGACCGGGACTTCCAATTCAGCTGCAACTGCTTTGACACCTGAGAATTCCAGTTCGCGTCGTCCACTGATCTCCGCAGTGAGCGCAACCTGGAACAGCGGGTGACGAGCCTGCGAACGCGCCGGACTCAGGACTTCGACCAACCGCTCGAACGGCACATCGGCATGCCCGTAGGCAGACAAGCCCGATTCCCTTACCCGAGCGAGCAACTCTTCGAATCGTTCGTTCGGATCGACCTCGGTGCGAAGCACCAGGGTGTTCACGAACATGCCGATCACGTCGTTGAGCGCTTGATCGCCTCGCCCGCCGATCGGGGCACCGATCGCGATGTCGGAGGTACCACTGAGCCGGCTCAACAGCGTTGCATATGCCGCCTGCAACACCATGAACAGCGAGACGCTCCTCGAGCGCGCCAACTCGTTCAACTTGCGCGTCGTGCGTTCGCTGATCTGAAAATGGTGCTTGGCGCCGTGATTGGACGCGATGGCAGGACGAGGTCGGTCGGTCGGCAGATCCAACTGATCCGGCAGATCGGCAAGTGCCCGGCGCCAGAAGTTGATCTGGCGAGACGACTCCGAGCGCGGGTCTTCGTCGGATCCCAGTGCTTCGCGCTGCCACAGGGCGTAGTCGGCGTACTGAATCGGCACCGGCGTCCACGCCGGCGCAGACTTCTCACTTCGCGCCGAGTAGGCGACGAGAAGGTCACGTGCGAGCGGACGGAACGACAGTCCGTCTGCAGCGATGTGATGGAGAACCATCACCAGGACGTAGTCCGTCGGAGACACCTCGAAGAGGGCAACCCGTACCGGGATTTCGAGCGTCACGTCGAAGCCGCGAGACGCCACGTCGAACAGCGCCGCGTCGAGATGCGAATTCCGAATCTTGACCGGATTCAACTCCACCGCGGCCCGGTCGACCGGCAGAACCAGCTGTTGCGCGGTTCCGTCGACATCAGGGTAGATCGTCCGCAAGGACTCGTGTCGCTCGAGAAGATCCATCACCGCGGCATGCAGGGCGGACGGGTCCACCGAACCGGTGAGCCGGACCGTGAACGGAAGATTGTAGGCGGGCGTCGACGGATCGAGACGGTTGATGAACCACATGCGCTGCTGCGCAAGCGAGAGCGGGACGACCTCGGGACGAGGCTTGGCGATCAGCGGGGTGAGCTGCCTGGCGTTGCCCGCCACCGACTCGGCGCGGGCCGCCAGGGTGGCGACCGTGGTGGATTCGAAGAGCTCTCGAACGCCGAGTTGCACTCCCAATGCCGAACCCACTCGCGTCACTAATTGTGTTGCAACCAGAGAGTTTCCACCGAGCTCGAAGAAGTCGTCATCGATACCGACGCGCTCGACACCGAGAACGTCGGCAAACACGTCCGCCACGATGCGTTCGATTTCGGTGCGGGGCTCGCGGTACTGCTTCGCACTCGCGAACACCGGCTCGGGCAACCCGGCACGATCCAATTTGCCACTCGTGTTGAGCGGCAACGCATCGAGCACCATCAACGCGGCCGGAACCATGTACGACGGGAGGCTTCGGCCGGCGAACTCACTGAGCACCGCAGCATCGATGTTTCGGCCTGGACCCGGCACGACGTAGCCGACCAATTGATCACCGGTCGGGGTGACGGTCACCAAAACGACAGCCTGCGAAACGTCGGGGTGCGCCAGAAGGACGGTCTCGATCTCGCCGAGTTCGATGCGCTGCCCGCGGAACTTCACCTGGAAGTCTGTACGCCCGATGTAGTCGAGATTTCCGTCCTCACGGCGACGAACGAGGTCGCCGGTCCGGTACATACGCTCACCGGCCGTGCCGTACGGATTGGCTACGAACCGATCCGAGCTCAGGTCCGGTCGACCAACGTATCCGCGCGCGAGTTGAACGCCGGCGAGATAGAGCTCACCCGGCTGCCCGATGGGGGTCGGGCGAAGTTGCCCGTCCAGTACGTGCGCCTGAGTGTTCCACTGCGGCATACCGATCGGCACGGAAGTAGTATCCGTGGCCACGGCCTCGTAGTACGTGACCGATACCGCGGCTTCGGTCGGACCGTACAGGTTGTGCAGTCCGGCTCCACAGAGTTCGCGGAAGGCGGAAGACGTCTCGGGCGGGAGCGCCTCGCCGATGACAAACACGTGGCGCAACGAATCACAAGATCCGGCAGGTGCATTCGCAGTGAACAGCGTGAGCATGGATGGCACGAAGTCGGTGATCGTGACGCCGAGCTCCGCGATCTTGTTCGCCACGTAGATCGGGTCGCGATGACCGTCCGGAGTCGCGACGACGAGCGTGGCGCCGACCTGCAACGGCATGAAAAATCCCCACAGCGACACGTCGAATGTCGTAGCGGTCTTCTGCAGGTAAATGTCCGACGCCGAAAGCCCGTACTCGGCGTTCATCCACTGAAGCTGATTGTTGATCGCCGCGTGAGTGACCGCGACACCCTTGGGTCGACCGGTCGAACCCGAGGTGTAGATCACGTACGCAGTGTTCGAGAAATGCAAGGGAGACAGGCGATCCGCGTTGACGATCGGTCTGCTGTCGAGCTGCCCATAGTCCAGTGTGTCGATCTCGATGACCCGTGTGCCCGAGGGCAGATCCACGTCGTCCCGCGCAGTGGTCACAACACACGTGGGCTGCGCCGACTCGAGAATGTAGGCGGTGCGGTCGGCTGGGTGGTCGGGATCCACCGGTACCCAGGCTCCGCCGGCCTTGGCAATCGCGTACAGACCGACCATCAAGTCCAAAGACCTGCGGATCGACAGTCCTACAAGCGATTCGGGCCCAACACCCATGGCGATGAGTTGACGAGCCAAACCATTTGCGCGAGAGTCGAATTCGGCGTACGTGAGGCTGGCGCCTTCGAAAACGACAGCGGTGGCATCGGGAGTTCTCTCGACCTGACGCTCGAATGCTTCGGTGATGGTCTGCGAGGCAACGTGGAAGCCGGTGCGGTTCCACAAGGCAACCTTGTTTCGCTCCTCGTCGGTTGCGACAGGAAGATCCCAGACCTTGCGGCTCGTTTCGGCCGAGACGAACTTCTCGAGAAACTCCACGAACCGCGAGTGATTTCGCTGGGCGTCCGCGGGCGCATACAGATTGGGATTCGACTCGAAGTCGATGTGTGTGCGGGTATCGCCGACGCTCTGATACAGGTTGACACCGAGGTCTTCGATCAAACCCGTGGACAAGATGTGAAGTTCGCCGACGAGGGGCCCGAACGCCAACTCGGTGGAAAACATCATGATGTTGATCCAGGGGCCGAAGAATCCGCCCCGGCCCGGCCCGTCCCCGCCGCGAACCATGTCCTCGTGTCGGTATCGCTGGTGGCGCAGTGCGCCGGACATTTCGTTCCTGACATCGTCCAGAAGCTCCTGGACGGTGGTGTCCGCGGTGACGGTCAGGCGCAGCGGCACGACGTTGGAGACCATGCCTCCGGATCGACGCAGCACGGCTGTTGTTCGACCGGAAACGGGCAGACTCAGCGACACGTCCTCTCGTCCGGTCATCTGAGCGAGGTACGCCGCAAACGCCGCGACGACAGTGCCGGCAACAGTGGTCTTCTCGATGCGCTCGAGGAACCGCCCGAGCAGAGCCTCGACGTGGTTGGACAGCGCTGCACTGTCGATCCGACTGACTGGAGCCGGCGCGGCACTTCGACCCGCGAGGCTCGAGATCTCGTCGAGATTCTCGATCTTGTCTGCCCAGTACTTGCGATCGGTTTCGAAACGACTCGACTGGCGGTACTTGTTGTCCACCTCGTAGACGTTCCGGAGATCGGAGGCCTCACTCGGCTCCGGATCCCGGCCCTCCACGCGCGCCGAGTACAGCTCCGCCACACGAGTGACGAACGTCGACGCACCGAAACCGTCGAGAATTGTGTGATGGACCCGTGTGTACCAGTAGTAGCGATTCTCGCCGAGCCGCAGGATCGTGGCAGAGATCAAGCGGTCCGTGAGCATGTCGATCGGCCGGCTGCGATCTGCTCGCATCCACCGCATGGCAGCGTCGTGCGAGTCGTCTTCACTACGAAGGTCGACGTAACCGACCGAATCATCGAGTGTGGGGTCGATGATCTGGTAAGGCTGGGCGTCGATCTCGAAGATCCGGACGAAGGCAGACCCGATTTCGCGACCGGCGTCTGCGCAGGCCTGGCGAAGGGCGTCAAGTTCCAGAGCACCACGGAGTTCGACGTACTGAGCGATGTTGACCGGAACGGCGGGATCGAGGTGTTGCGCGAACCACATACCGAGCTGGGCCGCGGAAAGCGGGAATGCGTCGGATCGCTGAACGTCTTCCGGCGAGCTGCCGACCTCCGGCTTGCCGCTCCCCAGTTCTCCGTTACCCAGCGAATTCACGCCCACAGCCTCTCTTCCACACCATTGCGCACCCGTGCGAGCCGAACGTCCGATTCGCAGCAGCTACCGACCTCATCCAACCTCGACGAGCCAGAACCACCCATTGTCTCCGATACATAGGTGACAAGAGAAATCCATACCCCGGTGTATCGACGGTTTTGTTGCAATTCGTTACAAATCGCCCAGCTCATCTACCCCCCGATCGCATTGCCGAAACGCACCGTTCAGACGCGGCGCGCGACACCTCTCCCCCTGGGACAATCAATTGCAACCGACGATCTACACCCCAATCCACATCAGTCACCTCGGACAATTTACAGGGCCGCCAGGTACTGGGTGTCTGAGCTCGAACAAGATTCGACAGTCGCTGATCGAGACTATCGGTACTCGCCGACAGACCGACGAAAGAACGCGCCGACCAGCGGTCGGCGCGTTCTTCGATTTACGGTACGAAGCTTCAGGAAAAGCCCACACCAGTCACACTCTTCAGGTGCTCGCTGCTGACCCCTGGAGCCAGCTCCACAAGCAGCAGCCCGTCCGCAGTGACGTCCAGCACTGCCAGGTCGGTGATGATCCGGTTGACGACGCTCTGACCGGTAAGCGGCAGCGTGCAGGCCTCGACGATCTTGGGATTGCCGTCGCGGTCGGTGTGCTCCATCACGACGATGACGCGGCGGGCACCGTGGACCAGGTCCATCGCCCCGCCCATGCCCTTGACCATCTTGCCCGGCACCATCCAGTTGGCAAGGTCACCGGTCTTCGATACCTGCATCCCGCCGAGCACCGCGGTGTCGATGTGACCACCGCGGATCATGCCGAAGGAGAGAGCCGAGTCGAAGAACGCGGCGCCTGAATTGACGGTGACGGTTTCTTTACCGGCATTGATGAGGTCAGCATCGACCTGATCATCGGTCGGATACGGTCCGGTACCGAGGATGCCGTTCTCGCTGTGGAGGACCACCTTGACGCCCTCGGGCAGGTAACTGGGGATCAGCGTCGGCAGGCCGATGCCGAGGTTGACGTACTCCCCCGGCCGCATCTCGGCGGCAGCGCGAGCGGCCATCTCGTGGCGAGTCCAACCGATACGGGTTTCCTCTGCACTGGTCACTTGGTGCCTCCTGAGACGGTCCGCTTCTCGATCCGCTTCTCCTGTGGGCCTGTGTGCACGACCCGCGCGACGAACACTCCAGGTAGGTGCACGTGCGCGGGGTCGATGTCGCCCGGCTCGACGAGGTTCTCCACCTGCGCGATGGTGATCCGGCCGGCCATGGCAGCAAGCGGGTTGAAGTTCATCGCCGTCTTGTTGAAGACGAGATTTCCTTCGGTGTCGCCGTAGTCCGCGTGCACGAGCGCGAAGTCAGCGGTGATCGCCTCTTCCAATACATACGTGCGGCCACCGAACACTGCCGTCGCCTTCGGTGGCGACGCCACGGCGATCGAACCGTCCGGGTTGTATCGCCACGGCAAGCCGCCCTCGGCGATCGGGGTGCCGACGCCGGCCGGAGTGTAGAACGCCGGGATGCCGGTACCGCCTGCTCGCAGCCGCTCGGCCAGCGTCCCCTGCGGCGTCAACTCCACTTCGAGCTCACCGGCGAGATACTGGCGCGCGAACTCCTTGTTCTCCCCCACGTACGACGCCGTCACCCTGGCGATCCGGTGCGCGCCGAGCAGAATGCCGAGACCGTAGTCGTCGACACCGCAGTTGTTGGAGAACACCTCGAGATCGGTGGCGTCGCCGTCGGCGATCGCCGCGATCAGTGCGTCGGGAATACCGCACAGCCCGAAGCCGCCCACTGCGAGCCTGGATCCGCTCGCGATGTCGGCAACTGCCTCAGCTGCCGTATTCACGACTTTGCTCATCCGTTAGTTCTCCTTCTGCTGAAAGATTCCGGCTCGGTGAAGAAGCTTCTCGGCGTGACGGAGAACGGGAGCGTCGACCATCTTGCCCTCGAACGCGAACACACCACGTTCAGTAGACACCGCGGCAAGCACTCGTGTGGCCCAGTCGATCTCTTTTTCCGAAGGTGCGAAGGCCCCGCGGATGACCTCGACCTGACTCGGATGGATCGCAACCTTCACGTCGAAGCCGACTGCGACGGCATCAGCGGACTCGACGCCCAGGCCGACGAGGTCCTTGATGTCGAGGTACACGGAATCGACAGCCAACCGGCCGTAGCTCTTCGCGGCCAGGAGAGACGTCGATCGGACGTGCTTGGCAACGTCGCGGTACGAACCGTTCGGGTGCCTGCTCGAGTTGCCGCCGAGACCGGCAACAAGATCCTCGGCTCCCCACATGACACCGATGGCGTTCGCAGCAAGCGCGATGTCGGCCACGGCGAGGGCTCCTCGCGGGGACTCGACGAGCGCAACCACGTCCGCCGGTGCGAGCGAGAGGACGTCCTCGGCCGATTCGCACTTGGACAGCATGAGACGCGAATAGTGTGTGCCGTCCAGCGCGATCAGATCGAGTTCGTGATCAGGCGTACCGACCGGATTGACGCGCACGACCGTCCGCTCCGGATCGAGAGGCGTGTCGATCAGGGCTGCACGTGCGGCTTCCTTGTCGGCCGGAGCCACACCGTCTTCGAGATCGAGGATCACGACGTCGGCAACAGCCGCGGCCTTCGCATAGCGCTCGGGACGATCCGCCGGGCAGAACAACCACGCCGGCCCCGGCGGTGTCCACGTCATGAGGACACCTCTGCCGGACGCAGTTGCACCAGTGTCTTGCGCGTGGCCAATGCGACGACGTCACCGTGCTGGTTACGCCCGGTGTGCACGAGCGTCACGATGCCTTCACCTGGACGGCTCTTCGACTCGCGCTTGTCCGCGATGAGCGTCTCGGCATACAAGGTGTCGCCGTGAAAGAGCGGCTTCGGGAAGCTGATCTCGGAGAAACCGAGGTTCGCCACGATGGTGCCCTGCGTCAACTGCGCGACGGACAGGCCGACGATGGTCGACAGGGTGAACATCGAATTGACCAGCCGCACACCGAATTGAGTGTCCTCGCTGTACGCGGCATCGAGATGCAACGCCTGCGTGTTCATGGTCAAAGTCGTGAACAGGACGTTGTCAGCCTCGGTCACCGTCCGGCCTGGGCGATGCTCGTAGATCGCGCCGACCTCGAACTCCTCGAACCAGAGCCCGCGCTGAGTGATCTTCTTGGGGTTCGTCACAGCCCTGCCTCACGAGCGATGAGCATCAACTGCACCTCGGTCGTTCCCTCACCAATTTCGAGGATCTTGCTGTCACGGTAGTGGCGCGCGACGGCGTACTCGTTCATGAAGCCGTATCCGCCGTGGATCTGCGTGGCGTCACGGGCGTTGTCCATGGCAGCTTCGGAGGAAATCAGCTTGGCGATAGAGGCCTGCTTCTTGAACGGCTTGCCCGACAACATGAGTGCGGCCGCGTCGTAGTACGCGGTACGTGCGACGTGGGCACGAGCCTCCATACGCGCGATCTTGAACGCGATGGCCTGGTTGTGTCCGATGGGGCGACCGAACGCCTCGCGTTCCTTGGCGTACTTGATCGACTCGTCGACGCAGCCCTGGGCGGCACCGACGCTCAACGCGGAAATAGCGATGCGGCCTTCGTCGAGGATGCGCAGGAAGTTCGCGTAGCCGCGGCCGCGCTCACCGAGCAGATTCTCTTCGGGGACACGAACATCGGCGAACGTGAGCGGATGGGTGTCGGATGCGTTCCAACCGACTTTGTTGTACGCCGGTTCGGCCGTGAAGCCGGGCGTCGTGGTCGGCACGAGGATCGTCGAGATCTCCTTCTTGCCGCCGTCCTTGACACCCGTGACCGCGGTGACCGTCACGAGCTTGGTGATGTCGGTGCCCGAGTTGGTGATGAACTGCTTGTTGCCGTTGATGATCCACTCACCGCTGTCGAACTTCGCGGTGGTCTTGGTTCCGCCGGCGTCGCTACCCGCACCGGGTTCGGTCAGGCCGAAGGCAGCCAACGACTTGCCGCTGGTGAGCTGCGGAAGCCACTCCTGCTTCTGTGCCTCGTTACCGAAACGGTAGATCGGCATGGCACCAAGGGACACACCAGCTTCGAGAGTGATCGCGACGCTCTGGTCGACCTTGCCCAGCTCTTCGAGCGCCAGGCAGAGTGCGAAGTAGTCGCCGCCCATTCCGCCGTACTCCTCGGGAAACGGCAGGCCGAACAGTCCCATGTCGGCCATCCCGGCCACTACCTCGTACGGGAAGGTGTGGTTGGCGTCGTGCTCGGCAGCAACCGGTGCCACTACGGTCTTCGCGAAATCCGCAACCGTCTTGGCGAGCTGCTGGTATTCGTCCGGAAGCGCTCCGGTGGCAAGGTAATCGGACATCAGGCGTCTTCCTTCTGCGTCGTGTTCTCGGTCTTTACTTCTGCAGTCTCTTCGTCCGCGACAGGTACCACGCGGGCCAGAACCTGATCCACCATCACCTGATCGCCCTGACGGACAAGCACTTCCACGATCCCGTCGATCGGGGACGTCAAGGAGTGCTCCATCTTCATGGCCTCGACCACGACGAGTGGTTGTCCCGCGCTCACTGCCGCGCCGTTCTCGACGTTGACTGCGATGACGGCACCGGGCATGGGGCTGGCGATTTCGGCGTCACCGGCATGCTTGTCCTCACCGCGAACGCTGACTTCGGCTACCTCGCGCACGTGCCAGGTTCCGCCGCCTGCCAGCCACAGACCGCCATCGGTCTGGGCGACGACAAACGTGCGTCGACGTCCGTCGATCACCACCGCCAGTTCGGATCCCGTCAGGGTCGCGCTGAATGCGCGAGGCTGTGAACCTTCGACCTCGACCTTTGCATCCGCGGGAACGCCGACGATCGCAACGTGCGCCGTTCGGGTGCCGGCGGAGAGCCTGATGCTGGTCGGAGCGGGAGTTCCGACGCGCCACCCACTCGGGACGTCCCAGGGATCAACGGATTCCGAAGTTGTCCACCGCGAGAGCCAGCGATACGCCGCGGCAGCAATGAGCACCTCGTCGGAGGCGTCGGCTGCGACAAAGTCTTCGACGCGACGATCGAGCAGACCGGTGTCGAGGTTGCCCGCGATCACATCCGGATCAGCGAGGAGGAACCGTGCGAATTCGATGTTGGTCACGACTCCGAGCACTGCGGTGTCACCGAGTGCGCGATCGAGCTTGCGCAGTGCGCCCGCGCGGTCGGGAGCGTGGGCGATGACCTTGCTGAGCATCGGGTCGTAGTCACTGCCGACGACGGTGCCCGCGAGCAGTCCGGAATCGACGCGCACGCCGGAACCTGACGGCTCGACCAGATCGACGACGCTGCCGCCGGTCGGCAGGAATCCACGGCCCGGATCCTCCGCGTACACACGAGCTTCGATGGCGTGCCCGGTCAGCGTGATGTCACTCTGGGAGAAGGCCAACTTCTCCCCTGCTGCCACACGGACCTGCCATTCGACCAGATCCAGTCCGGTCACCATTTCGGTGACGGGATGCTCGACCTGGAGGCGGGTGTTCATCTCCATGAAGAAGAACTCGTCCGGCTTGTCGGCGGAGACGATGAACTCCACGGTGCCGGCGCCGGTGTAATCGACGCTTCGAGCGGTGTTGCACGCTGCCGCGCCGATCCGGTCACGGGTCACCTGATCGAGCAGCGGCGAGGGAGCCTCTTCGATGACCTTCTGATGACGCCGCTGCAGGCTGCATTCGCGCTCACCGAGGTGAACGACGTTGCCGTGCTGGTCGGCGAGAACCTGGACCTCGATGTGCCGGGGCCGCAGGACGAATCGCTCGAGGAACAGGGTGTCGTCGCCGAACGACGACGCGGCCTCACGGCGGGCACTGCGAAGAGCCTCGGCCAGATTGGCCGGATCCTCGACCAGACGCATTCCCTTGCCGCCTCCGCCGGCCGAAGGCTTGACCAACACCGGGTAGCCGATGTCCTCGGCCGCTGCGATCAGTTCTTCGTCGGTCAGATTGGGGCGAGCGATACCCGGGACCACCGGCACGTCGAACGCGGCAACGGCGTTCTTCGCGGTGATCTTGTCACCCATCACCTCGATGGCGTGCTCGGAGGGGCCGAGGAAGGCGATTCCGGCAGCCGCACAGGCAGCCGAGAACGCCGAGTTCTCCGACAGGAAGCCGTAACCGGGGTGAATACCCTGAGCACCGGTGGACTTGGCAGCGTCGATGACCTTGTCGATGACGAGGTAGCTTTCACGCGCCGCGGCCGGTCCGATGTTGACGGCAGTGTCGGCCTCGCGGACGTGGCGAGCATTCGCGTCGGCGTCGCTGTAGACGGCGACGCTGCGAATTCCCAACTCACGCAACGTGCGGATCACGCGAACCGCGATCTCACCGCGGTTGGCCACGAGAACAGTATCGATAGTGCGCAACTCAGTCATTTCGCTCACATCCGGAAGACGCCGTAGGAGACCGGCTCGATCGGCGCGTTCGCGCACACCGAAAGGGCCAGGCCGAGAACAGTTCTGGTATCTGCAGGATCGATGACACCGTCATCCCACAGCCGCGCAGTGGAGTAGTACGGATTGCCCTGAGCCTCGTACTGCTCGCGGATCGGCGCCTTGAAGGATTCTTCGTCCTCGGCCGACCACGGATTACCCGCGCTGTCGAGCTGGTCACTACGAACCGTCGAGAGCACCGACGCGGCCTGCTCGCCGCCCATGACCGAGATGCGCGCGTTCGGCCACATCCACAGGAAGCGAGGTGAATACGCGCGTCCACACATGGAGTAGTTGCCGGCGCCGTACGAGCCGCCGATGACGACTGTCAGCTTGGGGACCCGTGCACACGCGACTGCCGTGACCATCTTGGCGCCGTGCTTGGCGATGCCGCCGGCCTCGTAGTCGCGTCCCACCATGAAGCCTGCGATGTTCTGCAGGAACAGCAGCGGCACACTGCGCTTGTCGCACAGTTCGATGAAATGTGCTCCCTTCATGGCGGATTCGCCGAAGAGCACGCCGTTGTTGGCGATGATGCCGACCGGGTGGCCCTCGATGTGGGCGAAACCGGTGACGAGCGTCTTGCCGTATTCAGCCTTGAACTCCTGGAACGCGCCACCGTCAACGAGCTTGGTGATGACCTCGTGCACGTCGTACGGAGTACGGGGATCAGTCGGAACGACGTCGTACAGCTCGCTCTGATCGGCGACGGGCGGAACCGTGGAGATGACGTCCCACGGGCGCTCGGAGCGGGGGCCGAGCGTGGCAATGATGTTGCGCACGATCCGAAGTGCGTCGCGGTCATCCTCGGCCAAGTGATCGGTGACGCCGGAAACCTTGGAGTGCAGGTCGCCGCCGCCGAGCTCTTCGGCCGTCACGATCTCACCGGTGGCAGCCTTCACGAGCGGCGGTCCGCCGAGGAAGATGGTGCCCTGGTTGCGGACGATCACTGCTTCGTCGCTCATCGCGGGCACGTAGGCGCCTCCCGCGGTGCATGAACCGAGAACTGCGGCGATCTGGGGAATCCCCTTGGCGCTCATGGTCGCCTGGTTGTAGAAGATCCGGCCGAAGTGCTCACGGTCCGGGAAGACCTCGTCCTGGCGCGGCAGGAAGGCGCCGCCGGAGTCGACGAGGTAGATGCAGGGAAGGTTGTTCTGCAGCGCAACTTCCTGCGCGCGCAGGTGCTTCTTCACCGTCATCGGGTAGTAGGTGCCGCCCTTGACCGTCGCGTCGTTGGCAACGATGACGCACTCGCGACCCGACACACGGCCGATACCGGTGATGACGCCGGCGCCCGGGCACTCGTCGTCGTACAGGCCGTTGGCCGCCAGTGGGGACAGCTCGAGGAACGGGCTGCCCTGGTCGAGCAGCGAGTCGACGCGATCTCGCGGCAGCAACTTCCCTCTGCTCACGTGACGCTCGCGAGAGCGCTGGTTGCCACCCAGCGCTGCTTGCGCCAGTTTCTTCTTCAGTTCGTCCACCAGAACGGTGTGATCGGACCGGTAGCCCGATCCTTGCGTGATTCCACTGGGAGTCATCCCGCCGCCTTCGCCATGAGTTAATGCTCGATAACTGAAACTAGATTAACTATGATTAACTGAGTTGTCCAGAACACAAGCGAAGAAAGATCGAGAGAATGACCTCTGAGCAGGTAGCAGCTCCGACGCGACGCGATCAGATGAAGGCCGACCGTCGACGTCAACTCTTGGACGCCGCCGCCCGGTTGATCGCCGAGCGCGGATTCGTGAGTGTGCGACTCGAAGACCTCGGCGCCGCCGTCGGCATCAGCGGCCCGGCCGTGTACCGGCATTTCCCCAACAAGGATGCCGTCCTCGTGGAACTTCTCGTCGGCATCAGCACGCGCCTGCACGAAGGCGGCTCTGCGGCAGCGGAGGCAGCGGACTCACCGAGCGCCGCACTCGACGCACTGGTGGAGTTCCACCTCGACTTCGCGCTCGGCGAGCCGGACCTGATCCGCATCCAGGACCGCGACCTCGAAAGCCTGCCGGCCGACGCGCGTCGACAGGTACGCCAGACGCAGCGCAAGTACGTCGAGGTCTGGGTCGGGGTGCTCGAGCAACTCGATCCCCAACTCGATCAGGCGGACGCACGAATCAAAGCGCATGCCACCTTCGGTCTGATCAACTCGACCCCTCACAGCGCCAACCCCGCTTCGCCGGCACGCGCGCGTCGCGTCCTGCGGGATATGACGCTCGCCGCACTGCGCACCCACTGAAACCGGACACGGCACAATCGGTGGCAGACTGGTTACACCAGCTAACAGATGAGGGTGCCGAACGTGGAAGACAGCAGTGGGGTCAGCAGGGCCGATTTCGCCGAACTGCGGACCGAGTTCTCCCGCTTCATGATGTTGTACCAATTCGGAATCTCCGAACTGATGACCAAGGTGAACATCCTCAAGGACGAGTTCACTCACATCAATCAGTACAGCCCCATCGAACACGTGACGTCACGGGTCAAGTCACCGGACAGCATCCTGCGTAAGGCTCAACGCCTGAACATCCCGCTCACGATCGACGACATCTCGAAGAACATCTTCGACATCGCTGGAGTACGTATCACCTGCAGCTTCATTTCCGACACGTACCGAATCGCCGAGATGCTCACCAGCCAGACGGACCTTCGGGTGATCGAGCGCGAGGACTACATCGCCGATCCGAAACCCAACGGCTACAAGAGCTTGCACTTGATCGTCGAGGTCCCGGTTTTCATGAGTGACCGCGTCAGGCACGTACCGATCGAACTTCAGATCCGCACGATCGCGATGGATTTCTGGGCGAGCCTCGAACACAAGATCTACTACAAGTACAACCGCGAGGTTCCCGTCGAACTCCTCGACGAACTCACCGAGGCAGCGGCCGCGGCACACCGCCTGGACGTCAAGATGGAACGACTCAACGACGAGTTCGCGAAAATCAAAGCGCTACCGCATCCTGACGACGAAATCCTCGAGCAGGATCTGCCGGCGCAGTTCCTCGAGGCGCTGCATCTTCAGCGACGGGCGCTCTGACTTCGGTCCCCCTCCCCTGAGCGAACGCGCCTTTCGGCGCATCTGAGGCGACGAAAGTGCCGTTTGCTCACAACTGGGGTCGGACAACTAGGGCAAACAAAAAGAAGTGCGCCCTCCCGAACTTCGGGAGGGCGCACTTCTCGAATTGGGTCGGCTTGCTATTTCTTGCCCGTGACGGCGCTGTAGCCGATCGAGAGCACGGCCGCCGCGGCGATGCTGATGATCCAGCGGATCCAGTCGATTCCACCCGTGTCGCCCTTGTCCGAGATCGCTCCCCAGACCCAGTACCCGATAAGCGCTCCGGCGATACCCAGCACGACGGTCACGATCATGCCGTACTGCTGCTTACCTGGCAGTACGAGACGAGCCAGGATTCCGATGACTGCGCCGAAAATGATGGTTCCGATAATTTGCCCCATGACAGCCCCTCTCACACGTCGTGCATGCACGCGGACGGAAGATCACCGCTCAGGGAAACAATAACCACAGTCACACACAACTGTCGCTTGTTGACCGAATTGTTGTCCGAGATGCAACCTCGACGCGTTACATCCACGACATTCGCGAGTTATTTTTTCGCAATCAAGCGGACCTACCGTTCCCATCCATGCCAACTTCCGTAAAACTGCCGAACAGCGAGCTCGCGCGACTCGCCAACAAGCCGCCCTGGTACCGATCACTGTTCGTGCAATTGATCGCCGCTATCGTCATCGGTGTTCTCATCGGCTGGTTGTGGCCGGAATTCGGCGCGAACCTCAAGCCCCTCGCCGACGGATTCATCAAGCTGATCAAAATGCTGATCGCGCCGATCATCTTCTGCACCGTTGTGATCGGGATCGCCCACGTCGGGGATCTGAAGGCCGTGGGGCGTATCGGCGTCAAAGCACTCATCTACTTCGAGGTCGTGACCACCTTCGCCCTGTTGTTCGGGCTGCTCATCGGAAATCTGATGAAGCCGGGTGCGGGATTCGACATCGATCCGGAGACGCTGGCGAACGGTGCGGACGCCGTGGCCGCCAAGACCGGAAGTGGCGAACTTCCCCACACCGTCGAATTCCTGCTCAATATCATTCCGGTGTCGATAGTTTCGGCCTTCGCCGAGAACGCACTCCTCCAAGTCCTCTTCTTCGCCGTACTGTTCGGGCTCGCATTGGCCAAGGCGGGTGAGAGTGGACCACCGATCGTGTTCGAACTCGTCGATCGTCTGAGCCATCTGTTCTTCACGATCATCGGCTGGATCATGAGACTGGCGCCGTTGGGCGCTTTGGGCGCGATGGCGTACATCGTCGGTCAGTACGGGATCGCTTCGCTCGGAAGTTACGGAAAGCTGATCGCCGCATGCTATCTCGCCGCCGTCCTGTTCATCCTCATCCTGGCCGCGATAGTCAGGTACTTCGCGGGCGTGAACCTGTGGAAATTCGTCAAGTACATCAAGGACGAACTCTTCCTCGCTTTGGGAACGGCGTCGACCGAAGTAGTTCTGCCCCGAATCATGGTCAAGCTCACCAACGCCGGATGCTCGCGCACTACAACAGGATTGGTGGTGCCTACCGGCTACTCGTTCAATCTCGACGGCGCGACGCTGTACCTGTCGATCTGCATGCTGTTTCTGGCGCAGGCACTCGGCGTGGACCTGACACTCGGTGAACAGATCACTGCCGTCCTGGTTCTGATGCTCACCTCAAAGGGAATGGCCGGCGTGCC
The DNA here is from genome assembly GCF_001942025.1 of Rhodococcus sp. YL-1. NCBI lineage: Bacteria > Bacillati > Actinomycetota > Actinomycetes > Mycobacteriales > Nocardiaceae > Rhodococcus > Rhodococcus sp. YL-1. The sequence continues at coordinate 1,919,542 of NZ_CP017299.1, read as the reverse complement.
GGGATCGTCATTCCTGGCACTGTCCGCCACCGTGGCCGCAATCGGTCACGGCGCAATTCCGGTTGCCGCAGTCGCACTCCTACTGGGCGCGGATCGAATCATGGATTCGATGCGGGTGTCGGTGAACCTGCTCGGGAACTGTGTCGCAACCTTCGTGGTCGCCAATTGGGAGGGGCAGCTCGACGAGGAGCGCATGCGCCGAGTGCTCGACGGAGAAGACGTTCCACCGCTCGAGGAAGTCGATCCGATCACCGGGAAAACTGTTCCGGCACCCGAAGCCGAGGGCGCCGTGCCCCGTTGAGGAGATGGTGACCACCGGCTGCGCGTCGGAATCGGTGCTGAAGGTTCGCGGGGACGTACTTGACCGGAATACTCCGACCAGCACGCCCGAACGCAAATATTTGCAGGGGGTGGCGAGCTTGCCGACTAAGGACTGGTGAATTCACAGATATTCCACGTGCGCTGGGCTAACTCGGCACCAGGGAAAGCATCCTCCACTATCTCAACATTGCTACGCGGTTGCCATTGTTCAGATCCGAAGATCAGCGAACTGCCAGCATTATGTTTGCCGAAAATAGAAGGACTAAAGTCCACTGTTCAGCCGACAAACAGACTCAAGTGAGCAAAGAATCAAACATTGCGAAAACCATTCTTCCGAACACAGAAACGCGCATCTAGCTGCACTTATGTCGACTCCTCGACGGAGTGGGCATTTGCAAAAATGACCGAAATCTCACCACTCCAAATTGCCGAAACGGACACCCATTGCTATCGTAACCTTTGCGAAGGACTGGACTAATTGCCCAGCAAAGGAGCCAAGTGACCGAGTCCATGCAAGAAATTGAACACTTGTCCACTAATCGACTCTCCGTGGTTGTTCCAGTATTCAACGAAGAAAACTCCCTTTCGAACTGCATCGAGCGCTTACTGATCCAGTCCGAAATCGACGAGATTCTGGTCGTCGACAACAACTCGACGGACAGCACCGCATCGATCATTCACAAGTTCGCCGAGAAGCACGACCGAGTGAGATATGTCTTCGAGGCCCGGCAAGGCGTCGTTCATGCGCGGAACGCCGGCTTCGACGCCTCGACCGGCAACATCATCGGTCGGATCGACGCAGACACGCGGGTCCAACCGGGATGGGCCCGTGCGGTCAAAGGTTTCTTCCAGCGCAGCACTGCGCATTCAGCGGTCGCCGGACTCACCTATCTCTTCGAATCGCCGTTTGCTCGAATCCACCGTTTCGCACTGGACCGTCAGGTCAAGCAGGGAAAGTTCGATTGCGAACGTCAGGTACTTGCTGTCGCCGGAGCAAACATGGCGATCAGAAAAAGCGCATGGCTGGCCGTCCGCGAGCGAGTCAGCGACCGGCCGGACATCCACGAAGATATCGACCTTTCACTGTGCCTTCGGAAGGAAGGGATGACGATCGGTCAGATCGCCGACATGCGAGCAGAAACGTCCGGTCGACGCGGTGAAACCCCTCCGTTGGAGTACCTGAAGTACAACCAGGCATCCGAATCGGTTTTGCACCTTCACAACATCATGAATTGGCGCCTCAAACTGACAATCTGGGGCGACTCGATACTCCACGCGCTCGTGTGGCCCGTTTACCGCCTCTACAACTTCGAGCAGGAGCGACTGGAGTTCAGGCGATTGTTTGGCAGATCGCAAGGTCGAATCATGCCGGTTCACCAGTAGCCCATCGATTTCGATACTCACCGCAGATTCGAAGTGATAGTGCAGAATACGGTCTCGTAGCTGATCCACACGATCGTTCGCCGACAACTGGTCGAGGTATACCGATGCCCGGTCACCATCGACGACAATTCGGCCGCGAGGGCGAGGTCGACAACCTCTTCGACGATCACCCGTCGCATTGCGCCATTGATCAGTGGAATCTTGAATACCTTACCGACGGCGGTTGGCAACTCGACGACGAGCTCATGCGCCGAGTACACGGGGGCGAAGACGTTCCATCGCTCGGGGAAGTCGATCCGCACGGGAAGGCCGTTCGGCATAGTTCGATCTGAATCTCGCAGTAAACCTACGCCGAGGCCAAACAGTCGGGCAGTCCGTCTCATCAAGTCATCCACCACGGTATGGAATGCGTGAGATACGGCATAAGTTCTGGCACTCGAACGGCGGCCCGCACATCGACCGACAGCCGGCGCCGCCACAGCCCTCTTATCGATCAGATATCCCGCTACCTGCAATTTTACAAACGCGAATCTCAACAAAAAGAACAAATCGTGCACCAGTAGCCATGCGGCCGTTTCGGCATGGCCTACCTACCCGAGTGCCACGATTTTGAGGGTGAAAAATTGATTGATACCGTTATTTTGTGAAGATTCGCCCAAACCGTAAACCTCAGGAACGATTGTGAAGTCCCCAAAGCAATCGACTGAGAAGCCTAACCGAAATCAATTGTCGGTCGTTGTACCTGTGTTTAACGAAGAGGCAGGAATCGCGGACTGCATTGACCGTCTGCTCGCCCAAGGTGACACAATCGACGAAATCTTGATAGTCGACAACAACTCCACAGACCGAACTGCCTCGATAATAGAACGCTACGCAGGGTCACACGAAAAAGTTCGATATATCTTCGAGTCACGCCAAGGTGTTGTGCATGCCCGAAATGCGGGTTTTGACGCGTCTTCTTGTGAACTGGTCGGCCGAATCGACGCCGACACCCGGGTCCAGACCGGATGGGCGGCCGCGATTTGCGAATTCCTCGGCCCCGACTCCACCCACTGCGCCGTTGCGGGCGTCACATACCTCTTCGAATCCCCTTTCTCGCGCGTCCACCGGTTCGTACTTGACCGACAAATTCGACGTGGAAAGTTCAATCATGATCGCCGAGTGCTAGCTGCTACCGGAGCGAACATGGCTGTGAAGAGATCTGCGTGGCTAGAAGTGCGGAAGAATTTGAGCGAGCGCACTGACATTCACGAAGACATGGATCTCTCGATATGTCTCCAGAAGATCGGGTTGACAATCGGACAGTGCGACTCCATGCGCGTCGAAACATCGGGGAGGCGGGGAGAAACACCTCCGCGCGAATACTCGAAGTACAACCGCGCTTCTGAATCGGTCCTTCGACTCCACAACATCATGAATTGGCGCTTCAAGTTCCTGATCCGGCTGGACACAGTGGTCCACGCCTTGGCATGGCCGATATACCGTGCATACAATTTCGAGCAGGAGCGTTTTGAGTTCAGACGCTTGTTCGGCAAATCGCAAGGACGAATCATGCCGGTCAACCAGTAGCCAATCCAGCCTCGCTATTCACTACAGGTGCGAAGTGACAGTGCAGCAGAGAGCCCCTCGTTGCTGATGCGCACAAAAGTCCGCCGTGTCCTCCACGAGGTACACCGAAACCCGCTCATCGATGACCGTTCGGGCCGCTGACCGCCGAGTACCGAGCGCTTATCCGAGTGTATTAACGGACATGCACCACACCGGATCTCACGACACCTTCAACGCCGTGATGCGGTCTTCACTGGAACGCAACAGCACCTTCTCCCCCGCCCACAGCTCGCGCGGCATCACCCAAGGCGTGAACTCGTCGTCCCCGTCCTGGTCCACCCGAATCTCCCAACTACGTTGGCCTGTACGGACATCCGTTCCGTAGACGTTTCCCTCGTCGATAACGACATCGCCGTGCCAGACAACCTCCCCGGCGCGCTCGGCGTTCGATCGCCACAGGACCTCACCGGTGAAGAGGTCCACGAACTGGACCTCGGGCTCGGAACCAGAACGGGTCACGGCAACCACGTTGCCGATCACCGCCAACGACTGTGCGGTGTCGAAGAGTTCACTGTTGGACCACAATTTCTCGCCGGAAGTCCGGTCGAAACCGCTGTGTCCCAGAATGATCGGAGTCGATCCTCCTGCGGGATTATCTCGGCTGTATCGCCCGCCGTAGTACGAGGACGCCGAGGGCAGTTCGTCTGTCCTGGCGAACTCGCGCCCGTTCTGATCGAGCGCGTACTCACTTGTCGGCCGGCCGTTCCCTTCGCAACCGCCGTCCGACACCAATGTCACGCCGTCCGACGATGTGTGCGCGGTCGAGCAGGTGGAGTAACCGTGCACCCAGCGCTGTTCGCCCGTCTTCAGATCGAATCCCAGAGACTCGTCGAGAGTGATCACGCCCAGATCGCCGTGCACCGACATCACCGGATCGACGTATCCGGCTTCCCACGATCCACCGACGTCGAACGCTTTGGACCAGTTCGCTTCCGGATCGTCGACGGTTCCGCTGTGCACGCGAACGTCGTTGCTCTCGATATCACCCTCGAGCGCGAGGACCGTGTCACCCGAGACAACCGCGATGATCGGTGCCCACGGCGTCTTGATGTCTCGACGCTCTCCTGTCTCGATGTCGAAAAGTGAGTACGAACCACCGGATACGTACGGCCCGGAGAAACACAGCACCGAACTGCCGAGCAGAGTCTCGGAGCAACCACCGACGTCGACCGCCGACGTGCGCCAACGGACAGTGCCGTTGTCGGCATCGAGTGCGACCAATTCCGCGTCGTCCAACGAGTATGCCTGGCGGTCCGGCATACCGATCATCGTGACCACGAGTGATCCGGCGTCGATGAATCCGCCCATGTCCATGTTGAATTCGGTTCCAACAAGCGGGCTCCGGAAGATCGCGAACTCGCGCCCGAGAATCTCGGAGGCCTCGACGCTCCATAGCTGCGACGAGATCGCTGTCGGGTCGGAACTCGTCGACGTGACCACCGTGGCGATGGCGGCAGTGACGGTGACTACGGCTGCGGCGGCCGCGATCCGAAGTCGCGATTTCGGGGAGAATCTGGTGCTCATCGAATCTCCAAGCCTTCGGTCGTCGCGAGAAACTCCAACTGCTCGAACGTCATCGGCACGTTCGGGATCGCAGCCGACGACGAAACCGAGACTTGGGTCCCATTCGGGCGGCTGACGACCACCGACCTACTCGTTTCCTGCGTCGATTCTGCTTTCGAGCCGTCATTTGTCATGGGTACGGTCGAGTAATCCCGTTCGTCTCGCTCGATCACGGATCCATCCGGTCGCGTCACGAACTCCAAGGGGTGCCCGTAGTAGGAGGGGTCGTATTTGTTGGCCTCCTTGGGGAGTGGTTGTCCGCCGGTAATTGTCATGTTGAGCGTCGATTCGCTGTCTCCCGTCCGGGTGAGAAGTCTCTGACATGCAGTGGACTTGTCATTCTCCGCCACCGTCAGAGTGCCCGGTCCGGTATCGAGAATCGGAAAACCCGGAGGTACAGCGCGCCATCTGACTTCGAGTACCGCGTTGAGACGTTCGATCGTCGCGCGATCGAGTTCGGCCACGTCGTTAGAGTCTCGGGGGATCCCGTGGCACCCGGGCGAAAGCGGTGCCGTACCCGGCGGAGCAGGCGTCGTGATTCGCAGTTGCGGCAGGCTGACCAAGGACACCAGTTCGTCGATGGTCAGTGGAAGCGCGCCGCTTGCCTGAACCTCGGCGCCGACTCGATCGGCAGTGTCATCGAGATAGGCGTGAACTCGTGTGCCATCGATGCCGTAAAGGAACGCCGAACGAGAGAGAGTGCGTTGTCCGTTGATTTCACTCCACGAGTCCTGCACGTCCACAACTGAACCATCCGCGAGTGAGCGACGTTCGACGAGAGAACCGGCAATGCACGGAGGAACCGGCGCCTTACTGCTGTTGACCGAGACCGACAGTCCACCACTGGCCTCGCCTCGAAGTATTGTCGCCGACGCATCAGTGGACGCCAGATCCTCGATCGTCCATCCCTCGGGCAACTCGTCCGAGGTCGACGGTGCCGAGATCGGACCGAACTGGAGTGATCGGCTCGGACTGGCGAACTTGATCTCGACGCCGTCCGGAATCGCATCGGCGACCGCATCCGACATCGATACAGCCTTGGCGCCGGAAAACCACGGAAAACGTGGGTCGTCGTACGCGTCGTCGCCGCCGCCTGTCGATGTGAAGATCGAGATTCCGTGGTCGTCGTCCGGCGCTTCGACACTCTCACAACCCGGAATAGTGGTCGGGTACACCGCGCTCGGCGTGACGTACGAGAATTCAGGCACGTCTTCCGCCGGAATCTCGTCCGGTGTGGATGTCATGCTGATCGACGAAGTCGCAGCTACCGAGATGTCATCGGACGGCGAACTGCTCCACCGATCCACCAGCCCGGCAACCACTGTCCCACCGGCGATCAGGGAGACGACCGTCAGCGCGAAGGTCCACTTCTCGGCCCGCTTCAAATCGGTTTGCTCCTTCGACACGTACCCTCGCAGTCACCGTCACGGCCCGCTCCCGATGCGCGTCGCCTCTGGATGTCCTGTCGCGATCACAGCGATTTCTGTTACCAACCGGATGGTTTCCTATCGCACGAGCGCCGTATGAACACAGAAGGACGGGGTGCCAGTTGCTGTGCAACCGGCACCCCGTCCTGACGACCTGAGTGCTTACACCCTCACAGGCACCTGATTCGGGTCTGGATCGGAATTCGGATCCTGCTCGATCGGAATCCGTCGAATCGCTTCACCCTCGATGTCGACGTTCGGCAGGATCTTGTCGAGCCACGCCGGCAACTTCCACGCCGAATCACCGAGAATCGACATGACCGCAGGGATCACGATCATGCGGATGATGAAGGCGTCGAAGAAGACTGCAGCCGCGAGGCCGAAGCCCATCATCTTGCTTGTCGTCTCCGAGGACAGCATGAATGCGCCGAACACGGAGATCATGATGATGGCCGCCGACGCGACCACGCGAGCACCATGGGTGTAGCCGGATATGATGGCGTCCTTGGCCGACAATCCGTGCACGTATTCCTCGCGCATTCGCGTCACGAGGAACACTTGATAGTCCATCGCCAACCCGAAGACCACACCGATCATGAAGATCGGCAGGAACGAGATGATGGGTTGTGTGTGCTCGATCAGCCCGAAGTCGCCCTCCTGGAAGATGGCCACCGTGGCGCCGAAGGTCGCACAGACGGAAAACAGGAATCCGAGAGTTGCGGTCAGCGGCACCAGGATCGAGCGGAAGACGACCATCATGATGATGAACGCCAGCCCCACAACCACGATGAGATACGGGATGAGCGCGGAACTGAGCTTCGACGACATGTCGGCAACGATCGCGGTTTGCCCCGCTACACCGAGTTCTGCGCCTTCCGATTTCACCGTCGATCCGTAATTCCGGATCTGATTCATCAGCTCGTGGGTTTCGGGGCCGCTCGGTGACATCTGCGGGGTGACCGCGATCAGCGCAGAGTTGGCGCCCGCCATCGGGTTTGCCGCGTCGGGTCCGTTTCCGACCCACATCAACTGATCCGGAGTTGCGACGTTGTCGAGGCCCTTGATGTGCGCGACAGTGCCTTCGGCAATCGCGGTGATGTCGGTGCCGTCAGGCGCGTCGAGCACGACGAACAATTCGCCATTGACGCCTTCACCGAACCCACGTTGCAGCAGGGCAAGTGCCGGCCGCTCTTCGTCCTGAGTGAACGAGAGTCCGAGTTCGAGCTTCGTCATCGGAATAGCCGCGATCACCAGAAGCACCAGCGCAGCACCCGCGATCGGCCACGGGTACTTGGTGACTATCTTGGCCCAGCGATGTCCGTTGGATTCCATCGTCTCGGGCTCGTCACCGTGGCGCAGCCCGGGGATACGAGGCGAGAACGCGAATCGGCCGAAGATACCCAGAACCGCTGGGATCAATGTGATTGCGCCGAGCACAGCGATGATGACGGCAACCGCTGCCGAGATTCCCATCTGCGTGATCATCGGAACCCCGACCACCGCCAGGGCCGCCAGCGCAACCACCACTGTCAGGCCTGCGAATACGACAGACGAACCGGCAGTACCTACTGCGCGTCCGGCGGCGGCTTCCCTGGTTCCGCCCAGGTTGAGCTCACTGCGGTAGCGCGACACGATGAACAACGCGTAGTCGATCGAGACTGCGATGCCGATCATCGTGACGATTCCCGTGACGCCTTCGTTGATGTCGAAGAAGCCCGAGCCGAGGGTGACAGTCAGAGTGGCCAGCGCAATTCCCAGAATTGCAGTGAACAACGGGATGAACGCCGCGATGAGTGCACCGAACGCCACGATCATCACGATGAACGCCACCGCGAAGCCGAGCATCTCCGACAGACCGCCCGCGGCCTGCACCTGCATCATCGAGCCGGTTCCTTCGACTTGCAAGCCGCCGGTGCGGAACTTTGCCATCAAGTCGAGGAACGCGGTCTTGTTGGCCTGCGTCTGATCCTCGATGCGAATCGACTGATTGAGCTGGATCAGCCCGACCTTGCCGTTGTCGCCGAGAACGGCCGACGCCACCGCTGGATTGGCCTCCGCGAGGGTGACCGGATTGACGATCTTCTCGGGATCGACGATGTCCGGCAACGTCTTCGCCTGCGCGATCAACTGATCGATCTGATCGCTGTGCGCGGCAAGCCCGTCGTCTGCCGCGATGAGAATACTGGTCGACGCCTGAGTTTGCTGCTCCGCTGCAGCTGCAAAGTTTTCGTTCATCAACTCGGTCGCACGCTGTGAATCGGTGCCCGGAAGGTTGAATTCTTTGGAGAACGTCGGATTTGTGGCGCTGATAGCGCCCCCCACCACCGCAATCACGATAATCCACGCGGCCACCACAAGATACTTGTGGCGGAAAGCGAACTTCCCCAACCTGTAAAGATACGTAGCCAACGTAGGCCTCTCTCGCCGTGGACTGGTCTGTCCGAAGAACACGGAGTCTTTCGGTGCCAAGGTCATACGGTACGGACCGACCGGCTCGTTGGCACCTGGTATATCTGCGAAAACGGCATATCCGGCGCGCTCTCCGTCTCCTTTTCAGACCGCTCGGTACCGTGGACACGACACGGGCAGGCGCCTCACCAGAGCAGACGTCGCGTAGTACGAAAGGCAATCCCATGAATCACGGCCAGGCCGTCGATCGCGATCTCCTCCTTGCAGGCCAACAGCGACTCGACGCGCGAGGGCCACGATTGACGGGATCACCTTCACACCACGCGGTGGTGGAGGAAGTCGCGAACGAACTGACCGAACTGGGTCTCGAAGTCCGGCGTGATTCACACACTTTCGAACGCTGGGATCTACCGGCAACGTCTGACGGACTTCGCATCGAATTGCCGACGGGACCGATCAGAGTTTCGTCCGCATTCCCCTACTCCGGATTGACCGGGCCACAGGGAATCTCCGCTCCCCTGGTCTACGTCAGCGCGCGACGCCCCAAGTGGTCGGCGGCCAAGGGCGCGATCGCAGTGATCGAGGTCCCGCACATCGATCTCCCCCGCAAGCTACTGGTCAGCGAGTGGGGCCCGATCGCCACCGACGAGACACTTCGAAATCCGGTTCTCTCCGCAACACTTCTGGGCCCGAAGCTCGACAAGGCCCGCAAGGCCGGTGTCCTCGGCGTGATCGCGGTGTGGCGTGACATCGCTCCGGACAACGCACTGGGACAATATCTTCCGTTCACGCAGCCATATCACGACATCCCCGCCGTCTGGGTGGCCGGCGACGAGGGCGCGAAGGTTGTCGCTGCAGCTCGCTCCGGTCAGCTGGCGACTCTGGTACTGGATGCGACTCTGCATCCGGACACCCGGACCGACACGGTGTGGGCGGTGTCCCCCGGAACCTCACCCGAAGAGACGATTCTGCTCATCACTCACAGCGACGGAACCAACGGTGTCGAGGAGAACGGCCATCTGGGAATGTTGGCGTTGGCGCGGCACGCCGTGGCGCAGCCGCATCGACGGTCGTACGTTTTTGTCCTGACGACTGGCCACCTTCGTATTCCAGCGGTGTCCAAGCACGGACAGGCAACGTCCACCTGGCTCGAAGCACACCCCGAGATGTGGAAGGGCGAAGCCGGTCAGGCGCGCGCCGTAGCGGGGATCGCCATCGAGCACCTCGGCGCACTGGGTGATACCGAGGACAACTCGACCGGCGGCTATGCCTTGGAGACCACTCCGGAACCGGAACTGCTCTACGCGACGAGTCGGGAAGTGCACGACATCGTTGCACCGCTGTGGCGCGACATTGGAGCGGGCGATCGCCGAATCGTGGCGCCAGGACCGGTCATTCATTTCGGTGAGGGCGAACCACTGTTCGAGCGGAAGATCCCGGCGGTCGCCTTGGTGACGGCGCCGCAGTACCTGCTCGCTCTGCGCGAAGCCGACGCCGTCACGCACGTCGACCTGGACGCGATGATCAAGCAGATCGAAAGCTTTCGGGATCTGCTCGACGCCTTCGACGCAACCGACACCGCGGCTTTCGGTCCGGTGGTCTCGCGCTCGGTGTTCGCGAAGTTCTCGGCGCTACTTCAGTTGATGCAGATTTTGTCGAAAGCCAAGAAATAGTGCTGTGCGCCTTTATTAACCGCGGGCGGTTAATAAAGGCGCACAGCACTTGGGGTTACTTGTCGTGAATGATCACGCCACGGATGTTCTTGCCGTCACGTAGATCCTGGTAGCCCTTGTTGACGTCTTCGAGGCTGTAGGTGTTGGTGATCAGTTCGTCGAGCTTGAGCTGACCGGCATCGTAGAGACGCAGCAGTCGCACGATGTCGTACTGCGGATTCATGGACCCGAACAGCGTGCCCTTGATCGTCTTCTGATTCAGCGTCAGGTCGGTACCCGACACGTGAACGGTCAGCTTGGCGGGGTCGGCGAGTCCCGTGATCACCACGGTGCCACCCTTGCCAATCACTGCCGTCGCTGCACTGACCACGTCCTCGTCGACGGTGCCGACAAGGATGAGCGCAGCGTCGGCACCCTGTCCCCACGTCAGCTCGTTGACCTTGGCAGCGGCGCTCTCGGCGTCTGCAAAGGCATGCGTGGCACCGAACTTCAGTGCGGTCTCACGCTTGAGAGCAACCGGATCGACCACAACGACGTACTTGCAGCCGGCCGAAACCGCACCTTGAACGGCATTAATGCCGAGGCCACCGATGCCGTAGATCACCGCGGTGTCACCGGCGCGGAGGTTGCCTGCGTTGACGGCCGTTCCCCAACCCGACGGCACACCGCAGCCGACGACCACTGCCGTCTCCAAGGGAAGCCAGTCGTCGATCTTGACTACCGAGTGCTGAGAAATGGTGGCGCGCTCGGAGAACGTTCCCAACATGCACATTCCGCCGAAATCCATTCCGTTGCCGTGGAAACGGAAGGAACCGTCGGGCATCGAGCCTTCGAGGATGGTGGCACCCATGTCGCAGAGGTTCTGGCGACCGGTCGAGCAGTAGCGACAGGTGCCGCAGTTGGGGATGAAGCTACACACGACATGGTCGCCCGGCTTGACCTTCGTGACGCCTGGGCCGACCTCTTCGATGATGCCCGAGCCTTCGTGTCCGCCGACGATCGGGTAACGCGGCGGGAGATCACCGTCGGTCAGGTGCAGATCCGAATGGCACAGTCCGGCAGCGGTGTACTTGATCAGTACCTCACCCACACCCGGGCCGTCGAGGTCGAGTTCCATGATCTCGAAAGGCTTTCCGGGCTCGAGCAGTACAGCAGCTTTGGTCTTCACTGGTGATCTCCTTGATTGTCGGACGAGAGAATGAGCGATGGGGTCGGTCAGAGAGCGATGTTGACGGCCTTGGTCTGGGTGTAGAGATCGATAGCCGAAGCGCCGAGCTCGCGGCCCCAGCCGGACTGCTTGTATCCACCGAAGGGCATTGCAGTGTCGAAGCCGTTGTACTGGTTGATCCACACCGAACCGGCCTTCAAGCGCTTCGCCGTGCGGTGAGCCTTGGAAATGTCCCGGGTCCAGATGCCGGCGGCCAAGCCGTAGATGGAATCGTTTGCGGCAGTGATCGGTCCGTCGTCCGCATTGAACGGCAGCGCCGCCACGACGGGTCCGAAGATCTCCTCCTGAACGATGGAGAATTCGGGCTTGACGTCAACGAAGACGGTCGGCTCGACGAAGTAGCCCTGATCGCCCCAGCGGTTGCCGCCCGTCAGTGCACGTGCGCCGTCGGCGATTCCCTCACGCAGGTAGCCGGTCACCTTGTCGAACTGCTCCTGCGAGACCAGCGGTCCGAGCTGGGTGGTGGGATCGAGGCCGGGTCCGATCTTGACCTGACTCGCTGCGTGCGCGACGGCCTCGGTGAACTTCTCGAAGATGGTGTCCTCGACGTACAGACGAGTACCCGCAACGCAGCACTGTCCGTGGTTGAACAGCCACGCGTTGAGCGAACCCTCCACTGCGGAATCGAAATCGGCGTCGGCGAACACGATATTGGGGCTCTTGCCACCGAGCTCGAGCGTAACCTTCTTCAGATTGCCCTTGGCGGCGTCGACGATCTTCTTACCCACCTCGGTGGAACCGGTGAACGCGACCTTGTCCACGTCGTCGTGGCCGGACAGAGCAGCACCTGCATCGCCGAAGCCGGGAACGATGTTGACGACTCCGGGCGGGAAGCCGGCTTCTTCGAAGACCTCCGCGAGAAGCAGTGCGGTGAGCGGGGTCTGCTCGGCGGGCTTGAGGATCACCGTGTTGCCGGCGGCGAGCGCGGGGGCGAGCTTCCACGACGACATCAGCAGCGGGAAGTTCCACGGCACGATCAGTCCACAGACGCCGATCGCCTCACGCAGGGTGTAGGCGTGGAACTCGCCGCCCGGAGAGAAGGGCATCGACACGTTGACAGTGCTGCCTTCGATCTTGGTGGCCCAACCCGCGTAGTAGCGGAAAACGTCTGCGGCCCAAGCCACGTCGACGGCGGTGGCGATGGCAACGGACTTGCCGTTGTCGAGAGCTTCGAGCTGACCGAATTCCTCGGCACGAGCACTGAGAATGTCGCCGACGCGCCAGATCATCCGCTCGCGCTCGTTTGCCTTCATACGTGACCAGGGGCCGTCCTCGAAAGCCGTTCGAGCGGCACGTACCGCGCGGTCGATGTCTTCGGCCTGACCGTGTGCCACGTCTGCGAGCTTCTGTCCGTCAGCCGGGTTGTACGTCGCGAAGGTCTGACCCGAAGCGGCGTCGACGAATTCGCCGCCGATGTAGAGCTTCTTCGGTCCGTTCAGGAAACCCTGTACCGCGGAACTGATGGTGTGTTCGGCTACTGCCGTCATCGGAAACTCCCCTGAAGTAGTGAGGTGCGAATGTGATGCACGCCATACTTCCGCGCTTCCGGGGGTGCTAACTGTCCGAACTTTGTACAACTGAAGTCGGACAGCAAACTACACAGTGATGTCGAGCGCCCGCATCCGTGTGTAGAGAGTGCTTCGGCTGATTCCGAGTTGCGCCGACGCGTGAACCTTGTTGCCGCCGCAGTCTTTCAACGCTCCGATGATCGCCTGGCGCTCGGCTTTCTCCCGCCCTGCCAACCGCGACACCTTGGTCGTGGTGCGATAGTCCTCGGGCAGATCAGCGACGTCGATGCGATTGCTCGAGCGTTCATCCGAGGCGCGATTCAACACGACGCGCAATTCGGCCAGGTTGCCCGGCCAGTTGGCCGCCGCGAGTGCTTCGGCAGCGCTGGCGGTCAATCTCAGTTCTGGTGAGATCCCCTCCAACATGACTTGTGCCAACTCGGCGATCTCAGCCTGTCGCTCGCGCAGTGGGGTGATGACAACCCGGGAGGCGCATCGTGAGAGCAGCGCGGCGATGGTCGGCGGAAGATCAACTGCCGCTCCGCTGGTCAGTACGATTTTCGGCCCCTCGGCGCTGGCGTCGATCAGGTCTGCGACCAGCGGCAACACCGAGTCAGGAAGGAGTTGTACCTGTTCGATCACGACCACGCCCGAACGCTTACGGGATGCTCGCACGAGATCGGTGACCCATTGCTCACGGCCGTCGAACGCGATTCGCGTGGCATCGAGCCAACTCGCATCGACACTGCCGACGACGTCCGATGCTGCCGAGGTTCGGCCGGATCCCGCTTCACCAGAGATCGCCACGGCGGCAGAGGTTGCCCGCGCCCGCATCAGGTCGCGCCGCAGTCGTTCGCCCGGAGACGGTGCCCGCTCGTGCGTTCTGCGGATCGGTGCCCGTTCCCGTTGGAGTGGTTCGACCAGGAAGAGCGCACCACCGTCAGCCCCGGAAATCCGGTCGGCTTGAACTCGCGCCAGCGCGCCGGACGCCAATTCGACTGTCACCAATCGTGATTGGTCCGGATTCAGGTCGGCAATCAAGGAACGGAGCGATACATGGTCTGCGGTGTCGAGCAGATCCAAAGCGGTTCGGTTGCTCAGCAGGATGTCGTCGCCGATGGCCGCGACGGCAATGTGGCGCTGATGTGAAACTCGCTGGAATGCGTCGACCAGCCGCTGCTCCGATGCTTTCGAGCCTTCGAGCAACCGTTTCTCGATGTCCGCTGCAGCACGCGCAAGGAAGGGCGCGAACAGTGGGTTGGCCTGCGAGACAACGCCGGTCATGTCGAGAATGCCCTCGACACGACGTGTGACGGGATGCAGGATCGGCTGTCCGTAGCAGCTCAAACCCTTGAGACTGTCGAGGAAATGCTCGTCACCGTGGATCACCACGCTTCGTCCGACCTCGAGGGGCGTACCAAGCGCGTTGGTGCCGGCGTGCTCTTCACCGAAGCGTGAACCGTTGACGACACCCAACCGCTCGATCGTTCGCTCGACGCGACTGTCGGAGTACACCGAAGCGACCACGCGGCATTCGCGATCAGCAAGCAGCACGCAGAAACCGGTGCCCGCGATCTGTTGCGAAACTTCGTCGAGCACGGGTGCGGCGGCCCGGAGCAGACGAGACTCACCGTCCTGCTCCTCGGTGTCCACGGCGATGGCCGACGACGGGTCGAGGCCACTGAGTCGAGAACGCTTCCAGGAGAGCGCGATCTCGGGGCGTACCGGCTCACGCTCCCCTGGGTTCGCGGACATACTCTCAGGCCTGACCGATCAATTCGATCGCCTGTTCTCGCATCGCGATCTTGCGGACCTTGCCCGTGACTGTCATCGGGAACTCGTCGACGACATGGACGTACCGCGGAATCTTGTAGTGCGCGAGCTTGCCGGTGCAGAACGCGCGGACCGAATCGGCGTCGAGCTCGTCTGCACCTTCGCGCATCTGGACCCACACCATCAATTCCTCGCCGTACTTTGCGTCGGGTACGCCGATGACCTGCGCATCGAGAATGTCGGGGTGGGTGTAGAGAAACTCCTCGATCTCACGCGGATAGACGTTCTCGCCACCGCGGATGACCATGTCCTTGATGCGTCCCGTGATGGCGACGTATCCGGCCTCGTCCATGACTCCGATGTCTCCGGTGTGCATCCACCGGGCAGCGTCGATCGCCTCGGCGGTCTTCTCCGGGTTCTCCCAGTATCCGAGCATGACCGAGTAACCACGCGTGCACAGTTCACCAGGTTCGCCGCGGGGCACCGTCAATCCGGTTGCCGGATCGACGATCTTGATCTCGAGATGCGGCCCTACCCGGCCGACCGTTTCGGTGCGCTGCTCGATCGAATCGTCCGAGCGGGTCTGCAACGACACCGGCGAGGTCTCCGTCATGCCGTAGCAGATGGACACCTCCGACATGCCCATGCGATCGATGACCTGCTTCATCACCTCGACCGGGCAGGGCGAGCCCGCCATGATGCCGGTGCGAAGGGACGACAGATCGAAGCTGTCGAAGTCAGGCAACGCCAACTCCGCGATGAACATCGTCGGAACGCCGTAGAGGGACGTGCACTTTTCAGCCTGAACGGCTTCGAGCGAAGCACGCGGATCGAAAGCCGGACCCGGAATGACCATGGCAGCACCGTGACTGGTGCACGCAAGGTTGCCCATCACCATGCCGAAACAGTGGTAGAACGGCACCGGGATGCACACCCGATCGACCTCGCTGTAGTGGCACAACTCGCCGACGAAATAGCCGTTGTTGAGGATGTTGTGGTGACTGAGCGTCGCGCCCTTCGGGAAACCAGTAGTACCCGAGGTGTATTGGATGTTGATCGCGTCGTCGGCCGACAACGCGGCCTGCGCTGCGGCGAGCGGAGCCGGATCGCTTGCCTGCGCCGCCAAGCCGTCTGCAAGCACCGCGCCCCACTCGGGTGAACCGAGCAGGAGCACCGACGTCAGATCCGGGCACTGCGGCCGCACCGTCTCGATCATCGACGCGTAGTCCGAGGTCTTGAAGCTGGCCGCAGACACCAGCGTCGAGATCCCGGCCTGCTCGAGTACGTACTGCAACTCGTGCGAGCGGTACGCCGGATTGATGTTGACCAGGATCGCGCCGACCTTTGCCGTCGCGTATTGCGTGAACGTCCATTCCGGACAGTTGGGAGCCCAGATTCCTACCCGATCGCCCTTCCCCACACCACGGGAAAGTAGTCCGGCAGCGAGCCCGTTCACCTGCTCGGCGAACTCCCGGTACGTCCATCGTCGACCGCTGGCGTGGTCGATCAACGCATCGCGGTCGCCGTGTGCGGCAACCGTGCGATCGAGGTTGTCTCCGATGGTGTCGCCCAGCATCGGACCGTCCCATACTCCGGACGTATAGCTGGGCAGCGGCGTACTCATGTGTTCTGTCCTCTCCGGTTACCTGTTCAGGCACCTATGAGAGGGGCCGCCGCAGCGGACCCTCTCATCTACGAATTTACTCGATTCGGTGTGATGCACGACATACTTCCCGGTGCGGGGTGGCCGTAACTGTTCAGAGTCCGGACACCCCACCCGCCTGCTGTGCGCCTTTATTAACCGCCGGCGGTTAATAAAGGCGCACAGTGGTTACAGCGCGTGGTCCTTGGTCTCGACGAGCGCCCAGGTGCAGACCAGACTCACCACACCGAGGATTGCCAACATGATTCCGATGGCCATACTCCCGTAGGCCGAGGCCAGCGGTGCGGCGATCAGCGGCGGCACTGCGCCGCCGAGCACTCCGGCGAGGTTGTAGCCGAGGCCGGCACCGGTGTAGCGGTAGCGGGTCTGGAACATTTCCGGAAGCAGCGCACCGCAGGGGCCGTACGCGATTCCGAAGATCATCAGCGTGCCGAACATTCCGAGGATGAACGCGATCGGTGTTCCGGTGTCCAGGAGCGGGAACAGAATGAGCGCCCACACCACAGCCAGACCACAAGAGATCATGATGACCTTGCGACGCCCGATGCGGTCCGAGTACAGGGCGGAGACGATGATCGCGGCACCGAAGACGAAGGCGGAAGCGATACCGACCGACAGGACGAACGGGCGGGAGAAGCCGAGGGTCTTGGTTCCGTAGCTCGTGAGGAACGCCGTGCCCATGTAGAAGAACGCGAACAGGCAAGCGAGGGCGCCGGCCGAGAGGAGGATTTCCTTGGTCTGGAACCGCCAGGCATCCAGGAACGGGAGGGTGCGAGGTGCTTCGTTCTTCTGCTCTGCAACGCGCTCTGCCTGCTCCGCCTTGAAGACCGGGGTCTCCTCGATAGCGAGTCGCATGTAGAGGCCGATGCCGACCAACACGATGGAGAACAGGAACGGGATACGCCAGCCGTAGTCGAGGAAGGCCTGATTGGTGTCGCCGAGAACAGCGCCGGTGATGAGGAATGTACTGCTCGAGAGCACGAAGGCGATTGCGGGGCCGAGCTGCGGGAACATCGCATACAGACCACGTTTGCCCGGTGGGGCGTATTCCGCGGTGAGCAGAGTTGCGCCGGCCCATTCACCACCGACCGCGAAGCCTTGGCCGAATCGCAAGAGCACCAGGATGATCGGAGCCGCAACACCGATGGTTGCCGCACCGGGCAGCAAGCCGATCAGGAGCGTCGAGATACCCATGAGCAGGAGCGTCGAGATCAGCGTCTTCTTGCGACCGATGCGATCACCGAAGTGTCCGAACAACATTGCGCCGACGGGCCGGGCAATGAATGCGACTGCGAAAGTCGCAAACGATGCGACAGTTCCCGCAGTGGCACCGAGCGCGGGGAAGAACACCGTCGGAAAGACAAGTGCCGCAGCGGTTCCGTAGATGAAGAAGTCGTAGAACTCGATAGTCGTGCCGATACAACTCGCGATTGCGACGCGCCGCACACTGGTGGTGTTCTGCGGGGGCTGCGTCGCACCTGCGGCTCTCGCACCCCCGGCGCCGGCGGCACTGGTGCCGCCTGTGGGAGAGACTGTGGTCACTCGATTCCTCCGTGGTCCCGTGGTGTCGCCCTGTGGGCATCACCGTCGATAGGAGGAAAGGTAGTGATGTGGCTCACCCCGCACTACCCCCGAAAGGGGGTACGAGTGATCTAGGTCACGACTTGTATGCAATGGTAACGAGTTTCACGCCCCTCGGCATGCCGCAGGCCGTCCGATTCGTTCTCACGAATCGGACGGCCCTCGAGAAACGGCGTCACGGTGCAACGCTACGGATCAAGCCTTACCGGCAGCCCCGAACAGTTCCTGACGGATCTCGCCCCACACCGTGGCGTAGGAGTCGATGATCGGTTCGGAAATCCACTTGGACTCCCCCGCTTTCACTTTCGCGAGAGCATCCGAGAAGAGATCCTGGTAACGAGACAACCGCGGAACGAATGCCGACAGATCGTCGAACAGGTTTGCAGCCCGGCGATCCAACTCTGCAAGGGAATCCGCATCTGCGTCGTCGATGAGCGCGGCGAACTCCTCGTCCAAGGGAAGGAACGCCTCGTACACCTCACCGATGGAGTCCTCGTCGATCGAGACGCGCTCGGCGTCCAACTGATCTTCGAGTTCTGCCAAACCTTTCTCGGTCAGGCTGATGGCGTTTTCCGCTTCGACCGCTTTGCCCTGCGCGACAAGTGCGTCGTACGCAGCTTGACCGGAAGCCGAGCTGACGCCCAGGTGCTCGGCCAGGACGACCGCTCCGACCCGCTCCTTGAGACGTACCGCTTGGAGCAGTGCCAACTCGTCCACATTGCCAGCGAAGGCCATCGATTTCTCCTACTCACGTGCCGCCTCTGCGGCTCCAGCATCACAGCGGACACCCGTGGGTTTCCGCAGCCCGACAAAGGGCTCGACAGAATCAGATCACACACGCTTAGCCGTGTGTCGAGTAACTTACGATGGGCTCCCCGAATGACAATTCGGACGATCCGGTATGTTTGCAGTGTGATAGCTCCAATGGTGTCTGTAATAATCCCCTGCCTGAACGTCATGAAATACATCGACGTCCAGTTGGTTGCCTTGAGCGAGCAGAACTTCGGCGGAGTTTTCGAGGTCATCGTGAGTGACAATGGATCGACAGACGGTCTCGAACAGCACATTGCAAATCACCCGCTCACGGCTGAGCTCAACCTTCGATATATAGATTCTTCTCAGAGAGCTGGCATCAGCTTTGCCAGGAACAATGGGTCGGCATATGCGCGTGGGCAATTTCTTGCATTTTGCGACGGAGACGACCGTGTTCACAGTTCCTGGCTGACCCAACTGCTTCTTTCGGCCGAATTCGCCGACCTGATCGCCGGCGGCGTGGAATCAGAATCGATCAATTCGTCGGAAGTGCATTCATGGCGGCCACTTGCCTCGACCGACGGGTTGGTTCTCGGCCGCTTTCTCCCTTCTGCGATGGGGTGCAACATTGGAATCTGGAAGCGCGCCTTCGATTCTATTGGCGGCTTTGACGAATCGATGACAGCGGGCGAGGATGTCGAATTTTCGTGGCGAGCCCAGATCTCAGGGCTGTCCTTCGCCCACGCACCTAAGGCAACCGTCGCCTACCGGCTTAGATCAACCCTTAGAGGAACATGGCACCAGACCGTGTCGTACGGCATGGCTGAAGTCGAGCTATTTCTTGCATTTCGGGACTACGGGGTCCAACGACCGACGATGAAATCTTCGCTCACGACGCTTGCCGGCCTGATCTTGCTGAATCCGTTGATTCCACAAAGGCTCAGCGGAATGCCGCGGGGTCGATGGATCGCCTTTGCCGGTCTACAGGTGGGCAAGCTCAAATGCGCCGCCAGGAATCGCACCTTCTACTTCTGAGCGCCCGATATCGTTTCAGGCGACGGAATCGACCTGATCGGGGATCACGCTGCCGTCTGCACGAGTCACGGCGCCTTTCTCCCCGGCCGCGTCGGTGTAAGCATCGGTCGAGCAGCGATAGGGAGCATCCGCCTGTGCTTTCGGTTCGATGAACATGGGGTTGACCAGCCATTTCCCGTCACTGTTGTCGTAGGCATTGCACATCAGTTCGGGATTGTTGCGGTTGATCACCAGGCGCGCACCGGTCGCATCTCCGAGGAACGTCACGTCGGTGACAGAATCACCGGCAGCAAATACCTGACGTCGATCGGCGGCCAACTGCTCGAACGCCGTAGGCCCTTGAACCCCGTAGACAACCTCGTTGACCTGGCACCGCTTGCCGTCGATGTACGGAATGACCGAGTCGTCGCCGTCCGCAACGCCACCACACCCACGCAGGCGCCCGGTGAGAACCCCGCCCTCGACGATGGGCCGAACTCCCATCACGTGATCGGCGTCCAATCCCAGCTGTTCCGCCCAGACTCGAACGACCGGTTCGGCCGACGCGGAGATGATCCGCACGTCGAATCCATGAGCGCCGAGGGATTTCACCAAATCTTCGATTTGCGCGTAGTACCGCACCGAGCCGTCGACTTCCGTCGTACCGACGGTCTGATCGGATCCTTCTGCAGCAGCGAGATTCTCGGCACGCGCTGCGCGGGCGTACTCGGTGACCTCGTCCTCGGTGTGCCCTGCCATCAACTGCACGGCCCACGCGTATGCGGCTTTTGTCCGGCGGTGATCGTAACCGTCGAATGCGGCCTGCCCGTCGCGAGTCTTCTCTTCGAGTACCGCAACGATCTCGTCCGCGCAGTCCAAGTCGGTGCTGGTTGCCAACGGTTGCCCCGGCGCGGTCTCGGAGCCGCACGCGGCGGAAAGTGCGGCAGCGCCGGCTGGCGTCATGAAGCGGCTGGTGGTTGCCCAGTCCCCTCCGGCAGGCTGTAACACCTTGTTGTTCTTGATCATCCAGAATGCGGTGGCGCTTCCGATGTCGTTCTTGACAACTGTGTTGTCCCAGTCGAAGAGCGCCAACGGAGCTCCGTCATCGACATCACCTGCAGCTCCACACGTTCCGAACTCCGTCATCATGGCATCCAACGTCACACGGTTGTCGCCGTACCACGCAAGACTGGGATCCAACACCGCGCAGGATGAACCACTCTGCGCCACATCTTCTTTCGCGGCGCTCTCGGCCGAACT
This sequence comes from Rhodococcus sp. YL-1, assembly GCF_001942025.1. Lineage (NCBI taxonomy): Bacteria > Bacillati > Actinomycetota > Actinomycetes > Mycobacteriales > Nocardiaceae > Rhodococcus > Rhodococcus sp. YL-1. Next base: position 1,898,378 of record NZ_CP017299.1, on the reverse strand, counting down.
ACATGCAGTTGCACTCAACAGGACACTACCTACCGCCAACGCACACAGGGCGCGGGCATGCAGCGAACGGAACATCGATTCCCTCGTTTTCGTCGTGATTCGGGTACGACGGCATACCCGAGTGTCGATCGACCCGGGTATGCCGTGCAGTTGTCAATTAATCGAGCGTCAGCACTTCTCCCGACGCAACGGCGTCGGCGCGAGAGGTGTCCTTGAGGTCGACGCCGGAGCGGCCCAACTGGCGCGCTCCCGCCACCAATCCCAGGACGACACGAGCAGCCTGCTCGTATCCGAGTCCCTCGGGTGGGTGGACATTGGAAATGCAGTTTCGATCCGCGTCGGTACGACCGACGCGCGGAAGGTGAGTCAGATAAATCCCGACGCTGTCCGCAACGGAGAGCCCTGGACGTTCGCCGATCAGGACGATCGCCGTCTGCACTCCCATCGCGGCAGCGATGTGATCACCCAGTGCCACACGGGCATTCGTGGCGATCACGGGCGGCGCAATCGAGTACCGCTCCCCCAACACCGTGACCAACGCAGACAGTAATTGCTCGCCGTGGTCCATCAGTGCTCGCGGCGAGAGTCCGTCGGCGAGGATGAACCCGATTTCCTTGTCGGAACTCGCGATCGCACCCAGGTCAGCCGGTTGGCGCCCCAGGTCGGGTCTCCGGAGATACTCACTGCGGGTGGAGACGCTGCTCGCGACCACCACCGGCGCCCCGATGCCCACCCCTTCGACCCGACTGGCAAGCGTCTCGGAGTCGAGTGGCTCGTGGACCGCGTCGCGGGCTGCGGCGTGAGCTGCCTTGAATTCGAGAACCCGCTTGGTGGGCAACGAATCTCCGGCACGCCCCAGCCCGATACGCGATTGTGTGGTCTTGCGCAGTGGACCCCAGAAATCGAGGATCGGTGCCTGATCTTCGGTCATGAGTTCACCGTCAAAGCCCGCAACGGCGACATTTCGGCATCGATCGGAAGAACCCGACCGTTTGCGTCGGTCATCCCCAAGTTGTGGAGCCAGGTCTCGAACTCCGGGGCGGGCTGCAAACCGAGAACCTTACGCACATACAGCGCGTCGTGGAACGCCAGACTTTGATAGCCGAGCATCACGTCGTCGGCGCCGGGCACCGCGATCACGAACGCCGCGCCGGCGACGCCCAGCAAGGTGAGCAGGTTGTCCATGTCGTCTTGATCGGCTTCGGCGTGGTTGGTGTAGCAGACGTCCACTCCCATCGGCAGCCCGAGGAGTTTTCCGCAGAAGTGATCCTCCAAGCCCGCGCGAATGATCTGCTTGCCGTCGTAGAGATACTCGGGACCGATGAAGCCGACCACGGTGTTGACCAGCAGCGGTTCGAGATCACGTGCCACTGCGTATGCCCTGGTCTCGAGTGTCTGCTGATCGACCGGGGCTCCGCCGGTGCCGTAGTGGGCACCTGAGCTGAGGGCGGACCCCTGACCCGTCTCCAGGTACATGACGTTGTTGCCGACCGTTCCGCGGTTCAAGGAGCGCCCGGCCTCGTTGCCCTCACGCAGGAGCGGAATGTTCACTCCGAAACCGGAATTGGCGCCTTCGGTACCGGCAATCGACTGGAAGACGAGATCGACCGGCACCCCCGATTCGATCAGTCCGATCGTGGTGGTCACGTGCGAGAGCACGCACGACTGAGTCGGGATCTCGAATCGCTGACGGATGTCGTCGAGCAGGTGGAGCAGATCCGAGGTGGCCTGGGGTGAATCCGTCGCGGGGTTGATACCGATGACGGCGTCGCCACATCCCATCAGGAGACCGTCCAATGTGGCCGCCGCGATGCCGCGTGGATCGTCTGTCGGGTGGTTTGGCTGGAGTCGGGTGCTCAGCCGGCCGGGCAGTCCGATGGTCGTACGGAACCCCGCGGTCACGGTGATGGCCTTCGCGACGGCGATCAGGTCCTGATTGCGCATGATCTTGCTGACCGCCGCAACCATCTCGGGGGTGAGCCCGGGACTTACGGCGGACAACCGTGCGGAAGCTTCCGGCGCCGACGCGGTCTCGAGCAACCAGTCTCGTAGTCCGCCGACAGTCAGGTGCGCCACCGGCGCAAAGGCCAGGCGATCGTGGCTGTCGATGATGAGCCTGGTTACCTCGTCGTCCTCGTACGGAACCAACAGATCTTCGAGGAACACCGTCAACGGAAGATCAGCCAGAACCCATTGAGCAGCAGCACGTTCGGCGTCGGAGCTTGCCGCGCAACCGGCTAGTTCGTCACCCGACCGCAGTGGTGTCGCTTTTGCCATCAGATCGACGAGACCGTCGAACGAGTAGTTGGTTCCGGATACCTGCTGGTGATACTTGGCCATCCCGCGACTCATCCCAATTCTTCTTCCGCCTGTGCAAGTACAGCAAACTCCTCGTCCGGCGAGTTGGCAACAAGGTGGTGGCGACTGTAGAGACCGAAGTACGCCATGAGAACACCGAAGGCGACCAACGTCAGCAGTGCCGCAACGGGATCGACCAGGAAGGTGGCGACCACCGACACTGCCGCGATCACGAGCGCAAACGAGGTGGTGGCGATACCGCCGGGCGTGCGGTACGGGCGCGGCATGTTCGGCTCACGCTTACGAAGAACGATGTGACTCACCATCATCAGGACGTAGCTCACTGCCGCGCCGAACACCGCCATGTTGAGCAACATTGCACCTTCACCGGTGAGTGAGAGCGCGAAGCCGATGATTCCGGGTACGACGAGAGCGAGAGTGGGGGCCTTGCGCTTGTTGGTCACCGACAGGTTCTTCGGCAGGTAGCCGGCGCGGGAGAGCGCAAACGTCTGGCGTGAGTAGGCGTACATGATCGAGAAGAAGCTCGCGACCAGACCGGCAAGTCCGATGTAGTTGACGGCCTTTGCCGCTCCGCTGTCCCCCAGAGCCTCGACGAGCGGATTTCCGGAGGTGGACAGGGCGTCTGCGCCGAGCGCACCGGTGGCGAGGAAGAGAACCGTTGCGCCTGTGACGATCAGGATCAACATGCTGATGATGATGCCGCGGGGGACGTTCTTCTCCGGCTCACGTGCTTCCTCGGCGGCCAGCGGTACACCTTCGACCGCAAGGAAGAACCAGATCGCGAAGGGCACGGCGGCCCAGATTCCGAGCAGACCGAATGGCAGGAACGACGACGATCCGACTGCGCTGGTGTCGACGGCGATATCGGTGAGGTTGGACGAATCGAAAAGGCCGACAGCCGAAACCGCGAACACGACCAGGCCGACGAGTGCAATGGCGGTGATGATGAACATCGCCTTGAGTGCCTCACCGGCGCCGGTGAGGTGAATGCCGATGAAGATCGCGTACACCGCGAGGTACACCCACCAGCCGTCGGTGATCCCGAACAGGTTCAGGGACTCGACGTACGCACCGATGAAGGTCGCGATCGCTGCGGGTGCTATCGAGTACTCGATGAGAATTGCTGTGCCGGTGGCAAATCCGCCCCAGGGCCCCATGGCCCGTCTGGCAAACGTGTATCCACCACCAGCGGCAGGAAGTGCCGAAGACATCTCGGCCATACCGAGCACCATCGCCAGGTACATACCCGCGATGACAACCGCCGCGATGAGAAGGCCACCGAAACCACCTTCGGCCAGACCGTTGTTCCAGCCGGCGTAGTCACCGGAAATCACATAGCTGACACCCAACCCCGCAAGCAGCACCCACCCTGCTGTTCCCTTTCGGAGTGTTCGTTTCTCCAGATACGAATTGTCTTCCGCATGGAAGTCTGCGCCGTCGTGGTGTGCACCCGCGGCACCGGCGTTTTTGCCGGTTGCGTGGTCGGAAAGAGACATGTCCATCCTCTGAATCGGTCAAGAATGAGACGACGCACGGTGGATGCGTCGCGTGAAATGAACGGTATGTGGGCGATGTACGGAGAAGGTCGCCTGGAGATGACCGTGCTGTTAACTGGCTGTCATGTGAGCGGCCCCGAGTCTGTTCAGATCTTCTTCAGGCTGCCGTTCTCAAGATCGGGCGGCCGCGCCCGGCACCGGGCAGGCATCGACGGCCTCGGCGACCACCTGGGGAACCGTCGGGGGCAAAGGACGCATGCCCGCTTCCCAATCAGCGCCCACGAGAATGCTCGACGCGCCGAGTGCTTCGTTTTCGTCCGGTGTGAATGCCCTTGCTCGACTGAGGAATCTGAATCCTTCAGGAGACTCCAGGCTGAATCCACTGCCGCGGCCGGGCACGACGTCCAGCACCAACTGGGTGTGCTTCCAGGCTTCGAACTGTGATCCGGAAATCCAGACCTGTACAGCGTCGGTTCCGGTGGGAAGGTCTTCGGGAGTCTCTCCGACAGCAAGTCGGAGATCGACGATTCCGAGTAGTACGTCACGGTCCCCGACGATGAATTCGCCTGAGGGATAACACATCGGGGCCGAGCCGTCGCAGCATCCGCCGGATTGATGCATCATCAGTTCGCCGTGAGTCCCGCTGAGGCGGCGCAGGAGGTCAGCCGCCCCAGCGGTGGTCACCAACCGGGGTGGAACGGCGCCGGTATCGGGTGTGTCCGTGGCGCTCATTCCAACCTCCGTGTGTTTGTGCAGGTTTCGCGTGTTGCAGTCTTGCTCACCGGCACCCGCAGCGAGGGGCTCACGGGTGCCGGTGGGTAGATCAGAAGAAGCCCTGAGCCTTCTGGGCGTAGCTGACCAGGAGGTTCTTGGTCTGCTGGTAGTGCGAGAGCATCATCAGGTGGTTCTCGCGGCCGATGCCGGACTGCTTGTATCCACCGAAAGCTGCGTGTGCCGGGTACTGGTGGTACGTGTTGGTCCAGACGCGACCGGCTTGGATGTCGCGGCCTGCGCGGTAAGCAACTCCGCCGTCGCGGGACCAGACACCGGCGCCCAAACCGTAGAGCGTGTCGTTGGCGATTTCGATGGCCTCGTCGTAGTCCTTGAACGAGGTGACCGAGACGACGGGTCCGAAGATCTCTTCCTGGAAGATGCGCATCTTGTTGTTGCCGGTGAACACCGTCGGCTGGACGTAGTAGCCGCCGGACAGGTCTCCGCCAAGTTCGGCTCGCTCACCACCGGTGATGACCTTGGCGCCTTCGGCCTTGCCGATCTCGATGTACGAGAGGATCTTCTCGAGCTGATCGTTGCTGGCCTGGGCACCGATCATGGTGTCGGTGTCGAGCGGATCCCCTTGGCGCACAGCCTTGGTGCGGATGGCTGCCATCGCGAGGAACTCGTCGAAGATGTCTTCCTGGATCAGCGAACGTGACGGGCAGGTGCAGACCTCGCCCTGGTTGAGGGCGAACATCGTGAAGCCCTCGAGTGCCTTGTCCTGGTAGTCGTCGTTTGAGGCGAGAACGTCGGAGAAGAAGATGTTGGGGCTCTTGCCACCGAGTTCGAGGGTGACGGGGATAAGGTTCTGCGACGCGTACTGCATGATCAGGCGACCGGTGGTGGTCTCACCGGTGAACGCGATCTTCTTGATACGCGGGCTGGACGCGAGCGGCTTTCCGGCCTCGACGCCGAAGCCGTTGACGATGTTGAGAACACCGGCAGGCAGCAGGTCACCGATGATGCCGATGAGGTGCAGGATCGAGACTGGCGTCTGCTCGGCAGGCTTGAGCACGATGGCATTGCCGGCAGCGAGGGCGGGGGCAAGCTTCCACACGGCCATGAGGATCGGGAAGTTCCACGGAATGATCTGGCCGACTACGCCGAGCGGCTCGTGGAAGTGGTACGCCACGGTGTCGGAGTTGATCTCCGAGAGCGAACCTTCCTGTGCGCGAATAGCTCCCGCGAAGTATCGGAAGTGATCGATGGCGAGCGGAATGTCGGCGTTGAGGGTCTCGCGGATCGGCTTGCCGTTGTCCCACGACTCGGCGAGTGCGATGGATTCGAGGTTCTCCTCCATACGATCAGCGATCTTGTTCAAGATGATCGCGCGCTCGGCGACCGAGGTCTTGCCCCAGGCCGGAGCTGCTGCGTGCGCTGCGTCGAGAGCGAGTTCGATGTCTTCTGCGGTGGAACGAGCCACATCACAGAAATTCTGTCCGGTCACCGGTGTCGGGTTCTCGAAGTACTGACCCTTGACCGGAGCAACCCATTCGTTGCCGATCCAGTTGTCGTATCGAGACTGGAAGGACATGATCGCGTCGGCGGTACCTGGGCGGGCGTACACGGTCATTGCAAGCTCCTATGTAAACGTGTTCTTCCTGGGCGCACCCACCAAATCGGTGACTGCAATCCCACCCCCCGGTGGGGTGTGATTCACAACACTAGGAGTTGCAACGTTGCAAGTACGTTGCGTGCGAGAAACGCGGATGATTCTCAGATGCCCAATTGGCGGTCGAGGAGATCAATTCTTGCCTGGACCTGCGAATACAACGGAGATTGAGGATCCAACGTGGACAGGTAGGCCTCCCACACGACTGAGTCTTCGCGGCCGTGCACCGACGTGGTCCACCGGGCCAGAAGGTTGGCGTCACCTCCACGCAGCAGAGCTGCCTGGACCCTGGTGCGTAGTTCTTCCCGCACCTCTTCGATGCCGGGAGACGCCGAGCCCGCCAGCACCGGGCCCGAATACAGTTTCATCGCCGTCGCTGCGTCGCCTCGATCCAACGCTGCCCGCACCTCGCCGACATCTGTCGTGAACTCCGTGATGATCCGATAGGGGCGCGAAGCCAGCCGGTCGGCACCGAAAACCTTACGAAGCCGCGACATTTCCGCGCGAATGGTCACTGCGTCGAGTTCGCCCTCGTCGAGCAGGACCGCAAGGTGGTCGGAGCTGAGACCCTCCGGGTGTTCGGAAAGCAGAAGGAGAATCTCGGCGTGACGCTGCGAAATCGGGATGCGGTCACCGCCGCGAACCAACGTCGGCCGGCCGGCACCGAATGTTTCGAGGCGCGGAGCCGTGGCACTGAGTGGGATGGGCGAGTTCAAGAGATGGAATCGCAATTCCGATTCGGCGGCCGCGACAGTTGCACGGATCAGTGACAGCACTTCGGGAACCGCAACCCTGGGACCACCGGTGATGTCGATGGCACCAAGGATTTGCCCAGTGGTGGGATCGTGGACGGGTGCGGCCGAACAACTCCAGTCGTGCACGGTTCGGTTGAAATGCTCGGATCCGAAAATCTGTACGGAGTGATCGAGAGCAAGCGCCGTTCCCGGCGCATTGGTGCCGACACGATCTTCGCTCCAGTCGGCGCCCTCGACGAAGTTCATGGACAACGCCTTGTCCTTGGCCGAGTTGTCACCCTCCACCCAGAGCAATCGACCGTGTGCGTCACTGATCGCGATCAGTAGTCCGGTCTCGGCAGCATCTTCCACCAGGAGTTTCCGAATCACCGGACGGATCAGTGACATGGGATGCGCGGAGCGATACTTTTCGAGCTCCAACCCTTCGAGCATCTCAGGGTTGCCGACCACATCGGGATTTACCCCCTTGTTGCGGCTCCGCATCCAGGACTCGAGTACGACCGAGCGGACATGGGAGTCGTCGGTCAGCCCCTGGCCGGGCACGCCGCGAGCATCGATGAACGACTGATGGGCAGACGAAAGTCGCCGCGCGAGTAACGCGACGTCATCGCCTGGCCTGACCGCCACCCACGGGTTGCCGGGCACAGCCTGTTCACGTGCCATATTTTGCGTTCCTCCGCTCCGTGGACCACTGTAACGCCGATCACAGCCCATAGGCGAGAACGACCATTCGGTATGACTGCCGACCCAGCCTGCTACCCTCGCGGTCACTCGTCACCGAGCAGAATGGCGCTTGCTCGTTCCGCGACCATCACCGCGGTCGCATGCGGGCCGCGGGTCGGGATCGTCGGCAGGATTGACGTGTCAACAATACTGAGTCCTTGCGCGCCGATCACACGGCACCGACCGTCGACGACTGCGAACGGGTCCGCCTCGGCACCCATCACGCAACTACCGGACATATGCAGCGACGTTCCCAGGCGGGATTCGACCCACTCATCGGTGTACTCCACGACGGGGCGATCGATCAACCCCGTCTCGGCGATCGACTCGAGAAGATTCTCGGCGATCCGCATCCCTTCCCGAATGGCAGCTCGATCGTGCGCCGACGCGACATAGTTGTACCGAATACGCGGCGCCCCAGCGGGATCCCCCGATACCAGTTCGATGCTTCCCCGGCTGTGCGGCGCCATCAGGACCACTCCGACGCCGTGGTCCATGCGAGGCACACCGGGAACCAGGTCTGTGAAAGATGCGGTGTACGGACGGATTTCGATCTCAGCGAGGTTGAGGGCTGTCTCCAGCACCGGAGTCTGCGATCGAATCGTGCGGGGCTTCGAAAAATGGTACGGCAGCAGCACTTCCGGGTGGTCGACGAAGTTCTGTCCGACGCCCGGTCGATCGAGAACGACGGAAACTCCCTGCCCTACAAGTTGTTCCGCTGGACCAACACCGGAATTCAGGAGAATGTGCGGTGTCGCCACCGCGCCCGAACACACGACCACATGGTCGGCACGAATGCGTCGGACATTACCGTCGTCGAGAACGTCGACGCCGATCGCACGGGTACCCGAGAACGCGATGCGAATGACGTTCACTCCGGATTCCACCCGCAGATTCGGCCGGTGCAACGCCGGCATCAGATACCCGATCGCCGTACTGATCCGACGATGATCCGAGACGTTCAGTGGCACTCGGCCCACCCCGAACGAGTCCGGCGCATTCTTGTCGACGTCGTCGGGAAAGCCTGCTCCGAGCGCTGCCGCATGAAACTCGCCGCTCAGTGGATGTAGTTGGTCCCACGCTCGACGCTCGACCGGGATCGGTCCGGCGGTCCCGTGGAACTCGCCCTCGAAATCACGATCCGTTTCGGACTTCTTGAAGTACGGCAAGACGTCGTCGTATCGCCATGAACTCGGCCAATTCTCGAAATCAGCACGGGTCGCGCGGGTGAAGTACGCACCGTTGACGGCTCCGGATCCACCGAGTGTCCGCCCCCGCGCAATTGTGGACGCCCGACGCGGCGTCAGTTCGACCGGATAGGTCCACGTGTATTCGCTCGCAGGTCCGACCGGCAGTCGGTACGGATCACCCAGGACGTCCGGGAGTTCGAGCGCCGATCGATATCCGCTTCCCGATTCGAGGAGCATCACCGTGGCGGATGGATCTTCACTGAGCCTGGCTGCGACCACGCAACCACACGTGCCACCACCGACAACCAGGAAATCTGCGTAGTCGGCTTCTGTCACTTGGTGATTCGAGGTTTCAGCGCCGCCCAGTCGCGGGCGTCGAATGCGCCACGCCAGAGTCCGGCTCCATACGCGATGTCGTCGGCTCGTTTGAAGAAGACGTACCGAACCGGTCCCAGCCCGCCTGGCTCACGGTGGCGATACCAGTCCACCAAACCTTCGGTGACTGCTGCAGCGACGGCCAGCCGCCGAATTCGCCTGGAGGCGATCACCGCCAGGAGCGTCACGGGCCAGTAGTGACGACACATTGCCGAGGCGAGTTGCCAGAATCCGCCGACAACTCCCTGCGCGGTGAGGATCGCCGCGATCCGGGTGGGTTGACTCAGGCCGGTGAACATCTTTCGCAGCCGGTAAACGGTAAACAGCAAAGCGCCGAGTGCGCCGGCAAGACCGGAACGGGTCAGTGTTGCAGCGGCGATACACGCGAAGAGCGTCGAGAACGACATCGCCATCGGCGGAACCGAACCCTCGTGTCTTGCAGCCAACGGCGCCGCACCCGTGCCGTAGAACGCTCTCCTGGCGAACCACTTGTCGAACTGAACTCGATGATCGTGGGCGACATGCGCAACCGGTTCGTACCTCAGTCGCCAACCCGCAGCCTGCAGTCGCCAGCAGAAATCGACGTCCTCGGCTACTTCGAGACTCTCGTCGAAACCGTTGCATTCGAGTGCCACGTCGCGCCGGACGATCACGGCGGCGCTGGGGACATAGGCGACCGGACTGCCCGACTTCACCGCAGCTTCCTTGCGTCCGAGGTCGAGAGACGATCGCATGTTCTCGTACCGCGCCAGCGCCGTTCCGTACGGATCGAGGGCGACGATGCGGGGTGCAACAAGGGCAACCCCCGGATCGCTGAAGTGGCCCAACATCAACTCGAGCCAACCGGCACGCGGTATGACGTCGGAGTCCAGAAAAGCTACGAAACGTGTTTGGGCCGAACGCAATCCCGAGTTTCTCGCTGCCGAGGGACCGCGGGCACTCTCGTGCCGGACCACTGTGATGGTGCCGGTGCCCGGGCAGGCGCGACGGGGCTCCACCGGCACTTCCGAACCGTCGTCGACAACGATGACGGTCAGATCCTTGAGGACGGGCAATAGGCGTTCGACGCCGGCCTGGTTGTCCTTGACCGGAATCACGACCGTGACATCGGCAGCGGACGGCGTCGACATCGGACGAGGATTCGCGACACCTGAATCGAGAAGGTGTCGCGCAACCGCAGCGCTCTGCTGATCGACCACCTCGAGGAAGCCGTCACCGATCATCGCCGCAGCCGTCGGCGCCAGCTTGAGCATCCGCGTCGGAGATCCGCCGATGAGTACCCGGCCACCCGAGTACGTGCGCACCTTGGGGTCCAACCGAATGCCGAAGCCGTCGGGGAGTCTTGCTGGTCGCATCAGATGATCGTAAGGGACGTAGCCCGTCGTGCTGCAACTCGTCGCAGCCTCGAAAGCCGTCGCAGGTGGACCGTCCGCCCCCACTCGGTCGTGGTCGTCACCGAAGCCTCCCATCTGGACCAGGCTCCCACCGGGCCAGTCCATCCGTCACGCGTCCTACCAACTCACCGAAGATGTATGCGCCGTCTTCGGCGGTAGCCCCGACTGGATTGCCGAGAACGCCGTTTTGCGACACAGCGACCATACCGCCCGAACGCATTCCTGGCATCAGGTCCGCGATAGGAGACAAATTTCCTGTCTCAGCAAGGCTCATGTGCACCAAATCGGGCGAAAGGTGCAGCAATAGGCTCGTTTCAGTGTGTCCGGCATGCGCGTCGGCACCCGCAACAGCGCACGGCACCCAAGCAGCATCACGCCCCTCATACCGCAGAAGTGCCACCGCTTTGGCCAATGCGGGACCATTTCCGCCGTGGCCGTTGACGAACAGCACCCGCTTCGTCCATCTGAACGCCGACCTTCCGTATTCGACGACGACGGTTTCCATAGCCTCGGCACCGATCGAAATCGTGCCGGCAAACCCTTCGTGTTCGCCGCTCGCCCCGTATTCGATGGCCGGGGCCACGACGACGTCGGGCAGAGCCTGTGCGACTGCTCTCGCGATCCGAGTGTCGGTATCGAGAGGCAGGTGCGGTCCGTGTTGTTCGAAAGAACCGACCGGGACCACGACGGTGAGCGCAGTGCCCTCGAGCGAAGGACTCGGGATGGCAGCAAGGTCACGCGGAGAACTCATCCCCCGATCGTATTGGTGCGAGCCCCTCCCACCGCAACACTGCATGCGGATACACCGGGGCATTGTTGCGCCCCGGCGTATTCGTCAGTTGTCGCGGTTCACGCCGCGGTGGGTGGGCTGTTCCCGCCGATCGGCTGCTGATACGGATCAACGGACATCGGTGGATAGAACACCGATTTGCGATCCGGTCCGATCTCCACCCGCCACTCCGTGTGATGCAGCGTCCGGTGATGATGACCGCACAACAAGGTCAGATTGTCGAGATCTGTTGGGCCACCATCGTTCCAGTGAACAATATGATGGGCATCGCACCACCCCGATGGTGTCCCGCACCCCGGAAACGCGCAACCACCATCACGAACCGCCAACGCCCGCCGCTGCGGAACCGTCGCCGTTCTCGCTTCCTTGCCGCAGTCGAGCGGAACACCATTCTCATCCAGGAGGATCCGGGTGACGGTGCAGTCGCGCGCCAACATCCGGGCAGTATCAATACTGATCGGACCCACCCAATCCGCCCTCGCAAATCCGAGTTCTTCGGTGGACGGCAGGAGGTCTTTCAACGCTTGCAGGTCCGTCATGTCTTTCGCAGACGCAGTCACCGTGATGTGTGGTTTCACTCAGCCCTCGATCGGACCCAACCCCGCCCGCTCATACCGGCGCAACAACTCGCAGAACCCGTCCGCCCGCCGCAGCGCCGGAGTACGCGTGTCCTTCACGCCGTCCTTCTCCGGCGTCGGCGCCGACAGGCTCGACAACAACGTGATCAACCGTGCCCCGTTCACAGCATCCAAGTCACCCTTCACAGTCACTCTGCCGTACAAGCCTTTCGAGGCGTAGAACTCGTTACGTTCGGAATCCTCGCCGACCGGAACGCCGTCCTCACGCTTGCCGTACTGCTTCTCGATCCGCCGAATCGCCGCCCGCACCGCATCACAATCGGCGATGTTCTTCGACGCCAACCCCAACAAGATCCCGCGAGCCTTGTCCACATCCGCCAGGGTCATGTTCTTCGGTGGATGCTGACAAAACGACGCCACCTGCCGCGCTTTCAACGCATCAATATCCCCGCGGTGGAACGCATCCGCGACAACAGGTTCGAGCATCAACAACCGCGCCAACCCGACTAGCAGACTGCACTCACCGATCTCCAGATTCGTCGAACCATGCAACCACTGCGCGATCGCCCGAAAACCCTTCCCACCGAGAACGTCCCGGGAAAACACCTCCACGATCAACAACACTATCTGCGACTGCAACTCGTGCCGGGCGCGCACCAGATCGAGAACCTCGCTCTTGAGGCCCACGCCATCCAGTTGCCACGCTTCCCGACTGTCCATGCTCAAAACATACTTTCGAGAACCAGGGACAAAACGGACGACTATATCGCCAACGCGGCCCGATGCCCCTCGATGACGGCCGCGTGCGAACGCCTCGGAGACAAGGCGTCACCGATGCGAAATTTCTCGAAACAGCTTCCCTGCAAGGTGTTCCACAACTCGTCGACAGGTTCCTGCTGTGTCGCGAAGACTACCCAGTCGACTGCAACTTCCTCGGTCACACCCGTCGGAAGGTGAACCAAGCTCACGAGCGGCGAGGCCCCAGCGCTCACCGAAGTCACCATCAGATCTGTCCGTTGACCGATCGACTTCTCGAACGCTCGGCGGTTCCACCCCTCGAAATCCAGGGTGATGCTCAGGTCCTGCGCGACCACCATGCCGTTGGTCGCGATCGTGACGGCACAGCCTCGATCAGCGAGGAACTCCGCCACCGACGTACCTTGATGGAATCCCAGTTCGTCGTAGACGAGCACCGTTCCACTCGGCAGAATCTTGCCGTCGAGAACGTCTCGAACACCCACCACACGCTCTGATCTACCCGCCCACGCTGGGCGTAAAGGCCGCGCTCCGGTTGCAATCACGACCACCTCGGGCGCGCGCTCCTCCACGATCGCGAGATCAGCTCCAGCATCCAACTCGATCGTCACACCACTTCGGCGACACTCAGATTCGAGATTCCGGACGAGGTCGGCGAGCTCACGGCGAGCCGGTACCACCGAGGCGGTAAGAATCTGTCCCCCAAGTCTTCGTTCACGCTCGAACAGCGTCACCGCATGACCTCGCTGGGCCGCTGTAGCCGCAGCTTGCAGGCCGGCGGGGCCGCCACCGACCACCACCACCGTGCGGCCCCGTCGCCGCGGCATCGGCAGCGGTACCGATTCCCGACCAGCGCGCGGATTTGCGGTGCACCCCAACCAACGTCCCAGACCCATCCGCCCGACGCATTCCTGGTTGCAGGACAGGCAGGTTCGCACCTGTACCGATTGACCAGCACGCGCTTTGTTCACAAAATCCGGATCGGCGATCTGCCCGCGAACTACGCCCACCAGATCGCATACACCGTCCTCGAGTGCAGCTTCGGCTTGCTCCGGCGTCTTGAAACGGCCGACTCCGACGACTGGAAGATCGATGACCTCCCTGATCGCAGACGGGACGAAGTTGGCGTAGCCGGTGGGTACAGCCATCGATGCTTCGACCAGATGCAGTGTTTCCGTGGCCATTCCGACGGTGGTGTTGATGTAGTCGACGTGACCGTCAGCTTCGATGAGTTGGGCGGTGGTTACCGCGTCGGACAGTTCGATGCCACCCCGCGTTCCTTCGTATCCACTCAGGCGCACACCGAGCACACGATCCGGGCCGATGGCCTTACGCAGTACCCCGAGCACTTCGAGAAGGAAACGCGCACGATTCGCCACGCCCCCGCCGTAGCGATCAGTGCGCAGGTTGGTCGAGGGTGCGAGAAACGCGCGCACGATGGACGACTGCGACGCCTGCAATTCCACCCCGTCGAAGCCACCGGCAACGCAGTTGCGCGCAACAAGGGCGAACCCTGCGAGAATCTCGGCAATGTCCGCGTCGTCGACAGCCTTGGGCACCTCGCGGAACAACGGATCCGCAACGGCGCTCGGCGCCAACAGCGGCGATCGCGAATAGGTTCCAGCGCCCTGACCCCCATTGTGGTTGATCTGCGCGAGAATCGACGAACCATGCGCATGAACGGCGTCGGTGATCCGCCGGTATCCCTCGATCGCTTCCGGCCGATAGCCCGCAATCATCTTCTCGTACGGTCGATCCGAAGGATGCGTCGAGTGCTCCTCGGTGATGATCAGACCCGCACCGCCGCGTGCCCGCGCCTCGTAGTAGCCCGCGTGCTGCTCCGTCGGCAACCCGTTCTCCGCGTAATTGGTCAGGTGTGCGGAGAACACGACCCGATTGCGGAGTGTCAGGTTGCCCAGGCGCAGTGGCGCGAAGAGGCGCGGGTACGGCGTCATCAGACCTTGGAGTTTCCTTGATCGAGAGCGATATGACTTGCCGTGACGGTGCGGGAACCGTCACCGGCGAGCCACAGGACGGTATCGGCGATCTCGTCAGGTTCGGCGAAAGCGATGTCCGAGAGGATCGGAGTGAAGTTGGGAAGGTACTGCGGAAACTTTGCAAATACCTCGAGAGCGCCCTGGTCGACCCCCATCGGCGTATTCACTCCGTAAGGATGGATCGAGTTGACCCTGATCTTGTACTCCCCCAGTTCCTTTGCCGCGGCCTGCGTCAGACCGACGAGACCGAACTTGGCGCTCGCGTAGTGCGCCTGTCCGGGCAGCGCCTTGAGTCCGGCCACCGAACTGACCACGATGATCGATCCACCGCGCCCACCCTCGATGATCGCCGGCACCGAGGCCTTGAGGGTTTTCCAGACTCCGGTCAGGTTGATGTCGATCAGAGTTTCCCACTGCTCGTCCGACATTTCCCAGAATCGATTCCAGTTGCAGACCCCGGCGTTGGCGACCACGATGTCGAGACGTCCGAACTGTTCGACGCCGTCCTTGACCACCGCGGTGAGCGCTGTTCCGTCACGGACATCGACCTCGCGGGCGAGGATCTTCCCGCCCTCCGCTTCCACCAGACGTATCGTCTCGGCAAAGTCCTCGGAAGTTGCTGCGTCGTAGGAATTGTCCGACGCCACCGACGCGCATACGTCGACCGCGATGATCGCTGCTCCCTCGCGCGCCATCTTGACCGCGTGCGCACGTCCTTGACCGCGCGCTGCGCCGGTGATGAAAGCAACGCGACCTTCGAGCGAACGAACTGAACCCTGTGTCATGAGATAGCCCTCTCTGCAGAATTGAAACTCGTTCTAGTAGTAAACCCTGCAAAGCGCCCTTCGCGGATGGATTCGAGAACAGTTCTCGGGGCAACCGAGTCGCCCACCTGAATGTCGGCCTCTTCCTTCAGCGTTTCGTTCGGCAGACGAGGCGAGCAGTCGATCACCACTTCGCACTCGAGCTGCGACCGCTCGCCGGTATGGACGTGTTCGACGCAGACGGCCCCTCGAGCGATTTCGGTGACACGTGACGCGAGCACCCTGGTGACCCCGGCCTGCTGGATGCGCGTGTTGGCACCGACCAGATCCCCACTCGCACCGAGCCTCGAACCGACGATGCTGTCGGGAGTCACAATCGAGACGGAGATGCCATGGGCCGCGAGTGCTTCTGCGAGCGCCACCGCGATCGGTCCACCGAGGGGATCGATCAGCGCGACCGGACCCGGCCCCACGGTGCTCAACTTCTCGAAGGCTTCCGACGCATCCAACCACCGAACCGAATCGTCGACCGGATACGTCGGCGGCCTCGCAGCACTACCGGTGGCAACGACAACAAACTCGCCCCGGCTGCGTGCGTCACCCAGGTCTTGGGCGTCGAGCGCCGCCCCGGTCCGCATCGTCACGCCGCTACGACGGCATTCGTCCTCCAACCACTGCGCGAGGAGTGCGAACCGGCTACGGCCGTCACCTCGCGCAAAAGTTCGGATCATGCCGCCGAACTGCGATGAACTCTCAACGAGTGTGACCGAGTGCCCCGCCACCGCCGAGATCCGTGCGGCTTCCATCCCAGCGGGGCCACCCCCCACGACCAGCACGGCTCCCGGTGTCGAAATCTGCTCTCGCTCATCGGGGTCCACCGTCTCGAAACCCGCGCTCGGATTCCCGACGCACGTCACGACAGGATTGCGAGGATCACGCACGAGGCACGTCTGATTGCAGAGCACACACGGCCGGGGACGATCGCCGCGCGAGGCTTTCACAACCAGGTCCGGGTCTGCGATCTGGGCCCGGGTCATCTCGACGAACTCACCTACTTCCAGCGCTGCGTGAGCGTCGGCGATGTCCACGACGCTCCCCTGCACGACAACAGGAATCGACAGAGCGGCCTTGATCTCACGGCACAGATCGAGGTTGAAGTTCGGCGGGCAGTGAAAATCGGGGCGGTACCGGTCAGACGAATAGAGTCCGCCACGAACGACGACAAGGAGATCGAGGAACGGAGACACTTCACGCGCGATACCGATGGCAAGATCGGGCGTCAGGCCCGCCCATAGAGCTTCCTCGTCACAGGACAACCGCAGGGAGACAACGTGATCCGACCCGACTTCCTCGCGCACTGCCGAGATGACCTCGCGAACAAGAGCAACGCGATCGCTACCGTATCGGTCTTGCCGAGTGTTGGTCAGACCCGAAAGGAATTGTCGCAGAATGCTTCGAGGACCGGCATCGAGTTCCACTCCGTCCATTCCCGAAGCGACGGCCAGCGCCGACGCCTCACGGAAGCCGACTATCAGCTGGTCGATTTCCGGCTGCCCCATTGCCATCGGCAACTCACGCGTCGCCGGGTCGGCCACTCTTGACGGTCCCCACAGCACCGACTGGGAGTATGCGCTCGATCCCTGCATGCCGGTATGACCGAGCCCGGCCAGAACCAGCGTTCCGTACGGAGCACATGCAGCCGCGATCGACTGCCACCCCGGGCCACATTGCGACGCCAACGGCGCCCGCTCGTACGGCCAGTCGTTCTCCGATACCGAGGCCACTTCGGTGACGACGATCCCGGTTCCGCCCTCGGCGCGGCGCTGGTAGTACGCACGGTGCCGATCGGAAAGCGAGCGTCCCACAGCAAGATTGGTCTCGTGCGGACCGAAAACAACCCTGGACCGGACGAGGCGTCCGGCCAGGGTCGTGTGTTCGTCGAGTGTCAACTCACAGCTCTATCGGAGCCGTAATCTCAGCTGGCACCCAATGTGCGTGTGAAGCCTTCCGGAATCACCAGGTCCGCCGGGCTCAGTTCGGTGATGGACGAGTGGCCGAGGCCCATCAGCCCCGAGTCGATGCCCATCCGCATGAGGTCGAGCACGTTCTCGACACCGGCCTGGCCGTTGGCCGAGAGGCCCCACAGGTAGGCGCGCCCGAGCATGACGGCCTTGGCTCCGAGTGCGAGCGCCTTGACGACGTCGCCGCCGCGTCGAATGCCGCCGTCGAGAACAACTTCCACCTGATCGCCCACGGCCTCGGCAATGCCCGGGAGCACACGGATCGGCGCCGGGGTGCCGTCGAGGTTGTTACCACCGTGGTTGGAGACCGAGATAGCGGAGACACCGGCGTCGACAGCTCGCTTGGCGTCGTCGATGCGCATGATGCCCTTGAGCATGAACGGTCCACCCCACTGCTCACGAAGCCAGGCGATGTCTTCCCACGTCGGAAGCGGAGTCTGCATCCACTCGCCGTATGCGCCGAAGAACGTCGGTGCAGGCTGGCCGGGAGCCGCGAGGTTGGGGGTGGTCAGGTCCGGGATCTTGCCGGTCTTGGCGAACTCGAGCAACCACTTCGGGCGCATGATTCCCTCGGGTGCGAACTGGAACATCGCCTTGAGGTCCATCTTTTCGGGGATGGACGGGCTGCCCCAGTCGCGACCGTACGAGAAGGACCAGTCGGTGGTGATGATCAGGCCCTTGGCACCGGCAGCGCGAGCGCGCTCCATACGCTGCAGGAGCACGTCGCGGCTGCCGACCCAATACATCTGGAAGAAGACCTGCGGGTTGGCCGCGGCAACTTCTTCGATGGACTTGCTGGCAAAAGAACTCAGTCCGATGGCTGTTCCCCGTGCTGCAGCCGCACGGGCTACCGCTACTTCACCGTCGGGGTGCACTGCCTGCACACCGGTCGGTGAAATCATGACGGGCAACGAAATGTCCTGGCCCATAATGGTGGTGGACATCTCGCGCTTGTCCGACAGCCCGGCAGCGTGGGGAGCGAAACCCAATTCGCTGAATGCCGCGACGTTGTCGTCGACCGTCAGCCCTTTCTCGGATCCCGCCACCAACGCCGCGTACACGGACTTGGGCAACCTCTTCTTCGCACGGCGCTGTGCTTCTGCCACCGTCTCGAAGAAAGCATTCTTAGCCATTGAACTGACCTCTCTGGGGTGCAGCTTTCGCCGCACTGTCGGTATCGCGCAGTAGTTACTGCATTCCCGCAAGCGGGTTTTCGTCACAAATCTTGGCGGGCGGACGCATCATCAGTGTCAGTGGCACCGATGCACGTGGGGTCTTGCGTTGACCGGAACGGGAGTGGTCGACACTGGACTTCGGGACCTCTCCCGCCGACGCCAGTGCCATTTCACCGTTGCCGATGACGCACTCGGGGTCAGGTCCGTCCATCGGCAGTCCGGTGAAGAACTTGGCCGCCATGCAGCCGCCGCGGCAGGAGTCGTAGTGGTTGCACTTGCTGCAGGCGCCACCGGTTTGGGGCGATCGCAGCTCCTCGAACAGGTCCGAGTGCTGCCAGACTTCCTGGAATCCACCGTCTTTCACGATGTTTCCGGCGAGGAACTGCTCGTGAATCGCGAAGGGGCATGCGTACACGTCACCGACCGGGTCGATCAGGCACACGACGCGGCCCGCGCCACAGAGATTGAGACCGGGCAGTGCATCGCCGAAGGCGGAGAGGTGGAAGAACGAGTCGCCCGTCAGGACGCCTTCGCCATTGGCGACCAGCCAGTTGTAGAGCTCACGCTGCTGCTCCGGACGCGGGTGCAGGTCGTCCCACACGTCGGCGCCGCGGCCCGAAGGACGCAGTCGAGTGATGCGCAGGGTCGCGTCGTACTTGTCCGCGAGAGCCTTGAACTCGTCGAGCTGACTGACGTTGTGCCGCGTGACGACCACCGAAATCTTGGCGTCCTTGAAGCCGGCTTCCTTCAGGTTCGCGAGAGCGCGCTCGGCCATCGCGAACGAACCAGGCCCGCGCACAGCGTCATTGACCTCAGCGGTGGCACCGTCGATGGAAATCTGCACGTCGACGTAGTCACTGGCTGCGAGGCGCGCCGCGACCTTCTTGTCGATCTTCACGCCGTTGGTGGAGAACTTCACACCAACCTGGTGGTCGGTCGCGTAGTCGACGAGCTCCCAGAAGTCGGAGCGTACCGTCGGCTCGCCGCCACCGATGTTGACGTAGAAAACCTGCATACGCTGCAGCTCGTCGATGATGGACTTGCACTGTTCGGTGCTCAGCTCGTTGGGGTCACGACGACCCGACGACGAAAGGCAGTGCACGCAGGACAGGTTGCAGGCGTAGGTGAGTTCCCACGTCAGGCAGATGGGGGCGTCGAGTCCGAGTTCGAACTGATCGACGAGGCGACCCACCTTGGCGGGCGGGGAGGGCTGTTCAAGAACTGAGGTCATGGCTGTGTCCTCGCGAAGAAATGAAGCGGGCGAACGTGCGGAAGGGCTGTTCCGCACGTGGGGGCGAGCGTCTGGCTCAGACAGGCACGATCATGTGCGAGTCGGCGAGAGTGCTCAGCGCGCGGGCATATTGGGGAGCCGCGTCATCTTCGATGCCTTGCGCACGTAGTGCGGACCGGACATCAGGATGGTCTGGCAACGCCTTGACCACCGCAACGATGGTCGTGTTCTTCAGGAACGACAGCTTGCGTGTTCCGAAGTGGTAGAGCAACGCCCCGAAAGGTTCGGGGCGAAGCGCTACCTGCGGGTGGAGTTTCCACCCCGCATCGAGATCCAAAGCAGACACGGTCAGTACACGCCGCACATGCCGTCGATGGAAACTTCCTCCACGAGGGACTCCTCGACGAGGTCGTTCTCGAGCGCCTTGTTGTCACGATCTGACATGGATTCCTCCTGCGGTCGCACTCCGTCTGGAAGTCTGTAGATCAGACTTCCAACCTGGGAGTTGGTGGTCACTAGTGGGACTTCACTGTGACTCGGTTCACCACTGTAATGGCATCGAGTGCAGAATGACACACATGGAGCGAAAAAAGTATGCGTAGCCGCAAGAAACCGTCCGCTCGGATAGGTCGTCGCCCCTCCACAACGAAGGAGGGAATCAGCACGATCGGGATCGAACTGTTCTCGACAGTCGGCTTCAACGAGGTGAGCGTCGACCAGATAGCCGATGCCGCCGGAATCGCGCGTCGGACCTTCTTTCGCTACTTCCCGTCCAAGAACGCCGTCCCCTGGGGAGACTTCGACGGACATCTCGACGAGATGCGCGAGCACCTGGATTCACTGCCCGCTGATATTCCGTTGGTCGACGCACTCGAATCCGCATTGTTGACGTTCAACACCTTCCCACCGGAAGAGACTGCGGTACATCGCAAACGGATGGAATTGATCCTCGAAGTTCCGACGCTTCAGGCATACTCTGTGGTGATGTACGAAGGTTGGCGGCAGGTGGTCGCCGACTACGTCGCACGCCGAATGAATCTCGAGCCGACCGATCACGGCCCGCGCACGGTCGGCTATCTTCTGCTCGGGGTCGCGATGTCGGCGTACGAGCAGTGGCTCACCGACGATTCACTCGAGCTACCGGAACTCTTGAAAACAGGTACGCAGTCCCTGCGGACCGGTATCAGCACCTGAGAAAGCATCACCACCTGAGAAAGGCGATCATGTCCACCATCACGAACGAACCCGTCCTGGATTCCCTGGCGCCGTCGACGCCGGGCTTGTGGTCGTTCGGGCATGTCACCGTCGAACGCGTCGAGTCCGGTCCGATCTCGCTCGATCGCCGAGGCGGTCGCCTCCACGTCAAGCACTCCCTCACTCCCGCCGATCTGAGTGAGCGACTCGTCGCCGGAGTCACCTCGTCGATCCAGGACGCGGAGTTCGGTCAGGACGAATTCGAGTTGACGATGGTCGGCCTGGTTCGCTCCACCGTGGACGGCGCTCTCGAATCCTGGACCACCTACTACCGGAACTCACTTGCCGAACTACTGGACGGCACTGCAGATTTCGCGCCGATTCACGACAAAGCCGAAGAGCTGGTCCGCGGTTCCGTGCTCGATCTGGGTTCCTGCTTCGGTTTCCTGCCCCTGCGGCTCGCGCGCGCCGGAATGGACGTGACCGCCACGGACATCCTGCCCGGAACGATGATCCTGCTCGACGCGGTTGCCCCCGAACTCGGCATCACGATCGACACGGTGATCTGCGACGCGGGTGAAGTACCGGCACCGGACAACAGCGCCGACACCGTCACCGCGATTCATCTCCTCGAACACGTCGACGACGCAGTCGGCGAGGCCGTGATCGCGCAAGCACTCCGGATCGCGCGTCAACGGGTCGTCCTTGCCGTCCCCTTCGAAGACGAAGCCACCGCGTGCCACGGCCACATCCGCACTTTCGATCTCGAGTCACTGCGTGCGGTCGGCCGGCAGAGCCGTGTGCCGTTCGAGGTATTCGAGCATCACGGCGGCTGGTTGGTGCTGGACGCATCGGCCGCCTGAAAAGAACTACCCTTCTTTCAGCGTATGGGCGACAAGCGCATTCGCGTGCCCATGACCCATACCGTGCTCCGACTTCAACCAGTTGACCAATTCCATGTGCTTCGTGAGGTCTGAGCTTCTGATCAGCTCTTGCCATTCACCGATCGGCCGACCGTACTTCTTCTCGATCGACGGAAAATACGACGCCGGGCCTTTCACGGGTTCAGTCATGACCGGAATCTACCTCCACCGCCCGACAATATTCGCGCACCGGCGGCGCCCGCATGTCCGCACCTGCGGAATCGCTGGGTAGATACGCGACCATCGCATTATGGTCGAAGAACACCCACCCGAGAGCACAGGAGTTCAGCGATGCGACTGTCCACACGAAATCAACTCACCGGCACCATAACCGAGGTCAACCTCGGCACCGTCATGGCGACGGTCAAGGTGAAGTTGGACGGCGGGAATCAGATTGTGACCTCGTCGATCACCCGCGATGCCGCACTGGATCTCGATCTTGAACCAGGCCAAGCCGCAACGGTATTCGTGAAGTCCACCGAGGTGACGATCGGCGTCGAGTAACTGGCGAGCGATGTGATCAGGGCCGGGTGAGATGCGTGGTCATCGTGTAGTCCTTGCTCGGCCCCGTCACGGTCCAGACGACAGTCCAGGTCGATCGATCTCCGGCAGTGACGTCGATTCGCCCGCGGTAGGTATCCGCACCGCACAGGTGCTCGACTTCCTCCCCCGGCGCCCAGTCGTGGAACTCTCTGCCGTCTTCGAATGTCACGGCCCACTCGAGGCCGCGCTCGGCAACGAACAGAGTTCGGAACACGGGTAATTCCAGGTCGCCGTCACGCAGCGTGCCGCTCTCGTACCAGCGCATCCGACCGTCACCGGCGTCGGAGATAGTGGTCTCGCCGAATACATGCTTGGTGGAACCAGAAAGGCGGTCGACGATGTCCCGCTCGAAGTGCCACTTTCCTACCAGCGCCCTCGGCTCGATTTTCGCGTCGTCGACCATGTGGCGATTCTAGTGACCCTGCATTGCCCGACGACACCGGAGACCGACTCGAACACACTGCGAGAGTATGTTCCGAGTACACCCGGAACACGCAGGAGATTTTCACAACCATGAACGATTCGGCCGCCCTTCACAAACGCGCAGTGTTCGCCGAGGATCTCGAGATCGGCCAAGTGATCCCATTGGGTTCGTATTCGGTGACCGAAGAGGAAATCGTCGAGTTCGCAACTCAGTGGGATCCCCAGTGGTTTCACGTCGACAAGGAAGCCGCCGAGTCCGGCGTCTTCGGCGGGTTGATCGCCAGCGGGCTGCACACCCTGTCGATCTGCCAGAAGTTGGTGGTCGCCAGTCTCTACGACCAGTGGAACGTGATCGCCGGGAAAACCATGCGCGACGTGAGCTTCCTCCGTCCGCTTCGCCCCGGTGACACCCTGAGCGGAAAGGTCACCGTCGACAACGTCGTGTTCGACAATCGCGCGCGAGGATTGGTGACCATCACAGCGAAATTGGTCGATGCACACGGCAATCGCGTTCTCGACGTGGTCACTGACGCCTACCTGCACTGCCGCTCGACTCGCGGACAGTGAATTATCGGTAAATTTCGCACCACACTGTTCGAATTGCCGTACTTTCAGTGACGTTGCGACGCAACAATACCCATCCCTGCAATCAGGAGTTCCTCACACATGAGCAGCCTCGGCGAGATCAATCCTCTCGGCATTCTTCAGATCCTCATCTACATGCTCTTCGGTGGGTCGTCCAGCACTCCCGAATAGACCCTAGCTTGCCATAGCCATAGTCAGCATCTAGCGTGCTGACTATGGCAATTACTAGTCAGGCATCAGTGGCGGCCGCGCCGTCGACCGACGCAGCGCGTCATCACACCGAATTCGACTCCAGTTGGCGGAGTTTCGACGGCATCCAGGGCGGACTCGCAATTGCACGGATGCTGCGGGTGGCGGCCGACGCGTCCGGAGCCGAACCGCTGGCAGTCACGGCGCATCTGGACCGCCCCGTTCCTCCTGGGCCGGCCGAGTTGACTGTCGGCGAGATGCGGGGCGGGCGGACCGTCAGTTGCCACGTCACGCTGACCGGTTCGGGATCCGCTCTCGTTCGGTTGGCCCGCGACATAGGAGCTACAACAATGTCCGCCCCTGTCGCCGAACCGGCTCCGGCCGACCCGTCAACCCTGCCGCCGCTGGAGATCCCGGTGGATTTTGTGCCGTTCGCCCAGCACCTCGACATCCGGCCGATCAATTCCGCGAGGCCGTTCGCCGGTGGCGACTCCCCTGAATTCGACGTCTGGATCCGCCTGCTCACAGACCTCGATTTCACGGCCCAAGAGCGCGCCGCGGTCCTTCTCGACGCGCTTCCGCCCGGACTGTTCGCGACACTGACGATGCCCGTGGCCATACCGACCATCGAGTTCACCGCGCATTTCACCCCGGAGCACCTCACGACAGATCCCCGAACGCTGTCACCGTGGTATCGCCTACGCCACGGGACTGCCTGGGCGACGGACACTCTCTGTGTTGACGAATCCGAACTATTCGACTCGACCGGACGACTTGCTGCTCGGGCTCGCCAGCTTCGTCGAATTCTGAGTTGAGTTTCAGCTCTCCTACACCTGGAGGTCGCGACGACGGAACGCAACAAGCGATGCTGTCGAAAGCACCACTGCCACAACGATCATTGCCAGCAGTGGCAGAACTGTCACCGGCTCGGCAGGGGCACCCGGCACGTGAGTGTAGGGCGACAGATCCAGCACTACCTGCGGAAGCTTCAGCAACGTGCCGAGTTGCCCGAGCACGATGCATGCCGCCAAGATTCCCCAGGAGAGCGCCGACGCGTACGTCGGAAACAGTCCGAAAGCCAACGACACCAACCCCACGACTACGAGCACCGCAGGCAGATAGGCCAACGCGGCGCCAGTCATGCGAAGTGTGTTGCCGCCGATGTCGTCCGTGACGAGCCCGAAGGCAAATCCGGTGAAGGCACCCATCAAGACGTGCGCGAGGATCACGCCGCCCACAACCACACCCAGGTGGGAAAGCATCCACCTCCACCGCGACAAAGACGTTGCCAGCAACGGTTCGAGCCGTCCCGAAGTTTCCTCGCCCCGCATCCGGAGAAGACTCTGGACCGAATACGCCGCGATGACTATCGACGTGAGCCCCAGAGCAGTGGCCAAGTAGGAATCCACCAGATCCGATCCGCCGCCGCCAAGTTTCTCGAACATCTCCGCGGTCTGCTGCGACGATCCCACCATCGCGTCGATCTCGTTGCCCACAGCGCCGTACGCGAACCCGAGTATGACAACGGCAAAGATCCACCAGAACATCGTCATTCGCTGCATGCGCCACGCCAGGCCCCAAGCCGACGGTAGCCACGATGCCGCGACTGGCGGGCCGGGTCGGGGCTGAACGAGTCCCGCTCCCTGATCGCGATGGCCGATGAGAACAAAAGCCACCACCACGTGCACAGCCGCGAATCCGATCAGCAACAACAGGATCCACCAGGCGTCGTCGTCGAAAGGTCTGATCTGTTGTGCCCATCCGATCGGCGAGAGCCACGACAACCAGCCACTGACCACGCGAGTTCCGTCGTCGACGACCGTACTGTTCACGTCGCCGATCGCGCGCAGCATGAACGCAACGCCGATCGCGGCACCCGCCAGGCCGTTGGCCGTACGAGCACCGTCGGTGATCTGCGCCGTCACGGCTGCCACTCCGGCAAACGCGATTCCGGTCCCACCTATCGAGGCGCCCAACGCGAACGAACCGACGACAGGCAAACCGACGGCGATCGATCCCAGTGCAATTCCCAGTGCAAGAACGACGTTCGCACCGACCGTTACGATCAGTGCGGAGGTCAGGAGCGCTCGTCGACCTACCACCGCTGCACCGATCATCTCGGCTCGGCCGGTCTCCTCGTTCTGTCGCGTATGGCGAACCACCGCAAGGGTGCTCATCAATGCGGCCACCAACGCGAACACGAGCACCGACTGACTGGCGACTATCGCGCCCTGCGAATCACCGGACACGATCCCGTTGGTCGCCAGCGCGACCGGCGATACCGCGGAACTGACTGCGATGTTTCGTAATTCCTCGGGTGTCGAGTACAGCCCGGTCACACTGGCGACAACCAGCAGCATGAACAAGACGATGGAGATAACCCACACGGAGAGCTGAATTCGGTCCCGCCGCAAGGCCAGCCGAACCAGTCGGCGTGTGCCGGTGAATTGACTTGCCGAGGCCGGTACCGGTGGAGCGGCCTCGACAACAACGGTCACGGCCGTACTCCGGTCTCGGCTCGCAGGTGTACCGAAGTCTCCCTGGCCCGTTCGTCACCGTAATGCCGCAAGAAAAGTTCTTCGAGAGTCGGCGGAGTGGAAGTGAGCGCCACGATTCCGAATCCGACCAAGTACGTCATGAGTGGTCCGAGTTGCGCGCTGTCGACTTCGCAGGTGACGTGGTTACCGTCGATCACCGCGTCGTGGACACCGCCGAGTCCGTCGAGTCCACCGATCGGACGCTGCGTCTCCGCCGCGACGGACGTGCGCGTGAGATGCCTGAGTTCGGACAGTGTTCCCTCTTCCACCGTCCGCCCGTCGCGGATGATGCTCACACGATCGCACAGCGCTTCGACCTCGGCGAGGATATGGCTCGACAGCAGTACCGTCTTTCCGGCGTGAGCCACCTCCTCGACGCAGTCCTGGAATACCGCCTCCATCAACGGGTCGAGCCCCGATGTGGGTTCGTCGAGGACGTAAAGGTCGACGTCGGACGAGAACGCGGCCACGAGTGCAACCTTCTGCCGGTTACCTTTCGAGTACGTGCGCGCCTTCTTGGTCGGGTCCAATTCGAAGCGATCGAGCAACTCGCTGCGGCGTTTTCGGTCCAGGCCACCGCGCAGGCCCGCCAACAGATCGATAGCCTCACCGCCGGTGAGGTTGGGCCACAGATTCACGTCGCCAGGCACATAGGCGAGACGTCGATGCAAAGTAACAGCGTCTCGCCACGGATCGCCGCCGAGAACGGTTGCGTCTCCGGAGTCCGAGCGGAGCAGGCCGAGGAGCACCCGAATAGTGGTGGACTTTCCGGAACCGTTCGGCCCCAGGAATCCGTGCACTTCACCCGTCGAGACGTCGAGGTCGAGGCCGTCCAGCGCGCGGGTGGTACCGAAGGTCTTGACGAGGCTTTTCACTGAAATTGCCGCACCCATGAATTTGACCGTACGCCGATTTCACAAATGTGTGAAGATAGAAAAGACGGAAAGATCGAAGGGTTCCGATGACCGACACCAGCCACACCGTTGCACCGGACGAGAGCCGACACTATGTCGAGCGACTCTCACTCGTACTGAGCGACATGGGTTTTCCGCCGATGCCCGCCCGCGTCTGGGCCGCGTTGATGACCAGCGAGACACCCTCGTCCACGCCAGGAGATCTCGGATCTCGGTTGGGAGTGAGCCCCGCCGCCATTTCCGGAGCCGTCCGATACCTCCAGCAAGTCGGATTGATCGAGCGTGTGGCCGTCCCCGGATCGCGGCGTCAGCACTACTGCGTCAGCGTCGACATGTGGGCCGACGCGTTTGTCACGAAACAGTCCTCGCTCTACCAGGTCTCGGCAGTTGCGGACGAGGGCATACGAGTCCTCGGTGAAGGAACAACCGCCGGCGATCGTATGGCAGATCTGCGCGACTTCTTCGACTTCATGGCCGCGGAAATGCCGCGAATGCTCGCGGACTGGCGCTCCCGGCGAAAAGACCGGACACCTGGCAGGTAACTTCAGGTTTACCCGCAATTTCGGCGGGGTACCTCAATTCTCGTTCCAGCATGGTCAGGTGCGGTGTAATCGAGGAGTTGCTGATGAAGCTGTCGATCAGGGGCGCGAACACTTCACCGACTCCACCCTTCGCGCGTACCGCTTCACCCGAAACCTGTGAACGATCGATTTCCCTGAATCGCACCGCCGCCGAGGCATTCGCCGGTGATCACCATGCACTGTCGAAACTACTGGCCCGGTTGCACCCTCGCGTCGTTCTCTACTATCGCGCCAGACTCCTCGGGACGCCCGTCGCGACATTCGCCGACGATCTCGCCCACCAATGCACCCTGGACGTCGTCACACGAATGTCCGACACGATCTCGGCCGACACACGCATCGAGACCTTCGCGTACGAGTTGGCCTCTCGACGAATTGCGTCAATTCCCCAGTCACGCAACATCGACGGACAATTCAAACGCCCGCGTCGCCTGACCGACGACCAACGTGAGGTTCTGGTACTACGAATCGCAGTGGGTCTGACTGCCGAGATGACCGCGTCGACTCTGCGCACAACTCGTTCGAGCGTGCTCCTCGTACAGCATCAAGCGCTGCGCTCCTGGACGGTCTCCGAGCGGAGCTAGATCAGACCTTGCTTACTCGCGGCGTAGACGGCCTCTGCTCGACGGCTCACCTCGAGTTTGCGCATGATGTTGCTGACGTGAAACTTGACGGTGGTCGGTGAGATGAACAATCTCTCACCGATCTTGATGTTGGACAAGCCGTTTGCGAGGAGTCTGAGCACTTCGAGTTCGCGATCGGTCAATCGTTCTTTCGACGACGACTGCCCGTTGAGCGATCGCACGACAGCTGACGCGCTGCGTGAATCGAACGCACTCTCACCCCGCGAGACCGCCCTGATCGCACGCACCAATTCGGTGGTGTCGACGTCTTTGACGACATAGCCGCGAGCACCCGCGTGCACCGCTCGCACCACCAGTTGATCGTCGAGAAACGTGGTGAGAACCAACAGTCCGAGGCCGGGATGCGCCGAGGACAGCTGGCCACACAGGGTCAGTCCCTCGTAGTCGGAACTGGCGGAGAGTTTGAGATCCATCAGGACGATGTCCGGGCCGACCTTGTCGACCACGGCGAGGGCCTCGGCGAGGGACGACGCCTCCCCCACGATCTCGAGATCGCTTTCGCGCTCGAGAACCGAGCGGAGCCCTTGCCGCAGAATTGCATGGTCGTCGACCAGGACGATTCGAACCAATCCCTGAACCGGCGATGCTCCGCGGGTGATGACGGGACGCGCAGTGGTCATGATTCCTCGCTCTCGATTTCAGTTGTGGAGCAAAGGTTTTCCATGCCCGAGTCGAACGGCAGTGGTAGTCGCACGAGAATCTGAATCCCACCGATCCGCGCGCGCCGTACTTCGAGCGCACCACCCAACTCGAGTGTTCGCGCCTGCATGTTCGCGAGACCGCGATGGCGGCCGTCGACGTCGTTGGTGGCTGCGAGTTTGAGGATCAGACGCATTCGCGCAGGGTCGCCGTCACCGTCGTCGGAGACCGACAGCAACACGGAGTCCGCCCGATAGGTCAGACGAAGCACCGCCCGATTCGCGTGAGCATGGACCGCTGCATTGAAGAGAGCTTCCCCCGCGATCCGGAGAAGAGCGTGTTCGGCATCGCCCGGAAGTTCGGTCGGGGTACCGCCGACGCGAACGCTCACCGCCAACTCGTCCGGCATGTGAACCACGCCGAGTTGCTCGAGCATCTCGGGCAACGACGTCCGGTCCGCGTCCGACGAATGATTGAGCGCATAGATCGCCGAACGAAGCTGCTCGACCGCCCTCCTGGTCAAATCCTTTGCCAAGTCCAGTCTTTCACTGCGTTCAGCCTCCGGGATGTCGCTCCGGCAGACCTCGATCTGCATGCCCGCCGACAACACCGCCTGTGTCACACTGTCGTGCAGTTCGCGGGCGATCCGGTGACGTTCGTCGTCGACCACTTGGTGCCGGTGCGCCACTCCGAGTTGACGCTGAGTGGACTCCAATTCGCTGTTGCGCACCGCAAGGTCGGCTGCAGTACGATTGGCCTCCGCATACGCATCTTCGGCACGCTCGAGCAGTAGTTGTCCGCGCTGATAGAGCGCCGAATTCTGCAGAGCCACAGCAGTCTGGCTGGCCAGAATGCTGAGCACGGCTCCGTCCGTCGTGTCGAGGGTTCGGTTGGCCGGCGTCCAGGCTGCAAAGGCACCTACCACGCCGCCACCGAGCACGATCGGCACAAACGCGTAGTGCGCGTCGATCACCGAGTTGGATTCGATTCTTCCGTACCGGATGTCGTCGAGGCATTCGACGACATCCTCCGGAAGTGGCGGCCCCTCGACGTTGTCGACCAGAAAAGGGGTGGCGTCCGGGCCGAGAACCAGTCGCCGTGGTCCGGCGTCGGGCAAAGTTCCGTCAGCCAAGGCGAAGACAATCCAGTTGGCACTCAGATGCGCACGGGCAGCTTCCGCGACCGCGCAGACGAGGGTTTCCGGCCCCTCGACGGTGCGCACCAAAGCCCGCGAGATCAACTCCAAGGCATGCACGACGCGTTCGAGGCGCTCGGCCGCACCGCGATACTGCGGGTAGAACGAACTCTTACCCGATCGTAATCCGGTGAGCCGGGACAGGTCCGCGGTCATCGCCTGCACCAATTCACAGCGGCCCTCTTCACAGCGTCCATCTTCACAGCGTCCATCTTCACAAGGCACCTCGGAACAACGCCACCATCTGTTCCTGCGTCGCTTCCCTGGGATTGGTGGACATGCAGGCGTCGAGCAACGCGAAGCTGGCGAGCCTACTCAGGTCTTCCTCGCGAACACCCAACTCCCCCAGCCCCTTCGGCACACCGACCTCCCGTGCGAGACGTTCGACACGGTCGGCCACTGCCAGCGCTGCTTCCTCCGGGGTGCCGCGTTGCTCGGGAAGACTCAGTGCCGCAGCGATGGCGACAAAGGGGGCGGCGTCCGTGGTGGAATTGAACCGGATGACGTGGGGCAAGAGAATTCCGTTGATGACGCCGTGCGGAAGGTCGAGCATGCCGCCCACCTGATGACTCATGGCGTGCGCGGCTCCGAGTATCGCGTTGGTGAACGCCAACCCGGCCTCGAGGCTCGCCTGCGCCATCACCGATCGAGCTTCCATCTCCATCGGGTCCTGGATCGTGTGCACCAGATTCTCGGTCACTAGGCCGACAGCGCGGAGCGCGTGATGATCGGTCAACGGATTGTGCGCCAGTGAGACGAAGGCTTCGATTCCGTGCGTCAGTGCGTCCAATCCTGTTGCCGCATTGAGCCACTCGGGCATCGTCGTGAGCAACCGCGGATCGATGACCGTCACATCTGGCACCAGCGCCCGGCCGATGATGGTGATCTTGGTGCCGCGGGTCGTGTCCGTGACGATGCAGAACTGCGACACGTCCGCGCCCGTGCCGGACGTGGTGGGAACCATCACCAACGGCGGGATTGGTTTGGTCGCCTGATCTACCCCCTCGTAGTCGAGTATGTTGCCACCGTTGGCAGCGAGGACGGCTACACCCTTAGCCGCGTCGATGACGGAACCGCCGCCGAGCGCGATGATGACGTCACACTCACCTTCCTGGTACACCTCGAAACCGGCCGCGATCTCGAAGTCCTTGGGATTGGGCGTCAGCCCTGACCACACCGTCGCCGTCAATCCCTGCTCCGTGAGATGGTCTTCGAGTTCGCTGACCCATCCCGCGTCGATCAGACCGGGATCGGTGACCAGGAATGGTCGGAACCCGCCGAACCTCAGAGTCGCGTGTGCTGCCTCGACCAGGGAACCGATACCGAAGACGATCTCGGGGGCGTGAAATTTGACCAGTCGAGCAGCAGTGCCGCGGCGATGAACACCGTGGTTCACAGCATCCGGGTATGCCACGGACACGACCCCACTCTCCTCTCGCTGCTCTGAGATCTCCGGTCGGGATTTCGCATCCGTCGCTCTCAGCGCATCAACTCCCACGTGCACAAACTGGTGTGATCCACCTTACAATCGCTGGCCCCGAGCCTACGCGGACAGCAGTCGGGGCACACCCACCGAAGGAGAGGCGCTTACCTACCCGTTCGGGCAGGTAAGGCGTCTCGGGAAAATGAATGGCGCGGCGAGAAGGTCCCGCTGTACTTTCGGTTGCGGCCAGAGTGGCCCGTAGAACCGATTCAGAAGGTGTTTATGACCCAGCCCGCGCCGAGCGCGCCTCCCGCCCCTGCACTGCCGGCAACCTCGAGGGTCACATGCTGATCCTCGAAACGTCGGACTGACAGCCGCGAGGCCCCCTCGGCCTGCTCCTACTGCTTTGTTCACTCAGCTAGGAGTTCTCCAGTGCCTCAATCACACAATTCCATCTCGAAAACCGACACCTTCTCGTGCATTCAGTGCGGACTCACAGTCATGAC
Organism: Rhodococcus sp. YL-1; assembly: GCF_001942025.1. Classification (NCBI taxonomy): domain Bacteria; kingdom Bacillati; phylum Actinomycetota; class Actinomycetes; order Mycobacteriales; family Nocardiaceae; genus Rhodococcus; species Rhodococcus sp. YL-1. The sequence continues at coordinate 1,866,132 of NZ_CP017299.1, read as the reverse complement.
GTACGGCCCCGATGGTGATCGCCGAAACCACTGCCCCAGTTGCCTGCATTCCCGACACCTGTTCGACCAGGTGGAAGGTGGACCGTCGGACTGCGGAATGCGGATGGCTCCCATTTCGATCGCAGTACTGCGCAGTGGCGATTGGATGATCATCCACCGCTGCGCACAGTGCCTCGAGCTCACCTCCAACCCCGTCAGCCGAGACGACAACCAGTTGTTGTTGATGAGAATGGCAGTGCGACCGCTCGCGCAACCGCCCTTCCCGCTCGAAGCCTTCGGCGACTTGTGAGGGGGAATCAGATGCCACGTAGGAATCCCAGCACCCGCGCGCGGCGGGCACCGCAACGGGCCAAGCACGTACTGCACGGAATCGGCGGAGAACAAGGATCGAGCTTCCGTTGTCTCACATGCCGTTTGGACATCTCCACTGCGGCGCCGGGTACCGCTCATCGGAACCACTGCCCGAACTGTCTGGCCAGCCGCCACGTGGACGGTCGCGTTCCGGGCGACCGAGCACAACAGTGCCGAGGTGCCATGGCGGCGCTGTGCCTGTCGGTCCGTCAAGACGGTGAATGGATGCTCGTTCACCAGTGTGTCGAGTGCAATACGTTGAAAGTCAACAGGATTGCCGGCGACGACAACGTCTTGGTCCTGCTGCGCTTGGCGCTACGTCCGTTGGCAGACCCCCGCCTGCGCTCGCGCGCGTTGCTAGCGCTCTGATGATTCGTCCGGTGTACTCGCGCGGTTCTGCGCACGATTACACCGGACGAAGACCACGAACACGATCCCGGCGAGCAAGCCGACCACAGTCGGTCCGAGGACCAGTCCCGAGTACAACCACGGGGCAGGTTCTGCCGGAAAGAGGTCCATGAATATGGGTCCGGTGTATGTCGGTTCGGAAAACGGCTCCCGATAGGATCCTCCGGTGAGAATGTGCGGTGACGCCAACGACTTCCACCACCACTGAAACACGCCGAGCGCCACAACCCCACACACGGCGCCGAGCACTGTCAGCGCCGCGATCGGTCGCCAGATCGATCCCCTGATTTCGGACATGAGATCAAACTAGTTCACGACAGATCGCGCAGTGACATCGGTGAAGTGCACTGACATCAGCGAAGTGCGTGCCCCAGCTCGGCGGCCTTTGCCATCAGTTGCGCGGCATCTCGGGCAACAACAACCTCGTCGCAGATCTCCGAATACTCCGGCATCGCGCACGATGCCTGGTTCCAGTAACGCTGTGGTTCAGGCGTGATCCAGGCCAGACGGTGGACCTTTCGGCGGAGTTCCTCGAGCTTGTCCGCCTGCGGGGGCAACCCGTTGCACCGACCGTCGCCCACGATGATGACAGACGTCCGTGAGTTCAAGGTGTTTCCGTGCTCGTCCAACAATTCTGTGAGCACCCGCCCGTAATCGCTGCTGGCTTCCAGATCCAGAACCGGGTGCGCGAGTACCGCGGCCAGTGCGCCGTCACCACTACTGGCGAGAAGGGTGTCGGTCACGTCGACCGGACGATCGACGAAGGCGAGGACTTCACAACGATCTGCTCGGCGATGCATTGCCTGAGCCAAGCGCAGAGTGAACGCGGTGATGGGGCGCACGGACAGCGACACGTCGGCGATGAGAAGTAGTCGAACACGATCGGGGCGAGGAGCTTTCACGACCAGATGGAAGGGAATTCCGTCGGTGCGCAGACTCGAACGCACCGTGCGTCGCATGTCGAGATGCCCACGAGAGCGCTCACGGGGCCGAGGTCTGGACGGTCCTCTCATCCGCCGAAGCACTTCGTGGCACGCGAGTTCGATGTCGTTGTGCGTTGCGCCCGCTGCAGATTCACTGTCGGGCGCATCGGGAGCGGTTTCGGCGAGTGCAGCTGCCGAGAGTGCTTGCACGAACGCTTCGACCGCCTCGACGAGCCGGTTCAATTGTGCTTGCGTCAACGGCCCGTCGTCGGAGACATCTGCATACGCTTTGCTCGGGTCGTAGGCATCCAACCAGGCGAGGGTCGACGTCGGATCGTCCCAGGACAGCGAGCCGACCACTGCTGCAGCAACACTGGTGCTCAGGTCACCGACCACCGCCGATGCTGCACGGTCCACGTCGACCGTGTAACTGACTCCGCGTCGACCGGTCTCCGAACCGGTATCGACCGACAGTTCGGCATCGCTCGACGTCATCGACACATCGTCGTCGTCCTTGTGCGGGTTGAAGCCCTTCTCCGCTTCCGGAGTGTCGAAGTAGTCGCCGACCTCGGCCGCACGCTCGTTGTACTCGGCGTACCGACCAACTTCTTGATCCTCGTCGATCCCCAGCGCGGTGGGCAGACCGTCCGCCACCTCGGCGCGCGAACCCATCCGCTCGCCGTGCGCTTTGCCTGCGGCCGGCCGGAACAGCGCGTCGAACGCCCGATCGAAACCGGCCTGCTCGTGAGAGTACTTGGCGCACACTGCCCGAAGACATGCTCGCAACGTCTCACGATCCGAAGCGCCGACCATCGCGAGAACACGCCGAACCTCGATGACCTCGGCCGGTGACGCGGAAACTCCGGCCGCCCTCAGCAATCGGCCGAAACTCGCGGACACCACGTCGAGAACAAAGGACGGTTGCCACACGGCAAGGCCACCGAGCGTCGTCATCGCGTCGAACGGATTCCGCTGCCGCCGCGGATTCCCTGTTGATGAGGGTCACGTCCACCCGTGCCCCGGAACACGGCCGTCGTCGTGTTGGCGGGTTTGCTTGCCACCGTGGCCCGCTCGATCGGCTCGCCACCGTCACGCGACGATGATTCGAAACGCTTTCCGTCGAATCGTTCCTTGGCCAGCGTCACATCGGACGAGTACTTGAGCAACGCCGTGAGCAGGATGTCGCGCACCTTGGCGTCGGAAGCGGTGTCGAATCCGCCGGCCGCGAGCACTGTTGCCGCTCTGGCCGCGTCGATGACCTCCGAGATGGACGGACTCTTGCGCAGCGGGAGGTCACGCAGGATGCGAGCCAATTCGACGACCTCGGTGGCCGTAGCCGAATCCACCTCCGGCGCTCGGGCCGTGACGATCTCGCGTTCACGCTCCGACGTCGGATAGCCGAGATGGTAATGCAGACAACGACGCTTGAGTGCGGGTGAGAGCTCGCGGGTGTCGTTGGACGTCAGGATGACCCAGGGCTGCGAGCGGGCAACGAACGTACCGACCTCGGGAATGGTGATCTGCTGTTCGGCGAGAATCTCGAGGAGCAGTGCTTCCATCGACTCCTCGGTGCGGTCTACCTCGTCGACCAGAAGCACTACCGGATCGGGTGAGAGGATTGCTTCGAGCAGCGGTCGTACGGACAGGAAGTTCTCGGAGTACAAACCGAAATCCTGATCGGCCAGAAACTTGGACGCTTCGGCGACGCTGTCGAATTCGGAAACCTGATCGCTGATCCGGTCGCGGAGCATCTGCACGTGCAGGAGTTGCTTCGCGTAGTCCCATTCGTACAGCGCGCGATTGTCGTCCAGCCCTTCGTAGCACTGCAATCGCACCAGTTTGCGGCCCCCGATCGCAGCCAGAGACTTCGCCAGTTCCGTCTTGCCGACACCGGCCGGACCTTCGAGCAGGAGCGGACGCCCCAGCGCCGTCGCCAGATGAACGACTACCGCGAACTCGTCATCGGCAATGTAGTCCTGCTCTCGCAGAGCATCTTTCACTTCGATTCCGCTGGAGAAACTGCGACCGGACATGGAATACCTTTCGATAGGGGCACAGCCCATGTGCGCCTTTTTGGTAGTGCGGGCTACCAAAAAGGCGCACGGGGCCGAAGGCCCTGCTAGAAGTACGACTTGTTGATCGCGTGATCGACAACCGGGATCATCGACTCCACGGTGACCTCACGGGGATTGCCCGGGGTGCACCAGTCGTCCTGAATGTGCTCGGAGATGGCGCGCACAGTCTTCTCGTCACCCTTGATGACATCACCACGGCCCTCGTACTTCTTGGTGTTCATCTGGTTCTTCGCGTACGAGTCGGTGCGAACCTGACCGAAGTTGTCGGGGATACCGACGTCCTTGGCCAGACGGATGGCAGCCTCGACGGCAGCATCTGCGGCCTGAACCGTGGTGAGGTTGCGAGTGTCGACACCGAGTGCGCCGGCCAACTGGGCGTAGCGCTCGTAGCGCGAAGGCAGGTTGTACTCCCACACACGCGGCAACGCGATGGCGTTGTTCAGACCGTGGTGGCTGTCGAAGAAGGCACTGACCGCGTGCGAGATCGAGTGAACGATGCCGAGGCCACCGGAGTTGAAGGCCTGCCCGGCAATGTACTGCGCGTTCATCATTCCCTCGCGGGCCTTGAGGTTGCGCGGCTCGAAGACGGCCTCGCGCAGGTTCTTCGCGACCAACTCGACCGAGTAGATCGCGTTACCGAGCGAAGGCGCGAAATCGAGACGAGACACGAAAGGCTCACTGCCGTGCGCGAGTACGTCGAAGCCGCAGTACGCGGTGAAATGCTGAGGGCAGGTGTAGTAGAGCAGCGGATCGTCGATCGCCAGGGTGACGATGGTCGCCTCGTCGAAGCCCACCCACTTGTGCGGGTTGTTCATGTCCGACGTGTCGGTGATGACGTACGCCCACGACGTCTCGGAACCCGTTCCGGCCGTGGTGGATACGGCGATATGGGGCGGGTTCTCCTTGTTGGTGGACTTGGCGAAGCCCTCGAACTCGTTGATGTTGCGACCGTCGTGTGCGATCACGACGCGAGCGCCCTTGGCGGCGTCGTGGCTCGAACCACCGCCGATCGAGATGATCGAGTCGCACTTCTCCTTCTGGTAGAGAGCCGCGGCCTCCATGACGTTGTAGTCCTTGGGATTCGACTCGACCTTGTCGTAGAGCACGACCTCGACACCCTGGTACTCGATCTTGCCGACGAGTTCCTCGATGATGCCCGAACCGCGCAGACCGGTCGTCATCAGAAGGGTGCGCTTGAAGCCGAGGTTTTTGGCCTCCACCCCGATGATGTCGTGAGCGCCCACACCCATCAGGGCGCGAGGGAAGGGGTGGAACTCCTTGATGGGAAAGTCCCAGATCTGGTTGAGCTCGATAGCCATCGGTATCTCCTCAGGGATGTGCACGAATGTGACTGCGGGAGGGATTCGAGCCGAATCTTTGTGACCGGCGTCTCACCTGGTTCCCACTGTGTACCGACAAACAGCCCGTGCACAGACTTCGGCAGCTCAACCGCCCGGACGCCGCTCACGAACCGCCCGTTCGGGCAGGTCGACGCCACCCCGGACTGCCAGGACGGCTGGATCAGACCGCCATGGTTCCCGCTGATCGGGAACGTGTTGCTCGGCGACTACGATCCCCAGTAGCTTTTCATCACTGCTAACATTGAACTAGAACACGTTCTAGATGTTGCACTTCACTGACCTGCGCTTTACCCAGCTTCACGAGAGGACTAGCTTCGCGATGACGACAGTCGAGGTACCGCACAGCTCGCGATCGGCGGTACTCACCGTGTCCGGAGTCATCGAAGAGACTTCCGACGCCCGGTCGCTGGTGTTCGAGATTCCCGCAGAACTGAAGGACAAGTTCGACTACAAGCCAGGTCAATTCCTGACCCTGCGCATCCCGAGTGATCAGACCGGCTCGGTCGCACGCTGCTACTCGCTGGCCAGTTCACCCTTCACCGACGACGCCCCCAAGGTGACCGTCAAGCGAACCGTCGACGGCTACGGCTCCAACTGGTTGTGCGACAAGCTCCAGGTCGGCGACACCATCGAAGTGCTGCCGCCGTCAGGTGTCTTCACGCCCAAGTCGCTCGATCACGACTTCCTGCTCTTCGGTGCAGGCAGCGGAATCACTCCGGTGATCTCGATCCTCAAGTCCGCCCTCACGCAGGGCAGCGGCAACGTCGTGCTGATCTACGCGAACCGCGACGAGAAGTCCGTCATCTTCGGCGCCGAACTTCGCGAATTGGCAGCGCAACACCCCGGCCGCCTCACCGTTGTCCACTGGATCGAAACCGTGCAGGGACTCCCCGCCGTCTCACAGTTGGCGACACTGGCCAAGCCATTTGTCGCGTACGAGGCCTTCATGTGCGGTCCAGGCCCCTTCATGGACGCCGTCCACAAGGCACTGGCAGAGGCCGGCATGCCCCGCACGCAGGTTCACGCCGAGGTCTTCAATTCACTCGCGGGTGACCCGTTCCGTGACGTCGAGGTAGCAGAGGTCTCCGACGAGGAAGCAGCCGACGCCGCAACCGTCGAGGTCGAACTGGACGGTGAAACCCACACCCTCGTCTGGCCGCGCAAGCAGACGCTCGTCGACATCATGCTCGCCAAGGGCCTCGACGTGCCGTACTCCTGCCAGGAAGGCGAGTGCGGGTCGTGTGCCTGCACCGTCACCGAAGGCGAAGTTCAGATGGACAACTCCGAAATCCTCGACGCCGAGGACGTGGCGAACGGCTACATCCTCGGTTGCCAGGCGAAGCCGATCACCGATCACCTGAAGATCGAGTTCTGAACCCTGCTTCGATGCATGACGGCCCCTGATTCCCTGCGGAATCGGGGGCTTTGTCATGTTCGGAGTCTCCCGAGTCATCTTCCGAGTCCCGCCGCGAAACCCACGCAGGCGCCGTTGTGGGCAACCTCCACAGCGCAAGAATCAGTGCGAGGGTCACGATCAGGAAACCCTCACGAAGGACCAACCCGAACGGCAGCAGGAGCGGTGACGTCTCGATGAACTGCTGTCCCATACTCGGCCCGCAGTAGACGATGGCCAACCCCAGAGCGGCCGCACCGAACTGCAGCGGCGATCGAAGCCGAAAAAGAACCGTGACGGCGGCAGGCACGAGATACACCCAGTGGTGAATCCAGCTGATCGGCGAAAGAATCGGCGCGCTCAATCCGATCACCAACGCCGCATCGACCGCTCGCCCGACGCGATAGACATCTCGGGCGATCCATAGCGCTACCCCCGCGCACAGCACGGTCGACGGCATCGCCAGAGACGCTGTCCATGGGCCCAGCGCGGCAAGTCCGCCCTGCAGCGAACTGTTGCCGGCACTCGCGATCGCCTGCCCGCTCAAATCCACCCGGTCGCTGAGGTTCCAGACGACGTCCGACCAGAAGGTCCAGCTGACGGCCGGGTCCACCACTGCTGCGACGGCGGTCGCCGCGGCAAATCCGATCGAACTCCAGATCGCGAGTCGCCACTGCTTCGTGACGACGAAGTAGACGATGAAGAGAGCCGGAGTCAGCTTGATCGCGGCCGCGACGCCGATCAGCAGTCCTCGCGGAAACCACCGGCCGAATCTCGAATCCTCTCGGCGAGTCACATCGAGCAGTACGAGCGCCATCAGCACCAAGTTCACCTGGCCGAATGAGATGTGCGCACTGACGATGGGAGTCACCGACACGGCCAGGACCAATGCCGCCATGACGAGCGGCCGCTTGGGGACGCGAGCGGGAGTGAACCTCGCAACCGTCCACACCAACGCCGCGATGCACAATCCCGACCACAGCAGATAGGCAGTCCACCAGTCGAAGAGGACAGTCGGCCAGAGGAAGATCACCGCGAACGGGGTGTAGGTGAACGGCATACCCTCGTCGACGATCAACGGGCCGGACAGATTGCCCTCGTAGATGTTCGATCCCGCTGCGAACGCCTGGGCAGCGTAGCGGTAGACGAGAAAATCAACGGGTTCGACGGCTCGAACGGAGTACACGAGATAACACAGAGCTGCGACGCCGGCAGCGATCAGTGAACCGATCGTCACAATTCGAGACGCCTCGACACGGGTGGCGGGCATACCGAGAATCGTCCCACAACCTACCGAGCGGTACTTCGCTAGCGGGCCGCCCGGAAGTGCGCTCGCTCGTCTGCGGTCAGGTGTTCGCACGCGTAGCTCAGTGCCGTGCGTCCCATGTCTGCTGCATTCTTCGCGAGGAAACCGGTCAACAAATCCCGGTCCACCCGCTTGCCCACCTCGCGGAGCATCCAGCCCATCGCTTTCTGGGTCAGGTCTCGTCGATCACCCAGCACCCGCGCGGCAAGCTCGAGCGTGGTCGACCCGTCGCCGCGAGTGATGAATCCGTACGTCGTCAGCAGCGCCACCCGTCGTCGCCACAGGTCACCCGAATCGGAAAGCTCGAAGATCAGCCGGCGATCTCGGTCGTACAGCCAGCCGCCGAGGATCTGTCCGGCGGACGAATCCACCAGATCCCAATTGTTCACCCGCCCGTCCTCGACAGCGCTGAGATAGAAGTCGGCGATGCGGGAGCGACTCTCGTCGTCGAAAAATTTTGGGCGACTGACCTTTTCGAATCGAGCAACAAGGATCAACAGACCGGCCAAGCGATGCTCGTGGACGTCGCTGTCGAGAAGGAGGCGTACCTGAGGCAACTCGAGACCGACATGCTTCTTCACCACCGAACGCGTCTTCGGTACTCGCACGCCGATGAAGACGTCACCCTCGCCGTACTCCCCCGGCGCTGTCTTGAAGAACTTCTGTAGCTGGACGGCATCCGCGGGATCCGCGAGGTCGGCCAACTGTTCGATCACGTCCTGGGCACTCGATTGCGTCACCCCAGAACCTTCTCACGGGTCGTCTGTGCGGACTCTTCGATTCTCTCAGCGTCCTCACACCGTGTGCCCTGCTCGGCCACAGGTCGGCAGACGACACTCGAGGACAGTCAGTGAAAGGACCACCCATGATCACCGCCGCTATCGCATTCACCACTCTCACCCTCATGGCACTCTCGGGACATATCGCGGCCAGCGCTCCGCGCGGGCTCGTGGCAATCCGGACGAATAGTCACAAATCTTGATATTCGAGCCTCCACATCGCCTCTAACTGCAACGCGAATGCAATTGGCGGAGAGTTGATCTCGATCTGCCGCGGGCGTGTACTACAGGTGGACACACTCTCGTCTTTGGAGGTCTCGTCATGAAGTCGTGGAATCGAATGCAAGATGCCGTCGCGGTGGTTCTCGGCGTCTTTGCGGCTCTCTCGCCGATGTGGCTCGACACCACCGATCGGGCAATGTGGTCACTCGTCGTCCTGGGTGTCCTGGTTGCACTGTCGGGTCTGGCGCACATGGCACGTCCGGACATGGCCATGGCGGATTACGCGATGGGCGTTTTCGGCGTCTTGATGTTCATTTCACCCTGGGTCATGAGCTTCGACGCTCTACGCGGTGCGTCGTGGACGGCCTGGGTGGTCGGGGTCCTGACCGTTGTGGTCGCGGTGAGTGCGATGCCGGTGATGAGTGCGCGGATGCATCACGGGGGTCACGGCGGCGTAGCCGCCCATTGACGGAGCGGAGTAGCCGCCCATTGACAGAGCGGAGTAGCTGCCCATTGATGAATGGCTGGCTGCAGGCTGGATCAGGCTTTGATCGCGCCCAACAACCGCCCGGCGTCGAAGGCTTCGGCGCTGGGCGGTAGCGCGCCCGGACGTCCACTCACGAAAACCTCGACGGTTCCCGATCCTTCACCCGCGTCACCGAGCCCGTCGATCCGCCGCAGGGTCTGTCGTGCAACGGCTTCGGCACTGTCGAAGAGTGTGACACCGGCGGGTAGCCGCGCTGCGATTTCGTCCGCGAGCAGTGGGTAGTGCGTGCAGCCGAGGACAACGCCGTTGACGTCGTCCGGCGTCCGGGCCACTGCGGATTCGATGGCTGCAAGTGCGGCTGCACGATCACCGAGGTCTATCGAATCGGCCAAGCCGTGGCACGGCACCCCGACGACTTTGGCGCCGTTGCCGAACTGTTCGATCAGATCGGCTTGGTACCGGCTGGCAGTCGTCGCGGCGGTAGCCCAGATCGCCACTGAATCGCACGCGGCGGCCGCGGGCTTGATCGCGGGCACCGTTCCGATGACCGGCACACCCGGTCCGACCAGTTCGCGGACGTGTGGGAGAGCGGTGACGCTCGCGGTATTGCATGGAAGAACGATGACCTGAGCCCCACGATCGAGGCTCCGCCGCACCGCACCGAGTACCCGGTCGACGACCCACGGCTCGGGCTTGGGCCCCCAGGGGGCGCCGTCCGGATCGAGGGACAGCACAAGATCGAGATCCGGGCGCAGGCGTCTGAGCCACGCAGAGGTAGGGAGCAGGCCCAGTCCCGAGTCGATGAGTGCAACGATCACCGCACAAATCTATCGCCTCGGAACCGGTCCTGCCTCATCCGTTCAGGCCGGTGTGGACTCCAACACGTCCGAGATGGGCGTGCCGGCTGCGATCTTCGCGCGCATCTTCATCACAGCTCCCGCGCTACCGCCGCCGACGACAGCTGCCAGCACACCGTCGCGCTCGTAGTAGGCGACGAACTTTCGGCCGTCGTCCTTCACGATGTGAACGGTGTCCGTGGGTGCGACGGTCCCCAATGCCTGGATCTTGACGTCGTACTGATCGCTCCAGAAGTACGGAACCTGCGCCGGCGCATCCGGATCACCCGTTCCGGTGATCGCTCCCGCCAGGATCTTGGCCTGGTCCCCAGCATTGGTCCAGTGTTCGACACGCTTGCGTCGATCTCCGATCTGCCAGGACGCGACGTCGCCGACCGCCCAGACGTGTTCGGTGCTGGTGCGGCCGACGCCATCGCAGAGCACTCCGTTGTCGAGTTCGATCCCCGAACCGTCGAGCCATTCCGTGACCGGCACCGAACCGACTCCGATCGCGACCACGTCGACCGGGATTTCCGAACCGTCACTCAAGGTCGCAGCGGCAACCGCTCCGTCGCCGGACAACGAGGTCAAGCCCGTACCGACTCGGACGTCGATGCCCTCGTTCCGATGCAGACGTTCGACGAGGGCGCCGACCGTGGGGCCGAGCACCGACGCCAGCGGCGTCGGCTGGGGTTCGAGCAACACGACGTCGACGCCGTGAGACTTCATGCTCGCGGCCAGTTCGCAGCCGATGAAGCCGGCCCCGACGATCAGTGCACGCTTACCGGGAGCAAGGTCGGCGCGGAGGGCCAACGCTTCCTCGATGGAGCGCAGAACGTGCACTCCGGACAACTCCGGAAGGCCGGAGATGCGACGCGGAGTCAGTCCGGTCGCGATGACCAACTCGTCGTAGTCCAGGGTGGATCCGTCGGCGAACGCCACCGACTTGGCGACCGTGTCCACCGAGGTTGCCGGCGAACCGAGCTTGAGATCGACCTTGTTCTCGACGTAGAACTCGGCCGGACGCAAGGTCGTCTCGTCCTTGTCGCCGCGGATCACTTCCTTCGACAACGGAGGCCTGTCGTAGGGCAGATGCGTTTCTCCACCCGCGAGCGTCAATTCACCTTCGAAACCCGCTCGTCGCAGTTCCTCGACGGTCCGCAGTCCCGACAAACCCGCACCCACGATCACTATCCGTGCCACCACGTACCACCCTGTCCGACCCACGTCACTTGCAGCGCTCACTATGAACGCCGTCACTATTTGCCTCCGACTCTGCCATACCAAATGCCGGAGTAGGTGTGGTGCATCCCGCATGGTCACCTACCAGTCACTACAGTTGGAGGTACTTCAGACGCACGCACTGACACATGAGCAGGGAGCCCCCATGACCAGCGATTCCAGTGAAAAGAACAGCGTCCGATTCGGCGCCGACGGTGGCGCGGAACTAGTCAGCACCCAGGGTAAGACGATCATCGCCGACGCCGTGGTCGCCAAGATCGCCGGTATCGCGACCCGCGAGATCAACGGCGTGTACGACGTCGGCGGGGGCACAGCGCGTGCGGTGGGGGCACTTCGCGACCGCATACCGGGCGCCCGCGTCAACCATGCCCAGGGCGTGGCGGTGGAGGTAGGCGAGAAACAAGCCGCCATCGACATCGGCATTGTCGCCGAGTACGGCGTCGCACTCCACGAACTGGCGGTAGGTATCCGCCGCAACGTCATTGCCGCAGTGGAAAGCATGACGGGTCTCGAGGTCACCGAGGTCAACATCACCGTCTTCGACGTCATGCTCTTCGAGGATGCAGAGAGCGGCGGCAGTACCGATCCGGAAGCCAAGCCGAGGGTTCAGTGAGTACCGCCGACGCCGGCCGCGAGATCGACGCGGCCGAGGTAGTCGCCGACGCGGTTCTTGCCATCCCGGAAGTGGCAGATCTGCACGGAGGACAGTTCGGCGAAGTCGGAACCTACCTCCCCGGACGCCGCATCACCGGCGTCGTCGTCGACGAAAACTCCTGTGCTGTACACATTTCCGTTCACTATCCGGCCGACGTTCGCAGCGTCGCCGAGCGCGTACGAGCGGTGGTGGCGAGATTGGTCGACGTACCGGTGAACGTGACCGTCGGCGACCTGTCGACAGCGGGATATCTACCCGTTGATGCCGAAAACGCAGTCACCGAGCCTGCCACCGTCACAGACATTGCACCGAACATTCGAGAAGGGAACTGACATGAACAGCACCACCGTCGGACTGCTGGTCGGTCTGCTCCTCGCACTCGCCGGAATCATGGGTGGGTTCAGCGGTTTCGTCTTCGCAGTCCTGCTCGGCGCCGCCGGTATGGCGATCGGAGCACACCGCGACGGACATCTCGACCTCGGCGCGATCCTCCGAAGCCGTGGCCGTGGCTGAGCCGTCCGATCCCAGCGCAGCGGACGATCCTGGCCTACGCGGCTCCTTGGTCATCAAGGACCGTGCGATGGCCAAGATCGCCACGGCCGCAGCGGTGAACGTCCCGGGGGTGGTCCGCCAGTCCGGTGGCTTGACCCGCCTGACCGGACGCGATCTTCCGCGAGCCGACATCTCGATGGGTAGCGACGCCGTCGCGATCAATCTCTTCCTCGCCGTGTCCTGGCCGTGTTCGGTCACCGAGTTGACCGGCCGGGTGCGAACGGAAGTCGGTCGCAGCGTCGAATCGCTGACCGGGCTTCCACTCCACGACATGAACGTGATGATCGCGGCAACCGAGGGTTCTGACGACTCCTGTGTTTCCGGCGTCGAGATCGCGGAGGGCCCGGCACAGCAGGCACTCTCGGATCCGATTCCGCCGCGGGTCCCCTCTGCGAACCCGGCGGCCGCGGTTTCGGCCGTCGTCATCGCGTGTGGTCTACTCGCACTCGCCTTCGTCGTCTCGCGCGAATGGTTCATCAACCGTGGAACTTTCGAATCGGCACCCTGGATCCGAAACTCCGTGGAGTGGACGTCTCGTCTGCACTGGCAACCGTGGCTACTTCCGGTGGCAATCGCTGCCGTTGTCGCGGGTGTTGTCCTGATAATGTCGGCGATCAAACGCCGTGCGAAAACCCATGTCCCACTCGGGAACCCGAGCGCATCGACGGTGTGGATGCGGCCGACTGACATTGCACGTCTGTGCAGTAGCCACGCAGCGGTCGTTCCCGGCGTCGGCTCGGCTCACACCAGCGTCGACCGTAAACACGTCAAGGTCCACATCGAATCGACCGGTGGCGATCGAGCTGAACTTGCCGCAGCCGTCGACGCGGCGGTTCGGCCCCACCTCGCGATACTGCAGCGGCCACTGCAACTTTCGGTTGTCGTGCGAGAAACTGTAGTACGACGAAAGGACGCCTCGTGAACCGTTGGATCTCCGCGGTCGATCGGATCATCGTCCTCATCGTCGGAATCGCACTCCTCGCGGCGGGCGCATACGCCATCGCGTGGGACGCGGGCGCGTCGCTGATTCGAACCTGGGTGTCACGCCTCGATCGGGAGGTCCTCTTCGGCCTTCCGGAGGAGCCGTGGTGGCACTGGGTACTGTCGGGCACCTTCGTCCTCTGTGTCTTCGCCGGTTTCGGGCTGTTGTACCTGAACCTTCGCCGGCGCCGCACAAGCGCAGTCACATTGCGGCACAACGAATCCGGTACCGACGTCAGCGTGGATCTCGGACCCGTCGCAGACGGCGTAGCGGCCGAGCTCGCTCAGCTGACCGGCGTGCGGAGCACCAAGAGCAAAGCGACGGTCGATCGCGGACTGCCGACGCTGTCGATTGTCGTCACTGCAGATCCGTCGATCGACGTCGCCGGATTCACCGCTTCGGCCGAACGTATCGCCGGCGCAACCAGGCGCAGCCTGGACGGCTCGACCGTCGCAGTACAGGTTCTGCTGCACCTCGACCGGGTGGAAGCCAACAAGTAAGTAAGAACCACGCAGGCACCCGATCACCGAACACTCGATCACAGGCCAACCGATGGAAGACACAGAAAAGGCGCTCACTCCCCGAAGGGAATGAGCGCCTTTTTCAGTGCTGTGAATCAGCTAGCGAGACAAGAGTCTCACTTGATGATCTTGGCAACCTTGCCGGCGCCGACCGTACGGCCGCCTTCGCGAATTGCGAAGCGCAGGCCCTCGTCCATGGCGACAGGCTGGATCAGCTTGACGGACATCTCGGTGTTGTCACCGGGCATGACCATCTCGGTGCCCTCAGGCAGCGTCACGACGCCCGTAACGTCCGTGGTACGGAAGTAGAACTGCGGGCGGTAGTTGTTGAAGAACGGGGTGTGGCGGCCGCCCTCGTCCTTCGACAGGATGTATGCCTGGCCCTCGAACTCCGTGTGGGGAGTCGTGGTGCCCGGCTTGACGACAACCTGTCCACGCTCGACATCTTCGCGCTTGATGCCACGAACGAGCAGTCCGACGTTGTCGCCGGCCTGGCCCGAGTCGAGCAGCTTGCGGAACATCTCGATACCCGTGACCGTGGTCTTGGTCGAGGTTTCCTTGATGCCGACGATCTCGACCTCTTCGTTGACGTTGACAACGCCACGCTCGATACGACCGGTGACAACGGTGCCACGGCCGGTGATCGTGAAGACGTCCTCGACGGGCATGAGGAAGGGCTTCTCGGTCTCACGAATCGGGTCCGGGATGGACTCGTCGACAGCAGCCATCAGGTCGAGGATGGACTGCGTCCACTTCGGGTCACCCTCGAGTGCCTTGAGTGCCGAGATCGGAATGACGGGGGCTTCCTCGTCGAATTCCTGAGCGGCCAGCAGTTCGCGGACCTCCATCTCGACGAGCTCGAGGATCTCGTCGTCGTCAACCATGTCGGCCTTGTTCAGGGCGACGAGGATGTAAGGAACGCCAACCTGGCGAGCGAGCAGGACATGCTCGCGCGTCTGGGGCATCGGGCCGTCGGTAGCTGCGACGACGAGGATAGCGCCGTCCATCTGAGCTGCGCCGGTGATCATGTTCTTGATGTAGTCGGCGTGACCCGGTGCATCGACGTGCGCGTAGTGGCGCTTTTCCGTCTGGTACTCAACATGCGAGATGTTGATCGTGATGCCACGAGCCTTTTCCTCGGGAGCCTTGTCGATCTGATCGAAGGCCGAAGCCTCGTTCAGGTCGGGGAATGCATCCGCGAGAACCTTGGTGATGGCCGCCGTCGTCGTGGTCTTGCCGTGGTCGACGTGACCAATGGTGCCGATGTTCACGTGCGGCTTCGTCCGCTCGAACTTCGCCTTCGCCACTTTGTGTCCTCCTGGACTGTTGTTGCTTGCCGTATGCAGCAGTGCGGTTGGTTGTTACTAGGTCGTGCTTCGTGCCGGAAGAAACCGAGGTTACTTGCCGGCGCGGGCTGGGGAGCTCGCTGTGCTTACTCGCCCGTCGCCTTGGCGATGATTTCCTTCGAGACGTTCGCGGGAACCTCTGCGTAGGAATCGAACACCATGGAGAAGTTCGCTCGGCCCTGGGTCTTCGACCGCAGGTCACCGATGTAACCGAACATCTCCGAGAGCGGAACCAGCGCCTTCACGACACGGGCACCACTGCGTTCCTCCATGGCCTGGATCTGGCCACGGCGGGAGTTGAGGTCGCCGATCACGTCGCCCATGTACTCCTCGGGCGTTGTGACCTCGACAGCCATGAGCGGCTCGAGAATGACGGGGCCGGCCTTGCGGGCGGCTTCCTTCAGTGCCTGCGAACCGGCAACCTTGAACGCCATTTCCGAGGAGTCGACGTCGTGGTAAGCACCATCGAGCAGCGACAGCTTCAGGTTCACGAGCGGGTAGCCGGCGAGAACACCGTACTGCATCGCGTCCTGCGCACCGGCATCCACGGAGGGGATGTACTCGCGCGGGATACGTCCGCCGGAGACCTTGTTCTCGAACTCGTAGGTAGCACCGTCTTCGCCCACGAAAGGCTCAAGAGCGATGATGACCTTTGCGAACTGGCCCGAGCCACCCGTCTGCTTCTTGTGGGTGTAGTCGTGCTTCTCGACCTTCTTGGTGATGGTCTCGCGGTACGCAACCTGCGGCTTACCGACGTTCGCCTCGACCTTGAACTCGCGACGCATGCGGTCGACGAGGATGTCGAGGTGGAGCTCGCCCATACCGCCGATGACGGTCTGACCGGTCTCTTCGTCGAGCTCGACCGAGAAGGTCGGGTCCTCTTCGGCGAGCTTCTGGATCGCGACGCCCAGCTTTTCCTGGTCGGACTTGGTCTTGGGCTCGATGGAGACCTGGATGACCGGCGCGGGGAACGACATCGACTCGAGGACGATGGGGCTCGCCTGATCGCACAAGGTGTCACCGGTGGTGGTGTCCTTGAGGCCGATCATTGCGTAGATGTGGCCGGCTACGGCCTCGTCTACCGGGTTCTCCTTGTTGGCGTGCATCTGGAAGAGCTTTCCGATGCGCTCCTTCTTGCCCTTGGTTGCGTTGAGCACCTGAGCACCCGGATCGATACGACCCGAGTACACGCGGACGAAGGTCAGCTTGCCGAAGAACGGGTGAGCAGCGATCTTGAAGGCGAGAGCCGAGAACGGCTCGTCCTTGCTCGGCTTGCGAGTGATCTCTACTTCTTCGTCACCGAGCTTGTGGCCGATGACCTCGCCGATGTCCAGCGGGTTCGGAAGGTAGTCGATGACAGCGTCGAGCATGGGCTGAACGCCCTTGTTCTTGAACGCGGAGCCACAGAGAACCGGGTACAGCTCGGAGGCGACCGTCATCTTGCGGATGGCGCCCTTGATCTCCTCGATGGTGAGCTCTTCGCCGCCGAAGTACTTCTCCATGAGAGCTTCGTCGGACTCTGCAACCGTCTCGAGCAGCTTCTCGCGGTACTCGGCAGCCTTCTCGACGAGATCCGCGGGGATCTCCTCGATGGTCGGAGCGGTTCCCGTCGGGACCACGCCGCGCCAGGTGATGGCCTTCATCTCGACCAGGTCGACGACGCCGTCGAAGTCGTCCTCAGCGCCGATGGGCAGCTGGAGAACGAGCGGCTTCGCGCCCAAGCGGTCGATGATGGTCTGGACTGTGAAGTAGAAGTCCGCGCCCATCTTGTCCATCTTGTTGACGAAGCAGATGCGCGGAACGTCGTACTTGGCAGCCTGACGCCAAACCTGCTCGGACTGCGGCTCGACACCCTCTTTACCGTCGAAGACAGCAACTGCGCCGTCGAGCACGCGCAGCGACCGCTCCACCTCGACCGTGAAGTCGACGTGGCCGGGGGTGTCGATGATGTTGATCTGGTTGTTGTTCCAGAAGCAAGTCACGGCGGCAGACGTGATCGTGATGCCGCGTTCCTTCTCCTGCTCCATCCAGTCCGTCGTCGACGCACCGTCGTGCGTCTCACCGATCTTGTAATTGACACCGGTGTAGAACAGGATGCGCTCGGTGGTGGTGGTCTTGCCGGCATCGATGTGCGCCATGATGCCGATGTTGCGGACCTTGTTCAGGTCAGTCAGCACTTCCTGTGCCACAGGTTTCTTCCCCGCTCGTTGCTTGGTTTTCGGGTGTCGGCCTTATCGGTGTGTTCCACCGTCAGGGCCATGGTCTTTCAATTATGTCTCTGCCGAGGCGAACCTGGCCACCTGCGTCCGGAATCCGTCGCGATGATCAGGCCGCCAACGGCGACAAGCGTCGGAGCCCCACCCGATGGCAGTTGCTCCGACGCTTTACATCACCAGCGGTAGTGGGCGAATGCCTTGTTGGCTTCGGCCATCTTGTGAGTGTCTTCGCGACGCTTCACAGCTGCACCGAGGCCATTGCTGGCATCGAGGAGCTCGTTGGCGAGACGCTCGACCATGGTCTTCTCACGACGTGCACGCGAGAAGGTGACCAGCCAGCGCAGTGCCAGCGTGGTGGAACGACCGGGGCGAACCTCGACCGGCACCTGGTAGGTAGCGCCACCGACGCGGCGGCTACGAACCTCGAGTGCAGGCTTGACGTTGTCCAGGGCGCGCTTGAGGGTGACGACCGGATCGGTGCCGGTCTTCTCGCGTGCCTGCTCGAGAGCCTGGTACACGATTCGCTCTGCGGTGGACTTCTTGCCGTCCAGCAGGATCTTGTTGACGAGCTGCGTCACCAACGGGGAACCGTAAACCGGGTCGTTGATGAGCGGGCGCTTCGGAGCGGGGCCCTTACGTGGCATTAGCTCTTCTCCTTCTTGGCGCCGTAGCGGCTGCGTGCCTGCTTGCGACCCTTGACACCCTGGGTGTCGAGGGAGCCGCGGATGATCTTGTAACGGACACCCGGGAGGTCCTTCACACGACCGCCACGGACGAGCACCATGGAGTGCTCCTGAAGGTTGTGACCTTCACCGGGGATGTACGCGGTGACCTCGACCGAAGTCGTGAGGCGAACACGTGCGACCTTACGGAGCGCGGAGTTCGGCTTCTTGGGGGTGGTGGTGTACACGCGAGTGCACACGCCACGACGCTGCGGGCTGCCCTTGAGGGCTGCCGTCTTGACCTTGGCGGTCTTGTCGCGGCGACCCTTGCGGACCAGCTGGTTGATGGTTGGCATTTACCGGCTTTCTTGTGACGAACAGACTGCTCGAGCGAACTCGGGCCGTTCGAAAACGTGGCTGTTCTGAAATTAGGGATCTAGCAGTTGGAGCAAGAGAGCTGCTGCTCCTCACCCACCTCAGAGTCTGTACTCAGCACTTTCATGCCGCGCACTGCCCCCGAGGTCGGGCGTGTCGCATACCCCCACACAGGCAGCCGGATGCTCGTTCATCAGCAGTTTCTGCTCGAACGCGCGCACGGCAATACCTAGCTAGGCACACAGATCGGCCCGGGCATGCCGGACACGACCCATAACGATACCTGTCGGCGCGCCACGAGGTCAAAGTGAGGCCACGGTGATAGTGACCTCACGCTCTGACCAGACACTCTGGCTGCACACTCAGACCACGCAGCCGGACCGGTCGCGATCAGATGCTGCGGTTCAACGTCAACGCGCCGAGCTTTGCCGCAGCCTCGCACGGATCCGCGCCGCCTTGCGGCTCGGTGACCCACCAACCGAACACTCCCCCGGCCGGTGCGCTCGCGCTCACCCCGCAGCTCTGCGGATCGGCCGGCTGGCGAACCTGGTACCCGCCACTGCCGTTGATGTCGATTTTCGCCACCACGTATCCCAGGTGCTCGAATGCAGCGCGCTCGTGATCGAGGGTGCCCGTCTCGAACCAGTTGAAGGTGATCTTGATCGGACCCGCGGTCCCGATGCCGTCCCAACGGCAGATAGCGCCGAAGAACCCACGCCCGACGGCGTCGGCACCCACGGCACCGGCGATCTGCTCGTCGGTGACGGCTTCGCATTCTTGGAGGACGTTCGCGAATTCCTGGCTGTCACTACCGCCGTAGCTGCCCTCCGCACGGGGAGTCCCGGTGACCACCGAGCCGCAGCCTGTCAGCAGAACCAGCGACCCCGCCAAGGCGAGTCCGATCCTTATGCGCTTCACGGCGCCCTCGAACTTCACTGTGCCCTCGAAACTGTTTTTTCCATCAGATCCCGCGCCACCGTGCATGGATCCGCGGTCGGTGGCAGCAAACCGTAGGTGATCGACCAGTGCACGAAGTCTCCGCCGAACGCGATACCCAACTCGCACAACGAACCTGCCGTGGACGCGATGAAGCCCTGGTGTCCACCGATCGTGATGTCGTCGGCAGGACGTCCGAGCAGGTCGGACCCGGCCCGTTCGCGGCCGATCGGGCTACCCCGGTACCAGGAGAAACTGACGCTCGGACCGTTCGAACCGGCGACTTCCCACTGGCAACCGACGCCGTTGCGCGTCGTCGTCGCAAAAGTGCCGAGATTGAAGGCGTTGACAACTTCCTCGTCGGTCACCGAGCCGCATTCGGCGAACATCGGGCCCGGATCCGTAGGTGCGAGTGCCTGCGAACCCGCACCGTCGCCCGGCTGATCGACGGACCCGTCGCCGGAGCTGCAGCCGACCACGGCCGAGAGCACGGCAGCCGAGACCAATACCGAAGTCCCGATCGAAGTGAGAGTGCGTGCGGCCATGGAGCCGACTGTACTTCTCGGTGGCCCCCGACACACGCCACGTGCGCGTCGAGAGCACCGGCGCCGGCCCCGCCGCTACCGATTCAGGGAGTTGCCACCGGTACCCGAACAAGTGTGGAATCCAATTGCGCCGCCCACTGTTTGACCACCTCGGTGCGTCGGCGCGAGTCGTCTGTCAAGACATCAGCCAGCCCCAGCCCGCGGGCCAGGTCCAGGGTCGCCTGTACCAAGCGGTGCGTCACCGGGTCGGAGTCGTCGACACCCAGACTCTCGACGGCCATGCGGTGCGCGATGCGCCCGAATCGTTCCTCGAGGGGCAGTACGCGGGCACGCAGGTCGGGGTCGGAGGCAGCGGCCGTCCACACCTGCAGTGCTGCTTTGAACAGAGTCCCGGTGTAGTACTCCACCAACCGCGAAATGATCGCCTCGGTTCGTCCGGCACCCACCGGAAGGTCGGTCGATTCCTTTCGTGCCTGATCCATCCGGGCGTCGAACATCACCTCGAGCGCCGCGGTGATGAGGTCCTCGCGGGTCGGGAAGTGATGCTGCATGGCGCCTCTGGACACCCCGGCACGCTGCGCGACGACGCTCATCGTCGTTGCGCTCCACCCGAGTTCGGCGAGACACTCCACAGTCACTTCGAGCAGGTGGGAGCGCGTGACTCGACTTCGGTCCTGCTTGGGCTCTCGAGTCATCGCGCCGCCATCCCTTCTACTTCTGTGTTCCAGCGCTTCTGTGTCCCAGCTGCGCAGTTTCTACTGCGCCCAGGCCGCTGGACGCTTCTGCAAGAAAGACATCATGCCCTCACGAGCCTCGTCAGAGGAAAACAGCCGAGCCGACTGCGCGATCATCTCCTCGCCGTCCCGGTCGAATCCAGCCAGGACCGAACGCGTCGTGATCCACTTCGATTCGGCAAGTCCCTGCGGTGAACATTGGCGCAAGGTGCCGAGCAGTTCGGTGATCGACTCCTCCGTGTCCTGCGACGCGGAGGTGACGAGTCCGATGGATTCGGCCTCGTGCTGGCCGAACTTCTCGCCGGTGAGCAGATAGCGGCTCGCAGATCGCTGGTCGAGCCTCGGTAGGACCGTGAGCGAAATGATGGACGCTGCCAAACCCAACCGTGATTCCGTCACCGCGAAGGTGCTCGCCGGTCCGGCGACGACGATGTCGCACGCCCCGACAAGACCCATGCCTCCGGCCCGGACGTGACCGTCGATCCGCCCGATCACCGGCTTGGGAAGCTCGAGAATGCTGCGCAAGAGTGTCAGCATCCCCCGTCCTCGCTCCTTGACGGCGTCCTCCGGTGATGCGGACGAACCGGAGGCCTCACTGAGATCGGCTCCCGCACAGAATGTTCCACCGGTGTGGGTGAGTACCACCGCTCGAACTGCCGGATCGGCGGCAGCCGACGTCAACCCAGCCTGCAACTCCGTGACCAACCGCGTCGAAATCGCGTTGCGGTTGTGGGGTGAGTCGAGAGTGATCGTGGCAGCACCGCCCGATACTTCGTACCGTACGTATGGCTTGTCCTGATCCGTCATGAGTCGCCTCTTCCTAGTAGGACCGTGGCAGACCGAGGGAATGCTGTGAGACGAAGTTGAGGATCATCTCGCGGCTCACCGGCGCGACACGGGCGATACGAGCCGCACCGAGCATGGCGGCCAGTCCGTATTCCTTCGTCAGTCCTGCGCCGCCATGCGTCTGGATCGCCTGATCGAGCGCCTTGATGCTGGCTTCGGCGGCGGCGTACTTGGCCATGTTCGCGGCTTCGGCAGCACCGAAATCGTCACCGCTGTCGTAGAGCACCGCGGCCTTCTGCATCATCAGCTTGGCGAGCTCGAGTTCGATCTTCACCTGCGCGAGTGGATGCGAAATGCCTTGGTGCGCACCGATCGGCGTCTTCCACACCGTGCGCTCGTTGGCGAACTTCACTGCGGCGTTCAGGGCGTAACGGCCCATGCCGATGGCCATCGACGCACCCAGGATGCGCTCGGGGTTGAGGCCGGCGAACAACTGCATCAGGGCGGCATCGGCTTCGCCGACCAGAGCGTCGGCCGGCAGACGGACGTCGTCGAGGAAGAGGATGAACTGGTGGTCCGGTTCGATGATGTCCATCTCCATCTGCGTCTTCACGAATCCGGGAGAATCCGTGGGGACGATGAACAGAGCGGGCTTGAGCTTGCCCGTCTTGGAGTCCTCGGTCCGCGCAACGACGAGGACCGCGTCAGCCTGATCGACACCCGAGATGTAGATCTTGTTGCCGCTCAGGATCCAGTCGTCGCCATCCCTGCGTGCCGTCGTGGTGATCTGATGAGAGTTGGAACCAGCGTCGGCCTCGGTGATTCCGAACGCCATGATCTTGGAGCCGTCGGCGAGGCTGGGTAGCCACTGCTGCTTCTGCTCCGCCGTGCCGTACTTGCCGATGATGGTGCCGCAGATGGCCGGGGATACGACAACCAGGAGCAGACCGGCACCCTGCGCCGCCAATTCCTCCTGCACCAGCGCGAGTTCGTAGATGCCTGCACCGCCGCCGCCGTATTCCTCCGGCAGGTTGACGCCCAGGAATCCGAGTTTGCCCGCCTCGTTCCACAATTCGGTGAGCGGCTCCCCCTTTCGCGCCTTGGGCAGCACGTAGTCGACGTAGTTGAAGCGCTCACCCAGTTTGGAAACGGATGCCCGCAGTTCCTTCTGCTCTTCGGTTTCGATGAAACTCATCATGCTTCCTCTTCTGTAGCGGGTTCTTCCACACGTGCGAGTACCGATCCGACCTCGACCTGCTGGCCGACGGCGACCGGAAGTTCCACCAGGACACCGGCAGTCGGCGCGGTGACGGTGTGTTCCATCTTCATGGCCTCCAGCCACAGAATCGGCTGGCCGGCGGTGACGGTGTCACCGAGTGCGGCACCGAGGCGGATGACCGATCCCGGCATCGGAGCGAGCAACGAACCGGCGGCGACTTCTGCCGACGGATCCACGAAGCGCGGTGCTGCCGTCAACGCGACGGGTCCGAGCGAGGAGTCGACAAAAATCTCACTCCCGTAGGCCGCAACGTCGAACGAGCGCTGTACTCCGCTCTGCTCGAGCACTACCCGGGTCGCAGTTGCCGATACCAGGCGCACGTCGTCGAAGCCTTCTGCACTCAGCACGCCGCTTCGGCTCAGGGAGTAGCGGACGTCGTAGTCGCCCGACGCAGTGGAATAGCTCTTGCTCTGCGGCTGCGACGGGAGGTTGCGCCACCCGCTGGGCAAGCGGCCGATGACGCGGGCCGACGCCCGGTTGTGCGCGGCATCGGCAAGTGCCGCCGCCAGCGCCGAGAGTCTTTCGGCGTCGGTATCGGCCAAGGGCGTAGACAGCTTCTCGAGGTCGTGAGTCTCGAAGAAGGCAGTGTCGGTGTCTCCGGCAATGAAGGCGGGGTGGGCCAGGACGTTGACGAGCAGGTCGCGGTTGGTGCGCAGCCCGTGAATCCTGGTGCGCGCCAGCGTCGATGCGAGCAGCCGGGCAGCTGCGGTCCGCGTCGGCGCGTACGAGATGACCTTGGCCAACATCGGGTCGTAGTGGACGCCGACAACACTGCCGTCGACGACGCCGGAGTCGAGGCGAACGCCCTGCTCACGCAGAACACTGAATTCTTGCGGGTCACCGGGCAACTCGATGTGGTGGACGGTTCCGCTCTGCGGCTGCCAGTTCTTGGCGGGGTCCTCGGCGTACAGGCGCACTTCGATCGAATGCCCACGGATCTCCGGCTGATCGTCCGGAAGTGCTTCACCTGAAGCGACCTGCAATTGCAGTTCCACCAGATCGAGTCCAGTGGTGCACTCGGTGACCGGATGCTCCACCTGCAAACGCGTGTTCATTTCCAGGAAGAAGAAGTCGCCTTTTTCGTCAGCCAGGAATTCAACGGTTCCTGCCCCCTCGTAACCGATGGCGTTGGCTGCGAGCCGCGAGGCGTCGAACAGCTTGTCGCGCATGGCGGGGATGCGTTGCACGAGCGGCGACGGGGCCTCTTCGACCACCTTCTGATGCCGACGCTGGATCGAGCACTCGCGCTCCCCCACCGCCCACACCGCACCGTGGCGGTCGGCCATGACCTGAACCTCGATGTGCCGACCGGTCTCGAGGTAACGCTCACAGAAGACTGTCGGGTCGCCGAAAGCGGACTGCGCCTCACGCCGCGCCGCTTCCAGTTCGCCGTCCAGCGCCGACAATTCACGAACGACACGCATTCCGCGTCCGCCGCCGCCCGCCGACGCCTTGATCAGCACCGGCAGATGAGCCTCGGTCACCGCGGCGGGATCGAGTTCGGAGAGCACCGGCACTCCGGCGGCGTCCATGATCTTCTTGGACTCGACCTTCGACCCCATGAGCTCGATGGATTCGACGGGCGGGCCGATCCACGTCAGTCCCGCGTCGATGACGCTGCGCGCGAACTCCGCGTTCTCGGAGAGGAATCCGTATCCGGGGTGAATCGCGTCGGCGCCCGAAGCCTTGGCGGCGGCGATGACGAGCTCACCCCGCAAGTAGGTCTCGGCAGGCGTGTTACCCGGTAGGCGAACCGAAGCATCGGCTTCGGCGACGTGCGGGCTGTCGGCATCTGCGTCGGAAAATACCGCGACCGTGCCGATTCCGTTCTTGCGGCAGGTTGCAAAGACACGGCGGGCGATTTCGCCACGATTGGCGACCAGTACTGAAGTGATTGTCACGGCGTGCCTCACATACGGAAGACGCCGAAGTTCTCGGTGCCTTCGATCGGGGCGGTGGCGATGGCCGACAGGCACATTCCCACCACGGTGCGGGTGTCTCGGGGATCGATGACGCCGTCGTCGTACAGACGACCCGACAGGAACATCGGAAGTGACTCGGCCTCGATCTGGTTCTCGATCATCGCGCGCATGCCGGCGTCGGCCTGCTCGTCGAAGACCTGGCCGCGGGCCTCGGCAGCAGCGCGTCCCACGATGGAGATGACGCCGGCGAGCTGCGCACCGCCCATGACGGCGGACTTGGAACTGGGCCACGCAAAGAGGAACCGCGGATCGAACGCGCGTCCGCACATACCGTAGTGACCGGCGCCGTACGACGCTCCGAGCAGGATCGAGATGTGCGGAACCTTGGAGTTGGCAACCGCATTGATCATCATCGATCCGTGCTTGATCATGCCGCCCTCCTCGTATTCCTTACCCACCATGTAGCCGGTGGTGTTGTGCAGGAACAGCAACGGCGTGTTGGAACGATTGGCGAGCTGGATGAACTGCGTGGCCTTCTGTGATTCCTCACTGAAGAGCACTCCACGTGCGTTCGCCAGGATGCCGATCGGGTAGCCGTTGAGCTCGGCCCACCCGGTCACGAGGGAGGAACCGTAGAGCGGCTTGAACTCGTCGAAGTCGGAACCGTCGACGATACGGGCGATGACCTCACGCGGATCGAACGGGATCTTCAGGTCGGCCGGAACGATGCCGAGCAACTCTTCCGGATCCTCGAGCGGTTCGATGATCTCCGCGCGCGGCGCCGGCCCCTTCTTGGTCCAGTTGAGCCGCTTGACGATCGAGCGCCCGATGCGGATCGCGTCCTGCTCGTCGGCGGCGAAGTAGTCGGCCAACCCGGACTTGCGAGCGTGCATTTCGGCGCCGCCGAGTGCCTCGTCGTCGGATTCCTCACCGGTGGCCATCTTGACCAGCGGCGGGCCTGCGAGGAACACCTTGGAGCGTTCCTTGATCATCACGACGTGGTCGGACATGCCCGGGATGTACGCACCGCCGGCCGTCGAGTTACCGAAGACCAGTGCAATGGTGGGGATTCCGGCTGCGGACAGCTGAGTGAGGTCACGGAACATACGCCCGCCCGGGATGAACACCTCTTTCTGCGTCGGCAAGTCTGCGCCGCCGGACTCTACGAGGGAGATCACCGGGAGTCGGTTCTGCATGGCGATGTCGTTGGCGCGGAAACCCTTACGCAGCGTCCACGGGTTGCTGGTGCCGCCGCGCACGGTGGGATCGTTGGCGACGATCAGGCATTCGACACCTTCGACGACGCCGATACCGACCACGGTGCTGGCGCCGACCGGAAATTCACTCCCCCACGCAGCGAGGGGACACAGTTCGAGGAACGGTGAATCCTGATCGAGCAGGAGTTCGATCCGCTCGCGTGCCAGGAGCTTTCCCCGCTTGTGGTGCCGCTCGGTGTACTTCTCGCCGCCACCCGCCAACGCCTTGGCGTGCTCGACCTCGATCTCGGCGAGCTTGGTGTTCATGGTCGAAGTTGCGGTCTTGTACACCTCGGAATTGGTGTCCAGTGTTGACCGGATGACACTCATGACTGATACCCCAATCGCTTGGCCGCGAGGCCGGTGAGGATTTCGGTGGTTCCGCCACCGATTCCCAGAATTCGCATGTCCCGGTACTGCCTCTCCACTTCGCTTTCCTGCATGTATCCGAGGCCGCCGAACAGCTGAACAGCTTGGTTCGCAACCCATTCGCCCGTCTCGACTGCCGTGTTCTTCGCAAAGCACACCTCGGCGATCAGATCGCCGTCACCGGCCATGTACCGCTCGATCACCGAGTGCGTGTACACCTTGGCGACGTCGATCTTGCGGGCCATCTCGGTGACGGTGTTCTGGACGGCCTGCCGACTGATCAGGGGGCGACCGAAAGTCTCACGGGCGCGGCACCATTCGAGCGTCAGCTCCAGGCAACGTTCTGCACTGGCATACGCCTGCGCGGCGAGCGCTACCCGCTCGGAGACAAATGCCTGGGCGATCTGCGCGAAGCCGCTGTTCTCTGCACCGACCAGATTCTCCACCGGAACCCGGGCGTCGACAAAGGAGAGTTCCGCGGTATCGGATGCGCGCCAGCCCATCTTCTCGAGTTTGCGCGAGACGGTGAATCCCGGTGTGCCCTTCTCGATCACGAGCAGTGAGACACCACCCGCGCCGGGACCACCGGTGCGCACCGCTGTAACGACGAAGTCCGCTCGAACGCCGGAGGTGATGAACGTCTTGGCGCCGTTCACGACGTAATGATCGCCGTCGCGCTTGGCTGTAGTTGTCAGGTGCCCGACGTCGCTGCCTCCGCCGGGCTCGGTGATGGCGAGCGAGCCGATCTTGTCGCCGCGCAGGGTCGGCTTGACCCACTTCTCGATCTGCGCCTCGTCGCCGGCCGCGATCAGGTGCGGCACCGCGATGCCGCAGGTGAAGAGCGATGCGAACAGCCCGCCCGACGCACCTGCCTGATGCATCTCCTCACAGATCACGATGGAGTCGACGGCGTCGCCGCCCTCACCACCGGCCGATTCGGGTGCACTGGCCCCGAGGAGTCCGAGAGCGCCTGCCTTGCGGTGCAATTCGCGCGGAATCTCGCCGTCGCGCTCCCACTGCGTCAGATGCGGCAGAATCTCCTGGTTCACGAATCCGCGTACGGTCTCGCGAAGCGCAAGCCTTTCCGGTGTGGTCCACACGGTCACCGTGAATCCTCTTTCTCGTCAGTTACGGGGAGTAGCGAAATCGGGATGTCGATGTGGCGCGAACGCAGCCATTCACCAATTCCCTTGGCCTGCGGATCGAACCGCGCCTGCGAGGCGACACCCTGACCGAGAATTCCCTCGATCACGAAGTTGACGGCACGAAGGTGCGGAAGCTGGTAGCGAGTGACGTTCAGGTCTACTGCTTCCGGTAGCAGTTCCTTGAGCATCTCGACGGTCAGTGTGTGCGCCAACCACTTCCACTGATCGTCCGTGCGAACCCAGACGCCGACGTTGGCATTTCCGCCCTTGTCGCCGCTACGGGCACCCGCAATCGTGCCGAGTGGTACCGACAGCGAAGACTGTGGCGGCAACGGCTCCGGACGCTCCGGTTCGCCGACGGGCTCGAGGTCCTGCGTCAACGTGGACGGAGCGATGTCCACGCGCGTGCCGTCCGGCAGTACGGCCACGTGCGGCACCGATCCCGCGTCGACGTAGCCGGGGGTGAACACTCCGTACGGTTGGCCGTTGCTCGGCGGAGCCGTCAGCGAGAAGCCGGGGTAGCTGGCAAGTGCCATTTCCACCGCAACCGCGGAGAAAGGGCGACCGATCACCTTGGGGTCGGAATCGCGAACCACGCAGCGCAGCAACGCACTCGCGGTTTCCTCGGTGTCGGAATCCGGATGATCCGTGCGAGCGAGAGTCCAGACCAGTTCGGCGGGCTTCTTCGTCAGCCAGGATTCGAGCTGAGTCTTCGCCAGATCGGCCTTGGCCTCGATGTCGAGACCCGTGAGGATGAAGGTGGCCTCGTTACGGAACCCGGCCAGCGTGTTCAGGGAGACCTTGTACTGCGGCGGCGGAGCCTCGCCCGTGACGCCGCTGATCAACACCCGGTCCGGGCCTTCCTGGGTGAGCACTGCGTTGTCGATGCGGGTCGTCACGTCCGGGCCCGCGTAGCGTCCACCGGTGATCTCGTACAGCAGCTGCGCCGTCACCGTGCCGACGCTCACCTCGCCGTCCGTTCCGGCGTGTTTGGTGATGACCGAAGATCCGTCCGCGTTGATCTCGGCGATCGGGAAGCCAGGCCGGCCCAGATTGGGAATCTCTGTGAAGAACGCGTAGTTGCCGCCGGTGGCCTGGGTTCCGCACTCGATGACGTGGCCCGCCGCGACAGCACCGGCAAGCTGATCGAAATCATCTCGCTTCCAACCGAAATGGTGAGCGGCCGGACCGACGATCACCGACGCATCGGTGACCCGTCCGGTGACCACGACATCGGCGTCGGCCGACAATGCTTCGACTATGCCCCAGGCGCCGAGGTACGCGTTGGCCGTCAGTGGGGAGCCGAGTCCGAGTTCGTCTGCCCGAGAGATCAAATCGTCGCCCTCGACGTGGGCGATCTTTGCGTTCAACCCCAGCTTGGTGTTGACCTCGCGCAACGCGTCGGCCAGTCCGGCGGGATTGAGACCGCCTGCATTCGCGACGATCTTCACCCCCTTGTCGAGCGCAAGGCCGAGCGTGTCCTCCACCTGCCGCAGGAACGTCTTCGCGTAGCCGAGCGCCGGGTCCTTCATCCGGTCCCGCCCGAGGATCAACATCGTCAGTTCGGCCAGGTAGTCGCCGGTCAGGTAGTCGAGTTCGCCGCCCTCGAGCATCTCGCGCATCGCCGAGACGCGGTCGCCGTAGAACCCGGAGCAGTTACCGATCCGTACCGAACTCATTTGCCCACCTTCGATGCTCGTCCCTCACCGCTGGATCCGACGGCGGCTCGTCCCTCACCGCTGGGTCCGGCAAAGGCCTGCGCGAACCCGAGCCACTCGTCCGCGTCGGCACCCACGGCGACCAGATCGAGATCGGCGCGATTGGCGCGCTGGGTAACCAGCAGGCAGAAGTCCAACGCCGGCCCGGTGACCTTCTGCGGTGCATCTTCCGGCCCCCAGGTCCAGAGCGACCCGTCCGGCGCGGTCAACTCAACCCGGAAATCGTCGGCGGGCGGCGTTTTCTCGTTGACCGAGTACGCGAAGTTTCGCGTCCGCACACCCAGGTGAGCGATGTTCTTGATGCGCGCCGTCGGAGCGCGTTCGACGCCGAGTGCGTCGGCAACGTCCTGCCCGTGCGCCCACGTCTCCATCAGTCGCGCGGTAGCCATGGAGACACCGCCCATGGGCGGGCCGTACCAGGGGAACTTGGTTCCGGCCGGGGCGGCGGTGAGCGCCTCGACGAGAGCGGTGCGCCCCGCTCGCCAATCGGCGAGCAACTCCGCCGGCTGGCGGGCCGCCTGTTCGGCAGCACCGTCGTCGACAAACCCTGCCGGGTTCACGAACGCCGCCTTCAACTGCTCCGCGAACCCGTCCGGGTCGGTGATCGCCAGGATCGCTGCACTGTCCGTCCAGTGCAGGTGCCCGATCTGATGTGCGATGGTCCACCCTTCCGCAGGCGTCATTGTCGCCCACTTCTCCTCGGGCAGATCCGCAACCAGGGCGTCTAGGCTCTCGCCTTCGGCCCGCAAGTCATCGATGAACGTCTGAAGTTCGGCCATGCGACCAGCATCACACCCACATCCATAAAAATCAAGCACGAATGATTGTTATTGCGAAATCCTGTGGTGAGAGACTGAGTTCAACTGCCATCGACAACCAGGAGCACCCATGAGCGACGCCGTACTGATCTCGCGAACCGGCGATGTGGTCACGTGGACCCTCAATCGCCCGGACACCCGCAATGCGATCTCCGAGATCGACATGATCGAGGCCCTCGAAGACGCAGTCACCGCGGTCAACCGAGATCAGAGTGTGCGCACGGTCATTCTGACGGGGGCCGGATCGGCCTTCTCCTCCGGCGGCAACGTCAAGCACATGCGAGACAAGGAGGGCATGTTCGGTGGCGCACCCGGCGAGATCCGCCAGGGCTACCGGCACGGCATCCAACGCATCCCGCTCGCGCTGTACGCGTGTGAGGTGCCGACCATCGCGGCGGTCAACGGCCCGGCCATCGGAGCGGGCTGCGACCTCTCACTCATGTGCGACCTCCGCATCGCCTCGACCGCCGCAGTCTTCGCCGAGAGTTTCGTCAAGGTAGGACTCATTCCCGGCGACGGCGGAGCGTGGCTGCTCCCCCGCGCGATCGGCAACGCCCGCGCGGCCGAGATGGCGTTCACCGGTGAACCGATCGATGCTGCGAAGGCACTCGACTGGGGTCTGGTCTCGCAGGTGACCGAGCCCGAGGAATTGCTTTCCGCTGCGCACGCTTTGGCAGCTCGAGTAGCCGCCAATCCCCCGCAGGTACTCCGCATGACCAAAAAGCTCCTCCGCGAGGGCCAGCACCAGAGCCTCGAGAGCTTGCTCGAACTCTCGGCCGCCATGCAGTCGATCGCCCACCACACCCGAGATCACCACGAAGCCGTCGCCGCGATGCTCGAGCGTCGAAGTCCCGAGTTCACCGGAGAATGAAGGCCGGCAGTCAGCTACTGCCGGTCGGAGCAGTCCTCACGTCGATACTGTCGCTCCAGTTCGGAGCGGCATTCGCGACGACACTGTTCTCGCAGATCGGGCCGGCCGGAGCCACGACGCTGCGGCTGACGATCGCCGCGATCATCCTCGGCGTCATCGTCCGCCCGCGATGGAGCAGATGGTCGAACCGGCAGCGCAAAGGCATCTTCGCGCTGGGCATCGCCCTCGCCGTGATGAACGGCGCCTTCTACCTCGCCCTCGACACGGTGCCCATCGGAACGGCCGTCACCATCGAGTTCCTCGGACCGCTCACCCTGGCCGCAGTTCTGTCTCGTCGGTGGGCCGACGGAGCATGGGTGCTGCTCGCCTTCGGCGGAGTGTTGCTGCTCGGGTTGGGCGATCACGGCGAATCCGGTTTGGACCCGATCGGGGTGATGTTCGCGTTGATCGCCGCTACTGCGTGGGCCGGATACATCGTGGCCGGTTCCCACCTGGCCGCGACGCTCCCGAGCGCCGACGGGTTGGCAGGCGCAAGCATCGTCGCGGCCGTATTGACGCTACCCTTCGGCGTCGTCTCGGGCGGAAGTGAACTGCTGGATCCGACGATGCTCGCCGCAGGCGCAGCCGTCGCCGTCCTCTCGTCCGTCATCCCGTACAGCTTGGAAATGTGGGCGCTGCGCTCTCTAGCCAAGAAAGTCTTTGCCGTCCTCATCGCCCTCGAACCCGCAGCGGCCGCACTGGCCGGAGTCCTCGTGATCGGGCAAACGCTCGACGCGTTCACACTCGTGGCCATCGCACTGGTGGTGGCCGCGGGCGTCGGCACAGTCGTCATGAATCGAAAACCCACAGCGAAGTAGTCCAGGTACCGTCAGAGCACGTCATTCCAACGCACAGGAGAACCATGACCAACCCGATCATCGCCACCGTTCTCGGTAACACCCCGCAGATCGACGAAAGTGCGTTCATCGCACCCAACGCCACCGTTGTCGGCGCGGTGACCATCGCTGCGGGAGCCAGCATCTGGTACGGCGCGGTTATCCGCGGCGACGCAGAATCGATCTCCATCGGCGCTGACACCAACATTCAGGACAACTGCACCGTGCACGCCGACCCGACGTTCCCCGCAGTGCTGGGCGAACGAATCTCGGTCGGCCACAACGCAGTGCTGCACGGGTGCACCGTCGAAGACGACGTTCTCGTCGGCATGGGTGCCGTGGTGCTCAACGGCGCACACATCGGCTCGGGGTCACTGATTGCAGCCGGCGCCGTCGTGTCTCAGGGGATGCAAATCCCGCCTGGATCACTGGTCGCCGGCGTGCCCGCCAAGGTCAAACGTGAACTCTCCGAAGGCGAAAAGGCCGGTATCACCGCCAACGGCGCCGGCTACATCATGCTCGCGAAGGCTCACCAGGACATCGAACAAGCCTGATCGAAACGGCGCTCGCGGCCGGTAGCAGCAAGAGCAACGACTAGCCTCGGGGCCGCAACGTACTGTTCGGCAACTCGGGTGCCGGGAGCGCCGGACCGTCGTATCCCGGCACGACGCCGAAACGCCGGTCCGGGACGCTGCCGTCGAATCCGGAGGCAAGCTCGGCCTGCCACTTGCGTCGATACTCGACGATCTCTTCGTGTGTACGGCCCATGAAGTTCCACCACATGATGACCTGCTCGCCCAACGGTTTCCCGCCGAGAAGTAGCAGTCGAGCCGGTTCGGATCCCGGATTGCGCAAAGTCAGTTTTCCGAAACCCGGTGCTTGATAACCCAACTCGGCCCAGCCGACAGTGGTACCACGCAGAACAACCGATCCTTGATCGACGATCACGCCGTGCTCATGTGAACGATCGACATCGAGGGCGATCTCGGCCCCAGGATCGAGAATCACCTCGGCACCGAGTAATTCGGTGAAGGTAGACACCGGAGACGTTTCACCGGCGAGCGAACCGAGGAACACACTGAGCGTGACACCATCGGTGGTCACCGGCTCCGGTCGATAGTGAACGAACGCGGGTGCGGTATCGCGCGCTGCATCCGGCAGCGCCACCCACAACTGCATCCCGTGCAGAACCTTCGTATTCGGCGTCGACACCTCGGAGTGCGCGATCCCACTCCCGGCCGTCATCAGATTCAGTTCACCCGGCCTCACCATCGCATGGGAACCGATGCTGTCACGGTGCTCGATCTCTCCGGTGAACAGCCAACTCACCGTCTGCAAACCGGTATGCGGATGCGGCGGCACATGCATGCCCGGTCCTGAGCCGACGTCATCCGGACCGTAATGATCTGCAAAACACCATCCCCCGATCAGCGAACGCTCGCGTTGCGGGAGGGTGCGTCGCACTCGCATGGCCCGCGGGCCACCGAGCGGTACGTCGCGCGGGGTGAGGATCTGAATCTCGCTCTCCGCCGGATGGCCTTCGCATTCCTGCTCGACGGGCTGCGCTTCGAGGTTACTCATATCGTCCATCCTGCCTCCAGTCATGACTGCGCGAGACGCAGACGCGTGCACAATTCGGCCAACAGTCGAAGTTCATCAGCGTCCAGGGCCGGTCCGACGTGGCGGCGGATGCTCGCGGCATGACGGCGACCCACTGATTTCTGCAGCGCTGCACCCGTTTCGGTGAGTTGCACGATCGTCCCGCGGCGATCCTGTGGATCAACACTTCTCGTTACCAGACCTTCGCCCTCCAACCGTTCCACCAGGCGACTGAGCGAAGGCTGGCTCAGCAATATCTCCCGATTCAGGTCATGCAGGCGAAGGGAACTACTCGACGCAAGACTCAGCGTGAACAGCACGTCGTACTCGCGCATCGACACCTGATCCCAGACGTCGTCGGCAGAGAGCCGCCGCAGCACCGACACCTGGGCGCGAAACAAGGCTTCCCAGGCGTCGGTGGCGAGTTCGGTGGTGCTGACCGGAACCTCAGGCGGTTGCTCGTCAGGCAGTGACACTGCTTGCCTCACGAGCCGCCTTCATCGACGCGTGAGTGGGCGGGTTGTCCGGCACATGTGCTGGCCGCCTGGCCGCGAACTCACGGCGCAGAACCGGAACAACTTCCTCACCGAGCAGATCGAGCTGCTCGAGCACCGTCTTCAGCGGCAGCCCGGCGTGATCCATCAGGAACAGCTGGCGCTGGTAGTCGCCGAAGAAATCGGCAAACGCCAACGTCTTCTCGATGACCTGCTCAGGGGAACCGACGGTCAGCGGCGTCTGCTCGGTGAACTCTTCGAGTGAGGGCCCGTGGCCGTACACCGGAGCATTGTCGAAATACGGACGGAATTCCTTGACCGCGTCCTGACTGTTCTTGCGCATGAAGACCTGACCACCGAGACCGACGATCGCCTGATCCGCGGACCCGTGGCCGTAGTGCTCGTAACGCCGGCGGTAAAGATTGATCAGCTCGATGTAGTGCTCTTTCGGCCAGAAGATGTTGTTCGCGAAGAATCCGTCGCCGTGATACGCCGCGATCTCCGCGATCTCGGGGCTGCGGATCGAGCCGTGCCACACGAACGGCGCGACGCCGTCCAGCGGGCGCGGTGTGGACGTGAATCCCTGGAGTGGAGTGCGGTACTCCCCTTGCCAGTTCACGACCTCCTCGTCCCAGAGCCGGCGAAGAAGTTGATAGTTCTCGAGCGCCAACGGGATACCGGCGCGAATGTCCTTGCCGAACCACGGGTACACAGGCGCGGTGTTTCCGCGACCCATCATCAGATCGACGCGCCCCTCGGCGAGGTGTTGAAGCATCGCGTAATCCTCGGCGATCTTCACCGGGTCATTGGTGGTGATCAGCGTCGTGGACGTGGAGAGCGTGATCTTCTCGGTCTGGGCCGCGATGTATCCGAGCATCGTGGTCGGAGATGACGGCACGAACGGCTTGTTGTGATGCTCGCCGGTCGCGAAGACGTCGAGACCGACTTCCTCGGCGTGCTTGGCGATGGTCGTCATGGCCTTGATGCGCTCGTGCTCTGTCGGGGTCGCCCCCGTCGTGGGATCAGTGGTGACGTCACCGACCGTGAAGATTCCGAACTGCATGGTTGCTCCTCCGCGAACTAGATCCATGCGTTTGCATGTAACTGATCAAACATTCAACCATCCAGCTGTATTCCACGGCAAAAAGGTGAGGGCGGCACACAAGATGTGTGCCGCCCTCACCTGGACGAACGATCTACCGAAAAGCGGTCAGTGCATAACGATCGGCGTTGCCGTCTCGCCCTCGGCCACCGGCCTGGTGGTCTTGCTCCGCGGCAGGAAGAACGCCGGGATGAGGGTCAGGACGATCAGCACAGTGGCAACGAGGAAGGTGTTACCGAAGGCATCCGACGCCGCACTGAGAATCGAATTCGCAGCAGACTCCTGCGGACTTCCCGGTTCGGTCGGAATGTGCGAGGCCGCACCGACCATCGTCGTGTCGAGGCCACGATCGAGAAGCTGGTTGGTCAAGACCACCGACATCACGGCGGTACCGATCGAACCTGCGGTCTGCTGAACGATGTTCATCAGGGTGGAGCCGCGAGCAATCTGCTCGTTGGAGAGCGTCACGATAGCTGCGGTCATCAGCGGCATCATGGTGCAACCCATACCGAGGCCCATGACGAACAAGGCACCCATCAGCAGCCACGTCGGGGAATCCGAGGCAACCTGTGTGAACACACCCAAACCGATGAGAATCAGCGGCAAACCGGTCAGGACGATCTTGCCCGGGCCGATCTTGTCGACCAGTCGACCAGCGATCGGCATGGTGACCATAGCGCCGAGACCCTGCGGAGCCATCAACAATCCGGCAGCGAGCGTGGTGTGACCGCCGACCTGGATGAAGTAGCTCGGGAACAGCAACCCGGCGCCCATGAAGGCGACGATGAACAGCGACGTCGTGATGACGGCGGTGGTCAACTGACGGTTCTTGAACAGGTGCAGGTCGATCAGCGGGTGATCCTTGTTGAGCGCGTGGAACACGAAGGCGATGATCAGCGCCAGACCGATACCGGCCGACACCAGAACCCGAGCGGACGCGACGGTTCCCACCTCAGGGATGGACGACACACCGAACAGGAACAGCGCCAGGCCGGGCGACAGCAGGATCATGCCGAGGAAGTCGAACGACTCCGAAGGCTTCGCCTTGTCGGACGGCAGAATGATGAATGCTGCTGCCAACGCGATGATGCCGATCGGCAGGTTGATCAGGAAGATCCAGTGCCAGCTCGCGGCCTCGATCAGCCAACCACCGAGGATCGGGCCACCGATGGGGCCGAGCAGCATCGGGATTCCGAGAACTGCCATGACGCGACCGACGCGGTCCGGACCGGCGGCCCGGGTCATGATGGTCATACCGAGCGGCATCAACATGCCGCCGCCGAGGCCCTGGAGCACACGGAAGCCGATGAGCGAGGTGATGTCCCACGCCATCGCACAGGCGACCGAACCGAGCACGAACAGCACCAGGGCCGTCATGTAGAGGCGCTTGGTGCCGAAACGATCGGCAGCCCAACCGGTAACCGGAATGACCGTCGCCAAAGCGAGGGTGTAGGCCGTCATCGTCCACGCGACGGTGGCGTACGAAGTTTCGAAGTCCTCGGCAAAGGTGGTGAGCGCGACGCTCACCACGGTTACGTCGAGAATCGACATGATGGCGCCGAGCACCACCACGGAAGCGATCTTGAGGACCGCCCCGTCAAGTTTGTCGGACGCCGGTGCCGGCGCGTTCGGCGATGTCATCGCGAAGTCTCCTGGTTAAGTGCTCGCAGATAGTCACCCGCGAGAATGGGCTTGAGAGCCTCGAACAAACGAATCCGCTCTGGCTCAGGAACACGCGACGCGAATTCGCGAAGCTGGCCGCGCTTGCACTCGATGTGGTTGGTCGTCACCTTACGACCGGCCTCCGACAAGGAAACCCGCTTGACGCGTCGGTCCCGCTCGTCTTCACGGCGATCGACCAGACCCATGTTCACGAGCTGATCGATGTTCCGCCCCGTAGCTGCCACCGAGAGCCGAAGCTCGTCGGCAACCTCGTTGATCGGGATCGCCGCATCACGTTGTGCAAGTACGAACAGCACACGCACCTGAGAGAACGAGAGATCCAGTTCGATCAACGCATCGATCGACTCCGAATCACCGGCGCTCATCAGGCGAGTGAACAACTCGTCGAGTGCTCCATACAGGTCATCAGAATCGGAAGCGATCACCTGGCAAATGGTAGTGCGGTTGCAACTATTGCCCAAATGAAAACATGTTGCAACTTATTATTTGGTGACCACCATCACGTTGCGAAGAATCATTCCTGCAGCAAAATGGCCTTTCCGAGAACTTTGCCGCTTTCGAGATCAGCCAGGGCAACTGCTGCGTCGGCAAGCGGATACCGTGCCTTGACCAGCGGACGCAAGCCGTTTCGGACGTGTTCTACCAGCGATGCGTGTACCTCGGCTACCGCCTCGGGATTGGTACGCGTGAACTCACCCCATGCCGCGCCGACAATGCTGATATTGCGAAACAGCACCCGGTTCACCTTTACCTCGGGAATACCGCCGCCGGCGAATCCGATCACCACGAGTCGTCCTTCGGGTGCCAGAACCCGGACCGCGTCGTCGAACGCATCGCCGCCCACCGGATCCACCACGATCTGAGCGCCGACGCCGTCGGTCAGTTCCCGAATCCGCTCTCCCCATCCCGGAGCCAGCGCGACCACCTCGTCGGCACCGAGCTCACGCAAGAAGTCATCGACGCCCTCGCGTCGTACCACGGCGATCACCCGGGCACTGTGCGCCTTGGCCAGCTGGATGGTTGCCGTTCCGACTCCGCCTGCAGCGCCGAGCACGACGACAGTCTCCCCCGCGACGATCTTCGCGCGACGAGCGAGCGCGAACTCCATCGTCTGATAGTTGATGATCAGCGAGGCCGCCTCGTCGAAGGCGAGTCCGTCCGGAATTCGGAGTACCTGCGCCGGGTTGACGGCAATCCGCTCTGCATACCCACCCAGATACGCGGCCGCGAGAACACGATCGCCCGGAGCGAAACCCGACCCTTCCGGCGCGGAGACCACGACGCCCGAGATCTCCGCGCCGGGAATGAACGGCGGTTCCGGGCGGATCTGATACTTGCCGTAGGTGATGAGCAGGTCCGGAAAGCAGACGCCACTTGCCTTCACATCGATGAGAACAAGACCTTCGGCTGCGGGCTCGGGAACCTCCTGCGCGACAATTCCTTCGGGACCGGACAGTTCCGTAACCACCATGGCGCGCACAGAAAGCTCCTCTTCGGGACATCTGAAGTCTGGACCGGTAACCCGGTTTTCTCGACTTTAACCCGGTACTCACGTCAGATCATCGTTCGCTCCCGATGTGCAGACGTTCGAGTCCGTCGAGAATCAGATCGAGACCGAAAGCGAATTCGGCGGCGTAGCTGTATCCCGGAGCAAGGACGTGCTCGGTGGTCAACTCGGCCAGGTGCGGATACTGACCGCTCTCGAACGAGCCCATGATCGCCTTCGCCAGTTCCGTCGTTTCCTGCGCTGTTTCGAACGGCAAGCTCACTTCTTGCAGCACGAAGCCGTAGATGTACGCATCCATGATCGAAAAGGCATGCGCAGCAAGGGCGACGGGAAAGTCGGCGGCGCGTAGCGTTCCGATGACGGCATCGTGGTGGCGCAGGGTCGCGGGACCAGGCGTCGTTCGGGACTCCATCAACGGAGTTGCCCACGGGTGCCTCCCCAACACTTCCCTTGTCGATACCGATCGCACGTGAAGTTCCGTGCGCCACGGGCGTCCCGGCGTCGGCAGATCGATCTCCGCGAAGACCGCATCGACCATTCCGTCGAGCAGATCCCCCTTGTCCGAAACATGGTTGTACAGAGACATCGCTTCGACGCCCAGTTCGGTGCCCAACTTCCGCATGGTCATCGAATCGATTCCGACGGAATCGGCAAGCGCGACAGCAGCGTGTACGACGTCGTCTCGGGTCAATCTTGCGCGCTTCTCCACGTTGACAGAACTTACACCGTAAGTGCAATACTTACGCTGTAAGTATTCGACGAACGGAGACTCGCATGCCGAAGGAACTGATGACCGCCGTCGTACAGGATCGCTACGGCGAGGCCGACGTTCTCTACGTCGACCACATTCCGCGCCCCACTGTCGCCGACAACGAAGTGCTGATACGCGTCGAGGCCGCGTCCGTCGACCGCGGGGCATGGCATCTCATGGCCGGACTGCCATATCCGTTGCGCCTCGCGGGTTTCGGGCTGCGCAGACCTAGGAACCGGGTACGCGGACTGGACGTATCCGGCCGAGTCGAGGCCGTCGGCAGTTCGGTGACCCGCGTGGCAGTCGGCCAGGAGGTATACGGGATCGCGGTCGGTTCGTTCGCGGAGTACGCACGCGCACTCGAGACGAAGATTGCCGCAAAACCTGCCCGGTTGTCGTTCGCACAAGCAGCAGCGGTGCCGGTCTCCGCCCTCACAGCGTTGCAAGCCGTGCGCGACCACGGCCGCGTGCAGGCGGGCCAATCCGTCCTCGTACTCGGCGCATCCGGTGGCGTCGGGATCTACGCGGTGCAGGTGGCAAAAGCCATGGGCGCTCACGTCACCGGCGTGTGCAGCACCTCGAAAACCGATACCGTCCGCTCCATCGGTGCCGACGAGGTTCTCGACTACCGCGTCGACGACGCCACCGACGGATCGCATCGGTACGACGTCATCATCGACACCGGCGGCAACCGCCGACTGCGAGATCTTCGACGGGCGCTCACACGCACCGGAACGCTGGTGATCGTCGGCGGCGAGAACGGCGGACGGTGGCTCGGCGGAACCGATCGCCAAATACGCGCACAGTGCTTGTCTCCGTTCATATCTCAGAAAATGGGCACCTTCATCGCTTCGGAGAACGCCGACGATCTGGAGGTCCTGACGCAGATGATCGACGCAGGTGACATCACCCCGGTGATCGACTCCGTTCATCCCCTTGCCGACACCGCCGTCGCCGTGGCACGAATGGTCGACGGCTCCGGCTGCGGAAAGCAGATAATCGCCACTCGCTGAAAAGCCTGACAGAATCGGCTCACTCCAGCGAACAGGAATCTCACGTGAACCCAGATCTCACGCTCGCGCAACAGCCGGACCGAGGACCGATCTTCGTCAAGTCCCGCCCGGTCCGCACCGGCGACATCGACGTCGCCAAGCAGGTCAGGCTCGACGCCGTCGCCCGCTACCTGCAGGACATCGGCAACGACAACATCGAGGCCGCGGGAGCCATCGACACCCATCCGCTCTGGATAGTGCGTCGTACGGTCGTCGACGTCGTACGCCCGGCGATCTGGCCGGAAGAGTTGACGATGACTCGCTGGTGCTCCGGCTTCTCCACGAGATGGGCGAACATGCGTGTGCGCTTCGACGGCAGCAACGGCGCGCTGATGGAAACCGAAGGCTTCTGGATCAACATCAGCGCCGAGTCGGGCATGCCCACGCGGATGAGCGACGACTTCATGCGGCCACTGGAGGAATCCACCGACGAGCATCGCCTGAAGTGGAAGCGGGTACTCGCCGAGAACGCACCGGAGGCGGACGACGCCGGTGTTCTGGACACGCCGTTCGCTCTGCGCGCCACGGATATCGACCCGTTCGACCACGTCAACAACGCCGTCTACTGGCAGGCAGTCGAAGAGGTCCTCAGCGCTCGCACCGAACTACGGACAGTTCCGCATCGAGCACTGATCGAGTACCTCTCCCCCATCGTCTCCAGCGACGACGTCGTCCTGCGCAGCCGCGTCGACGACAAGACCGTCACGGTCTGGTTCCTGGTCGGCGAAGCGCTCCGCGCAGTTGCGCAGGTGAGCGCCCTCTAACGCAGTTTCTGGGTCGCGACAGCCGCGACACCGAACACCAACGCAAGAAGAATCGCGGCCCAGAAACCGAAGAGCCACCACACCACGCCGAACACGACCACTGCCGGGGCAACGGTGATGAAAGCGATGGTGGGGCTTTCGCGTACCACCTCGAGTGCAGTTCGGGCATTAGTTCGATCGAGCTTCTTACCGGCCATCGAAAACCTCCTTCAAGGTCCTGACCATCCAGAGTAACCGGACTGACGGGCACAAAGCGGATACCGTGAACGCATGGCCGACCACCGCACCCTCGTCCTCATGCGACACGGCAAGTCCAGCTACCCCGAGGGCATCCGTGATCACGAGCGTCCGCTCGCCGAACGGGGCCTGCGCGAGGCCCGCATCGGCGGCGAATGGATCCGTGAAAACGTCCCGCCCGTCGACGCCGTTCTGTGCTCCACCTCCCGGCGGACCGTCGAAACCCTTGCCTCGACGGGAATCGAAGCTCCCGCCGGGTTCGAGAAGTCCATCTACGGCGGCTCACCCGCAGACGTCATTGCAGCTGCGCGAACCACGTCCGACCACGTCAAGACGCTCCTGATCGTCGGACACGAACCCGGAATTCCCTGGACTGCACTCGATCTCGCATCGAACGAAAACTCCGAAGCGGCCCAACGTATCCGCGACAAGTTCCCGACTTCGGCGATCGCCGTCCTCTCCGTACCGGTGCCGTGGACCGAACTCGACGACTCCGTCGCCACTCTGCTCGAGTTTCACGTGCCTCGTTAGATCAACCACACTGCTAAACCACCTCACGCAGTAGGCGGTCCGAAAGTGCAAGCGCGTCACGGTCGTACGTCGACGTGGACGCCAGCAATTCGTCGGCACCGGTTCGCTCGGCCAGATCGTGAAGCTGCTGCTTCACCTCGACGGGCGTCCCGTGCAGCGCCGAAGCCGTGAACGACTCGATGCGCCTGGCGTTTCGATCACTGCGCGGGGCGCGCCTGATCTCATCCGGCGACACGAGCGGCGGAAACTCCCCTGTCCGTGACGATTCAGCGAGCGCGTACGCCTCCGGGATCAGCAACTCACGCGCCGCGTCGGTGGTATCGGCAACCGCCACTTCGAGTGAAACCACCACATAGGGTTCGGGATGAGCGTCGGTGGGCCGGAAGGCTCGGCGGTACTCGTCCAACGCATCCACCCGGTCGGTGCTACCGATTCCGAGTATCGGCCCGCCCACGACCACCGGAAGCCCCAGCTGCGCTGCCACTTTCAAGCCTGTGCGCGTGGCGAGCACGAAGATCGGGACTCCAGTCTGCGACGCCGGCCGTGCCGTCACTGCCGCAGAACCCTCCAGGTAGCGCCTCACCTCTTCCAGATCCGACACAAACGTGTCCGGGGCGTCCTTGCTGCGTCGTAAAGCCTGACGAACAGGCTCCGTGAATCCCAGCGATCGACCCAGGCCGAGATCGATTCGCCCCGGGTAGAGAGCCTCCAACATCAGGAACTGCTCGGCGACGATCAGCGGTTGGTGATTCGGCAGCATGACCCCACCGCTCCCGAGTCTGATATCGCGCGTGTGCGCGCCGATCGCGGCAAGCAGCACTGCCGGCGACCCGCTCGCGATCCCGGGCACCGCGTGATGCTCGGCCACCCAGAACCGGTGGTAGCCGAGAGCGTCGGCGTGCGCAGCGCGTTCGACGGAGTGCGTCAGAGCTGCGGAGTCGGGGTATCCGCTCCTGGTTCGGGATCGGTCGAGCAGTGAGAGAAGCACTCTCGGAGCAACAAGGAACTTGGAAAGTTTCATCCGGGCGCTAAACGAGGACCGTTTCTGACCGCAATACCCGCAACACTGGACCTGTCGCCGGAATTCACCATCACATGAAGGGCACGTCATGGACATCAAGCTCGAACTGGTCGCCATTCCCGTCACCGACATCGACCGCGCCAAGGACTTCTACGTCCGCCTCGGATTCAATGCCGACCACGATCACACGGTCAGCGAAGACCTGCG
This sequence comes from Rhodococcus sp. YL-1, assembly GCF_001942025.1. Lineage (NCBI taxonomy): Bacteria > Bacillati > Actinomycetota > Actinomycetes > Mycobacteriales > Nocardiaceae > Rhodococcus > Rhodococcus sp. YL-1. The sequence continues at coordinate 1,823,238 of NZ_CP017299.1, read as the reverse complement.
ATTCGTCCAGCTGACCCCTCCCGGTTCGGCCTGCTCGATCTGCATCGGCAAGGGAATCACCGACGCCGAGCCCGGCTCGGTCGTCGGCATGCAGGTAGTGGTCAAAGACATCGAAGAGGCCGAGCGCGAGTTCAAGAGCCGCGGCATCGACATCAGCCCGATCGACGACCAGGCCTGGGGGCGGTTCATCTACTTCGCCGACCCCGACGGGAACAAGTGGGCCGTCCAAGAGATCGTCATCCCGGACCTCAGCGGCAGCAGCTCCTGAAAACGTCCCACTCCTGACATGAAAAATCCCCCCACCTCTTTCGAAGTGGGGGGATTTCTACGAACTAACGCTTAGCGGTAGTCGTTGCTGAAGCCGTAGTCGTCCAGCGGAACTGCAGCACCGGTGTTCTGGCCGAAGCCGTCCGGGCTGTAGTACTGGTCGTCGTACGACGGCACTGCGTAAGCAGCGGCGCGTGCCTCTTCGGTGGGCTGAACCTGGATGTTGCGGTAACGGTTGATACCGGTACCCGCAGGGATCAGCTTGCCGATGATGACATTTTCCTTCAAACCGATCAGCTTGTCCGAGCGGCAGTTGATAGCCGCGTCGGTCAAGACACGAGTGGTCTCCTGGAACGATGCCGCGGACAGCCACGAATCCGTCGCGAGCGACGCCTTCGTGATACCCATGAGCACCGGACGGCCGGCTGCGGGCTCGCCACCCTCGGCGACAACGCGGCGGTTTGCCGACTCGAACTCGGCGCGCTCGGTGAGCGAACCGGGCAGGAACTCGGTGGCACCGGAATCGATGATCGTCACGCGACGAAGCATCTGGCGCACGATGACCTCGATGTGCTTGTCGTGGATCGACACACCCTGGCTCCGGTACACCTCCTGGACCTCGTTGACCAAGTGGATCTGAACCTGACGCGGACCCATGACTCGCAGGACCTCGTGGGGATCGGCAGCACCTTCCATGAGCTGCTGTCCGACCTCGACGTGGTCACCGTCAGCCAAGAGGCTTTCGCGACCGTCGGCGTGCTTGAAGACACGCAGACGCTGACGCTTGCTGAGCTTGTCGTAGACAACCTCTTCGCCGCCGTCGTCCGGAACGATGGTGATCTTGTAGAAACGATCGCCGTCTTCGAGCTGTACCCGACCGGTGACGTCCGCGATAGGAGCCTTGCCCTTGGGCACACGTGCCTCGAACAGCTCCTGGACACGCGGCAGACCGCCGGTGATGTCATCTCCTGCGACACCACCCTGGTGGAAGGTACGCATGGTCAGCTGGGTACCGGGCTCACCGATCGACTGTGCGGCGACGATACCGACAGCCTCACCGATGTCGACCAGCTTGCCGGTGGCCATCGAGCGGCCGTAGCAAGTGGCGCAAACGCCGGTGCCGGTGGTGCAGGTCAGGACCGAGCGGACCTTGACCGTCGTGATGCCGGCTTCGAGCAGAGCATCGATCGCGGGGTCACCGAGATCGTGGCCACGCTCGACGATGACGGTGCCGTTCGCGTCGACTGCATCGGCCGCCAAGGTACGGGCGTACGTGCTGGTCTCCACGTGAGCATCGCGGATCATCGTGCCGTCGGCCTGCTTCTCGGCGATCGTGGTGACGATGCCGCGCTCTGTTCCACAGTCGACCTCGCGGACGATGACGTCCTGCGAAACGTCCACCAGACGACGGGTCAGGTAACCCGAGTCGGCGGTGCGGAGTGCGGTATCGGCCAGACCCTTACGAGCACCGTGCGTGTTGATGAAGTACTCGAGAACGGTCAGGCCTTCCTTGAAGGAAGACTTGATCGGACGCGGGATGAACTCACCCTTCGGGTTTGTCACCAGGCCCTTCATACCGGCGAGCGAGCGAACCTGAGTCATGTTGCCGGCTGCGCCGGACTTCACGATCATCGGGATCGGGTTGCTGTCGGGGAAGTGAGCCTCCATGGCCTTGCCGACCTTGTCGGTCGCTTCCTGCCAAATGGTGACCAGAGCGCTGTTGCGCTCCTTCTTGTCCAGAGCACCACGCTGGTACTGCTTCTCGATCTTGTCGGCCTGAGCCTCGAAGTCCTCGATGATGGCAGGCTTCTCCGGCGGCACGAGCACGTCGGAGATCGAGACCGTGACACCCGAACGGGTGGCCCAGTAGAACCCGACGTCCTTGAGCTTGTCGACGGTCTGAGCAACCACGATCATCGGGTACCGCTCGGCGAGATCGTTGATGATCGTCGCCTGGCGCTTCTTCGGCATCTGCTCGTTGACGAACGGGTAGTCCGCCGGAAGCAGCTCGTTGAAGAGCACACGGCCGAGTGTCGTGGTGGCGGTCCAGCCGTCACCGTAGTTCCAGCCCTCGGGGAACAGTTCGTTCTCGAGGTCGCGCGGCGGACGCTGCTGCGTCAGACGCACCTTGATCTGAGCCTGAACCGAGAGCGCGCCGCGGTCGACTGCCATCTGAGCCTCGGCGGGCGAGGAGTACACGCCCTGCTCTGCCTCGTCGTTGGTCGGAGCAACGAGCTCACCGGTGACACCCTCGTCGAGACGGGTCAGGTGGAACAGACCCGTGACCATGTCCAGACGCGGCATGGCGAGCGGGCGACCCGAAGCAGGCGAGAGGATGTTGTTCGAGGACAGCATCAGGATGCGTGCCTCGGCCTGTGCCTCTGCCGACAGCGGGAGGTGAACAGCCATCTGGTCACCGTCGAAGTCGGCGTTGAAGGCCTCACACACCAGCGGGTGGAGCTGAATGGCCTTGCCCTCGACGAGCTGCGGCTCGAATGCCTGGATACCCAGACGGTGCAGCGTAGGTGCACGGTTGAGCAGCACGGGGTGCTCGGCGATGACCTCTTCGAGGACGTCCCACACCTGGACGCGCTTGCGCTCGACCATGCGCTTTGCCGACTTGATGTTCTGCGCGTGGTTCAGATCGACCAGACGCTTCATCACGAACGGCTTGAACAGCTCGAGAGCCATCAGCTTGGGCAGACCACACTGGTGCAGCTTGAGCTGAGGACCGACGACGATGACGGAACGACCCGAGTAGTCGACGCGCTTACCGAGCAGGTTCTGACGGAAGCGACCCTGCTTGCCCTTGAGCAGATCGCTCAGGGACTTCAGCGGGCGGTTACCCGGTCCGGTGACCGGACGTCCACGACGACCGTTGTCGAACAGGGCGTCGACCGACTCCTGCAGCATCCGCTTCTCGTTGTTGACGATGATCTCGGGAGCACCGAGGTCGATCAGTCGCTTGAGGCGGTTGTTGCGGTTGATGACGCGGCGGTACAGGTCGTTGAGGTCGGACGTCGCGAAACGTCCACCGTCGAGCTGAACCATCGGGCGAAGCTCCGGCGGGATCACCGGAACAGCGTTGAGGACCATGCCCATCGGCGAGTTGCCGTTGGTCTGGAATGCCGCAACCACCTTGAGGCGCTTGAGTGCACGCAGCTTCTTCTGGCCCTTGCCGCTGCGGATGGTCTCGCGGAGAGACTCTGCCTCGGCGTCGAGGTCGAAGTTCTGCATCAGGATCTGGATGGACTCTGCGCCCATCGCACCCGTGAAGTACTCGCCGTAACGGTCGACCAGCTCGCGGTACAGGAGCTCGTCGATGATGAGCTGCTTGACGCTCAGCTTGGTGAAGGTGGTCCAGATCTCGTCGAGACGATCCAGCTCACGCTGCGCGCGGTCACGGAGCTGACGCATTTCGCGCTCGCCGCCGTCCTTGACCTTGCGGCGGACATCGGACTTCGCGCCCTCTGCCTCGAGCTCGGCGATGTCGGCTTCGAGCTTCTGCGCACGTGCCTCGAGATCGGCGTCGCGCTGATCTGCGACGGTCTTCTTCTCGACCTGCATCTCGGCTTCGAGGGTGGACAGCTCGTTGTGACGGAGCTCCTCGTCGACACCGACGATGACGTAGGCAGCGAAGTAGATGATCTTTTCGAGATCCTTCGGAGCCAGGTCGAGCAGGTAACCGAGACGGCTCGGAACACCCTTGAAGTACCAGATGTGCGTGACCGGTGCGGCCAGTTCGATGTGACCCATGCGCTCACGACGAACCTTGGCGCGAGTGACCTCGACGCCACAGCGCTCACAGATGATGCCCTTGAAGCGGACACGCTTGTACTTACCGCAGTAGCACTCCCAGTCCCGAGTGGGGCCGAAGATCTTCTCGCAGAAGAGGCCGTCCTTCTCGGGCTTGAGCGTGCGGTAGTTGATGGTCTCCGGCTTCTTGACCTCGCCGTAGGACCAATTGCGGATGTCCTCTGCACTGGCCAAGCCAATGCGGAGTTCATCGAAGAAGTTGACGTCGAGCACGTAACTTCCTTTCCCCGTTGGGGTTACGGTTGCCGGTCACCCGGCAACCTGACTGCCAATTCAAATGTGAACTACGCCCCCGGGCCGCTCTTTCAAGAGCAACCCGGGGACCGAAACCTAGTTCGCGAGGTCGTCGACCGTCGCAGCTTCGTTCCTGGACAGGTTGATGCCCAGGTTCGCTGCGGCCCGCTCCAAGTCCTCGTCGTCGCCGTCCGCCATCGTGATGGCCGCGCCGTCCGAGGACAGCACCTCCACGTTGAGGCAGAGCGACTGGAGCTCCTTGAGGAGCACCTTGAACGACTCGGGGATGCCGGGTTCGGGGATGTTCTCGCCCTTGACGATGGCTTCGTACACCTTGACTCGACCGACCACGTCGTCCGACTTGATGGTCAGCAGTTCCTGCAGCGTGTAAGCCGCGCCGTAGGCCTGCATCGCCCAGCACTCCATCTCACCGAAGCGCTGGCCACCGAACTGGGCCTTACCACCGAGAGGCTGCTGCGTGATCATCGAGTACGGACCGGTCGAACGAGCGTGGATCTTGTCGTCGACCAAGTGGTGCAGCTTGATGATGTACATGTAACCGACCGAGACCGGGTACGGGAACGGCTCGCCGGAGCGGCCGTCGAACAAGGTGGCCTTTCCGTCGGGTCCGACCATCTGCTCGCCGTCACGGTTCGGCAGCGTCGCGCCGAGGAGACCGGTGAGCTCGTCTTCCTTCGCACCGTCGAACACCGGGGTGGCGATGTTCGAGTCGGCCGGAGCGGACAGCATCTCTTCCGGCAGGGTCGCAGCCCAGTCGGGACGAGAGCCGTCGGACGCGATCTGAACGTTCCACCCGGTCTTGCCGATCCACCCGAGGTGGGTCTCCAAGACCTGACCGATGTTCATACGACGCGGGACGCCGTGCGTGTTCAAGATGATGTCGACAGGCGTGCCGTCCGAGAGGAACGGCATGTCTTCCTGCGGCAGGATCTTGCCGATGACGCCCTTGTTACCGTGGCGGCCGGCGAGCTTGTCGCCGTCCTGGATCTTGCGCTTCTGTGCCACGTAGACGCGGACCAGCTCGTTGACACCGGGAGGCAGATCGTCGTCTTCGTCACGCGAGAACACGCGGATTCCGATGACCTTGCCGGTCTCACCGTGAGGAACCTTGAGGGACGTGTCACGAACCTCGCGAGCCTTCTCACCGAAGATGGCGCGAAGGAGGCGCTCTTCGGGGGTCAGCTCGGTCTCGCCCTTCGGCGTGACCTTTCCGACCAGCACGTCGCCGTCACGAACCTCGGCACCGATACGGATGATGCCGCGCTCGTCGAGGTCGGCGAGGACCTCGTCGGAGACGTTCGGGATGTCGCGAGTGATTTCCTCGGCACCGAGCTTGGTGTCGCGGGCATCGATCTCGTGCTCCTCGATGTGAATCGAGGTCAGGACGTCCTCTTCCACGAGACGCTGCGACAGAATGATCGCGTCCTCGTAGTTGTGGCCTTCCCACGGCATGATCGCGACGAGCAAGTTCTTACCCAGCGCCATCTCACCGTTCTCGGTGCAAGGACCGTCGGCCAGAACCTGGCCGGCCTCGACACGCTGTCCCTCGTCCACGATCGGACGCTGGTTGGCGCACGTGCCCTGGTTGGAACGCGCGAACTTGCGCATCCGGTACGTCTTGCGGCTTCCGTCGTCAGCCATCACCGTGACGTAGTCCGCGGAGATCTCCTCCACGACACCGGTCTTCTCGGTGATGATGACGTCGCCGGCATCCACAGCTGCACGCAGCTCCATGCCGGTACCGACGAGAGGTGCCTCGCTGCGAACCAGCGGGACAGCCTGACGCTGCATGTTCGCGCCCATCAGGGCACGGTTTGCATCGTCGTGCTCGAGGAACGGAATCATCGCGGTTGCGACGGACACCATCTGACGCGGCGAAACGTCCATGTAGTCGATGTCGGAGGACGCGACGAACTCGACCTCGCCACCCTTACGGCGGACGAGAATCTTCGAGTCGGTGAAGCGACCCTCGCGGTCGATGGCCGAGTTGGCCTGCGCGACCACGTGGCGGTCTTCTTCGTCAGCGGTCAGGTAGTCGACCTCGTCGGTCACCTGTCCGTCGACGACGCGACGGTACGGGGTCTCGATGAAACCGAACGGGTTGACGCGAGCGTAGACCGACAGCGAACCGATCAGGCCGATGTTCGGGCCTTCCGGGGTCTCGATCGGGCACATGCGGCCGTAGTGCGACGGGTGAACGTCGCGAACCTCGAGGCCGGCGCGCTCACGGGACAGACCACCCGGGCCGAGGGCGGACAGACGACGCTTGTGCGTCAGCCCCGACAGCGGGTTGTTCTGGTCCATGAACTGCGACAGCTGGGAGGTTCCGAAGAACTCCCTGATCGCAGCGACGACGGGACGGATGTTGATCAGCGTCTGAGGCGTGATTGCCTCGACGTCCTGCGTGGTCATGCGCTCACGAACCACACGCTCCATGCGGGACAGGCCCACGCGGATCTGGTTCTGGATGAGCTCGCCGACCGTACGCAGACGACGGTTGCCGAAGTGGTCGATGTCGTCGACCTCGACGGGAACCTCGACGCCGCCCGGAGCCGTCATCGAGGTGTCACCTGCGTGCAGACGCACGAGGTACTCGACGGTGGCGACGATGTCCTCTTCAGTGAGCGTGGATGCAACGATCGGCTGACCCGCGTTCAGGCCGAGCTTCTTGTTGATCTTGTAACGACCCACGCGAGCGAGGTCGTAGCGCTTGTCCTTGAAGAACAGGTTCTCCAGCAGGGTCTGCGCGCTCTCCTTGGTGGGGGGCTCGCCCGGACGCAGCTTGCGGTAGATGTCGAGCAACGCCTCATCGGTGCCGGCGGTGTTGTCCTTCTCCAGCGTGGCCATGAGGATCTCGGAGAAGCCGAAGCGCTCCGTGATCTGCTCGGTGGTCCAGCCGAGTGCCTTGAGCAGGACGGTGACAGGCTGACGACGCTTGCGGTCGATACGGACACCAACGGTGTCGCGCTTGTCGACGTCGAACTCGAGCCATGCGCCGCGACCCGGGATCACCTTGACGCTGTGCAGATCCTTCTCGGTGCTCTTGTCGACGCTCATGTCGAAGTACACACCGGGGGAACGCACGAGCTGCGAGACGACCACACGCTCGGTGCCGTTGATGATGAAGGTGCCCTTGTCGGTCATCATCGGGAAATCTCCCATGAAGACCGTCTGGCTCTTGATCTCACCAGTGTTGTTGTTGATGAACTCCGCGGTGACGAACAACGGCGCCGCGTAGGTCATGTCCTTGTCTTTGCACTCGTCCGTCGAGGCCTTGACCTCGTCGAATCGAGGGTCGGAGAAGGACAGCGACATAGTGCCGTTGAAATCCTCGATCGGAGAAAGCTCCGCGAGGATGTCCTCGAGACCACCGGACACTGCATTGTCGCCGAGTGCCGCTGCTCGTTCACGCCAACTCTGCGCGCCGATCAGCCACTCGAACGAATCTGTCTGTACGTCAAGAAGCCCGGGAACTTCGAGGGGTTCGCGAACTTTCGCGAACGAAACCCTCTTCGGGGCTCCGGGGATTCCGGAAACTGCCTTGGTCTGGCTAGAGACTGCCAAGATGCGTCCTTCCAGCACCTCACGCGGGCCGCTCCGTGCTGTTGCGACCGCCGCTGTATCTGCTTCGAATTTCGCTGGTTACAACCCGAACGAAACCCGTCGCAGAAAGCAAGAAGTACTTGACTTCGCAGCGGTTGAGACGAGGGGTGGACAGGAGGCAGCCAGCGCAACGTCCAAAAGTACACCCTTACTCTGGAAATGTCGAGTCGGGTGTAACTGAGGGTCGAATTCAGATACTGACGTGAGACTGCCGATCACTCGTCCGTGCATGTTCACCGATCAGAGTGGACCTTGCGGACCGCTCCGTCAAGGGCGAGAGCGCGTGTCGCAGCATTCGAACATTCGTGACGCGCATTCGAACACTGCCACCGGGAGTGTAGCCAGCAACGGCGTCACATACGAAAAATCTGGACCGACATCGTGCGTCGATCCAGATCTTCGCGCTGGTGCGCAGGTGCTACTGGTCGCGAATCTCCGAGCTACTGGTCGCGAATCTCCGAGATCAGCCAGTTTCCATCCTGCTTCTCCAGACTCACGATGACCATTCCGGAGCGAGAGTCTGCCGCCACGCCGTTCTGCGTCGAGCTGACGTTCAGTTGGGCGAGCAACTGCGCCCGGTCCTTCTCGAGCCGTGTGATCCCGATCAGCGGGACATCAGCGGTCGTTGCCGTCTGGGTTTGTTCGACGCCGGCCTTCTGCGTGTCCTTGTACTGCGTCAGCTGATCGCGCATCGACTGGTTCAGGCCCTGGACACCCTTGTCGAAATCGGCGTCGAAGGTGTCGGGAGAAAACGTGAAGACTGCAGCCAACGCAGACGGCGTCACACGAAGAACTTCAGCCGTGGCGCCTTCGTCCACCCAGGCGATGTCGTCCGTCTTCGCGCCGACTTCGAAGAAGGCGATGCCGGCGAGGATCGCGACGATGACCGCTGCGGCCCCCAGGATCGCGACCAGGCGCCAACCGGCCTTGGATTGTGTAGGTGTTGTCGCCGACTCCCCCGCGCCCGTCTCCGGGGTAGCAGGGGCCTTGGGCTCGTCTGCGACGGTTTTCGCCGGTTTGGTCAGATCGGGGCCCGGTGTGGATTCCGGAGCGTCGGTTTCCGTCTTCGGCGGCTCGATGTCTCCGGACTCGGCCTTCGTGAGCGTCGGCTTCGCAACCTCCGGCTTCGCAACCTCCGGCTTCGCAACCTCCGGCTTCGAAACCTCCGGCTTCACAGCCTCCTGTGTTTCTTCTTCCGGCTGTTCGATCGTGGGCTCGACCGGATCCGAATCGGACGTCCCCGCGGGGACGTTGAGCGAGCGAGCGCTTCCCGCGATCTTCGGCCGACGGTTCTGCGGGGAGGACGGTCCGCCGGTACGACGTTTGGGTGGCATTACGCGCTTCTCCTTCGAGGGATGTCGGTGTGCAGGTTCGACGAACTACTGGCCACCGGAATCACCACCCTCGGTTGTCGGTGCGGAAGCACCGGAGGCAGGTGCCTCGGTCCCCGAACCGGGTGCGGGCGTTGCGTCAGGAGCAGGCGTGGAGCCGTCGGTGGCCGGCAGGGTGCCGGAGCCGAGATCGAGCCGAGAGCCGATCGGATCAGCCGACTGAGCCTTCCAGACCCCGTCGACCTCGACCATGCCCAGCCGCATGCCGAGCTGATTCTTGACGAACTGGTTGCCCTGGGTCGTGGTGACTCGAACGACGACCAGTGCCGTGGCGGTCCGGTCATCGGTATTGAGCTCGGTCAGCGCGGACTGAACGACTTCGGTGTCAGCCTTCGAGCCCGAGTTACGCAACTCGTCGGTGATGGAATCCTGAACGGTCTGCAGATACGTCGTCATCTCGTCACCGGTCACCGAAGAACGCATGTTCTCGATCGACTGGTCGAGATTGGCCGAATCCGCGTTGTTGAGGTTGATCGCGACTTGCTGCGCACCGATAAGCGCGTCGTCACGCATCTCGGCGGTGGTGCGGTCGGTGGTGAGCGCCCGAACGTACGGGACGCCGAACACACCGAGCACAACCACGGCCGCCAGAAGCAGGACACCGACCGCAATCAGAGACGCTGTCAGCCCCTTCGGTCTACCGGTTGTCGGCGCTCCCGATTCGACTTGCTCGGGCCCGCCGGACTGCGGGGAACTGTTTCTCTGAATCACACTCACTACCCTACTTACCTGTTTTGCCCAGCCTCTGGCCGCGAATCGTCAACTGCCACAACTCAGTAGCCTGAACTGCACAAACTCGACCACATTCGGATCGGTCTACTTCGGTGTCACTCCGAGCAACGGCGCCAACTGCGTCGCGATCGGGTTGAGGTTCAACTTGTCCGGATCGACCTTCGGCTTGAAGTCCCAAGGCTGGATCGTGTCGGGATCGGCGTACACCACGCGGTTGGCACTGCGGACGCCCGTCTCGCTGCCCAGCGGCGTCTCACACGACGCGGCGGTGTTGAGCGGGAAGTCCTGCTGGGTGTCGTCGAAATTGGGATTCTGACGCTTCATCTCGTCCAGGATCGCCATGGTGCCTTCGTAACCCACCGTGCACGAGAGCGGATTGTTGGTCTCCAGCACCAAGCCCTGATGGACCGTTCCGTCGCCGGGAGCAACCGTCGGTGCGGCAGCGGCCAGACCGGGAAGGAAGATCAGGAACGGCTGCAGCGCGATCGTTCGCGGCGCAAGCGTCTTGGTGGTCGCGGCAAGATTGGTCAGGTCAGTCGTCAGGCTCGGGCCCGCCTCGTTGATGAGGGCACCGATCTGATCGCTGGCCGGGATGCCGTTGTCGATCAAGCGACGGATGTCCGGATCACTGGTCCGCAACTGCGCCGTGACAGCATCGAGATCGGTACTGAACTGCTTGATCGCGGAGGACTGATCCGACTGCGTCGTCAGTACCGTCTCACTGTTCCGAATCAGCGCGAGCGTCTGAGGCAGAGTGTCGAGCCCGGACTGCGAGAGACCGGACAGCGAATCGGCCAGGACCTGAATGTCCTCGCCCTTCCCGTTGAACGCTGCACCGAGTTCGACGGCGACGGTGTGGAGCGCGTCGACGGGCACGGACTTGACCAAGCCGTTGGCACTGGTCAGCACATCCTCGATCGGGATCGGAGTTGTGGTGTCCCCCACCGCGATCACCGAGCCGTCCTCGAGAAACGGTCCCTGGTCGGTATCGGGCTGAAGGTCGACGTACTGCTCACCGATGGCGGAGCGGTTGGCCACGACGGCACGGGCCGACGCGGGAATCTCCGGAGCACTGTTGTCGATCTTCAGGTCGACCTGAATTCCGTCCTCGGTCAACGACATGTCGCCCACTCGCCCGACCGGCACGCCGCGATACGTCACCTCGGCGTTGGTGAAAATTCCACCGGACGTGGCCAATTCGGTCTTGACCGTGTACTGACCGAACCCCATGAGGTTGTCCAGGCGCACGTACTTGGCGCCGACGTAGATGAGACCCAGGAGCGCAACCACGACAAAGCCGACGAGCTGCCATCTGACCAGAGCTGATCTCACTGTCCATCACCGCCGATTCCGAACTGTTCCAGCATTCCCTGGATGGGGTTGAGTGGGTTCGCCGCGGGCGCCGGCGTTGCCGGGTCACCCGCTGTTGTGGCGGGAAGGCCGGCGACAACGGGAACCTGCGGCAGGATCGGAGCGATCGGCAGCAGTGACACTGTCGGCCACCCCGGTCGCGGCCCGTTGCCGTTGTAGTACGGGTTGGAGGGGTCGACCACCGGCTTGGGATTGCCGAACTTGGGCTGGCGGTATTCCGGTTCTCCCTGCCCGACACCGAGACCCGAGAGTGTATTGCCGATCTGCAGGTCGACACTCAGGAAGAGGTTGACGGAACCACCCTGTGCAATCTTCTCGACACCGTCCGGGAACGGGAACGTCGGAAGGAACGGAAGTGCCCCCACGAAGTCGTCACCGGAGTCTGCGAGCGCCTGCAGCGTCGGACGCAGAGCCTGAAGATCAGCGATCAGATCGTCCTTGGACTGTGTGAGGACGTCGGTTCCCACTGTTCCGAGTCGATCCACCTGAGCGAGCATCTGCGTCAGCTGCGGACGCTGCTCGTTGAGAACCTGTGTCGCAACGGGGAGTTCCTCGAGAATCTTCCCGATCTTCTCGTTCTGATCGTTGACGCGAGTCGAGAGCACATCCAGGCCGTCGAGGGCGCGTGTGATGTCGTCACGCTGCTCGTTGAGTCCACCGATGAGTGTGTTCGCCTGCTCCAGAAGACTTCTCGTCTTGCCTTCGCGACCGTCGAACGCGGCACCGAGTTCTTCGACGATGGGCTGCAACTGGCCCACACCGCCGCCGTTGAGCAGCAGCGACAATGCGCCGAGAACCTGCTCGATCTCCGTGGCGTGGCGAGTGCGATCCAGCGGAATGAGGTCACCGTCGGCCAGCTTCGCAGAGTCCGGTCCGGACGGCGGGGCCGACAGCTGGATGAACTTCTCGCCGAGCAGGTTGGTCTGCTCGACCGCGGCAATTGCGTTGGCGGGCAGATCAACCGACGAGTCGAGGATGATTCCGACGTCCGCGGTCCATCCGTCCGGTCCGACCGACACGTCGTCGACTCGACCGACGGGAACGCCGTCGACCTTCACAGCGGACTGCGGAACCAAGTCGAGCACGTCGTCGAACTGAATGGTCAAGTGCATCGGATCGGAACCCACATCAGGACCGCCGGGAAGCGGGACAGCGTAGATCCCCTCGGACGAGCAGGCGGTTGCCGAGATCAGGACGGCGCACAATCCGGCGCCGACTATCAACGAACGCTTCACTCGCCCTCCCCGTTTCCACTGGTCAGTCGCGGTGACACGACGCCGGGCACAGTGCCCGGAACTACCTGCATCTGTCGTTCGGAACCGGCAAGGATGCCGAAGGGAAGGTTCAGGCCTGCAGCCTGATTGGCTGCGTCGGTCATCGCAGCGACGTTTGCGCACTGGTCGATAGCCGGTTGCATCTGCCTTCCCAATGCCTCGAACCGCGGATCACCGGGCAACAGCTTGCCGAGGTCCATCAACTTGCAGAGCACGCCGGCCGGGTTCTGAAGATCAGGGAACGCCAGACGTGAAGCCAGCACACCTGATTCGGCGTCGTACGAGTTGACCAAGTTGGAGATCGCCAGCGGAAGCATGGTGAGCGTGTTGGCCAGTGCTTCCTTGTTGTTCGCCAATGTCTGTGTCGGTTCGACGAGACCTTCGGTTGTCTGGACCAGTTGATCGCGGTTGTCGGCCACGAACTTCGCGACGTCGCCGAGCGCAATCGAGAGCTGGTTCAGAGCGGCACCGAGATCGTCGCGCTCACCTGCCAGGAATCCGGTCAGGTCCGACAACTGCGTGTTGAACTGGCGCACCTGCTGATCGTTGGCCGCGAGAGCGCCCACAAAAGTATCCAGGTTCTTGATGGTGAGCGAGATGTTGTCACGCGAATCATTGAGCGTCCGTGCGGCATCCGAGAGGTTGGTGATGCTGTCTCCCAACGCTTCACCGTTGCCCTCCAGGTTGGCCGCACCTGTCTCGACGAAATCGGACAGTGCTCCGTTCTTGTTGGCACCTTCAGGACCGAGAGCCGACGCGAGTTCGTCGATGCTGGAGTACAACTGGTCGACCTCGACGGGCGTCGCCGTCTTCTCGATCGGAATTACTGCACCGCTGGCCATCTTGTCGCCGCCGGTGAAGACCGGTGTCAGCTGGATGTAGCGGTCGGCAACCACCGACGGCGTGATCTGAGCGGCACTGGCACCCGCGGGAATGTCGATCCCACGATCGACACGCAGCTCGACCTTGACCTGATCTCCCTGGGGTTCGACGGATTCGACGGTGCCGACCTTGACACCGAGAACACGAACGTCGGAACCGTCGTAGATACCCACCGACTTGTCGAAGTAGGCGGTGATCTTGGTGGTACCGGCGCGAGTGAACACCCACCACAGCGCGCCACCGATTACGAGTAACCCGATCAGAACAGCGGCGATGATCGCGACCGAGCGCTTCTTGGAGCCGCTTCCGGCTTCGGCAGTATCAGCCATCAGTTGCCTCCCAACGTACGAACGGGGTCACGGTAGCCCGGAATGTCCGGCAGACCCGGCGGAAGGAGGTTCACGACGACCTGGTCGAACCAACGGCCGTTGCCGACCACGTTGGCATACAAGCGAATGAAGGGTTCGTAGAGCTTCAGTGCCTTGTCCAGGTTCTCGTTGTTTGCCTTCAGGATGTCGATGACGCCGTTGAGCTGCGTCAGCGCCGGCCCGATTGCCGCCTCGTTGTCACGAACGAGACCGGTGAGCTGCTGAGAGACGCGCTGAGTTCCGGTGAGCAGCTGCGAAATCGCTTGCTGGCGATTGTTGAGCTCCTGCACCAGTAGTCCACCGTCTCGGATCAGCTGGGTGAATTCCTTGTTGCGGTCAGCAAGAATCTGCGACGTCTTCCCGGTGGCGGCGAAGAGCTTCTGCAAGTCCTGATCGCGGCTCGCGATCGTCTGCGACAGCCGACTGACACCGTCGAGCGAAGCGCGGACATCGCCAGGTGTCTCGGAGAATGCCTGGGACAACGTCTCCATGCTCTTCGCCAACTGGTCGGTGTCGATGTCGCCGACGGTGTCCGCCGCGGCCGAGAAGGCCTGAACGACGTCGTACGGAGAGGTGGTGCGCTCGAGCGGAATCCGATCCTTGGGATCGAGGTTGTCGGTTCCGCGCGGATCTAGTGCGAGGTACTTCTGTCCCAGAATGGTCTTGATCTGAATGGACGCAGAGGTTTGATCTCCCACCCACGCGTCACTGACCTTGAAGTCGACGAGAACACGGTCACCGTCGAGATCGACGGAAGTGACCTTGCCGACCTTCACGCCGGCGATACGAACCTCGTTACCAGGCTTGAGACCCGCGGCTTCGGAGAACTCGGCGGAGTAGGACGAGCCTGCTCCCACGAACGGAAGCGAATCGAGGAAGAACGCGGACAAAGTGGCCAGCAGCACCACGAAGATACCGATGGCTCCGGCCATTGCCGGACTGCGACGTTTACTCATCGACCTTGCAACTCCCTCATACCGTCTTGAGTGCATCGCGTGGCCGCGTTGGTGTAAATCGGCTGATTGACCGTCGGCAGGCCGGTGGGCAGATTCAGCGACGCAGACTGTCCTGGACCGGCAACGATGTCGATTCCGCACAGATAGAACTGGAACCAGGAACCGTAGCTCGCTACGCGTGCGAGCTTCTCGAGCTTGACCGGCAAGGTCTCGAGCACCGCGTTGACGTCGTCACTCCGACGATTGAGTGTGGTCGCCAGTGTGTTGAGCGCCGTGATCGAGCCCTGAATCGACGGCCGCGTCGGCTCGAGCAGGTCTGCCGTCGCGTCGGTCAGGCCGGCGAGTGAGGTGACGGCCGAACCGACCACCCCACGCTCGTTGGCCAACCCGGTGACGAGTTGCTGGGTGTTGACGATCAGTGAATCGAGGTTCTTGTCGTTCGCGTTGACGGTGTCGAGAACGTCGTTGAGGTTCTTGATCACCGCGCCGATGACCGCGTCCTTGTCCGCGACGGTGTTGGTCAGGCTCGCGGTGTTGCGCACGAGCTCACTGATGGTGCCCGATTCGCCTTGGAACACCTGGATGATCTGGTACGACAGCTTGTTGACGTCGTCCGCGCTCAGGGTGGTGAACAGCGGCTTGAAGCCGTTGAAGAGTGTCGTGAGGTTGACTGCCGGGCGCGTCTGAGACAGCGGCAGGGTATCGCCGCCGGTGATCTTCTTGCCTTGGCTGCCTTCACCTTGCGAGAGCGAGATGTACCGCTGCCCCACCAGGTTGCGGAACCGGATGGTGGCGATGGAACTGGCCGGCAACCAATCACGGTCGGATACCGAGAACTGGACCTCGGCCTGGTTGTCGTTGACGATGGCAATCTTCTCGACCTGGCCGACACGAACACCGGCAATGCGAACCTCGTCGCCCTCGTTCAACGAAGTGACGTCGGAGAAGACGGCGTTGAACTTGGTGCCGCCACCGCCGCCGAGGTTGGCGATACTGGCTGCCAGCAGTCCTGTCGCCAGGACCGTCACCACAACGAAGATGATGAGCTTTGTCAGCGGAGCTGCGAGTCCTCTCATTGGACGCTCACCTCCGCACCTGCGAATGCCGGAGCGCTGACCATCGTGGTCCACGCCGGAACATCGTCCGGCGCAACACCGTTGGCCTGTCCGTAGATCACCTTCAACGTATCCTCTTCGAGTTTCGAGCCCGCGTAGCCGGCCTGCTGAGCCGGACCGCTGTTGTTGGTCGAGAACAACTGAGGTCCGGAGCCCTCGGGTGCAGGCAGGAATTCCATGGTGGCGGGACCTGGATTGCGGGAAGGAACCTGGTAGGAACCGTCACCGTACGAACCGCCGGGGTACTGCGGGAACGGACGACCGGGCTCGGTGACGTTGTCGTAGCAAACCGGGCCGCGGTTGTCGACGAGCCGTGGCTCGTCTTGGTTGGGCAGGTAGCGACCCTTGGGGTTCACGATCTGAATACTCGCACGCACACCAGGATTGGGCGCGTCGGTGGACAGGATCTTGGCAGCTTCCGGAGCGGTGTCCGAGAAGCCCTTGAACGTGCACCCGAAGGTCGGAGAGTACTGGGCCAGAAGCTGGAGAGCTTCCTTCGAATCCGCAGCGAGCGTGATGATCGAGGACGAGTTCGCTTCGAGGAAGGCTGCGGTGTCCGACGATGTCACGGTGAGCGACGCCAGCAGTGTCCGCAACTGGTCCTGCTTCTGCACCACCGTGTTACCCGTGGTCCGCAGATTGTCGAGAGCGTTGATCAGATCGGGCGCAGCGTCCGAGTACGTCTGGGAGAAGTCCGCGAACTTGCGCAGATCCTCTTGCACCGCGGGCAGTTCGGTATTGACGCCGCGGAAGATCTCCTCGAGACGATCGACCGTCAGACCGAGCTCGGCGCCGCGTCCCGTCAGACCCTGCGCGAGAGAACCGAGAGTGTTCGCCAGATCCTGCGGCGGAATCGCCTGCAGAAGTGGGAGCAGTCCGTCCAGAACGTCGCCGACCTCGACAGCATTGCCGCTCTTGTCCTGGTGGATCACCGTTCCCGCGGAAATCGGGGTCGCGGTGGTTCCCTCCGGAATGATCAGGGAGACGTAGCGCTCACCGAAAAGCGTCTTCGGGAGCAGACGCGCCGTGACGTTGGACGGAATGAGATCAGCCTTGTCCGGCTCGATCGCGAGGACCGAGGTGACCTGGCCGTCTTTCGTCGACGCGGATCGCACCTCGCCGACCAGCAGCCCACGGACCTTGACGTCCGCGTTGGGTGGCAACGCATTTCCGACTGTGTCGGTCACGAGGTCGATCTTCACGACGTCCTTGAACGTCTTGTTGAAGGTTCCGATGGTGAAGGCCAGGAACAATGCCAACACCACGAAGAACACGAGTCCGAGCACACGGCGGCGCAGGACTGACGGAGCCTCGATCATCCGGCCACCCTCACTGTCGTCGTGGTGCCCCAGATTGCGAGGCTGAGGAAGAAGTCGAGAACGGCGATCGTCACGATTGCGGCGCGAACAGCGCGGCCGACGGCCACGCCGACACCTGCGGGACCACCTGAGGCATGGAACCCGTAGTAGCAGTGGATCAGGATCAGCACGAAGGCGAATACCAGGACTTTCGCAAACGAATACAGCACGTCCTGCGGTGGCAGGAACAGGTTGAAGTAGTGGTCGTAGGAACCCGTCGACTGCCCGTTGAAGACCGTGCTGATCACTCTCGAGGCGAGGTACGCCGCGAGTAGACCCACGATGTACAGCGGAATGACGGCGACGAAGCCGGCGATCATGCGCGTCGTGACCAGGAACGGCACCGACGGAACTGCCATGACCTCGAGCGCGTCGATCTCTTCGGAGATTCGCATGGCACCGAGTTGGGCGGTGAAGCCACAACCAACCGTGGCCGAGAGCGCAAGAGCCGCAACGATCGGAGCGATCTCTCGGGTGTTGACGTATGCGGAGAGGAAGCCGGTCAGGACCGAGCTACCCAACTGCTCCAGAGCGGCGAAGCCCTGGAGGCCGACGACGACACCCGTGAATCCGGACATCATCGCGATGACGCCGATGGTTCCGCCGATCACTGCGAGCGCACCGCTACCGAAGGTCACTTCGGCGAGTAGTCGAAGCGTCTCCTTCCGGTACCGATGCAAGGTGCGCGGGGTCCATGCGATGGCGCGCGCGTAGAACGACATCTGCTCGCCCGCGCGGTCCAACGCGTTCACTGGAATTCTGGCTACTTTGCGACTCTTCAGCAGGAACTGATCGCCGCGGCCTCGTGCGATGGTCATTTAGGTCAAGATCCCTTCGCCGGCACGATCTGGAGGTACACCATCGTCAGAATCAGATTGGCGAAGAACAACAGCAGGAACGTGATGACGACGGCCTGGTTCACCGCCTCACCGACGCCCTTCGGGCCACCGGACGGGTGGAGTCCCTTGTACGCGGAGATCACACCAGCGATGACACCGAACACCGCGGCTTTGATCTCACCGCTCCAAATGTCCGGTAGCTGCGCAAAAGCTGAGAACGACGAGATGTAGGCACCGGGGTTACCGCCCTGCAGGATCACGTTGAAGAAGTAACCACCCGCGATACCGACGACGGACACCAGTCCGTTGAGCAGAACAGCGATCAGCACCATCGCGAGTACACGCGGAACCACCAGGCGCTGAATCGGATTGATTCCGAGGACTTCCATCGCGTCGATCTCTTCGCGAATGGTTCGAGAACCGAGGTCGGCCGTCACGGCCGATCCGGCCGCACCGGCGACCAACAATGCTGTCACCAGAGGGCTACCCTGCTGGATCACCGCCAGGACGCTGGCAGCGCCGGTGAACGATTCTGCGCCCAACTGCTTGATCAGCGAACCGGTCTGCAGTGAGACGACGGCGCCGAAAGGAATGGCTACCAATGCCGTCGGCAAAATTGTCACGCTGGCGATGAACCAGGCCTGCTCGATGAACTCACGGAACTGAAATGGACGCCGGAACGTATTCCTGACGACGTCGACAAACAGTTCGACGATGTTTCCGGCCTGAGTTAATGCTCCGTTGACCGGACTCAGAACCGAGTTGCGGGTAACCCCCATCCGATATGCCTACCCTTGCCCGTGTGTCGTGTTTCCGTAGGGATCGCCCTCGTATGCAGGAATGACCTGCGTGTCTTGCGAGTTGTCGTTCCACTCCCCCTGATAGCCGCTCGCGTCGGCGTACTGGGGAGCGTACTGCCCAGTTCCGTCAACCTCGTCAAGGCTGTCCTGAATTGCCGCCTGAGCGTTAGCTGGGAGGGTGTGCATGATCTGGCGGACGCGCTCCTGGCGACGACGAACAGCCTGACGCTCCGGGTTTCCGGGGGTGGCCTTCATCTGCGGCACGATGCCCTCGACGTCGTCGACACCACCGGCGTGGTGACCGGCGTCGACGAGCGCCTGCTCGTGCGCCATCTGAGCCTCGTCCTTCTCCTCCGACATACCGATCGGACCGATCATCGTTCCGTTGAGGAACTGCTTGACGACGGGCTCGTCCGAGGTGAGCAGCACCTCGCGAGGACCGAACATCACCAACTGACGACGGAAGAGCATGCCGATGTTGTCCGGCACCGTGCGTGCGAGGTTGATGTTGTGCGAGACGATCAGAATCGTCGCGTCCGACTGGGCGTTGATGTCGATCAGCGTTTGGCTGATGTACGTCGTACGCACCGGATCCAGACCGGAGTCGGGCTCGTCGACGAGGATGATCTCGGGATCGAGAACGAGTGCACGCGCCAGACCGGCACGCTTGCGCATACCGCCGGAGATCTCACCGGGAAGCTTGTCCTCGGCGCCGACCAGACCCGTGAGGTCCAACTTCTCCATCACGATCTTGCGGATATCGGATTCCGACTTCTTGGTGTGCTCACGAAGCGGGAAGGCGATGTTGTCGTACAAGTTCATCGAGCCGAACAGTGCGCCGTCCTGGAAGAGAACGCCGAACAGTTTGCGGATCTCGTAGAGCTCCTTGGAGGAGCACTGCAGGATGTCCGTGCCGTCGATGACGATGGAGCCTTGTTCAGGGCGGAGCAGTCCGATCAGGGACTTCAGGAACACCGACTTACCGGTACCCGAAGGCCCGAGCAGTGCGCTGACCTCACCCGCGGGAAGTGTCAACGACACGTCCTGCCAAATCCTCTGCGACCCGAAAGACTTTGTCAGTCCTTGTACCGCTACCTCGACTCCCACCATTACCTCCGCGACGTCCGTTGCATGCATGCACCCGTGTGGGTTGGGTCACTCTATCGCATGGGAGTGGTACCCGTGACTGCGAATACTACTAACGAGTAGGGAAGAAGCATAATTCAGATCACAGCCTAGTTCGGACACC
Source organism: Rhodococcus sp. YL-1 (assembly GCF_001942025.1). Taxonomy (NCBI): domain Bacteria; kingdom Bacillati; phylum Actinomycetota; class Actinomycetes; order Mycobacteriales; family Nocardiaceae; genus Rhodococcus; species Rhodococcus sp. YL-1. Next base: position 1,802,962 of record NZ_CP017299.1, on the reverse strand, counting down.
CCTCCCACCTGCATGAATTCCGGCATATCACCCGCGAAAAAAGTTCAAAAAAGAGGGCCACTCCCCGTGGGGAGTGGCCCTCTTCGTTACTACTCGCGAAGAGCAGCGGGAAAACCGTCTTACTTGATGACGATCTTTGCGCCGGCAGCTTCGAGCTTTTCCTTGGCAGCCTCTGCGGCGTCCTTGGCAACCTTCTCGAGGATGGCCTTCGGAGCGCTCTCGACGAGATCCTTGGCTTCCTTCAGGCCGAGGCCGGAAACGACCTCACGGACGACCTTGATGACCTGGATCTTCTTGTCGCCAGCCGACTCGAGGACGACGTCGAACTCGTCCTGCTCTTCAGCAGCTTCTGCGCCGGCAGCCGGTGCGCCTGCAGCGGCGACGGCGACGGGAGCAGCAGCGGTGACCTCGAAGGTCTCCTCGAATGCCTTAACGAACTCCGAGAGCTCGAGGAGGGTGAGCTCCTTGAACTGGTCCAACAACTCTTCGGTGCTGAGCTTCGCCATTGTGGCGGTCCTTCCTGTAAGTCCCATGTCGCTGATCCGCGACCGGGCGGGGTTATAGCAGTGATGCGCGGGTGCGGATCAGCTTTCGGCTTCGGCCTCGGCCGGAGCCTCGGTGGCAGCCTCTGCGGGGGCCTCTGCGGCTCCGCCTTCTGCAGCCTTCTTCTCCTGCAGGGCAGCGGCCAGACGGGCCATCTGCGAAGCGGGAGCATTGAACAGGCCTGCGGCCTTTGCCAAGTTGCCCTTCATCGCGCCGGCAAGCTTTGCCAACAGGATTTCGCGGGATTCGAGATCCGCGATCTTGTTGACCTCTTCCACGGACAGCGCAGCGCCGTCCATGTAGCCGCCCTTGATGATGAGCGCCTTGTTGTCCTTAGCGAAGTTCTTCAGAGCCTTCGCAGCGTCGACCGGTTCGCCCTTGATGAATGCAATGGCGGTCGGACCAACGAACAGGTCATCAAGGCCCTCGATGCCAGCCTCTGCGGCGGCACGCTTGACCAGGGTGTTCTTGGCGACGGAGTAGGTGGCACCTTCTCCGAGAGCGCGTCGCAGTGTCGTGATGTTGCCAACCGAAAGGCCACGGTATTCCGTGACCACAGCGGCGGTCGAACCCTTGAACTGCTCGGTGATTTCCGCAACTGCGGAAACCTTCTCAGGCTTTGCCATACTTCGCCTCCTCTCGTGACAGTCGTTGTCCCACTCAGGAACCGCTGCACCTCATCGGGGTGAACCCGAGAAGACACAGTCCGCGACATGCAAAACGCCCCGGCGCAAGCGCACGGGGCGTACAGAGGAAACATGAAGAAGAGGCTTACGAATCAGCGTAACGATGCAAAGCGAGGCAGTGCATAACCAGGCAAACTGTAGAACCACTACATCAAGCTATCCCCCTACCTCGTTCACCTACGTGGGCCGCCGGGCACTCCCGGACTTTCAACCACACCCATCACTGAGTGCAATCACCAACGGTCTTGGGTAGAACATGATTTTGGGGTGAAGTTCATATCCAGCACTGAACTCCGCCTCGAAGACTACCTGACTGCTCGCTGCACAACCAAATCGGGTTCGTCACGCACCCGATTCCTTCAAGCACCGATAGCCCTGGCGATCTTGTGTTCGATTGCTGCCCGAGCTCGGTCCGGCAACACCAGCAATCCATCGAGTTCCTTGTGGGCCTTCCGGTACGCACTCTGACGTTCCTGTGGCGTCGCGCCCTCGTCCATGGCCAGTCGCAGCAGACGTTGCGCCCTTACCAGGCGTTCTTGTTCGTCGAGGGTGAATCCGCTCCGTCGGCGGCGCTTCGCCTCAGCTTCCGCGATTTCGAAGGCGATCGAGTAAGCGTGCACCGCCTCGCGGTACTCGGTTTGTGCCTGCTGGTTGCCGATCATCGTCTCCGGATTGCCTGGGCGAAGCAGATCGGCACGATATTTGGCTCGATGAAAATCGGCGGTCAAAGGCTCGCGCATGTCCGTCATCATCGGGGTGTCGAGCAGTGTGACCGGATCGAGCTCGTACGCGAACCATCGGGCGTCGACCGCATCGTGCTGCTCGATTGCCTTGGCCAGCTCTCGGCGCTGTGTTTCTTCGTCGGCGTGATGTTGTGCGTTGGCTTGCGCGATGGCGACCTTGGTCTGCTGCTTGAGCCGGAAGCGCTCTTGCCGGCGCTCGATCCGCCTTTCGTTGGCAACCGCGACACCCTTCAGCGCCCCACCGATGGTGCCGCCGAAAACGAAGATCAGCCACCAAAAGTTTCCGAGGAACTGGAACGCTTCGTGCATACCCCGATGATGCCACCGTTGGATCGATACCACCGTTGGACCGATACCACCGGCAGAGGCAGGCCCTCCCGACACAGACAAGAAGGCCGGCAGGGAGTGATCCCTGCCGGCCTTCTTGTTCGTATGCGGACTGCTTACGCGTCTGCAGCATCCTCGAGGAGGTTGCGAGTACGGTTCGGATCCACCGGGATGCCCGGACCGGTGGTGGTCGAGACCGTGATCTTCTTCACGTAGCGACCCTTGGCCGACGAGGGCTTCGCACGCAGGATCTCGTCCAGGGCTGCGCCGTAGTTCTCCACCAGCTTCTCATCGTCGAACGATGCCTTGCCGATGACGAAGTGCAGGTTGGCCTGCTTGTCGACGCGGAAGTTGATCTTTCCGCCCTTGATGTCGTTGACAGCCTTGGTGACATCCGCCGTGACGGTGCCCGTCTTCGGGTTCGGCATCAGGCCACGCGGTCCGAGGACACGGGCGATGCGGCCGACCTTGGCCATCTGATCAGGAGTCGCGATTGCGGCGTCGAAATCGACCCATCCACCCTGGATGCGCTCGATCAGGTCTTCTGCACCGACTACGTCAGCGCCTGCAGCCTCGGCTTCTGCTGCCTTCTCGCCAACAGCGAACACGATGACGCGAGCGGTCTTACCGGTGCCGTGGGGCAGGTTGACCGTTCCGCGGACCATCTGGTCAGCCTTACGGGGGTCGACGCCCAGACGAACTGCAACCTCAACGGTTGCATCCATCTTGGTGGACGACGTCTCCTTGGCGAGCTTTGCAGCCTGAAGCGGGCTGTAGAGCTTGTCTGCGTCGATCTTCTCAGCGGCGGCGAGGTACGCCTTGCTGCGCTTTGCCATTTGTTCTGTCCTTACTTGTCACTGCAGCGAATTACCTGTGCAGTGGTGAATGGTTCAGTTGTGGTCGGGGCCTGGCCGGCCCTCCCACGTAATGCTGTGGAGCGGACTATCAGCCCTGGACCGTGATGCCCATGGAACGAGCGGTGCCGGCGATGATCTTCGCGGCCTGCTCGATGTCATTGGCATTGAGGTCTTCAGCCTTGGTCTTCGCGATTTCGCGCACCTGATCCATGGTCACCGAGGCAACCTTGGTCTTGTGCGGTTCGCCGGAGCCCTTGGCGACGCCGGCTGCCTTGAGGAGCAGCTTGGCGGCGGGAGGGGTCTTCAGCTTGAAATCGAAGGTCCGGTCTTCGTAGACCGAGATCTCGACCGGCACAACGTTGCCGCGCTGGGACTCAGTCGCCGCGTTGTAGGCCTTGCAGAACTCCATGATGTTCACGCCGTGCTGACCGAGCGCGGGACCCACGGGAGGTGCAGGGTTAGCCTGACCTGCCTGGATCTGCAGCTTGATGAGCCCGGCGAGCTTCTTCTTCTTTGGGGGCATCTCTAGTTCCTAGTTTCTAGCTTGGGTGTGTGTCTTGCGTCGAACAAATTGCAAGTTTTGGGGTGGTCAGATCTTCGCGACCTGGTTGAAGTTGAGCTCAACCGGGGTTTCACGACCGAAGATCGACACGAGAACCTTGAGCTTCTGCTGCTCGCCGTTGACCTCGCTGATGCTGGCCGGAAGGGTTGCGAACGGGCCGTCCATGACGGTGACCGACTCGCCGACCTCGAAGTCGACCTCGATGAGGGGCTTGCCGAAGGACTCGGACGGTGCCTCGCCTGCTGCGACGGCGGCCGCTGCAGCCTGCTGCTTCTTCTGCTCCTGCTGCGGGAGCAGGAACTTGACGACCTCGTTGAGGGTCAGCGGCGAGGGACGCGACGTGGCACCGACAAAACCGGTGACACCAGGCGTGTTGCGCACGGCGCCCCACGACTCGTCGTTGAGCTCCATGCGAACGAGGATGTATCCGGGCAGAACCTTGCGGTTGACCTGCTTGCGCTGGCCGTTCTTGATCTCGGTGACCTCTTCGGTGGGAACTTCCACCTGGAAGATGTAGTCGCCGACATCGAGGTTCTGAACGCGAGTCTCGAGGTTGGTCTTGACCTTGTTCTCGTAACCGGCGTACGAGTGGATGACGTACCAGTCACCCGGGGCGCGGCGCAGCGCAGCCTTGAGTTCGGCAACGGGATCCTCGACCTCGAGCTCGGCGGCGGGAGCGGCCTCGTCGGAGTTCTCGGCATCGTCGGAGATGACGTCCTCGGTCGCTGCAGCGTCTGCATCAGTGCCTTCGGCAACGTCTGCATCGGTGCCTTCGGCAACCACGACGTCTACTTCGGCTGCCGCCTCGGCAGAAACACGCTCTTCGGCCAAAGCCTCATTCGTGTCGTTCTCGGGGGTGCTCACTGGGGCACTCGCTTCCTCTCGTTACTCGGACCCGGGTCGGGTCTTGTCGCGCTCGCAGGCAAAGACGCCCGACTGCTACGGCGATCAGCCGAACAGCCAGGTGACACCCTTGATCACAGCGATATCGACGCCGCTGATGAAAGCGACCATGAAGACCACGAACGTCAGCACGACGCTGGTGTAGGTGATCATCTGCTTGCGGTTCGGCCAGATGACCTTACGGAGTTCTGCGATGACCTCGCGGAAGAATTTGCGCAGGCGCTTGAAGATGTTGTCCTTCTTCGCCTTGGGCTTCTTGCCGGGGTTCGTTGCAGTCGGCTTGGCCGAAGATGTCCGGGATGCCGTCCGGGCCGGAGTCTTCACGGTGGACGCGCTGACCGAGGCGCCGCGTGCAGCGCGCTTGCCGGTCGGCTTGTTGGAAACCCCACTGGATGCGGAGGGAGCCTTTTCGGCACCGTCCTTGTCCAACGAAAGATCGGAACGCGTAGTCGCGTCAGCTGCAGTGTCGTCGACACCGGTCGAATCGGCAGACGTTGAAGTCTCCGCATCCGAAGTGTCGGCGTCGCGCTTGGCGCGCTCCTCGCTCACGTCGTTCCTCTCAGTCGCTGGCATCCGGGGGCAGGGGCGACAGGACTTGAACCTGCAACCTGCGGTTTTGGAGACCGCTGCTCTGCCAGTTGAGCTACGCCCCTTTGGTTGACCTCGACAGGTAGACCCTGCCTGAATCAACCGTTCTGCGATCACACAACATACGCGCTACCCGAGGTGAATGTCTTGCAACATTCAGGGCAGCGCGCAGCGCTGAGGAATCCCAGAAATCTCAGTGTACTTCAAAGCCCCGGAACAAACACAATCCGCCCTGCGATCAGGCTAGACGGACCGTGGCAGTGGCACGACCGAAGATCTTCTTACCTTCGGACTTGGCCACAATTGCCAGTACTGCGGTCTTGCTTTCTTCGTCGATCGACTTCACCTTGGCGGTGAACTCGATCTCGGCAGCCTTGTCGGCTGCCACGATCACCGGGCTCGTGAACCGTACGTTGTACTCGGTCACTGCGCCCGGATCTCCCAGCCATTCGGTGACGTAGCCGGCACCGATGCCCATGGAGAGCATGCCGTGCGCGACGACGTCCGGCAAGCCGGCAAGTCGTGCGACCTCGTCACTGAAGTGAATCGGATTGGGATCTCCCGAAACACCCGCGTAGTTGGCGAGGTTTCCACGCGTCAGGGTGACGGACTTCTCGGGGAGAAGTTCGCCGACACTCACGTCGGAAAATTTACGAAGCGACATGCATCATCACGTCCTTGACTGCGTGGGCGATGTTCTCGTCCACTTCCCCACCCGTTCGAGCAACAAGCGTCGTCCACGTGGTGACGACTGCTTCGTCGTTCTGATCGGTGATGATGTTCTTGGTCACGATGATGTCGCTACCTGCGGCCTGCCTGAACGAATCCAGGAAGACGTCGCAGAAGAGTCGGTCACCTACCTGCATGGGCTTGTGCAGCACCAAGCGCTGATCGGTCTGAAGAATCTGACTCAGGTCGTAGCCTGTGACGATCTCTTCGAACAGACGTCGCTGAGCAATGGCACCCACGATGGCGACGAACGTGATGGGAGCGATCAGGCCGTCATATCCGAGGCCCTTGGCTGCCGACTCGTCGTAGTGCGCGGGATGGGCGTCCTGGACGGCGCGAGCGAACTCGCGCACCTTCTCGCGTCCGACCTCGTAGAAGTCTTCGACACGATAGTGGTGACCGACCATCTGGACGGCATGAGCGGCCGGGTCCGTAGGGACCTCGGCCGCTGCCTGGTTCTCTTGCAAATCTGTCACGCGGTGAGACTCTCTTCTAGCTAGGACCCGAAGACGCAGGCCCAGAGAGGGTCTTCCGCGAAAATCGTCGTCCTGTTAAGGACTTACTACTTCGACTCGCGATGCGACTGGTGGGTTCCGCAGTTGGGGCAGAACTTCTTGAGCTCCAGGCGATCGGGGTCGTTGCGCCGATTCTTCTTGGTGATGTAGTTGCGGTGCTTGCATACCTCGCAGGCCAAGGTGATCTTGGGCCGAACGTCGGTCGAGGAGGCCACGGGATGCCTTCTTTCGGGTGTATCTGATTACGAGCAATCAGGGTGGATCATGCATATTGTGTAGCGGTGACCGGACTTGAACCGGCGACGCAACGATTATGAGTCGTTTGCTCTACCAACTGAGCTACACCGCCTCGGTGTCGAGTGTCGCGCGGAAAGCACGGCACCACAATCCAGCGAGCCCCCTAACGGAATCGAACCGTTGACCTTTTCCTTACCATGGAAACGCTCTACCGACTGAGCTAAGGGGGCGTGGCTCAGGAGTGCGTTGCCGCTCTCTTGAAGCCTCCGAAAGATTACACACGAACGAGCGCCAGCACCAAATCCGCTGGTCATCGGGGCAAAAATGGTGCCGGAGCCCATTGTTGCACCGATCGGGGCCGCTGGCGAGGGCTTTGCGGGAACCAGCTCGACCCTGCACTCCCCCTGAAACCATCCCCCGGTGCCCATCCCGAGGCCCCTGAGCCCCCGACACCCCTGAGCCGAAGCCGGCGCCTGCGTCGCCAACGCGCGCTCGACCTCGGTACACGCACAAAAAAGTCAGCCCCGACTCTCGCGAAGAGAATCGGGGCTGACTTGGTGTGGCAGATGTAGGATTCGAACCTACGTAGGCATAAGCCGACGGATTTACAGTCCGCTCCCATTGGCCGCTCGGGCAATCTGCCGTGCTTGCACCAGGCTTCGATCCGGCGCATTCGCAAGTATATCGCGACGTGCGGCGGCCGAAAACGGCTTCCTCGGTGCGGTGAGAAGAATACAACGAACACACCCCCATTTTGCAAACCGGGTGGTAACGGGCGGTGCCGACCCGATAACGTCGAGGTGTCCACCGGTATGGAAGGTGGGCGGAACTCGATGTTCGTGAACTACCGGAAAGCGGGAGTGTGAAGTGGCTGATTCGTCCTTCGACGTGGTGAGCAAGGTTGACCGTCAAGAGGTGGACAACGCCCTGCATCAGGCTGCCAAGGAGTTGACCACGCGTTTCGACTTCCGAAACACGGGAGCGTCGATCGAGTGGTCTGGTGAAGAGACGATCACGTTGAACGCCGACACCGAGGAGCGACTGCTGGCCGCCCTCGACGTGTTCAAGGAGAAGTTGATCCGTCGCGACATCTCGCTGAAGGCATTCGATGCCGGCGAGCCGGCGCAGTCCGGAAAGATCTACAAGCTGTCCGGAACCTTGGTCCAGGGCATCAGCAGCGAGAACGCGAAGAAGATCACCAAGAAGATTCGCGACGAGGGCCCCAAGGGCGTCAAGGCGCAGATCCAGGGTGAGGAACTTCGTGTGAGCAGCAAGAAGCGCGACGACCTCCAGGGCGTCATCTCCCTGCTCAAGGGTGAGGACTTCGGGATCGCCCTGCAGTTCGTGAACTACCGGTAGTAGGGGCTGCGCCCCTGTGCGCCTTTTTGGTAGTTCCGACGACCAGAAAGGCTCACAGGGGCCGAAGGCCCCTACATCCCCGCCATCTTCTCCAAACGCTCGATCCGGTCCGCCATGGGCGGATGCGTCGAGAACAGCTTGCTGACCTTGTCGCCCGCTCTGAAGGGGTTGGCGATCATCAGGTGGGACTGCGCCGCGAGCTTGGGCTCAGGCGGCAACGGCGCGGCTGCGACGCCCGACTCGAGCTTGCGCAGCGCCGACGCCAACGCCAGCGGGTCACCGGTGAGCTCGGCTCCCGATTGATCCGCCTGGTACTCGCGAGAGCGCGAAACGGCCAGCTTGACCACGGTTGCCGCGATCGGTCCCAGCAGGGAGACGAGCAGCAGCGCGATCGGATTGCTTCCCTGCCCGTTCCCTCGGCCGCCGAAGATGCTCGCGTACATCGCGAAGTTGGCCAGGCCAGAGATGACGCTGGCCATCGCGCCGGCCACGGACGAGATCAAAATGTCCCGGTTGTAGACGTGGGAGAGTTCGTGCCCGAGCACGGCACGCAGTTCGCGTTCGTTCAGGATCTGCATGATGCCGCTGGTCACGCACACCGCGGCATGCCGAGGGCTACGACCGGTGGCAAACGCGTTCGGGGCGTTCGTGGGGCTGACGTACAGCCTGGGCATCGGTTGGTGCGCCGTCGTGGCGAGTTCGCGCACGATCCGGTAGATCGCCGGTGCCTCGACCTCGGTGATGGGCTGGGCGCGCATCGATCGAAGCGCCAGCTTGTCGCTGTTGAAGTACACGTAGGCATTCATGCCGACGGCAAACAGAACGGATCCCCACAGAAGGAACGGGCTGTTGAACAGCGAGCCGATGAAGACGATCAGCGCCGACATCCCCACCAACAAGCCGAATGTCTTCGCACCGTTCGCGTAGCCGTGCAAACCGCTCACCTCTTGCCTCGCTGGAGCCGAAGGCTCACCCGAACTCCCCGGTGTATGCACCGGTTCTGTTCAGTCAACGAAGGACAGGGGCATCAGGGTTCCCACCCAGTGACTGTCGGGGTTTCCACCCGGTAGCCCCGATTCGCCGAGGTGTCAGCCGACTCGTTCGATCGTGTAATCGACGAGACGCACGAGCGCTTCGTTGGCCGGTCCCTGCGGGAGCTCAGCCAACTGAGCTTTCGCCGCGACGGCATACTCGCCCAGCTTTGCCTTCGCCTTGACCATGCCCGGCGAACGCTCGAGCAGTTCGAGGGCCTCTTCCACCAGGGCATCTTCGGTGACCGGGCCCGCGAGAAGCTCCCGCAGGCGATCTGCGTCGGCTCCTTCTTCGCGGAACGCGTACAGGACGGGCAGGGTGTGGACACCCTCGCGCAGGTCGGTGCCGGGCGTCTTGCCGGACTGCGCCGATACGGACGAGATGTCGATGATGTCGTCGGAGATCTGGAACGCGGTGCCGACGGCATCACCCAGGCGCTCGAGGCGCTCGATGTGAGCTGCGTCGGCGCCGGAGAAGGTGCCGCCGAAGCGTCCCGAAGCAGCGATCAGCGAACCGGTCTTCTCCCACACGACCTTGAGGTAGTGCTCGACCGGATCCTGCTCCTTCTTGACACCGATCGTCTCGCGCATCTGGCCGGTGACCAGTTCGGCGAATGTTTCGGCGATGATCCGAACGGCCTCGGGTCCGAGCGTCGACACCAGTCGTGATGCGTGCGCGAACAGATAGTCGCCGGCCAGGATCGCCACGCTGTTTCCCCAGCGGGCATTGGCGCTGGGTGCTCCGCGCCGCATGGACGCCTCGTCCATGACGTCGTCGTGATAGAGCGTCGCCAGGTGAACGAGTTCGGTGACAGTCGCTGCGGTGATGATCGACGGATCGTTCGGCACCGGTCCGAGTTGCGCGGTCAGGATCGTGAACAACGGACGGAAGCGCTTTCCACCAGCTCGCGCGAGATGCAGCGCGGCCTCGGTGAGGAAGTCTTCTCCGTCGGACAGCTCGCTGACCAACAACTCCTCGACATCGGAGAGTCCACCACGCACTACTGCGGCGAGCTGTTCGTCGCCCAGGTCGATGCCTGCAACGACGGTGCTCGATGCGGTTGCGTCGGCAGCAGTCTTTTCGGTGCTCACGATGTCAGTACCCATTCCTGTCGTCAGTGACGGCTCGGTTCCCACGGTAGTGAACCTAGCGGTTCGCACTCGGGACGGCCTCGCCACGGTGGCGATCGCGAGCCTGGGAAGATGTGAGTGTGTCCGTAGAAGAGCAGTCCCCCGTCGTCGATTCGCTTCCGAACGAAACCGACATTGTGGTCATCGGCGCAGGTCCCGCGGGTTCTTCGGCCGCAGCGTGGGCCGCCCGCAGCGGCCGAGACGTCGTGCTGGTGGACGCTGCCGTCTTCCCGCGAGACAAGACTTGTGGTGATGGACTCACTCCGCGCGCCGTGGCCGAACTGGATCTCCTCGGCCTCGGCGAGTGGGTTCGGTCACACACGACGAACAAGGGACTACGGTTGTCCGGCTTCGGACAAGAACTCGAACTCGAGTGGCCGGGGACGTCGTTCCCGCCGATCGGCAGCGCCATCCCCCGGACCGAACTCGACGACGCCATTCGCCGGTGCGCCGTCGAATCGGGCGCGGTCATGGTCGAGGGCACCAAGGCCGTCGACGTCGAACTCGACGGTGATCGAGTAGCCGCCGTCGTACTCGCCGGCCCCTCGGGACGCAGCACTCTTCGTTGCCGGACGCTGATCATCGCCGACGGCGTTCGCTCGACGCTCGGCAAGAAGCTGGGACGGCAGTGGCACCGGGACACCGCGTACGGCGTCGCGGCACGCGCGTATGTCGCGACGCCGCGCAGCGCCGACCCGTGGATCACCTCGCATCTGGAACTGCGGGACACCGAGGGCACGTTGCAGGCGGGGTACGGCTGGATCTTCCCGCTCGGCACCGGCGAGGTGAACATCGGCGTCGGGACACTGGCGACGTCCAAGCGCCCGGCGCCGGGTGCCCTGCGTCCCTTGCTCGACTTGTACACCGACCAGCGCCGAAGCGAGTGGCAGTGGAGCAGCGAAATACATTCCGTCGCTTCGGCTTTGCTACCCATGGGCGGCGCTGTCTCCAACATCGCCGGACGCAACTGGGCCGTGATCGGCGACGCCGCAGCGTGCGTGAACCCGCTCAACGGTGAGGGCATCGACTACGGCCTCGAAGGCGGACGTCTGGTGGTCGAACAGCTCGGCGCCGACGACCTCACGGAGCTGTGGCCGACCGTGCTTCGGGAGCATTACGGGCAGGCATTCTCGGTCGCGCGCCGGCTCGCAGGCCTGCTGACGGTTCCGCAATTCCTGCCCGCCTCGGGCCCGATTGCGATGCGCTCACGGGCACTGATGACGGTCGCCGTTCGGGTGATGGGGAACCTCGTCACCGACGCCGACGCCGATCTGACGGCGAAGGCATGGCGTGCGTCGGGGGCCGCGTCGAGAAAGATCGACTCCCGACCGCTGTTCGGTTGAGCAAGTGCTGTGCGCCTTTATTAACCGCCGGGGGTTGATAAAGGCGCACAGCAGTTCAGGCAGTGGCGTAATGCAGCGCCACGATGCCGCCGGTGAGGTTGCGCCACTTGACGTTCTTCCACCCGGCAGCCTCGATCTTGCGGGCCAACTCTTCCTGGGTCGGCCAGGCGCGGATCGATTCGGCGAGGTAGACGTAGGCGTCGGGGTTGCTGCTGACGGTGCGTGCGACCTGCGGGAGCGCCTTCATCAGGTACTCCATGTAGACCGTGCGGAAGGGCCCGAAGACGGGCGTCGAGAACTCGCTGACGACGAGACGTCCGCCCGGCTTGGTGACGCGGGCGATCTCACGCAGTCCGGCTTCGAAGTCGGAGACGTTGCGCAGGCCGAAGGAAATCGTCGCGGCGTCGAACACGTTGTCGGCATAGGGCAGGTACATCGCGTCACCTGCGACCATCGGAACTTTGCGCGAGATTCCGGCCTTGAGCATTCCCTTGGAGAAGTCGGTGGCGACGCACCAGGCACCGGAGCGCCCCAGTTCGACGGTCGAGACTCCGGTTCCGGCGGCGAGGTCGAGTACCTTCTCGCCCGGCTTGAGGTCGAGGGCTTCGCGGGTGGCCTTGCGCCAACCCTTGTCCTGGCCGAAGGACAGCACGGTGTTGGTGAGGTCGTATCGCTCCGCGACGTCGTCGAACATCGACGCGACTTCGTGCGGTTGCTTCTCGAGAGTTGCTCGGGTTCCGTGTGTAGTGGCCACACCCGAAACGCTACCAACCCTCGGGCAGCGAGGGCGTTCAGGCTGCTCTGGCACCCGTTCGCCGCCCGAGGCCCTGCACGTCCTCGTAGTGACGGAGCAACTCTTCGCAGATTGCCGGCCAGGTCCGGTGCAGCACCGAGCGCCTCGCCGCGGAGCCGAACTGCACCCGCAGATCACGCTGACGAAGTGCGTCGACTGCGCTTGGCAGGAGTTCGGTGAACCTGTCCGTCGGCAGGAGGTAGCCGTTGCGGCAATGCGAGATCAGGTCACGTGGTCCGCCGGCGTCCGGTCCGACGACAGGCACACCGCTCGCGAGGGCTTCCTGGACCGCCTGGCAGAAGGTCTCGTGCTCGCCGGGGTGAACGAATACGTCCAGGCTCGCATAGGCGTCGGCCAGCGCGGTACCGCCCAGTTGTCCGGTGAAGATCGCGTCCGGCATCAGTCGTCGTAGGTTCTCGCGGTCCGGGCCGTCTCCGACGACGACGATCTGCACACTGGGATCGCCGGCCAGGGCCGCCAATCGTTCGACGTGCTTTTCGGGCGCGAGGCGACCGACGAAGCCGACCACCAACCGGTCGCTGTCGCCGATCCAGGACTGCCGCAACACCGAGCTACGACGCGAAGGCGCGAATCGTTGTGCGTCGACGCCGCGGGCCCATCGGTGCACGCGCGGAATGCCGTGCTCTTCGAGGGCGTCGACTGCCGACGTGGAGGGCGCGAGGGTCCTGTTGCAGCTCTTGTGGATTCGACGGGTCCACGCCCATGCGGCGCGGCTGGTGACGCCGAGCCCGTAGCTTTCGGCAAATCCGGCGACGTCGGTTTGGTAGACCGCGACGGTGGGGATTCCGAGCCGCTTCGCGACGGCCACTCCTCCGGCGCCGAGCAGGAACGGTGACGCCAGATGGACGACGTCGGGCGCGAAGGTCCGCACGGCCGTGGTCAATCGTGGTTGCGGCAGGCCGACGGGAAGTGAACTGACTTTGGGCACCATGACGGCTGGCACCCGAACCACCTGAACGCCTTCGTGTTCGGTGGCGGCAGAGGTGTCGGATCCGACAGTGTCCGGCGCAATGACCATGGCGTCGTGGCCAGTGCGATCGAGGTGTTCGAGCACGCGTAGTACCGAGTTGGTGACGCCGTTCATGTTGGGCAGGAATGACTCCGCAACGATGGCTACTCTCACACCGAGAACGGTGACAGGGCCAGGAAAAGTCCACGTCATGTTCGTGTGAAGTTCGGGCGAAGCGCGAACTAACTCGAGGCGACCGGCGCCGAACTTGCCGCCTGCGCTTCCCGCTTGCGCAGGTACCAGATCGACGGTCCGGCCAGGAGCCACGTCACGACGATCACCGATCCGGCCGGGATCAGTGCCACCGTCGCGTTACGTCCTGCTACCCGAACCAAATCGGGCTCGGTCCTGTAGTACTCCACCTCGATGCGCTGTCCCACAGTCAGATTGGTGGGGTAGAGCACGCCGAGTTCAGGGTTGTGATTCGCGCCGTCCGGTGTCACGAAGCTGATCGCCGAACGTAGCGAGCCCGCCGAGAGCACCTCGGCGGTTGCGGTCCCCATGTTCGATTCGATGGTCCGATCGTTGCGCCAGGCACCGAGAACCAGAATCACCGCGAGCACGGAAATGCCGACCGCAACCACCAGCACACCGATGCGGAGGCGACGCAGAACCGTTTGCGTCACAGCTGTGCCCGCACGGAAGCGTGGAGTTCGCGCAGCCCACTGCGATCCGTCGCGACCTCGAGCACACGAATGCCGTTGGCCGGTTGCGCCAGCGTCGTTGCCAGGGCGTCGACGGTGACCGCTGCGTGCGGCACGCGGTAGGCCGCACAGAGCGCGGCCAGGTCCATGCCGTGCGGAGTTCCGAAGACTCGCTCGAAGACTCCGGCGTACTGCGGGTCGCCTTGTTCGAGGAGCTCGAAGATACCGCCGCCGTCGTCGTTGGCGACGACGATGGTGAGGTCGCTCGGCCTCGGCTCACCGGTCCCGATCAGCAGCCCGGACGCGTCGTGCAGGAAGGTCAGGTCGCCCATGAGAGCGACGGTCCGGCCGCCCTCGTACGCCAACGCGGCGCCCACCGCCGCCGAGACGGTGCCGTCGATACCTGCGACGCCGCGATTCGACAGCACCCGCACGGCGGGCTTGGGATAGCTCACGAGGGCCGCGTCGCGAACAGGGTTGGATGCGCCGAGCAGAAGCTGGTCGCCGTCCGCGAGAGCATCCATCACAGCAGCTGCCACGTGCAGGCCGGTGGCCTTGGGGTGGGCGTCGAGTTGCTTGCGGACGGCAGTTTCGGCGTGTTCGGTCAGCGCGGCGCATCGAGCGATCCAGGCGGGATCGGGAGTCCCGGTGACCACTGCTCTGGTTCCGGTGGCGAGTACGTTGCCGGATACGTCCGGCCAGCGCGGCCCGGTAGTCAGCGCGTAGACGTCGACGCCTGGGTCGGCCAGCACCTTCGAGACCTGACGATGCAACGTCGGGCGGCCGGTGATGATCGCCTGCTTGGGCTTGAGTTGCGAGAGCGCGAGTGGATGCAGTGCTATCCCGTGCATCGGAGCCGTCGGTTCGGCCACCGTCGGCAGGCCGGCCAGCTCAGGCCGAAGTGCGCTGCCGTGTCCGGAAATGACCACCGTATCTGCGGTGAGGTCCAGATCGACCGGAACATCGAGCGTCGCGTTCTGGGTGGTGGTCCAGGCCGCACCGCCGGGACGGCCCTCCGGGACCGGTCCCTGCACGTGCACGTCCGGCACCAGCGGCTCACGAAGTGGAATGTCGAAGTGCACCGGACCCGCGTTTCCGGATCGGGTTCCGCGGGCAGCGGCGAGGACCCGGCAGACCGCCGAGCGCCACTGGCTGTTCTGCGTCGAATCGTCCTCCGCCAGGCCCAGGCTGATGGTTGCGCGGACTTGACTGCCGAAGAGCCCGAGCTGCTCGACGGTCTGGTTGGCGCCGGTGCCGAGCATCTCGTACGGCCGGTTGGCGCTCAGGACCACCAGCGGCACTCGCGCGTAGTTGGCCTCGAGGACAGCGGGTCCGAGATTCGCGACGGCGGTCCCGGAAGTCATCACGATGGGGACCGGTCGTTTCCCGGCGATTGCCAGTCCGAGTGCCAGAAAGCCTGCTGTCCGCTCGTCGATCCGCATGTGCAGACGCAACCGGCCGTCGAGATCGGCAGCCTGGAGGGCAAATGCGAGGGGCGCGTTGCGAGAGCCTGGACACAGCACGACTTCACGCACGCCACCACGAACCAGTTCGTCGACGACGGCTGTGGCTTGTGCAGTGGACGGATTCACGCCTTCAAGAGTGTCAGATGTTCGGGCGCAAGCATGCCCAGGGGCGGGGACAGCGGCATTATGTGTGGGTGCGCACACTCTTCGATCCAGCCGAGCTCGAACCCCGTCGGTTCTATCAGTTACTCACCGCTTCGGTGGTCCCCCGGCCGATTGCCTGGGTGTCCACCCTGTCGGCGGACGGCGTCGGCAATCTGGCTCCGTACAGCTTTTTCACCGTGGCAAGTTCGGCGCCGCCGATCGTGCAGTTCACGTCGGTCGGACGCAAGGACAGTCTGCGCAACATCGAAGCGACCGGCGAATTCGTGATCAACCTGGCGACTGCCAGGCTTGCCGACGTGGTGAACCAGAGTTCCGCCTTCTACGACGCCGAGGCCGACGAGTTTCTCGAGTTGAACATCCGTAGCGAGCCGAGCGAGCGGGTTCGCCCCGTCCGGGTCGCCGACTCCCCGATCGCCATCGAATGCACGCTCCACCAGGTCGTCGAGGTCGGCAATTCATTTGTCGTGATGGGAAATGTGGTGGCGGTCGCAGTACGTCCCGAGGCTGTCGCCGACGACGGCCTGCCGGACTTCGCGGCAATCGCACCGATGAGCCGACTTGGCCGAGCGCAGTGGGGTCTTCCTCCCGAAGTCGTCGAAAAGGACAGACCCACCACTCCACAGCGACCATAAATCAGGTTAGGGTTACCTGATTAGGTACGAGTAACAGATAATCAGGGAGCAACCAGTCATGGCCAAGCGCGCCAAGTTCGTGAAACCGGCCTCACGCAGCATCGTGTCGGCGCAGGTCGTGGCGAACAAACGAATCAGCCCCAGCTTCATCCGGGTGACCATTGCCGGCGAAGAGCTGTCCACCATCGCTCCGATGGGTGCCGATCAGTGGTTCCGCATGTTCATCCCGCAGGTCGGCCAGAGTGAACTCCGGTTGCCGAGCGCGGCCAGCAATCTCTGGTATGCGCAGTACCTGTTGATGTCCAAGGACACGCGACCCGTCGTGCGCAACTACACGATTCGCGCCTACCGTGCTGCCGGATCCGGTCTCTTCGGCGAGACCACGGAGATCGACATCGACTTCGCTTATCACGGCGACATCGGCCCGGCATCCGCGTGGGCGGACACCGCGTCGGCCGGCGACGAGGTCGCCCTCTTGGACGAAGGCTGCATCTACAACCCCACACCCGAGGCCAAGTGGCAACTGCTCGTCGGCGACGAGAGTGCACTTCCCGCGATCATCGGCATTCTGGAATCCGCGCCCGCAGACCTGCGTGCCGAGGTCTTCGTCGAGATTCCGAACATCGAAGACAAGCAAGACATTCCGGAGTTGGCGAACGTCAACGTGCATTGGCTCGTTCGCGAGGACGAACACGCGACGCCGGGTGTTCTGACCCTCGAGACCGTCCGCGCCGCCGAACTGCCCGAGGGGCCGTCGTACACCTTTGTCGCCGGCGAACAGGCACTCACCACCGGGCTGCGTCGGCACCTCGTGAACGACCGGAAGTTCGCCAAAACCGACATCACCTTCACCGGCTTCTGGCGCCACGGACATTCGGCTCACTGACAAACACACCGAAAACGACGAGTGGCCCGAGAGAAACTCCCGGGCCACTCGTCGTTTTACGTTCGCTTATGCAGCGTGCTTCTGGATCACATCGCCCAGACGCGGCAGAGCTGCAGTCACATGCTTCTTCGCCGAACCGCGCAGCTTCGAGTACATCGACTTGACGACGGCCTTGTCGCTGCCCTCGATACGCTCGTCCGTCACCTCGAGGAGGGAATCGGCAACCGCGTCACCGCGGGCGCTGATGAAATCGGCGAAGCTGCCTTCACCGGAAGCCGAGAATTCCTGCCAGTACGGCTCGAGCTTTGCCACGAAAGCCGGCAGAAGCGCGGTGACGGCGTCCGGCACGATGGACGGGCTCACCTTCTTGACCGCGCCGTAGCCACCCTTGAGAGCCAGCCCTGAGGCCCCCGACTTATCCGAAACCTCTGCGTCGATCAAGGTCTGCACGTCCGCGACGACCGCGGGAACCCGTGATTCCTCGAGCAGGGTTTCGTTCAGAGCTGCAACCACTTTCGATCCCTTCATTCTTCACTGATGTTCATCAGGTCGCGCCCGAGACTATACGAAATTCGGCTGGTCCCTACTGCCGAGTATCCGATGGCAGCGCCGAGCCCGCTCCAGCCACCAGTCGCGCCGGTCCGCGGGCGCGGCCAGCGTCTCGAGCAGAACCGGATCAGGCTCGACGGCACCCACCGACAAAGCACCGTCGACAGCTGCCCCGGTGACCGCGACATCCCGGACGAACAGGCCGCCGGTACCGAGTCCGCAGGCAAACGGAAGGGTGGGCAACGCTGCCGCGGCCGCCAGTCCCGCGGACATCCCCACAGCCGTGTCCAGAGCACTAGAGACCACCACCGGCACCCCGTAGTCCGCCAGCTGCGCCGACAGCGCCACCACAGCACGCATTCCGCCCAGCGGCGGCACCTTCACGACGGCGACGTCCGCTCCCCCCGCTCGTACGACGCGCAGCGGGTCCTCGGCACGGCGAATGCTCTCGTCGGCAGCGATCCGCACACCGGTCCCCGCGGCGCGGACCCTGACCAGTTCCTCGACGCTTGCACACGGCTGCTCGGCGTATTCGAGTTCACCGTCATCGGTGATCGCTCGCAAGGCCGTGATCGCCTCGTCCACGCTCCACCCGCCGTTGGCGTCGACGCGCACGTTCGGGATGTGCCGACGCACCTCGTTCACCCGGGCGACGTCCTGCGCCAGCGACTGTCCCTTCTCGGCGACCTTGACCTTGGCTGTCCGGGCGCCGGGGAAGCGCTCCAGCAATTCCGGAACGGCAGACGCGTCGATCGCCGGCACGGTCGCGTTGACGGGAACTGCGTCACGAAGCGCAGGCGGCGGACCCAGCCACGCCGCTTCGATACCCGCGAGCAGCCACTGCGACGCCTCGTCGTCGTCGTACTCGACGAACGGGGCGAATTCTCCCCACCCGGCCGGGCCGCGAACGAGCAGGGCCTCACGAGTCGTGATGCCGCGAAAGCGAACTCGCATCGGTAGTGCGAGCACCACGGCGTCCGCGATCAGATCGTCGAACGAGGGGAACATGTCAGGGCTGTCCCGGAAGCAGTTCGATCATGAGCGCCTCACCGTCGGCGAGGAGCTTGCCGTCGAGATCGGTCAAGCGCGCGCTGACAAAAGTCTTGCGACCCTCGACCCGATCCACCTGCCCCTCGATCACCAGTTGTTGATTGAGCGGAGTGATCGCGCGGTAATTGATGTGGAGGTAGCCGGTGCGGGAGATCGGACGGCCACCCGCGTGGACCGTCATCCCGAAGACGTCGTCGAACAGCAAGGGCAGGACACCGCCGTGAGCGGCGCCGTTGCCGCCCAGGTGGTAGCGGCGGAAGACGCCGGTACTGCGGACTCCTTCGGTGTCGAACTTCTCGACCATCCACGGGAGCATGAGGAGGCTGCCGCGTCCGGGCAGTTGGATGTTCGAGCCTGCGGGCGACTTGCCTTCCGGGACCTCGTACGGAGTCAACCGATCGGCAAGCTCTTCGGCTTGCGTAGCGATGTCTGCGAGTACGTCGTCGGGAACATTGGTCGAGACGGCAAGGTCCTGCAACCTGCGCATCGCTTCGACGAAGCGGCCGAAGTCCGGACCTGCGGGAGTGTGCCGGAACCGTGGAAATCCGCCCCGCTTCTCACCGTCTGTGACGATCTCCGTGCCGTCTGCGGTTTGTTCGCTCATGACCTGCACGTTAGCGCGCCCGGGAACGTGTTCTACCTCAGGTATCCGTTAGACGCGCGAGCCGTGCCTCTATCGTGGCTCAGGTGACCTTCAACCCGCAGCTCTGGCGCCCTGTCCCCGGATTCGAGAACCTCACCGACATCACCTACCACCGGCATGTCAGCCAAGGCACCGTTCGCGTCGCCTTCGACCGACCGGAAGTGCGTAATGCGTTCCGCCCGCACACCGTCGACGAGTTGTACCGCGCGCTCGATCACGCCCGGATGACCTCCGACGTGGGAGCGGTGCTCCTGACCGGCAACGGACCGAGCGAGAAGGACGGCGGTTGGGCGTTCTGCTCGGGCGGAGACCAGCGCATCCGTGGCCGCAGCGGCTACCAGTACGCCGAAGGTGAAACGGCGGACACCGTCGACAAAGCACGCGCCGGGCGCCTGCACATCCTCGAGGTCCAGCGCTTGATCCGCTTCATGCCGAAGGTCGTGATCTGCCTGGTCAACGGCTGGGCTGCGGGCGGCGGCCACAGCCTGCACGTGGTGTGCGACCTGACGCTCGCCAGCCGCGAGCACGCACGGTTCAAGCAGACCGACGCCGACGTCGGAAGCTTCGACGGCGGCTACGGCAGCGCCTATCTGGCAAAGATGGTGGGCCAGAAGTTCGCTCGCGAGATCTTCTTCCTGGGTGAGACGTACACCGCCGAGGAAATGCATCAGATGGGCGCGGTCAACAAGGTTGTCGACCACGCTGAACTCGAAAACGTCGCGATCGACTGGGCCGGCAAGATCAACGGCAAGTCGCCGCAGGCACAGCGGATGCTCAAGTACGCGTTCAACCTGCAGGACGACGGGTTGGTCGGCCAGCAGCTGTTCGCCGGTGAGGCAACACGTTTGGCGTACATGACCGACGAGGCCGTCGAGGGTCGTGACTCGTTCCTCGAAAAGCGTGATCCCGACTGGTCACCATATCCCTGGTATTTCTGACACAGTAGGTGCGAGAGGGAGGTCGGACGTGGAGATTCTGAGCAGTCGGACGATATTGCGCCCGAGCGAGTACGAACGAACGCTGAGCTTCTACCGAGACACCCTCGGTCTGGCGATCGCTCGTGAATATCCCGGCGGCACAGTCTTCTTCGCCGGCCAAGGTCTGATCGAAGTCGCTGCGCACGGCGGCACCGGCGAGGGCGGCTTTCGCGGCGCGATCTGGCTGCAGGTCCGGGACCTCACTGCCGTTCAGACCGAACTGGTTCTCGCCGGGGTCAAGATCGCGCGCGAGGCAAGACACGAACCGTGGGGTCTACACGAGATGTGGATCGCCGACCCGGACGGGACACCGATCGTGATGGTGCAGATCCCGGAGGATCATCCCATCCGACGCGATTCCCGGCCACCGTCCGCGTAGTCGAGACACCGCTGTAGCCGAGACACAGCTGTAGCCGAGCAGTGACAGATGCCCGCCACGACTTTCGTGGCGGGCATCTGTCGGTTCTTCGCAGAGATCAGTTGCGCGTGCTCAGCGCCTGAGAGATCTGATCTGTCTGGGCCTGACCCTCGAGCAGTTGGCGAACCAACCACAGCCGCAGCACCTTTGCCACCGATGCGGCCAGGAAGAGTGCGGCACCGACCACTGTCAGGGCGAGGAAAACCACGGTGAGGATCTGGTACGACACCAGATCCCGCAGGTCCGAGAGCGTCAGCGAAGAGATGTAGACGACGAAGGCGCCGACCACACCGACGACCATGAGCACCAGGCCCGCGATGCGCGTCGCCGCGTCGCCGCCTGCCTGCTTCTTGTCCAGCTTCAACTCTGCGATGTTCTTCTTGAATTCCTCACGGCGATCTTCGGCGAGAGTAGTCATCGTCATCCTCCTAGATAACTGGTAGAAAGTTCGTTTTCGATGTCGTGTGGATCGCCGGTCTTGACGACGCGTCCCTGCAACATCAGTGCGGCCGAGGTCGCGATGGGCAGCACCGCTCGTGCGAACTGCTCGGCGACGAGAATGGAAATGCCTTCGGCTGCAAGCGAGCCGACGACGTCGTACATCTGCGAGACGATTCGAGGTGCGAGACCCATCGACAGCTCGTCGAGCAGGAGCACCGTCGGGTGAGTGCCGAGTGCCCGTGACAGCGCCAGCATCTGCTGCTCACCACCGGACATCGATCCGGCCAACTGTCCGCGCCGCTCCCCCAGGATCGGGAACCTGCCGTACGCAACCTCTTCGAGTTCGGCCAGCCCGACGCCCGTTCCGGTGGCGATCCACAGGTTTTCCCGCACAGTGAGGTTGGCGAAGATCCCGCGTCCTTCGGGGATGGAGCAGACCCCCAGCCGAGCCAACTCCGAAGGCTCGACTCCGTTCACGACCTGGCCCGCGAGCCGGAACTCGCCGCGGGTGACCGGAAGGACGCCCGAGCAGATCTTGAGCGTCGACGTCTTGCCGCCGCCGTTGGGTCCGAGTAGCGCCACCACGGCGCCCGGTTCGAGTACCAGATCCACCCCGTGCAGAACTTCGATGGATCCGTAACCGGCGCGGACACCGGACAGTTCGAGCAACGGTTCGGCGCGGTCGGGGCTGCGTATACCCTCGTCGATTTTCGCCTCGCCAATTTTCGCTGACGTCATACCGCCTCCTCCTCGGTCCCGATGTAGGCCGCGATCACTTCCGGATCTGTCCGGATCTTCTCCGGATCACCCGAGGCGAGGACTGCGCCGTAGTCGAGCACGTGGATGGTCGAGCACACTTTCATCACCAGCGGAATGTCGTGCTCCACCAGACAGATTCCGAGTCCACCCGCAGCAAGTTCGGTGAGCATCTCGGCAAAGACCTCGGTTTCCTGCTCGGTCTGACCCGAGGCCGGTTCGTCGAGCAGCAGCACTCGCGGGTCGGTCATGAGCGCCCGTGCAACTTCGACGACGCGGGCGCGTCCGGTGGGGATGTCCGCGACGTCCTTGTCCGCGACATCCGTCAGCCCGGTCAGCTCCAGCAGACGATCCGTCTCGCTGTCCACGTCGATCTTGTTGCGGCCGTTCGCCTTGTGGATGTCTCCGGCGACGCGCAGGTTGTCACGCACCGACAGCGAGACGAACAGTTCGAGCCGCTGGAAGGTACGTGCAAGCCCGCGACCTGCCCGCTTGTGCGGCGGTAGCTTCGTCACGTCGACGCCGCCGAGGAACACCTGACCGGACGTGGGTTTCTGCAGCCCGGTGATGGTGTTGAAGAGCGTCGTCTTGCCCGCACCATTCGGTCCGATGAGTCCCGTCACCGTGCCGGGTTGCACGGTGAGCGAAACGTCCTTGACCGCGACGTGTCCACCGAAACGAACGCTCACACCGCGCGTTTCGAGAAGTGGTGTATCAGACATGGACGGTCAACTCCTTCGGCGAGCCACCCTGGTCCTGAGGAATCCCCAGTTCGCGGTCGATCTCGTCACGGATCTCGGGGCTGTAAGGGACATCGATCCCGATGTCCTCGGGAACGACTGTCGCTTTGGCGGCCAGTTCCTCCGGAGTGAGAACCGCGCTGGGCATGACCATCTCACCGATCACCGGCAGCATGAACACCACCGCGATCGTGATGGACGCGAACCACCAGTTGCCGAGTACACCGGTCAGAGCAAGGACGTAGGTCAGCAGAACGACTGCGGCGCCGCCGATCAGAACAGGCTTGGCACCGGCGAGCCGTCGGTAGCCCTCGATCACGCTGTGGACCGTTCCGCTGGGGTTCGCGCCGACGCCGATGCCGATCAGTGCCGGGCTGACTGCCGCGATGTTGCCGAAGAGCAGCCACATTCCCTCCAACTCCGGTTGCGCCGAAGCCAGATTGGTGAACGAGACCATGATGACCGCAAACCCGATTCCGGCCATCAGTCCACCGAACAGGGCGCCGGTGACGTATCCGATACCCGCGACGACGGTCAGCATGAGCAGCGAGAGGCTGACCATGATGGCAAAGCTCTCGCCCGAGACGGACCCCATGGCGCTCGACATCAGAATGCCGCCGAGACCGGCGATCCCCGAAGAGATCATGAAGACGCTCAGCTTGAGCCGAACCAGGCTCTGTCCGAGCATGGCCGAACCGGCCGGGCTGTCCTTCATCGCCGCGAGTCGGCGCCCGTAGCCGCTGTTACGCAACGCGATGACGCCGACGCCGAGTATCGAGAACAGCGCGGTCACGGTCATCAGGAACACCGTCTCGTTGCTCAGATCGAGCGGACCGATCTTCAGCGGCGGGAGGGCGATGTTCCCGTCCTTGAACAGCGAGTACTTCATGCCGAACATCTCGTGTTCGGTGGTGTCACGAAGAACCATGTTGGAGAGGAACACTCCGAAGGCCATGGTTGCCAGCGCGAGATACAGCCCTCTCAGCCGCAGCGCCGGTAGGGCGACGAGGCCACCGATCACGGCGGTGACGAGGACTCCGACGACGATGCCCCACAGGTTGAGGTGCGCAGCCAACCCGGAACCGGAGATCCCGAAGTGGAAGGCCACGATGGTAGCGATAGCGCCGAAAGACACCGGCGCCAAGTTCAATTCACCCGCGTAACCGGTGAGGAGTGTGAGCGAGAGCGCGATGATCGCGAAAGTCATTCCGATGGTCAGTGTGGTGACGGCGGACGTCACCATCAGCAGACGGATCAGGTAGACGATGACGATCAGTGCCAAGCCCCAGACGACGGCCTTGCGCACGCTCGGCACGTGGTAACGCTCGCGAGTACGGGTGACCGCTCCACGCAACCGGTCCTGTGGGAGCACGATCAGCACCACGAACAGCGCGATCATCGGCAGGGAGACACGGAAATTCGACGTCCAACTCCAACTCGTCGGGAAGTACGCCAATACGTACGTACCGGCAATCCCGAGGACCACGGCGCCGACGAACGTGCGCGGAATGCTGCGCAACCGGCCGAACATGGCCGCGGCAAACGCGTCGATCACCAAGAGTGTCAACATGTTCGCCTCGAGTGTGCCGCCACTGATCGGGGTGATCAGGATGCCGGCCAGGACTGCGAGCGTCGAACCCATCGCCCAGGACAGGGCCGCAAGACGCTCCGGATTGTGGCCGTTGAGGCGCAACAGTTCCGGATCGTCGACGACGCCGCGCATCGCGACACCGGCGCGGGTGCGCGTGAACAGGATGCGCAGGCCGACGGCGATGGCGATCGCAACGAGGATGCAGATCAACTCGTGGTAGCGGATGCTCGCGCCGAACACCGTGATCTTGGACTGGTCGCCGAAGAACATCTGCATCGTCCGAGCGGTCTCGGGGTGCCAGAACCAGTGCGAGATCGAGAGCATTCCGAGCAGGATCGAGACCGTCACAACGATTTTGGTGACCTCGGCGGTATCGCGCAGACCCTTCATGATCAGGACGTAGAGGCCGAGGCCCATCAGTGGCCCGACCAGGACGAGTGAAATCAGCAAAGCGACGACGGTGGGAAGTTCCCAGCCGTAGCGCAACTGCCAGTAGATGAACGCACCGAGCATTGCCTGTGCACCGTGCGCGAAGTTGAAGATGCCTGACGTGTTGTACGTGAGTACCAGCCCGGAGGCGGCGATCGCGTACACCGACCCCAGGACCAGGCCCAGGATCGTGAAAGTGACAAAAGTGTTCATGGCTGAACCCTCGTTAGGGACTCGGGCGGCGGTTGGCGCTCGCCGCCCGAGTCGGAAGAATCAGGACTGCGGCTTGATGACGTTGGCGTTCTGGTACTTCGTCGACACGCGGTCAGCGCCGAGTTCGGTCCCCCAGGTGCTCTTTTCGGTCGCGACGAGGTACTTGGGGTCACACTTGAATTCGCCCGCGGTGGACGGGAACGCCTGCGCGTAGCTACTGCCCTTCAACGAGGTCATGAGTCCGCAGGTGGCCGGCATGTTCTTGCCGGGATCGGTGACGGCGTGCAATCCGCCGCCGTCCCACTCGTGAATGTTCGAGAGTTCGTTCACCATGCACTGACGCGTCAGATCGCTACCGCACTCGTCCGCGGCGGCCGCCCACAGCAGGAAGGACGACGCCGCCTGCATACCGAGGAGCGCGGTCTTGCCACCCTGCTCGGAGACCAGATCGACGTACTTCTTCACTGCGGGCACCTTGTCCGCGTTCTCGAGCATCTGGAAGGTCATGCCCGCGTTGAGGTTGTCGAGCAGTCCGGTGTCCTTGTTCCAATCGGAGACGGTCGCGCCGTACCAGGTGGCTTCACCGAAGAAGATGGGATCGATCCCGACCTGGTCGAGGGCCTTCACGAAGTTCAGCTCCGACGGGCTTGCCGATCGTGACGTCCAGATCCCCTTCGCGCCGCACTCCTTGTACTTCTCGGCGAACGGCACATAGCTCGATTCCCCCTCGTAGTTGAGTGTGACGCCGCAATCCTTGAGCTTGAAGCCCGCAGCCTCGGCGATCGAGCGAATCTTCGTGGTGGAGCTGATGATCGTGGGCATCGTGCTGTTGACGACGTCGAAGTCGTTCACCAGATCGGGGTGCATCTCGGCCATCTGGAACCACTGCGAACCGTTCGCGTAGTCGACCGGGAACGGGACACCCTGGAATGTCATCGGTCCGTTGGCTGCGTCGGGTGACACGGTGAAGCCTGGCACGGACACCAGGTTGCACGCGACACGCGTCTGCTCGGTGGTCTGATCCATCGCGAAGCCGTAGCCGACCATCATGAACTGGCTCGCGCACGCTTCCTGCATGACCGAGTTGGCCTGCGTCATCGCGGCGTCGTAGTCGGTACCGACAACCTTGCGGCCGTTGATGCCGCCCTGATCGTTGCACCAAGAGATGAGCGCGTTCACCGCATCGCTCATTTCCTTGTTCAGCCCAGGAGACTTCACATAACCGCGGTCGTCACCGAACCCGATCTTGATCTCGGTGTCGCTGACGCCTTGATCGGTTGCGCCGGTGGCGTCGCCTTCACCACAGGGCGAATCGAGGGTGCCGAACTTCGCGTCGGATGTGCTCGACGCAAGGTCTGCGCTGACGCCGGGTCCGCCGACAGCGACGGCGTAGGGATCGTCACCACGATTCGATGCGCAGGCTGACGCCAGAACGGCGGTCGCGGCGAGTGCCACGATCAGCTTCGTGGACTTGTTGGGCTTCACGGTCGGAGCTCTCCTTCTCACTGACAGACACCGAGAAACAGGGGTGAAACCCCTGTTCCGGTGCGCTCGGTGCCCGTAGGTAATCAGCGTTTAAAACGGTCCGAATGTGCCTTCCCGGTGAGTGAGACCAAAAAGTGAGGTCCCACACAGGGTTCCGATTTCGTGGCGCTGAACACATCGCGAACGGCAGCGCCGCAGCCCACGCGCGGGGACGTACTCCGCGGAGCCCCTGTTCGCATCCCGTTCGCTGTACTTTTACGCGTTCGATACGCACAATTCACGTTGTGACCGCAGAGCTCGTAATCCTCCTGGTGGTAGTTGTCACCGCCCTCGCGTTCGATTTCACGAATGGTTTTCACGACACCGGTAACGCAATGGCCACCTCCATCGCGACCGGAGCACTCAAGCCCAAAGTTGCGGTCACACTTTCCGCGATCCTGAACCTGGTCGGTGCGTTCCTGTCCGTCGAGGTCGCTGCGACCGTGGCCAAAGGCGTCGTCAACCTCGGCGCGGTCAGTGGGCAGGATCTGCTGCTGATCGTCTTCGCCGGTCTCGTCGGCGGAATCATCTGGAATCTGGCGACCTGGCTGCTCGGATTGCCGTCGAGCTCCTCACACGCACTGTTCGGCGGATTGATCGGCGCCGCAATCGCCTCCATCGGTATGGGCGGCGTCGAGTGGGGTGGAGTTCTGACCAAGGTCGTCGTCCCCGCGATCCTCGCGCCGGTCGTCGCGGCCCTGGTCGCAGGCGTCGGTACCAAGCTCGTGTACCGAATCACCGCATCCGTCAAGGAAGACGAGCGTGAGCGCGGTTTCCGTTTCGGCCAGATCGGCACCGCCTCATTGATCTCACTTGCGCACGGCACCAATGACGCCCAGAAGACTATGGGCGTCATCTTTTTGGCCCTGGTCGCTCACGGCACCATCACCGCCGAGACCGAGATGCCGTTCTGGGTGAAGTTCACCTGTGCCGTCGCGATCGCTCTCGGCACCTACCTGGGCGGTTGGCGCATCATCCGCACCCTGGGCAAGGGCCTTGTCGAGATCGCCGCGCCGCAGGGTCTGGCAGCCGAAGCGTCGTCCGCCGCCATCATTCTCACGTCGAGCCACCTCGGACTCCCCCTCTCGACCACCCACGTCGCCACCGGATCGATCCTCGGTACCGGCATCGGGCGCAAGGGCGCCGAGGTCCGCTGGGGCGTCGCAGGCCGGATGGCCGCCGCCTGGTTGATCACCTTGCCGTCGGCCGCAGTGGTCGGCGCCATCTGCTGGGCACTCGCGCATCTGATCGGCGGCCTGGCCGGCGTGCTCGTCGTCTTCGCTGCCCTCATCGCGTTCGCGATCTTCATGTACCTGCGTTCGCGTAAGGAACCCGTAGACGCCGCCAACGTGACCGCCGAATGGGACGAAAATCCGGATGCGGCGGCTCGCGAGATTCCGACTGCTGATCCCACTCCGTCCACCGAACCCACTCGCAACTCCTGAAAGGGGCGCAAGAGAATGCATCTACTCACCGATACCCTCGATTCGCTCTGGCAGGTAGTGGCAGTCGGACTGCTCTTCGGAGCCGGACTGCCGGCGATCTTCGCCTTCGGCCTCAAGTCGCTGAGTCTGCCGAACGCCGACGGCACCGAAGGACCGTCCACCCTGGGTAAAATGGGTGCGTACCTCTGTTTTGCGGTCGTGCTCGTCACGATCTTCGCCGGAATTCTGTTGTTGATGAAGAACTTCTTGGCCAGCACGTTCGGAATCCACGTCTTCTGAGTGGTCGTCGCGGCGCACCACTGAAACCACCGAAACGAAAATGAGGCCGAGGATTTGAGCAAGTATTCATTGCGCAGCGTGCTCGACTGGCTGCGTGCCGGGTATCCCGAGGGCATCCCGGACAAGGATCATTTTGCGCTGCTCGCCGTTCTCCGTCGTCGTCTGACCGACGAGGAGATCGAGCAGGTCGTTTCGATGTCCATCGAGTCGGCACACGAAGTGCCGGACCGCCACGTCGACTACGACACCATCCGCGCCATCATCGAGGGAATCCTCAACGAGGAGCCGTCCGAGGACGACGTCGATCGTGTCACCGAAAGGCTGCGCGCAGGTGGGTGGCCGGTCATCGAAGACGTGGACACCGACAACGAAGTTCGAGACGTGAGCTGACGTCATGGCCCTTCCGCCCTTCCTTACGTCGATAGTCGGCTGGTTGCGGGCCGGCTATCCCAATGGCGTCCCCGAGCAGGACTACATCCCACTTTTCGCGCTCCTCACTCGCAGACTCTCCGAAACCGAGGTCGACGCCGTCGCCGATGCGTTGATCGAGGACGGCGATCTGCCCATCGAGAAGACCGACATCCAGGTCCTCATCACGAAGATCACCAACGAGATGCCACTCGAAACCGACGTCGACCGCGTACGAAGCCATCTGGCTGCCGGTGGTTGGCCGCTGGCCGGGCCGGACGTCCGGTGAACGTTCTTCGCACACTGGCCGTTCCACAGGGTGAGGCGGTCTTCGAGGTACTGCCTGCCATCGCGCAGATCCTGGACGGCGTGCACGACGCCGTGCTTCCCGTCCCGGCGGCCGACGCACGCGAGACGGCCCGACTGAGCGACGCTCTGCACCCCGATCAGCCCATCGACGACGGCATCTCGCTGGTGGTCGCCACGTCGGGGACCACCGGAACCCCGAAGGGCGCGATGCTCGCCGCGAGCGCACTGCGAGCCAGCGGCGACGCGACCCACGAACGCCTCGGCGGCACCGGATCCTGGTTACTGGTTCTCCCCCCGCACCACATCGCCGGGATGCAAGTTCTGTTGCGCAGTGTCCTCGCCGGAACACAACCGGTGATCGTCGACGTCAGTGCGGGTTTCGACCCTGCCGCATTGCCGGGCGCTGTCGCCGCGATGAGCGGACCGCGCCGCTACACCTCGTTGGTGCCGACGCAGTTGGTCAAGGCACTCGGTGATCGCGCCGCGGTCGAGGCTCTGGCTTCGCTCGACGCGGTTCTGCTCGGCGGCGCTGCTACTCCCGCACCGGTACTCGCGCAGGCCACCGAAGCGGGCATCACCGTCGTCCGCACCTACGGGATGAGCGAAACGTCCGGCGGTTGCGTCTACGACGGAATCCCGTTGTCCGGAGCGCAGATTCGTATCGACGACGGCCGAGTTCTGCTGGGCGGTCCGATGCTCGCGTCCGGGTACCGCGGGCTTCCCGACCACCCCGCTTTCGCCGAGCCCGGGTGGTTCCGGACCGACGACGCCGGATCAGTGGTCGACGGAGTCCTGCGCATCACCGGCCGGTTGGACGAGGCAATCTCCACCGGCGGGCTGACCGTCGTACCGCAGGTGGTCGAGGCCGCGCTGGCCGATCACCCCGCCGTTCGCGAGTGCGCGGTGATCGGCATCGAGGACCCGCGGCTGGGGCAGCGGGTGGTGGCCGTCGTCGTACCAGAGGGCGAAGCTCCGACGCTCGACGAACTGCGCGCACATGCTCAGCGGACACTCGACGTCACCGCGGCGCCGCGGGAACTCTTCGTCGTGGACGCGCTCCCCCTGCG
This sequence comes from Rhodococcus sp. YL-1, assembly GCF_001942025.1. Taxonomy (NCBI): domain Bacteria; kingdom Bacillati; phylum Actinomycetota; class Actinomycetes; order Mycobacteriales; family Nocardiaceae; genus Rhodococcus; species Rhodococcus sp. YL-1. The sequence continues at coordinate 1,772,953 of NZ_CP017299.1, read as the reverse complement.
TGGACCGGGCAAGCTCGACCGCGCCGCCCTGGTGGCTCGGTTCAGCTAGCAGCCGCAGCCCGATTGTTCAGCCGCAGGCCTGATCAGCGCCGCGGCTGCACAATCAGCGCGCGGCTCCGCGGAGGCAAGCCCGCTCGAACCTTTCGCGGACACGTTCGAAGTCGCGAAGATCCGCCCATACCCACCGGAACACCTCGAACCCCGCGTCCCGGATCGCGTCCTCCCGCAGTTTCTCGCGCTCTACCGCCCTCCCCGGATTGTCGCCGCGATACTTGACCATCCCGTCGAACTCGCCCACCACACCGTGCTCTTTCCAGAAGAAATCGACTCTCCCGATGAACCGGCCACCGTGACGGATCTCGTGCTGCAGGGTCGGCATCGGCCAACCGTCGTCGCGCATGCGTACCCGGCTGATGGACTCCCCCGGACTCTCGGCACCTGGTTCGATGAACGTCGCCGCCACTCGAGCGCGACTCATTCCCAGCCGTCCGCGCGCATGATCGAGCGAAGCGTCGACGTTCTCACGCCTCATCCCACGTCCCAGGGCGCAATCACCGATCACCACGGCGGTCTCGAACGGCGTCGTCCGTGCGAGGTCGACGAACGTTCGCGCAAGCGACGTGGTTGCGACGCCGTCGATCAGCACGACCTCCTCGGCCGGGACCACTGCCGGATGAAGATGCAAGGTTTGACTCTTCCGCCCACCCGAGCACCGGTTACGCGTCATGTGCACGGTGTCCAATCGCAATCCGCCGCAATCCAATCCGTGCATGACCGCTGCCGAAGCGTGGCTCACGATTGCGCCTGGTCCACAGCTTTCGGTGGCTACCATGACAGCGCAGCGGTGGCGTGCTCTCGCATCGAGTTCGCGGAAGTGATCGGCGCGCATGTAGATCCCCGCTGCGATTCGGTGCAGCTCGCCGCGCCTGACCGCTCGCTGCAACTGCGCGTCGCTGGTGCCGTCCCGGTGAGCCTGTGCCCGCGTAAGAATCTCCATGCAGCGAGCGTGATGCCGCCGCGCCCGCACACCGACAAGCAAGATCCGTCTGGGGATTGTTTGCCGGTTGTGGAGCACCGACCTCGCGCGCTGTGCAAGTAACCGCAAGTTCCACGCAAGGTCCATGCAAGATCGGTCTGCCAAGCTTCATCCCATGAACCACACAGCTTCGCCTCTTGCCATCGAGGCCGACGGACTCGTCAAGAAGTTCGGCGAGCACCGCGCGGTCGACGGCGTCAGCCTCACCGTCCCCACCGGCTCGGTGTTCGGCGTCCTCGGGCCGAACGGCGCCGGCAAGACCACCACCGTCCGCATGCTCGCCACTCTCCTTCGCCCCGACGGCGGTGAGGCGCGCATCTTCGGCCACGACGTCAGCCGTGAACCCACCGCGGTCCGATCCCTGATCGGCGTCACCGGTCAGTACGCCTCCGTCGACGAGGATCTGACCGCGACCGAGAACCTCGTGATCTTCTCCCGGTTGCTCGGCCTGAGCCGCCGCGATGCGCGCACCAAGTCCCTGGAACTCCTCGAGGAGTTCGATCTGGTCGAGGCCGCGACCAAACCGCTGAAGAACTTCTCCGGCGGCATGCGTCGACGCCTGGATCTGGCGGCAAGCCTGATCGCGCGCCCGCCGCTGCTGTTTCTCGACGAGCCCACCACCGGCCTCGATCCGCGCACCCGCGCCCAGATGTGGGTGACCATCCGGCGACTCGTCGCCGAGGGTTCGACGGTGTTGCTCACCACGCAGTACCTCGACGAAGCCGATCAACTGGCCGATCGCATCGCGGTGATCGACCGCGGCCGCGTGATCGCCAACGGCACCGCCGACGAACTCAAGGCTTCGGTCGGGATCTCCTCGCTCCAACTCAAGCTGGTCGATCGTGATCGCACCGAGGAGGCTCGCTCGCTCATCGCCGCTGCGCTGAGCGTCGAGGTGGGTGTCACTCCCGAGGTCGGGCGGATCACCGCACCACTGAGCGACCCGTCGATCACGGCGGACCTGTTGATCCGTCTGCGTGAGCAAGGTATCGCCGTCGACGAGATCAACGTACAGAAACCCAGCCTGGACGAAGTGTTCCTGACCATCACCGGGCACCAGCCCGAAGACGGTGGTCGCAACGACGCCCAGTCCGACAACGACTCCGATCGGAGCGTCGCATGACAACCACCCTCACCAAACCCCGGTCGCCGATAGCCCAGCCGGATGCCGCACCCCGCCGCATCAGCCTGCAGCAGAGCTTCGCGAACACGTTCACGATGGCGTACCGCGGAATTCTCAAGATCAAGCACAACCCCGAGCAACTGTTCGACGTCGTCATCCAGCCGATCATCTTCACGTTGATGTTCACCTACATCTTCGGCGGCGCGATCGCCGGTGACGTGACGGCATATCTGCCGACGATCATCCCCGGCATCCTCGTCCAAACCGTCATCACCGGTTCCATCGTCACGGGCACGCAGCTTCGTGAGGACATGGACAAGGGCGTGTTCGACCGCTTCAAGTCCCTTCCCATCGCTCGTATCGCCCCGCTGTCCGGTGCATTGCTCGCCGACGTCGTGCGCTACGGCATCGCCACGACCATCACGTTCATCGTCGGTTTCGCGATGGGTTACCGCCCCGCAGGCGGCGTGGTCGGCATTCTGTCTGCCGCGATCCTGGTCATGGTGTGCGCCTTCTCCATCAGCTGGATCTTCGCTCTCATGGGCGTGCTGATGAACAAAGCGTCCACGGTGCAGGGTGTTTCGATGCTCGTGCTGTTCCCGCTGACGTTCCTGTCGAATGCGTTCGTCGATCCTGCCACCATGCCGAGTTGGCTTCAGAAGTTCGTGAACGTCAATCCGGTCTCACACCTGGTGACCGCGGTTCGCGAGCTGGCCAACGACGGCCACTTCGGTATCCACGTCGTGTGGTCGCTGGTGGGCGCCGCGGTGATCGTTGCCGTCATGGCACCTTTGACCGTGCGGATGTACATGCGCAAGACATAAGTCCCGCACCATCGTCCAGACCTAGTCCAGCACCGGTCCGCGAAGCACAGCCAACACTGCTTCGCGGACCGCTCTGCGTGAGTAACCCGATACCTTCTCGGTTTCCACAGACCACCTGTCGGCTCCGACCAGACCAACCGCGAAGTCGGAGAGGCGCGCGTGATGGAGCGAGACGAAGTCTTGTCTCCCCGGCATTTTCAACGACAAAGCCATCAGTTCGACTCCGCGTTCGATGTTGCCCGTGACAAGATCGAACGACCCGATCGCCGACGCCAACGAACCCGCGAGCGGCAGGTCCGCGTAACCGTTGGGATCGAGCTTGAGAGCACTCGACTCCTTCATCTGCAGAACGCGGCCCGCCACCAGTTCGTGCCGGCCGTGAACTGCGTGAGCGCACACAGCCGCGGCACCGAGCAGAACGACGAAGGGATCACCGAAGATGTTCTCGATCGCAGAACCCAACAGCTCCAGCGCTTCTCGATACCGAGCCAAGCCCTCGTCGATACGGCCGTCCGCGAGATCCGCCTCGGCGATACTCGCTATGAGCGCCGCGCGCCGTTGATCGGTTTCGATGGCCCCGGTCCCACCCGAATGCGCCAATGCCGGACGTGCACGATCGAGAAGCACCCGACCACCAGCGGTGTCACCGGCCGCGATCATTGCTCCGGCTTGAAAGCAGATGAGCTGCATCGCCTCGTCACGCGCACCGAGGCGTTCCATCGACGCCGCCGCGATCGCGTAGAACTCGATGGCCTCGCCATAGCGGGCGGATTGGCTGTGAACCGACCCGACATGTTGGGCCGCCATCGCCAGACCCCACTCGTCACCGATGCTGGTGGCGTAGTCGAACAGAGTCTCCCCGTCCAGCAACGCACCGCGCAGATCTCCGATGTTCTCCCGCATGTTCGAACGCGCGGACAGCGCCGCCATTCGGGTCTCGGGATCGGAACTGCGAACGCCTTCGGCCACCAACCGCGCAAGTTTGTGGTTGGCGATCCCACTCGTGGTCAGCTTGATCAGAAATGCGAACAACGGACCGAGATCATCGCGCTCACGCAACAGCTTTCGAAGTCGGATCCGCGCACGGGCATGGTTTCGATCGGCCTCTCCGAAGAAGAGATGCATCGCCACCAGGATGAACGTAGCGCCCACCAGTTCTGCATTCACGTCGCGCAGATCGTTGTCCGCGGTCGCCCCGACGATCTTCGACGCCCAGTTCGAGATTTCCGAGTTCGATCCTCGTACGGCCCACAGAATCGCAAGGACGGGGAAGACGTTGGCTACGGTCACCGCGTCGCCGCGTTCCACGGCCCAGCGAAGTACAGCCAGAAGGTTGTCGTGCTCGGCGTCGAGGTCGGCAATCAGACGGAGCTGATCCGTCCGTGCACGCACGACGGCATCCTCGGCGATCGCAATCGCCCAGTCGTCGAGGCGCCGAATCACTTCCGGTCCCTCCCCGGACGCGGCGAGTTGCTCCTCGCCGTATTCACGGACAGTCTCGAGCATGTAGTACCGAAGATCTCCCTGCCCGTCGCTGACGGAAAGAAGTGACTGATTCACCAGCGCTTCGACGGCACTTGCCACATCGGTCAACTCGCCCCACCCGGCAACGGCCTGCGCCGAAGAAAGGGTGAAGCCGGCCGGGAATCGGCACAATCGACGCAACGCGATCTGATCCCCGCTGCCCAACAGATTCCAGCTCCAGTCGATCACCGCGTGCAGGGTGCGATGCCGATCCGGAGACGTCGGATCATCGGAGCGCAACAACGCGAACCTGTCTCGCAGTCTCGAACCGATTTCGTCGACGCTCATGGTACGGACCCGAGCGGCAGCGAGCTCGATCGCCAGCGGGAGTCCGTCGAGCGTCGTACACAGCTTGACTACCGCGTCGACGTCCAGATGAACAGACGGCCGCACCGCACGGGCTCTCGCCGAGAAGAGTTCGACTGCCGAGCCGGTTCCGTCTTCGATCGCCAACGGCGGCAACGGGTACACCGCCTCGGCACTGATCATGAGCGGAGAACGACTGGTGGTCAGTACCGTCAGCTGACGACCGGCCGCGATCATCTCGGCCACGATCTCCGAACACGCGCCGATCACGTGCTCACAATTGTCGAGGATGAGCAACATCGGACCGGCGGACAGCGCCTCTTTGAGTCGCTCTCTCGCCGAATGCGTTCGGCCGACGGTCAATTTGCCTGGCGCCAGATCGGATTCGCTGATTCCGAGGGTGCCTCCGATGGCCGCGATGACATCTTCGCTGCTGCGCAACGACGCCAACTCCACGAGGACCACCGAGACGCCCGGCTGGTTCACGGATCCGCGCAGGCCCAATTCGTGTGCGAGACGGGTCTTTCCGGCGCCACCAGGTCCGAGAATGGTGACGACGCGCGAGCGGGCGAGCAAGGATTCGATCTGGTCGATGTCGTTGTCGCGACCGAGCAAGGTGTTGGGGGCAGCGCGCAGACCGATCGCACGCGCGGCCCGCGGTGTAGCCGCAGGTGCCCCGAGAAGTTCCGCGTTGAGAGTCACCAGTGCGGGTGACGGATCAGCGCCCAGGCGATTGGCGAGGTGGTTGCGGAACTCCGCGAACACTTCGAGTGCCTCGTTGACTCGGCCTGCTCCGGCGAGCGCACGCATCAACGCCTCGGCCGCTGTGTCGTCGAATGGGCTCGCCAGATGGCGTCCGCGCACCAGGGGAATGGCTGCCGCGTACTCCCCCAATGTGAGCAACGCGTCGATCTGCGCCGTCTCCAGTTCGTCGTACACCCGGCCTGCGTCGAGCGCCAGACGATCTGCAACGTCGCCGACGACGTCACTCCCGGGGGTACCGCGCCACAGGCGCAATGACGCGGTCGTGACGGCGAGCGCTTCGGACGCGTCGGCGCCGACGGTGCGCAGACCACGGGCGGCGTCCGCTGCCCTGGCCAGGTCGACACGCTCCCGAGCGAGAGTGAGCCGGTATCCGGCCGCCGTGACTTCGAGGGCCCCGTCCGGGAGTGCAGATCGCAGGCGCGAGACCTGAGTGTGGAGGGCGTTCATCGGTGAGCGCGGCGGCTCCAGCCCCCAGACGTCGTCGATCAGGCTCTGCGCGGTACGTGGCTCACCCGGATTGCGAGCCAGCGCAACCAGCAGAGTTCGAGCTCGCGGACCCGGCAACGGAACCAGACGACCGCCCACTTTGGTCGAAACGGGTCCGAGCAAGGCAATGTCTGCCAGGTCTTCGCCCGACTGCGCGTACCTGGCGCGCTCACTCACGTCTCGAGTCATGTGCTGATCCACCGCGTTCGATCGTATTGCACAGTGCAAAGATCGTTGTATGGCAACAGCTGCTCAATGGATCGAAGGCGCGAGGCCGCGCACACTCCCGAACGCGATTGCGCCCGTGCTGGTCGGCACCGGAGCCGCGGCGTCCCTGGACCTCGCAGTGTGGTGGAAGGCGCTCCTGGCACTGATCGTCTCCTTGGCCTTGATCGTCGGGGTGAATTTCGCGAACGACTACTCCGACGGAATCCGCGGAACGGACGACGACCGCGTCGGGCCACTGCGCTTGGTCGGATCGAAGTTGGTCAGTCCCGGAGCCGTGAAGGCCGCGGCGATCAGCTGCTTCACCGTTGCCGCGGTAGCCGGGTTCGTTCTGGCGGCGACCACAGCCTGGTGGCTGGTTGCGGTCGGCGTGTTCTGCATCATCGGTGCCTGGTTCTACACCGGCGGCAAGAAGCCGTACGGATACAGCGGGTTCGGCGAGATCGCCGTGTTCATCTTCTTCGGACTGATTGCAGTGCTGGGAACTCAGTTCGTACAGGCCGAGCGGGTGGATCTGGCCGGGCTGGCCGGCGCGATCGCCATCGGTTCGTTCTCGAGTGCGGTGCTCGTTGCCAACAATCTTCGAGACATCCCGACCGACACCGAGTCCGGAAAGATCACTCTCGCAGTCCGGCTCGGCGACGCCAGGACCCGCACGCTGCACGTGATCCTGCTGGCCGTCCCGTTCGTCGCGACCCTGCTGCTGATCCTGCGTACTCCGTGGGCATTGCTCGGATTGCTGGCGTTGCCACTGGCAATCCGAGCCAACGCCCCACTGCGTTCGGGCGGGCAGGGTATGGCCCTGATCCCCGCGTTGCGCGACACCGGACTCGCCATGCTCGTCTGGGGTGCCGCGACCGCAGTTGCGCTCAGTCTCGCCTGAAAGTCGACGGACTCAACGGTTGTCCGGGACGAACGCGCTGAGCAAAAAGTTCACGATCGAGATGATCAGCGCGCCCCAGACTGCCGTCCAGAAGCCGTCGACCGTCAAGCCGTAGGACGTTCCGGACGAGATCCACGCCGTCAGCATCAGCATGAGGGCGTTGATCACGAGCGTGAACAATCCGAGAGTCAGGATGAGCAGCGGTAGCGAGAGAAGCTGCACTACCGGCTTGATGAACGCGTTGACCACCGTGAAGATCAAAGCGATCACCGCGATTACGAGAACCGTGCCCCAGGTGCCGTTGTCGTGGTTGGCGATCGTGATGCCGGTGACCCACGCCGACGCCAGCCAGATGGCTATGCCGTTGATGATGAGACGTGCCAGAAATGTCATGTCTGAATGCTGGCACATCCCGCCCCGTGCATGCGGAGCCGTGCCGAATCTAGGCGGCGCGATTCATCTTCGCTTCCAAGCGCTCACGGATCACCGACATCGTGACCTGCGTTTCGAGGGCCTGACGGGTAGGCCCGTCGGCGACACGCAGGATGCCGAGCAGGATGTGTTCGGCACCGATTCGATTGTCCTTGTGCGCGAGCGCTTCACGGAGCGAGAGTTCCAACACCTTCTTGGAGTCCTTCTCGAATCGTGAACGAGGGAACCCGAATCGGCTCTTGCGAGAAGTGTCGACGCCGTCCGGCACAGGAGTCTCGTCCAGCACACCTTCGCCGAAGGACTGCTCGAGACTCTCCCGAACCGCATCGAGATCGATGCCGATCGACTTGAGTATCTCGGCGTCGTCGTCGAAATTGTTGGAGCTACCTTCGTTCGATCCGGCGCCGGCGTGGCGGATCACGTCGAGCGTGACACCAGACTCGGTGAGCACCTCGGTGGCGATGCCCCGATCAGAGGTGAGCAGCGCGGTCAGAAGTTCCATCGGCGTGACAGGACCGGAGCCGGCGACAGCATCGACAACGACGCCTCGAGCCTGTGCGGAGAACCTTTCGAACATGGCAATTACCTGCCCTTCTCGCGCAGTGAACGCAGCATCGATTCCGACTGCGCGGACGCGTATTTCTTGTGGACGGCTTGACGGCTGACCTCGAGAGCTTCCGCGATCGCCTGCCAGGACCATCCGTGACGGCGCGCATTGGCGACCTGAATGGCCTCGAGTTTTTCGAGAAGACGACGCAGCGCTCGAACAGCACGCAATCCCTCGGTGGGATCCGGGCTACCGGCGGCAGCAGCGAGAGAGGTTGCTTCGGTCATGATGTCAATTTAGGTTGACAACCGGAATCTGTCAACCAAAATTGACAGGCGCGCCTAGTATCCGGCGACGGCCCCGTTCACTGCCACCTGCAAATCCGCCTGCACAGTTCGGGCGATATCCATCGGCTTGTCCGGAAGTTCGGTCACCGGCATTCCGACAAAGACACTCGCAGCCTTGACGTCGCCGGCCACCGGACCGTAGTTGATGCCGATCGACACCAGAGCCGGTGAGCATCCCAATTTCTCGGCGCGCGCGATGATGTGGCCGATTCCACTGTTGACGTGCTGCAACCGCGTCGGATCTTCGGTGTTGCACGTCCCTTCCGGGAAAATCGCCAGACAATCCCCGTTGCCCAGACGCTCGGCCGCGACGTCCATCATCACTCGGCCGGCATCCGAAACAGCCCGAAGGCCGTAGTTCTTGCTGCGAAAAACCGGGATGCTGCCCATCATGTCGACCTTCTTGCGCTGTGAAGGATCAACGAAGAGTTCGTCTTTGGCGAGGACCCGGGTCCGTCCGATCACTCGACGCAACGGAGTACGCCACGCGGTCGCGGCGAGCGTGAACTGGTCGCTCTCGGTCAGATGATTGACCGCCACGACCAACTGCGTCTTACGTTCCAGCAGAGTCTTCAGCGCAGCTTCCGCACCCGGCGCGTACCTCACTCGCGGGCGGTACTTCAGCGCCAATGCGGCATAAGCGAGCTTCGCCACGAATCGGTTCTGCTGATGACTGCGGTAGTACTCGTACACAGCCTCGTAATTGTCGAGTGAAACTTCAGGATTGCCCATGGTCCGCCCTCGCTGGAGAAGTGCCCCTTGACCAAACGATACACAACCTACGGTTGCGTAGGTTTGCGTTACAGAAGGCGTAGCGCTGGGAGAAACTCCACTCTCGAGGTAAAACGGTTTCTGTGATCCGCTCGGCCATATCCACCGACCTACCCGCACTGCAACAGATCGAGATCGCCGCGGGCGAACCGTTCCGAGACATCGGGATGGACGCCATCGCAGACGATCCACCGCCGACGCTCGACGAGTTGAACGATTTTCTCGCAGCCGAGCACATCTGGGTTCAGACCGACGCAAACGACGTACCCGTTGCGTACGCGCTCGTCGAGATCGTGGACGGCGGTGCGCATATCGAACAGGTCTCCGTTCACCCCGATCATGCCCGCAAAGGCCTCGGAGCTCAGCTGATCGACGCCGTCACCGAATGGGCGGCGGACCATCACCACGATCTCGTGACTCTGACGACGTTCGTCGACGTTCCGTGGAACGCGCCGTACTACGAGCGACTCGGGTTCGTGCGTCTGGCCGAGAACACGCTCTCTCCCGGCCTGATACGCATCAGAACGGACGAGCAGTCGTCCGGGCTGGACGCCTGGCCGCGGGTGACGATGAGCCGCCCGTCACACGGTCCGGCGCCGGCGATTCAGGAACTGGCCGTCCACGCACCCGAACGGACGAACTCGTCCAGCACTGCCGTCGGACCGAGCAGGTCGATCCCTTCCGACGCCACCCATTCGTCGTTGTAGTACGTCCCCGAGTAACGCTCTCCGCCGTCGCACAGGAGGGTGACGACGCTGCCGCTGCGCCCGGCCGCCATCATTTCGGCAATCAACGCAAAAGCTCCCCACAGGTTCGTCCCCGTCGAGCCGCCCACTTTGCGCCCCAGGGCCGCGCTGGCGTGCCGTGCGGCCGCGATCGAGCCTGCGTCCGGCACCTTGATCATTCGGTCGACCACCTGACCGACAAACGACGGTTCGACGCGCGGACGGCCGATGCCCTCGATCCGGGAACCTCGAGTACCGACGATCGACGGATCGCTCGCTCGCCACGCGTCGAAAAACACGGAGTGCTCCGGGTCCACCACGCACAGCCCCGTGTCGAATTTCCGGTAACGAAGAAAGCGGCCGATCGTGGCACCGGTTCCGCCCGTCCCGGCTCCGACGACCACCCAGTCGGGAATCGGATGTTCCTCGTGTTCGAGCTGAGTGAAGATCGATTCGGCGATGTTGTTGTTTCCGCGCCAATCCGTCGCGCGCTCGGCGTGGGTGAACTGGTCCATGTAGTGACCGTTCAACTCACTCGCGAGCCGATGCGATTCCGAGTAGATCGACGACGGATCGCTCACGAAATGACAACGTCCCCCCTGCGCCTCGATCAACGCGATCTTGGCGGGACTCGTGCTCGCGGGCATCACCGCGACAAAATCCAGGCCCAGCAACTTCGCGAAATACGCCTCGCTGACAGCAGTCGATCCGGACGACGCTTCGATGACAGTGGTCTCTTCGGTAACCCAGCCGTTGCAGATCGCGTAGAGGAAAAGCGACCGTGCGAGTCGATGCTTGAGACTCCCCGTGATGTGGGTCGACTCGTCCTTCAGATAAAGCTGGACGGTCCAGTTACTCGGCAGCGGATAGCGCAGCAGGTGAGTGTCCGCGCTGCGTTGCGCGTCGGCTTCGATCAACCGCACCGCGTTGTCGACCCACTGGCGTGAGGTCCGACGGTCGACGTCGAGCGAGCCCGTGGTCACCGCCCGTCTCCGCGCAGCTTGGAGCGAAGATCGTCACGATCGGACCGACGCTGGGCGTCGACCGCCGCAATGCCCGCATTGACACGCTTGCGCAGTTTCGCGAAGAGCAGCAACGACAGCGGCAGCGCGATCAGAACTGCGAACAGCGCCGCGACGATCAAGGGAACGTCCGTGCCGGCGAGCTTTCCGCCACCGATGATGACGGCACCGATCACGACGACAAGCAGCAGCCGAGCGACCGAGTACAGCACCACGTCGCGGGCTAGTTGACCCTTGGTCACCGGCCCGGAAGCTGACTTTGCTTGCCCAGAGTTTGCGGAAGGTTTACTGGCCTTGACCGGCTCAGAAGGAACATTTTCGGGGTTTTCAGACAACTGACTCACCCTCTCAGGTTACCCATTCCGAATACGGGTGGGACCGAGCCCGCTATATCCATTTTGTCCTTTACTTAAACATTACTTTTTCTTGAAAGATCGACTACCCGGCTATATCTGTGCAAACATTGCGCTACCACTCAGAAAACGGTCGAATGTGAGCGAAGGACTTCGAAACAAACTCGACGCAGGTTTTTGGCAACTGGTCGACACACCGGTTCGGAACCAAAGTTCGGAATCACTGCTCGGTTCGGAATCACTGTTCGTCAAACGTTCGACATCAACATGGAGGACCTCACAATGAGCGCACCAACCTTCAATACCGCCGCAGACGCACTCATGACGCCCGGACAGGTAGCGGCATTGTTTCATGTCGATCCCAAGACCGTGACCCGCTGGGCACACGCAGGACGACTGGGCTCGCTTCGCACGCCAGGAGGACATCGTCGATTCCGTGAGACCGAGGTCATGCAGCTTCTGCGCTCGCTGACCACCGAAGCAGACAACAACTGAGCAACTTCAGCTCACTTCGAAGCACTTTGCAGTACCCGACAGATCTTGCAGTACCCGACAGATCTTGCAGTACCCGACAGATACAGCACTAGCGCACTGAGCCGAAACGCTTGTCCGCACCACTTCTGGTGAAGCGGGGCGGAGACTGAGTAGGCTCGACTTCAGTTCCCTGAGGAGGTGCGCCGTGTTGTATCTGTTGGCGTTGGTGGGTTTGGTGACATTGATCGTTCTGATGTGGAAGGCATTCGGGCCCGATCCGTCGACGCGCACCCCGGTGAGCGGTGTACGCGGGCCGGATGACGATCCCGAATTCCTGTGGAATGTGAACCAGCAAACACGACGCAAGCGCACGGAAGGTCCGGACGTACCGCCGACTGACGCGTCGACGTAGCGTCCGGGCTCACCCGGCTATCCGATTACCGCCCCGTCAACGCGAACGGGGAGGCCGGAAAGTCCTGCGCAACCACCGCAGCCAACTCCAGCACCGCTTCCCGAGTACCTGGACGCAGCCGGTCCAGATCGATTTCGGCGCCCTCTTCCAAATGCGGATCGAACGGAATCAGTTTCACCGCTCGACAGCGCTGCTCGAAGTGCTCGACGACCCGCGGCAGATCAACCTTGCCCGAGCGAGGCCGTACCGCGTTGATGACAGCTACGGACGTGGCGACCAGCCTGATGTAACCGTGAGCGTCGAGCCAGTCAAGTGTTGCGGAGGCGCTACGTGCACCGTCGACGGAACCGGAACTGACGACGATCAACGAATCTGCACCTTCGAGAATGGCCTGCATCGCCGAGTGCATCAATCCGGTGCCGCAATCGGTCAGAACTATGCTGTAGAACTTCTCGAGCATGTCGACCGTGCGCGTGTAGTCCCCGCCGCTGAAGGCCTCTGAAACTGCTGGATCGCTGTCGGAGGCAAGCACTTCGAGCCGGTGTCGATTTTGCGATGTGTAGCCACGGACGTCGCTGTACTTCTCGATGCTGTTCTCGTCGCGCAGCAGGTTTCGCACTGTTGCCGGAGTTTCGAGCGGGATCTTCTGGCTCAGCGTTCCCCGGTCGGGGTTTGCATCGACAGCGACGACGCGATCGCCGCGGATCGAGCCGAACATCGACCCCAGTGTCGCTGTGGTCGTGGTCTTTCCGACGCCGCCTTTGAGACTGAGCACCGCAACCTTGTAGCAGCCCTGCAGCGGCTGGTTGATCTGGCGCGTCAACTCGACGAGGTGCTGCTCTTTTGCACCGTTTCCGAGGTTCACCGATCGGCCGGACAACGTGTACAGCGCCTTGCGCCAGCCACCCACCGGGGCAGGCCGGACAGGCCGCTTGACGAGGAGCGCAGCCGAGAGATCTTGCGCAGTCATCGGGAGAGCGGACTCGAAGCGACTGTCCGTAGCCGAGGTGAGTCCGGTCTGCGGCATCGGAGCGCGAGTAGGTGGCGCCGTCGGCGGGGCCATCGGCACGGCCTGACCATTCTGGAGGGTGTGGCCGTTCTGCACCGGCGCAGCGCCGGGATGACCGAACTGCCGAATCGCGGGATTGGGCGGATGGACGCCGGGCGAAAAAGGTGCCTGCGGTTGCTGGAGCGGTCTCGCGGATGAATGCGCCGTCGGGCCGGGCTGCAGGTTCTGAACAGGCTGCGAGTTCCGAACAGGCTGCGAATTCTGAACAGGCTGCGAATTCTGAACAGGCTGCGGAACGCCAGTTCGTGAATCCGGAAGCGACCCTCCACGATTCGTAGGTTCGTAGGTCTGCATCGGCATCGCAGGCGAGGTCGAGAACTGGCCGTTGATCGGGCCTGGCTGCGCTGCCGGATACTGGATGACCGGAGTCTTGGGACCTGGTACCGGAGCCGCTGGGGTCGGCGGCGGAGCGGCGGGTGCACCGGGCGCCTGGCCGGCGACTTGCTGGAGCGGCCCGGAGTCGACCGGGGCCACGAAGAGACTACGAACGTCGCTGGGAACCGAGTCCGATGACGGCTCGGGCGCGGATGCGCGCGGCTCGGGCCGCGTCGGCTCGGCAGGGCGCACCGGCTCCCACAATCCTGCTCCGGCGTCTTCAATCTTGTCGGCCATCTCGCCGCTCCCCCTCGTCGATCCCACAGCTACCAGACAGCTAGTAATTCGCCAAGCTGCATCGTAACTGTTGCCCGCCCCTGACGTACCTACCGGTAATACCTACAGACCGGTCGGCAGCCACCCACGGTACCTCGAGAGGATCAGGTGAGTCCCGCGTAGGAGTGCAAGCCGGAGACGACCATGTTGATGATGAAGAGATTGAACAGCATCGCAACAAAACCGGCGATGTTGATCCAGGCGGCCTTCGTCTCCCGCCACCCGGACGTTGCCCTCGCATGCAGGTAGGCCGCGTAGATCACCCAGGCGATGAAGGACATCGTCTCCTTCGGATCCCAACCCCAGAAGCGTCCCCACGCAGCTTCCGCCCAGATGGCACCGAGGATGACGCCGGCGCCGAACAGCGGAAACGCGATGATCGTGCTCTTGTACGCCAAGCGGTCGAGAGTCTGGGCATCCGGCAGTCGCTCTGCGATCCGGCCACCGATACTCGTGCCTTCGTCACCGGGCGGGAACTTCAGTCGCAGCAGGAACAGAAGGCTCGCGATACCGCCGATCATGAAGATTCCGGAACCGACGCTGACGATCGTCACGTGAATCGGAAGCCAGTACGAGCGCAGCGCCGGAACCACGGGAGCCGCGTCGGCGTAAAGGACCGTGCCGGCGAGGAACATCAAGATCAGAACCGGCACCAGCAAGAAGACCCACATCGGACGGTACGCCGGCTTGATCAACAGGACGTGCCCGACCAGCAACGACGCCGCACACGCCATCGCCACGAATTCGTACATGTTGCCGAGCGGGAATCGTTCCGTCGCAAATCCGCGGAGCACGATCGACGCGATGATCAGCACCGTTCCGACGACCAGGACAGCTCGGCCCATTCCGCCGAATCGTTCCGAGAGCGACTTGCTCGGAGTCTCCGCGACCCTGCCAGGCACGGATGCGTCGACACCGCCGGCGGAGACCAGTTCCTTGTCCTGAACCGCCTTTGCTCTGGCCGACGCGTACTGCACGATGAGCAGCACAAACGCCAGCACGAGCACGGTGAAGGCGGACTTGAAGGCCCAGTCGCTGTACTGCGCGAGTGTCTCGTTCGTTGTCATCGGGCGTTCTCCTGCGCGTGCGGTTGGTTCACCGCGGTGGTCGGATTGCTTTTCAGCAAGCGGTCGGCGAGGCGGTCGAACTCGTCGCCCCAGCCTGCGTGGTCGGTGCGGGCAAGCCCACCAAGTTCTACTACAGTACGTCGTTCGTCATCTGGATAGATACGTGCCCAGACGCGGCGACGCTTGATCACGAGCGAGACGAGTAGGCCCGCCATCATGGTCAACGCCGAAACCAACACCCACACCTGAGCGGGATCGTGGGAGACCTGCAGGTTCACGAAGTCGACGGCACCATCGAATCGCACCTGGGTTCCATCGGCAAGCGTCGCGCTCTCCCCCGGAAACAGATTGACTCGATCCTGCTTGACCAGTCGGCCCTGATTGATCAGTTCGGTGTTGAGTTCGAACAGCGATTGCGGGTTACCGGTATCGAGTCCGGTGTCGCCCTTGTAGATGTCGATGGCGACTGCCGGATCGTTCATCGCCGGGTAACTCGACGACAGCAGGTTGCCGTGGAACAGCGCGGTGGGCGCGAACAATCCTTCGATGGCAATCTGATTCTTCCGACGCTCGTCCGCATCGGGATACATGCCGCCCGGCGGGTCGAAGCGCATCGCGCCACTGCTCAGGAACGTCGTGGCGTCGTCCGGACGCCACTGGAGCGTCTCGGTGCGGGTCTCACCGTTCGGGAACGTGACGGTGAACGTCGGCGCGTATCCGTGTCCCTGCAGGTACACACGATCGCCGGCGATCCGCAGCGGGTGGTTCACCTGGATGGTCGTGTCCCGCCAGGTATCGGACTCGAGGTCGTCGCCTGCCTGGTACGAGATGTCCGAGGTGAACATCTCGGCCTGACCGGTCTCGAGGTAGTCGGCCTGGAAATTCTTCACACGTACACACAGCGGGGTCATGCCGGTGCCGTCGAGGCTCAGACCGGCGACGAAGGAGTCGAACACTGCCGGCGAGGTCGTGCAGAACCCGGGGCCGTCGTTGGCGATGACGATGCGATTGCCCTCGTAGCCGAACAACTTGCCCGCGGCGATCGCGATCAACAATCCGACCAGCGAGAGGTGGAACACGAGGTTGCCGAACTCGCGGAGGTATCCCTTCTCCGCCGAGATGGTGATCTCGCCTTCGCGTCGTGATTTCGAATCGCCGCGACGCGTTTCGACGCGCCACCCGCGCAGTTCTTTCGACACCCGGGCAGCAAGTTCGTCGGGAGTCTCGCCGTCCACGACGCTCTTGGTGTGGTGCGGCAGGCGAGCAAGATTGCGCGGCGCATTCACCGGACGGGTGCGCAGCGCCTTCGCGTGCTCCACGCAACGCGGCAGGATGCAGCCGACCAGCGAGATGAAGAGCAATGCATAGATCGCGGTGAACCAGAAACTGCTGAACACGTCGAACAATTCGAGGCGGTCCATCCACGGACCGAGCGTCGGACGCGCGGCGATGTAGTCGGTGACCTTGCCCTCGTTGAGGGTTCGCTGTGGCAGCAGGGCGCCGGGGATCGCAGCGAGCGCGAGGAGGAACAGCAGTACCAGCGCGGTCCGCATCGAGGTGAGCCCGCGCCAGGTGTTGCGCCCGAGTGCAACGACTCGACCGATCACCGACTGCTTCGGCAGCACGGGTTTCGGGTGGTCGTTATTGTCGTCAGCTGTCATATCGGCAGCGTCACCTCCGAGATAAATGCGTCGCGAACCCAGCCGACGAACTGGTCCCACGCGCCGGTGACGAGGGCGATTCCCACTGCCACCAACATGATTCCGCCGAAAATTTGAATGGTGCGTGCATTACGACGCAACCAGCCGACGCCGGTCAGCGCGCGCGCCGATCCCAGCGCCAAGATGATGAACGGCAGGCCGAGTCCGATGCAGTACGCGACGATCAACGTGACACCACGCGCGGCGGTCATCCCGTCGGTTCCCGCCGCTACGGACATCACGCCTGCCAATGTCGGACCGAGGCACGGCGTCCAGCCCAGAGCGAACACTCCCCCGAGCAGCGGCGCACCCACCAGTGACGACACGCGACGCGGTTCGAAACGAACGTCCTTCTGCAGCGCCGGAATCAGCCCGATGAAGACGAGACCCATTGCGATGGTGACGACACCGCCCACTCGCATCAGGACCTCGCGGTTGACGAGCAGCGTGGAGATCACGCCGAATACCGACGCGGTCGCGAGGACGAACACAACGGTGAAGCCCGCGACGAACAGTCCGGCCGCACCGGCCACCCTCAGTCGACTGCTCCGGGTGATCGTCCGCGTCTTCGCCTCTTCGGCCGTGATCGCGGGAGCGTCGGCACCGACGACGCCGGCCAGGTAGGACAGGTAGCCGGGAACGAGCGGCACGACGCACGGTGAAGCGAACGACACCAGACCGGCGAGCACACAGGCGCCGAGGGCGAGCAGAAGCGGACCGGACGACGCCGCGTTCTGAAACGCTTCGCCCACACCGGCACTCAATGTGTCGCTGCCGGCCAGCAGCGTAGTGGTCGTGGTTGTCATCTTTACTGCGCGTCTTCCTGAGCTACTCGCTGGACGACGGGCAGCAAATCCTCGGCGAGAAGTTCTTGGAGGAACACCGCGGCGACGCGATGCTGGCGGTCCAGGACGATCGTCGTCGGAATGACCGACGTGGGGTAGCCGTCACCGAGGGCGATCAGCGAACGCATCGACGGGTCGTAGATCGACGGGTACGAGACCTTGTTGTCGACCACGAAGTCCTGCGCTTTGTTCTTGGTGTCGTCGCGGACGTTGATGCCGAGGAACTGCACGCCCGAATCCTTGGTCTGCTCGTAGACCTGTTCCAGGTCGTCGGCTTCGGCGCGGCACGGTCCGCACCACTGACCCCAGACGTTGAGAACGACGACCTTGCCCTCGAAGTCCTCGACACCGACCTTCTGACCTTCGTTCATCAGATCGGGCCCGGAGAGCTTGCCGATGGTGCCTCGGTCGGACGGCGGATCGTAGAAGATCTTGGTTTGTCCGCCCGGTGAGACGAAGTCGAAAGTTCCGCCCTGTGCGACGGCGTCGTCGCCGGTCGCGCAGGACGAGAGAAGAAGCATCGCCGACGCAGCGGCTGCGAATGCTGCGGCGATGCGGCGCGAAATCATGCTCCTGTCACTCTCGGGTCGGAGGCGCCGGCAGGTTCGGAGTAGACGATGTCGACCAGGGTGTCGCCTTCGTAGACCAGTGAAGTCAACGAGGCCAGTCCACACTGACGGTGACGGGGATCGTGCCAGAGACGCTCGCCCTGCAGGAATCGACGCAGTGTCCAGACCGGAAGTTGATGGCTGACGACGACGGCTTCGTGTCCGACTGCCGCGACGCGTGCGGCATTGACGGCTGCGAGCATGCGATGCGCGATCTGCAGGTAGGGCTCGCCCCAGGACGGGGTGAACGGGTCACGCAGTTTCCACCAGTGACGCGGACGCGAGAGCGCACCGTCCCCGACGGCAACCTTGAGACCCTCGAACTCGTTGCCTGCCTCGATCAGGTTTTCGTCCGTGACGATGTCGAGCTTGTGTGCCTCGGCGATCGGAGTCGCGGTCTCTTGCGCCCGCTGCAGCGGCGACGCGACCACGTGGGTGATGTCGTGATCGGCGAGCACCGACGCGACCGCACGAGCCTGAGCTTCGCCCGCCACCGACAACCGGAAGCCCGGGAGCCGTCCGTAGAGGATCCCGCGCGGGTTGTGTACTTCGCCGTGGCGCAGGACGTGGACGATGGTGCGGGTGGACGTGTGGTCGGGGTGATCGGCGTCGGTCACAGTCGAGGGTCCTCGCTGAAGATGATGGATGTCGGAAGCGTGCGGGTGTTCTGGAATGGGAACTGGTCAGGGCTTGACGGCAGCAGCTGCGGCCTTGGCTGCGTGCGGCATGGCGTCGGCGATGATCGAGAAGGCTCGATCGTCGAGTGCTGCGGAGACGAACCACGCTTCGAACGCGCTCGGCGGCGGGTACACGCCGCGGGAGAGCAGTGCGTGGAAGAAGGCGGGGAATCGCCAGGTCTGCGCGGCTTTGGCTTCGTCGTAGTTGGTCACCGTGTTCTCGGTGAAGAACACGCTCACCAAGGTGCCTGCGTACTGCACTCGGTGTTCGACGCCTTCGGCGGTGAGTGCTTGGGTCATGAGGTCGCCGAGGGCGGTCGCGTTCCGGCCGAGCTTGGCGTACACCTCGGCGTCGGCGGCGCGCAGGCTCGCGAGTCCGGCGGCGACGGCTACGGGGTTACCCGAGAGGGTGCCTGCCTGGTAGACGGGACCGTCCGGTGCGAGGTGGCCCATGATGTCGGCGCGGCCGCCGAATGCTGCGGCGGGCAGGCCGCCGCTCATGACCTTGCCGAAGGTGTAGAGGTCGCCTGCGACGTTGTCGATGCCGTACCAACCCGAGGCACTGACGCGGAATCCGGTCATCACCTCGTCCATGATCAGGAGTGCGCCGTGCTCACGGGTGAGACGACGCAGACCCTCGTTGAAACCGGGAAGCGGTGCGACGGCGCCCATGTTTCCGGCGGCAGCTTCGGTGATGACACACGCGATGGCCCCGGGATTGGCCTCGAACGCCGCGGCCACCGCGTCGAGATCGTTGTAGCGCACGACGATGGTGTCTTCTGCTTGAGCGCCGGTCACGCCGGGAGAGGTCGGCAGCCCGAACGTCGCGAGGCCGGATCCGGCGTCGGCGAGAAGGGCGTCGACGTGGCCGTGGTAGCAACCGGAGAACTTGACGATCTTGGTCCGCCCGGTGAATCCGCGGGCGAGGCGGACTGCGCTCATCGTGGCTTCGGTTCCGGAGTTGACCAGGCGAACCTTTTCCACGGGCGCGACGCGGGCGACGATTTCCTCGGCGAGGGCAACTTCGCCTTCGGTCGGCGCACCGAAGGAGAGACCTCCGAGGGCTGCTTCGCGAACGGCTTCGACGACTGCCGGGTGAGCGTGCCCGAGAATCATCGGACCCCAGGACGACACCAGGTCGACGTAGTTGTTTCCGTCGACGTCGGTGAGGGTGTAGCCGGATGCTTCGCGAATGAATCGCGGTGTTCCGCCGACCGAACCGAACGCGCGGACGGGCGAGTTGACGCCACCCGGAATCACGTTGCCGGCACGTTCGAAGAGCCGAGCGGAGTTCGTTGCATGCACGTCGGGATCACCGGAAGACACAGTCACGGCTTCCAGTGTCCCAGTTCTGTCGAATCTGACAACGACAGGGTGTAGGACTTCGGTGCTCGAGGCGAGTTTTCCGGTCGAACCGGGCCCCGCGTGAGACGATTCCGGGCATGAAGCGACTGTTGACGACGCTGATGGTCTCGGCTGCGATTCTTCTCACATCGTGTGGTTCGGACGCTTCGAACGACGACAAGGCGACAGTTTCGTCGCCGCCGAGTGCCACCGACTCGGCTCGAACCACCGCGGCGACGAGCACCGACCCCGCGTTTCTCGGCGGGTGTTCGGCGGTGTCCGTCTACGTTCAGCAGCGTGTTCAGAGCGGCGACACGTCGACCCAGACGGCGGGCGCCGACTTCCTGAAGATCGTCGAGAACGACCCTTCGTACCAGGCTATGTCCGAGAGCGAGAAGGAACTCTTCCGCCAAGGAATCGAAGCGGGTGCCGCGGGCTCCTGCTGAATGTGAGGTTGGGATCGAACCGGGTTGCCCGCGGTGCGCTACGCGCTATCGTCGGTTCCATGGCCACCACAGCGGACCACCTCAGGACAACACTCGACGGACGCTGGCGGGAGGTGCGTGAGCGCGTTCGCGGCGAATTGAACGACGAACGTTTTGCTCCGCACTACACACCCAACACCGCCATTGCGCGCTCCAAGGCTCTCGAACAGATGCGGGTCCTCGCCGATCTCGGGTACGCCGCAAACGGTTTCGCGGTCTCTCACGGCGGAACGGGCGACGCGGGTGGCGCCGTCACCAGCATCGAGATGCTCGCGATGTCCGACCTCTCACTGATGGTCAAGGCCGGCGTCCAGTGGGGTCTGTTCGGCGGCGCCATCGAAAACCTCGGCACCGAGCGTCACCACCAGGCGTACGTCAAGCCGCTGATCGATCTGGACCTGCTCGGTTGCTTTGCGATGACCGAGACCGGTCACGGCAGCGACGTCCAGGAACTCGAAACCACGGCGACCTACGACGTCGAGACGGGCGAGTTCGTCGTCAACTCCCCCACTCCGTCCTCTCGCAAGGACTACATCGGCGGCGCTGCCCAGCACGCCACCGTCGCAGCGGTGTTCGCACAGCTGATCACCGGAGGCGAAAGTCAGGGCGTCCACTGCTTTGTCGTGCCGATTCGTGACGACGCCGGCAACGACCTCCCCGGCGTCACGACGTCCGACTGCGGGCTCAAGGGTGGACTGCCCGGAGTCGACAACGGCCGCATCGTCTTCGACCAGGTCCGCATCCCGCGTGAGAATCTACTCAACCGTTACGCCGACGTCGCCGAGGACGGCACGTACAGCTCGGCGATCGAGAACCCGAACCGTCGTTTCTTCACGATGGTCGGCACACTGGTTCGTGGACGTGTCACCGTCGGTGGTTCCGCGGCAGCGGCCGCCCGCGTCGGATTGGCCATCGCCGGTCGATACGCCCTGCAGCGCAGGCAGTTCAGTGCTCCGAAGAGTGACGACGAAGTCCTGATCATGGACTACCTCGTCCACCAGAAGCGTCTGCTGCCGTTGATCGCCCGCTCGTACGCTCTGCAGTTCGCACAGAACGAACTCGTAGCCGCGATGCACGACATCCAGAGCAGCGACGACCCGGATCCGCAGGAGCAGCGCGAACTCGAAGGTCGCGCCGCCGGACTCAAGGCCGCCAACACCTGGCATGCCACTCGGGCCATCCAGGAGGCACGCGAAGCCTGCGGCGGCGCAGGCTATCTCGCCGAGAACCGCCTCACCGCACTCAAGGCGGACACCGACGTCTTCACCACGTTCGAGGGTGACAACCACGTTCTGACGCAGTTGGTCGCAAAAGAACTCCTCACCTCCTACGCCGACGAAGTCCGCGGCATGAGCCCGGTCGACTGGATGCGCTTCGCCGCTACGACGGTCTCCGACGTGGTCAAGAAACGCACGGCAGCGCAGCAGATCCTGCAGACGATCGTCGACACTCGCCAGGACAACGAAGAGGACGGCAGCCTCTTCAATCGCGGCACCCAGATGAAGATGTTCGAAGACCGCGAAGAGTACCTACTCGCCACTGCGGCAAGGCGATTGCAGGCAGCGCAGAAGCGCGAGGAGAACCCGTTCGACGCGTTCAACTTCGTGCAGGACCACGTGCTCAAAGCCGCTCAGGCGCACATCGAGCGCGTCATCCTGGAAGCATTCGTCGCCGGCATCGACTCGTGTGAGGACGAGACCGCAAAGGAACTCTTCGGCGAGGTGTGCGATCTCTACGCACTGTCCGTGATCGAAGAGGACAAGGCCTGGTTCATGGAGCACCGGCATCTGTCGGTGGAGCGTTCGAAGGCCGTGACGCGCGGAATCAACGAGCGTTGCCGCACCCTGCGCCCCCACGTCGAGACACTGATCGACGGGTTCGGCATTCCGGACATCCTGCTGGGGTCCGCGATGCTCGACGGACCGGGCACCGACGCGGTACGGCTGAAGTAAAGGGTTCGGGTGGGGTCGGCAATCGCCGGCCCCACCACACTCAGTGCGCTGCTGCCTTTTTCGACTGGCGAGAGGCGAGCAGTCCGGTCAGGCCGAGTGCCGCGACCAGCCAGATCCCCAGAACGAGCAGGTGCGGTCCGGCGCCGTTGCCACTGAAGTAGATGACGGAGCGGATGGGCTCCATGGCTGCCGATCCGAGCCAGAACGAATGGATGTGCTGCCAAAATCCCGGCAGGAACGACACCGGAATGGCACCACCCGAACTCGGGAAGTTGATGAAAACGAGCACCGTCAGCACCGCGAAGATCGCGGCTTGGCCGAGCAGTCGATTGAGCAGAATGCTCACCGCACCGACGGTGAACGTGTAAACCATCGAGATTCCCAGCAGTTGCAGGATCTGGCCGAATGACGCCCCGAAGGCGTGCATGAAGATGCTGGTGATGCCGAAGGCTATGAGCGGGGTGAGTATCGCCGCACCGGCCAGGATCGAATACTGCTCTCGCAACCGCATTCTCGGCGCAACCTGACTGAGCACCGTGATGGTCAGGTAGCCACCGAGGGTGCAGACGATCAGGAAGTAGAAGAGTCCGACAGTCGAGGAGTCGCGCGCCGTGACAGGCGCCGAGTCGATCACCGTGACCTGCTGCCCCGTCTGCTCCGCAACCGAATGCGCCAAGCTGCTCACCACGGAAACCGTCGAGGCGCCCGCGCCGGTGGCGATATGTGCGGTCACGGTGTCACCGATCTCGATGGCGCCGATCGCATCGCGGTTGTCGATCCGAGAGAGTGCGTCGGCGGCGTTGGCTGTGGCAACGATGTCGAACTTGTCACCCGACGAAGCCTGGATTCCGTCGATCAGCGGGGCCGTGACGGACGGCGACCCGACCACCACGATCGGTGCCTGATTCGGCGTCGGCGAATGGAAGGCGCTGACGTAGCACAAGCAGAACATGATGACGAAGAACAACGGAAATGCGAGTCCACTGCCCACCATCTTCCAATTGGTCGGCGGATCGACAACTTCTTCGCTGGGTGCTCGGACGTCGGTATCTGTCATATTCCACGCTCTCTTCACTAACCGCATCTAGCTGTCAACACCGTTGACAGACTCAACAGTCAACACCGTTGACACGTTATAGTCAACGCCGTTGACAACGCGGTCGGCGAGCGAGCACAGAGGTCGATGTCGTGACACCCACGAGGCACACGCCAGAGCAGGAGCACCCCTCGACATCCGAGGCGATTCGCGCGGCGGCGTTCCAACTGTTCGGCGAGCACGGGTTCGGCGGCACGTCAGTTCGCGCCATCGCCAAAGTTGCCGGAATCGATCCGGCCCTGGTCATCCGGCATTTCGGGTCCAAAGAAGCACTGTTCCTGGAAACCACGCCGGTTGCGGACTACTTCGAAGGCCAGTTCGACGGCCCACTCGACACCCTCGGTGAGCGAATCGCCGCCTTCGTCCTGGGCAAGGCCGACGCCCGGATGCTGTCGGTGTACACAGCGCTCATGCGAGCGTCGGACAGTCCACGCATCCGGGAGCGACTCCGAGACATGACCGGAGTATTCGCCACCAATCTCGCCGCTCGTCTAGACGGCGAAGACGCGTACACCCGCGCACTCCTGGTCTCCGCCCAGGTGTCCGGGCTGTTGAGCGTCCTCAGCGACGAAAGTATCCCCCAGTCCGCAGATCGCGACGAGTTGGCAAAACTCTACGGCCGGGCGATGCAGACGCTGATCGATCAGTACTGAGCGATGACCTCCTCGGCAAACCGCCGAATGGAGTCGAGTCGTCCCTGACGATCACCGGAGTCAACTCCGTAGTGATACCAGGGCAAAACTCTGATTTCCGTGACTCCGAGAGTCTCGAGTTCGCGATATCCGTCCAGATCACGAACATCCGTCGGCGAGACGTTGACGCCGAAAGGAACATCGGCACGACCGTACTCGACCCGCAATTCCGTGAGACGATCGATGGCGCAGGCTAATTCGGCTTTGGTCGTGTTCACCGACATCCAACCGTCAGCCAGCCTGGCTGCACGACGCAACCCCGGTTCGCTGTGCCCACCGATGTAGATCGGAACCGGAATCTCCGGAGCAGGACTGATCATCAGAGCGTCGAAATCGTAGTGCTTGCCGTGGTATTCGACCCATTCCGGCCCACGTCCCGCACACACCGCCTTGATGATCTCGATGGCTTCGTCGGTACGCGCGCCGCGGGTGCGCATCTCGGTACCGGTGAAGGTGAATTCCTCGGGAATCCAGGACAAACCGACGCCGAGAGCGACGCGGTTCCTCGACATCACGGCCATGGTCGCGACCTGCTTGGCAGTCAACAGCGGATCGCGCAGTGGAAGTTTGAACACGTTGGTGTAGAACTGAATTCGCGATGTGACGGCCGCCATCGCCGCCATGGCAATGAACGGATCAGGCATCGGCGTCTCGGGCGCCCACATCCGCTTCCCGTCAGCAGTGTACGGGTACGGCGCCGACACCTGCTCCGGATAGAACACGGAATCCGGCATCGCGATTCCGTCGAACCCCACCTCTTCGGCGACCTGCGCCAACTCGCACAGTTCCAGCGCGTCGATCATCGCACCCGCCAAGGACCACTTCATCGTTCCACCGTTTCGCCGTTGGGCGAGATCCAAGCGCCGCCCAAGAACATGATGTCGGTGATGTTGCGAACGACGCCGTGAACGTTGCCGTCCCATGCGGTCAACACCGACGCCGGCCCCCAGATCACGTAAGGCACAGTCGCGTTGGCGTACTCCTGCACCTTGCTGATCGCCTCACGGACAGCATTGTCCGTCGATGCCGTCTGCACAGCTGTGATCATCGCGTCCATCTCCGGGTCCGCGAAGCCGGACGGGTTGTTCTTCGAATCACTGGCCATACTGTTGTACAAATTGAGGTACGGCGCTTCTTCTCCGACCGGAGCGCCACCTCTGGTCATGTCGAAATCGTGGTCCTTGTATACCCGTCGAACCAGATCGGTCACATCGGTCGCGTAGTCGATGGTGACGTCGAAACCGATCGCGTTCAGCGACGCCTGAACCGTCAGTGCCGTCGCCTGTTGGCTCGGCTCCGAGGTGGTGAGGTAGCGGAGTTTCCCGTCGTACCCGTCGGACTTCGCTTGATCGAGCAGCGCCTTTGCCTTCACCTGATCGAACGGAATGCCTGCTGTGTTGTTGTACCAACGTGACGTCTGCGGGACCAGTTCGGAACTGGCGGTGCCCAATCCGTTGTTCGCCCGGGTATTGACCGCCGCCGGATCCACCCCGTAGGCGATCGCCTGACGGACGCGAACATCGGCCCCGGGCTTGCCCTCACGGTTGTTGATCGTGCCGATCCCGTTCTGTCCGGTCGGACTGAGGTAACCCGAGTATCCGTCGTCGAGAGCTTGTTCGATCACGGCCTCGTCGCGGAGGATGTACGTCATGTCGATCTGGCCGCTCTTCAACGATTCGTACGGAGACTGCGCACCCGACGTGGGAACAAACCGCACTGTGTCCAGTGGAGGTTTACCGCCCTGATAATCCGTGCGTGCGGCGAGTACCAGTTCTTCGTGCGGGGCGAACTTGGCCAAGGTGAACGGACCCGCCCCGATCGGTGTGAACGCTCTCTCCCCGGTTCCTGAAACCGACCCTGCCTCTCCCCCTGAACTTCGCGCAACGATCATTCCGGGCCCGAGCGACAACAGCGCCGGGAATTGACGCCAGGGCCGCTCGAGCACGAATTCGACTGTGGTGGCGTCGGGCGTCTCGATCCGATCCACGATGTTGAGCCAGGTCTGCGATACATCACCCTTGCCTGCCACGAATCGATCGATACTCCACTTCACCGCTTCCGCGTCGAGCGGACTTCCGTCGCTGAAGGTGAGGCCGTCAGCCAAAGTGACGGTGTACGAGGTGAAGTCGCTGTTGTTCGACAGTGTCTTCGCGAGTTGTGGCACGAAGCTCCCGTTTGTGGAGTCGCTGCGTACCAGCGTGTCGTAAATCGCGGCCATTTCGGTTCCGCCGGTCGAACCGGCGGCTTGCGTTCTCGTGGGGTCCAACGAGGAAGGGAACGAATAGGACCCGAAGGTGAGAACACCGCCGTCGATCCGCTCCCCCACATCTGGGGCGCCCACAAAACCAGCTGCGCCACTACTGCTCGGTGAAGCCGATCCCGAGTTGTCCCCACTGCTCGACGCGCAGCCGGCCAACATCAATGCACCGGCAAGCCCGAGCGCGACAAAGCGAGGGCCGAACCTAATCTTCCTGGTGTACATACGTTCCCAATCTCCGTCAGCGTGTCAGATCTTGACTACCTTCGACGTCGGGATCGGGTGCGAGTCCGCCTTGATCCAGCGCAGCGCCCATGTCCCCTCGGCATGCGAATCGGTGTCGATCCAGTTGCCATAACCCGGATCCTTCGCCGCCACGACGATTGTCATGGTGCCGTCGTCGTTGAGCTTCGCGGTGTGATTGTTGATGTAGATGTTCGTGCGGTTGTAGTCGAGGGACTCGACCCAGAAGTTCTGCAGCACGAAGTTGAAGTACTCGCAGTTCGGAACCTCGGTCTCGATGACCCACGCCTCGTCCTCGGCGAGCTTCCAGTAACCGTGGAAGTAGAAGATCGTCGGATCGCCGCCGGCATCCTGGAAGTAGTCCTGTCCCCAGTCGAAGATCTCGTTGGTGTGCGGCTGGAATTTGCGCGACCATTCCAGGAAGGTCTCCGCCATCCCCTTCACGATCCCGACGGACTTGGTGAGGCGCTCGCCGATCTCTTCCGGAGTCAACGGGACGAACTCCCCGTCCGGGTTCAGGCATTCGATGGTCAGATCACCGACAATCTCGTTGCGTCGATCCTGGTGAGTTTGCCGAACGGAGATGAGGTTGCTGTCGGGCGCCAAAGGCAGCCAAGCGCCCTCATCGGGCTTGTCGACGCTCGCGATGAACTCGAAACGGCCGTTCTCGTCGACCTCGAGGTCGTGGATATGCAGATCGCCGGTCTGCAGCATGGTGCCGTCGATGTGGTACCGATTTACGCGCGAGCCGAAGGTGATCAGCGGGACGGTGCCTCGGGTGCCGATGATCCGGTAGTTGTACTTACCGGAAATGTTGGCGCGCATGTAGACGTTGTCCGGGTTGTCGGCACCGATCTTCGTCATCATGTTCGGGTTCGGAGCCGACGAGAACTGCGGCCACCGCGGATCGGTGTACTCGACACAGTTGATCGTGCCGTACCGAAGCAACCGACTCAGGTAGCGGACGCCCTCGGCTTGAGTCAGCGGATCCTGAGGGACGATCTCGTCTTCCAGGACCTTTCCGACCTCGAGCAGATCTGCGCAGAACTTTTCCCAAACAGCATTCATGTGAATCTCCTTGTTTCGGTTGGGGCTTCGCCCTGTGCGCCTTTTTGGTAGTCGGCACTACCAAAAAGGCGCACAGGGCCGGAGGGCTTCAGGGTGTGGTGGCGAACTTCGCTTCGACGTCGGCAGCGCTCACGCCGAAATCCTCGAGCGAATAGCGATGCGACGGACGACGGTGCTCGGCAAGGCTGGCCTGATGCGACGCCTCCACCGCGGCGCGGGCGTCGTCTGTGAAGGGCAGGGCGAACTGTGCATAGATCTTCTCGACGGTGCCGACCGCATCGGCGATGAAGTCCTTGTAGTCGACGTCGATGAACTGATCGGGGTTGTAACGGCTACGGGCATTGTTGAAGTTCGCATTCCCTCGCGCCCACAACTCCAGTTGCGTGCGCCCGATGGCCGGACGATCGAAGGCCCTCGACATGTCGTGTCCGCCCTGCTCTACGAGGCTGAAGGTGGACGCCATCGATGTCAACGGGTCCCGGAAGGTCCGAACGAACAGTGCATCCGGATAGACCGACATGATCTCGTCGATCGCGAAGACATGGCTCGGGCTTTTGAGCACCCACCGTCTGTCCTGGTCGTGCAGCCCGATCAACTGCAGGTTCTTCTTGTGCCGCGCATATGTTTCGGTCCAGTCCTGCTCCGCCAGCCACCGGGTGTAACTCGGCACGTACGCCACCGTCTCGAACGCGGTCGAGAGCATCGTCTGCTGCAGCAGCCGCCAGCATTCCTCGACCTCCTCCGCCCCCATGAAATGAACCTTCATCAGGTCTGCCTCGTTACGCTGGCGAGCACGGTAGAAGGCGTCGGAGCGAACGTAATCTTCGTTCTCCGACCACGTGTCGCGCTCGGGGCGCGGCTGCGGCGTCTCGGCGAGCCACATCTCGGCGCCCTGATGCGCTGGGTCGGCACCGAGCAAGCGGTGCAGCGCGGTGCTGCCGGTGCGGGTCAACCCGACCACGAAGATCGGGCGTTCGATCGGAACATCTACGTGCTCTGGATATTTCGCGAATCCGGCCTCACTGGTCAGGCGACCCGCGAGCGCTCCGACGATCATCTTGCGAGCGATCACCTTGCCGTGAGGAGTGAGGTCGGCCTCGTTCTGGAACGACTCGAGGAGAACTCGAAGTCCTTCGAGATAGCCTTCGCTGCCGAAGTTTTCGTACCCGGCCGCCTCGCGCGCAGCCTGGTGCAGGTGATCGATGGAACCGATGCCGTCGTAATCCTGTGTCATGGCTAGTCCTTGTATGAGTTGATCAGTGGTGCGTGTGACCGCAGTTGACGTCGAGACATTGCCCTGTGATGGCCCTGGCTGAATCGGACAGGAGGAAGACGACAGCGTTTGCGATGTCATCTGGCTCCGGCAATCGGCGCAGATCGGCGCCCGCTGCGATCTCGTCGTAGATCACCTTGGGGTCGACTCCTGCCTCCGCCGCCTTCTTCTCGAACATGTTCTTGACCGAGTCCGCCCAGATATAGCCGGGAGCAACCGAATTGACTCGAACGCCCTTGGGACCGAGATCGATCGACAAACTGCGTGCCATTGCCAGGAGCCCGGATTTCATGATGCGGTAGGCCCCGAACCCGGGAAGCTGGTTGCGCAACACCATGGACGTGACCATCACGACGGACCCGTGCGACTCGATCAATGCCGGAGCAAATTCTCTGGTGACGTTCAACGCCGCGAGCAAGTTGATGTCGATGCCCGACTGGATGGACGCCACGTCGGCGTCCAGGAGCGGGACCTGCGCGGGTTGAACAAATGCGTTGTTCACCAAGCAATGCACCGCACCGAACTCAGCGACAGTTGTCTCCGCCAACGAAGCGATCGAATCGACGTCGGTGAGGTTCGTCGGGACGGCCAACGCGATTCCGCCGCGGTCTCGAATCTCCGTTGCCACCGATTCCAAGCGCTCGGGTGTGCGGGCAGCCAGAACAACCTTCGCTCCGGCCGCCGCGCTCTGCAGCGCAATCGAACGACCGAGCGCCGGGCCCACTCCCGAGACGACGACAACCTTGCCTGCCAGCAGGCCCTGATGGGTCAGCACAGCGCCTGCGGATCGAGAACAACACTCAGGGAGATGATCTTGCCGTTCTCGTCGAACTCGAACACATCGGTGGCAGCGAAGTCAGGGATACCGGCGCGCTGCACCCGAAGCTGCATGGCTGCGTACTTTCCCGTCACCGAAATCGGACCGAGCAGGCTGACTGTGAAATCGACCTGCGCGTTCGCGGTATCGAATTCGCGAATCTCGTCGATTCCGCGGTAGGTCTGGACCCCCAGCGGTTCGTGTTGAACTGCGTCGGGCGCAAACAGCGCAACCAGTCCGTCGACGTCGTGACGTCCGAGACACTTGACGTAATCTTCTACGGCAGAAACTATTTCAGCCCTGTCAGGCATGGATGCTCCTCGTGTTCAGGCGGATCAAGAAATGGTTCCGCGGGCGCGGAGATGGTCGACGATCGCGATCGCAGCGTCCTCGGTCGTCGTGACACTGGTGTCGATGTGAATGTCAGGGTTCTGCGGCGGTTCGTACGGCGAATCGATGCCGGTGAAGTTCACCAACTCGCCCCGTCGAGCCTTCTTGTACAGCCCCTTGGGATCTCGCTCCTCTGCGACGGCAAGCGCGGTGTCGACGAAGATTTCGACGAACTGTTCGTCGCCGATCAATTCGCGGGCGGCATGACGCTCGGCCTCGAACGGTGAAATGAAGGACGCGAGCACGATCAGACCGGCGTCCGCCATCAGTCGGGTGACCTCGGTGACGCGACGGATGTTCTCGACGCGGTCGGCTTCGGTGAATCCGAGGTCTCGATTCAGCCCGTGACGGACGTTGTCTCCGTCGAGGAGGTAGGTGTGCGCGCCGAGTGCGTGCAGTTGACGCTCGACATCGTTCGCGATGGTCGACTTTCCCGAACCGGAGAGACCGGTGAACCACAGAACTGCGGGTTGGTGTCCCTTGAGCCTGGTGTGCGCGGCCTCGTCGACGTCGACGGATTGCCAGTGAATGTTGTCCGATCGACGCAGCGAGTGCGTGATCATGCCCGCACCGACAGTGCCGTTGGTGAGGCGGTCGATGAGGATGAAGCTACCGGTGTCACGGTTGCCGACGTACGGGTCGAACGGGACCGGTCGATCGAAACTGAGGTTGCACACACCGATTTCGTTGAGCGCGAGAGTAGTCGTTGCGGTCTTCTCGATAGTGTTGACGTTGATCTTGTGTTTCGGTTTGGTGATGCGCGCAGTGACTGTGACGGTACCGATCTGGCACAGGAACGGCCGTTCGGGCAGCATGGGAGCCTCACCCATCCAGACGATGCAGGCCTCGAACTGATCGGCTACGGCCGGCGGATTGTCGCCGATGGACAGCACATCACCGCGACTGATGTCGATCTCGTCGGCGAGCGTGATGGTGACCGAGCGGCCCGCACCGGCAACGTCGAGGTCGCCACCCATGGTCACGATGCGCTCGACTGTGGACGTCTTTCCACTGGGGAGCACGCGGATGGGATCTCCGGGAGATACGGTGCCTGAAACGATCTGGCCGGAGAATCCGCGGAAGTCGAGGTCCGGCCGGTTGACCCACTGCACCGGCATCCGGAACGGAGCCGCGGCGGCAGCATCGTCGATGTCCACGCTTTCGAGATGCTCGATCAGGCTTGGTCCGGAATACCACGGGGTATTCGCACTGCGCTCGGTGAGATTGTCACCCATGTATGCCGACATCGGGATGGCGACGAACCCGTCCAGACCGATCTCGTGAGCGAACTCTGCGTAATCCGCGGTAATGGCATCGAAGACCTCTTGCGAGTAGTCGACGAGGTCGAGCTTGTTCACGGCAAGCACCACGTGCTTGATCCCCAGCAACGACACCAGATACGAGTGCCGGCGGGTCTGAGTCAGTATCCCCTTGCGGGAATCGACAAGGATCACAGCAAGATCGGCGGTCGACGCGCCCGTCACCATGTTTCGGGTGTACTGCTCGTGCCCCGGAGTATCGGCGACGACGAACTTGCGTCGCTCGGTCGTGAAGTAGCGATAGGCGACGTCGATCGTGATGCCCTGCTCACGTTCGGCGGCGAGACCGTCGACCAGGAGCGCGAAATCGAGCCCCTCCCCCTGGGTTCCGCTCTTGCGCGAATCGGCTTCGAGCGCCGTCAACTGGTCGTCGAAGACGAGTTTCGATTCGTAGAGCAGACGGCCGATCAAGGTGCTCTTGCCGTCGTCGACGCTGCCGCACGTGATGAATCGCAGCATGCTCTTGTTCGCATGACGTTCGAGGTACGCCTCGATGTCGTCAGCGATCAGATCCGAGGAAACAGTCATCAGAAGTACCCCTCTTGCTTCTTCTTCTCCATCGACGCACTGGAGTCGTGGTCGATGACCCGTCCCTGGCGTTCGGAAGTGGTGGTGAGCAACATTTCCGAGATGATCTCGGTCAGGCTCGTGGCGGTCGATTCGACGGCTCCGGTCAGCGGGTAGCAGCCGAGGGTGCGGAAACGAACGCTCTTGAGTTCCGGAGTCTCTCCCGGCAGCAACGGCATCCGGTCGTCGTCGACCATGATCAGCGCACCGTCCCGCTCGACGACGGGCCGCTTGTCGGCAAAATACAGCGGAACGATCGGAATCTCTTCCTGGCGTATGTATTCCCACACATCCAGCTCGGTCCAGTTCGAGAGAGGGAAGACGCGCAGGCTCTCGCCCGGCGCTTTGCGGACGTTGTACATCCGCCACAGTTCCGGTCGCTGCTGCTTGGGATCCCAACGGTGCGCAGCTGATCGGATCGAGAAGATGCGTTCCTTGGCGCGGGATTTTTCTTCGTCACGTCGGGCGCCGCCGAATGCAGCGTCGAACTTGTAGTGATCGAGGGCTTGTTTGAGGCCTTCGGTCTTCCACATATCGGTATGGACGGCCGAGCCGTGAGTGAACGGGTTGATCCCCTGCTTCACGCAGTCCGGGTTGGTGTGGACGATCAGATCGAGATCGCCTGCAGCAGCGGTACTGTCACGAAGTTTGTACATTTCACGGAACTTCCACGTGGTATCGACGTGCAGAAGCGGAAACGGCAGCTTCGACGGATAGAAGGCCTTGCGCGCCAGATGCAGCATCACGGCGGAGTCCTTGCCCACCGAGTACAACATCACCGGGTTCTCGCTCTGGGCAACAGCTTCACGCATGATGTGAATGCTCTCGGCTTCGAGTCGTTCGAGGTGCGTCAGTGTCGCGGTCATCGGCCCAGTTCCTCCAGTGCTTTCGGGGCGAGTTCTGGTCGGCAGATCAGCAGATCCGGCAACCACGGGTTTTCCTGGTTGTAGCGCAGTTCGCTGCCATCGATACGCGAAACATGCAGTCCCGCAGCACGTGCGACAGCAACGGGCGCCGCCGAATCCCACTCGTACTGTCCGCCCGCATGTGCATAGATGTCTGCCTCACCCGAGACGACCGCCATTGCTTTGGCTCCGGCGGATCCCATTTCGATCAACTCCGCGCCCATCGAGTCGGCCATGCGCATGACCGGTTCCGGACGACGCGTCCGCGATACGACGACTCGAACCGGCGTCGCGGCATCCCGTTCGGTTCGATCATCGCTGCTCGAATAGGTGACGCCAAGGGCAGGCATTGCGACCGCACCGGTTGTGAGGACACCGTTTTCGGTCAGTGCAACATGAACGGCCCAGTCCGGTCGTCCGGCCTCGCCGTACTCACGGGTGCCGTCAAGAGGGTCGACGATCCACACCCGATCCGCAGCCAGCCTCGCGAGGTCGTCAGCCCCTTCCTCCGACAGCACTGCATCCGCAGGAAAGCGTCGGGCAAGTTCGGCGACGATGAATTCGTGACTGAGCCGATCGGCCGCGTTCTTGAAAGTCGCGACATCACCGTCGTTTTCGCCGAGGGATTTCCGATGGTCGAGCAGAAGTTCTCCAGCCGCAGCGGCGATGTCGATCGCCGCGCGTTCATCGTTAGTGCGTGTCATAGGTACTCCACAACTGTGTAGACCTCCCGATCGATACGGGAAGAAAGGTCAGGCCGACCGCAGAGTGTCCAGCACTTTGCACTGGCCTCGATGTGGTCTGCGCCATACCGTAACACCAGAATGAACGATGTTCATTCTATTTCGAACAATGTTCATTCTATGATCTGAGTCACATCGAATTCTGGACGGCGCTCGACAACGAACAGTGTTCGATGTGAATTGAGGATGCCGACCACCGCGACTACGGTGATCAAATGAGCAGTACCAGCAGCAAGTCGATCTACGGCGACGCCGAAGTGCGTCGACGCCGAACTCTCGACGCGGCGATCTCGCTTCTGGACGAAGGAGGCTACTCCGCGCTCACGATCCGCGCTGTCGCCAAACGAGCCGGCACCAGCACTGGCCTGATCTACCAGTACTTCGTCGACAAGCAGGACATCTTCGCCGCCCTCCTCAGCGAAAGTCAGCTGGAAATGGCGGACTTCGTGAACTCGCTCCCCCGCGAGCAGGGACTGAGCGCCTTACTCGAGTCCATGATTTCCGAGTTTGCTCGGCACTGGGCACGGGTGGGTCGACTCACCACGACTTGGCGCGACATCGAAGGCATGGCCGGGTCCGACCGAGAAAGCATGCGGGAACTTCACGCATCCGTAGCGGTCTACAACTCGGCATTGATTCGAGCGCTCACCGAATCTGCTGCAGCCGAAGGGAGCCGGTTGATCGACGACCCCGCGTTGATCCATCTCGTGCTCTCCGGACTCAAAGGCCTGTCGGACACCATCGTCATCAACATCGCCAAAGAAGTCACACCCGAGTACTTCGTGAGCTTCTCCGCCCGGGCGCTCGCGCGGTCCATCACGGAGTGACGGACCGACACCTTACGAACGAACGAGGCGAGCGATGGCCGCCTGAGCTTCCTTGATCTTGACGTCCGCTTCCGGACCACCCTGCTTGGCAGCTTCGACGACGCAACCCGCAAGGTGGGCGTCGAGAAGCTTCAGGGACACGGACTGCAACGCGCTCGTCGCGGCGGATACCTGGGTGAGCACGTCGATGCAGTACCGGTCGTCTGCGACCATGCGTGAAATTCCGGCTACCTGACCTTCGATACGACGAAGGCGCTTGAGCAGATCGTCCTGCTCGGGGCTGTAACTACTCATACCGCAACTATACCCCCTACCCGTATGAGGGCTACTGCGATGCGACGAAGCCCACCCGGACGCGGCGCACGACATCGATGGCCATCAGCCCCGCAACCAGAATCGACAACCCGGCGCCCGAGATCCAGAGACCGTCGTAGTGCGTGCTCTCGAACGGTGGAGCGCCCTCCAGTATCGGTCCGAAGTCGGACGTCGTCGTACCCGCTCGCCAGCACACGACCGCCAGAATCGTTGCGGCGACGATACCGAGTACACCGATCCACGTCTTCACGTCGACACGCGGGGATGGCTGTGGCTCAGTCATCGGCAGACCCGTCCGGTTCGACACCAACCACAACGACCTGACTCAACGCCTCGCGCAGTGCCTGATCGTCCTTTGCCCACGCCCGCACCAATCCCCCGGTGGTCAAACGTAAGCCGATACCGTGCCGACGCCTGGGCACTCCGGACAGCTCACCGAGCGCGCGTGCCGTTTCCCACGGTTCCATTTCGTCCTCGTAGGCAGCGTCGTCGGACTCCGGGAACACCTCGGCGATCTCGGTGATCGGCACCTCTTCGGTTCCCTGACGCAACGTGGTCGCGGTCAGAAGTACGCTCGCGTGCCGCCGTGCTGCGATCACCTGCACGTAGACCAATCCGGTGAGGATCACGGCGAACATCGCCAGACCGAACCAATGCACCACCGGGCCGGTGAACAGTTCGATGACCAAGGCGATCAGGCAGAAGATCGGACCGAACGCGATGGCCCACCACCGAGAACCCGGTTCGTAGTACAGAACGTCCGGGCCGATTTCCGGCGCGCGATCAGCCACGGGCAAACCAACTTCGGGTGGTGTCGCGGTAGATCGCGACGCAGGCACAGATCAGCATGACGGGAACAACCAGCGCGAGCACGGTACTGATCCCGGCGACGACCAGCGCGATCTGCAGCACCGCGAACACTCCGGACACGATCACCAGGATCCGTCGGCACAACGCCCGTCCGGCGCGAGTGGGACCGGCGAGGCCGCCGATCGCGAGGCCGGTCAACAGCAGAACCAGCCCGGACACCCGCACGAAGGTGACGTAGATGTCGATGTTTCCGGCCGAAACGCCTTGATCGGTGAACTGCTCACGCAACGAATACGAAGCGCTGGTGACATTGATCAGGCCGAAGAGTATGAGCAGGAACGCGCTGGCGATCCACAGCCAGAATGCTGCCTCGACAGCCGTCGGGCGCCTGACCTTCGTAGAGATACTCACGGGTTCAAGTGTGCGCTATCCGCTGACGATGCCCGGAATCATGAGCATCAGGAGTGTCACCAGAACAGAGGCTCCGAGGATCGCGAACAAGATCACTTCGGTGCGTGAACCACGTTGGCGCAGTGGCGCGTCGTGGGTGCTTTCCGTACGCAGGGCTTCCTGAGAACTCATCGCGTCCGACCTCTCCCCTACCACTTCAGTGACCCGTTTCACAGTACCCCGAGCTACCTACCGGTTCCCCGCCGGGGGGAAACGAAGAAAGTACGGATTGGACTCTTTTCGGTGCATCATCACGATCGCCCCGACAGCAGCAACTGCCTGCAGGATTTCCGCTCCGCCGAACAGCAGAGTGGCCGCGCCGCCGTCTCCGCCGAGCCCGAAGATCACCGGGATCGCGGAGACCAGCATGAAGACGCCACAGAACGTCAGCAACATTCGAGCCCAGTTCCTGCCGCGACTCATCGCGCGCACGAACAGAAGGAACACCGCGGTGACGATCACGACCAAAACCGCAGAGAAAACGATGACCAGTGGGAACATGCCCTCCACGTCGGAACGCGTCAGACCGGCGTCGACAGCTGCCTGATTTCTGAGCATCTCGTCGACGAACATCGACTTCTGCCCGAGCAGCATCCAGATCATCGCGCCGCCCTGGACCAACCCGAGCGCCGTCACAGCCCACCACAACTGAATCGCAGTCACGACGTCCGTCGGCGGCTCGGGTTTCGGCGCAGGTCCCGGGTATCCGTTGTAACCGGGGCCGTATCCCGGGATCTGACCCGTCGGCATCGGTCCGAGTTCGCGGTACGGCTGATTCTCGAACGGCTGGTTCTCGTAGGGAGGTTCCCGGCGGGGCGGTTCCTGGCGCGACGGCGGCCACTGCTCGGTCATGACACCAGCGTATCGGTCGATACCGGCGCAGCCACCATGCGTGACTCCGTCACAGCCATCCGGCAACTTCCGACGCCCAGTAGGTGAGGACCACGTCGGCACCGGCGCGGCGAATGCTGATGAGCGATTCGAGAATCGCCGCGTCCCGATCGATCCACCCGTTCTGCGCGGCCGCGGTGATCATCGAGTACTCCCCCGAGATCTGGTACGCAGCGACCGGAACCGGGGACCGGTCGGCGGTCTCACGCAGAATGTCCAGGTAGGACATTGCAGGCTTGACCATCACCATGTCGGCGCCCTCGGCGACGTCGAGGTCTACCTCGCGCATCGACTCGCGGCGATTGGCGCCGTCCTGCTGATACGTACGACGATCGCCTTGCAGTGAGGATCCGACGGCTTCACGGAACGGCCCGTAGAACGCTGACGCATATTTCGCGGCATAGGCGAGCTGACCGACATCGACATACCCCGAAGCATCGAGTGCACCGCGGATCGCAGCCACCTGACCGTCCATCATGCCGCTGGGACCGAGCAGGTGCGCACCCGATTCAGCTTGTGCGAGAGCCATTTCGACGTATCGGATCAAGGTCGCGTCGTTGTCGACAGCGCCGCCGGCAGTCAACACGCCGCAGTGGCCGTGATCGGTGAACTCGTCGAGGCAGGTATCGGCCATGATGACCGTCGAATCGCCGAGTTCGTTTGCCAGAGCGCGCAATCCGACGTTGAGGATTCCGTCGGGATCGGAGGCACCGGACCCCTGGGGATCCTTGTCCTCCGCCTTCGGGACACCGAACAGCATCAGGCCACCGACGCCGGCTTCCACCGCTTCCACCGCTGCGGACCGCAGCGAATCGAGAGTGTGCTGGAAAACGCCTGGCATGGAACTGATCTCACGCGGTGCGTCGATGCCGTCGGCGACGAACATCGGCAAAACGAGGTGCCGGGGTTCGAGCGAGGTCTCTGCCACGAGTCGCCGGAGCGCAGGAGTGCGCCGGAGCCGGCGAGGGCGATGAGTGGGAAACACGAGAAGTAGCCCTCCTTCGTCGGAACCTGTGAGCGGTTGAGGAGTCCACAGACTCCTCAACCACTCACGGGTGCGCTAGCGCCTTCGAGACTTCTTGCGCGGGGGCGGCAAAGCACCTTCGGCGCGCAGACGAGCAGCATGCTCGGCGAGAGCCTCCACCAGCGGTCCCACCTGCGAGGTCTCGGGCTGCACGTCGACGCGCAGACCGAACTCGATAGCGGTTTCGGCCGTCTTCGGGCCGATGCACGCGACCAACGTGCGGGCGTGCGGCTTGCCGGCGATGCCGACGAGGTTGCGCACGGTCGAGGACGAGGTGAAGCAGACGGCGTCGAATCCACCGGTCTTGATCATCTCGCGGGTCTCGGCCGGCGGCGGCGCTGCCCGGACGGTGCGGTAGGCGGTGACGTCGTCGATCTCCCAACCGCGTTCGCGCAGGCCCTCTGCGAGGGTTTCGGTCGCAATGTCCGCCCGCGGCAACAGAACCCGGTTGACCGGATCGAAAACGTCGTCGTACGGGGCGAATTCGGCCAACAGGCCTTCGCTGGACTGCTCACCGGTCGGGATCAGCTCGGGGTTGATGCCGAACGAGCGCACCTTGGCTGCGGTTGCTTCACCGATGCAGGCGATCTTCACACCGGAGAAGGCGCGAGCGTCGAGGCCGAACTCTTCGAACTTCTCCCACACTGCGCGAACAGCATTGGTGGAAGTGAAGACGACCCACTGGTAGCGACCGTCGACGAGTCCCTTGACCGAACGCTCCATCTGAGCCGGGCTGCGAGGCGGCTCGACGGCGATGGTCGGAACCTCGATCGGGATCGCTCCGTGAGTGACCAGACGGTCGCTCATCTCGCCGGCCTGATCCTTGGTGCGCGGCACGAGGACGGTCCAGCCGTACAGAGCGCGCGATTCCCACCACGACATCTTGTTGCGCTGCGCGACAACCTTGCCGACGGTGACGATGAGCGAGCCCACCAGTTCGGATCCGGCTTCGTTGAGCGTCGCGAGAGTTGCCTCGACGGTTCGCTGCTGACGAGTGGTACCGCGGACGGTGATCGCAGCAGGCGTCTGCGGGGCCAAGCCGTTCTCGACCAGCGCGCTGGCGGTCTCGGCGAGATGTCCGGACGTCGCGTGCAGGACAAGCGGTCCCGGTGCAGCGGCCAGAGCAGCCCAGTCGACTTCACCGCGAACGTCGGCCTCGGTGTGACCCGAGCCGAGCGCCATGCCGGCGTAGCTCGGCACAGCCGAACCGGAAGGCAGACCCGGGAGAACCTCGAACTGAACCTGCGTACGGGCGACTGCGGTGACCTCTGCGATCACGGAATCCGTGGTCAGCGGGTCGCCGGAGACCAGACGCACGACGTCGTGGCCGTTCTTGGCCTCGTGCACCAATGTCTTTGCAACCTCGGCAGGCTCGCCGAGTGCCGGACGCACGTCCGCGATCAGCTCGCCGGTCTCCTCGTCGCGGCCCATGTCGATGCCGACGAGTGCGACGACGCCCTTGTCGACATCCGGATCGGTGAATGCCATTGCGGCGCCGGTGAGGACGTCACGTGCGCGAACGGTGAGCAGGGCGGGGTCGCCCGGTCCCGATCCCACGAACAGGATCCGTCCGGGAGTGTTCTTTCGGACTCGGGTCATCGGTGATTCTCCAGTGCGCTGTATCGAAATGGGAACTTGGTGCAAGTGCAAAGTGGGGCGTCAAACATCGGCTGCCTCGCCTGTAGTCACGTTCATCAACTCGCGGGCGCCGAGTTCGAGTAACTCGCGCGCTACCGCTCGGCCGAGTTCCTCGGCCTTGTCCGGCGCACTCACGGCGCCGGTACGGATGACGTCCGAACCGTCGATGGCGGCTGCGCAGCCGCGTACCGACAGTTCGTCGAAGATTCTGCCGTCGTCGTCGAGGGATTCGACGATCTCCGCGATCGCTCCCACCGGAGCGGTGCAGCCGGCTTCCAACTCGGCGAGCAGGGCGCGCTCGGCCGTAACTGCCGCCCGGGTACCCGCGTCGTCGTGCTCGGCGAGGATCGCCGCCAATTCCGCATTGGCAGAAAGGCATTCGACGGCCAGAGCACCCTGCGCCGGAGCGGGGAGCATCTGCACGGGCTCGATGTTCTCGGTGATGAGATCGAGCAGACCGATACGAGACAGGCCGGCGCGAGCGAGGATCACGGCGTCGAGTTCACCGGATTCGACTTTGCCGAGACGGCGCTGCAGGTTGCCCCGCAACGGCACGATGTCGAGGCCGAGACCGAGTGCCTTCAGCTGCGAAACACGGCGCGGCGCGGAGGTTCCCACCTTGGAACCGGCCGGAAGCTCCCCGAGGACCAGACCGTCACGGGCGACCAGCGCGTCACGCGGATCTTCGCGTGGCGGAATCGCCGCGATGACGAAACGCGGGTCCTGCGCGGTCGGTAAGTCCTTGTAGGAATGCACCGCAACGTCGACGCGGTTGTCCAGCAAGGCTTCTCGAAGCTCTGCCGTGAACACTCCGACGCCGATCT
This sequence comes from Rhodococcus sp. YL-1, assembly GCF_001942025.1. Taxonomy (NCBI): domain Bacteria; kingdom Bacillati; phylum Actinomycetota; class Actinomycetes; order Mycobacteriales; family Nocardiaceae; genus Rhodococcus; species Rhodococcus sp. YL-1. The sequence continues at coordinate 1,732,151 of NZ_CP017299.1, read as the reverse complement.
TCTGGACGGGATCGGTGGACTGGTCGCCCTTGGTCTTGATGATGACCAACTCGGCGGGATGTCCGGCCGCAATGAGGGCATCGCGCACGGTACCGGCTTGCGTGGTCGCGAGAAGACTTCCGCGAGTGCCGATCCGCAGCGGGCTCCCCGATCGAGGGGTGGTGACGCTCATGCCTGCAGGTCCCTTCCAGTGCGGTCGCCGTCCACCAGATCGGTGGGTGTGGCCACGGCCGCGGGAGATCCGGGGCTGAGTTCGAAGAGTTCGCGCAGCGCTGCTGCGTAGGAGTCGCCGCCGGGGGCCGACGCCAGTTGCTTGACGCGCACGGTCGGGGCGTGGAGCAGCTTGTCCACGACGCGTCGCACGGTGCGTGCAACCTCGTCGCGCTGCGGATCGTCCAGGCCGGGCAGACGCGAATCGAGTCGCATCAGTTCGGCTTCGACGACGTCGGCGGCGCGCTGACGCAAAGCCGTCACGGTCGGAGTGACCTCGGCGAGGCGCTGTCCGGCAAGGTAGGTCGCAAGCTCGCCGGCGACGATGGTGCGTGCGGCATCTGCGTCGGAGGCGGCTGCGCCCGCCGCTGGATCACGCTGCAGCGTCTCCATGTCGAGAACGGTCACACCCGGCAGGCCGGCGACGGCGGGATCGATGTCGCGCGGCAGCCCGAGGTCGCAGATGACGAGGTGCTTGGTGTTGTCGCGATCGGGCTCGGCGAGTGCGCGGTGCACATCCGCCAGGGTGACCACTGCCCCGACCGCGCCGGTACAGGTGACCATGACATCTGCCTGCGCCATCGCGGCCGAAAGCTGATCGAAGGCAACACCGTCGGCGTCGACGCCGTTGGAGCGTGCCGTCTCTGCCAGGTGCTCGGCGCGTTCCTGTGTCCGGTTGACGACGACGATGCGTGCGATTCCGGCGCGGGTGAGATGCGCAACCGACAGACCGCCCATCGAGCCTGCACCGACAACCACGGCAGTGCGGCCGACCAGGCCGCCCTCACCGATGATGCCCGCTGCACGATCGAGAGCCACGGACACGACTGATGCTCCGGCGGAGTCGATTCCGGTTTCGGAATGCACTCGCTTGCCGACGCGCAGTGCCTGCTGAGCCAGTTCGTGGACGACGCGTCCGGCGGCCTGCTGCGCATCCGAAGATGCGTAGGCCGAACGGATCTGGCCGAGGATCTGCTGTTCGCCGATCACCATGGAATCGAGGCCGCTGGCCACCGCGAAGAGGTGCTCGACGGCTGCTTCGCTGTAGCGGACGTACGCGTGAGCGTGCAGCGCTGTCAGGTCGAGACCCGAATGGTCGGCCAGGATTTCACCGACCTCGGTGAGTGCACCGTGGAACGCGTCCACCACCGCGTAGACCTCCACCCGGTTACAGGTGGAGACGATCATCGCTTCGGAGATGTGCGAAGACGCCAGAAGCTTGTCGATCAGCTTCGGACGATCGGTGTCGGTGACAGCTACTCGCTCGAGCACCGGGACGGGCGCGGTTCGATGCGAGACCCCGACAAGCAGAACACTCACGGCGCGATCACTGATCCGTTTCTTGTCGAACCTGCTCCGACCGGAGCGGGTGAACTGGTGGATGGGACTGACGAAGCGGATGCGGCGTGAGCCACTCGTACTCGCGGCGCGCTGGATGCCTGATCGGCATTGCGCGCACTGTTGAAGGAGAGAACCTGCATCTCGACGGCTAGATCTACACGTCGCAGTTCCACGTGATCGGGAACGTCGAGGGCGATCGGCGAAAAACTCATGATGCAGCGCAGCCCGGCGCTGACGAACTGGTCGCACACGCCCTGAGCTGCCTCGTCCGGTGTGGAGATGACGCCGATGGTCGCATTCAGTTCACGGCAGGCGACGGTCAGTTCCTCGGTGCTGCGCACGACGAGATCCCCGACTCTGCTTCCGATTCGATCTGCATCACTGTCGAAGAGTCCGACCATCTCGAAACCGCGGCGGCTGAATCCGCCGTAGCCGACCAGCGCCTTACCGAGGTTTCCGACTCCGACGAGAACGACCTTGTGCCCACGATCGAGTCCGAGTGCACGCTCGATGCGGATGCGGAGCCTGTTGACGTCGTACCCGACGCCGCGGACACCGTTGGGGCCGAGGAACGACAGATCCTTACGCAACTTCGCTGATCCGACACCTGACGCCTGCGCGAGTTCCTCGCTCGAGACGATGGAGGTACCCCGGTCGGACATCACTCCGAGGACCCGCAGGTATGCGGCCAAGCGCGTCACCGTAGCCTGGGGGATGACGCGATCCTGAGCGATCGGGTCGGTAACCGAGGCGCTGGAAGCGTCGGTGACGGAAGAGCCCGCAGCGCCGGTGACGCGCTGAGCCACAGGCTCATGCGTCTGGTGCGGTTCGGTCACGTCGCTGGCTCCTCGTCCGGTCGACACGACTGTCGACCTCCACGATGCTCCGGGGGAATGTTCACACCACGGTAACCGCTTGTGAACCCATGCACAAAGTTGCTCGAGACGGGTTCGATGTGCCGTTCACCTGCAAAGCGGCTCCGCGGACAACTTTGAGGGTTGCCTTACTTGCGTAAATCGTCACGAAGGCGCTCCTCGTCGACTTCCCAGTAACCGTGCTCGCGTCCGTCGAGAAGAATGACGGGCAATCTGTCTCCGTACTCCGCTCTCAGCTCTGGATCCGTCGCGGCAGCTTCGTCCACGTCGATGCACGTCAATTCCAGCTCGAACTCGGAACAGACCCGTCGCAGGACCTCCGCCGCGCCGACGCAGGACGCGCATCCTGCGCGTGTCAACAGGGTCACTTCATGCGTAGCTGCAGTCATCGACGCATACCTTTCTTCTACGGGGACGCCATCTACTTGATCGGTCGAGTGTGCCTCCGGAGCCCCACTCGGTACCAAATCGGCGGAGAGGAACGTCACACACCACAGGGAAGGTCACCATCCAACCCATCGGGCCTCATCGCGGAGGATAGGCTGACTCGAAGAGTTCTCTGCTCGAGAATGCAACACGGGAGGTGCGGGTGCCTGCGCGATCACTACCGAACGGCTCCGGATTCGGATCAGGGCTTGCCGGGGTCATTCTCCCCGGACGTCGCCACGTGAAGAATCCGCTGGGCCCGAGTGAGTCGGAAGTTCGAGCCAATCTCGCCGGCGAGGCGAGCGCTGACGCAGCTCTGGCATTGCACGAAGCTGCCAACCCCACAGAACCGGAAGCCGGCGGCGAAGAGCCCCCGGCCGTTCCGCGCGACCTCACGGCCGCCGCATTCTTCGACGTCGACAACACCATGGTGCAGGGTGCGTCGATCATCCACTTCGCCCGTGGTCTCGCTGCACGAAAGTATCTCAAGACCTCGGATCTGGTGGATTTCGCGTGGAAGCAGATCAAGTTCCGAGTCACCGGCCGAGAAAGTAGTGACGACGTCGCCGAAGGCCGCGAGAAAGCACTGTCCTTCGTGGCCGGTCGATCCACCGCCGAACTCGCCCGCCTCGGCGAGGAGATCTACGACGAGGTCATCGCCGACAAGATATGGCCAGGCACGAGGGCGTTGGCCCAGATGCACCTCGACGCCGGACAACAGGTGTGGTTGGTGACGGCAACTCCGGTCGAACTGGCTCAGGTCATCGCCGAGAAACTGGGATTGACCGGCGCCTTGGGCACTGTCGCCGAGAGTGAGGACGGCGTCTTCACCGGCCGACTCGTCGGCGACATCCTGCACGGCATGGGCAAGGCGCACGCCGTACGGACGTTGGCGGTGCGTGAAGGACTCAATCTCAAGCGCTGTTCCGCCTACTCCGACAGCCACAACGACGTTCCGATGCTCTCGTTGGTGGGGACACCGGTGGCGATCAATCCCGACGCAGATCTTCGTGAACTCGCGAAGAACCGCGGGTGGGAAGTTCGCGATTTCCGCACCGGACGAAAGGCCGCCAAGATCGGCGTACCGACGGCGCTGGTGCTCGGAGCGGTCGGCGGGGCGCTCGCGGCAATTCTCGCCAGGCGCAAAGAACAGAACGCCTGAGCGGGTTCGGTCCGGATCGAGCAGCGATCCGGACCGAACTCAGCCGAGAAAGACGTTGCGACGCTTGGCCAACAGTCGATACAGCGTCTGCTGAATCGTTTCTCGGACGTGGTCCGTGACCTCGAACAGGACCATCGGATCGTCGGCGGCACCGCTCTCGAAGGTATCGGTGACGATGGGCTTTCCGAACTCGATGTACCACTTCGACGGCAACGGAACCAGGCCGAGCGGCCCGAAGTGTGGAAACAGCGGTGTCACCGGGAAATACGGAAGACCGAGAACGCGTGCGAGTGTGGTGAGATCACCGATTTTGGGATAGATCTCCTCCGAACCCACGATCGAGCACGGAATGATCGGAACACCGGTTCGCATTGCGGCCGACACGAAGCCACCGCGCCCGAACCGCTGCAACTTGTACCGCTCACTGAACGGTTTCCCGATGCCCTTGAATCCTTCCGGGAACACGGCCGCGACTTCACCGTCGTTGAGCAGACGCTCGGCGTCGGGGTTGCAGGCCAACGTATGACCGGCTTTGCGCGCCAGTCCACCCACCACCGGCATCTCGAATGCCATGTCCGCAGCCAACATTCGCAGTGGACGATGCGCTGGATGGTGATCGTGCACGGCAACCGACGTCATCAGTCCGTCGATCGGGATCACACCGGCGTGGTTGGCGACCACAAGCGCTCCCCCGGTGAGGGGAATGTTCTCGATCCCACTGACCTCGACGCGAAACCACTTCTCGAACAACGGGCGCAACATCGGCATGACGACGTTGTCCGCGAAATGCGGGTCGAACCCGAACTCGTCGACCTCGTAGTCGCCGGACACCCGACGTCGGAGGAATTCTGCTGCCGAGGCGATCTGGTCGACGATCGCCGACCTGGCAGAATCGACGAACGTGCTCTCACCGCCGTGGTCGGCCGCCGAGGACACTCCGGACGGATGCCGGCGCTCACTTTGTTCACGGATGTCACGCTCTGCACCGGTGACGGACTCACGCGAACGGGAAGTTGCCGACTTTCCGGTGTGAGTTGCGCTGGGCCGCAGGGGAATTACCTTCGCCACGTCAGTCACCCCTTCACCGCACTTCGTCCCGACAGCGGCATGTGCATCACGTCTGCACTTGTTGCCGCCGCGGCGGCGTCACCGCCGAGGATGGTGGTCAACGCATTCTCCGCCCGATCGATCCACTCGGACTTGATGATCCGGCGCGTCTCCATCGCACGCATGAAATCGTCGAGTGCTTGCATGGTGGTCCATCGCGGCTCGAACCCCAACTCGCTGCGCATGCGAGTGGTGTCGAGTCCGCAGCCGAACCGGAAGTACTCGAGTTGCTCGTCGGTGTACAGCCTCATGGACGACCCCACCAACGCGCTCCCGACGCTGCGGAACAGAGCGAGCGGCATGGGAACTTCCACCCTGCCTGCCCGGCGGATCGCCTGCGACATCATGACCACTCCGTCGCCGGCGATGTTGTACGTACCCGAAGCGTGTCCGATGGTCGCCTTCTCCAGCGCCGCGAGGGCATCCTCGACGTGGAGCAATTGCAGGCGCGCGTTGCGCCCGACGATGGTGGGCACGAGTGGGGCGGTGACGTAGTGCCCGACGGTTGCAGTCAGCTGAGGTCCGATCAACGGCGCCAACCGCAGAATCCCGACCGAGATGTCCGGGCGCCGACGCCCCATTCCGCGGAGGTATCCCTCGATCTCGAGGCTGTCGCGGGCATATCCGCCCGGCGGCCGGCGGCGCGCACTCATTTCTTCGGTGAACTGAGCGGGATCCTTGGCACTGCACCCGTAGACGACCGAAGCCGAGCGCAGGACCACCTTGCGAACCGTCGGAGCTTTCTGGCAGACCGCGAACAGTTGCATGGCGCCGATGACGTTCATGTCCTTCATCGCGGCGCGGCTGCCGGCTTTGGGGGCTTTCTGAAGCGTCGACGCGTGCACGACGGTGTCGACCTCGGCGTTTCGGATCACTTTGCCGATCAGCGGATTGCGGATGTCTGCTCGCACGAATTCCGCGCGGCCCATTCTGCGCATCATGTCCTTGCTCGGACTGACGGCGTCGACGGCGATGACACGCTCGATCGACGGATTCTGCGCAAGCCTGGTCACCAGGTAGCCGCCGAGAAATCTGCTCGCCCCGGTCACCAGTACGACGCGAGGCGTCGTGCCCCCTGAAGTGTTGTCACCTTCAACCACCAAGTACCCCCATATCCAGTAGAAACGCGCTCTGCCGAAGCGTCCCTCCCGCGATTTTCCCCCACTTTACGGGCAGAGGGGGTCCCGCGCTGACTACCCAAATTTCGGCCATTCAAGACAAACCGCCCAGCCAATGAGACGTGGCACACATCGCTTCCCCCCGAATATGCTGATGCCCGCCACCCCGGAAGGGGTGGCGGGCATCAACAGGTACTGCTTATTTACCGAGTTTCCTGCGCTGTACTCGGGTACGACGAAGCAGCTTGCGGTGCTTCTTCTTCGACATGCGCTTGCGACGCTTCTTGATCACTGAACCCATAGCGGGTGTCCCTCACGTTCTTCTCTAGCGTTCCTGCGCACGCCGGTCACGTACGCCTGCGCCAAGCAATTGGCGCCTGGCCCTCGTTTTAACTAGCTCAGCGCCTTACGACACCAGCTTGCTGGTACGACAGTGACTCATCGTACCGGTGTGGAGTCACTCGGCATAAACCGAGCCTCCGGCACAGCAACCGCTGTGCCCACGACTCGGCTCACGCCGAGGTCATCCTCTTCGAACCGGCTGGTCAGCCGGCATCGAAGTACGAGGTTTCGAGGTAATCGTGTACTGCCTTCGCATGTACACGGAACGAACGGCCCACTCGTACAGCAGGCAATTCGCCACTGTGTACCAACCGGTACACAGTCATTTTCGACACCCTCATCAAAGTTGCTACCTCAGCAACAGTGAGGAATTGCGTGCCGGCCACTGCCGGCTTTCCGTCGTGGGACGAACCCATGGACGGCTTGTTTGCAGACACCATTAATCCACATACCTCCAGCACGACTCGCGCCGCCGGCTTCCCCTCCGGCGGAACAGACACGTACGTACTAAGTCGAGCTTAGCTGTACTGGTGGGGTTAAAGCGACGGGTGTGGCTAAACGGACGACTAATCCGCAGCTGCACCCATCGCGGCCGAGCGCGACTTGGCGGCATCCAAGGCATCGAAGAACGCCGTCCGCAGGCCGCCCGCTTCGAGCTGACGCAGTGCCGCAGCCGTCGTTCCGCCCGGTGACGTCACCGCGGCGCGAAGATCCGTCGCGCTGTCGCCGGTGCGATCGAGCATCGCTGCGGAACCGACCATCGTCTGCACCACCAATTCGGTAGCGACCGGGCGCGTCAGGCCGAGACCGACTCCCGCGTCGATCATCGCTTCGGCGACCAGAAAGAAGTAGGCCGGGCCGGAACCGGAGACAGCCGTGACCGCGTCGATCTGCGATTCGGGAACCGTGACCACCTTGCCGACGCTGCCGAGGATGCCGCGTACGAGCTCGAGATGCTCGGCCTTGACGTGCCGTCCGGGCGAGAGCACGCTCACGCCCTCCCCGACCAACATGGGGGTGTTCGGCATGACGCGGATGACCGGGAACCCTGCGGGCAGACGCGTTTCGAAGAATCCCGTCGAGATTCCCGCCGCAAGGGAAACGATCAATTGTTCGAGGTCGCCGTCCAGATCGACCTTCGTCAACGCCGTGAGCGCTGACTCGACGTCGTTCGGCTTCACCGCGATGACGATGACGTCCGCACCCTCGGCGGCATCGGCGACCGTGCTGACCCGGATGGAGTATTCGGCGATCAATTCGTCTGCGCGAGGCTGATACGGCTCGGCGACGACCAGATCCTTGATGGCGTGGCCGGCCTGCAACAGCCCGGAGATCAGCGCCTCGCCGATCTTGCCGCCACCGATAATCGCAATTCTTGTCATGGCGAACAGCCTGCCACGACCGCAGCGATCGACCCTAGCGGGGCATCATCGCCAATTGACGACTCTGGACGACGACTGCGCCCGTCGAATCGAGAACAGCATGATCCTCTTCGAACCACGTGCTGCCCAGAACATCCGAGCTCGCCCGCACGCGAAGCCATCCCGGCATCGGCAGTCGGCGCAGGTACGTCGTCAACTGCACGGTCGGCGCCCACCCGAACAGGCCGCGGTTCATCGTCACCGGCGCGCTGATGTCACCCGCCATGATCGCGAACAGCACAGCGGTGTCGAGGTCGTTTTCGTCCTCGGGTCGAGGACGGACCCACATCCTGACCTCGGCCTCGCCTTGGCTGCCGGTCAGGAAGTGCGCCGAGGTGGTGTCGATTCGCATGTCGCAACCCTGGCCGACATGCACGACCTGCGCCATCGGGTGATCGCCGATGACTGCCACCGCACTCTCCGGCGGTTCCGGTGACATGTCGTCGATCGACGAGGCCGTGACGAAGGTGGGGTCGCCGTCATCGGGGAATCCGAGCGTGACCGCCGCGCGAACAGCGCTGCGGCCCGCCTGGCTCAACTCGACGTCGAACAACGCGACCTGGCGTCCCTGCTTTCGGACGATCACCTCCAGTTCGACTTCACCCGGATCTGGGGCCGACAGATAGTTGGCGCTCACCGCGAGTGGCTGCATCTTCAGAAGCGAGTCGTTCTCACCTGCGCCGTCTCGCAGACATCGACGCGCGGCCGCGGCGCACACAGCCATCATGGAGCCGCCGTGCACTTTCGGCCCGATGGTCCAGATCGAATCGATCGTTGCGGTGTATCGCCCGTCGCCGAGCGAGGTGAGGCGATTGAGATCTTGAAAGGGACTGGTGCTCATCGATTTTCCTGTTCGGTGCTTTCTCGGTGTTGCGGGAAATGTCGTGCGGCCAAGTCTTGGTGCGCCAGGCGTCGCAAAGCTGTCAGGACGGGTTCGTACATGGCGGTTCCGAGGACCGCATAGCGAATGCCGTCCTCGGTCGAACTGGTAGGCATCAGCTCGATTTCCACTTCGGCAATCCCTCGGATGTGGTCGCCGTAGGCGCGCAGGCGCTCGTCCGAGAGACTCAGTCCTGCATCCTCGAGGCCGATCAGTGCCCGCTCGAGGTGCGCGACCGCCACGTACCTCGGCTCGAAGACCTGACCGAGAAACTCCAGAACCTTGCGAGCTCTGGGGAACTCTGGATCCGGTTCAGGTTCGACGTACGGGGGTAGTTGCGCGATTGCGCGGCCGAAAGTCTCGAATTCGGATCGCTCGTCACTGTCCACCAGTTCGAGCACCGCGCGAATCCGTGGAATCGCGAGTCCCGCCCCGGCCAGGGCCCTGACCAACGCGAGTCGCCGGACGTGCTGTTCGCCGTACCTCGCTCCCGTTGCGCTGGTCGGCTCACCAGGCATCAGCAGACCTTCACGGAGGTAGTACTTGATAGTGGCCAGTGCAACGCCGGACTGTGCGGCCAGTTCGGAAACCTTCACCGCTCCTCCGTCCAACTCGCTCGACCCATTACTGGATAGTGATGCTATCCAATGGGGGCCGAGCATCGGTAAGGAGGACACGCCTTGCGCTAGGGTTGAACCTTCTTTGCGCACACCACCAGAAATTTCCGAACGGAGCGAACAGGCGGAATGACGGATTTGCAGTCGGAGGCTCAGCCCGACGAACAGTGGCGCATCGTGGAACCACTGACGCTGACTCCCCTGCTCACCGCCGCACTCGAGGTGTTCCACGAACTCGGTTACCACGGAGCGTCGGTTCGTGACATCGCAAAACGTGCCGGTGTCACCGTGCCGACGCTGTATTACCACCACGGCAACAAACAGGGCATCCTCGTCGCGCTGATGGAACCGGGCATCGAGAACGTCACCGCACGCGCGAGCGCTGCGGTCGACGCTGCCGGACCGTCGCCGACGGCACAGTTCGGCAATCTCGTCGAGGCGTGCGTTCTGCACATGACCAGTCGCTCCGACATAGCCTTCCTCGATTCCGAACTGCGATACCTCGAGGACGCGGAACGAAAGAGCTACGCCGCCAAGCGAAAGAAGCTCGAGAACCTACTCGTCGACGTACTGACGGCAGGCGTCGAGAGCGGTGAGTTCACGGTCCCGGACATCACCGGAACGGGCCGTGCGCTACTGGGAATGTGTCAGTCCGTCGTCCTCTGGTATCGACTCGACGGACCGCAGACTCCGCGCGAAGTCAGTGTTCTCTACCGCGAGATAGCCCTGAAAGCCGTCGGCGTCACTTCTTGAGCACTGAACTTCCCGGCATGTCCGATTAGCCCTTAACTGACGAACGTCACACCTGTCGGCTGACACCGAAACCGGGACGCGCCCACGGTCGCGGGTCCACACTTAGAAGCAGAGATGCGCGGGGTGGATCCGCAGACCGAGGGAGTTCTTGACGTATGGCCAACAGCAATCCATTTGTTCCTCCTAGCGCGGTCGACGTCGACCTTTCCGCGGTCGCCTGGGGGGCGAACCGCACGATGTCCGACTTCGAGACTGGAATGTGGCGGATGGAAGAGGCGCAGCCGCAACTGCGCTCACCGATCGTTGCGGTGGAGGTTCTCGATCGTGCCCCGGACTGGGATCGACTTCTCGACGCAGTCGAGTGGGCATCGCACGTGGTTCCGCGTATTCGTATGCGAGCAGTGGAACCGGCAATGCAGCTGGGCAATCCGGTGTGGTCCGTCGATCCCGAGTTCGACATCGGCTACCACCTACGACGCGTCCGCTTACCTGCACCGGCGGACTTCGATCACGCACTGCGCATGTGTCGTCACCTTGCGACGGAACCTTTCGACAAGGCTCGACCGCCGTGGAGCGCGCTGCTCATCGAAGGTCTCGACGACGGTCGCGCCGTGTTCGTGGTCAAGACTCACCACTCCATCACCGACGGCATGGGCGGCATCCAGATGATGACGCTCCTGCACAGCAGACGCCCGGACCCCACTCCGAACAAGCCCGACCGCACACCGCCTGCTCCTGAGCATCTGTCGTCGGTGGGCGCCTTCGGCGAGGAGGTGGTCAGCGAGATCCGGCGTGCGCCCTCGCGTATCGCCAAGCTGGTCCGTGGTGCCACCAATGTTGCGACCACGGCGATCTCGAGTCCGATCACGACAGCTTCCGAGGTCCTCGGTTACGCCAATTCACTCCGCAAGATCGTCACTCCCCCAGCTCGTTCCGGTTCCCCTCTGCTCCACGATCGTGGTCTCGGACGGTGGTTCGGAACTCTCGAAGTGGGTGTTCCCGAGCTCAAGGCCGGAGCAAAAGCTGCCGGCGGCTCACTCAACGACGCGTACGTCGCCGCTTTGCTCGGCGGCTTCCATCGCTACCACGAAGCCTTCGGACAATCCGTCGAGAGCATCCCGATGGGTATGCCGATCAGCATGCGTACGGGCGCGGATGCCAACGGCGGCAACCGGTTTGCAGCCGTTCGCTTCAACGGCCCGGTCGCCGAAACGGATCCGGCCAAACGCATCAGGCAGGTGCGAGAGATCGTTCTGAGTCTGCGTGAGGAACCGGCGTTGGACGCTATCGACGTCGCCGCCCCGATCCTCGCTCGCCTGCCGAACTATCTACTCGCGAACTGGTATCTGTCCCAGTCGACAGGACTGGACCTGCAGGCGAGCAACGTCGCCGGCGTACCGGTACCGGTCTATCTCGCCGGAGCGAAGATCGAGCGGATGTTCCCGTTCGGCCCGGCGCCCGGTTGCGCGGCGATGGCGACACTGGTCTCCCACGTCGGGGTGTGCTGTATCGGAATCAATCTCGACACCGCCGCGATCACGAAGCCCGCGCTGCTGATGCAGTGCTTGCAGGAGAGCCTGGACGAGATCGTCGCTCTCGGAGTCACAACGGAAGGTGCGTGAGTCATGAGCGAGAACACGACCAACCCGCGCGTGTACCTCACCGAAACCATGACAGAGGCCGAAGCCGGCGTGCTGCGAAAGTGGCTTGCCGACAAGGCAAGCTCATCCGAAACTCGGCCGGTCACCGTCAACATCACCGACAAGACCCTGGCAGAACTGGCGGCACGGACCGACGACCCGATGCTCGCACCGCTTCGCGTGGTGTGGATTCCGGACACCCATACCAAGCACAACGTCGCGGTGCGACTACGTGATGCGCTGGCACCACGCGATCCTCTCCACCCCGGACGCGGTGCACAACGCAGAACCCTGCGCACCGACCCCTCTCGGTGCCAGGTCATCGAAGGTGAACCCGCACCACTGAGCGATCTCGAGCGTCGCCTCGAAAAGAGCGGTGGCGGTTCGCTACCGGAGTTCATCCGACGGCAGGCCGCTCTGGCACTCGAACGCGCCGAATTGGGCCTACTGGGTGGCCAGTACAAGGTGTCACGGTTCGTCGTCGACGAGATCACCGACACCCGCCGATTCGCCACCGAGGTCATGGCTTTGGCCGACCGGTTGAACATCGCCGTCGCCGAAGTCGATCGCCGCGCACGTGAAGCTCTCGAAGAAATGGTTGCCACCCAGAGTCGCCAAGCCATCGCGGTGTGGGATCGCCTGGGCCGCTACTTCGCTCGCGCCTACAAGCTGGACGTGGACACGAGCCGCTTCGAGGAACTCCGTGAGCTGAACAAGGAACACTCACTGGTCTTCCTCCCCAGTCACCGTTCGTACCTCGATCCCCTCGTCCTGCGTCCGGCGTTGATCGCGAACGGCTTGCCGCTCAATCACGTCATGGGCGGCCTCAACATCAGTTTCTGGCCCATGGGCTCGATCCTCAAGCGCAGCGGCACCGTCTTCATTCGTCGAAGCATCGGCAACGACGAGGTCTACAAGTGGTCGATGCACGAGTACATGCGCTATCTGCTGACCAAGCGCTTCAATCTGGAGTGGTACATCGAAGGTGGACGCGGACGTACCGGGAAACTACGCCCGCCGCGCTTCGGTCTCCTGACCTACCTGACCAAGGCATTTCAGGTCAGCGGAGCGTCCGACGTGTACCTCGTCCCGGTTGCGCTGAGCTACGACCAACTCTACGAGGTCGGGGCCATGGCTGCCGAGGCGCTCGGCGCCGAGAAGACACCGGAAGGCCTGCGCTGGATGGTGGGTTACGTACGCGCCCAGGGAAAACGCAACGGTGTCGCGCACGTGACCATCGGCCGGCCGCTCTCACTCGCGGACGCACTCAGCCAGGAAACCGATCAGCGCCTCGCCATTCAGAAGGCCGGCATCGAGGTGTGTCACCGCATCAACGAGGTCACCCCGGTGACCGTGTCTTCACTGGCGATGTTGGCGTTCCTCGGAATCGAAGACCGGGCGTTGACAGTTCGTGAACTCACCGCGATTCTCACGCCGCTGTTCGGCTACATCACCGCGCGAAATCTTCCGATCGCCGGCGACGTCGAACTGTCCGATCCGCGTGTCATCGAGAAGGCATTGCAGACACACGTCGATTCCGGGGTGCTCGAGCGCTTCGATCGGGGCGGCGAGCAGGTCTTCTACCTCGGCAAGGACCAGCATCTTGTCGCTGCCTTCTACCGCAACAACACGATTCACTTTCTTGTCGTGCGTGCCATCACCGAACTCGTACTTCAGGCAGCCGTCGAAGAACGGTTCGAGGACCCCATCGGGGACGGGTGGGCAGAGGCCAAGCGCATCCGAGATTTGTTGAAATTCGAGTTCTTCTTCAGTGACCGGGACACGTTCGAGCAGGAGATGCGGACCGAGCTGACGCTGATCGACCCCGAGTGGGAAACCGTCATGGCCGACGACAAACGAACCGAGCACATGATCGAGACGGTTCGCCCGTACCTCGCGCACCGCGTGCTCCAACCGTTCCTCGAGGCGTACCAGGTTGTCGCCGATCAGCTTGTGCTCGCGCCGATTTCGACATCGTTCGACGAAAAGTCGTTCATCAGCAACTGCATCGACGTCGCACATCAGCGTCGACTGCGGCAGCAGATCGCCAGCAACGAATCCGTCTCCGGCGAATTATTCTCCACCGCACTGAATTTGGCGCGCAACCGTAACTTGATCGAAGTCGACGACGACGGAGTCCGGGCCAGGCGCCTGGCATTCGCTGCCGAGATCAAGGTTCAGGTCGAGCGCCTGCGTCACCTTCGCGCACTCGCGCATGCACGACTCGATCAGGTGGCGATGCCGGTACCGGACGCCGCCGCGGTAGTGACCATTCCAGAAGCAAACCGAGCGCCCGCCGCGAACGAGGAAGTAGGACTGTGACCGGACTCGAGCGTCTGCACTCCGCCATCGAAGCCGCCCCGCCCGGGCCCGGAACGATCGCCGCCTTCGACCTCGACGGCACCTTGATCAGCGGGTACTCGGCCAGCGTTGTGTACCGAGACCGCCTGCGACGCTTGGATATCAGCGTCGGCGAACTCTTGCGCACCACCGGTGCCGCGATCGACACCCAATTCCGCGGTGCTGACGTCGGAGCACTCATGGACATCGGCGTTCGAGCCTTGGGCGGCCGTACCGTCGAGGAACTCAACGACTGGGGCCGACGGCTGTTCAAGCAGGAGATCGCCGCGATGATCTACCCGGAAGCCCGCGGGCTACTGGCGGCACACCGGCGAGCCGGCCACACGATCGTGATGGCTACGTCGGCGACTCCGTTCCAGGCCAAGTACGTCGCCGAAGATCTCGACATCGAAGACGTGCTGTGCACCGAGCCCGAAGTCGTGGACGGCATGCTCACCGGCGAACTGTCTTCGCCCGCACTGTGGGGGCCGGCCAAGGCCAATGCCCTTGCAGGCTATGCCGAGAAGATGGGCGCCGATCTGAAGAACGCGTTTGCGTACTCCAACGGTGTCGAAGACGTCTTCATGCTCGAGGCCGTCGGGCGACCTGTCGCGTTGAATCCCGATCGTGGTCTGGCCAAGATCGCGTTGCGCAATCACTGGCCTTCGGTCAGCCTGCGTAAACCGCAACGAGGCGCAACACCGATCTCCACGATCCGAACGGCGACGGCCATGGGCGCGCTTGCTGCCACCGCCGCCCTCGGTGCGTCGGCAGGCATTGTCACCGGGAACCGTCAACTGGGTGCGAACCTGGTCGGCACGTACGGCCCCGACATCTCGCTCTCACTGCTGGGCATCGACGTCGAGATCGACGGCGAGCACAACGTGTGGGATCACCGCCCGGCGGTGTTCATGTTCAACCATCAGAGTTCCCTGGACATGTTGGTCCTGGGCACCGTGATCAAGCGTGACGTGACCGGCGTCGCGAAGAAGGAAGCGGCAAGCGATCCGCGGTTCATGCCCGTCGGTGCACTGCTCGACGTCGCCTACATCGACCGCACCGACACCACGAAGGCGAAGGCTGCACTGCAACCGGCAGTCGACAAGCTGAAGAATGGTGTCTCGATAGTCATAGCTCCGGAGGGCACCCGTTCTCCGACGCCACGTCTGGGCCCTTTCAAGAAGGGTGGATTCCACTTGGCGATCCAAGCCGGTGTGCCGATCGTGCCCGTGGTGATTCACAACGCGGGTGAACGGATGTGGCGCAATTCGCTTGTCGCCCATCCAGGCCCGGTCTATGTCTCGGTGCTCGATCCCATCTCGACCGAAGGCTGGGAGACCAAAGACCTCGACGCACACGTCGAGAAGGTACGCGCGCAGTTCGAAGCTGCGCTACTTGCCGGCCACCGCTGAGCGTGCCAGGTGCTCGCGTGCAAACGCGAGCGCCTGCGCCAGCATCGACGACCGCTCCCGCCGGGTGCGCGCGTTCTGCGTGTTGATCTCGATGACTGCCTGGCCGCTGAATTCGCTCGCAGCCAATTGCTGACACAACTCCGCGCACGGCTGTGAGCCGTGCCCCGGAATCAGGTGCTCGTCCATCGACGCCCCGCGACCGTCGGCCAGGTGCAGGTGCTCGAGCCCCTTGCCCATACGGGAGGCCAACTCCAGGGCATCCATGCCCGCCGTCGCGGTGTGCGACAGGTCGAGTGTGTAGTGAGCATGATCGGAATCGGTCGGGTCGTACGACGGACTGAACGCGGACAACGCTGCCCCTGGACCGCCACGTTTACGCAGACGCTCCGCGGACTTGTCCTTGCCGCCGAAGAAGCTGTCGGCGCGCATGGGGAACATGTTCTCCACCGCCACCACGACGCTGCTCTTCGATTCGAGATCGACAACCTGTTCCGCGAAGCCTTCGGCGTACTTGCGCTGCCACCGGAACGGCGGGTGGACGACCACCGTCGTCGCTCCCAAGGTTTCGGCGGTGCGCACCGAACGCTCGAGTTTCTCGACCGGATCGGAACCCCACACGCGCTGCGAAATCAGAAGACACGGCGCATGCACGGCCTGCACCGGAATGGCGTACTTGCGAACGAGGGCGGCAACAGCACCGACGTCCTGACTCACGGATTCGGCCCACACCATCAGTTCGACACCGTCGTATCCGAGATCAGCGGCGTAGCGAAATGCTGCTTCCGTGTTCTCCGGATATACCGAAGCCGTCGACAGGCCGACGGCTATCGGCCGACGAACCATGCGCTGCGATCCCCCGATCATCGTCCGATCAACCCGAGGTCAACAAGAACGCCAGTGGACCGAGCGTCACGATCATGCCGACGACCACCGCGATCACGAAACTCGTGATGTCGTCCGTCTTCCGCAGAACCCGCACGACGGCAACCAGGCCGACGATCACGATCAGCGCGAGCACCAACGCCACCCACGGCAGCATGTCCCACAGCTTCTCGAAGCCCTTGAACATCGCGCCGCCGACGATCAGTGCAACAACCACCTGAGCGGCAAGCACTGCCCATTCACGGATCGAGTTACGCTCGCCTGCCTCTTCCGCTGCCGGTTCGGCTTCGACATCGGACTCCGCGGCGGCACTGGTCTTTTTTGCACCGTCATCGACAGCCGGCGCCTTGACCAGATCGACCACGGCGGTGGATTCGGCCTCGCCGGCATCCGCGTCTGCGATCTTGTCGATCAGTTCGGTGCTCTCTTCCGGCGCGGCCGGAGCGGGAGCGGTCTGTGCAGGTGCCTTGGCGACGGGAGTGGGGACACGCGGCGGCAGGATCGGCGGACGCAACGACGGCGACTGCGTTGCGGCGCGCTCCTGACGCATCAGGTCGCCCGCCAGGGTCTGACCCGACAGCAGGGCTGGTTCCTGCGTTACCTGCGTCGGTGACGAGGAGTTGAGCGGTGCCCGGCTCACCCACTGCCCGGGCGAGGACTTCGAGGTCTGTCCCGGCGAAGGTGTGGAAGTCGGCTTCGGAGTGGTGACCGGCGGCGCAGCAACCGGCTTCGACTCACCCTTGGGTGCCTGCGGCTCGTCATCGTCATCGTCGTCGTCGAACGAGACGGCGAAGGCTGCGGTGCGATCGGCGGGAACCTTCGGTGCCGGTTCGGCTGACTTGGCGGTTTCCGCGACAGCCTCGGCCGGCGCTGAAGGTGCAGAGTTTTCCGGCGCAGCGGCTTCGGGCCGGGCTGCTGGTTCGTCGGACTCGGGCTCGGCGGCCGCGCGCGATCCCGACTGGCGAACGATCGGGATCTCACCCGTCAGTTCGGCGACGGAGATGCCACCGGCTACGCCGCGCCGGCGTCGTCCACCTCGGGATTCGACGCTCTGACCGTTCCGCTTGAGCAGTTCCGCTACGGAAATCTGCTGACTGTCCTCGGTCATCAAGCACTCACCACCAATTCACCGCCCATTTCTGTGTCGAGCTTTCGCAGAATCAGACCCTCACGCAGTGCCCAGGGACAAATTTCCAGTTCGTCCACTCCGAGCGCCCGCATGGTTGCCTCTGCGATGAGCGCGCCGGCCACAATCTGCTGTGACCGATCCGAGCTCACTCCTTCCAATTCTGCACGGTCCGCCGCCGTCATCCTGGATATGAAGGCTATGAGTTGCCTGAGTCCGCTGGAAGTCAGGGTCCGTTTTGCCCGGGGGCCTGCGGCAGAAGGGGCCGCGCCGGTGAGCCGAGCCAACGATCGGAAGGTCTTCGAAGTCCCGACCGTGCGGTCCCAGTCGCCGGCGGCGCGCAGTTCCTTGGCTGGTCCGACCAACTCCGCGTCCAGCCAGTCGCGCAACACAGCGACCCGGCGCTTGCCCGGCGGATCGGCCTGTAGCCAGTCGCGCGTCAACCGTCCGGCACCGAGTTGCAGTGAGAAGGCGACGTCCGGATCCTCGTCACCACCTGCGGTGAGTTCCAGCGAGCCGCCGCCGATGTCCAGGTTCAGGATGCGTCCGGCGCTCCAGCCGTACCAGCGGCGCACGGCCAGAAAGGTCAAGCGGGCTTCGTCGACCCCGGAGAGAACCTCGAGGTTGACTCCGGTCTCGGCGCGGACGCGTGCGAGTACGGCTTCGGAATTGTTGGCGTCACGGACCGCGGAAGTGGCAAAAGCCATCATTTCCTCGCACCCGGACGTCTTGGCGATACCGGCGAATTCGGAAACCGTCGAGACCAACCGATCGGCTCCTGACGTGGTGATATCGCCGCGGTCGTCGGTGTTCTCTGCCAGCCTCAACGTGGACTTGGTCGAGCTCATGGGTGTTGGGTGGCCGCCCCGATGGGCGTCCACAACCAATAGATGGACGGTATTGCTTCCGACGTCGAGTACCCCTAGTCGCACATCGCCACGTTACTGGGTCTACGGTCGGCCCTTGTGACAGCAGGTAACCCAGACCGATCCCACAAGATGACTCCGAGCCCCGAGGTCGATCTCGATTTCCCGCGCGAATGGGTCGAATTTGTCGATCCGGATAACTCCGAACACCTCATTTCCGCTGATATGACGTGGTTGCTCTCGCATTGGACCTGCGTGTTCGGCACGCCGGCGTGTCAGGGCATCATCGGAGACCGCCCGGACGACGGTTGCTGCTCGCACGGCGCTTTCCTCTCCGATCAGGAAGATCAGGACAAGCTCGATGCGTCAGTGAAAATGCTCACAGCGGAAGACTGGCAGTTCATGGAAAAGGGTCTCGGCAAGAAGGGCTACGTCGAAGAAGACGACCTCGAGGACGAGCCCGCGCTGCGCACCCGCCGCTACAAAGGAGCGTGCATCTTCCTCAACCGGCCGGGATTTGCCGGAGGCGAGGGCTGCGCTCTGCATTCCATGGCGCTCAAGAAGGGCATCGAGCCGCTCGAGGTGAAACCGGACGTGTGCTGGCAGCTACCGATCCGCCGCACCCAGGACTGGGTCGACCGGCCGGACGGCGTCCAGATCCTCAAGACCACGATCACCGAGTACGACCGCCGCGGCTGGGGTGAGGGCGGCGACGACCTCGCCTGGTACTGCTCCGGCTCCCCCGACGCTCATGTCGGGGAGCGGCAGGTCTGGCAGTCCTACGGGCCCGAGTTGACGGAACTTCTCGGAAAGCGCGCGTACGACGAGCTGGCTCGCCTCTGCAGGCGTCGCGCGGGCCTCGGCCTCATCGCAGTCCATCCGGCGACCACGATCGCTCAGAACAAAGCTCAGGGCTGACTCCGCCTGAACAAAAAGAATTCAGCCGCTCACACCATCGTGTGAGCGGCTGAATTCTTCTCGACATTTCCTCCTCGACATTTCTTCTCGACGAGGTTCGATCACGCTTCGAGCTTGTAACCCAATCCACGGACCGTGACCAGATGTTCCGGCTTGGCCGGATCCGATTCGATCTTCGAACGCAACCGCTTCACGTGTACGTCAAGGGTTTTGGTGTCACCGACGTAGTCGGCGCCCCAGACGCGGTCGATCAACTGTCCGCGGGTCAGCACCCGACCGGAGTTGCGGAGCAGGTACTCGAGGAGATCGAACTCCTTGAGCGGCAACGTCACCGGGTTACCCGCGACCTGCACGACGTGGCGCTCGACGTCCATCCGTACCGGTCCGGCCTCGAGCACCCCGTTGTCGGAGGCGAGGTCCGCCTCGTTCTCCACCCCGCGGCGCAGCACCGCACGGATGCGAGCGATCAGCTCACGCGCCGAATACGGTTTGGTCACATAGTCGTCCGCACCGAGTTCCAGTCCGACGACCTTGTCGATCTCACTGTCACGCGCCGTCACCATGATGACGGGGACGCCGGAGCGCGACCGCAGCGCCTTGCAGACGTCCGTGCCACTCATGCCGGGCAGCATGAGGTCGAGCAGGACGATGTCCGCTCCGGAGCGATCGAATTCCGCCAACGCCGACGGTCCGTCGTTGACGATGGTGGTCTCGAAGCCTTCCTTGCGGAGCAGGAACGCCAGCGGGTCCGCCAAGGACTCCTCGTCCTCCACGATCAGCACACTCGTCATCGTTTGGCCTCCATGCCGTTTTCTCTACTGCCTTGTTCTCGTCTGCCGATCCGCGTGGAACCGGCGGTTCCCGCGTCGTCAGAGTCGATGTCGTCGTCCGACTCCACGTGTGCCGGTATCTGCAACGTGAAGGTAGACCCTGTACCCGGTTTGCTCCACAGTTCGATGGAGCCGTTGTGATTGGCCGCGACGTGTTTGACGATCGCCAGCCCCAGACCGGTTCCACCGGTCTGCCGTGACCGCGCCTTGTCCACGCGGAAGAATCTCTCGAACACTCGCTCCTGGTCCGCTTTCGCGATGCCTTCTCCTCGGTCGGTGACTGCGATCGCGACATTGTCGCCGCGTACCGACCGACTGACGGAAACCGGAGAACCCTTGGGCGAGTATGCAATAGCGTTCTCGATGAGGTTGGACAATGCCGTGACGAGGAGAGTCTGATCCCCGAGTACTTCCAGCCCACTCGGATGGTCGGTGGTGACCGTGATCCCGGCGGCCTCGGCCGACAGATTCGACCTCGACAGTGCTTCGGACACCACGGTGTCGACGTCGACCACGTCGAGATCCGGCAGCTTCTCGGCACCTTGCAGACGCGAGAGTGCGATCAACTCGGTGACCATCTTGCCCAGACGAATCGACTCACCGAGCACCCGTTCGCCGAAGTGGCGCACCGATTCCGGGTCGTCAGCGGACTCGAGCAGCGCCTCCGCGAGCAGGCTCATCGCACCGACCGGCGTCTTGAGTTCGTGGCTGACGTTCGCGACGAAATCGCGTCGGGTCGCCTCCATGCGGACCTGCTCGGAATCGTCGTCGGCGAACAGGACCACGAAGTTGCGATCGTCCTTGCTGAGCAACCGGGCCGTGCCACGTACCGCGATCTTGTCGCGGCCCCGCTGAGCGGTCTGCGCCGTCAGATCGACCTCGACAGGTTGACCGGTCCGCAGAACTTCCTGAGCAGCCCGCCAAGCTCGCTCGTCGACCAGACGATTCTTGACGAGACCGAGTTCCTCGGCGCGAGGATTGAAGAGCACGACGTCGTGAAAACCGTCGACGACGGCGATACCGCTTTCCGAAGCCAACACGATGAGGTCGAGAACCTGGGACATCGTGAGCCCGGTCTGTTCGTCCGAGCGCTGACTCTGGCGCGACGACAGCCTGGGTACCAGCACCCCGCCGACGAGGTAGCCGACCAAGCCGGCGACCACGACCAGCAGCACTGCAATCACGACACTCACGGCGCAATCGTACGTTCGCGCGAAGAGTCGGTTACGGCGGGTTCGGACGTTCCCACCCGTGTAATCCGCCAGGTGGACGGCGTTGGTTCGTCGTTCATCTGCTGTTGGCCGAGGCCCCCCGAAATCACTGTTCGGGGGGCCTCGACGCACATCATCGGGTTGCTACTTTCCGCCCTGATTCGCCACCGCGGCGGCGCCGGCAGCTGCGGCCTCCGGATCCAGGTAGGTGCCGCCGGGATTGAGCGGCTTCAGGTTCTCGTCGAGGTCGTAACGCAGCGGGATTCCGGTCGGGATGTTCAGGCCCGCGATGTCCTCGTCCGAGATGCCGTCGAGGTGCTTGACCAACGCACGCAGCGAGTTGCCGTGCGCGGTGACCAGCACGTTCCGACCGGCGAGCAGCTCCTGGGAGATGGTGTCCTCCCAGTACGGGATCAGACGCTTGACGACGTCGAGCAGGCACTCGGTCAAGGGGACCTCGTCGAGGTTCGCGTACCGGGGATCGGTGTCCTGGCTGTACTCGCTGCCGGCTTCGATGGCGGGCGGCGGGGTGTCGTAGCTACGACGCCAGAGCATGAACTGCTCGTTTCCGTACTCTTCCTTGGTCTGCGCCTTGTTCTTACCCTGCAGAGCGCCGTAGTGGCGCTCGTTGAGACGCCAGTCGCGCACTACCGGGATCCAGTGGCGATCGGCGGCGTCGAGCGCGAGGTTTGCGGTGCTGATCGCGCGGCGCAGCAGAGACGTGTAGAGAACGTCGGGCAACAGGTTGTGCTCGGCGAGCAGTTCGCCGGCGCGCTTGCCCTCGGCCATGCCCTTGTCTGTCAGGTGTACGTCCACCCAGCCGGTGAACAGATTGAGTGCATTCCATTCGCTCTCGCCGTGGCGGAGCAGGACCAGGGTTCCGATACTCATGGCGTTCATCCTGGCACGAGTACCGGAACCCTTCTTGATCAACCCTGTCCGGAAATCAGCTCGGGGCTACTTCCGCAGTTCGCAGATCCTTGCGGAGGATCTTTCCGGCCGCGGATTTCGGCACGGTGCTGATGAATGAAACCTGGCGGACCTTCTTGTGCGGCGAGACGCGCTCGGCGACGAAGGTGATCACGTCGGCTTCGGTCAACTCGGCGCCGTCCTGGAGCACGACGAATGCCTTCGGGACCTCTTCGCCCTCGGCGTCGAGCACACCGATCACTGCGGCGTCGGCGATCTGCGGATGGGTCAGCAGCAAGGCCTCGAGTTCCGCCGGGGGAACCTGGTAGCCCTTGTACTTGATCAGTTCCTTGAGGCGGTCGACGATCTTGACGACGCCGTCGCCGTCGACGGTCGCGATGTCACCGGTGTGCAGGTAACCGTCGTCGTCGAGGGTGTCCTTGGTGGCCTGGTCGTTGCCGAGGTAGCCGAGCATGATGTTCGGGCCCTTGCACCACAGTTCGCCGGGCTCGCTGACGCCGTCCGAGCCGAGAGCCGGGTACGCGACCTCTTCGCCCGTTCCGGGGTCGACGAGCTTGCATTCCATGTTGGCGATGGTCGGACCGCAGGTGTCGAGCGCGATGTCGTCGCGGTCGAACGGAATCGCGTGCGAGACCGGGCTCATCTCGGACATGCCGTAGCCCTGGCGGACGTGGCAGTTCAACCGGTCGGCGACGGCCTTGCCGAGCGCCGCGTCGAGCGGGGCCGCACCGGAGAAGATGGTGTGCACGCTCGAGAGGTCGTACTGATCGACGAGCGGGTGCTTTGCCAGCGCGACGGCAACGGGCGGTGCGACGAAGATGTACGTCGACTTCTGCTCGGCGACGATCCGCAGGAACTCGACGAGATCGAACTTCGGCATCGTGATGAGGCTCGCGCGGCGGTAGAGCGCTGCGTTGAGCAGGACAGTCATGCCGTAGATGTGGAAGAACGGCAGGACCGCGAGAATCTTGTCGTCGGTCTCGATACCCATCCGCGGAATGATCTGGCAGACGTTGGCCACGAGGTTGCGATGAGTGAGCATGACCCCCTTGGGTCGGCCGGTGGTGCCCGAGGAGTACGGCAGCACCGCGAGCTGGGTAGCCGGATCGAAGGAGACCTCGGGCGCCGCTGCGCCCTCGCCGAGCAGATCACGCAGCGAGAGGTGGCCTTCGGCACCGTCGAGCACGAACACGTTCTCAGCCGGGATACCGACCAGGTCAGCAGCGGCCTTTGCCTGCGGCAGGAGCGGCGAGACGGTGAAGAGGAACTTGGCCTTGGAATCGGTGAGCTGCTTGGCGATGTCCTCGGCGGTGTAGAGCGCGTTGATCGTGGTCGCGACGCCACCGGCACGAAGGATGCCGTGGAAGACGGAACCGAAGGCCGGGACGTTGGGCGAATGCAGCCCGACCACGTCGCCGACGGCGAGTCCGCGCGCTGCGAGAGCGCCTGCAACGCCGTTGATCTGTGCGATCAGCGAAGCGTATGTGGTGACTGCGCCCGAACTGCCCTCGACGAAGGCCGTCTTGTCGAGGTCTGCGGGGTCGGTGTTTCCGAACAGGAAGTCGTAGACGCTGAGGTTGGGGATTTCAACGTCGGGGAACGGACTCTTGAAGCTCACTGTGCTCCTCGAAAAGTTGCGCGGCGGGGTGGTGTGACCAACTTACTGTGACTCACGGGAACAGTATTATTCCGTGACGACAGTCACAAGTAAAGGCCACTTTACGTGACACATCCGCGATGTGTCTCACCCCGCTCGATCAGCTCTGCGCGGGCTCTTCCTCGATGAGGTGCTTGAACGGTTCGAGATTCGCCAGCGACTCACCTCGCGACACCCGCCACGCCCACTCACGCTTGATGGACGAGGAGAAGCCGAGTTCGAGGATGACGTTGAAATCGCCGTCGGCGGCTTCGAGAACCTGACCGAGCACTCGGTCGAGTTCATCGCCGGTCACGGCATGCTCTGCGATCTTGCCGACGAGGTAAATGTCCCCGACCTTGTCGAGTGTGTACGCCACCCCGTACAGACGACGGTTGCGCTTGAGCAGGAATTTGTAGACGCCTTCGAAGTTCTCGTCCACCTTGCGGCACACGAAGGCCTCGACCCGCACACCGTGATTGCCGACGGTGAGCAGAGTCGACGTCTTGAGTTTGTGTTCACCGGGAAGTTCGACGATGAAATGCGCGTCGTCTTTTCTGGTGAAGTCGAGTTCGCGCTCGGTGAGAGCCTGCTCGATGGTGTCCGAAATGCTGCTCATGTACGCACTCCCCCGGTCCGGCGCAGACGCCACAGACCCCGCGCACGGCGGGGCGAGAAGTCGCTGGGACCGGTTCCGTTGTTGTAGTTGACTGCGGCTTTGCGATAGCTCTCGAGCAAACCGTCCGCGGTGTGTTCCCACGAGAAATTTTCGGCGTGACGCGGTGCCTGCGCAGCGAGTTCGGTCAAACGCGTCGGTGCTGTCACCAAGGATTCGAGGGCGCCGGCCCAATCTTCGGTGCGGTGTCCTTGAACCAGCAGGCCGGTCTCACCGTTGCGCACGGCCACTCCCAGCCCGCCGACGTCGGCAGCGATCACCGGGGTTCCGCAGGCTTGAGCTTCGATCGCCACCAACCCGAAGGACTCCGAATAGCTCGGCACCGCAACCAGATCCGAGGCACGGTAGACATCGGCGAGACGCTCAGGAGCCTGCGGCGGCAAGAACGTCACCTGCGCGGTGATGCCGAGTGAGCGTGCCAGTTCGATCAGCACGTCCGGCCGCGCGAGGCCAGTTCCCGACGGCCCGCCGACGACGAGGATGCGCAACGGCAACTCGGGGCGACGGCTGATCACTTCGGCGGCAGCACGCAGCAGAACGTCCGGTGCTTTCAGAGGTTGGATCCGGCCGACGAAAGTCACGACGATCTCGCCCGGGTCCAACCCCAACGACGCGCGGGCGGAATCGCGATCGCCCGGGCGGTAGCGGGTGAGATCGGCGCCGGGAGCCACGACGTCGATACGCGTGGGGTCTGCGCCGTACAACTCGTGCAGCGCCTTGGCTTCGTCGGTGGTGTTGGCGACCAGGCGATCGGACTCGGCGACTACTTGCTGCTCGCCGATCTGACGTGCTGCCGGCTCCGGAGTGTCTCCCTCGGCAAGCGAAAGATTCTTTACCGCCGCGAGGGTGTGGGCGGTGTGTACGAGGGGCACGCCCCAGCGGTCGCGGGCCAGCCAGCCGACCTGACCGGACAACCAGTAGTGCGAGTGAATCAGGCTGTAGTACCCGGGCTCGTGGCGCGCTTCCTCCCGTAGAACTCCTGCGACGAAGGCACACAGTTGAGTCGGCAGATCCGCCTTGTCCAGCCCTTCGAAGGGACCAGCAGCAATGTTCCGA
This sequence comes from Rhodococcus sp. YL-1, assembly GCF_001942025.1. Taxonomy (NCBI): domain Bacteria; kingdom Bacillati; phylum Actinomycetota; class Actinomycetes; order Mycobacteriales; family Nocardiaceae; genus Rhodococcus; species Rhodococcus sp. YL-1. The sequence goes on along the minus strand of NZ_CP017299.1, from coordinate 1,706,376 downwards.
ACCCGCACTCCGGGAGCGGCGTCCACCACAGGTGCGTCGGCCGAGGACGTCGCGCGGGTGAATATCTCCACCTCGACGCCACGTTTGGCGAGCTGAATGGCGGATTGCAGAACGTAGACGTTCATCCCACCCGCGTCACCGGTGCCGGGTTGCGCCAATGGCGAGGTGTGGACCGAGAGAACGGCCACCCGGCGAGGGCGCGAAATGTGCATGGGCGTCACGACTCCATACTGCCCCCTCACCGGGCGCGAACTCTAACCGAGGCTCGAGATGAACGTTCGCACTTCGGACACGAATCGTGTCGGATCCTCCACGAACGGGCCGTGATTGCAGCCTTCCCAGTACGACGCCTGGGACTTGGGAATCAGTTCCTCGGCGTGCTTACCTGCGCTCACGTCGACGACGGAGTCGTCGGTTCCGTGCAGAACGAGGACCGGGATGTCCAGGTTGCGAAGCAACTCGTCGTGACCGACAGCACGGTTGAACAGTGCTGCGCGCACCCGCGGACGCGTCGAGAGGCTGTACCCGAACAAGGCCTGCGACGCTGCACCCTTGCCCTCGGGTGGGCCGGTGAGAGCATTGCCGAAAGCGCCGAGTGCACGGATCGCCTCGCGGGGATCTTCGGACATCGCGCCGGGAACTGCGCTACGCATCGCCGAGCCGACCTTGCCACCTTTTTCGCCGCGCCCGATGCTGGTGATCGCCCCGACCAGAACCGCGCCCGCCACCGCGCCGGTGCCGTGCGCTGCCAGGTAATCGCAGATCACCAGACCGCCGTACGACCAGCCGAGCAGGATCGCGTTCTCGGTGACGCCTTCGGCCGCAAGAACAGCCGCGACGTCGCCGGCCCAGTTCGCGGAATCGTCGTATCCGGATTCGGGCGCATCGGAGTAACCGTGGCCGCGCAGATCGACGGCGATCAGCCGATAGTCCGCGGCCAGGTCCGCGAGGACCTGCTCGCCCCAGCACTGCGAGGACTGAGCCCAGCCGTGCAGCAACACCAGCGGGGTCCCCGCCGAATTTCCGGTTACTCGATAGACGATGGACGTGCCGTCGACGCTGACGGCTTCACGAATAGACATGCCGTCACGATAGAGGCTGCGACTGCGGCGCCGACGGCGAGCATGTAGGCCGACGGGACGCCGTAGCGATCGATCAGCTGTCCGGCCAGCGCAGACCCCAGCGCCACGCCGACGCCGAGGCCGGTCACCGTCAGGGTCATTCCCTCGGTGAGCTTTTCCGGCGGGACGATCTGTTCGACCAGGGCTGTCGCGATGATGAGCGTCGGTGCGATGGTCGCGCCCGCCAGCACGTAGGCACCCGCAAGTGCGGCCACGTTTCCGACCAACAGAAGCGGGACGCTGAGAACGGCGACCGCCGAGGACGCGATCATCAACTGCCCGCGCAGCGATCGCGCCGGGTGCATCGACCCGAAGATCAGTCCCGCGATTCCCGAACCGCCGGCGAACAGCGCGAGGACCAGCGTCGCCGACTCCGGCGAATTCTGTTCCTTGGTGAACGCGATGGCGCCGACGTCGATGACGCCGAAGATCGTTCCGAGCATCACCATGATCACGATGACGATCCACATCACGTGGTTACCGAGAACCGATCGTCCGCGGCCGGGTCGACGCGGATGCACCTTCGGTTCGGTTCTGCGCTGTATGACCAGCAGCAGGGTTCCGGTGACCAGCAGGATCAACCCTGCCAGTGGTCCAGCCTCGGGGAAGAGCCCGATGCTCAGACCTACCGAGATGACCGGGCCCGCCACGAAGCAGAGCTCGTCCACCACCGATTCGAAGGCGAAGGCGGTGCGCAGCTGAGGTTTTCCGACATAGATCGCCACCCACCTGGCGCGAATCATCGCGCCGATCGTCGGAGTGGCGCCGCCGGGGACGACCAGAACGAACAGCAGCCAGTCGGGAGCTTCCATCCGGACTGCGAGCAGGAGCGCCCCGATCGCGGTGACGCTCACGGCTGCGGCAATCGGCAGGACCGCTCGCTGTCCGAAGCGGTCGACCGCACGCGAGACCGCGGGCGCGATGATCGCCGACGAGAGCGCAAAAACCGCGGCGAGCGCGCCGGCGAGCGCGTAGTCACCACGAAGTTGCGAGATCATCGTCACGATTCCGATACCGATCATGGCCATCGGCAGCCTTGCGACAAATCCGGCGGCCGAGAAGGCGACCGATCCGGGGGCCGAGAATATCTCGCGGTAGGCGCTCAGCAGGCCTTTGTTGGTGGATTCGCTCATGTCAGCTTCTCGTGCACTGAACAAGGTTCACAGAGCCGAGGCCGACTCGACAAATCGTTTTCACTGTGCGCTCGGGTTGACCTGTCGGTAACTTGCCTTACGATTGCGCGAATGAGTGTCCTGGTGTGTTTCCACGCCCATCCCGATGACGAAGTTTTCACTACGGGCGGCGTGATGAGAATGGCCGCCGACGCAGGTCACCGCGTCGTAGTCGTCACCGCTACCGACGGTGCTCTCGGTGAATTCCCCGACGGACTGTTGGACGAATACGAGACGTTGGCTCAGCGCCGCAGCCGTGAGCTCGAGGCGTCCACCGACGCGTTGGGTGCCAGTCGCGTCGTGTCCCTGCACTACCCGGATTCGGGGATGGTGGGTACGCCCGAGAACGAGAATCCGGAAGCGTTCTGCAACGTCGACGTCGAGAAGGCCGCCGAGCGTCTGGCCGAGGTTCTTCGTGAAGAGAACGCCGATGTCCTGACCATCTACGACCCCAACGGCGGATACGGCCACCCGGATCACATCCAGGTCCACCACGTCGGCGTTCGTGCTGCAGAACTCGCGGGCACGCCGTTCGTCTACGAGGCGTCCACCAACCGCGATCACATGAAGATGCTGATGCAGGCCAACCCCGAGTGGACCGAGGAGGCGCAGCCGCCGGACATCGAATCGTTCGGGCTTCCGGCTGACCAACTCACCACCGCGGTCGATGTCAGTTCGGTGATCTCGTCCAAGCGCGCGGCCATGTACGCGCACGCAACGCAGGTCGGCGATTTCGGCCCGTTCCTCGAAATGCCGACGGAGCAGCTCGCCGCGGCATTCGGCACCGAGTGGTTCCGTCGCCGCAACGCGCCGGAAGGACTGTCGGAAACCGCCCTGCCCCTGTGAGTCACCGCCCTCGATAAACCGAAGTCCCGACGGAGGTTTCGGAGGCTCGTTAACATCGGTAGGCATGGACCTCGAACAACTTGTCGCGAGCATGCCTTTTGCAGTTCACACCGGAATTCAGTTGGACAGCGCGGCACCCGAACAGGTTGTCGGCCATCTGGATTGGGACAGCCACCGCACCACCGCCGGCAACGGAATGCACGGCGGCGCCTTGATGACGCTGGCAGACAGCGTCGGCGCCGTCTGTGCATTCCTCAATCTGCCGCCCGGCGCAAGTACGTCCACCACCAGTTCGTCGACCGTCTTCACTCGCGGCGTGCGCAAGGGCACGGTCACCGCCACCGCCCGGCCACTGCACGCGGGGCGCAGCACCGTCGCGGTGGTGACCGAGATCCGCGACGACGAGGGCCGCCTCGTCGCTCAGGTCACCGCATCACAGGCAGTACTGGGACCGTGAAGCTTCCCGCGTACCGCGCCTCGGGTGCCACCCTGCCGTACGGCAATCTGCTTGCCTCCCATGACGTTGCGATGGAGGGTTACTTCTGGCGATTCACGATGCCAGACAGCGGACGGGTGGTGATCGCGCTCGCCGGAATCAACAAGGCCGACGGCGGCAGTTGGTCGACGCTCGGCCTCGCGGCACACCCAGGCGGATTCCTCCGCACTGCTGAGCATCCGAATGGATCGGCCGATCCCCGTATCCTGGGGGCCTACGCCGACAACGCTTTCCGCGGCAATGCCGATCGACTCCAGGTCGATTTCGGCGACAGTCATCTCGACGTACGCATCAGCAATCAGCGATTCTGGCCGCACCGCCGCTTCGGGGGGTCGAGTTACTTCCAATCAGTTCCCGCACTCAATCAGTACTGGCATCCGTGGCTGCTCGGCGGCCGGGTCGAGGGAAGCGCCGTCATCGACGGACAGAGCTGGGATCTCACCGGAGCGCAGGTGTACGGCGAGAAGAACTGGGGAAAGGGAGGATTCCCGGAATCCTGGTGGTGGGGACAGGCACAGGGGTTCACCGATCCTCGAGCCTGCGTGGCGTTTGCCGGCGGACAGGTCAGCGCCGGACCTCTGCGCACCGAAGTCACCGCCGTCGTTGCCGCGCTACCGGACGGAACGGTGTTGCGGCTGGGTAATCCTCTGACGTCACAGGTGGAGACGACGGTGTCCGACGATCGCTGGACGCTTCGGGGTTACAGCCGGAAGTGGAGCGTCGACATCGACGGGACCGCACCCATCGCCGACGCACACATACTTCCTGTTCCGATACCTGCCGAGCGTCGAAACGTGCCAGGAGCGCTCGAGCATCTCGGTGGAACGATGTCGGTCATCGTCCGGCGACGCGGCACCATCGTCTGGAAGGACAGGTCGAGGTTGGCTGCTCTCGAGCACGGCGGATTGGATCGGGCGCAGGCCGAACTCACTCGGCGGGAACAGCTCTCGCAAGATCGATGAGAGCAGAGGCCGCCGGATTCTTGCCGCCCGACGAACGCCAGACCAATTCCAGCCGAGATCGTGCTTCCGGTTCGAGATCGATCCGATGCAACTCCCCCACTGTCGACTCCGGAAGCACGGCCATTCCCAGCCCCTGCGCTGCCAATGAAACGATGATGCCGAGGTTGCTTGCCTCGAGCGCAACCGTCGGCTTGGTGCCGGCTGCGGCGCACGCGAAGTCCAGACACGTTCTGATGCCGGTTCCCTCCGGCAGACAGATGACCGATTGCGTCGCGAGTTCGGCAAACGGCAGAGACGACACCTCGGCCAGCGGATGATCCGCCGCCACTCCGGCCACCAGTCGTTCGTCGGTGATCACCCTCGATTCGAGCCCTTCCGGCAGCTTGCCCGCCACCCCGATGACGGCTATGTCGAAGGTTCCGTCCGACACTCCGGCAAGCAAACTGCGCGAATCGCCCTCGGCCAGCGAAATGTCCAGGCCGGGGTGTCTGGTGTGCAACCGACTGAGCAGATCTGTGAGGTCGGCGGAAGCGCAGGCGGTAACCATCCCGACCGAAACGGAACCCCGAACCAGCCCGTTCAAGGCATCGACAGCGTCGCGGGTGCTCTGAACGGAAGCGAGTGCAGCGTAGGCGTGCGGGAGGACAGCTCGCCCGGCGTCGGTCAGACAAACGGTTCGACCACTACGATCGAGCAATTCCTGCCCCAACTCACGTTCCAGCCGTTTGACCTGCGCACTCACACCCGGTTGGGCTACGTGAAGCCGCTCGGCGGCGCGAGTGAAGTTGGCTTCCTCCACTACCGTGACAAAGTATTCGAGCTGCCGAAGTTCCATAACTGTTGATTCTAGCTGCGAGACAAACTAGATCTTGGACTTATCACCTGTGCGGTAGAACGATGGAAGCATGACAACAACAGATGACGTTCAGAAGGCCGGAACCCCGGAAGACATCGCGAAGCTTTTTGTGCAGTTCGCCAACGCTGGTGACGCAGACGCCGTCGCCGCACTCTACGAGGAGGATGCGGTGATGGCCTTCCCGCCCGGATCACTCACCGTGGGCCGCCAAGCCATCCGCGAGGTGATCTCTCAGATGCTGGCAGCTGCACCGAGATTCACCGTCGAGGAAGCCCTACCAACGGTGATCAGCGACGACCTCGCCATGACCTCGACCAAACCTTCCGACGGAACCGGCGGACGCATACAGGTGGCGCGCCGCCAGCCCGACGGTTCGTGGTTGCGGGTGCTCGATCGACCGGAACTCTGACTGCCCTCTTCGCAGTCAGACGGCCGACGCACGCCGCATGGCCGCCGCCGGATCGGCGAACAGCGAGCTCAGTGACACGACCGTGGAAGCGTATTCCTGAACCCGATTGCCGAAACCGGTAATTCGAATGTCCTTACGCTCCAAGGAGGATGCCGTCGAGAAGGCCTCGGCGACATGGGGCACCCCGGCCGGATAGTCGGTGAATGCCTGACCACCCAGAATCACCCGATCCGGGTTGAACAGGTCACGCAGCATCGCCACTGTCCGGCCGAGGACGCGTGCTCGATCAACCAGAAGCTCGTGTGCCGGAATGGAACCCGACGACGCTGCCCGGTAGACGTCCGCGATCGTGACACGCTCGCTGCCCTGGATCACGGCGCCCGAAGACAAAGCCTGCGCGACTACGGCGCGGTCACTGATCGTCGCTTCAAGGCAACCCACGGCTCCGCAGGTGCACCGTGCGGACGAACCGGTGGGGAGGTGCGCGATCGAACCGGGTCCGCTGGACGGCGTGTGTACTCGCCCTTCGAAAGTGATTGCGATGCCGGCAGTTTCACGAGCATAGAAGTACAGGCCGGTAGTGCCCGGCGTCGGGGCTTCGGCACGATCGGTGCTGAGCAGAAGTTCCGACGCAGCCATCGCCTCGACGTGGGCGGCTACCGATACAGGGAGATCCAAGCCGGCTCCGATGATGGACCCGACCTTGGCGCCCTTCCATCCCAGACGCGGGTGATCGACGACTCCGGTCGCTGAATCGACGCGACCGCCGATGGCCACGCCGACGGCGAGCGGACGACGCTTGTGCCACCGCGAGGCAAAGGATTTGGCCGAGCGCGCAATGGTGGCAAGCGCGACAGCAGAATTGGTGGCAGGCGTCGGAATCTCGACGGCGCCGAGCACCTTTCCACGAATGTCGCTGGCAATGATGCTGGTGACGACGGCACCGATGTGGATGCCGACTGTCAGATAAGGCTCGTGGTTGACCTCGAACGGAACTCGCGGACGCCCGATTGCTCCGGAGGCCGTCAGGTCCGCGCGTTCGCGCAGGATCCCGAGGTCCAGCAGGCTCGTGACCTGCCGGTTCACGGTGGCGATGCTCAGTCCTGATGCCTTTGCCGCAGTGTCACGTGAGAGCGGCCCACGGGATCGAGCAATGCGCAACACAGTCGCGGACGGGCCGTCGGCGATGCGTAGTTCGGGCGCAACTATCTGGGTACGGGTCCGGGTTCCCGAGAGCGCGGTTCGCGATCGGATGTTCGGAATGGCGGAGATTGTGGGTGTCGACATGGCTGTCCCTTGCAGAAGGAGGAGAAGGCGCATATCTCTGTCGACCGAGAAATCAGCGTTTCCACTGGTCACACGAAGAAATAGACAGAAAAGGCGCAGAAATTAGCTGCAGAAAGAACGGCGGCGACAACACAGCTCTCGCGCCAGAGGCAGACGCGAACCAAGCGCAGCGGTCACATAGGTGACCCGCAAAGCGGCAGGCTGGTCGGTCGACATGGCTCCAAAAGTAGCAGCTTCACCGAGATTCACAAATCAGGTGCGGTAACGATCACACTGAACGCAACCCTGTCGGGGCGAAATCTCGCGTGTTTGGGTGGGCACACTCCCCACGAAAGGTGCACCATGTCTACAGCTTTCGCCAAGCCGACCCTCACGAATTCGGCATCAACGAACGGAGCGGCCGTTGACGCCGCTCGCGGCACTGTCACCACCCTCGGCGCGCATATCGGCGCCCGAATCGACGGAATCACTCTCGGCGGGCATCTCGACCCGGCGACGATTTCCCTCATCCGGCAAGCACTTCTCGAACACAAGGTGATCTTCTTTCGCGGGCAAGACCACCTCGACAACGATTCGCAGTACGAGTTCGCCCATCTGCTGGGTACCCCGACCACTGCCCACCCCACCGTGAAGTCGCACGGCGCAAAAGTTCTGCCCATCGACTCGGACCTGGGCAAGGCCAACAGCTGGCACACCGACGTCACCTTCGTCGACCGCATCCCCAAGGCTTCGATCCTGCGCGCGGTGCAGCTACCCGAATACGGCGGTTCCACGACGTGGGCGTCAGGGGTAGCCGCCTACAACGGACTGCCGGATCCGCTCAAGGCGCTCGCGGAGAACCTCTGGGCTCGCCACACAAACGTCTACGACTATGCGGCAACCAGCGCCGAGCGGCTCACCGAAGATCGCACGGCCGCCTACCGCGAGGAGTTCCAGTCCACGTACTTCGAGACGGAACACCCGGTGGTGCGGGTCCACCCCGAAACCGGAGAACGCACGCTCGTCCTCGGACATTTTGTCAAGAACTTCGTCGGGTTGAGCACCGAACAGTCGAACGGTGTATTCAAGCTCTTGCAGGATCACGCCATCAAGCTCGAGTACACGACGCGGTGGAACTGGGAAGCGGGTGACGTCGCGATCTGGGACAACCGCGCCACCCAGCACTACGCGATCGCCGACTACGACGATCAGTACCGGCGTCTGGAGCGCATCACCCTTGCCGGCGACATCCCGGTCAACATCCACGGGGAACGAAGCCGCAGCATCGCCGGCGACGCTTCCGAATACTCGATCATCGAAGGCGCCTCGACTCTCCCATGACTTCACCGGATTCCGCCCCTCCTCCGCACGCCCGCGGATACGAAGGCTTCGAGGGTCGAATCGGCCGCACCGCAGCCGATTCGACCCCGTCGTGGCCCACCTCCACGACCCCGATTCCCGGATCACCCAACATCGTCGTGGTTCTGATCGACGACATGGGGTACAGCGACATCGGGCCGTTCGGCTCCGAGATCGAGACTCCCACCCTCGACCGCCTTGCCGCGCAGGGCATTCGGATGACCAACTACCACACGACGCCCCTCTGCTCGCCGTCGCGCGCAGCTCTTCTCACCGGCCTGAATCCGCACCGCGCCGGGTACGGTTTTGTCGCCAACGCCGATCCGGGCTACCCCGGACTGCGTCTGGAATTGGCCGACGACGTCCAGACACTCCCCGAAATCCTCCGCGGCGCGGGCTATGCGACCTATGCCGTCGGCAAGTGGCACCTCGTACGCGACGCCAACCTGGCCCCGGGACGAAGTCGTGACTCCTGGCCGACGCAGCGCGGTTTCGATCGCTACTACGGCTCACTCGAAGGCCTCAACTCCTTCTACTATCCCAATCAACTGATCTCCGACAATTCTGTGGTCGACGTGGACGAGTACCCCGAGGGGTACTACCTCACCGACGATCTGACCGACAAAGCGGTCGGGTACATCAAGGACCTCCGCGCCCACGATCAGGACAAGCCGTTCTTCCTCTACTTCGCACACGTCGCCATGCACGGACCGTTGCAGGCCAAGCCTGCCGACCAGGAAAAGTACCGCGGCCGCTACGACGAAGGGTGGGATCGAATCCGCGAGTCGCGGTTCGCCTCTCAGCTCGTGCAAGGCCTCTTTCCGGAAGGTACGCAACAAGCACCGCGAAACTCCGAACCCGGCTTCGACGTCCCCGAATGGGAATCACTCACGCCGGAAGTGCAGTCCAGGTTCGCCCGCTACATGGAGGTGTACGCGGCGATGGTCGACTCGATCGATCAGAGCGTCGGACGCATCGTCGACACCCTGGACGAACTCGGCGAGCTCGACAACACGATCATCGTCTTCACCTCCGACAACGGCGGCACCGCCGAGGGCGGTTCGGACGGGACCCGAAGCTACTTCGCACAGTTCGCGCATATTCAGGATCCGGACTGGGTGGGCGATGTCCCCCACGACGAATCCCTCATCGGCGGACCTGAATTGGGCGTCCACTATCCACGTGGATGGGGACAGACGTCCAACACCCCGTTCCGGTTCTACAAAGGGCAATCCTTTGCCGGCGGGATCCGTGTTCCTTTTCTCCTGTCCTGGCCCGCTGGACTGAAACCCGGAGCAGACGACAACGGGATTCGCGACCAGTTCGCGTACGTCACCGACCTGACCCCTACGCTGCTCGAACTGGCCGGAATCGACGCACCCAGTGTGCGAAACGGGCTCCCGGTGAAAGAGTTCGACGGGGTGTCTTCCGCGTCCGTTCTGCGTTCGTCTGCCGCTCCGAGCACTCACACCGAGCAGTACACCGAGATGACCGGCAACCGTGGCTACTACAAGGACGGCTGGAAACTGCTGGCTCTCACCCCGGCGGACATCGACAAACCGCACTGGCAGTTGTTCGACGTCCGCACCGACCCGACCGAGCTCGACGACCTGGCATCACGGTTTCCCGACAAGGTTCGCGAACTCGCCGAGGCCTGGGACCACTCGGCGTGGGCGAACACCGTGTTTCCTCTACTCGGCAATACCGTCGGCGCGGTTCGCCGTCCGGAGGAAGGAGCACTCTCACGCCCGGTGCGACTACTTGCCGGAACGCCCCCGCTGGAGCGCTACCGCTCATCCAAGCTGATCGGGTTCCGCGACTTCGACATCACGGTCGAACTCGAGGGTTACCGCGAAGGTGACGCCGGTGTCCTTGTCGCCCATGGCGATCCGCAGGGTGGGTACCTTCTCTACGTCGAGGACGGGCACCTGCATCTCGGGTACAACGCGTTCGGTTCCTACTCCGTTGTCGACGCCGGACCGCTGGCGCTCGGCACCGAACGCATCGAGCTGTCGGTGACGGTGGTACCGCGGTTGCGTTGGGATCTCCACGTCAGCGTCGACGGCATTCACGCGGGCCGGCTGCTCGGGCAAGTACAACTGGTGGGAATGGCGCCGTGGACCGGTATCTCGGTCGGTGTCGACGCCAGGGGACCTGTGTCGTGGGAGGTACGACGACGCCATGGTCCCTTCCGGTACAGCGGCGCGCTGCGCGCCGTCACCTACACACCCGGCCGGATACAAGTACCGCGTCGTCACATCGAATCCATCGAACGGGAAGCAGAGTATGCCGCCGACTAGCCCTACGATTGCATCATGACCATTTCTTCCGATGCCCGCATCGCCGTAGTCACCGGAGCCAGCTCCGGCATCGGTGAGGCCACCGCCCGCACCCTGGCAGCTCAGGGATTCCACGTCGTGATCGGTGCTCGCCGCGTCGATCGTCTCGAGAAGATCGCCGAGGAAATCGGTGGTACCGCTCTCGAACTCGACGTCACCGACGAGGATTCCGTCGACGCGTTTGCGGCCGTGGTCCCCCGTGTCGACGTGTTGGTCAACAACGCGGGTGGTGCAAAGGGTCTGGCAACAGTCCTGGACGCCGATCTGGACGACTGGCGGTGGATGTGGGAGACCAATGTTCTGGGCACGTTGCGTGTGACGAAGGCACTGCTGCCCAAGCTGATCGATTCGGGTGACGGTCTGGTCGTGACCATCACCTCGGTGGCCGCGCTGGAGGCATACGACAACGGCTCGGGCTACACCACCGCCAAGCACGCTCAAGCCGTCCTTCATCGGACATTGCGTGGTGAACTGTTGGGCAAGCCCGTTCGACTGACCGAAATCGCGCCGGGAGCCGTCGAGACGGAGTTCTCACTCGTCCGGTTCGAGGGCGATCAGGACAAGGCCGACAAGGTGTACGAGGGAATCACACCGTTGGTGGCGCAGGACATCGCCGAGATCATCGGTTTTGTCGCGTCGCGGCCGTCACATGTGAACCTCGATCAGATCATCGTCAAGCCGAGGGATCAGGCAAGCCCCGGTCGGTTCCACCGCACCACCAGCTAGTTCGAATCGTTCTGACTAACCAGTGCGAATCACCCGGTGCAGGACGAGGCCGAGATTGCGTGCAATCTCGGCCTCCGTCATTTCCGTGGAAGCGCTACGGGCACTTACGGTTTCACCAGCGGTGACGATGTACCGACCATCTCCGGCATAGTCGTACCAGTGGAACGTTATTCCGTCGTCTGTCGGTCTGCTGTCCACCGCTCCTCCCGGGTATGTGGTGACTTCACCGATCGAGGTCCGCTCTCGGCCGAAGAATCTGCTCACTTCCTCGCTCCCGCGCGCACCGGCAGCACTGCTCAGAAAGCTCGCTCTACCGGAAGTTTTCGGCCTTTCGATGCTCACACCACGCTCCGATCCAGCGGGGCAGGTCGGCAGGTGATCGACGAGCATCCGTGGAATTGCCGATGGGCGTACCACGGTGAAAACCACGTCGGAGCCACAGTCGACAGTCCTGCCGGGCAGTTGAGTCAGGAGCACCCCCAGGTCGCCGGCAACAACGCCGTGCAATCGCGTCACCGTACTCATGTTCTGCCCGTGAAAACCGGAAACCTCCACGCGAGCATCAGGATTCGCAAGAGCACCGAGAACGTGATGCAGCCGATCGTCGAGCAACCAAGCCAGGTGTGCTCCCGCTCGACGTCGCTCTTCTGTCAGCTCGTTCATGGTTTCGGCCGTCGGACGAAACCGCAGCGGGTACGGGAGTCGGTCACGTCCGACCGCTTCCCAGAGAATCTGGAATTCGAGGCCGGTGAACTGCCACTGCATGGTGGTCATTCGCCCAGCACCGCCGGGGAGACCATCGGTAGGTCGCCGACCAGGGCATTGCCGTTCTCGACTGTGACGAGGTAGCCGGGGGTGTCGTGAACGTTGTCTTCGTCTTGCCCTTGCCCTCGTCCCGGTGCCATGCCGCCGACGCCACCCATCGCGCCCCGACCGCTCTGCGCGCCCGTCGCCGAGGTACCGCCAGTTCCGTTGACGCCCCCACGCCCGCCACCGGCGAGGCCACCGGTGCCGCCAGGGCCGAGGGCTCCGACTCCGGTTCCGCCTGGCCCGAAGCCTCCGGTACCGATTCCACCAGCAGGACCACCACCCGAACCGCTACCTACCAGGCCTGACGGCGTTCCGGAACCAAGTTGAGCACCATTCGGAGTTGCACGAGCTAGGCCATCTGGCGCTGCACCGGCCGACAGTGGACCGGCATGTGCCGCCGTGGTCCCGGCCGGGTCGGAATCGGTTCCGGATCGAACTGCATCGACGTTCGGATTCCCTTGGGCATCAACGCCGCTACGGTTGTCACCATTTCCGGAATCGGTGCCGGATGGATTCTGACCGGAACCGTGTCCGGGCGGGTTTGCCCCGCCGGAGTTTCCACCGTCCGCTCCCCCGCCAATTCCGCCACCCGATGTAGATGGCGTGCCGAGCCCGTTTCCTGGACCCGAAAAGTTCCCGCCGTCGGCACCACCACCACCGAATGCGCCGCCACTTCCAGCCCCGCCACTTCCAGCCCCTCCACCGCCGGTGACCGGATTGAATGCGGCCGGGAGGATCGGCACCTGATCGTCCGCACGCTTCATGGACGGCAGATACACGTCCTTCATCACCTGGCGCGCTTGACGTTCGGCTTCTTCCGCTTCGTATTGGGCCTGCTTCCATGTAGCCCCGGGAACCATGCTGAGAAACCTCTCGACCGTCGAGGCGCCGTCGGGGGCCGGAATCGAGCGTTTGGCCTCGTCGAGTGCGATCTTCGCCTCCTCGATCTTGTTCGAGATCAGATCGACCCGCACCTTCAGCTCACCCGCATCAGCCGAGTAGGCCAGCACTGCTTCCAGCGCAGCCGAGCCGCCGCGCCCCTGCCAGCCTTCGGTGATCGCACCGTTCACGTCGTTCTGGAACTTCCCGATGCCGGCTTCGACCCGGCCTGCAATGGCCTTCCAAGCCTCACCGATCGCACTCAGGGTTGCCGGATTCATCTCGTTGACGTGGTCGAAGATTTCGGAGTGCGACATCGCATCGAACGGATCGTCGTCCACGATTGCGTGTTCGCTGTACTCGAGCGACGACGTCTGGGCGGTGAGGGCATCGCGCTCACCCCAGGCTCGTGCGCGCTCCACATCGGCGTCGACGGTCGCAGCAGCCATCTCGTCGTCGAACGCGCCGCGGTCGTCGGTTATGGATTGCACCAGAGCAGATGTAGCGATTGCGCTCGCGATGGGAGTGCCGACAACTGGCAATGCCGCCACGCCAGGAGGCACGGCCTGCGTCGCTTCGGAGATTCTTCCCAGCACGTCTTCCAGAAATGGAATGCCCACCGCTGTCCCCCTGAAGTCGAAAACCCCCGTCGGACTCCCCCGAGCCGACAGCACTTACCTGTACAGACGCAAGCAGAGCCCGGACGGTTCCCTCATCCACGGATTTACCGCAGTACAGAGTTACGGCAGTGCCGACATCGACTTCCAGGTCGGCAGATCGATTGCCCAGTCGTAGATGTCGCCGTCCGCAGGAGACAGGTCGATCGACGTGCCGGTCACCTCTACGGGGTCACCGTAGAGGGCGGTTCCGAAGTATTCCTGCGCGTCGGATGTCGACAGGTTGATGCAACCGTTCGTGACGTTCGACGAGCCCTGCACCCCGGTGGTCTCAGGATTGGCGTGGATGAATTCGCCGTTGTTGGAGATGCGCACGGCCCAACGCTCACGCACGTTCTCGTAGAACGGCGGATTGGACATCATGAAGTCTTCGTACTTCTCCGTCACCATGTGAATGCCGCTGCGCGTGACGTTGCGAGGTTCGTTTCCCTCGCCGTAGCTGACGGGAATGTCCATGATCGTCTGACCGTCGCGCACCACCTGCATGCGGTGGCTGGGCGCATTCGCCTTCACGATCTGGCTACGACCGATCGTGAAGTCGAGCGTGAGATCCTGGTCGCCGAAGGCGCCACCGCCGTAGTTCAAGCCGTAGAGCTTGGCGTCCAGATGGACAGTCGTGCCCGGCACCCAGTAATCGGCCGGACGCCAATGGGCCCGCGATCCGCCGTTGTCGTCGGCCAGCCAAGCCCACGATCCGGCGGTGGGCGGCACGGTGGTCACGACAAGCGCCTTCTCGACGGCCGCCTTGTCGACGACGGAGTTGTCGAACTGCAACGTGATCGGTGCCGCGATACCAACTTCTTGGCCGTCGGCGATGTTGAGGGTGGCGCCAGTGGTCGACTCCGGGGCAACCGTCGTAAAGCTCCCTTGGACTGGCACGGATTTACCGTCGGTTCCGGTTGCCGAGCCTGACCACGAATACGTGGTGCCGTAGCCGAGTGCCTCACTGACGGTGAACGATGTCTTGTCGGGCGACAGTTGTCCGGCGACGGCTTTACCGGCTGCGTTGCTGAGGTTGACGTCGGACAGCGTTCCCTGGGTCACGGCTACCGAGACGGGAGCGACCGGGCTGACATCTTTGGTGCCGGGCGCCGGCGTCGACACCACAGTCGCCACCGGTGCTGGTTCGGCGGCCGCCGCGCCGCCCTGTCCGTCCTTGCCGCCGATCGTGCAGCCGACGACGGCCACCATCACAGCGAGCAATACAGCTACCAACGCAACAAGACGCGAACGACTTCTCCTACCACCCAGCTCATGCACTTCAACAGGCTACCTGCGGGCTCTGTCAGGAATCAGACGGTGCAGCCCACAGTTACCGGTTCCGGTTCCAGGCGGACGCCGAACGCGGCCTCGACTCCGTCGCGCACTGCCCGCGCGAGCGAGACCACATCCGCACTCGTTGCGGACCCTCTGTTGGTCAACGCCAAGGTGTGTTTGGTCGACAGCCTGGCCGGTGCATCTTCGCCGGGATAACCCTTCGAGAATCCGGCCCGTTCGATCAACCATCCGGCCGAGAGCTTGGTTCCACCACTGCCGGGGAACTGCGGCACGGTGACGTCGCCGAGCTGTTCGGCGATGGCTGCGAGCACGGCAGGCAGCTTGTCGTCGGGCACCACGGGGTTAGTGAAGAAGGAACCCGCGCTCCAGGTGTCGTGGTCGTACGGATCGAGCACCATCGCCTTACCCGTCCGAAGTCCCAGAACTGCCTCGCGGACCTGCGACGCAGGTAACCGCTCGCCTTCTTCTGCCCCCAGTGCGGTGAACAGTTCGCGGTACGCGAGCGGGGCGCTCAATCCGTCGGTCGACGCGTCGAATTCGACGGCGAGAACCAGTGCTGCGTCCGAATGCTTGAGGACGCTCGACCGGTAACCCAAGTCGAGTTTCGACGGTTCGACCCACGACACTTCGCCATTGCGTCGGTCGAGCAGTTGAACTCGCCGGAGTCGCGAGCCCACCTCGACGCCGTACGCGCCGACGTTCTGCACCGGCGTCGCACCGGTCGAGCCCGGAATCCCGGACAGGCACTCGAGGCCACCCAGTTCCGCGGCGACCGATTGACCGACTACTTCGTCCCACACCGCGCCCGCTTCGGCGACGACGCGGTCCGTGTCGAGGCTCACGGTGGTGTTGGCCACACGAACGACAACTCCGTCGAATCCCGAGTCGGAGATCACGAGATTGGATCCGCCGGCGAGAATCAGCGTCGGGATCTGCTCGCGATCGAGCAGCGTCACGACGTCGATCAACGACTGCGTCGTCGGACATTCGGCGAGCAGCCGCGCCGGTCCCCCGATTCGGAGCGTCGTCAATCCCGACAAGTCAACGTTCTCGGACACGAAAGCGCCTGATTCCACGACGCGTCTGCCAATGGTTACGTCCCACACATCGATAAACGGTAGCCTCCACAATCGTGAGCCGTCGCATCGAGCATTCGTCGAAGTACACAGTCCCCGCCGAGAAGGTCCATGAGGCGGTGACCTCCGAGCAGTACTGGCGCGACCGAATCGTCGCTGTCGGTGGTCCCGGCGCAACGATCGAAGAGCTGACCGTTCGCGACGAGACCGTCGCGGTCACGATGTCGCAGATCATTGCCGCAGAGCATCTCCCCAGCATGGTGTCGAAAGTCGTCAACGGCGACATCGTCATCAAGCGCAGTGAAACGATGGCGCCTTTCAAGGACGGCAAGGCCACCGGCACCTTCTCCGCCCACGTCGACGGCGTTCCCGCCCGTGTCGAGGGCACGCAGGTGCTGACAGGTGACGAGAACTCCGCCACTCTCGAGATCGACGGTGAGGTCGAGGTCAAGATCCCGTTCCTCGGCGGAAAGATCGAAAGTGCGATTGTCGACGAGGTTGTCCGGCTCATCCAGGCCGAACAGGACTTCACCCGGGAGTGGATCGCGAAGTAAAACCCTGCGGGCGGCGGCAGTTGTGGATACAGCCGATTTGGCTTGTCACAGCGTGTAACCGGTATTCTTTTCGATCATGGCTCGCCGCATCGACTACTCCGCCCGCTATCAGCACTCCCCCGAGCAGGTCTATGCGGCGCTGGCGGACCGCTCGTACTGGGAGGCCCGTGTCGAGGAGATGCGCAAGCATTCCGAGAACCATGTGGAACATTTCGAGGTCACCGATTCCGGAATCGATCTCGTGCTCCACCACATTCTTCCGCGCACGGATTTGCCCGACATCGCTCAGACAGTGATGAAGAAGGATCTTGTCATCACTCGTAAGGAGTCGTACGGCGCCTTCGGCGACACCGTGACCGGAACGTACGAAGCGTCCATCCCGGCCGGGCCGGGGAGTTTGTCCGGCACCATGGAGTTGTTCGCGACCGATACCGGGTCCACGCTGCGAACCACGTCCGAGGCCAAGGTCTTCATACCGTTCATCGGCGCGAAGTTGGAGCAACTGATGCTCATCAACCTCGTAGATCTGTTCCGCACCGAAGCCCAGGTCACCGCGACCTGGCTCGCCGCACGCTGAACCCGCCGTGAAGAAAGCTCCACCCCCGAAGATCGAGGGGGTCATCACCCGTGGCACGACGGGAATCAACAGACTGCGACGTAGTGACCGGTGGATCGTGCACAACCGCACTATCGCGCACGCCCTGAACAACGCGACCGATCCGTTGATCGTCGACCTCGGGTACGGGGCGAGGCCGGACACCACCTTCGAGATGGCAAGCCGCCTCACCGCTGTCCGGCGGGATCGACGCGTCATCGGGCTCGAGATCGACCCCGCCCGCGTGGTCGAGAGTCGTGACGGTGTCAGCTTCGCCCGTGGTGGATTCGAACTTGCCGGTCTCACACCCGTCTTCGTACGCGCCTTCAACGTGCTCCGGCAGTACCCGGAGGAGGCTGTGGACTCTGCGTGGGCACACATTCAGTCCGGTCTCGCACCGGGCGGGCTGCTACTCGACGGAACCTGCGACGAACTCGGGAGACGTTGCGCCTGGGTGCTTCTCGACGCTGATCGTCCATTGACCCTGACACTGGCCTGGGATCCCTTCGACATCGAGCGCCCTTCCGACATCGCGGAACGTCTCCCGAAGGCTCTCATCCACCGCAACGTTCCCGGTGAGCCGATCCACGCGTTGCTCAGCGCGGCCGATCGAGCCTGGGCCACCGCCGCGCCGCACGCCTCGTTCGGACCTCGCCATCGTTGGGCTGCCGCATTGGAAATTCTTCGGGCGCAAGGAATTCCCGTGCAGCCCGCGCGGCGACGTCTTCGTGACTGCATCCTGACCGTGCCCTGGCACGTCGTAGCGCCGAATCCCTGAACTCACAGACGGGAAACGCCCCGCCGCGGAGGTGTTCTCCGCGGCGGGGCGTCCGTGTGCAGGCGTCGGGCTAGGACCCGAAGATGTTTTCCAGGCTTCCCAGTGAACCGGTCGAACTGCCGCCGTTGCCGGGATCGCCGCCGTCGGACTCTGCCGTGACCTTGACGGTGACTGCGGCCTGGGTCTCGGAACCGAGATAGCCGTCAGTTCCGCTGAACACCGCGGTGATTCGGCGATCTCCGAGTTCGGTGAAGGTGTGCGAGAGCGTGGCCTTACCGTTCACCACCGCAACTGGTCCACCGATCGGGGTGGTTCCGTCCATGAACTGAACCGTTCCTGCGCTGAGCGTAGGTACCACTGCCGCAACAAGATCGACCTTCGCGCCCTTGACCGCTGACGCCGGAGCGCTCACGGTGATGGACGTTTCCTGATCCTCCGCGGCCGGAGCCGTGACCGAAACCGACTGAGCAGCCGAGGTAGAGGTGAGGAATCCCGCGGCACCCGAGTACACGGCCGTGATGTCATGCGTGCCGACGCTCGCGAACTCGTGCATGATCGACGCCTTGCCCTCGACGACCGGCACCGGCGAGCCGAGATTGCCCGCGCCGTCCTTGAACTGCACTGTGCCGCCCACCGGCGTCGGCGTGACGGTTACCGACAGACCAACTGCCGTACCGGTTTTTGCATCCGCCGGAACGGTCAAGACCGTCTGGGTCTGCTGGTCGGTGGGAGCCGGCGCCTTGACGTTCACGGTCTGGGCGTTCGATGTCGAGCCCAGGTAGTTACCCGAACCCGAGAACACTGCGGTGATGCTGTACTCACCCGCCACGTTGAAGGTCGGCGTGGTTGTTGCCTTACCCGAGGCGTCCACGGGAACCGGGGATCCCAGATCCCTGCCACCTTCCTTGAACTGCACGGTTCCGCCTGCAGCACCGGTCGAGACGGAGGCAGTGAACGACAAGGCCTCCCCTGTCGAACCTGTCGACGGGCCGACGAGGGTAGTCGTTGTGTTCTCCTCGACCACCACCGGAGCGACTGTCAACGCATGTGGCGCCGACGTCGAAGTCTGGTAGACACCGGAACCGGAGTACACCGCCACGATCGAATGCGCTCCGACTGCATAGGAATTCGTCAGCGAAGCCTTGCCGTTGGCATCGACGGGAACGGCGCCGCCGAGGTCGGTTGCACCGTCCTTGAACTGCACCGTGCCACCCGCCGGAGTGGGCGACACCGTAGCCTCGACGGTCACGGACTCACCTGCAACTGCACTTGCGGGACCGGTGATCGCGGTTGCAGTGCTCTTGTCCGCTTCGGACACTACGACGTCGACAGCCGACGACGTGGAAGTCGCCACCTTTGCATTACCGAGATACTTGGCCGTCACGCTGTGGGTTCGGACGTCAGCCGGTGTCCAGGCAAGCGTTGCAACACCATTGGCGAGCGCGCCCGCACCGATCTTGGAACCGGCGTCGAAGAACTCCACCGAATCACCGTCGGCACCACCGGTCACCGTCGCACTCAACGTCACCGGTTGCCCCACCTGAGCGCCACCGACGGGCGCAAGTGCCGTCGTCGACACGTTCTTCTGAACCTTGACCGAAGGACCACGACCATTTGTCGTGTCATTCACCCAAGCCGAACCGTCGAAATGCACTGTGCTTGCCAGATCGGTCCCGCGCTCACATCCTGCGCCGACCCGATACTGAAACTCGAACGACTTCGTATTGTTCTGATACAACGGCCAATCCGTGATGCTCGCGCTCACACGCACAGAATCAGCGCTCACCGGCGTTTCCGGGGAATAGGCCTTCCCGTTCACCTTCGCCGAGCCCTCGACATACGTCATGCACGACGGATGAAAATCCCGAACCGCGTAGAGGTAATTGACCACAAAGTCGGTCCGCTTGAACACTGTCGTAGAGGTGATCACATCACCTTCCGACGGCGTCGCGTTACTGATCGTTCGTGTGATCTTGTAACCACTCGAATTGAACTCCGCCGTCACCGGAGCCGCACCAGCAACCCCGACACCCGCAACCACCGCGAAACCCGCAGCAACAGCAAACACACTCAAACCTGCACCTGCACGGCGTGCAGAACCTACAGACATAGCTTTTCCTTCTCGAGAAGTGAGCGAAATGGGTGATGCCCCACCGCCGAACGCGGGCGGGGCATCACCAGGTGTCGGCGGCTAGGAGCCGAAGATGTTGCCGAGGCTGCCCAGCGAACCGGTGCCGTTGCCTGGTTCTTCACCGTCGACGGGTGCGGCGATCTGGACGGAGACCTGATCGGACGATGCCGTCACCGTGCCGGCGCCCGAGTACTCCGCCGCGACAACTCGCTGTCCCTGAGTTGCGGGCTTCCACGAAAGGCTGGCCTTTCCGGATGAATCGACCGTAGCCGAGCCGATGACGGTCTCGCCGTCCTTGAAGGTGACTGTGCCACCCGCATTGGCGGGGCTGATTTGAGCGGAGATCGTCTGGGCGACGCCGACCTGGCCCGCTACTACGCTGAGATCTGTTGTGGAGCTTGTTGTTCCGGCGGGCTGTTCGGCGACTGTCACATTCGCGGTGGTACTCGACCCAGTGACGCCGGATCTGCCGGAGAATACGGCTTCCACCGTCTGTGCACCGGCGACCGTCGGAACCCAGGCATAGGTCGCTTCACCGTTGCCTGCCACCGGCACCGAAGCGAGCACCGTTCCGCCGACCTTGAACGTGACCGTTCCACCGGTGCCCGACGCGGACACAGTCGCTTTGAGATTGGTCGACTTGCCGACCTGCGCGCCCGAGATCGGCGCCAGAGTCGTGCTGGACTGAGCATCGGCCTGCGAAACGTTCACGATCAGCGCTGCCGAAGCGGAGCCGACGGCACGCGCCGTGTCGGCGAACTTCGCTGTGATCGAGTGGTCTCCACGGGTGGTCGGTGTCCAGGCAAGTGTTGCAACACCATTGGCGAGCGCGCCCGCACCGATCTTGGAACCGGCGTCGAAGAACTCCACCGAATCACCGTCGGCACCACCGGTCACCGTCGCACTCAACGTCACCGGTTGCCCCACCTGAGCGCCACCGACGGGCGCAAGTGCCGTCGTCGACACGTTCTTCTGAACCTTGACCGAAGGACCACGACCATTTGTCGTGTCATTCACCCAAGCCGAACCGTCGAAATGCACTGTGCTTGCCAGATCGGTCCCGCGCTCACATCCTGCGCCGACCCGATACTGAAACTCGAACGACTTCGTATTGTTCTGATACAACGGCCAATCCGTGATGCTCGCGCTCACACGCACAGAATCAGCGCTCACCGGCGTTTCCGGGGAATAGGCCTTCCCGTTCACCTTCGCCGAGCCCTCGACATACGTCATGCACGACGGATGAAAATCCCGAACCGCGTAGAGGTAATTGACCACAAAGTCGGTCCGCTTGAACACTGTCGTAGAGGTGATCACATCACCTTCCGACGGCGTCGCGTTACTGATCGTTCGTGTGATCTTGTAACCACTCGAATTGAACTCCGCCGTCACCGGAGCCGCACCAGCAACCCCGACGCCCGCAACCACCGCGAAGCCCGCAGAAACAGCAAAAACACTCAACCCACCGACAACACGACGAACACCACTCACGGACATCCAGATCCCTCTCGACAACGGGGCAGACAGGCGTCCAGGACAAGCGTCCGTCTGCTTTCGATGCCGTGACGTTATCCCATTGACTGTAAAGTAACTACGCTTTTCGCAGATTTAGTTCATCGGCGACATCGCCGAACTGCAATAACAGTGGGCTGAACGTCCCGAACCGCACATCTGGATGCGTTCTTACCTGCGCTAAAGACAAAACAGTCGCCCGAAAATAGCGATTTACAAATCTCTGATATCGGCGTCATATTCGATTTCGGGCGTGATGCCAGAAGGTCGCAGGAGCCTCGAAGATCTCTCTCGGCTACAGGCTTGCGGCCAGAGCCAACTCGACCCGAACAGCAACGTCGACGCTCGCGTTCTCACACGAGAGATACAGCTCGTGCGCGTCCAGTCGACCTATCGCGACCGCATCGGCGACTACTTCGTTGAGCAGGACTTGAGAAATTCCACCGGAAGCGAGGTCGTGCACGGTACGCAAAGGCGTGGTGATGCGGATGGGCCCGATCTGTTCACACTCGTCGTCCGCGAGCGGCAGTCGGTGCAGCGCTACCTGACGGGTCGGCGCCGCGAGAGGGTGCGCAACGGAGAGGTGAATGAAGCGAGGTTGCAGGTGCCCGAGGCCATGCAGATCTGCGGCACTGTAGTGCGAGACGGTGGCGCTACCGGCGAACCACGTGCACCACTTCGCGAACTCGTCCAAGGCGGTATGTCTGACGCGTTCGAGGCGAAAAAGTCCGCGACACTCACATGTCCATGTTCCGGATTCCGTCATTTCTTCCATCAACGCCAGACCGAAACCCAGTTCGGATGCCTGGAGAGCCGTGACAAATCCGCACTGTCGCAGCGCCAGCAGCTCGAGTGATTCGTAGTCCGAAGCCATGACCACCTCCGGTGACCGTCGAAAACGCCGTTTCGAACAGACTACGGGCGAGTGTGTCGCGCATCACAGGAATGAGGAAGTGCGTATTCACAGAGTTCGTTCAGACTCGTCGGGAAGAATCTGGCGAATGACTGTCGCAGCGAACAACCCTCGTCCGCGCAACCGAGTGCTCATCATCCTTCTCGTGGTGATCGCCGTACTCGTCGCGGCGCTCGTCGGTGGAGAACTGTACGTACGCAACCAGGTGAAGACCTGCATGGCCGATCAGTTCCAGAGCGAACTGGGATCCCAGGTCGACGTCGGGTTGAGCTGGAAGCCCGTACTCCTGCAGGCAGTCGACAAGAAGGTGCCGTACATCAGCATCGACAGTGACGACTCTTCGTTCGGCCCCGCAACGGGAATGCAGGTTCACGCGAAGGTGAACGACATCAACTTGCAGCCCTCGGCGGGCAACAGCGGCACCATCGGCAGCTCCAGCGCCGACGTCACCTGGTCTACCGCAGGCATTCTCGCCACCTTGCAGGAACAGACCTTCGGCGGGCTCGTCTCCGGCGTCACCGCCGACTCGAGCGCCGGAACACTCGCGTTCGACGTCGGTCCGGTCGGGCTCGCGAAGCTCACGGTCAAGCCCACCGTCACCAACGGTGTGGTCGACGTCCAGACCGTCGGCGCCGAGATTCTCGGATTGGGTCTGCCGACCGATCTGGTCGACGGCATCGTCCAGACACTCACCGACAGCCTGCAGACCTACCCGCTGGACATGAAGCCCACGAAGCTGACCGTCACCGACGACGCTATCCTGATCTCGTTGGAGGGCGGCGCTTACGCCATGCCCGTCGCCGACGCGAACAACCAGAACACCTCGGCGGTTCCGGACAGCTGCGGCCTGCTGACCTAGTCGGCCAGACCGTCCAATACTGCTCGACTTCCGGATAGTCCGAGGCGGGTGGCGCCGGCCGCGATCATGTCGAGCGCTGCCTGCGTCGTACGTATTCCGCCACTGGCCTTGACTCCCACGCCCGGGCCGACCGTCTGCGCCATCAGTGCGACGGCCTCGACCGTCGCTCCACCCGCGGGGTGGAAGCCGGTGGAGGTCTTGACGAAGTTCGCCCCGGCACGCACAGCTGCGCGGCAACATTCGACGATGGCCTCGTCGGACAGCGCTGCGGTTTCGAGGATCACTTTGAGGATCGCACTCTCCCCCATCGCCTCGCGGACGGTGAGAATATCGGCCAACACCGCGCTGTAGTCGCCGGCGACCGCCGCTCCTACGTCGATGACCATGTCGATCTCGGCTGCGCCTTGATCGACGGCCAGTCGCGCTTCAGCACCCTTGACCAGCGAATGATGCTTCCCCGACGGGAATCCGACGACGGCCGCCGTCACAAGTCCCTCGGCGCGAATCGGCAACATCGACGGCGAGACACAGACAGCCAGCACACCGAGGCTGCGTGCTTCGTCGATCAGGGCGGTCACATCGGCCGCGGTGGCTTCGGGTTTGAGGAGAGTGTGGTCCACCATCGCGGCAACCTGGGAACGAGTGAGTGCAGCTTCAGACATGTTGGAAAGCTTGGCACACCACCACGCGACCGTCGCTGCAGCCGCACCTGAGAGACTAGGCCGCATGACCGCTGCACCATCGATCGATGATCGTCGCTATGTTCTGTCCCTCGGCTGCCCCGACACCACGGGCATCGTCGCACGCATCTCGACCTTTCTCACCGACGTCGGTGGATGGATCGTGGAGGCCGCATACCACGCCGATGCCGACACCGGATGGTTCTTCACGCGTCAGGCGGTCCGTGCATCGTCGGTGAGCATGAGCATCGACGAGCTTCGTGAACGGTTCAAAGCTGTTGCGGCCGAGATCGGTCCGGAAACCGAGTGGACTCTTCACGACTCCGGCGCACCCAAGAAGATCGTGTTGCTCGTGAGCAAGGAAGGTCACTGCTTGCATGACCTCCTTGGCCGCGCCGCGGGCGGGGAACTCCCCGCAGAAATCAGCGCCGTCATCGGAAACCACGAAGATCTGCGCAGTGTCACCGAGCGCCACGGGATCGACTTCCACCATGTTCCGTTCGCCAAGGACGCGGCAGAACGGGGACCGTCCTTCGAGAAGGTCCGCGCCCTGGTCGACGCTCACAATCCCGACGCCGTGGTGCTTGCCCGATTCATGCAGGTGCTGCCCGAATCACTGTGCGAGCACTGGGCCGGGCGCGCGATCAACATCCACCACAGCTTCTTGCCGTCGTTCATCGGTGCCCGCCCCTATCACCAGGCTTTCGCCCGCGGCGTGAAGTTGATCGGCGCCACCTGCCACTACGTGACCGCCGAACTCGATGCCGGTC
Source organism: Rhodococcus sp. YL-1 (assembly GCF_001942025.1). NCBI lineage: Bacteria > Bacillati > Actinomycetota > Actinomycetes > Mycobacteriales > Nocardiaceae > Rhodococcus > Rhodococcus sp. YL-1. The sequence goes on along the minus strand of NZ_CP017299.1, from coordinate 1,681,312 downwards.
CGATCATCGAGCAGGACGTGATCCGTGTGGACCACGCCGACGATGTCGCCGACATGGTCCGTCAGGGTCGAGACATCGAAAAGCTCGTACTCTCCCGCGGACTGCGCTGGCACCTCGAGGATCGTGTGCTGGTCCACGGGCGCAAGACGGTCGTCTTCAGCTAGAGCTGCGTTGCGCTAGAGATTGCGCAGTCGCACGATTTCCTTGTCGAACTCGTCGATGTTCTCGATCGACGACATGTGACCGACGCCCGGCAACACGATCAACCGTTCGAGGTTGCCGGCGTCGTCGAGGACTTGCGCAAGCTTGCGCGCATGGACCGGCGGAGTGAGCCGATCGAGCGAACCGACGAGCACCGTGGTCGGCACTTCGAGATTGTCGAGTCCCTCGTGAATGTCGAGGGTGCTCAGCGCTGCTCCCCAACCTCCACGGATGCGGGGCTTGCACTCACGAACGATGTTCTCGCAGAACTGAATCTCGGCCTTGGTCGCGTTCGGTGACATCGAGACGTACTGGATCGCCTTCGTCATGGCGCCCGAGGAGACGAACGGAACGGGCGAACTGAGGATGGCGCGGCCCACGGGGACCGGCACGCGAGGGAAACGATTAGGCAGTGGGATGACCGTGGTCTCGGCGATCAACCTTTCGCTCGCGGTGCTCGCGAGCATGACCGCCGACGCGTACTTCTTGACCTCGTCGGGGTGACGACCCGCCCAGGCGATGATACTCATCCCGCCCATGCTGTGACCGACGATGACGGCCTTCTTGTCCTCGCGAACCGTGGCCGCCAGCACTGCAGAGAGATCGTCGGCAAGGACGTCCGGGCCGAGCGGAAGATTGCCGACGGTGCTGCGGCCGTGACCGCGCTGATCGTAGGTGATGACGCGATATTCGCCGGCAAGCGCATTGACCTGCGGGTACCAGAATTCGGTGGAGCACGTCCAGCCGTGACTGAGAACGATCGGATCGCCGTCGACGGGACCGTAAGCCCGGACATTGATGATCGCACCGTCGTCGGTGGTCAGTTCGCTGATGTCAGCTTTGAGCGTCGGAGTCTTCAGGAGTGCATTGGGCTCGACGTCGCTCGACAGAGTCAACCCTCGCGTGGATCGCCGATGACGGATCCCAGCGACGGCCGCGACGAGTGCTCCCACTCCGACGGCGCCTGCCAGTACTCGAAGCTCTGTGGTGCGCGAACGACTGGACATGCATTTACCCCTGACTGCTGCTGACGACAGACGGATGCAATCTATGTGTGACTGCCGTTAACCGACACTATCACTCGAACAACGCCCGTTGTCAGCGTTGGCGAGAAGAGTGGGGCAGCACACCATGAGCCGAGAACCACGGCTCGGAATGAGCGGGAGTGCGGCAAACTACCAGCGAGAACCGCCGTGCTGAATGTCGTCCACCCGCGGGCGAACGTCGACGAGATACACGCACACTGCAACGACCGCGATGATGCCCAGGAGCCCGACAGGGGACGTCGCCAAGAGAATCAATGCCGCGACGATCAGAATTCCCAGCCAGATCGGCTTGGTCAATTTGTTGACCGCGGTGAAAGCGTCAGGACGCTGCCTGACGGCATGAACGATCGCGTAGACAGCACCCACCAATGCGAGCACTTTGAGTGCGAGAAAGATCAGACCGACTAACCCATCGACTTGAGTCACAACTACATCCTAAGTTCTCATCCGGTTCCCGACGAACACGAAGGCTCCCACACTCGGCTGAGCGCGGGAGCCTTCGTCAGGTGGAGCTGGGCAAATCAGGCCTTCTTGGCCGGAGCAGCCTTCTTGGCCGGAGCCGGTGCGGTGGCCTTGGCCGGAGCAGCCTTGGCGGGTGCAGCCTTGGCCGGAGCGGCCTTCTTCGCGGCGGTGGTCGCGCGCTCCTGGACGTCGGAAGCAGCAGCGGTCACGCGAGCGGCAGCTTCCTTGGAAGCCTCGTCAGCCTGGTCACCGAGGTCGAGGACCTTCAGTGCAGCCTCGTCGCCTGCGTCGGCGATCTTCTCACCGGCGTCAGAGATCTTCTCGCCGACCTCTTCTGCGGTGTCGGAGATGCGTCCGGCAGCGCGGCCGGCCAGCTTGGCAGCCTGCTCGCCCACGGCGCGCGTCTGACGAGCAACGGTTCCGAGTGCGTCTTCGGTCAGCTCGACGGCGTCGCCGAGTGCCGACTCTGCAGCAGCGATGCCTTCTTCGACTGCGGGCTGCTTGCGGATGCGCTCGACTGCGTCTTCGCCACGTTCTGCGAGGGAGTTGTACAGATCTCCGGCAACCTTGAGGTATGCCTCGGCGACCTTGCGGAGTTCCTCGGGTGAGAACTTCTCGCGCAGCTCGGCAAGCTCTTCGGGCAGCTCGGACGGCAGGCCGGCGAGACGCTCGCGCAGCGCATCGACGCTCTCGGCAACGTCACCCTGGACGGAAGCGAGCTTCTCGCGAGCACCGTCGACACGGCCGTTGACATCGCCCTGGGTGTTCTCGGCGCGCTCACGAACCTGAGCAACTACATCGGCCACGGCCTGGACAACCAGGTCGCCTGCGCCGACGGCGGCGTAGAGCGAGGTCTTGACGCTGTCGATGGCGTTCTTGTCAGTCATCTTGTTCTCCTAGTGAAGTCTCGGTGTCTGGAATTGCGGCCGATTCAGCGAAATCGGGCGCTGCGGCTGGTCTTGACGACTCGTTCTCGCGACAGAACGAGTCGTAGATTTCGAGCAGTACTTGCTTCTGCCGTTCGTTGATGGCCGTCTCGGCCAACACCGCGTCCCTGATGGGACTGTGCGGGCGTTGCTCGAGATATCCCGCTTGGACGTACAGCACTTCTGATGAGACTCGAAGGCCCTTGGCGATTTGCGCCAGTACGTCCGCCGACGGTTTGCGCAATCCGCGTTCGATCTGACTCAGATACGGATTGCTGACGCCGGCGAGTTGAGCGAGTTGGCGCATCGAAACTTGGGCGGCTTCCCGCTGTGCACGAATGAACCCCCCGATGTCGTGTGCCGCAGAGCTGACGACGCGAGCTGCCAAGTCGCTTGCTCCGGCTGCGGCACCGGATGATTCACGATCTCCGTCATCGGAGTTCGTCGACTTCGCTGGCATTGCGTCCTCCCTTTCCAGTGGACATTTCCCAGGATAGGAGAGGGTGCTAACTATTGCAAGCACTACTGCTAGCACTCGTGGTGGACGTCACATACCGGACAGCTCAGCCGAAGATGAGCGTCGAAATCGTGTAGATCAGCAGTCCGGCGATCGAGCCCACAACGGTGCCGTTGATACGGATGAACTGAAGATCTCGACCGACCTGCAACTCGATCTTCTGGCTCGCTTCGTCGGCGTCCCACCGCTCGACGGTGTCACTGATGACTCCAGTGATCTCGTCGGTGTAGTTCTCCGCGATGTACTTGGTGCCCTGCACCAGCCAGCCGTCGACCTTCTCACGCATGGACTCGTCGTCACGCAGCCTGACTCCGAAGCCGGCGACGTTCTCGGCGACCTTGGTCCGCAGGGTGCTGTTCGGATCGTCGACGGACTCCATGATGAGCCGCTTGGCAACCTGCCATGTCGACGACGCCAGACCCGTCACTTCCTCGCGACCCATGATCTCGGCCTTGATCCCCTCGGCCTTCTTGATGGTCTCCGGGTCGTTCTGCAGATCATCGGCGAAGTCGATCAGGAAGCGGTTGGCGGCGAGGCGTACCTCGTGTTCGGGGTTGGAACGGACCTTCCAGGTGAACTCGACTAGTTCCTTGTAGATCTTCTCCCCCAGCATGGCGTCGACGAACTTCGGCGACCACGCGGGCGAATCGCGAACGATCACACGATCGATCGTCTCCTGGCTGCCGAGAGCCCACTGATGTGCCCGCTCGGCAAGCAATTCGATGATCGGCAGTTGCTTGTTGTCCTTGAGAAGTTCACCGAGCACTCGGCCGATCGGCGGTCCCCACATGGGCTCGGCCAGACGCTTCACGATCGTGTTGTCGATGATCTGGGCGATGTCCTCGTCGCGAAGAACCTCGACCATGCCGCGCAAGACCGTCGACGTCTCGGCGGCGACGCGAGCGGCGTTGGCAGGTTCGGCCATCCACGTTCCGAGCCGCAGCGGAATCTGCGCCTGCTGCACCTTGGCCGACACAACCTCGGGAGCCAGGAAGTTTTGACCGACGAATGAGCTCAGGCTGGCTCCGAGCTGGTCTTTCTTACGCTTGATGATGGCAGTGTGCGGGATGGGAAGGCCCATCGGATGACGGAAGAGCGCGGTGACGGCAAACCAGTCGGCAAGCGCGCCGACCATGCCCGCCTCGGACGCGGCCCGGACGTACCCGACCCACTCTCCGGCGCCGCGGGATTCCTGCCACCGGCAGAAGATGTAGACCACCGTCGCGAAGCCCAGAAGGCCAGTAGCGAAGACCTTCATCTTGCGAAGGTCCCGACGCTTGGCGGCGTCGTCGAAGGCGGAGAGGCTCAGTTGCTGCACCCTCGCCATTGTGCCGAAAGGTGTGACGCGGCGTAGCGCGAGCGACACGAAGTCCGATTCTGCAGGACCTAATCCCCCGAACTGCGGATGTGAGTGCCCGAGATAAAGGCGCGGACATTAAGCTGGACCGGAAAGTAGACCGATCGGACGTGGCTCGCACCACAGATATGAGATGACTCGTGGCCAAGAATGCCGTGCAGGACAACGAGCAGGTAGACGGCCCAGTCGTTGCTGATGCGAAGCCCGAGAAATCCGACGGTCGTAAGCGTCGTTGGCGTGAGCACAAGATCGCTCGCCGCGAGGAACTCGTCGACGGCACCATCGCCGCCATCCGCGCGCGCGGCCGTGAGATCGGCATGGACGAGATCGCGTCCGAGATCGGTGTCTCCAAGACCGTGCTCTACCGATACTTCGCCGACAAGAGCGACCTCACCACCGCCACGATGATGCGGTACGTCGAGACCATCCTGTCGCCGCGTATCTACGAAGCGATCAGTGGCGATCTCGACGATTTCGAACTCACCCAGGCGAGCATCACCGCATACGTCGAGACGGTGGCATCCGACCCCGACATCTACCTCTACGTCATGGCCAACGGCGCCGGCGCCAACCGCGACGTCGTTGCCGATTCCGAGCGCATGATCGCCGAATTGCTCTCCACGGTGTTGGGCAATCGTCTTCGCGAGATGGAGATGGATTCCGGCGGTTCGCTGCCGTGGGCGTTCGGGATCGTCGGCGGAATTCAGCTCGCGACGCACTGGTGGATCTCCAACAAGTCGATGTCCGCGGAATCGCTGATCGACTACCTCACGATGATGACGTGGGGCGGCATCACCGGCATAGCGGCGGTCAACGGATCACCGGCCAAGTTCAAGTCGGTTCCGCATCCCCTCGTCAAGCCTGCCGAGGACTGACTCGCCCGAGACCGAACTTTCGAGCCGCCGGGCGCGATCCTGTGGCACTCTTTCGGCATGGCACAAGACTCGCTGTGGGAAACACCGGCCGCCAAGACCCTGCGGGCGGAGCCCGGGTTCGAACTCGATCAACTCGATCGCAACAGCACTCCGGGATTCACCGGAAACAAAGCTGACGGCGAACGTCTGCTCGAGGAGCGCGGCGCGGTTCTGTCCGACCTGCAGGAGTTGCTGTACGCCAACGGCCGGTCAGGAAACAGTCGTTCAGTCCTGCTGGTTCTGCAAGGAATGGACACCGCAGGCAAGGGCGGCATGGTCCGACACGTGATCGGTCACGTGGATCCTTCGGGAGTTCAGCACGCGGCCTTCGGCGTCCCGACCGAAGAGGAAAAGCAACATCACTACCTTTGGCGGATCAAGAAGGAACTCCCCCGCGGCGGCTATCTCGGTGTGTTCGATCGCTCCCACTACGAGGACGTCCTGGTAGTGCGCGTCCACGATCTTGTCCCGGAGGATGTCTGGAGCAAGCGCTACGACGAGATCAACCAGTTCGAAAAGGAACTCGTCGACGCCGGAACCACTATCGTGAAAGTCGCGATGTTCGTCTCGCTCGACGAGCAGAAGAAGCGACTCGAAGAACGTCTCGACCGCCCGGACAAGTATTGGAAGTACAACCCCGGCGACGTGACCGAACGCGGTTTGTGGCCTGCATATCAACAGGCGTATCAGGCAATGCTCGACAAGACGTCGACCGAGCACGCGCCGTGGTACGTCGTGCCGTGTGATCGGAAGTGGTACAGCCGCATTGCGGTCACGGAGCTACTGATCGACGCTCTGGAAAAGCTCGATCTCGACTGGCCCCCTGCCGACTTCGACATCGAGGCGGAGAAGGCACGACTCGCACAGTCTTGATCAGAAGCAGGCCTGATCAGAACAGGTGTGGGGATTCGCGGTGCACTTTGTGGTCGTGACGCACAGTACTGGCGTACAGGGCTACCGCGAGGCCGATGCACGCGACGCCGGCGAGGCCGGCGATCAATGCCCAACCACCCTGGCCTGAACCTGCCGCCACCAGAAAACTGCCGAGGCAGACCACTGTGGCCAGCACCAGGAAATACGACGCCCACGCTGCAAAGAGATTGAGCTTCATCGTTCGCTCCTCCGGTCGGATCTCTTTCGTTTCGACCGTACGCCGGAGCATGACGGTCGACAAGACACCGCACTCGCGAGGTTTCCCGACGTCTACGCCGGGTAGCCGAATTACATGGACATCGGAACTCTTTATCGCGGAATCGAATCCGCTCGCGGACTGGACGGTCCGTCCACTGGCCTCAGGCGCAGAATCCTCGAGATCACGGAGCGATCCGACCGATCGCGCACTGTCGCCGCACTTCTGCGCGGCGCCGCCGTCGGGCATCCCATCCATCCTGCCCTCGTGACCATTCCCGCGGGCGCGTGGACGGCTTCGTTGATCTTCGATGTTCTAGGCGATCCGCAGACTGCACGACGGCTGATCGGGCTCGGATTGGTTTCGACTCCGCCGGCTTTGCTGACGGGATGGCTGGACTGGTCCGAACGTGGCGACGTCGCACGCCGAGTGGGGCTGGTGCACGCGGCGTCGAATGCAGTGGGGATCTGGTCTTTTGCGGCGTCGTACAGGCTACGCGGAAAGGACTCACTCGCGCTGGCGCGAGTGCTGTCGGTGCTGGGGCTCACCGCGGTCGGTGTCGGTGGCGCGCTCGGTGGTCACATCGTTTTCAAGCTCATGGACGATCCGGCCGTCGAGGCTGCAGCGACTCCGGTTCTCGATCCCATCCTGGATGTAGTCAACTGAGCCGATCGGACCTCGATACTGTTCAGGCGTAAGCACTTCCGGAGTAGCTCCGCAGTTCTCGCGCGGTCTCGTCCGAATCCGCCAATGGTCTGTTCATGACCCAGTGTGGGCTGCGCGTACCCAGTGTCGCGGCAAAATCGGCGACGGCGTCCGGGGTCGGCACTGCGTGTTCGCCCAGATATCCGAGAACGATGAGGTCCTCCCCTGATCTGGTCTCCACGGCCAGGGCCCAACCGCACGTCTCCTCCCACAGCAAAGCCACCTCGCGCCCGGGGAAACGCGGCACAGTTCGGTCCAATGCGATGTAAGCCTCCAGAGGGTGCTCGCGCCTGCAACACCACTGCTCGATGCCGGCCCCCACACCGACCGCCACCCGTTGTACGTACCGCTCGAACCCGAGTCCGACGGTTGCGTCGACCAGCATTTGTTCTGTCATCGAACCTCACTCCTCGCCATCGTGTTTGGAATGTGCCCAGCGCTGACCGCGTCGAAACCCGGTTCAGATCACGGACTCCGGGTATCCCCAGACGAACCGATCAAGTGGAGAGGGGACCCGATGAAGTACTCGCCCGCTATGGCTCCCGGACGAATGCTGAAGATCTCCATGGTGTCGGTGAACGCCGATCCACTCGCACCGGTGGGCTGCTCGGCAGCCGGTGCACAGAACCTGCACGTCGACGAACTGTCTGCCGCCTTGGTTCGTGCCGGACACGACGTCACCGTCTTCACCAGGCGTGCCCACGTCGGTGGGCCGGACCGCGTTCGCGCCCGCGCCGGGTACTCCGTCGACTATCTCGAGGCCGGCCCGACGCAGGCTCTTCCGGATGCCGACATCCTCCCTCACCTGGGAACCTTTGCCAGCATTCTGCGCGCTCAGTGGAGTACCGACCGACCCGATGTGGTGCACTCGCACTTCTGGATGTCCGGTGTGGCAACGGAACTCGCGACCCGATCGCTCGGCATCCCCGTACTTCAGACATTCCATTCCCTGGGATCTGCGGCGCACCGCCACCTTGGAGCAGCCGACGACAGCCCCTCGGAGCGGACTCACCTGGAACCGTTGATCGCCAGGGGCGCAACCCATGTCATCGCGACCAGTTCGGACGAAATCTTCGATCTGGTCCGGCAGGGATCACCGCGATCACGGACCACGATGGTGCCCTCGGGCGTGGACACCGAAGCATTCACCCCGGAGGGACCCGCCGCGAAGAAAACCGCACCGCATCGATTGATCTGCGTCGGAAGACTGGTGGAGCAGAAGGGCTTCGATGTTGCCGTCGCCGCGCTGGCTTCGCTGCCGGATACGGAGTTGGTGGTGATCGGCGGGCCACCCGTCGCGCAACTGAGCACCGACGAAGTGGCGATCCGCTTGGTCAAGCTCGCCGAGCGCCTCGGCGTCGCAGATCGCGTCCAATTGTTGGGACGGGTTCCGCACCGCCAACTACCGAAACTGATGCGATCGGCCGACGCCCTCGTGTGCACCCCTCGATACGAACCGTTCGGAATCGCGGCGCTGGAAGCAATGGCGTGCGGAGTTCCCGTAGTCGCGACTCCTGTTGGCGGACTGCGGGATACGGTGATCGACGGACTCACCGGGCGTCGGGTCCCGGTCAACAACCCGGTGGAAACCGCGCGCGCAGTCCGCCATCTTCTCGACGACGAGGACGAAGGCGCGGCGTTTGCACGGCAGAGCCGGGCCCGAGCGTGCGAATCGTATTCGTGGGATCACGTCGCCACCGAAGTGGTCCGCACCTACGGCCGCTGCGTCACAGCACCGCCGAGAGCCCGCCAACACAAGGGCACTCACCGAAGTGAAGTGCACTGACGCTGACGGGCTCTACGAAACTGAATTTCACGAAGCTTGGACTGAAACTGCGTGATCAAGCGGGGAAACGTCGGGTCTCTTCGAGTCCGATTGCATGATCGAGCGACTCGTAGCAGGCAAACATCGACTCCTGACCAGCTGCTTTGAGCAACCTTTGCACCGGGCGGGCGCAGACGAGCGCGAGTGTGCCGCCCACGTCGCGTGATCGCGTCGACAGGACCGACAGTACGGACAAGCCGCACGTCCCCATGAATTCGAGTTCGGATAGATCGACGACCAGCGTCCGGTCCGCGGCCACGTGGTACGTCAAGAAGTCACGAAAAGCATTGGCGCTCATCAGATCGATCTCACCACGAACTTTGATCACAGCGGTGTGTGCACTGATGCGGTGCGCGTGAAACGATGCGGTCGCTGTCCCGGTCGCGGGAGGTCCGTAGTCTACCGATCCCTTCGCCGCGTTCGTAAAGCCTGAAATAGATGATCCTGGAACAACAGTCATGGTTCTCCCATCCCGCAACGGTTTACACTCTGCAAAAGAGAAGGGACCTCCGAAGGAGACGCACGATGAACGGGTCTCCAGAAATACGGATAAATCCCTCATCGGCTGTGTGCTCAACCTCGGTTTGAAACAGTACGCCAGCATGACGGACGTCACAAGTGCGTTGCGACCATTCGTTTCGGTGTTCCGAACAAAAATGTGGTTTGGTCTGCGGTTCCGCGAGGTAATCCGATGTTGCGATCGCCAACGGTCGTGAGCAGAATCGTGTCGTTTACCCCGACACCACCATCGACCAAATTTCGTGTTCGGGGGTCACTGTGAAGGTCGGGATGGGTATCGTTCTCGGCACCAGACTTCACCGCGACCCCTGGTACGACGATCCGGAGAACTTATGGCACACCTCAGCGCACTCGAGCCCGATCAGGATCAGACTCAGCCAGTTGTGGAGTTGAGGATTCAAGCGACTCTCGATCAGCTGTCGATTTTGCGTGCACTGGCCGCCACCGTTGCCATTCAGGAAAACTTCGACCTCGACGCCATCGCCGACATCAAACTGGCCATGGACGAAATCTGTACGCATCTGATCGTTCGCGCTGCGCCTGATTCGGTTCTGGTGTGTCGGTTCGTCTTCACGCCCCCGCAATTGCACGTGTCCGTGTCCACGACGACCACGGAGTACGAGGACAGCAGTCAGCGTTCGTTCGGGTGGCACATCCTCACCGAACTCACCGATTCGATTTCGCTCGACCAGGAAGAGAACCTCGGCGGCGTCGGCTACATCACCACCATGAAGTTCACCAAGGCCCTCAGCGGGCGCCTGTGACCGCTTCCGCAGACGGCCCGTCACGCCCGCGTCGGCGGTCCACCGACGAATATCGGGACGTAATACCAGTTTTCGAGGAACTGCGGACCCTCGAGCCCCACAGCCCGGAGTACGAACGAGTGCGCACTGCACTCATCACCAGATGCCTACCGTTGGCCGAGCACATCGCCAGACGATTCGACGGTCGTGGCGAGGCACACGACGATCTGGTTCAGGTGGCGCGTCTCGGTCTGGTCAACGCCGTCGACCGTTTCGATTCCACGCGCGGATCCGATTTCGTCTCGTTCGCAGTTCCCACCGTCATGGGCGAGGTTCGACGACACTTCCGCGACACCGGTTGGGCATTGCGGGTTCCCCGCCGGATGAAGGAGTTGCACTTCCAACTCGGGCAGGCCATCAGCGAGCTGTCACAACAGCTCGGGCACGCGCCGACCGTCGACGAGTTGGCCGAGACGTTGGGGATCGAACGCGAAGAAGTTGCCCAGGCCTTGATCGCCGGCAACGCGTATCAGACGGTCTCGGTCGACGGTGCCGCGTCCAATCACACCGACGATCTCCCGCTCGTGGAAACACTCGGTGACTACGACGCAGCACTCGAGAACGTCGAGAATCACGAGGCGTTGCGTCCGCTTCTCGACAAGCTGCCCGAGCGAGAGCGGACGGTGTTGATGCTCAGATTCTTCGGAAATCTGACGCAGACACAGATCGCCGAGAAAGTCGGTGTGTCCCAGATGCACGTGTCGAGGTTGCTCGCGAAGACATTGAGTAATCTTCGCGAGCAACTCGACTGAGCTCCGCGAACAATTCGACTGAGCAGGACCGGGCGGGTCAGATCGTTGCGGTGTCGATCACGAATCGGTATCGGACGTCGCTCTTGATCACGCGCTCGTAAGCGTCGTTGATGTCGCTCGCCGGGATCAGTTCGATTTCTGCGCCGATGCCGTGCTCGGCGCAGAAGTCGAGCATCTCCTGTGTCTGCGGGATACCGCCGACCATGGAGCCGGCGAGGCTACGACGGTTTGCGGCGAGCGAGAATGCTCGAACTTCGATCGGCTTCTCGGGCAGGCCGAGTTCGACGAGAGTGCCGTTGATGGCGAGCAAGGACATGTAGGCGTCGATGTCGAGGTTGACCGAGACCGTGTTGAGGATCAGGTCGAACTCGCCACGAAGAGCCTTGAACGTCTCACGGTCGTTGGTCGCGTAGTAGTGATCGGCACCGAGACGAAGGCCGTCTTCCTTCTTGCCGAGCGTCTGGCTCAGGACGGTGACTTCCGCGCCGAGCGCCTTGGCGATCTTCACACCGACGTGACCGAGGCCGCCGAACCCGATGATGGCGACCTTCTTGCCGGGGCCGGCATTCCAGTGCCGCAGCGGTGAGTACAAGGTGATGCCCGCGCACAGGAGCGGCGCTGCAACGTCGAGTTCGATGCCCTCCGGGATCGAGAGCACGAAGTGCTCGGTGACGACGATGTGCGTCGAGTAGCCACCCTGAGTGCGCTCGCCGTCGCGGCCGGTGGCGTTGTACGTACCCGTCACACCCTTGCGGCAGTACTGCTCTTCACCGGCGGTGCAGGCGTCGCACTCCCCGCACGAGTCGACGAAGCAGCCGACGCCCACGCGGTCGCCGACCTTGTGCTTGGTGACATCGGACCCCACGGCGGCGACGACGCCGGCGATTTCGTGTCCGGGGACGATCGGGTACTTGGCTCCGCCCCACTCGTTGCGAGCGGTGTGGATGTCGGAATGGCAGATGCCGGCAAATTTGATGTCGATGAGAATGTCCAGTGGACCGAGCTCGCGGCGTTCGACAGTGGTCTTCTCGAGGGGACCGTCAGCGGACGTCGCGGCATAAGCAGCAGCAGTAACCATGCACACATGCCTACCCGTGCATGGAGGGACCTGCAACTCGCAGGCCCCTCCATGACTTGTTCTTTACGTGACTTACCCGGCGTCGCGCTCGGCTTGCTCCGCCCGACGACGCAGGCGCCTCGCGGCCGCAACCATATTGCGCAGCGAAGGCTCGAGTTGCCACGGATGGCGGGTCTTGAGGCCGCCGTCCGGATTTGCCCACAATCGATCGAGAGAGATCGATTCGCTTGCCTCGGTGAGCAATTCGTCGAGTTCGTCGATGTCGGGAATCCGAGCCGAGCGAGATTCGTAGACACCGGGGCCGACGCCGTGCGTGAGCGCGCCTTCCTTGAGTGCTTCGAGAACCCACGTGATGGAGCGGGTCGCGACGATAGCCGTCACATCGGCGTCCAACCGTTCGATGGCGTCGACCACCGACGACCGAGCGGAGTACGTCAAATGTGTGTGGATCTGTGTTTCCGGCTTCGCTCCACCCGTTGCCAGACGGAACGCGTCGACGGCCCACTCCAGGTAGGCCTCCCGGCCGTCCTCACGCAGTGGCAGCAGTTCACGAATTGCCGGTTCGTCCACCTGGATGATGGCGATTCCGGCAGCTTCGAGATCCGCGATTTCGTCTCGAATGACAAGTGCCAGTTGCTCTGCCGTTTCGTAGAGCGGCTGATCCTGGCGAACGAACGAACGGGCGATCATGGTGACCGGACCCGTCAGCATGCCCTTGACCGGCTTGTCGGTCAGCGACTGCGCGTACGCAATCCACTCGACCGTCATCGGCTTCGGACGTGCGATGTCGCCGTAGAGGATCGGCGGACGCGTGCAACGAGATCCGTAGGCCTGAACCCAACCGTTGTGCGTGAAGGCATAGCCCTCGAGCAGTTCGGCGAAGTACTGGACCATGTCGTTGCGCTCGTGCTCGCCGTGCACGAAAACATCGAGACCGATGTCCTCTTGCAGACGGATTGTGCGCTCGATCTCTTCCTGGATGCGCTTGTAGTAGTCGTCCCACTCCAAACGCCCCTGGCCGAGTTCGTAACGAGCCTGGCGAATCGCGTCGGTCTGCGGGAACGAACCCAGTGTCTGGGCCGGCACCAAGGGCAGATTCAACCGTTCCTGCTGAGCCTTACGACGCTCCTCGTACGGTGCACGCACACGATCTTCGGGCTTGATCGCGTTCACCCGAGCACGGACAGCGTGCTTGAGCTTGAAGTGCACCTTCGTCGGACGCTTACGCCACTTGTCCGAAGGACCTTCGGTGAGCGCCTTCGCCAGTGAGACGACTTCGCCGACCTTCTGCTTCGCAAAAGCCAGACGGTCTGCGACGTCTCCCGGAATGTCGTACTCGGAGAGCACGTCGTACGGCACGTGCAGCAGCGACGACGACGTGGAGACGACGAGGTCAGGCACAACGTCTTTGAGTTCGTTCAGGTACGTCAAGGTGTTGAACCGGTCGACGCGCCAGACGTTGCGACCGTCGACGACGCCCGCGTAGATGCGCTTGCGCTTGATGTTCGGCACCGCGGCCAGTTCCTCGGCCGTGATCTTGCCGTGCACCAGGTCCAGACCGAAGGCTTCGATCTTGGTGGGCGCCAAGATGTTGAGGGCTTCGCCGAACTTGCCGTACGGACCCGTCACCAACAGGCGCGGGCGCAGCGGGGCCGTCGAAAGCTTCTCGTACGCACGTCCCAGAGCGGCTAGCTCCTCGGGGGTGCGGTCCTCGGTGACCGAAGGCTCGTCCAACTGAACACAGGTCGCACCGGCCTTGGCGAGCTGCTCGAAGAGCTTCTCGTACTCGGGCAGGAGCGCGTCCAACAGGTCGAGCGGGGTGAAGTTCGGATCGGACTTCTCGGTGGCAGGTCCGACCTTCGAAAGCAGAAGCAGCGAGACGGGCCCCATGATGACGGGGCGCAATTCGATGCCGCGCGCCTTCGCACGTTCGAACTCGTCGAGAAGTGCATCCGAGTTGAGCGAGAACACTGTGTTCGCGTCGATCTCGGGCTGACGGTAGTAGTAGTTCGTACCGAAGAAGCGCACCAGCTCGAGAGGCGGGAAGTCCGGGCGGCCGCGGGCCATAGTGAAGTAGAAATCGAGCGGCTCGAGGGCGCCCTCGAGCGGCTTGAACCGCTCCGGCACTGCGCCGAAGAGCAGCGCATTGTCGAGCACGTGATCGTAGAAGGAGAAGGTGTTGCCGGGAACCTGGCTCAATCCCGTCGCAGCCAATTCGCTCCAGGTCGATTCCTGGAGTTCCTTGGCGACCGCGAGAAGTGCGTCCTTGTCCGAAGTGCCGTGCCAGTAGGACTCGAGGGCGCGCTTGAGCTCACGGCGCGGCCCGATGCGCGGATACCCCAGGACGCTGGAGCCGAATGCTGCAGTGCTGCTGGACATGCGGTCGACCTTTCTAACCGAGGGGCGCGAGCGCCCTGTGCGCCTTTGTGGTAGCCGGAACTACCAGAAAGGCGCACAGGGGCGTTGGGCCTTAGCTTGCCTGCTTGGTGGAGCGACCGTTGTCGGCGTACTCGTAGAAGCCCGCGCCGGACTTCTTGCCGGTCAAGCCTGCTTCGACCATACGCAGGAGCAACGGCGGAGCGGAGTACAGCGGCTCCTTGAACTCTTCGTACATGGAGTCGGCGATGGACTTGACGGTGTCGAGTCCGACCAGGTCCGTCAGAGCCAGCGGACCCATGGGGTGCGCGAGGCCGAGAACCGTTGCCTTGTCGATGTCTTCCTTGGTCGCGAAGCCCGACTCGACCATGCGGATCGCCGAGAGCAGGTACGGCACCAGGAGTGCGTTGACGACGAAGCCGGAGCGGTCGGCACTGCGGACGACCTGCTTGCCGAGGATGTCGCTGGCAAAAGCCTCGGCGCGCTGCGAGACGGAGGCACTGGTCTTGAGCGTCGTCACCAATTCGACGAGCGGCAGAACCGGAACCGGGTTGAAGAAGTGCATGCCGATGACTCGCTCGGGACGCTTGGTCGAGATGCCGAGCTTCATGATCGGGATCGACGACGTGTTGGACGCGAGAACCGCATCCGGGTCCGTCACGACCGCGTCGAGCTCGGCGAAGATTTCGCTCTTGATCTTCTCGTCTTCGACGACGGCCTCCACGACGAGCTGGCGGTCCGCGAAATCTCCCAGATCGGAGGTGAAACGCAGACGCCATGCGGCCTGCTCACGCTCACGTTCTGTGATCTTTCCGCTGCTCACGCCGCGGTCGAGCGAACGCAGGATGCGTGAACGCCCGGCTGCTGCAAGCTCGCGAGTCTGCTCGAAGACCAGAACATCGACATGTGCGCGGGCGCACACCTCGGCGATTCCGGCACCCATGATTCCGGCGCCGATAACGCCGACGCGCTGAATTTTTTCGCTGGTCACGTCAGCTCCTTGTTTGTCTCGTGGAGTTTGTCTGGTGAAGGTGTTGCAAAACAAGCACTTCGAACTGCGTCGACGCTGGTGGCCGACGCAATCGGAACTGCCTTGAAGACGAGAGAAAGTAGTGCGGTGATACAAGCAGGGGAGAGACCCGAAGCCGAGCCTCTCCCCCACCCGAAGTCAGTTCTTAGTGGAACTGTCCCTCTTCGGTGGAGCCCTTGAGAGCTGCCGTCGAGGTGTTGGGGTCAACGGTGGTGGCGATGGTGTCGAAGTAGCCGGCGCCAACCTCACGCTGGTGCTTGATGGCGGTGAAGCCACGCTCTTCGGCAGCCTTGAACTCGCGCTCCTGCAGGTCGACGAATGCCGTCATGCCTTCGCGGGCGTAGCCGTAGGCAAGGTCGAACATGCCGTAGTTGAGCGAGTGGAAGCCGGCCAGCGTGATGAACTGGAACTTGAAGCCCATTGCGCCGAGCTCCTTCTGGAACTTCGCGATGGTCGCGTCGTCCAGGTGCGCCTTCCAGTTGAAGGAAGGGGAGCAGTTGTAGGCCAGGAGCTGGTCCGGGAATTCGCTGCGAACGGACTCGGCGAACTTCTTTGCAACCTCGAGATCCGGCACGCCGGTCTCCATCCAGATGAGGTCTGCGTACGGTGCGTAAGCCTTGGCGCGAGCGATGCAGGGCTCGATGCCGTTCTTGACGCCGTAGAAGCCTTCAGCCGTGCGGGTTCCGTCGAGGAACGGGCGGTCACGCTCGTCCACGTCGGAGGTGATGAGGGTTGCGGCCTCAGCGTCGGTGCGGGCGATGATGACGGACGGAACGTCCGCGACGTCGGAAGCCAGGCGAGCCGAGGTCAGGGTGCGGATGTGCTGCTGCGTGGGGATGAGCACCTTGCCGCCGAGGTGGCCGCACTTCTTCTCCGAAGCGAGCTGATCCTCCCAGTGGACACCGGCAGCGCCGGCGCCGATCATGGCCTTCTGCAGCTCGTAAGCGTTGAGAGCGCCACCGAAGCCGGCTTCGGCGTCGGCAACGATCGGAGCGAGCCAGTTGCTGACGGAGGTGTCACCCTCGGTCTTGGCGATCTCGTCGGCGCGCAGCAGTGCGTTGTTGATGCGACGGACGACGGTCGGAACCGAGTTGGCCGGGTAGAGGCTCTGGTCCGGGTACGTGTGGCCCGAGAGGTTCGCATCGCCGGCAACCTGCCAACCGGAGAGGTAGATGGCCTTCAGGCCGGCGCGAACCTGCTGCACAGCCATGTTGCCGGTAAGTGCACCGAGGGAGTTGATGTAGTCCTCGTTGTTCACGAGATCCCACAGGATCTCGGATCCGCGACGAGCGAGGGTCTGCTCCTCGACGACGGTGCCCTGGAGCTTGACGACCTGATCGGCCGTGTAGTTACGAGTAACGCCCTTCCAGCGAGGGTTGGTGTCCCAATCCTGCTGGAGCTCAGCTGCGGTCTTCGGGGTGCCGGTGGTCGACATCAAGACTCCATCTCTTTGATCTGCTGGTCCGGCCTGTTGTGAGCAGTACGTGCGTACTACTTCACATACTTGCCAGGCCCTTCTTGTGTACTTACCGAGAATGGCACATCGAAAAAGTGCCGTCTACCTGTTGCTAATGCCAATCTTCGCTACCTTTTCAACACACTTTGCTAAGTCTGTGAAGATTCCTACGCGGCTGGTACTACCCAATCGGACAGGTTCCGTACTGGCGAGTAGGAAAGAAACCGCAGGCTGTGAACGAAATGCACTCAACTCTGCCGCTTGCGAATTCCGGCAGTTCGCACGCCACTCGGAACAGGCCTGTCCGCTACTTCGGAGCCAACTTCACTACCCGCGAGTGACCGCAATCACTCCTCGGCAACAGCCTTCGCTCGGGCGATTCCAGGGATCTACCCGTCAGAAAGCCACAGACAACCCATTCGCCGGCCATATGCTGTCGAACCATGACTTGTCGTTCGACGCCCCCGACCGGGCGATAAAGCGGTGCCGGACAACTATCAGCGGCCACCGAACAACCAGGCATGGTCGCAATCCGGTCCACAGCCGCCGCAGTTGGGCTACCGAGCCGCGCCGCAGTCGTATCCCCCGCCCCAGGGATTCCCGCCTGCACCGCCACGTGGAAATCCGCCGCCGCGTCGGCCCGGCTGGGTGATTCCGGTATCCGTAATCGGAGTCATCACTGTGTTGGCTCTCTTCGGCGGGCTTGCCTGGGTCCTCTGGCCGAAGGACGTCCCCAACTCGGCCGCCGGTGGCGCCGCCCACACCACCATCAGCGCCGCGAACACACCCGGCACCACGACAACCGCTCCCAGCACGACATCCCCGACGACCACACGCGCCGCGAACTTCCCGGCCGGTGCGTCCGCCTGCCCCGGCGGGCAGCCGGCCGGAAGTTACAAGGAGTCCGCGACAAGTGGGGGCAAAACTTCATGTGAGTTTGCCGAGGCGGTTCGGATCGCCTACGGGAACTCCGGTGCAACCGGTGCATCCAGCACCGTGTCCGCACGTAGTCCGGTGACCGGCAAGGAGTACACGATGGCATGCAAGGTGACCTCCGGCATCGTCACCTGTACCGGCGGAGACAACGCGGTTGTGTACTTGCGCTGACGGGCGCAATTGCGGCATCGGCAACCCGGTGCGTGTCGTTCCAGTGTCGCACTTACGGATCCTCCGATAGCGTGACCGCATGCCTCTGTACGAGTTTCGCTGTACCGGCTGCGGCCCGCTCGAGCGGTCGTTCGCGATGGCCGAAGTGCCCCAGTCGATTACTTGCCCCCAGTGCAGTCTCGAGTCCAAGCGGGTGGTCTCGTCTCCCCGGTTGAGTCACGCGTCGCCGGCCGCGATGGGTCTACTGGACAGCACTGCTCGATCGGCTCACGAGCCTGCCGTGGTCAGTGGGTCGCTACCCGGCCGCGGCCGGCAATCTCCGCCGACGACATCCAATCCGTTGCACCGCAAGCTACCTCGCCCCTGAGCGTCTTCACCGCGCGTCCTCGCCGTGAGTCCCGATCCGACACGAAAGTCCTGCCGCCACGAGTTTTCCGTTTCTTCGAGAATGAGGAGTGCATATGCCTGAACTGCTGTTTCCACTCGATTCCGCCAAGAAATTCACCGACCAGGCAATCGTCGGCCACAATCGGTGGCACCCGGACATCCCAGCGGCGGTGACGGTGAAACCCGGTGATGCGTTTCGTGTCCATTGCCGCGAATGGTTCGACGGCGCAATACACAACGACGACTCGGCCGACGACATTCTGAATGCACCACTGACCACGGTCCACACGCTGTCCGGCCCCTTTGCCGTCGAAGGCGCGAAGCCCGGCGACCTCTTGATCGTCGACATCTTGGATATCGGGCCTATCCCCCAAGAAGATTCGGGTCCGTTGGCCGGCCAAGGCTGGGGGTACACCGGCATCTTCCCTCGGAACAACGGCGGTGGCTTCCTCACCGAACAGTTCCCCGACGCGTACAAGGCCGTCTGGGATTTCTCCGGCCAAACGGCGACGTCGCGTCACATTCCGCACGTCTCGTTCACGGGCATCGTCCACCCGGGACTCATGGGCACGGCTCCGTCGGCAGCCTTGCTCGCCAAGTGGAATGCCCGCGAGGGCGCCCTCATTGCCACCGATCCCAATCGGGTTCCCCCGCTTGCACTTCCGCCCGAGCCCCGCGATGCAGTACTGGGAACCTTGACCGGTGACGAGTACACACGCGTGGCCGGCGAGGCGGCGCGCACCGCTCCCCCTCGCGAGAACGGTGGAAACCAGGACATCAAGAACCTCACCAAGGGCAGCCGAATCTTCTATCCGGTATTCGTGGACGGTGCGAATCTGTCGGTCGGCGATCTTCACTTCTCCCAGGGCGACGGAGAGATCACTTTCTGCGGTGCCATCGAGATGGGCGGCTTCATCGATCTTCGTGTGGACATCATCAAGGGCGGAATGGATACCTACGGCGTTTCCGAGAACGCCATCTTCATGCCGGGCAACACGGATCCGCAGTATTCCGAGTGGCTTGCGTTCTCGGGCACTTCCGTCACGTTGGACGGCGAACAGAAGTACCTGGATTCACATCTGTCCTACCAGCGTGCGTGCCTGCATGCGATCGAGTATCTGACCAAGTTCGGGTACGCGCCAGAGCAGGCGTACCTGCTACTCGGCGCGGCGCCGATCGAGGGCCGCCTGTCGGGTGTCGTGGATATCCCCAACTCGTGTTCGACGGTCTATCTCCCGACTGCGATCTTCGACTTCCCCCTTGCACCCTCGTCGAGCGGGCCGTTCCAGATCGATCCCGGAATCGGCGCCCCGCGTTCGGAGAACAGGGTCTAGGCCTCCGGCCCCGTGAGTGGTTAGGGAGTGCCGAGGCTCCTCAACCACTCACGGGGGCGGAGCCCCTGTGCGAAGACTGCGAACCCACCTTTGCGAAGCCGGACTGTCACTCGTATCCTGGGAAAATGTCGAAAACCTTTGTCGGTGTCCGGCTCCGCCAACTGCGGACCGAGCGCGGGTTGAGTCAGGCTTCGCTGGCCAAGACGCTCGAGATCTCGGCAAGCTATCTCAATCAGATCGAGCACGACGTCCGGCCACTCACCGTGCCGGTGCTCCTGCGAATCAGTGAAGTCTTCGGTGTCGACACCACCTTCTTCTCCCCGCAGGACGACACACGCCTGATCGCGGAAATGCGTGAAGTTGCCCTCGATCAAGAGATGGGTATCGACGCCGACGCCCACGAAATCGCGGAGATGGTCTCCACCCACCCGGGCCTGGCCAAGGCGATGGTGAACATGCATCGCCGCTTCCGGAACACGACGGCGCAGCTCGCCGCAGCCACGGAGGACCGTTTCTCGGACGGCAGCGGCAGCGGTTCGATCACCATGCCGCACGAGGAAGTGCGCGACTACTTCTATCAGCGACAGAACTACATCCACGATCTCGACACCGCGGCCGAAGAACTCACTGCCCGGATGCGCTTTCACCGTGGCGACGTCGCCGGCGAGATCGCCAGACGCCTCGAGTCCGTCCATGACGTGCAGATCGTTCGACGAGTCGACTTGGGCGAGAACATACTTCACCGTTACGACCCGGACACCAGGGTCCTGGAAATTTCCGCAAGGCTCTCCGGCGGGCAACAGGTCTTCAAGTTCGCGACAGAACTCGCATACCTCGAGCATGGCGACCTGCTCGACTCGTTGGTGGCCGAGGGCAACTTCACCAGCGAAGCGTCGGTCTCCCTGGCGAAGCTTGGTTTGGCCAACTATTTCGCCGCGGCCACCGTGCTGCCCTACAGCCAGTTTCACGAGGTTGCCGAGGACTTCCGGTACGACATCGAGCGCATGTCCGCCTTCTATTCCGCGAGCTACGAGACGATCTGCCACCGCCTCTCGACCCTGCAGCGCCCCAAACTTCGCGGGGTTCCGTTCATGTTCGTGCGTGTCGATCGTGCCGGAAACATGTCGAAGCGTCAGTCCGCCACCGGATTCCACTTCTCCACCAGCGGCGGTACGTGCCCGCTGTGGAACGTCTACGAGACGTTCTCGTATCCGGGCAAGATCATGCCTCAGATCGCGCAGATGCCCGACGGTCGTCGATACCTCTGGGTTGCGCGCACGGTCGAACGTCGAGCGGCTCGATACGGACAGCCCGCAAAGATCTTCGCCATCGGATTGGGATGCGAGATTCGACACGCCCACCGACTCGTCTACAGCGACGGTCTGGATCTGGACGAGTCGAATCCGGGAACGCCGATCGGCTCGGGCTGCCGTGTCTGCGAACGCCTCAATTGTCCGCAGCGTGCCTTCCCTCCGTTGGGTAAAGACCTCGACATCAGCGAGCACCGGAGTTCGATTTCGCCGTACGTGATTCGCTGACCGCGCTAACGCACGTGGTCGCGTAGGAACGCGACTGTGCGATCGAACGCGATCACCCCGTCCACGGTGTCGAGGTCGAACTGATATTCGTGGTCGAGTGCAGGCTCGTGATCGTCCGGGTAGAACAGTGCATCGACCTCGACGCCCAGATCGGCGAGCCGTTCTGCCATGGGTTTCGACTGGTTGGCGGTCAGTGGGTCGATGTTTCCGCCGGTGATGAACGTCGATGGAAAGGTCGAGGTGACGTGCCCGAGTGTCGACATCTGACCCACTGCAGTCGACCCGTCGAAGTCTCTTGTTCCGAGGTATCCCCACAGCGATTGCTTGTCGACGCCCCAACCGAGGTACTTCCCCTGTGACAGCAACGGTTTCAGATCGTAGACCCCACAGTCGAGGACAACTCCGCGTATCTGCTCGGGACATAATGCCGGCTCCACACCCATTTCCGACGCGTAGTCAGGGCTGGTCATGACGGTCGCCAACTGACTGGACAACTGCGCGCCTGCCGAATCTCCGGCAAGAAAGAGGTTGTTCGAATCGACATGCAACCTGTCCGCATTGCTCACGATGAATCGATACGCGTCGTTAAGCTGATTCACTGCGGTGGGGTAATACGCGTCCGGCCCCAGTGAATAGTCCACCGAAATCACAGTGAACCCTTGATCGGCCAGTAGTTTGAAGTAACCGTCGGTGTCGGTTTTCGAACCCGCTATCCAGCCGCCGCCGTGCACCCAGACCACCGTCGGTAGCGCCGAAGTGGACTCCGACGGGTAGTAGACGTCGAGTTGTGCATCGTCGTCGCCTTCGCGGTACGACTGATCGAGGACCGAGACGATTCCTGATGGTGCATGTCTGTCGAGTTGTGCGTGTGTCGCTTCGGAGCCACCCGCTGACATCCACCGTACGACGAGAACTCCTGGCCACGGACTGACGAGTGCCGCGGTTACCCCGGACAGCAGAATGACGACGAATACCGCCGCGGTTCCGACAATGCGCCTTCGCCGTCTGTCGGGGGAAGACGCGCGCACAACAACTCCTGGGGTCGGATCGGATTCACCCAGGCTAGACCAAAAGGACTAGTTGAGAATTCCCTGGCAATGCACCCCGCGGAGCTTTGTCCAAAATGACCATTTTCGCAGTGGTTCACCACAATCCGACATTTAGCCGGTATGAGCCTCGAGAAACTGAACCGTGCGATCGAGCGCAGTGAGACCGTCGGCATTGTCCAGATCGAACTGATACTCGTGACCGAGCGCCGGAACGTGATCGGCCGGATAGAACAGTGTGTCGACCGCAACTCCCAACCCGGTCAATTTGTCAGCCATCGGTTTCGACTGAGAATCCGTCAACGGATCGGCGTTGCCGCCGCTGATGTAGGCAGGCGGAAATCGATCGGTGACGTAGTTCAAGGTCGACATCTGATCCGCTGCGTCGGTACTCATGAAGTCACGCACACCGGTATACGCCCAGAGGGACCGATCAACTCCCCAACCGATGATGCCGGGTCCGCCGACCAGGTTCCCGACGTCGTAGATTCCACAGTTCAGGATTACTCCACGTAACTGATCCGGCCGCAGCGACGGGACCACGCCCACACGGTTCGCATAGGCGGGATCAGTGATGAGAGTGGCGAGCTGACTCGAGAGTTGCGCTCCCGCAGAATCACCCGCCAGAACGACCGTCGTCGGATCAACATGCAGCCGTTCCGCATTCGCGACGACGTACGCGTGAGCGTCGTTGAGCTGCCGCACTGCCGTCGGATAGTGGTGCTCAGGTCCGAGTGAGTAGTCCAGGGACACAACTGTGTAGCCACGCGAGGCCAGCAACTCGTAGTACGGCGCGTAGTTGGACTTGCTTCCCGAGATCCAGGCACCGCCATGAGTCCAGATCACCGTAGGCAATGCGGTCGTCGTCGCTGCGGGAAAGTAGACATCCAGGTATGCGTCGTCGTCATCGGCGCGGTACTGCTGGTCCTTGATCGAGTCGACGCCTTCGGGCGCGTGCTTCTCGAGCGCCTCGGTGACTTTCACCGCATCACGATCGAAGACCCATCGCACGGTGAGTGCGCCAGGTCTCGGGCTCAGAACGAAGGCCAGAACCACGGCTCCGACCAGAACGAACACAATTGCCAGAGCCCACAGCAAGCGCCTGCGCCACCGATGCGGTGAAGGGTTCGTCATCGGGTTTCCTTCACTCTCGGCACAATGTCCGGATCAGCGTAACGCGAAGCCGGTACCGCCAAGTGCGATCAGCCGAGTTCAGCGATCCGCCTCTGCGCGAGTGCCTTGACTTCACCCTTGGCTACTTTGCCGCCTGCCGCCATCGGCAATTCGGCGACCGTCATCACGTACTCGGGTATGTACTCGCGGGTCACTCCTCGGCTCTGCAGCCAGGCGGTCAGATCCTCCGAACTCAGATCGTCATCGGCGGACACGACGACCGCACAGACCTTCTCACCGAACAGCGGATCGTCGACCCCGACCACGGCGACCAACTCCACCGAAGGGTGCGCGCGCACGTACTCCTCGACTTCGACCGCGGAGATGTTCTTGCCGCCACGAATGATGATGTCGGCTTTGCGCCCGACCACACGCACCCGTCCTGTCTCGTCGATCTCGACGATGTCGCCGAGAAGCATCCAACCGTCATCGGTGTACAACTCGTCGTTCGCATCGGTGTCCCCCCAATAGCCCTGACACATCAGCGGTCCGTTCACCCCAGGCTGACCGCGGCGGACGGAGCCGGTCATTTCCTTTGCCGCATCGTCGAATACACGAACTTGCATGCGATCGATGACGTGGCCGCACGTCTTCAGTCGGGTATCGGAACCGTCCGAAACCGTCGTCACCGAGACGGCGCCGGTTTCGTTCGATCCGTAGAACTGCAGGACAGCCGCTCCGGTACGTTGTTCGAAGGCCAGTGCCTCCGAATACGGCACGGCTTCACCACCGGTGAACATGAAACGAAGTGACGAGAGATCGGCCGATTCCGCGGCCTCCGAACGCAACAGCATCTTGAATTGTGTACTCACACAATTCAAAGCAGTCACCCGTTCGCGCTCGATCAACTCGATCATCACCGAAACGTCGAAGCGTTCCATGACGACATTGCGAGCACCGAGTAGTGCCGGCAGGAAATGCGAAGTCCAGAGGCCGAATCCGAAAGGTGCCGGAACCGCGCCGAGGAACACCTCATCCGAACCGATCGCCGCCGCCTCGGCGGCAATCTCGGAGAAACCAACCCAACGATCCTCGGTTTGTGTGACCAGTTTGGGTAGGCCCGTTGTGCCGGAGGTCGAGTTCAGCATCGAAACGGCTGACGTGACAAAACACGGACTGGTTGCGGGGAACTGCTTTAACTCGACCGGCAACGAGGTGAGTTCGCCGTTCGCGCTCACGCGTTCGAAACTCACGTCGGCGCGTTCGTCGGCGAAGACGACGTCCAGTCCGGGATGCTCTGCCCGCAGACTCGCCACGAGTTCGGCGGTATCGACGCCGCGCAGCGTGCGAGTGGTGACGAGAACGGAGGCTTCCGAGCGGGCGATCAGATGAGAGATCTCGCGAATACCCGAGCGCGAACCGATTCCGACCGCGACGCGGCCGGTACGAAATGCTGCGCAGAGAGCCGCATGAAAGACAGCGGTGTCGGGGAGCAACACGGCTACATGTCCGTACCCCTCACCAGCTAGATCCAGCGCCGACGCGATCGCATCGGCAGCCGCGTCGTACTGCTTCCACGACACCCTCGATTCCGGAGTGACAAAGGCGGTTTCGTCCGGGATGGTCTCAGACCAATGCCTGACCATTTCGCTGATGCTGACGCCGGCGAAGCGGTCCGGATTCGTGGCGAATTCACCGACGGTGAAGTCGAGTGTCTTCGTTTCAAGCATGATCGTCGATCATCTCCCGTCGGCGCTGAGGACGCCCATCGATTGTTTGTACGCGTTGTCCAGTGTCGCTGCGGAATCGCATTCGTGGACGAGTTCGCCGCGCTGCATGACATATCCGCGGTCGACAACCGATTTCAGTGCAGTAAGTGCCGGTTCCGTCACGATGACGGTCACACCCTCGGCGGCCAGACCCCCGACCAATGCTCGCAGCTCCGCGACGATTTTCGGTGCCAGTCCTGTCATCATCTCGTCGAGGAGCAACACCTTCGGGGTTTCCAGAAGGGCCCGCCCCAGAACCAACATCTGCTGCTCACCACCGCTGAGGACCCCGGCATAACTCTCCGAGCGTTCACGCAGGATCGGGAACCTCTCGAAAGCTGTTTCCACGGCTTCGGCTTTCAATCCCAGCAGGTCTGCGCCCACGCGTAGATTCTCGCGAACGGACATTCGCATGAACAGTTGCCTGCCTTGGGGAACGTAGGCAAATCCGCTGCGGACACGATCCAGTGCCGATAATTTCTGGATCTCTCGACCATCGAATTTGATTGTCCCGGTGGCGGGAACCGAGCCGTAGATGGATCCCGCCAAGCTGGTCTTGCCCGCACCGTTCGGCCCGACGATGGCTGTCACTTCACCGGCGGGAGCGGCAAGGGAGACTTCCCGGACGGCGACAGCGGATCCGTATCGAACTGTGACTCTGTCGAGTTCGAGCATGTCAGGCGCCTTCCTCGTATTCGGAACCGAAATAGACTTCTCGCATCGCGTCGCTGGCCAAGCACTCCTGCGGTGGTCCGTAGAACGCCACTGATCCGAAATTGAGCAGCACGATCTTGGTTGCGAGCGCCGCGATGAGATCGACGTTGTGATCAACCAGGACTACTCCTTTGCCCTGCGCGGCAATCGATCGCACGGCACCGGAGATGGCAGCGATGCCGTCGTGATCCGCGCCGGCAAACGGTTCGTCCAACAGGAGGACTTCGGGTTCGGTCGCCATCGCCCGCGCCACCTCGACCAGACGCTGCGCCCCCAAACTGAGATCCCCGCAAGCACTCTCGACGTCGGTGACCGAGTATCGCGCAGCAATCTCCCGGGCCCGCTGTGCTGTCCGGTCCCAGTTCTCGAAAGGTCCTTTGATCGCCCACCACAGCGAGTGCAGAGGTGAGGTGATCTTGTGCCCGTACAGTCCCGGGATGATGTTGTCGACGGCGTCGAGTTCCGCCGCGAGCTGCGGATGTTGAAACGTGCGCGAGAGCCCTTGCCGTGCACGGCGCTCCGACGGCCCGGTCAAGGGAGCACCCGCGAGCGCGACGGTTCCGGAGTCTGCTTGCTGAGTGCCGAAGATGCAGTCCACCAGTGTGGTCTTGCCTGCCCCGTTCGGGCCGACCAGTCCGATCACCTCTCCCTGTCCGACGCTGAACGAGACATCGTCGACAGCGCGGACGCCTCCGTAGGACTTGTGGAGCCCGCTCACTTCGAGTAGCCGAGTCATCGATTGCCACGCTCCTTGTACAGACGGTTCATTCGACCCAGAACGTTCTGACTCCACCCGATCACCCCACCAGGCGCGACGATGAGGATCACCAGGACGGCTCCGGCAAGCAGGAGTTCGCCACTTCCCTGGTACCCGGGCATATTCAGCGTCACGATCACCACGATCAATGCACCGAGCGGAGCACCCCACGCCGAACCGCGACCGCCGATGATCGGCATGAAGATTGCGAGGAAAACAATACTGAGAGTGAAGGTTTCAGGAGTGACAGCCTGCACCGACACGGTGAACAGCGATCCGCCGGTCGACGCGATCGCAGCACCGATCGCCAGCGCCACGACGGTCAGGTGCGCAGGATTGACGCCGGAAGACCGTGCGACATTACGATTGTCGCGGGCAGCTTGCAACATCAGCCCCCACACCGATTTCCGGAGTCGATCCACAGCGACCGCGATCAGACACACGAACAAGATCGCGAACACGACCAACACATAGCGCGGTGGCTCCCAGCCGAACATCGTCACAGTCTCGACACCCGAGATCCCGGCCGATCCGCCGGTGAAACTCGGCCCGTCGATCAACCAGTGCTCGAAAGCGATACCGAACAACAAGGTCACCGCGGCAAGGTAGAAGCCGGAGAGTTTCTGTGTTGCCAAGCTGAGGAGTACTGCAACCGCTGCAGCGGCGAGGGCGCCGAGAATCCATCCCCACCACATCGACAACCCGGTCCGAACCGAGATCAGCGCAACGGCATACGCGCCGATCGCCGCATACGCGCTGTACGCCATCGACAGTGATCCCGCGAGCACGAATGGCACGTACATGCCGAGTGCGATCAGCGAATACGTCGCAGCGAGGAACACCAGATCCTGCCGGTACAGACTCGGCCCCATCCACAGCAGCACGGCAGCAACCACGACCACGGTGATCAGCGCTTCTCGTGACAGGGCGAGCATCCTCGTCCGGGAACGGCCGGATGTAGTGGGCGGATTTGACGTCAGCGGACTGGTAGAAAGCGAGGCCATCAGACGCGAACCTTCCTCGAGAGCAAGCCTTCCGGACGGAAAGCGAAGAACACCAGGGCAATCAACAGAATCGCGGTTTGCGCAGCACTCGCACCGAAGTAGTACGGGGCGAATACCTGGACGACGCCCAACACCATTCCGCCGATCAGCGGAGCCCAACTTCGGCCGGTACCACCGATGACGAGTGCGATGAATGCCGTCAGCGTCCATGACAGACCGCTCGTGAACTGAACACCGGCCTTGGGAGCGAACAGAAGTCCGGCGACGGCGGCGATCACACCCGCGAGGGTGAACGCGATGAGGCGTACCCGATCCACCGGCAAGCCCAGGACGCGGGCGGCATCCGGACTGTCGCCGACGGCGCGTAGCAGACGGCCCGAGGTGGACCGGTTCAGCCACAGTCCGATACCGACGAAGATCACGGCAGTTCCGACGACGAGTACAACGGTCGAACTGTCGACGGTGGCACCGAGCACCGATATCGGATCGAAGTCGAAGATCTTCTGTCCGGGAAGTGGTGTTCGGCCGAAGACCGTGCCGGCGAGCTGCTGGATCCCGAACAGTACTGCGGTCACCGCCACCAACGCCGGTAGTTCCCCACGACCCGAACGCTTCTGAACCTGTTTGACCACAAGCTTTTCCGTCAGGATCGACAGCGCCACCGCTACCGCGATCCCCAGCGGCATGGCAATCCAGAGAGCGAGCCCGTAATTGATCGCGACCCAACTCGACGCCATGGCCGCAGCCATCGCGTACGGGCCCATCGCAAAGTTGAAGAAATCGGCGCCGACCACCACGAGATACATTCCGAGGGCTATCAGCGAGAAGAAGGCACCGATCTCGATGGCTGCGAGCCACAGTTGTGCGTCTGTCATGTCAATGCTCCTCGGTTATCCGCACGGGGGCTGGTAGGAATCCCACGGACGGGCAGGCTTGTTGTCCTCACCGAATTCGACGAGTACCAGGCCGCAGAGGCTGTCCGGAGCCAGGTGATCCTGCGAGGAGAACGACAGTGTCAATCCGTCCTGGCCGAAGCTGGCGGGAAGTGCCGAAACCTGTTGAAGAGCATCACGAACGGCCGTCCGATCTCGGTGGTCGCCGGCAATTTCGATTGCCTCGGCCAACATCATGACGGCGTCGTACGCCTGTGCGTCGTAGGCGGTCAGTTGATAATCAGGCCCCTTCACCGCCTGCACCTTGCGACGCAGTTCGGCGGTTCTCGGGTTGTTCTCACTGAGCGAGCCCATGTACACCATGCCGCTCAACGCCTTCGGGTCCGCCAAAGCCCAAGATGCGGGCTGGTTTCCGATGGAAGCGAGTGAGAAGCGTTGCGTCTGCGGGGTGACCTTCGACAAGGTGTTGTGCGCGAGGATTTCGAAGTGCCCGCCGATACTGGCGACCAGAATCGCGTCCGGTTCGGTTTCCGCGAGACGTGAGACCTGTGCGGTGATGTCCGCGGCATCGACCGGCGCCTTTTCGACGCCCGTCACTCTCGCGCACTTCTCGAGCGCCGGCCGCAGGGTCTTGATGATTCCGTCGATGGACGCACTCGCGTCACCGAGAATTCCCAGGGACTTGTACCCCATCTTCTCGAAAGCCCCGCAGTACACCTGGGCGTACTGCTTCAACGAGTTCGGAATCATGAACGAGAAGTCGTTGTCGGGCGCCGAGGCAAAGGCGTCGCTGAGAACGACCGGAGCTATCGCAGGAATCTTCGACTGCTGGAGAATCGACTTGGCCTGCAGCACCGACCCGCTGCCCGTGGCGAGGATGACCGCACTGGACCCGTGATCGACCAACTTCCGAATGATCGACGGGGTTTTGGTGGGACTGCTCTCGTCGTTCTCGACAACCAATTCGACTTGCTTACCGTTGATTCCGCCCGCCTGGTTGATCAGGTCGACGGTCATCCGCACCGTCTTGCCGGCGATCGTGCTGTACGACGCACCGGGCCCGGTGGAGTCCTCGTCCAAACCGATGACGATGGTGTCTTCGGGAATGACACCGGCAGATGCGCACGCGCTCGCCCCGAGGACCACTGCCGCGCAGACGGCGATCGCCTTTCCGAGTCTCACATCGAACTCCCGTCCAAACTGTGCTTGGTAAATCAAACAAGCGCTTGATTTACGAGTGTGGACAGAAGTATGCACTGGGTCACACTGATAGTCAAAATCCGAACTACACGCGCAGGAACTGCGGTGTTACGGCTTCTGCAGCTGCCGGATCGACGAGCTGAGTTCGCGAATGACGGACTTCAATTCGTCGACATCAGAGCGGAGTTCGGCAAGGTCCGAGTCGGGAGATTCGGTCTGCGCTTCCTTCTTCGCCGTGCGCCGCGCAATGCGTGCCACCGGCTCGCCGTCGACGGAACGTGCGGCAAAGCCGTCCAGGAAAACCGAAATCAGATTGCGCTGCAGATCTTCGGCCAATTCGGAAAGCTGCGGGCGATACTGCGCGACGGTGGACCAGACGGATTCACGCAGGAGACGGTGAAACTGTTCGGGATCGATGTCTTCCCGAAACTCCGCGTCGGCAATTCCGCGAGCGATAGCCGATCGCCAGTAGCTGTGTGCCTTCTGAACCAGGATGGTGATGGGCGCGTCCGCCGGTTGCGACGAAAGTATGGCTTCTCCCTGATAGACCTCCGTGGCATACGGGTGATCCACCGCCGAGGCAAAAGAGACCGACACCATCGTGGCCAGGCGATTTCGAGCCGAACCTTCCGGTTCGATCGAGTCCTCGTACCGGACGTTGAGATCTTCGAGGAACCGGACGACGATCTCGTTGGCTATCGCATCCTTGGAGTCGAAGTAGTGATAGAGGCTGCCGGAGAGGATCCCGACTTCGTCGGCGATGTCTCGCACCGTCGTCGCGGCGATCCCCCGCTCACTGAACAGCTTGGCCGCATGAGCGAGTATTTCGTCCCGTCGGGTCGAGCGCACGAGAAGATCCTTCCGACGTTCCGATCGTCAAGCGAGTGCTTGATCAATTTCTCGTCGATGCTAACACCGCACCCTCGCTGACCTGCGGTGTGAGGTCCTGGACACCCAATCGAAACACCGGACACACACTTGTCACCGACAGTCATTCCACCGCAACAACTTCCACCTACTCTGTGCACTCGACGAATACAGCGTTGTATACGCACTCCGGATACAGATCTGTCAGAGCCATTGTCTGCCAGAGCCATCGACACGAAAGGCCCGTACATGCGAACCTTCTCGAAGCGCACCCTTGCCGCGCCGGCCGCTCTCGCCGCGCTGGGCTTGGTTCTCACCGGCTGCGGAAGCAAGGCAACAGACACCGCATCGGGAGATTCGACGGCTACGTCGTGCGTCGACACCTCGGGGGACACGATCAAGGTCGGTTCCCTGAATTCACTCTCGGGCACCATGGCCATCAGTGAAGTGACGGTCCGCGACTCCATCTCGTTGGCGGTGCAGGAGATCAACGATTCCGGCGGTGTACTGGGTAAGAAGATCCAGATCGTGGCAGAGGACGGCGCGTCGGAGCCGACAGTGTTCGCCGAGAAGGCCGAGAAACTGATCAGCAGCGATTGCGTCGCAGCAGTTTTCGGTGGCTGGACCTCCTCGAGCCGCAAGGCCATGCTGCCCGTGTTCGAGGACAACAACTCTTTGCTCTACTACCCGGTCCAGTACGAGGGACTGGAAGATTCGAAGAACATCTTCTACACGGGCGCAACGACCAACCAGCAGATCATCCCGGCTCTGGATTACCTGAAGGAGAAGGGCGTCAAGTCGCTGTATCTGGTCGGCAGCGACTACGTGTTCCCGCAGACCGCCAACCGCATCATCAAGGCGTACGCGGCAGCGAACGGCATCGAGATCAAGGGCGAGGATTACACGCCTCTGGGTTCGACCGACTTCTCCACCATCGTGAACAAGGTCCGCACAGCCGACGCCGATGCCGTGTTCAACACACTCAACGGCGATTCCAACGTTGCATTCTTCCGTGAATACTCGAATGTCGGCCTGAAGCCCGCCGACATGCCCGTCGTCTCCGTCTCCATTGCGGAGGAAGAGGTCGGTGGTATCGGAGTCCAGAACGTCGAAGGCCAGCTGACGGCGTGGAACTACTACCAGACCATCGACTCCCCCGAGAACAAGAAGTTCGTCGCGGCGTACAAGGCAAAGTTCGGCCAGGACAAGCCCACGTCCGATCCGATGGAAGCGGCATACACCTCCGTCTACCTCTGGAAGAACACCGTCGAGAAGGCCAACTCGTTTGCGGTCAAGGATATTCAGGACAACGCCGACGGTGTGACCTTCCAGGCGCCCGAAGGACTCGTCACCATCGACGGCGACAACCACCACATCACCAAGACTGCCCGGATCGGCGAAATCCGTTCCGACGGACTGATCTACACGGTCTGGGATTCGGGACAGCCGATCGAGCCGGATCCGTACCTGAAGAACTACCCCTGGGCTGAGGGGCTCGGTAGCTGATCGACAAAAGGCGGAATTGACGGAATCGACGAGTAGAGAGGTGGAGCGTCTGTCATGGATGTTGTGATCGGGCAGTTGTTCACGGGTTTGAGTATCGGATCGATTCTCCTGTTGGCAGCGTTGGGGTTGTCTCTCACGTTCGGGCAGATGGGTGTCATCAACATGGCACACGGCGAGTTCATCATGGCCGGCTCGTACACCGCATACGTAGTGCAGCAGGTGATCTCGAATGCAACGGGATCGTTGATCATTTCTCTGCTCGTCGGTTTCGTCGTCGGCGGACTGATGGGTGTCGTGCTCGAAGTGGTCCTGGTATCGCGGATGTACCACCGACCCCTCGACACGCTGTTGGTGACATTCGGCGTCGGATTGATCCTTCAGCAGTTGGCGCGCGACATCTTCGGCGCGCCGGCAGTCAATGTTTCGGCGCCGAGCTGGCTTTCGGGCGGGGTCGATATTTTCGGCGCCGTGGTGCCGAAAACCCGCATCTTCATTCTGGTGTTGGCGATCGCAGCGGTGATCGCACTTTCGGTCGCACTGAAGCAGTCGTCGATGGGTAGACGCATCCGGGCCGTCGTCCAGAATCGCGATCTGGCCGAGACGAGCGGAA
Organism: Rhodococcus sp. YL-1; assembly: GCF_001942025.1. Classification (NCBI taxonomy): domain Bacteria; kingdom Bacillati; phylum Actinomycetota; class Actinomycetes; order Mycobacteriales; family Nocardiaceae; genus Rhodococcus; species Rhodococcus sp. YL-1. The sequence goes on along the minus strand of NZ_CP017299.1, from coordinate 1,648,371 downwards.
TCTCCTCTCGTCGTACGGACATCACGACCTTCTTCCTCGGTTCCGGGCTCGCCGGCGTCGCGGGTGTCGCGTTGACGCTCATCGGTTCCACCAGCCCGACCATCGGCCAGTCCTATCTGATCGACGCCTTCCTGGTTGTTGTCGTCGGCGGTCTCGGTCAGATGAAGGGAGCCGTGATCGCAGCCTTCGCCCTCGGCATCTTGAACTCGTTCATCGAGTACTCGACGACGGCGTCGATCGCGAAGGTGATCGTGTTCGTCATCATCGTCGTCTTCCTTCAAGTTCGGCCGCAGGGCCTGTTCGCAGTCAAGACGAGGAGCCTCGTATGAGCATCCTGAACAATTCCCGAATTCGGGTGTGGGGCGGTTTTGCACTTGCCGCGATCGTGCTGTTCGCCGTCGCTCCGGCTGTGCTCTCGGACTTCAGGCTGTCACTGTTGGCCAAATTCCTGTGCTTCGCCATAGTCGCTGTCGGTATCGGTTTGGCTTGGGGCAGAGGCGGAATGCTCACGCTCGGCCAGGGCGTCTTCTTCGGAATCGGCGCATACGTGATGGCGATGCACCTCAAGATCGCCGATGCAGAACTCAAGGGCGACGCGGTCCCGGACTTCATGTCCATCGCCGGCAAGACCGAACTGCCGGGATACTGGCAACCGTTCGCCTCGCCATTCGTGGCGATCTTCGCCATACTTTTCCTGCCGGCCGCTGTTGCCTTTCTCCTCGGACTCGGTGTGTTCAAGCGGAGAGTCAAGGGCGCGTACTTCGCGATCCTCTCGCAAGCACTCGCCGCGGCTTTCGCGATCCTCTTGATCGGCCAGCAGTCGATCGGTGGCAGCAACGGCCTCAACCGCTTTCGCACGTTCTTCGGTTTCAACCTCAACGATCCGGCGAACAAGCAGATGTTGTTCTTCATCGCCGCCGGAGTTCTTCTCGCATCGGTCGCTCTGATTCGCCAGCTGATGAACTCCCGATACGGCGAACTCCTCGTCGCCGTCCGCGATCAAGAGGAGCGCGTACGTTTCCTCGGATACGATCCGGCGAACATCAAACTGGTCGCCTACGTGACCGCGGCGTTCCTCGCCGGTATCGCCGGCGCGCTGTTCGTTCCGATCGTGGGCATCATTTCCCCCGCCGACGTCGGGATCGTCCCGTCCATCGCTTTCCTCATCGGGGTCGCGATCGGCGGCCGCGCAACGCTTCTCGGTCCGGTACTCGGTGCGATCGGCGTCGCATGGGCACAGTCGACATTCTCGGAGAAACTCCCTTCGGGATGGATCTACGCGCAAGGGCTGATGTTCATCGTCGTGGTCGGATTCTTCCCGGCAGGTGTGGCCGGATTGTTCGCCCTGATGCGCCACCGCAAGAAGCGTGAGACCCCGGCCGACCCACCGGTCAAGGTCTCCCAACCCGAACCAGTGGAGGTGTCGTCATGACCAACACAACCGCCACCAGCGAACCCACACCGGCACTGGGCGGCAACGCCGGAATGTCGTCCGAGTACCTCGAAGTACGGAATCTTTCGGTCAGCTTCGACGGCTTCAAGGCCGTCGACGGCGTCGACTTGACCCTCATGCAGGGCGACCTGAGGTTTCTCATCGGCCCGAACGGGGCTGGAAAGACAACGTTGGTCGACGCCATCACCGGACTCGTTCCCGCGACGGGTTCCATCACTAAGTCCGGCGAGCAACTGCTCGGCAAGAAGGTTCACAAGATCGCCCGCCTCGGCGTCGGGCGAACCTTCCAGACGGCAAGCGTCTTCGAAGAACTCTCGGTGCTGCAGAATCTCGACATCGCGGCGGGAGCCGGTCGCTCGGCGTGGAACCTGCTCCGAAGGCGCAAAGGTGTGCTTCCCGAGATCGAAGAGGCGCTGGAGACAACCGGGTTGGAGCACCTCAGGGACACCGCCGCAGGCATTCTGGCGCACGGACAGAAGCAGTGGCTCGAAATCGGAATGTTGTTGGTACAGAACTGTTCCGTGCTCCTGCTCGACGAGCCCGTCGCAGGCATGAGCCTCGAGGAGCGCGAGGAGACCGGGAACCTTCTGCGGCGCATCGGCGGTGCGCGAACCGTCGTCGTAGTCGAGCACGACATGGACTTCATGCGATCCTTCGCCACGTCCGTCACAGTGCTCGCCGCTGGGAAAGTGCTTGCCGAAGGAACTGTGGCGGAGGTCCAAGCCGACCCCAAGGTGCAAGAGGTCTACCTCGGCACAGCCGCTGCCGGAACCGATCTCGGCGCCGACACCGAACCGACCCCGGAGGACTGAATCATGCTCGAGCTCGTCGACATCCGCGCCGGCTACGGACGCACCGAAGTGATCCACGGCGTATCCCTGCTGGTTCCCAGCGACGGAGTTGCGGCAGTCATGGGTCACAACGGTGCGGGTAAAACCACCTTGCTGCGCGCCGCCGTCGGTCTGATCAAACCTACACGGGGAAAGGTACTTCTGAACGGTGAAGACATCACCGGTCTACGGCCGAGCGCCCGCGTCGCTCGCGGACTTGCCTACGTACCCCAGGGTCAGCAGTCGTTCGGACAACTGACAACTGCCGAGAATCTTCGGGTGGTCGCCGACGGGCGCAAACGCGGAAAGGCACTCATCGCAGAGGCATTGGATCTGTTTCCCGCACTCACCACGCTCCTCGACCGTCGCGCGGGACTTCTCTCCGGTGGGCAGCGACAACAGCTTGCCATCGCTCGCGCCCTGATCACCGAGCCCAAGATCCTCATTCTGGACGAACCAACCGAGGGCATTCAGCCCAACGTGGTCGCCGAAATCGAAAGAACCGTCATGGAACTCACCGAGCGCGGCGATCTCGGTGTCCTCCTCGTAGAGCAGCACATCGGTTTCGCGCTCCAATCTGCTCAGCATTACAGCATTCTCGCGGCCGGACACGTGACCTCGACCGGTGAGGGCGGCACCACGTCCACCGAGGCGGTTCGTCGAGCGATGGCAATCTGACATGAGTGTGCGGCCGCCGCTGCGCGAACAGGTTTACCGGTCGATCCGAAACGATCTGATGTCCGGTCAGATCGCGCCCTCGGAACGACTGGGCGAGGAACGCCTGGCCCATCTCTACGGTGTCTCGCGAACACCGGTGCGCGAAGCGCTCGCGAAGTTGGAATCCGACGGGCTGGTCGAGCGCGACGAACACGGCCTCTTTCCGTACCGACCGCACCTCGACGAGTTGGGTGGCCTCTACGAGCTGCGCATACTCCTCGAGGTACACGGACTTCGGCGGGTACTCGACGGTGAGGCCCCCGCTCATGATCGAGACGCGCTCGGTTCCGAACTCGACAAGTGGTACGCATTTCTCAAACAGATGCCGGTACCGGACGCCGGTTTCGTGACGCTCGACGAGGAGTTCCACATCGCGCTCCTCGCCTCGTCCGGAAACCACGCGTTGGTCGACGCTCTTCAGGCCGTCAACTCGAAGCTGCGCCCCGTGCGGATGTTCGACTACCTGACTCCCGACCGTATGAAGGCCACCGTGGAGGAACATATCGCCGTCGTCGAGCTGGTTCTGGACGGCAAGATTCCGCAAGCACACGAGGCACTGGTGTCGCACATCGACATCTCTCGTGCGGTTGTCCTCGACCGTGCTCGTCAGGCCCTCTCGTTGGCCGCCATGGCCAACGCTGTGCGGAACTGATCGAGCGGGAGTCACCGCCCCTCCGAAAATCGCACTTGCTCAGCGTGGGAAGGCTCTCGGAAATAGGAATGGACTCACAGCGGTTGCACCTCACAACGACGCTTGCGTTCTATTCGCTGAGAAAGGCACCACATTCATGGCCGTCCCACTTTCCATCCTCGATCTCGCCCACATCGGCGACAACGAAACCGCCAAAGACAGCTTCGACGCCAGCGTGACCTTGGCGCAGCGCGCCGAGGAGTGGGGTTACAAGCGAATCTGGTATGCCGAGCACCACAACATGGGTTCCATCGCGTCTTCGGCCACCAGCGTTCTGATCAGCCACGTCGCCGCGCACACCAGCAAAATCCGCCTCGGCGCCGGTGGAATCATGCTGCCCAACCACGCGCCGCTGACGATCGCCGAGCAGTTCGGCACCCTCGAGACTCTGCACCCGGGTCGCATCGATCTCGGTCTCGGTCGCGCGCCCGGTAGTGATCAGAAGACCATGCAGGCTTTGCGACGCGACCCGAGTTCCTCGGACAGCTTCCCGCAGGACGTACTCGAGCTTCAGGGCTACCTCGGCGACACTTCGCGCGTCCCCGGAATCAATGCCGTTCCCGGTAAGGGCACTCACGTTCCGCTCTACATTCTCGGATCGTCACTGTTCGGAGCCAAGCTCGCCGCGATGCTCGGCCTGCCGTATGCATTTGCCTCGCACTTCGCCCCCAACGCCCTGCGCGACGCCGTCGCGATCTATCGACGCGAGTTCAAGCCGTCGGAGCAGTTGGCGGAGCCGTACGTCATCGCGGGCGTCAACGTCATCGCCGCCGACACCCATGAGCAGGCTCAGCAGGACTTCCTCGCGGCCAAGCGTTCGCGCGTCAGCCTTCTTCTCGGACGCGGACGCAAGTTCACGGACGACGAAGCGGACATGCTGCTCGACTCCCCCGCGGGTCAGCAGGTTCTGCAGATGACCAAGTACAGCGCCATCGGCACGCCCACGGAGGTCCGCGCCTACCTCGACGAGTTCACCGAGCATGCACAGGCCGACGAGCTGATCACGGTGTCGACCGGCACCAACCGCGAGGCTTGGTTGCGCACGTTCGAACTCCTCGCCGACGTGAGCGATCTGGTACCCGCCTAAGCTGCCGGTATGGGCGATCCATCCCGTCGCGGGTTCATCTCGGTACTGGCAGTTCTACTTTCGACGGGTTGGGCCGCCAACCACTTTGCTTCGCTCATCCCGGTTCTCCGGGTGGACGAGGGTCTTTCGCATACCGTGCTCGACGGTGTTTTCGGTATCTACGCGCTCGGACTCCTACCCGGCCTGTTAACCGGTGGAGCACTGTCGGATCGCGTCGGCCGAGCTGTAGTCGTCCTGCCCGGAGCGCTCATAGCCTCGCTCGGAACCTTGATTCTTCTTCTCTGGCACGACGCGCCCGGGCTCATGGTCGGGCGCCTCGTTGTCGGTATCGGTGCCGGTCTGGCAATCGGCGCCGGCACCGCGTGGGCGGCTGACCTTCGCGGCAAGTCCGGAACCGTGATGGCGGGCGTAGTACTCACCTCGGGTTTTGCACTGGGACCACTATTTTCGGGTCTGTTGGCACAATTTGCCGCCTTCCCACTCGCTACGCCCTTTGTCGTCTCGGCCGTCTTGTCGGTGGGTTCGGTTACCGCGGCAGCTGTGTGGAGTCGTACACCTGCTCCCACCAAAGCTGCAATGTTCACACAGATTCCCGACCGCGCAGAGCGGTCGGGAACCGGTGTGAAGGTCGCACTGCTCTGGGCACTTCCGTTGGCGCCATGGGTGTTCGCCAGCGCAACAGTGTCTTTCGTGACCATGACGGCCAGGCTCGGGGACCGCTACTCAGGTCCTCTCCTTCCGGGTTTCGCGGCGGCGCTGACTCTGGGTGCTGGAATCCTGGTTCAAACCGCTGCGCGCCATCGCAATTGGGGTCCTCAGGCCGGCACGGTCGGCGCCGCACTGGCGGCGCTCGGATACTGCCTGGTCGCCGTCGGCGGCGCGCACCCCGCGCTCGGGTTGTTCATCGTCTGCGCGCTCGTCCTCGGTACGGCCTACGGACTGTGTCTACGCGAGGGACTGCTCGACCTCGAGTCGCTGGCTCCCCCCGCCTCGCGGGGCGCCCTGACCGGGATCTTCTACGTCGGCACCTATCTCGGATTCGGACTGCCGGTGCTACTGGTTGTCATCGAACCCACGATGGGTCCGTCGCTGCCGTTGGTGATCCTCGCCGCTGTTGCCGCCGTCGTTGCCGTGGTCCGATTCCGTCGATTGCGGTCGACCCAGGCTTCCTCGTCACATCCGCGTCTCGAAGCCGCATCGGTCTGAACACCCGTTCGGACGGAGTTGGCGGTACTTGCAGTCGCAGCTACCCGGCGGTGTTAGCGTCGGAGGACCAGAAGGTCACTGCGTAGGGACACAGCAATGGGCAAGAGCGAGGCGGGCAAGGCCGAATCGGCCAAGAGTAGTGCGGACGACCTGACGGGTCGGCGCATCCTGATCACCGGCGCTGCCCGCAATATCGGTTCTTCGCTGGCCAGACGCCTGTACGACCGTGGTGCGTCCGTGGGACTGCTCGGCCTCGAGCCGGAACTTCTCGAGCAAGTCGCCACTTCCTGCGGCCGCGCGCCGTGGCAGTTGTGCGACGTCGCCGACCTCGAGCAGGTATCTCGCGGCGTCGACTACATCGCTCAGAAGCTGGGAGGCATCGACGTCGTCGTCGCCAATGCCGGTGTCGAGGCGAACTCGTCGATCCTCGGCGGCGACCCTGCGGACATGCGCCGCGCCGTCGAAGTCAACCTCATGGGCACGTACTACACCCTGCGCGCAGCCGGTCCGCACATCAGTCACGAAAACGGTTACGCCCTGGTGGTCGCCTCGGCTCACGGCGCCGCCAAGCATCCGTTTCGCGGACCGTTCGGTGCTTCGCGCGCCGGCGTCGAAGCCTTGGGTGACGCGTTGCGCTTGGAAATGAAACACCTCGGCACCAAGGTGGGCGTCGCGTATATCGGCGACATCGACACCGATACCACCGCACTGTCGTTCGACGGAGCACGCGGAACCCTCGCCAGCGCCGGCACCACGACCGTCGCTGACGCCGTCGACGCGTTCGAGCGCGGTATCGTCGGCCGGAAGTCACGCGTACACGCGCCACGCCGCAGCGCCGCGGTTCGCCACATCGCGCAACGAGCTATCGACCTCCGTCCCTCTCACATCCGTGGAGTCGCATGAACCCCCGCATCCCGCCCGGCCGATTCAAGGACCTCGGTCCGATCAACTGGGGAATCTGGCGTGTCCTGTCGAAGGCTGCCGGAGCACCCGATGCGCATCTGTTCAGCACCTTGGGGCGCACGGGCGGACTCTTCCGCGGTTGGCTGCACTACTCCGGCTCACTCATGCCCGGCGGCAAGATCTCTCGCCACGACACCGAACTGATCATCCTGCGGGTCGCGCACCTGCGGGACTGCGGTTACGAGATGGATCACCACATCAGGCTCGGCCGCAAAGCCGGAATCGACGCAGAAGAACTGGCCCGAATCATCGAGGGCCCTGGCGCTTCCGAGTTGAGTCCGCGTCACCGTGCGATCTTGACTGCGGTCGACGAGTTGGTCACCACCAAGGACGTCACCGACGACACGTGGGGAACGCTCTCGCAGCATCTCGACGATCGTCGGTTGATCGAATTCACCTTGTTGGTCACCCAGTACGACGGCCTGGCCACCACGATCGGAACCTTGCGGGTTCAGCGCGACTTCTCCTGAAGTTCCGCGGAGGCCGTAACTCAGCTCTAACCCGAAGACATCTGGACGAAACACCTGATCAATAGCGTATACAGGTATGTCGACAGGGATGAATACGGCGCCGGAGCCACTGCGTGAGGTGGTCTACCGGGAACTACGCACCGAACTGGTCAACGGGACTATCAGGTTCGATCAGCGCCTGACGGAACCGAAACTCTCCACGCGTTTCGGCATTTCTCGCACACCAGTACGGGAAGCGTTGACGATGCTGTGCGCCGATGGACTCCTGCGCCGGGAAGAGTACGGGTTCTCCGCCGTGCGCCCGAGTATCCCGCGGATCCGAGATCTGTATGAACTCCGAATCACGCTGGAACTACAAGGAATTACCCGGGCGATCGCAGATCCGACGATCCGGCACGACCGAACAATCCTCGACGACGAATTGGTGCGGTGGCGTGCCCTGGCTCTCGATCCGCCCGCTCAGGAACCGGGGTTCGTCGAACTGGACGAGGAATTCCACGTCGCCGTACTGAGGGCGTCGGGAAACAATGAACTGGTCGCGTCGCTGCTGTCGGTGAATTCCCGTATCCGGCACGTTCGGATGTACGACTTCATGGTCAACGGCCGCATCGACACCTCGATCGCGGAGCACATTCGAATCCTCGAAGAACTACGTGCCGGCAATCTGCCCGAGGCCCGCACGCTTTTGCACCAGCACATCGGCGAGTCTCTCGACGTCGTCCTCGACCGGGTGACCCGCGCGATCACCGCGCTCTCACTCGCCAACATCACGGACTGATCGGAGCAGTACACACCATGACCATCGCAGCAGAAGTTTTCACCCCGACAGCCCGGGTCGAGCAGGCATTCCAGCGGATCGAGGAAGTAGATCGCCCCGAAGTCTGGATCACGTTGCGCCGCAGGGAAGATGTGCTTGCCGATGCCGCTTCGGTCGAAGCCAGAATCGCCACGGGCGAGCATCTTCCTCTGGCTGGGCGTCTGGTCGCCGTCAAGGACAACGTCGACGTCGCCGGTCTGCCGACCACAGCGGCGTGCCCCGAATTCGCGTATTCGCCGGACGAAACCGCCAGTGCCGTTGCGCGGTTGATCGAGCACGGGGCTGTTGTTCTGGGGAAGACCAATCTGGACCAGTTCGCCACCGGACTGGTCGGAACGCGCAGTCCGTACGGAGCCGTTCGCTGCGCCTGGGACGAAGAGTTGATCTCGGGCGGTAGTAGCTCCGGATCCGCCGTCGCTGTCGCGCTGGGAATTGCAGACATCGGAATCGGCACCGACACTGCCGGTTCGGGCCGGGTGCCGGCAGCGTTCCACGGGATCTACGGACTCAAGCTCTCGCTCGGCGTCATCCCCGCCCACGGAGTAGTGCCCGCCTGCGTCGACTACGACGCTCTGACGGTATTTGCCGACGACCTCGAATCGGCAACCGCGGCAGCGGCAATCATGATCGGCCACGAACCTAGGGATCCCCGCAGCCGCGTCTGGCCTTCCGACGTTCGTCTCGCGGCGGCGCCGAATCCCCGCGTCGCCGTCCCCCGAATCGAGGATCTCGCTCAACTGAGCCCGTCGTATACAGCAGCATTTCAGGACACTGTGACAGCTCTGGTAGCCGGCGGCGCCGAGACCGAGACCGTCGACATATCCGGACTGCTCGACGCGGCCCGATTGCTCTACGACGGCGCCGTGGTGGCGCAGCGATACGCCGCTGCCGGCGAGTTCCTCGAAACTCGTCCTGCCGGAGCAGATCCCGCGGTGTCCGACATCGTGCTCGGTGCGAAGCACCCCACCGGATACCAGCTAGTCGACGATCTCGATGCTCTCACCCGCGCCAAGGCTGCCGCCCGGGAACTCCTCGCCGGGTTCGACGCCCTACTGCTTCCCACCACCACCGAACACCCGACGATTGCCGCCGTGACCGAGGATCCGTTCGGAATCAACCGCCGGATGGGAACTTTCACCAACTTCTGCAACCTGCTCGACATGGCGGCCGTCGCGGCGCCCGGACACCGCACTGCCGAAGATCACCCGTTCGGCGTCATGTTCGTCGTACCCGCTTTCGACGACCAGATCGCCATCGACCTCGCTGCGCGACTCGGTGGTGTGCCTTCACCCACCCTCGTCGATACCGGAATCGACCTCGCAGTATTCGGCGCTCACCTGCGCGGGCAACCCCTCAACACACAGTTGGTCGACCTCGGCGCGCGGTACGTCGAAACCGTCACGACCTCGGATGCCTACCGGCTCTTCGCTCTCGACACGACGCCACCGAAGCCCGGCCTGGTACGCCGTGGCCCTGGACTCGGCGCACCGGTCGTCGGCGAGATCTTCCGAATCTCACCGGCCGGGCTGGGAACATTCCTCGCCGCCTTGCCTGCACCGATGGCGCTCACGAGCGTCGAGTTATCCGACGGCAGAACGACAGTCGGTTTCAGCTGCACTCATGACGCCGTAAACGGCGCAGCTGACATCACCGACTACGGCGGTTGGGCCGCGTACCTCTCTCGCTGACAGTCACGGCTTGCAGATTCGAGTGACGGCCTCGCGCACCACTTCACGGCGGCGCGCGATCTCGTCGGCGTCGACGTTCTGGTTGTCGGCCACACCGGGGGTCACCACCCAGCCGAACACGAGGCCGAACAGCATCGTGATCAGGTCCTGGGGGTCCCAGTGCTTCGAGATGAGGCCGTCTTCTTGAGCCTTGCGAATCGTGGCCATTCGCGGAACCCAGCTGGAATGTTCCTCGGCCAACTTCTTCATCCGTGGTGCCTCACCCTGCAATTGACCCCAGATCATCATCCGTTGAATCTGTGGTTTGCCGAGCATTGCGTCGAACAGTTCGACGGCATGCGCGGGCATGTCTTCACCGGTGAACTCGACGGATTCCATCGCCTGCTCGAAGTCGACGTCGAGCACCGCGTGGAACAACGCGACCTTGTCACCGAAATAGGCGTAGAGGCGCTCCTTACTGGCGTTTCCGTTCTTCGCAATCCGATCGATGCGCGCACCGGCAAGCCCGTAGGTGCCGAATTCTTCTTGCGCAGCGTCGAGGATTCGCTGTTTCGTCGCGGTCACGTCAGTGGGAGCCATAGTGATGATGGTAACCGAACGAACTATTTCGTTTGACTCACCCGAGAAGGCTGGAATACCTTTTTCCAATGACCACCACGTCCCACGTCGACGGCGGCACTCTGCCACCGATCCCGGCTGTCTCCGAGAATCCGAATCATCAACGTCGCTGGCTGGTGCTCTGCATCGTCGCGTTCGCTCAACTCATGGTGGTGCTCGACGGCACCATCGTTTCCATCGCCCTACCGGCAGCCCAGGAAGAACTGGGCATCAGCGACCTTGACCGCGCGTGGGTGGTCACGTCGTACGCCTTGGCGTTCGGTGCGCTGCTGCTCCTCGGCGGACGTATCGCCGACTACTGGGGCCGCAAGCGCTCCTTCATCGTCGGCATGGCGGGCTTCGCGGTTGCCTCCGGCATCGGCGGCATCGCGCAGAGCGGTATCGAACTGTTCATCGCCCGCGCCGGCCAGGGCGTCTTCGCAGCACTGCTCGCGCCCGCCGCGCTGTCGATGCTCACCACCACCTTCATCGGAGAGAAGGAGCGCGCCAAGGCTTTTGCCGTCTACGGCGCGATCTCCGGCGGTGGCGCTGCTATCGGCCTTCTCCTCGGTGGAGTGCTGACGCAGTACGTCGACTGGCGCTGGTGCCTGCTCGTCAACATCCCGATCGCGCTGATCGCCATCGCTGCGGCCGTCCCGATCGTCAAGGAAACCAAAGCGCACGGCGACACGAGCTACGACCTTCCCGGCGCTGTCCTCATCGCCCTGGGGCTCGGCTCACTGGTCTACGGATTCACACGCGCCGAGCACGGCTGGGGTCAGGCGGACACTTTGCTGTTCATCGCACTGGGCCTGGTCTTCCTCGCGATCTTCGTGGTCGTCGAGAGCCGCAGCAAGAATCCGCTTCTACCGCTGAGCGTTCCGTGGCATCGCGATCGCGGCGCTGCTCTGATCGGCTCCATGCTGGTGGGCGCCGCCCTGCTCGGCGGCACGTTGTACCTGACGTTCTACCTGCAGATCGTGCTCGGATTCAGCCCGGTCATGGCCGGCGTCGGATCGCTGCCGATGGCGTTCTTCATCGTCTTGGCGTCGACCATCGCAGCGCAGTTGTCCACCAAGATCGGCCCCAAGCCGCTCATGGTCGCCGGCCCGCTGGTGGCAGCAGTAGGACTGCTCATGCTGACCCAGATCGAGGTACACAGCTCCTACTGGACGCACGTGTTCCCCGGCCTCGCGATCTTCGGCTTCGGACTCGGTCTGCTGATGGTGCCGATGCAGAACCTCGCACTGATCGGTGTCCCCGACCACGACGCCGGCGCTGCCAGTGCCCTGGTCAACGCCACCCTGCAGATCGGCGGCGCACTCGGAACCGCACTGTTCACCACGATCTACGCTTCGGCAAAGTCGGCCTTCACCGCCGACAACGCGGCGCCGATCCCGCCGGAAGGCATTCCTGTCGACATGTCGAACGCGACCATCCCGACTGGTGACCAATTGGCGCTACTCCCCCAGCCGGTGCAGGACTTCGTCGCCTCGATGACGGACTACTTCTTCGGCGCCGAGGTATCCGGATACTCGGCCGCATTCGGTTGGGCGGCAATCCTGTTGGCGATCATCGCACCGGTAGTGCTGGTTCTGGTCCGCGCCAAGAAGGGTGATCTGCCCGCCGAGGGTGCAGTCCACATGGGGTAACCCCCTGTGCGCCTTTATTAACCGCCCGCGGTTAATAAAGGCGCACAGCAGGTCAGGCCTTCTTCAACACCTCAGCCACCGGAGTGCTGCTGCGGCCGATCAACTTCTGCAGGTCACCGGACTCGGTGTCCAACGCCCCCTTGGCAATTGCAGCATCGGAATCCGCGAGAATCTCTGCGACCGGGGCAGGCAGTCCGACGCTCTCGAGAATCCCCTTGTATGCGTCCTCGCTCACGAACTGGTACGCGACAGGCTTGCCGGCAAATTCGCTGATCTTCTCGGCCAATTCGGCATAGGTGAGCCTCTCGTCACCGCCCAACTCGTACACTGCGCCTTCGTGGCCATCGGTGGTCGCGACTACTGCTGCGGCGTCGGCGTAATCCGCACGCGCCGCAGCCGCGATCTTGCCTTCCGCTCCCGCACCGACCAGTGCGCCGCGTTCGATCACACCGGCCAGGTCGTTGGTGAAGTTCTCCCAGTACCAACCGTTGCGCAACAGCGCGAACGGAATACCGCTCCGAGTGAGCACGTCCTCGGTCGCTTTGTGCTCGGCCGCAAGCTTCATCGGCGTGTCCTGAGCATTCAAGATGCTCGTGTAGGCGATGAATCCGACGCCGGCAGCCTTCGCCGCGTCGATGATGTTGGTGTGTTGCGCGAGCCGTGACCCCACTTCACTTCCCGAGATCAGCACCAGCTTGTCGACGCCCGCCAATGCGGTTTCCAACGCCGAGGCATCGGCGTAGTCCGCTTGGCGTACAACTACTCCGCGGGCGGCGAGGCTTTCCGCCTTCTGTGGATTGCGGACCACTGCGACGATGTCGGACGCGGCGGTTCCCCGCTCGATCAACGACTCGACTACCAGTTGTCCGAGGTTTCCGGTTGCGCCGGTGACTGCAATGCTCATGCGAACTCCCGATCCAGGTTGAAGCGTAAATGCGTTCTGCAACCATCATGCACTTATTTTTCGTAAGTGCAACACGTCAAGTTAGCGCTATGGGATCGTGCAGTAGTAGCCTGGGTTCATGACCAGCACCGACTCACCTTCACGTGCTGCCCAGACTCCTGATCCGAATGCCGACGTCGTGGACCCAACCCTCGAGGCTGACGTCTTCGCTCGCGGGTGCAACTCTCGGGCGGCATTGCAGAATGCAACCGGGCGCTGGGGCGCACTCGCGCTGGCGGCATTGAACGAGGGTCCGTACCGGTTCAGTGCCCTGCGCCGACGCGTCGACGGAGTCAGCGAGCGCATGCTCTCGCAGACCCTGCAAACACTCGAGCGGGATGGCCTCGTGCACCGTGAGGTACTCGAAACCATCCCGCCCAAAGTGGAATACAGCTTGACCGAACTCGGCGCCGACGTCGCCGCAAAGATCACGGCCCTGATCGAACTACTCGAATCGCAGGTGCCGAAAATCGTTGCGTCACAAGCGTCGTACGACGCCCGGAATCAGCTCAACTTGTCCGAGAGCTGAGCGATGAACTCGTCGAATGCGTAGGGAACGCTCAGCACCGTCGGAGCGGACGTAGCCATCGCGTAGTCCATTCCGACCGGACGAACCAGACGGCCGTTCGACACCGAGGTCATGTTCGCGAACGGACCGAAGGACATCAGCTTGTCCAGGTTGGTGCCGTCGGCGTCGACGAGAATGAAGACGTCGGCGTCGAGTGTGTCGATGGATTCCATGCCCACGGACACCGAACTGTCGCCGGAAGTGCACACTGCGTCGACACCGGGCGAGGTCTTCACCCCGAGCTGGCCGAGAAGACGGATCCGCGGGTCGGTGCCGCAGAAGACGATCAGGCCCTCGTCGGTGCGCATTGCATACGTTGCGGTTTTGCCCTGGAACTGTGGGTGATCAGCGGCCTGCTTCTCGAAGTACGCCCCGGTCTCGTCGATCAGCGTCTGAGCCTGCTCCGGCTGTCCGAGCGCTGCACCGATCATGCTCATCTGCTTGTCCCACGCCGTATCCCACGGCTGGTCGGGGAACGCGACGGTCGGCGCGATGTCACTGAGACGCTTGTACTCGCCCTCGTCGATGCCGGAGTACACGGCGAGGATCACGTCGGGATCGAGCCCGAGGATCTGCTCGAACGGGATATCGGGATTGGTCGTCATGAGAACAGGCTTGGCACCGTTCAGACGCGAAGCGTCCCAGGGCAGGATGTTGTTCTCGATGCCGGCGCCGGAGAAGCTCTCCATGGCGACCGGAACCTTGTTCAGTGCGATCACCGCATCCTGGCCACTCCATCCGATGGTCACGATGCGCATAGGCTCCGCGTCGATCGTCGTCGAACCGTAGGCGTGGTCGACGGTCACGGGGAACGCCCCCACCTCGGCGGCACCCGAAGCTTCGGCGTCCGATCCGGAGTCACCTGAGGTTCCACAGGCGGAGAGCGTCAGCGCGACGCAAGCCGCGAGCAGTACGGAACGAGTTTTCATGAGTGGTCCTTCGAAAGCCGAATGGTCGACTCGGGACGCTAATGCGTTGCGCGCCTACACCCCGACTCGAAGGCCTCAGATGGCGGTTTCGCAACACAACTCGACACAAAAGACGAAAAACCCCGTGTGCCTTTCCGGTAGTGCGAACTACCGAAAAGGCGCACGGGGCCGAAGGCCCTGCCGTCAGAAGTTGATCATGTGGCCTGCGAGGCCGTGGATCGCTTCCTGCAGTGCCTCACTGAGTGTGGGGTGGGTGTGGACGTTGCGTGCCAACTCGTTGACCGTGAGGTCCCACTTCTGGGCCAAGGTCAGCTCGGGCAGCAGTTCCGAAACGTCCGGTCCGATGAGGTGCCCGCCGAGCAGTTCGCCGTACTTCTTGTCGGCGATCAGCTTGACGAAACCGGTCGGGTCACCGAGACCGTGTGCCTTGCCGTTGGCAGCGAACGGGAAGTTCGCGACCTTGACGTCGTAGCCCTCGGCCTTGGCCTGCTCCTCGGTCAAACCGAACGAGGCGACCTGCGGCTGGCAGAACGTCGCACGCGGCATCATCCGGTAGTCACCGAGTGTCTGCGTCTCCGCGCCGCCGATGGTCTCGGCAGCGACGACAGCCTGAGCTTCTGCGACGTGCGCGAGCTGCAGCTTGGCGGTGACGTCACCGATGGCGAAGATGTGCGGGACGTTGGTGCGCATGTAGTCGTCGATCGCGATGGCGCCGCGATCGGTCAACGCGACACCGGTGTTCTCGAGACCGAAGCCCTCCACGCGCGGTGCGAAGCCGACGGACTGCAGAACCTTGTCGACGACCACGGTCTCGATCTCGCCGGACTTGTTGTCCTTGATCGAGACGGTGACCTTGCTGCCGTCGTCGCTGATGGACTGCACAGCGGCACCGGTCTTGATGGTGACGCCGAGCTTCTTGTACTGCTTGGCGATTTCCTTCGAGACGTCGGCGTCCTCGTTGGGCAGTGCCCGATCGAGGAACTCGACGATCGTGACGTCGACGCCGTAGTTCTTGAGGACGTAACCGAACTCCATGCCGATCGCGCCGGCACCGACGATCAGGATCGAACCCGGAAGGTCACGGGTGAGGATCTGCTCTTCGTAGGTCACGACGTTCTCGCTCAGCGAGGTGCCGGGCAGCAGCTTGGTGTACGAACCGGTCGCGATGATCGCGTTGTCGAACGTGATCGTCTCGGTGCCACCCTTGCTCAGCTCCACGCTGATGGTGTTGGCGTCGACGAACGTGCCCTTGCCGTCGTACTCCGGGATCTTGTTCTTCTTCATCAAGAAGTGAATGCCCTTGACTCGCCCGTCCGCGACCTTGCGGCTGCGATCGAAAGCGGAGCCGAAATCGAAGGACACGTCTCCGGACATGCCGAACGTCTTCGCTTCTTTCGTGAAGATGTGCGCGAGTTCGGCGTTACGGAGAAGCGCCTTGGACGGAATGCAGCCGACATTCAGGCATACACCGCCCCAGTACTTCTGCTCGATGATGGCGGTGCTCAGGCCCAGTTGTGCCGCGCGGATAGCAGCGACGTACCCACCGGGGCCGGCTCCGAGGACAACGACGTCATAGTGTGAGGTCACGATTCACCAGGGTAGTCCTGCATCGTTTCGCTGTCCCCAGATGGTCGTATTACCCGTCGGTAGCCCACACTTCTCGGGCAACTCGGGCGAAATTTCCGCCGTACACGGCCTCGATCGACGGCTCGTCGAAGCCCCGCTCACGCAATACCTGATCAAGTGTCAGCACCTCCTCCGGAGGAGTCCACTGCAGTGGCCCCCACGCGGTGTACGCCTCGGAGAACGACGACGGGTTCTGCTCGATCTCTTCGCGGAAGTCGTCGGCGTCGAATGAGAAGTCGGAGCCGATCCCGACATGATCGATGCCGACGAGTCCCACAGCCTCTTCGATGTGGTCGGCCATCGCGGACAGCCGAGCCTGGTCGTCATCCGGTCCGTTGACGCCGAGGAATATGCCCACGCCGTTGATCCCGACGACGCCGCCGGTCTCCGCACACGCTCTGGCCTGATCGTCGGTGATGTTGCGCGGATGCTCCCACAACCTTCGGAGGTTCGAGTGGCTGTAGATCATTGCTCGCTGGGTGATAGCTGAGATGTCCAACCCCGTCTGTACAGAACAATGTGAGCCGTCGACCGTCATTCCGACGCGATTCATCTCGGCAACCAGGTCACGGCCGTATCCACTCAACCCCGTGTCCGCCAGGTCCAAGCAGCCGCAGCCGGCAGCGTTCATGTAGTTATACGTCGGCAACATCGAGCGGACTCCGAGGTCGTAGAAGTACGAGACGTTGGCCAGGTCTCCCTCCAGCGGATTCGAGTCCTCCAGGTCGAAGGCCAGGGCGATTCCGCCGGACTCCTGAATCTCGACGACGCCGTCGACGGTGAAGACAGGGGTGATCTCCGGGAACTCGACCCGCGCCTGCCACGCGAAACTCTTGGCGATTGCCGTCGAGTCCGCGCGAGTCTGCGGCGAGTAACCGACGTTCACCGAAACGTAACTCCCCGCTGGGCGCTGATATCGGAGAAGATCTTCGACAGACGCGTTCGACTGCAGAGGTAGGCAACAATGTTGTTCCCATAGTGGATATGTCCGGTTCACTCACTAATCCCGTCGATGATCAGGGAAATTCACCTGAAACTGGTCGTACGTTCAGCAAATCTCTGGTTCACTGGCGGATAACGCACCGATGCGGTAGAACTTACAAGACTCACACGCCCTGTACCTATCGACAGAGCATGTACCCAGCATGAATTCCCGTACGGGAACAGCAACAAAGGACCGTTCACTCCTGGGCGGATTCGAAGGAATTTTAGGTGGAGGTTTCTGAACGTATGCGTGCTCGCACTTTCAAGCGTGGCCGTCTGGTCGCCGCTGTAGCCGCAGTATCCGTGCTGCCGATGCTGATCAGCCCTGCAGTGTCGTCCGCAGGCGGAGATCCGTCGACCACCACGGCAACTGTTGCCAAGGCAAACACAACGGGTTCCAAGCTCTCGAGCCGCACGGACAACGGGCGCATCGCCACCATCAAGGTGTACTCACCTTCCATGGGACGCGACATTCCGCTCGAGGTCATCCTCCCGGCAGACGGCAGCGAACCCCGCCCGACCCTCTACCTGCTCAACGGTGCAGGCGGCGGCGAAGACCGGGCGACGTGGCAGCGTCAGACCGACGTCAACGAGTTCTTCGCTGACAAGAACGTCAACGTCGTCACCCCGCTCGAAGGTGCATTCAGCTACTACACCGACTGGGTGAACGACGACCCGTCCCTCGGCCGTCAGAAGTGGCAGACGTTCCTGACCCAGGAACTCCCGCCCGTCATCGACGCCGAGTTCAACACCAACGGCGTCCAGTCGATCTCCGCGATCTCGATGACCGCGACCTCGGTCCTCAACCTCGCCATCGCAGCTCCGGGCCTCTACAAGGGCGTCGGTGCATACAGCGGATGCGCCGAGACCAGCACACCGGTCGGCCAGTCCTCCATCGAACTGGTTGTGGGCATGCGCGGCGACGCTGACGTGACCAACATGTGGGGCCCCCTCGACGGCCAGGGCTGGATCGACAACGACCCCGTCGTCAACGCCGAGAAGCTCCGCGGCACCGAGCTCTTCATCTCCACCGGCTCCGGACTCCCCGGCCCGCACGACACCCTGAACAACGAGGCGATCAACGGACAGGTCGGCACACTCGCCAACCAGGTGATCGTCGGCGGCGTCATCGAGGCAGCAGTCAACTACTGCACCCACAACCTCGCCTACCGCCTCAACGATCTCAAGATCCCGGCCACCTTCGACTTCAAGCCGACCGGCACCCACTCGTGGGGCTACTGGGAAGACGATCTCCACAACTCCTGGCCGATGCTCGCTCGTTCGATGGGCATCTGACCGAAATCGTTCCGACTCGACCCCGCTCCCTGCACTTCCGGGAGCGGGGTCGAGTGCTTGTCTGGGCCGATTCGGGGGTTGATTCGGGGGTTAATTCCGGGGCCAATTCAATTGTCAGGCAATCGAATCGCGTCACTTTCTGCGCCCGCTCTGCTTTACTGACACATAACAAAAAGTGAACCTGTTCCAGTAAGGGCTCACAGGCACTTCGATCCGTTCCGGATCCGAAGACATTCAGGTGGAGGATCCGAACGTATGCGTGCTCGAATTTTCAAGCGTGGCAGTGTGATCGCAGCTCTCGCAGTGGCCACGGTGCTGCCGATGCTGATCAGTCCGGCGACAGCTTCTGCGGGCGGTGACACGTCCGGATCGCACGTCGTGAGCAACACCAAGACCGGCGACCGCAAGGTCACCATCTCGGTCTTCTCCCCGGCGATGGATCGCAACATCCCGCTCGAGGTCATCCTCCCCGCAGATGGCAGCGAACCCCGCCCGACGCTCTACCTGCTCAACGGTGCAGGCGGCGGCGAAGACTCGGCGACCTGGCAACGCAAGACCGACGTCATGAACTTCTTCCAGGACAAGAACGTCAACGTCGTCACTCCACTCGAAGGCGCGTTCAGCTATTACACCGACTGGGTGAACGACGATCCGGTTCTCGGTCGTCAGAAGTGGCAGACGTTCCTGACCCAGGAACTCCCGCCCGTCATCGACGCCGAGTTCAACACCAACAAGGTCCAGTCGATCTCCGCGATCTCCATGACCGCGACCTCGGTCCTCAACCTCGCCATCGCGGCTCCCGGCCTCTACAAGGGCGTCGGGGCGTACAGCGGATGCGCTGAGACCAGCACCCCCGTCGGTCAGAGTGCGATCGAACTTGTCACAGGTACCCGCGGCGGAGCTGACATCACCAACATGTGGGGCCCGCTCGACGGTCAGGGCTGGAAGGACAACGATCCGGTCCTCAACGCCGAGAAGCTCCGCGGCACCGAACTCTACGTCTCCACCGGCTCCGGACTCCCCGGCCCACATGACACTCTCGCCAATCCCGCGATCAACGGTCAGGTCGGTGCGCTCGCCAACCAGGCGATCGTCGGCGGCGTCATCGAGGCAGCGGTCAACTACTGCACCCACAACCTCGCCTACCGCCTGAGCGATCTGAAGATCCCGGCCACCTTCGACTTCAAGCCGACCGGCACCCACTCGTGGGGCTACTGGCAGGACGATCTCCACAACTCCTGGCCGATGCTCGCTCACTCCCTGGGCGTCTGACCCGATTCGTTCTCACTCGACCCCGCTCCAGTGTTTCGGGAGCGGGGTCGAGTGCTGTCGGGAGCGAGCAGTAAGAATGGACGTATGACTTCCGATCAGCAGCCCACCACCGGCGACGACCCCTACCTCTGGCTCGAAGACGTGACCGGTGAGTCTGCACTCGATTGGGTCCGTCAGCACAATGCCGTGACCGAGGAGCAGCTCACCGACAACGAGCGCTTCGATCGACTACAGAGCGACGTGCGCGAGATCCTCGATACCGACGCGCGAATCCCCTACGTCCGCCGTCGAGGTGAGTTCCTCTACAACTTCTGGCGCGACAGCACCCACGTTCGCGGATTGTGGCGACGCACGACGTTCGATCAGTACGTCACCGACGACCCGGAATGGGACGTCCTGGTCGACCTCGACGCCCTGGCCGAGGCCGAGGGCGA
Organism: Rhodococcus sp. YL-1; assembly: GCF_001942025.1. Classification (NCBI taxonomy): domain Bacteria; kingdom Bacillati; phylum Actinomycetota; class Actinomycetes; order Mycobacteriales; family Nocardiaceae; genus Rhodococcus; species Rhodococcus sp. YL-1. Next base: position 1,628,148 of record NZ_CP017299.1, on the reverse strand, counting down.
GAACTGGGTCTGGAAGGGCACGCAACTTCTACGGCCACACCGCAACCGTGCATTGATCAGCCTCTCCCGCGGCGGGGCAGACGCGGCGGTCGTTCGCGAGTTCGACATCGACAAGCGCGAGTTCCTCGCTCCCGAGGGCGAGAATCCCGGCTTCTACCTTCCCGAGGCCAAGACCGACATCGACTGGATCGACATCGATACCGTCTACGTCGGAACGGATATCGGACCGGGGTCGCTCACCGATTCCGGATATCCCCGTCTGGCCCAGCGGTGGAAGCGCGGCACTCCCCTCTCCAGCGCCGAGACCGTCTACGAGGGCCAGGCCACGGACGTGGCCATCTCGGCTTCGCACGATCCGACGCCCGGGTTCGAACGGGACTTCGTCACTCGCTCGGTCGATTTCTACAACTCTCAGCATTTCGAAGTTCGCCCCGACGGTGAACTGGTGCTCGTGGACGTCCCCGAGGACGCCGGGATCTCGATTCACCACGAGTGGTTGTTGATCCGCACCAAGTCCGTGTGGGCCGTCGAGGACACCGAATATCCGACCGGCGCACTGCTTGCCATCCGTTACGACGATTTCCTTGCCGGCTCACGAGCACTGACATCGATCTTCGAACCCGACGCACATTCCTCGCTCGAGCACTACACCTGGACACGCGATCATCTGATTCTGGTGGTCCTGACCGACGTGCGCACGACGCTGCGAATCCTGACGCCGGGCGAAAACGGCTGGGAGGATCGACCTTTCGAAGGGCTTCCAGAACTGACCAGTATCGAAATTCTCGACACCGACCCTGATGTCAGCAACGAGTACTTCGTCAATTCGAGTGGATACACCTCCCCTGCAACTCTTTTGCACGGCGTGATCGGCGAAACCGAACCCACTGCCCTCAAGCAGGCTCCCGCGTTCTTCGACGCCGAGGGCATCACCACGGAGCAGTTCTTCGCCACCTCTGCCGACGGCACCCAAGTTCCGTACTTCGTGGTGCGCAGTCCGCGTAGCGAGCCCGGCCCTACCCTGCTCTACGGGTACGGCGGATTCGAGATCTCGCTGACACCGTCGTACAGCGGTTCTCTGGGCCGTGCCTGGCTGACGCAGGGCGGAACCTATGTGGTTGCGAACATTCGTGGTGGCGGCGAGTACGGACCCGGTTGGCACACACAGGTTCTCAAGGCCGGGCGCCACAAGGTGCACGAAGACTTCGCTGCCGTCGCGAGAGACCTCGTCGATCGCGGAATCACGACCCCGGATCTTCTGGCAGCTCAGGGCGGTAGCAACGGCGGCCTGCTGATGGGCATCATGCTGACCAAGTACCCCGAGCTCTTCGGCGCCATCGTCTGTCAGGTCCCGCTGCTGGACATGCGCCGATTCCATCTCCTGCTGGCCGGCGCGTCGTGGATGGCCGAATACGGTGACCCCGATGTCCCGGAGGAGTGGGCATTCATCTCGGAGTACTCGCCGTATCAGAACATCGACGCCGCCGCGTCGTACCCACCGATCCTGATCGCGACGTCCACCCGCGACGACCGCGTCCACCCCGCGCATGCCCGCAAGATGGCCGCACGGCTGGAAGAGCTGGGCAAGCCGGTGCTGTATTTCGAGAACATCGAGGGTGGCCACGGCGGCGCCGCGGACAATGCTCAGCTGGCCTTCAAGACTGCGCTGACCTACGAGTTCCTCTGGCAGAAACTCGCCTGATCTTTCAGCGGTCGCGCAACCACGCGACGACGCGCTCGCTCACAGCGGTGGGATTGCGTATCCAACCGTTGTGACCGAGTGGTTCGTCGATGTGCGTCATCGTCACTTGGGCCCCGGAGAGCTTGTCCACCAGGTTCTTTGCCGACCGGCGTGGAGCGAGATCGTCCCCTTCGATCGTGATCGACAGAACCGGCAAGGTCAGGCGAGCGATCCGCTCCTCGTAGCCGATATCCGCACCGACGGGTTCCATGCGACCGGTCCTGGCGAACCGGGCCCAATCGGTGATCAGTACTTTCGACTGTCGACCGAAGCCGCCGACGTTGACCCGGTCTCCAGGCCAGAAGCCGGCGATGTTGGCTGTCACCGACATCGCGGACGAACCCAGATAGAGTCCGGGCGCACGGATTCCGGGGAATCCGCGGTGATACGGCGATCCGGAGGCAACCAGGATCAGTCCGCCGAGCCGGCCCCGAATCCTCGACGCGTACATGACCCCGATCTGGCCGCCCATGCTGTGCCCCATCAGAAATGGTGTGCTGGCCGGAAACCGCTCACGCACCACCTCGAACGTCGCCGGACAATCGATCGAGACCAGTTCCTGATATCCGAAAACACTCGACGCGCTCGGGCGCGGTTTGCTGTCACCTTGGCCACGCAGTTCACCGATGGCCGCATTGAAGCCGGCTTCGACCAGGGCCTGCGCCACCGGATCGTAGAACCCGGCGGGAACTCCGAGCCCGGGCAACATCACCACCACGGGTGCGTCGTCGTTCGGTCCGGGAAACAGACGGATCGGGGTCACGGTGCCGTCGGGGAGTTGGATCGGTACGGTCTCCATTCAACTCACACTAACCACCCACGCCGCGGATGGGCAGAGCCCACGCGCCGACTATTCGAGGCTTCCCACGATCAGCGGATCCGGAGTACCCACGATCTCGTAATCCTTGTTGTCGTAATCGAACTGACTGAGCACGTGACGCATCGCGTTTATCCGCGCGCGTTTCTTGTCATTGCTCTTGATGACGGTCCACGGAGCGGTGTCGGTATCGGTGAACCGAATCATCTCTTCCTTCGCCGCCGTGTACGCATCCCACTTGTCCAGAGAAGCGATGTCCATCGGCGAAAGCTTCCACTGCCGAACGGGATCGACCTGTCGGATCGCGAACCGCGTGCGCTGCTCCAGCGGTGAAACCGAGAACCAGAACTTGATCAAGCTGATGCCGTCGTCGACGAGCATCTGCTCGAACAACGGCACCTGGCGCAGAAAACGCTCGTGCTCCCCGTCGGTGCAGAAGCCCATGACCCGCTCGACCCCGGCCCGGTTGTACCAAGACCGATCGAACATCACCAGTTCCCCAGCGGCGGGAAGGTGCTGCACATAGCGCTGGAAGTACCACTGCGTCGACTCGCGGGCCGACGGCTTCTCCAGCGCCACGACGCGAGCGCCTCGAGGATTGAGGTGCTCCATGAATCGTTTGATCGTTCCGCCCTTGCCGGCAGCGTCGCGTCCTTCGAACACGATGGCGTGCCGTGCGCCGGTTTCCTTCGACCAGTTCTGCAGCTTGAGGAGTTCGATCTGCAGCAGACGCTTGGACATTTCGTACTCGTCCCGAGGCATCCGTGCCTCGTACGGGTAGCCCTCCCGCCAGGTGTCGACCTCGAAACCGTCCGGCGACGTCAGCAGCACCGGATCGTCGTCGTCATTGTCGTCGACGGTGAAGGCGGCGGTGTCGGCCAGATCGACGGCGGTCGAGAGATCCGCGAAGGCGCTGAGGAACGGTCGGCGTTCTGCTAAATCGGTCACCGCCGACAAGTTAGTCTCCCGCAGCAACTGTTCGGTGAAGCTGGGATGAACTACCGGGGTATGACACGGCGGCCTCAAAAGATCAGGGTGCAGATGGGGGTCGTCCCCGATGGTGCGCGGCGCCATCTCGCTTCAGAATTGAAGCATGACATTCGAAAGCAACACACCTCGCCCCTTCACCCGTTCCAACGACAAGAAAATGTTCGCCGGAGTGTGCGGCGGAATTGCAGATTACTTCGGCGCCGACGTAAATCTTGTCCGTCTACTCGCCGTTATCGCGGCTATTTGCACGGGTGGAACCGCGGCTTTGGTATATCTCGCCGCCTGGATGCTCATGCCGTTAGGTTGAGAATTCCGGCACTTGACATGGCGAGAATTACGCGCCGACAAAAGGTATTTCGGGGCCTACGCGCCAACACGAGCAGGCCCCGAAATCAACAATCTACTTGGCGGCCTTCAACTCTCCACCGCTGAGCGCAGCGAGGGCCTCGAGACCCTTGACGGCCAGGCCACTGACGCTGCCCAACCCCTGACCGATGATCGCACCGACTGAGCCGGCAGCGTCCATGACAGATCCTTCAAGCATGACGTTCTCCTTTAGATGTTCAGTGGTTCACTTGGGACGAGCAAATGACGCCGATCAGAAAACTCAGGGAACGACAGGCGGCGTAAAGCTGAGGGTGTCGAGAGATCCGAAGATTCCACCGGCGGTATCAGCCAGTGAACCGAAGAGGTTTGCACCGACATTGTCCAATCCCAGCAGCATTGTCAGCAAAGCCTGCATCGGTGCACCGTCCCCATTCGGACCACCGAGAATATCCATCAACGAACCCATGTTCAGCTCCTCGCGTAGGTGATTCTTTTTACCGTCGGTGACGATTATCGAACCAGTCCGGCGGTAGACACTCGACGTGTCGACAGTCACATTAATCCGCGAGATAACGACTCGACACCACTACGGACAATTACCTTAATTAGGACGAATTCGACAGAAATTTCCCGAACACAAATCGTCGATTCACCACAAGTTCCGACGCAAGTTACTCTTTATCGTTCGACTACCTCACGATTTTGGTCAGAAACTGCCTGCAGAAGCGTCGTGAACCCCACCCGCAACAATTCGACATAGTGCTCGATATCCGGCATCGTCTCTCGCGAGACGATGACATTGAGCGTCAGAGAACCTCCACGCGCGGCAATGAGGAAGTGGCGCAGAATGTCTCCGTCGACCGGCGCCTGCCCGCCGAGAACTGCCACCGCCGGCGCACCTTCGAAAACATTGCCGTCGACCGATACCGGGACATTGCTGATCGTCGTGTTCTGAATGACCTTGTGCGAAGGGTCCAGCTTGTTGAGCCGACGCGAGAGACCGGTGAGTCTGAGCAGAGCCGCAGGCGAGGTTTCGATGCGTGTGCCGTAACGACGGACGGCTGGGTGCGAACTCCGCCCCTTTGCCATCAGCGCCGAATCCCTGATCAGTGTCAGCCGCTCGACCGGATCTTCGACGTCCGTGTGCAGATCGACCGTCAACAGCGCCAGTTGGTTGGCCGATTCCCATTCGGCTATCTGCCGCATCGATCGGGGAACCATCGCCGCCAACCCACTGGCCGACTTCTCGCCCTTTTCCGACAGGTATGCGTCGAGAGCACCGGCGACGACGGTCAGGAAGATGTCGTTGACCGTCACGTCCGGAACGGCCGCTCGGATCGCCTTGATGTCTGGGCCGTCCAGCGTCAGGAAATCGATCGTGATGTCTCCGCCCAGCACGCCGTTGAATCGGGTCGGTAGGCGGTCGGCCGAGTACGTAGGCAGCTCTCCGGCCTCTTCCGCCTCCCGAACCGTCTCGGCCGCAACCTTTGTCACGGACAGACCCCGGCCGAAACGGATCGCCTGGCCGGGCAGACCCACGACCGTGCGCCCGATCAAATCCAGCGACGAAAGCCCCGAACCGGCACGCTTCGTCTCCGGTTTCGGCGGACCGGAGAACAGAAGGTTGGTCAGATCGCGGATCGCCAGACCGTCACCGGCCCCGTGGTGGGTCTTGAGCATGATCAGCGTCAGATTGCCCGGTAGCTCGTCGATCCCGTGCACGCCGGTCATGACGTGCAACTCCCAAGGCGGCCGGGACAGGTCCATCGGCTCCCCGAGCGAGCGCCCGAGCAATTCACGAACCGGCGCCCACCCGGCAACAGGGGCACGATGGACGTGCACGTGATCATCGACGTCGAAATCGGCCGGGACCCAATAGGGATAGTCCAGATCCAGCGGAACTCGCTGGAGCCGACTCGTGAACAGTGGCCAGTACCCGAATCTTTCGGTGATCCACCGAACCGCGTCGTCGTGCGTCATCTCTGCGAGCGGATGGCCCGTCGTGTCGAAGAAGTAGGCGCAGACCATGTGGCTCAGATGTCCGCCGGACTCGTTGTAGACGAACTCCGCGTCTCGCGGTCCCATCTGAGATACCGCGGCTGGCAACGAGTTCCGAAAGATCATGCATGCCCCTCAATTCCGACGCTGAACGAATGTCCGAATTGTAGCGAGCTGACATGCAGATCCTCTGGGTTCTGCTCGGAATCGTTGGGTGTCACCAAATCCAGCAATCGGAGAAGGTGCCTGCGATTCCGATCGATCAGGAGGCAACCTCTTGGTTAGGTGAATCCGCAGTCTGCATCGCGGCTGCCGCTGCCAAGTCATCGAAACTTGCTCGCAGTAGTTCGATGTAATGGTGGAGATCGGGCATGGTCGCGGTGTCCGCGATGACGTTGAGGGTCAGTCCCCCACCTGCTGCGGCGACCATGAAATGCCGTAGCCCATCCCCGTCGATGGGCGCTTGCACTGCAAGCACAGCCGCGCCCGGGGCGCCGGCAAGCGTCAACCCTTCGACCGAGAGTGGAATGTTACTCACCATCGTGTGCTGGTAACGCGGTCGATCGAGGCTGTGATCGTTCTGCTTGCGCGCATACGCCATCAATCTCATCAAAGGCGCGGGCGTGGTCTCGACTGCGGCCCCGGCACGCCTGACCGCGGGATGGGACGTGCGCGCCTTCTCCGACCGTGCCGAACTCGAAATGAGCGCCAACCTCTCCAATGGGGACTCGACCTGGGTGTGCATATCCACCAGCATAGCCACCAACTGATTCGCCGACTCCCACGCTTCGACCTTACGCACCGAGCGAGGAACCATCGCGATCAAGGAATCGCTTGGCCTTTCATCCTTTTCCGTGAGGTAGCGCGTCAGAGCGCCTCCGACAACGGCGAGTAGAACGTCGTTGACAGTGGCACCGGGCACCGAATCCTTGATCTCACGGACCTGCTCCCCGGACATTGTCATCGGTTCGAGTGAGGCAGCTCCACTCACCTTGCCGTTGAATCGAATTGCAGGCCTCTCGTTGAGGCTCTCCACCCATTCTCCTGCCTTCTTCGCAGCGTCAGCATCTCTCTGAGCGCGTCGGTTGCCTGGTACCTGCCTTGCGAAGCGATATATTCGGCCGGGAAACCCCAGTAGCGACTTGGTGAATATCCTCGCTCGCACAAACGGCACAGACGGTTCGGACCCAGCCTGCTGCACCTTGCCCGAAAAGATAGCCTCGCCCAACGTCCTGATGGCGATACCGTCAGCTGCACTGTGGTGAGACTTGAGCACCACCGCCGTCAGTCGGCCCGGCAATTCTTCAAGTCCCTCCAAACCTACGAAGAAGTGCAGTTCCCACGGCGGACGGCGCAGGTCCATCTTCGTGGTCAACAACGCGCTCAACGGCTTTTGCAGCGCTGCCCATCCTGTGTCGTTGATCTTGTTGACGTACACGTGCTTTCGGACGTCGAAGTCAGGGTCTGTCACCCAGTAGGGATGGTCCAGTCCCAACGGAGTCCGTTGGACTCGTTGAGTGAACATGCGATCACATCCGAGGCGTGCGGTAACCCAGTCCACTGCCTGTTCTGCCGTGAATTCCGCGCTTGGGTGCAACGATGTCTCGAAGAAGTACACAGCGATCAGATGGTTCAGGTGACCAGCGCCCTCGTGATAGATGAATTCGGCATCGCGTGGGTTCAGCTGCGCCATCCTTGCGCCTGACGTGTTGGACGCGCCCATTGAACTCCTTGTATCGCGGCTGGTTGCCCGCACATTCGCCTGAGTGCAAAGCTTGTGACTATAAGGCCAGTGATTGCAAAACCGATGGTCCCCGAAGCCAGAGGGCTACGGGGACCAAAGTTTCAAGCAAGTGCAGGTTGTGCAGGTTCGCCTGACTGCTCCGCTACGATGCTGTCCTCGAAACCGAACAATATGATGCAGTCGCTGGAGTGATCACGGCTTTTGTGGAGGATCCTTGATGATCTTGCTTCCAGTGGAAGTGAGACCAAGCATGTTCGATACCCACGTGATCATTCCGGTTAAATAAGTTTGCAGCATGACCGATTCCGTTCTTTCTATGGCGTGGGGGAAGACGACAGCGCGTTCAAATACTTCACAAACGTGCCCACGAGATCGACCGATCCGAAATCGACGATCTTGGACAGGTAGTCCAGGAAGAGATCGAACATCTTTTCTCCTTCTCCTTTTACAGGCCGGCTACGGAGCCGAGGACCGATTGGACGCTGCCCGCCGCAGCCTCACCGAGCGCACCGCCCATGTTGAGGCTTCCGGTGATCGACACGAAGATTCCGTCAACGACCTTGACCAAGTAGAACAGTGGATCCACGAGGGATCCGACGTCAACGCTTGCGAGCGCACCTATCAAACTAGCTGTGTCCACCGTATTTCACACTCCTTGAGATTGATTTCGTTCACTGGCTAAAGCAATTCACTTCTCAGTCGACGTTCGGGAACCAGCCGAAGTCAACCGAGGCGATAAACGGGGTAAACAAAGCCATCCCGAGAATGTTTTTGATCAACCCCCCGGCCTCGCCCTCGAGAACGTCCGCAATCGATCCCAGATCCATCATTCGCTCCTGTCATCAAAAACATTGGAAGAAGAACTTGCAGGTGCCGTCAACTGAGGTCGATTGCCGAAACCAACGATCCGGTGACCCCGTCGATTCCCGGCATGAGCGAACCGGACCAGACGTTACCCAGCAGGTCGGTGAACAATGCCGCCGTTGTCTGCAGGAACATGACGATCATATTGAATCCCACGCTTTCGATTGGCCGCGAATACTCACGGAACATTTACATTGGAATGCTTGATGCAGCCCACAAAGAACCGGTCCGAGCAGCAATTAAAGAATCCCAGTCGAACGATGAAGCCGAGATCCTCCGGGGCTGGTGCCCACTTTCCGCGGCTGTGACTGACATCAAGGTAGTGCAATAGGATCCGGTTTGGGTGCTTTTTGCCCAAGAATTTCAGATGGATCTGAAACCTGTTCCATATTCGCAGGTCTAGCGTCCAAGACGCCTGAAAATCGAGCAAAATGGAATAGCAACCGGAATTTACGTCGTCCGAAAGGCTTAGTACTTGAGGGTATTCAGGACAGAATTATCCACCAAAAGAACTAGACGTATCCGCACTTCACAGGTTAGCGGAGGCGAACAATCGGGACGGAAAATATCAAACATCCTTCAACATTCGGATAGATGAAGCTTCTCGTTCCCCACCTTCTCGATACACCTGTTACGCCATGAGGTTGTCCACACACACGCGGCCATCCACAAAGTGGCTTCTGAATCCGCGTCGTCAGGCTCTTGCCGCCACAGTGCATACGTGGAAGTTGTCACAAGAAACCAGTTGCTCGAGCAGGGCACTTCGCGCAGTTCGATCTCCCGATCCACGCGGTCAGGGCGACTCCATCGAATCCTGCCGTCGGTGTACTCCACCGAAGAACCTGGATACTTCGAGCGTTGCGTCGCGGTCACACTGTGGAAGCCTGAGGCCGTCCTCAGCCATACCAGCGCAGCCTGGCTGTGGGATCTCCTGCCGGAGGAACCACTCTTCGTCGAGGCCACCGTGGCTCCCAGCGTCCGAGCAGCCAGTCCGCAGTGGGTACGGCTTCACCGACGAACAGGAGTCTCGTCGGATGAGTGGATGGGTTTACCGATCGTGCCGATCGAGCAGTGCTTCATCGACGTCGCGACCACGTTGCCACGGCCCGCACTCGAGGCCTTCTTCGACGCGGCGGTATCGACCCGAGTGCCGTGGAAGTCGATAGCCCAACTGTGTGATGCGAGCCGCGGCAGGCACGGGATCCCCGCCGTACGCGAACAACTCCGCACCTGTTGCCCGCTCACTCGTTCGGAACCGGAGCGAGCAGTCGCCCGTGCACTGACTGCGCGCAACGTTCACCTGGAGATCAACGCTCGGGTCGGACCCTACTTCGGCGATCTGGTCGACACGCGAGCCCGGGTGATCGTGGAGATCGACGGGCGCGAATTCCATACCGACCCCGCAACTTTCAACAACGATCGACGGCGTCAGAACGCACTCGTTCTCGACGGATGGATGGTGTTGCGTTACTCCGCCGCCACCGCGATGGCCCATCTCGACGCTGTGGCGGACGAAATCATCACAGTGGTCCGAAGACGCCGACACAACCGGGCGTAAGCGCGGGCGTAAACGCACACAGCATCGAGCGCGCAACGGGAAACCGCGATCGCGTCGCAGTAGTGGACAAAAATGCCCGCAAATACCTCCGCACAAGCAAAAGCCCGGCCCACCAAACGGTGGGCCGGGCTCTAGGAGCTAGGTGGAGATGGACTCAGAAGTCCATGCCGCCCATGCCGCCGGTCGGATCGCCTGCAGGCGCTCCGGCCTTCTCGGGCTTGTCAGCGACAACGGCTTCGGTCGTCAGGAACAGAGCCGCGATGGACGCTGCGTTCTGCAGTGCCGAGCGGGTGACCTTGACCGGGTCGTTGATGCCTGCAGCGAGCAGGTCGCCGTACTCGTTGGTCGCAGCGTTGAGGCCGTGACCTGCGGGCAGGTTGGAGACCTTGTCCGCAACAACGCCGGGCTCGAGGCCTGCGTTGAATGCGATCTGCTTGAGCGGAGCGGACAGTGCAACGCGAACGATGTTCGCGCCGGTTGCCTCGTCACCTTCGAGCTTGAGGTCGTCCAGTGCGGGAGCTGCCTGGAGAAGTGCAACGCCACCGCCGGCGACGATGCCCTCTTCGACGGCTGCCTTTGCGTTACGCACTGCATCTTCGATGCGGTGCTTGCGCTCCTTGAGCTCGACCTCGGTAGCAGCGCCGGCCTTGATGACTGCAACGCCGCCGGCCAGCTTGGCCAGACGTTCCTGCAGCTTCTCACGGTCGTAATCCGAGTCGCTGTTCTCGATCTCGGCGCGGATCTGGCTGACACGACCGGCGATTGCGTCGGCGTCGCCGGCACCCTCGACGATGGTGGTCTCGTCCTTGGTGATGACGACCTTGCGTGCCTGGCCGAGGAGCTCGAGGCCTGCGGTCTCCAAGGAGAGTCCGACCTCTTCGCTGATGACCTCGCCACCGGTGAGGATGGCGATGTCGGCGAGCTGAGCCTTACGACGGTCACCGAAGCCGGGAGCCTTGACGGCAACAGACTTGAAGGTGCCACGGATCTTGTTGACCACGAGGGTGGAGAGAGCTTCGCCCTCGACGTCCTCGGCGATGATCAGGAGCGGCTTGCCGGACTGGATGACCTTCTCCAGCAGGGGCAGCAGGTCCTTGACCGTGGAGATCTTGGAGCTGACGAGCAGGATGTACGCGTCTTCGAGGACGGCTTCCTGACGCTCTGCATCGGTGGCGAAGTACGCCGAGATGTAGCCCTTGTCGAAGCGCATGCCCTCGGTGAGCTCGAGCTGCAGGCCGAAGGTGTTGGACTCCTCGACCGTGATGACGCCTTCCTTGCCGACCTTGTCCATAGCCTCGGCGATGAGCTCACCGATGGACGGGTCGCCGGCGGAAATACCGGCGGTAGCAGCGATCTGCTCCTTGGTGTCGATCTCCTTGGCGGTCTCGAGCAGGCGAGCTGTGACAGCCTCGACAGCCTTCTCGATGCCGCGCTTGAGGCCGAGCGGGTTCGCGCCGGCTGCGACGTTGCGCAGGCCTTCACGGACCAGAGCCTGTGCGAGAACGGTAGCGGTGGTGGTGCCGTCGCCAGCGACGTCGTCAGTCTTCTTGGCGACCTCCTTGACGAGCTCGGCGCCGATCTTCTCGTACGGGTCGTCGAGTTCGATCTCCTTGGCGATGGAAACACCATCGTTGGTGATCGTGGGGGCGCCCCACTTCTTTTCGAGAACGACGTTGCGACCCTTGGGGCCCAACGTCACCTTGACAGCGTCGGCGAGGGCGTTGAGGCCTCGCTCGAGGCCACGACGTGCCTCTTCGTCGAACGCGATGATCTTTGCCATTGCGAAGTGATCCTCCGGATAGGGGGTGACACACAAGGTGACCGCTCGTCGGGTCACCTCATCGGCACAAGGCGACCGTTTGACCAGTCACCTCATTACACGGGCGACCGATTTGCCTGGTCACCCATCTACGCCTGTGGTCTAGTCAGTGCCCGCGACGGACGACCGGGGGTGTCTATGGTTCCCGGTCTCACTGCCTCGACCTGGCACTCACGGTTCGCGAGTGCCAACTGCATTTTTAGCACTCGAGCGTGCCGAGTGCAAGGTTGAGCCTCAGCCCGCGATGCAGAACTGTCCGTTACTCAAATTGACCGCAAACGAGAGCACTCCGACGCAGTCGACGCCGTTGGCATCGGCCGTAGCGCCCGCTCCGTAACCAGCGATGGCGAAGGTGACGTTGCCGTCAGCCGCCCCGGCCCGCGCGATACCGCCGCCGAGCGCAAATGCCTGCGCCTGACCGTTACCGCGAGAAGCCCCCAGCGCGGTTCCGAAGCCGTTTGCATATGAATTGGAGTAGCCGTTGTCGGCGGCGACGCTCACAGCGGTACCGCTCTCGGCAGCACCGGCCTGCGAACGGCCGGCTCCGACGGACTGCGCGCCGCAGCTCGCGGTCTCGGAGACCTGGATGTCATTGGCCGACGGCGGCGAGACACACGTGACGGGGGCTGCCGAAGCAGCTCCCGCACCGGTCAGCGCCAGCCCGGCGGCGAGCCCCATACCTACAGTCATCACAGCCCCTGTTCTCGCCAGGCGGCCCCCCAACCGACTACTGGAAATTCCGCTGACTCGAGAGGATGAGCGACGGAACCAGACTGACGAGATCAAGGGCATAGAAAACTCCTTCGTGGAACAAGTTCATTGGATTCGGGCGCGAGAGTACCCGCTCGAGTGAAGTCCGTCACCCCCGCCTGGTCAAGCCTCGAGGACGACCCCGAGAAGGGCCGGAAGATCCGCGACCGAATCGATGACATGATCAGGCTTCTGAACCGACAGATCGAGCACTGTTTGCCGAAACTTGCCTGTGCGCACCAGAACTCCGGTCAAGCCGACTCGTTGTGAGGAGAGGACGTCCCCGATCAGGTCGTCGCCGACCATCACCGTCGCCTCAGGTTCGACATGCATCAGCTCCGTGGCTGTCAGGAACCCCGTGAGAGACGGTTTACCCACTGCGGCGATATTTACACCTGCCACTTCCTCGAAGCCCGGCAAGTACGTTCCGGTGTCGATCCGAAGGCCGTCTACGGTCTCCCACATCATCCCGCGGTGCATCGCGACGACGGGCACACCGGCGAGCAGGAGTTCGAGCACTCGGCTCAGCGCCTCGTGAGTGAACTCCGGGCCGGCACCGCCGAGAATCACGACCTCAGGATCGGCGTCGTCGAATTCGATTCCCTCGAGATCGGCAGACACGTCACCGTGATTGAGGACCCACGCCCGCGCGTCCGGATACGTCGCCCGCACGTACTCCCCCGTGAGCCTGGCGGCAGTAACTATCTGGCTCGCCTCGACCTCGATACCGGCGTCGCACAACCCCTGCGCGATGAGCGTCGAACTGCGCGAGGTTGTGTTGGTCAGAAACCCACAGGCCAATCCGCGCCGCCGAACTTCGCGTACTGCTTCCCCTGCTCCCTCGATCGGCTGCCAGGACGTGAGCAGGACTCCGTCGATATCGAACAGAACACCTTCGATGTCGGCCATTGCACCAGCCTATATTCGCCATCGAGGTCCTGCCGAGGCGTCGGAACCCGAAATCCGTCGATCGCTCAGTAGGCTCCCACCCATGGACCTGCGCGACGACGACCTATTCTCCGTTGCCGGTTCTCTGGCCGAATTGCTCGGCGCTCCCGTCACGATCGAGGACGAGAACTCGACTGTCCTCGCGTACTCCGGCGGCGAGCAGGCCGTGGACGAAGCCCGCATCGGCACGATCCTCGGCCGGCAGGTACCCAGCCGATTCCGCCAATTACTCTCCGATGCAGGAGTATTCGATCGTCTCCACCGAGAGAGCGACCCAATCTACGTTGATCTCGAAGACCCTGCGATCACGCCGCGCCTGGTCATCGCAGTTCGCGAGAACGATCACCCCGTCGGCTCGATCTGGGTCGCACTCGCCGGAACACCGACGCCCACACAGGAATCGATACTTCGATCCGCGGTATCTGTCGTGGCCGAGAGAATCGCCTCGGAGCGTGACCGGGTCGACAGCACACGCCGTCGCCAATCCCAGCGCGTCCAAGCTCTGATCGGCGGTGGCGAACCCGCATTCCGCGCCGCAGACGACTTGCGGTTGGCAGGCCCGCTCACCGTCGTCGCCGTCGGAACCGTTGCGGGACCACTGCCGGCGGGGTTGGTCGCGTCCTTGAGCTTGTACCTCGACACTCTGGCCGTCGACGCCGTTGCCGCTCAACTGTCCGAGACCATCTACCTTGTCATCGCGACCGACGAGACCAACGCTCGCCGATTGTCCGCCGACTTCCTCACCCGCGCCCGTGGCCGCGAATTCCTGGCAGTGGCCGTCGGTCGGACAGTGAAGTCTGCAAGCGAATCACATCTTTCGCGCTCGGACACCGACCATGTTCTCGGAGCGCTTCGTCATGGCCGGTCCGGCGGAACCGTCGCGGGAATGAGGGACACGTTGGCCTCCGTTCTCGCCCTGCACGTCGCCGACATCATCGACGGACTCGGCGACTCCACACCACTCGGAAGCCTCGAACGTCACGACTCTCAGCACGGCAGCGATCTGGTCGCGACGGCAAAGGCCTTTCTCGAGCACGGCGGTGACGTGGCGAATTCTTCTGCCGCACTGCATGTTCACCCCAACACGCTCCGCAACCGCCTGCGTCGAGGCAAGGAGATGTGCGGCGTCGACCTGACCGACGCCGACACCCGCTTGATTCTGATGCTGCAGTTCAAACTCGGTCGCTGAGCAGGCGCGGCGGTGCGTTGTGCGAATCCACAACGAGGTAGCTCCGACGATGGCCGAACGGCCAGTCCTTTTGCCGCCCCCGCGATTCATGCTTGAGAGAAGAGCCGGATGTGACCGGCGTCTCGGTTCGAGCAGAGTCTGTAGAAGGAGTGCGTCATGGGAACTCGTCAGAGCCCCGATCGTGTGGTCGTGGTCGGTGCGGGTGTTGTCGGATTGTCGACGGCCTGGTTCTTGCAGGAACGTGGAGTCGAGGTCACCGTCGTCGATCGCGACGGCGTCGCAGCCGACGCGAGCTGGGGCAACGCCGGTTGGCTTGCCCCCGCATTGACGCTTCCGCTGCCCGAACCCGCAGTGCTCCAATACGGCTTGCGCGCGATGCTCAGCCCGTCGTCCCCGGTGTACGTGCCACTGACCACCGATCTGAAGCTGATTCGGTTCCTGGTCGGGTTCGCGCGCCACTGCACGCCGTCGAAGTGGCAGGAAGCGATGTCGGTCTACACCGAGGTCAACCGAACAGCCTTGGGCGCGTACGACGAACTCGCCGACGGTGGCGTCAAAGAGCTGACGCGCCTGGCCGATCCTTTCCTCGCCGCGTTTGCGTCCGAGAAGGACCGACAGACCTTGGTGGACGAGTTCCACCACGTCGAAGCTGCCGGCGGAGAAGTCGACTTCGACCTCCTCGACTACGACGCGATTCATTCGCTCGAGCCTTCACTCGGCCAGGGTGTGAAAGCCGGTTTGCGCCTGCGCAATCAGCGTTTCATCGATCCCCCGTTGTTCGTGAACTCGTTGGCGGACGCGGTTCGTGAACGCGGTGGAGAAATCGTCAGCGGTTTCGACGTCACGCAGATCGACGATCGGGTCGGCGGAGTCACTGTTCGCAGTGCACACGGTGATTCACGCGACGGCGACGCCGTGGTCATCTCGAGCGGTGCCCGCTTGAACAAGCTCGCTGCACCGTTCGGTGTGCGCAAACTGGTGCAGGCCGGACGCGGATACAGCTTCAGTGTCAAGCCTGAGCACCTCCCCAAGAACCCTGTGTATTTCCCCACCCAGCGCGTCGCATGCACTCCGTTGCACGATCGCTTCCGAGTGGCCGGAATGATGGAATTCCGCAGCCCTGACGCGCCGCTGGACCCGCGCCGCGTGCAGGCGATCATCGATGCGGCCAAGCCGATGCTCAGCGGCATCGACTGGACTGCGCGGGAAGAGGAATGGGTGGGATCACGACCGTGCACTACCGACGGCTTGCCGTTGATCGGAGCCACGCGCTCGCCGCGCGTGCACGTCGCCGGTGGTCACGGGATGTGGGGAATCGCTCTGGGTCCGTTGACGGGAAAGATGGTGGCCGACTCGATGACCGGTGCTCAGACGCCGACCGTCATGAGTCACTTCGATCCGCTGCGCTGACAGCCGGTTTCACCCACTTGTAGTACGCGCCCGTCAGCAGAACCAGCCATCCGGCGCCGACGAGCAGCGCAACTCGGGTATCGGCGATGACGCCGAGCAACATGATGACAAAAGCCAGGAACACGATCGCGAAGATCTGACCGTACGGCCACAGCGGCACTGGAAACTTCAGTGCCGCTGTTTCGTCTGCACTCATCTGAGCGCGGGAACGGAACTGCGAGAGCAGGATCATGATCCAGACGAAAATGGTGGCGAAGGTCGCCAGCGAGGCGATGACGAGGAACACCTGGTCCGGGATCAGGTAGTTGAGCACTACTCCCACCAACAGGGCAACGGTCATGATGACAACGGTCATCCACGGAACACCGTTGGCGGAGACTCTCTTCATCACCTGCGGGGCCTGGCCGGCATGCGACATTCCGAACATCATGCGACCCGCACCGAAAACGTCGCTGTTGATGGCTGACAGGGCTGCGGTGATGACGACGATGTTGAGGATCGATGCGGCCGTTCCCAATCCGAGGTTCTCGAAGATCTGGACGAACGGGCTGTTGTCGGAGTTGATGGTCTGCCACGGAATGATCGCCATGATGACGGCGAGGGTGCAGATGTAGAAGAGAATGATGCGCACCGGGACCGTGTTGACGGCTTTCCTGATGGTCTGCGCCGGATCCTCGGCTTCGCCCGCGGTGATACCGATGATCTCGGTGCCACCGAACGCGAACATGACGATCGCGAAACACGCGACGAATCCGCCGAAGCCCGTCGCGAAGAACCCGCCGTCCGACCAGAGGTGGCTGATTCCGGCATCGGTGTCGTGAACGCCGAATCCGAACACGATGATCGCGATGCCGCCGGCGATCATCGCGATGATGGCGGTGATCTTCACGAGCGTGAACCAGAATTCCAGTTCGCCGAACACCTTGACGCTCAACAGGTTTATCGCGCCGATGAAGAAGACGACAGCCAGAACCCAGATCCATCTCGGTACGTCCGGGAACCAGAACTGCATGTACAGGCCGAAGGCGGTGACGTCGGCGAGGCACACGATCACCATCTCGAACGTGTACGTCCACCCGGTCATGAAACCGGCGAGTGGTCCGAGGTGCTTGTTCGCGTACTCGCTGAACGAACCGGAAACCGGGTTACGGACCGCCATCTCGCCGAGCGCTCGCAACACCAGGTAGACCGCGATACCGCCGATCAGGTAGGCCAGGAGCACCGACGGGCCGGCTCGTTTGATGGCCTCGGCGCTGCCGTAGAACAGTCCGGTTCCGATGGCTGATCCGAGGGCGATGAAGCGGATATGGCGCGCTGTCAGCCCTCGCTTGAGGCCATCCTGCGTCGCGGCGTCGCTGTTCACTTCTCGGTACTCCAGTCGGATGGATCGTCATACGTGCGCGAACCATTGTCCGCTACCACCGCGCGTGTTCCCGCACGACCCTGTTGGACGGCCGTACAGTGACCTGACACACATGGTCCATTGACGGATCGCTTACGATCGACAAAAGTGTTTGTAACTTTACGTAGCATCAACTCGACTGGAGAGACTGTGTCCAACACCCTCGAAGCAAGCATCGACATCGACGCATCACCGCAGGACGTGTGGGCAATCGTCGCCGACCTGCAGCGCATGGGCGAATGGAGCCCCCAGTGCAAGGTGATGAAGGTAATCGGCGGGACCGTGCGTGAGGGCGCCAAGACGATCAACGTCAACCGCAAGGGCCTGCTGGTCTGGCCGACGTCGTCGAAGGTCGTTCGCTTCGAGCCCAACAAGTCGGTGGCGTTCCGCATCGCGGAGAACCGCACGATCTGGTCCTACGAACTCGAGCCGACCGCTACCGGCACCAAAGTGACC
Source organism: Rhodococcus sp. YL-1 (assembly GCF_001942025.1). Taxonomy (NCBI): domain Bacteria; kingdom Bacillati; phylum Actinomycetota; class Actinomycetes; order Mycobacteriales; family Nocardiaceae; genus Rhodococcus; species Rhodococcus sp. YL-1. The sequence goes on along the minus strand of NZ_CP017299.1, from coordinate 1,610,135 downwards.
GAGCGTCGCGAGGCTCCCACCGGAACGTCGAAGGTCTCGCAGTTCCTCGTCAAGACCGTCCTGGGCGGAAACGCCGACTTCGAGGTCGAGCTCGTCGAAGGCATGAATGCCACCTTGAAGCGTGTGAAGAGCGAGGCCGAGGCGGCTGCACGCACCTCTGCTTGACCCTCGACCTGGTCGAGGCATCAGGATCCGTTCCATGGATCCCGTGATGACACAGATAGCGCAGGCACAAGAATTGGCGAGCTCCGGCAATCGAGCCGGGGCTCGCTCTGCGTTCGAGAAGATGTGGGAAGAGATCAGCGCCGCCCCCGATGCGCTCCACATCGTCTCCCTCGCGCACTACATGGCCGACGTTCAAGACGACCCGGCTCAGGAGCTCTGCTGGGACCTGCGCGCCCTCGACGCTGCCGATTCGTTGACCGACGCGCGAGCCCAGGAACACCACGCATCGCTGCAGGTCGCCGGTTTCTATCCATCGCTGCACCTCAACCTGGCTGCCGACTACCGCAAACTCGGACGCGACACCGAGGCCGTCGAGCATCTGACGAAGGCCGAGGCGTCGGTCGGCACACTCGCCGACGACGGTTACGGCCGGATGATCAGGGGCGCTATCGAGCGACTGCGGGCAGAATTGATCCGTGACCACTAGTTCCGCCCTCTTGACGATCGGCGAGATGTCCAGGGCGTCGGCGCTCCCGATCAGCGCGCTGCGGTTCTACGACAAGGAAGGCGTGCTCGTCCCGCATTCCGTCGATCCGCACACCGGTTACCGCTGGTACACCGACGATCAGCTCCGCGACGCCCGCATGATCGCCGGTATGCGACGCGTCGGTGTTCCGATCCGCGACATGATGGCCGTCCTGACCGGGCCGGAACCGCATTCGTGCCTGGACGCCCATCTGCGCAACCTCGAGGACGGTCTCGCCGACGCCCGCGCCGAACTGGGGCGAATTCACCGGCTGATCGATTCGCTACCTGCCTCCGGCGGCGTGGACATCGACTCGTGGGATCTACGACGCGCACTCGACGCCGTGCTGTTCGCAGTGAACGAGGAATCGGAGTTCCCGATACTTCGCGGCGTCCACCTCGACATTCACGACGGCGTCGCTGCGTTTGTCACCACTGATCAGTTCCGGCTCGCGGTCGCCGAGGTGAAAGTTCACTCCGCTCTGACGGTGTCCGCTGTCGTTCCCGTCACCTTCGCGCGATTGTTACGCGACGTCGCCGGCGTCGTGACGTTGACTTTCTCCGCGCGCACGGTGACTGCGTCGTATCCGGGAGGTGAGGTGTCCAGTCCCCTGATCGAGGACGGAGAGTTCCCTGATCACCGAATCCTGCGCGAGCACCACAACGCCGTCGAACTGAGCGGCGACCACCTTGCTGCCCTGCTCAACGGCACCGAGGACAGTGCCGTCGTCAGCGTCGGCGAAGACGGTGGTGCCCGGGTGGATCCGGGCGGAACAGATCCCCGTGAGAAGTTCCGAGTACTGGTCGACCGGCAGCGACTGCGCGACGCCGCCGCAGCCCAACCGGGGCGGCAACTGGTGATCCGAGTAAGCGGTGCGACGCTCCCGCTGGCGATACGCACCGGCGACTGTGTCGGGTACTACTCGTACTTGATGCCACTACAGCCTGTAGGAGAGAAGGCGTTCACGTAATCTATGGATGCTCTACCGCCCCGTACTGTCAGTGCGACCAGCAGAAGACCTACCGAGTAGTTAGAGGAGCCTGTGGCACGCCGACCCACACCCCCCGGAACCCCGCAACCCACCGGGATCGGACATATCGTCGATCTGGTTCGCCATGCGATTCCGCCACTTCATCCCGCCGGCCTGCCGTTCGTGCTGGCCCCGCTGGGAGTTGCAGCTCTGGGCCGCAACCGTAAGTGGGTGCGCCGAGCCGGTCTGACCACCGCCGCCGCATGCGCCACGTTCTTCCGTCACCCGCACCGGGTGCCGCCCAACCGCATCGGCGTCGTCGTCGCACCCGCCGACGGCGAGGTGGCGTTGGTCGACAACGCCGTTCCGCCCGCCGAGCTCAATCTCGGAAGCGAGCCGCGCCCGCGCGTCAGCATCTTCCTGTCGGTTCTCGACGTGCATGTCCAGCGCAGCCCTGTCGGTGGAACGGTCAAAGAGGTCGTTCACCAGGCAGGCAAGTTCCTCTCCGCAGATCTCGCCGACGCCAGCGAGGTCAACGAGCGCAACAGCATGCTGATCGAAACCGCCGATGGTCACGACGTTGCGGTTGTCCAGATCGCGGGACTGCTTGCACGCCGCATCGTCTGCTACGCCGGTGTCGGTGACGTCCTGCCGATCGGCGACACGTACGGACTGATCCGTTTCGGCTCACGCGTCGACACCTATTTCCCCGCCGGAACCACACTCCTGGTCGAGCCGGGACAACGCACGATCGGTGCTGAAACAGTTATCGCGCAACTGCCGTGAAGACGCCGAAGATGAAGTCAGCCGTGAAGAAGCCGGGAGCAGCCCAACCCGGCGCGAAGATGCCCAAACGCACCCAGGCGGTGCGGTTGCTGCCGTCCGTCATCACCATCCTGGCGCTGTGCGCCGGGCTGTCCGCCGTCAAATTCGCTCTCGACGGACAACCCGGTACCTCGCTCGCGATGATCGGCGCAGCTGCCGTCCTCGATTCACTCGACGGCCGCATCGCGCGACTGCTCGACGCCACCAGCAAGATCGGCGCCGAACTCGACTCACTGGCCGACTCCATCTCCTTCGGCGTCGCCCCGGCCCTGGTCCTGTACGTGACCTTGCTGGACGGCACCAGCATCGGCTGGATCATCGCGTTGATCTACGCGGTCAGCATCGTGTTGCGACTCGCACGTTTCAACACTCTGCTCGACGACGACGACGTCCCCGCGTACGCACGTGAGTACTTCGTCGGCGTTCCGGCTCCGGCCGGCGCACTCATCGCCCTCACTCCCCTGGCCGCGACGGCTCAGTGGGGTGACGGCTGGTGGTCTTCGCACTTCGTCGTCATCGTGTGGACGCTCTTCTCGGCTGCACTGATCGTCAGCCGCATCCCGACGCTGGCGATGAAGTCGGTATCCGTGCCGCCGCACATGGCGGCCGGCCTGCTCGTCCTGGTGACGTTGGCTGCAGCCGCACTCATCACCTACCCGTACATCCTGCTGATCGTTCTCATCGCGATCTACCTGGTGCACATCCCGTTTGCCGTGCACTCGAAGCGGTGGGTGGCAGCACGTCCCGAAACCTGGGACATCAAGCCTTCCGAACGCCGCGCGATCCGACGCCAACCCAACGTCGGTGGCCGCCGCTCGGCCGCTCGTCTCGGATTGCGGCGACCCCGCTAGTCCACGACGTACTCTCGAGAGGTGACTTCGCCGGAACTCGCCCTCACAGTTCGACTCAACACCTCTGCCGCCGACCTACGCCGCGGGGTCGTGCGCTTGCACCCCGAAGCGTTGGCGGCGTTGGGCATCCGCGAATGGGATGCCATCGCACTCATGGGAGCCCGCGGCACCGCGACCGTCGCGGGCCGTGCACCCACCGGAACCCCGGCAGGCACGATCCTTCTCGACGACGTCACCATGTCGAACGTCGGCCTGACCGAGAACTCTTCCGTCGTGGTCGGTCCGGTGACGGTGTACGGAGCGCGATCCGTCTCCGTCACCGGCTCGTCCATGGCGACAAATTCGATCAGCTCGACGGTTCTGCGACAAGCTCTTCTGGGCAAGGTCGTCAGCGTCGGCGACACGGTCTCGCTCCTCCCCCGCGATCTCGGTCCGGGTACGAGCACTTCCGAAGCCACCCAAGCGCTTTCCCGTACCTTCGGCGTCGCGTGGACATCCGAACTGCTCACCGTCACGGCCGTCGAACCTGCCGGTGGTCCGGTCAGCGTCCAGCCGAATTCGGCAGTCAACTGGGGTTCCGGCTCGGCGGGCACACTGACACCGAGTGCGCTTGTTTCCAGTCCGGCCGCCGTCGCGATCGAGCCTGCACCGTCGGTTCCGCTGGATCACCTCGCCGGCGCGCAAGCGCAGGCAGCCAAGCTGACCGAGTGGCTCGGCCTGGCACTCGACGAACCAGAACTGCTCCGTACGCTCGGCGCCTCACCGCACCTCGGCGTCCTCATCACGGGCCCCGCCGGCGTAGGCAAAGCCACGTTGGCCCGCTCGGTCCTGTCCTCGCGCAAACTGGTCGAACTCGACGGCCCGGGAGTCGGTGCCACCGAGGCGAATACCCGCCTGCAGCGAATCGTCGACGCCGTTGCTGCCGTGCGCGGCGGTGGTGTACTGCTGATCAGTGACATCGACGCTCTGCTTCCGGCCACCGCGGAACCGGTATCCGCACTGATCCTCGAACAACTGCGCAGCGCCGTCGCAACCCCGGGCGTGGCATTCGTCGCGACCTCCGCCCATCCGGAGACCGTCGACGCGCGCCTTCGCGGCCAGGATCTCTGCGATCGAGAACTCGCACTTACCCTGCCGGACGGCGCAACCCGCAAGGCGTTGCTCGAACTCCTGCTCCGCCGCGTGCCCACCGGAACCCTCGAACTCGACGCCATCGCCTCGCGCGCACCGGGATTCGTGGTCGCCGACCTCGCGGCGCTCTGCCGTGAAGCTGCCTTGCGAGCGGCGACGCGGGCGTCCAAATCCGGTGATTCTCCGGAGATCACGCAGGAAGATCTTGTCGGTGCCCTCGAAGTGATTCGGCCACTGTCTCGTTCGAGTACCGAAGAACTGTCGATCGGCAGCGTCACCCTCGACGACGTCGGCGACATGGTCGAAACCAAACAGGCCCTCACCGAAGCGGTGCTGTGGCCGCTACAGCACCCCGACTCCTTCGCACGCCTCGGTGTCGACCCACCCCGCGGCGTGCTCCTCTACGGCCCTCCCGGCTGCGGTAAGACGTATCTCGTTCGTGCCCTTGCCAGCTCAGGTCACCTCAGCGTCCACGCCGTCAAAGGTGCGGAGCTGATGGACAAGTGGGTCGGCGCCTCCGAAAAGGCCGTACGCGAGTTGTTCCAGCGCGCACGCGATTCGGCGCCCTCGTTGATCTTCCTCGACGAAATCGACGCCCTTGCCCCGCGTCGTGGTCAAAGTTCCGACTCCGGGGTGTCGGATCGCGTCGTAGCCGCGTTGCTGACCGAACTCGACGGCGTCGAACCGCTACGCGACGTCGTGGTGTTGGGCGCCACCAATCGACCGGATCTGATCGACCCGGCTCTCCTGCGCCCCGGCAGACTCGAACGTCTCGTATTCGTACCGCCGCCGGATGCGGAGGCCCGCAAAGCGATTCTGCGTGCTTCCGGCAAGTCGGTACCGCTCGCCGAAGATGTCGATTTGGACATTCTGGCCGTCGATCTCGAGGGATACTCGGCAGCAGACTGCTCGGCTCTCCTGCGTGAGGCTGCACTCGCCGCCATGCGTCGGAGCATGGACGCGGCCGACGTGACGGCCGCGGACGTGGCAACCGCCCGTGAGAAGGTACGTCCCTCACTCGATCCCGAGCAGGTGGCACACCTACAGGCGTACGCGGACAACCGATAAGGACTGACCATGGCTGCTGATCTGGTTCTGTACGGCGACATCGTGACCATGCACGAGGAAGCACCACGCGCCCAGGCGCTCGCCGTGACGGGCGGCCGGATCACAGCCGTCGGCGCGCGCACGGACGTCGAGGAACTGGTGGGGCCGGATACCCGCGTCGTCGACGTCGGAGGTGCCACTGTTCTGCCGGGGTTCATCGAGCCACACGGTCACCCTTTGGAAGAAGCCATCGTGCTCGGGCCTGACGTCGTCGACATCCGGCCTGTCACGATCGCCGAGGCGGACGCCGTAGTTGCTGCCGTCGTCGACACTGTTCGTTCGCGAGGTGCTGCCGGCGCTTCTCTGAACGGTTGGGACCCGTTGCTGCAGAAGGGCCTACCCGACCCGACCATCGACTGGCTGGACTCCGTAGCGCCGGAGTACCCCCTCGTGATCATGCACAACTCGGGACACGTCGCGTATTTCAACACGGCGGCAGCAGTGCAGGCCGGCATCACCCGCGATACCCCCGATCCGATCGGCGGATCGTACGGCCACGACGCGACGGGCGCACTCGACGGAGCCGCGTACGAAATGCCTGCGGTGTTCGCAGTCGCGGGCCACGCAGTCACTATCGGTGACGACTTCCCCGCACTGGTGGCGGCCGAATGCGCCCGACTGAACGCCGCCGGAATCACCACCATCGCCGAATTGTCGTTCGACCCCAAGATGCGGCCCGCCCTGGCCGCAATAGCCGACGCCGGACTGCTCACCACCCGCCTGCGGCTCTACGAAATGTCCAACGACGCACGCACTACCGAGGCGTCGCCGGGCGACGGAAACGACCTGGTGCGCCAGATCGGCATCAAGGTCTGGTCCGACGGTTCGCCGTGGGTCGGCAACATCGCCACCAGTTTCCCGTATCTCGATACCGAAGCCACCCGTGCGCTCGGGATCGCCTGCACGCACGGGCATGCCAACTACACCGGCGAACAGATCCACGACATCAGTTCCGCTTACTTCGCCAAGGGGTGGCAGATGGCGTGCCACGCCCACGGCGACGACGCGATCACCATGGTTCTCGACGCGTGGGAGCAGCTTCTGAAGGAGCACCCCCGGCCCGATCACCGGTTGCGCCTCGAACATGTCGGCGCGATGCGTCCGGATCAGTTCGCCCGCGCAGCGGAACTGGGCGTCACGGTCAGCATCTTCATCGACCACTTGCACTACTGGGGTGACGTTCTGGTGGATGACCTGTTCGGCCCCGAATACGGATCCGTCTGGGCCGCAGCAGGATCTGCACTCGCGGCCGGGCAACGGTTCACCTTCCACAACGACGGTCCCGTCACCCCCGCCAATCCGCTACGGAATATGCAGGACGCCGTCACCAGACTTTCGCCCAGCGGCCGCGTCGTGGCACCCCAGGAACGGATCCCCGTGGATGCCGCAGTGCGCGCCCACACGGTCAACGCCGCGTGGCAGCTGTTCAGCGAAGATCACATCGGGTCCATCTTTCCCGGTGCCTACGCGGATTTGGTTGTGCTGTCGGCAAATACCCTCGACGTCGAGCCGGCCGAGCTGGCCGACATCACGGTGCTCGCCACCGTCCTGGAGGGCCGGACGGTGTACGGGGACCTGAGCGCGATCGGCTGATCGGTCGCCGAACGCCGTGGACAAAGGCCGATAACCTTCTCTGCTCGAGTTCCAAGGATTGTTGCGAAACCGGAGACGGCGCAGGTGGTCTCAGGGTTCAGTGCGGATGTCGTCAACGACCTGAGCGATCGCATGTTTCGCCCAGGCCGTGATCTGCTCGTTCGTGTCGCGGTAGTACGGCAAGGCAACCAATGCAATCGACAGAGCCCATGCGCGGCCACGCGTCCAAGTGCCCTCGTCCACGTCAACATGAAGCCGGAATGTATGCCGAGTGCTCGGCGTCAGCAGAGTCCATGCAATGAGGCAGTCGAGATTGCCTGCCGCAAATCGAATGAAGATCCGAAAAGTCCCAAAAATCGGAATTGTCGAAAATTATTGCATAGGAACAGTTTTCGAGATTCAAGTCTTGTGCTCGAAACTTTGTTCGATTAGACTTTTAGCATGGACAGTCGGGAAGCGTGGCAGCTGGATGGTGAGGACCTCAAGAGTGAGGTTCTCGATCTGGCGCGTGCCCGGCACGAGTTGCAGTCGCGGATGGTGTTGTTGATCGTGGAAATGTTTTCCCGTGAGGTTCTCGGGGGGAAGGGTTTTCGGGCGATCGCGCAGTGGTTGCATGGTTCGACGAATTTGGAGATCGGTGAGTGCAGTCTGCTGGTCGGGTTGGCGCGGTTGTTGATGCTCGAACCTGTTGTGGCGGATGTGTTTCACCGCGGTGATGTGGATGCGTTGAAGGCGCGGCAGGTGGCGTCGTTTTGTCAGCATCCGCCGAAGAACATGACCCTGGCGGATGTGGACAAGGCTCGCGGGATCCTGCTTGGCCTGGCGTCGCAGAATATTGCTGATTGTGATGCGGTGCGGGCGGCGATCCGCCGGATCGAGAAGCAGTACGGCAAACGCGACGGTGTTCCGGTCGGGGAAGATTCCGAACGTAACGAGTTCTACGCCTCGAAAGGCCTGTACGGCAGAGTAACTGTGAAGGGCGACCTAGATGCTGTGAACGGGGCCCGGTTGATCACGTTGTTGTCGAGCCTGTCTGCGCCGACGCCGGAGAAGGACGGCGTCAAGGACGCCCGCACGCCGGCGCTGCGGCGTGCGGACGGGTTTTGTGAGTTGTTGCGCCGGTATGAGCGGGCGGGGTTGGGCCCGATCGAGGGCGGGGTGAAACCGCACATCACGGTCACCGCCAGCGCGAAAGACATGACGGATCTGCAAGCGTTGAAGGACTTGCTGCCGTCGACCGATGAACTCGGGTTTGCGTGGACGGATTGGGTAGGTCCGATCAGTATCGATACCGCGCGGATGTTGGCGTGCGACTGCACCGTGACGCGGATTTTGTTGGATGAGAATGGTGTTCCGCTCGAGTGCGGTAAGGAAGCGAGAACAGCGACGGTGCCGCAGAGGCGGGCGTTGGCGGTTCGTGATGGTGGGTGTGCGTTTCCGGGATGCGGGACACCGTCGGGGTGGTGCGATGCTCATCATATTGTTCACTGGAACGATGGTGGCCCAACAGATCTCGACAATCTGATCTTGTTGTGCGGTCATCATCATCGGACGATGCACCACACCGAGTGGCGGGTGGAGATCGGGCCGGATCGCAAATCGGTGTTCTATCCACCGATGTCGATCGATCCGTATCAGCAGCCGATCGGCGGGAACAGCCCACCGACAGCAGCCTGAAGTGAAACAACTCGAGACGCGAGCACCGGGGCACGATCATGCCCCGGTGCTCATGCTGCGTTCCGCCATCTTCGCGGAGACGTACGGCCTACCAGCGGTTCCGAACCTCCTCGGCAAATCCGAGGAGATCTCGAACCACCACGGAGGTACCGTCGTCGAGGATTACTGTGCCGGAGAACTTTCCGAACACCTGATGCTGAATCGAACGCAGCACCCCGACGTCGAAAGTCGCGGCACGGTCGATGATCGGCTCGAAAGTCATCTCGAAGCGACCATCGTTGCTCGAGAAGTTCCACGGAGCGCCGTCGTACGTTCCCTGCGGGATGCCGAAGTCGATCCTGTCCAGTTTGTGTGCCCGCCCTCCGACAAACACGATGTTCTCGCTGGCCGCCGTAGTATCGCCGAAGCCGTACCCGATGTTGAATCCGAACCGCTCGCCGTTCACCAGTCCGGATGCAGAACCCCAGTACCAGGTGTTGTCGTAAGTCCAGACTCCCCTGCCCCAATCGAGAACGCCGAACGAGTCCTCCGAGCGAAATGTGAAGTCGTCGCTCCCGATTCGCACGGTCCCGGCAGCGGGCAGGCAGTTGATCTTCTGGTTGTAGTAAAACGAACGGGACGCCTTCGGAAACGGTGTGGCGATCACCATCCGGTCATCGGCAGGACTCGCCAGGAACAAATCGGCATGAAGGCCTCGCCCACCGTCGAAAGCCGGGTAGTCGACAATCAGGTGGCGCCCACCGTCCACATGGCGAAACTCGAAGCGAGCTTTACCTTTCGACACCACCACATCACCGTCGTCCGCGCTTTCGGGCAGACCGAGCCTTCCCATCGGGAACGGCAGCATCACGTTTTCGGTGATCTCGTGTGGTGTTCGGAAATCGAGCCAGGAGACTCCGAGCAAGCCCATGTACCCGTTGTCGGCGACGGTCAACGCGATGCCGTAATCCGCAGTGAGAACGCAGTAGTAGTCCCACTCCTTGATCCGGAACTTGGGAGCGGTGATCGCAGAGCGTCGATACTTGCGAATCTCCGATGGGGCCCAACCCGTCTCGACCAAATGTCCGCGATCGTCGAGAAGCGGGCCGGGCGACATCAGTGTCTGCATTCTTACTTCCAGCGTCCCAAGATCTCGTTCGCACGGTTGGCCAATGCCATCTGGAAGAACGGACCGAAGCTCACACGTGCCACTCCGAGCGGACCGAAACTTGCCGGGTCGTCCTGGTCCGGGATTCCGATCGCATTGATCGGAAGTGGGAGCTCGGACGTCAGGCGGCGCTGGGTCGCGTCGTCATGCCGCCCGACGGGGTAGAGAACGTCGGCGCCGGCGTCGGCCGCCAGCTTGAGGCGTGCGATGGCGCGATCGACGCGATCGGACTCGTCACCGACCTGCTTCACGAACAGGTCGGTGCGCGCGTTGACGACAACGTGAACTCCGGCTGCGTCGGCGGCCTGACGAAGCCCACCCACGAAGTCGGCGTGCTCCTGCGCCTCGCGCAAGCGTCCGCCTTCACTGTGAACGGTGTCCTCGATGTTGAGTCCGACAGCGCCGGCATCGATCAACCCGTCGATGAGAACTGCCGGCTCGAGCCCGTAACCACCCTCGATGTCCACCGAGATCGGGGCGTCGACCGCACCGGTGATCTGCTTGATCCGGTGCAGAAGTTCATCGAAGGTGATGCCCTCGTTGTCCGGCTTGCCGATGGAATCGGAAACCGGATGACTGCCTACCGTCAGGGCTGCAAAACCGGCAGCCACCGCAAGATTCGCCGACCACGCGTCCCACACCGTCGGGAGAATGACCGGATTACCTGGCTGGTGCAACGCCAATAGAGCAGTTGCCTTGTCGTTGATCGAAGTCATGCGGTGGCTCCTCGAGATCGTGGGGTGTACCTCTCACCTACCGACTCTAGTGAGCGACCGGGCAGCCTGTGCTCTTGTAATCGACCTGGAACTCCTTGATGCCGTTGATCCAACCCGAGCGCAGACGGCGCGGATCACCGATCTTGGTGATGTCCGGGACGTTGTCGGCGATCGCGTTGAACATCAAGTCGATCTCCATACGAGCGAGGTTGGCACCGATGCAGAAGTGCGCGCCCGTTCCGCCGAAGCCCAAGTGCGGATTGGGGTTACGAGTGATGTCGAACGTCATCGGGTTCTCGAAGACGTCCTCGTCGAAGTTCGCGGAGCTGTACAGCATCACCACGCGCTGCCCCTTCTTGATCGACACTCCTGCCAATTCCGTGTCCGCGAGCGCGGTGCGCTGGAAGGCGGTGACGGGTGTCGCCCAACGGACGATCTCGTCGGCCGTCGTCTTGGGACGTTCCTTCTTGTACAGCTCCCACTGCTCGGGGTTGTCCAGGAACGCGATCATTCCGTGCGTGATGGCGTTGCGAGTGGTCTCGTTCCCTGCGACCGCCAGGATGAGCACGAAGAACCCGAACTCCTCCGGGCTCAAGGAGTCGCCGTCGATGTCGGCCTGGACCAGAGTGGTGACGATGTCGTCTGCCGGGCAGGTACGACGCGCGTCTGCCATTTGGTACGCGTATCCGAGGACCTCGGTGGACGCGACTGCCGGATCACCCTGATATTCCGGGTCGTCGTAGCCCATCATCTCGTTGGACCACTTGAACAGCTTGTCCCGATCGTCCTGCGGTACACCGATCAGATCCGCGATCGCTTGGAGCGGCAGCTCGCTGGCAACCTGCGTCACGAAGTCGCCCGGGCCTTCGCTCACAGCGGTGTCGACGATGCTCCGTGCACGACGGTCCAATTCGTCGCGCATGCCGTTGATCGCGCGAGGCGTGAACAGCTTCGAAATCAGCTTGCGGAGCTTGGTGTGCTCCGGTGCATCCTTGTTGAGCAGAAGATGCCGGAGCATCTCGACGGCCTCACGTGGCATGTCGTCGGCGAAACGCGCGATCGCGGTGTTCTCCCAGCTCGAGAACACATCGCTGCGCTGGCTGACCTCTTTGACGTCAGCGTGACGCGAGACCACCCAGTAGCCCTCGTCCTGGAATCCACCGACCGTCGGCGGCTGCTCACACCACCACACGGGTGCGTTGCGACGCAGTTCGGCGAATTCCTCGAAAGGGATCCGCTCCCCGAGGACAGCAGGATCGGTGACGTCGAATCCGGCCGGCAGGTCAGGCGTGCGTGTTGTGTCCGAGATGGTCATGGCGTCCTCTGATCGGTCGAATGTGCGCTACACCACAGAGTAGCTTTCACTAACGGACTGTCAAGTGAAAGACGGAGAGTCTCGTGCAACTGACCCGTGAGAGCCCCCGCGGCACTAGGATCCTGGTAATGACAGATACCTCCGGCAGACTGACGCTGCGAGAGAAGCAGAAGCAGCGAACCCGCGCAGACCTCGTGGATGCCGCCGGCGCGCTCTTCACCGAACGCGGATACGCGGCTGTCACCGTCGAGGACATCGCCGGCCGGGTCGGTTGCAGCCGAGCCACCTTCTACCTGCACTTTCCCGGAAAGATCGACATCCTCAAGGCGCTCGGCTCGAACACCGTCGTATCCAGCACCCTCGCCATATTCCAGGATCTCGACCACGTACTCGATTCCGGTTCGCGCGAAGAATTCGCCGGCTGGATCAACCGCGCTCTCGACTGGTGCCGCGATCACCACCACATGATGCGGGCGTGGGACGAGGCCATGGTCCTCGAACCCGAGTTCCGCACACTGGCCCGCGAAGGCATCTCTGCACTGCCCAACGCGATGCCGTCGTACCTCGCCCGTTGGCCGCAGAGCCGACACGACGAGGCGAAACTCCGGGTCGAACTCCTGCTGACACAGGTCGAGCGCTTCTTCATTCGCTGGGCGGAACAGGGCGCGATCACCGCGGGCGCGGACGTCGCAGCAGACGTTCTCACCGACATCTGGTTTCCGGCACTCACGCCGCCCACGACCGATGTCGCGGCGCCGCGATAGGTTGGCCCGATGCCACTCGATCTTCGAGCGATCCTCACCACCGTCGCTGCGCTCCTGTCCGGGATACTCGCGGCGCTGGCCCTGACCAATCCGGTTGTCCGTGACTGGGCCATCGTGGCCTCCCCGTCGGAAGTAGATCGCTGGATCAGCAGTGGACCGACTGCTGTCGGGCTCGGCGCCGTGGTTGCCGTACTTGCCTGCGCACTCTCACAGCGTCGCGGCTCCCGTCGGGCAGCCTGGATCGCGATCACCGTCGGGGTCGCCGTCATCGCGATCATTCGGACAGTCGTGCCCGAGGTTGCGTCACTGGACCTGCTGATCGCCGTGATCATCGTCAAAAGTGTTGCAGCCGGCGCGATTCTGGGTTGTGTGGTTGCCGTCAGTTGGGATCGCACCGCCACGAAGAACGCCACCCTCCTCGGCGTGCTTGCCGCCTTCCTCGCGGTTCGCACGTTCGCCGGCGGGACGGGCCGAATGAGTACGTCTTCGGTAGGTGAGCCGTCGTGGTGGCTGATCGGCGCCACGGCCGCAGCAGCAATCGCCTGTGCAGTGACCGCGCAATCCGGCTTCCGGATCCGCAAGCCCGACGCGGGCGAAATCCGCATCGCGCTCGTGGTGATCGCCGCGCTGGCGATCGGGCATCGAGTGCTCGGCGCCGTGATCGATCGCCAGCAGTACGCGTCCGAGGCAACTGCCTGGATCGTCATGGTCTTGGCAGCGGGCGCTGCGCTCGCGTTGACATGGATCGCCGCCTACCGTCTCGGCGACACCTCCGGTGCTGGTGGCAAGTTCCTCTGGGCCGCAACCGCTCTGGCCGCTGCGTCGGCTCCGCTGTTCGTCGACATCGCGAAGGGTTCCGGCCACTGGGGAGACCTGAAGTCCCCCTGGGTACTGGTGCTTTTCGCAGCCCTGCCGGTCGCCGTCGGATTGCGACTGCACAAGCAGGTGCCAAACCTCGTTCCCATCGCCGTTCTCGTTGCGGTACCGCTGTCAGAACTACTGCCCTTCGACTCCACGCACGGTGTCTGGTCAATCGCACTGAAGATCGCCTCGCTGGGTCTCGCCGCCGGATTGCTGTTCGGTGCCCTGGCTCCCGGCAGCCTGGTCGACGCCACACTCGGACTCGCCATTCCCTTTGCCGCAATGACCTTCTCGTCGATCGCCATTCTCACCGATCAGCTCACCGCGCCGCCAGAGTTGACAGCGGCAGACATTCAGCGATTGATGGAACTTCCCATCCCGGCGCACGTCAGCGCCAACGGAGGACTATTCGGACGCGGAATAGGCATCACCATCGACTACGTCACCCCTCAGACCGTCGGCGCTGCAATCCTCTTCGCCTTGATCATCGGCTTCTGCGGTGCAGCGATCCTCCGACGGTCCCATCCACCCTTCGACACCACGGAATCTCGGATCGAACCGGAGCCAGTCGACTGACACACCGTCACCGGACTGAGACCTGCTATTGCGGTGCAACTGGTACCGGATTGACTATTTTGGAGCAGTGCCCATCGCCCGCAGGACGCTGCTCGTCGCGCTGAGTGGTGTGACGGCATTCGTCGTCACCGTCGTCGCCTTGGCACCGTTCGTGAACAGCCAGTCGACGTCGATTTCGACGGGCGACAGGTTCTGGTCGATCTCGACGATCGGCGCCGGCGTTCTGGCTGTCGTCGCGGTCGGGACAGCCGCGATGATGGCCCGCTGCCGCTTGCGGACCGCGGCCATGACGGTCTTCGGTGGACTCCTACTCGAACTGCCCGGGCTCTACGATCACAACTTCGAGGCACTCTCACCCGTGGGTGCGGGAGTCGCTGTCGGCGCGGTCACGGTTGCTGCCGCTCCCCGGGTCCGAGCCGCTTCCGTCGCGGGAACGATTGTTGCCGTGCATGTCTCGGATTCACTCCTCGACGAAGACGCTATTCCTCGGCGGTACGCGGACTACATCGCCGACAACACCAACCAGTTTCAACCACCAGTGTTGGGGGCAACACTGCTCGCGCTCGCTTTGGCCGCCGCCTGCGTCGCCGCGTTCTGGTTCCACGACTTCGACAAGGACCACCCCAAGGAACGGATGGCCGTTCGACCGGTGACTATCGCGGCGGTGCTCACTCTCTTCGGGGTCGCTGCGAATTGGTGGTTCGAGATCACCACCGTCACGGCGGCGGTGCCTCTACTACTCGTCGCGCTGGTGATCACGGTGATCTGCGCGCGGGTGCTGGGCGACGGCAGTCGAATCCTGCTGATGTGTACCGCTGCCGTCGCAACTCTGGCGGCGGTCTCGGCGAACCGTCCCGCAACCGAAGCCATGGAATGGTCGAAAACCCCCGCCTCCACCGCCGTCGTGATCGGACTCGTCATCGTCGCCGCGGCAGCGATCGGCGCGATCGCTCCCTCGCGAGTCGTCGGCTACGGATTGCTCCTGACGGTCACGGTCGCCGGGATCGTCAGCTACGCCACGTCGCCGTCGCCGAAGATCGGTGACGTTCTCACGATCAGCGATCTTCTTGTCGCCTTCACCGCTGCGGTCGTCACATACGCGATCGCCAGCGCGATGTACCGAGAGCCACCGCGGACCGGAGCGTCGCGAGCACTCGTCGGACTCGGTGTCATCTTCGGCCCGACGGCGCTGGCCCTGCTCGTCTATCCGCAGTTCGACTACGGATGGACGGCGTACACGCCGCTCGACGAGAACAAGCCCTTCAACGGCATCACGACGGTCGGCCCGTTCGAAATCTCGACCGACATTCTGATACTCGACGCCGTGGCGCTGATCATCGTGGCCGTCTGCGCCTACGTGAGTCTCCGATTGGGGCGGATCAATCGATCCGTTCCTCCGCCGATCAGTCGATCAGATCCATCGACGCCAGGCGATGGAACACTTTGAGCGATCCGGGCGCCACCTCGTCCATCGCTGCGTACTCGGCGAGCGTGAAGTAGCGGAACTCGGCGATCTCGCTGGTCGGGTGCGGGTCTCCGGCCATCTCCGCCAGATAACAACTCATGTGCAGGCCCGTGTCCGCGGAATGTCCGAAAGCGTGAGCCTCGAAGACGTCGAGGAACGTGACCGTCCCGTCGACCAGATCGACGTCGAGTTCCTCCCGAATTTCGCGGTGCAGTGCCTGCTCGGGCGTCTCCCCCGGGTCGATCTTTCCGCCGGCCATGTAGAACGCCGTCTTGCCCACGGAGCGGGTCTGGATCAGCTTGCGGTCACGAATGTGTGCAAGGGCAGCGGTACGGATGATCGTGGTGGGTGTCGACGAATTCACGTCGTCCAACCTACGTGTATCAGCGAGTGCCGATGATGTCCGAATCGACTCGCTGCACATCGAAACTGCCACGCCCGGTAATATGTACGCAAAGACAACCTCTCCGACAAGGTGAATTGTCTCGTTAATCCGATAGGTTCGATTTTGTTCGGACACCCCGCCGCCCGCTGACAACACGACGGAGTGCCTTTTGCTCGCTATCTTGCTTGCCCATGCCGTTGCCGCCCTCTTGGCTCCGCTTGTGGTGCGCAGGTTAGGGCGAAACGGCTTCTTCCCCCTCGCGATAGTCCCCCTCGCCGGCCTCGGCTGGGTCATCGACAAATGGGGCACCGTCGAGACGCTGCACATCACCTGGGTTCCAGGGCTGTCGATGGACATCGACTTCAGGTTCGACGCGCTCTCGGCCATCATGGCCGTGCTCGTCCTGGGTGTCGGCACGCTCATCCTGGTCTACTGCGCCCGCTACTTCACCGACGACGAACCTCGACTCGGTATCTTCGCCGCCGAGATGGTCGCCTTCGCGGGTGCCATGTTCGGGCTAGTGACCAGCGACAACATGCTGCTTCTCTACGTGTTCTGGGAACTGACGACGGTCCTGTCGTTCCTGCTCGTGGGTCACTACGCCGAACGCGCCACCAGCCGCCGCGCCGCGACCCAGGCACTGCTGGTCACCACCGCGGGTGGTCTGGCGATGTTGGTCGGCATGATCATCCTCGGCCAGGTCGGCGGCAGCTACAACCTGTCCGAACTGGTCGCGAACCCGCCGACGGGGTGGCTCCCGTCCGTCGCGATCGTCCTGATCCTGATCGGTGCGCTCTCCAAATCGGCAATCGTGCCCCTGCACTTCTGGCTTCCCGGTGCAATGGCCGCGCCAACCCCTGTCAGCGGTTATCTTCACGCTGCTGCAATGGTCAAGGCCGGTATCTACCTCGTCGCGCGCCTGGCTCCCGGGTACGCCGATTCGCCGCCGTGGCGCATCACCATCATCAGTTTGGGTCTGCTGTCGATGATCCTCGCCGGTTGGCGAGCCATGCGCGCGTACGACCTCAAACTCGTCCTCGCCTTCGGAACGGTCAGCCAACTCGGCTTCATGATGGTCCTGGTCGGCATCGGCACGCGTGACGCCGCCCTGGCCGGCATGACGATGGTCGTGGCGCACGCGATGTTCAAGGCCGCACTCTTCATGGTCGTTGGCATCATCGATCACACGACCGGCACCCGTGACCTGCGCAAACTTGCTCACCTGGGTAAAGCGGCACCCGCTCTCGCGATCATCGCGAGCCTCGCTGCCGCCAGCATGGCCGGTCTGCCACCGCTACTCGGATTCGTCGGCAAGGAAGCCGCACTCGAATCGGTGCTCGAAACGAACGCGCTCGGCCACTGGTCGTCCATCGCCGTCGTCACGGTGATCGTGTTGGGCTCGATCCTCACCGTCGGCTACAGCGTCCGCTTCATCTGGGGCGCCTTCGGACGTAAGACCCTGAGCAAGCCGAGCCCAGCCGTGAGCAAGATGCACAAGCCGGGTTGGCTGTTCCTGTTCGCGCCAGGCCTGCTCGCTGTTCTCGGTCTGGCCGCCGGCATTCTCTCGCCCCAGCTCGAGAAGCTGCTGACGCCGTACTCCACCACGCTGGCCCCCGGACCGCACGCCGACTACCACCTCGCGCTGTGGCACGGATTCAACACTCCGCTGCTGCTCACCTGCATCGTCATCGCCGGCGGCATCGCGCTCTACATCGCGCAGCGTCAGATCAGCCGACTGCACTTCGAGCACCCGCCGCTCGGCAACGCCGACCGTATCTACGACGCGACCCTGCGCGGCATGGACACCATCTCGATGCGCCTGACCGGTGCCACTCAGCGTGGTTCGCTCCCTCGCACACAGTCGACGATTCTCGCGACGCTGGTCGTTGTGCCGCTGTTCCTGCTGATCATCGACACCGATGGCGGCGGAGTCGACCTTCGGATGTGGGATTCACCCATCCAGTTCACTATCGCGCTGATGATGATCTCGGCCGCCATCGCCGCGACGCTGATGCGCAACCGACTCGCCAGCGTCATCCTCGTCGGACTCACCGGCTACGGCTGCGGCGTGTTGTTCGCGCTGCACGGCGCACCCGACCTCGCGCTGACCCAGTTCCTCGTCGAGACACTGACACTGGTGATCTTCGTGCTCGTTCTCCGGAAGTTCCCCGCCGAAGTCGACGAGAGCAAGGCGATCGGCTTCAAGTGGCCGCGTGCCGCACTCGCCATCGCCGTCGGTATCACCGTCACCACCATCGCGGCCTTCGCGACCAATGCCCGAAACACTCGTCCGATCTACGAGCTGCTTCCCGACGCTGCCTACGACCTGGGCAACGGCAAGAACGTCGTCAACGTCCTACTCGTCGACATCCGCGCATGGGACACCCTCGGTGAGATCTCGGTGCTGCTGGTAGCTGCGACAGGCGTCGCCAGCCTCGTCTTCCGCAACCGCCGGTTCGGTATCGCGCCGCGCGTCGCGGACGCCCCCTCCGTCATCGTCGACAAGGCAGCTGCCAACTCGGACACGACGTGGTTGCGCGGCGGAGACCTCATCGATCCTCGACACCGTTCGCTGGTTCTCGAGGTCACCACGAGGTTGATCTTCCCGACCATCATGGTGTTGTCGATCTACTTCTTCTTCTCCGGTCACAATGCCCCCGGTGGCGGTTTCGCCGGAGGCCTGACGGCGGGCCTGGCGCTGGTACTTCGGTACCTCGCCGGCGGACGCTACGAACTCGGTGAAGCCGTACCCATCGACGCGGGCAAGATTCTCGGCCTCGGTTTGGCGCTGGCCGCGGGCACCGCCCTGGTGTCGCTGTTCCTCGGCGCCCCGGCGCTCTCGTCCGCCGTCTTCGAGTTCACACTCCCGCTCATCGGCCACGTCAAACTGGTCACCGCACTGTTCTTCGACCTGGGCGTCTACCTCATCGTGGTCGGCCTGGTCCTGGACGTACTCCGAAGTCTCGGCGCCCGCCTCGACGCAGAAATCGAGGTGAAAGCACCATGAGCGCAAACATCGGAATGCTGATGCTGATCGGCGTCCTCACGTCGGCCGGTGTCTACCTGCTGATCGAACGAAGCATCACTCGGATGCTGCTCGGTCTACTTCTATTCGGCAACGCCATCAACCTCTTGATCCTGACCGTCGGTGGATCGGACGGGAATCCGCCCATCGTCGGCCGAGATTCGGTCCACGAGGAAATAGCGGATCCGCTCGCCCAGGGCATGATCCTGACGGCGATCGTGATCACGATGGGTATCGCCGGCTTCGTTCTGGCACTGGCGTACCGGTCTTACAAGATCAACACCGCCGACGCCGTCGAGGACGATCCCGAGGACACCAAGGTTCTCAAGCGTCGCCTGCCTGCCGACGCTCCCGACCACGACCGCTCCGACGACCCGGTCACCGGTGCCCCGAGCATCGGCGGCGACGCATTCGACAAGGACGGCAACCCTATTCCCCTCGAACAACTGGTCAACCTCGAGGACATCGAATGCTACGACGACCTCCACGACGGCGACTTCGAGGACGAACCGGTACCCGACTGGGCCACCGACCTTGCTCGTAAGAAGGAATCCGAGAAGCGGCGCAAAGACGCTCGCCAGACCAAGATCGAGGGAGGTGGAGGCGCATGACCATCTCGGACAACCTGATGGGAGCCCTTGCGCCCCTGCCCGTCTTGATCCCGATGCTGGCCGCTGCTGCGACGCTGGTCGTCGGCCGACGTCCTCGTTTCCAGCGCGTGATCACACTGATCGCGCTCGTCGGCGTCGTCGCGGTGTCGGGCTTGCTGCTCTACCTCGCCGACCGCGACGGTACGACGGCCGTTCAGGTCGGCGGCTGGGACTCCCCCATCGGCATCACACTCGTGGTCGACCGTCTCTCGGCGATGATGCTCGTGGTCTCGTCGGTGGTGTTGCTCGCCGTCATGATCTACGCGATCGGTCAGGGTATTCGCGACGGCAGCGAGGCCCAGCCGGTCTCGATCTTCCTGCCGACCTATCTCGCATTGACCGCCGGTATCTCCAACGCGTTCCTCGCCGGTGACCTCTTCAACCTGTACGTCGGATTCGAGGTTCTGCTCGCTGCGAGTTTCGTGCTCCTGACGCTCGGTGCCAGCGCCGACCGCGTCCGGGCCGGTGTCTCGTACGTGATGGTCTCGATGGTGTCCTCGCTGATCTTCCTGGCGGGCATCGCCTTCGCCTACGCGGCGACCGGCACCCTCAACATGGCCGACATGGCCCTGCGCTTCGACAACATTCCGCCGGGCACACGAACCGCCATCTTCGCTGTCCTTCTCGTGGCGTTCGGCATCAAGGCCGCGGTCTTCCCGCTGTCTGCGTGGCTACCGGACTCGTATCCGACCGCGCCCGCACCGATCACCGCCGTCTTCGCCGGGTTGCTCACCAAGGTCGGTGTGTACGCGATCATCCGCGCGCATTCACTGCTGTTCCCGCAAGGGGAACTCGACAACGTACTGATGGTGTGCGGCCTGCTCACGATGGTGGTCGGCATCATGGGTGCCATCGCGCAGAGCGACATCAAACGTCTGCTCTCGTTCACACTGGTCAGCCATATCGGTTACATGATCTTCGGTATCGCACTGTCCACGACGTCCGGGCTGTCCGGCGCGATCTACTACGTCGCCCACCACATCATCGTGCAGACGACGCTCTTCCTCGTCGTGGGTCTGATCGAACGACAAGCCGGGTCGTCGTCGCTGCGCCGTCTCGGCGGTCTGGCGGCGGCCAGCCCGATCCTCGCGATCGTCTTCCTGATCCCGGCGCTGAATCTCGGCGGTATCCCGCCGTTCTCGGGCTTCATCGGCAAGGTCGCGCTCCTTCAGGCCGGTGCGGCCGACGCCAGCGCGTTGGCTTGGATCCTCGTTGCCGGCGGCACGATCACCAGCTTGCTGACGCTCTACGCCGTCGCCCGCGTGTGGACCAAGGCTTTCTGGCGAGCCCGGGCCGACGCGCCCGAAGGTGACCTCGCCGACGTCAGCCCGTCAGCGTTGATCGACGAGTCCGAAGAGGACATCGCGTTCGTCGACCGCGAGGATGTCGGCAAGATTCCGCTCTTCATGCTGATTCCGACGGTCGGACTTGTCATCGTCGGTCTGGCACTGACGGTGTTCGCGGGCCGGATCATCGACATCAGCGACAGAGCGGCGAAGGATCTGCAGGACCGGTCCATCTACATCGACGCGGTTCTCGGCAACCACCGGCCCGTGCCGGTCGACGAAGCTCCCGTCGCTGCAGACGACCCCGCAGCCGTTCCGAATACCGAGGCCCCGAACACCGACGTCCCGAATACCGAGGAGGCTCCGCGATGAAACGCGAACAGGTACTCCGCGTCGGGATCCTGCTGTGGCTGATGGTCGTATGGATCCTGTTGTGGGGCAACATCAGTTTCGGCAACATCTTCGGCGGACTCGCCGTCGGCCTGATCATCATGGTCCTGCTTCCCCTCCCCCGCGTACCGGTCGAGGGTCGGGTACATCTGCTGTCGATTCTGCGTCTGTTGTGGATGATCGTGTACTACGCGATCCAGTCGAGTATCCAGGTCGCGTGGCTGGCGATCCGTCCGTCGCCGCCGCCGGTCACCGGAGTTCTGCGGTACCAACTCGGGATCAAGTCCGACCTGGTTCTCACGCTGTGCATCGACGTTCTCAACCTGATCCCCGGCACGATGGTTCTCGAGATCGACCAGAACCGACGCATCGTCTACGTCCACGTGCTCGACGTCGGCTCGCAGAAAGCCGTCAGCGCGTTCTACCGCTCGGTGGAGGACCTCGAGCGGTTGTTCATCGCGTCGTTCGAACGTGATTCGGACTGGCAACCCAGCCCATGGCACCAGCGCGACTACGAATTCGATGCACCCCGGCAGGAGGACCAACCATGAACGGGTTCATCACCACAATCTTGATCATTTCCGGAGTGATTCTGCTGATCGCCGCCGTACTGACCACGTTCCGATTGCTCGACGGTCCGAGCTCACTCGACCGCCTCGTCGCCCTGGACACGATCATCGCGGTCTCGATGTGTGGACTCGCGGTCTGGGCCGCGTACAGCAAAGACACGACCATCGTTCCCGCGATCGTCGCGCTGGCGCTGGTCGGCTTCATCGGTTCGGTGTCCGTCGCGCGCTTCCGGGTGAGTGACCAGTGATCGGCAACATCCTCGACACGATCGGGGCCATCTCCATCTTCCTCGGCGCGCTGCTCGCGCTGACCGCCGCGGTGGGAATCGTTCGCTTCCCCGACACTCTGCGGCGTATGCACGCGGCCACGAAACCTCAGGTGGTCGGACTGATCTTGGTCCTGATGGGCGCCGTGTTCCTGCTTCGTGGGAGCGTCGACATCTGGATGTTGGTCCTGGTGGGCATCTTCACGCTGCTGACGGCGCCCGTGATCGCGCACAGCGTCGGCCGAGTCGCCTACCGCGAACAGCGCGAAGAGGACGACCTCATGAAGATCAACGAGCTGGAAGACCCGGACTCTCTCCTGTAACGGCATCCCACTCGCCGTCGCGCTCGCCCCACACCGCAAGAGCAGTGCCGGGGCGGGCGAAGAAGGTGGCGAAGTACGCCACCGACATCAGAACCAGGACAGCCATCAGCAGCGGCCCGAAGATCGCCGGGTACTCGGCCATCTGCACCGCAGCGAACCGGTACGAGAGCAACAATCCCGCGAGTAGTGCCGAGCCACCGATCAACAGACGCACTCGGAACCACCCCCAGCCTCGCTCCGGATCCCGTAGCGCCGCATCGAGGGTCAAGCACAGGACGGCACCGGCAATGAGGTCGACGCCGTAGTGGAATCCGAAACCGAGCGTCGCGGTCAGGGTCGCAACGAGCCAGAACGATCCCAGGCTGCGAATCCACCACGGCCCGCTGCGCGAGTGGATGAACAGCGCGACTGCCCACGCGGTGTGCAGGCTCGGCATGCAGTTTCGCGGTGCGGCGTCGTCGAACGGCAGCGACGACGGTGATGCGAAGTCGAAGTTGGGCACGATGTTCGGCCAGTAGTCACCGATCTGGAATCCGAACCCACGCGGACCGAAGGCGAACACCGGGCCGACCACCGGGAACAGGACGTAGAAGATCGGGCCGATCAGCCCGATGAGCAGGAACGTGCGCAGCAGGTGATGCGACGGCCATCCCTTACGTACTTGATAGAGAGCAACCACGATCACCGCGACCGGCAGTTCGACGTAGATCCAGTCGAGGGCTGCTGCACCGACGGGGCCCATGGCGTCGACGATCTGGCCCATCACCCACGACGGATTCCCGAGAGCCTGGTCGGCGAGGAACACGTACTCGTCCCACACGTCGGTGCCGACGAGAATGGTGATCTCCAGCCACGTCTCGGCAACCTTGGCCGCGATGATGAGCAACGCGCCCAGCGCGACGCCGTGCAGAACGCTGAGTCGACGCTCACCGGACAACTTCCACACCGCGTACACCGCGATGGCCGTCAGCACCCAGGTGCCGCCGGTGCCCATCGTCAGCGGTCCACCCGAGAACCAGCGGATCGCGCCGACGACCACGTCGATCACGACGGCCGCGGATACCGCGTAGATGCGTTCTTTGTTGTTCAGTCCGACGAGCGCGAGAGCGAGGCCCACCCAAGGCATGGTCGCGGAGCGGGGAACGAGGAAGTAGTCACCGAACAGGCTTTCCACCGGACCGAGATAGCCCTTGTACGACGCGAACGCCTGCACGCCCAGGACCAGCAGGGTCAATGCTGCTGTGCCGATCAGAAGGAGTCGGTGAGAACTCGACCACGAACGGTCCGACTGTCCGGGTGCGCCCCCTCGTTGGGACCAACTGTCTATCAACACCGGACAATAGTAAACGGCGTGTGAACTGAATATGGACACCCACTGGACAAACGGTTGGTATGCCCGGATTTCCAGTCCGCGAAACAGTCCTTCGCACTGGAACCTGCTAGGTGCCCAACTCTGCGACCAAGGCGTCGACGACCGCAACCAGATCGCCGCCCGTCGCTTCCGCGACACGACGTTGCCGCTGGTAGGACGCGCCGCGACGGGGAATGTCCGCCACCGACGCCAACTCGTCCGCGCAGCCGAGCGAGACCGCGATCGGCGCCAAGTCGTCGAGTAGGCGATCCAGATCGTCAGTGACGAGGCACTCGTTTGCGTCGGAGTCGAGGATGATCTCGGCATCCAGTCCGTATCTCGCTGCGCGCCACTTGTTTTCCTTGACGTGCCACGGCTGCATGTTCGGCAGAGTCTCACCGGCACTCAGTCTGCGGTCCAGATCGACGATGAGGCAGTGGACCAGAGCAACGAGAGCACCCAGTTCAGCGCGTGTCGAGACGCCGTCGAACACCCGGACCTCGATGGTTCCCCACTTCGGCGCGGGACGGATGTCCCAGTGCATGCCACCGATCTTGGTGATCACACCGGTCTTCATCTGGTCGTCGATGAACGACTCGTATTCGGCCCAGTTCTCGAACTGGTACGGAAGGCCCGCGGTGGGGAGCTGCTGGAACATCAACGCGCGATTGGACGCATAGCCGGTGTCCACACCGGCCCACATCGGCGAGGACGCCGACAGCGCCAACAGGTGCGGATAGCGCTGCAGCAGTGCGTTGATGATGGGGAAAACGCGATCCGCGGACGAGACACCCACATGAACGTGCACGCCCCAGATCAGCATCTGCCGACCCCACCACTGCGTGCGTTCGATGAGCTCGTCGTAGTCGGGCGTCCGTGTGACCAACTGAGTCGACCATTGCGCGAACGGGTGCGTGCCCGCGCTGATGAGGTCGACGCCCAGCGGATTCGCGGCGCGACGCAGCAGATCCAGTGACCTGTCGAGATCACTCATCGCCTCGCCGACCGTCGAATGAATACCCGTGACGAGTTCGACGGTATTTCGCAGTAGTTCCTTGGTGATGTGCGGGGTTTCGGAGCCGGCAAGCTCTTCGACCGCCGAAAACACCTCGGCTGCTGTGTTGGAGAGATCTCTGGTCTTGCGATCGACCAGCGCGATCTCCCACTCCACGCCCAGCGTCGGGCGCGGCGAACCTGGAAATGGAACTACCACGCAGAGAATCCAATCACAGTGTCGGTAAAAACACCGTGCTGGCTACTGCGTGGTAGTCGCCGGAAGTGATGCAAAACTCAGGTGAGTTGTCAGCTCTTGGTGATGACACCGCAAGCAACGCGTCCGCCTGCGTCACCGGTGTCTAGAGTCTGCTGGTCCGGTGCCGGCGCGTAACGCGTCGGGATGTTGCCGAAGTTGTCCGCTCCGGCGTGGATCATCACGGATGTTCCACCGTTTGCGACCAGTTCGTCGACGGTGAATGCATCGGTCGTGGTGACCAGCGTGGCGGTGCCGTCTTCGAGGACCTGAACCGAAGTGAGGTCGCCGCTCGCCGGGTGGCCCGTGTGACCCTCGGCCTGGAAGTGTCCGCCTGCCGAGAGGAAGTTACCCGGCTCTCCGCCGCTGGGGGCAACGGAATTGGTCTCGCACTTGGCGACCTGGTGGACGTGGAATCCGTGGAAGCCGGGGGTGAGGCCCTTGGCGTCGAGGGTGACCTTGACGTCGCTACCTTCCTGCGCGAACGTAACCGTTCCGACCTTGGCGCCGTCGGTGCCGTTCAGCGTTGCGGTGACCGTTTCGGCAGAAGCGCCGGCGTGAGCCGTCTCGGAACCGTGGCCGCCCGCGCTTTCGTGCGCGCTGGGATCGGCTGCACCGGTCCACACCGGAGGAGTCGTGCCGGGGACGCTGCTGGGCTCTTCGCTGTTACTGCAAGCGGTCAAGCCGAAAGCGGCAATCGCGACTACAGGGGCAACGACGCGCCAGGACATACGCCGGGTGCTGCTGGGGGCCATCGAACCGCTCCTTTGAGGTGGCGAGAAAGTGCTTCTGATCATAACGGCGCGTGTAGTAGCTGGAACCGACGGGTCAGTTCCACCTTCACGACCGGTCAGTTGGAGGTCACGATCACGATCACGCCAGGTGACGCGTTCGCGATGCCGGCGAATCGAGGCTCTGCGGAGACTCCGAGTTCAGCCGCGATCTTCTGCGCCGCTGCCTTCTCCGCCGCGGACGATCCGTAATACACCGTCGTCGTACTGACGGTGCCCTCGCTGTAGTTACCCGTCTCCTCGACGTTCCAACCTGCTGCCGTCAATTCCTCGGCGGTACCTGCTGCCAGACCGGAGACGGTGCTGTTGTTGAGAACTCGAACGCTGACATTCGACGTGTCGGTGCCGCTCGCGGAGCTGGAAGTCGTGGTCGTCGCAGTTCCCGAGGGACGCGAGGTAGTGGTGGTATCGCCCGAAGCGGGTTGCGTCGTCGCTGCCGGCTTGGAAGTGGCAGGTGCCGGCGCGGGGGCGCTCGTCGTGGCAGGCGCCGAGGATTCGGTCTGCTCTGCTGCGGTGTTCTCGTCGCCCGATCCACCGTCGCTCGATCCACCCAGTGAGGCTGCTCCGAGACCGATGAACACGATCGCCAACGCGATCAACACCATGGCGATCGCGCGAAGCGGAGGTCCGGACGGCTGCTCTTTCGGGGTACTCACGATGTCGACCTTATCGCCAGTGCGTGGACAGCCCGATCATATGTACGCGTGATTCAGGTGACCTCGAAGCCGAGGCGGCGGGCGGCCCTGGCCTTCTGACGGCTGGCACGCAGACGACGCAGGCGCTTGACCAGCATGGGATCAGCCGCCAAGGATTCGGGGCGATCGACCAAGGCGTTGAGAACCTGGTAGTAGCGGGTTGCCGACATGTCGAACAACTCCTTGATGGCTTCTTCCTTCGCACCGGCGTACTTCCACCACTGACGCTCGAAGGAGAGGATGTCGTGCTCCCGGCGGGTGAGGCCGTCTTCGCCCACCTCGTGCATGCCTGCTGTATCTACTACCGAATCGTCGGCGCCAGTGCCTTCGGACTGGTTCCGACTACGCGCGGTTGCGCCGTCCATGTCACTCCTCGACTGCTGTGCTCGGCGTCAGCGAGACTCGTATGCCCGGTGTTCTTTTTCCGACCGAATTCTCGCGGCCGTGAGTTTCCCGGTCCCCTGGCCCGAAGGTAACTCACAATTTCCCCCGCGGCCCACGTTCCGACCGAGCAACGAATTACATCGCTGTTCTTCAGCAACCATTGAACCATGATCGAGTGTGCGGGCCGTGATAACTACGCGGGCGCGCCGCACTATCCTTGTCCGCATGGCTATCCTCCCCATCCGAATCGTCGGCGACCCGGTACTGCACAAGGCGACAGAGCCGGTCACTCAGTCCCCGGCCGAGATCGCCGAACTGATCGCAGACATGTACGAGACGATGGACGCTGCCAACGGCGTCGGTCTGGCGGCCAATCAGGTCGGTGTTCCACTGCGAGTCTTCGTCTACGACTGCCCCGGCGACGACCGCAGCAGCGAGCGTCGACGCGGCGTCGTCGTGAACCCGGTACTCGAGACGTCCGAAATCCCCCAGACGATGCCCGACCCGGACGAAGACTTCGAGGGTTGCCTGTCCGTTCCCGGCGAGCAGTTCCCGACGGGTCGCGCCGATTGGGCGAAGGTCACCGGCACCGACGCCGACGGCAACCCGATCGAGGTCGAGGGCACCGGATTCTTCGCACGGATGCTCCAGCACGAGACCGGGCATCTCGACGGTTTCCTCTACACGGACGTACTGATCGGCCGCAACGCGCGCGCTGCCAAGAAGATCATCAAGCGTTCCGGTTGGGGCAAGCCCGGTCTGACCTGGACGCCGGGGACCGTCGACGATCCGTTCGGTCACGACGACGATTACGAAGACTGAGAATTCTGCTCTGAACGGCAACATTTCGATCGGTAGCCGGGTGGTTTTGCGATACAAGCTCCCACCCGGCTATTCGCATCCCATGACCGACGTCATCGGCATCCTCGAGGGCGCCGATCCCATCGCCGTCCGCGCCGGCGACGGTCGGCTGGTCCAGGTCTCCGCCGATCAGGTGATCGCGCTCAAGAGTCTCTCGGCCCGCCCGATTCGCATCGGCGAGATTCGAAACCTCGAAACGGCTGCTGCGGCGGCGTGGCCGGGTGTCGAGCAGGCGTGGATCGACGGTTGGTTGCTGCGCGCCGGTCACGGTGTCACCGGCCGCGCCAATTCGGCTTTGCCGCTCGGTGGTGCGGGGGCGGTTGCCGGCTTCGACGCGAGCACCATCGAGCGGATACGCCAGTGGTTCGGTGACCGCGGCCTGCCGACCCTGCTGCTCCTCCCCGATCGACTCGGCACCGCTCCGGACGGGTGGACCAGCGAGAAGGAAACCATCGTGATGGCCGCCGATCTGGGCAATGTCACGCTGCCGCTCGGTCCTCCGGTCACCTCGTTCGCCGACCGCCCCGACCACAACTGGCTGTCGATGTACGACACCCACGGCGATCCGGCGTACGTCGAGGCGGTCCTCACGGCTGTCGTGGGCACTGCAACTTTCGGCGCGATCGGAAACACCGACACGACGCTTGCCATCGGGCGCGCTGCGCTCACCGAGGCACCCGACCACAAACGCTGGGTAGGACTGACCGGCATTCACGTCGCCCCTGAACACCGTCGTCACGGAATCGGGTCGCTGATCTGCGGAGATCTACTCTCCTGGGGTCGTGAGAACGGTGCGACGCACGCGTACCTCCAGGTTTCGGCGGACAACTTCGCGGCGATCGCGCTCTACGAGCAGCTCGGATTCGTCGAACACCACCGCTACCGATACGCCACCGATCCTGTCGGCGGCTGACGCTAGGCTTGCCCTCGTGCGCATCGCTACCTGGAACGTCAACTCCGTCCGTGCCCGTACCGACAGGATCATCGACTGGCTCGGTCGATCCGACGTCGACGTCCTGGCAATGCAGGAAACCAAGTGCAAGGACGAGCAGTTTCCGTACGAACGCTTCAAGGAAATCGGCTACGAGGTCGCCCACGTCGGGTTGAGCCAGTGGAACGGTGTCGCCATCGCTTCCCGCGTCGGCTTGGACGACGTGCAGATCGGATTCGAGGATCAGCCCGGGTTCGACAAGGATCCCGAGGCAGACCCGGTCCGCGAGGCACGTGCGATCGGTGCCACCTGCGGCGGTGTGCGGGTGTGGAGCCTGTACGTCCCCAACGGCCGTGAGCTGGAAGACCCGCATTACGCCTACAAGCTGGATTGGCTGGCCAAGCTGCGCGACGACGCGGAGGGCTGGCTCAAGCAGGATCCCGACGCGCAGATCGCCCTGGTCGGCGACTGGAACGTCGCTCCCACGGACGACGACGTGTGGGATCCCGCTTTCTTCGAGGGCAAGACCCACACGTCGGAGCCGGAACGAGCTGCGTTCACCGCCTTCACCGAGTCCGGGTTCGCGGACGTAGTTCGCCCGTACACACCCGGTCCCGGCGTGTACACGTACTGGGATTACACGCAGCTTCGCTTCCCGAAGAAGCAGGGTATGCGAATCGACTTCATCCTCGGCTCACCGGCATTCGCAGCACGCGTCGAGGCGGCCGAGATCGATCGAAACGAGCGAAAAGGCAAGGGCGCCAGCGATCACGCTCCGGTGATCGTGAATCTCGGGTGATCGTGAATCTCGGAGCCTGATCGTCTGTTTGCACCCTCGGGCTTCTAGTCCTCGACGAGCAGTTCCAGATACTCGGGGTGCTCGCCGAGGTACCGCTGAACATAGGTACACACGGGCCGTACCGACCATTCACGTTCACGGGCGCAGTCCATTGCGAACTGCACGAGTACGGCTGCCAGTCCCTGCCCGCCGTACTCCTCTTTGACGACGGTATGCATGTACGCAACCACGTCGCCCGCTTCGGCTCCGCTCCCCGAAATCTCGTCTTCGTCGCGGTATCCGAGGATGCCGACCAACTCGTCGTCGGAGAGCAGTTCGAATCGTTCGTGCGACGGATTGTCCACGAGCGTGACTTCCGGTGAGGTTCCGGTTTTCGAATTTTCGATGTCGTTCATTGCGGCGACCTCCACGGCACGATGTGCACCTGCGCGATCGGCGACAGCTGCGTTCGCACGCTCTCCATAACTGTGATCCATGCCACTCATAGAATCAGCTACCGACGACGCTGTCCCGGGTTCGACCAATTTTTGCACCGGGAACGACCGGATCGCAATCGCAGTTTGCGCCGTCGTTCCCGCGAGAGGTGGGACCGAGCTGCCGTTTCCCCAGGTCCGATCGGTAGGCTCGTCGTCGTGAAGCTGCTGCCCCTGACCCCCGCCGGACAGACCCCGATTCGGGCATTGACCATCGCCGGAACCGACTCCGGTGGCGGAGCCGGCATTCAAGCCGATTCCCGCACGATGGCGATGTGCGGAGTGCACGCCTGCGTGGCCGTCGCCGCAGTGACGGTCCAGAATTCGGTGGGAGTCAGCGGATTCCACGAGATTCCGCCGGAGATCGTCGCCGACCAGGTGCGCGTCGTGGTCTCGGACATCGGCGTCGGTGCGGCGAAGACGGGAATGCTCGCGTCGACGACGATCATCGAAGCGGTGGCCGCGGTTGCCGCCGAGGTTGGGATCGGCCGCGACCGTCCGATTCCGCTCGTGGTCGACCCGGTGTGCGCGTCGATGCACGGCGATCCGCTGCTGCACGAAGAAGCTCTCGACGCGGTCCGCAACACCTTGATTCCGGCAGCCACGGTGGTCACTCCGAACCTCGACGAGGTTCGGTTGATCACCGGTATCGAGGTCGTCGACGACAAGAGCGCCCGCCAAGCGGCAGAAGCGCTGCATGCGCTCGGCGCTCAATGGTCCATCGTCAAGGGTGGCCACCTTCGTACTTCGGAGTTGTCCACCGACCTGTTGTTCGACGGCGACCGTTTCCTCGAATTCAGCAGTGCCCGGATCGACACCGGCAACGATCACGGCGGCGGAGACACGCTGGCTGCTGCGATCACTTGCGCTCTCGCACACGGCTATTCCGTTCCGGACGCGGTGGCGTTCGGCAAAGAGTGGGTGACCAAGTGTCTCGAGGCGTCGTACGACCTCGGCGCGGGACACGGTCCGGTGTCCCCGCTCTGGCGGCTCCAGGTCTAGCGCTCGAGGTCCAGGGCGCTAGTTCCGGCGCACGCGCCAGATTCCCAGGTCGACGGGAACTCCGTTGGGCGTGGTCGCGAAAAACCCTCGCCGCCATGGCCGGATCGTGAGATCGAGATCCTCCAGGGTGCCGGCTTCGAGTTCCTCGAGAGTTGTCGCCGACATCATGACGTTGCCGTCGCCGCCCAAGCCCATCATCCGGGCGGCGATGGTCACGTCGACGCCGAGCCAGTCGTCACCGATCTGACGCGGGGTACCCGTGTGTAGGCCGACGCGCATGCGCGGGGTGTATCCGTCGAGATCGACTTCCGCGAGCGCGTCCTGCGCGGTGAACACCGCCTTCAATGCCGCATCCGGGCGAATGAACACTGCCATCAGACCGTCGCCCATCCGTTTGACGACGTGTCCGCCGTTGTCGGTGATCGGAGTTTCCACGGCCTGCGCCACCGCACGCAGAAGGGTCAGCGTCGCGCCGTCACCGGCTGCGAGCGACCAGGTGGAGAAGCCCACCAGATCGGTGAAGACGATGGTCAGTTCTTGATCGCCACGTCCGCGGCCCATCTTTTCCAGCGCTGCCTGCCACACCTGCAGTGCTCCGAGGCTCACTTCGCGAGTGGCTGCCGGCTTCTGATCGAGCAATCTGTCAGCGACGCGCGCCACGGCGCGCGCACCGCCGGGGCCGGCGAGCGAGAGCGGATCCCCAAACCCTGGATCACCGGGTAGTGCCCGCCTGAGGCGTCGTAGCGCGTCGATGAGCTGCTGCCGACGGTTAAGTTCTGCCGCAGAGTTCAAGACGACGTCGACGACGCCTCGAACCGAGGAGGAAGAAGCACCTGCCGTGTCGGTGTTCTCCGGGGACAGATCAGCCATAACTCAAGCGTAACTCAGAGTTACAGACAGTGTGCTGCCGCCGTTCTCGCACAGTGGCCTCCTGGTCGCTCGCACAGTCGATCATTCGGTCAGTCGATCATTCGGTCAGTCGATCATTCGGTTCTGGCCTGTGTCCGGGCATCGCCGACGGGAACTCCGTTCGGCCCGCTCAAATCCTGGGCATACGTCGCAACTCCGAAGGCTACTGCAGAAGCGTTGGCAGCGAGCGCTTCGCGATCGATGTTCGCGAGGTTGTCCTGGGCACTGTGGTAGTTCGGGTCGAAAGTCTCCTCCGCCTCTCCGCCCCACTTCTCGGCCTGTGCCGGCGTCTTGCGCTCGTCCGCGCCGCTGAACACTCCGCCCGCCGGGATCCCGATCTCGATGAACGGGCCGTAGTCGGAGCGCCCGTCGAAGTCCGTTCCGTCCGCCGCAATCCCTCGCCCGGCGAGAAAATCGACGAAGGTGCGCTCGATGCCCGCCGACCCCTCGGGCCCGGGCCCCTCCCCGACGGCATCCGAGTTGTCGCCGTCGTAAGCCAGGTATCCGGCGTTGGGCGAACCGAGCATGTCGAAATTCAGGTACAGGGCGATGTCGGCCCGTTCCTGATCGCTCAGACCCTCGACGTAGCGGGTGGAGCCGACCAATCCCACTTCTTCCGCTCCCCAGAAAGCGAAACGCACGGCATTCTCGATGCTCGGTGAGCTTCCCATCTGCAGCGCGGTTTCCAGTACGGCTGCGGTACCGCTTCCGTTGTCGTTGATTCCGGGACCTTCCGGCACACTGTCCAGGTGGGCGCCCACGACAACCACGTTGTCGGTCGCGCCGGTCTTGGTCTGCGCAATCACGTTGCGCGACTTCGTCGTTTCCGTCGACGTGTCGAGAATCAGCGTGAGGTCTCCGGGCGCTGCGGCAAGAGCCTCGCCCGACGCCTTACTCACCCCGCCGGTCGGAATGCGGGCGTCTTCGGGTTCACCCAAGGTAGCCCCGCCCAGCATTGCGTCCTCGTTGTTGGCAACCAGCAACGCCGCCGCGCCGCGATCAGCGGCGATCTTCTGCTTGTCGCCGAACGGGCACACTCCGCGGGTGACCAGCACGATTGCACCGTTCACGTCGCGGCCGTCGTAGTCGGTGGCCTCGCAACCGGGGGTCTCGTCGGCGGGAATCGCCACCAGACGCGCCGTGATTCCGGTCGGTCCCGTGGAGGTGGAATATGTCAGCGCCCGCACCGGAACATCGGAGCCGTCAGCGGCTTTCAGGGATTCGGTGCCGGGATCGAAGGAGCTGAAGTCGAATTCCGGGGTGCTGACCTCGAAACCCTTGTCTTCGAGCAGGTTTGCCACGTAGTCGACACTGGCGTCGTAGCCGGGGGTACCGGCCGATCGATTGCCCTCGTTGTTGGCGGCGATCTTCTCGAGTTGCTCCAGATGCCCGGTCACGGCGTCGACCGTGACGGTCTCGGAGAATGCAACCGGGTCTGTCGGGACGGCCGCTTCACTTCCCGACGAGCATCCACTCACCACGAGTGCTCCAGCCATTGCGACCACAACCACACCGAAGAGTCTCATCTTCGGAGGATATCGGCCGAAGCACAGGAAAGGGACCCAGTACGAATGGTTTTTCGTACTGGGTCCCTACTCTGCTGTCACTCCTGGTTCTCGGTAGGTCTCCCGACAACACCTACCGAGGGAGCGACAAGATCAGGCGTCGCGACGATTCACGATGACGATACTTGCTCCGAAAATCACCAGAACGAAGGCCGCGAAGTAGATCAGGCTGCCCCAGGGTCCCCAGTGGAAGTCGACGCCACCGCTGCTCGCACTGAGGAAGTGGTTTGCATTCGCGAACGGCAGGAACGGGGTGATCTTCTCGCCGAAGCTGCCGAACAGTCCGAACAGGCTCTCGATGAGCAGCGGCCAGAGCAGGAGCAACGCAATTGCGCCGGCCGACTGGCGAATGATCGATCCGACGCCGACAGCGAGAATCACGCACAGGAAGGCGTAGATCGGGATGCCGTAGATCGCGCGCCAGTCACTGCCGCTCGACAGGGTCAATCCGGCACTCGCCTCGGTACCGGCGATGGCCTTGGCCATGGCGTACGCGCCGAAGGCGAGAACAAATGTCAGTACAGCACCGAAAGCACCGATGAGGCCGGCTTTGGCGATCAGAACCGAGGCACGGTTCGGAACGGCCTGGAAGGTGGTGCGGATGGTCCCGAAGCGGTACTCACTGGTGACCGCGAGGGCCGCCATGATCATGAGAACCATGATTCCGAAACCCGAGATGCCGGCCGTGGCAACGGCGGTGTCGAGGTCCGGTGCTCCCTGGACGTCGGAGGACGTCAGAGCCGACTTGGCAACCGCGCCCATGATGGCCGCGAAGCCGAGCGCGAGCACGACGATGATGACCGAGCACCACAGCGGCGACTTGGTCGTGGTGATCTTGATACGTTCAGCACTGAGAACAGCCATTACAGTGCACCTCCCATAGCCTGCTGCGTGTTTGCCTGCTGTGTATTTGCGTGGTGTGCACCGACACCCGGATCGATACCGGATGCGTGGTACTGGACATCGTCCCCGGTCAACTTCATGAACGCATCCTCGAGCGACCCCTGCTGAGAAGCCAACTCGTACAACACGATTCCCTGCGAACCAGCTAAACCACCGATCACATCGGTGGTCGAATCCACGACCACCAATGCCGGGGCAACGCCGGAACCGTCTTCACGCACCGTCAGCCCCTGCGAGAGCAACACACTGCGCAACGCATCGAGCTGTGGGCTGCGCACGCGCACCGTCGACTCCGACGAACGATCCACGAACTCCGCGACCGTCGAATCCGAAATCAACCGACCCCGACCGATCACCACCAACTGCTCCGCCGTGAGCGCCATCTCCGACAGGAGGTGACTCGACACCAGCACCGTGCGGCCCTCGGCCGCCAACCGCTGCATGAACTTACGAATCCAGACGATGCCCTCCGGATCGAGACCGTTGACCGGCTCGTCGAACAACAACACCTTCGGATCCCCCAACAACGCACCCGCCAACCCCAGACGCTGCGACATACCGAGCGAGAACCCGCCGGCCTTCTTGCCCGCCACCTCGGACAACCCGACCAACCCGAGCACCTCGTCGACGCGGGACTTCGGGATCCCGTTCGAAGCAGCCATCCACTGCAGATGTGCACGCGCACTGCGATTGGGGTGCACCCACTTCGCATCCAGCAACGCGCCGACAGTCCGCAACGGCGTCTTGAGCTCGCGGTACGGCTTGCCCTCGATCAACGCCGCACCCGACGTCGGCTGATCCAGACCCAGGATCATCCGCATCGTCGTCGACTTACCTGCACCGTTCGGGCCCAGGAAGCCCGTCACGATGCCCGGCTTGACCGTGAACGACAAATCGTCCACCGCTTTCGTCGGTCCGTAAACCTTGGTCAATCCCCTCAGTTCAATCATGAGGAGAACTTTGCCCTACCGGCAATGACCAGCACATCGGCCACAGGTCTAGTTCCGAGTGGTACTCAGGTAGGACACGAAGCCGGATAATCCGGGCATAACCCTGAGAAAACACCCGGAAATGGTCCGTCAGGACGATGCTTGGGCCCAGAACCGCTTGGGAATCCGGCCGGCGTGACGCGCTTCGAAACCTGCTACCACTGCGTGCCGCATCGCCGACGCCATCAACGCGGGATTCTTGGCCCGCGTCACCGCTGTCGCAAGCAGGACGGCGTCGCAGCCCAACTCCATGGCAAGGGTGGCGTCGCTGGCCGTTCCGATTCCGGCGTCGAGGATGACGGGCACACCGGCGCGCTCGACGATCATCTCGATGTTGTGCGGATTCGCGATACCCAGCCCTGTCCCGATGGGTGAACCGAGCGGCATGACTGCCGCGCAGCCGACCTCTTCGAGGCGAAGCGCCAGCACCGGATCGTCCGTCGTGTACGGCAGGACGGTGAATCCGTCGTCCACCAATTGTTCTGCGGCGGAGACGAGTTCGATTGCGTCGGGCAGCAGAGTCCGCTCGTCGGCGATGACTTCGAGTTTGACCCAGTTCGTCTCGAGCGCTTCGCGTGCCAACTGCGCCGTCAGGACCGCTTCGGCGGCGCCTCGACACCCGGCGGTGTTCGGCAACGGTTCGATTCCGAGGCGACGAAGCAGGTCCAGAACGCCGGTGCCGCCGGCCGCGTCGACTCGCCGCATCGCGACGGTGGTCAGTTCGGTACCGGAGGCGACAAGCGCTTCCTCGAGCACCGCAAGGTTGGCGGCGCCGCCTGTCCCCGTGATGAGCCGGGAACCGAAACTGCGGCCCGCGATAGTGAGAAGGTCCTGCTCAGCCACCCTGCACCGCCGTGAGGATCTCGATTTCCCAACCACGTCCGAAGGATTCGTCCCAACGCCCGCGAGGAAAGAGCGCACCGTCGACGGCGACGGCGATGCCTTTGCTCGGCAACTCGAGGTGCGTCAGAAGTTCGGTCACCGTGACTGCTCGATCGAACTCGAGATCTTCGCCGTTGACGGTGATCCCGATCGGGACCTGCTCACTCATGAATTTTCCTTAGCTACTGCGAACCGCTCGGGTTCGGTTCCTTTTACCTCGACCAAAGATGTGCCGTTCAGCAACGCGACCGTCGCATCGGCGGTGACGGGCGTCAGCAGGACCCCGTTGCGGCCGTGCCCGGTGGAGACGACAACACGATCGGACACGCGCCCGATCAACGGCAGGTTGTCCGGCGTCATGGGACGCAGACCTGCCGCGCACTCGTACAGTTCGTATTCGCCGATCGCCGGCATCAGTGCCTCGGCGTCGTTGATCAGGTCCCGTACTCCGGCCATCGTGACCTGTGTATCCTCACCAGACTCGTATTGTGTTGCGCCGACGACGATTCCGTCACCGCGTGGGACGAGGTAGGCGGGCCGCCCGTGGACGCTTCCACGGATGGTACGGCTGGGCGCCGGGGTGACTCCAGGCCTACTGCGCAAGCGAAGGATTTCGCCCTTGACCGGGCGTACCGGTAGCCCGGGCCACAGCTTGGGTGACGCGATACCGGCGGTGAGCACTATCTGATCGGTATCGAGTTCGGCGAGGTCCTCGACGGCCCGCGCGATCAATTCGACGCCGGATTCCGCACAGGCCTTCTGCAACGCCGCCAGCAGAAGTCTGTTGTCGACGGCGGACTCACCAACAGCCATCAACCCCGACCGGATGCCCCGGCCCAGCATCGGTTCGAGTTCACGGATGCGCGCGCGACCGAGAACTTCGAGTTCGTGCCCCTGCGAGCTCACCCACTCGGCGATGGTCTGCAGGTCCTGCGCGTCGGCAGCGTCGAGTGCAACCGTCAGCGAGCTGTCCGCGGTGAAGACCGATTGCCCGAATTTTCCGAGCTCCTCACCGAACGTCGGCCACCGTTCCAGGGACGCTGCACCAACCGTCAACGCGGTTTCTTCACCCGGCCAGCCTTCGGAAAGCGGGGCAAGCATTCCGCCCGCCACCCACGAAGCACCTGATCCAATGGACGGGTCGTACAACCGAACGGCCCACCCGTCGCGGGCTGCTCGCCACGCGATAGCGAGACCGATGACACCGCCGCCGACAACCGACACCGTACGAGCGTGTGTACTCACGAAACTCCACCTCCACTTCCTGCGCCGGCATGATCCGGGTCAGGTCTGACGGTCGGGATCTGGTCGCGATCCCCTCTCAGCCCAACGAACCTCGCAGTCACGACAAAAAGTGACGACGACGTTTCAGGACTCCCGTGTCGAACCTTGCTCCCTAGAGGCTACCGTTTGCTCCGTGCACCCCACACATCCCAGTAACGACATCGACCGGCGCGAGCGCCTGGCAGCAGCACGGCTGTACCTGTGCACCGACGCGCGCCGCGAGAAAGGCGACCTCGCGCAGTTCGCCGAGGCAGCATTGTCCGGCGGAGTCGACATCATCCAATTGCGTGACAAAGGCTCTGCCGGTGAGCGCGAGTTCGGCCCGCTCGAGGCCAAGGACGAACTGGTAGCGCTGGGCATTCTCGCGACCGCAGCGCGACGCCACGGCGCATTGTTGGCCGTCAACGATCGCGCGGATCTCGCGATGGCTTCCGGCGCCGACATCCTCCACCTCGGCCAGAACGACATTCCCGTCCCCTACGCGCGAACTGTTGTCGGTGAAGACGTCGTCATCGGCCGTTCGACGAGCAGTCGCGCGCAGGCGAGTCTGGCCGCCATCGAGGAGGGCGTCGACTACTTCTGTACCGGGCCGGTCTGGGCGACACCGACCAAACCGAATCGAAGTGCGTCCGGTTTGGAACTGGTTCGATCGACCGCCGACGCCGCACCGCCGCGGCCCTGGTTTGCGATCGGCGGCATCGACGAGGAACGTCTGCCAGAGCTGCTCGATGCCGGCGCCACGCGCATCGTCGTCGTGCGTGCAATCACGCAAGCATCGGATCCCCAGGCGGCCGCGCAACGCCTCGCCGCAGCCGTCGCTGGGCGCTGAAAGCCGGTAACTGGCGTTCGTCAAGTGTTTGCCGGGCGATTTCCGCACAGTTACGGGTCAGCACGCCTGACTCGAATTGTGAACGGAAGTTGTCCGATCAGACAACAAACTCCCAGTTCCTAGGTGCGATTGGATGTCCGAAAAGTCGGATTAAGTGATCTTGCTCACAGTTGCTTCGATTGCGTGTCACATCCCATTCGGTTTGTTGTAGTTTACCTCCAGTTACTAACTGAACCTAGGAGCACTAAATGGGATCCCTCGACACCGGCTCGCTCAGCACCGAATCGCTCGAAGACCTGAACCTCGGCAAGATCAGCGAGCTGCTCAAGCTCGGTATTACCGCGGTCAGCTTCATCACGGCGCTGAACTCGCTCAGCTGAGCCTCGTTTCGGTCGACGACCGAAACACCGAAGGGCCGGACTCCCGCGGAGTCCGGCCCTTCTGCTGTGTATGAACTGTGAAGACTCGACTGCTACGACTGGGTACTGCTCGCCTCGGACAGGTTCTGGTCGCTGCCTGCCTGGTCACCGCGTGCCTGGTCGCTGCCTGCCTGGTCGCTGCCTGCCTGGTCACTGCCGTGGTGGGAACTACCCGACAACCATCCGAATCCGCCGTCCTCGAGCACGACGGTGTGCGGATCGCCGTCCACGGCCACAACAGGCTCGGTCCGGAGGTCGGGCCATGAGGAACCGAAGCCCGGATGCAGCGGCAGTGAGTCGACGTCGGCTTCGCGTACCCACCGCAACTCGGTGCTCTCACCATTGGCAACCGTCGACAGTGGATGCGCCGCGTCAGCCACGACGGTGGTGTAAGTCCACCCGCTCTCGGCGCGCATCGTCACTACTTCCCCGCGGACACGGACGGCGTCCTCGGCGATACCTGCTTCTTCGTGTGCCTCCCGGACGGCAGCGTGCGTCGTGCTCTCGTGTGAGTCCCGCGCACCGCCGGGCAGTGCCCACGTTCCGCCCTGATGGCTCCACGCCGCACGATGCTGCAGCAAGACCATGGGTGATCCGTCCGAATCGGGGGCACGCAGAAGCAGTCCTGCAGCTCCGTGTTTACCCCAATGCCGAGTACCGTCCGATCCGATGGACCAACCGTCACCGTCACCACGCATCGACTACCTCGCTCCGCCCGCTCTCGCCGTTGTCCCACACTAACCGTTTCAATCTGCTCCAGGTGTAGGTGATGCTTATATGCTCGCGAAGATGCCCTGAATCATTTCTCGGCGGCATCATTTCTCGGTAGCCCGCCTACAGCGAAGTGAGGTGCTCGATGGTCGACCGTGTCGTCCCGTCCATCGAACCCCGGTCGCTGCCGCACTCCGAGGCCACATCAGTGTCGGCGGAGGACGAGCAGGCACTTCTGCGGCGCGAACTGCAGGCCTTCATGTCCTCGACGCCTGGCCGGTTGACCGTCGTCGGACTGATCCTGATCGCGATCACTTTGATCTCCGGACTCCTCGCCACCGCAGCGATCGAGAACCGCCAGGCGAACCTCGACCTCCTCCTCGTCGAAACCGAGCCTCTCGCCAACTCGGCCCAGAATCTCTACAGTGCGTTGTCCTTGGCAGACGCCGCCGCGGCCACCGCCTTCATCTCCGGCGGCCTCGAACCCGCCGAAGTCCGCGACCGATACACGCAGTCGATCGGTGAGGCCTCTGCGGAGATCGTCCAGGCGTCGGCCGGTCTCGACTCGACCGATCTTGCCGGTCACAGCGCGTTGACCACAATCTCGACCGACCTCTCCGTCTACACCGGGCTGGTCGAAACTGCACGGGCGAACAATCGCGTCGGAAACCCGGTCGGGGCAGCATATTTGAGCGAGGCCTCGCAGTTGATGCAGACCTCGCTGCTGCCGATGGCCCAGCAACTGCACGCCTCGCAGGAGACGCTGGTCTCCCAAGTACAGCGCGATTTCGAGACTCCACCGTGGTGGCCGATCGTGGCGTTCGTCTTCGTGCTGTGCGCGCTGGTGGCGACACAGATGTACTTCTCCCGCAAGAGTCGCCGACGCTTCAATCTCGGGTTGATCCTTGCCTCGCTCGCGGTCGCTGCAGCTCTGCTGTGGCTGCTCACGGTCGGACTGGTCTCCGCACTGGCCACCGGGCGCGCGCTCGACGCCGGGGCCGAGCCACTGCACGAACTGACCGAGGCACGAATCATGGCGCAGCAAGCACGCACCGTGGAAACCCTCACGCTGGCGAGGCGGGATTCGACCGCCGAGGACAACGTGACGTTCACCCGCAAGGTCGATGCTCTGCGGGACATCCTCGAGGGCCTGCAAAGCGACGAACGCGCCCGAGTGAACAGCGAAGTGCTGACCGCCGCACTCGACTCGCGCCAGCAGTGGGTGGCTGCGCACACGCGCATGTACGACCGTCTCGGAAACGGCGACTTCACGTCCGCCGCAGCCATCACCATCGGCGCCGGAGAACAGGATTCGGCCGCGGAGTACGGAAAGCTCGATCACGAACTCTGGCAGGGAATCGTGGATTCGCGCACGAATCTTCGGTCCGACGTCTCGTACGCCTCCCGGGTGTTGGCTGCCTCTGCACCGGGCATGTCTGTATTGGCAGTTCTCGGAGTTGCCGGAATCTTCATCGGATTCTGGCCTCGACTGCGGGAGTATCAGTGACGGGAGTACCGGTGATGCGGAGGAAGAGCCCGGCCGTATGTGTCGCGGTTCTGGCAGCGGCCATGCTGGTGCTCGCCGGTTGCGGTGCGGATCGAGCCGAAGACTTGGACAACGCAGGCGCCACGTCGTACACGGAACCGCCGCTGCCGGCCGAGGCCACCATCGCTCCCAGCCCGACACCGACGACTACCGCGTCGTGCACCAACCTCACCGCGAGCCTGCGGCCCACCCCCGCAGACGCATCTCCGCAGCCACCCACGCCGAGCCTCGACGCCATCCGCGCCCGCGGGCGGCTGATCGTGGGCCTGGACACCGGTTCCAACCTCATGAGCTTTCGCGATCCGGCCACCGGGCGCCTCGAGGGTTTCGACGTGGACATCGCCCGCGAAATCGCCCGAGATCTGCTCGGTGACCCGGAGAAGATCGAGTACCGAATCCTGACGTCGGACGATCGGATCGCCGCACTCCAGGAATCGATGGTCGACGTGGTCGTCAAGACCATGACCATCACGTGCGAGCGGCGCGAGAAGGTCGACTTCTCGACGCAGTACTTCTCCGCTGAACAACGAATTCAGGTCTTGCAGGGGTCATCCGTCCGCGGCATCGACGACCTCGCAGGCAAGCGGGTCTGCGCTGCCCGGGGAACGACCTCGGCGACTCGAATCCAGCAACTCCAACCCGAAGCGACCGTCGTCACCGTCCCGATGTGGTCCGACTGCCTCGTCGTCCTCCAGCAGGGGCAGGTGGACGCGATCAGCACCGACGACACGATCCTCGCGGGCCTCGCCTCGCAAGACCCGTATCTGATGATGGTCGGTGGCTCACTGGGCGTCGAACCGTACGGAATCGGAGTGAACAAGGACAACCCCGACTTGGTCCGATTCGTCAACGGAACACTGGATCGGATCCGGAGCGACGGGACCTGGAACCGTATCTACGACCGCTGGCTCAGCGTCCTCGGTCCTTCGCCCGGTCCCCCGCCGGCCGTCTACCGGGATTGAGGCTGACATGACCGAAGAAACCGGCCCCGAGCCCGACGCCACGCAGGCTTCCCTGCGTCCCGAACCCGAAGCCACCGGCGCCTACGAGCGGCCCGAGCCCGAAGCCACGGGCGCCTACGAGCGTCTCGAACCGACCTCGGCCCAGATACGAGGAACCACGCCGTCCGCATCCTCCTCCCCGACCGGCCGCTCCACTCGATCCCGCCGCAGCCGGTCGGGACGAAAGCTGCGCCTCGGCGGCGGCCTGGTCGAGGTTCCCCCCGTCCCTCAGATCGACCCCGCATCTGCGGTGATGAGTGACCCGACCGTCCCCGAGCGGAAACGGTTCTGTTGGAAATGCAACGAACCAGTCGGTCGTAAGAGCGCAAGCACCAAGGCAACTCAGCACGGCACCTGCCCCAAGTGCGGTTCCACTTTCGACTTCCGTCCACTCCTCGAAGAGGGCGAATTGGTGTCCGGTCAGTACGAGGTTCAAGGGCCCATCGCGCACGGCGGCCTGGGATGGATCTACCTCGCGATCGATCGCAATGTCAGCGACAGGTGGGTAGTTCTCAAGGGGCTCTTGCATTTCGGTGATTCCGAAGCGCAAGCCGTTGCGGTGGCCGAGCGTCAGTTCCTCGCCGAGGTCGCCAACCCCAGCATCGTCAAGATCTTCAACTTCGTCGAGCATCCGCGCCCGGATGGCACACCCATGGGGTACATCGTCATGGAGTACGTGGGTGGGCGATCATTGCGCGAGGTGCTGGCCGAATTCCCGGACGGCAAGCACATGCCGATCGAGCAGGCAATCGGCTACGTACTGGAAATCCTTCCGGCGCTGAGCTATCTGCATTCTACCGGCCTGGCCTACAACGACCTCAAACCCGAGAACGTGATGGTCACCGAGGATCAGTTGAAGCTGATCGATCTCGGCGCCGTGTCCGGAATCGAAGACTACGGGTACCTGTACGGTACCGCCGGCTATCAAGCACCCGAGATCATCGAGACCGGTCCGACCATCGCCTCCGACATCTTCACCGTCGGAAGAACACTCGCGGTTCTCACCCTCGACATGCCCTCGAAGCACGGACGGTACCTCGACGGCCTTCCCGAACCGGAGGACGAGCCACTATTGCGCGACCACGAGTTCTTTCACCGTCTACTGCTACGCGCCACCGACCCGGATCCGAAGAAGCGATTCCAGTCCGCCGAGGAAATCGCGGGACAACTCACCGGCGTTCTGCGAGAAATCCTCGCCGAGCAGACCGGGCAGGAGAATCCCGGACTCTCGCTCGTGTTCAGCAGGCAGCGAACGTCTTTCGGCACCGATGAATTGGTCGGGCAAACCGATGTGTACGTGGACGGTGTCAGCCACGACGCCGCTCTCGATCCGCGCGAAGTTGCGCACGCACTTCCCATTCCGTTGGTCGACCCCACCGATCCCAGCGCGCCGTTGCTGGCAGCGGCGGTGCACAGCGAACCGTCTCAGACTCTCGATGCTCTCAAGCATGCCCGCGAGAACGGAATCGACCGAACGTCGGGCACACCCGCGGCCGCCGTCTCGGGCGAAGTTCGACTGGCCGAGGCCAAGGCTCATCTCGATCTCGGTGATCCGGAAACCGCACTGACAGTTCTGGGCGAACTCCAGCAG
Source organism: Rhodococcus sp. YL-1 (assembly GCF_001942025.1). Taxonomy (NCBI): domain Bacteria; kingdom Bacillati; phylum Actinomycetota; class Actinomycetes; order Mycobacteriales; family Nocardiaceae; genus Rhodococcus; species Rhodococcus sp. YL-1. The sequence goes on along the minus strand of NZ_CP017299.1, from coordinate 1,566,387 downwards.
AACATCGGGGACCACTGGAAGATCGAGTGGTATCGAGGACTTGCGGCGTTACAACTGGACCGATTCGAGCCCGCTTTCAGTCACTTCGAGGCAGTTCTCACCGCACTGCCCGGCGAGGCTGCCCCCAAGCTGGCGTTGGCAGCGACGGCAGAACTGATTCTCCAGCACTGGGAGAGCGACGACCCGGACCAATGGTGCCGCTTCTCCGAGAAGTACTACCGCACCGTCTGGCGGACCGAACGAAACTACGTGAGCGCAGCATTCGGGCTCGCCCGACAACTCGCCGATCACGGCAACAAGAAGGCAGCCATCGCCGCCCTCGACGAAGTACCCACGTCTTCCCGGCACTACAACGTCGCACGGATGTCCAGCGCTCTGACGATGCTGTCCGGCGTTCCGATCGCCGAACTCGACGAATCGACTCTGCGGGAAGCCGCCCGTCGTGTTCGGGCGCTACCTGCTGAAGAGAGCCGAAGCCTGCAGATGCGAACCCTGGTGTTGGGCACGGCACTCGATTGGATTCGCTACGGCAATCGCTCGCACACCGAACTCGAACCCATCCTCGACCTGCCCTTCACCGAGCAAGGTCTGCGCACCGGAGCCGAAGCCTGCCTTCGCGCCCTCGCTCGCGCCACGACCTCCCGCACGCACCGCTACGCCCTCGTGGACCGGGCGAATGCGGTGCGTCCGCGCAGCAATTTCTGACGGACTCCCCGAGGCTTACAGTGCTGCAGAAACCTACAGTGCGGCCACCAAAGCCTTCGCCGCGCGGGCGATCGCCAACTCCTCGCTGGTGGGGACCACCAGCACCTCGACGGCCGACGAGGATGCGGAGATACGACGCTCGTCGCGACTCTTCGCCTCGTTGAGAGCCGGGTCGACCTCGATACCGAGACGGGAAAGCCCGGCCAGGCTGTCGCGTCGCACGTCGATGTTGTTCTCCCCGACGCCACCGGTGAAGGTGATGACGTCGACGCCACCGAGTTGAACGATGAAGGCGCCGATGTACTTACGGAGCATGTGCACGTAAACGTCGTACGCAAGTTGTGCGTCTTGGTCGCCGCCCTCGATCAGTGCGAGCAGGGCACGGAAATCGTTGACTCCCGACAGTCCCTTCAAACCGGAGCGCCGGTTGAGGAGGTCGTCGATCTCGTCGACCTTCATTCCCGAGTTGCGGTTGAGGTGCAAGATGATGCCTGGGTCGATGTCGCCGCTGCGGGTGCCCATGACAAGACCCTCGAGCGGGGTGAGGCCCATCGTGGTGTCGATGGCCTTGCCGCCCTTGATTGCCGAGGCCGAAGCGCCGTTTCCGAGGTGCAGGACTATCTGATTCAGCTCGGCGGGATCCTTGCCGAGGAACTCCGCGACCCGTCCAGACACGTATTCGTGTGAGGTCCCGTGGAAGCCGTACCGGCGAATCTGGTTGGCCTTGGCCACATCCCGATCGATCGCATAGGTGGACGCCGCCGCGGGCAGTGTGTGAAAGAAGGCGGTGTCGAACACTGCGACGTGCGGAACGTCTGGCAGTTCTTCGCGCGCCACCTCGATACCGATCACGTTGGCCGGATTGTGCAGCGGCGCAAGGTTCGACAAATCCGCGATGGCTTTCACGACGCCGTCGTCGATGAGAGTCGGCGAATAGAAGATGTCACCACCGTGCACGACTCGGTGACCGACTGCGATGATTCCGGCCTCACTCAGCGGCCGTCCGACCTCGGCGACGATGTCGAGCACCATCTTCAGACCTGCGCGGTGATCGGCGATCGGAAGGCTCCGGTCTTCGACTCCGGTGCGGTGGTTGTAGACGATGTGGCCGTCGGGCTCACCGATGCGCTCGATGAGACCGTGTGCCACCGATTCCGCCGTATCCGGATGCACGAGTTGAAATTTGATGGATGACGAGCCGGAATTGATGACCAGTACGGTGCCGTCGCTCACGCTTGCGCTCCCTGTGCCTGTATTGCCGTGATAGCCACGGTGTTGACGATGTCCTGGACCAACGCTCCACGCGAGAGGTCGTTGACCGGCTTGTTCAGTCCCTGCAGAACCGGCCCGACGGCGATAGCACCGGCGCTACGCTGCACTGCCTTGTACGTGTTGTTGCCGGTGTTCAGGTCCGGGAACACGAACACCGTTGCTTTGCCCGCCACCAGCGAATCCGGCATCTTCTTGTCGGCGACACTCTGCTCGACGGCGGCGTCGTACTGAATGGGCCCTTCCACCAACAGATCCGGTCGACGCTCGCGCACCAAAGCGGTCGCGGTGCGAACCTTGTCGACGTCGGCTCCGCTGCCCGAATCCCCGGTGGAGTACGAGAGCATCGCGATGCGCGGATCGATCCCGAACTGCGACGCCGTCTGTGCGGACGAGATCGCGATATCCGCCAACTGCTCCGACGTCGGGTCCGGAACCACGGCGCAGTCACCGTAGGAGAGAACGCGGTCGGCCAGGCACATCAGGAAGATGCTCGAGACCGTCGAGACACCGGGGGCGGTCTTGATGATCTCGAACGAGGGTCGAATCGTGTGAGCGGTGGTGTGTGCAGCGCCGGACACCATGCCGTCGGCAATTCCCAAGTGCACCATCATCGTTCCGAAGTACGAGATGTCGGCGATCACCTCGCGGGCCCGCTCGATGGTCATGCCCTTGTGAGCACGCAGCGCGGTGTATTCCTGTGCGAAGCGCTCGGTGTACTCGGACTGCGCGGGTGCGAGTACCTGCGCGCCACTGATGTCGACGCCGAGTTCCGCTGCGCGTCGACGCACACTGGGTTCGTCACCGAGGATCGTCAGGTCGGCAACCTGGCGCTGCAGCAGCCGGCCGGCCGCGCGCAGGATCCGGTCGTCGTCACCCTCCGGGAGGACGATGTGCTTGCGATCGCGTCGAGCGCGGTCGATCAGCTTGTACTCGAACATCTGTGGGGTCACGACGGACGGGATCGGCAGTGCCAGTCGGTCCATCAGGACGTCGGTGTCGACGCGCTGTTCCATCAAGCTCAACGCGGTGTCGACCTTGCGCTGCGAACCGACTGCCACGCGTCCGCGGGTTTGGGCTGCGGCGCTTGCGGTGTCGAAGGTACCGAGGGTTGTCGTCAGGATCGGAAGACGCTGTTTGAGGCCGGCCATCAACGCTGCGATGGCCGGGTGCGGTGTGATTCCGCCGTTCATGATGATGCCCGCGAGCGACGGAAATCCTTCCGCCTCATGTGCATTGAGCAATGCGAGCAGAACGTCCGAGCGATCGCCCGGTGCGATGACGACCATGCCCTCGACCAGACGCTCGAGGATGTGCTCCGCGGTCATGCCGCCCACCATCACCTTGAGGGCTTCGCGGTGCAGCAGTTCCGGGTCACCCGAATACAACTCGCCGCCGGTGGCCTCCATCAACTCGGCCATCGTGGGCGAGACGAGCAACGGAATCTCCGGCAGGCTCCACGTCGGAACACCGATGTCGGACAGCGCTGCGGTGACCTCGTCGAGCTTGTCGGGATCGCAACGATTGGCGACGACGGCGAGCAGATGAGCGTGGTTGGCGGCCAACTCGGCGGCGCATAGATGCGCGAGCTGGGCGACCTCCTCGACACTGCGCCGAGCGCCGCGTACCGCCAGCAGAACCGGCGCGCCGAGGTTCACGGCGATGCGGGCGTTGAAGCTCAGCTCGCTCGGGCTTGCTACGTCGGTGTAGTCACTTCCGATGATGACGACGGCGTCGCACTGCTCGGCCACGGTGTGGTACTTCGCGACGATGTCGGCCAGCGCGGCTTCAGGATCGGCGTGAACCTGCTCGTAGGTGACGCCGAGTGCGTCGGCGTAGGAGAGATTGGCGGTGGTGTGCTCGAGCAGCAGTTCGAGGATGTAGTCGGTTTCCTCGGTAGAGCGGGCGATCGGGCGGAAGACACCGACCCGGGCGACGGTCGCGCACAGCATCTGCAGCACGCCAAGCGCGATGGTGGATTTTCCGGTGTCACCTTCAGGAGAGGCAACGTAGACACTCGACACGGCAGCGGGCGCTTCTGGCATGCCCAACAGCCTAGTGTGGGCCGCCGCCCACCTTGCCACTGATCGTGGTCACGCTCACGCTCGTGCCGACAACCGGCGGCTACGAGAAAGACGAACGGTGCCTGCCACACGTCGAGTGGCAGACACCGTTCAGTTGATCTCGAGGATCAGCCCAGAGCACGCAAGCGAGGCGCGAGGTCACGCTCGAACAGTTCGAGGAACCGGCGCTGATCATGGCCCGGTGCGTGGAACACCAGGTGATTGAGACCGGCATCGACGTAGGCCTTGACCTGCTCGACGGCGTCGTCCGGATCGGAAGCGACGATCCAGCGCTTGGCCACCTGCTCGATGGGCAGAGCGTCGGCAGCGGCTTCCATTTCGATCGGATCCTCGATGCTGTGCTTCTGCTCCGGCGTCAGGGACAGCGGAGCCCAGAAGCGGGTGTTCTCGAGCGCAGCCTCCGGATCGGTGTCGTAGCTGATCTTGATCTCGATCATCTTGTCGATGTCGGCGACGTCGCGCTCGGCCTTGGCTGCGCCCTCGGCAACGGCTGGAAGCAGCTTCTCGGTGTAGAGCTCCATGCCTTTTCCGGAGGTGCAGATGAAGCCGTCACCGGCACGTCCCGCGTATCGGGCGACAACGGGTCCGCCGGCCGCGATGTACACGGGAATGCCTCCCTCGGGAACGTCGTAGATCGACGCGCCACGAGTGGTGAAGTACTCGCCTTCGAAGTCGACACGATCGCCCAGCCACAGCTCACGCATCAACCGCACGGACTCACGCAGCCGCGCGAAGCGTTCTTTGAACTCGGGCCACTCGCCCTGGAAGCCGGTGGCGATCTCGTTGAGAGCCTCACCGCTGCCGACGCCGAGCATGATGCGTCCCGGGTAGAGACATCCCATCGTCGCGAACGCCTGAGCGATGACTGCCGGGTTGTAGCGGAACGTCGGCGTCATCACGGACGTGCCGATCTGCACGCGCTCGGTGCGCTCACCGACGGCGGTCATCCAGGCGAGCGAGAACGGTGCGTGGCCACCGTTGTGGCGCCACGGCTGGAAATGATCGCTCACCGCAACGGAATCCATGCCGTGCTGCTCTGCCAGAACTGCCAGCTCTACCAGTTCGCGAGGGCCGAATTGCTCAGCCGATGCCTTGTATCCGAGCTTGAGTTCCTGCGCCACCGTGCACTCCCTTGTCGTCTGTTTCGTTTACTTCTCTGACATGCTTCACGTTCTTTGCAGACTATCCAGACACCGCTCGGACTTCTCTGCGTATCTCAGCGAGCGAGGCTGGTGACCACCGTTGCCACGCCGGCTGCGACGGCAACCCCGGCCAGTGCCAGTGCAAACAGCCACAAAGCGTGCGGTTCCGGCATCGCCGCTCCGTCCTCGAGCGCCTTCTTCACCTGTAGCCAGCGTCGCATACCTACCAGTGCGGCCGCCGCCGCGAGTGCGATCAGGGTCAGACCGAGAGTCGTGCGAACCCACCCGGTACTCCATTCCGGTACCAATTGGACGACGGCGATGCCTCCGGCCAGCAGGGCGAGTGAGCTACGCATCCAGGCGAGGAAGGTGCGCTCGCTGGCAAGGGTGAAGCGCTCGTCCGGGCGGTTCGGTTCACTCATGCGTGCTCACCTCCGTGCGGTGCCACCAGATCCGGGTCCTGACGCCAGTCGTAGACGACCTCGGTGCGCAGAACGATGTCCTGCAACGAACGTCGTCGTCGATCGACCGCCGACCACAGCAATCCGAAGGCGAAGAGCACGCAGAGCACCGCACGGATGAAGGCCAACGGCCAGCGCACGAGGCGATGCCCGGACGTGATCACCCGCAGCCCCATCACGAGGGACCCGACGGTCCGACCGGTGGTCGCCCAGCAGGCGGTCAGATACGCCACCGAGACACCGAGAAATGCCGTCGTGGACAGGAAGATTCCCGGTTCCGAGAAAGTGAAACTCTGTGGCGAGAAGAGCAGTCGGACGAAGGCGAAGCCCACGTACACGGAACCCATCAGGAGCAGGACGACGCCCAGGTCGATCAGTCCGGCGAGTCCACGGGTGACGATGCCGGCTGGGCCGGAACTCTCCTGGGCCACTAGCGTTCGCCTGCGTTCGTCTTCGGATCGGTCTCTGTCGACGGTTTTTCTGGTGAAGGTTTATCTGATGACGGTGCGCTGTCGCGGCCGAAGAGTCGCCCGACGAAGCCGGCGACAGCGTCGTCCGCCTGCATGCCCTGCACTCGAGCTCCGTGCACGGCTTCCGTGGAGAGTGAACCGGTCGATTCACGAATCATCTGGGGCAGGTCGACGCCCTCGATGACCTGGTCGGCGATCTTGACGAGGTCGATGCGGTTGACCTGGCGTTCGAGGTCGACCGTGTCGACTATCCCGTCGAGATCGAGGCGATCGATCACCGCTTTGACGTCGAGGCGGCTTGCGATCTCGTCCACGTCGACCCGGTCGATGATCGGTTCGAGCGAGACCCGTTCGGCAATCTTGTCCACGTCGATGTTCTCGGCGATCTTGTCGATGTCCACGTGGTCGACGACGATCTTGGTGATGTCGACTTCGGACAGAGCAGCGTCGACGACAGCTTTGATCACCGTCCGCAAGGTCGAGTCGGCGAACTCCACGGTCGAGTGCATCGCTTCCGTGCCGCGAGTGGTGACCTGGGTGATCGCGCCGTCGAGTGCGTCACCGACGACAGGGATCCGCTGCACGGAATCAAGTGCGAGACCAGCGGTTCTGCGCGCCGCACCAACCGTGATCGCGGCCAGCCCGAAGGCCAGCCGAATCACGTCGGATTCGGGGTGGTGCGACTGCGATCCCACGCAATTGTCTCCATCTTCTTATACGACTGTTACCCGGACATTCGTCACTCCTCTTCGCATTGTGCCACTGTTGGAAGGCACAAATACGCTGTCCGGCTTGCGCCTGGGGGGAAATATGAAGAAACGTCGTTTCACGGTTCGGCTGACGATGGCGGTGGCCATGGCCGCCGGCTTTCTCGGCCTCAGCGCGCCGACCGCGAGTGCGGATTCCGTGGTCAGTCGCATCGACGTCTACTCCCCCTCGATGGACCGCTGGATCGCCAACGACGTGATTTCGCCGGCCGGAGGAGGCCCGGCCCCGACCTTCTATCTGTTGACCGGTGTCGGCGGCGGCGAGGACGGGATCTCGTGGTTCAACAACACCGGAGTTCGTGACTTCTTCGACGACAAACACGTCAACGTGGTCATGCCGGTCGGCGGCAAGTTCAGCATGTACACCGACTGGAACGCCGACGATCCGGTGCTGGGCCGTAACAAGTGGCAGACGTACCTCACCAAGGAACTACCGGCGGCGGTCAACGCTCGGTACAACACGACCGGTGTCAACGCACTCGGTGGTGTGTCGATGGCAGGCGGACCGGTTCTGGACCTCGCGATCCAGTCGCCGGGCACCTACCGCGCAGTCGGCTCGTACAGCGGCTGTCCGCGCGCCGGCGACCCGCTCGGCCAGGCAGCGGTGCGCTCGATGGTCGAGATACTCGGCGGCGGCAACGCGGCCAACATGTGGGGGCCGTGGGGTAGCCCGCAGTGGGCGGCGCACGACCCGTTGATCAACGCCGAGAGACTGCGTGGCACAGCGCTGTTCATCTCGACCGGCAACGGCCTCCCCGGCCCGGTGGACGGAATCAACTCGCTGGCGATGGCCGCCGGCGTCGTTCCCGGCGCGGTCCTCGAAGGCATCACCAACATGTGCACCGCTGCCCTGCAGGGGCGATTCGGTCAGCTCGGCATTCCCGCGACGTTCAGCTTCCGACCCGAAGGCACCCACACCTGGGGGCTCTTCGAAGCCGACATGCGCGCGTCGTGGCCGATGATCGCGGGCGCTATCGGGGCGTGAGCCTCACGGCCCTCCTTACAAGCCATGGCGTCAGGTGAGACTGCGCGCCCAGTCCCGCATCCCGGCGGGGCCAGTGCCGGTGGCGTATTCAGCGAACCACACCCGGGTCACACCGAGCGTGATCGCGGCACCCATACACATGAGACATGGTTCGAGATTGACCGCCAATGTCAATTCACCGGACGCTCGAGTGAATCCGAGAGCCTCGTCGGCCTGCAAGAGCGCTTGAAGGTCCGCATGGACTACCCGTCGGCCGAGTGCCCGTTCTTGCGTATACGCCCGCCCGAGCACACGGTCGTCGTCGAACACGACTGCGCCGATCGGCATCTCCCCGAGCTCCATGCCCTCACGCGCTACGTCAAGAGCAACCGCAAGGGCATCTCGAGGTGAAAACATCACTCGACACTAATGGACCAAGGCAAACTCACGCTGCCAGTAGTGCGGGTAGTCCCCATTCCTTGGCAAGCAGCTCGTACGAGCGCAGACGATCCTCGTGCCGATGGGTCACCCCGGTGATTACCAATTCGTCCGCTCCGGTGAGCTTCTGCAAACTGTCGAGCCTGTCGGCGACGGTAGACGGTGAACCGACGAACTGCGTGATCAACCGATCCTCCACCACTGCTGTGTCGGCGTCGGAAAGTGGGAGCGCTGTGGCCGGATCGGGGTACGGGATGGCGCCGTGTCCGCTGCGAATGCTGTGCGTCCAGTGCGCGAAGGTCGACGCCAACTCTCTCGCCGTCGCATCGTCTTCCGCAGCAACAACATCCGCGGACACGACGACATACGGCTCCGACAGGACGTCCGACGGACGGAATGCTGTGCGGTATGCCTCGACGGCATCGAGCGTACTCGACGGCGCCACATGGTAATTCGCACCGAACGGCAATCCGAGTCGTCCGGCGAGCTCGGCACTGGGGCCCGCGCTGCTTCCGAACACCCACAGTTCGACGTCGGCATTCTCGCCGGGACTGGCGTGCAATTCGATGCCGTCGCGGGTTCTGTAGGTACCGTTCAGGAGCGAGCGTATGTCGTCGACCTGCTGCTCGAAATCGGGCGCCTGCGCGCCCGGAAACGCCAATGCCTCGAACGACGCCTGCAATCGCGGTGACGTGAGAAGACCGGTTGGATCGAAGGGCGCCGGGATCACGACACCGTCGCGTACGACGTTCTCTCGCTTCGATTCTGCCGGCGCAGGCGTTCCGGCAGCGACGGCGCGAAGTGCCTCCACCCGACGCTGTCCGCTGCGCCCGATACCGAGATCGATACGACCCGGATACAACGCTTCGACGGTACCGAAGGCCTCGACCACCTGAGCCGCCGTGTTGTTGCCCAGCAGCACGGCGGCCGAGCCGACACGAATGGTGTTGGTGGCAGCCGCGATCAGCCCGACAAGCACTGCTGGCGACGAAGAGGCAACACCGACGAAGTGGTGTTCGGCGACCCAGTAACGCTTGTATCCCCACGCTTCGGCAGAACGAGCGAGGTCCAGCGAGTTCCGCAAAGCCTGGCGGGCCGTTCCGCCCTCACTGATCGGCGAGAGGTCGAGTACGGACAGCGGCGCGCTCACCTCGGTCCGCTTTCGGAGCGGGTGTCCGGTGTCTTCTCGCCGGCTTCCACCGCGAACGCCAGGCGGTTCTCGGCGGGGGCCACCGGGCACGTCGCGTAATCGGTGAACGCGCAGGGCAGGTTCGACGCCCGATTGAAATCGAGGACTACCGCGCCACCGGGTTCAGGTGCGCTCACGTGCAGCGAGCGTGCGGCCGGGTAGGTGGACACACCACTGGTCGCGTCGGTGAACAGGATGTGAAAGCCGTTGTCCTTGCCCGCGAACGCAATCAGCGTATACGTTGCACCGTCGTGTTCGAAGCTGATGGTTCCTAGGGCGTCGTGATGATGCTCGAGGCGCTCGACGACCGCGCCCGTCGTCACCGTGCGAGCCTCCTCGAAAGCTGTGAAGACACCCTCGATGCGCCACTGCGGGTTCGGCTCGAAGGTCGGGATACCACTGAACTGCGCCAATGCCGGGGCCGACGAATCGTGGATCCGCAGAGCCACCTCGCCGGTGCGGCGGATGACCTCGACCAACCGCGCGCCCTGCTTGACGATCAGTCCCGGCGCCCCCTCGATCGGATTCAGAGTGGCCGAACCGTCCACTGCGACGCCGTCGATCGACAAGTCGTCTGCGGGCGTCGCGGTGACGACAACGGCATTCGCGTCGGCGCGCCATGCACCGGGCAGGTCCGCGAAGGTGGAATCGGTGTCCACCAGCCAATGCAACGCAGTCAGGCTCAGCCAGCCGAGGGGTTCGCCGAAGGTGGCGTCGCGCGAGGCGTGCCAGGCATTCCAATCGCCGGTGAAGGTACTGGTGGAAGTGTCGGTAACGGTCATGATGCGCGGACTCCTTCAGCCTGCTCGTGCGGGTGGCGCAGCCCGAGATGGCTGCGCAGGGTGGTTCCTGAGTACTCGGTCCGGAAACTGCCGCGGTCCTGAAGTTCCGGTACGACGGTGTCGATGAACTCGTCGAGGCCCGCGGGGGTGATGTGGGGAACGAGGATGAATCCGTCGCTTGCGTCGCCCTGGACGTAGCTGTCGATCTCGGCAGCGACCTCGGCGGCGCTACCCACGAACTGTTGGCGGGCAGTCACTTCGATGATGAGTTCACGGATGCTGAGGTTTTCGGCCTCGGCCTTGGCACGCCACTGATCTGCGACCGCTCGTGGATCCTTGACGTGGCGGACGCGTCCACGGGTGATGTTGACGTCGTCCGACGGATCTTCCTTCGGCAACGGGCCGTCGGCGTCGTACTGGGAAAGGTCTCTGCCCCAAACCTGTTCGAGAAAAGCGATGGCAGTCTGGGGTCCGACCTGCTGCCGCCGGATGTGATATGCCTTCTCCTGTGCGTCCGCGGCGTTGTCACCGAGGACGAAGGTGGCGGCGGGGAGAATCTTGAGGTCTGCGTGCGTGCGTCCGTACTTGGCCAAGCGTCCCTTCACGTCGGCGTAGAACGCCTTGCCTGCTTCGAGCGTTCCGTGCCCGGTGAAGATGGCATCGGCCTTGGCCGCGCCGAACTCGCGTCCTTCGTCGGAGTCACCGGCCTGCAACAGAACTGGGTGCCCCTGCGGACTCCGTGGAACTTCGAAGCGTCCGGCGATGTCGAACTGCTTACCGGAGTGCTGGAACTGGCCGACCTGCTGGTCGGTGGCGAAAACACCGCGCTCACGGTCGACGATCGGACGGTCGACGCTCCAGCTGTCCCACAGCGTCCGTACTGCGTCGACCAACTCGTTGGCGCGTGCATACCGCTCGGAATGCTCCAGATAGCCACCGCGGCGGAAGTTCTCGCCGGTGAAGGCGTCCGAGGAGGTGACCAGGTTCCAGGCGGCGCGGCCGTCGGAGAGATGATCGAGCGTCGAGAACTGCTTGGCCAACTCGTACGGTTCGTTGAATGTGGTGTTGATCGTCCCGGCCAGGCCGAGATGCGTTGTCACACCGGCAACCGCATTGAGAATGCTGAAGGTGTCCGGGCGACCGACTACGTCGAGGTCGTGAATTTTGCCCTGATGCTCGCGTAGGCGCAAACCCTCTGCGAGGAAGAAGAAGTCGAACAATCCGCGTTCGGCACTGCGGGCGAGATGCTCGAACGAGCTGAACTCGATCTGACTCTTGGACGCCGGATCGGTCCACACCGTGGTGTTGTTCACGCCGGGAAAGTGAGCGCCCAGATGGACTTGCTTGCGAATCCTGTTCTGTGTCATCGGTGTTCCTGTTCTCTACTCGCGCTACGCGAACTGATTGACGGGCAACTGGAAGCCCAACCGCTCGCGCAGCGTCGGGGCGGTACTCGGTCGCGGATTGAGAGTTGGCACTACGTCCGTCGCGATCTTCTCCACGGCGGCGGCCAGCGCCAGTGGACGCAGAACCACACCGTCGATCCCGGCGAGCCCACCGATCTCACGCAGCAGCGCAGTCAAACCCGCGCTGTCACCGCGATAGAACAGCGAGTGCGGGGCATACGGCGCTCCCGCCCATTCCTCGAGTTCCGCCAAAGCGTCGTCGGCGGCACCGCGATCGGCGCCGAGGAGCACGTCGACGTCGAGGAGAACCCGCACGCTGCGCCCGAGGGCGGCGGCACTCGCGTGGACCAGCTTGGCCGTAGTTTTGGCCTCGGCGAGATCGGTTGCCGAGATCCGAATCAGATCTCCGCGCGCAACAGCGAGCTCGCGTGCCTCCGGCCTGCTCGCGTCGACGGCGATCAGCGGCTGCCCCTGCGGGGAGCGCGGCGTGATGGACGGCCCTTTGACGGAAAAGTTCTTTCCCTCGAAGTCGATGTAGTGCAGCTTGTCTCGATCGATGAATCGTCCGCTCGCAGCGTCCCGTATCTCGGCGTCGTCCTCCCAGCTGTCCCACAGCCGACTGACCACCTCGACAGCCTCGGACGCTTCCTCCCACGCGGACTCGGGGCCCTGCACTGCCTTTCGGCCGAACAACGACGCCTGCTCAGCGGTGTCGGACACCGCGACCTGCCAGCCGGCCCGCCCCGCTGAGGAGTAGTCGATACTCGCGACGGCCTTGGAGATGTGGAACGGCTCGGTGTGCGTGACTGTCGCGGTGGGGATCAGGCCGATACGCGAGGTCACAGCACTCAGCCGCGCCGCAGTTGCAACCGCCTCCAATCTGCCCCGCACTGCGTGCTGGCCCTCGGATTGCAGTCCGAACGAGTCGGGGAGGAACGCCAGATCCACCCCACCCCGATCCGCGGCGGTCACCAGGTCCACCCAGTACGAGGGCGTGAACAGATCTTCGGCGCGCGAATCCTCGCGTCGCCAGGAGTACGGATGAGCTCCGGTTCCCTCGAATTCGAGGCCGACCAGGAATGCTCCGGAACTACGCTCGGACATGTTCGGCCTTTCGTGTCGAATGATCCCGCCCGGGGATCGCGTCGAGAAGTGTGCGTGTGTACTCGTTTCGGGGATTGTCGAAAATCTCGGTGGTAGTGCCGATTTCGAGCAATCGCCCGGCCTGCATGACGCCGACGACGTCGCTGATCTGGCGAACAACCGCAAGATCGTGGGAGATGAAGAGATAGGTCAGGCCCAGTTCGCGCTGCAACTCGTCGAGTAGCGCCAGAATCTGCGCTTGCACCGAGACGTCGAGAGCGGACACAGGTTCGTCGAGAACGAGCAGGTCCGGCTTCAACGCGAGCGCACGAGCGATCGCCACCCGTTGACGCTGGCCGCCCGAGAGTTCGGCCGGTTTGCGGCTCAGAAACTGCTCGGGAAGTGCAACCTGATCGAGCAACTCTGCCGCACGAGTCTGCTGCTGACTGCGTCCACCAACCTTGAAGGCCCGCAGCGGCTCCGCAACGATGTCCTGGACGGACAATTTCGGGTCTAGTGATGCATAGGGGTTCTGGTACACGAGCTGGATCTTTCGGCGCAGCTCGCGCAGATCGCTGCCCTTGACCTTCGTGATGTCGTGTCCGTCGAAGGAGATGGTGCCGGCATCCGCCTGCTCCAACCGCACGGCGATGCGCGCCGTGGTCGACTTGCCGGAGCCCGACTCCCCCACCAGCGACACCGTCTGACCCCTCGGAACAGTCAGCGACACTTCGTTCACCGCGGTGATCGAACTCCCGCGTCCGACGTTGAAGTGCTTGGTGATTCCCGTCAGGGTCAGCAACGGGCTGGTGTCCTGGCGGACCGGGCGAACGACTGGTCCCGAGGACAGGCTCGGCGCAGAGCTCAGAAGTTTCTTCGTGTACTCGTCTCGCGGGTTGTCCAGAATATCCGCGGTGCGGCCGGATTCGACGATCCTGCCGCCCTGCATCACCAGGATCCGGTCCGCGCGGTCTGCGGCCACACCCAGGTCGTGCGTGATCAGGAGCACGGCGGCACCGGATTCGGCAATCCGCTCGTCGAGATGGTCGAGAATGCGCCGTTGAACCGTGACGTCCAGAGCACTGGTCGGCTCGTCGGCGATTACGAGGGCCGGGTTCGCGACAAGCGCGATACCGATCAGAACTCGTTGCCGCATACCGCCGGAGAGCTCGTGCGGGTACTGGCGTGCTCGGATTTCCGGCCGGTCGATACCCGCGCGCTCGAGCACCTCGACGGCGTCCAACCGGGCTTTGCGACGGTCTGCGAGGCCGTGGATCCGGAGGACTTCTGCAACCTGGTCGCCGATCCTCGTCACCGGGTTGAGCGAGGTCGTCGGATCCTGCGGCACCAAACCGATACGCGCGCCGCGGATTCGCTGCCACGCACGGTCGGAATACGAGTCGATCTGTTCACCCTCGAACTCGACGGTCCCGCCGGTGACGTGGCCACTGCCGGCGAGCAGACCCAATATCGCGTGGGCCGTGGTCGACTTACCGGAACCCGATTCCCCGACCACCGCAACTACTTCGCCCCGACCGACGGTGAAGCTCACGCCGGATACCGCGGGCTCGGCGCCGTAGGCGATCTGTAAGTCGGCGACGGAAAGCAACTGTTCCTCGGTCGTGCTCATCGCCGGTTGTTCCTTTCGATCTCGTGGCCGATACGGTGTGCCGAGATGACCACGGCGACAATCGCGAGACCGGGAAGTGTGGTCATCCACCAGGCATTGGCGAGGAAATTACGTCCCTCGGATACCAGCGATCCCCATTCCGGGGTAGGCGGAACGGCGCCGAATCCCAAGAAGCTCAGAGCCGACACCGCCAGTACTGCCTGCCCGAACTCGACAGCGGACAGCGCGACCACCGGCGCGTAGGAGTTGGGAAGCACGTGCCGACGCAGGACACCGAGCCACTGCACACCCGAACTGAACGCGGCCTCGACGTACTGAGCTCCGCGCACCCGCATCACTTCGGCACGCATCACTCGCGCGAAATTGGCGACCATACTGACGCCGACAGCAATGGCGACGTTGATGGTGCCGAAGCCGAGTGCGGTCACCAGTGCCAACGAGAGCAGCAGCGCCGGAATGGACAGCAGCACGTCGACGATGCGCATCAGCACGGCGTCGACGACGCCACCGACAAAGCCCGCGAGCAAACCGATTATCGATCCCGCCACCAATGCGATTCCGACCGCCACCAAGGTTGCGGTCAGGGACAGCGCGGCGCCGTGCACGAACCGTGTGTACAGGTCACGACCGAGATTGTCGGTTCCGAACCAGTGAGCCAGGCTCGGGCCCTGCAGTTTGTCCGCCGGGACACCGGACAACGGATCGCCGCTGGCAAAGAATCCGGGTGCGACGGCAAAGCCGATGGCAAGCAACACGATCAACACCGGAATCACCAAGCCGGGCTTTCGGATCCAGCCGATGGCCGTGGACTTTCGGCGCGAAACAACAGGTGCCTTCGCCTCGACGGTCGGATCGAGGAGTAGGGGTTCGATCAATGTGTCAGACATGAGCCGGCTCCAGATCGGTCGAGCTTTCGGTATTCGACTCTTCGGTGTGACTCTTCTTCGTCTGGATGATCCGTGGATCTATCAAGGGGTAGAAGAGGTCGACCGCGAGGTTGACGAGCACGAACACGAGAGAGGCGAACACAACGACTCCCTGCACCACCGGGATGTCCTGCGCCATCACCGACGTCTGTGTCAGACGGCCGACGCCCGCGCGAGAGAACACCGTTTCCACAACCACCGAGCCCGCCAGCAGCGTGCCGACCAGTACACCGGCGATGGTGAATGCCGGAATGCTCGCCAGTCGCAACGCATGACGGGTCTGCACGCGCCAGCGGCTGGCGCCCTTGGCATACGCAGTCTCCACGTGCGGCGAACGCAGCGTCGACTGCAGGCTGGTCGTGAGTACCTGCGCGATCACCGCGCCGGTCGGGATCGCCAAGGTGATCGCCGGAAGAATCACCGTTGCGAATCCCTTGTCTCCGAAAGCGGGGAAGATGTGCAGACGGAACGAGAACAGCTGCAGAAGAATCAGGCCAACCCAGAAGGTAGGCACCGCCACACCCAGCGGCGGCAGTGAGAACAACAGATTCGCGAGCCACCGCTTGCGGGTGTAGGTAGCGAAGAACGCGATCGCCACTCCGAACAACACGGCCAGAACCAAAGCGGTAGTTGCCAAGACCAGAGTGCTCGGCAGCGCCGAGAAGATGGCATCCGTCACCGACTGACCGGTGGAGATGGACGTACCGAAATCGCCGCGAAGAGCATTCGTCAGCGACGTCCAGTACTGCACCCACACCGACTGGTCCAAGCCGTACCGTGCCCGAAGCTGATCGAGCGCAGCCTGATCCACTGCAACACCCTGACCGGACGAGTCGGCAGCCATGCTGACGGGATCACTGGGCAGGAGGAACAGAATCACGAACGAGATGGTGAAGGCGGCCCACAGAACCACTGCGGCCTGGCCCAGTCGGGTGAGTACGTATCGAGTCATGATTACTTACCCGACAACCATGCGTCGTAGAACTGCAGGCGCGAGGAGGCTTCGAAGTTCAGGTCCTGCACACTCGATCCGGCGCCGATGGCCTGCGAGAGCTCGATGGTGGGGATGGAGAGTCCACGGTCGAGGATCAATTCCTGTGCGGTGGATACCAGTTCGCCGCGTTGGCCGTTGTCCGTGGCTGCAAGCTGGTCTGTGAGTACCTTGTCGAGCTCCGGATCTGCGCCGCGACGGTTCAGGTTGCGGCCTTCGGTGCTGAACGATGCCCGCAAGATGTCGGCGTCCGCGCGAGTGCTGTTGTAATACAGCGAATCGTAATCACCCGATACTCCCTTCTCGGTCCATTCACCGTTCGAGACCAAGTTGAGCTGCAGGTCGACGCCGACCTTCTTGAGCTGCTGCTGCACGAGCTCGAGGATGGCCTGGTTACCCGAGAACACCGGACTGAAGGTGACGCTGAAAGTGAGCTTCTGCCCGTCCTTCTCGCGGATACCGTCGCTGCCGGTCTTCCAACCAGCCGCGTCGAGGAGTTTCGCCGACTTGTCGGCGTCGTACGTCACGACACTGGATTCGTCGCTGTAGAGCGGAGTGGTGTGAGCCAGCGGGCTCGTGGCCGGGAAGAACGACGGATCCAGAACGGTGTCGACGAGTTCTTGGCGGTTGATCGCGGGAATGATGGCCTGACGAACAGCCTGATCAGCGAGAACGCCGCGACTGACGTTGGGCTGGAAGAAGAAGCTCACACCCGGGTTCGGCCTTGTGAGGATTCGTCCACCCGCGCCCTCGATTTGCGGCGCATCCTGCGGAAGCGCATCGCTGACCGCATCGAGCTGGCCGGAGGCCACGCTGCCCGCCCGCACACCGGATTCGGGAACCACCGTGAAGTCGACGCCATCGAGGTACGCCTCGCCCTGATGCGCGACCGCATCCGAGGCCCAGTTGTATCCCGCACGCTTGGCGATCTTGACGCTCTTGTCCTGCTGCCAGTCGGTGTACACGAACGGTCCGGAGGCGATCACCGCTGCACCGGGGCAGCGCTGCTCGGATGCCAGCGCGGTGGTGGAATCGGCGAGGATTCCGAGCTGTGGCGTCGAAGTTGCTTGCAGGAACTGAACATTGGGTCCGGAGAAATTGATCTTCGCCGTGTGAGCATCTACGACGTCGGTACCGGTGTACGAGGACAGGTAACTCTTCGCCAACGACGCGTTCGGTCCCAGGTTCTTGACCGAGTCGAAGGTCTTCTTCACCGAATCCGCCGTCACCGGTGTGCCGTCACTGAAGGTGGCGTCGTCGCGAAGGACGAACGTGAAGCTAGCGGCGTCGGGGCTGATCTCCCAACTCTTGGCGAGCCACGGGGTGATCTCTCCGGTGTCGGGATTTTGATCGGTAAGCGAATCCACCACTGTCCGAGTGACATACACGGTCTGGTTACTGCCGGCCTGGGCCGGATCGGCGCACGTCGGCGCCTGCGACAGACCGTAGCGAAGGGTTCCGCCGGACTGGGCGGGGCCTGCGTCGGCAGCACTGTCACTCCCGCTGCTGCAGCCGGCGAGGACGGTGCCGAGAACCGAGACAGCACCGATACCGGCGATTACGGTCGCGCGTTTGCGGGCACCGAATGAGGGCGAAGACACCAAGAACTCCTAAAGAGGCATGCCGAAGAGCGCACCCGTCGCCTGAGACGAAAAAGGCGATCGAGCACGAATCACTTGTGAGAGAAGAGAAAACAGACTTGTCGACGACTCGCCTGAGTGTGAATGACTGACCGAGAGGTCAGTTGGTACAGAAAGATCCCGCGGTGCGGCACAGGTCTACGTGACGACGCGACCAGGCGGTATCGAAACCGCCTTCGACTGCCTTCATTTCGTGTTCCTCCATCGGTCCTGGCGGTAGCACCCGCACCCGATCACTCGGGGGGTTGCTGCGACTTCAATGAGCCAGGTCTCTCGGTCGCTCTGGATGGTCGTTCGCAAGTCTACGAGGTCAAACCCGGGTGTTGTCAACCCGGTCGGTAGGAATTGCTGCTCGAGTCACATTTTCGAGCACCCGAAGTTGTTTCTCGAACGGGTGGACGCCCACCTCTTCGGGCGAGAGTGAAGCGTCGTAAAGCGGTGTGTATCCACTGGACAGATACAGCGCGACGGCCTCCGGCTGCCGAGGACCCGTCGTGAGAAACACACGGTTGTATCCACGAAGTTCGATCTCTCGTTCCAACTCGCGAACGACGGCCTTGCCGAGGCCGCGCTTCCGATAGTCGACCGACGTCCAGATTCTCTTCAGTTCGGCAGTGGTGGAATCGAATTGACGAAACGCACCACCGGCGATCGGCAGACCGTCGTGGGTGAGCACCAGAAGCGCACCCTGCGGGTAGGCAAATTCTTCTGCCGGATACGTCGTGAGATCATCGAGCATCGCTTCGCGAGTCCCGCCGTAACGCGAACTGTATTCGAGTGCCAACTCCGCGATCAGTGGAGCTGCCAAGGGATCGTCCTGCGATACCGAATAGACCTCTACCGCTCCGATACCCTCGAGCTGCCGAGTTCCGAGCTCCAGTGCCACAACACTTTCCTCCATGAATCTGGTCAACGCTCCCCCAGCCTGAAAACTTCCGGAGCGAGGGTGGTTCCGTCGACGAGGTCCGCCACAAGTTCACCCAAGGCCGGACCGAACTTGAACCCATGCCCCGAGAACCCCGCCGCCACTGTGACGGCGCCGACTCGGTCGATGACGAAGTTACTGTCCGGCGTGCTCGTGTACAGGCAGGTGAGCGACTCGACACGGGTGGAATCGACACCGGGCAACCACGACTCGGCGTACTGGGCCAATCGCCGCTCTCCGTCGACGTCAGGGGTGTAGTCACGGGTCTGCGGAGTCACCACCGGCCCGGTCGCGTGTTCGCCGATCTTGATCCCGTCCTCGGAACCAAGCCCGTAGATCCCCGCGGTCTCCAATTCTGCGCCGGTGTGGTGAACGAAACTCGGCCACTCGACTCCGGGATCGAGCGGTGCGAAGTGTGCTGGTTGTTCCTGTGTCGTGCGCAGTGTCGGCAATACGATCTCGGAGCCGAGACCGCTGTCTGCGATCAGGTCCGCAGTCCACGCACCGGCCGCGATCACGACCTGACGAGCTGCGAGCGTTCCACTGTCCGTCACCACGTCCACGCCGTAGGACGCTCGCGCGAGTGCCAACACCCGAACATCGTGACGGACCTCGGCACCGGCAAACACCGCTCCCGCCTTCAGAGCGGTCACGGCGCGGTCCGCGTGCAACCGGCCTGCGTCGGGATGATGGAGCACCGTGGTGTCGAATCGCAGCCCCGGCCAACGGGCGGACGCCTCGGCAGGGGTGAGGATCTCACCCTTGATGCCCGCCTCGAGAAGTATCTTCGCCTTGGACTGCACGGCCTGCGGCAGGCCGTGATCAACGGCACCGGTGAGTTCCAGGAACCCGATGTCCGTCGTGGTCTCCAACTCCCGCCACAGCGGCAGCGCGTCGGCCGCCAAACCTGTGTACAGGTGATTGTCGTACGCCTGCCGGTAGATGCGCGAAGTACCGTGCGACGCACCGTGCTTGTGCCCCGGCCCGAACTGTTCCAGCTGAACGACGCTACGTCCGCGTGCCGCGAGCCGCCAGGCGGCGGAGGACCCGACGAGTCCTCCGCCGATGACGATCACATCGAAAATCTCACTCATGGACGAGAGCTCACTTGGTCTTCGGAAGGCCGGGCGGGTTGATCAGGGACGTGTCGACGGCTTCGCTGGTGATGTTCCAGCGCTCGAGGATCTGCTGGTACGTGCCGTTCTCGATCGTGTGGTTGATCGCGTCGTTGATCGCCTTGATCAGGCCGTTGTCCTTCTTCACCAGCACCGCGATCTGCCCCTGCAGGGTGTCGCCGGCCCCGGAGAACTCACCGACAACCTCGGTCTCCCCCGACTGCTTGGCGTGGAACTGCGACGACGGGTTCGGGCCGAAGTAGGCGTCGATCCGGCCGGACTGCAGCGGGAGGTAGTAGTCGGTGGTGTTCTGGTAGTAGGAGATGTCGGTAGGCGCCAGGCCGGCCGCGACGTTCTGCTCACTCCACTTGACCAGCAGCGCTTCCTGATTGGTGCCCGAGGAGACGGCGATCTTCTTGCCCGCGACGTCCTTGGGTTCCTTGATGGAGATTCCGGCACCCTTCTTGGCTTCGAAGGCGAGGGTGTCGAGACGGTAGGTCGCGAAGTCGTACTTCTCCTTACGCTCCTCTGTGACAGTCACATTGGAGAGGAAGGCGTCGGCCTCACCGGAGTCGATCCGGACGAAGTTCTGTGCCCAATCTGCTGTCTGCAGGTCGACCTTCAAGCCGAGAACGTCACCGATCAGATAGGCGAAGTCGGTCTCGGAACCGATGAGGGTGGTGTCGTCGTCGGCGTAGAAACGGAGCGGCGGAGCGGAACCGGCACTACCGGTGACGCGCAGTGTGCCACGATCGCGGATGTCCTGAGGTAGCTCGGCGGCGATGGAATCCACCTTGTCGGTGCTGATGCGGTTCTGATCGGCCGTGAGGTTGTAACCCGCAGCAGCGGTGACCTGGGCGCCGTCGGACTCGGCGTCCGCGCTGCTGCATGCAGCGCTGAGCAATCCGACGGTGGCAAGCGCCGAGATCAGAAAAGTCGCGCGACGGGATGTGGAGAACATCAATTTTTCCTTCCGGGAATGAGTCTGGGTCGCGTCAGAGGACGCGGGAGAGAAAGGCTTTGGTCCGTTCGTGGACCGGATTGTCGATCACCTGCGAAGGCGGGCCCTGTTCGACGATGACGCCGCCGTCCATGAAGACCGCAGTGTCCGCCACTTCCCGAGCAAATCCGACCTCGTGTGTGACGATCACCAAGGTGGCGCCGTCACGGGCCAGCTGAGCCAGGACTTCGAGAACCTCGCCCACCAGTTCCGGGTCGAGCGCCGACGTCGGCTCGTCGAAGAGAATGACCGCCGGCCGCAGTGCCAGCGCTCGCGCTATCGCGACGCGCTGTTGCTGGCCACCGGAGAGTTGGCGGGGATACTCGTCCGCCTTGTCCCCCACTCCCACTCGCTCGAGCAGTGCGCGGGCCTCGCGGTACACCTCGTCACGATCACGCTTCTGGGCCGAGAGCGGCGCTTCCACCACGTTTTCCAACGCGGTCAGGTGCGGAAACAGGTTGAAGTTCTGGAACACGAATCCGATGTGCGAACGCTGTTTCAGGATCTCGCGGTCACGCAGTTCGTGGAGTCGATTTCCCTTGCGCCGGTATCCGATCAGCTCTCCGTCGATCCGTACGGTTCCGCGGTCGACTTTTTCGAGGTGATTGAGGGTTCGCAGCAAGGTGGACTTACCGGAACCCGACGGACCGAGAATGACGGTCACTTCGCCCTTGCGGACCAGGAGATCAACGCCGGCAAGTACTTCCAGCGTGCCGAAGGACTTGTGAATTCCGCGCGCTTCGACGGCATACACCGTCTCTTCGGCCAGTTCTGCGGTCATCGGGTCGCACCTCTCGGAATATCGAGACGCGCATCGCGAATCTCTTCGAACTTCTTGCGCGCCTTCTGTACCGGAGTCAACGGAAGAGCACGGGCGGATCCTCGTGCATAGTGGCGCTCCACGTAGTACTGACCGATCGAGAGCAACGTCGTGAGGATGATGTACCAGATCGTGGCGACCATCAGCAGGGGCACGACTCGTCCGTTGCGTCCGAAGATGACCTGCACCTGGTAGAACAGTTCGGCGATTGCCATGGTGGAGACGATCGACGTTCCCTTGAAGAGTCCGATGACCTCGTTGGCGGCGTTGGGGAGGATCGCCCGCATTGCCTGCGGGAGAACGATCTTGAAGAACTGGCGACTGCGCGGAATGCCGAGCGAGTGAGCAGCTTCGATCTGACCGTGATCCACCGAGATGATTCCGGAGCGAATGATCTCGGCCGAGTATGCAGCCTGGTGCAGCGCCAAACCGATGACTGCCGCGGTGAATCCGCCGATCACACCGCTGACCTGGAAGGTGAAGAACTCGGGACCGAAAGGTATTCCGAGAGAAAGTGTCTGGTACAGGTAAGTGATGTTGAACCAGAAGAGCAACTGCACGATGAGTGGAATCGAGCGGAAGGCCCAGATGTAGGTCCAGGCGATCACCTGCAGGACCGGATTCTTCGACAACCGACCGAGTGCCAGGAAAACACCGAGACCGAACCCGAGGATCGTCCCCCACAGGGTCAGTTTGATCGTCATCCACAACGCGGCGAGCACTGATTTCGCGGTGAAGTACTGCGCGAACGTCGGCCAGTCCCAGCCGGGGTTGACGACGAGCCCGTGGATGAACTGAGCAAGCAGGACCAGCACGACCGCACTGATCACCCAGCGCAGCGGGTGCCAGGTGCGAGCGACGACAAGCTCCGAGTCGGGAAGTTGCGACTCGGACACCGACTTTTCGGGGCGGACATCGGTGGGCGCGCTCACGGCGCGCTACCTGACGGAGTGGACATCACGAATAGACCTTTCGGGGAAATGGGAACGCAGCTGTGTCCTCGAGTTGGTGCGCTCGAGTTGCGAAGACGACGAGAGTTCGGTCAGCGACAGTGACACGAAGCGGTGCGGCACAGATCGATGTGACGTCGCTTGTGCGCAGCGTGCGAAGTGGTACCCATGTGATGCCTTCCATCGGTCCTGGCGGTAGCACCCGCTCCCGATCACTCGGGGGGTTGCTGCGACGTCGACGAGCCAGGTCTCTCGGTCGCTCTGGATGGTGAGCAAAGACTAGACGCGAAATGTCGAGTCGTCAAATGTTGTATTTCCCTGCACTGCAAGGGAAATGAAGTGTCTACGATGTTGAAATCGCATTGATTTCAACGGTGTCCGAAGCCGCGTTCGGCGTGTTGAATGGAGCGTTCGAATGAAGACCGGGACCGCCGTCCGGACTGACTTTTCCTCTGCCGTACCGTCTGCGGAGTGAGTGGACTCGACGCTTTCTTCATCTTGTTGGCCGGTATCGGCGCGGGCGCGATCAACGCCGTGGTCGGCAGTGGAACGCTGATCACGTTTCCCACCCTGGTCGCCTTCGGCATGCCGCCCGTGACCGCAACCATGTCCAACGCGGTCGGGCTCGTCGCCGGCGGAGTTTCGGGTACCTGGGGCTACCGACGTGAGCTGTCCGGACAGTGGGACCGACTGAAGTGGCAGATTCCGGCGTCCCTCGCCGGAGCACTACTCGGTTCGTGGTTGCTCATGCACCTACCCGAGAAACTGTTCGAGACCATCGTTCCGGTGCTCTTGGTCCTCGCTCTCGCGCTCGTCCTCCTCCAACCACGCATCCAGGCGTGGGCCAAGAAGCGTTCCACCGAAGAAACGACGCTGTCCACCAAGAGGCTGATGCTCCTGACCGCCGGCACTTTTGCAGTCGGCATTTACGGCGGATACTTCACTGCCGCGCAGGGCATCCTTCTCATCGGTGTGATGGGTGCCATCCTCCCGGAAACCCTCCAGCGCATGAACGGCGCGAAGAACCTGCTGTCGCTGCTCGTCAACATCGTTGCAGCAGGGATGTACATCACTCTGGCATTCGATCAGATCAATTGGGCAGCAGCCGGTTTGATCGCCGTCGGCTCACTCGGTGGTGGCGTTCTCGGTGCCCGCTACGGACGGCGCCTGTCCCCCACTGCATTGCGCTACACGATTGTCGTCGTCGGCCTGATCGGACTGTGGCGCCTTCTCGCTTGACCGCCCACATCGGGCGCCACCCGCACATACTGGAGTAATGACCAGTACAGAAGATCAGACCGGTTGGACCTACCTCATGGACATGGACGGGGTTCTCGTCCACGAGGAGCACTTGATACCTGGAGCGGACACGTTCCTGGCAGAGCTGGCGTCGAACGACATCCCGTACATGGTGCTCACCAACAACTCCATCCGCACCCCGCGTGACCTGCGAGCACGCCTGCTCAATTCGGGACTCGACATCCCGGAGAAGTCGATCTGGACGTCAGCGCTCGCAACCGCGACGTTCCTGGCCAACCAGCGGCCGGGCGGCAGCGCCTACGTGGTCGGCGAATCGGGCCTGACCACTGCCCTGCACGACATCGGTTACGTGCTGACGGACAGCGACCCCGACTACGTCGTCCTCGGCGAGACGCGAACGTACTCCTTCGAGGCAATCACCACCGCCATTCGCCTGGTCGAGCGTGGATCGCGGTTCATCGCCACCAACCCGGACGCCACTGGACCGTCGCGAGACGGCTCGCTGCCGGCCACCGGCTCTGTCGCGGCACTCATCACCAAGGCAACCGGACGCGATCCCTACTACGTCGGCAAGCCCAACGCCTTGATGATGCGCTCAGCCCTGCGGTCCATCGGCGCTCATTCCGCCAATACGTTGATGATCGGCGACCGCATGGACACCGACATCGTCTGTGGCCTCGAAGCCGGACTGCAGACGATTCTGGTGATGACCGGGATCTCGACCCGCGCGTCGGTAGAGCTCTATCCCTACCGCCCGACCATCGTCCTCGAGTCGGTCGCCGATCTTGTGGGAACAACAACCGATCCATTCCGTAGCAACACAAACAATTGATTCAAATTGCAAAACAAAACCGAAACTCGGTAATTAACTGGTAAAAAACAGCAGATTTGCCAGGTTCCGACTCGTCCGCTTTGTCCAACTGAACAAACCAGCGGTTTTATTCGCACCAAACTTACAAACGAGTAGTTAGACGCAGGTCAAAGATCATTTCGACACCGAGTGACAGTTGGACTCCAGTCGTAAAATTGATTTTTCGAAAAGTGGTAACGAATCGTTTGCCGTGTCTGATACTCATGTCTGAATGGCCCCATTTCGGGTCCCAGACATGAAATGAGATTTTCATGAAGAAGCAGACCAAGGGTGCGATCGCTGCTGCGGCGGCCGGTGCCCTCCTCCTCGGCGGTGCCGGCTCGCTCGCAGTCTGGAGCGATTCGGCCGACGTCAGTGGCGGCGGGCCCGTCACGTCCGGCGCCCTCGACCTGAGCTCTTGCGCACCGGTCGGTGGCGGGTGGAACTCCCTCAACCCGACGAAGACCGCGATCACCAACATCTCGGCTTACCGAATAGTCACCACCGAGAGCATCGAATACACCTGCGACGTCACTGTGACCGCAGTGGGCGATCGTCTCGCGGCTGTTCTGACCGCTGATACGGCCGGAATCGTTCCGGGTGCGAACAGCGCCGAGCTTGCCGCTGCTGTCGTGCCCGTGACGACAATCAAGGACACTGGCGGCAACCCGATTTCGCAGATCACCAAAGCCCAGAACGGAACGATCGTCCACGTCGGAGTCCGGCTGAACTTCAACGAGGTGGCCAATCAGGTCGCGCAGAACCAGTCGCTGAACTTGTCGGCGATGAAGTTGGTCGTCACTCAGACAGCACTGACACCGGCCCCGTAATTTCATGAGGAAAAAGGTCTGGGGAGCGATCGCAGTCGCGGTGGCTGCTGTAGCGGTGTTTGCATCGTCACAGCAGTCGCTCGCGCTGTGGTCCGATTCGGCGAGCGCGAATGGCGGTACGGCGACAGCCGCCAGCGTCAACCTCACGGTTGGTACAACTGCCGGAACCAGTGCGGCGTACACCCTGGCGAACTTGACGACGGCCGCGACGCCCGTTGTCCCGGGAAACACGGTGCAAGCACCGCTCACCGTCAAGAATTCGGGGACTGATCCTCTGCAATGGCGAATGCAGTCGACGACCGCACTTACGGGATTCACGTTGACCACTTACGGAGTCGCCAACGAAGGCGCCTGCCCTGCCGGCGTCAACACCGCGGCTCCGGCAGTGACCCCACTGACGTCCGGATCGATGGATGCATCGCTGCAGTACCCGGTTTCACCGGCGTACATGCCGAGTCCACTGGTCTCAGGCGGTACGTACATTCTGTGCTTGCGACTCACGGTAGGCGTCGGGGCGGTCTCAGGTGCAACAAGCACCACGACCTTGACCTTCCAGGCAGGTCCGGTATGACAAAACACTCCACGAAGCGCACCGATCGCACCGGCCCACTCTGGTGGATCACCTCTATCGTCAGTTGGACACTGCTGCTGGCAATTTCGGCAGTCATCGTCGCAACGATTGTCGTTCCCTTCTTTGCCGGAGCACAGCGCTTCACGATTCTGACCGGTTCGATGCGCCCGACGTACAACCCTGGATCACTGGTAGTGGTCAAACCTGTCGATCCGTCCGAACTGGGGATCGGTACACCTATTACGTACCAGCTGGAATCGGGTCAGCCGACCGTCGTCACGCACCGGATCATCGCCACAAGTGAAAACCAGAAGGGTGAAAGAACTTTCATCACCCAGGGCGATGCGAACGGTGAGCCTGACGAGAAGGAAGTGCGGCCGGTGCAGATCCGGGGAAAGGTCTGGTACAGCCTGCCTTATCTCGGTTACGTGAACACCTGGCTGACGGGAGAGCAGCGCACCGTGATCGTGGTGATCGTAGTGACCGCTCTACTGCTGTACGCGTCGTACATGATGATCAGCGGCATCCGTGACGGCCGGAAGGAGCGAGCTCGAGCCCGATTGGCTCCTGACCCTGCAACTTTCGCGCCCGCAGACTCCGCCCAGATCGAGAAAGGCCAGCACGATGCCCTCGCGCCCTGACCGTCCGGCCCATCGGATTCGTCACCTGTTGACCAGCACGCGTTTTCGCGCGCTGCTCGCGCTGGGGATGGTGCTTGGTGTCGGCGGAGTGACCACGCTCGCGGCCTGGACGTCTTCCGCCACGGCAACCTCGGGCAACATCACGACGGGTTCTATCAATCTGCAGTTGAACAGCACCGCCCAGCCCACCCTGACCAAGTCCCTGAATTTCAGTGAGCTTGGCAAGTCCGGAATGATTCCCGGTGATTCGAACACCGCTCTGATCAAGGTCAACAACCTGGGCACAGCGGCAACTGTCCCACTGAAGTACACGATCACGTCTACGAGTAGCGGTGCGTTGACGACTTCTCTACGAATGACGGTTTCCTCCAACGGAACTGTTGCCAACAAGTGCACTGACGGCGCCAACGTTGTGTCCTCGCTCGCGCTGACACTCACCGCGAATCAAGCCATCGGTAGCCCCGACCGCCCACTGGCGGTCGGGGCTACCGAGAATTTATGTGTCTCGGTGCAGCTTCCGACAACACCGACACCGCCGACGAACAGCACGTCGAACATCGTCCTGACCTTCACGGCAAAGGTGTGATGGCAATGGCTCGACACACGAAAAAACATGCAAAGGCCTCGATGCAGAACCGGGTACGGGAAGTCCTGCTCAGCCTGGGAGCCCTCGCAGGCTTGGTATCCATCATCATTTTCATCGCCGGTCTGGCTTTCGGTATCACCCCGCTGATCTTTCGGAGTGGATCGATGTCACCCACGATCGATACCGGTGCTCTCGCATTCGCGCGCACCGTGCCTGCTTCGGAAGTGCTGGTCGGTGACATCGTCAGCGTCTCCGACAGCCAAGGCACGCGCATCACCCATCGTGTGGAATCAATAGATCAGCAGGGCAACAACCTTGCCGTCGCACAACTGCGTGGTGATGCAAATCCGATCGCCGATCCCGATCCCTACGTCATCACCGAAGCCGATCGCGTCTTCTTCAGCATCAACCGCCTCGGATACGTGGCAGTCTGGCTGTCCGGACCGAGTGGGCTTGTGCTTGGTGCGATTGCCGTCGGCGGGCTCCTGTACATCGCGTTCCGTCGACGTGAGGCTTCCGACGCGGAGGAACCTCAGCGGGATCGTCAGGACATACGCGGCGACTCCCATGCCCTCAAGGCCATCGTCGCCTTGGCTACGGTCGGTCTCACGGTGGTCGGTGTGTCCCAGATCGGTGGTACCAAGGCGGGGTACACCGACACAGCCGCGGCAACAAGCATTCAGTTCGGCACTGCTGCAACCTTTCCCACGTCGCCAAGCACAGCCAGTTGCGCGGTGAATTTTGCGCTCGTTGTTCCGGTCGCAGTAACGATCACTTGGCCCGCGACTGTCGGAAGCTCATACCGCCTCATCGCTCGCGACGCCAGCGGAAACCTTTTGGGGTCGAACGACTACACCGCAACGTCTACTACAGGCTCCATGAGATACGGCTCGGGCGGTACAACAGTCGCGTTCCCGCTCATAGTCGGCACCTACAACATCGAAATCCATGGACTGAGCGGCACGTCGGTCACGCCGTCGTACTCCGGCTACCAATTCAGCATTCTCGTCGGCCTGCTCTACTCGTGTGGCGGTCCGATCAGCGGGACATCTGCTCTCAGTCGATCGGCAGCGCCGGCACTGGCGGCAGACGCTCCGAGCACTCCTACTACGGCCGTCACTTCCACGACCGCCTCATCCACCACGCCCACCACGACATTGGCGCCGGCTGTGACAACCACCAGCACAACTGCACCGTCGACAACCACCAGCACAACTGCACCGTCGACAACCACCTCGTCACCGGCTACAACTACGGCGCCCCAGACGACGACCGCTACAACGACAACGACAACGACAACGACAACGGTGCCACCAACTACGACCACCCCGAGCGAGGTTCCCGTCGACGCCCCGGCGACCACGACCGGTCTCAGCGCCCAGAAGCTCTCGACTGCCAGCGGAACGGTTGTGTCCGTGTCGAATTCATCGGGCGCTGAGGTATATCGAGGTCCCGTTGACAGCGACGCTGTCCTGCATTGGCTCACCGGTACCGATCAGCTATACGTAATCACCCCTTCCGGAGTCACCGTCATCGACACGTCAACGGGAGTCTGGGCCGAATCTCCTACCCCGAGCGAACTTCCGGACGAAATCAAGGCACTGGTGCCGTGATGAAGAAGACGACGAAGGCTGCAATGGCAGTCGCCGCGGCCGGAGCTGTATTGCTCGGCGGCTCGGGCACATTGGCGAAGTGGACCGACAGTGCGACCCTGACAAGCGCCGCTGTCCAGTCCGGGACCCTGGATCTGGGAGCATGCGTGACCACGAACGGCGGGGGCTGGTATTCGCAGGTCTACGTCAACGCGCCCACCAATCCGAATCCACTCGTATATATCCCGGACATCACTACCTACCGGCTCAAGCCCGGATTCAACTACACGTATTTCTGCGATTCGAAGGTGATGGCCACCGGCCCACGTCTGAAAGCGAACGTGACAGTCGACAAGACCAAGTTGAGCGGCGGGCTCGCAGCCGCCAACATCGACCTTCGCACGTACGTCACGGATCAGAGCAACAATCTGCTGTACGACAGCACAGCACCGACGCCGAACCTCATCGCGGTCACGTCGGCCCTGAACAACACCAATCTGACGGCGCAGGTGTTGTTCACGATCTACCCCACCGACACGACAAGCTCAGGTCTCACACTGAATACGACGGCGTTGACGATCGACGTCAAACAACTGGGTCTCACGCCCGCACCGTAGAACGCCTTGCCGTCGGAAGTTCGAGGCAAGGCGCTCCAGCGATTCAGCCGAGTGCTCGCTTCAGATCAGCCAACAGATCAGCCGTGTCTTCGAGCCCGACGGACAGACGGACAACGCCGTCTGTAAGACCCACTGCTGCACGGCCTTCCGGCCCCATGGCCCGGTGCGTTGTCGTGGCGGGGTGAGTGATCAACGACTTGGAATCTCCCAAGTTGTTGGAGATGTCGATGACGCGCAGGCCGTTGAGAACCTCGAACGCCCGCTTCTTGCCCTCTCCGTCAGGCGCATCGAGCTCGAACGTGACAACCGTTCCGCCACCGCTCATCTGAGACTTCGCGAGCTCGTGCTGCGGATGCGACGTCAGGTACGGATACTTGACCCACTTGACGCCGGAGTGTCCTTCGAGGAATTCGGCGATCTCGAGTGCCGAAGCCACGGAGTGCC
Organism: Rhodococcus sp. YL-1; assembly: GCF_001942025.1. Classification (NCBI taxonomy): domain Bacteria; kingdom Bacillati; phylum Actinomycetota; class Actinomycetes; order Mycobacteriales; family Nocardiaceae; genus Rhodococcus; species Rhodococcus sp. YL-1. Next base: position 1,536,239 of record NZ_CP017299.1, on the reverse strand, counting down.
GAATACGAACCGGCATCGTCTCCAGGCCCTTGAGCAGAGTCCACGCATTGAACGGGCTGAGCGCAGGACCGGTGTGCCGCATCAGTTCTCGAACGGGACCGCTGATGTATTCCTCGGTACCGAGAATCGCGCCACCAAGCACGCGCCCCTGACCGTCGATGTGCTTGGTGCCGGAGTACACCACGACGTCGGCCCCCAGATCGAGGCTGCGCTGCAGAAGCGGCGTCGCGAAGACGTTGTCCAGCACTACCTTTGCACCGGCTGCATGAGCAAGCTCCGACACCCGTCGAACGTCGACGAGAGATTGCATCGGGTTGGACGGCGTCTCGAAGAACACTGCCGTGGTAGGCACGGACAGCGCCTCTTCCCACTGCGCGTTGTCCTCACCGTCGACGAAGACGACCTCGACTCCCCAGCGCGGAAGAATCTCGTTGCACACCACGAAGCAGGATCCGAAGAGACTGCGCGCAGCCACCAATCGGTCGCCGTTGGCCAACAGTGCGCCCAACGCCGTGAAGACTGCCGACATTCCGCTGGCAGTCGCAAAGCAGGCTTCTGCACCTTCGATGAGACGCAGACGCTCTTCGAACATCTTGACGGTCGGGTTGCCGTAGCGGGAGTAGACAAAATGATCCACCTCGCCGGTGAAGGCTTGTTCGGCGGCTTCTGCACTCTCGTAGACGAATCCGGAGTTGAGGAACAGCGCTTCGGAAGTCTCCTCGAACCCGGTACGCATCAGTCCGCCGCGAACACCGAGGGTGCCGAGACCGACGTCGTCCGGCAGCGCTCGTTGAAATGCGCCACCCTGGGGAATTCCGCTCACTGCTGCCTCCATGGCAAGCCGATGGCCCGCCAACCTACAAGTCCGCGATGTCCGTCGGCACCCAATGCGCCTTCGAACCCGTCGAGCACGTTGTACGACGGGCCGATGCCCGCCGCAGTCGCAGCTTCCGCCGCACCGATGGAACGTTGTCCGGATCGACACAGGAAAATCACCGGACGCTCCGACCCGGAGGAATCAGCAGTGATGCCGGCTTCCTTCAACTGGTCGACGAAGTTGTCATTGCGCGCGCCGGTCGGGTGGCTCACCCATTCGATCAGTGCAGCCTGCTTGCCGAGGGAGGACACATCGGGGACACCGACGTACTTCCACTCCGCATCGGTCCGCACGTCGACCAGCACGGCGTCGGGGTTTTCGCGGAGCAGCTCCCAGGCTTGCTCCGGCGTCAGATCGCCTGCGTAACTCACGTAGTCCATGTTTTCACAAGACTGCCGTGAGCGCCTGAGCGGGCCGTCAGTTGCAGACGACCCAACGGTTGCCGTCACGGGTCAGGGCCCAGGTCGAGACTCGCTCGCCCGCTCCGCCACCGGTGATCGTCACGTCGGCCCGGGCGCGATCGCCGTTGACCGCGACCCCGTCCACACCCTTCAGCTCGACCGTCCCGTCGACGCCGGCCATAGGACCGTTGCTCGAATTGAAGCTCGCGCAGGTCAGGGTCTTGATCGTCTCCGCGTCATTCCGATTCTCGGCATCGACGTAGTCGGTGACGGAGCGGCTCACGCGGTCCGACTCGGTGACGTTCTCCTCGGCCGGCGAGATCCACGATGCGACGAAGATTCCACCCAGGATCAAGGCGACGATGGCGACAGCCAAGAGGAACGGCCCCGCAGACGCCTTCTTGCCATCGATGTTGTCGGATTCGCGCAGCTCGTCACTCATAACGCCAATAGTCCCCCACAACTTGAAATTGTGGCCCGTCAAGGATCAGGCCCCTACCCCGGATACCCGAGACAACAGGAGAATGGGAGGAAAGAATAGGTTTACCCACAACCGATCGAGTGAGAGTGTGGATCCGTTCGGCCGCAACCGAGGCACTGTGCTTAGGTTCGGCTAAATTGGATACTTGTCGATATGTTGTCCGAACTTCGAAGAAGGTAGCTGTCCTCACGATGACTGACTCCAACCGCCCACTCCGGGTCGCGATCGTCGGCGCCGGCCCCGCCGGCATCTACGCCGCCGACGCCCTCATGAAATCCGACACCGCAGTTTCCGGCCGCGGCGTCAGCATCGACCTCTTCGAGCGCATGCCCGCGCCCTTCGGCCTGATTCGTTACGGCGTCGCGCCTGATCATCCGCGCATCAAGGGCATCATCACCGCCCTGCACAAGGTGCTCGACAAGCCTCAGGTACGCCTGCTCGGCAACATCGACTACGGCACCGACATCACCCTCGACGACCTGCAGTCGTTCTACGACGCGGTCATCTTCTCCACCGGCGCCAACGCCGACCGTGCGCTCGGCATCCCGGGCATCGAACTCGACGGCAGCTACGGCGCGGCCGACTTCGTCTCCTGGTACGACGGCCACCCCGACGTACCGCGTACGTGGCCGCTCGAAGCCGAGAAGGTCGCCGTCCTCGGCGTCGGCAACGTTGCCCTCGACATCGCCCGCGTTCTCGCCAAGACCGGCGACGAACTGCTGCCGACCGAGATCCCCGCCAACGTCTACGAGGGCCTCAAGAACAACAAGGCCGTCGAGGTTCACGTCTTCGGACGCCGCGGCCCGGCCCAGGCCAAGTTCACCCCTCTCGAACTGCGCGAACTCGACCACTCGCCGACCATCGAGGTCATCGTCGACCCCGAGGACATCGACTACGACGAGGGTTCCGAGCAGGCTCGCCGCAACTCCAAGCAGGTCGACATGGTTGCGAATACGCTGCAGGACTGGGCAATTCGCGACGTCGGAGCCCGTCCTCACAAGCTGTTCCTGCACTTCTTCGAATCTCCCACGGAGATCCTCGGTGAAGACGGTAAAGTCGTCGGCCTGCGCACCGAGCGCACTCAGCTCGACGGCACCGGCAACGTCAAGGGCACCGGCACGTACAAGGACTGGGATGTCCAGGCCGTGTACCGCGCCGTCGGTTACCTCTCGCAGAACATCACGCAGTTGCCGTTCGACGACCAGGCCGGCACCGTCCCCAACGACGCCGGACGCGTCGTCGCCGACGACAACGCCGAGGGCGCAGCCCGGTTCATGCCGGCCACCTACGTCACCGGCTGGATCAAGCGCGGCCCCGTCGGCCTCATCGGCCACACCAAGGGTGACGCCAACGAAACCGTCGCGAATCTTCTCGAGGACTCCGTCGACTTCGCGGGCGCCGCGAACCCCGACGAGAACGCCGTCATCGAGTTCCTCGAAGGCAAGCAGGTTCCGTACACGACCTGGCAGGGCTGGTACCGCCTCGACGCGCACGAGCGCAGCCTGGGCGAGCCCGAGGGCCGTGAGCGCATCAAGGTCGTCGAGCGTCACGACATGCTGAAGGCATCCGAGCCCGACCGCGCGAACTGAGTGCGCGGAAGTAACTGAACAGAAGCCCTCCACCGGCCCGACGCGACCCAGGTCACATCGGGCCGGTGGTGTGTGCAGGGACCCAGGGCAACAGGGCAAAATAGACCCCGTGTTTGACGCCCATGTGCATATCATCGACCCGCGCTTCCCGCTGGTCGAGAATCACGGGTACCTGCCTGAGCCCTTCACCGTGGCCGATTACCGGGCCCGGATTGCCTCGCTGAAGGGCCTCAGCGTTGACGGCGGCGCGGTGGTGACCGCGTCGTACCAGGGCAATGACCAGGAATACCTGAAAGCTGCCTTGTCCGAACTTGGCGAAGGCTGGGTGGGCGTCACTGCTTTGCCGCTCGATGCGACGGATGAAGACATCGTTGCTCTGGACGCACTGGGAGTACGTGCCGTCCGGTTCAACCTGCGCCGCGGCGCCACCGACCTGCGTCTGCTTGCCGATCTTGCCAACCGCGCATTCGATCTGGTCGGTTGGCACGCCGAGTTCTACGTCGATGCCACGCTGTTGCTGTCGTTGGAACCGGTCTTCGCCAAATTGCCCGCGGTGAGCATCGACCATTTGGGAATGTCCACCCGCGGACTGCCGTATCTCCTCAACCTCGTCGACCGCGGAGTGCGCGTCAAAGCCACCGGGTTCGGCCGCACCACCATCTCCGACGTCAGCGATGTGCTGCGCCAGATCCACGCGGTCAATCCCGCTGCGCTGATGTTCGGCACCGATCTACCCGGTACACGGGCACGTCGAGCGTTCGAGGTCCACGACCTGGACGTGATCGCCGACGCTGTCGGCGACGACCTGCCCGCGGTCATGTGCGACAACGCCCGCTCCTGGTACCGCTGCGCTCAGGTGAACGCAACGGCTCCCAGCCACAGCCCCGCCGCGATCAGCGCTCCGAACAGTTCCACCAGCATGGACAATCCGACTGCCTTCACCGCGTGAAGCGTCGACGACCAAGCGATGTCGTAACGGCGCAGCCGCGCTAGTTCCGCGAAATACGTTCCGACGATGAATCCGAGGAACAACCCCACGACCGGAATCACGAAGAACCCGATGATGCCGACGACGCCGCCGACCACCACCGACAGGTTGGGCACTCCCCCGGACTTCATCCGCTTGCCCGGCCACGTGTACTTCACGATCCCGGTGACCACCAGTGCCAGCGCGGACAGCGCGAACACCGTCCACGCCGTGGCACCACCGGTCATGATCGCCCACACCAGAATTGCACCGAAAACGAGAAGCGTCCCCGGGAGAATCGGAACGACGACACCGATCAGACCGACCAGGATGACCAGCCCGACGAGGACCTCGGCCGCTGGACTCATCCGACGGGACGCACCTTCGACGCAGCCTCGCGAGCACGGTCGCGTGCAGTAGGCACATCGGCGGCCGTCGACACTGCAACACCCATGCGACGACGCGTGAAGCTCTCCGGCTTGCCGAAGAGCCGCAGGTCCGTCTCGGGAACCGCGAGCGCCTCGGCGACGCCGTCGAATCCGATCCCCTTTGCCTCCACTCCGCCGTAGATCACTGCCGATGCTCCCGGAGACGTGAGCGTCGTGTCGACCGGCAAGCCCAGGATCGCGCGGGCATGCAGTTCGAACTCCGAAAGTCGCTGCGTCCGCAGAGTCACCAATCCGGTGTCGTGCGGCCGTGGGCTCACTTCGGAGAAGAAGACGTCGTCGCCCTTCACGAATAGCTCGACGCCGAAGATGCCTCGCCCGCCCAGAGCCGTGGTCACCTTCTCGGCGACGTCTCGGGCCGAGGCGAGGGCAACCGCGGACATCTGCTGCGGCTGCCACGATTCGATGTAGTCTCCGGCCTCCTGCAGGTGCCCGATCGGTTCGCAGAACGACGTCTCGACCTGACCGCTCTCACCGACGGCTCGAACTGTCAATTGCGTTATCTCGTAATCGAAATCGACAAAGCCTTCGACGATCACCCGGCCGTGATTCACACGACCTCCGGCCATCGCGTAATCCCATGCGGCGTCGAGATCTTCGGCGGATCGAACCGTCGACTGTCCCTTCCCCGACGAGGACATGACTGGCTTGATGACGCACGGGAAACCGATTCGGTCTGTCGCTGCCTGCACTTCGGCAAGCGAGTCCGCGAAAGCGTACGGCGAAGTGGGCAGGCCCAACTCCTCGGCCGCGAGCCGACGGATTCCCTCACGGTTCATCGTGAGCTGGGTGGCTCGGGCGGTCGGAATGACCACCGCACCCCCGCGTTCTTCGACGAGTGCAAGCGCATCCGTCGCGATGGCCTCGATCTCGGGAACCACGAAGTGAGGCTTTTCCAACTCGATGACGGCAAGCAGTGCTTCCGGATCGGTCATGTCGACGGTATGAGCACGATGAGCCACCTGGTGCCCAGGGGCATCGGGATACCGATCCACCGCAATCACTTCGACGCCCAGACGCTGCAGCGCGATGACAACTTCCTTACCCAACTCGCCTGATCCCAACATCATCACGCGGATGGAGTTCTCGGTCAGTGGGGTTCCGAATCGGAGCGGAAGCGTCGGCAGGGGCGAAGGCGTCGAATCAAGCTGCATGGGTGCGACTATATGCCAATCCCGATGCAGGTCAGCGCGGTTATCGGCCGTCCACCACACCTTCGCGGCCAAATCCTCGCCGGATCGTTCGGGGTAGCGCAGGTTTGCGATAGGTGTGGGTGGCAGTGTCCGGCTCGGAATTCCGTTGCGGCACGGTGTCGTTGCCGACGCGGTGCACTTTCACGAGGTTGCGCCCAGCACGCTTGGCGTCGTACAGAGCCTCGTCTGCGACGCTCATGAGGGTCGACAGCGCCGGCGTCGCATGATCGACCCACGCGACGCCGACGCTGACGGTGCTCGTCACATCTGATTCGGCCGAGTACTCGACTTGCGCGCCGCGGACCGCCTCGGCGACATCGATTGCTCGCGCGTAGCTGCAGTCCGGAAGCAGAACGGCGAACTCCTCGCCGCCGAGCCTTCCGATCAGATCGCCGTCCGACAATCGGTCAGCGGCCCGCTCGGCGAAGTTCGCGAGAACGCTGTCACCGGTCATATGTCCATGCGTGTCGTTGATGCTCTTGAAGTGGTCCAGGTCGAGCATCAGCAGGCCGACCGGAGATTGTGTGCGAGTCGCGTCGGCAAGTTCCGCTTCCGCGTGGCCGAGGAACGCACCGCGCGAGAGGACCCCGGTCAGATGGTCGAATTCGACGGCAAGGAAGAGCTCACGCTCGGCAGCACGGCGTTCCTCGGTCGCACAGGCAACCGCTATCGGCCCCAACGCGATCAGGGTGACCGCTATGGATGTGATGACGTCCTCGTTCCACGTCGAGGCGGCTTGATCTCCGATGTCGAGTCGACCGCTACCCGCCATCATGAGTGACCACACCGACCAGACCACTGAAACGAAGGCAGTGCTCGGAACCGAGATGCGAGTGGCACACCAGAGGAGAGCTGGAATCGGCAAGACCAGCGCAATCGGCCCTTCGATACTGAGGGCGATCGGCACGCAGGCTGCAGTGGCGAGTAGCGGAACGCTCAGAGCGGCGACAGTTCTGGCGGTCAGTTTCCTGCGGAACTCGGCAAGACTCGATGGGATGGTGAGAGTGAGAATGAGAGGAAGGACCAGCAGGTACGCCATGACCTCGGTGGCACCCCAGTGGAAAAACGTGTCGGCAAAGGACTGACCGCGTAAGAGCCGGTCCAAGGCGCCGGCCGTGGCCGCGGTACCAGTCGCCGCGACGAACGAAACGAAGACCATCCATACCAGCGACTGCGAATCGACCAATCGGAACGGTGTGCGCTTCAAGTAGTACAGAACGAGAACACCGAGCGTCACTCCGGCGAGGTTGGCCCCGTTCAGCTGCAGGGCAAGCGACAGCGAGTTGCCCGTAATCAGGTCAGCGCAGACGTATCCGACGGCCGCGGCGATCCACGTCCGCCATTCGATCAGGACCGGCCATCTGACCATCATTCCCAGCAGAATGGCGTTGGCGCACCAGAAAGTCGCGAGCAAACCTGGTGGGCGCGTGAGGATGCCGATCAACGATGCCGCAAGTACGACGGCCAGCACTAGGAGAAGGCGCAGAAAGCGACTCGTCCCTACCATGCGTCACCTCGCGGTCGGCTACCTCTGAATTCGGGAGCACCGGACGTCGCGGTGACCGTATGCCGATGTCGTCGAACCATCGTACGCAGGTGCTGCCACTCGCAGTTCTGTGTTCACATGCCAAAACGGCAGCTGCGACCATCTCCGCAAACACGAGTGCCCTCCGGCCACGACAGTGGACAGAGGGCACCTGCATGCAATCCGATCGGCAGAGCCGAATGGACCTGCCGGAAGGGATGACTACTCGGCGGATCCGCTGGACAGACCCGAGAGTGAACCGGTGGACGAGCCCTCGCCCTTGCCGGACAGCGATTCGGTGGGAACGGACTTGAGGAAAGCTCCGAGCGCGGTGAGCAGGGGTCCGAGGGTGCTGAGTGATCCGAACATAGGAGGTTCTCCTGTATGTGAGGTGATGTGATGTTCCAGCGCCATTCCGGCCGCAGGCGGTGGCCGAGATGGTTCGGGAACTTCTGCCGCACGGATGGCTGAACCGCCCCCCGAACAACATCCCGAGCTGTGATGTAGCGCACTTACTTGGCGCTGCCTGCATTTATAGACCGGCTTTCCACACTTGTCTAGCTACCTAATAGCTATCAATGCGGACTTTCGGTCACACCTTTACGGATAATTGCAGTTCAAAGCGCAAATTCACCCTCTAGAATGTCCCATAATGTGATTTAGATCACAGTGAAAAGCCGAAAAGTGTGACCCGCAGACAACTGCGAGCCACACTTTCGGACAAACTGGACTTACTTATCGGCCGCCGATCCCGTCCCAGGGGTGAGAGAGCCACCACCGAGTGCCGTGAACAGGTCCTTGAGCACCGGAATGAACGTCTTGACGACGCCGCTGAAGTCTTCGAATGAACCCATGTCGGGCCTCCTTTTGTCGGAATGCAGTTGAGATGAAGTGAGGACCGAGAACTACTCGGCGGCCGAACCGGCCGAACCCGAGCCGTCTGCCGATCCCGCGTTCAACTTGGTCACGAATGCAAGAACGCTCTTGAGGAAGGCGTCGAGATTCTGAATCGAGGTCATGCGACTACTCCTGTGTTGTTTCGGAAGATTTCTCGAGGTCGAACGTCAGGAGTTCGAGCTCGCGGTGTCCAGCCCCTGAAGGGTTTTGAGCATGTTGACCAGGGGCAGAAGCTGGAGAATGCCCCAGCCCATACCGTTGGCCTTGAGGAGGTTTCCGAGGGATCCCATATGTGACTCCTTGCATGAATATCTATGACGCGGCGCACGTTTTGTTCGCTGCACGTTTTTGTAGCCAAGCTAAATACGTACGTCCAGTTTGTTTCTGTCCAATCGAAAACGTGACACATTGGATGAATATGTAAACCTGCAGTTCAGGTGCTGTGACCTGAATCCAATCTCGAATTCGAGTGTGTTCGAGATCACAGTCAATTAGGACAAAAGGATGCAATCGTCAGAGTCGGTGCCAACCTCGACCGCGATCTGTCATACCGTGTGCGTGTGATCAATCGCGAACGAGTGGCAACCGAGGCAACTCACCGGGAACCGTCGTGCTAGCAAAACTCCTCAAGACGTACCTGCCGCCGTACCGCTGGTTGCTTGCCGGGGTCCTCGCACTGCAACTCTTCGGGGCCATCGCGTCGTTGGTCCTCCCCACACTCAACGCGCGGATCATCGACGACGGCGTCGCCCGAGGCGACACCGGATTCATCATGTCCACCGGCGGGATCATGCTCCTGGTCTCGCTTGCGTCGATCATCGCGTCGGTCGCATCGACCTATCTGGCTGCAAAATCGTCGATGGGCTTCGGCCACGACGTTCGAGGCGCCTTTTACAAGGCAGTCGGCAGTTTCTCGGATCGCGAATTCAACAGTTTCGGTGCGCCGACGCTGATCACACGCAACACCAACGACGTCCTGCAGATCCAGGCCCTGGTCATGCTGACGTCCTCGATGCTCGTCAGCGCCCCACTTATGTGCATCGGCGGCATCATCATGGCTCTGCGCGAGAACCTGCAGATGTCCTGGCTCCTGACGATTTCGGTACCACTGCTCGGCATCACCGTCTCGGTCGTGGTGGCCAAGCTGATCCCGCATTTCCGGACGATGCAGACGCGGATCGACAACATCAATCGATCACTGCGCGAACAGCTCACCGGTATGCGTGTCATTCGCGCCTTCGTTCGCGAACCCGACGAAACGATCCGCTTCGACAAGGCCAACAAGGAACTGACCGACACTTCGCTCCTCATCGGCCGGTACCAGGCGGTTCTGCTGCCCACCGTCATGTTGATCGCCAACCTGTCGAGCGTCGCGGTGCTGTGGTTCGGCGCGCATCTGGTCGATACCGGAGACATGCAGATCGGCCAGATCAGCGCCTTCCTCGCCTACGTCATGCAGATCCTGATGTCCGTGGTCATGGCGACCATGTTGGCCGTCGTGATCCCCCGCGCGGCCGTGTGCGCCGACCGCATCACCGAAGTACTCGACACCGAGCCGACCGTGCCCGCGCCGGCCCAGCCCCTTCGCCCGACCAGCCCCTACGGCGTGGTCGAGTTCGGTGGAGCCGGATTCACGTATCCGGGAGCTGAAACGCCGGTCCTGTCGAATGTCTCGATGCGATGCATGCCAGGAACGGTCACCGCGATCGTCGGCAGTACCGGTAGTGGCAAATCGACCCTCGTCTCACTCATCCCCCGACTGTTCGACGTCACGGCCGGCGCCGTCTTGGTCGACGGCTTGGACGTCCGTGGCTGGGATCAGGACGAACTCTTCGCCAACTTCGGATACGTGCCCCAGAAGGCCTATCTGTTCGCCGGCACGATCGCGAGCAATATCCGCTACGGAAACCCGACCGCCACCGACGACGACATCTGGGCAGCCCTCACCATCGCCCAGGCAGACGACTTCGTCCGGGAACTCTCCGACGGTCTCGAGTCACCGATCGCGCAGGGCGGCGGCAATCTCTCGGGCGGACAGAAACAACGTCTCGCCATCGCCAGAGCGGTGGTCCGCAGACCCCGGATCTTCGTCTTCGACGATTCGTTCTCCGCTCTCGACATGCATACGGACGCCGCGGTCCGACGCGAACTCCGGACGGTTTCGACTCATTCGACGGTCATCATCGTGGCTCAGCGCGTCGCGTCGATCATCGATGCCGACCAGATCATGGTCCTCGAAGACGGTGCGCCGGTCGGCCTCGGCGACCATCAGTTCCTTCTGGCCAACTGTCCGACGTACCAAGAGATCGTGGCTTCCCAGATTCCCGCGGAGATGAGCGCATGACCAGCCCGCAGGACCCGACATGGGGCGGCCCCAACAGCCAGTACTTCGACGATGCCCCGACGGTGGTGTTCGCCAAGATCCCGAGCGAACCTGAATCCGCGGACGGGGATGCGAAGTCGAGTAACCCCGAGACCCCCGACAAAGAGCCGAAGCCCGCGCTGACCGCGACGGACACCAAACCTCGCCACTTCAAGGCGACGATGAAGCGGCTTCTCTCGCTTCTGCAGCCGCACAAGTTTGCAGTCTTCTGTGTCGTCGTTGCGACGATCGCCAGCATCGCGCTGTCGGTCGCAGTGCCGAAAATCCTCGGTCACGCGACAGACCTCATCTTCGCCGGGTTCATCGGCAAGAGCCTGCCCGCCGGACTGACCCGCGAGCAGGCCGCAGACGCCATCCGGGCATCAGGGAATTCGACGTTCGCCGATCTTGTCGCCAACTCGACCGACGTCGTTCCCGGTGTGGGTCTGAACTTCGACGCCATCGGCAAAGTCGTCATGCTCGCGATCGGCGTGTACTTGCTCTCGTCGCTGCTTGCCTGGTTGGAAGCATTCCTCCTCAACATCATCGTCCAGAAGACCATCTACAACCTGCGTGCCTCGGTGGAGGCGAAGCTTCACCGTCTCCCCCTTCCGTATTTCGACAAGACACCGCGCGGCGAGATCCTCAGCCGCGTCACCAACGACATCGACAACATCTCGTCGACGCTGTCGTCGACGTTGACCTCGCTCCTGACGTCGGTGCTCACCGTCCTCGGCGTCCTGACGATGATGTTCGTCATCTCTCCGATGCTCGCCCTGATCGCACTGATCGCGGTGCCGGTATCGGTGCTCCTCGTTGCCAGGGTCGCCAAGCGAGCACAGGTGTTGTACAAGGCTCAGTGGACCGAGACGGGCAAGATCAACGCGCAGATCGAGGAGAACTACAGCGGTCGCGACCTGGTACGCGTGTACGGGCATCAGGCCGAAGCCGAGCGTGAATTCGCCGAGCAGAACAAGAAGCTCCTCGACGCGTCCTTCGGCGCACAGTTCCTCTCCAGCCTGATCATGCCGGTCATGAACTTCGTCGGAAACATCACCTACGTGCTGCTCGCTGTGGTCGGCGCTCTCAAGGTCGCCAGCGGCAACATGTCACTCGGTGACGTTCAGGCCTTCATCGTCTATTCGCGCCAGTTCAGCCAGCCACTGACGCAGATCGCGTCCATGTCGACCAGCCTGCAGTCCGGAGCCGCGTCGGCGGAGCGGGTCTTCGAGCTTCTCGACGAACCCGAGCAGTCGCCCGACATCGACGTGCCGCTCCTCCCCGAGCCCGCCGGACGTCATCGCAACGTCGGTCACATCGAGTTCGAGAACGTCTCGTTCCGGTACGAGCCGGACAAGCCGTTGATCGAGAACGTGTACCTCACGGCCCGGCCCGGGCAGATGGTCGCCATCGTCGGGCCCACCGGTGCCGGCAAGACCACCTTGGTCAACCTGCTCATGCGCTTCTACGAAGTCGACTCCGGCCGAATCACTCTCGACGACGTCGACATCTCGCAGATGCGCCGCTCCGACTTGCGCAAGCACGTCGGCATGGTTCTGCAGGACACCTGGCTCTTCGGCGGCACGATCCGCGACAACATCGCATACGGCCGACTCGACGCCAGCGAATACGAGATTCACGAAGCCGCACGCGCTGCCTTCGTCGACCGCTTCATCCACACCCTCCCGGACGGGTACGACACCGTGCTGGACGAGGAGGCGTCGAACATCAGCTCCGGCGAGAAGCAGCTCATCACGATCGCTCGTGCATTCCTGTCGGAGCCGTCGCTGCTGATTCTCGACGAGGCGACGAGCTCGGTCGACACACGTACGGAACAGCTTGTGCAGCAAGCAATGTCCGCGTTGCGCGTCGGGCGGACCAGCTTCATCATCGCGCACCGGCTTTCGACCATCCGTAACGCCGATCTGATCGTCGTGATGGAGGCGGGCAAGATCGTCGAGCAGGGCACACACGACGAACTCATCGCAGCGGCGGGCGCGTACTTCCGTCTCTACAACGCTCAGTTCGAGGGTGCCGCCGTCTAGTGATCGGCGCCTCCCTCGGTGGACACAGTGCCCCGGAGCACACCTGATCGATTCGACACGTTACCGTCGGGTCAGAAGTGTTGTCACCGTCTGAATTGGGAGTGCGTGTGTCTGCAGAAGCTGTGGAGAAGAAGGGCCCGCTCGCGGGCATTCGGATCGTGGAATTCGCTGGATTGGGACCGGGCCCGCACGCCGCGACACTGTTGGCGGACATGGGCGCCGACATCGTCATCGTGCAGCGCGCAGGGCAGATTCCGCAGGACTCGAACGCAACCGACCAGATCAAGCGCGGCCGCCGCATCGTCGAGGCCAACCTGAAGGACCCGGCCGACGTCGCGAAAGTGCTCGATCTCCTGGGCCGCGCCGACGTCCTCATCGAGGGTTTCCGCCCCGGCGTCATGGAACGCATGGGACTCGGACCCGACGTGGTCTCGGAGCGCAATCCGCGCCTCGTCTACGCCCGTATGACGGGCTGGGGACAGGAAGGACCGCTCGCCAACGCCGCCGGTCACGATATCAACTACATCTCACTGACCGGTGTCCTCAACGCCATCGGACGCAAGGGTGAACGTCCCGTGCCGCCGCTCAACATGGTCGGCGATTTCGGCGGCGGTTCCATGTTCCTGATCTTCGGCATTCTGTCGGCTCTCGTCGAGCGCTCGACGTCCGGTAAGGGCCAGGTCGTCGACGCGGCAATGGTCGACGGAACCCTCGCGCTCTCCCACATGATGTGGGCATTCCGCGGTCGCGGCGTCTGGTCCGACGAGCGCGGCGTCAATCTCCTCGACACCGGCGCTCCGTTCTACGACACCTACGAGACCTCCGACGGCAAGTACATGGCCGTCGGATCCATCGAACCGCAGTTCTACGCATTGCTGCTCGAGGGCCTCGAACTCGATCCCGCGACGCTCCCTCACCAGATGGACACGTCCAAGTGGGACGACATGAAGAAGCTCTTCACCGAAAAGTTCCTGTCCAAGACTCGCGACGAGTGGGCCAAGATCTTCCTCGGCACCGACGCCTGCGTCTCCCCTGTCCTGACTTTCGCCGAGGCTCCGTCCAACGAACACATCGCAGCCCGCGGTTCGCTCATCGAACTGGACGGCGTCACCCAGCATGCTCCCGCACCGCGCTTCTCGCGCACGCCCACCACGACGCCTGCTGCGCCAGCGCGTGAGGCGACGGATATCGATACGGTCTGGACCTAGGGCCTTCGGCCCCTGTGCGCCTTTTTGGTAGTTACTGCAACCAAAAAGGCGCACGGGGCGTCAGCCCAACCTGTAGAACCTGAACATCTCGTGCTCGATCGGCAGCACGTCCACCCGCTCGAAACCTGCCGCCTTGGCATAGCTTTCGAGTGTCGAGTGCCTCATCACCGTCCCGGTGGCAATGCTTCCCGGATGCGAAAGACTGTCCGGTAAGCAGCAGGTCAGCGAAAATCCGTACAGCAATTGCTCGATCGGACCCGCCTCGGGATCGAACTCATCCGCCGTTCGTTCGTCCATCACGATCACCGGAGCGCCCGGCTGGGCAATCGCCCGAGCCGTGGACAGAAAACCCACCGGATCCGGAACGTCGTGAAGGCACTCGAAAGCGAAGACGGCGTCGTAGGTCCCGGCATCGGCTCGCCCGGCCTCAGGAGCCTGTCCGGCGACGTCGACCAACGAGAAATGCACGCGGTCGTCCACCCCCCGATCATGAGCGTTACGACGGGCAGCGTTCACCGACGCCGCGTCGACGTCGAAGCCGTGCACTTCGATCTTCGGGTATCCGAGGGCGAGCGCGATCGACGACCAGCCCTCCCCCATCCCGAGATCAGCGACCTGCCCGCCGTCCGTAAGTGTGGCGTGCAGGTCGGTGACTACCGGCAGAAACTGCTGACAGAGCTGCTGGAGATACATCGGCCGGTTCAGCAGTGCCTGACCCTCGCGAGCATCGGGGCCCATCGATTCCCACGTGACTCCCCCGCCGTGACGATAAGCGTCGAGTAGACGTGGCATCGACGACGTCGTCGCGACGAACAGCCTCGCCAACGGCGCCAGGAAAAGAAGGTTCTCGTCGTCGACCAGAACATCGGCGTGGGCCTGCGGCAGGCTGTACCGGCGATCGGCATCCGAATTGACGTCCACATAACCGGCGACGGCCTGCTGCTCGAGCCACTCCCGCGCATATCTTTCGACGGTCCCTGTCCGGTCCGCCAGCTCCGTCGACGTGAGCGGGCCGTGATCGCTCAGCGCGCGGTACCAGCCCAACCGGTCGCCCAGATACACGGCCTGCAGTTCCGATGCCCCGAGCGTGGCCGCGAACAATCGTTCTGCGAGCGCTTCCGCCGCACTGGTTCCCGCTGCGCCTGTACCGTCTACCGCCGTCATGCCCTACCTCCTGGTTTCACACCACTTTCAGGGTGTGTACCCAGTTCTCAGACGACGACCATTCGTTGGTCTGCCGTGTCGCGATCCGTCGCGAGAGTGTCGTACGCAGCGGCGATGGACGCAACGCCGCGAATGAGGTCCTCGGGAGAACGTGCGTACGGCACGCGGATGAATCGTTCGAACGCACCTTCTACGCCGAAACGGGGGCCGGCGGCAAGGAGTACGCCGAAGTTGGGTGCCACCGCCGCCAACGCCGTCGAGACGGGCGCGGACATTCGCATCCAGACCGACATTCCGCCGGAACCGATGGTGGGACGCCAGTCCGGCAGATGCTCGGCCACCGCACCGAGGAGTACCGCACGCTGTTCTCGCAGAACTTCGCGACGCTGTTCGAGCAACGAGCGGTCGTCGGCGAGCAAGTAGGCGGCTGCCAACTGATCCATGACGGGAGTACCGAGGTCGACCGCGGCACGCGCCCCCACCAACTGGGTGATGAGCGCGGCATCGGCGCGAATCCAACCGACACGTAGCCCGCCCCACAGCGACTTCGCGGTCGAACCGAGCGTCACCACTTCGGTTTTCGCTGCGCCTCGCCCATGTGAGGCGACCGGCGCCGGCGGTGGTGCGTCGAGCCACAGATCCACCATCGTCTCGTCGACGACCAGAGTCATTCGCGTTTCGTGCGCAATCTTCGCAAGCTCGGCGCGGCCGGAAGAGTCCATGCAGAGGCCGGTCGGGTTGTGAAAGTCAGGGATCAGGTATGCCATTCTGGCTGCGGTTTGCCTTGCTGCACTTCGAATCCCGT
The DNA here is from genome assembly GCF_001942025.1 of Rhodococcus sp. YL-1. NCBI lineage: Bacteria > Bacillati > Actinomycetota > Actinomycetes > Mycobacteriales > Nocardiaceae > Rhodococcus > Rhodococcus sp. YL-1. The sequence continues at coordinate 1,520,279 of NZ_CP017299.1, read as the reverse complement.
CGAGATCCCAGGCTCCGGCTGCCGCGAACTCCGGTCGGACCGGAACCGGTACGGGCCGAGCGCCGTTTCGCCGAATCGCTTCCAGCGCATTGGGGTACGTCGGATGATCGACCAGCACTCGCTCGCCGGGTGAGGTGAGCACCGACAGCAACAATCGAAGCGCATGCTGCGCACCCGAGGTCACCATGATCTGTTCGGCGGTGGTGGGAAGACCCCGCGCCGTGTAGCGCTGCGCGATCACGTCACGCAAGTCGGCGATCCCGACCGGTTCCATCCCGTGCGTGGGCAGGAAGTTCGGAAGTTCCTGCAGCGCAGACGCATACGCCAGTTCGACCTGAGCGGCGGGAGCTGCCATCGCCGCGTAACTGAGGTCGACGACGGGTCCACTCGGCCCGGGTTGATGGGAGCGGAACATCAACCCGTTCGGCCGCGCGCCGGCAGGCAATGCCACGGTGCTTCGCGACCCCTGCCTGCTGATCAGGTACCCCTCGTCTCGCAGCACCGAGTACGACGACGTGATCGTGGTTCGACTGAGTTCGAGTACCGCCGCAAGTTCACGCTCACTCGGCAGTGCGACTCCCAGCGGAACGCGACCGTCGTGCACGAGCAGGCGGATACCGTCGGCAAGCGCACGGTACGCGGGCCTGCGTCCGGACTCTTCCTGCCAGGATCCCAGATCGCGCGCAAGCGAACGGGCACCGAGAACTCGAGTCATCATGCAGTCCAGTATCGACAACTTGGCTATGTAACTCAATACCAGTCGAGTTGATCATATGTCCATGACTACCTTCGCAACCCTGATCGGCATCGGACTCTTCGTGGCACTCGTCTACTTCTTCGCGCCCGCTGAAGGTGAAGGTACATACATTCGTTTGGAGCAGTTTCGCCTGGCAGCACCCCTCGGCGGCATCTTCCACGACAAGACTTCAGACCGCGAGAACGACGCTGTGAGACCCCCGTGCGATTGTGATCAGGGGGAAGAATTCACTGATCTCAGTCCAGTTGCGTAAAACTGGACTCTTTTCGCACTCAGAAAGTCTCCAGAGAGGGTTCCCATGCCGGCTTCCAAAAAGATTCTCTATATCGATCTCGACAACACCTTGGTCAACTTCCAGTCGGGCATCGATCGCCTGACCCACGGCGTCCGAGAGAAGTACCAGAACGACCTCGACGAAGCGCCGCACATCTTCTCTCGCATGGATCCTCTCGACGGCGCTATCGACGCCTACCACCAACTGGCACAGCAGTTCGACACCTACATCCTCTCGACAGCGCCGTGGAAGAACGCCACAGCCTGGCACGACAAGGTTCTGTGGGTACAAGAGCACCTCGGAATGGAGGAAGGCAGCGTCGCATACAAACGTCTGATCCTCTCGCACCACAAACACCTCAATCGTGGCGACTACCTCGTCGACGACCGCGGAGCAAACGGAGCAGATCGATTCGAGGGCGAGTGGATCAAGTTCGGCAGCACCAAGTTTCCCGACTGGAAGACTGTCACCGCGCACTTGTCGAAGCTGGCTTGAAACACGAAATCCCCGCTCATGCTTGCATGAGCGGGGATTTCGAGGGAACGAACTAGCGGACGATCTCGCGCCGGACGATCGTTTCGTCGCGGCCGGGGCCGACACCGATGCAGGAGATGAACGCACCCGAAAGCTCTTCGAGCCTAAGCACGTAGTTCTGCGCATTCTGCGGCAGTTCCTCGAAGGTGCGAGCCTCCGAGATGTCTTCCCACCAGCCGGGCATCTCTTCGTAGATGGGCTTGGCGTGGTGAATGTCGCTCTGTGACATCGGCATTTCGTCGTGGCGGACACCATCCACCTCGTACGCGACACAGATCGGCACGGTGTCGAGGCTGCTCAGCACGTCCAGCTTGGTGAGGAAGTAGTCGGTGATGCCGTTGACGCGCGTCGCGTAGCGCGCGATGACAGCGTCGAACCATCCCGTACGACGAGCGCGTCCGGTGGTGACACCGACCTCGCCGCCCTGCTTCGCCAGGTATGCGCCGTGATCGTCGAACAGCTCCGTCGGGAACGGACCGGAACCGACACGCGTCGTGTACGCCTTCAGGATGCCGAGCACGGTGGTGATCTTGGTGGGACCGATTCCCGAACCGACCGCCGCACCACCCGAAGTGGGGTTGGACGAGGTCACGTACGGGTACGTGCCGTGGTCGACGTCCAGCAGAGTGCCCTGCGAACCTTCGAGCAGAACGGTCTCGCCGCGCTCGAGGGCGAGGTTGAGTTCCAGGCGCGTGTCCGAGATGCGGTGCTTGAAACCCTCGGCCTGCGTCAGTACCTCTTCGACGACCTGCTGCGGGTCGAGTGCCTTGCGGTTGTAGATCTTGACCAGCACCTGGTTCTTGAATTCGAGTGCTGCTTCGACCTTCTGGGTCAGGATCTTCTCGTCAAGGACGTCCGCGGCACGGACACCGACACGGGCGATCTTGTCCTGGTAGCACGGGCCGATACCGCGGCCGGTCGTGCCGATCTTCTTCGCTCCCAGGAAGCGTTCGGTGACCTTGTCGATGGCCACGTGGTACGGCATGATCAGGTGCGCATCAGCAGAAAGCAGCAGGCGGGACGTGTCCACGCCGCGCTCTTCCAGGCCTGCCAATTCGGTCAACAACACACCCGGGTCGACGACGACACCGTTACCGATGACGTTGTTGACGGCGGGGGTGAGGATTCCGGACGGGATGAGGTGCAGTGCGAACTTGTCACCGTTCGGCAGAACCACGGTGTGTCCGGCGTTGTTACCGCCCTGGTATCGCACGACCCACTGAAGCTGCTCGCCCAGTAGATCTGTAGCTTTGCCCTTACCTTCGTCGCCCCACTGGGCGCCGATCAGGACGATTGCCGGCATGACGTTGTCTCCTACGGTCGACGTGCAGCAGTTGTCCCGCCGCATTGGTACTGCCTGGCTTCCGCGCACATGATGCAGCGCCGAACTGTTGCAGTGACCGAAGGAGCAGTCTAGCCCAGAGCATCAGACCAGACCTGACGGTCCAGAATTTGGCCGGTGACCATCACGATTGCGAGTCGACACAGAGACTCGCACTAAGATCGTCGGCAGTGATTCGGACGGCCATTTCGGGGAAGGGTGGCGAGGTCCCACTACCCGAGAAGAAGTCTTGATCGAGCTAGGAGTGGCTTTGACCCCTGTGGTGCTCAAATGTGGCGATTCGCCGGTTCCACTCCCCCTGGGTGAACTCACGTCGTTCACTGTCCCTGAACTTCCGGAGAAGCAAGACTTCGACGAGGCACTGTCCCAACTGCAGGTCGTGACGGAGCCTCGCTTGATCGTCGTGGGTAACGACGGCGCGTTTGCCGCGGCATTGACGCGGTTGATGCGATTGGAGCGACTCAACGTCGAACTCGCCTACGTCACCGAGAACAGGTCCGACGCAACCGACGCGTACAAACTCGCGACCGGTGCACGAGCTGCGCGCACGGCCTTGAAAGGCACAGTCCACACCGTGCCGCTCATTCGCGACGACGCCGGAATCGCGCTGGTAGGTGCAGCAACTGTCACGGGTCCGGCGGATGCAGACGAACTGATCGGCGAGGCCTACGTCGACGACAACAAGCTGTTCTCCGGCACAGTCCCCGGCATCCGGATAGTGCCGAGCCCCAAGCTCCCCGGGATCAAGGCATCAGTCGACCGCAAGAGCCGCTGGAGCGGGCGACGCTGGCTGGAAGGCCGAGCCATTCAACTGGGCTCGCCGGCAGCGCGACTGGTTCGCGACGGGGTGGCCAACCCACGCGATCTGAAGCGTTCGACCTTCTACCGGCACGACAAGACTTGGTTGTTGGTCAGGTGAGAACCGGAGCAGCACGGTCGGCGGTTCGGCCGAGCCCTGTCTTCCTCGGCGTCGTTGCGATCACTGTCATCGCCGGAATCGTCGCTTGGAACTCGACGTGGGGTTCCATCGCGGGCCGCGCGGGTGTTTTTGTCCTCGTGGTTGCCGGCTGGGTGGTCACGCTCTGCTTGCACGAATTCGCGCATGCCTATCTGGCGTGGCGTCATGGAGACACCGACGTCGAGGCTCGTGGCTACCTGACGCTCAACCCGCTCAAGTACAGCCATCCGATGCTCTCGATCGGTCTGCCGGTGCTGTTCATCGCATTGGGCGGCATCGGGCTTCCCGGCGGCGCCGTGTACCTGCGCACCGGGATGTTCCCGCCCAAGGTGCAGGCCCGAATATCGCTCGCCGGTCCGTTCACGAATGCCGTCGCCGCCGTGATCCTCCTCGTCGTCATACGTACGTACGGCTCATCGGCCGAGCATCTGACGTTCTGGGCCGGCCTCAGTTTCCTGGCTTTCTTGCAGGTCATGGCAACAGTTTTGAACCTGCTCCCAGTCCCGGGTCTGGACGGTTACAACGCGCTGGAGCCCTACCTCGCACCCAATACACGGCACCAACTCGACCAGTTCAAGCCGTACGGACTGCTCCTGCTGGTTGCGCTCCTGTTCGTCCCACAGATCAATGTCGTCTTCTTCGACGCGATCTACTGGACCTTCGAATTGAGCGGTGTGTCCGACTACTACGCCATGCTCGGTAACGCCCTCATGCGTTTTTGGACGTGATCGAGTGCGCTGGAGGAGACTCGTGAGAGTCTGACATTTCAGACATTCATTCTTCTTCAGGGGAGCATCGATGATTGCGACGTCATTTCAGTCCGGCGGAGTGGAGTACACCCTCACGCGGGCCGAGATTCGACACGTGGAGGCACTGATCGACTTGCTCGCCGACGACCCGATCGGCAGCACCCGGGAGACGACCAACCCCGAAGCCCGAACGATCTACGAGGACGCGTTCAAGCGAATCGACGAGGATCCGGCTCAACTTCTCGTCACCGTTCTGGTCGGCGACGCGGTAATCGGCACAATGCAATTGACCTTCATTCCGGGTATGAGCCGGATGGGTGCCACGCGACTGCAGATCGAAGCTGTTCGCGTCCACGAGGACTACCGAAGTAAAGGCATCGGCAGTTCGATGATCCGATGGGCCTGCGAAGAAGGTGCCCGGCGCGGCGCGTTTCTGGCGCAGCTCACCTCGGATCAAACTCGCAAGGAAGCTCACGACTTCTACGAGCGACTCGGATTTGTGGCCTCCCATGTCGGGTTCAAGAAGTCACTGAGCTGACGCCCTGCCACAAAACTCCCAAACTCGGGGACTCCCAAACGCGAGCTCGAGCACCGGGGCATGGTTGTGCCCCGGTGCTCACGTCTTCAGTTGTCGCGATTCACGCCGCGGTGGGCGGACTGTTCCCGCCGATGGGCCGCTGATACGGATCAATCGACATCGGTGGATAGAACACTGTTTTTCGGTCGGGGCCGATCTCGACCCGCCATTCGGTGTGGTGCAGCGTTCGATGATGATGACCGCACAACAAGGTCAGATTGTCGAGATCTGTTGGGCCACCATCGTTCCAGTGAACAATATGATGGGCATCGCACCACCCCGGCGGTGTCCCGCACCCCGGAAACGCGCAACCACCATCACGAACCGCCAACGCCCGCCGCTGCGGAACCGTCGCCGTTCTCGCTTCCTTGCCGCAGTCGAGCGGAACACCATTCTCGTCCAACAAAATCCGCGTCACGGTGCAGTCGCACGCCAACATCCGCGCGGTATCGATACTGATGGGGCCCACCCAATCCGCCCACGCGAAACCCAGTTCCTCGGTGGACGGCAACAGGTCTTTCAGAACTTTAAGGTCCGTCATATCTTTTGCCGACGCGGTCACCGTGATGTGCGGTTTCACTCCGCCCTCGATCGGACCCAACCCCGCCCGCTCGTACCGCTGCAGTAAATCGCAGAACCCATCCGCACGCCGTAATGCAGGCGTGCGTGTGTCCTTCACGCCGTCTTTTTCCGGTGTCGGCGCAGACAGGCTCGACAACAACGTGATCAACCGGGCCCCGTTCACAGCATCCAGATCACCCTTCACGGTCACCCGCCCGTACAAGCCTTTCGAGGCGTAGAACTCGTTGCGCTCCGAATCCTCACCCACCGGGACGCCGTCCTCACGCCTGCCGTACTGGTTCTCGATCCGCCGGATCGCCACTCGCACCGCATCACAATCCGCAATGTTCTTCGACGCCAGGCCAAGCAGGATCCCGCGAGCCGTCTCCACGTCCGCCGGCGTCATGTTCTTCGGCGGATGCTGACAGAACGACGCCACCTGCCACGCCTTCAACGCATCCACGTCACCACGGTGAAACGCATCGCCGACAACAGGTTCGAGCATCAACAACCGCGCCAACCCGACCAGCAGACTGCACTCACCGATCTCCAGATTCGTCGAACCATGCAACCACTGTGCGATCGCCCGAAAACCCTTCCCGCCGAGAACCTCACGGGAAAACATCTCCACGATCAGCAACACCATCCGCGACTGCAACTCGTGTCGGGCGCGCACCAGATCCAGAACCTCACCCTTGAGGTCCTCGCTATCCAGTTGCCATGCTTCCCGACTGTCCATGCTCAAAGTTTAATCGAACATACTTTCGATAACCAGAGACAAACCGGACAACTTCAAGAAGACCTACACTCGAGAGCTGTTGAGATGCATCGCTATTCGCGCAACCGCCGACGCGATTCGTTGACAGAGACTCGCAACTCCCCCAAAGGCACTTCACGACCCGACTCACTGCGCACCTCGACGCGAACGCGCTCACCAGTAGCGTCGTCGGCCACCTCCAACGGTCCACCTTTTCCGCCGTGCAGATACTTGTCGCCCCACTGCATCAGCGCGAGAACCGCCGGCAGCAGGTCACGGCCCTTCTCGGTGAGCACATACTCGTGCCGCGTCCGCTTTCCAGGCTCCTTGTACGGCACACGCTCGAACAGTCCCGCCTCAGTGAGTTCTTTCAGCCTCGCCGACGCAACCGCCTCGGTGATGCCGACTCGCGACGCGAAGTCGTCGAAACGCGTTGTGCCGTAATAGGCCTCTCGCAGAATGAGCATCGCGGATCGAGTGCCGACCACTTCCATGGCCCGCCCGATCGAACAGTGCGTGGCCCGCCAGGCGTCGCGATCTTCGAGCACTCCGGTCAGTCGTACAGCGTCCATGCAATTCACCATACCCCCTGGCTTGCCATAACCATAGCCAGAGTCTAGATTGCTGACTATGGAACTTCATAGCCAGCCGGTGCGGACCGGACCCCTGCTCGCGATACTGTCGGGGGCGCCGTTTGTCGCCAGCCTCGATCTTTTTGTGGTCAACGTGGCCTTCGGCGACATCGCCAAGAGCTACCCAGGTCACTCGCTGGGCGAGTTCAGTTGGATCCTCAACAGCTACGCGATCGTCTACGCCGCACTGTTGATACCCCTCGGACGCTGGGCGGACAGGATCGGGCACAAGCGCGCCTTCATCGCCGGCCTCGCACTGTTCACCCTCGCCAGCGCCGCCTGTGCCTTCAGCCCGTCCTTGTGGGCACTGGTGGCCTTCCGTATCGTCCAGGCAGTCGGCGCCGCTGCGCTCACCCCGGCCAGCCTCGGGCTTCTGATCAATGCGCTTCCCGCCGCGAAACGTCAATCCGGCGTTCGCATCTGGGCAGCCGCCGGCGCTGCAGCAGCTGCATTCGGCCCTGTCGTGGGCGGCATCCTCGTAGAGGCCTCGTGGCGCTGGGTCTTCCTGATCAATGTTCCAGTGGGCATCGTGTTGCTCTACTTCGCAGTCCGACTCGTACCGGATACAACACACAAGGACCCCGATGCCGGTATCGACTTCGTCGGCGCTGCCCTCCTCACCGTCGGAATCGGCTCTCTCGCCCTGGCACTCGTCCAGGGTCCGGACTGGGGATGGACCGACAATCGCGTTCTGATCGCCTTCGCCGTGGCCGCCGTGACACTACTCTCGTTCTGGTGGAGCAACTCTCGTCACCGGACTCCGTTGATTGCTCCGGATCTTCTGAAGATCCGCTCGTTTGCCTGGTCCAACGTCACCGCCATCCTGTTCAGCGCAGCATTCGCCGCGGGTCTTCTCTCGAACATCCTGTGGCTCCAGGAAGCCTGGGGATACTCGGCTCTGCGAACCGGTTTCGCCGTCTCACCGGGTCCACTTCTCGTTCCGCTGTTCGCCATCGCCGGCGGATCGCTGACGCGCAGGTACTCGGCGGGACGCGTCGCCGCACTCGGCAGCCTTCTGTGGGCAGTCGGAACCGTACTCGTTCTCGTCTCGGTTGATACGACGCCCAACTACGCGACCGGACTCCTACCAGGCTGGATCATCGCCGGGATCGGTGTCGGTCTTGCCCTGCCGACCATTCTGTCGCAGGCCACGGCGGATCTGGCACCTGCCAGATCGGCCACCGGTAGCGCAATCGTCAGCATGAGCCGACAGATCGGAACCGTTCTCGGCGTGAGCGTTCTGATCGCGGTTCTCGGCTCTGCTGTCGACTACGACACCTTCCGCCAGGCCTGGTGGGTGATCTTTGCCGTCGCGCTTGTGTCTGCCCTGGCATCACTGGGAATGACGCCTGCGACCACACCCACCCCGGTTGTCCCTGTTGAATCCGCCATCCCTGAAAGGAATTTGTCATGAGAGACGCAGTTATCGTCGAAGCCGTTCGCACTCCGATCGGCAAGGGAAAGGCGAACGGCGCCCTGCACGGCATCAACGCCGTCGACCTCCTCGCCCACAGCCTCAAGGCGGTAGTCGAACGCACTGGAATCGATGCAGCATTGATCGACGACGTCATCGGTGGAGCGGTAAGCCAAGTCGGTGAACAGAGCCAGAATGTCACTCGCACTGCCCTTCTCGCCGCAGGCTACCCTGAGTCGGTACCGGGAACCACCGTCGACCGACAGTGTGGAAGTAGCCAACAAGCAGTTCATTTTGCCGCTCAGGGCGTCATTGCCGGTGCGTACGACATCGTTGTCGCTGCCGGAGTCGAGTCGATGAGCCGAGTCCCTATGGGCTCGAGCAGCATCGGGCGCGAATCACTCGGCGTGGGTTTCGAAGAGCGCTATCCGGACGGTCTGGTACCGCAGGGCATCAGCGCCGAATTGATCGCCGCCAAGTGGGGACTGAGCCGCACCCAACTCGACGAGTTCTCGGCGTCGAGTCATCGGAAAGCCGCGCTGGCAACCGAGAGTGGTTACTTCACCAAGGAACTCGCCACGCTCCCGCAGCTGTCGGTCGACGAGGCCATCCGCCCCGGCACCACGGTCGAGACCCTGGCCGGCCTACGGATCGCCTTCAAATCCGACTACTACGCACAGCGATTCCCACAGATCGACTGGTCCATCACCGCGGGCAACAGCAGCCCGCTTTCGGACGGCAGTTCGGCGGTGATGATCACGACCAGTGAGATCGCCGCGAAACTCGGCCTCACCCCGAAGGCACGATTGCACAGCTTCGCAGTTGCCGGCGACGATCCGCTCTACATGCTCACCGCGGTCATCCCGGCTACGCAGAAGGTCCTGGCCCGTGCGGGATTGACGGTCTCGGACATAGATCTGTTCGAGGTCAACGAGGCCTTTGCCCCAGTGGTCCTCTCGTGGGCAGCGGACACCGGCGTCGACCTGTCCAAGGTCAACGTCCACGGCGGCGCCATCGCGCTCGGCCACCCACTGGGCGGCAGCGGAACGCGGATCATGACCACCCTGGTCAACGCGATGGAGCAGCGCGGCGCGCGCTACGGACTCCAGACCATGTGTGAGGCAGGTGGGTTGGCCAACGCGACCATCCTGGAGCGCCTGGGCTGAGCAATCCCCGATGGACGGCATTCCGACATCAGTGACCGAGTGCCGTCCATTCGGGATCCGGCTTGCGCGCAACGACCCGAAACACGATTCCGCCCCGGCCGCTGCGCTGCACCTCGTCGATCAGGAAACCGGCGTTTTCGAGGTATTCAACCGGTTCACGGGTGAGATGATCGGCACCGAACCGAACAAAAAGCGGTTCGACGACCTTCATCAACGTACGAGCAACAACGTTCTTGCTCGGTCCGTGCTCGGCGAGGACGAATCGACCACCGGGTACCAGGACTCGAAATGCTTCGTTCGCAACTCGGTACGGATCGGGGATCGTGCAAAAGGCGTAGGTCGAGACCAACGTGTCCACGCACTCGTCGGGAACATCGAGTGCTTGCACGTCTCCGAGTCGTAGGTCGACTTCGGTCTTCACTCCTTCGGAGACCTTGAGCCTGGCCTGATCGAGCATCGCAGTCGAGATGTCCACGCCGATGACGTAATCGACGTCGTCTCCGTAGAGAGGCAGGTTCAGTCCGGTACCCACGGCGATCTCGACCACGCGGCCATGCGCCTGGTCCACGGCCCATTTCCGGGCGTCACCGAGCACAAAGCGTTCGAAGCGCCCGATCTGTCGGTCGTAGTGCGCCGCCATTGCGTCGAAAGTCTTGGCGACCTGTGCAGTGTCTGGTTCACGCATAGTGCCCCGTTTCGATCGATCTTCTGTGCAGTCTTACACGCGAGCACCGGGTCGGGAAGACCTTTCGTGACGAAGGGCAACCGACCTCGCGAGGTCGTCCCTGACGGATGCCCCCGGTATCGTTCCAGGTGACCTGACCTCACCTACGACGATCATGGATAGAGACCTCGTGCGATCAAGTAACTGCGTCACCGGTTCGGTCCGGCCACCTTTTTCCACTGATTCCACTGGAGGTCTGTGATGGCCGGCGGACTCTTCGCCCTGCTCGACGACGTCGCAGCCCTGGCTCGCATGGCTGCCGCCTCGATCGACGACGTTGCCGCCGCAACCGGTAAGGCGACCGCCAAAGCGGCCGGCGTGGTCATCGACGACGCAGCCGTCACGCCGCAGTACGTCCGTGGGCTCGCAGCCGAACGCGAGTTGCCCATCATCAAGCGCATCGCCATCGGATCGCTGCGCAACAAGCTGCTGATCATCCTTCCGATCGCCCTGCTGCTGAGTCAGTTCCTCCCCTGGCTGCTGACGCCACTGTTGATGGTCGGCGGCTGTTACCTCAGCTACGAAGCGGTTCACAAGATCTGGGGTGCAATCTTCGGCCACGGTGACCACCACGAGGCCGCTGACGAGCATCCTCGCGACGAAGAAGCAGTGGTTTCGGGCGCCGTCCGCACCGACCTGATCCTGTCCGCCGAGATCATGGTGATCGCACTCAACACCATCGCAGGCGAAGGCTTCTGGAGCCGATTGGTGATCCTTGCCGTCGTGGCGGTCGTCATCACCGTGGTCGTCTACGGCGTCGTCGGACTGATCGTGAAGATGGACGACATCGGATTGAAGATCGCCGAGACGTCGTCTGGCTTCACCCACAAGGTCGGCCGAGGCCTCGTTCGCGGCATGCCTCACGTGATGTCGGTGCTCTCGGTGGTGGGTACCGCCGCGATGCTGTGGGTCGGTGGCCACATCCTGTTGGTCGGCATCGACGAACTGGGCTTCCACCCGCTCTACGACGCCGTTCATCACGGCGAAGAAGCAGTCAGTGACATCGCCGGAGTCGGCGGGGTACTGGCGTGGATCGTCAACACACTTGCGTCGGCGGCACTGGGTCTGGTGGTTGGCGCCGTCATCGTCGCCGCTCAACTGGGTATCACTCGCCTGCTCGCAAAGCGTTCTGCAACGGCCTAGTCACTGCGAGTGTGGCGGAGCACCATCTGCTCCGCCACGGTGCGTATCCCTTCACGCAAAGACGAGGGTTCGAGCACCTCGACGTCGGCTCCCAGCCCGATCAACTGGGAGAGCGCGACATCTTCGCTCTCGAGTTTCAGCTCGGCACTGACCCATCCGTCGTCGTCCTCGGGCCCCACTCCGACGGCAGCGGCGAGCTCTCCCACCACATCGGGGAGCCTGCGCCTCCCCTCGGGCGACAACCGCACCCGGCAGTAGAAGCGAAGCAGCGACCGGTCGAACTCGGCCATCGACGCTGCCCACCACGACGGCAGGTCGAAATCCGCCGGGCGGGCGAACGAATCATCCTCTACGACGGCGTTTTTGATGCGGCCGACCCGGAACGAGAGCGTACGTCCGTTCATCCCCGCCACCAGATACCAAACACCGGCTTTGATGACCAGACCCAGCGGATCGACCGTCCGCTCGCGATCGCGATAGGCGAAGCGCAGTCGACGCGAGTCCAGCACAGCGGATGTGACGATCGGAAGCGCCGAGATGTCGTCGACGCCGCCGAACCAACCCGGAACGTCCACGAGAATGCGGTCCTGCCACAGTCGTGCACTCTCGCGCAGGGGACCGGGCAGGGAGCGGAGCAGTTTGGCCCCCGCCGAACCGACGGCGTCGGATCGCCCGAGATCTGCAGCGATGGACGGCACACCCAACAGCATGAGTGCGGACGTCTCGTCGTCCGTCATGCCGGACAACTTGGACTGCCATCCGTCGAGCAGACGGATGCCACCACCAGGGCCGCTCTCGGTCCAGATCGGCACACCGGCAGCCGACAACGAGGCCACGTCGCGGTAGATCGTCCGCACTGACACACCGAACTCGTCGGCCAACTGCTCGGCGACGACGCCGCGACTCCCCTGCAAACGCAGCATGAGTTGGAGTAACCGCGCGGATCTCATGGACCGAACATTACCGAGAATCACTGACAGAAGTTGTCAGGAATAGGGGTGCACAATGACCGTCATGGTCACCTGGAAGCAGTTCTCCGAAGAAGTACCCGCTCTTGCCGACGCGGTCCAAGCACGATTCAAAGCCCACAAGCATCACGTCCTCGCAACGCTGCGCAAGGACGGTTCACCACGGGTCAGCGGCACCGAAGTCGAAATCCTCGACGGGCGTCTGGTGCTCGGTTCGATGTTCGGCGCACTCAAGGCGAAGGACCTCATCCGTGACGGGCGCTACGCCCTCCACAGCAATCCCGGTGAGCACACCATGGAGGGCGGTGACGCGAAGATCGCCGGACTCGCACGCGAGGTGACCGGCGACGAGTTCGAAGCCGTGCTCGCAAGCTACACCTACGAGGTTCCGAAGCCTCTGCACCTCTTTGTCCTCGACATCGACGAGGTGGTGCACACGACTGTCGACGACGAACACATGTATGTCGACCTCTGGAAGCCGGGCAAAGATATCACCCGCTTCACCAAGTGACGTTCTTCTCGCAGTGCTCTCCGTTGGCACACGATTCCACCTGGACGGTGGCGTGGGAAAGACCGTGACTCTCGAGGACGGTGCGCGCGGATTCCAGAACGTTCGACGAATTCGCGTCACTGGTCAGGTGGACCGTGGCGACATCCATGCCGGTGGTGAGAGTCCAGACATGTAGGTCGTGGACACCCATCACGCTCGGCAGCGCCGCCAGGTCGGCCTCGACTGCTTCGACGTCGACGTCGGCCGGCGACGCCTGCGTCAGAATGCGCAGCGATGCTGCGGCCAGTTTGATCGCACGCGGCACCACCCACAGCGAGATGAGAACACCGACGACGACGTCTGCCCACGTCCAGTTGAACAGCAGGACAAGGCCACCGGCGATCAGAACGCCGACGCTACCGACGGCGTCGGCAAGCACTTCGAGGTAGGCGCCACGCACGGCCAGGCTGTCCTTGGAATCGCCGCGCAGCATCAGCATCACGACGATGTTCGCGGCCAGGCCGGCGGCCGCCGTGATGATCAGGGCGCCGCCCGGGATCTCGGGTTCGTTACCGATGCGGCCGATTGCCTCGTAGAAGACCCAGGCGGCGACGGCCAGCAGCATCACCGCATTGGCCATGGCGGTCAGCACTTCGGCGCGGTGCCAACCGAAGGTCCTGGCCGCGGTGGTGCTGCCCCTCTTCGCGAGCAGCAGCGCCGTCAGTCCCATGGCCATACCCACCACGTCTGTGAGCATGTGACCGGCGTCGGCAAGCAGAGCCAACGAGTTGATCAGGATGCCGACCGTGGCCTCCAGTACGAGGAACGCAACGAGGATCGCAAGCGCGATCGCCATTTTTCTGATGCGTTGCGGTGACGGTCCTACGCCGACCGAATCTGCTGCCGAGTGGCCATGTGAATGACCGTGCCCTGCTCCCATTTGTCCTGTTCCCTCCCAAGTCCTTCTCAGAGCATATGCATACATTCGCATACATACAATGAGTTGCTCAGTGAGCGGGAAACGGCAGAGGTCAGTGATCCGGCTCGTAGGCGGGATGAGGCACGGTGGGCGGCAGAGTGGCGATCGACGAGATTCGCTTCATGCCCGCGACCTGCAACAGGTCGACGACCAGCGATCGAATCTGGGCGAACACCACCGTCGAGGACAAGCCCGCGTTCTCCACTATCGCCGGTTTCAGTTCCTTCGCGACCGAGCGCAGGACGCGCGCTGCTTCGGCCTGATCAGGCTGCTCCCCCGGCTCCGCCAGGATCATGTCCTCGAGAACTTCGACGGCTTTCGACAAGCGCTCGACCTGAGCCACCAGACGCGGATCGAGGATCTCGTCGTCCCTGACCAACGTCAACGAACGACGCGCGAGCACTCGAATGTTGCGCATCGCGTTGTCGATGGGATCGGCTGTCGCCATGAGCCTTTCGAGGCGAGGCCGACTGTTCCAGTACAGCGGGGAGATTCGGCTGATCTCGCGCCCGCCGAGAAGGTTACTGCGCAACCCGTCGATGGCACCCTGAGTTGCGCGCGCCTTCTGCAGTGCCTTCACGATCGGGTCCGGGTCATTCGCGACGAGGCCGTCTGCCACCAATTGCAGTACCTCGGAAGCGGTTCCGAGGATCGATGCGGCATCCTTGCGCGCGCGTCGTACCGGGTGGGTGGGGATGATCGCGACCACCGCGATACCCACCAGGCCACCGACAAGTGCATCGATCATGCGATCGGGACCGCCGCTGCCGCCCGGCGGGATCAGCGTCGCCACCAGCACAGCCGAGTTTCCCGCCTGCATGGAGAAGATCGGCCCGCTGTTCAGTAGCACCGCGACGGACATCGCCAGCACGACAACCAAACTGATCTGCCACGGTCCGCTCCCGATACCGGAGATGATCAGATCACCGATTCCGATACCGACCGTGACTCCCGCAACCAACTCGAACGAGCGTCGTAGTCGTGCACCCAACGACAGACCGAGCGAGACCACAGCGGCAATCGGCGCGAAGAACGGCGCGTGGTGCCCGATCACCGTGGTGGCAACCCACCACGCCAATCCGGCCGCCAAGGCACATTGAATGATCGGTAGCGCCGACGTCTGAAGTCGACGCACCGATTTGCGAGCCCGGTCCTTGATGCCGGCCCGGCTCGGACGGAAACTGCTAACCGAGGCCAAGCGCTTCGGCGGCGTTGGGATCGCAGTCTTCGAGCAGATCGAGGCAACGCGCGTACTCGTCGGCTTCACCGATCGTCTTCGCGGCCTTGGCCAGGACTGCGACGCAACGCAGGAAACCACGGTTCGGTTCATGGCTGTAGGGCACGGGACCGAAACCCTTCCAACCGTTGCGACGCAGTTGGTCGAGTCCGCGGTGGTATCCGGTACGCGCGTAGGCGTAGGCCGTGATGGTTTCGCCCTTGTCCAGTGCAGCCTCGGCCAGGTAGGCCCACGCAATGGAGGCAGTGGGGTGGTCGGCCGCTACCTGGGCCGGTTCAGCGTGGTTGAGCAGTGCCGATTCCGCGTCGTCGTCGCCGGGAAGCAGAGTGGGCTTGGGTCCGAGCAGGTCACCGAATTGGGTCATGCGCTCATTGTGCCCGCTACGCCTTTCTGCCACAGGACCGCCTCGCCGACGGTCGGAGTTATGCAGGCTACATACCGGTCGTTACCCTGACATGGTCATTGCTGCATAAGACCGAAGGGTTACCCGTGCCGGACTCGAAAGACGACAACTCGAAAAAGAGCGCAGCACCGAAGGGTGCGCCCGAGAAGTCGGCCCCGACCGAACCTGCGACTGTGGCGATCCAGAAGACAGACAAGGCCTCGAAAGCGGACGGCGACGCCAAAGCTGCCAGCGCACCAACCGTCGCGATCCCCAAGGCAACTCAGGCACCCACAGCAGCACCGACACCCCAGCCCAAGCCGGAGCCCGCCACCGTCGCGATTCCGAAAGCCACGCAGCCGACACCACCACCCCGGCAGGCTCCGATCCCACCACCACCGCAGCAGCGCGCCGCGCCTCAACGTGTGGGTGTCGCAGCGACCCCACCGCCGGCTCAGCCGATGCCGACTCGCATCGAGCCCGCCGCGCCGGAGAAGACCAAGCGCAGCGGCAAGGGCTGGTACATCGCGGCAGCAGCGGCCGGCGTCGCCGTCCTCGCGGCGATCGGCGTCGCCGTATTCGTCTCGTCCAACAGCGGTAGCGGTGAAAGCTCACCCGAAGCTCAGGTCCAGACCGCCATCTCGACGTATGTCGACGCTCTGCAGACCGGCGATCTGGCAACGCTGCGAACGTCGACCTGTGGGGCGTTGGGCGAGTACTACCGCACCATTCCCGACGCAGCGTTCGCGCAGGTCCACGACAATGCCGTCGCGCAGAAGACGATCCCGCAGGTCGGAGCCGTCGACGCGGTGCGCATCACCGACGACACCGCGATCGCTCAGGTCCAGGCGAGTTTGCCGAGCACGGGCGAGCAGTCGTGGCGCACGTTCGACCTCGAGCGCCAGGACGGCACGTGGAAGGTCTGCGATCCCAGCAAGTAGGTACCTGAACAGAAAATGCGCGCCGGCGAGAATTTCGCCGGCGCGCATTTTGTTCTGTGAAGCGCAGTTGTGAAACCGATCAGCCTGCCGACACCGAGCGTCCGGCCGACTTCAGGTCGTTGCACGCCTCGACGACGCGAGCCGTCATGCCGGCTTCGGCCTTCTTGAGGTAGCTGCGCGGGTCGTATGCCTTTTTGTTTCCGACCTCGCCGTCGACCTTGAGGACGCCGTCGTAGTTGGTGAAGAAGTGTCCGGCGATCGGACGGGAGAACGCGTACTGGGTGTCGGTGTCGACGTTCATCTTGACGACGCCGAAGTTCAGCGAGTCCTCGATCTCCGACTTCAACGATCCCGATCCACCGTGGAAGACGAAGTCGAAGGGCTGCGAACCGGAAGCCAGGCCGAGCTTGGCAGCGGCGACCTTCTGGCCCTCTTCGAGAACCTCGGGCTTGAGCTTGACGTTGCCCGGCTTGTAGACGCCGTGGACGTTGCCGAAGGTGGCGGCAAGGAGGTACTTGCCCTGTTCGCCGATGCCCAGAGCATCGACCGTCTTCTCGAAGTCTTCGCTCGAGGTGTAGAGCTTGTCGTTGATCTCGGCTTCGACGCCGTCTTCTTCGCCGCCGACGACACCGATCTCGACCTCGAGGATGATGCGTGCAGCCTTCGAGAGGGCGAGCAGTTCCTTGGCGATGGCCAGGTTCTCGTCGATCGGGATAGCCGAGCCGTCCCACATGTGCGACTGGAACAGCGGGTTACGACCGGCGTCGACGCGCTCCTGCGAGATCGCGAGCAGCGGACGCACGTAGGTGTCCAGCTTGTCCTTCGGGCAGTGATCGGTGTGCAGCGCGATGGTGACGTCGTACTTTGCCGCGATCACGTGTGCGAACTCGGCGAGCGCAACAGCGCCGGTGACCATGTCCTTGACGCCCAAACCGGAACCGAACTCGGCGCCGCCCGTCGAGAACTGGATGATGCCGTCACTGCCGGCGTCCGCGAAGCCCTTGATGGCTGCGTTGATGGATTCGGAGCCGACACAGTTGATGGCGGGGAAGGCAAAGGAATGCTCCTTGGCCCGACCAAGCATCTCGGCATAGACCTCGGGAGTTGCGATAGGCACGGCGGGAGTCCTCCATATACGTGTCGTTCGGAGCGCTCGGCGATGTGAAAGCGCTTCGTGTGGTCCTAGCAGTATGGCAAGTCCGACTCGTCACGTCTCTTTGCGGTCTCGGCCCGCCGCCACCGACGCGATGACCTGCGGTGGTGGGAAACACTCAGATTCGGCCGGTACTCTGGCCACCGTGAATGTGCAGGCAGCAACTGAATCCGTGACGAACCTGGCCTTGCTGCCCGGCTTCCTCGATCCCGTGAACCTCTTGAATTCCTTCGGAACGTGGGTTCTGGTGGGATTGCTTCTGGTGGTCTTCATCGAATCAGGCCTGCTGTTTCCGCTCTTGCCCGGCGATTCGCTCCTCTTCACCGCAGGGCTGATCGCGGCGTCCAAGTCCACCGAGATCGAACCGTTCGCGCCGCTGTGGGTGCTCCTGGTGACCATTCCGATCGCCGCGATTCTGGGTGACCAAGTCGGGTTCTACATCGGCGCCAAGGGCGGAACTGCCCTGTTCAAGACGGACGACGCGCGGTTCTTCAAGAAGAAGTACATCGACGAGTCACACGCCTTCTTCGAAAAGCACGGCCCGATCACCATTATCCTGGCTCGGTTCGTGCCGATCGTGCGTACTTTTGCTCCGGTTGTCGCCGGCGCTTCGAAGATGAAGTACTCACTGTTCCTGACGTACAACATCGTCGGCGGCATCCTGTGGGGTGCCGGCGTGACTTTGCTCGGCTACCTCCTGGGGCAGATCGAATTCATCCGCGACAATGTCGACTACATCTTCATCTTGATCGTCCTGGTGTCGGTTCTGCCGATCGTCTTCGAAATCGGGAAGCGAATTCTGGCGTCGAGACGTGGTGAAACGGCGAATACTTCCACTACGGACAATTCGACGGTGACAGTCCCCGAAGACCCCACCCCCTGATTGCAGAACGAGGCGAAGAACTGACGACGATGACGCTCGCATCCGGCAGTTTCTCCCCGCTCGAGACTGCCGGGCCTCTGTTGGTCTGGATCATCGTCGTCACGTTCGTCTTCATCGAGTGCGCGATCATCCTCGGGTTGTTTCTCCCCGGTGATTCGCTTCTGATCACAGCCGGAATCGTTCTCGCCGGCCACGAATCCGGCGCGGGCCACGTGTGGGCGTTGTCTGTCGGTGCGATGATCGCGGCCATTGCCGGCAACCAGGTCGGGTACGTCATCGGCCACCGGACCGGCAATCACATCAAAGCCCGTAAGGGCGGCAAGTACTTCACCGAGAAGAACCTGCACCGCGTGAACATCCTGTTGGAAAAACACGGATTCTGGGCGGTCCTGATTGCTCGCTGGGTTCCGTGGGTGCGCACCCTGTGCCCGATGGTCGCGGGCGCAGCCAAGATGAACCACACGCGCTACACCATCGCGAGCACCATCGGCGCGATCATCTGGGCGCCCGTGCTCCTGCTACTCGGTTTCTACGGTGGCTCGTTCCTCGATCGCGTGCCGTGGTTGCTGCCCGCCGTGCTGATCGTGATGATGGTCAGCTTGGTCATCGGTACTGCGCTGGGAATCTGGCAGTACCGCAAGGAGATGGCCCGACCGGCCGAAGACGTCGAGGTCGAAGAAGTCCTCGACTAGAAGCTGACTGCTCAGTGCAGGTGTCCCTGGTCCCACGCCGGCAGCGGGTCCTCGTAGCGAGTCCATGCCCGCGGTCCTTCGCGTAGTTCGTCATCGGTCAGCAGAGCCGGATCGAGGATTCGTGACGGCGCCGCCGGGTCCAGTTTCACTCCGATGAACACGATCTCCTGCCCTGGCACCTCCGCCGCCGACGCCCACAGTTGAGCCGGTTCGATGACGAGGTTGGGGCCTGCCTGCGACCAGATCGCGGCGAACTCGGGCCGACTGGCGATCCAGCAGAATCCCTTGCTCCGCAGGAGTCCGGCGAACTGACCGAGCGCGGCCTCGAGTCGCGCCGGATGAAAGGGTCGCGAGGCGCGGTATGTGACGCTGCGTATTCCGTATTCCTCGGTTTCCGGGGTGTGCCCACCGGCCAGTTCCTCGTCCCAACCGGATACCTGCGCAGCAAGTTCCGGGTTGTAGAGACCGGTTTCGAGGACACGGTCGAGGGTGACTTTGCCGTGATCTGTTCGAATCAGTTGAGCGGTGGGGTTGAGCCTACGAAGCGTCGCCTCGACGGTTCCTGCCGCCCGCGGGCTCACCAGGTCGGTTTTGTTCAGCAAGATGACGTCGGCGAACTCCACCTGATCGACCAGGAGATCGGAGATGCTGCGTCCGTCCCCCTCCCCTGCTTCGAGGTTGCGTTCGTCCAGTCGTTCGCCTTTTGCCAGCTCGCCGAGGAAGGTCGACGCGTCCACCACGGTCACCATGGTGTCGAGCTTCGCGAGCGAGCCGAGGCTGAAACCGTCCTCGAATTCCCAGTCGAAGGTGGCCGCCACCGGCATCGGTTCGGAGATGCCGGTGGACTCGATCACCAACTGATCGAATCGCCCCTCTCGGGCCAGGGCGCCGACGGCGTCGATCAGATCCTCACGCAGCGTGCAGCAGATGCATCCGTTGGTCAGCTCGACCAACTTCTCTTCCGTGCGGTCGAGATGACCCTGGCCCGCGACGAGGGCCGCGTCGATGTTGATCTCGCTCATGTCGTTGACGATGACGGCGACCCTCCGGCCATCGCGATTGGCGAGAATGTGGTTGAGGAGTGTGGTCTTGCCTGCGCCCAGAAATCCGGACAGCACGGTTACCGGTAGCTGCTTCATTCCTTAATGGTAACCATTGTCATTATCGACAACAGCGGGCGGGCCTACTGCACTGCAGAGGCACTACCCGAGAACTGGCTCTCGGGCCTCGGCAAACCGAAATGATCACGAAGGGTCGTACCCGTGTATTCAGTCCGGAAAAGACCGCGATCCTGCAGGATCGGGACCACACGCTCGGTGAAGATCTCGAGCCCACCCGGGTAGTACGGCGGCATGACGTTGAAGCCGTCAGCAGCACCGCTGGTGAACCATTCCTCGATCGTGTCAGCCACCTGCTCGGCGGTTCCGGCAAACACCCGGTGCCCGCGCGCACCCGCCAAACGATGAAGCAGTCCCCGAACCGTCGGACGCTCACGCTCGACGATGCCGGCGATCACCTGCAATCTACTTTGCTTGTTGTCGGTGACATCACCTGCCGCCGCGAACAATTCGACGGGAACCGGTGCATCCAATTCCAGATTCCGAACATCGGTCCCGGTGAGTGCACCGAGTTGCGCGAGCCCGTACTCCGGCGAAGTCAACTCGTTGAATTCTCGCTCGAGCGCCTTGGCTTGTTCCTCGGTGTCACCGATGAACGGGCTGATTCCCGGCAGAATCTTGACATGATCGGAGTTGCGCCCGAACTGCGCAGCCCTCGACTTGATGTCGGTGTAGAACGCCTGCGCATCGGAAAGTCTCTGGTGCGCTGTGAAAATCGCCTCCGCATACTGACCGGCAAACGCGCGACCGTCGTTGGACGCACCGGCCTGCACCAGCACCGGGTATCCCTGCGGAGTTCGCGGTGCGTTGAACGGTCCCCGCACCCGCAGATGCCGGCCGACGTAGTTGATCTCGTGAATCTTGTTTCTGTCCGCGTAGATTCCGTTCTCCCGGTCCAGACTGATCGCGTCGTCCTCCCAGCTGTCCCACAACCGCACCACCGCGTCGACGAATTCCCGTGCACGCGAATACCGGTCCCCGTGATCCGGGTGCTTGGCCAGCCCGAAGTTGGCTGCCGCCAGATCCGTACCCGTGGTGACGATGTTCCACCCCGCGCGTCCGTTCGAGATGTGGTCGAGCGAGGCGAACAGCCGAGCCAGGTTGTACGGCTCGTAGTACGTGGTCGACGCCGTCGCGATCAATCCGATTCGCTCGGTCGCCACTGCAATGGCCGTCAACAAGGTGATCGGCTCCAATGTCCCTGCGGGACCGTGCTCGACGTCGCTGCGCAACGCGGGACCGTCGGCGAAGAAGATTCCGTCGAACTTCGCCGCCTCAGCAGTGCGAGCGATCTCCTGGAAATACGTGACGTCGAACAGACGTTCCGGGGTTGTCCACGGATGACGCCACGCCGCTTCGTGATGACCGGCGGGGTGGATGAACGCGTTGAGGCTCAGTTGGCGCGGAGAATCAGACATGCCTGAATGCTGGCAACTGCCGCCGCAGTCCGACAGGGTTAGGGTTCGCGTGATTCCAACTCAGGGTGGGCAGGTCGGTATCGTCACATGGGTGAGCCGCGTAGTCGTAGCCGAGTTCGTACCGTCCGGAGCGACAGCAACTGTTCTTCATCAGTGGTGTGAGGTGTTCGCCGAAGGCCAGCGTCACCTGTCCGGGACTGCGCCGACAGCGACTGCGCTGATGGAAATGATCGAGGCCGAAGACAATTCGGCCGATGTACGGCGTTGGATTGCACGCGACGCCGGCACCGACGAGGTCCTCGGCATCGCCCAGGCACGACGCAACTCGGCCGAAGCCGATCTCGCAGAGTTTCGGATGTGCGTGACACCCCACGCGCAGCGACGAGGGGTGGGACGAGCGCTTGCCGAACTCGTCGAAGTCGACATCGCCGGGTTCGGCGTGCGAAGAATCAGAGTGACGGCGCTCGTCGGAAGCGCAGCCGAGCATTTCCTGCGATCGTTCGACGGTCACCGCGTGTTGCTTCGGTTGGCCAACCAGGTCCAGCACCTCAGTGCTCCCACCGCACACAGCGCTCGCCCCGGCTATCGAATCGTCAGTTGGCGCAACCGAACCCCGGACGAGCTGGTCCACTCCTTCTCGGAGGCATTGAACCGACTCCTCGACGCGCCGGGCGCCGAACTGCAGGTGCCCGAACGCAATTGGGGAGCCGACGAGGTCAGATCGTGGGAACAGAAGATGACGGACGGCTCTCAAGTGCTCCTGGTGTGCTGCGCGGTCGACGACAGCGTCGGCGAAGTAGCCGCAGCGACAGTGGTGACGGTGGACGAACATGACAGCACCCACGCATCGCAGCACGACACCGTGGTACTTCCCCAGCACCGCGGGCACGGTCTCGCTCAGTGGGTCAAGGAGCAACAAGCGTCTGTATTGGCAGCTGAATTTCCCTCCCTGCGAAAGATTTACACAACGGTGAACGCGGAGAATCACCCGATGCTGACCGTCAATCGGAGCCTGGGATACCAGACCGTCGCGGAGCGGATCCTGGTGGAAATCAGGAGAGCCGAGAGTGCGCCGCACAAGCCTCGGTGACGATCTTCCTCCACAGGAGCGGGTGAGACTGCCAGAAGTTGTGCGCGACACCGTCGACGACCTCGAAACTACCGTTAGGCACGAGCTCGGCCAGTTGCTGCAACGGCCACGACGGGCGAATGTCGTCGGCCGCCGCGAGAAATGTCATGGGCACTGGTGAGTCGGCCAACTGCCGAAACAGCTGTGGTTCATGGATCCATTCGATGAACGATTCTTGAAGCGATTGCCAGACAACAGGTTCCCAAGGTATCTGCGGGTCCGGCTCGATTCCCGCTTCGTACTGCTTCGACCATGTCCGGTCCTTGTGGAGGCCGTGCCCCGCGATGCCGACGACGCCGGACACCGATTCCGGACAGTCGAGTGCGTACCGCACCGCCAAGTCGGATCCCCACGAGTGCCCCAGCACGACCCAGCTGTCGATCTCGAACGTGCGTCGGACGAGTTCGAGGTCCGCAACGGCCTGCGCCATCGTATGAGCGCCGCCACCGGACCGGCCGACTCCGCGTGGCTCAGGGCACCACGCGCGCATTCCTTCCGGAACCAGCTCGTCGTGAGCAAGATAGTGAACGCATCCCGGGCCGCCGGAGAGAACCAGAACGTCCGCCCCTGCCCCACCGACATCAATGTGAAGACGTACGCCGTCCGTGTCGACCGCGTGCCCGGATTCCATGAGGGAAAAGCCTAACGCTTACGCGGGTATCCAGCCGCCGAGACGACAAATGCCGCCTCCATGAGCATCCACCCACCTACCTGCACCGAGAGGTCTCGCTCGGGCACGCTCGACGAGCGCACGGTTCCGGCGGCGAAGGTGGCGATGTCGCCGGACAGACTCGGCAATTGAGCATCCTTGGTCCAGTCGTGCCCGAACAGCGGCAGACCTTCGATCTGCAGTCTGTTGTTCCAGGCCGCTTCCGCGGAGGACAGAACGATCTGCGCTGCGAGTTCGCGCGCTCGCAGGTCCTCGTGAGTCTCCCAGGACAGGTTCACCACCACGAACGCGAGGTAGCGAGCCAGGATTGCGTTGAACAGTCCGCCGTCGCCTCCGCCACCGCCCGTGATGACTCCGTACTCGGTCATGCCGTCGTACACGGCGTCGACGAGTTTGTGGACTCGCTCGCGGTGGCGCGGTTCGCCCAATCGTGTCGACAACTCGGTTTCCAACCCCAGCGTGACGCCCTGACAGTACGAATAGATCGCGCGCTCGAGGGTGCCGTCGCGGCGGATACCGTCGAAGATCAGTCCGGAGTCCGGATCCCGCAGTGTCTCGTCGATCCAGTCGGCCGTTGCCTGCGCACGCCAGAGTTTTCCGGTGCGCGCCAGCATGATTCCGGCGGGTCCGTTTGCCGGTGTGTTGTAGAAATCGGAGCCTTTGCACCACGGAATACCGCCGCCGTCGGCCGGGGACCACGAATCGAAGAGTTGCGATTCGAGCGCCTGAACCGCGGTTCGGTGATCGACCGAGAACATGCGTTGCGCACGTTCGAGCGAGAGGCCCAGCCACGCCATGTCGTCGTAGTAGTTGTTGGTCCACGCCGAGACGTTGCGGACCCGCACACTGCGGGCAACCTTCGCGACCCGGCGACGACGCTTGGGGGTCGGGTCACGTTCGAGTGCGTCGATCGCAGTATCAAGCAGGTGTGCTTGCCACCAGTAGTGCCACGGCTTGAACATCCGCTCGCGTCGAACAGCAGGCCAAGCAACCACGCCGAGTGCTGTCCGGGGCATTCCCCACAGGCGCCGAAGGTGACGACTGACTATCGCGCCCTCAGCCGCATCGGCCCGCTCTGCCCACACTTCCTGCATAACTACCTATCCTGTCTGGTCGAGGCGCTACACGCTAGCCGGAATTCGCGAGCGAGATCAGCGGGAATCGGCGAGATCGGCATGCTCACGTACCCACGCGTGCATCGCGATGCCGGCCGCGACACCGGCGTTGATGCTGCGAGTCGAACCGAATTGTGCGATCGAGACCGTCATGGACGCAACCTCTTTCGCATGATCGGTCACTCCGGGGCCTTCTTGACCGAACAGCAGGATGCACTCCCGCGGCAGGCTTGCCGTTTCCAGCGGCACCGACCCCGGGGTGTTGTCGACGGCCACGATCGTGAGTGAATTCTCACGGGCGTACTCGACGAGTTCGCCGATGTCTGCATGGTGAACGATGTGTTGGTATCGATCGGTCACCATGGCGCCCCGCCGATTCCAGCGCCGACGCCCCACGATGTGGACCGCGGCCGCGGCAAACGCGTTGGCCGTGCGGACCACCGTGCCGATGTTGGCGTCGTGCGCGAAGTTCTCGATGGCGACATGCATCGTGTGACGGCGCGAGTCGATGTCCTCGACGATCGCTTCCCGCGTCCAGTACCGATACTCGTCCAAGACGTTTCGACGATCACCCTCGGCCAGAAGTACCGGGTCGTAGCGCTCGTCGGTCGGCGGTTCCGTGTCGTGCTCCTCGGCCCAGGGTCCGACGCCGTTGGGATTCTCGCCCCACTCGGTGGGTCCCGGTTCACCGGCTCCGCCGGACACGTCGTCGGCTGCGACTTCGGTCATCAGAACACCTCGTTGGAATCTGCAGCCACGGTGAAGCCGTGCGTGGTCTGATCGTTGACACACGAGACGTCTGTCGCGGTGGTCGTACAGGTGAAACCCAGTTTGCTCAGCGGTTGACCGGCCGCCAACACCGGATCGGCGTCGGGGCCGCCAGAGGTGTACACCTCTCCGCCCGAACACATGAAAGCACCCTCACCCTCGTCGGTGACGCGAATACCGTTGCCCCAGTTGACCATGCAGCTCTCCGGCCGCGGCGGAACGGGAGTGGTCGTTCCCTCGCACCCGGCTTCGATTCTGGTGGGCAACTTGATGATGCCGCACTGGAAGTTTCCGTCGGGAGTGGTGAAGTAGTACGACTCGTTGCGCTCGAACTGCACGTCCGTGAGTGTCGTCGTCGGTGGCAGCGTCGTGGTCGGTGGTTCGGTGGTCGTGGGGACGACGGGCGCGACGGTGGTGGTTGTCGTCGGCACTGCGGTAGTGGTGGACGAACTGGGCTGCGCCGCTACGGTCGGCGCTGAATCCGCCTCCCCGCTGCACCCTGCGAGCACGAGCGCCGACCCGACGCCCAACAAGACGAACCCCACCCGAACACGAACCACCCGACTACCTCCACACACGTCATCTTGGCCCAGCAACAGCCGACAGTGCACTCTATCGTGCGGTCGACTAAGTGCTGGTGACGCGCTTGTTCATCAGCCGTGAGAGCCACGCGGGCGAGAACCGCGACGCGCTGAGGAAGAGCTTCGCCTGAGTTCCGACCGGGTAGTGAACCTTGTGCATCCGTCCGGCGCCGCGTGTGGCCGCCCACAGTTCCTGCGCGACGTCGGTTGCAGTCAGCTTGATACCCAACGATCTGGTGGCTCCGGTGTCCATTCCAGTGACCATCGCGGTCTGGACGAACAACGGCCAGAGCGCGAGAACACGGATGTCGTGCTGTGCCCATTCCAGATCGAGCGCCTCGGTCAGGCCGCGGATCGCGAACTTGGTTGCACCGTACGTCGCCAGTTCGGGCTGGCCGTAGATCGCCGAAGCGGAGCACAGATTGACCACCTGGGCGCCGACGGTATCGCGGAGGTACGGGAAAGCCGTGTGCGTGCCGTTGAGGGTGCCGGTGATGTTGATGTCGACCATTCGGCGATGCGCCGCAAGAGAAATATCCTCGAACCGTCCCGACGAGAGCACGCCCGCATTGTTGATCAGGATGTCCAGACGCCCGGACTCCCCGGCAAAATCGGCCAGACGCTGCGCCCATCCCGCCGGATCGGTGACATCCAGGACACCCGTCACGACACTGCCGCCGAAACCGTCGATCTCGGCCTTCAGGGAGGCAAGGCCGGCGTCGTCGATGTCGAACGCGCCGACGCGGTATCCGTTGCGCGCGAACAACAGCGACGTCTCCCGCCCGATTCCAGCCGCAGCACCGGTGATGAAGACGTTCGGTTCGCTCATCCGGTCAGGCTATCCTGGATGTGGAGGAAATCTGATGAATCACCGTCGCGTCGTACACACCGTGTGTTTCATCGCGGTGGGGTATCTGATCGTGCTCGCCGTGTGGCTCGGATGGCTGGTCGAGCACACTCCGCCTGGCACGCTGCCCTATCAGATCGGCGGGCTGCTCGCCGCTTTCGGCTCGGTTCTCGGATTCGGAATGGCATGGGCCAACCGCCCGACCCGCGCCGAGCGCAAACTCGAAAAGCACGGCCTCGAAGGGTGGGCACGAATCGACACCGTCACACCCCTGCGCCGAACCGTCGACGGCGAATTGGCCAAGCTCGCACTCCACCTCACGGTTCCAGGTTCCGATTCGTACTCGGGCCGGATCGAGTACGAGATCCGACCCGAGTACAAAGACAAGATCACTCCCGGATCCACGGTCACCGTCATGGTGGACCCGAAGAACCGAGACCGAATCATGCTGTGCCCGTGAAAGACTAGACGCTCTTCTTGCGCCCCAGCGCCAACATGCCCTCCACCAGCATCAGCTGCGCTCCCGCGTACGACGCCAGGATCACACCCTCGGCAGCAGCGCGGCCGGCGGTCCCGCGGATGAACAGACGACGCACCACGATCAGTCCGTCGGATGCGGTGAAGAGCACTCCGCCCAATCCGAGCCAGGAGCGTCGATCCTTGTTCGGGACGACCACGTCGAGCACGGCCTTGGACTGCGGTGCCAGAGCGGGGTCCGCCGACAACGTCGAGGTGGTTCCCAACATCAATCCGTATCCGGTGAGCGGCGTCGACACGCTCGGGGCCTTGGCACGGAGCAGTCCGGACGCCGTCGACCAACCGCTGATGCGGGGCCGCAGGGCAGCGCGGGTCGGCCGAGCGCCGCGCCGCAGCAGGAGCGCCGAGTAACTGGCCTGCATCACCGCGAACGAGGACGCGCCCTTGATCAGACGAGCATCGTTGTCCGGGTCGATCATGAACACGTCGCCGACAGTTGCAGCGGCGAGACCGGCCAGAAGCAGTGCGGTATCGGCAGTTTCCGTCTCCGAGCGCTTGCGCAGCACTCGGGCGGCCAGAGCGGGTGCGATCAACGGCTTCGCGATCTGCTGAACCCGCTCGTTACCGACTACTGCCCCGACCACTGTCGCTGCCGTCGCCGCCGCAAAAACTGCGTGCTCGATGCCCCACTTGCCCGCCATCACAATCCTCCTGTTGGTTACACGTCCAACAGCGACCGTACTGGGTCACTCAGGCGGCATCGCCGGATTTGACGTCCGCGCCGTAGACATCGACGTATTCCTGCCCCGACTGGTCACAGAGCACTGCCATCAATTCGTCCGTCGCCGCACGCACGACGGCCTGGTAGCCACGAAGTTCGCGGTACCGAGAGAAGTCGATCGGCTCCCCTACCGTGATCCGGACCTTGCTGAAGCGCCACATCCGCGTACCCGGCGGGTTGACTGCGTCGCCGCCGTGTACGACGACGGGAATGACCGGCGCCCCGGTTTCCAAGGCAACTCGAATCGCTCCGGTCTTTCCCTTGTACAGGCAACCGTCGGGTGATCGTGTTCCCTCGGGGTAGATCCCCCAGACACCACCCTTGTCGAGAATCCCGATGGCCGTGTCCAACGCCGCACGGGAGGCGTCGGCGCCGCTACGGTCGATCGGCACCTGACCGGCCCCACCGAAGAACCAGCGCTGCATCGCGCCCTTCACACCGGTCCCGGTGAAATATTCACTCTTCGCGACGAAGGTGATGCGTCGGCGCACCATGAGAACCAGGAAGAACGAGTCGACGACTGCCCGATGGTTGCCGGCGAGAATCACCGGCCCTTTCTTGGGGATGTGGTGCTGACCCTCGATCGTCGGCCGCCCGAACAGCCAGAGGACCGGGCCGATCAGGACGTATTTGAACAGCCAATAGAGCACAGGGCATCACCTTTTCCGTCTAGTAGACAGTGTCTACGACAAGAATAGTAGACACTGTCTTCCATGACTGTCAGCAGCCTTCGCGAAACACTCGTCGCCACCGGCGTCGAGATTCTCGATGCCGACGGCGCCACAGAACTGACGCTACGGGAGATAGCGCGTCGGGCGGGCGTGTCGCACGGCGCCCCGCGGAGATACTTTCCGACCCACAACAGCCTGCTAGCCGCAATTGCCTCACACGGCCTGCGCGATCTCGCCGACAGACTCGATCCCGTCCTCGCCGGCAAACAATCCGCTCGTAGCCGATTGATCTCGGCAGCAATCGAATACGTGTCATTCGCCCAGGAGCGACCGGCGATGTTCGAGTTGATGTTTCGCCACGACCTCCTCGAGGGCGCAGGCAGCAACCTCCGAGAGTCTTCTCTCCCACTCTTCGCCGCCCTGCAATCCCTGACCGAAGAGGCCGACGCCTCCGATCCCACCACATCTGCGTTGAACATCTGGACCGGAACCCACGGCATCGCAGTGCTGGCGGCAAATCGAAGCCTCGCACTCGTCGCACCCGACCTCGATGTGCCGTCGCTGGTAGCCACCGCCGTGACGGACCACCTTCCACGGACTCGTTGATTTACATAGTTAACCTATGCAATAATATTCTTCGTGACAGACGAAGAACAGCAACTGCACGAACTACTCGTCGACCTCGTGAGCAATACGCACCGCTTCGCGAAGCTGGCAGGCTCCTTCGCGTCCGATCAGTACCCACGCGCCTGGCTGCGCGCACTCTCGTTACTCGAGGAATACGGCGAAATGCGGATCAGCGACTTCGCTCGACTCGACAGAAGCTCGCAGCCCTCTGCCACTGCACTACTGCGCAAACTCGGCGAGAACGGTTACGTCGAACGCCGCGCCGACCCCGAAGACGCCCGGGCAGTTCGAGTGGCCATGACGGACAAGGGCCGAAAGATCTTGAACGACGGTCGAAACGAGATCGCCGACGCTCTAGTCCCCCACTTCGTCGAACTCGGGCCTGAGCAGATCAAGAAACTGGCCGACGGATTGGCCGAATTGCGGTCCATCATCAAGACTTCCGATCCCAGCTGAAACACCCACCACTGAAAAAGGAGGTGGCCGTGAGCAACACGACCGCGACATCAACGCACCAGAACGAGGCTCCGCCGAGCCTCCTGAAACAACCGAAAGCGGTGTGGGCGGTAGCCTTTGCCAGCGTCATCGCCTTCATGGGCATCGGATTGGTCGATCCGATCCTCAAGCCGATCGGCGAACAACTCGACGCCACACCGTCGCAGGTTTCGCTGCTGTTCACCAGCTACATGCTCGTCACCGGCGTGGCCATGCTCATCACCGGTGTGGTGTCCAGCCGCATCGGCGCCAAGAAAACACTTCTTGCAGGCCTTGCCATCATCATCGTGTTCGCTTCTCTGGCAGGCGCTTCCAGCACCATCGGCCAGATCGTCGGATTCCGTGCGGGCTGGGGACTCGGCAATGCACTGTTCATCGCAACGGCGCTCGCGGCAATCGTCGGCGCGGCCAGCGGCGGCGTGGCACGGGCGATCATCCTGTACGAGGCTGCATTGGGCATCGGTATCGCAGTCGGACCGCTGGTCGGCGGAGTTCTCGGTGACATCAGCTGGCGCGCACCGTTCTTTGGCGTCGCAGCCCTGATGGCGGTCGCCTTCATTCTCATCGTGGTGATGCTTCCGAGCGCACCCAAGCCCGAACACCGCACGTCCATCGCTGCGCCCTTCCAGGCGTTGCGGCACCGCGGGCTACTCACCGTTGCCATCACCGCGCTGCTCTACAACTACGGATTCTTCACGCTGCTCGCGTACACGCCGTTCCCCCCTCGACATGGGGGCGTACCCGATCGGATTCATCTTCTTCGGTTGGGGCCTGATGCTGGCGATCTCGTCGGTTTTCCTCGCCCCTCGCCTGCAACGACGCTTCGGCACCCTGCCGATGATGATGCTGGCACTGACCCTGTTCGCACTCGACCTGGGCATGATGGCGCTGTTCACCGAGAACAAGATCGTCTTGATCGTCGGTGTCGTCCTCGCCGGTTTGTTCCTCGGCGTGAACAACACACTCATCACCGAAACCGTCATGATCTCAGCTCCCGTGGAGCGGTCGACCGCCTCGGCTGCTTACAGCTTCGTTCGATTCGTCGGCGGCGCCGCTGCTCCGTGGGTAGCCGGCAAGCTCGGCGAATCCAACGTCCACATGCCGTTCTGGGTCGGCGCGGTGCTCACCCTCGCCGCCGTATTCGTCCTGTCGAGCGGACGTAAGGTTCTCGCTCACGTCGACGACCACGATCCCGCGCCGCACAGCGTCGACGAAGCACTCGCCGTCACCGTAGGCGACTGACCCCTGTGAGTGGTTGAGGAGCGCAGGGACTCAACCACTCACGGGGCGTCAGCTCAGGTTCAGATCTTCCAGGCCCAGCAGCGAGCGGTACTCGACGCCCTCGGCACCGATCACCGCATCCGCACCCGTCGCGCGATCGACGACCGTAGCGACTCCGACCACGGTGGCCCCTGCCTCGCGCAGGGCCTTCACTGCTGTCAACGGCGAATTGCCCGTCGTGGTCGTGTCCTCGACAACCAGGACACGCTTGCCGACGATGTCCGGGCCCTCGATCTGGCGCTGCATCCCGTGGGCCTTCGCGGCCTTGCGGACGACAAACGCATCGATCGGTCGGCCGGGAGCGTGCATCACTGCCATAGCGACCGGATCGGCGCCCATCGTCAAACCGCCGACGGCGTCGAAATCCCAGTCCGCGACCAGTTCACGCAGCAGCGAGCCGATCAGCGGCGCTGCCTTGTGGTGAAGTGTCGCGCGGCGAAGGTCGACGTAGTAATCGGCTTCCTTGCCCGAGGACAACGTCACCTTTCCGTGTACAACAGCCAATTCGCGCACCAGCGCAGCCAAATCCTCACGATCGCTCATGAGTGCTCAGCCTACCGACCACTGCCTTGTGTTCGGCTTCTGCCTCTGGGCTACGTCCGGCTTCCGCCTCTGGGCTACGTCCGCCCGCGGCCTCGTCCGACGATGTTGGTCAGCCGGCGAACCAGCCCCTTGGGAACGCGACGCCCGGCCGTCGTGAGGACCTTGTACTGGAATCCCGGAATACTGATGACCTTGTCGTCACCGAGATCCTTCATCGACGCCGCAACCACCTGGTCGACGCTCAGCCACATCGGCTTGGGGATCGTGGACATCTCGATGCCCGCGCGCTCGTGGAACTCGGTGCGAATGAAGCCCGGGCACAGCGCCTGCACGCGCACTCCCGTCCCGGCCAACCCGCCGGACAGCCCTTCGGTGAACGAGATGACATAGGCCTTGCTTGCCGAATACGTCGAACCCCGCCCGGACAGCAGGCCCGCGACGCTCGCCACGTTGACAATCGTTCCGTGCGCCGACGCGATCATGCTGGGCAGCGCCGCACGGGTCAGCCGCATCACGGCGGTGACGTTGACGTCGAGTTGAGACTGAAGGAGCGCCGGATCGGCGGTCCAGAACTCGCCGGAGGTACCGAATCCGGCGTTGTTCACCAACACCTCGACGCCCTTCTCCAAACGAAGCGCGACCGTGTCGCGTCCGGCCTCCGATGCGAGATCGGCAACCAGAATCTCCGACTCGGTGCCGAACATCGTCTTCAACTCGGACGCGAGGTCGTGCAATCTGACCTCGTCACGTGCGACGAGAACCAGGTCGTATCCGAGGGAGGCGTATTTCTTGGCGAAACCGGCGCCGAGACCAGAGGTGGGTCCGGTCACCAGGGCAACGGGACGCACAGGGCGATCCGAGTGGGAAGTCGACATACCGGCCACGCTAGTGGTTATCGCGCCTGGACGGGAACCTTAAAGGTCAGTCGACCGGGCGAATTGTGCCCGAGCGCTGCGACGCCGGGCGCTGAGCCGGCTTGTCAGCCGCCTCGGGCTTGCGCAGCGATTGATCCGGACGTGGCGCAGATTCCCGCGGTGCGGGCTCACGCGGTGCGGACTCACGCGGTGCGGACTCACGCGGGGCAAATTCACGCGGCGGAGCGTCACGGGGCGGCTGCTCTTGACGCGAACGGGGCTGTTCTACCGGATCCGGAGTTGGGCGAGACTTCTCGGCGCCCGGCCGCGGGCGGCTCGGATCGTGATCGACCTCGAGTTCGTTGGGATCGGTGACGGGAGGCAGGACATGCAGAATGCCGGACAGGCGCGCAACCGACTCGATTGCCGCGTCCCAGTCCCGGCCGTTACTGGTCACCGGAAGCGAACCGAGCGTCCACTGCCCTTCGCTCCACAGCATGCTGATCGACGGCGGAACCGATTCGGTGAACGCCACCATGCGCTGATCACAGACACGACGTGCGATCTCGAGATCGGTCGCGAAGACGACTCGTGAACCGATCGCACCCAACAGGTTCAGGTCGCCGTCCTTGGGCGGAGCCGTCGACTTCAACCGAAGATCGATGTCGACGTCCGACCCGATCTCGCGGCGAACAGCCACGATGGTTGCGGTCTCCTCCAGGTCGAACAGCACGAACTGCTCTCCGCGACGGCGGCCGCGGACGACGTCGGTAGCAGTGAGGTAGTCCTGCTTGGCCATGACCGCGCGGTGCCATTCGCCTGCCAGCTGATCGTCAGTGGCCGTGTACGTGTAACCCTGCGCCTTGGCCCAGATCTGACGCACTCGCCCGGATTGATCTCGCCTCGTCCTGTCGACGTACAGAAGCGCACCCGCGCCTGCGAGTGCAATTGCTGCCAGTCCGAACCACATTCCAGTCATCACCCTCCAGGGTAGCGACTCGTGGCCTCAACCTCCCGCGACACCCTGGTGGACTCGCCCGATGTGTCGTGAACGACTCAGTTGCCGAACTTCGGCAGCGACGTACTCAGAATCGTGTTGGCGGTCATCGTGCCGTTCTCCACCGGCGTTCCGTCGACGACGATGTTGTCTCCCGGTTGCAGATCGGCGATGGTGGCGCGGTTGAGCGCGATGAGCGTGGTGTCCGCGGTGGTCAGAATCGTCACCTGCGAACCCCCGATCGAATCGATGACCAACGTGCCGCCGTCGTTCGACTTCACGGTGCCGACGGCTCCCCCGGCGTCACCGATGACTTCGCCGAGCCCGCCTGGAAGCTGGCTGAGCGGAGAATCCGTCGTCGGAGTCGGCGCCGTGGTGCTGGCCTTCGGCGGTGTCGTGGTCGGCGCCTGCGTCGTGGTGGTCGGGGGAACGAAAGCGGTCTGGGTGCCCTTGTCGTTCGAGCCGAACGCCGAGAACGCGATGATCGCGATCACGGCGACCAGGATCCCGACCACACCGGCGGCCACCCACGTCGCGAGCTTGCGCTTCTTACCGCCGCCCGACGATCCATCGTCGATGAACGGCTGTTCCGGCGGAACTCCACCGCCACCACCGGCAACTGGATACTGCTGTGTATTTCCGTACTGCTGCGTGTTCCCGTACTGATCCGGGTTCCCGTACTGCTGAGCGGTGTACGGCGGATAGGCCTGCGTCGCACCAGGCGGCGGCGCCTGCGGATCGAACTGCGGGTTGTAGGCAGGGAACGCCTGAGTGGGATTCGGCTGCTGACCCTGCTGCCCCAAATACTCCGTGTTCTGATCCGGTCCGCCGTAGGGATACTGCTGTGCCCCCGGATACTGCTGTGCCCCCGGCGGCTGACCGAAATACTCCGTCGGCTGGTTCGGATTCTGGCCGGACACCGTCCCGTACTGCTCCGTCGGCTGGTCGGGCGTACGCCCCCACACCTCGGTCGCCTCGGGATCCTCACGGCGCGGCCCACCCGAGTTACGCGGATCGTTCTGATCGGTCATGCCTGGCTCACCTTCGGTTGGGACGAAAGAGCGTCGAAGTCGTTCGGAGAGGCGCGAGTGCACTCGTCCCCGGTTCGAGCATCCAGCCATCCAGGGTAGAACAAAATGCGAGTGCCCCGCCGATCCAAGTGGATCGACGGGGCATTCCGCTTACCGAATCAGGAGAGAACCAACTGATCTGCGTCCTCGCTGACACCGACGTGCACGGTGTCGCCGTCCTGGACCTTGCCGGCCAGGAGCAGCTTGGCGAGCTGGTCGCCGATCGACTGCTGAACGAGTCGACGCAATGGCCGAGCGCCGTACAGCGGGTCGTAGCCGCGCACTGCGAGCCACATCCGAGCCGCACCGTTCACCTCGAGGGTGAGACGACGCGCAGCCAGACGCTTCTGCAACTGCTCGAGCTGGATGTCCACGATGTGCTCCAACTGCTCCTCGGAGAGCGAGTCGAAGATGACCACGTCGTCGAGACGGTTGATGAATTCCGGCTTGAACGCGTGGCGTACCGCATCCATGACCTGCTCCCGCGTGCCACCGGATCCCAGGTTGGAGGTCAGGATCAAGATGGTGTTGCGGAAGTCCACCGTGCGGCCTTGACCGTCGGTCAGTCGGCCTTCGTCGAGTACTGCGAGCAAGACGTCGAACACGTCGGGGTGTGCCTTCTCGACCTCGTCGAAGAGGACCACCGAGTACGGGCGTCGTCGAACTGCTTCGGTGAGCTGGCCACCGGCTTCATAGCCGACGTATCCCGGAGGAGCACCGACGAGTCGGGCCACCGAGTGCTTCTCACCGTATTCGCTCATGTCGATGCGGATCATCGCGCGCTCGTCGTCGAAGAGGAAGTCCGCCAAGGCTTTGGCGAGCTCCGTCTTGCCGACGCCGGTCGGGCCGAGGAACAGGAACGAACCGGTGGGCCGATTGGGGTCGGCGACACCTGCTCGGGCGCGGCGAACCGCATCCGAGACGGCGACGACGGCGTCGGTCTGGCCGACGACGCGCTTGCCGAGTTCGGACTCCATGCGGAGCAGCTTCTCGGTTTCGCCTTCCATCATCCGGCCGGCGGGGATTCCGGTCCAGGCTGCGACCACTTCTGCGACGTCGTCGGGCCCGACCTCTTCCTTGAGCATCACGTCACCGTCGGAGGCAGCTCCGGAAGCGGCTGCTGCCTCTTCCAGTTCCTTCTCGAGCGCCGGGATACGGCCGTAGCGCAACTCGGCTGCCTTGCCCAGATCGCCGTCACGCTCAGCGCGTTCGGACTCTCCTCGCAGGGTTTCGAGCTGTTCCTTCAGCACGCGCACCGAGTCGATGGCCTGCTTTTCGTTCTGCCAGCGGGTGCTGAGCTGATTGAGCTTTTCGCGGTCGTCCGCGAGTTCCTGACGCAGCTTCTCGAGCCGCGCCTTGGACGCGTCGTCGGTTTCCTTCTCGAGTGCCACTTCTTCGATTTCGAGTCGGCGAACCGTGCGTTCCACCTCGTCGATCTCGACGGGACGCGAGTCGATCTCCATACGAAGTCGCGATGCGGCTTCGTCCACGAGGTCGATGGCCTTGTCCGGCAGGAACCGCGACGTGATGTAGCGGTCCGACAGCGCGGCAGCCGCCACCAACGCGGAGTCGGTGATGCGCACGCCGTGGTGCACCTCGTAGCGCTCCTTGAGGCCGCGCAGGATACCGATGGTGTCCTCGACCGAGGGCTCACCGACGAGCACCTGCTGGAAACGACGCTCGAGTGCTGCGTCCTTCTCGATGTACTTGCGGTACTCCTCGAGTGTGGTCGCACCGACCAGCCGCAGCTCACCACGGGCGAGCATCGGCTTGATCATGTTGCCTGCGTCCATCGCGGATTCACCGGTGGCTCCGGCGCCGACGATGGTGTGCAACTCGTCGATGAAGGTGATGACCTGTCCGGCACTGTTCTTGATGTCGTCGAGGACAGCCTTGAGGCGTTCTTCGAATTCACCGCGGAACTTGGCACCGGCGACCATGGACCCGAGATCCAGGGACACGACGGTCTTGCCTCGCAGCGATTCCGGGACGTCACCCGCGACGATGCGTTGGGCAAGGCCCTCCACGATCGCGGTCTTGCCGACGCCGGGCTCACCGATGAGTACCGGGTTGTTCTTGGTACGACGCGAGAGCACCTGCACGACACGGCGAATCTCGGTGTCGCGACCGATCACCGGGTCGAGCTTGCCGCTACGTGCAGCTTCGGTGAGGTCGGTGGAGTACTTTTCCAGCGCTTGGTAGGTGCCTTCGGGCTCCGGGCTGGTGACGCGAGCGCTGCCGCGGACGGTGGTGAAGGCTTCACGCAATGCGTCCTGGGTAGCGCCATGACGTACGAGCAACTGTGCGACGTCGGAGTCCCCGCCGGCCAGTCCGTAGAGGACGTGCTCGGTGGAGACGTATTCGTCGTCCATCTCGGTGGCGAGGTGCTGAGCAGCAGTGAGTGCCGCGAGTGCCTCACGCCCGAGTTGCGGGGTGGAGCTTGCGCCGGTTGTCTTGGGTAGGCGATCGACGATTGCCTGTGCTTCACGGTGTACGACCGTGGGGTCGACGCCTACAGCTTTGAGTAGTGGGGCAGCGATGCCGTCGGTCTGGTCGAGCAATGCGACCAGCAGATGGGCAGGCCGGATATCGGGGTTACCCGCCGACGACGCCGACTGCAGTGCAGCCGTCATCGCAGCCTGGGTCTTGGTTGTTGGTGTGAACGAGTCCACTTGTCACCTTTCTGGCGAAGTCGAACGGGAAGAGCCGCGACCGGTTGGTATTGCGACTGTGTCAATATGCTCAACGCGGACAAACTTGAGTCTATTCCGCTCAAGTTTGTTTTCGCCAGGCCGAGTTGGTTTCGTAGGTCACATTTTCAGCCGTACTAGAATTGTGGCGAGAGTTGCAGCTGGTGCGAAAGGGGGATGGATTGGATCCGACAGTGATCGCCCGTCTGCAATCCAGCCTCGATTCTCTGACCGACGACGAAGAGAGCCGTGCGCACTTCTCGGCAGTGTTCTACACCGGCCTCTTTGCGGAACATCCTCTGTACCGCTCATTGTTCCCCGCCGGGATGGAATCGCAGGGCCACCGTTTCTTCAGAGCCATCGAGTTCGTCGTGAAGAATCTGCCCCAGCATCGCCGAATCCGGAAGTTCCTCACACAACTCGGCCGCGACCACCGTCGCTACGGCGTCGAGCGTGAGCACTACGAGGCCGCCGGCGTCGCTCTGAAGCGCGCGGTTCGGTCGATGTACGGCACGAGCGCGCACAGCCGCTACAAGTGGACGCCGGAGCTGGACGAGGCCTGGTCTCAGTTCACCGACCTCGTCGTCGGCACGATGGCCGACGGCGCCGAATCCGATACGACCCCGGCGCTCTGGGGCGCAACCGTGGTCAGCCACGAACGAGTCCTCGACGATCTGGCGATTGTTCGCCTCGAAGCCGACCCACCCATTCCGTACGGGGCGGGGCAATACGTAGGTGTTCAGATTCCCCAGCGCCCGAAAATGTGGCGGTATTACTCACCGGCGATTCCGACCAACCCTTTCGGTCAGCTCGAGTTCCACATCCGCAAGGTGTCGGGAGGATGGGTCAGCCCCGCGATCGTCAGCGAAACCAACGTCGGTGACCGCTGGGTCATGTCCACTCCCCTCGGCGGCCTCGAGGTCGACTTCACCAGCGACCGTGACGTTCTCATGATCGGGTCCGGCACCGGTATCGCTCCACTGCGGGCACAGGTGATGGAAATGTCTCAACGCGCGCACAACCCGCGCGTGCACCTGTTCGTCGGCGGCCGCTATCCCTGCGATCTGTACGACCTCGAAACCCTCTGGCACATCTCGCTCAGCAACCCGTGGTTGACCGTCGTGCCGGTTTCCGAAGAACCCGAAAACCCTTGGTGGCACAACGGACCGGTGCTCGAACCACCGTTCGGAATGCACAGCCGGCTGATCGGACCGATCGGAAAAGTGGTCGCGCAGTTCGGTTCGTGGGCCGACCGTCAGGTGCAGATCTCGGGGTCACCGTCGATGATCAAGACAACCGTCTACGCCTTGCGTGCCGGCGGAACTCCGCTCGACCAGATCCGGCACGACCCGCTCTACTGACTACAGGAGAACTTTCATGGCCCAGCGAACCTGGTCGAGCACAGTCGTCGAACATCACCGTCTCCGTGAGGATCTGGCGGTTGTTCGTCTTGTCGGCGACGTCGTCCCGTTCCGACCGGGCCAGTACGTCGACGTCAGCGTCCCGCAGAACTCGCGGTTGCTCCGTCGACTCTCCCCCGCACTGCCTCCCTCACACGACGGGAAGTTGGAGTTTCACGTCAAGACGGTTCCCGGTGGTTGGGTCAGCGGTTCGATAGTCAAGGACACCCAGCCTGGTGACGTCTGGCAGATCCTCGACCCGCGCGGCAACCTGTCCGTCGACGAGAACGGCCCCACCGTCATCATGGTCGCGGGCGGAACCGGTTTGGCCCCACTCCGGTCGATCATTCTCGATCTGGCTCAGACCCCGAACCCGCCGCAGGTGTACCTCTTCTTCGGTGGCCGAACGCTTCGTGATCTCTACGCTGCGGACATGCTGTGGCTGCTCGCCGACCAGTTTCCGTGGTTGCAGCCCATTCCTGTCGTCGAAGATCTCTCCGACGGCGGCCCGCCCGACGGATGGTTCGACCGGTTGAACGTCGACATCGGATTCGGCGACGATCATCTCATCGAAGGCACGCTCGCCGACGTCGTCGCGTCGTACGGTGCGTTCACCGAACATCAGGTCCTGGTGTGCGGATCGGCGGCCATGGTTCGGTCGACGCGTGATCGATTGATCGAGGCCGGAACGCCGGCCGAGGTCATTCAGTTCGATCCGTACTGACGGTCAGTACGTCGGGTCGTTGCGAACGGTGTCGACGTCGATGCCCACTGCGCGAAGCCTGAATTTGGTGCTGTTGACCATGGATTCGCTGCCGACGACCTGAATGTCGTAGCCCGCCCAGTCCCCGAACGAGGTCACGACCTTACCGACCTTGCCGACGATGCGCCGCTTCATGCCGATCGGCGGCAGTGGCTCCGCTTCGGTGTGCCACCACGGATTCTCGTCTTCTTCGGAGACCGGGATGATCGTGAGCCACGGGTACTTCTCGGCCAGCTTCCACAGATGCGGAAGGTCGTAGAGATCGCACGGATGCTGTCCGGAGTAGAACAGTTGGACCTTGCGAGTGTTGCCGCGTCGGATCAGTTCGAGGATCTGAGCGCGAAGAGGCGCGACACCTGTTCCCGACGCGATCATCAAAAGGTCCTTGGAGTTCTCCGGAATCCCCAAGGCGCCGATGGGCGAACCGACCACCCAGGTGTCACCGACAGCGGTCTGGTTCACCATGACCGGGCTGACCCACCCGCCGGTGACCTGGCGGATGTGGAACTCGAGGATTCCGGTCCCGTCGTACGGCGTGGCCGGAGAGAGGTAGCGCCACATCCGTGGCCTCGCGGCGACCTGCACGCTGACGTACTGACCGGCGCGGTACTCCATCGTCTGGTCGAGTTGCAGCCGCACGACGGCGACGCCCTTGATGACCGGGCGGCATTCGATGACCGTGGCACTCCACGCGGGCGGACCGTCTTCCGCGTTGGCGGCATCCATCATCGCCGCCGAGATGATCGCGAGCGCGTTACGCCACGCGCTGTCGACCTCGTCGGTCCACATTTCGGCGCCACCGAAGGTCTCGAGTGCTTCGATCAAGGCATTGCCGACTGCCGTGTAGTGCTCGTCGGTGACGCCGTACTTACGGTGATCGCGGCCGAGCTGTGCGAGGTACTCGAGTATCGCGTCGGACTCGTCGAGGCGTTCGACGACGTGAGCGATAGCGCTGACAAGCCGGTCACGCTGCACATCCATCGCTGCCGGAAAGAACTCCCGGGTTTCGGGCGATCGAGCGAACAGGATCGAATAGAAGGTACGGGCGAGCCGTTCCGGACCATCTTCTACCGCAGCGACGGATTTGAAGCTCGACCGGACCAGAGAGATTGCTTGCGAATCCACGCTCATCCTCGTCCCGACTAGACGCGGCAAGACCCGCCGCGGAATTTCGTCTGCAGCTTATGTCACAAATGTCTGACTCGTAAATCATTCTGGACAAGTGTCACAATGCGACCCCATTTCGCGGTGTGACCGTCCCTTTCTTATTCTTGCGTGCAAGATAAACAAGAGCTTCGACACTCTCGATCGCCGAGCTAACGTTCAGCGAAATCTCAACCAGCCAAACAGGAGTCGTGCCGTGGATTTTGTTCGACAGGACGAATTGCCCACCGATAGCGGGCTTACGTCCCAGATCGCCTCCACTACCCCGACGCTGACCGAGCTTCAACGTCGGGAACTCGAGTGCGTCGAATTTTTCGACTCTCCGGAACTGGGCCACCTCCCGACGTCTCGGCGGCGTGAGGCCTTGCGTGAACTCCATCGGACCGGCACCTACACGCACACAGCGGAGGAATTGCTCGTCGGCGCCAAACTCGCGTGGCGAAACCACGCCAGGTGCGTCGGTCGCGCGCATTGGCGGACCCTCAAACTCATCGACGCGCGCGATGCCGTCACGGCTTCCGCTCTCGCCGAAGCATGCTGGGAGCACCTGCGACTGTCGACCAACGGCGGCGCTCTGCAGTCGGTCGTGACGGTCGGGCCACTCCCCCGCGAGGACGGTCAGGAGTACCGAATCCTCAGCCCGCAACTGATCCGCTACGCCGGCTACCGGCAGCCTGACGGCACCATTCTGGGCGACCCGTGGCACGTCGATCTGACTGCTCAGGTCACCGCGATGGGGTGGAAGGGCGCCGGTACGCCGTTCGACGTTCTCCCCGTACTGATTTCGGTTCCCGACGAACCCCTGCAGTACTTCGACGTCCCGACCGACCTGGTTCTCGAGGTCGAGATCGAGCACCCCGAATACAGCTGGTTCGCTGATCTGGGGCTTAAATGGCATGCCGTCCCTGCGGTCTCGGACATGAACCTCGACATCGGCGGAATCGTCTATCCCTGCACGCCGTTCAGCGGTTGGTACGTCAGCACCGAGGTAGGCGCACGCAACTTCAGCGACACCGATCGCTACAACATGTTGCCCACCATCGGAGCGATGATGGAGCTCGACATGAGCCACGACCGCACGCTCTGGAAGGACCGCGCACTGGTCGAACTGAACCGTGCAGTTATCCACAGCTACCGCAAGGCCGGCGTCATCATGGTCGACCATCACACTGTCGCAAAGCAATTCATCGATCACATCGCGCGTGAGGACAAGGCCGGGCGCAAGTGCCCGACCGACTGGTCATGGGTGAACCCGCCCATGTCCAGCTCGCTCACGCCGACGTTCCACCGCCTGTACGACGAGCCCGATCTCGACATCCGGCCCAATTTCGTGACAAAAAAGAAGAAGGGCACCGACCAAGGCCGGTGCCCCTTCCACAACTGATCGCGCTCAGAAGGGGATCTGCCCCAATCCGACGCCGACCACGAGCATCGTGATCGAGATCAGGCCCGCTCGCCACAGAACCTTCTTGTGGTGATCCGCCAGAGAAACACCGGCGAGTGTGACCAGTAGCAGGATCGCCGGGACCAGCGGGCTCTGCATGTGCACGGCCTGCCCGGTGATCGAGGCGCGCGCCATCTCCACCGGCTCGATGCCGTACTGCGCTGCAGTCTCGGACAGCACCGGCAGCACACCGAAGTAGAACGCGTCGTTGGTCATGAAGAACGTGAGCGGGATACTCAGGACGCCCGTGATGACGGCGAGGTGCGGGCCCATCGCGTCGGGGATGACCTGAAGCAGCCACTCTGCCATCGCCTCGACCATGCCGGTTCCCTGGAAAACGCCGGTCAGCACCGCTGCTGCCAGCACCATCGCGACCACCGAGACGATGCTCGACGAATGGCGTGCGATTGCTTCACCCTGATCCTTGACCGCCGGGAAGTTCACCGCGAGGGCGATCGACGACGCGATCATGAACAGCACCGGGATGGGCAGGATGTCCATCACGAGTACGACGAGAAGGATCGTCGTCAGCGCAGCGTTGAACCAGAGCAATTTCGGCCGCAAGGTGTCCCGCTTGGGGTCGAGGCCGTCGATGAATCGTCCGGTGTCGCCGCCGTCGTCCTCGGAGTCGTTCGAGCCGCCGGTGCCGGCGCTACCGGTGCTGGAACTTCCACCGTTTCCGACCTTTTCGAGGATGCGCTCAGAAGTCAGGACCAAAGTCCCGATCCTGCGGCGCTCCATGATCCCGAGGTGAATCGCGAATCCGAGCACCATGATCAGGCCGACGATCAACGACGGCACCATCGGCACGAACACGTCGGAGGGTGAGAGTCCCAGCGCGCTCGCGGCCCGGACGGTCGGGCCGCCCCACGGAATGATGTTCATCGTCGCGTTGGACAGGCCGGCGATCACCGTCAGAACGACGGGACTGACACCGAGTTTGAGGTAGAGCGGAAGCAGCGCCGAGGTCACGATGATGAAGGTCGTCGAACCGTCTCCGTCCAGCGAGACCACCATCGCGAGCACTGCGGTTCCGACCACGAGCCTCATCGGATCGTCTCGCACCATCCGCAGGATGAGCTTGACCAGCGGATCGAAGAGGCCGACGTCGATCATGATTCCGAAGAAGATGATCGCGAAGAACAACAGCGCCGCGGTGGGTGCGAGCGACTTGATGCCGTCGGTGATCATGTCGCCGATTCCGAGGCCGGCCCCGGCAAGTAGTCCGAAGGCCACCGGAACCAGAGTCAGTCCCACCACCGGGGTCGCGCGTTTGGTGAGAATCAGGAACATGAACACCGCAACCATGAGGAAGCCGAGTGTGACGAGCATGATGAACTCCTTTAGTGCTGAATTGCCGAGAAAAACGGCACGGCAAATCGAGCCGGTGACCTTCGTGGAGGTGAAACGAAACTTCGGTAGTGCTCAGTTGATGCCGGGCGGATCGAGTGTTGCGTCGACGAACCGGGATTGATCGGTGAGGAATGCGGAGAACTCGGGTTCGGTGAGAACTGCACTGTTCCAACCGTTTCGGCGAGACAGCTCGTTCCAGCGCGGGCTTGCCGCCAGATCCCGCACCAAATTCTGCAAGTGCTGACGCTGATCGTCCGTCAGGCCCGGCGGCGCCATGAGACCCCGCCAATTGGTGAACGTGACGTCGACGCCAGACTCCGCCATCGTGGGCGCATCCACCGCCGGGGTACGGGCCGGCGAACTGACCGCAAGGACCCGAACCGTGCCTGCCGCAATCTGATCGAGGTATTCACCGATACCGGTGGCGGCTACGTCGACCTGCCTCGTGAGCAGTGCGGGAAGCAGTTCGCCGCCGCCGTCGTAGATGCGGTACGGGGAGCGCGACGGATCGACGCCGACCGCCCGTGCGAACAGAAGGCGGAACAACCCGTCCGGTCCACCTTCACTCGAACCACCGCCGATCGAGATCGACGACGGATCCGCCACCCAGGCCTGCGTCAGATCGGCGAGAGTTTTGTACGGTGAATCTGCTGGAACCAGTAGCGCTTCCGGTTCTTCGACGAGTCTCGCAATCGGTGTCACGTCGGCAAGTGTGTGCTCGGACGGCAGTATCTCGAGCGAACCGAGAACTCCGAGCCCCATGACCATGAGTAGGTCGGGATTCCCGCTTTCGAGAGCCAACCGGTTGAGTCCGACGATGCCGCCCGATCCGGGCAGCACAACGACGTCGGCGTCGACGGTCCCTTCGTCGGCCAGTGCTTGCACCATGGTCCGGGCGGTCAGGTCGTAACCACCACCGGCCACCGAGGGCACCAGTACGCGCAGTTCTTCGGAACTCTCACCCGCTCGGCCACCGGCGAAGAAGGACTCGACCGGAGTGCATCCGGTCGAGAGCACGAGAGTCATCGCGCAGGCACCGAGCAGGGCGATATGCCTGCTCAGCCCCTTCGATGTGCTCATGGCTTCGTCCTTGTCTGC
Source organism: Rhodococcus sp. YL-1 (assembly GCF_001942025.1). Taxonomy (NCBI): domain Bacteria; kingdom Bacillati; phylum Actinomycetota; class Actinomycetes; order Mycobacteriales; family Nocardiaceae; genus Rhodococcus; species Rhodococcus sp. YL-1. Next base: position 1,475,612 of record NZ_CP017299.1, on the reverse strand, counting down.
CGGTACCGATGTGTGAACAGGTTTCATACTGACGCACTTTGTGACTGGGGTCACCATTGGGAAAGCAAATTGATTTGTGCTCATTGTGCTCACGAACGGCCGCTTTCCCGGCATCGAACTGAAGGCTAGGGTCTGGCTGGTGTCCTCAGGAAACGAGCAGGCGGAGCGAGAGAGCAAGTCGTCTCTGTTTGCCCGGCTGTTTCGCCGCCGGCACACTCTGGCGACACAACTTCTCGAACTGCAACTTCTGATCGTCGTTGCAGTTCTCGTGTGCGTCACCGCCCTCTCCCTCGCGCAGTCGTCCGCGAGTTTCCAACGCGAGGAGGGACGTCGCGCACTCTCGGCAGCGGAATCGCTCGCAGCCAATCCGGCAGTACGCGAGCTACTCCCCCAGGCGCAGACCCGCCTCCGCTCCGGACTACAAGGTTCGGTCGACTCGGTACGCGCCATCTCGGGCGTCACCTACGTCTCGCTTGCCGACGCCGACGGCAGTGTCGTCATTTCGACGCGTCCCGGTGATGTCGGCATCGACGCACGTCAGACGGAGGATCGGTCGTGGACGGGTTTGGTCGACACGCCCTCCGGCAAGGCCGTGGAGGCGCACGTTCCGATTCTCGGCAGCGAAGGAGCGATTACCGGAACCGCGATCGTCGGCATCGAGTACCCCTCGATCTGGACACGGCTGCTGCAGTCTGCACCGAATCTCCTGGTATACCTCGCGGTGGCATCCCTTCTCGGCGGCGTCGGGTCGATCCTGTTGGCCCGCAGGGTAAAACGGCAAACCCTCGGCATGGAAGCCGGCGAGATCCTGGACCTGGTTCGCCAACGTGAAGCAATGCTGCGCGGTCTCAAGGAAGGCGTCATCGCATTCGACGCGCAGGGAAAGGTGGTGCTGATGAGCGACAGTGCCCACCAACTCCTCGACATCCCACGCGGCAGCGCCGGTAGATCGGTGCGGGACCTCGGTCTCGACGACCGCCTCCAGAGTGTACTGACCTCCGGCACAACCGAATCCGATCAGTTGGTTCTTGTCGGCGATCGCCTGCTCGTCCTCAACACCGTCTTGATCGAATCGAAAGGCCGCACCATCGGGTCGGTCACCACTTTCCGCGACCGCACCGAATTGCGCTCCGTGGAAGAAGAACTCGACGTGACCAAAACCAGCACCGACGCACTACGCGCCCACATCCACGAGTTCGACAATCAACTGCACACCATCTCCGGCCTCATCCAGCTCGGCGAATACGACGAGGTGGTCGGCTACGTCGAGGGTCTGACCATGGAGCGCGCGCAGGTCAGCGCGACCGTGACCGAGAAGATCGCCGACGTCGGCACCGCCGCACTCGTGATCGCCAAGATAGGTGCTGCTGCACAGGGGTTGGTCACGGTCGAGCTGGCGGCGGACACACATCTGGAGACGGTGGACCGCAGACTCGGACGAGATCTCGTGACAGTGGTCGGAAACCTCGTCGACAATGCCATCGACGCCGTCGGTGAGATGCCGGAAGCCGCGCGCCGCAAGGTTCGGTTGTCGATTCGGGGCCGTGGCACCGCGGTCGAAGTGCGGGTCGAGGACGCCGGCCCCGGTATCGCGCCGGAGAATCGCGACAGGGTGTTCGGCCAGGGTTGGAGCACCAAGGGACAATCGAGCGACGGACACGGTTTCGGTTTGGCGCTGGTGCGCCTGACGTGTCGTCGGCGGGGCGGCGACGTCACCGTGAGCACTCGTTCGGCAGAGGACATCGAGTGGACTGTCTTCAGCGCAGTCCTACACGACGGAGAGGGCGCATGATCCGGGTACTGGTGGTCGACGACGACTTCATGGTGGCGAAGGTGCACAGCGGATTCGTCTCACGGATAGACGGTTTCGAAGTGTGCGGCGTTGCCCATTCGGCCGAGACCGCGCTGGCCGCAGTCGGTGAGTTGCAACCCGACCTGGTGCTTCTCGACGTCCACCTGCCTGGCACCACCGGACTCGATCTGATCGCCCCGTTTCGCGAGCTGGCACCGGAGCTGGATGTTCTTGTCATCACTAGTGAGCGCGAGGCCGGCTCGGTCAAGAAAGCGCTGCGCAGCGGCGTCGTGCATTACCTGATGAAGCCCTTCACGTTCGAGGTTCTCCGTGAGCGTCTCGAGCGTTACCGATCGACATACGCAAACCTCGACAGCTCCGGCGAGGCAGAACAGGAGGCGGTGGACGAGGCTTTCGGCGTGGCAGGTGGCGCGACAACGGCGTCGTCCCTCAAGGGTCTACCGAAAGGACTCAGTCCTGAGACCCTTCAGCTGGTCGAGGCAGCACTACGAGACGAAACCGAACCCGCCTCGGCCACAGACATTTCCGAGAGGGTCGGCATCTCACGCGCGAGCGCGAGGCGCTACCTCGAATACCTCTACGAAACCGGGCGGTCCACCACTTCGCTGAAATACGGAGTGGTGGGCCGCCCGGAACGTCGTTACGTCTGGAAACGCTGACCCTTCGCTACACGACGCTGGTTCCTAGACCGCGCGGGCGCTGGTCTCCCAGTACCGCGCGCGCAGCGCCTTCTTGTCCAGCTTGCCCAGCGGTGTCAGCGGGAGTGATTCCACGAAGTCGATGCTCTTGGGAGCGTGAACCGAACCCTTGGCTGCCTTCACCTTGTCGACCAGTTCCTCGGTGTCGACGGTCAGTCCGGCACGAAGTACGACACAGGCCTTGACGGCTTCGCCCCACTTGTCGTCGGGCACACCGACTACCGCCACCGACGCGACGGACGGATGCGCCGAGATCACGTCTTCGATTTCGCGGGGGAACACGTTGAAACCACCGGTCACGATCATGTCCTTCTTGCGATCGACGATGGACATGAACCCGTCCTTGTCCTTGCGCGCGATGTCGCCGGTGTGCAGCCAACCACCCCGGAACGCCTCGGCGGTTTCGGCCGGCTTCTTCCAGTAGCCCTTCATGATCAGCGGGCCACGGACGCAGATCTCACCGAGTTCTCCCTGCGGCACCTCGTTGAGGTCGTCGTCGAGCAACCGGACGTCGAGCCACGGCACCGGACGCCCACACGTGGCGAGGCGGGCCGGATCGTCGGCGAGGTGTTCTTCCTTGCGCAGCACCGAGATAGTCATGCCGCACTCGGTCTGACCGTAGAACTGGAAGAAGATCTGACCGAACTTCTTGATGCCCTCCTGCAGTCTGGCGGGAGACATCGCGGACGCTCCGTAAAACAGCGTCTGCAAACTCGAGACGTCCCGCTTGGGCAGATCGGGGTGGTCCATGAGCATGTAGATCATGGTGGGCACCAACATGGTTGCCGTGATCTTGTGCTTCTCGATCGCTTCGAGCACAGCACCTGGCTCGAAGGCAGGCAGGACGATCAACGCACCGCCGCGCAGCAAGGTCGGGATGAAGAACGCTGCACCTGCGTGTGAGAGTGGCGTGCAGATGAGGAAGCGGTTGTCCTCGGGCCACTGCCACTCCGACATCTGGATCTGATTGAGCGCAGCACCCGAACGGAAGGATCCGACAACACCTTTGGGCTTGCCGGTCGTTCCACCGGTGTACACCATGCTGCTGGCGTCTTCGGCGTCGACGTGCGCTGCCTTCAGCGGCGCGGGCTCGAACGTGGCAGCCAGCGCGAGGATGTCGATTCCCACCTCGGACGGCCCCATCGAGAGCACGTTGGTCAACGAGGGTGACGACGCCTTCAACTCGGCGGCGCGCTCTTCGAAGGCATTGGGATCGAAGATCAGCGTCTCGATCTCGGCGTCGTCGACGATGTACTTGTGGTCGTCGAGCGATCCCATCGGGTTCAAGGCGCTCGCCCGGCAGCCGGTGATCATGGTCGCGCCCATACTGATCAGAACCTCGGGGCGATTCTTCGACAGCATCGCGGTGCTGGTGCCCTGAGTGATTCCCAAAGACGCGAGCGCCTGGGCGAAGCAGCTGATCTGATCGCGCATCTGACCGCCGGTGAGGATCACGTCGCCGAGGTACAGCGCGGGCTTGTCGTGATTGCGTTCCAGAGCGGTGATGAGCAGGTCCGGACCGTATACCGGTCGGTGCAGGTCAGCGAACTCGTCTGTCATCTGGTCTTCCTTCTGCTCGGCGCGTGCAGTCATCGAGATGTGCTCCCGGTCACGGATACGATATCCAGAATTGCACAAAACTGGAACAGGTTCCACCTCTTCGATCGAATCCGAGAATGCTCCCGATCAGCGGGAAGCCCGTCGTCACCCGCGTGAGCGGTGGTTAGCGTCGATGTACCCACCGAGACGACAGCGTCTCGGTCGCGTCCAACGGAGAGTGTCATGACTACCAACCTCGGTACCGCCCACTTCACGGCAACTGCTCCGCGTACTGCCACCACGCTCCTCTCCGATTTCGACTCGTTGTACGGCACCGTGCGCTCGGCACCCGACGGGGCCGTCGTCGAGCAGGACGTCGTGTTCTTCGGACGCCCCGATCCCGGCGCACTGCTCACCGGATCCGTGAGGGCGTTGAGTTCGACACTCGAGCGGATCACCGAATACCACGACCAGACCGGACATCTGGTGGCCGAGGTCTTCGTCCGGGAAGTCCCGACAGCGGGCACCGGAACCGATCCCGTTGCCGCCCTTGCTGATTTCGCTGCTCGTCGTTACGGCTCGGCGTCACTACGACGCTTCCGCGGACGTTCCACCGCGACTTCCACGGGAACAGATCTGCACTGCTCCGTGACAGTGCTCGCGACGTACGAGAAGGACCACGAGAGCGTGGCCGACGTAGCTCTGGTCGCCACCGATCCCGCTGGGGTCGTCACTGCCCGGGCCTGGGCGACTTACGCGATCGACGATGTGGCGACACTCGCGAGCTGAATCTCTGCAGGTCACCGAGTAGGCGTTCCATCCAGCGGGAACTGCCGTATCTCCAGCGGACGCTTCGTCGTTGTATGAGACGGATCACATCACTGGAGCGTCGCAAGACGCGGCTCGGAGGAAGACATGGCACTCGGAACCGGCCCACTCACCACTACGGACACCCCGACGCAGACGGGCGCCGGCGAGGAAATTCGAGAAATCGAAGCGGCAGCGCCTCCCGCACGGTTCGCACGTGGATGGCACTGCCTCGGACTGAGCAATACCTATCGCGACGGTCAGCCCCACCAGATCGAGGCATTCGGCACCAGCCTTGTCGTCTTCGCCGACAGCAAGGGCGACATCAAGATTCTCGACGCCTACTGCCGCCACATGGGTGGCAACCTTGCTCACGGAACCGTCAAGGGCGATTCGATCGCCTGCCCGTTCCACGACTGGCGTTGGGGCGGTAACGGAAAATGTACGGCGATCCCCTACGCACGACGCGTTCCGCCGCTGGCCAAGACGCGGGCATGGATCACTCTCGAGAAGAACGGTCAGCTGTTCGTCTGGCACGATCCCCAGGGAAATCCCCCGCCCGCCGAGGTCACGATCCCCGACATCGAGGGCTTCGGAAGCGATGAGTGGAGCGCCTGGAGCTGGAACACGCTCACCATCGAAGGCTCTCATTGCCGCGAAATCGTGGACAACGTCGTGGACATGGCCCACTTCTTCTACGTTCACTACTCGTTCCCCAAGTACTTCAAGAACATCTTCGAAGGTCATGTCGCGAGCCAGTACATGGAATCGGTGGGACGTGAGGACGTCATCAGCGGCACCAACTACGGCGATCCCAACGCTGTGCTCCGTTCGGATGCTTCATATTTCGGACCGTCGTACATGATCGACTGGATCAAGAGCGAAGCCAACGGGCAGATCATCGAGACCGTCCTGATCAACTGCCACTACCCGATCTCGAACAATGCGTTCGTCCTGCAGTACGGCGCGATGGTCAAGAAGCTACCCGGTATGGACGACGAGTCCACTGCCGCGATGGCCGCGCAGTTCACCGAGGGCGTCGAGATGGGATTCCTTCAGGACGTGGAGATCTGGAAGAACAAAGCTCCGATCGACAACCCCCTGCTCTCCGAGGAGGACGGCCCGGTTTACCAGTTGCGTCGCTGGTACAACCAGTTCTACACCGACGTCGAGAATGTCACGGAAGACATGACGAAGCGCTTCGAATTCGAGATCGACACCACCCGCGCAGTGGAGAGCTGGAAGCGGGAAGTCGCCGAAAACGTTGCCGCACGCGACGCCCAGGCACTCGAGACAACCTCCTGATCCGCAGTCGAAAACACTGCTGAGACAAACAGACTGGATGCAAGGAACAACATGACGTACGAAGTGCTCGAACAGATCAACGCGATGGCCGACGACATCTTCGCCGAAGGCATCGAGGCCGAGCGGATCGGCCGGGTGGCCGACGACACCGCCAAGAAGATGAAGGCAATCGGTTCCATCCGCATGCTGCAGCCCAAGGAACATGGCGGCATGGAGGCGCATCCGCGCGAATTCGCCGAAACCGTCATGCGGATGGCTTCACTGAACCCGTCGGCCGGCTGGGTCCACGGGATCGTCGGAGTTCACCCGTGGCAACTCGCGTTCGCGGATCCCAAGGTGCAGCAGGAGATCTGGGGATCCGATCCCGACACCTGGATGGCATCGCCGTACATGCCCGGCGGAATGTGTATCCCCACCGACGGCGGCTACAAGTTCTCCGGTCGCTGGCAGTTCTCCTCCGGTACCGACCATTGCGACTGGGCATTCCTCGGCGCGATGGCGTGTGACAAGGACGGCAACATGGAGATGCCGCCGCGCATGCTCCATGTGATCATTCCGCGCACCGACTACGAGATCATCGAAGACTCGTGGGATGTCATGGGACTTCGCGGCACCGGCTCCAAGGATCTCGTAGTCAAGGATGCGTATGTCCCCGATTACCGCGTCATGGACTGCGACGAGGTCATCGACGGCACGGCAGTGCGCAAGTACGGGCGCACCGAGACGCTGTACCTCATGCCGTGGTCGAACATTTTCCCCCTCGGAATCACCGCCGCCACGATCGGCATCTGCGAGGGAATGCTCTTCCACGCCAACGAGTACCAAGCCGATCGCATCAACGCGCAGGGCACGGCGATCAAGGACGACCCGTACACCTTGTTCGCCATCGGTCAGGCAACCGCCGACATCCGGGCTGCGCGCGACACCCTGCTTGCCAACGTCGACCGCATGTGGGATCGAGTGGACGCTGGCAAGGAAGTGACCTTCGAGCAGCGCGCGGAGGGACGTCAGACTCAGGTACAGGCCGCCTGGCGCGCCGTCAACGCAATCGATCAGGTCTACCCACGCTGCGGTGGCAACGCATTGCGGATGGACAAGCCGCTTCAGCGATTCTGGCGCGATGCTCATGCTGGACAGCATCACGCAATTCACGTGCCGAGCACCGTTTTCCACGCCGCATCACTGAGCCGTCTCGGCGCAGACCCGCAGGGTCCGCTGCGGGCGATGATCTGATCAGACTTCGACACAAGAAATCGACAGGAAAAAGACACGATGACACGCACTGACATCAAGGGACTTGGCTACGCCAAGATCTCGACCAACGACATGGCACGTTGGCGCACTTTCGCTTTCGACGTTCTCGGCTTCGCCAAGGGCAGTGGGCCGGACGAGAACGCGCTCTACCTACGACTCGACGAGCGTGCTGCTCGCATCGTCGTCGTCGAGGGTGAGCGCGACGAGATCGTCAACATCGGTTGGGAGGTCGCCGACCACGCCGCACTGCGCCGCGTTCAAGAAGCACTCGAAAAGAACGGCACCGAGGTCGAGCAGCTTTCGCTCGCCGAAGCAGATGCTCGACGGGTCGAAGAGGTCATCGCCTTCACCGATCCCGGCGGAGCAGCCATCGAGGTCTTCCACGGAGCGATCCTCGACCACAGCCCCGTGGTGACGCCCTTCGGCGCTCGATTCGTCACCGGCTCACAGGGTCTCGGCCACGTCGTACTCCCCGTCATGGACAGTGCTGCGAGCTTCGACTTCTACACCGAGGTGCTCGGCTTCTACCCGCGCGGCGCCTTCCGCCTGCCGGCCCCGCCTGAATTCGGGCCGCTGCGAATCCGTTTCATGGGCGTCAACGAGCGTCACCACAGCTTGGCCCTGTGCCCGGCACCGCACGGCGGCGCACCCGGCCTGATTCACATCATGGTCGAGGTGGACACCCTCGACGCCGTCGGCCAGGCACTCGACCGCGTGATGAAGGACGGATTCTCCGTGTCGTCGACCCTGGGTCGTCACACCAACGACAAGATGATCTCCTTCTACGTCCGCGCACCCGGCGGCTGGGACATCGAGTTCGGCACCGAGGGCGCGAGGGTGGATCAGGACTCGTACTCCTCCGAGGAGATCACCGCTGACAGCTACTGGGGCCACGACTGGTCCGGAAGCGAACCACTGGCAGCTATGTAGTACCCGCCGGTGGCGATCAATACCTGCCGGTGGCGATCAATACCTGCCGGTGGCGATGTAATACCTGCCAGTAGTTAAACGACGAGGGGGTTTGCGCGAGCATTCGCGCAAACCCCCTCGTCGTTTCCACCCGCGACGCGCCCGAAAACAGACCGGTGATCCACTTCACAAATCCGTAACTCTATGACACTATTTCTAATTGAAATAGCCAGTTCACTGGTTGTGGAGCTCTAAGAGAAGTGAGGTACACGATGACACTGCAGGCTGTGGATGCTTTAGGCGCCGATTCGGCCCCGACAGCAATTCTCGATCGCGTCTCGCTGGTTCTCGACGCCTTCGACGGTCCCGGCAGGTTGACGCTCGCTCAAGTCGTTCGGAGCACGGGCCTTCCCCGCTCGTCTGCCCACCGCATGCTCGAACGTCTTGTCTCGATGCGTTGGCTGCGTCGCGACGGCCGTGACTACGAACTCGGTATGCGCCTCGTCGAACTGGGATCGCTCGCGGTTCATCAGGACCGCCTCCACGCTGCAGCCATGCCCCTTCTCCATGAGCTCTACCGAGTCACCGGATTTGTGGTTCACCTCGGCATCCTCGACGGGCCCGATGTGGTCTACATGGAGAAGATCGGCGGACGCCTCGCCGCCGCAGTGCCGACGCGTGTCGGTGGTCGACGCCGCGCCGAGACCACTGCGATCGGTCAGGCACTGCTCGCGTTCGGTTCGCCGAAGTCCTCGGGCTACGCACTGCCCCACCTCGCCAGAATCCGCGAGTCCGGGGTGGCCTTCGAATCCGGAAACGGCCTACCGGGATTCAGCTGTCTTGCGGCACCGATCGGCCCCATCGGCCGCGCCGTCGCCGCGGTATCCATCTGCGCGCCGTCGAAGGCCCTCCGCCTCGACCACGTCAGCGCAGCGCCGGTCCGTATGGCGGCCGCTGCCATTTGGCGAGGCATCGACGGCGGATCGCTGAGCGTCACTCCGACTTTGCAACGTCGTCATCTGCTGCGCAACATGCCGACCGCAGCCGGGGCCTGACTCAGATACTCGAACCGTTGCCGGTGAGCCCGGCTTGCTCGAGCGCCAACACGTACTCCTCGACGTTCTTCCATTTGCCAGGCGTCGAGGGCAACGGTGATCCCAGTCGGTCGTGCTCGGCGACGTTCGCGAACTCGGCGGTCGCACGATCGATGTCGTCGAGCAGTTCGCGAGCAAGTTCGATCTCGGCTCGGAAGTACCGTTCCGACCATCGCAACGTCATGACCGGGAACGACCAGGCCGGCTCGTTCTCGGCATGATCTGCGTGGAGTTTCGCGCGTCGAATCTGCTCTTCGACATTGGCGATGTGGGCTTCCACCAGCGCCTTCAGTCGCTCGGGCTCGTTGAGGTGTCCCATCCACAGACGCAACATCACACCGTGCTTGAGCACCGGAACTTCCACCGGTGCCTCCCGTGACCACGTCCGGACGGCGTCGGTTCCTGACTGAGTAATGGAGTAAAGGCGCTTGCCTCGCACCCCTGGTTCGGAGACGACCCGGGACTCCACGAACCCGATGCTTTCGAGCTTCTTCAGTTCTGCGTACACCTGGCTGATGGACGGGCTCCAATAGAAGAAGCCGACACTCCAGTCAGCCCACTTCTTCAAATCGTTTCCGGTCAGCTCCTCCCCGAACGTCAGCATCCCGAGCACTGCCCAGCTGGTAGCGGGAAGTCCTCGGGACACGTCATCAGGTTCGGACATGCCCGAAGTCTAACAATCACTGGTCATTTGCTGGTTTCGTAGAATCCGAACGGACCGCTGAGCGGGATCAAATTTGCTCGAAACCCCTCCACCTGCCACTCGGTCGGTCCTGACCCGTGCCGAGAAGCCATTGCTGCCATTGAGTGGGACTGCCGCTGGATTACGGCCGCGGCGCCACACATCGTTGCTTCTGAAGCTGTTTGCAGAGTTTTGAACAAAAGATTTGAACAAGGAGACGACATGACCGTGGAAAACGCCGAGCCGCCAGTTCTGGACGGACGCACACTTCGCAACGTGATGAGCAATTTCTGCACCGGCGTCACCGTCATCACCGCTCACGACGGAAATTCACCCCTCGGTTTCACCTGCCAGTCCCTGGTCTCGGTATCGCTTGATCCCCCGTTGCTCTCGTTCTGCCCGGCGAAGACGTCGACAAGTTGGCCGAAGCTTCGCGAAACGGGAACTCTCTGCATCAATGTTCTCGCCCACGATCAGCAGGACATGTGTTCGGCGTTCGCTCGCGGCGGGACGGACAAGTTCCTCGGCGTCGATTGGGATGCCGCCGGCAACGGTGCTCCGGCGCTGAGCGGCGCGCTCGCCCGCATCGAAGCAACGGTCGAGCAGGAGCACGACGCCGGTGATCACACCATCGTCGTCGCACGCATCACCGATCTGAACGTGCTGCGCCACGACGGTCCGCTTCTGTTCTACCGCGGCGGGTTCGGACGCTTCGACGCCTGAGTGCTCAGGCTGTCCCGCTGCGTGGGAGATGCCGGCGCCGAATCGAGCCCGCACCGATAGCGTCCGAAGTAGTTGTCAGACCCTGAACTTCTCGACTGATCGGACTAACTCGATGACCACTCTCGAACCAGACACCACGGCCGCGATCACGGCGACGGTTACCACCTACCTCGACGCCGTGGCTCGCGGATCGTCAGCGGACATCGCCGCCCTCTACGCCGAGAACGCGACGCTCGAAGACCCGGTCGGCAGCGAACCCCGCGTCGGCAAGGCCGCGATCACCGAGTTCTACGGCGCTCTCGAGGGCGGTTCGCAAGAGACGGAACTGCTTACCTTGCGGGTGAGCGGATCCAGCGCGGCCTTCCACTTCCGCGTCGTCACACCGGTGGGCGATCAGGTCTACGAGGTCGAACCGATCGACGTCATGACTTTCGACGAGGACGCCAAGATCACGAGCATGCGCGCCTTCTGGTCACCGGCCGATCTGATTGCACGCTGATGCGTCAGGTCAGTTGCCGCAACTGCGGAAATCGCGTCCTCGTCGAGAAGTACAGCGAAGCGCACACCAGCGTCCAATGGCTCGAAGAGTCGCAGGAAGTGTGCCCGGAGTTGGGTCGCGTGAACAGCCGTGCCAACGCTCAACGGACGTGTGGCGCTCTGCGCCAGACGATCAACGACCTTGCCGACGCCGGTGAGCTGGAGATGAGCCTGCGCAGCTACCCGGTGCCGGGCAAGCTGTCCTGAACGCTTCCGCGTAGCATTTCGGCGAACATGCGCGCCGATTCCAGGTCGTCGGCGTTCGGCCGCCCCTTCCGGATACCGCCGAACGGCTTGAACGGGAGATAGGTATCCCACGCACGGGACGAGAAGGCTGCGACCACATCGAAGCCCTTCTGTTCGAGCAACTGAACCAGTGGACGCGAGAAGCGATGAATCCCCTTGTCAGGAAAACCACTGGTGGCGAAGACAAAAGCCTTGGATCGCCGTTCTTCGGGGAGTGCCTCGACGAACGAGCGTAAATCTGCGTGGTACGAGCGTAGGTAGATGCCGGAGCCGAACCCCACCAGGTCGTAGTCGGCGAGCTGCGCGGCGTCGATGTCACCGGGCTCGACCACGCGAGCATCGAGAACTTCTCCGATGACGTCGGCGATCAGCTTCGTATTGCCATGGGAGACAGAGGTACACACGATGATTGCTTTCATCGGCTGAGTTCTCTCATTTTGGACATACGCATCCCTCCGCCTGGTTTGTCACTGACAGTTCCAGGATAGAGGCCCCGGCGAAGCTACGGAGAAGGGTGGCGATGGGGAATGATGCCGGTATGTCAGCAAGGTTGAAGGGATGAAGACGTGCGGTGAACGCGCTGCTCGTCGACGTCGAACGATGGGCCGCTGAGCACGATGACGTCAAAGCTGTAGCGCTGGTCGGGTCCTACGCGCGCGGCGCGGAGCGTATGGCGAGTGATCTTGATCTGATGATCCTGGCCGACGACGCGAACGCGCTCGCAAATGAAGACTGGTTCGACCGGCTCCGCCCCGACGCGCGATTCATCAGAGCCGCCAACTGGGGGCCAGTCCGAGAACGACGCTTCCGCCTACGGTCCGGTCTTCTCGTCGAACTGAATTTCGCGAGCGAGAGCTGGGCCGACCTTCCGCTCGACGCGGGCACTCGACGCGTCCTCGAAGACGGCCACCGAATCCTGTACGACACCGGGCCTCTTCGCGTCGCTACGAGCGCGGGAAGAACTGCTCGATGAGCACCAAGACGGTCTTCGAGACCTTGGCCGCCGAAATAAACGCGCTGCGCGGCTCTCCCGTCGTCGCGATCGACGGCGTCGACGGGAGCGGCAAGACGACATTCACGAAAAGTCTTGCAGCACAGCTGAATGAACGCCCCGCCATTGTGATTCACGTCGACGACTTCCTCAATCCGCCGGAGATTCGCCATCGCAGAGGTCGGCTGTCACCGGAAGGCTTCTGGCTCGACAGCTACGACTACGACGCCCTCGAGCGTCATGTTCTCGCCCCTCTGAGACCGGGAGGTGACCGCGAGTACCGACCACGACGGGACAGCGACGCGTACTTGCATGCAGCCGACGGAGCCGTGGTCCTCGTCGAGGGACTCTTTCTGCATCGGGACGAATTTGCTTCCCGATGGGACTATTCGATCTTTCTCGACGTGCCCTTCGAGATCACCGCCGAGCGAATGAACCTTCGCGACGGAACGAACGCGGATCCGGAACACCCGTCGATGAACCGTTATGTCGGCGGCCAACGTCTGTACTTCGCGGCTGCAGAGCCCTGGACCCGCGCGGACAGTGTCATCGACAATTCAGACCCGAAACTGCCTCGAATCACGACACATGCCGCCCACTGGAGTTGGCAGTCCGCATCGCCGGCCCCGCGTTTCATCGGTGCGCTGTGGATGTGAATTGGAAGGTTGCGGCATCCACGATCTCAGCGGGCGTGATGTCGATTTCGCCGTTGAGCCAGGCCGTCACCAATTCGGCCAGGCCGCCCACGAACAGTAATCCGTTGATCTCACCCTGATGGGGAGGCCAAGCTCGATCGCCGTACAAGAGCGCAGCCTCGTCGGCCACCATCTGCGCGAACCCACGCAGCGCTCCCCGCCTGTGAGTGCGCAGCGGCTCGTAAGCCACCGACTCGACCATCGCGACACGCCCTTTTCGAGGATCGTCCGTCAGGATGTTGACGAACGAAGCAATGGCGCTCCGCACGCGCTCCTCCCGTGTCCCATCGGTCGTTCGGAGTGCAGCCATTCCGGCCACGCGCACCTCGTCGACGATTCCGTCGAAAACCTGCTGGAGGAGTTCGTCCCTGCTGGTGAAACTCTCGTAGAAATATCGCTCTGTCAGCTTGGCATGCGCACAGATGGCGGTCATGGTGGCACCCTGCCTGCCCGCGGCTGCAAACACGTCCAGTCCTGCTGCGAGCAAGCTTTCACGCCGAAGCGCGGCCCGCTGCTCACCACTCAGACCGGCATATCGACGGGGTGTGGGAGAAGCCATGAGTCGATCTTGACAGACAACGCGACTGTGACGCAGACTACCCCCATCTGACAGGCGCCACTGTCAGATGCAAACGGAAGGCAGGTACGTGATGTCGAAAATCCTGGCCGCTCCACCCATCCGGTCGCAGTTGCGTCCCATCTCAGGCAATTCGGGACTACCCGGAATAGGGCAAACTTTCGAATACATCCGCGACCCTCTAGCTCTGATGCAAAAACGCTGGGATCGTTACGGCGAGGTCTCGTGGTTCTCGATGGCCGGTAGACGGTGGGTCGCAGCCCTCGGACCCGACGCATGCCAAGAAGTTCTCCAGAACAAGGACCGCGCTTTTGTCAACAGCGACGGGTGGTCAGTGCTCATCGGTCCCTTCTTTCACGGGGGTCTGATGCTTCTCGACTCCGAAGAGCACCTACGACAACGACGCATCATGCAACAAGCCTTCACGAGATCGCGTCTCGAAAAGACCGTGGACGTGCTGAATCCCGCGATCGCCTCCGCGCTCGACGCCTGGACTCCGTCCGATGGCTTCCGCGCCTACACCGCTCTCAAAGCTCTCACACTCAACCTCGCGACCGACATCTTCATGGGCGGCGCGGAAGGGACCACTGACAACGAAATCGACTCTGTGAAAAAAGCTTTCGTCGATTGCGTGCAAGCTGCAACCTCGGTGATCCGTTATCGAGTTCCCGGCACCAGATGGAAGCGCGGCCTCGACGGGCGCCGAACCCTCGAAAACTTCTTCCGCCGCTACCTACCTGCGCGCCGTTCACGCGAAACCGACGACCTGTTTTCCGTTCTCTGTCACATCGAATCAGACACCGGACAGCGCTTCAGCGACGGCGAGGTGATCGATCACATGATCTTCCTGCTGATGGCCGCACATGACACCTCCACCATCACCATCTCGACAATGATGCAATATCTCGGCCAGAATCCTCAGTGGCAGAACAGATGTCGGGCGGAATCACTCGCACTGAGTACGTCGACGCCGAGCTATGCCGAACTCGACCAACTCGCCGGCTTGGACCTGGTGATGAAAGAATGCCTCCGACTCGTCGCTCCCGTGCCGGTCATGGCTCGCCGAGCGGTGTGTGACACCCAGATACAGGACCACTTCGTACCCGCTGGGACCTACGTGTCAGTGGTGCCACATTTCACTCACCACATGCCGCAGTACTGGCCCGACCCCGAACATTTCGATCCCGAACGTTTCGCGGACCACCGACGTGAAGACAAGGTGCACCGGTATGCCTGGGAACCGTTCGGTGGAGGCGTGCACAAATGCCTCGGCATGCACTTCGCCGGCGTCGAAATCAAAGCGATCATGCACCACCTGCTCACACGCTTCGATTGGCAGGTCGCGCCCGGCTACACCGCCCCTCTCAACTACATGTCCTTGCCGTTCCCCTCCGACGGACAACCGATCGATCTGAAACCACTCACGACTTCTCATGACCGGTAGCGACCGAACCGACGTCAAGATCGACTCGCACATGACTACCGGCACAGACGCTTTCGAAATCCAGAGGAAAACATGAGCACTCGGCCCGCCCGAAACCGGCATGCACGCGCTGCTCCGAAACCAGAGGTCGTCGCAGCGGCGGAGTTCCTACTCGCAGAATCCGACGCCCATGTCTTCCGTCGCCGCTATCTCGAACTGCTCACCCACACCACAGCGCCGGATGGCGCAACCGTCACGGACTACACGGTCGCCGAAAGGTATCTACTCAACTCTGCAGCAAAGAGACGTGCTGCGCGGCGCCCGGCCACTCCTTAGCCACGATCGCCGGTCGGGCAGCGCTCGCGGCGAACGTCGAGAACATCGGTACGGGGTTCACGAATTCGTCTTGGGGTAACGACGAAGAATAGAGTGCGCTGCCTGGGTGACGGTGGTGCGATCGTAGGTTTGCACGAAGTCGAAGGTCCGCTCGAGATCTGGACCGTTGTCATGAAGATCTCGCGCCGACAGCATCGCCGCATGGTGTGGTCCCAGAGTGACGACCGTCCACTCG
The DNA here is from genome assembly GCF_001942025.1 of Rhodococcus sp. YL-1. NCBI lineage: Bacteria > Bacillati > Actinomycetota > Actinomycetes > Mycobacteriales > Nocardiaceae > Rhodococcus > Rhodococcus sp. YL-1. Next base: position 1,459,748 of record NZ_CP017299.1, on the reverse strand, counting down.
TTGACGAGATCATCACCCGGGTCGAGCGGTGCGTGTTGAACTTTACCGTCGAGCATCACGGACAGTCCGACACCGTAGACACCGGCAAACCCTACGGTATCGGCGAGGTGACGCCACCGTGCTGTTGTGGATGCGGTGAAATGCTCGGCTTGTTGAAAGGTGCCCAGAACAAGCATCGAGGAACCCGATGTGGCGGCTTGCGCTTCGAGGGACTTGCTCAGTTGGATCAACAGACGCTTGGTACCGCGCCGGATCCGGCTGTGAGCAGACACGATCGAGTAGGGAGTGCCCACCTCGGGGATGGGATCACTCCACACCGGACTGTCGGGCATCGCGACGACCGGTTCGGACAACAGTGAACTCGGATCGTCGACTGCGGGATACAACTCACCCGTTCCGTATGTGGCTCCGATGGTGATTGCGGCAAGACGGGACGATTCCGAGTCGACACCCTCGGCAAGGATAATCGCGTTCGATCGCTCGACGTAGGCGCCGAGCGCGTGCACCGTCGTTCCCACTTCGAAATATGCTGCCTTGGAAAGCAATTCAGCGGAAGTGATAATGATGTCGGGTTCGACCAAAGACAGAAGTGTCGCCGAGTGCCTGTCGATGCCGACACCGTCGAGTGCAATCAGACGCCCGCCCGCGCGGGCTTCTCTGATCACTGCCAGAGAGTTGTGGGGATCGGTAAGCACCGATGCGCTGTCAACCGTGATGACGATCCGTTGCAGATTTCTCGTCGCTCCTTCGATACCAGGAGCGTTCAGAGCTGCTCGGGAAGCCGAGTCGACTGCCACCAGCAACGGCAGGCGATCCGCGACGGTGCATGCGAGTGCAGTACGGGACATGGCCAGTTTGTGACTGTCGAATTCCGAGCGTTGCTGCATCAACTGCGAGGCGCGACGGAGGGCATGCGCCGAACACAGAGAGGAATTGTCAGGCCCACGCAATTGCAACTCGGCGCCTGCAAGTGCGTGGTCGTCGAGGCGGCGTATCGGTGCGAACTGCATGCTTACTTCCAGACCAATCACATCGGAGAACTGGGTGATCGGAGAATTCGACGATGTCGAACCGTTGCTGGTGTCATACGCCATGGTGTGGCTCTTCACTACGAGTCGGGACCACCAAGCGTTCATGCGGCCGGACGCGTCGATGGCAGCGCCGGCTGCTCGACACCGAACGAGACTACCGCAAATCTCGGCGCAACCCGGTGACGACAACCTGATCCCGCGCCGCAAAGTGCACATCGACACGCAGATCAGACCAGATACCAAGTCAACGCGTATCGAGCACTGCTCACTTTACATCGTTCGTGGGAGTTGTTTCCGGCTCAAGCACCGAGAGCATCAGCGGTCGACGTGGCAACGCCCGCAATGAGTTCGGAGGCGCCGAGAGCCTGAAAGATCATGGAGACCGCTCGCGTCGGGGCAAACAAGCGAATGCGGTTGTTGCCACGCCCCGCAGCATCGACAACGGCATTCGCCACTCCGGACGACATGAAGGTCACGCCGGAGAGATCGACGTGAATATCGGTTCCGATCAGGAGAAGTCGGTCGAGCGCGTGCACCAATTCCACCCGCTGACCCATGTCCAATTCTCCGGCAAGTCTCAGTACCGCATACGAAGGGGTGTAGCTTTCCACGTCGATACTGTACCGATGCCCTTCTCGGCCGGCGCTGTCAAAGAGATCGAGAACATTTGCAGCTGAAGAACGTTCGTTGATCGTAGTCATGAAAGCCTCTTGTCTGGACTCGGCGTGCCCCACCGCCCGAATCAGCGATGAATCACTGTGCGTCGGATAACCAACCGTGTCGGTCACTGCGTTCCAGACGAACTCTGCCACCGGCAGGTTTCGCCGACACAACCACATCTATAACGCTAGGGTCTCGAAAACGTCACAGCGCGATATCGCACTCTTGGCGCCACCCCTGACGCACTGAATTTCTACCTCGCCTGGCCCCCGGGGCGACGTCTCTGCGGCGTCGACCACTGACTTTCTCGCTCATCGGGAAGGTGGGTTCGCCGCACCACCATTCCGCAATACCTTCTGTGACATGGATAACATTGTCGACGTACTCGTCATCGGATCGGGCGCTGCCGGATCGGCCGCAGCGCTCCAAGCGCACGCCGACGGCGCATCGGTCGTGATTCTGGAAAAGAGCGGACCTGATTCCGCGGGCGGCAACACTCGACTGTCCGGCAGTGGATGGTTCGTCAACCAGGACCCCGCTGCCGCCCGAACCTTCCTGCGTTCGTTGAACGGGGAGTTCCCCGTTGCCGAGGACGTCATCGATGCCTGGGCCGAGAACACTCACGGACTGTCCGACTGGATCCGCAGTCTGGGTGCAACTGTAGCGATGACCGGCGATTTCCATTCCGCGGCAGAGTTCGCCGAACTTGACGGAAGTTCTTGTTACGCAGGGATGGACACCGTCGAAGGGAAGATGGGCAATGAGCTTCTCTACCGGTTCCTCGTCTCCGCTCTCGCTGAACGCGGCGTCACAACACTATTCGACACCGAAGCCACCGGACTGCTGACGGATGAATCCGGAGCGGTGACCGGAGTCGAGATCCGTTCGGGTGAAAAGACTTCGCAGATCCAGGCACGCCGGGGCGTCATCCTTGCCACCGGAGGATTCGAAGCAAATCCGACGATGGTGCGCGACTACTTGCGTCTGGAGAATCCGAAGATCTGGGGCTCACCATCGGCAACCGGCGACGGTCACCGCATGGCACAGGCCGTGGGCGCCGATCTGTGGCACATGAACAACATGATGACCATTACGGGAATTCCCGGCGACCTCGAAAATCCGACTGGATTCTTCCTCGCACTGTGGAACGCGCACAACTATGTGTTCCTCAGCCGGGAAGGTAGACGCTTCACCGACGAGTCAGCCGAAATGCGGCATGGTCATGTGTTCAGAGAGGGTTCCTACCAACACTTTCCGGTGCAACCGATGAACGTCGTCTTCGACGAGACGATGAGGTTGGCCGGACAGCTGAGCCCCGGCCGCGACGCACTGCCCGTCGGCCACAGGGTTCTCGACGAAGGGTACGAGTGGAGCTCGGACAATCAAGCCGAGATCGACAAGGGATGGATCCTCAAGGCGGACACGCTCGCCGAACTCGCCGAGAAACTCGGACTGGACCCAACAGTCGTGGAAACGAGCGTGCGACGCTACAACGAGGCGTGCGCGGACGGCATCGACCATTCGTTCGGCCGCAATCCCGAAACTTTGGCCCCGGTGGCCACCGCTCCGTTCTACGCCGTCTCCGGGTCGCCACTGCTGGGATGGAGTAGCGGTGGGCCGCGCCGCGACGGTCATTCCCGCGTACTCGATACTGCCCGCAATCCAATTCCTGGCCTCTACGCCGCGGGCGCGGTCAGTTCCACCTACAGCGCGGCGAAGGACGGCGGATTCCACATTGCCGACGCCTTCGCATTCGGCCGTGTCGCCGGGGCCCATGCCGCCGCGCGTAAAGCTTGATATCGCCGGCCTTTCGACTGACTAGCCATGCACGATTACGTGGCTGGTCAGTGGTGGTCGATCGTCACGCAGATGAATCCTCTGCGCCGGATGAAACCGGGATTCGTACCGGGACGCTATCGTGGCAGCGTACGACATGCTCGCCGAGAGAATCCGAATCATCCGCGCCGAAGGTCTTCTGCCGATTCACGCCCGAGCAGCCTTGACCTCGTCGAAGAACGCGATGACGGCTGCCTCGTTCTCCGGCGGAACAGTCAGCGATGCCCGTGGACCCGCTACCGCGATCGAGTCGTCGGCGAGCCTGTTCCCGATGGTGAGTTTCAGTCCCGACTTCGACGGTTTCGCCTTCACCGCAATGTGTTCGACATGCCAACGAGCCACTTCGCTCGTGCTCGCGGCGGTGCGGTCGAAGACCTCCACCGTGCGGTGGTCGAGGACCATCACGATGTTGGTCCCGACGGTGACTTCCAGATAGCGCCGTTCCGCCACGGTGTACGCCTTTCGGTTAGGTGAAACCGACGCTACACACCGTGGCGGAACTCAGCGTGTCAAAACCTCAGCTGTTCAAGATTTCAGCTGTTCAAGATTTCAGCTGTTCGAAACCTCAGCGGGACGAACTTCCTGCATCCACCGGCAGGGCGACCGACGTGATGTAGCGAGCCTCGTCGGAAGACAGGAACAGAGCAGCGTTCGCTACGTCCACCGGTTCGATCCACGGAATGGCGAGCATGTTCATCGTCATCGCTGCGGCAGCAAATTCTTCGCGCGTCGGGTTCTCGAGATCGGGGCGGAACTTGCCGCGCACCAACGGGTTTTGAATCATGAGGGTGTCGACGTTGGTGGGATGGACCGTATTGACGCGTACGTTGTGCGGAGCCAGTTCCTTTGCCAGCGAACGCATCAGACCAACGACTCCATGCTTGGCTGCGGTGTAGTGCGCGACTCCGACCAGCCCCCGAAGTCCGGCGATGGAGCTTGTGAGTGTCATCGATCCCCCGCCCCGCGCGATCAAGTGCGGAGCCGCGACGGTCGTGGTGTGCCACACGCCGGTCAGATTGACGTCCACCATGGTCTGCCACATCGTTTCCGACATGGTCAGGGCCCCGTCGGAGGACGTGATACCAGCTGTAGCGCAGACGATGTCGAGACCACCGAGCGTTCCGACGGCCGAGTCCACGGCACTGCGCAGTGCCTCGAGATCCCGAACGTCCACTACCGCAGATTCGACCTTTCGCCCCAGCGCCCGGATCTGCGCCACTGTCTCATCGAGATCGGCCTCCGTCGCGGGCGGCGTGACTGTGGTTTCCACCGAGGTGCACACGTCGACCGCGATGATGTCCGCGCCCTCTTCGGCAAAACGCACGGCCTGAGCCCGCCCGATTCCTCGTGCCGCACCCGTGATCAGCGCGATCTTGCCTTCCAATCGAGAAGTCATCAATTCACACTTTCTGGGTCAGGCCGGCGTCGACAACCAACTGACAGCCGGTCATGTAGCGGGACTCCGCGGATGCGAGGAACAGGACCGCATTACTGACGTCCACCGGATCGACCCAGGGAACGGGCAGCAAGTTGCGAGCGCTGAGCACTGCAGCAGCGTCTGCTTCGGTGGGATTCTCGATGTCCGGGCACAGGTTCGCGAACACTCGCTCGTTGATGATCATCGGGGTACGTACCGAACCCGGATGCACGGAGTTGACGCGGATACTCTGCGCCCCCAACTCGTTGGCCAGCGTTCTGGCCAGGCCCACCACGGCATGCTTGGCTGCGCTGTAATGACTTGCTCCGGCAATACCTTTGATTCCCGCTGTCGAGCTGACCAGAACGACGGATCCACCGTCGCCGAAGTGCGGAACGCAGGCCTTGACGGTGTGCCACGCCCCGGTCAGATTGACGTCCAGCGAGCGGTTCCACACTGCAGGATCGATGGTCCACGACGGTCCCGGCGTGTCGTAGACGCCTGCATTCGCGACCACGACGTCCAACCCGCCGAGTTCGGTAACGCACTCGGCCACGACGGCGGCCAGACCGTCGAAGTCCCGAATATCCGCCACACCGGTGACCGCGACACCGCCTCGATCACGCACTGCCTGAGCGGTTTCCGCCAACCCCGATTGCGCCTGTTCGACATCCAACGCGATCACGGACGCGCCTTCCTCGGCGAGCCGCTCACAGTGTGAGCGTCCCATTCCTCCGGCAGCACCCGTCACGAGTACCCGCTTGCCCTCCAGCCGGCTCATGCGTGCACCGCGCTGTTCAGCTCGAAGCCTCGGTATCCCGCTGCTGCCACGTCTGCACAGATGTCGGAGTAGACACCGAAGCCTCCGATGAAGGGCATGAATATCCTCGGCTTTCCCGGGATGTTGGCTCCCATGTACCAGGAGTTCGCGGATGGGAACAATGTTGCCGACGCCCGGCGTGAGCACTCCTCGAGCCAGTTGTCCACGGCTTCGGCACTCGGCTCGATGGTGTCGATGCCCGCCGAATCGAGGTGGTTGATCGCGTCGGCGATCCAGTCGACGTGCTGTTCGGCAGCGAGAATCATGTTGGACAGCACACTCGGGCTGCCCGGCCCGGTGACGATGAACAGGTTCGGGAAGCCGTGAACTCCCAAACCAAGATAGGTTCTCGGACCCGCATGCCAGTTCTCTCGCAAGGTCTCGCCGTTGCGGCCACGGATCTCGATGCGATCGAGTGCCCCGGTCATCGCATCGAAACCGGTGGCGAACACCAATGCGTCGAGTTCGTAGTGCGAGTCGGTCGTCTTGATCCCGGCCTCGTCGATTGCCTCGATCGATGCGCTCTTGAGATCGACCAGGCTCACGTTGTCACGGTTGTAGCTCTGGTAGTAGTCGGTGTCCGTCACGATCCGCTTGGTCCCGATGGGGTGGTCGTTCGGGATCAGCAGGTCGGCGATGGCCTGATCTTCGACCACCGATCTGATCTTGGCCTCGGCAAATGCGGCCGCCGTCGCGTTGGCGTCGATGTTGCTGGTCTGGTCTGCGAAGGTTTTGGCGAACAGAACACCGCCGAGCTTCCACCGCTCCTCGTAGGCCGCGTTCCTCTCGGCCTCGGACACCTCGAGCGCGCTGCGAGGATCCGAAACGAACGGAGATCCACCGCCACTGCGCTTGGACAGCGCTCGACGCTCGGCGTAGTCGGCCTTGATCTCTGCGCGTCGTTTGTCATCGAGAGGCGTGTTTCCCGCCGGCACACTGTAATTCGCGGACCGCTGGAACACGAAGAGGTGATCGGCCTGCTCGGCGATCAACGGAACGGACTGGATGCCCGACGATCCGGTGCCGATCACTCCCACTCGCTTGCCGGTGAAATCGACGCCCTCGTGCGGCCAGAAGCCGGTGTGGAAGACCTCACCGCCGAAAGTCTCGCGACCTGCAATGTTCGGAACGTTCGCGGTCGAGAGGCTGCCCGTGGCGCACACCACGAACCGCGAGGTGACGTCATGACCACCGTCGGTGTGCACTCGCCACGTCGACGAGTCCTCGTCGAACTGTGCGCTCAGGACACGGGTATCGAAAGTGAACCCACTGCGTAGGTCGAAGCGATCGGCGACGTGATCGAGGTAGGACAGGATCTCCGGCTGCGCGGCGTACTTCTCGCTCCAGTCCCAATCCTGTTGCAACTCTTCGGAGAACGAGTAGGAGTAGTCGAAACTCTCGACATCGCAGCGTGCGCCCGGGTAGCGGTTGAAGTACCACGTGCCGCCCACTCCGGAGCCCGCCTCGAAGCCGTGGACACGCAGCCCCTGCTCGCGAAGTCGGTGCATGGCGTACATGCCGGCGACGCCGGCGCCGATGACTACGACGTCGAGTGGTGCGGTGGAGAAGTCAGGATCGGTCATGGTGGCCACGCTACGAGTGGGTTGAATGGTAGAGGAACAGGTTCTCCCGCTGGGTGGGCGGAGCCTCCACCCCATGACGCTGGGTGGGCGGAGAGCGCTGTGTCCACCGATCGGGGGACAGCGATGTCGTCCAGCACTCGGACCCGTAGGTGGACAGACCCGAAGGGATTTCGGGGCCATAGTTGTCTCATCACAGAAACACACGGTCACCAAGACCGACAAATCGAGGAGAACATGATGAGCACCAACACAATTCGACCTGAAGCACTTTCCTTCTCCGGCCTCAGCATGGCAGCTCTGGTTGCCCGCTCCGCCGGTGCGAACACGGTGAAGTCGATGACCGACCCATCCGTCACGACGGCGATGATCAGCAATTCGGGTCGCGGGGCCCTGTATCTGGTCGACGCATCCAACCCGAACGGCGACTGGGTCGTCCCGCCGGCGGACTACATCCTCCCCAACATGAACGTGAACGTTGTGGCCACGAGCAAGAACCAGAACGACTTCCCCATCGTGCTCACGTACCGCTCCGACGACGGTGGAGTGTTTGTCTTCAGTGCTACCAACTCGAAGACCAGGGCGGATGCCGGAGGTACGTACGCCCCCGACAGCCACGACGTCACGGTGACGATGACCTCGGGTTACCCGGCCATGAACGTCACGTACGTGCTTCGGTGACGCTTGCTCACTCCAACAATCCCTGCCGCATCGCAGCGGCGACGGCGGCGCCTCGATCGTTGACTCCGAGTTTCTCGTAGAGGCGCTGCACGTGAGTTTTGACGGTGGAGGGCGCAAGAAAGAGTTGTGAGGCGATGACCGGGATGCTGGCGCCCTGCGCGATCAATCCGAGAACCTCACGTTCGCGGGCGCTGAGCGTCGGACCGGACGGTTCACTACGACGCCGAACCTCTCCTACCAATCCGGCGGCGATACTGGGCGGCAACACATCTCGTCCCGCAGCACAGTCGAGCACGGCACTCACGATCTCGGCGCGAGTGGATTCCTTCGGCAGGAATCCGGCAGCACCGGCTTGCAGGGCCTGGTACACGACAGACGATTCGTCGTGAGCGCTGAGCAGAAGCACACGCGTCGGAAGCTCGTCTCGAACGACTGCGGCGGCGACCTGAGTTCCATCCAGGTGCGGCATCCGGAAGTCGAGCAGCGCGACCTGCGGGCGTAATTCGCGGATCATTGCGAGCGCTGCTGCGCCGTCGTCGGCCTCGCCCAGGACGTCGATGCCGTCACTGCCGGTCAGAGCCCGAACCACGCCCTCACGGAACAGTGGGTGATCGTCGCCGACCACCACGGAAACCTTGCCGGCCAGCGGCTTCGTGCCTTCGCGCATTGCTCACTTTCTCACGCCCGTACCAGCAATGCGAGCACTTACGCCTCCCCCGATCGGGGGACAAGAGATTCAACCCCGCCACGGCCCCGTCGGCGGACATACTGCAGCACTCATTCGCGACAAGATTGATTCATCGCCGAGAACGGCAACCACACACCATCCCAGGAGCAGACATCATGCGTACCAACACCACTCGCTTCGTAGCAGTCACCGCAATCGCCCTCGCTGTCGGCGGAACCGCACTGGGAACCGCAGCGATCGCCAACGCCGGCACCATGCCCACCGACGGCCCGACGGTTGCCATGACCATCACCAACAACACCGACAACCCGATGCTGCTGGACAGCGCGTCCAACCCCTACGGACAGTGGATCAACGGCCCCCGCTCCTACCTGGCCCCGCACACCACCGAGATCGTCACCGCCTACAGCAGCGATCCCCGCGGTATCGGTGTCGACGTCACCTACAACGTCGCCGACGGCGTCCAGACGGTCATGGCTGCCAACAACTACGTCGGCAACCCCACCCTCGACGGGACTCGCATCATCGGCGACCCGACGCACGTCATCCTCACCGACTACATGGCCACCGGCTACCCCACGATGAACGCCTCCTACGACGTCTTCACGCAGAACTGAACCAAGCGTTGATGCAACCACGAACTTGATCCGCTACGGCCCACGACCCGGTATCCGCATGGATGTCGGGACGTGGTGTGCGCTGACCAGCTCAGACGCGTTCGACCAACACGCAGCGGGCGCCACTGAAGATCGTGGGCATGCACTTGTTGCAGTGGATGCACAGTGATTGGGTATCGGATTCGGCCGCGATCCGATTGATCAGATCCGGTTCTCTGAGCAGCGCCCGTGCCATGGCGACGAACTCGAACCCTTCCGCCATTGCGGTATCCATGCCCGCTTTGTCCGTGACACCCCCGAGCAGCACGAGCGGCAACTTCACCGCAGCACGAATCTGCCGAGCCTCTTCCAGCATGAACAACGGCTTGTACGGATAGGTATGCAACATGCTCTTCCCCACCAACTGCACACCGAGTCGAACAGGTTGCGGCATCGCCGCGGCGAACTCGCGGATCGGCGCATCGCCCTTGAACAGGTACATCGGGTTGAGCAGTGAACTGCCCATCGTCAACTCGAGCGCGTCGACGCTTCCGGATGCTTCGAGCCACTGCGCCACCTGGATTGCTTCGTCCACCCAGAATCCGCCTGGCACACCGTCGTCCATGTTCAGCTTGGCCAAGATCGCGACCTTGTCACCGACGGCATCGCGCACACTGCGTGCAGTTTCGAGTACGACGCGAGCCCGGTTCTCCAGCGATCCGCCGTAGGAGTCCTTACGACGGTTGAGTTTCGGGCTCAGGAACGAGCTCGCGAAATAGTTGTGACCGAAGTGGATCTCGACGGCGTCGAATCCTGCCTCGACGGCAAGTCGCGCAGCGCTCCCGTGCGCGGCCGCAATTCTGGTGATGTCCGCTGTCGTGGCAGTGCGAATCATCCTCATGCTCAACGGATTGAACGAACTCGACGGTGCCAGCGCGGGCAGTCCGGTCGACTTCTGATTCGCCACGGGACCGGCATGGCCGAGCTGCGCCGACGCAGCAGCACCTTCGGCGTGAATGGCATCGGTGAGCCGCCGAAGCCCGGGGAGGGCATCGGGCCGCATCCAGAGCTGGCCGTATTCGGTGCGCCCTTCCGGTGCGACGGCGCAATACGCGACGGTGGACATCCCGACTCCGCCGGCGGCTGGGCGACGATGGAACTCGATCAGCTCGTCGGTGACCAGGGCGTCGGGAGTTTTGCCTTCGAATGTCGCGGACTTGATGATTCGATTTCGAAGGGTCACCGGGCCGAGCTTCGCCGGGGCGAGCACGTCGGGAGCAGTGGTCATCGAGTTTGCCTCTCGCGGGAGTTGTTTGCAGGACGGTAGATCGATGGCCCCGAGCCGGCTAGGGCCCGTGCCACGGAGCGGGAAACGGCTTCAGCCCGGCCGAGGTGGCCGGGCTGAAGCCGTCATTGCAGTTCAGACGCGTCCGAAATACGCATCCTTGAGCACTGCCAGGTCGTCGATGTCCTTGGCATCGGCGTCGAGAACCACCTTGCCGCTGTCGAGGACCGTGACATGATCGGCGACGCTCATCGCGGCCTCGACTGCCTGCTCGACCAGTAGAACAGCCAGGCCGGTTTCCTTGAGTTGTTGGACGCGGTCCATCACCTCACCGACGATCACGGGAGCGAGACCGCCCGAAGGTTCGTCGAGAAGGAGCAACCTCGGCTGCGCCATCAGCGCTGCGCCGATCGCGAGCATCTGCTGCTGACCGCCCGACATGGAACCGGCGGGAAGCGAACGCTTCTCCCCCAGGATCGGAAACATCTCGTACATCGATTCGACGGATTCCATAAGCTCGCCGCGCTTTGCCTTGCGGGTGTACCCGCCCAGCAGGAGGTTCTGCTCGACGGTCTGCTTGTGGAAGACCCGCTTGCCCTCCTGCACGTACGCCATCCCCTGTCGTACCCGTTTGTGCGCGGGGACTCCGGTGATGTCGGCACCGTCCATCTCGACGGTTCCGGAGGCCACCTTGTTGAGGCCGGACAGGGCACGGAGCGTGCTCGTCTTGCCTGCGCCGTTGCGTCCGAGCAGGGCGGTCACCTGACCGGGATAGACGTCGAACGAGACATCCCAGACGACGCGCAGATCGCCGTACCCGGTCTGCAAGTTTCGGACCTTCAGAATCGGTTCCATCACTTCACCTCACTGGTCTGATGGTCTACCGCGCCGATTTCTTCGAGAAGTGCTTCTTCGTCACCGGACTTGACTCCGAGGTACTCGCTCAAGACGCGTGGGTGATGTTCGATGGTTGCCGCATCGCCGGTGGCGATCACCTGCCCTTGCGCCAGCACGACTATCTCGTCGGCCAGCGAGAGGACGAGGCGGAAGTTGTGCTCCACCAACACCACTGTCGCCCCGGCATCTCGCAGTACCCGGATCAGATCTGCCAGGCGTTCGAGTTCGTCCTCGTCGAGGCCCGAGGCCACCTCGTCGAAGAGGACGACCCTCGGTTCGGCGATGACGGCGCGAGCAACCTCGAGCATGCGACGCATCCCCAGGGGCAGCGACGTCGCGATCTCGTTGCGCAAGTGCGACATCCCCACGAGTTCGAAGACACGCTCGGCCTCGACGATGTCGGCCTTCGCGATCCTGCGGAAGCTGGGCAGGCGAAGCACAGCCGACGCCATCGACGCTCGGTGCACCGAATAACGTCCGGATGCAACAGCTTCCAGAACCGTGATGTTTTCCGGAATCGTCGGAGTTTGGAACGTGCGCGCCACACCCACGCGCGCCACCTTGTGCGGCGACGACTGCGAGACCACCGTGTCACCGATCGTGATCACGCCCGCATCTGCGGTGTAGAAGCCGCAGATCATGTTGAGCATGGTCGTCTTACCCGAACCGTTGGGCCCGATCAACGCGGTGACCTTACCGGCCTCTGCGGTCAGGGTTGCCGCATTGAGCGCCTGGTTGCCACCGAACGCTTTGGACACTCCGTCGACCACCAACCGTGCTCCGTTGATCGGCGCCAGTTCCGGTGTCCCACCGCTGTTTTCCTTTGCGGTGACTACGCCCAGGCCGGCCTTGCGATCGAGTTTCGAGACGATCGCTCGCCCGACCTTGGTCAAACCCCCGGAGAGAAGCACACCGCCGATGATCAGGAAGCCGCCGTAGAAGATCAGCGAATACTCCTGGAACGCCGTCGACTGGTTGGGACCGAGCTGCATGATCGCGGCACCGACCACGGCGCCGTACACACTTGCCGCACCGCCGAGGATCGACGCCGCCAGAACTGCTGTGGCAAAGGTGAACCCGAAGGCTTCCGGCGAGATGAACAGGTCGGTGTTGGCGAACAGCGCACCCGCCAGACCGGCGGGGAACGCACCGATGGCATAACCGAGCAGCTTCATCCGGTACACCGATACACCCTGCGACGACGCCAGAACCGGCGACTGCTTGAGCGTGCGGAACGCGATGCCGTGCCGCGAGACCACCAGGTTACGCATCACCGCGAACCAGAGCACGGTCACGACGACGACCACCATGTAGTACTGCTGGGTGTCGAGTTCGGAACCGAAGAACGTCGGCGGCTCCATACCGGTGAGGCCGTTTCGGCCGCCGGTCTTGCCACCGAAGATCGCCAGTACGTCCGGTACCAGCAGAACCAGGAAGAACGACGTCATCGCCAGGGACCAGTTGCCCAGGCGCAGACCGGGAACACCGGTCAGGATTCCGACCGCCAGTGCCACTGCTCCGGAGGCAGCAAGCTGAAGCAGAATGTCGGTGTGACCTGCCTGGGACATCAGACCCGCGGTGTAGGCACCGGCCGCGTACATCGCTGCCTGGCCGAGTGCCAGTTCACCGGCAAAGCCGAGGCTCAAGTTCAGGCCACTGACCACAAGTGCCAGGATGCAGGCCAATTGAATCTGACGTGATGTCGACAGGTCGAGTCCCATCACGGGCAGCAGCAGGATCACCACGGCCAGGACGAGTGGGATGATCCAGCTCGGTAGGGAACGGAAAGTCCGCCACGCACTTACCATCTCACACCACCCGTTCTCGGACATTGCCGAACAGTCCAGCCGGTTTGACCATCAAGATGACGATCAGCACCGTGAAGACGGCGATATTGCTGTACTGACTTCCCGCCCACAGGGCGGTGAACGATTCCACCAGGCCGACGGTCAGACCGCCGATCAAAGCGCCAGGCAGAGAGCCGAACCCGCCGATCGCCAACGCCACGAATCCCTTGAGGGCCAACGCTGCACCCAACGTCGCAACTGCAAACGTCTTGGGGCCGACGAAGAGTCCGAGGACACCGGCCAAGGCACCCGAGAAGGCAAACGCTCCCAGTGCCAACCGTCGTACGTTGACTCCTCGCAGCATCGCCGCTTCACGATCCTCGGAGATGCCGATCAGAGCCAGACCCGTCATCGTTTTCTTCGAGACGTAACTCAACCCGACGACCAGTGCGATCGCCGCAACCAGCAGAGCGATCTCGACCGGGTAGGTACGGCCGCCGAGCAGGGTGATCGGTTCGTTCGATCCGAAGAACGGAACCGTGAGAGGTTCACTACCCCAGATCAATTGAGTGGCGCCGTTGAGCAGAGTTGCGACACCCAACGTCGTGACCAACTGGTTCTGGTGATCGGCCACCGGTCTGATCGCGACGATCTCCTCGACCGAGGCGAGGAGCATCACGGTCACGGTAGCCATGACGGCCACCACGAGAACGGGGAGTTTCAGGGTCACCAGACCCGTGTAGGCGACAAAGGTGCCCACCATCATCAGCTGAGCTTGAGCGAAGTTGAATGTGTTGGAGGAAACGAAAACGATGTTGTACCCGATGGCAACCAGCACGTAAACCGCGCCGAGCGCCAATCCGGACCACAGAATGGTCATGACGCAGCCGGGTTTCCGAACTGACCGTTGAGGATCTTCGTCGGGCTGATGAACTTCAGCTCGCTGGTGTCCGGGTTCGGGCCGTGGTTGTCGGAGCTGAAGTTGTAGCGCGAGAGGAATGCGGTCTTGGCATTCTCCTGGACCTCAGTGGTTTCCAGTGCTTCGGCGAGCTTCTTCGGATCGGTCGAACTGCCGACCTTCTCCGCTGCCGCCGCGACGAGGGGGAAAGCGTCGTGGTTGTCCGCGAGGATCAGCGTCGACGGGATGGAGCCCAGCGAAGCCATCGTGTCCACCATCGTGTTGACGAGTGCGTTGTTCGGATCGAACACCGTGCTGCTGAACACCTGCGTCACCAGGTTCTTCACCTGCGGGGTGCCGAGCACACCGGCCGGCGGATCATTCGCGATCAGGTTGGTGGCAGACACCGAGGTGTTTCCGACCAGCGGCACGTCCCAGCCGAGTCGCTCGAGGCTTTGCAACACGTATCCGAGAGGAGCGCCGTACGCATCCAAGGCGATTGCCGCGGCACCCGAATTCTTGAGCGACTGCAACTGCGCCGTCATGTCCAAAGCGGCGGCGTCGTACTCCTCGTTACCGGCGGCCTTCAGACCTGCGGATTGCAAAGCACTGGTCATTTCTTCGCCGAACAGCTCACCGTAAGCGGTGCTGCCGTGCAAGACTCCGACGCTGCTGTAACCCTTGGACTTCGCGTACTCGGAAATTCCGCGAGCGGTATCGGTCGCACCCGGAGCCAGATCGAAGTTGAGCGGGAACTTCGAGGGGTCCGTCGAATCGGGCGAGGGAGCCATGCTCATCGAGAGAATGTTGTTCTGCTTGAGGATCGGCAGAACCGCAGCCGCGATCGACGACGGACCCGAGTTCAGGTAGAGGTCAGGCTTGTTCCCCGAATTGATGGCTTCGCGCAGCTTGGTGACGGCGATGGTTGCGTCACCCGCGTCGTCCACCGTAGTGAGCTCGATCTGACGGCCACCGATCCCCCCGGCTTCGTTCTGGACCTGAACGCCCGCCTTGGTGGCGAGCAGCGAGGTCTGCGAATTAGCCGCGAGGACTCCCTGTGCACTGATCCCGCCGGTCAGCAGCACACGGTAGGGCGAGTCCGCACCTCCGTCGGACTCCGAAGAACCACTGCACCCTGCAAGAGCCAGAGCCGTCACGGCAACTGCCGCAACAAGAATGGGCCGACGATTCATGTCTGCACTCCTAGAACACATGTATGCACCGAACGTCAGGCGAATACCTGACGAAAGAATGATCGGCCGGTGGACGTGCCTGATTTCGAGCACCAGCCAACCAAGCACCCGCTTGATGATCTAGCAAGCAGTTGCTTGGGATGGAGCATAGAATGTGATCTGGATAACGTCAAACGCTGAAAAGTGGAGTCATGGAAGCGGACGCTATGCACATTGAGGCGGCGTCGACAGATCTCTTCCCGCTGGGTGGAAACGCCGAAACGGCTCCACGCCCTGGCGGATTCGACGAAATGAATCCGACAGGGCGTGGAGCCGTTTGTGTAAAGGTCCGACTATCGCTGGTTGCGGGGCTTCCAGACCACCAACGCGTTGTTGCGCGGAATCGGCACGAGATCCCGGCGATAGCCCGCATGGACTTTCGCGATCTCCTCGGCCAATTCGCGGACGCGATGCTGCAGAGCCTCGACCTGGTTGGTCAGTTCGATGATTCGTTTGATTCCGGCAAGGTTGACTCCCTCGTCCTGCGAAAGCCGTTGTACTTCACGAAGAAGCGCAACATCGCGCGGGGAGTAGCGTCGTCCGCCACCGGTGGTTCGATGCGGGGTGACCAACCCGAGTCGGTCGTAGTTACGCAAAGTCTGCGCGTGCATTCCGGCCAACTCGGCTGCCACCGAGATCACGAAGATCTGAGCGTCAGGATCGACCGTCGCATCCCATTGATTCTGCGGTCGCTCTGTCATCATGCACCGGCCCACCCGGCCCGTGGATCGAACCCGCTCGCCTTCTCGGCTTCGAGATAGGTTTTCAGCGCTTCGATCGCCGGGTCGTCCAACTTCTGCGGAACGGATACCTTGACCGTGACCAGAAGGTCACCGGCACCGTCCGGCCGCTTGGGGATACCGCGTCCGCGAACTCGCAGAATGCGTCCGTCCACCGTTCCAGCCGGAACCTTCACTCCGACACGGCCTTCCAAAGTCGGCACGGACAGTGTCGTTCCCAGCACCAGCTCGCCGTAGCTCACCGGAACCGTCAGTGTCAGGTCGTCGCCGTTGCGTCCGAAGACACTGTCCGGCTTGACGCGGATGTTGACGAACAGGTCGCCGGCCGGAGCGCCGCGGAGTCCCGCTTCGCCCTTGCCCTTGAGTCTGATCTTCTGACCGTCGCTCACACCGGCAGGCACGCGAACCGTGATGGTCCGTGTGCGATTGGTGACGCCGCTACCGTGGCAGTCTTCACACGGCGAGTCGATGATCGAGCCGGTTCCCCGGCAATCGTCACACGGCTCACTGAATCCGAAGGCGCCCTGGTTCCGGCTGACCACGCCGGTTCCGTTGCAATGTGGGCACACTCGCGGGCTGGTGCCTGGCTTTGCGCCGCTGCCGTGACACGTGGTGCACGACGTAGGGCTGGTCAGACGAAGAGGGACGGTGACACCGAGCGCTGCTTCACGGAAGGCGAGCGTCGTCTCGGTCTCGAGATCCTTGCCTCGACGCGGGCGGTTGGGCGCAGCTGTTCGCTGGCCCGCTCCCCCGCGGTTGAACAATCCGCCGAAGATGTCTCCGAGACCCGAGTCCTGCCCACCGGCCCCGCCGCCGAACAGGTCGTTGATGTCGAAACCACCAGCGCCGGGGTTGAATCCGCCGCCGCCCTGCGCGCGGGGGCCGAAGCCGCCGCTGGCAAAGAGGCGCCGAGCCTCGTCGTACTCCTTGCGCTTGTCCGGATCAGACAGAACGGCATGAGCTTCACTGACGGACTTGAAACGCTCTTCGGCCTTCGCATCGTCAGGGTTGGCGTCGGGATGAAGATCCCGAGCCAGCTTGCGATACGCCTTCTTGATTTCGTCGGCCGTCGCGGTGGACGAGACGCCCAGCTCCTTGTAGAAGTCCTTCTCGATCCACTCCCGTTGACTCACTGGGCGTCTCCTCCTCTCACTGTTACTTCGCTTCTTGTTCTGAACCGTCTGCAGGCTTGTCGCCTACCCGGTCCGTCACGGCCACCATTGCGGTCCGAAGGACCCGGTCGCCGAGCTTGTATCCCTTGCGCATGACCGTCCCGAGTACCGGGTCGTGGCCTTCGCCTTCATGTTGCACCGCTTCGTGGAGTGCGGGATCGAAATCGTCACCCTCGCTACCGAAGTCGGTCAAACCCAGACCCGTCAGGGTCGTGTTGAGTTTGTCTGCGAGTGCACGCAGTGGACCCGATTCGAGGTCACCGTGTGCCCGAGCGCGATCCAGGTCGTCGAGAATTCCGATGAGCTCGGTGATGACCGAAGCCCGCGCGGTTTCCTTGATGACCTGCTTGTCACGCTCGACGCGACGACGGTAGTTGGTGAACTCCGCCTGAAGTCGCTGCAGATCCGCAGTCCGTTCGGCGAGCTGATCGGTGGCGGATGCTTCCTCCACGATCGACTCTGCTTCCTGAACTACCCCTGTGTCTTCCGAGTCGAGCTGCGGCAGGGATTCCCCCGCCGCCTCTCCCTGTGCACCGGTCTCGGGGTCGACCGGGTTGTTCTCGGGGTTGTCCGAGGTCACTTCTTGTCCGAGTCGGTGGGCTCGTCGACAACCTCGGCGTCGACGACGTCGTCGTCATTGCCTGCGCCGTCGGTGTTTCCGGCCTCGTTTGCAGCGGAAGCCTCGTAGATGGCCTGGCCCAGAGCCTGCGACTCGGTGCCCAGCTTCTCCACTGCGGTCTTCACTGCAGCGATGTCGGTGCCTGCCAGGGCGTCGTTGACGTCCTTGACCGCTGCCTCGACCTTGGTCAGGATCTCCTCGGAGACCTTGCCCGCGTTCTCACCTTCACGCTGCTCCTTGACGAACTTCTCCGTCTGGTGGACCAGCGACTCGGCCTGGTTGCGAACCTCTGCCTCTTCGCGACGGGCCTTGTCTTCCTCGGCGTGAGCCTCGGCGTCCTTGACCATGCGCTCGATCTCTTCCTTGGACAGACCGGAGCCGTCCTGGATCTTGATCGTGTTTTCCTTGCCGGTGCCCTTGTCCTTCGCCGTCACGTGCACGATGCCGTTGGCGTCGATGTCGAAGGTGACCTCGATCTGCGGAACGCCACGCGGGGCGGGCGGCAGATCGGTGAGCTCGAAGGAGCCGAGCAGCTTGTTGTGCGAAGCGATTTCGCGCTCACCCTGGAAGACCTGGATCTGCACCGAAGGCTGGTTGTCGTCAGCGGTGGTGAAGGTCTCGGAACGCTTCGTGGGGATCGTGGTGTTGCGCTCGATGAGCTTGGTCATCACGCCACCCTTGGTTTCGATGCCGAGGGAAAGCGGCGTGACGTCGAGGAGCAGAACGTCCTTGACCTCACCCTTGAGCACACCGGCCTGGAGTGCGGCGCCGACGGCGACGACCTCGTCCGGGTTGACGCCCTTGTTGGGCTCACGGCCACCGGTCAGTTCACGAACCAGATCGGAGACGGCCGGCATACGGGTGGAGCCACCGACGAGCACGACATGGTCGATGTCCTTGACGGCGATTCCACTGTCCTTGATCACTGCCTGGAACGGCGCACGAGTGCGATCGAGCAGGTCCGAGGTGATCTTCTGGAACTCGCTGCGGGTGAGCTGCTCGTCCAGGAAGAGCGGGTTCTTGTCCGCGTCGACCGTGATGTACGGGAGGTTGATGGAGGTGCTCTGCGAGCTGGAGAGCTCGATCTTCGCCTTCTCCGCAGCCTCACGCAGACGCTGCAGGGCCATCTTGTCCTTGGTCAGATCGATGCCGTTCTGAGCCTTGAACTTGTCGACCAGCCAAGCGACGACGCGCTCGTCCCAGTCGTCGCCACCGAGGTGGTTGTCACCGGAGGTTGCGCGAACCTCGACGACACCGTCGCCGATTTCGAGCAGGGAGACGTCGAAGGTGCCGCCACCGAGGTCGAAGACCAGAATGGTCTGCTCGGTGTCACCCTTGTCGAGTCCGTATGCCAGTGCAGCCGCGGTGGGCTCGTTGACGATACGAAGGACGTTGAGGCCGGCGATCTGGCCGGCTTCCTTGGTTGCCTGACGCTGTGCGTCCTCGAAGTACGCGGGGACGGTGATGACGGCGTCGGTGATGTCTTCGCCGAGGTAAGCCTCCGCGTCACGCTTGAGCTTCATGAGCGTGCGGGCGCTGATTTCCTGCGGCGTGTACTTCTTGCCGTCGATTTCCACGTTCCAGTCAGTGCCGATGTGGCGCTTGACGGAGCGGAGGGTGCGGTCGACGTTCGTGACTGCCTGGTTCTTCGCGGGCTGACCGACGAGAACCTCGCCGTTCTTGGCAAATGCGACCACCGAGGGGGTGGTACGTGAGCCTTCGGCGTTGGCGACCACTACGGGCTCGCCGCCCTCCAGCACTGCAACTACCGAGTTGGTCGTACCGAGATCGATACCGACTGCACGAGCCATAGTGTTCCTACCTTTCGTTCTGCGGTTCTCTGCCCGAGTGGTTGATCTCGAACATGACCGCGAGTTTTTCGCTTGGTGAGCGTCCTCCGCTCAAGTTTGCCTCCGACCGTGGCCGGGAGTCAACTTGAAGTTGAGCCGAGGGCGCTCAAGCTTGTCGAAATGGTCAACTACAGCCCACGTAGATTTGTTCCCGCCTTCCCCGAAAAGCCGGAAAAGTGCGCCACATCACTTCCGTATCTCTCCGAATGGCTACGATCGGCCGGTGACCGATCCCGACAATTCTCCCGCGCGACCTCCTCGCCCGTCACCTCCACGCCCGGCACCCGAGCGACCCGACGTCTCGGTTCGGCCGCTCCGACCTGCAGCGAGCGACGAGACACCCAAAGCCGTGACATTGTCTACCTCTGCCTGGATCGGCTCGTTCGTCGTCCTGGCCGGAATCGCCGGAGTGGTAGTCACCAGCCTCGACGACGTCCGGTCGGCTCTCGAAGAATCGACTGCGCGCGACAATCCCGGATACTCGTCCACCGACATCTCCGATGCCGTGACCGTCGTACTCGCGGGCAGCGGCGGCGGCGCTCTCGTCCTGGTCCTGCTCGCACTCATGAGCCTTCAACTCCTCCGCGCACGCAAGAACGCCGGGCGGGTGATGACGGCGATCGTGGGAGTCGTGAGCATCGCGGCCGGACTCGGCTTCATGTCTCTGGTCGACGGCGCAGCAGACATCGGCGCCGGAGTTCTGAGATGGGGCCCGATTCTCTACTGCGCCCTGGTCGCGGTGGCGGCGATCGCTCCGTTCGCTCCCGGTGTCAGCACCTGGCTGCGGGGACGCCGATGAAGGTTCACGTACAACTGGACTCCGCGCCGGGCGCGGGCGCTGCTCGTAGCCGTGAACTCGCGGAGACCGGCGCCGGTGGCCTGTTCACGTTCGAGGGACCACACGACGTGTTCTTCCCGCTCGTCGAAGCAGCATCGGCCGTCGACCTCGACCTGATGACCAACGTCGCCATCGCATTCCCCCGCAGTCCCATGCATCTGGCGCATTCGGCCAACGACCTGCAGTTGCTCAGTCGCGGCCACTTTCGACTGGGTCTCGGATCGCAGATCAAACCGCACATCGAAAAACGCTACAGCGCAACGTGGTCGCGTCCGGCGGCCCGCATGAAGGAGACGGTCGCAGCGGTCAAGGCGATCTTCACTGCGTGGGAGAACACCTCGACGCTGAACTTCCGCGGCGAGTTCTTCACCCACACGCTGATGCCTCCGACGTTCGATCCCGGCCCCAACCCCTATGGGCCGCCGCCCATCCTGATGGGTGCGCTCGGACCGGTGATGACCAGGACGGCTGCCGAGGTGGCCGACGGACTATTGGTCATGCCGTTCCACACGCAACGCCATTTCCTCGAACGAACACTTCCGGCCGTCGGTGCCGGTCTTCGCGAATCCGGCCGCACCCGAGACGAATTCACGATCATCCCGCAAGTCATCGTCGGCGTCGGCCGCGGCGACGATCAACTTGCCGCGGCCGCCAGAGGCGTCCGAGCCCTGCTCTCGTTCTACGGTTCGACGCCCGCATACCGTCCGGTGCTCGACGTCGAAGGGTGGGGCGAGGTCCAACCGGAACTCAATGCCCTGTCGAAGCGAGGTGGCTACACCGAGATGGCGTCGCTGATCACCGATCCGATGCTGACCACACTCGCCGTCGTCGGCACTCCCGAAGAGTGCGCCACCGAGATTCGGCGGCGGTTCGGCGAACATGCCGACGAAGTGTGCTGCTATTTCCCCGGTTACGACGTAGAACCGTCAGACGTGGCGTCGATGATCTCGTCTCTCACCTGAACCCGGTCGAACTTCTTGATCAGGCCCCCAAGGTACGGGCCAGCTCGGTCAACGACTCCCGGGCAGCACGCAGGCTCGCGTCACCCTGCTCGATCAGAGGTGCCATCGCCGGAATACGTTGCGCCAAAGTCAGTTCCGCGGTGATGACGGAGACATCCATTCCCATCGACACCCCGAGCACCTGAACGAGTGGCGGGACGGTGTGATCGTTGGCCTCGTTTCCCGAGCCCGGCGCATAGGTGTTTCCGCGGCTGGAGACGATCACCACCGGCTTACCTGCCAGAGGCTGAGTACGCGTGTCGAAAGGCACCGTAGTCCCCAGGACGTGTACGTAGTCGATCCACGCCTTCAACGTGGACGGGATCGACCAGTTGTACATCGGCGCACCGATCACGACGACGTCTGCAGCGGTAAGTTGCTCGATGACCCGAGCCTGGAGTGCTTCCGCGGCGGGATCCGGAATCTCGCCCTCGACTCGCAAGCGTGGTGCATAGTGCAGGGCCGCGTCCGCGAGGTGCGGCAAGGGATCCCGGTGCAGGTCCAACGTCACCGTCGTGTGATCCGGACTGTTCTTCGACCACTGCTGAGCGAACAGTGCGGTCAGATCACGTGAGGTCGAGTGGTGGAGTTCGGCGGACGAATCGATGTGAAGTAGCTGTGGCATCCCTCATCACTACCAGAGCGCGCTCAACTCTTCTCCGCGGCTAGATCGGATTCCGCCGCGTACTGCGCCAGCAGGACTCGTTCGCGCTCGCGACGCGGATAGAAGAACGTCACCACCGCGGCACCGGCACACACGATGATGATCGCCGCGATGTAGGCGTTTGTATCCCCGTCCAGGAAGGCGTTTTTGGCGGCGGTCATGATTTGGTCCGCGTATTGCGGGTAGCGTTCCGCGAGAACTTCGGCGCTGGAGAAGGATTTGGTGAGCGCGGCCTGAGTTTCGGGAGTCACTTCGGATGCGTTCGGCGAGGACGAGATCGCATTTCCCAACGATTTTGCGTACCCGGCCGTGAGTATTCCGCCGAGAATCGACTGCATGATGGCGCCGCCCAGGTCGCGTTGCAGGTCCGAGGTTCCCGACGCCATACCAGCGCGGTGCACGGGAACGGATCCGGTCAGCGAACGCGATGCCGGTGTACCGGCCAGACCGACGCCGATGCCGACAAGCGCATAGGCCAGCGCGACCTGCCAATAGTGTGTGCTTTCGTTCCACAGGAACAGCGCGACGAACAACCCGAGAACCACGAACAGGTAGCCGGCGAGCAGCGTGACGCGGGCGCCGTACCTTTCGATCATGGTCGCCGAGCGCGGCGCAACGATCACCATCGCCAGCGCAGCCGGAATGATCGCCGCACCGGCTGCCAGCGTCGAGTACCCGAGGACGTTCTGCAGGAACTGCTGGCCGATGAACATCGCGCCCATGAGCGAACCGAACACGACCAACCCACCCACCGCCGCGACCCAGAAGGTCGGGCGCGCAGCTACGTGAAGATCGAACAGCGGATTGGCCGCGCGTCGCTGTTGCAGGAAGAACCCGATACCCGCGACAACTGCTATCGCCCCGAGCACCAGAGCCAACGTGCCCGAACCCTTCACCGGCGCAAAGTTGATGGACAACACCAGAGCCCCGATGAAGACGATCGACACTATGCCGCCGAGGTGATCGACTCGCTCGGTCGTCTCGTTGACGTGAGCGGGAACCAACACCAGGGAACAGATCAGTGCCACAAGGGCCAAGGGAAGGGTGACGAAGAAGACCGAACCCCAGTGAAACTGCTCGAGCAGCGCCCCCGAGACGATCGGACCGAGTGCTGAAATCGCGCCACCGATTGCCGACCACATGGCAATCGCCTTGGTTCGTGCCGGTCCGGCCCACAACGCCGTGATGATTGCCAGCGTGGTCGGGAACGCCAGACCTGCCGAGACGCCTCCGACTATCCGAGCGAGGAACAGCACTTCGAAGTTCCCGGCGAATCCCGCCACGATCGACGCCGGAATGGACAGCGCCATGCCGGTGACCAGCAACATCTTGCGGCCGTATCGGTCTCCCAAGGCCCCCAGGTAGAGCACCGTTCCGGCCAGGCCCAGCGAGTAGCCGACCGCGATCAGGTTCAGTTGCGTCTGACTGGCGTCGAAAGCCCGCCCGATATCGGGCAAAGCGACATTCGCGACCGAGAGATTGAGGTTCGCGACCGCAGCGACCAGGATGAGCGTCCCCAGGACGAGGGTGGCTCGATCCGGTGAAGCGGACTTGATGTCACTCGCCATGCGCGTGCTCCCATCGAGGTGGGACCCGAACCTGGGAGTTATGTCCGGATCATCCCGAACTCAAGATAGAACCCTCGTCCGGCGCTCGCATAGTGAACGGGTCCCTATTCGGGCACAATTTCAGCCAGGACGCCCTCGGCGCTGCGGGCGGCGACCAGGCAGGCGCGCGAGGTGAACCTGTCGAAGAGCGGATGTCTGGACAACTCGCGCCATCTGCGGACAGCCGCCGTGGCCCGCGCACGCTGCACCTCCGGCGATTCTTCCGGTTCGCAGCCCAACCGGTCACTGGCCCGGATTCCGTAGCCGCCGATCAGTCTTTGCAGTTGTGCCAGGTCGTCGGGTGGCAGATCCGTGTGTACCGAACGAAGACGCCCGAGCAGGCGAAGTTCGTGAAAGCCGTGAACATCGGCAAGCAACCGTTGCGCCTCCGCCGCGATCTGATCGCCTTCCTCGCTCGGATCGGCTTCGAGGATTCTTCCCAGCGTCACCAGCGCCGTGTGCGATTTGAGCTGATCTGCCCGCTGCCCGAATTGAACGTCGATCACCTGACGCAGTTCGTCCAGGCCGCTGCGCTCCAACAATTCGGCCGCCAGGGACGGTGAATCGGTCGCCCCCAACTTGATCGACGTCACGGCGAGGCGAATTCCGAAGAGCCCGAACCGATCGGCCAATTGCGCCCGCATCGCCGCATCGACCGGCAGCGGACTGTCCTGCCTGGCAAAGCGATCCGCGGAGAGCAGTGCAAGGCTCAGATCCTCGGCCGGAACCTGCGCGAGCGCCGAGAAGGCCGCGAACTCGCTCTGCCTCATCGTCCGAGCAGCGAGCGCGAGTAGACCTGCCACCGGAACCACCGACTGGCACAGGCCGGTTCGCTCCAACTCCTCGGCGAATCGCGCCGCGACGTCCTTCGCCGAAGACAACGCGTCGAGCCTGCCTGCGCCGACCTCATCGGCACGCGAGAGCACTCCGATCACTCCGAGTGGCCCGGATTCTCCGCCCACGTGATCCGCGATCTTCCCGAGGAACTGCATGTCACTGGCGTTGAGAGCCCGCAAGAGGTAGACCACTGCATCCGCGCCCGGTGCCTCACCGTCGGGAACGAGCATGTCCCAGGTGCGGGCCGAGACCTCGGTCGAGAGCGACGAGGTGCCCGGTGTGTCGATGATCGTCGTACGAGCCAATGCCGAAGACGGCCAGTCGACGTCGATGCGGTCCACCGAGTCTGCGGTGTACTCGCCCAGATCGAACGTGAGCCTGCCGTCGCGGCGCGTCACCGGCACGTTGAACTCGGCACCGTTCTCGGCCGTCGCGGTCACCTGCGGCGTCGTCGCGTTCCGATACCAGGTGACGACGCGTGTGCATTCCGTCGCGTCGGTAGGCGCTATATCCTGTCCGACAAGCGAATTGAGCAGCGTCGACTTACCCGCTTTGAGGGAGCCGGCGAGCGCCACCCGGAGTGGCTCGTCGAGCCTGGCCGCACATTCTTCCAACTGGGCGCGCGTCTGCGGCTGATCGGCGTAGGCACGTCTGGCGTGGTCGATCAGGGCGTGTGCCGACTCCACTGCGGTCACGGTGGTCGTGGCATTCATGCGTTGGTCACCTTTGCCGAGGCAGGAGCGGGAGTTTCGCCGATCAGCGTTCCGGCAACGGCGTCGAGCTCCGCGACGACGCGCATGTCGGTCTCCAGACGCTTGATCCGAGCGGCATGTTCACTCGATTCCAACTGCGCGGCTTCCTGAGTGGCGCGGAGGGATTCGTTGATCGAGCGCAGCGCCTGCTCGGCGATGTCGGTGAAGTGATCCCGCAGGAGTCGCTGCACCAGGCGCAGGCGGTCCTTCGACTCCTTGCCCACCTGGAAGCTGACGTCGTCGGCAAACCGTCGGATAGCCGCTTTCGCCTCAGCGCGACGCTTGAGCACCTGAGCCTGCTTGTCTTCACGATAAGCCTTGGTGCCCAGCAGAACCCCGGCGCCGATGGAGATCGGGTTGACCAGAGCCATGCCCATCATCGTGGTGATCAAGCCGAACATGAGCACGCCGCCGTACGAGCCGCGCATGCCGACCAGGACTTTCTGAGTGATGCCGATTCGGCCGGATTCGAGGTCCGCCAATGCACCGACCGGTTCCAGGAAACCGTCGGTGTCGGCGACGTCGAGATGCGGGAGCGCGACGTCACCGGTCTCCGCAAAGTGCTGCGCCACAACTTCTGCCAGCCACTGTGCGCGATCATGCGCCCACACGAAGTTGTCACCGATCGCGGTGGCGATCTCCTGTTCGAGCCACTCCCCCACGACGTCCCAGTCCTTACCGGGATCGCCTTCGTCGACCGTCTCCTCGGCCTGGCGGGTCACCCGGCGCAACCGGTCCCGGAGGTCGTGATCGATGTCGGCGGCGAGGTCTGCGATGCCGTCACCGAGGCTCTGCTGCCACAGTGAGGTCTTCTTGTGCAGTTCCTCGGCCGCTGCCCGGGCACGCTGCAGTCCCGCGACCGCTGCCTGAGCGGTCGACGGATCCTTCAGCGCCGCAAGCTCACTGCCCATCTCCAACGTCAGATGCGCTGCCGCAGAACGCACATCCATCGCAACTGCGCGTCGAGTATTCGATTCGGCACGCGCAACGACGTTGTCCCGCAAGAACTGATAGAGGTCCAAAAATCCGGATTCCGCTTCGAGTTCCTTGTCCCCCAGCCTCAGCGCGTGCGAGCGCAGTACCGAGGAGATCGGAATGAGCGGCAGATCCAACCCGGCACGCTGGAGATGTCCGCGATCGGCGTCGAGGATCTGCCGCCAGTGCGGGTACAGATCGGTCTTGCTGATCAGCCCGGCTACCGCAGGACACAGATTGACGACCTGGCGGATGAATCCCAGCTCCGGTTCGGTGAACTCCTGGCTGGAGTCCGACAGAACCAACACTGCATCGGCCGCAGTGATCAATCCCAATGTTCCTGCAGCATGAGGATTTCCATGACCGCCGACACCGGGGGTGTCGATCAGAACCAAACCGTCGGCCAACAGCGGACTGGGAACACCCACTTCCACACGCAGAACCTCACGCCCTTCGGCGCGAGGCGTGGCCGGGGTGATCCCCATGAGTTCCTCGAGCGGGAGGGGCACCCGAATGGGCGCCGCACCCGGATCGGCGAGAATCAGTTCGGCGACCGCGGTCTCCGCGTACTGAACTACCGTCGCCACGGCCGTGGTCTCGTCGTCACCGACCGAGCACACGTCGATGCCGAGCAGAGAATTGACGAACTGGCTCTTGCCCTGCTTGAGGGGTCCGACCACCACGATGCGAATACGCGGGTCGTTGACCCTCGCCTGAGCGTTCTCGAGTCGACGCACCAGATCCGTGCGCCCGAAATCCTTCGCCACGACGGCTGTTCGTTCGAGCAACGACGCCGTCGACGACGCGACGCGCGCCTTCCGGCTGCTTACCTGACTCGCTGAATCACTCATGAGCTACGTTGACCCGCAATTCTTCCCGACTCGAATATCCGGCCCTGCGAACGCATAGCGCACGCAGGGCCGGATTTGTTACATCAGGTCATTTTGACCGATTTCAGTTCCTGCGTCAGCAGATCAGGGATGCAGGTGATCGACAACCGCTACCGGGTCGATGGGATCGACCGGCGCTGCAACCGAATCCTCGGCGAAGAGCGAGTGTTCGGTATCGGCGCTCAGACCCGAAGTGGAACCCGAACCGAAAGCATCGGTCGCATCGATCGACGACCACGGGTTCAGCGCACCGGTCAACGAACTCGTCAGATCGGACACTCCGCTCACTGCTCCACCGAGGGATCCGCCCAGGTCAGCGACTCCGCCGCCGCCAACGGTACCGCCGCCGTCGACTGTGCCACCGGCAGCTGCGGCTGCGTCGGCACCGATCGAACCCGTCACGTCGGTGACTGCTCCGACAGCCCCGCCGAGCGATCCACCGAGATCGGTGACGCCGTTCAGTGCGCCGCCGAGCGACCCACCCAAACCGGCCGCAGCGTTCGTGGCCGCGTCGAGACCTGCTGTTGCGTCCAGCGCGCCGCCCACAGTTGCTCCGAGGTCGCCGGTCACACCGCCGAGGTTCAGGCCTTCTGCCGCGATGCTTCCGAGGTCGACGGAAGGCAGTTCAGCGGAGATCGGGCCGAGGTTCACAGCGCCGAGGTCGACGGAGGGCAAGTCGGCACCGATCGAACCGGTGTCGATTCCGCCGAGGTTCAGTGCCGTGTCCAGCGCTCCACCGAGTGCACCTTCGGCACCGAGAACGCTGTCGAGAGAGCCCCCCAGCCCGAGGCCCGCGCCCAGCGCACCGTCCAGCGCGCCGGTCAGGTCCGTGCCCACGGAACCGACAGCACCCAAGCCGCCTGCACCTGCGAGGGCGGTGTCGAGAGCTGCAGCGACACCGGCTGCCAAGCCTGCTTCACCGCCCAGACCGAGTGCACCACCGAGGTCGATTCCGGTAAGTCCGCCTGCGCCCAGCGCTGCGTCGAGAGCGCCGCCGAGCCCGCCCGCGAGCCCGGCATCGACGCCGAGTGCCGAACCGAGAACACCCTCGAGGGCCGTCGACAGATTCGCGCCTCCGCCCAGAGCTGCCGCGAGGTCTGCGCCGAGACCACCTTCGAGGTCGAGTGCTCCCCCGAGCAGTCCACCGAGTGCGCCACCAAGGTCGGCTCCGACCGTTCCCCCGGCACCGAGGGCGCCGGAGAGTGCCGCGCTGAGCTGCGCGCCGAGGTCTGCGCCGCCGCCGAGTACGGCGTCGAGGTCGAGTCCGCCGCCGAGACCCAGTGCTGCGTCGAGTGCGCCGCCCAATGCAGTTTCCAGACCGCCGCCGACGCCGAGTGCTCCGCCGAGGGCGCCACTCAGGGCAGCACCGAGATCGAGGCCGCCCGCGATATCGGTGAGAACGCTGACATCCGTGATCGCGCCGAGGACGCCACCGAGCGATGCACCCAGATCGGCGCCGATCGTGCCGCCGGCTCCCAGGACGCCCGAGAGCGCGCCGGACAATGCCGTGCTGAGGTCGCCTGTCAGAGCGCCGGCGAGATCCAGGCCGCCGCCGAGTGCAAGAGCGGATTCCAGTGCGCCGGTCAGGCTCGCGCCCAGTTCGCCGCCGATGTCAAGGAGACCGCTGAGGTCTGCTGCGCCGCCGAGGAGTCCACCGAGAGCCAGGCCGAGATCGGCTCCGAGGTCACCACCGATGGCGAAGACGGGTGCGAGAGCTCCGCTGAGCCCTGCCGTCAGGTCGAGTCCGCCGACTGCGCCGATCGCGGCGTCGAGGGCTGCTCCCAGCTCCGCAGTCAGGCCGCCGGTCACACCGAGGGCGCCGCCCAGAGCCGCGCTGAGCTGTGCGCCCAGATCGAGAGCTCCTTCGAGATCGAGTGCGCCGCCCAAACCGAGACCGGCTTCGATCACAGCGCCGAAGGCTGCGCCGAGTTCGGCACTGATCTCGCCACCGATGGCAAGCGCAGCGCTGAGGGCTGCTGCGAAGTCGCCGACCAGGTCAAACTGGCCGCCGAGGGCGCCTCCGACTCCGATTCCTGCACCGGCGCCGAGACCCAGGCTGCCGCCGAGCCCACCACCGAGACCACCGGTGAGTCCACCACCGAGACCACCGCCGAGTCCGAGACCGCCGCCGATTGCACCGGCAGCGGACGCACCGGCGTTGACGATCGCGGACAGGTCGGCGCCGCCACCGGCAAAGAGTCCGGACTCGGCGACCAGCGGAGCGACCGCGACGATGTCGGCGGGGCTGACGTCGCACAGACCGGCAGCATCGAGTGCCGCGGTCGGGTTGGCGCAGTAGTTGGCAGCTGCCTCGTCGTCACGAAGTAGCCCGAGGATGAATTCGAGTACGGCGTTCGTTGCCATGGCGGGTTCTCCTGAAGTTCGTTGACCGGGTTGTTGCCGGTGGGTAGTTGCCGGTGGTCCGGAAACTGGTGCGCTGCCAGAGGTAGCGAGTGGAATCAACGCTAAGAACTTTTGCGACTGGGGCCAACGGGGAGCACCCCCCTCTTCTCCAGGGACAGGTGGGGAAGCCCCCCCATTGGGCTACGCCCGGTCGAAATAGGGGATTTGCCCCGATTAGGGGATCGGTCCCCTACTTCGTCGCGACGCCTCCGATCCGGTAACGATCTAGGTCCTGAAACCGACATCGCAGACAACCGCGACAGTCCTTCTGTCGCCCACGACCAGGGGAGTTCGTTCATGGCGGCAGGGCTCGGCATCAGCATCGGTTCGGCCACTCTCGTAGCTGTCACCGACGGCTCGACCGGTGAAACGCAACAGGTCCGCTTACCCAGTGCGCTGCAATTGGACGACGGATCCGTCATCACCGGATTTGTCGAGCGCGTCGGGGACCCGATTCCGATACTTGCCGCCGACGGTACCGAGTACGGCGGCGAGGCTCTCGCGGCGACAGCGGTCGGCGCACTGGTAGACCAGGCAGGCGGTAACGAAGGGCCAACTGTCGTCCTGGCTCACCCGGTGGGGTGGAACCGCCACACAGCACGCACCATGGAGTCCGCTCTGGACGACGCCGGAATTCACGGGGCGACTCTCGTCGCCGAACCCGCAGCCGTCATGGCGTGGCTCGCCGCTTCCGGAACTGTCGTCAGCGACGGTCTGACCGTCGTCTACGACCTCGGTGCTCGCTCGCTCGACGTCACGATGATGTCCACGACCGACGGACGAAGCGAGATCTTCGGTAAGCCGCTGCGCAGCGAGGACATCGGCGGCGACGAATTCGATCACCTCGTCACCGTTCACCTGCTCGATGCGGTTTCCGACCAGTTCGCAACCCTTGATCCCTTTGCACCCGAGACGATTGCAGCGCTGGAAACTCTGCGCGAGCATGCCCGCGCAGCCAAGGAGGAACTTTCCACCGAGACGGAAACCGTTGCCCGCGTGGCGCTTCCCGGTGCCGTCAGCGACGTTCGACTCGTTCGTTCCGAACTCGAAGATCTGATCCGGCCCGCCCTCACCGAATCGGTGGCATTGGTTCGCGAAAGCCTGCGATCTGCCGGCGTCGAGTCCAGTGACGTCAATCAGGTTGTCCTGGCCGGCGGAAGCTCGTCAATTCCCCTTGTCGCCGAACTACTGTCCGCAGAGCTTCGTGTCCCGGTGATCGCCGACGCCGATCCAGCGTCGTGCGCGGCGTCCGGCGCCGCGGCCCTCGCACTCGACGCCAGAGACTCGCAAGTACCGGCCGCCGCCACTGCAGTGATTCCCGCCGAGCCGTCTCGCAAGCCCGCACCAGTTCCCGCCTTCTCCACTCCGTTGCTTGCCGAGCCGACCGAAGAAGAGAACACGGCGACTCGACGCTCGTCGAGGGTCGGCGTAGTTGCTGCAGTGGTGGGAGCATTCATCGTGCTCGCCGCAGGCGGGCTCGGAATCGGAACTGCCATGGACAAGATCAACGTTCCGTCCAGTTCGGCGAACACCACCAGCGAGTCCACCTCCTCGACCGCATCGACCACCGCGGGCTCTACTCCCGGCAGCACCACGGCAGCGGAAGCGGCAGGCACCGGATCCACGACTGCGAACAACGGCACTCGAAGCAATCAGCCCGGTTCTCCTGCTGCCGCAGGCGGCTCTACGACGGCGCCGGGGGCAGTTCCGGTTGCCGGCGCACCGGCGGGATCCTCGCCCGCACCGGGCGAGACCGCTCCGTCGGCGCCTGCACCTGCCGCACCCGGCGCCCCGGCGCCCGCACCCGCTCCCGCCCCGGCACCAGCACCCGCACCCGCGCCTGGATCCGGCGTCGGGACCGGTGTCGGTGACGCTGCGACCGGCATCGGAAACGGAGTCGGCGGTCTGGTCGACGGTGTCGGCAACGGAGTCGGCGGCGTGGTCGGAGGTCTCGGTAACGTCGTCGGTGGTGTCGGAAACGTGGTCGGTGGTGTCGTCGGCGGCGTCACCGCACCGATCCGCTGACCGGCGGTCTTTCGATGAACCGTGACAACGGCACCGAATCGTCGTTCATCGCAGGACTTTTGCGCGACGTCGACCTGACTGCATCGCCACTGCGCCTGTTCGTCACCGGGACCGATGCCAGCGCTCGGCCCCAAGTGACGAGGGTTGTACGGAAGCGAATCGAATCGGGTGACAAGCCCGTGGTCACCGCAGTCACGCATGACGTCCCCGCCGACGCGATTGTGGTGATCGCGGACGCGCAAGCTCTGACCTCCGATGAAATCCGTGCCCTGAAAGAGCTTGTCCAACGTGACGACCTCGGAGTTGTCGTAGCCTCCGATCGGATCGATCCACCACTCGCACCGATCTACTCGAACATCTCGAGTTTCGGCACGGTGTTGCATCTGAACCCGTTGAACCGAAACGATATTCGGAAGATCGCGGCCGAGCGAAAAGTCCCGCTCGACGACCGCGCCGTGGTGGCGCTCGAGCATCTGTCCGGTGGTTCCTTCGGGGCGATCGAAGCGTACTTCACCGCCGCCTCGGCAGGCCGCCCGGAAATGCCGAACGCCATACGCACACACATCCTCCACCAGGTCACCGCTCTGCATCCGATCGAGCGCGAGATCCTCGAAGTTTCACTCGCCGTCCCGGACATCGACGCCTTCGAGCTCGATCTGGGACAGGAGAAGTTCAGCCTCACAGCTGCATTCGACCGGGCACTGGCGACCGGACTGTTCGGTTCGCGATCACCACTCGTCGCGAGCGTGCTCGCCGAGTCGACGAGCACCGGGCGTATCCGCAGCGAGCTGATCAGAATCGTCGAATCACGCGCACACACGAGAACCCTCGATATCGACGCAGCACGAAGACTTTTCGACTCCGGAATCCGCCACCGCGATCTCACGGGTGTACTACGAGACGCCGTCGAGGCGAGCACGCCGGCGGTCGCGGCAGATCTCTTTCGCCGCGTGAATTCGATCGAGCCTCTCGGCGTGGCCGACACGCTGCTGTACGCCCAGGTCTCGGCTCGCAGTGGTGACCTCGACACTGCCTGCCGTCTGGCCGATTCCGTCATCGCCGCACCCGATCTCGACGACGCGAGATTGGCTGCGGCGGTGCGAATCCGCGCAGCTTCGTCCGCAGCATGCGGCCAACTCGGCGCCGCTGCAGATCTCTACACCTGGCTGGGGCCAGGGCGCACCGGAAACGAATCCCCCTTCGTCGCAATCACTTTCCTCGGCATCGGCAAGGTCGATGACGCGAACGCCGCGCTCACCGGACACACCGGATCACCGTCGAGCTCGACGGTCGGCGCTACCACACTGGCCAACGGACTGATGCAATCGGTCACCGGGAGCGCGCCGAGTGCGCTCAACACGATGTCGCGCGCACTCTCGCTCCCCGGCGGAGCCGACACATCTGAATTCCAGCCTGATTCCGCCCCGGCGCTGGTAGCTCTCGCACTCCTGCACAACGGCGCCCATGAACGGGCCGCCGCTGTCGTCACGGCCGCGATCGCCGCCGACGACGCAAGCAGCCACACGTGGGCGCGACTTCACCTTCTCGGCGCCTGGATCGCGATGGTCCGCGGGCAGGACGCGATTCTCGAAGACCTACCGCAGGAGGTAGTCCGCGGCCCCCTCCGTGAGCGTGACGCACTGTTTCTGCATGCTCTGATCGTGGGTCTCGCTCGGCGTTCCGGCGATCTCGCCCAGCTGCGTCGAGCTTGGTCGGGCGCGGCAGGCACCCTCTCGTCCTGCAGCGTTGATCTATTCAATCTGCTTCCCATCGGCGAACTGTGGCTCGCGGCAGTACGGCTCGAGGAGACCGAGCAGGTCGAGCATCTCGTCGACGACGCGCGCTCACTCCTCCGCGCGCTCGGCGAGCCGCCGCTGTGGTCGTCGCCGCTGCATTGGTACGGCGTCCAGGCGTCGATCCTCTCGCAGTCGCCGGCCGATCTCCTCCCACACGCCCATACACTCGCCGAATCAGCCAAAACTCACACTTACGCAGCCGGTTTGGCGATCGCCGGACGCCAGTGGCTCCTACTCATGCAAGGCAACGTCGACGCAGACGGTGTCGAAGCCGCCGCACGAACGCTCAGTCGGATCGGACTCCCGTGGGACGCCGCTCGCCTCGCCGGCGAAGCAGCGCTGCGCACCCCGGACACCAAATCGGCCACGGCACTGCTCCACGTTGCGCGCTCGCTACGCACAACGTCGACGGCCGAGACAAGTGCAACCGATACCGCCACAAGTGCGGCGCCACCGTCGGTGCTGACCGAGCGCGAACAAGAAGTTGCCGAACTCGTCGTCGTCGGACTGACGTATCGGGAAATCGGCGAACGCCTCTACATCTCCGCTAAAACCGTCGAGCACCATGTCGCACGGATCAAGCGGCGCGTCGGGGCGCGGTCTCGTTCGGAACTGCTCACCATCCTTCGCAGCATGACACCGCCGAACAAGTAGTTAGCTGCATATTGTCCAGAGGGTTGCGTATATTCGTTTAAGTGATAGTTTTCACAGGAATCAGGGCATGCCTGCCGAGCGAAGTTCGGTAACTGTGAAACGGGGATCGCTATGAAGTGGGGAGTCGGACTCGCCGTCGGCAACAAACGAAGCATTGCTGCGATCGCGAGACCTGACTCGGAGCTGGTGACCCTCGAACGCGAATCGGTTCTGCACCACGCCCCCGACGGCACCGTGCAGCTAGGCGGAACCGCGGCGGGGTCCACCGGGTTGCGCGGGTTCCTCGACAGGGTCGGCACCGACGATACCGACAACTTCTCCGAGCACATGACGCGAGGGGAGGAACTGGTAGCGACAGCAATGTATTGCCTGGTCAAGGAAGTCCGAACACTCACCGATCAGAACCTGAACATCTCTGCGGTGATCCCCGCAGGTTGGTCGAGCGATTCCGTCGACGTACTGCGCGGCGCACTCGACAGCATGAATCTCGACGGCGTCGAACTGATTTCAGAAGATGAAGCCTCTGCGGCTTGGCTCGCGGATCCTGACGCCGACGACCGTGCTGCTCGCGGAGCCGCAGCGTTGGCCGCACCCTTCTCGATCACCTCTACCTGTCCCGAACCCCAGCCAACCGATTTTGCCGAGCCAGAGGACACCCCCGAAGAGTTTCCGCCGTTCGTTCTGATCGAACCGGAGCCGGAATCCGGCGTGGAGGCACCGGTCACGAAAGAACCGAGCATCGACGGTTGGCTGAATCGCCAGTGGCGGTCGGAGCGCCGACCGATCATCGCCGCAGCAGCCGCCGCAGTCTTTCTGACGGTGTCTGGTTGCGCGGCAGCGGTCATCATCGGACACACTCCGACCATTTCAGCGCCCGGGATTCTCGACGCACAATCTTCCCTGTCCCCCGGGACGGACACAGCTGCCACCCCGACGAGTTCATCCGGGACAGGCACGCAATCAGCGACCTCACCCCCACCGGAAGTACCCGCTCTCGGCGCGCAGCCGACGGCGCAGTCGTGGGCATCCGAAGCGGAATCGACCTCATCCGAATCCCAGCCCATCCCGGTGAGTCCGGGCACCGGTACAGAGAAATCCACTACGGCGAACGTCCCCGCGCAACAGGGATCGCCGATCACCATCCAGATCGATCCCCTTCGGATCGAGAACCTGCCGCCGGTCGTCGGACCGCTGGATCCGGTCGATCCGGATACCCCGGACACTCCCGCCGTGACCGACCCCACTGATACACAGACAACGCCGACGCAGCCGTCCAACGCGACCGACACAACCGATCCGGTGGTTCCGAATCCCGACATGCCCGTCATGCCATCGGCCCCGAGAACCGGAATGCCAAGTTAGACAGAATAATTCGACTTGCCGACAACAGGCACATATTCCTCGTCGAAACTTTTCCCCTATGGTGGGTGCGGTACCTACCGGCTCGGTGCCGGGGACTTGAAGGGATTTCATGCGTAACTCGTTGGCGATCCGCACCGCTGTGGTCGGCGCCTCGGCACTACTGCTCGCAGCTCCATTCACCACGACGGCATCGGCAGAGCCCGCCTCCGACACGCATGTCGAACAGCTCGGGGCAGATCAGCTTCCGGCTGAGCTGATCGAGGCGATCACACGCGATCTGAAGATCTCCCCACAGGAGTATCTGGACCGCGCTGCCAAAGCTCAGGAACTCGGTGCATACGCCCAGGAATTCAAGTCCGAGCGCCCTGGCGACTACGCCGGCTCGTGGATGGGACTCGACGGTCAACCCGTCGTAGCCGTCACCACCACCGAAGCTGCACGCATCGCGGCCGACGACGGTTACCGCACGCACGTCGCCCCCGTCTCCGCCGACACCCTCGAGAAGACGCTGGCCGACGTCAACGGATGGATTGCCGGGCTGCCCAAGGAAATCTCACGCGCAGTCAATTCAGCGACTATCGACGTCCTGAACAACCAGGTCGTCATCGACGTCGCGAACAGCCCCGTCGGGCAGGCGCTCAATCTTCCGACCCTGCTCGAGAACACCAAGATCGTTCTCAGCCCGGACGGTGGCGGATCGGTTGATCCCGGAGCACTCGGCGGCGACACCTACATCACGTCGACAGGCCCCATTCGCGAGACACCGACCGAGAACATCTCGGTCTGCTCGTTCGGGTTCAACGCCGTCGACGATCAGAACAATGCTCTCAATATCAGTGCCGGACACTGCAATCCGGCCGAGGGTTCGAAGTCGCCCGTCTACCTGCCGAATCACGCGAACGTCGACGACAGTCAGTTGATCGGAGCATTCTCACAGTCTTCCGTCGGCAACAACGCCGGCGATCTCGATTACTCGGTCATCAAGTTCGACCAGTCCGGCATCGACGCGGGCCTCGACCGTGCTGCCGTCCGCGGTGCCAACGGGACCACCCTCGCGATCACCGGAACGGCACGTCCCGTGATCGGCGCTCCCATCTGCAAGTCCGGCCAGACGTCGTCCTTCACTTGTGGTGTCGTGGCAGCCGATCGCGTCGAAACTCAACTGGTCATGGCGGACGGTGATTCACGAACCGTTCGCGGATTCGCCGGCACCGCGTGCACCCTCGCCGGGGACAGTGGCGGCGCCATCGTCTCCGGAACCTTGGCTCTGGGCATCACCAGCGGCTCCAACAGCAGCGGAGCACCCAGTTGCAACGAAGCGAACCTGGTACTGGCGACCTCCGGTGGAACCTCGAATCTGGGTATTCCGGTCGGAGACATCCTCGACGCGGCAGATCGCGCTTCCGGTGGCGGTGTCGGTGCCGGAATCCGCGTCCGCACTGCAGGTTGACCAACCACTGATTCACGCACTGTGCCCGCCGATCCGTTTCGCGATCGGCGGGCACAGTGCTGTTGTCGGTCGGGGTCAGCGCTGTCTGCTCATGTAACGGGTGGGAATAGCGCGTTCGAACCCATATAGTCATGGTCGACTGTGATCGGCTCACCACAAGTCCGTGAGCCGTATCCGTGTGCTCCCAGGGGGGTGGTACGCGGTCAACGAAGTGGAAAGGCCCACATGCGAAGCTCCATCGCACGTCGCGCCGCAGTGTTCGGTTCGGCCGCGCTGCTGCTCCTCGGACCGATTACCGCGGTCGCGAACGCAGAACCGAACGAATCCGGGGTATCCGATCAGGCAGCCCATCTGCCCGTCGAACTCGCCGAAGCCCTACAGCACGACTTGGCGCTGACGCCCGACCAGTTCGTCTCGCGTTCCGAACTCGCGCAGAAGCTCGCGGAGTTCGCCGCCATCGCGCGCGTCCAGTTTCCCGACTCTTTTGCCGGAGTGTGGCTCGACGACCTCGGCAAGGGCATCGTCGCTCTCGCTGACGGTCGCGACAAGGATGCTGCCCGCGAGGCCGCCGAGAAGGCCGGTTTCGAGGTCAAGGACGTCGCGCAGAGCGAGCAGGCTCTGCAAGGTCAACTTTCGGCACTCAACACCTGGCTCGATTCGCAGCCTGCCGAGGTCGCAGACCTCGTGCGTGGCATCGCCGTCGACGTCGTCGGCAACGGAGTCGCCCTCACGGCCGATCCTGCCGCCGGCATCGAATTGCCTGAATTCCTGAAGCGGACCGTCGTCCATACCGCTGCTCCGCTACTGGTTCCCCCGATCGTCGCGGACCTCATCCCCGCAACCGGATCCGCAACCGGCGACGCTGCACTGGGCGGAGACGCCTTCGGCGCAACCTCCGGTAACACAGGACTGCGTTGTTCGTTCGGCTTCAACGGCACCGACGGTTCAGGACGCACAGTCAACATCAGCGCCGGTCACTGCGATCCCAACCGTGCCGCTGCCGGCACCTCGAACTCCAGCCAGGTCTTCCCGATGGTGAACAACCAGACCGGGCCCCGCGTCGGGTACTTCGCCAAGAGCAGCTTCGACGGGCGCGACTACTCGATCATCAACATCGACGACAACGCGAAGTACCGCTTCGAGAACAACAGCGTGCGGGTCCCGTTCAACCGCTCGGTCAACATCACCGGTACCGCCGATCCTGTCGTTGGCGCCCCGGTCTGCAAGGCAGGATCGACCACAGGCTTCAGCTGCGGCGTCGTCACCGGCGTCAACCGCGTCGCAAAGGTTTTGGATCACACCCTCGACAACGGCTTCACCACCAACATCTGCGTCCTGCAGGGTGACAGCGGTGGCCCCATCGTCTCCGGAACGTTGGCAGTGGGCATCACGAGTGCGTCCAACGTCGCCACCTCTCCCCTGTGCGAGATCGCTCAGGCAGAGACACTGTTTGGGCAAGAAGCCCCGACCCAGTACGCGACGCCGATCAACGACATCCTCGCCGCCAACCCAGGCCTGAAGGTTCGCGACTTCTGATCACACGCATTCCTCGAGACAGCAAAACGGGCGCCACACCTTCTGAAGGTGTGGCGCCCGTTTCGGCGTTCGTGACGTTCTACTGGAAGAGAGTTGTTCCAGCCGGAGCGTTCAGAACCTTGATCAGGTCCAAGCCCGCGACGACGGCGGTTCCGCCACCGGCGAGGATGGTACCGGCGACTCCACCGATACCGGCCCCTGTGACCATGCCGGGCAGGCAGCCGACGACCAGGCCGGGCAGACCCACGATGCAACCGATGACCGCCCCGACGATCGTGCCGGTGAGGCTACCGATCTGCGTGGCAAGCCCGAGCTGTGACTGGAACTTCTCGATTGCCTTCTGATCCTCGTCAGGCGAAGCAACCGGGGTGAACTCGGCAGCGACCGGCTTCGGCTTGGAGCTGGCCGGGTCCAGGTTCGGCTTGAGGGTGAGGGTCTTGCCGTCCTCACTGACGGTCTCGTCGAACGGGAACTGAACGTCGCCGAGGTTGAACGCGAGCGGAAGGCTCACGAGAGTTGCGCCCTGGCTGTTCTGCAAGTCGACGTGAGTTCCGTCGCCCGAGACCCGGAATGCTCCGGCGTCGATGGTGGTGACAACGGCCTGGTCGACGACCTCGGCGGTGTACGAAACGTCGGGTGACGTCTCCGGAGCTGCGTAAGAAGTACCTGCAGCGATGCCCGTAGCGGCAATGGTCATCGCTGCGACGGCCGCAGCTTTTCGAATGAACATTTTTGATCCTCCCCGGGATCGGGCGGGCGTCAGTCGATGACTCACACCACCCGTTTCCCCTGTGCGTGACGGGCGTAACGATAACAGCCGGTCGGTTGTTCTCACCTGCTCGGAACCCGACTTAGGGCTGCCTGACAGATGGACACCTGACGGGCACCGCCTAACGTGACGACCAGACATGTCTGCGTCTGGCCCAGCCCGTCCGACGCAGAAGATCGATCTCTCCAGGCCACGAGCGGTTACCAGCCGGTACCTACAGGCTGGTAATGCTAGTTACTGGCGGGTAACATAACGCAGGTTAGTATCAGTGGGCTGTCCCGAGGTGGCCGACGCGTCGCCCTGAAACGAAAGGCCGCGACATGAATGCCCTGACGATTACGTTGGGCACGATTGGTGCTCTGCTGAGCTTGGTGTGTTGGTACATCTTCCTCTCAGGCGCGCTGAGGATGTTCAACACCGTGCGCATCGGCCAGTCGGCACCCGATCGATGGCGCCCGTTCTTCCCTCGCTTCAAGCAGATGATCATCGAGTTCATCGCGCACACGCGCATGAACAAGTTCCGCAGCGTCGGCTGGGCCCACTGGCTCGTCATGGTCGGCTTCCTCGGTGGGTTCCTGCTGTGGTTCGAGGCCTACGGCCAGACGTTCAACCCCGAATTCCACTGGCCCATCTTCGGTAACACGTGGGCGTGGCACCTGTGGGACGAGATCCTCGGCCTGGGCACCGTCATCGGTATCACCACGCTGATCGTGATCCGTCAGCTCAACCACCCGCGTCTGCCTGCACGCCTGTCCCGTTTCGGCGGCTCCAACTTCAAGGCTGCCTACGTCATCGAGGGCATCGTCCTGCTCGAGGGCCTGGGCATGATCATGGTCAAGGCAGGCAAGATCGCGACCTACGGTCACGCCAACCCGTGGACCGACTTCTTCACCATGCAGGTCGCGAAACTGCTTCCCGCCAGCCCCGTCATGATCTCGGTGTTCGCATTCGTGAAGCTGATGACCGGCATGATCTGGCTCGCGATCGTGGGCCGCAACATCACCTGGGGCGTCGCGTGGCACCGCTTCTCGGCGTTCTTCAACATCTACTTCAAGCGTGAAGACGACGGCACCGTCGCGCTCGGCGCGGCAAAGCCCATGATGTCCAAGGGCAAAGTCCTGACGATGGAGAACGTCGACCCCGACACCGACACTCTCGGCGCCGGAAACATCGAAGACTTCTCCTGGAAGGGCTGGCTCGACTTCACCACCTGCACCGAGTGCGGTCGTTGCCAGTCCCAGTGCCCCGCGTGGAACACCGGAAAGCCGCTCTCTCCCAAGCTGCTCATCATGTCGCTGCGTGACCACGGCTACGCCAAGGCCCCGTACCTGCTCGCTGGTGGACGCAAGGACATGGGCGGCGACGAGATCGGTCTCGTCGACAGCGAAGGCAATGTCAAGGAAGGCGCCCTCGCAGCCATCCCCGAGGCCGCACGCCTCGAGGCCGACCGCAAGCTCGTCGGTGAAACCGTCGAAGGCGAGATGGCCCCGGTCATCGACGCCGAAACCTTGTGGAGCTGCACCAACTGCGGCGCCTGCGTCGAACAGTGCCCCGTCGACATCGAACACGTCGACCACATCATCGACATGCGTCGCTACCAGGTCCTGATCGAATCGGAGTTCCCCTCCGAGCTCGCCGGCCTGTTCAAGAACCTCGAGAACAAGGGCAATCCCTGGGGTCAGAACTCCAAGGATCGCCTCAACTGGATCAACGAGATGGACTTCGAGATCCCCGTCTTCGGCAAGGACGCCGACAGCTTCGAGGACTACGAGTACCTCTTCTGGGTCGGCTGCGCCGGCGCCTACGAAGACCGTGCCAAGAAGACCACCAAGGCCGTTGCCGAACTCCTCGCCACCGCGGGAGTGAAGTTCATGGTCCTCGGCGCCGACGAAACCTGCACCGGCGACTCCGCACGTCGTGCCGGCAACGAGTTCTTGTTCCAGCAGCTCGCGATGCAGAACATCGAGATGCTCAATTCGGTCTTCGACGGTATCGAGCAGAAGAAGCGCAAGATCGTCGTCACCTGTGCGCACTGCTTCAACGCCCTCGGCAACGAGTACCCGGAGGTGGGCGGCGACTACGAGGTCGTGCACCACACTCAGCTGCTCAACCGTCTGGTGCGCCAGAAGAAGCTGATCCCGGTTGCGTCCGTGAGCGAAGACGTCACCTACCACGACCCGTGCTTCCTCGGACGCCACAACAAGGTTTACGACGCTCCCCGTGAACTCATGGAAGCCTCAGGCTCCAAGCTCGTCGAAATGCCGCGTCACGGCGAACGTTCCATGTGCTGTGGTGCCGGTGGTGCTCGCATGTGGATGGAAGAGAACATCGGCAAGCGCATCAACGTCGACCGCGTCGACGAAGCGCTCTCCACCAACCCCAAGAAGATCGCCACGGGTTGCCCGTTCTGCCGCGTCATGCTCACCGACGGCGTCACTGCCCGCCAGGAGCAAGGCCAGGGCGAAGGCGTCGAGGTCGTCGACGTCGCGCAGCTGATGCTGAACTCCGTCACTCGTCTCGATCCCGCCCAGCTCGGCGAGAACATCAAGGTGATCCCACGCGAGAAGGCACCGGTCGCTGCTGAGGCAAAGGCTGAGACCGTCGAGCAGGATCGGGTCGCCGAAGTCGAGGAAGCCGCCGCGACTCCGGAAGCCAAGGCTGCACCGGCAGGCAAGGGTCTGGCCATGAAGGGCCTCGCCAAAGCACCAGGTGCAAAAGCTCCCGGCGCCAAGGCACCCGGCAAGGGGCTCGGAATGGCCGGCGGGGCCAAGGCTCCCGGCGCCAAGAAGGCGGCTCCCGCCGCAAGCGCGGAAGCTCCCGCTGACGAAGCTGCTGCACCGGCAGCACCTGTCGCAAAGCCCAAGGGTCTCGGCTTGGCAGGCGGGGCCAAGGCTCCCGGCGGCAAGGGACTGCAGATGAAGGGCGCCGCCAAGGCACCCGGAGCAAAGGCCGCTGCCGCGCCGGCAGCGGAAGCTCCGGCTGCTGAGGCTGCTGCACCCGAAGCTGCTGCACCCGTCGCCAAGCCGAAGGGTCTGGGCCTGGCGTCCGGCGCCAAGGCACCCGGCGGCAAGGGACTGCAGATGAAGGGTGGGGCCAAGGCTCCTGGTGCAAAGGCTGCTCCTGCTTCTGAAGCACCTGCTGCTGCTCCGGCAGAGGCTCTGGCAGAGGCTCCGGCTGCACCGGCAGAGGCTCCGGCCGCCGAGGCGGAAGCCCCGAAGGCTCCGCCTGCCGCCAAGGCCGGCGGACTCGGATTCAAGTCGGGCGCAAAGGCTCCCGGTGCCCGGAAGGCAGCTCCCGCTGCGGCCCCGGCGCCGGCTGCTGAGGCCCCGGCTCCCGAGGCCGAACCTGTGAAGGCAGAACCCGCCGCCGAACCTGTGAAGGCAGAACCCGCCGCTGAAGCGCCTGCTGAGGCGTCCGCACCCGCGGAAGCTCCGGCGCCTGCTGCCGCGCCGCCCGCCCCCAAGGCAGGCGGACTCGGATTCAAGGCCGGCGCGAAGGCTCCTGGCCGCAAGAAGTAAGCGCACCACACGCGAATGCCCTCACCGTCACGGTGAGGGCATTCGTGTTTGTGCGGGAGCCTTTGCCGACCGAGCACCCTTTCCCTCGACCCGACACACCGTCCAGCACACGGAAACCGGTGCTCGCCCTGTGCAAGTGGTGCTCACTCCCCCGCCAACTCGAGGCCGGCGTGTCAATCGGCGACAAGCATCACCGCACCGCGCGCACGCCCGACGCCCCTTTCCTGCTGCCGGCCGATGACGTATCGTCCCGGAGCGATGCCGGTCGCGCCGTGCTCCGGGTGGATGAGGTACGCGGTCACTCGGGTGTCGAGCATGCCGAGTGCAAGGCCCCGAGCATCTTTCACCGGCGTCGACCACGTGCACTCCCCTTCGTCTGCAACCAGACTGTGGGGGTTCCCTCCCGCCGCACTTCGCAGCAGTTCCACGCCGGAGAGCGGCACTCTCACAGAGCGTGTCCATGGCAGAGGCGCCACGATATTTGCGAGCAGCGAAAACGGGATCACGATGAGATCGCCTTGCGCCTGAAGTCCGTCGATCACAGGAATGGACACTTCCTGGTCCAGGTAGTCGAAGACATCGAGGCCGGTGAGGCTGGTGAGAGCGGACAAGGTCATGTTCGAGTTCATAAGTATCACCCAAGGTTTGAGGATTGAGGGTAGAGGGTTCGGGATTCAGGTTCGACGAACGAGACGGGAATAGTCGGTACCGGTGATGCCGTAAGTCCATCCGGCGGCATCCAACGCGGAGGTAAACCATCCGGGTACGTGAAGGCCGTATCGACGCCGATGCCCGTCGCGTTCGAGAGAACCGTTGACCGCGAGGAGAATCCGTCCACTTCGACCCCAGCCCTCCGGCGACGCGTAGAGCTGCAGCAGGCAACCGGCGTTACCGGGATCGTCGGTTTGGTCGACCAGTGTCAGGCCCGCCAGCTCGATGTAGGAATCCCAGCCGATCCGCTCGATTGCACATCGACGGATCTCGACGTTGCGCTCGTGCGCGATGCGTTCGGCGGTGGGGTCGAGCACTACCCACTCTGGAACGATCGCTCCGTGTAGAACGAACGCCGTTGTACCGTCTACGAATTCGATTGCGGGGGAATCAGAATGATGCAAGCGCCGTGCTCCCTGCGCGCTGCCCGGAATCGGTTCGGCATGTAAGGCGGTGGGACGTTCCGCCATGATGCACACGTCGTCGAACGCCCACCACCACCCGGTCGAGTCGGCCAGTGCGGTCTGCACGTCGAGGAGTTCACGGTCTTCCGAGCGGAAAGTCGCAAGACCGAATCGATGACATGTGTCGTAGTACGCGATTCGATGTGCGTCCTGCTGCCCGTACCAGGTCACTTCCCCGGCCACCGGGGTCGACATCGTTCGTATCGCAGCTGCGACGCCGTCGAACAGCGTGGTGTGCAACGATTCCCAAATGGACGCCCTGATCAGGCGCTCCCCCTGCCGGCGTTCCATCTGCCAGCCAGTTCTCCGACATTCGATTCGCGCGTCCATGCGTCGGCGCGATGCCGCAAACATGCTCGCGATATACCCGGAAGCGCAGTCGAGGCCGGTGCCGTCCAATGACATCTTGGTCGACAGTCCTTCGGTGACGATCAGGTCCGAACCAGCAGACGGCGACGGGACCCAGACGAACTCCGGTTTCGGGAGCCCGGAGCGTCGATACAGTTGCGCGACAGAGGCTTCTGCGGTGTTTCGATCAGCAGGACGAGTACACAATCCGAGTTCGAGCCACACGTCGCGGATCTTT
Source organism: Rhodococcus sp. YL-1 (assembly GCF_001942025.1). Taxonomy (NCBI): domain Bacteria; kingdom Bacillati; phylum Actinomycetota; class Actinomycetes; order Mycobacteriales; family Nocardiaceae; genus Rhodococcus; species Rhodococcus sp. YL-1. Next base: position 1,415,121 of record NZ_CP017299.1, on the reverse strand, counting down.
TCCAGGGCCAGACTGTCTTCATCGAAGAGATTGAAGTTCTCGGGCAATGTCGCTCGATGTGATGCCGACGAGCGAATCGGTGCGGCGCTCACGCGACGGTGGCGGTGTCCGCCTTTCCTGTAGTCATAGTTGAACAGCCTGGCACGCGAACGCTCCGGACGCAAGGGTTTCCTAGAGCGCGACACCGGGAACCTGCCACCGTTTCCCATACCGAACACCCTCTCCAGCGACGCGAAACCGGTTCGAGCTGTAAACAAGTGGTGTTCACTCACGGCTATCCACACCCCCGGGGTCACGGCTTCCTTTCCAGCGCCGGGCACAGCAAGATCGATCGACATGGGGGAACAGACACATATCATCCGCAGGCCGGACCAACTGTCGATCGGTCGCACCGATGCCGAGATCCGACAGGCCTGCGCTAGTGGAACCTGGGCCAGAATCCATCGTGGTGCGTACGTGGACAGCGGCCACCTGTCCCGCCTCGACGCATACGGACGACATCGATTACGGGCAGAGGCCGTGGCCTGCGCCGCTTCACCCGGTGCCACTGTCAGCCACGTCTCGGCTGCGGTTCTGCACGGTTTCGAACTCTGGAACACTCCGCTCGAGGTCGTTCACCTGTCCCGGAACCGGCGAGGTGGTGGCCGAAAGTCCGCTCGACGTCACGTGCACTCGACATGGCTGGCGGACAACGAGATCACCGAAGTCGATGGGCTGCGCGTCACGACTCCGGCACGAACTGTTGCGGATCTCGCGAGGACACTCACTTTCGAACAGGCTCTCGTCGTGGGCAATTCAGCGTTGCACCGTTCAAGGTTGCCCAAGGACGCGGTTGCAGCATCGCTGGCACTCAGCCCGAACAATCCGCGCCATCGACATGCGCTCCACGCGCTCACCGCGATGGACTCCCGTATCGAAAGCGTCGGTGAATCACGGAGCCTCGCATTGTTCCTGCACGAACACTTACCGCTCCCCGAACCCCAGGTCGACATCCACGACGCTCGAGGGTTCGCCGGCCGCGTCGACTTCCTGGGGCGTGAGCAGCGCACCATCGGAGAGTTCGACGGCCGCGTCAAGTACGGCCGACTGGTGCCCGCCGGTCGCAGCCCCGAGGACGCGCTCTGGAACGAGAAGCTCCGCGAAGACCGACTCCGTGACGAGGGTGGGAGGTCGCGAGGTGGACGTGGGCCGACCTGTCGACCCCGTCACTGGTGGCAAGTCGGATCCTGGCGGCCTTCGCGCGCAGCCACGGGGCCGTCAGCTACTGATCGCAGGCTTCCACAGCTCGAGCGTCGGAATGCCGGGTGGAGTGAATCCGAGCACCTGCCCGTAGAAGGACAGCTCGGCGTTGCGTGAGCTGATGATGGTCGACTGCTTGCGGAATCCGTGAGATTCACCCTCGTAGGCCAGGTACGCGTGCGGAATGCCCTTGGCCACCAGAGCATCCCGGAATCGCTCCGCCTGCGAGGGTGGCACGATCGGATCGTCGAGACCCTGGAGAAGCAACACCGGGCAGTTCAACCCGTCGACGTTGTTGAGTGGAGCACGTTCCGCGTACAGGTCGGCAGATTCCGGCAGCGGGCCGATCAAACCGTCGACGTAACGCGATTCGAAATCGTGAGTTTCCTGCACGAACAGGTCCAGTTCGGCCACGCCGAAATAGGAGGCACCACAAGCGAACACGTCGGACGTCGTCAGTGCGGCCAGAACGGTCCAACCACCGGCGGATCCGCCTTCGATGGCAAGGCGGGCCGGATCGGCAAGCCCCTGCTCGGCCAACCCGTTGACGGCGGTGACGACGTCCTGCACGTCGACGACACCCCACTGACCACGCAATCGATTACGGTACTCACGTCCGTAACCGGTCGACCCGCCGTAGTTCACGTCGACGACGCCGATTCCGCGGCTGGTGAAGAAGGCGTAGACGAGGTTGAGGGCCGGTGCGACGTGCGCCGTCGGCCCACCGTGAACAAACGCGACATACGGCGGCAGTTCATCGTCGGGCCCTTTGTATCGCGGACTGCGCGGCGGATAAGCAACGGCGTGAACTTCTCGCCCGTGTCCGTGAGCCACGACGGCTCGCGCTTCCGGAAGATAGGCAGACTCGGGCAATTCTTCGACCGACGAACGGATTTCGGTGAGTTCGCCGGTACCGAGGTCCAGTTCACGTAGCGCGCCCGCCAGTTTCGCGCCTCCCGAGATGAGCAGTAACCGATCTCCGCGAACCTGCATGAGGCCGATGCTGGTGACACCCGGGATCGTGATGTCGCGCAGTTCCCCCGACGCCGGGTCGAGTACCGCCAGCGTGTCGGTTCCGACGGTGCGTGCGGTGAGCAGGTGCCCGTTGCCGAGTTCGACGAACCAGCGCCCACCGAAGCGCCACTGCGGGCCACCGAAATCCGCGTTCACCGGGCAAATCGGGCTGATCTTGCCGCCGACGCGATAGATGTTCCACCAGCCGCTGCGATCGCTGATTGCGTAGAGTTCGTCGTCGGTGATCCACTCCGGCTGCAGGACGGACTCTTCAAGTCCGCCGATCAGCACGGAATACGCCTGAGCGACGCCGTCGACGAGTGGAGCTACCCGTAGTTCGGTACCGTCCCAGGGCATTTGCGGATGGTTCCATGCGATCCAGGCGATCTTGGTTCCACTCGGCGAAAGCCTCGGTGACGAGAGGAAGTCCGAGCCGCCGACGATCGAGCGGATGTTGCCGGAACCGTCCAGCGGAATCGCGCAGATATCGCGAGTGATCGCCCCGTCCTCCGCGTGCGCTTCCCGAACCGCCCACACCTCGCCGTTCACGATCTGCAGGTCTGCGTATCGCCACGCGGCCGGCGACGCCGGTTCGGGCGTCAACGCCCGTGGGGTGACTCCTTCGAGGATGTACACCCGTTGATCGGAGAATTCACTGAAGACCAGTTTTCCGGACTCGGTGACCGTCCAGGCGCCACCGCCGTACTCGTGAACCCTGGTACGCGCGTTCCACGGCGCGGGGAGGATGTCGACGGGTTGGTTGTCGAGACCAGATCGACGGATCGAGGTCCGACCACCCTCGGTCGGACGAAGTTCAGCCCACCAGATCTCGTCACCGACGTATCGTCCACCCTCGACAGGGTGCCCACCTGCAGCCAGATCAGCTGCTCCGATCGGAGAAGTCCACGATCCGTACGGGGCTGCAATCTGCTCGCTGGGGGTCATCGCTCGACAATAGCCAACGGGGCGTGCGACACGGTCCCCGACAATGCACTTGCACAGTGGTGGAATCATGTAACTCGTGAGCACACCAGAACCCGTCCGCCACCGTCAGCCGCAGCGCGAGCTGGAGCAGTCGTCGAAGCTCCAGAACGTCCTGTACGAAATCCGTGGACCGGTACACGCGCATGCCGCCCGGTTGGAGGCGGAAGGACACCGGATCCTCAAGCTCAACATCGGCAACCCGGCACCGTTCGGATTCGACGCCCCCGATGTGATCATGCGGGACATGATCGCCGCCCTGCCCTATGCACAGGGCTATTCGGAGTCGAAGGGCATTCTGTCGGCGCGGCGCGCAATCGTGACGCGTTACGAGCTGGTTCCCGGCTTCCCCGAGCTCGACGTCGACGACATCTACCTCGGCAACGGTGTTTCCGAACTGATCACGATGACCATGCAGGCCCTCCTCAACAACGGCGACGAGGTTCTGATCCCAGCACCGGACTACCCCCTGTGGACTGCGATGACGAGCTTGTCCGGAGGCACGCCCGTCCACTATCTCTGCGACGAGGCCAACGACTGGAATCCCGATATCGCCGATATCGAATCCAAGATCACCGACAAGACCAAGGCTCTCCTCGTCATCAACCCGAACAACCCTACGGGTGCGGTGTACTCGATGGAGGTTCTGCAGCAGTTGGTCGATCTGGCACGCAAGCATCAGCTTCTGCTGCTCGCCGACGAGATCTACGACAAGATCCTCTACGACGACGCCAAGCACATCTCGCTGGCAACACTTGCCCCTGATCTGCTGTGCCTGACGTTCAACGGCCTCTCGAAGGCCTACCGCGTCGCCGGCTACCGCTCCGGCTGGGTGGCGATCACGGGCCCGAAGGATCACGCGGCCGGCTTCCTCGAGGGACTCGATCTCTTGGCGTCGACCCGTCTGTGCCCCAACGTCCCCGGACAGCACGCCATTCAGGTCGCCCTCGGCGGTCACCAGAGCATCGAAGACCTGATCCTGCCCGGCGGCCGCCTGCTCGAGCAGCGCGACGTCGCTTGGGAGCGATTGAACATGATTCCGGGCGTTTCGTGTGTGAAGCCTCGCGGCGCGCTCTACGCGTTCCCTCGTCTGGATCCGAACGTCTACGAGATCCACGACGACGAGAAGTTGGTTCAGGACCTGCTTCTCCAGGAGAAGATCCTGATGGTTCAAGGCACCGGGTTCAATTGGCCGAATCACGATCACCTTCGGATCGTCACCCTTCCGTGGGCCCGAGATCTCGCCGTGGCCATTGAGCGATTCGGCAACTTCCTCACCAGTTACAAACAGTAGATTCTCACGCTGAATCCGGCTGAAATCGAGTAAACAATTCGTTGTACAAATGCCCCGTAAACGTAAAACTGCGGGGCATTTGTGCGACCTTGGTCACATTTTTCGCAAACCATGCGGTTTGATTGACTCTTTAACTATTTAGTGACCTGCCCCGATGTGAAAACGGTCCAACCGGTACGTGATTCGTTGTGAAATTGGTAGTTGGACAACGCGCCAAATCGGTTTGAAATTGGGTACATTAGTTAGCAGCACTTCGGTGCCGCGAGCACCTGGTATCCCTCCCCCCCCTGTGGATACCAGGTTGGTGGCGGGGACAACCCCCCCTGTTCCCCGCCACCCAGCTCGACCAATCCCAGTTTCACAACCCCTCATCGGTAGCATCGGTTTTCGCCGACTCTGCCTTGCAGCGACACTGCCTTTCACCGACACTGCCGTCAGAAGCTGACCATTCGCTTCGGAGCCGATAACATTGCACCGGTGCAAATCCCCAGTCCGACACTCAGTTTCCGATGAGTCACGGCCACGGCCACGGTGGCCCCATTCAGATCGGCCCCACCGCATCACGCGTCGTCATCGGGTTGCTCGTCGTCATCGGCATGGTCGTCGTCGCGGCAGCTGTCGCACTGTGGCCGGACAAGAACACCATTCCCGTCCCACTCCCCTTCCAGAATGCCGACGGCAGCTCGGTGGAAACCGAGGCGGGCACCGTCACGATGCAGGATCTCGGTGACTGCGGAAGTTCCTCTGCCGGAAGGGTATTCGTCGGTGCCCCGCAACCGCCGCCTACCTCCGCCTACCAGTGCCAGCGAAGTATCGTCGATATCGAATCCGGGCCGAATGCCGGAACGAAGACATTGCTCGAGGTCATTCCGGGCGCCGGTCAGCCGGACCTTCGCGTGGGTGACCACATTCGCCTGGTGCGTCAGACCGACCCGAACGGAAACACGCAGTACTCCTTCGAAGACTATTCGCGTGGGCTCCCGCTGGCGTTGATCGTCATCGCGTTCGCCGTCGTCATCATCGCAGTCGCACGGTGGAGAGGGCTGCGCGCACTCGTCGGCCTGGTGATCGCCTTCGGCGTAGTCGTCGGGTTTCTCCTACCCGCTCTGCTCGACGGCAAGCCTGCGATACCGGTTGCGCTGGTCGCCGGGGCGGTGATCTTGTACGCGGTTCTCTATCTGGCGCACGGGGTCTCACTCAAGACCAGTTCTGCTTTGCTCGGCACCCTTGCCGCCATGGTGCTCGCCGCGGTTCTCTCCTACCTCTGCATTGAACTGACACACCTCACCGGTTTGTCTGAAGAGCAGAACACCAATGTTCAGACCTATATCGAGCACATAGACATCACCGGCCTGCTGCTGGCGGGCTTCATCATCGGCTCGCTCGGCGTTCTCAACGACGTCACCATCACCCAGGCATCCTCGGCATTCGAGTTGGCCGAACTCGACAAGCATGCGTCCCGTCGAAAAGTCTTCGGCGGTGCGATGCGGGTCGGACGTGATCACATCGCCAGCACGGTCTACACCTTGGTTCTCGCGTACGCGGGTGGGGCGCTGCCACTGCTACTGCTCTTCAGCGTCAGCGGGCGCCCACTTCAGGACGTCCTGGTCGGTGATGCCGTCGCAATCGAGATCGTAAGGTCCGCTGTCGGCGGAATAGCCCTGGCGCTTTCGGTTCCACTCACCACTGCCATCGCCGTGATTCTCGCCCGTCCGCCCGGTAGCGCGGTCAAGGCCGGCCCCACGTCAGGTGGCCGACACTCCAAACGCTGAAAGCGAGCCTCAGAGTCCGGGAATCGGTGGGAGAACCGGCAACAGAATCGGCGGAAGCCCCGGGATGTAGATCGCCGGCGGTGGCGGCGCGGGCGCGGGCGCGGGCGCGGGAGGCACGTAAGTGTCCTGCACGACTGGCGGAGCCTCGACGACCGGAGGGGCTTCCTCCGTCGTCGTCGGGGGCGCGGTCGTTGTGGTCGTAGGCGGCGGGGTAGTCGTGGTCGTCGGTGCCGTCGTGGTCACCTCGGTTGCCACGGGTCCGGCGTCCTCGGAATCGAAGACCTTTCCTCCGTAGCCCAATCCCAGCCCCACGATCACGATCGCCGCGATCACACCGGCGCCGAGGCCCGCGAACCGTAGCGGGTTTCTCGGCTCTTTGGATGTCGATTCAACGGGTTGTGTCCCGGCGAGCCAGGACGGGTGTGCGGTTCCTGCCCCGGGTCCCTCGCCTTCGTACATCGCCGAGTACGCCTGGGCGTCAACCATCACGGCCTCGGTGTCTGCGTCACGTTCTGTGCCGAATCCGTCCGTGGCCTGGTCGCTGTCGGCGACCACGAGATCTGCGGCCGGATCGAATCGTTGCTCGTGTCGGTTCGGTCGCGGCTGAGGCAGTTCCGCCGCGTAAGGGCTCGGCACCTGTTCCTGCGGAACGGACTTCGTACCGGAAGCGGCTTCGGACAAGGCATTCGGCCGCTCCGATTCCGTGAGCGTTGCCACCCCTCCGTGGCTGAACGCCTGAACCGGAACGGGTACCTCCGCCGGGGTGTGGATCGGATACGGCGCAAAGATCGGCGCTACAGCCGGAACCTGAACCGGGGCAGATACCGCGCGCGCCGATGGCGTCATCGACGACTCCGCGATCAGCGCAGCGCCTTGCGCAGTCACGAGTTCCGGCTGCTCGGGCGCGATGAGGGGGCACTCCAGCCACGCGGCGAGGGTCGCCCGCACGATCGGAATGCGTGCACCGCCACCGATCAGGAGAATCGCGTCGGGGTTACGGCCGGACGTTGCGATGACCTCTCGTATCTCGCGTGCGAAGGCCTCCACCGACGTGACGACCAACGAATCGAAAACTTCCCGCGACAGCAGGAGAAGCCCGCCGGGGCCGGGCAGGCACACCGCACTTCGTGAGGACAGCTGTTCCTTCGCGAGTCGGCATCGCGCCTGCAGTTCGGCATCGCCGCCCGGGTCGGCCGGCGTAGCTATACGGCGACGCACGGTCTGATCCGAGTAGACGAGCTCGTCGAAGTGATCTCCACTGACCCGCGTCGACCGGGCGGTGACGACGGTAGACCGCATCTGCCTGTCCACAATGCTGATCGTCGATCCAGAACTACCGATGTCGACGACGACGAGTGTGCTCTGGTCGGTCAACGCACCGGACTCCTCGAGCATTCGAAGCGTCGCGACTACTTCGGGAACCAGCTCGAAGTTGTCGATGCCTTTCTGTTCGAACGCTGTTTGGAGTGCTCCGGCCTGCGCTTGATCCCGGTAGGCGACGACCGTATTGCTGCCGAGGTCGGCATTCTCGGTCAAGGCCACGCCGGTTGCCTCCGCTGCGACTTCCTCGGGAATCTCGCGGCCTCGATCGACCGCTCTGGATCGGAACACCGGACCACTGTGGTCGGGCGTCCCCGGGCGCGCCAAACGCACAGCGCTGGCTCCCACCGTCACACCCAAAACCAAGTTCATGATCCACCTTCGTCGACCGTCGACGGGTTCCGTCACCAGACCCCGTCATTCCCCGGCCGGAAGTCTACCCACTGGGCATGGTCTGCGAGGTTCGCGCATCTCACCTAAGGCCTTCTCGCAGCTATTTTTTCGCTACCTGGACGTTCGACCTACCGCCCCAATCCGCGATAGTTCCAACCGGCGGAGCGCCACAGGTCCGGATCGAGGCAATTTCTGGCGTCAACGATCACCCGCCGCCGAACGAGTGGTTCCAAATCGGCGGGCACGAGTGAGGCGAACTCGTCCCATTCAGTGGCGATCAAGACCACATCAGCATTCCTGCAAGCTTCTGACGTGGAGGTTGCGTAGTGAAGGGTGGGAAACAGTCGGCGAGAATTATCCATTGCCTTCGGATCGAAAACGGTGACCGCCGCCCCGTGCAACTGCATCATTCCTGCAACGTTGAGCGCAGGCGAATCGCGCACATCGTCGGATTCGGGCTTGAACGCAGCTCCCAGCACCGACACGTTAGCTCCCAGCAAACTGCCATCGCAGGCTGCCGTCACCAGTTCCACAGCTTTTGTCCGTCGTCGCATGTTGATGCTGTCGACCTCGCGGAGGAAGTACAGCGCCTGGTCGACACCCAACTCCCCGGCGCGTGCCATGAACGCCCGAATGTCCTTCGGCAGGCAACCACCGCCGAACCCCAAGCCCGCATTGAGGAACCGTCTACCGATCCGAGCGTCGTACCCGAGAGCGTCGGCCAACATCGTGACGTCGGCCCCGGTCGCCTCGCACACCTCCGCAATCGCATTGATGAAGGACACCTTGGTCGCGAGAAACGCATTCGCAGATCCTTTGACCAACTCGGACGTCGCCAGATCGGTCACGAGGAAGGGCACCCCCGCGTCCAGTATCTCGGCATACACCTCGCGAAGAACGCCTTCGGCGTTTCCCGGCCGGTCACGATCGATCCCCAGAACCAACCGGTCAGGGCTCAAGGTGTCCGCGATCGCGTGTCCTTCACGCAGGAACTCCGGATTCCAGGCCACCTCTACCGAGCCACCCGCCGGCGCAGTCGCTCGGAGTCGCTCGCCGAGAGCCGCTGCCGTGCCTACCGGCACCGTCGACTTCCCGACTATCAGCGAAGGCTTTCGCAACAACGGCGCCAACATGTCGATCACCGAATGAACATGACTCAGATCTGCGGCGTACTCCCCCTTCTTCTGGGGCGTCCCCACACCGACGAAATGGATGTCCGCAAAATCCGCGGCATCGGAGTAGGAAGTCGTGAACTGCAGCCGACCCGACGCCAGATTCTTCTCCAGCATGTCGGTCAGACCCGGCTCGAAGAACGGGACCTCCCCACGAGACAACTTGTCGACCTTGGACTGGTCGATGTCGACTCCCAGCACGTCGTGGCCAAGTTCGGCCATACACACTGCGTGGGTCGCCCCCAGGTATCCCGTTCCGAACACGGTCATCTTCATGTGTTGTTGGTATGCGTCCGAACTTTCCGAAACGCGTACGCCAGGTGGGCGCGAAACCAACATCGGGCATACGACGAGTGCGTCGCGTGTGCAACCTATGCTTCTGCCATGCACGTTCTCTTCGTTTGTACGGGAAACATCTGCCGATCACCCACGGGCGAACGCCTTGCACGTGCTTATGCCGCCGAAGCCGGGGTCACCGGATTCACCGCGTCGAGTGCCGGAACCCGGGCGATGGTCGGACACCCGATCGAGCCGACTGCTGCGAGGGTTCTCGCGGGGCTCGGCGGCGACCCCACGGAGTTTCAAGCCCGACGCATGACAACAGCGCTGGCCTCGGACGCCGACCTCATTCTCACGATGACCGAAAGTCAGCGAGACAAAGTCCTGGCGTTGGCTCCGGCGCGGCTCAAGCGCACGTTCACACTTCGAGAAGCCGCACGGTTGGGCTCGCTCGCAGATGCAGGAACTGTCGAGGACCTCGCCGCCGCCAGACCCCGATTTCGTGCCACCGAACCCGAGGACGTCATGGATCCGATGGGTAAGGAAGAGAACGTGTTTCACGAGATCGGACTCGAGATCGCCGATCTCCTCGGCCCGCTGCTCAGCCGACTTCGCTTCGGTGAGCGCTGAGCGCGGGCACCGCGGTCAACTGCGGTAGCGACTTGTCCGACTCGTAGTAGTAGCTGTACTCGTACGCATTGCGTCCGCGAGACGGCGTCATCGTGATGACAGTGCCCAGGACGTGTGCACCCACACTCTGTAGGTTTCCGACCGCGCGCGCCAGTTGATCGCACTTCGTGGAGCCGTGTCGGGCGATCACCAGTGCACCGTCCGACATCGCGGCCAGGACCGCGGCATCCGTGACGGGTAGCAACGGCGTGGCGTCGATGATGACGTAGTCGTATCGCGCCCGCAGTTCCTCGAGAACATGTTTGGCCGTGTCCGTGCCGAGTAGTTCGCTCGGGTTCGGCGGGATCGGTCCGGAGGCGAGCACTGTCAGCCCGTCGAACTCAGTCGGCTGAAGCACATCGTCCAGCGTCGCTTGACCGGAGAGCACCGAACTGACGCCGACACTTCCGAGCAATCCCAAATACTTCGATACTCGCGGCTTCCGGAGGTCGCCTTCCATCAGGCACACTGATTTGCCGGCCTCCGCCAAGACGAGAGCGATGTTCACGGCCGTGGTCGTCTTACCTTCGGAGGGAAGCGAACTCGTGACGACGATGACACGCGGTGGATGGTCCACCTCGAGGAACTGAAGGTTGGTGCGCAACTCACGAAAGGCTTCGGCACTCACGGAACTTCCGTCACTGAAAGCGATCGCGTGATTGACTTCGACGTCCTTGTCGAACGGGATCGTGCCCACCATCGCCGAACCCGCGATCTCTTCTACAGTTCGACGATCTTTCACCGTGTTGTCGAGTCGATCACGAATCAACGCAAGCGCGATCCCCACAACCAGTCCCGCCACTGCGCCGAGCGCGAGGTTGCGCGAAGTCTTGGGTGACACCGGAACAGTCGGCTGTTGAGCCTGCTGTTCGACGACCACACGTGCAGGCGGTGTTCCGCCGTTCTCGGGTGTCTCCAGTTCCTTTGCCAATGCCACGAATTCGGATGAGAGAGTGTTCGCGATCTCGCGTGCGAGTTCCGGTGACGCGTCCTTGACTGCGAGGTCGATCAACACAGTGTCGGGCGCCGACGTCGCAGTGACCTTGGAGGCCAACTCGTCAGCCGACATCCCGCCGACCACCCTCGGTCCCAGTTCGTCGATCGTCCGCTGTGCGAGTGTTCGGCCGGTCAGGAGTTTTGTGTAGGACAGAACTCGCTGCTGTGAAAGTTGACTGCCCTGCAGTGCCTCGTTGACCGAGGTACCCGCCGACGTCGAAACGAACAGCCTCGTCGAGGCCTGGTAAACGGGCGTCGAAAGAAGAGAAGCGCCAAGGGCTCCGAGGATTCCGAGCACGGTTACAGCAGCGACGATTCGCCATCTGGCTTGCAATATCTTCAGGTAGTCGACAATTTCCATCTTGATGTCTCCTTCGGCTCACGCATGTCCACTGCGGGTCTGAGCGGTCTTTGCCGGTCGGACCGCGAGGGCGAACCGGGCTTTATCAATTTCGATATAGATCAGCTGCGACGGACGAGACGTCCTGTGCTCACGGGCGTCCCAGTCCGCGGTAGTTCCAACCTGCGCCTCGCCAGTCGTCGGGGGAAAGGCAATTGCGCCCGTCGACGATCACTTTGTTGCGAACCACCGAATCGAGATCGGACGGCTGCAACTTCAAGAATTCGAGCCACTCGGTCAATACCAGGACGACGTCGGCACCTTCGCAGGCCTCCAATGCATTTGCCGAGTAGGTCAGCGTCGGGAACAGCGCGCGCGAATTGTCCATGGCCTTTGGGTCGTACACGTTCACTGCAGCACCTTGGAGCTGAATCTGACCCGCGACGTTGAGCGCCGGCGAATCACGAACGTCGTCCGAGTCCGGTTTGAACGCGGCACCCAGAACTGCGACTCTCGCACCGAGAAGCGATCCGCATGCCTCCCGCGCCAGTTCGACCATGCGTGTACGTCTGCGCATATTGATGTTGTCGACTTCGCGCAGGAACGTCAGTGCTTGGTCGGCACCGAGTTCACCGGCGCGAGCCATGAAGGCGCGGATGTCCTTCGGCAAACACCCTCCGCCGAAACCAATTCCCGCGTTGAGGAATCGACGTCCGATCCGAACGTCGTGCCCGATCGCGTCGGCGAGCACTGTGACGTCAGCGCCCGCGGCCTCGCACACTTCGGCGATGGCGTTGATGAACGAGATCTTGGTGGCCAGGAAAGCGTTCGCTGACGCTTTCACCAACTCCGCCGTCGCAAGGTCCGTGACGAGAAACGGAATCTCCTCATCGAGGAGCTCTGCATAAACTTCGCGCGCAACAGATTCCGCTCGACCGCGGACATTTCGATCGACTCCGAGCACAAGTCGGTCCGGGTGCAACGTGTCCTGGACGGCAAATCCTTCACGGAGAAACTCGGGATTCCACGCGACTTCGACGCCGTCACCGATCGGTGCCAGTTCCCGCGCGCGTTTGCCGAGCCGTTCCGCGGTGCCCACCGGTACTGTGGACTTGCCGAAGATGACCGAGGGCTTGGTGAGCAGCGGCGCCAAAGTCTCGATCACGGCATCCACGTAGACCATGTCCGCGGCGAACTCACCCTTCTTCTGCGGCGTACCGACCCCGAGGAAGAACACGACCGCAAATTCTGCGGCTTCCTCGTACGACGACGTGAACTTCAGTCGCCCTCGATCGATGTTGTTTCGTAGGACCTCGCCCAACCCTGGCTCGTAGAACGGAACTTCACCTGCTGCCAGTTTCTCCAGCTTTGCCGCATCGACATCCACTCCGAGGACCTCGTGACCGAGTTCGGCCATACAGGCCGCGTGTGTCGCGCCCAGGTATCCCGTGCCGAATACTGCTATGCGAGTGCTCATGTTGCTCGATCTGCTTTCTCGAGAGTGTGCGAAGTGTGTTGATGGGAAAAGTGATTCAGGTGCGTACGGCACCGATGTTGTCGCGGTACCACGAGATCGTCGACGCGATTCCTTCGCGCAATCCGATTGTCGGCCGCCATCCGAGTTCACGAATCATGCTCACGTCCAGCAGTTTCTGCATCGTTCCGTCAGGCTTCGAGGTGTCCCACTGCGTCTCGCCGGTGTATCCGACCTCGTCGGCGACCATCGAAGCGATCTCGCGAATTGTGTGGTCTTCGCCGGTTCCGACGTTGACATGCGATGCACCGTCGTAGTTGTCGAGCAGATGCAGACACGCCGACGCCAAGTCGTCGACATGCAGGAATTCACGTCGCGGATTGCCACTCCCCCAGTTGACAACCGACTGGACTGCCGACGACTGCGCCTCGTCGTAACGCCGAACGAGGGCGGGAAGTACGTGCGATCCGCGCGGAGAAAAATTGTCTCCCGGGCCGTACAGGTTGGTGGGCATAGCTGAGATCCAGGGGCGACCATGCTGCCGCCTGGCAGCTTGAACATGGAGTATTCCCGCGATCTTTGCTATTGCATAGGCGTCGTTGGTCGGCTCGAGATGCCCGGTGAGCAGGTATTCCTCCTTGATCGGTTGCGGTGCCAATTTCGGGTAGATGCACGATGATCCGAGGAACAGGAGACGCTCGACGCCGTGTGCGAGGGCAGCGTCGAGCACGTTCACCTGGATGCGCAGATTCTCCGACAGGAAGTCGACGAGGAAAGTGCTGTTCGCCGCAATCCCCCCAACTTTTGCTGCTGCGAGGATCACGTTGGTCGGCTTTTCGCGGGCGAAGAAATCGAAAGCAGCTTCCCGGTCACGTAGATCGAGTTCGGCCGACGTCTTTCCGAGCAACCTGGTGAAGCCCGCAGATTCCAGGTGTCGCCACACCGAAGAGCCGACCAGACCTCGGTGGCCGGCCACGTAGAACGGTGCGCCTCGATCGAGTGGTCGCGCTGCGAATGAATCACTCATCGCGTCGCCGACCAGTCGGGAAGTGCCGGAGTGTCGATCCACGGTCGCCCTTCGTGTTCGAGCGCTTCGATGTCTGCCTCGACCATGATCCGGGCCAGTTCGGGTGTGTGCACGCCGGCCTTCCAACCGAGTTTGCGCTCGGCATGACTCGGATCCCCGATCAGTGCGTCCACCTCGGTCGGCCGAAGATACCGTTCGTCGAATCGAACGTGGTTTTCCCAGTTCAGACCTGCATGTTCGAACGCGACGGTCAGGAAGTCGCGCACCGAGTAGTTGCCACCGGTGGCGAGCACAAAATCCTCAGGCTCGTCGACCTGCAGCATGCGCCACATTCCCTCCACGTACTCCGGCGCATATCCCCAGTCGCGAATCGCATCGAGATTGCCCATGTACAGATGATCCTCGATACCTGCCTGGATGCGTGCGACCGCGCGCGTGATCTTCCGCGTCACGAATGTCTCACCACGCCTCGGGGATTCGTGATTGAACAGAATTCCGTTCACAGCGAAGATCCCGTATGCCTCACGATAGTTCTTGGTGATCCAGTACGAGTACACCTTCGCCGCACCGTAGGGCGAACGTGGGTAGAACGGTGTCTCCTCGTTCTGCGGTGGCGGTGTGGCACCGAACATCTCGGAACTCGACGCCTGGTAGAACCGGCAGTCGAGTCCGGCCATCCGAACCGCTTCGAGTAGTCGGATCGACCCGACGCCAGTGGTGTTCCCGGTGTGTTCGGGTTCGTCGAAGCTGACCCTGACGTGAGACTGCGCAGCGAGGTTGTACACCTCGTCCGGCTTGATCTGCGCGAGTAGTGTCACCAGGCGCGCTCCGTCACTGAGGTCACCGTAGTGAAGAAAAAGTCGAGCATCCGCATCGTGCGGGTCAACGTAGATGTGGTTGATCCTCGAAGTGTTGAACGTCGAGGATCGACGGATCAGTCCGTGAACCTCGTAGCCTTTGGAGAGCAGCAACTCGGCAAGGTAAGAGCCGTCCTGCCCCGTGATTCCGGTAATCAGTGCGCGTTTCATCCTGCGTTCCTTCCGTTGCGGGACAGCCCGCCTGATAGTTGCGAAACCACGGTTGTGGTCCGTAGTCCTCCGAATCGCTCGGCAGTCTTGATCTCGCTCATGCGCGTTCCCCCAAACGGCCGAAGACTTTTCGTATGTCACGTGATGCCAGCCGTACGAATGTCGAGTTACCGAACAGGTAGCGCCGCCACAGACGTTTGGGTTCGGATACAAGTCGATACAACCACTCGAAACCCGAGTTCTGGACGAAAGATGGTGCCTCCGAGACAGTTCCGGCCAAGAAGTCGAAGGCCGCGCCGACACCGACGGCCACGTAGTCGGTTCGATCCGCTATCGCCTTCGTGACAAAGTCCTGCTTCGGCGCACCCAGACCGACCCACACGATGTCCGGTGACGTCGGATCGACCTTCGTGATGATGTCGTCGACGAACTCCTTGCTGAACGCGGCAAACGGCGGGGCATATGTGCCGGCCACCTTGATTCCCGGGTACAACTCCTCGACTCGATCCGTCAAGAGACTCAACGTCTCTTCTGTCGTGCCGACAAAATGGTGACGAAGGCTGTAGCGGCGTCCCTTGTCCAGGGTGGCCTCGAAGAACGACGGACCCCGGACTGGTCGAACACCGACGTGATCGGCGGTGCCGCCGATCAGGCGCATCACCCAGCTGACCGGGGTTCCGTCTGCGAAGTTCACACCGGGACCCTTCAAAACCGCGGAGTAGTCGCGATCACTGTGCGCCGCCGACACGCAGTAGGAATTCGACAACCTCACGGAGACTCCGGTTCCGGCTCCCTCTCGTCTGTCGTTGACCACCCAATCGGTAGCTCTCTCGAGATTGGTCGCGGCAAACGGAATGCCACCCACCTCGATGACCTCGAACGGACTGCTCATCTGTCTCACCACTTTTCCGAGTTCGTTTGTCGACGTTCATTGCACTGGCCGTAGCTGCGCGACAAGACCGATGTCAACCGGGACCGAGTCCAATCACGTTGCGGTTCAAAGAGAGAAAGCTCGGTCTCGACAATCGATCGAGCGATACGAGAGGCGAGAGTCGACGCCGGAGCAACCGGGATCGTCACGGCGTTCCTACCTGCCAGTGTCGGCACACCGCCGAGATCCAGACAGACCACCGGCAGGCCCACCGCAGCCGCTTCGGCCGCCACCCAGCCGCCCGAATCGTGCATGCTCGGGAAGAGCAGAGCGGAGGAGGCCCCCATCTCGCCCACCACTTCCGATCTGTCGCGCCATCCGCGAAGCGTGACCTGACCGCGCCGATACGGAAGCGACTTCTCGATCCGCCCGCGGGCGGGTCCCTCCCCGACAAAGGTCATGGACCACTCGGTACCCAGCTGCTCGAGCGCATCCAGAATCAGGTCGATTCCTTTGTATTGCAACAGTCTTCCTACGAACAAGAGCCTTCGTTTCGGCCGGGGTACCGCTTGCTTCTCGATTCCGTCGTAGTCCAGAACACAATTGGGTTGGACGACGACGTTTCTTGCCCGCGGTGCGCCGCGTCCGCTGTCGGAATTCATCGCGATGAAAGTGTCAACTCGTCCAGCCATGAAGATGTGCGTCAGTGACCGAACGGCTTTCGTCGAGCAGGTTCGAACTGCCGTGGTTGCCAGATACCGCATGCCGATGCGCTTGGCGAGCGGCATCGGCGGGTAGGTGTTGCCCCCGGCAGGCCCCCATACGAGTCGTGCGCCGCCGGCTCCACCGAACAGCACCGGTGGGGGCAGCCAGTCAGAGGCGAAAGTTGCATGGTGCAGGACGTCGAAGTTTGCCGCTTCACGCCGAACGAACAGTGAAGTGTGCCAGAGCCATCGGAGGTATCGGCCGTACGATCCGGCTTCTTCCGCGGGCAAAGTCGCTATTCGCACGACACGAACTTCGCAACCGAGCTGTTCACACTCTGATTCCAATGCGGGAGCCTCACCGGAGCGAGTCACCACCGTGATCGACTCACACAGTTCGGAAGCCGCCGAGAGAAGCGCCCAACCCGCACCGGATTCACTCCCCTGATTCGGATCGCAGGCGTATGCCGTCATCAACAACCGTGTCATCGCGTTACCACCAGCCTCTGTGCGCGCGGCGTCCGAGAATCGCTGCGGCTGAATCGCTCTGAGAACCAACCGATGTTGCGTGCACCGTTGTCTAGAACCACGCGCTTGATTCGTGGACTGATCAAGGCAACGGGGATCAACGCCGCCGACGCGAGTACGAGCAGAGCGCGTTTGGCACTCTGAGCCGCCAACAGTGGCAGCTCGAGCTGTCCCTGACAGACCGCGAGGATTCGTCCGTTGTTGACATACCGGGCGAAGAGCCAGGAATCCCGACGCCGATCCTCGCCGACGGGTTCGTACGCAAGCGCCTCGTCGCACCACAACAACCGGACACCGCCGGCGCTCATCCTGAGCGTGAACTCGGTGTCCTCGCCGCCAGGTAGATCCCAGTCGTCACTGAAGTTCAAGCCGTTCAAAGCCTTCAGGTCCAACAACAGATTTCCAGCGCCTGCAGACGCAACCGGGGTGCCGGTCGAATGGCGAACGCGAGTGTGCAATGGAAGTTCCGAGGCAGGCAGACCCACCGGAATCACAGGACCGGCCACAGCACCTGCGTCGAAATCTGCGGCGCAGGTGAGGAGATTCGACAGCCAGTCGACATCGACGTACTCGTCGTCGTCGACGAAGACGATGTAACGACGATCTCGTGCACGGGCGAGATCGACCAGCGC
Organism: Rhodococcus sp. YL-1; assembly: GCF_001942025.1. Classification (NCBI taxonomy): domain Bacteria; kingdom Bacillati; phylum Actinomycetota; class Actinomycetes; order Mycobacteriales; family Nocardiaceae; genus Rhodococcus; species Rhodococcus sp. YL-1. The sequence goes on along the minus strand of NZ_CP017299.1, from coordinate 1,397,388 downwards.
ACGTCGCGCCGGAGATACCCCGCCGAATCCGAGATGCAGTCGTTCGATCCCGTCGGCAACATACGTCGGCGTGGTGGATTCCGGATCGTTGTCGCCTACTACGACCTGGGCGGAGGCACCGGAAGCCTGGATCGATGCCCGGACGCTGTCGATGCAGACAGCCAGTTCCGATTCACGACGAAAGGTCAGAATCGCCACTACGACGCCGTTGGGATTCTTCATGAGAGGTCAACTTTCGGTCGGGCGTCACGGTTCATCGAAACCAGAAGTGCGACGCTCGCGCTGGCGCACGCCGACACGGCCAATGCTCCTGCGACGTATACGGCGCTGTCGGTCAGTCCCGCCCCGAGAACGATCAGAAACTGTAGAGGCAACAGCATGGCGCGAAATGTGTTGAGGTTTGCGGTCTTGTCCACGACGCGGATCGAGGTACCGACGCCCAGAAGAATCCCATTGAACGCCACCGCCAACCCGCACAGCAGAATGACCGGTATCAAGTTCGGAAAGTGCGGCCCGACCAGATGATCCATCAATCGCACTCCCGAGAGTCGAATCTCGAGCGTGAGACAGATCAGCGAAACGCAGATGATCGAAACCCAGAAGATCTGCAAGCCCACTCGGCGGCCGAGTGCCATGCACTCGCTCGGGCTCATCGCTTCGACACCACTGCCGAACTTACGCATCAGAATTGGCGAGATGCCCGCGAACATCAAGGACAGCGGACCGAGCAGTGTCTGGGCAGTTCTGATCTCACCGATCATCGAGATCGACGCCACCACAGTGAGTATCAAGAACATCGCCTGCTGAGCAGCTGATCCCATCAATATCTCGATCGCAAACGGCACGGATCTATATCGGTGAGTGCGCGAGTACCTGATCGACGGTACCGGCGGTACCAGACGCATGGATGCGTGACCGAGAGCGAGCGCGACGAAGACACCGACCGTATAGGTCACGAGTGCAAGTGTCAGATTCTCGACCAGGAAAGCTGCAATAAGGACGAACGAGAGTGTCACGATCTGTATCGACACAGAGATCCAACTCGCACCGTCGTGCATCAGCATCGTGCGTATCACGTCCAACACCACGAAACCAGCTGCAGCCAAGGCGTATACCGTGAGATTCATCGAGTCCGAGCCGGCGATCACGAACAGTGCCCACACCGATGTCACCGATACCGCCGCCAGCACGATCGTGGGCGCCAACGCCGGTCCACGCTCGTCAGACCCCGCCCCTCGCGACAGCCAGACGTCGACGCCGATCGCTCTCCCCAGTGCCAGTGCCAACAGACCCGCCGATTGAATCACGGCAACCTGGCCGACTTCGATCGGACCACCGAGTCGTGCCACCGAGGTGAGAACGACAAAAGTGAGGACGCTCGAAAGCCCTTGATCGGCCATGAATGTCACATGCCGAGTGCGATCTTTCACGATCTCACCTCGTCGATGAGCTCACGCATCGACGTCGCCGCTTTGCGCGATGTGAAGCGATTCGAGTAGTGACGATAAGCGGACCTGCGTATCGCCGATCGATCGTCCGCTCCGAAGATTCGATCGAGGGCCTCGCGTATCGACGACTCTTCCAAGGTATTGAGAGGCGTTCCGCCCGGTCCGACGATGTCCGCGAGTGCACCGTTGGTTGCGTAGATGACCGGGGTGCCAACCGACATCGATTCGATCGCAACGCGTCCGAACGGTTCTGCCCATTGAGACGGCACCACGGACGCCGCACTGTCGCGAAGTATCTCGATCACATCTTCGTGCGAAGTGAATCCGGCCAGCGTGACGTTGTCGAGAGCTGCGCTTATGCTGGAGATCTCGCCGTACTGCGGTCCGTCACCGAGGACTGTGAGCGAGGGACTTCCAGCGCCCTGCGGCCAGTTGCGCACCAAATCCAGGACGCCCTTCTCCGGTGTCAGTCGGCTGACGCACACAACCGAATCAGTGCTCCGAAACTCGGGTTCATTTTCTTCGAATCCGAAGTTCGGACGAACCACGACGCGGCCAGAACTGATCAGTCGTCCTCCGACCAGACGTGCTGTCATCGCGCTCGTTGCGACGAACCTGTGCTGCTTCCACCCCAAGACGCTCAGCTTGACCGCCGTAGCGCTCAGGTAGCAGACAAGGCTCTGCAGTCGGCTGTTTCCGTAGCATCCGTTGCGGACACAACTCGTGAAGTATTTGGTGGAACCGCATTCGGTGCACGTGCCATCTGCGCGCAACTTGGCTGACGGTGTGGCGAGGCGATAGTTTCGAACCGCCTGCAACATAGGAATTGCGGCGGCTCTTGCGGCCACGAGCAACGAAGCCGAGAACGCCGGCCAGAGATTGTTCACGTAGATGACGTCGGGGCGCTCCGAACGGATGATGCGCAACGCATCGACGAGTACGCGAGGACTGAACACTGCGGTGACTGCCGCCCACGGTCCCCGGGAGATCTTGGAATTCTCGGTGGTGCACTGAACCGTCTCGTATCCGATCGATTTCAGGAGCTTGGATTCGTTGGCGAAGCTCTGCTCCTCACCACCCGGATTCCGATAGATCGCATGGAACATCAAGGCTTTCGGCGGCGTGAATCCACCGGCGGACGTCGGGTTCACTTCGGGCTTCGAACGCGCTACATCGAACGACTTGTACATCTCAGTGACCTCCTCTTCGCTCCGGAGCGAACCTGTACGCGTCGTTCTGGTCGGCACGAACCCCACGGATCGACAACTCGGCGTTGCCCGCATTGTGGGAGCGGTGGGTCGAGGGTCCGTACGGCGCCAGGAAGACCCATGCGATCAGCCACATGGCGCCGAAGAAGAGCGTCGACTCCGTCAAGTCCATCGAGAAGACGAGAGCCATGATCGCGACGACGGCGATGTACTCCGTTCTGCTGCGGGCTCGCCCGAGCGCCGTGCTCAGAAGCAGGTAATAGCCGGCCAACAGCAGCAGGAATCCGATCCAACCGATCTGCAGCCGAATGTCGAGCATTCCGTTGTGTGCGCTGGTCGCCGGAAAGGACAGCTTTGACCGAATCATCTGCCCCACTGCACTGTCCGGCGCCCACACCGAGCCGAAGCCCCATCCGAGCAGAGGCCGCTGTTCGGCGTAGTAGTCGGATACCGTCCAGAGATGTAACCGGCCGGTCAGCGTGACATCTCGCGAGAGTAGCGCCGCGACATCGGGTCCGAGCACCTTCATCGCGCCGGACACCCCGAGGTACAGGCCGATGATCACAGTCGAGGCGAGGTGAGCGTTCGGTGTCCGTCTAAAGCACCTCAGAGCAAGCATTGTCGCCAGCGCAATCCCTGCAGCGACGAGACCGGTCTGGCTCCGGGCCTCGAACAACACGATGCCGGCGACAGCAAGCGCCGCCACCCACGGAATACGCTTGACGTCGGGAAGCATGAGCATGACACCGACAAGTACAACTTCGATGGCAGCCATTCGTCCCAAAGTGTTCTTGTGCGTGAAGATTCCGCGATAAGCAACGGCGCGGGTGTCCACGTCGATGCCAGTCGAAGGATCGAGGAACACGACCATCAGCGACAGCACGAGAAGTACCAGCAAGGTGAGGGCAACAGTCCGCACTCGCACCGCGAAGGTCAACTCACGGGCGACGATGATTCCCGTGATCGCCAGGCACACGACGACGATGCCGGCGACGGCGGAGTTCCGGGGCAGTGTCGACCAGTACCAGCTGGTTGCCGGGACGCCGGCCGAGATCATAAGCGTGAAGACAGGCCACGTCGTATTGCGTGAGTATCGCCGGTCGAGGAAGTAGACCAACGCAAGTGTCGCCGAAAGAACGGCCGAACCGTGTACGAGCAACGATCCGAGCGCTGTCCTCTGCGTGTACGCCTGAAAGGCTCCGCTCGCGCCGATGACCGCGATCACCAATGCCGTTCGCAAGATCAGCGGATTGTTCGGCGCCTCATTTTCGCAAGGCGCCGGTACCGCCTTCTTGTCAGTAGGCGCCATCACTTCCCACCACCGCCTTGAGCGTCTTCGCGACGATCATGACGTCACCCATCATCGACCAGTTGTCGACGTAGGAAAGGTCCAGGCGGACAGTGTCTTCCCACGAAAGATCAGAACGTCCACTGACCTGCCACAGGCCGGTGACACCGGGCTTGACCAGTAGCCGACGACTGACCGCGTCGTCGTACATCTCGACCTCGCGCCGAAGCGGTGGCCGCGGGCCTACAACGCTCATCTCACGCCGGAGGACATTGACGAACTGGGGCAACTCGTCGATCGAGTATCGGCGCATGAATCGACCGACCGTCGTCACACGCGGATCGTCTCGCATCTTGAAAAGCACTCCGGCGCCTTCGTTCTCCTTCATCAGCGCCGTGACCTGTGAATCCGCATTCTGGACCATCGAGCGGAACTTGAGCATGGGGAACGGCTGACCGTCCAACCCCATCCGCTCGGACTTGTACAGAACCGGCCCCTTGCTCGTGAGCTTGACGGCGATCGCAGCCGCCAGTAGCACCGGACTGATCACGGCGAGTACCACGGTTGAGAAGACGATGTCGAAGGTCGTCTTCGTGAACTTCTGCGCGCCGTGATAGCGCGGACGCTCGACATGGATCAGCGGAAATCCAGCGACCGGGCGCATCGAGAGCCTCGGCCCGGACACATCCAGAATCCCTGGTGCGACAACAAGGTCCACATGATCGCGCTCGAGATCCCAGGCCAACGTGCGCAGCCTTTCCGGTCCGAACCGCTCCGACGCCGTCACTGCCACCGTGTCGGCACCGACCTGTTCGATTGCGTCGGTGACACTGTGCTCGTCTCCGAGCACCGGAATGTCCCGACCGTTCACTGTGACAACTTCGCCCACGTCTCCTCCGTAGCCGGGTACGCAGACTCCGACAACTCGGTATCCATGGGCATCGTCGCGCTCGAGGTTGCGTGCAAGATCGACAACCGCCCCTCGCACACCGACCACAAGTACGGCAGTTCGAAATTCACCTCGGGCTCGCTCACGAGCAATCACCCGTCGCCAGATCCAACGACTCGCGATCAAGGCGGTCAATCCCATCGGAAACGCCACGGCAAGGTACAGGCGCGCGATCTCCAGGTGAAGGAGAAGGCTGGCGATCGCAATCAGTCCGAACAGGCGGAGCGTTCCGACAGCGATCAATCGGTACTCTTCAGGGCCGCTTCCGATCACGCGAGGAGATCTGGTCCGAAATACCCTCAGTACGGCAAACCAGCCGATAATCAGGGCGAAAGACAGTGCGGTGTAGCTGAAATGGCCGAATGCTTCACCGTCGACGACATCCGCGTCGCTACCGAATCGCCACCATTGAGCCAGAAACACAACTGCCGCAACGATGATCGTGTCGGTGATCGCCAGACGACGAAGATACGCAGATTGCCATTTCCTGCGTGCGGAAACTCCACCGGCCCTCTCCGGCGTTACTCGTCGGTGTTGTTGTGGCCGCTCTTTCGTGGGCGCGGCCATCTCGAGAACCGTCATGTGTTCAGAAACCTTTCCCCATGCACAGAATTCGGCCTGAAGATGTTCACCGGCCGAGGTCCATCGGACCGCCTTGCCGATTCCCGAAACTTCGACAGCGAAGCAACTGCTCCGCATTGCTGCGTTCAGTGCGTATGGTCGCATTACGTGCGCCTTGCAGTTAACCCGGCGACTATTGTCAGGCCTCGGCCCAACTGTCGATTATTGCGGCATTGCCGCAGCTCACACCCCGTGATTGAAGCAGAGTCCACTAACAACCCAAACACAGGACGATCGGCGATTTCTCCTCGCCCGCTGACGTCGCCGGCCTCAATATTGCCAGGACTCACATCTTGGCAACTCTTCGGCTAGCTGGTCAGTACCAGTGAGGAGTTTGCCACATTCCGGACAGCGTGGCAATAGCGCTTTCCGAAGTTTTTCCCGACGTCAGCATTGACCTCAGTTATTCACCCTCCGACAAGAAGGAGTGAACATTGCTCACCATTACCATTGCGTACCTATAGTTTTCATCGCCTAGCCCATTTGGCTCCGCGTTTGGACGGAAACCAGCACGCGGTTGGTAAACACTCTGCAATCCATACTTTGATGCGCTCAGCGTCGACTCAGCCCTGGACGATTGTTCGACACTTCGCCTCTGGGCGTCTTACCTACTCCTGGCCGGCATTGCGCGAACCTACGATCGGGCGACACCGAGAATTCAGACATGCAAAAGGAGGAGTGTGGACCGCCAGCGATCGCCGGTGATGTCCTGAAATAGTTGCAGCACAGCCCAATTAGGGACATGCGAGTTGCGCAGCCGCTCGGCTGCAAAGCGGGGCGACTGCTACCGATGGCTATGGCTATGGCCATGGCAAACGTGTGTGGCCGTGTAGGGTCAACGGACGCTCGACACGCTCGTTCGCACCCAGTAGCGGAGCGTGTCTCTCGAACAACCGACATTGCGGGACAACTGATCAGCTGGGCGCACGCTCTCGAGTAAACCCCCGCACGCTTCGATTGCCTTACGCGAAACCGGGTTCCTTTCGTCGCAGGTAACCAGGACGCGACTGAGCCCCACCGGGTCGCCGACATACGCGAGCGCCTCACCCAGAGCAGTCGACGCTATCCCTTTCCGGCCCTCCGACCGACGGACCCGTGGCCGATATGACCACCGACATCGGCCAAGAACTCGTTCATGCTGAGTCGCAGCTGGCCGACAACCCCCGCACCCGCTGTCCAAATCCATCGAGGGATGCCAGATCGACATCTAGGCGTTGCGAAACTCTCGAGGCCGAATCGGGCTGGTCCGCCTGCGGTCCGCCACACTCGCTACGCGATTCCAACCAAGACGCCCAAGGCCCCGTCGGGCGCAACCAGATCGACAGTCATAGAGGCACTGGTCAAGCAGGGACAGCTCAGACCGCAGCGTCACATCCCGCATGCCCGTGCCTACCCAATTACTGCGACGGCCGATGAACCCGTATTCCGCACTGCGCGTCGCAGACTCAGAGGACCCGACTAGAGAATTGCGTCCGATTCACCACACAGAGAAGGGCCCTCGAGCTTTGCTCGAGGGCCCTGTGAGGCGTCGGGATTTACCGTACGACCAGGTCAGATGACTGTCGACGTGACCTTTCGTTCGCCGACTGGATTGCTGTCCACGGACCCTTCCACGGCCACGTCAGCGACAACCGGATCGGAATCGTAGTAGTACTTGTACTCGTAGACACCACGACCGTTCAGCGGGGTCATCGTGATGACAGTACCGAGAATCGTCGCGCCCACACTGTGGAGATTGCCGACCGCCCTGCTCAGCTGTTCCCTCTTCGTCGTGCCGTGACGAGCAATCACTAGCGCACCGTCCGCCAGCGCTGAAAGAACTGCAGCATCCGTAACCGGAAGCAACGGCGAGGCGTCGATGATGACGTAGTCGAACCTTCTGCGGAGATCGGTAAAGACCGCATGGGCAGTGTCAGTGCCCAGAAGTTCGCTCGGGTTCGGGGGAATCGGACCTGAGGCAAGAACCGTCAGGTCAGCATTGCTCGTGACTTGAAGTACGTCGTCGAGATCTGCTTGCCCGGCCAGGACCGAGCTCAGACCAACGCTTCCGATAAGTCCCAGATACTTCGAAACGCGAGGCTTACGGAGGTCACCTTCGACGAGACACACCTTCTTGCCTGCCTCGGCCAACACGAGTGCGATGTTCACCGCAGTCGTGGTCTTTCCCTCGGAGGGAAGAGAACTCGTAACGACGATGACACTCGGTGGGCGATCCACGGCCAGGAACTGCAGATTGGTTCGCAGCTCGCGGTACGCCTCGGCACTTGCGGAGTTGCCCTCGTGGAAGTTGATCGCTTGATGAACTTCGCGTTCCTTGTCGAACGGAATTGTTCCCACCATCGCCGCGCCGGCGATGTCTTCGACCACCTTGCGCTCTTTGACGGTGTTGTCCAGGCGATCACGCACCACAGCCAACCCGATCCCCAGCAGAAGCCCGATCGCGGCACCGAGCGCCACGTTCCGCGAAGTCTTCGGCGACACCGGTTCCGCGGGAGTTTGTGCTCGCTGTTCGACAACGACGCGCGCAGGTGCTGTGCCACCATTTGCGGGCGTACCCAGATCTTTGACCATCACGACAAACTCGTCCGAGAGCGCATTTGCGATTTCACGTGCCAGTTCAGGCGACGCATCTTGCACGCTCAAATCGAGCAGTACTGTATCCGGCGCCGATGTGGCGGTCACCTTGGACGAAATCTCCGCAGCGGAAAGCCCGCCGAGTCGATCGGGCCCGACTGAATCGATCGTTCTCTGTGCCAGTGTCTCGCCGGTAAGGAGCTTGGCGTAGGAAGTGACCAACTGCTGTGAGAGCTGGTTACCTTGGTAAGCCTCGTTCACGGTTGTTCCGGTAGAAGTCGACACGAACAGGCGCGTGGAAGCCTGGTAGATCGGCGTGGCAATCAACGAGGCGCCCAATGCGCCCAAGATCACGACCACAGTGACGACAGCGACTATCTTCCACCGTGCCTGCAAAATCTTCAGGTAGTCCCGTACATCCATCGTCGAATCTCCTTCGGCTCGAACACGTATCACGTCTTCGAGTAGTAATCGACAGCCGCTGTCGAGCCGCTGCACTCAATGCAGGCTGAACGAGGCAGCCAATCTTCTATCGCGTGTCCCTGCGTCACAGCGCGAGGTATTTGCCGAAACAGCCAGGGGGGAGAGGCCTTCACGGCATCTCACACATCTCACTTCCTGGCCGATGCATGATCGGGAAGTGGCGAACACGCGACACTGACAAACCCGCGACACTGACATCGGGCCCACTCGCACATCGCGCAGAGCAGACACAACGTGCAGCCAGGCTGAACTCTACTGCGTCATTGGTCTTTTCACCACCGCAACGGAGCCTCGAAACTTCCTAGACATCGTCAGTCGACTGTGCCGACCATGAAAGGGTCACATACCACAGCGGGCCGTAGGACCAACGTCCGTCGACGACCAACTACGCAACTTGCCGCCGGAAGTTGATGCATACCAACCGAACAAGGCAACATGCCCCTCACCCTGTGATGCACGAGCGGCTATCCCAGCATCTCCCCCGGCCACAGCTCGCTCGCTGACGGACTTTGGTCCTGGGCACACGGCCACTTCCCCTCGATGCCTACAACACCCACCCTCCGTGAAGGTTTCACCGGTTTACGGCCTTCCGAGACCTCGGTAGGTCCACCCTGCGTCGCGCCAGGTGGTCGGTTCCAGACAGTTACGTCCGTCGATGATGACCTTCTTGCGGACGACAGGTTCGAGGTCCGACGGCAACAACTTTCGAAACTCGGCCCACTCGGTCAGAACCAAGACGACATCAGCGCCTGCACACGCTTCAAGTGCGCTCGAAGTGTAAGTGAGGGTGGGGAACAACGCCTTCGAGTTTCCCATCGCCTTCGGGTCATAGACATTGACGGCAGCGCCTTGCAGCTGAATCTGCCCGGCAACGTTCAGCGCAGGTGAGTCGCGCACGTCGTCGGAGTCAGGCTTGAAGGCTGCACCGAGAACCGCCACATTGGCTCCGAGTAGAGAACCACACGCTTCTCGAGCCAGTTCGACCATCCGAGTACGACGACGCATGTTGATATTGTCGACTTCGCGTAGGAATGTGAGTGCTTGATCTGCTCCCAACTCACCAGCACGTGCCATGAAAGCACGGATGTCCTTCGGTAAGCAGCCCCCACCGAAACCGATTCCGGCGTTGAGGAATCGCCTACCAATTCTCTCGTCATGGCCGATGGCATCGGCAAGAACGGTCACATCCGCACCTGAAGCCTCGCACACCTCCGAGATCGCATTGATGAACGAGATCTTCGTTGCCAGAAATGCATTGGCTGATGCTTTGACCAACTCCGAAGTCGCAAGGTCGGTCACAACAAAGGGAATACCTTCGTTCAAGAGTTGCTCGTACACTTCACGCGCAATCGATTCCGCACGTCCGGGTCGATTGCGGTCGACCCCGAGCACAAGCCGGTCCGGGTGAAGCGTGTCTTTCACCGCGTAGCCTTCCCGGAGAAATTCCGGGTTCCACGCCACCTCCACGTCTTGTCCGGCAGGCGCCAGTTCCCGTGCCCGCGCACCCAATCGCTCTGCTGTACCGACTGGCACAGTTGATTTCCCGAAGATTACGGTCGGCCTGGTCAAGAGGGGTGCGAGTGTCTCGATCACCGAATCGACAAAACGCATGTCGGCCGCGAACTCCCCCTTCTTCTGCGGCGTACCGACGCCGAGGAAGTGGATGTCGGCGAACTCTGCGGCCTCCTCGTAGGAAGCCGTGAATCGAAGACGTCCCGCGGCTATGTTGCGGCGCAGTACTTCCTCGAGTCCCGGTTCGTAGAAAGGAACCTCCCCAGCTTCGAGCATAGCGAGCTTGTTCGGATCAACATCCACCCCGAGAACCTCGTGACCCAACTCGGCCATGCAAGCTGCGTGTGTCGCCCCGAGGTAGCCTGTGCCGAATACCGCAATACGAGAAGTCATAACGATGTCTGCCTGTCGAAGTCGAGTTTACGTCGAATAATGCTGTAGTACTTCATGTCCTGATCGAATCGACGTTCTGTCGATACCACTCCACGGTCGATGCGATCCCCGCACGAAGATCAATCCTGGGCTGCCACCCCAAATCTCGAAGCTTCCCGATGTCAAGCAACTTCCGCGGCGTCCCGTCAGGTTTCGAATGATCCCATTCGATCTCGCCGTCGAACCCGATCTCGTCCGCCACGATCGCAGAGATCTCCGCGATGCTCTGGTCCTCGCCTGTACCAACATTGACGTGTTCTGCTCCGTCATAGTGGTCGAGCAAATGAAGGCAGGCATCCGCCATGTCGTCGACGTGGAGAAACTCGCGCCTCGGCGTCCCGCTGCCCCAGTTCACGACTGAAGCAGCTCCATCACGGCGCGCGTCGTCGAAGCGTCTGATGAGGGCTGGCAGCACATGAGAGCCCTTGGCAGAGAAGTTGTCACCCGGGCCGTAGAGATTGGTCGGCATCGCGGAGATCCACGGACGCCCGAACTGCTTTCGAACAGCCTGTACCTGCAGGATTCCCGCGATCTTGGCGATGGCATATGCATCGTTCGTCGGTTCCAAATGACCGGTCAGCAAATATTCTTCGCGAATCGGTTGAGGAGCGAATTTCGGGTAGATGCAGGATGATCCGAGGAACAGCAGGCGATCTACGTCGAACTCGGCCGCCGCGTCCATCACGTTCACCTGGATGCGAAGGTTGTCGGAGATGAAGTCCACCGGCAGTGTGCTGTTCGCCAGTATCCCGCCCACTTTGGCTGCCGCGAGGACCACGTTCTTCGGCCTCTCGGCGGCGAAGAACTCGAACACGGCACCGCGGTCGCGAAGATCGAGTTCGGCGGACGTGCGACCGACAAGGCGATTGAAACCGTCGGCCTCCAAACGACGCCAGATCGCTGAACCCACGAGTCCACGATGGCCCGCGACGTACACCGCATCGTTCCGATCGAGGGACTTCTGCGCGTACTCCCCCGTCATCGGGCATGCTCCCAATCCACCAGGTTCGGGCGGTCGATCCAGGGCTTGCCCTCACACTTCAGAGCCTCTATGTCCGCATCGACCATGATTCGAGCCAGCTCGGGGGTATGTACAGTCGCCTTCCAGCCGAGCTTCTGCTCCGCCTTACCTGCATCTCCGATCAACGCGTCTACTTCCGTCGGCCGCAGATAGCGCTCGTCGAAGCGCACATGATCTTCCCAGTTCAGACCCGCGTGCTCGAAGGCCACCGTCAGGAAATCCTTGACCGAGTAGTTACCGCCTGTCGCGAGCACGTAATCGTCCGGCTCGTCGGCCTGAAGCATCCTCCACATTCCCTCCACGTACTCCGGCGCGTAGCCCCAGTCGCGGATTGCATCGAGATTACCCATGTACAAATCGTTTTCCAGGCCGGCCTTGATGCGCGCCACCGCTCGCGTGATCTTGCGAGTTACGAATGTTTCGCCTCGCCGCGGAGATTCGTGGTTGAACAGAATTCCGTTCACGGCAAAGATCCCGTACGCCTCGCGGTAGTTCTTGGTGATCCAGTACGAGTACACCTTCGCCGCACCGTACGGCGATCGCGGATAGAAGGGAGTCTGCTCGTCCTGCGGAGGCGGTGTCGCACCGAACATCTCGGAGCTGGACGCCTGGTAGAACCTGCATTCGAGACCAGCCATCCGGACTGCTTCGAGCAGCCTGATCGACCCGATTCCCGTCGTGTCTCCGGTATGTTCGGGCTCGTCGAAACTGACCCGTACATGTGACTGCGCTGCGAGGTTGTAGACCTCGTCCGGGCGTATCTGTGCGAGAAGAGTGACCAAACGCGCCCCGTCGCTGAGATCTCCGTAATGAAGGAACAGTTTTGCATCCGGCGTGTGGGGATCCACATACATGTGATCGATTCGAGCCGTATTGAACGTGGACGATCTACGAATAAGTCCGTGGACCTCGTATCCCTTGCTCAACAACAGCTCGGCCAGGTATGAACCGTCTTGGCCTGTAATTCCGGTAATCAGTGCACGTTTCACTTGAAACTCCGTCCTCGAAGCAGATACTTGTCTGCGAGTAGTCATCGGCCGAATTGTGTTGTGTGGGAGCAGCGAACCCACAACCAGAACTGAGAAACCCTCACGGCATTACTGCCTCCTTGATCCGCGATCTCAGATCCTCCAGTTCCGCGGCAGCGGAATCCATTCCGCGAGAGATTCGGGTAGATTCGTCGTGCCCTAGATTCAAGCTGCCACCCGTCGCATCGTCCATCCAGGAGGCCTGCGGTGCGAGTACCGGTTCCAGCGAATCCCTCAGCTTCGGTACCGAACTACTACCCGACATCACCGGTATCGATCCGCCTCGAGCGCTCAGGATCAAAACATGGAGGCGGTCACTGACGGTTACGGCGGCGCGCTCGTACAGGGCGCGGACAGCCGACTCCTGTTGCCGATGGGTCGTGTCATCGTCCCATCCCACGTAGGGAATACCCAGCGTCGCAGCAACTTCGCGGTTGTGGCTGTCGTCCTCGACAACCTGGCAACAGGCCATCAAATCCAAACCATTTGCCGAGAACTGACTTTGGATCGACCGAAGGGACGCGTAGTTCACCGGTCGGTCATGCCGAAGTGAAAGCAAGGCTATTTCTCGGCGCGCAGATTCTCGGCCAGCAGACTTCGCTCCGTCGGATACACCGGCCCCGAACGCGAGATCGGGATAGAACCGACTCTTACCTCGCAGGTACTCACACGTCCTTTTGTCACGTGCCGCGTAGACGTCGGCTACGCCGACGAGGATCTTCTCGGGTACTGCCGCCATTGGGCTTCGTACCTCGATCGACCGTCCCAAAACGAGGACTCGTGTACCGAACATGCGAAGCACCGCAAAGACTGTCACCAACAACGAGTGCTTGACGACGCTTGCTGCTGATGCCCCCAGAACCGCCGGCCCAGGTGCCATCACGATCACTGCCCGCTTTCGGCGCACTGTATCGGACAAAATCGCTCGCCAGAAGTTGATACCCGAATCCATCACCTCGTCGGTTGGTTCCCAATCGAAGGCATCGACGTACTCCGCGCTCATACTGCCCGAAAATACAACGGGTCTGAACCCCAGTTCACGCATGTAGTCGACTGCTGTTCGGCGTATCTCGATGTCACCCAGATTGCCCTGAGCTGCTGCGATACTCATGAAGAACCTACGCATGGGGATCCCTCCTCATTGCAACGACAACGACACAGGTCAGCAATGCGGTTTGAAGTACATAGCTGAGCGAGAGCGACCACCCCGCTCCGAGCGCCCCGTAACGGGGGGCAGCCAGCACGATTCCGACGAGGCAGATCAAGGTGCTCACAACCGTTATGTAGGAGACGATTTCAACTCTGCCCGTACCTTGCAGGATCGCATTCAATTGGGACGAGATCGCTGCGAAGATCAAACTGAAGCAGACGACCTGCATTACCGGTACCGCGTCTACGTACGCATCGCCCAAAATCGGTGGAACGAGTACAGGGATGACAGCTGCGATCACACCGAAGATCACCGCGCTTGCGATGCATACGTACATCGCGGGTCGCAGAATGCCCTGGGTGATTCGCCCGGTCGTCGAGCGCGCCGCCGCAGGCATGAGAACTGCCGCAAACGATGTGGGAATCAGCCGCAACGGAGTGGTGATACGACTCGTCACGCCGTAGATTCCGGAGACGGCCGGTGACGTGACAAGTCCAACCAGCAGTACGTCGAAGTTGCGCGTCTGAGTGGCAACGGAATTCAACCAGAAGTGCGAGGACTTGCCGATGATCGACTTGTACGAGCGTCTCGATCTGACACGAGTGATCGCCGGTCCGAGCCGAATGGCCACGAAGACAGCGATCATCGAAGAGAACGCGAGGCCCACGGAATACCAGAACACTGCGTCGACTCCTGCGAGCCAAGCGGCCGCAACAAAAACGAGAGCAAGTGCTCGCCGGAGGAGCAACGACACCGCGTTCTGCCAGGTATTCCCGTCAGCGAGTGGTAGCGAGAGCAGCGTCTCGACGTAATTGTCCAGAACAACCCAAGCTGTCAACGGCACTACGAACCAAAGCTTCGGCTCGAAGACCGCGGCTACCGCCGCGGTAAATGCCAGCAATGCACCGACGGCCAGGTTGGCGCGGCGCGAGAACTCCAAGGTCGACGCGATGAGGGGTTCCTGGTCACCCAACGCACGGATCCGAACCAGAAATGGGGTGAACCCGAAGTTCAGAATGGTCTGAAGCACCAGTCCGACACCATAAGCCGCAGCGAAGATTCCAAAGCCGGACGGACCGGAGATACGCGCGAGTAGGACCATACTCAGTGCCTGAATCAACGCACCGACAAGACGTCCGCCGGCGATTCCCGTGAACTGAACCACCAAGGGGTTCGTCATCACCTTCATGTTCCACCACCCGGGCACTCGAACGAGTGCGGAACCCCGGCGCAGCGCGGTCGTGCGCCCTTCATGGTCGTCCGATCGACGAAACCGGGGCGCGGACGATCGAACTCGCCGGAACATCGGATGTAACAAGGCAATTTGCGCCGATAACCGAGTGGTCACCGACCGACGTGCCGCGGAGAATTGTGGACCTGGCCGCAATCCACACTCCGTTGCCGATGACGATCGGTCCGTTGTCGAACTCGAAAGTCCGTGACTGTCTGCTGTGACTGCCCGCGCACAGAAAGACGTCCTGCGAGACACAACTGTTCGACCCGATACTCACCGGTTCGAGATTGAGGATCCATGCTCCCTCACCCACCCAAGTGTTATCACCGATCGACAGTTTCCACGGCCAATGGATCTTCACGCCGTGCCGAATCAGGACTCCATCACCGATCTCAGCGCCGAACAGTCTGAGAATGGCAACTCGTATGCGTGCCGGCACGAACCAGGCCCGGAACAGTGGTGCCACCGCGAGCCAGGCGACCTGCACTGATGCCGGACGTCCCTTGTCGTATCCTGCCCCGGTGAATTCGCCGAGGGAGAGCTGCGGGTGTGTCATCGCGCTCGGGCTTGCGTCGGTCGAGTCGGCAAACTGTCTCGATTGATGAGTCCGTCGAAGAGGTCACCGAACGCGGTGGTGGCAGAGCCGGGAGACAAGGTTTCGTGCACGTACTCCCCCCCGTTTCGCGCGAGTTGAGCGGCACGGACGGGGTCGGAAACCAGCATCTCTATTTCACGTACCAATGCTTCCGGATTTCCGGCGTCAACACGTACTCCCGCCCCGGACAGGGCGATCTCCTCGCCGGAGGCACTGTCCGAAGATGTAGCCGCGACGACAGGTACCCCTGAAGCGAAATACGATGTAAGTTTGCTCGGAACGGCCATACTGCGAAGATCGGCCAACTCGTTGAGAAGTAATGCGTCCGCTGCTCGCAGCACATCGGTGAAGTCCTCGCCGCCAACAGGATCCATGAATTCGATCCCAGTGCATCCCTCGGACAGCTCTTCGAGATGGGCCCGCTGATTCCCATCCCCCATCAGCACGAATTTGATGTCGGACTGGCGCGGCCCAAGTAAATGCGCGGCGTTCACCACGTTCTCGAGCCCTTGCTTTGCACCCATATTGCCGGCATGCAGAACTATCTTCTGTTCCGGCCCCCAGCCCAATCGCTTTCGCGAATCTTCTCGGGTGCAGGCAGACTGGGAGAGATCCAGGTGGGTCCAGTTCCTGATGACTGTGACGCTGCTCGAGTCGACTCCGAGGTTGTCCTGCGCATGCTTCGCGAACCGCGGGTGGATCACGACGACGTGATCGGACTTTCGCAAGATCCAGGATTCGGCTCGATCGACGAGAGACGACAGGCCTCCGCTCAGCTGACCGGTCTCGGACGCGCCCAGTCCGTAGAAGTCCTGCACCCACAGCACCACGGGTGTGCGCGATCGAAGGAGCCTGGTCCTGATGACAAATGCCGCCGAGGACAAAAGTGTAGGACTTAAACACAGTATGAGGTCTGCTCGATGGAAAAGAGTCGCCCAGGTCGCCCTCAAAGCGAAACTTGCCTCCATCAGAATTCTTCGCAGGAAGCTGGGATTCCGGGGGATGTAATGACGAAGTCTTTGAACCGTCAGATTTTCTGACTGCTCTACGGAAGACAGACCTGAGAAGCCATCCATCTTTCGCCAGAATGGATAGTGCGGATACCCTGTCACTACCCTGACGTCAGCACCGGCATCCGCTATCGCATTTGCTAAACCCTCCGTGTACGGAGCGATACCGGTTGGCTCAGGAGAATAGTTGATTCCCACGATCAGGATTTTATTTCCCTGATTATCCATCGTGCTCATTTCCCTTTTCAGCTAACTCAGGACGGCAGTCCGTGCACAGCTTGCAGGTGTGCACTTCTCTGCGTGTCACTCTCGAATCGTTCGGCGACTTTCCGTGCCGGAACTCCGACATTCACCGAGAAACTCTCGACGTCGTTCGTCACGACCGAACCGGCTCCGATAACCGCACCGTCACCGATCTTCACACCGCTCAATATCACCGAACAGGCGCCTATCCATACGTCTGTTCCAATTTCGACAGAATCGCGTGCACCAGGCTGACGGTCCCCCACCCACGTCGACGCGAGCATCGGAATACCCACCTCGTCGATCGCGTGGTCTTCGCGCCCCACGATGTAGACGTTCATTCCGATCATGACGTGGGATCCGATGGAGCCGTCTACCTGAATAACGGTTCGGGGTCCGACGCTGACATTATCGCCGATATTCAGCCGGTGAGGCGCACTGATGATGGCTCCACGGCCGGCGTTGAAGTCGCGCCCTACTGAAACATTCCCGTTCGATATTGCGAGTCCATTCATTATTCCGCGAAGGGCTCGCCTGACACCTGACGGTAGGCGTGATCGGTTGCTCATCGTACGACCATCTCCTTGGGCCATCCCTCATTGTCGAATTCGACGACCTGACCTCGCAACGCAGCAGAGATCCCCGATGCCATGGTTTCGGCGGAATAGAGATCCCCTACCTTCGCTGAAACTTTCTCCGCTGGAACGGGATTGGAGACAAGATGCAAGAAGTAGTCTCGCAGCGCCGCAGCCAGCGACTCCTCGGTCGTCGGTGAGTAACTCTGCATAGGACCGACAGCAGCAAGTTCGATCTCGGGGGCGTGCGGGGCGTCCTCGGGGTACAGCATCGGGACTCCGAATCCCAAACTCTGAGTGACACTCAACCCGACGTATCCGGGAGAGATCGACATGATTGAGCGTGCGTAGATTTCAGCAAGTTCGATCGGACTTTCAATGCGTCCGTGTACCACAACGGACTCTTCCAGACCTAAATCGAGAATTTGCCGTTCTATCGTTTCCACCGCATTGCCGAAACCCACGATTTCCAACACGGCACCCTCGTCGACGAGGCCTGATTGGTGGAAAGCCGGAACCAATTGATCGACGTTCTTCTCGGCAACCAATCGGCCGACATAGACAATTGATTTACGCGATTCACCGGTGTTACCAGCGTTGATGTCAGCGCGTTTGTACAAAGAATTGGGTGCAACCCAAACTGGTTGGCCTGGAACCTCGAGCTTGGCTGGGACCACACTGGCGTACCCGTAAAGAATAGTCCCCTGCGACAAGCGGCGCATTGTTCTCCGAAGGAAAGCCGTCTTCGACGAAGAACCTTGCCTGGGATGCAAATGGCCCCAAAGAAGAGTACGGCGACGCGCTATTCGTCGAAGGACCAAAATACTCCACGATGTGAGACTACGGGGGTTCAAATCCAGGATAGTCACGGACGCTGAAAGCGGATTTTTCCAAGAACCCACCTGAAGAAGAACCTTGTCACCGAAGATTCCGATCCGTCGAACGCGGTCGTAGAAATCCGTGTCGATGCCAGTTCGTACCGTGGAATCCAACCCGTAGTCCGAAGCCAGAATATCGAGATTTCCTTCCTCCATCTCACGCAACACCTCGATGCACGGATTCCGATACGTTGGAATCACCGCCAAATACATCGAGTATTTTTTTGATGACATCGAGCCTGCTCCCCCAAAGTTCTCATCGAGCGCCACCGATTGGCCAGTGTGCATTGCGCAGTTCCCTTACTTCGGATCCCAGGCAGGGTTCGCCGGGAATGGCGAATCGGATTCGCGATACGAATACGAAAGACTGACTGACTGACTGACTGAACGGATCAGTATGCGCCGTCACTAGCCATTACGGCTTTGAGCGTCTTCACGACGATCATCACGTCCCCGACCATCGACCAGTTGTCGACATAGGACAGATCCAGCCGAACGGTTTCTTCCCACGAAAGATCCGAGCGCCCGCTCACCTGCCACAAACCGGTGATACCCGGTTTGACCAGCAGTCGCCTTTTCACGGCCCCGTCGTATGCCTCTACCTCACGCCTCAACGGCGGTCTCGGACCAACTACGCTCATCTCGCGCCGGAGCACATTGACGAACTGAGGCAACTCGTCAATCGAAAACTTTCGAATGACGCGCCCCACCTTGGTAACCCGAGGATCGTCACGCATCTTGAACAGGACACCGGCGCCCTCGTTATCCGACAGCAGGCTGTCGACCTGCGTATCTG
This sequence comes from Rhodococcus sp. YL-1, assembly GCF_001942025.1. Lineage (NCBI taxonomy): Bacteria > Bacillati > Actinomycetota > Actinomycetes > Mycobacteriales > Nocardiaceae > Rhodococcus > Rhodococcus sp. YL-1. The sequence goes on along the minus strand of NZ_CP017299.1, from coordinate 1,378,343 downwards.
CGTTCTGAACCATCGATCGGAACTTCAGCATCGGAAAGGGAACCCCGTCCAATCCCATTCGCTCCGACCGATAGAGCACAGGACCCCGACTGGTGAACTTGACTGCCAACGCCGTCACGATCAAAACGGGACTGATCAAAATGAGAATTACAGATGCGAAAACGACGTCGAAGGCTGTCTTGGCGAACCGTTGAGCACCGTGGTATCGCGGACGTTCGACGTGAATCAGTGGAAGGCCCGCCACCGGCCGCATCGACAGTCGCGGACCGGAAACATCCAGGATTCCCGGTGCCACAACAAGATCGACGTCCTTACACTCCAGATCCCAGGCCAGTTTCCGCATACCGTCGTAGCCGAGGTGTTCCGTCGCCGTAACCGCCACCGCATCGGCTCCGACCAAGTCGAGTGCGTCGGTCACATCGTGCTCGTCCCCGAGGACCGGTATTTCGTTGCCGTCGACCACGATGACTCTGTCGCGACCACCTAGTTGACTGGGTTGGCAGACGCCCACGACCCGGTACCCGTCACCGGGAGCTCGTTCGAAGGTTTGGGCCATTTTCTTGACTGCAACCGGGCTTCCCACGACTAAGACGGACGTCTGGAAATCGCCGCGCGAGCGCTTCCTCGCAATCACCTTTCGCCAGATCCAGCGGCTCGCCATCAGCGCGGTCAGACCGACAGGAAATGCGAAGGCCAGATAGAGCCGCGCGATGTCCAACTGCAACAGCAAGCTGACAATCGCAATGAGTCCGAAGAGGCGAACTGTCGCGACGAAGATTCGCCTGTACTCTTCGGGTCCGCTGCCGATCACACGAATCGAGCGAGTGCGAAAGATCCCCAACGACGATAACCACATCGCCGCCAATGCAATTGACACACCGGTGTAGCTGAGTTGCCCGAGGATTCCGGGGCTCACTGCGCGGCTGTCTCCACCGAATCGCAGCCATTGAGCCAGGAAAACCGTCGCCACGATGATCACCGAATCGCCCAGGAACAGCCTTCTGCGGTACGCCGTTTCCCATTCCCTCCGAGAAGTCGATCCGCGGCGGAGGTCGGGCACTGCGCGGGGAAGCGTGTGCTTGGTCTTGCCCAGTGTGGACACGTCGAGCGCCGTCACGTGATCAGTCCCTTCCTCATTCGTGGAATCCGTGTGTCGTTGAATCCGTGTGTCGTTGACAGGTGTTGAGCGTGATTCACCAGATTTGAGCAATCCACTGGAACAGCAAATTGCTCGCTTCGATCCGAAGAGTGCAATTGTTCGAGAATCGGAACGCTCTCACGCTCCGAGTGGATTACATTTCAGCACTGTCCGCGCGCAGGATCAAACGCAAAGTCGCCCCAGTTCAGGCCTGTAGTCGCCCGCACCCCTACCTATTCCAATGTGGCCGCAACGCAAGCGCTTTGCCTCTCACCGTTCGGAGGCGGAGCGCCTGGAACAACAGAACGAAAGATCGATTCAGAGGCAACTATCGCGTTACTTCGACGAAAGTGCGGCAAAGCGAAGGACCTTACTCGTCAGTAGGCGGTTGCCACAGGGCAACGCATTACCGATACGGCCTGAATAGAGGATCATTTCCATTGGTAACCAACGCAATGACTTTCGCCGACATAAGGTGCCTGCGCCGTTGGGGACCTACGTCCCCGGCAGGGATCTTGGTCCCTATTGCCGATTCGATGTGCAATTCGAAGGCGAATAGCCCTACAGCCCTTGCTGATACAGGCTTCAACATCGAAACAAGATCAGGTCACTCGTCCAGTTCGCAACAAGCAAGCTCCGAAAAGAAAATTTTCCTTCGTCTCAATATGTGGGATTTCTGCCCCGCTTCGGCCGTTCCGCAGCGGCCGGTGCTCGGATTCGCACCTTGTGATCGATCACGTAAGGTCGACCAAAGTCGGGTTCGCTGACACAACCTCGCTGCAGCCGACACAGCCGGAGTGGACGACCAGTTCGAATAGGACTACATATCTTGAAGATTCGCGACCTACGCACGCAGTCGGGAATTATCCCCCGCCTCACAGTACGTTGGCTGATGATTGCAGCCGCGACAATCTTTGCTTTCTGGCCCACCTGGACCAATTTGTGGAGGAGCACCGCGAGCGGTACCGCCATCGGATACGTTTTTGTCCTCCCTTTGCTCTGCCTGATAGCCGCCGTCGGAACAGATTTGCGACGCGGCCCGGACCTTCCGATCCACGACCGTGAGACGGACAAGATTGTCGGTGGTATCGGCTTACTTGTTTCTCTGGGTTTACAGGCACTCCTCATGCCACGTTTTGCCGAGAACTATGAATTGATGCATATCGATGTAATCGCGGCATGGGTATTTGTCTGGAGCGCAGCGGTTCTCATGTTCGGGCTGCGTCCGGTGAACCGCTACTGGGCAATCTGGGTTGTTCCGATCGTCCTGGCGCCGCTCATCTACCGCACGCTGGCGACCGAACTCGGCGGCACACGATTCGACTACAGCATCATCATGGTGCTGGTCGCCTCGGCCGCAACGACGATCGCCGTCAGTAGGACCTGGAGACGGGGATTCGCCGGGTTCGTCGCTTCGTCCGTCCTGGGTGCTGCCTTGGTCTACTACCTCTCGCGGCAGTACCCGACTGCACCCTTGTTCAGCGTCCAGCTGCTACCAGCAATAGGTAGTGCGTTACTGGTAGGCGGGTTCTTCTACCTGTACGAGCGACGTGGAAGGTCATGGAAGCCGTTCGAGCGTCCGCTCCGGAATCCCTCGACGTCAACCAGCAACTGGACGATCCTGGTGGTGTTCGCCGCGGCAATCGTGATGTTTTTTACGCCAGTGCCCACCACTCAGAGCGTTCCGGTCTCAGTAGGTCCGCCGGCGACTGCTGATCCACGCCTCATCGTCCCCGCCGGTTGGCGTGAGATCTCAACCGACGAATACGATTGGCCGAGAAAATACTTCGGTTCCACCTCGGCACTCACTCGCCAGACAATTCGTGCTGACACACCCAACCCTGCCTGGGACACCCAGATGCGACCACGCACCGTCCAAATGGACGTTGTTCAAGTGCGTCGCCCGTCTACTCTGTCTGTCTATCCGAGCAATACAACCTATGATCTCCAGAACGCACGTGTCAGCCCCACCGTACGAGTTGAGTTGACTCGTGGAGTTGTCGCGGAAATGTACACAGTTGTCGACGACTCCCTCCTACTCACCTGGAGCAACCTCAATTTCGTGTGGACACGCGGCGACGGTGCCGCACAACGCGTCACACTCTTGACAGTGGACAATCATGAACCGAATGCCTTGTTCCCCGAACCGAAACCATCGATGGCTTCGAATGGAAGCAACACCTTGGCAGTTCTACTCAGAGGCAGGATATCTACTGTCGACAGCGAATCTCAGTACAAGGATCTAGGTATGCTCCAGTCCCTCGGAAGGCTTGTCGTGGAGGCACAGAAGTGGTAGATCCCGATCTCTCGGTTGAGGACGAAAGCTCGGAAGAATTCAAACGAGTTGCACTTCACGATGCTGTGAACGGACTGCGTGAACGTAAACCGATTTCGTCGGCATCAGTTGCGTTCTATCCGTGGCAGCGCAACATCCTGTTCCTGATTCTCGTGATCACCGTTGTGTGTCTGGTCTTCTTCCTTACTCCCACGCTCATCGTTCTCACATTGGCATGCACGCTCGGGTACGTATGGGCGATGGTGGATCGCCTAGTGCTGTTCACACGAGGTCTGGATGCCTCCTCGATCGTGACGATCAGCGATCAGGAGGCAAGCTCGCTTTCCGATGAAGAACTACCGCACTACACAATCCTTGTGCCGGCGTACAACGAGCCGGAAGTAGTCGGAGACCTGATTTCCGCTATGCGTGCGATCGACTACCCCTCGAACAAATTGCAGGTGCTGTTGCTCCTCGAAGAGGATGACACCGTCACCATCGACGCGGCGACTGCCGCCGGAGTCGATGCCGTGGTGAGTATCTTGAAGGTCCCTGCTGCAGATCCGCGCACCAAACCCAAAGCCTGCAACTACGGATTGCACTTCTCTACGGGCGAGATAATCACCATCTACGACGCCGAGGACTCACCGGATCCGCTCCAGTTACGCCGTGTGGTGGCAACCTTCGCGAAGCTTCCATCGAATACCGCGTGCGTTCAGGCGAAACTCGCATTTCACAACGGGACTCAGAATTTGTTGACCGCGTGGTTCACGGCCGACTACGCCCTCTGGTTCAATTTCATCCTCCCAGGACTGATGCGCAGTCAGTCACCGATTCCCTTGGGAGGCACGTCCAATCACCTTCGACGAAGTGTGCTCGACGAGATCGGCGCCTGGGACCCCTTCAACGTCACGGAGGACGCAGATCTCGGAGTTCGCATCGCGGAGAGCGGCTACCGGACCGCTGTTCTGAACTCGACGACGCTGGAGGAGGCCAACAGCGACACGATCAACTGGATCCGACAACGCTCACGCTGGTACAAGGGTTACCTGCAGACTTGGTTGGTTCACATGCGTCAACCTGTGAAACTGTGGCGCGGACTCGGCACGGTCGGATTTCTACGCTTCACCATCTTGATGGCGGGGACACCCATTGTGGCGACACTGAACATGGCGTTCTGGCTGATCAGTCTGGGTTGGATTCTCGGCCAGCCCGAGGTCATCCACGACGTGTTTCCCAACTACGTCTATTTTCCCGCCCTCGTGTCACTCGTATTCGGTAACGCCGCAGTCCTTTACATGAACCTGGTGGCATGCCGAGAGACGCGAAATCCTATGCTGCTGATAGCTTGCCTGACCGCTCCGCTTTACTGGGTCTTGATGAGCATCGCAGCCATCAAAGGCACATATCAGTTGATACGCAACCCGTCTTACTGGGAGAAGACCTTCCATGGCTTGAACACGTAAGCTCAATTCCCGATCAACTCTTGTTGCGCGGGTGAGCTTTGAAGCTTGCGGTCCGATCACTGCCGGCCGAAAGACATGCAAACGCGAGTACGACCGGTAGCCAGTAGTACGCCTGCTCGAAAAATGCCGAGGTCAGTGCGAATGTCATCATCGCGACCAGCACGCCGGCCGCGGCGGCGTTCTTGCCGGACTTCATCGATCTGAACGCAACCAATGCCGTCGCGCAGATGATGAGTCCCACAGCCAGGGCAAGCACCACCCCGCCTTGGTACCAAGACCGTAGAAACACATTGTGGACGACTGTGACGTTGTCGAACGAGGCCGCATTGGCAGCGTTCAGACCCACCCCGGACAGCGGATGCGCGCGAATAGCATCCCAAGCGAATCCGTAAGTGTCGTTACGGATCTCGAGTGTGCTGACGGCTTTGGTCTGCCCTGTGACCTGAAGGTATCGATCGGCCGGCGTCTCCAGGTGCTTTCCGAACTCGGTGTAGGTGATTGCGACCCAGAAGAGAACAGAGGCGCCGACAAAACTCTTGACGATGGTGGTGATCTTCACTCGCGAAGAAATCGCCACGACGATCAATCCGATCGCGCATGCCGACAACGAGCTCAAACTACCGGTTGCCAGCAGTCCCACCGCGTTCACAATCGATATCAGCACCAGAACGACCCGATTTCCTACCTTTCGCACTGCAGCCCCCAGGCACAGAATCAGCGCAAGTGAGGACATGATGCCCAGAACGTTCGGGTGACCTGCCAGACCTGGAGCACGACCGTTCACAACACCGAAACCGAAGACGGATGAACCGGCCAATTGGATAGCGGCGGCCAGAGCAGAAACCGATTGGCTTGCTATGAACGCAATGCATACACGCCTGACAAAACCCGGATCACGCCGGACATTGGCGACCATCACAAATATTCCGAGCCCGAGAACTATGAAAAGTTGGATTCCAACATAAAGATTTCCGCCGATATCATTGCCACGCGTCGCTGTTACCGTTGCGACGAGAGCGGCGTAGCCGGCGGTCAACCAGACGCCGACAAACTGCGGCCGAGCAACTCGTCCCAGCGCTACTGACGCCACGATGACCGCAAGCACTGCCATCGCCCACAACTGCGTGACGGCGCCGGGCAACGAGCGGTATATCGGAACTGCGATCGCGATCACCATCCACACAGCGGTAGTCGGCGACAAAGGAATTCTGCCTGTTCGCCCTGCCGTCGAAGCGGCATCATTCCGAAGACCTTGAGGTCTGACTTGACTCGGCGTTGTCATTGAGTTCCTGCTTCCGACAATCGAATTTTTTGCATTTCACCCTCGATTTCACCCTTCGCCGACGCCGGGCTGAATAATCCCCGCTCAGCGCAGAAGTCATCCTCTATCGGCAACGTCGCGTAACTGCAAATAAGCGAATCGTCGACGCAAAACTTTGCCACGACATGGCAGATATCCAATTGTCCTCGACTCGTGGCCGAAAGGAAGTGGCATATACGTCTCGGCTCAGGCAATATGACCGCTATGAGTGGTTTCTCCGCATGGGTCGAGAATCAACTGGAACTTCGCTCGTTCGGCGACATCCAGGAAGCTGCGCGTGCGCTGAAGATTCGACCTTCCGAGCTGAGTCGATGGCTGTCGGCTAAACGCCCTCCCACGCAGGACACGATGCGGACGGCATGTCAGGTCTTCGACGCTCCGATCATGGAGGTCCTCGTAGCCGCCGGTTATCTGACCTCTGAGGAAGCGGAGCCGGGGATGACTCCACCGTCGATCGTCGCGACGATTTCGACACAGTCCCTGGTGGACGAACTCACCCGACGCGGTATCGACCGACAAAGTGAATGAATCCGGGCTACCGACATTCACATACGCGCTAGCCGAACATGGTGCAGATTCTCGTGCACCAAAACATATTTCGACCTCAGCTGTCATGGACGGCATTATTCAGTACGTCAACTGCGGATCCGGCTGATCCAATCGTTCCTTGAGCCAGACTCGCAACTCCGGTCCGTACTCGGTGCGACTGAGCGCATGGTCGAGAGATGCTCGCAGAAAGCCTCCCGGGTTACCAAGATCGTGGCGGGTTCCGTGATGGACGACGACGTGAACCGGATGCCCCTCCGCGATCAACAGCGCTATCGCATCCGTCAGTTGTAGTTCGCCACCCTGCCCGGGTGAGATTCGTCTGAGCGCGTCGAACACGGCGCGATCGAGAAGGTATCGTCCGGCCGCGGCGAGAGTGGACGGAGCATCCTCAGGAGCCGGCTTCTCGACCATGCCGACGACGGCAAGTACATCGGGATCGCCGCCCTCCACAGGTGTTTGGACGTCGAATACTCCGTAGGCCCCAACACGATCGGGCGCGACGTCGAACGCGCACAGCACAGAACCACCACGCTCGACACGTACCTTCGCCATCGCGTCGAGAATGCCGCAGGGGTGGACCAGATCGTCGGGAAGCAGCACCGCGAACGAGTCCTCGTCCGCATCCAGCACCGATTCGACCAGACCGACAGCGTGTCCCAATCCCAGCGGAGACTCTTGCACAACCGGCTCCACCGAGATCAGGCCCGGGGCCCGACGCACACGCTCGAGTAGATGGTGCTTCCCGCTGGCGGCGAGCTTGCCCTCGAGCACCAGGTCCTCGACGAAATGCCCGACGACCGATGCCTTGCCCGGCGCAGTGACAATTACCAGACGTTCCGCGCCTGCTTGCGCCGCTTCGCTTGCGACCAGCTCGATCCCGGGTGTATCGACCACGGGGAGCAACTCTTTCGGAACCGTCTTGGTGGCCGGGAGGAAACGAGTCCCCATCCCGGCAGCCGGCACCACAGCAGTCTTGAAAGGCCGTTCAGCGCACCCAGTCATCGTTCACCTCTCCGCTCACACGATGCTCCACACACTTACCGTTACGCGCATGCAGCGGTCGTCCCCTCATTTCGACGACCGAAAGCTCACATCGCATGTACAGCCTGCGCACAAGGTCTACCGGGCGGCCGATGCCGCCGCAAGTTGACTCGAACTCGGAATTCGTTGCGCGCGAGAGCTACACACCACCCCTCGATGTCACTTCCACGAGGGGCACGCCGCACTCCGCGCACTACCCGTTACCGCGGCGAACGGTTGTGATCGTATTTCGACGTTGACCACGGCGGGACGTAGCAACTGGCCAAAGAGACAGGTACGACACAACTTCCGAACTCAGCACCTCAACCGGACCGTCCCCAGCCGACCCGGACGAAGGTCCTGGAAGCGTCGCATCGATGGTCCCGTGCGACTTCACCCGTCTTCAAGTTCGGTTATCCACAGGTGAATGCCACTGAATACCATTGAATACGAACGAAATACGGTCATCACGCCACAACACCAGATTCAGGTTGTTATCAAATCGTGACCATACTCCCACTGGATGGAACTCCCAGTGGACTACTAGCAGTGTCCTAACTTGCCAGTGAAGCAATCACGTCGAAGAGTGGATCGTCAGGCCCGATATCCATTGTGCATTCGTTCGGCCGTGGATCCGGCACGAATGCCCACAGGAGAGCTCCGGCCGTACCGGCCACCTTCTGCCCCGTCAGCTTCGTCTCGATATTCGTGGCTCTGGTCGCCAGTGATTCACAACTGCCTGCCAATTCGCCTGTCTCGGCGACCAACAACGGCTTCCCGACGTTCGCGGCCTGTTCGATGCGACGCGCCAGTCCGTTCCACTGGTCGCCCGGAAGCGGAACCCCGTCTGCTCCGTAGTCGTGATACTGCAGAACGTCGACGAAGTCGGACTCGCTCACGTACTGGTAGTCGTCACCCGCAGTGCCGCACTGACCGCCCCCGACGTATCCGGCCGTGATCAGGGTGTTCGGATCGATCGCCCGAAGTTCGGCGCCTGCCGTGTCGAAGAACTCCCGCAACACCTGCGCGGAATCAGACGGGCACGTTCTTGTCCACCAATTGCAGGCGGCATCGGTACACAGGCTCGGTTCCGGCTCCCCCACCAATTCCCACGCCGCGACGGAAGGCTCGTTCTTCCAACGGTCGACGGCGGTGTGCATCCAGTCCTGGAAGCTCATGGTGGCTCGACCTGGGATCAGGTTCGCGACCTTCCACTCGTCGGTGTACCAGTCCCTGGATTTGAACAGCCCGTCATCACACCCGCTGTCCTGGGGTGAGAGCACCGGAATCGTGAACTGATTGTGTCGCGCCGCAGCGTCGAACACCGCGTCCATCGGGCCGAAATCCATCTCCCCGGACACCTTGTTCACCGCGAGCGCCTGGAACGCGTTGAAACGCGTGACGGAGTTCGGTGGCAGAGAACCGAAGTAGGCATCGAGATCGACCATGGCGCCACAGCCGAAGTTCACCGACCAATCAGTGGCCAGTTGATAAGCATTCAGCCCGGTAGGCCACCATGGCTGTCCGTCGAGCGTCAGTCCGCTCGACGACGCTCCCACCCGAACCGTCTTAGGCGAATCGGCAACCACCGGCGTCGTGAACATTCCTGTCACCACCGCGACGGTTGCAAAGCTGACTACAGCGGCAGCGATACGGCGACGCACTGTGCCAGGCACACGCGGACGCACTTCTTCAGAAGACATCTACAACCATCCACGTCATACGGACAATCCTCCCACACGAATTGCCTCATCGACCCGTTTGCCGTTCACCGGTGACGCGATACAAACGCCAGGCCGAAGGGTCCATGCCGCCGTCGTTGGGAACCTCGAGTACCAGCGCTCCCACACCGCCGGCCCCGGCGTCGTACATCGTCGGATAGCGCCGATTGACCGCGTCCGACACACCGCGACCGGTGTTCGGCACCGACAGGATGTATTCGACGTGATGTTCGGCGGGGTTGTTCAGTACGCGCACGAAGTCCGCATCGGAAGGCACGACGAATTGCCGAGGGTTGTTCGACGACGCCACGACGGCATAGCTCTGCACGGTGTCGAGCAGAACCGACCCCTCCGGCAGAGCCAGGTCGTCCAGGTATCTGGCGATGCGACGCTCGGCCGCAAACGTGCGCAGATTCGTCTGCTCCTCCAGGTTCTGCCGGCCCGGAATGATCGCACTGGCAATGGAATGCTCGAGCACTGCGATCCGCGCATTACCCATCGCGACAAACGTGACCAGCGTCGACCCGACCAGCAAGCACAGAGAGATCACAAGGGGCAGAGAGGGTCCCGACTGCTCGGGGTACGTCGATACCGAGCGTGACGCAGCAGCCCCAGGTCGACGCGTGACGACCGGCGCTCCGCGAGGTGCGATCAGGACGACCAACACGAAACACAGCGGAATGATCGAAATGTAGAAGCGCAGAAGGGGAAACGTCGATCCCATCACGTAGAGCAAGGTTTGGGCACCGAGGATGGCGCCGAACAACACAAGAGGCACGACCACTTCGGTGTCGCGCCGCCGAAGTGCGTAGATGATTGCAAGGACCGCGAGCACCGGGAGCGCCGGGCCGAGTACGGCCATTTCGGTAATCGAGAACGCAAGACGGGCGATCGGTGAGTCGGTTCCGGCACCAGCCTGCTCCAGGATGGAACTGTTCCCGTAGACCGACGAGAACTGTTGGAACGCTTGACCTGTGATGAGCCAACTGGCAAACGACCACAAGGCGAAGGCAAGGAATCCCGGCATCAGCACTACGGCACCGTCGAGGGCTGCTGCCCAGAGCCGCAAGCCAGGCCCCGCGCCCTCGCCGCGCTCCTCAGCAGTCGGACGGAAACGAAGCCAACTCACCACGGTCACCAGCACCACCGCGACGAACAGCGGGGCCAATGCGTCGTATCTGGTGAGGTACGCCAGAGCGAAAGCGAGGCCGGCACCGATGAGGTCGTGTACGTCGTCGCTTCGCATCCACCGAATCAATCGACGTGTCGCCCACAGAACGAAGAAGAGGAACGGAGCTTCGCTCATTCCGCTCGCCGCGTACATGACGATCATCGGGTTGACAGCGAACAGCACGGTCAGGACGACGGTGACCCATCGCGCACACCCACGGTCGCGGCTGATCCCACGTACCTGAATCACAGCACCAGCCATGAAGGCCGCGGACATCACGACCGCAGTGATGTTCCACCGCAGCAGATCCGGCCACCAATGACCCATCAGGCCCATCGGAATCTGGACTGCCGCCGTCAACGGGGTGAACACGAACCCGATCGCCGCGAAGTGCGGATCACGGCTGAGCAGCATCGCCGACACCGCGGCGACGCGGCTGAGCGAATCGGTGAAGATGAACCCGATACCCGCGTTCATCCACACGCCCAACGCGGTGTAGATCGCGAAGAGCGCGACGAACATCCGCCATGGCTTGCGGCCCGGTAGATCGTGGACCGCGACGGACAGGGCCGGGCGATCGGTGACGGTCACTGTCCGCGACGCCGAGCCACGAGCACACCACCGACGGCAACAGCGATCAGAACCACGGTCCCGAATCCGATCCAGCCGATCGTGACCGCGCTCAGTCCGGTCTCCTCTTCGGCCGAGGTCGCGGTGCCCAACGGGGCGACGTTGACTCCGACATCGAAGGGCTCACTTCCCCGAGGCGCGACCAGGAGATCGCCGGTCAGTTCTGCGAACCGGTCCTTCCCACCTTCCAACCAGTTGAGCAGACCGTCGGCATCGGCCGCATCACCCTCAGAGGTCAGCGCCACCACTTCGTTGTGCGAACCCGAAACCACCTGCAAGGCACCGTATTGTCCACCGAATTCCAGACCCTGCAAGCGCAGGAGCCCTTGATCTGCTGTGTCCATGGGTAGAGCCACCGGAGTGGGAAGCGTCCCGTCCGCCGCGATCAACAACGCCGGCAGCGAACTGGTCGCCGCGTCGCCGAACGGGAGCACACGCGGTTGCAGCGGCAGATAGCTCAACCGCTGCATCGCCACAACGAGGCGCTGCGCGCGAACGAGATCTGCGAAATCACCGTGACTCAAACCGACATCGAGTGTGGGCAGCATCGACTGCGGTAATGCCTGGAATCCTCCAGGCGTCGGCGGGAATCCGGTAGTGGACGTGATGGTGCTTGCCGGATCGACAGTGAGCGAAGACGGGCTACTGGTGCCGCATTGGAAGTCGCCGGTCACATCCATCGAGACTTCGAAGGTCAGGTCGCGACGCAGGAGTTCGTTCGGAACATCGACGCCGATGTCGAAGCGCCCTGTCTCGTTCACCGTCTGCGAAGCAAGCCGTGAGTCCCCCAGCGAAATCGACAGTTCTCCGTTGCGTGAATTCGGCAGCGGTACATAGGAACCGATCATTCGGATCGACACGTCCTTCATCGGACGCCCCAGTTGCGACTGGCTGAACGGGACGTCGACCTCGATGTGATTGAGACCGGAAGCCGTCAACGTTCCGAGCTTCAGCTCACCGACGGTGATGGCGTCCTGGGAAATCTGGGCAACTGTGTTGTCCGGTGACGCGAGCGCCCTGCTCGCCGCCCAGTAGCCGTCGAAGTTCGCCGCCAACAGACTGACCTGAGGAACGAGGGTCTTGTCGTCCCCTGAAATTCGCAGCACTGGTGCACCATTCGGAGCAGCCGCGAGATCGATGCCGGCGTCCCCACTGTTGCCGAGTACTACAGCTCTCTCGAACAGTCCCGGCTCAGCGGACGGCAGACTCTGGCCGTTCGGCAGTTGTTCCACCACCACGGCGTCAGGCTGACTTCCGTACTTGTTGACAATCGCTGCACTCAGCTGCAGAGCCGCACTCTGCTGTGACCGTGACGAACCATCCGTGACGTAGATGGTTGCCTTCCTCAAAATCGGCGGAAAGAAGGTTGCAACAGTCGTGGGCTGCTGCTCGGCACCGTCGTAGGCGACAAAGGCATCCCGGAGCGCAAGGGGCTGGTATCTCGTTCGGTCGTAGCAGCGGTCGTCGACGGGAACGAGGTGAGCGATCATCGACACGGTCACGCTCCGGTCGACCACTTCGAGACCTTGCAACGGAACCGAAATCGGTAGGCCGGTTCCGGCCTGCCCGGCGTCGAAGTCGACGCGGCTCACCAATCTGCCGTCCGCAGTCACTTCGAGCCAACCCCTACTGAAGTCGGTCGGGGCGGTCAGGATTCCGGTCACGGCTGTTGCGGTGAGTCCGTCCGGCACCGGCACGGTCACCAAGACGGGTGCGTCATCGGAGGAGAACACGATGTCTGTTCCTCGTCCGAGTTCGGTGAAGGAGATCGGAGTTGTGGCTGCGGCGGCCACCGAAGTATCTGCGTCGTCCTCGAAATCCTGGGCGGAGGCGACACTGCCGAGCGGAAGCAACAAAGTGACCGCGACAGCCACCGGCATTGCCAGCGCGCGCGTCAGCCAGGTTCGAGAGTGGCCCATCAGCGTGTCTCCTCGACATTTCTTGTTTCCGCGCAATCACCAAACACAAATCACGAGTAGCAATCTCGCCAGTTCGCGACGGTCGCAGGTCCGATCGCACCGTTACGGACAAACAAACCATAACGACCAATTTATGCGTTTGGCTAATTATCCCGGCGGGCGAGACTTTTGTTACGGCATGTCACATGATTAGCAATCACCACCACTGGGAAGTCGAAAGACGCCACTGAAAAGCCCGTCAATACGCCTGAACGTCCGTCCAGTCCGGGCGCTTCACGGGCGGAGAATTCTCAGATAAAGGAAGCTGTGACGATCAATTCGATCATCCCCGCCGGCAGGAGTGCGATCGGGAAGCTGGTCGGTGCGCCGTTCCACTTCGCATCATCGCTGCGCATGGCCAGGGTTTTTCACCCTCACGGGATCGAACTGAAGGGAACATTGAAGCCGGCCACCCCATGGTGGCCGGTATCGGAGTCGTCGACGATTACCGTCACCGCTCGAATGTCGAAAGCCCTCGGAACACCCGGAGACCTACCCGACGTACTCGGCCTGGCGCTTCGGTTGCACGATGTCGGCGCAGATGAAAACCCGTGGGACATTCTTCTCGCAACATCAGGACTTTCTACCTTCTCGAAAATGTTTCCAGCTCCGGCTTTCTCGTGGAACGGCGCGAGATACAGCACACTGGTTCCTTACTCACGCGCGGGCGGTGCCGCGGCGTGGCTGATCGTGACACCGCGCGGTGTCCATCCGGCCGGCACTTCTTTGTCTGCATTGAAAGCTGCGGTCGATCATTCCCCGCTGCACTTCTCCGTGTACCTCGCGAGGATTCAACTTCAGTTGATACCGATCGGACATCTCTGCCTCGACGAAGTCGAGGACCACCCGGATTGCCTCCAGCCGTCCTTCGATCCGATTCTGAACACACCGGCCCACATGCGCATGCTTCCGGAGTGGCTCGCAGAAACGCGCAAGTTCGCGTATCGCGGTAGCCGCAACGGCCGAGGAGGCACACAAAAGCGCGGTTGACCGGACGTGCCGATCAACCGCGCCGAAGCTCACTCAGCTTGTGAACTTGTCCTTGATATCCGAGACCTTGTCACTGACAGTGTCTCCGGCCTTCTTGACCTTCGCCTCGCCCTGATCGGCAACACCCTCGGCAGCCAGATCATCGTTGCCCGTGGCGTTTCCGAACTTTTCCTTCGCTTCGCCGATGAGATCCTCAGCGCGGTGCTTTGCCTTGTCGATGAAGTCAGACATGTATTTCTCCTTCTTGAATTCGGTGTGGATTCGGTCGTGCGTTCGGCCGTGGAATTCGGTCGTGGATTCAGTCGAACTCGAACTGCGTGGACAAATGCGTGTCAGCGTTTTCCGGTGACTGCCTTGACCAGGAACAGCAAGATGACAGCGCCGAGGAGGCAAGTGAGGAAGCTGAAGATCCAGCCCGCGCCCTCGACATCGACGCCGAAGACTCGAAGCAGGAAACCACCGATCAGACCGCCGATGACACCGACAACGATGTTGAGGAAGATCCCCTGCTGCGCATCGGTTTTCATGATCTTACTGCCGATCCAACCCGCCAGTCCACCGATGATGATCCAGGCGATGATACCGAGAGGAAGCATTTGGACTCCTTAGAGTAAAGAGGGGCGGCGCAATGAGAGACTGCCGGTAAAGGGAGAGTTCCGAGCGATCGGCCCGCGCAACTAGACCGTGATCGCGGGTAGTGTTTGCACACAACCGGACTCTCCGCCGCACGACGCGGGGGATCGTGCACTCAGTAGCAGCCACATTGTCTGCTTACCTTTCTATCAGGTGTTCACGACAGAACCAAAATGACTGGCGATTCACCACATACGAGAAACGACACTCACCGACGCGCACATGATCAGCGTCACTACGATCGCGATCGCCATCGAAGTGACGGTCGCCAGGAGCACCGTGACGCACAGTGCCACAGCAACATCCATGACTCTGTGCACGATCGGGAGGTCTACCAATACCCGGCCGTCGGGAGGCTCAAACCTCGATTGATCAGAGAGTTCTCGGCTCATCGTGTTTCGCGCTTTCCACGGCGATGTGAGTTCTGGTCGCGACGGATGGATCACCGACCACCGCAGCGACTTGATCCCCCGTGTCGGTGACGCGAGAAATCAGCTCGGACAACGTTTCCGATCCGGATACGACGCTACGTCTCAATGTCACTCGCAAATCGATCGTGCGAACTCCACGATCGAGCAACGCTTTTCCTCGGACACGCGACACTTCGTCGAAGCCCTCCAGTGATGCGCTCGCCCCTTCCGCCACCGCACCCAGATCCGCGGTGATGGAATTGTGTGAGTTCGACCCATGGACGGCGATCTCCTTCACCCGACGCAGCGGCACATGCGCGATCAACCACCGCAACGCGAGGAGGACTAGCAATACTCCCCCAGCTCCGACAGCCCATGGCCACCACGAGTGATCGACAAGATCTTCAGCCCACGGGATCTCGATACGCGCCGGGAAATCCTTGATCACGTCGCGATTCCACAGGATCGCTGCAACTCCCAGCGCTATCGCGAGCATCCCCACGACGCATGTCGCCACGCGATCCATCGCCGTCGCCGTCCGAGTCATGACAGCGATCCCGTCTGGATACGAACCTTGATTCGCGGCGATGGTGACAGCGACCCGGCCAAGTCCCCCAGCACCGCACGGATTTCCGATTCAGCGGTGGCGGCTCCATCGGGCGTGACCGAGGCCTTCACTTCCAGCTTGCGCCGGGTCGCGTGTGACGAAGCGGATCGAACCTGGGCCAGTGACTCGACGCGAACAGACGCTATCGCCGCTACATCGGCGGGATCGATCCACGTATTCGCGACTCCGACCAAGGCATTGGCAGTCTTTCGTCGCGGTTTGAGTCCGAGGATGACGAACCACAGGCCGAGAACGACGGCTGCGATCCCCGCCGGCAACATCCAACCCTGGTACGCGAGCCCGTCCACATATGCGGCAGCACTTGGTATCCACTGCGACCCGGTGATCACGCCGGTATCCACCAGCGCGTCGCGGACGCCGACCACGCCGAGCGCAAGTAGCGCCGCGGCGATGAGGAATCCCGTGACGGCCGATCCGGGCGCCGCAAGGGGAACCGGAGCGGCAGCCCTCGAGGCAGTGGGTGGTGCGACCTTGTCGGCGGTCATCGCACTTTCCTTCCCGCGTCACGCTTGGTCGATGCCGGGAGAACGCTCACGATCGCCACGTCCACGCCGTCTACGTCCAGGCCCGATACAGACTGCAACTGGGTTGTCACGTTCTCTCGCACCGCGGTACCGATGACCGACAAGGATCCGGGCCACTCGATCGCGATGTCCACCTTGGCCCGTACCCGCTTGCCGGATACCAGCACTCGCGCCCTCGGCAATTCGCGCCCGGTCAGTTTGTCCATGCCGGCGGCGTGATGGCGCACCCCCGGGGTTCCGCGCGTCGCCTCGAGAACCAACTTCTGCGCGACTCTGTCTCGAATCGTCAGCGTTCCGCGATCGCCCGGCTCACCAAGCACAGACGACTCCGGTCGAGCTGTCTCAGCCACGTCCGCGACCCTTCAGCATCACACCGAGATCGAACTCGCCGTCACGCTGACCACCGACGAGGTATCCGATCACACCGAGAACCAGAGCGATGAGGAATCCGGTGAAACCGCCTGCAGCAGCTGCGACTCCGAGAAGTAGTCCTGCCAGTAGGCCGACAGTCGAGGTGGTCATGTGAATCCTCCGTTGTGGATGATGTTCGATGGTGCCTGTCAGATCTCGGTGTAGGTCTTTGCACCCGGAAACCGAGCGCGCACCCGCGTGTACTGGGCCCGAACGGGTTTGGCTATCTGTCGCATCGTGCCGCGCAGCGACGTGCGCACAACCACACCGATCGGGGATGCGAAGTCCCGGTCGACGCGTTCGAGTGCTCGATTGAGCGCGTCGGCAGATCCGCCCACGTCGGGGTGGTAGTTCCTGATCGCCTCTCGGCGTGCGGATCGTCGATCGGGAACTGAACCCCGAGAGTGCTCAGGCATCGTGCGCACGACCGACTACGTCTTCCACTGTCACGTTCACGGGGCCTGTAACGAGTCCTGAAACCGCTTGGCGGATACGTAAAGCCGTGTCTCGAACGGCGGCGTCGGCGAAGATGCACACATGGATGTCTGTCGACGACTCCGTCACCCGCACGCCGACGACGCGGCGGCCGGGGAGGTACGTGCCAACCTCGCCGAACATTCCGGCATGAAGCGAGGCGACCCCAGGTATCCCCGTCACAGCCGCCGCGATGGTGTCGGCGATTTCGGAACTCACTGCACCCGTGCAGTCTTGGGCTCGCCGGTTTCGTCGTCACTGCCCTCGTCGAGGTGAACGTCGTGAACCGTGATGTTCACCTCGGTCACTTCGAGACCCGTCATCCGTTCGAGCGCCGCAATGACGTTGCGGCGAATGCCGGTGGCCAGATCGGCGAGCGATACGCCGTACTCGGCCACGATGTCGATGTCGACCGCTGCCTGCTTTTCGCCGACCTCGACCGATACTCCCTGGGAGTGGTTGACACTCGCGCCGGGGATCCGCTCGCGCAGTGCCCCGACAACCCGCGACGCTCCGCCGCCAACGTCGTACACGCCGCTCACCTCTCGCGTAGCGATGCCGGCAATCTTCGAGACAACGGTGTCGGCGATCGACGTCTTTCCTTGAGAGCTCACGAGAGCCGAGTCGTTCGATGATGCAACATCCTTCGTAGATGCTGTCGCAACCTGTGTGCTGACCATTGTCATCTCCTCCTGTTGATCGATCTACCTGTGTAGTCGTCACTCGAAGGCAAAACCGAATGCCCCAGTCAGGTGACGTGCATCACTGACACTTGTTAGTTACTGTCCGTAACATTCAACGCCCCGGCCGGGCGAACAATCTTCGAACGCAGCCGAGTTTTCCGCATTTCCGCGAGAGGAGCGACTGTGGCGTTACCGCACACACAGGGGCTCACCGAAGCACCTGACGGCTTGGACACCGCAACGGTGGACGCTGCGATACTCGGCGACCGAGAAGCATTCGAGTCACTGGTGCACTACTACGGACCTGCACTTCACCGCTATGCGCGTCGAATGCTCGCAGATGAAGGTGACATTCTCGAGGTAGTCCAGGACACCTTCGTGGCCGCCTGGCGTCGACTCGATTCGTTTCGTGGCGAATCGTCGATGCGAACATGGCTTTTCGCGATCTGTTCCCGAAAGATCGTGGACAGCTATCGAATCAAGAGAGCTCAACCGATCGACGACAGATTGCTCGATCCTCTCGTGCCGTCTCCCGAGGCCGGCCCGTTCGACACGACCTCGAACTCCGCGTTCCTCGAGGCACTGGAAGAAGCGTTGGGTGAACTGCCTTATCGCCAGCGTGCGGCATGGACGCTGCGAGAGGTGGAGATGCTCACGTTCGTTCAAATCGGCAAGATTCTAAGACTCACCCCGGATGCGGTGCGCGGGCATCACCATCGTGCACGGGCTAACCTGAGTGAACGAATGACGAGGTGGCGATGACTGAATCACGAACCGACGCATTGATGGCGCACGCATCCGACGTCCTGCGGAACGCTCCCGAGCCGGGCTGGGATCGAATCAGCGACAAGGTGATCCGGGCGCTACGGTCGACCTCGGCGTCCGGTTGGCCGCTCGACGCACACGCGTCGGAAGGTCCACGTCTAGGCACTGTGTCGGTGAGCGATCACGTACTCCGCACCCACTTGGCCGCCGAGATACGTTCTCGGCACCACTGCTCGCCGAGCAGCATCGAGTTCTTCGTCGACGGCCACGAAATACGTTCACTACGTATCGAACTGGCAGCGCCATACGGAGTGGATCTGGCCGAACTGTCGGACCGGGTTCGGTTCACCGTCGTGGACGTCGTTCACCTGATCCTCGGCGACACGGACCCACCGGTCTCTGCAGAGAGCATCCACGTCGCCGTAGCCGACATCGTCGATGATCTACCTGCCGAAGGGAACACCAAAAGCCGCTCCGAACACTAGGTGTTTGTTCGGCAAGTGTTTGGGAACCCGGCACTCATGACCACTCCCCCACCACCGGATCCGGGCCCCGCCCCCGACCCGGGGCCGCCGACACCACCGGCGCCGACACCACCCGATCCGATGAATCCGCCGCCCGTGCCACCGACTCCGACGCCACCGAACCCGTACCCTCCGGATCCGATCCCGCAGATCTGACGTCGGCTGCCCCGAACTTCGGAGTTCAACCGCCGAGTTCGGCGATCATCTCGCTCAACGATTCTGCGGCGATACGTAGTTCACCTTCGTCGGGGTTGTCGGGTGAGGACGGTAGACGTTCGGCCAACTGCTCGCGAGTGACAAGCGAGATACCCTCGAGACCGAACCCTTCTTCATCGGGGACGTAGATCTCGATCTCGCCCCCGACCGCTACCAGTTCCGAATGGGGGCCACTGCCCAGCAGTGCACGCAGGTGTTCGGTCGTCACGGTCATATGGTTCACGTGAAATCTCCTGCTTCGGTGACAGCTGACTTTGCCGGTATGGACTCGACGTGACGTACTGGCTCGACGTGACGCACTACCCCCTACTGAGTACCCCTCGCGGGTGAGCAGGAAACGACAAGTACATGAACAACGACTTCCCGAAGGAAACGCACACCATGAGTGAACAGAATTCCACCGACCGCACGGATCAGACGGACGAGCCGCAGACCACCGGCACCGACCACGGTCCGGGAACCGGCTCCGACACCGCACCCAAGGACGTTCAGACCGATCCGTCGGGCGAACGTACGTGGGCCGACGAGGGCGGAGCCTCGAGCACCGGCCCGGCGACTGACACCGACTGATCCCGGAAGGTCTGAACCATCGGGACCAAGGTCCCGTGGGCCGACGCTCACGGGACCTTGAAATCCGTACGGATCTAACGCTTTTCACCTGGGTTTTCGCGATGCGGTAAGGTAGGCACTCAGCACGGTTGAGTACCCAGCCGTTGAAGACGAGCACGGTTCGTGCGTTGCTTCCCGTGCCGTTTCCCGGTTTCGAACGAAACCGTTTCGAACCAGACCGTTCGAACGAACCGTTTCGAGCAATCCGTCAGGAGTTTCGATGAACGAGTTTTCGAGAACTACAGATGAGCGTACGGACAGTCCCCCCACCTTCACGACGACCTGTGCCGAAAACATTCAGTCGCTCGTGGTCAGCGGCGAGATCGACGTCCGGTCCCGAGCTGATTTCGCTGCCTGCGTCGACGACCTGATCGGTGAGCGACACCCGTTCGTACTCGACTGCTCGGACGTCCAGTTCATCTCCGTCGGAGGTCTTTCCATCATCGAGACTCTGTCGGCCAAGGCACGGAGGCTCGGCGTGCCGTGGACGCTCGTCGCAGCGCACCCTGTCAGGCGTCCGCTGTCTCTTCTGAAGATGGACACCGACATCGTGTACACCGACTCGACAGCCGATGCAGTCGCGTACCTGTCCTCGACCTCCGTCCTGGACGAGACCCTGGCGGAGCCGATGTCGGCGTGAGTACCGATCTCGAAAAGCTCTCCGAATTCGTCGTCGTCGCAAACCGACTGCCGGTCGATCTCGAAACCGACGAAGACGGAAGCAAGAACTGGAAGCGAAGTCCGGGTGGGCTCGTCACTGCGCTCGAACCCATCCTCCGACAGCGGGATGGCGCCTGGGTCGGCTGGCCGGGGGTCGCGGACGAGAAGGTCGATCCGATAGTGGTTGACGGCCTTCGTCTGTTTCCCGTCGAGCTAACCTCTCAGGACCTCGCCGAGTACTACGAGGGGTTCTCCAACGACACGTTGTGGCCGCTCTACCACGACGTTCTCGTGGCTCCGACGTTCGAGCGGTCGTGGTGGCACACCTACGTCGCAGTCAACCAGCGGTTCGCCGAGGAAACCGCGCGTTGCGCCGCGGACGGAGCGACTGTCTGGGTGCAGGACTATCAGTTGCAACTTGCGCCGGCGATGCTGCGCGAGCTGCGGCCAGATCTGACGATCGGGTTCTTTCTTCATATCCCGTTCCCTCCGGTCGAGCTCTTCATGCAGCTTCCGTGGCGCAAGGAGATCGTCAGGGGAATGCTGGGCGCCGATCTGATCGGCTTCCACTTACCTGGTGGCGCAAACAATTTCCTGTTCTTGGCCCGCAAACTTCTCGGCCTCAAGACGACGACCGCGGGCGTCGGTGTTCGAAGTGCGCTCGGGCATGTGGATTTCGATTCTCGCGTCGTCAAGGTGGGCGCCTTTCCCATCTCCGTCGATTCTGCCGAACTCGAGCGCCAGTCGAAAAGCGATTCGGTCCTGCGTCGCGCGCGCGAATTGAAGGAAGAGCTGGGAAATCCCGAGAAAATCTTGCTGGGAGTCGACCGGCTGGACTACACCAAGGGTATCGACCTGCGGCTTCAAGCCTTGAAGGAACTCCTCGACGAGGATCGTCTGGATCCGGAGAAGTACACGATGGTGCAGCTCGCGACGCCCAGTCGTGAACGCGTGCAGCACTATATCGACCTGCGTAGCGTCATCGAAGAGCAGGTGGGCCGCATCAACGGTGACCACAGTCAGATCGGCCGCCCCGTCGTTCACTACCTGTATCAGCCGGTCGACCGTGAAGAACTGATCGCACTGTTCGTCGCTGCCGACGTCATGCTCGTGACGCCGATGCGCGACGGGATGAATCTGGTGGCCAAGGAGTACGTGGCCTGTCGTGGCGACCTCGGAGGTGCTCTCGTTCTCAGCGAGTTCACCGGTGCCGCAATGGAATTACGACAGTCATACCTGGTCAACCCGCACGATTTGGACGGCGTGAAGAATACGATCCTGACCGCGGTTCATCAGGATCCGAAGGAAGGCCGTCGCCGTATGGCTGCGCTGCATCGACAGGTCATGACACACGATGTGCATCAGTGGGCCGAGTCGTTCCTGACTGCGCTTGCCCCACCCGGACCGCTTCCGGACGATCAGTTCGTCACGGAGCGTGAGTCGAACTTTGCGCGCAACAACTGACCCTCACGGGCTTGCGTCAGTGCGCTCGGAGACTCGAGCTAGGATTGGTTTCAGTTCATCGTCAAGCAGCGGCTGCGAACTGATTTCCTCGACATAGCCGTGCAATGCTGCATCGGCCCAGAAAGACAGGCCGACCATGCCCCTCACGATGAAGTACTCCGAAACCTACAACGACGCTCTCATTGCGCTCGCTGCCGCTACTCATCGGCCGGCCAACGTGGTGAACCTGTTCGGCGAGTACGCCATTCGTGTTGACCTCGAATACAACCGGTTCCTTCTGGCGACCAATACCGCGGCTGGACTCTCCGATCGACCCGACAACGGAGAATCATGGCTGGTGCGGTTCTTCCAATCCGAGAACACCGACACTCCGGATCGCCTCCTCGCGGAGGCGTCGCATCAATGGTTGGTCGATGCGTTGGACGCCGCGCTCGAACAGATCGCAGCGGCAGGGAACAAAATCTCCGCCGACGCGGACTTCGGCGACCCTACCCGCACCGAAACTCCATCCTGAACGGCATCGTCTCGAGCAGCACCACTAGTCCCCCTCGGCGGTCAACTGGCTGATTCGAGCCGCTAAGACTGCATTCTCGGCCTCGAGGGACAGAATCAGACGAATACCGACGAGATTGACTCCGTCGTCGATCAGCGCGGTGATTCGTCCGAGCGTATCCAGGTCGGCTTCGCTGTACCGGCGCGTACCGCCATCGGTGCGGGTTGGTGTGAGCAAGCCCCTTCGCTCGTAAAGGCGCAGCGTCTGAGGTCCTACCCCGGACAGTTCAGACATCACTGAGATCCCGTACACGCCGCGCAGCGCCCGGGTCTGGGATTCCGACGTCACTGGAACCTCCTAGTTCGGTGTGGGCTGTCTCAATCGGCGTCACCCGACCTTAGCACCATCAAGCAGTGAATCTGACGCCCAGGACATAGATTCAAGCGTGTCCAGGACCACTGACAACAAGAATCGTCGAGCAGAAAAGGCGTGAAATGGCAGATCAAAGCCGATTTCGACAAGATTGCACAATGCGCTTTCCTTCGCCCGCGAATCGAAGTAGCCTTGCCAATTATCTACATCGGCTGATATAGATTTTGTAGCACCTGAAAGCGCCATAACTGGAGCTCGAAGGCGCAGAACACCCAGACGTCGGAGTCGGTGGTTCAGCCGACTCCCTCACGGCACACTCTTCACCGGGAGCAAGATGACGACGATCGACATCCCGCCCACACAGGGCGAGAGCACCACCGGCATCGGAATCACTGTCGCAAGTGCGACTTTGACAACCGAAGAGGTCAAGCGCCGAATCGCGATGATGTACGGCGACCCGGTGACAGAGGAGCCAGTAGCACTCGCGCACTGAACCTGACCGACACGCGATCCGATTGACGATGGCGCGAGACCGCCCCACTGGAGGGCGATCCCCATCAAGACGAGAGGAAAACATATGTCCGAGTTCACCGTACCGGGACTGAGCAGCGCAGACGGTTCGTCCGTCGCCGATATTCTGCAGGAACGCCTCAGCGCCTACAACGATCTTCACCTCACGCTCAAGCACGTTCACTGGAACGTCGTGGGCCCCAACTTCATCGGCGTTCACGAGATGATCGACCCCCAGGTGGAGTTGGTTCGCGGCTACGCCGACGATGTGGCCGAACGTATCGCGGCACTGGGTAACTCGCCCAAGGGCACCGCGGGAGCAATCGAGCGCGATCGAACGTGGGACGACTACTCCGTCGGCCGCGACGACGCTCGAGCGCACCTCGCTGCGCTCGACCTCGTCTACACCGGGATCATCACCGACAGTCGCACCGCAATCGACAGCGTCGGCAAGATCGATCCGATCACCGAGGACATGTTGATCGGCCAGACGGCGCAGTTGGAAAAGTTCCAGTGGTTCGTTCGTGCTCACCTCGAGAACTCGGGTGGCAGCCTCGTACACGAAGGCGCGTCCACCGAGCAGGATGCCGCAAATGAGGCGCGTCAGAACTGATGCACCGTCCGCGGTTTCGGCCGATCGGGGGTCGGCCGAAATCGCACTCCCCACAACAGGAAAGGGCAAGAGCATGTCTGCGGACTCGCGCGGCACGTCGACACAAACACGTCGCGAGTATCAGATGTTCGTGTTGCAGCAGCGTTTGTTGTTCGGATCGATCGTGGCAGGCACCGCCCTTGGAGTTCTCGCGATCACCTACTTCTGAAATATCATCTGAAATATCAGGGGCCGCAACCGTCGAAGACAGGACAGAAACGACACAATCATGAGTTCGAGCACTCTCCGCTCGATCGTTCGTAGCGATCGATTTGCGGCAAGCAGTTCTTCTCTTCTGCTCGTGGACAGCGATTTTCGTATCCAGGGCGCAAACGACGAATACCTTGCCGTATCCGGTCGCAGCCTCGATCAATTGCACCGAGTGGAAGTGTTCGAAGCCTTCCCCGACAATCCCGACGACTCGTTTGCCGATGGAATCTTCTCGTTGACAGCGTCATTCGAGCGCACGATGCGGTCCCGAACTCGGGACGCACTGCCGACTCAGCGTTACGACGTGCGCGACGAGCGCGGGAGCGGGATGTTTGTCACCCGCTATTGGAATACGGTGAATTCCGCCGTCACCGATGATGACGGCAGGGTCATCGGTGTGCTTCATCGTGTATACGAGGTTCAACGACCGCTGGCTCAGCAGTCCAGTTCGGCGTCAGACGTCCTCACCCGCCTTCGCGCGGAAAATGACGAACTGAGAAGAGCTTTGGATTCTCGGCCCTTGATCGAGCAGGCCAAGGGATTACTGATGGCCGAGCGTGAGTGCTCGGCCGACCAAGCCTTCGACTTTCTGGTCCAGATGTCGCAGGAATGGAACGTCAAGGTGCGCGACATCGCCGGTGGTCTTGTCGCCGCAGCAGAACGACGTGCCGTGGATCAAAAGAATTCCTGACGACCGGGATTCAAAAGTTGTACGGCTGGGTAATGACCGACCAGAGGTACCCCCGAAATCTTCCCCCTCGAGGGAGGAGCCTCGAAGGTCCCGCCGGTTCAGGCCGGCGGGACCGAGCTTTGCCTTAACACCCGACCTGGATCCGCGATCCGAGTCGAGTTCGTCACGCAGCGAAGGGAACGTCCATGTTCATGCGCTCCTACACATCTCCCAGGCCCCTTGCCGACGAGTGGGATTGGCAACTGTCCGGCACCTGCCGCGACACCGACCCCGCTCTGTTCTACGACGACACGAACGAGCGCGGCTCCAGGCGAGCGAAGCGCGAGAGTTCGGCGAAGCTGGTGTGCGCCAGATGCCCTGTCGTGCAGAGATGCCTGGTGCACGCCATCCAGACCGGGGAACCCCACGGTATCTGGGGCGGCATGACGGCGACCGAGCGAGAATCGTTGCGCAAAGCTCGAACTGAACCACTGATCAGTGCCGCGACGAGCTCACGAGAGTAGACAGGAACCTCAGGGCCTGGCCTCGTGGTGCCGCAAACCGTGCGTGCGGCGTCGCTCCTTCATCTCGGCTTCGAAGAGGTGCGGCACTCCGCCTGCCAGCTTGTCGCGCACCACTTTCTCGCATTCACGAAAAAACGACCAGTAGTTCTCGTCGAACTCTTCGACCAACTGGAAAGTCCAGCGCCCCTCGACCACGTTCCGGCCCATCAACTCGCCCTCGACCTGATCGGCCAGGTCGTCGTTGCCGCTGGATCGCAGTAGCTCGACGACCTCGTCGAGCATCAGATCGGCATGCCCTATCAGCTGATGGAAGTCGTACAGAGCACCGCGTGCCCGTTCCACCGTTTCAAGGGCGTTCGACAGCACTCCTGCCGCCTTCACCTCGTCATCAGTGACACCTTCCGGTCGTATGTGTACGGGGATCTGTCTGTCCGAATGGGTGTCCATGAAGCGGCTGTACCCGATCGACGCGAAAATGAAAGATGAGGATTCGGTACGTCCGCACCACAGGTGATGTGTCTCACAATTCATCCTCTAGTTCGGGTAAAGAGGGTTAGTTCGCCGGGCGAAGGGTAATCCAAGGCCATGAATACTTCCGGGGTAGAGACGGCTGGCACGCACGGCCGGTGCCGGTCCTTGCCTCGGTCCGCCGGAATTACGCCACATCTACCTACAGGAAGCCCCTTGATCCCTCTGTCGAGTCCGACCGAAACCGAACTAACTCACGACTCCATCGCCTCGCTCCGCGTCCGCGCGTCGTACTCTCAACTTCCCACTCTGCGCGGAATCACCCGAACGGTTGCCAACAACACCGGACTCGATGTCGACGGAACAGCCGACCTTGCTCTGGCGATGGACGAAGTCGCGAGCATCCTCATCGGCCACGCGATACCGTCCAGCGACTTGACCTGCCGATTCGACACCGTCGGCCGCACACTTCGGACCGTCGTGTCCGTGATCGCGCACTCCGAGATACCCGACAAGTCGCACAGCTTCGGATGGTTCGTTCTCGAAGCGCTGGTCGATTCCGTCCGCTTGGAACAGTCGGAAATCGACGCGGACGGTCACATCACCCTGACGATGACGCTTGAAAAGGGCTTGCCCCAGGAGCGTGCGTGACCGCTGTCCCACCGGACAAGAAGGACCAGTACGAAACAGCTGTCGAACTGTTCGTCTCGATGGCCTCGCTTCCGCCGAATGATCCCAGCCGAGAAAAAATAACCACCTCGATCATCGAACTGTGCCTACCCCTGGCCACACACGTCGCTCGCCGATACCAGGGGCGTGGCCAGCCTTTCGAGGACTTGGAGCAAGTTGCTCGCGTCGGGCTCATACAGGCCGTGCAGCGATTCGACGTCGACAAAGGATCGGATTTCCTCTCGTTCGCCGTCCCGACCGTCATGGGTGAGGTTCGCAAGCATTTTCGCGATCACGGCTGGTCCGTGCGAGTGCCTCGTAGCCTTCAGGAACGGCACCTTGCCCTCAACCGGGCGCTCACGACTTTGTCCCAGACGCTCGGCCGTGCACCGACAGTCGCGGAACTCGCCAAGGAACTCGACATCGAACCGGACGAGGTCGAACAAGGTTTGACCGCCGGTAATTCGTACCGAACCACACCGCTCGACACCGCGTCCGCCGGCGACGGGAGTGGTCTGACTCTGATAGACACTTTGGGACAGTACGACGAAGCGATCAGTCGGATCGACAATCACGAAACCCTGCGGCCCGCGCTCCTGGCACTACCGGAGCGCGAGCGCACGATCGTCGTTCTCAGATTCTTCGGCCATCTCACCCAATCCCAGATTGCCGAAAAGGTCGGCATCTCTCAGATGCATGTATCCAGAATCCTCACTCAGTCACTGAAGCAGCTACGCACCGAGATGGGTGAAATCTTCTGAAGGTACGTCTCGAGGATCAGATGTATTCCTGTGCAAGACGTTCCAGCTCGTCTCGATCGATGAGACCGGGCTGGCCGATGTCGAGGGCCTCGAGATACTTGTTGGCGAGGCGGTAATCGTGCCCCCACCGGCCGTGCTCGCCGTTCTGCTCGGTGCGCTGCACACTGGAACCGGGCGGAACCTCGTCCCGCAAACCGTTGGTCTCCGCGCCGATCAGTGTGTCGAGCTTGGTCGAGATGGCCGTGAGTGCATCGCGGTCGTTCATCTGATTCCCTTCGTCCGGTGACGCTGATCTTCCACCATACCGAAGCGTCGAGCCAAAAACATTGCACCGCTTAATATTCGACCTCTCACCTGGACCGATTCACGCCCTCGAGCTACACTAAACGGTACCGAGGTTGAGAATACAGCCGGGGTTGAAGCCACTGGCGCTCGGTTCGCATCAAGGCTCTGGATCAGGTGAGCATTTCCTGCGCACATCTGTACTGTTCATTTCCATTGAGCTCTAAAGCTTTCCACGCCTGGACGCATTAACTTTCCGCGCCGCCAGATCGGTCGTCAGCCTTTCGATGAAAGCACACAGACCGGATCTGCCATGAATCTGAATGAACTCGACCACACACCGATCGATTCCATCGATCCCTCAACACAATTGGGGCCGATCGTGGAAACGCATGGTTTCGCGGCCTGGCGGATAGCGCCCTCGACAGTCCTGATCCAGGTCGAGGTCGACCTCGACAAACTCTCCGCCCCAGCACTACGAGAACTTCTCAACTCGTACGCTGCGGAGTGGTCTCGCGTCATTCTGGACTTGTCCAACTCACTGTTCGTCGGTGCGGTCTGCCTCGAACTGTTCGCCGAGCTGAACTCCCGTTCGCGAGCCAACGACTTCCAGTGGGCCGCGATCGGGTCACACCCGCTTCGACGCTTGCTTCGCGCGGCGCGGGCGGAAGAGGAATTCCCGGTCACCAACTCTGTCGAGGGAGCAATGCGCGCGCTCGACGAAGCAGAGAAGTCACTCGAAGCCTCCTGACGCGACGGCTGCACCGGCGTCGAGCGCCGGGCGCTCGCAGCGACTAAGGTTCGTCGGGCTGTCCGACGAGCTGAGAGAGACCGAGAATGACAATCGCCAAGCGCCTCGATGCCTTGCAACAGAAGCATCCGGCCCTGGGGTTCCCGATAGCGGTCCTCTACAAGTTCCTCGACGATCAAGGTGTTTATCTAGCCGCGCTGATCGCTTACTACGGCTTCGTCTCGCTCTTTCCTCTTCTTCTGTTGCTCTCGACCATTCTCGGCTTCGTGCTGTCGGGCAACCCTGAGCTTCAGCAACAGATCTTGGACTCCGCGCTGCATCAGTTTCCGGTGATCGGTGACGACCTGGGCAATGCGCAACAGATCGGCGGCGGTGTCACGGGTCTGGTGATCGGAATCGTCGGTGGTCTCTACGGTGGCCTCGGTGTCGCTCTGGCTTGCCAGAACGCGATGAACACGGTGTGGTCGGTGCCCCGAAACATGCGACCGGATCCCATCCGCGGGCGTCTCCAAGGGCTACTACTCCTCGGCACGATCGGTCTCGCGATCTTGGGGACCACCGCTGTCTCCAACATCGGCGGTGCGCTTCATCTGGGCGGTTCGTTCAGCTTCCTGCTGACCCTTGCGGTAGTCGTCTTGAATGCGGGCATCTTCATCGTCGCTTTCCGGCTCACCTGCGCCCGCCCGCTCTCGGTAGCCGATGTGGCACCTGGAGCGATCGCCGCTGCTGTTCTCTGGCAAGCACTTCAGTCCTTCGGTGCCCTCTATGTGACCTCTGTGGTGCGGGGTGCCTCCACCACCAATGGCGTCTTTGCCATCGTTCTGGGTTTGTTGGCCTTCTTGTTCCTCGCTGCAGCCTCGATCGTCATGTGTGCGGAAATCAACGTCGTGCGAGTCGACAAACTCCATCCGCGGGCGTTGTTGGCTCCGTTCACCGACAACACCGAACTCATCGAAGGCGATCGGCGCACCTTCGCCGATCAAGCAAAAGCACAACGCGCGGTTCCCCACGAGAACATCCATGTGACGTTCGACGGGCACACCAAACCCGACGATTCGGACTGATCTCGACCCCGATCGAGTTGGGTATTTGGTCCCCTCCTCGGTATCGGGGTGGCATTCTGCGCCGCGAATCCAGATTTAACACAGGTGTTGTCATTTCGCGCTGCATCGAAGGGACGAATACATCACAGCAGGTAAACGCGCATAGTTGAACAATCACCTGCTTCCGACGTGGTCCCGGAACGGGACAAATCCGTCAAATACTGCAACTCGCCATGCATGTAATTGGAGACAGAAAAAGAAGAGCATGGCAGGATCAGGTGTGAGACCGGACTCTCGATGGGAGGGCTCGGCTCGATGGATCCAGGAGAATTTGGTTATGGCTCAGGGCAGTGTCAAGTGGTTCAACGGTGAAAAGGGCTTCGGATTCATCGAGCAGGAAGGTGGCGGACCGGATGTGTTCGTTCACTACTCGGAGATCCAGGGCAGCGGCTACAAGTCCCTCGACGAGGGCCAGAAGGTCGAGTTCGAGATCGGACAGGGCCAGAAGGGCCCCCAGGCTCAGAACGTTCGCGCCATCTGAGTTCGATCCCAGTCTGACTTCAGACTGAAAAGGCTGGACGCTGCACCGCATGGTGCCGGCATCCAGCCTTTTCTTGGTTTCCGGGTCGTCTTGGTTCACGGGTCGGGCTTGTTCCGAATATTGGCACCGGTTACGTCGCTCGCGCCCGCTTCTTCTTGTGGGAGCTGTCGCAGAACGGCGCGATGCCGGTCCGCCCACATCGACACAATGCAACCGTAGAGCGCTTGTTCTCTATCGGGGTTCCGTCGTCACGGAGCAACTCGAAGTCACCACGCACCAGCAGCGGGCCGTCCGTGCAGGCGGTTATGGTGGTGTTGTTACCGGGAACACTCGGTGTTTCGGCAGATGACGATTCGGGAAACGCGGTCATATGTCCTCTTCAGTTCTCGATTCGGCCACTGGTGTGCCCACTTCCATGCCTGTTCCACAGGCCCGCGGCCCACTGAGCGCCACTCTCGTTTCCATTCTGCGCTCCTCGGCCGATCCGAGGGAGATTACGGCTGCCGCTGACGCGTACGAGGATGCACAGTCCACCGACCTCACCTACGACATTCTTCGTGACGACGACGCTCAGCTGACCCTGACGCTCCTCTACGAGCTTCATTTGCAGGGAATCGAGAACGTCTCGGACAAATGGGAGTGGAATCCGGACCTGCTCGCGGTGCGGTCTCGGCTCGAAGAGCGTTTCGAGTCCGCCATCGCGCAACTCGTGGGGACAGTGGAGTCGTCTGGCGACGTCGTGGCCGACCTCTGGTCGATGACCGCCCCCAGTGCAGGCCCAGGTCTTGCGTCCTTCATGGCGAAAGATGCAACGATCGATCAGTTCTCGGAGGTGCTGATTCACCGTTCGCTCAATCAGCTCCGCGAGGCGGATGTGCACACCCTCGGAATTTCGCGTCTCTCCGGTGCCGTCAAGGCCGCCCTCGTCGAAGTGCAGAGCGACGAGTACGGAGGCGGTCGCGCAGAGCGAATGCATTCGCGTCTTTTTGCCGACACCATGCGGGCTGTAGGTCTTTCGGACCGCTACGGCCACTACATCGATTCTGTTCCCGCGGTAACGTTGGCGTCGTTGAATGCTCTCTCGCTCTTCGGTTTTCATCGCCGCCATCTCGGAACGCTGGTCGGGCACCTGTGCGCTGTCGAGACCACGTCTGCGCTGCCGAGCAAACGATACAGCGCAGGACTGCGCCGACTCGGATTCGGTTCGGGCGCGACACTGTTCTACGACGAGCACGTGGAAGCGGATTCCGTTCACGAACAGATCGCCGTTCGTGACCTTGCCGGCGGTCTCGCTTCTTCGCAGCCGCACCGCACTGATGACATCTTGTTCGGCGCCGCAGCGTGCCTGGCGTTCGACGATCTTCTCGGCGATCACCTCACATCGAGTTGGGAGAAGGGCAAGACTTCGTTGCGCGAATGATCACGAGTTGTTCGATTTCCTGACCGGTGGTGATCAACCCTCGTGCCTCGAGCATGGTGCGCCTCTCGCGCATCACGGGTCCGAAGGGAACGTACTTCCGCGCTGAAATCTCTACGGCCATACCGTGTTCTTCGAGTATCGCCTCGGTCTTGTCGACCCCACACAGCACCGATTGCAGGAGAAGCAGTGTGCCGCCCGGGACGAGCACCTCGTGAACGGTGGCTGCGATCCTGTCGATGAGGGCGCGTCCGTCCTTGCCTGCGTCCCAAGCACGTTCGATTCCAGCGGTAGGGAGATCATCTGCAAGAGCAGGGACGTACGGCGGGTTGGAGATCACCAGATCGAAGAGTTCGCCGTGCACCGCCTCGGTGAGGTCGCCACGACGGGAGTCGATCGAGGTTCCGTTGAGGATCCCGTTGAGACGAGCATTGGCACACGCTCGGCGAGATATGTCGACCGCGACGACGTGGCCTGCGCCTGCCGCTGATGCCGCGACAGCGAGGGCGCCGGTCCCCGTGCACAGATCCAGCACCCGACTGCGAGCGGTGAGGCGCTCGAACAGCAGCGCATCCGCCAGTAACGACGTGTCGTGTTGCGGTGGATACACACCAGGTAAACGCAGGATCATCATCGGCTCCTCTTTTTCAGGCGACATCGCACATCGCTGCGTGCGGCTACCCAGGAACCTCGGATTTCATGCAACATCGAAGCAAAGACCGCCTGGAACGGTTACATCGCCGCAATTTGCGGAGTAGACCTGAATCATGACAGGCAATGCGGACACCCCACAGGGAGCCGCGGCGTTTGCTTCCGCAGCAGATTCGCTCGACACCCTCGCCGAAGCGATTGCCGGACTCCGGTCCACTCTGAACACGGACGCGCATCTCGACTCCATGCTCCAACGTCTGGCCGAGACGGCGGTCAAAGCGCTGCCGGATGCCGATGCTGTCAGCGTGACGGTGCTGTCCGCCGATGGCCCACGAACTGCTGCATCTACCGCGGACTACCTTTCCGCGATAGACGATGCCCAGCATTCCGCCGATCGTGGTCCGTGCGTTGACGCCGCGCGCACCATGTCGTCGGTTCGGTCGAAGGTGGGTGATCACGACGACAAATGGCCGGAATTCACCGCCGAGGCCCGGAAACAAGGTGTCCGGTCCTACTTGTCCGTGCCGCTCACCATGGGCGAAGGAAGCACCGAACTTCTCGGCGCGTTCAACGTCTACGGATTCGCCTCGACAGAGTTCAAGCCCTTCGACGAAGAGTTGATGAAATTGTTCACCGCCGGTGCGGGCGCGGCGATCGCAGATTCACGACGCTGGCGTCAGGCACACGAGCACATCGAACAGTTGCACTGCGCCATGGAATCTCGTGCCGAGATCGAACAAGCCAAGGGCGTGCTGATCGCCATCCACGGCATCGACGCCGACGAAGCATTCAGCCGACTCGTTCAGCAATCGCAGCACACCAACGTGAAACTGCACGAGGTGGCCCGGATGCTCGTCGATTCGGTGCGCCACCGCCGGTTCTGAAGATTCTTCGGTGCAAAACCCCGTTTTGCACCCGAAAGCACAGTCGCAAAACCCCGTCTTGTACCCCGCCGGCACATCTCTCAAACGTATCCAGAGATGTTTCACCGAAACAGTTTTCGACCTGCACGGCTGCTGGCGTTCGCGCGGCGGCCCCCGTCCGAAATGTGGTTATCTGTTGAGAACCGGGACGAAAGAAGACCCGACCGTACCAGGGTGAGGAAAGGATCGTCACTGTGCCAATCGACCAGGTTCTTGTCGTAGTTCCCGCCCACAACGAAGCCGAAGACCTCCCCAATTGCCTTCGTGCACTCGCAACAGCGGCGTCTGCTTGCGTTGTCCCCGTCCGAGTGGTTGCCGTCCTCGACAACTGTTCGGACGGAACCGCGGGGGTCATCCCCGACGGGGTGGAAGTACTCCGCGTCGAGCATCAGAACGTCGGCCGTTCGCGAGCGACGGGTTTCTCTGCGTTCGGCTCGGATTTGGGGGCCTCAGCGTGGTTCGCCACGACCGATGCCGATTCGGTGGTCGGCCCCACCTGGATTGCGCGCCAATTGGAGTATGCGCGTACTGCGGACGTCGTCGCGGGCACCGTTCGCATCGCGGACTGGGAAGGACATCCGCACTCCGTTCGCGAACGGTACGAACGTATGTACCACGCACATCCCTATGGTCGACACGGTCACGTCCACGGTGCCAACCTCGGTGTCCGCGCCGATATGTACTGGGACGTCGGAGGATTCTGCGATCTCGAAGAAGACGAGGATGTCGATCTAGTCCGGCGGTTGAGCGAGGCCGGTGCCTGTATCGCGTGGGCAGAGGACATTGCGGTCACCACGTCTGCGCGTCTCGACGGCCGAACTCCGGGCGGCTTTGCCGGACATATCCGTAACCTGGGTGGTACGACCGCCGATAACGAAGAAGCGGAGCTGGCACGATGAAACGACTACACACACTCCTGGACGCAGGTGGACTGTACTTGCCGCTGCCCGGCGGCGGCGCGACGGCCGCACGGTGGACCTCCCTGGCAGAGCTCACACGGGAGAATGTGGTTCTCGGCCGGATGGCTGAGGCTCACACCGATGCCGTCGCGATACTCACCGAACTCGACGGACCGGATCCCGAACCCGGGCAGCTGTGGGGAGTGTGGGCGGCCGAGCCACCCCAACCTGTGGTGAATGCGTCTGAGCACGTGGGGATCTGGACGCTCACCGGTCGCAAGTTGTGGTGTTCCGGCGCCAACACCTGCACGCATGCACTGATCACCGCCTTGGTCGACGGTGTCCCCTCCCTCTTCGCGGTCGAGCTCGGACTACCTGGGGTGCATCCCGTTCCCGATTCGTGGAAGGCCGTCGGTATGGCCGAAAGCGACTCCAGCGCGGTCGACTTCGACATGGTTCCGGCCATACCGGTCGGGACGGCAGGCGACTATCTGAGCCGCCCGGGGTTCTGGCACGGCGCGATCGGCGTGGCTGCATGCTGGTACGGCGGCGCCTGCGGCGTCGCTGATCCGTTGTACGACAAGGCTGCAAGCAGCGAAGACCCCTACGTACTCGCACACCTCGGTGCGGTCGATGCAGCGCTCGCCGCAGCGCGCAACGCGCTCGCAGTCGCGGCGGCCGAGATCGATGCGGATCCCTTCGACGAAAATGCCGAGGCCATGCAGCGGGCACTCCGTGTGCGCGCAATTGTCGAGCGCGCCGCTACCGAGACCCTGGATCGGGTGGGACGCGCTCTCGGCGCCGCACCGCTCTGCATGGACGCCGCGCACGCGGCACGGGTAGCCGATCTCACCGTCTACTTGCGGCAGAGTCACGCCGAGAAGGATCTCGCCGAGCTGGGCCGGATTGCAGCCAAGGGGAAACGGCCGTGGTGAACTCGAAACTGTTCGCGCAGAAACCTGTCGACGACGGCGGTACTCCCGAATCGACATGGCGGGAGTGGGGAAGAAGTTTTCCGGAACTGGATCTCACCGGATGCTCACGATTGATCATCGTCGCTCCCCATCCCGACGACGAAATACTCGGTCTGGGCGGAACCGCTCTTCTGGCAATACTTTCCGGCATCAGTGTTCAGGTCGTATCTGTCACCGACGGCGGAGCTTCGCATCCCGATTCACCGACCGTGACTCAGCCCGAGATGGAACGCCGTCGACGGTCCGAGTCGGATCGGGCAGCGCGTGTCCTCGGAATTCCCACACCGGTTCGATTGAGCATCCCGGACGGAAAGATCGGCGAGAACCGACAGGAGTTGACCGACCGCCTCAGCTCGATTCTCGGTGATTCCTCGGCGGATACCTGGTGCGCCTCCACGTGGCGCGGGGACGGCCACCCGGACCACGAAGCCACCGGAGACGC
This sequence comes from Rhodococcus sp. YL-1, assembly GCF_001942025.1. Taxonomy (NCBI): domain Bacteria; kingdom Bacillati; phylum Actinomycetota; class Actinomycetes; order Mycobacteriales; family Nocardiaceae; genus Rhodococcus; species Rhodococcus sp. YL-1. Next base: position 1,342,851 of record NZ_CP017299.1, on the reverse strand, counting down.
GGCGGCGAGGGCGTGCGCGGACACTGGATCGCGCTTGATCGAGTATCCCATCTGGGCGTGGCATTGGGCCGCGCCGGATCATGCGGCAGTCCCGTGGGAAAGAGCACGAAAGGTGACCTTGCCCTCCGACGTTCAGGCTGCGAAATCTGCTGCCACCAATGAGTTCACTTCACAGATCGCTCCGCTTTCCGATCATCCCGCGGATGCACCCATCCTCCCCCGCCACGCGATGGAACGACTACTGAGGCCGTACGAGACGGTGTTCGTATGAGCGATCGTGAACTCCCCGCGGATTACTTCGCCAAGATGTATGCCGCACAGTCCGACCCATGGGATTTCGAATCCCGCTGGTACGAGCAGCGGAAGTACGCACTCAGTGTCGCTATGCTCCCGAAACCTCGATACCGTCGCGCATTCGAACCGGGGTGCTCGATCGGGATTCTCACCGAGAAGTTGTCCGAGCGCTGCGACAGCGTTCTCGCCACCGACATCGTCCCGACCGCACTCGAGAGCGCTCGAGCGAGGCTTACCGGACATGACTCCGAATTTCGGCTCTGGGCGTTGGGTGACGACTGGTCCGACGAAACCTTCGACCTCGTCGTCATCAGCGAAGTCGGCTACTACCTGACCTTCGAAAAGCTCATCGAGGCAATGCTGCAGGTCGTCGAGCATCTCGAGCCTGGCGGAACGCTGCTGTGCGCCCATTGGCGTCACGTCGTACCGGAGTATCCGCAAAACGGTGACGCTGTTCATTCGGCTGTGCGCCAGACCCCGGGGTTGGCGCAGTTCGCGTCGTACCAGGACGAGGACGTGCTGATCGATGTCTTCGTGAAGGGTCCGCCGTCACCACCGTCGGTAGCTCGTTCCGAAGGTCTGATCTAGTAGACCTGTGCGCGGTTGAGGAGTGTGGGGACTCCTCGACCGCGCACGGGGGTCAGTCTCGCTGCTCCAACGCGAGGTCCGTATCCGACTGCAGTTCACCGACTTCGGACTTCAGGATCCGCATCGACCTGCCGAGGCCCCGGGCCGCGTCGGGCAGCTTCTTCGAACCGAACAGCACCACGAGCACTACTGCGACTATCGCCCAGTGAGTCGGGCTGAGCGCGCCCATCAGGCGGGTTCCTTGCCGTCGGGGTACACCGCATCGACCTCTACCTCGACGAGCCAACCGGCAACGGGCAGTCCGGCAACCTCGAGGGCGAAGCGGGTGGGCCGGGCGCTGTTTCGCTCGATCGGAGCGATCGGCTCGGCCGTGCCCATCGGCACCAACTCGGTGTCACCCGTGTCGAGATTGGTGTTGGCGAAGAACTGCCGGTACGCGCGATTCCATCCTGTGTAGTCGGCCTTGTCCGATCCCGGCGCGTTGTCGAGGAAGACGCGCATCGTCACGACGTCTTCGAGACTCAATCCCTGAGCTTCGAGGTTGTCGCGGATCTTCTTGAGTACATTGATGCCCTGCGCCTCGGTGACGGTGACACCGGTCGGCAGAACACCGCCGGAGAACTGACCGTCGATGTACGACTCCGGCGAACCTTCCGGCGCCGCCTTGTTTCCTGCCGACGGACCGATGCCGCTGGTCTTGTAGAGTGCGGTGTCGCCGCCGATCGCGACGCCCTGAGCGATCATCGGGTTTGCCTGCCCCGCTTCGAGAATCGATTTCGAGACGAACGAACTCGATGTGGTCTCGGCGTCCGCCTCGTCAGACGAGCAGGCAGTGGCGAAGCCCAGTAGCGTGGTGGCGGCGAATGCCGCTGCAAGGACCTTGGTGCTGCGAGATTTCATGATTAGACCTCCAGAAAAAGTGATGGGAAACGAAGCACGTCAGGCAGTTTGCGCAACACGCTGATGCAGGTGGGTCACGACGTCCTGCGCGGACGTGAAGGCCCCGTGCTGCCAGGCGATGGCGTTGGAGAGGTGATCGCCGGCGAAGTAGATCCGGTCGACGGGTTCGAGCAGCTTGGTGTACTCGGGCGTTGCCATGCCGCCGTGGGAATCTCCCGCGCCGGCCCATGATGCCCAGGCGGATTCCGAATACTTGGTGCGACGCCAGCTTCCGGAGAAGGACGACGAGATGTCGCGAGTGTATTTGTCGCCGTGGATTTCTGCGCCTTCGGCGATGGCCTTTGCCAGCCGCTGACGGTGGGTGAGCGATTCGAAAGCCTGTTGACGCTTACCCGAGCTGTAGTACGCGACGACGACGCCGCGGTCGGAGTTGTAGTGATCGTAGGGGAACATGATCTGGGAGATGTCGCGGTCGGTGTTGGACGCGCCACCGTAGATGCGGTCCTCGGTCTCCCACCACCGACGCGAGTATTCGATACCGAGCTTGCCCGACGACGACGGCTTGGCTGCATCCAACGCGAGCAGGATGTCGGAGGGCAGATTGTTGTTCAGCCGCTTGATCAAGTGCGGCGGGATCGTGCAGATTGCGTAGTCGGCGGTGATCGACTTGGATTTGCCGTCGACGACGTAGTCGACAGTGACGCCTTCCGGCACGTTCTTCATGCCGCTGACCTCGGCGCCGAACTCGATGTTGTCCATCCCGATCGCGTCCTGGAACTTGTAGTAGATCCGGTCCATGCCACCGACGGGGGTCATCATCGTCATGGCCTGGTCGTAACCGAACTCGAAGGAGAATGCACGCCCGATGCCGCCCTGGATGACATCGCTCATCCCGAATGGTTCGATCTCGGTTCCGAAGTTGAGGCCGGCGCCCGGCTCCGCGGAGTGCCCTCGACGCGAGGATCCGACGTAGCGGCCGTCGCTGGAGAGATCACCGAAGTCGGTGAGGAAGGACGAGAGTGCTTCTTTGTCTTCCTTGCTCAAGACCTGGTCGAGAGCGCCCTGATTGGTGGCCTTCTGCAGCAGCTCGGACATGTATCCGTAGGTGTCGGCTTTGGCTGCTCGGTAGGTGATCGACTGATTCGCCAGCGGCTTGTTGCCAGTGTAGTTGACGAAGGTGTTCGCGTTCTGGTTTCCGAACATCTGCAGTTCGACGCCCAGTTCGCGGCAGTAGTCGATGGTGTTGTGATTTTGCGGAATACGCGTCGCACCGAGGTTGTAGAAGTGCCCTTCCGAGAACGTACAGGTCTGTGTCTCACCGTTCAGGTCGGTTTCTTCGGTGCCGTTGCGGATCGACCACACCCGACCACCCGGGCGGTTGCGTGCTTCGAGGACGGTGACCTTGTATCCGGCCTTCTGCAGTTCGTAGGCAGAGCACAGCCCGGACGGTCCGCCGCCGAGGATCACGACGGAGTGATTTCCCTTGACCTTTCCGATCAGGTCACCCGCAGCAGGTGCCTGAAATCGCCTCGGCGTCGACGCCACTGCCGGCGCCAGGCCGATGGACGACATAGCACCGAGTGCCAGGCCGGCGCCGCCGGTGATTCCCAGGCTGCGCATGAAAGATCTACGTGTGTATGGCATTCGAGCTCCCCAGTGTGCTCCCGGTGACCCGGGTGGTTGGTGTTGAACACAGACTTCAGGAGCGTTGGGTCCGGAACTTGACGCGCAGGAAACAGTCGGTGGGGACCGAGTGAGAAACGTGCGAGCGTTCGCATCTTGCTCTCTCACCCGAGTGCGATCAGCGGAAGCATGCCCGCAATATCGGCGTTACAGAACCGGACTAGCGTGACGCGACATGTCCGCTCTCACCGAAGCCATCGCGCGGTCCTTCACCACGCGCGAGAAGCAGCCCCCGGCGCGATCACCGCTGCGGGCGTTGGGCCGTCGGCAACTCTCCGGTGCCGAGGTGCTGGCCCAGTCGGTAGCGACCACTGCTCCCGCTGTGTCGATGGTCGTTCTGCCCGTCACCATGCTGACGCACGGCCGGTTGTTGAGCGGGATGATCACCATCATCTCCGCCACCGTGCTGGTGACGCTCATTGCTTTCTGTGTTTCGCAGTTCACCCGCCGAATGGCGGCGTCGGGCGGACTGCACAGCTTCGTATTTCGTGGCCTCGGCACTCGGGCAGCATTGACCACCGGCATCGCCATGCTGGTCAAGTACGTCGGCAGCGCGGTGATGACGCTCTATCACGGCGGACAGGCCGCAATCGCATTGCTCGGCTTCGCGGGTGTGCACGTGGACAAGACTTTTCACGTCATCGCGCTCTATCTGGGGATAGCCTTGCTGATTCTCGGCGCTCTCGTGCGAAGTGTCAGATTTGCCGCGCTCGCGATCCTCGTCGTCGAAAGCTGTTCACTTCTGTTCATCGTCGGGCTCATGATCCTGGGCGGTTCCGGAAGTCAACAAGCACAGATCGTTCCACCCACCTCCGGCCACGGGTTGTTACTCACCGCCCTGGCTGCCGTGTTCGCTCTCGCCGGATTCGAGAGCGCGGCCTTCTTCGGCCCCGAGGCCCGTCGCCCGCTGGTAACCGTCACCCGCACAGTCCTTCTCACTCCGATCATCTGTGGATCGCTCTTCATCTTCGCGGGCTGGGCCGCTTGGTCCGGGCGCAGTGACACCCTCGTCAACGCCTATCTCCACGGAACGGCGACGGGCGTGAGCCCCGGTGTCGTGATCGCGCTCAACGTCGGTCTGGGGTGCTCGTGGCTGGCGTCCTCGATGGCGTCATCCAATGCTGCGTCACGCCTGGTCTATTCGTTCGGTGTCGAGCGCCTACTCCCCCGCCGGTTCGCCTCGGTTCACAGTGCCTTCCGTACGCCCTACTTCGCATTGACTACCGTGGTCTGCACCGTCCTGCTGGGCGGCGGAACCTTTGCCGTACTCGGGCGCGGAGAAATCTTCGACGACGTTCGACTGACGGTTCGCGGCGCCGTCATCGTGGCCTATGCACTGACGGCTATCGCATGCGTTGTCTTCCTGACACGGATCGGCGAGCACACTCCCGGCGTTCTCGCGGCCGCGTCGTGTGGCAGTGGTGCCGGCGCGATAGTCCTCGGTTACCTGGTTTATGCCAACACGATCGACCACGCGTACGTTGCACCGATCGCCGTACTCGTGATCCTGACCTCGGGCACACTCTGGCAGTTCTACCTGCGACGCCGAAGCCCCAAAAGTCTGCTGCACGTCGGCGCTTTCGACAGTCCCGAAACCGAGGACGTACTACCAGGAGCTGGGGTGTTCGCCACCGACGCAGCCGGAAACATCGTGCTGGTGGGCGAGCCGACTGCCGGCGCCCGCTGATGGTGGGCCGACCACGCGACCTCGGTGGGCACGAACCCCGAGCGGTTCAGCGCGCCCTTGCCCTCCTCGAGTCGGCGGCCAGGCTCGGATCGGGAGCCACCGCCAAGGACATTGCCGCCCTGGCCGACATCCCACCTGCCACTGCGTATCGGTTACTCAACATCCTTGTCGCCGACGGTTACCTGGTTCGGATCGCCGACCTCTCCGGCTTCGCACTAGGCCGACGCACCCGTGAATTAGCCGGGGCTGCCGCCGAACCCACACCCATCGACAATTCGGTGCTCCTCGAAGAACTCCGCGAACAGCTACGGTTCGGCGTCTACCTTGCGTCGTTTGCAGAAAACAGAATTCGGCTCGTCGATCGCGATCCCGACCACGAACTCAGTGGTGAACGGACACTGGTCACAGCCGTTCACGCGTCGGCTATCGGGAAGCTGCTCCTCGCCAACCGACCCGAATTGGCCGAGGCCCCACTGCGAAAGGTCACCGCACACACCATCACCGACGGCGACGCGTTGGAACTCGAGCTCTCGCGGATCCGGCGCGGTGAGGCCGCCCGTGAGGTCGACGAGATTCGTGTCGGACGCTCCGCCGTCGCCGTCCCGATCCACGACGCGGAAAGGTGTGTCGTCGGTGCCTTGGCTGCGATAGGTCCGACCGGCAGACTTTCCGTCGACGACGCAGACCTGGTGGCACTGCTGCGGGAGTACGCGGAACGCATCGTTGCACCGTCGATGTCGAAGGCAAGCTGAAAGTCAGAGGCCGAACACACGTTTGGCAAAGCCGAGATGCTCGTCGGCCCAGCCGATGACGCCGAGCGTGGAATCGAGATTCTGCGGCGGAGTGCGCACCAAGGTGTCGCGTCGGACGAGTCGGTCGAAATCGATCTGAGCGCGGTCGAACTGGACCCCTGCCGTGACCATGATGTTCGCCAGTTCTTGCGCCATCACCCCGTACGCGACTGTCGTGGGATGAACGCCGTCGAGCGAGAAGAGGCCGCCCGAAGCGCGGCCGCCGCGACCGTCGGCGGAGAGGAACAGCGAGTCCGGCACGGGTTGCAAGTCGGTCAGCGCCTTGGGAAGGGGGTACGGCGTCCACCATGGCGGCCGCGCATTGACGTCGGTGACGTAGCGCCGTGAGGCCACGCGCTCGAGCAACCCGGCAATATCGCAGAGGTACCAGTCCTTCCCCACCCGACGGGCATTCGCGACGGCTTGCTCGATTCCGTCGTTGTACATGTCGATTGCGGTGTCGACGGCCCACGCCTGCGCGCCGGTGATGTGCTGATCGCGTTGTGGGTCGAAGTCGGTGTCGCGCACCCACGGTCGTGCGTAGTACGGGAAGTAGCGGGATCCGATTTCGATCTTCCCCCCGAGCCCGTGGGCGATCGGTGCGATGGTCACGTGTGGGACGGTGCAGAGGATGACGTGCTGCGCGTTGATCTTCCGGATCGCGGCGAGCACCTCGGCATACTCCGACGCGAAGTGCTCAGGCCGCCACACCGTGTAGTCGCGCTTGCCGACCGGATCACGGAAGTTGTTGCCGCTCCACTCGACTCGGAGTTCGGTGACGGTGCGGAGCGCGTTGTTGGCACCGAGGAAGACGATCAGAGTTTCGATGCCTTCCTTGCCCAACTCCGCTGCTGCGTCGAACGCGGTCATACGCTTCTCGGCGTCGGAGCCTCGCGGCAGAACTCGCAGTGCGGCGCGCTCGCCGTTGTTCTCGACGATCTGGCTGATCAAATCGTCGTGCGGTTGGTGAAGAGCATCCTCGCAGCCCTGCGCCGTCTTGGTCAGAGCGTCACGAAGATCCCACCCGTACACCGAGAGGTTGTGGTTGATTATCGAGAATGTCGGCGCTTCGCTGCCCGGTCCGCGTTCCCAATAGTCCTCTACCTGATCCATGAACGCGCGCGCAGCAAAGAGTGCGAGCGGCACCTCCCAGAGGTCGAGCCGTGGGCCGAAGCGCTCCTCGAGGGTGCGGAGCAACAGTTCGATGTTGAGCGGAAGCCCGCCCGGGCCGCCGTAACGGGGAAAGCGGAACTGGTCGAGCCGGCCCAGCTGGTAAGCAATGATCGCCGGATACGACAGATCGGTATTGAAGATCGCCCCGCTCTGGAATCCCTGCGACAGCGAATCGCCGATGACCACCAACCGGTGGGGAGCATCTCCCCCTGGCGGAACTACCGGAATCCCCACTGTGGGATCGAACTGCGGAACCCTTGGTCCGCCGGCGGCCGCGGCCACGACCTCGTCGGGAGTATCGGATGGAAGTTCCATGCCCACTCACCTCCGGAAAAGTCCAGCTGGTCAGCTTATCAGTGGTGGCTTACGCCGATCGGCATTGTCCTGCTCCGATTGCTTCTCGATCGACCTGACAACCTCGTCGGCCCACTGTTGATTTCGCCCGTCGAATTCCGCGCGGTCCCGACGCGCGATACCCCGCCCCACCAGGATGGCAATCGGAATGGAACACACGACCCATACGAGTAGTACGCCTCCGACAATCCACCACATAACCAGTAATTGTGCCCGATTCGACGACTGTTGTGCTCCAGGTCGAAACATCTGTCCGAATCGTGGCGGTCAATCCAGGTGAGCGCGCAGGTCAGAAACGATCTGCGTCGACGGTTTCACGGGCTTTGCGAACCTGATTCCAACCACGAGCGGCGATGCCGAAGGCAACAAGCGACATCAGATCCGAGACCGTCAGACCGTGTTCTCTGTTCAACGACCACAAGACCTGACCTTCCAGCGGTCCATTGAAGAACAGCCACGCCACCCCTGCACAGACGGTCACAACAACACTGGCTTTGGACGGCTTCATCAAACACACGGTGCTGGTCACGAACAACAAGTTCATGAAAACCAGACCGTAGAAAATTCCGATCATGCGACTCCCCCCGAAGTTCGTTCGTTCAGCCGCGGTTGAAGTTCAGGTACGCCTTCGACGGTGTCGGGCCGCGCTGGCCCTGGTATTTGGATCCGGCCTCGGAGCTTCCGTAGGGGAACTCTGCAGCGCTCGAGAGCTTGAGCAGGCAGAGCTGTCCGATCTTCATTCCCGGCCAGAGCGTGATCGGCAGGTTTGCGACATTGGACAGCTCCAGTGTGATGTGGCCGCTGAAACCCGGGTCGATGAAGCCGGCGGTGGAGTGCGTCAAAAGGCCCAGGCGCCCGAGGCTCGACTTACCTTCGAGACGGCCGGCGAGGTCGTTCGGCAGTGAGCACACTTCGAGAGTCGAACCGAGAACGAACTCGCCGGGATGAAGCACAAACGGCTCGCCCTCTGCCGGTTCGACCAGGCTGGTCAACTCGTCCTGGCGCAGTGCCGGGTCGATGTGCGTGTATCGCGTATTGTTGAACACCCGAAACAGACCGTCCAGTCGGACGTCGACGCTCGACGGTTGCACCATGGAGTCGTCGAAAGGGTCGATACCCAGACGTCCAACGGAGATTTCGGCACGGATGTCACGATCGGAGAGCAGCACAGGTAGAGGTTACCGGTTCTGCGGGCAGTGCCGGCCCATCGCCGGGGCGATCACACTGTGGTTACCGAACACGATGCGCGGGTTCTGGACTCCCACGGGAGAGCCCAGCCCCACCTATCTCAAGTTCTCCATCCCGAAAGGTGTTCCTGCGCACAATTTTTGGGCAAATCATTTACCGAAGGCGCCGACTTCGACACGCCTGTGTTGATCAATGGCGGCCGGGGACACCGCTGCTTGAAAGCTCGTCTGATAATGTTCGGAAAGCACGTTGATCGGCGGTGAAAACACGTCCGGTCGGCTGCGACGCCGATGTAGTTCAATGGTAGAATATCAGCTTCCCAAGCTGAATACGCGGGTTCGATTCCCGTCATCGGCTCCACAGATTCTCCGCAGTTCAGAGCCCTTTTTGGGGCAGTCGGACTTCGCTTGTTTGGGACCCAATCCTGTGACAGGTAGACGGCAGGTACACAACCCCCTCCATTCAGTGATCAGTCAATGTGAATCCACCGAAAATGGGGGTGCTAGAGGACCGCGTCTCGGAATTCTGCAGTTCATCGATGCCGTCCGACTGGTCGTGCCCCGGCCTGAATCGGTGTCCATTGCGCGCACTGTCAGGAGAGTGCTGTCGACCTCGAAGCCGATGGTCGCCGGTACCTCGGTTCGTTTGCCGTCCATCAGTGATTCGAGCGCGACTACCAACAAATGGGGTTGGAAACTGTCTCCGCTCGGACTCCGCCCGCTTATCAGTTGAATATTGCAAAAACGATCTGCCGTAGCGCACCCATACGCCGAGGACCACAACTCACGCAAGAATGCAGATCTTCTCACAATCACAACTGTGAAAATACCCAAGTCCGTCAAAAATCACCTTCGAAAAGCATCAAGTACGTATTCTTCCTCAGTACCGGGCAGCCCTAACCGTAAGTCCCAATGCACGACCATCGCTCTGCACGGATCCGGAGAGCCGGATAAAGCTCGAAGAAATACCCCAGTTTCGAGGACTGTCACATTAGCGTCGTGCTACCTTCCCGACGATCTTTAGAAACCGGCAGATTGGCCCCAATTCGATAGAAGGCCGTAAGTGTCCAGAGTCGAAACCTTATTCCCCGCAAGCATCGCAGCGCCTTCCCTGGTTATGACGTTCGGAGCTACGGCTTCTCACGCAACTCCCAAACCGGGCAACTTTGGCGCAGGTGCTTCTGGTGGACCTTGGTTGGTGGGCTACAACTCCTCGAATGGCCTCGGATATATCAGGACAGTCACCTCATTCGGTCCAGGCTCACCGCTTACATTGCAGGTCTCAATTTCGATAGCAGGACATCTGCCCTGTATGCAGTAGCGAATACTGCCGGGCCCTAGACGGAGCGAGGAGGTGAATTGAAATGGATAACGTCCTCTTTGCTATCGTCAACGTGATCGTGGCGATGGCGAACGGTTCCACGATCCCCTTCTCATTAGAAGGCGCAGGGCCACTAACCGCTCCCGACTTGTAGAGAAGATCGGCCGACCGCATGTGGATGACATTTTCAGCTCTGCCTGACCTGCATATCAGAAGATGCTTGGATCGTGCGGTGGTCACAAACATAAGCTCCCCTACCTGGCCAGGAAGGGGAGCTTATGTTTGACAGGCCCGAAATAGTCGGTCGAGGCCGCCCCGAATGGGATCAGCAACCGAATATCACAGCGCCGACTGGTTTGATCACGCGAGTGTGCACCGTGAGCAGAATTCACACAGAGGTCGATTACAGTGCATCTGCTCAATCAGCCTTCTCAGCTCCGATTGATCGAATACGTCTGCTGGCTCGAGTGCCCTTGCCACGGTGAGGCAAGCTACCGATCTCGGACGCGGGCGGGCGCTGTCTCTTGATGCTGATGTTGACCACGATGGACCTGTACCTAGTTGACATGGACCAATTTGGGTCGTCGAACAGGTGGCTGGTGGAAGCGCTTCGGTCTTCGGCCTGATCACGAGCGGCCGCTATGTAGTGAGAATCGGTCGGTCTCCTCTTGAAATGTAGTCGGCGAATCGTTCAATTCCTGCTTGTGAGAAGCTCCCTCGACCTGCGCGTTTAAGTGCGGCTTCGACGAATGGGAGCGGTTTCCTGCGGTATGTGCGGTAGATGCTGTCGAGTACTGGTTGCAGTGCCCGGCGTGCGAGGTCTGCTGTTTCCGGGTCTGAACCCCCGAATTTCACTGTCACATTCGGCATAGATACCCCTGCTGGTCGAGTGTCCGATTCCCTGGCCGGAAGCGTACGTATCGGGATTGCAAATCAGTACAGAAACACCAAAACGGGGCGCTAAGTCCCTACTTGCGGTGGATACGACTCCGTCTTTGGGTTGACGAAAAGGGGCCCGACCGCCGCGTGCGGTCCGGCTTCCGTTCTACGACTACGGGTTACGCCCCGAAGCCGAGGCTGGTGGTTTCGCCTGCTTCACGGGTGGGTGGCGAACTGCCGATGCTGACGGGTGTTTGCGTCAACACATAGCGAACTCCCCAAGCTACAACGTCCATGCAGAATGTCCCCCGCTACATAGTTGCGTGGCCGAATTCATTGAGGCGATAACTACCGGCCACCCGAAGGTGCCCCGTCCCGTGGTCGACCACTACAACTGGCGTTCCACAGTTCCGCAGAAGTTCAATGCCTGTGGTGCAACGCCCGCGGGGTCGTCGACATCGAGTTCGACGACGGTGCGTGGGTGATGTTCGGGGCGGGTATTCGGCCAGTATGCCCGCGCCATCGAGGTTGTGCTTTTTGACCGCTTGGTCAGGATCTGGAAGTCATAACTGGTCCATATCCAGCCTGTTCCATCAGCCTCTGCGATGAATGTCCCGATGGGTAGCGCTCGGAGACCCAAGTCATCGATGCCAGTTTCCGCGATCTCATTGCCAACATGCCCCATGACGTTCTATGGTTCATTACATGAGTAATGAACCAGTGAACATCGGGCGCCGATCATCGTGATCGACGACGGACGACCACTGTTCCAACAGATCGCCGAACAGATCGAGAGTTCGATCATCGACGGCTCCCTGCCGGAAGACGGGCAGGTGCCGTCGACCAACGAACTGGCGGCGTTCCACCGGATCAATCCGGCCACTGCAGCCAAGGGCCTCAATCAACTCGTGGGCGAGGGGATTCTCTACAAGAAACGCGGAATCGGAATGTTTGTCACTGTCGGCGCCCGTGATGCACTCAGGTTCAGACGCCGAGAAGCGTTCGCACGCCAGTACATCGAGCCGCTGGTCGCGGAGGCCGACCGCCTCCAGATTTCCCTCGAAGAACTCAAATCCATGCTGGACGACAGGAAGGCGGACTGATGAACGCAAGCACGACAACGACCGAGCCCCACGTCAGGCGTTTCGACGAAACTGAACTCGTCGCCTCGATGCGCTCCGTGGACAGAAAGTACGGGGACGTCGACGCGCTCGCGGACGTCTCGTTCGAGATCAGCCGCAACAAGATCTACGGCCTGCTCGGTCGCAACGGCGCAGGCAAGACGACGATCATGCAGATACTGACCGGGCAGGACCTGCACACCAGCGGCGACGTCGAAGTTTTCGGGGCTGCCCCGTTCGAAAGTGCCGACGTACTGGCGAACGTGTGCTTCGTCAAGGAAAGCCAGACGTACCCCGAAGACCTCAAGGTCAAGCACGTACTCGTCGCCGCCGGCCATCTACTCCCGAATTGGGACCACGCGTTCGCCGAGACACTGCTCGACGACTTCCAACTTCCCCTGTGCCGCAAGGTGAAGAAGCTCTCGCGCGGCATGCGGTCAGCGTTGGGAGTGATCATCGGACTTGCCTCCCGTGCACCGCTCACGCTATTCGACGAGCCGTATCTCGGCCTCGATGCCGTTGCACGCCAACTGTTCTACGATCGACTGCTTGCCGACTACGCCGAACATCCTCGCACTGTAGTGCTTTCGACTCACCTGATCGACGAGGTAGCCAATCTGCTCGAGCACGTGATTGTCGTAGACAGCGGCCGGATTGTCGTCGACGAGGACGCGGACGCACTGCGAGGTCGCGCCGTGCTGGTATCCGGTCCCATTGATGCGGTGGATGCCGTTGCTGCGTCCGGCAGGGTCCTGCGCCGGGAGACACTGGGCGCCCACAGCCGAATCATGTTGCAGGCCGATGTGACAGAGACCGAGCGAAACCGACTGCGGGAGGCTGGAGTCCAAGTGGAACCGGCATCTTTGCAGGAACTTGTCATCGCGACTTCGACGCAGCGCAAGGAGATCACCGTATGAGTATCGCAACGACAGAGCCACGGACGGTCCCGAAGACGCCCACTCGGTCCAGGATCGGTCCCGTCCTACAACTGCATACGGTCGCGTGGCCGTTGCTGATCGCCTGGCCGGTGGGCATCCTTTTGATCTCTTTCCTCATCAGCTTCACTATCTACGCGATCGTCGGAAACGAGCAAGGTGAGGGATTCACCGGCAGTGTGTTCTCCGTTTACGGTTTCGTGCTGGCGTTCTACCTCCAGTCGATGACCCAGACGTTCCCGTTCGCGCTCGGGCTGAGCGTGACTCGCCGCGAGTTCTTCACTGCCACCGCGATAATGGCGTTGGCACAGTCCGCAATCTTCGCAATCGCGCTGCAACTGCTGTCAGTGGTGGAGTCCGCCACCAACGGCTGGGGTGTGCACATGCGCATGTTCGGCATCGCACGCTACTTCACCGACAACACCGCCGTACAGTTGCTCGCACTGTTCGCGACGCTGCTGCTGACCAGTTCGATCGCAATGCTGGCAGGTGCTATCTACCAGCGGTGGAGGATCACCGGTCTACTCGCCTCCCTCACTGGGCTTTTCGGCTTGCTCGGCTTGTCAGCGATCGCGATCACCTGGGCTGGGTGGTGGCCGGCGATCGGTTCGTGGTTTGTCGATACTCCCCGAGTGGTACCGATGGCGCTACTCCCTCTGGCCCTTGCCATCGCGTGCATCGCCGGAGCCTGGGCGACGTTGCGTCGAGCAACGCCGTGACCGCGCAATCATGTGCGACGCCACATGTCGCGTCGTCTCGAAGTGCTCGTCGGATCAAACCCGTCTAGACAGCTCGTCCCCCTCCCTGAGTCAGGAAAGGGGGACGAACGTCGCAACAGGGTGCTATCTCGTCCCCGATTTGGTCCGCTCTACTGCCGAGCCACCCGCTCGACAAAACTCGAAGCCCGCAGCACCAGTTCATCTTTCCGGTTCTGGCGCGCAGCGGCGGCATCGTAGCCGGCATACGGGAGCGGGGGGTCGTTACGAACATTGGACGAGCACTGGAAGTCTCGGCAGATCAGTGTTCCGACCGTGCTGCCACGTCGACCGGCGGGCCCGGCCAACTTGGCGCCGTAGAAGACGACCTCGTTGGGGAGTCGCGTGTCGCGGCACCAGGAGCACTGGGCGCGCGATCGCGGAGTGGCCTCGGCTTGAACGAGCAAGACTCCGATGGTCTCCCCGTCGAGTGTCGGGACGATCGTGTAGGCGCGTCGGCCCATTTTCGGATCTCGCCAGCCCAGGTAGTCGAGAGCGTCGAAGTCGATGGTGCCGAAGCCGTCCGGCAGGGTGAGATCGGACTTCTCCTTACGACTCGCGTTGACGAGGCTGGAACGAATAGATGTATCGGTCAAAATGATCATGGGTGTATACCAATCGTGGCTCGGTGAAGGTGGGTACAGCTCATGGCCCGATCAGCACCAAGTGCTGTCGGGTCCGAAATGCGCTATCTGTCGCCGGCGAAGACGACGCCGACAACCCCCTCACGCCCATGGGGCGTCACCGTGTACGTATCCACACCGCGATGGTAGCTACAGGCCTGCGTTACAGGCCACTCGATTTATCAGTCACGCCATACCGCCGTGAACTCGTACCAAGGTCCGCCGAGGTGAGTTGCGGAGAAATCATCGAACCCCGATGGTGGGCCGCTGGGCGAGTACACCCACCCACTCGAGGTGATGAACATGCTGTCGTCGTCGATGAAGTAGACCTCATCCGGCCGCACGACATGGGCACTACTGATATCGAACTGGCCGATCTCGAGCTCTTCCACGGTCGATTCAGGCTGCTCCAAAAGACCAATCGCGATGGTCTCGAACTCTCCGCTCTTGTCGAGGAAAGTTGCCGGCGGCATCAACAACGCCAGAGCGACTGCAGCGATGACGGCGATCGGGGAGGGCAGAATCCACCACGACCACCGCCGGTCCTGGCCAAGGACGTAGAGGGTGCGGATCGCCCACACCAGACCGACCACGATCAAGATGAGCAGAGCCGCAGCGCTGACGAGGAAGGGATCCAACCATCTGTACTCCCCGAACGGCGAAGGCCACCAACCGTAATGCCGGCAGACCAACGCAATGAGCGGAACAACGGTGAATGCCAAAAGAATCGGCCCCGGCGGCTTGGACGACTCCGGAGGATCAGCTACCAACCATTCACCCAACGACGTCGGCCTTCTCATCACCCCACCGTATGTGATGGCAAGCCCCATCTGAACGGTAAACCTACGGAGTGGGTTGACAATTCCTCCGAAAGCACTTGCAAGACAAACTCTCCAATCGTCAACAAACTCCCGAGCACAGCGATCGGCACTCTGCGCCACAACCGAAACAAATAGACAATCCCCACGATCCATACAAACAATGCGAATCATGCGACAATCGGACGGTGAACGAGACCGCGAGTGGAGTTTCGCACCCGCACCGACCGCAACTGCTGAGCGTCGGCGTCCTACTCTCCGCCGCCCTCCTGTGGTCCACTCCCCTCGCCGCTGCCGCGCCCACCGAACCTGGGCCGGCCAGTTGCATATCATTCGGAACCGCCCAACTGCCACCAGGTGCGCCCTCCGGTGGAGGTCGAGTCGGGTTGGCAAACCTACCGACATTCACCGGTTCAACCGCCCCCAGCTCGGTCCAGATCCGCACGCCAACGACGCAATTCAATCGTTTCTGGGACTTCGCGCTAGTCGACCACGACTTACTCGCTCGGCCGCGAGAGCCAGGCGCATCAACGGCTCAACCGTGGCGTTTCGTGCCGATGCCCGAGTGCCTGCGTGGACGACTGGTCGGGATATCACTGGACGACGACGAACTCGTCGCGGTCGACGACAACGGCTGGATCTACACGATGGACAACGCATCCCAGGATCCGCTGGTGTGGAATTGGACCTCGGCATGGGGCGCACCGCTGTGGAGCGGTCCCGGCCGACAACTCCCCGGAGACCACCCGAACGGGTGGGCACTGAGCGTCTCGTCGCCTTGGGACAACCAAACTTTCACCGACGTCGCAGGACGGATTCACTTCGTCGGACTCGCCAAGATGACGATGATCCCCACGTTGACCGGGGACGGCAGCCGGATAACCTACGCGGACCCGTGGCTGCCCAACGACGACAGCTACGAGATCGGCGGCCCGCTCGGCGGGCGATTCCAGGCGGACTCGCTGTCGGCGGCCGGATCAACCACTTTCGTGATGAACAAGTACGGCGACATATACACCCGCACATTTGATTTCGATTCTTCGGGATCGGACTCGATCTTCTTCCGCTACAGCTGGGAAGATCAGTCGGACAAGCCGTCGGCACCCAACCTCGTGGCCGAAACACTCGACCGCAGCACCGCCGCGATCCGACTTCCGGCCCCAGACTGGGTGCACCAGCCCAAAATTCCCGGTGAAGTCACATCCGCGATCAGTGTGCACTCACTCGGTCCCGGCCCGAACCGGCGGGAGTTGCGCGTCGAGGGTCTCCGCGGCGCCGAATCCGGCTTCTGGCACAAGGATCTCGTCGGGGATGCCTGGGAGTTCACGCCGACCGGCGCGTCCCTCCTCGGCACACTGATCGAAAACGCGCCGACAGACCGGTCGACGGATACCCTGTCCCCCGCTGCCCCCTGGCACTTGTCCACGACCCTGCCCGCCCGCGACGGTGCCATCGACGGTCAGGCTCTGATCGACATCGGGTTTCCGTACTCTGTGGTGGATCCGCGTCTGCTCGACGCGATCGGCCAGCACGCACAACCGTCCGGATACCGACTGGACGTGGACCATTTCGACCCGGTCGCCACCACGCGGACCGCGACCGTGACTGCACCGGATGGCACGGTTCTTCCGGTCGTCCTGCACACCGCCGACGGACTACGGATGGCTCCCCGCGCATCCGGCCTCGATGCCGATCCGCGCCACCTCGTCGGGGCAATCGAGATCCCGTCGGACGCGTACGCGGATCGGGCATCGAACCCCGCTCTGGACGCGTTCGTGCAGGACTGGATGCGCGGAAACCCCATTGCCGCGATCACGCTCAGCGCCACCGACCACGACTTGGTGATCCGCTAGCCGAAACCATCGCCGTCCACCGTGTCGCCTCGATTAGGCTCAGCAGATGGTCGACACCACACCCGACGTGCCGATATCACCCGTCGACGCTGCGAGCTTCCAGCTCGGTGTGCACGTCCAGCCCTACCTGGTCACTATTGCCGGACTGCTCGCTCCTGGTGGCTTCGTCGATCGAGACGGTCGACCTGATCTAGTGCGACTTCACCGCACTCTCGCCGCTCACATCGCGCAGGAGCCGTTACTGCGGCAGCGACCGATCATGCGGAACGGGTCATGGTGGTGGACGGAAAACGACATCGACTTCGACCTCCATCTCTCGCTTGACGGACGCGGGCCTACAGAACCCGACTTCGAATCCGTCTGTGGTCGACTCGTGATGCAACCCCTCGACACCACCCGACCGTTGTGGCACATCGCCTTCGTTCCTGCAGCTCGACCGGGTCTGTGCGGCATTGTGATCCGAGTGCATCACGCGGTTCTCGACGGCGCCAGAGCCAGCGACCTTTTCGAGCGCTTGTTCGCCTCACCTGATTCGAAAAGTACCGACCCGGGCGCTCCCGTGCCGAACATCCCTCCGAAGGCCGCCGGTTCCCTCGACCTCCTCCGATTTCGAATCGGTACTTTCCTGCACCGGCCAATCCGATCACGGGTGTTGCTGGGCGCCATTGGTCCCACGAGATCGA
Source organism: Rhodococcus sp. YL-1 (assembly GCF_001942025.1). NCBI lineage: Bacteria > Bacillati > Actinomycetota > Actinomycetes > Mycobacteriales > Nocardiaceae > Rhodococcus > Rhodococcus sp. YL-1. Next base: position 1,325,206 of record NZ_CP017299.1, on the reverse strand, counting down.
TCTCGTCCGTCAACGTCCGCACCTCTCCGATCGAGCATGCCGCGCAGCAAGCGGGAGGCACTTTGAACGATGCCTATCTCGTTGCGGTGGGCGGCGGACTGCGATTCATCCTCCAAGAATGCGGCGAGCCCATCCCCAAGTCGATTGCGGTATCGGTACCCGTCGCAGTCACAGCGATCGGTAGCGCACGCAATGCCGTCGGGTTCATGATCATCGACCTTCCACTTCGTGAAACCGACCCACAACGCACAGTCGCGATCGTCGCGAAGCAAACCGCTGCGGCCAAACCTTCCGCACGCGCTGCGGGAACAACCTTTCGGTCACCGCGTATCGCCGGCGTTTTCGACAAGCTCGCAAAGCGGCAGCACATGATCGGTGCAGTCGCGTCCAACGTCCATGGACCGCGCGGCCCGCTCACGCTCGACGGGGCAGCGCTAGTCGAACTCTGGCCTCTGGGCCCGTTGGCGGGCAATGTCCGCGTCGGCTTCACCGCAGCGTCCTACAACGACACATTCTGGATCGGAATCCAGGCCGATGCCGAGCATCTCCCACCTGCAAGCAAGATCGCCCGAGCCGTCGAACGGACTCTCGACGAAATAGCCGGCACTGCACACTGACTGGATCTACTGCCACTATCCGATGCACCTCGCCGCTTGGGCAACGGATACTGTCGAGACGTCTCGACAACATCTCCACTGATTCGAGCCTGCAAGCCGGTGTCGTCACGACACGATCGTCACGAGGAAGGCGAAAGATGTTCACACCTGCAGAATTCGGCAAGGTCTCGGTACTGGTTCCTGAGAACGGTGGTGCCGTCCCCTACGGGAACACCGTGGTAGTGCACGGATCTGAAAGCACGCTCGTCATCGACCCTTCGCTCTCCCTCGACCGCGACCCCGTCGGCGCAGACCTCGTATTCGTCAGCCACGGGCACGAGGACCACATCGCCGGACTACGCCATTTCGACACCCCGGCCTATGCGCACCATCTCGACGCACCCGCAGTCGCATCCCTCGACACGATGCTCACCAATTACGGCCTTCCTCCGAACGAACGAGTCGAGGTCCAGCAGTCGATTGCTACGCAATACGGCATACCCCCGACCCACGAGAACGTGTCGGGGATCGCGGGCGGCCACGTCTTCGACCTCGGCGACCGCACTGCGACAGTCATTCATTTGCCAGGGCACACCCGCGGACACTGCGGGGTCCTCGTCGAACCAGACGGCTTCTTCTACGTCGCCGACATCGACCTCACCTCCTTCGGCCCGATGTACGGCGACCTGGGTAGCAGCGTCAACGACTTCCTCGACTCCATCGACCACGTCGCAACGATCGACGCACGCTGGTACGGAACATTCCATCAGAAGGGCGTGGTCGAGGGCAGCGACGAGTTCCGTCGCCGGTTGTCCGCATACCGCGACAAATTACTGAGCCGCGAAGACCGTCTCATCCAATTCCTCGGCGAACCAAAACTCTTGGAAGACATAGTCGCTCATCGACTCGTCTACCGCCCCCACGTATCGGCCCCGTACGTCGACGCCGTCGAACGACGGACAGCTCAGCTACACCTCGAACGACTCATCGCATCCGGTGCCGTCACAGTCGACGAAGACAAGGTGTTTCGCCGGACCCTCTGACATCCCTGGCGAACTGATCGCGCCATTTCGGATACTTCCGAAAATCGGACCGAAGTTCACCGAAAAAATCTGGCACTCGAGGTTGCAGAGTGCCAGTTTGGCTGGTTATCATGTTCTCGCACAGTAAGTTCGGTCGCCGTCGAGGTGACGGTGACCTTTCTTAGACGATACGGGAGGTGTGTTGCTGTGCTTCGTTTCGATCCTTTCACCGACATCGACGCGATCACCAAGTCCCTGCTTGCCACCGGAACCGGCAGCAGCCGAAGTCCACGCTTCATGCCGATGGACCTCTACAAGATCGATGACCACTACGTCCTTCACGCCGATCTTCCCGGCGTCGACCCAGGATCAGTGGACGTACAGGTAGACGGCTCGACCCTCACCCTGACCGCGCACCGCAGCGCCATTTCCGAAGAGGGAGTGACGTGGCTGGCCGGTGAGCGTTTCACAGGAACATACAGAAGGCAGCTGTCCATCAGCGAGGACATCGATTCCGAACGGATCGTCGCCTCATACGACAACGGCGTGTTGACCGTGACCTTGCCGATCGCAGAGAAGGCGAAACCGCGGCGGATCGAAATCTCGTCGGGGCCGCCGTCCCGCACCGCAAACTCCGAGGTGAAAACCCAAGGACAGATCGAAGCCTGACCTGAACGGCTTGGCACGAAATCGACTGTACGAGAGCCTTTCATCCAGGAGGTCCACTATGCCCGCGCCAATCATGGCCCCCGCCGCAGCTCTGGCTGAACCGGTCGTCTGGAACGAAGACCCGCAGCGGCAAGGCTGGTGGAAGCGCATCCTCGCGGCCACCCCGCCCGAGAACCCCACCAACGAAGAATTTCAACCCTGACAAAACCAGACCGTGTTCGCCGAATACGGTCACCCACAAATGAATTGATGCCTTCCGTCCGTCCACCGAGGCGGACGGAAGGCATTTACAGGCGCTCTACACACGTTCAGCTCGATGAAGCCTTCCGGCCGAACCGAAGAGCCATCACCTGCAGCAGGTCAGGAACCGCCCGAAATGGGCGAAGCAGGACGAAACACTCACACAACAAGGACGAAGCTCGCCGCCACCTGCCAACCGCGACTCGTACGGTTGAAATGTAGACGTCAGTGACTGCGCTGACGCTTACCGACCTCGTCGGTCCCCTGAATTGTGTGGCCGTCGAGGTCGTCTCATGTCTATACCCAAACTGAAAGTGGTCAGCCCTCAACCCTCGTCGGAGGAGATGCCGTCGCCAGACCCTCCAGAAGGATTGCCAGACCGCGCTCGAGTTCGTCCTGCCCGTCGTAGTGAGCCATGATCGTAGCCATCGACCGCAGTCTCGGAAACTCGGCAAGCGCAAGCCGATGCAGACCGAGCCGCAAGAGATCGTCCGTCTCCTCGGGATTTTCGACTATTTCCTGAAGCTCGTTGAGAATGTGCCCGTTGAGGAAGCCGAACACTGCTCGGTAGATGTGTAATGCGTCTTCAGGAGTGAAACCGGCCCGTATCAGCAGTTCGAGAATCGCTTCGACGTAGCGCAACGTCCCGGGAGGGCGCAATCCGAGCGGGGTGGACAGCGGCCGAGTGACCAGCAAAGGAACCACGTTTGGGTGCGCGAGCGCGAGGCGGCGATACCCGTACGCAACTGCGTGCAGCTGCCCCCTCCAGTCGCGATCGGACGGGTCGACGACCAGTTGTTCGAGCACGGTCTCGACGACCCCGTCCAGCAGGGCCGCCTTGTTGGCCGCGTACCTGTAGAGAGTCATCGGATTTCTGTCGAGCGCTTTGCCCAGTCGGCGCATGGAGAGGCCGTCGGCACCTTCCTCGTCGATGATCGCCAACGCCGTCGAGAGTACGAGCGCCCTGGTGAGGGGCTCCTCGCGGTCCGCGGCGGGAATCAAACCCTTAGTGCGATCTGGCGAGTGTCCGGTCATTCACAAAACATACATCGTATGCCTACGCGTTGACAGAACAGTACGGCTGGTTTACTGTTCGGATACGCCCTATGCATACAACGTATATACACATCGTATACCCGGAATGTCCGGATTTACGTGGGCGCTCATCGATACGTCCCGGCGCCGGAGTCGGCGCGGACGTACGGACTCACTTTCGTCGCATGAGTCCCTTCTTCAAAGGATCGAAGATGAACAGAACATGACAGCACCCACCGCAACACGACGCTCGCGGTTCTTTCAATTCTCGGGTATTGCAACGATTTCCGTTTTCTCCGTCGGCATTCTCGTCTTGCCGGCCGGCACTGCCGGCGCGGAAGCGACTGCTGTCGGACTCGGCACCGCTGAGCCCTTTGCAGTCCTTGCCGGAGCAGGAATCACCAACACCGGACCGACAACCCTCGGCGGCGATATCGGCACGTATCCGACTCCAACCATCACCGGTGTATCGGACCTGACGATTACCGGCACCAATCATGGTGGCGACGCGGTATCGCAGGGAGCGAAACCCGACGTGTTGACTGCCTACAACACTCTTGCCGGTCAGGGACCCACACAACCGACGGGAGCCGACTTGACCGGTCGGACACTGGTTTCGGGTGTCTACAACTCCGGTTCGTCGATCGCACTGTCGGGAACCGTCACCCTCGACGCGCAAGGTGACCCCGATGCAGTCTTCGTCTTCCAAGCGGGATCAACGCTGATCACATCGTCGTCCAGCACCGTTGCACTGATCAACGGAACGCAGGCGTGCAATGTTTTCTGGCAGGTTGGAAGTTCCGCCACCCTGGGCACCAACTCCGTCTTCCGAGGAAACCTGTTGGCGCTGACAGACATTACTGCCACAACCGAGGCAACCGTCGAGGGTCGACTGTTGGCGATCAATGGCGCGGTCACTCTCGATACGAACACCGTTACGATCCCGACCTGTGCGCCTCCTGTCACGACTACGACCCCGACCACTACGACGACTACGGTCCCGCCTGACACCGCGACAACTACCACCACGACGGTGGTCCCGCCGGAGGTGACTACAACCACGACGGTCGTCCCGCCGGAGGTGACTACAACCACGACGGTCGTCCCGCCGGAGGTGACTACAACCACGACTGGTACACCGGTGGAAGCGACGACCACCACACCAGGGCCGAACGGCACGACTACAACCACTGTGGACGTACCGCCGATCATCACGACCAGCCGAAACATTCCGTCCATACCCGAGATTCCCGGTCTCCCACCACTGCCGGGAATACCTCCCACCGTTCCCGGGACGGTAACCGTCCCGTCTCGGGTGCCGACGACGTCAGCTTCTCGAACGGGTACCCCGACCACTCAACCGGTAGGCCCGGAATCCCCGAATGTTCGAGCCCCTCAGGTGCAGCAGGTACCACGAGGGTCGGTCGACACCGGTGACGGAAGCACACAATCCCAACGCGGCGGACAGTCCAGTGGAGGGTGGATCGCCCTGCTCGTCGGCTTCTTCAGCGTCGTGGCTATGTCGGCCCTCGTCATCCGTCGGACAAGTCGATAGATGAAAGACGAAAACTCCGTGATGGCTCCGCGAACTCGCCGAGCCATCACGGCTCTCGCCCTTACTGTTTCAGTACTCGTAACGGTGGTCGGATGCGCCGGCGGACAATCCGACAGCGGAAATTCACAACCACACTCGTCGCCTCGACAAGACACCACATCCGCGCCGCGCGCCACTGACTCTGCACTGCCCGAAAGGGCGCCGGTAACTGCTGACCACCGCCCCGCGCGCCTCGAAATCCCGTCCATCGGCGTCGACACCGACATCATCGATCTCGGACTCGATACCGATGGAGCACTCGAGGTCCCACCGGATGGGAAGGACGCAGGGTGGTACACCGGCGCTCCCGCCCCCGGTGAGGTCGGACCGGCAATCATCGCCGGCCACGTCGACTGGCAAGGCACCGACGGGGTCTTCTTCGATCTGCGGAATCTCGAAACAGGAGCCGACATCATCGTCACCCGCGAAGACGGAAGTCGCGCAGTGTTCACCGCTACCAGTGTCGAACACTTCCCCAAAGAGGACTTTCCCACCGACGTCGTATACGGCGACATCGACCACCCCGGACTCCGGATCATCACGTGCGGTGGATCCTTCGACGAAACCGCACGCAGTTACAACGACAACATCATCGCATTCGCCGACCTGGCCTAACCGCCTGAGACGCCGCAGCACACCACTTCGAAAGTCCGCACGAACCGTTGGAGAACAATGACCGTATTCCACTTTCCCGTGCTCGAGAAGTTTCGATGACAGACACCGACGACATTCGAGCGAGCGCCGAAGCAGGTGTCGACGCTCCTGCATGGCGGGATCGGAAGCGTTACTGGTGGCCGTTGGGATTGCTGATCCCGCTGAGTCCCTTCCTGTCCTGGCTGCTGGTCGAATATTTGCACCTCGGCCTGTTCTGGGCGACCGGTGCCTGGATCCTGATTCTCGTCATCCCGATCGTCGACGTCGCAGTCGGCGCAGATGGCCGCAGCCCACCCGACAACGTGATCGCGGCATTGCAGGACGACCGCTACTACCGATGGTGTACCTACCTGTTCGTGCCACTTCAATACGCTGGCCTCGTCTTCGCCGCATGGTGTTGGGCGCACGCCCCGATGGCAACCGGAGAGAAGATCGCACTGGCGATGACCGTCGGCGTCGTTGCGGGCGTCGGTATCAATGCCGCACACGAACTAGGCCACAAGAGCAGCCGCCTCGAGCGGCGGTTGGCGAAAATTGTGCTCGCTCAATCGTTCTACGGGCACTTCTACATCGAGCACAATCACGGTCACCACGTCAACGTTGCGACGCCGCGCGATCCCGCCAGTGCTCGTTTCGGGGAATCGTTCTGGATATTCTTGCCCCGCAGCATATTCGGAGGTCTGAAATCGGGCTGGCGGATCGAATCAGCACGCCTGCGCCGGCAGGGTTCACCCGCACTGTCACCTCGAAACAACATCGTGCAGGCATGGTCGCTGAGCGCCGCACTGTTCGGGACGTTGATCACCTTATTCGGGTGGCAGATACTGCCCTGGCTGCTCCTGCAAGCCTTGGCCGGGATCACGTTCCTCGAGGCCGCAAACTACCTCGAACACTACGGATTGCTCCGTGCGCGAAGACAAGACGGCAGCTTTGTCAAAGCCCGGCCCGAAGACAGTTGGAACAGTGATCATCTCTTGTCCAATTTGTTCCTGTACCAATTACAACGACACAGTGACCATCACGCGAATCCGCGTCTGCGCTACCAATCTCTGCGCAGCGCTCCAACCGCTCCGCAACTCCCTGCCGGATACGCGGTGATGATCGTCTGCGCTGCCGTACCACCACTGTGGCGGCGGATGATGGATCACCGTGTCCTCGGCTACTACAACGGCAACGTCGAGCTCATTCACACCAAGGCGACGATATGAATGACAATGCCCGAGACGACGACCACAGCGACGGGCACTACACGGCCACCGGGCCGACCAAACACGCCAGAGCTGCGTACCAGCCGGCGCGCACCCGGCTCAGACGAGCCGCACCGAGCCTGGACGTCGTCGCTGCCGCGGAGTACCTGTTGACCCAGCCCGACGCATACCTCTATCGCCGCCGATACCTCGACCTGATCACTCAAACCCCCGGGCCCGACGGAACATCGATCACCGACTACGCCGCAGCTGAACGCTACCTACTTGTCACCGCTACCGCGCACCGCAGAACTCACAGTGAGGTTCGTCCATCGCCGGCACCCGGCGATTTTCTGTGAAGTGGTCACCGCAGTGTTTGATGCCAGAGAGTGACAACAGCCTGACGAATGCGGGAGCGCAGCATTTGTCATTTGCCATCACAGCTTTGATTCGCGCTCGCCAATGTCATCGAGGATCAAGAACTCGATCTTCGCTCGCTCCCCGTCCGCATCGAAGTCGTTGTCGCGGTCTGAGACACGCGTGATCAGTTCCGTCAGTGCCGCATGGATCGTCGTGTACAGAAATGCACGCGGGTCGGGCACCCCCATCACGTCGTCAGTGTTCATCTGTACCTGCGCCGTAGCGGTACGCCTGCCCAGAAACACACGCGGAAGCCGGGTCCCGGTCGGATCGGTCACCACGGAGATGTCGCCACCAACCACAACAAACAGATCGAAGTCGTACTGCATCGCGATGCCCCTCAGCCGGTGTCTGAGCCGAGTCAACTCCTCGATGAAGTCAAGCGGCACCGACGGTCCACCGAATACTGTCCTGAACGTGACCCCGCGAGTCATCGATCTGCCCCCCTTTACGAATCATCCATTTCAGGATCGAGGGCCATACCCTCTGTGTCCCCCACGCCAAGTGCTCGGGCATATCGACCGGCATACCGCTCCAGTGCGACTGCTGAATCGGCCTCACCTTCCCATTGATCCGGAATCGCGGTGCCGTCACACGTTGTTCGCGACACTTGCGCCTCGGAGAACTCGACAGCGGTCCGGGTGAAGGAACACCGCACAAAACTCGTGGCCGCCGAGAATCGTGCGCCGCCGAAAGTACACTCCACGAATGAGGTATCGGCGAGCTGCGCACCAGTCAGGTCTGTGTCGTCGAATGCGCATCGTTCGAACACAGTATTGGGCACGGAGCGGAGCCCGCGTGCTTTGGCTCCAGTGAAATCGCAATCGACGACCCTCGGTCCGAGCGCCACACGCGAGAGCGTCGCACCCCGGAAACTGCACCGTTCGAGTCGGCGATTGAAACGGGGCTGTCCGGTCAGTGCCACGAAATCGAAACGGCAGTCGAATAATTCGGATTCGAAGACGGAGATCGAACCCCGAGCGAAGCTCAGATCAATCCGTTCCAACGTGAGAGATACCGAATGTCCAATCCAGCGCTACCCGCTGTCAGGCCACGCACATCGATCAGCCCGTCATCGGTCTCCGCCCGTGGGGAGACGAGAGTGTGGGGAGGCTTGACGATCCGCGACTGATCGAGCAATTGCGCCCGTAAATTATCGACGTCCTCATCTGACCAACGTCGACGTAGGGAGGTGATCGCGGACCGGTTCACGGGCTCAATAGTATCGGCAAGATCCCCAGCGATTGGCCGTGGCTGTCCGAGAAGCGAACCACCACGCATCAGTACTTCGGTAGGAATCACTTCTCGGAGCGCGCAAAACAGCCGGACCGTGAAATACACGGCCCGGCTGCAGCGCTCACGCACACCAAGTGGAACTCGGAGTCAACTGGGGTACTGAAACCGGTCGTGTACGAGTAGTTGACTCATCCCCGGATCAGTATCGAATTATCAACTCTCACAAGTTGATCACGTCGCCCACAAAGATCTGATCGGGATTGACGATCTGCGGATTCATGTCCCACACCTGCTGCCAGGTGAGACCTCGTTCTGCCGCGAGGTCGAACAATGTATCACCGGCCGCAACGACTACCTCTGAGCCGGACGCTGGAGTCTCCGACTCCGGAATGCTTTCTACCGGTGCAGATTCGGATGTCTCAGAGTAGACAACAGGAGCAGGCGCCGGTTCCGGTGCAAATTCGGGTGCTACGTCCTGTGCCGGCGCGGGCGCGGGCGCGGGAACAATACTCGACCCGGTATCGCACGCCCCGATCGAACTCAGGAAGGACATGGGATCGACTGCGCCTCCACTGTGAATGCGGAGATGCAGATGTGGACCGGTGGAGCTACCGGTGTTGCCCGTTGCCCCGATCTCGTCGCCTACCTCGACGTGTTGCCCCACACCGACCCATGTTTCGGAGAGGTGGCCCATCTGAATCTGCTCGCCACTGTCCGCTTCCAACTGGATATACGTTCCATATCCACCCGGATCATTGGGTCCGGCAACAGAAATCGTGCCCGATGTGGGCGCGTGGAGCGCGGTGCCGACGTTGACAGCGAAGTCGACTCCGTCATGTCCCGCGTGGTAACCCTGCGAAAGTGATCCGCTTACCGGCCACTCCCAATTGCAACTCGCCGACCAGCCCTGCGCACCGGCGGTACCTGCATTGGCTACTGCTCCGGCCCCCACAAGGGCGCCCAGTCCCGCAGTTACGGCGATGAATCGTTTTGTGCTGGAAGGCTTGTGTTTTCTGTGCTTACTCATGTTTTCCTTGACTGATGTGCTCGGAGCAGGTGCAGGCTCTACCCGCAGACAGCACTCAATACGTGCTGAGCTACTTGGTGTATCGCACCAAGACTCCGTTGGAGTGAAATGTTCGGATCGCGCCATGGAGAGAGGTACGGTGACCGCTCTCGAACGCGAGCGCGCGCATAGACCCGCAGGTCTGTATCTCCTGGTGACAGCACAGGAGATACGGGTTCTACATCGAGGCAGTGCCTGAATCGATCGTTGATCGAGGACTACGAATGCCGGAACAAACCGAAGGCTTCTCATTCGAAGATCGACAGGGTGGGTGTCTACCCGGATGGTCGGAAAGAGGGTGGAACATGGAGATCCTTGCGTTGCGGATGAGGAATCACCTCATACGCTGTCGCTTCACGACGCTCCACACCACGGTTGAATTACCTGGGTACATACCTGTTTTTGCGCATTCGACCCGACCGGTCGATATCAGGCGCGCCTTCGGTGGATGGCATCTGGTCGAACAATCGCCAGTGCCCCATGTCACTTCTGGAGACGATACCGCGTCTTGGTCACCCGGCGCGTCAGCGTTACCGAGATGGGACATACAGGCGGCATTGCTCCTACAAGCCGAACGGGAGACCAGTGCACGTTCCCGGCATCGGAAACGCGTGCTGATCTCCCGTTCGGCGATCTGTTGCCTAGTGGATCTACTGCTGAGTCGAAGCTACTTTCTCGGCTGCGTGGTGGGCGGCAATGTATCCGTAAACCAGCCCCTGGCCGATCGTTGCACCGGCGCCCGGGTAGGTGTGACCGAATGCGTTGGCCGCAGTATTGCCGATCGCATACAGGCCGTCGATCACGCTGCCGTCCTCACGAAGCACGCGTGCATGCTCGTCCGCCTGCACACCGCCGCAGGTGCCGAGGTCGCTGAGCGTCATCTTCACCGCGTAGAGGGCACTCGTGTCGAGCTTCCTCAGGTTCGGGTTCGGGGACACTGTCGGGTCGCCGTAGTACCGATCGTATGCACTTCCGCCGCGACCAAATTCCGCATCGCTACCGGCAGCAGCGGCCTCGTTGAACTTCTCGAAGGACTCGGCAAAAGCCTCCTCGGGAAGACCGACCTTGCGGGCAAGCTCGACCGGACTGCTCGCCTTGTGCGCGATGCCGGAGTCGAAAAATGCCTGCGGAAGCGGCTGACGGGGGAAGATACCGCCTGCGAACACGTAGCTGTTGCGGTACTCCTGGTCGAAAACAAACCACATCGACTCGGCCGGATCTCCGGCCTTTTCCCGTTCGAGCACGCGCTGGCCGAACGACATGTAGTCCGTCGCCTCGTTCACGAATCGACGACCGGTCTGGTCGACGATGAACGAGCCTGGCAGCGCACGCTCTGCGAGCATCACCATCGGCGGGCGGCCCTTGATGCTTGCCACCGCCGGGAACCACCACGACTGATCCATCGATCCGATACCTGCGCCGAGCTCTTGTGCTGCCTCGATCGCTTCGCCGGTGTTGCCCTCTGCGCCCAGGCTCTCGTGCTCACCGAGCCTCTCCGACTGGTACTTGTGGCGCCACTCCATGTTGTGGTCGAACCCGCCGGCTGCCAGAACGACACCACGCCGAGCGGTCACCGTCACTTCACGTCCGTCTTGCACCACAACTGCACCCGTTACGCGGCCATCTTCGGTGATGAGCCGAACCAACGACGTTTCCGTCCACACCGGGATACCGGCCTGGACCACACCTGCGAACAGGCCGGCGGCGAGCGCCTGACCGCCTGCGATGTATTCACGCTTGAGTACGTACTTGCCGTAAACGCCCTGCGCCAGGCGGCGGATGATGCGAGGGAAAGCCTTGCTCGGCTTCTTCACCATCAGGTTCATCCACTTGTAGTCCGCACCTGTCACCGGCATCGGCAGTCCGGCTTCCATCAAACCGGGCCGCAGGCGACCGCGTTCCGCGCCGAGTACCGACGCGTCGAACGGCAGGCACTCGCAGGTACGTCCGGCGGCGCTACCTCCCGGCAGTTCGGGGTGGTAATCGGAGTATTCCTTGGCCCAGAAGAACTTCATGGGCGTCGTGCGGTAAAGCATGTCGACGGTGGCCGCACCGTTGTCGACGAATGCCTCCCCACGTTGGGCAGGGGCAGTATCACCGACCACCGACCGCACGTATGTCTTCGCGCGCTCAACGGTGTCGCCCGCACCGGCTTTCGCCAAGATCGGGTTGGCAGGCATCCAGAACGCTCCACCGGACCGCGCCGTCGAACCGCCAACGTACTGCGTCTTCTCCACGATCAGCGTGGACAAGCCGAGCTCGTTCGCGGTGAGGGCGGCAGCCATGCCGGTACCGGACCCGATCACCAGTAGATCGACAACGATGTCCTTGGCTTGTGTCGCGGGGGGTGCCTGATTCTTCGCCATTGAACAAATCCCTTCACGTGGTTATCGACGTAGAACGCTAAGGCAGTCGCGGCGCAGAAGGTTCCGGATGCCCAGTCAGCGGGACATTGCGAGTGGATTGGCGAAGAACGGCTCCTGCCACGGTTCGGGCGTTGTGCCCGCCCCAGCAGAATCGCGGCTTGCCTTCTTCGATGTCTACGCTGCTCACGTGAGGACAAATCCCAGCTTCGGCATCGTCGACGAAACGCTCGGCACCCTTGCACGCGGCATGCTTCCCCGCCTACGCCACGTCTTCGAGCAGCACCAGGCTCTTCACCGTCTGGCCGTCGAAGCGATTGTCAACGTCTGACAGACTCGTGCGGTTTGCATTTCATGGACGGGTACTGGCCGGCGGTTCGTTTCAACGGCGACGATGGCGTGATCGAGGTGACTGTCGAATCCTGACCGCGATCCTCGTCTCGGGCTGTCGGCTGATGTTCCTCGGCACTGATGAAGAATAATCATCTACATGAAATGGAACACCCCTACAGAGACCGGCTGGTTCGTCAACCTCGCCGAAGGTGGTTCGGCCGTATCGATATTCGATCCGTCGGGGAACGTTCAAGGCGAACTGATTCCCGCATCCGACGACGGATCGGAGAGCGTTGCCGGCGGGCGGAAGAGGAAATCGTCAACAGCCGAGCAGGATCGATCCAGGCTCACATTCCGTAAAGGCCGACCTGCATCACTTCGATTGTCCGACGGAACGATCGGGACCCTGATCGACCAGAAGCCCAAGGCCATGCGCCGCAAGAACAAGCTGTGCGAAGTCGATATCGCGGGCAGAACATACCTCTTCGTTCATTCATCGGGCCGAAAGGCAACAGCCCGGCGTGACGGAATCGCATTGGCACACATGGAACGTGGCCGATGGTCCGGTAGAAGCACCGTCGCCAGAAGAACCCTCACGGCAACGGACGCCCTTGACGAATGTGTCCTGACACTGTTTCAGAAGGTAGTGACACCTGGACGTACCGGCGCCTTCGATCAGGTACTGACCGACCTCAGCAACATATGACGTACGCCATATTCGGTGGATCTCAACCGCACTCGAGATACTGACTTTCAACTCTCGGGTCCACGGACATGCCTTGGACACAATGAGTTTCACATCTCGGAGCGGAAGGCTGAAACCAGATCATGGTAGTGTCGACGCTTTGAACACGCTCGCCCAGCGATTGTCGCCAGGTGCGATGATCACAGATCCAGATCTACTCCAGTCCTATCGGCAGGACTGGAGTTTCGATCCCGCAGCCGGAACACCGGTTGCCGTAGTACGTGCTTCGACGACGGCAGAGGCGGTTCGACGGACGGCATCTGAGGCCGCCACATGTAGCGAATAGCGACGAGTACCTGAATTCTCCTGTGCAACCGGATACGGTGAGGATGTCGTCTTCAATGCGGCGATGCAAGAAGGGAAGCTACGACCAAAACGTTACGTCGGGGAAGACAAGCAAATCACCTGGACATGGCTGGAGGCCTCCGTGATGAATCTCGTTCGCCGACTGAGCGTCTGCACATCCGTCGTGATCGCTTCTACTCTGACGTCGGTAGCGCTCGCATCCGCCGCGGTGACCATTCCATTCCAGGTCAACCCTGCGCCGTACGGCAACCCGAACGGCAGCTTCGACGCGCCGGCCGTCCGCTGCGTAGCTGTCGTCGGTGAACAACCCGGCACGGTGACGATCACCGGAGGCAAGGAAGGCCGGTGGGGATGCCTGCTCTCGTCCGAAGTGCGCTGGCTGAACCTTTCGACCGGGGCCTCCGGCTCGGCTCGGCTCTCGGACGGTCTCAACGGAGTCCCAGCAGAGGCGATCGTGCAGACCGGGACCGGTCAAGTCGCTGTTGCCGTGCTGTCCGTGGCCGGATCCATCATCACCCCAGGTGTCACATCGTTCTACGTGCCGTAGCACCAGACTCCGCATCACCGGCACCGTTGGACCTAAGGTCCTGTTTACCGACCCGTCATCCCGGTTAGCCTGAAAAGACGCTACCGAGAGGACACTCATGACCTCGTCAGTGCACGAAACGATCGCCGTGGATCTGGATTTGATCGACCTGTACAAGGACCTCCACAGCCATCCGGAACTGGGGTTTCACGAGCAACGAACATCCAGTCTGGTGGAAAGACATTTAACAGCACTTGGATTCGACACCACCACCGATGTCGGGACTACCGGAGTCGTCGGAGTCCTGAAGAACGGAGTGGGCCCCACAGCGCTGCTGCGTGCGGATATGGACGCCCTCCCGGTTCGGGAAGAAACCGGATTGGACTACGCCAGTACCGTAACAACGACCGACGATCAGGGAAAGACCGTCTCGGTCAGCCACGCGTGCGGCCATGACCTGCATACGACCTGCTTACTCGGTGCGGCCCGGATCCTCTCTCAGGATACGACGACCTGGTCTGGCACTCTTGTCCTCGTCTTCCAACCGGCTGAGGAACTTGGCGCGGGTGCGCAAGCCATGGTCGACGACGGACTGTTCGAGCGATTCCCGAGGCCCGACATCGTTCTCGGACAACATGTATCGCCGCTACCGGCAGGCACGATCGCCGGGCACGCCGGCCCCTCGTATGCGGGATCGGACTCACTTCGTGTGAGACTGGTCGGAAAGGGCGCCCACGGATCTATGCCGGAGAACTCGGTCGATCCCGTGGTCATGGCAGCCGAAACCGTGTTGCGTTTGCAAACTGTCATCTCACGCGAGGTCCCGAGTACTGCCACAGCTGTCCTCACCGTCGGCTCCATCCATGCTGGAGATGCCGCCAACGTCATTCCCGGCGAAGCAGAACTGCAACTCAACATCCGCAGCTACGACGCAGGTGTGCGTCAGCGCATCCTGGACAGCGTCGACCGCATCGTCCGGGGCGAAGCGGCCACCGCCGGTGCACCCACCCCACCGACCATCACCGAGACGGAGCACTTTCCGATCGTCGTCAATGATCCGGCAGCGCTGGACAAGACACTCGATGCGTTTGCCGAATGGTTGGGGACGAACAAGATTCTCGATCCCGGAGCGGGAGCAGGTAGTGAAGATGTCGGCATTCTCGCGACCAGTGCCGGTGCGCCACTGTCGTACTGGCTGTTGGGCGGTACCGACCCTTCACTGTTCACGACAGGTGACATGACTGATCCGGCTTTGCGAACCGTGCCGTCGAACCACTCTCCGCACTACGCTCCCGTGATCGAGCCGACCCTGACCATCGGTGTGAACGCCTTGGTCGTCGCGGCCAGGACGTGGCTCCCAACTCCCTAGAGTGTTGCGGGTCCGCAATCGATCGATCGTCCATTCGATCAAGGCTGCAAACGCGTAGGCGCCGCCGAGAATACTTGCAGCGCCCCACCCTGCCGCGTCGAAAACCATAGTGGTGGAAACCGCCCCAGCCGCGCTGCCCAACGAATAGAACACCATGTAACTACCGATGATCTGCCCCGACGATTCCGGTGTGTTCGCGACGATCAGATTCTGGCTCGTGACATGAACAGCCTGCACGGCGAAGTCCAACGCAACAACACCGACTACGAGTAACACCAGCGAGTGCGTCGCCTGCGCGTTGAATACCCACGACAGCAAGAGAACGACCAACGACGCCCCGGTGACGCGTTGCGCTTTGCCTTGATCGGCCCACCGACCGGCACCGACCGCGCCCAATGCTCCAACCAATCCTGCGATTCCGAAGAGCCCGATCTGTGTGGTCGACAACCGCCATGGTTCCTCACTCAACGGCAGGGCCATTCCGCTCCACAAAGCACCAAAGGACGCGAAAAGGAACAAGGCGATCAGGGCCCGGGTGCGAAACAGTCGGTTCGTAAGCGTCAACGTCACGACAGACCCCATTGCACGCACGTACGAACGCCTATCGGGTTGCAAACGAGGATCTTTCGGCAGCATCGTCAGCGCGACGGCCGCGACCAGTACCGAAATGAAAGTGGATCCCGCGTAGACCGCCCGCCAGCCTGCCAGATCCGCAACTGCGCCGGCGACAGTCCGAGCGAGGATGATGCCGACGACAACGCCGCTGGTGATGACACCGATGTTTGCGCCCCGCTCGTCCGGGTCACTGATTGCCGCACCATAGGCAACTATGACTTGAACAACTACCGAGAACGTGCCTGCGACCGCCATCCCGATCAACAGCTGCAGATTCGTGGTGGCCAGAGCAACAAGCATCGTTCCCGTTGCAGCAGCGACGATCTGGATTGCGATCAATTTCTTTCGATTCACGAGATCGCTCAATGGCACCAACACGATCAACCCCACCACATAACCGAGTTGGGCGAGTGCGACTACGAAACCGAGGCCGGCCGGAGGAATGGAAAGATCCGAGCCTATTTGCCCGAGGAGCGGCTGTGCGTAGTAGATGTTGGCTACCGAGACCCCGCAGAGCACTGCGAGCAACAGGCGAAGTCCGCGAGACATTTTCAACTTGCCCCGCGCGTTCTCGACAGCATGACGTGCAGTCACTTCCACCTCAACTTGGTTGCGTTTTGATACCATTTGGAGGTTACGTCAATACAGTTTCAAAACGCAACCAATGAGGAACTCGATGCCGGATCGCGCACAATGGACAGACCCGCACTGCCCGACGGCCCGAGCGGCCGACATCATCGGCGACAGATGGTCGCTGCTGATCGTGCGTGACGCCTTCGACGGGTCATCGAGATTCAGTCAGTTTCAACGAAACCTGGGCATCGCAAAGAACATTCTCACGGACAGGCTCAAAGTCCTTGTCGAGCAGGGAATCTTCGAAGTCCAACCGAACGCGCAAGGTACCCGCAACGAGTACATCCTGACCGAACGCGGTATGGATCTGTTCATCGTGATCATTAGCCTGCGACAGTGGGGAGAGCGCCACGCCTTCGATGACGGTGAGCCACACTCGATCTTGATCGACGACACCACGGGCGATCCGGTTCCCAGGCTTCGACTGATCAACACACGGAATATCGACCTGGACCCTACAAGTACACATGTGGAGAAGGTCGAGGAAGGTTGACCCGCAACTCGCCAGATTGACAGATGGGCGCACATGATTCGAAGTACGCGCATACTCCGACCATGACTGTCGATCTCGAGTTCTCCTGGCCGCAGTTTCTCTGGATTGCATTCATCTTCGTCGGCGTGCCCGCAACTATCGGCGCGAGCATCATCTGGACAATCTGGCGTTCGGAACGAACTGGCCTGGAGCACTCCACGACCGGCCTCGGCGGCGGGCACACGGGATCGGGCTCACTCGGACTGTGGAGCACCGGCCTGTTGGCCTTTGCACTGGGCTTTCTGTCTTGCGTGGGCTGGCTCAGCTGGTCAGCCGACTACAAAGGCGGATTCCGCGGCCCCGGCCTGCCTGCCCCGACACAGTTCCCCACCTGGCAGGTCGTCGCCTGTGGACTGACAGTGATTCTGGCGTGTTTCGGTTCCGCCCATTGCTCGCGATGGATGAAGGCCGGCGGTATGACGGCCGCTGCCGGCACTGCTGCAGGATTCACCACCGCATTCAGCATCGACGCCAGTACTGATGTCACCGGACAGGCAGGCGTGGGCGTCGCACTGTCCACGATCGGATGGGGCCTCACCCTTACCGCACTGATGCTTCTGCGCGGCAAGTGGTCGCAACGAGGGTGAATCTGTCACTCAGTGCGGTTCACCCGCGGCGCGTTCAGTGGCGCGGGCAGTGTCGTCGAGGTGACAGTCGAATCTTGGCGTATGAATTGACGTGATGCCCAGGCGGATCAGTATCGCGAGTAGTGCTGAATTTCCTCACGATCGGCAGCGCAGATGCACTTTCGATCGAGACCGCGGTCGGCAGTCACTGCGCAGAAGCGAACCCCGAGCGGATCATGGGATTCCATACTGTGCTGACACGCCGGGCAGATCGACGGTGTTTTCTGATCCTCGTCAGTCGACTCGGATTGCCCTCGTGCATTCGACACATCGGACGGGTTCGACGCCATACAGGCGCTCCAGTTCTCGGCCGTTCGACCACAGACCGGGTTGGCGTCGAGGACGACATGGCTTGACCGCGCATATTCGAATGACCCTCGACGTACCCCACGCTACTCGCTTCGGCACACCGGTTTGTACCAATTTCTGCCCACGCGACATTCCCGGTCGAGCAGGATAGAACTACTGCACGCACCATTTCCGTGCAGGATTCGAATTCGTGCAGCATTCGTCGTGAAAGGGCTTCTCGTGAACACTTTCCAACGTGTATCCGCCGCCGTGAACGTAGTGGTCCAACCACTGATCGGCGCTCCGATCGTAGGCAAACTACTGGGCCGTTCCATGACCGTCATCACCTACGTCGGACGCAAGTCCGGTCGCACCTTCAGCGCGCCCGTGTCCTACAAACGAAAAGGCGACCATGTGACGATCGGCGTTGCCATGCCAGACAAGAAGAGTTGGTGGCGCAATTTCTACCCGGAACAAGGTCCGATCGTTCTCCAACTGGACGGTATCGATCGCCCCGGCGAGGCACTCGCACACCGAAAAGGCAAGGGTGTCTACGTCTCCGTCGAACTCGCTCCCGTCGACTGAGCGGATCGAACAGCCACCGGTGCAATCACATTCAGCTCACACCCACCGCCTCACGAGATCTGGGTGATTCAGATCTCGTGACGGTCGGGACCTTTGACTCTGTGCAATCGAGACTCGGTCTCGCACCCTTCGACGCGGGTTTTTTGTCGACCATCGGTCGGACAACCCGATCCTGTCGGGACATTACCGTCCGGTAACATCGACGGCAGGCGTGAGCTGGAAGAGGTGACCACCGTGACGATCGGCATCTATCTGGTCGACGACCACGAGATCGTCCGTCGTGGATTGGCAGACCTGTTGAACCAGGTATCGGGATTCAACGTTGTTGGCGAGGCGTCGTGTGTTCGCGAAGCCTCGGCCGGAATACCCGAATGCCGACCCGACGTGGTTGTCATGGACGTCAGACTTCCCGACGGTAACGGTGTGGAACTGTGCCGAGAACTGGCGTCGACCTACCCGAGCGCCGCCACTTTGATGCTCACGTCGTACTCCGACGACGACGCACTGCTCGACGCCCTGATCGCCGGCGCACGAGGATTCGTCCTCAAGAACATCCGCGGCCACGACCTGGTGTCGGCGATCCGCACGGTTGCTACCGGCAAGTCGCTGTTGAACACCCAGGCGGTGATCGGTTTGGTCCGGCGCATCCGGTCCGAACAGGAGTCGGGTACTGCGGCAGCCCTGTTGACCGATCAGGAGCTCTTGATCTTCGAGTTGATCGGCAAGGGACTGAGCAATCGAGAGATCAGCTCGCACGCAGAACTCTCGGAGAAAACAGTCAAGAACTACGTCTCACGCATCCTCGAGAAACTGGGTCTCGAACGTCGAACGCAGGCCGCAGTTCTGGCGACAAAGCTTCGTGCGGGCACTTCGCACCCGGATCCTTCCGGCCAGGCGACCACTCACCTGCTGACGCCATCCGGCTCGCCCTTCTCCGCCACCACGGGCACGCACCATGCCAGGTAGCCGCGACGCGCTCATGCTCAGCCTTTTCGGCGACATCGCCGGAAGCGCAGAGCTGACTGCTCTCAACCCGACTGCAATTCCCAAACTGCTCAGTGCCGTGTTGACCGTCGGGTCCACACTCCAGCTCGACGAAACCCTGCAACAGATAGTCGACGTCGCGCGACATCTCCTCGAAGCGGACTACGGCGCGCTCGGCGTGAAATCCCCCGACGGACGCTTGTCCCGATTCATCCACTCCGGTATGACTCAGGGGCAGGTTGCCAAGATCGGGCATCTTCCCGAAGGTCACGGCCTGCTGGGCCTGGTCGTTCGAGAACCGTGCCCGGTTCGAACCGACCGAATCTCCTCGCATCCGTCCTCGGCAGGGTTTCCGACCAATCATCCGCCGATGGACACGTTTCTCGGTGTTCCGATCTTCGTCAGGGGCGAGGTGTTCGGCAGCATCTACCTCGCGGACAGCTCGGAACGGACTGCATTCGACGACCGCGACGAGGCTGTACTCCAGATTCTGGCAAATGCTGCGAGCATCGCCATCGACAATGCGCGTCTGTTCGAGGAATCCCGGACGCGAGAAGCCTGGCTCAAGGCCGTCGCCGCCGTCAATGCACGTCTGCTCAGCGGCGGATCCCGCGACGAGACGCTATCGGAACTGGTTCGGACGACGCGGCACCTCACGGATGGAAATCTTGTGTGCGTCGTTCGCTACGACCTCGGCAGAGAGCCGGTAGTCCACGTCGCCGATGCTGCTGATTCCCAGCCTGCCCCCGCGACCGGATCAGCCGTCGATCTGTCCGGGACCGTGATCGACGACGCTGCGCGGAGCCGGCGGCCGATCTCTGCACCACATGGCAGTTCCGTTCCGGCACTGAACGTTTCCGGCGACGAATCAGTGGTCGCACTCCCCCTCTCCGGAACCTCGTTCGGCGGCGGTGTTCTCTTCGCGTCACGCCGCAGCAACCGCCCGTGGGGAGTGGACGAGATCGAGCAACTGACGGCGATGGCAGACATCGCTTCTGTCACTGTCGAATTCGCAGAACAGCAACGGAAAGAAAGACTGGTCGACGTCCTCGAAGATCGCGACCGAATCGCGCGGGATCTCCATGACCACGTCATCCAACAGTTGTTCGCCACCGGGTTGAGTTTGCAGGGGGTGCTGCAACGTCCAGGCGACGAGGACACCGTTCGAACCGTATTGGACACCTCTGTCGATCAACTCGATCGAACAGTCCGTGAAATCCGCACCGCAGTCTTCGACCTCCATACGAGCGAGATGTCTACTCCCACAAGCCTGCGGCGGCGACTACTCGATGCCGTCAACGGTCTGTCCGGCCACTCGTCGATCACTCCCAGCGTCACTTTCGAGGGAACCATCGACAGTTCCGTCCCGTCTCGACTTGCCCCGCACGCCGAAGCCGTTGTGCGCGAGGGCTTGAGCAACGCTCTGCGGCATGCACATGCCGATGCCATCGACGTCACCATCCGGGCCACCGAGGAGCTTGTCATCAGCATCGTCGACGACGGTGTGGGAATCGACCAGGCAACCAGAATCCACGGTCTCGACAACCTGGCGACCCGCGCTCGTCAGTGCGGAGGCTCGAGCAACATCACCAGCGAGAACGGTGTCACCGAACTGGTGTGGCGTGTTCCGCTGAGCCCCAGGCGAAGTCCGTTGCCGATCCAGCATCGTTGAGCGTCAGAGCGGATCCAGTTGGGCCTTGAGCAGGCAGAACTCGTTACCTTCCGGATCGGCCAGGACATGCCATTGTTCGTGCCCTGTCTGGCCGATGTCGGCCGGCCGCGCACCAAGACTCAACAGGCGTTCCAGTTCGGCCTCCTGATCGCGATCGGTGGCGTTGACGTCGATATGCAGGCGGGGCTTACCCTTCTCCGGTTCGTCTCTGCGACTGAGGATGATCGTCGGCTGCGGACCGCCGAACCCTTCGCGTGGGCCGATCTCCAACGAACCGTCGTCCATTCGATCGAGCACGACGAAGTCCAGGACCTCGCACCAGAACCGGCCCAGCACCTCGGGTTCCCGGCAACCGAGCACCAGTTCACTGATACGACATGCCATGACCATCTCGCTTTCTTTCGGCTCGTGAAGACAACTCTCTCGACCGTACCGGACCACGTGATCTACGCCATGCCTCTGTTCCGATCCTAGGGACCTTTTCCCCTCGTCCGAGTTCCCGGTCGCCACGATCATTGCGTTATGTTCCACAGTCCCAGGCATTCTCGGTCTTTCGTCACGTCGATGTGCGTAGGCGGCCGTCGTGGTTGATCTCGCGCCCCGGCCGGTCGGTGAGGTCGATTCCCCCGCCGATGCAATTCCCCGAACCGCTCCGAAGGGTTCGAAACTGGTCGAGATCCTCAGGACCACCGATCACAAGATGATCGGTCTGATGTACATCGTGACATCGTTTGCCTTCTTCTTGATCGGCGGACTGATGGCACTACTCATGCGCATGGAATTGACCGTTCCGGGAATGCAATTCCTGTCCAACGAGCAGTACAACCAGTTGTTCACCATGCACGGCACGATCATGCTCCTGCTGTACGCGACCCCGGTGTTCTTCGGATTCGCCAACTACCTCATGCCACTGCAGATCGGGTCGCCGGACGTGTGTTTCCCGCGACTCAACGCCTTCAGCTACTGGCTCTATCTCTTCGGCGGCCTGATCGCGTCCGCCGGATTCGTAACACCTGGTGGTGCGGCAGATTTCGGCTGGACCGCCTACGTACCGCTCACCAGCGAACTCCACTCCCCCGGCATGGGCGCCGACCTGTGGATCATCGGTCTCGCTCTCGGCGGCGTCGGCACCATCCTCGGCGCAGTCAACATCGTTTCGACGATCGTCTGCCTGCGCGCCCCGGGTATGACGATGTTCCGCATGCCGATCTTCACGTGGAATGCGCTGGTCGCCAGCATGCTGATCCTCCTCGTTTTTCCGCTGCTCGCTGCTGCCTTGATCGGACTGTGGGTGGACCGGCACCTGGGAGCGCACCTGTTCGACCCCGCCACCGGTGGAGTCATGTTGTGGCAGCACCTGTTCTGGTTCTTCGGCCATCCCGAGGTCTACATTCTGGCGCTGCCGTTCTTCGGCATAGTCTCGGAGATCTTCCCCGTCTTCAGCCGCAAGCCGATCTTCGGATACACCGGATTGGTCTATGCAACATTGGGAATTGCTGCACTGTCGATCGCTGTGTGGGCTCACCACATGTACGCAACCGGCGCCGTTCTCCTCCCCTACTTCTCGTTCATGACCTTCCTGATCGCAGTTCCCACCGGAGTCAAGTTCTTCAACTGGATCGGCACCATGTGGAAGGGGCAGTTGACTTTCGAATCGCCCATGCTGTTCTCCGTCGGCTTCCTGGTCACATTCCTGTTCGGCGGACTCTCCGGCGTCATCCTTGCCAGCCCGCCCTTGGACTTTCATGTCACCGACTCGTACTTTGTTGTCGCGCATTTCCATTACGTCCTCTTCGGGACAATCGCGTTCGCGACATACGCCGGAATCTACTTCTGGTTCCCGAAAATGACCGGCCGGATGTTGGACGAGAAGCTCGCCAAGATCCATTTCTGGTTGACCCTGATCGGCTTTCACGCAACATTTCTCGTCCAGCATTGGCTCGGCGCCCAGGGCATGCCTCGTCGGTACGCGGACTACCTGCCATCGGACAATTTCACTCTTCTCAACACGATCTCGACCATCGGCGCGTTTGTGCTCGGAGCCTCGACGATTCCGTTCATCTGGAACGTTTTCAAGAGCTACCGGTACGGCCGAATTGTGACCGTCGACGATCCTTGGGGCTTCGGAAACTCGCTCGAATGGGCGACGTCCTGCCCACCACCGCGACACAACTTCACCGAACTTCCCCGAATCCGCAGTGAGCGGCCGGCATTCGAACTGCACTACCCCCACATGGTCGAAAGAATGCGCGACGAGGCGCATGTCGGACTGCTTGGTCACAAGTCGGTTTCCGACGTGAGAACTGAGGTGAAACAACATGAATGACGGCACGAAGTACCGAGCCTGGGCAGAAAAGCAGCACCACGAATGCCGAGCGAAACCCGGCCATCTCCTCGCCCCGTTGCTCGTGCTCATGTTCGCTGTTACGACGCTCGTGTGGTTGCCCCTGACGACTGCCGCGTGCTCGATAGTCGTCGCAGGATTGCTGTTCGGCACTGTCCTGCAAGCTAGTTCGCATTCAACAGACACAGCTCGAGGAGTTCACGATGAAGCCCGAACTATCGACTGATCTCATCACCTCGGAGTGGTCCGCGGACGGAGCGGTGGTCGTGTGCATCGACGGATCCCCGCTGCGCCCCGGCGAGATCACGTGGGCGGCTGAGTTCGCACATCGCCACGGTCTCTGGATGCGAATCGTTTTCGTAGCTCCGAGCGCCGATCTGAACACCTCGGCATCGCCGACCGGCCTGTTCATGGAGGCCATTCAGATCGCCGAGTCGGTGTCGCCAGATCTTCGGATCCGGACCGATCTGATCTCCGGGGAGAACACCGCAATTCTCACCGCGCTGACAGCTGAGGCCGCCTTGATCGTCGCACCACAGGACGATCCCGCCGCACCTGGACCGACATGTTCGTTCGCAAGAGTCGGAACACCGCGTGAAAGCAGCGCTGCGACAGCCTTGCCGGTTGTCGTCGGTTTGGACGGAAGCGCCTACAGCGAAAGCGCTCTGGCCATCGCATTCAAGGAAGCAGAGGCAGCGAACACCGAACTGGTCGTCGTGCACGCAGCGCCGCCAGAGGCCGAGCTGCGTCGAGACTTCGCATCCGGGCACGCGCCCCAGCACTCGACGCCGCTGACGTGGCAACTGTCGGGTTGGGCCACGCTCTACCCTGGCGTCGCGATCCGTCAGATCGAGTTCGACGGCCCCTCGGTTGCCATTCTTGAACAACTCTCCACCGAGGCACGGCTTCTCGTCGTGGGTCGGCGTGGGCGAGGCTCGTTCGACGACACCGCTCTCGGCACCACGAGCAGTGCGATGATTCGAAAAGCACACTGCCCGGTCATCGTTGCCAGCGAAGCCTGAATCAGATCGTCACCCGGTCAGAAGCCGTAACTGTGGATGGGTGCGAGCTGACCGGAGTGATGGGCTTCGATTACGAAACGCTCGTGGTCGACCAACTTCTCCGGGAGTTCGTCAACCGGCCACCACCGCAGATCTGCAGATTTCAACGGCTCCATCCGGCGTGGTTCACCCGACCACGTGCGGCATTCGTAGAAGAAGTCCACTCGATGATCCACCGGTTCGCTCCCGTCCGCGTGGCGGCGATGCAACACGGTCAGCGGCTTCAGTTCCGAGGAAAGCAATTCGACACCAAGTTCTTCCGCAGCCTCCCGAACGGCAGCGTCGATCGCCGACTCCCCCAGTTCGACGTGGCCCGCAGCAGCGTGAGCCCAGTATCCGTCCATGAATCCCGTGCCCTCGCGCAATTGCAGCAGCACCTCGCGCCGTTGTACCGGGTTGCTTCGACAGAACATCACGTACACCGCTGGTACCAGCGCAAATTGATCGGCCACACGACCACGCTATCGTGCGCGTGAAATGACGGCGCCCCGCGAGAACAAGCTCGCGGGGCGTCGTCGACGATCTGCTGGATCAGTTCACGTCGAACCGGTCGAGGTCCATCACCTTGGTCCAGGCTGCGGCGAAGTCCTCGGCGAACTTCTGCTTGGCGTCTGCGCTGGCGTACACCTCGGCGAGTGCACGCAGTTGCGAATTCGATCCGAAAACGAGATCGACCGCAGTTGCCGTGTACTTCGGATCGCCCGTCACGCGATCAACGCCGTCGTATACGTTTTCGTCCGTCTTCGACGGCTTCCACTCGGTACCCATGTCGAGAAGGTTGACGAAGAAATCGTTGGTCAACGTCTCGGGACGATCGGTGAACACGCCGTGACGGGTATTGCCGAAGTTCGCGTTCAGCGCGCGAAGTCCGCCGACCAGCACTGTCACCTCGGGCGGGGTCAGCGACAGCATGTACGCGCGGTCGACCAACAGAATCTCTGCCGGAATCTTCTCGCCTCCCTTGAGGTAGTTCCGGAATCCGTCGGCCCGGGGTTCGAGTACCTCGAACGAGTCGACGTCTGTCTGCTCCTGCGTTGCATCCGTTCGGCCCGGCGTGAACGAGACCGTGATGTCCTGTCCGGCGTTCTTCGCAGCCTGTTCGACGGCCGCTGTACCACCCAGAACGATCAGGTCGGCGAGAGAAACCTTTGCTCCACCAGCCTGGTTGAAGTCCTGCTGAACACGCTCGAGAGTCTGAAGCACCGCGGAGAGAGCTGCAGGCTCGTTGACTTCCCAATTCTTCTGCGGCTCCAGTCGGATTCGCGCACCGTTGGCGCCGCCGCGCATGTCCGTGCTGCGGAAGCTCGCGGCAGACGCCCACGCCGTCGATACCAACTGCGAAATGGACAGCCCGGAGTCGAGAAGTCGACTCTTGAGGATCGCGATGTCTGCGTCCCCGATCAGTTGATCATCGGCCGAGGGAACCGGGTCCTGCCACAGCTGCGGCTCGGGAACCCAAGGTCCCAGGTAGCGCGTGACCGGTCCCATGTCACGGTGAAGGAGCTTGTACCAAGCCTTGGCGAACTCTTCGGCGAATTCTTCCGGATGATCGAGCCAGCGCCGGGTGATCTTCTCGTACGTCGGATCCAGGCGTAGGGACAGGTCGGTCGTCAGCATCGTCGGGGTGCGTCCGGCCGACGAATCGAACGGATCCGGGATGGTGCCCGCCCCCGCGCCGTCCTTCGGAATCCACTGCCACGCACCCGCCGGACTCTTGGTCAGCTCCCAGTCGTAGCCGTACAGAATCTCCAAGAAGGTGTTGTCCCACTTCGTCGGAGTGGGAGTCCACACGACTTCGAGACCACTGGTGATCGCGTCCTTACCCACACCCGTGCCGAAGGCACTCTTCCAGCCCAGTCCCTGCTGCTCGATGGGAGCACCTTCCGGCTCCGGTCCGACGAGGTCGGCCGGTCCGGCTCCGTGCGTCTTGCCGAAGGTGTGACCGCCGGCGATCAGCGCAGCTGTCTCCACGTCGTTCATCGCCATGCGGGCGAACGTTTCTCGGATGTCGCGGGCGGCCGCTACCGGATCCGGTTGCCCGTTGGGTCCTTCGGGATTGACGTAGATCAGGCCCATCTGCACGGCTCCGAGCGGTCCGGACAGCTCACGGTCTCCGCTGTAACGCTCGTCGCCGAGCCAGGTGTCCTCGGGACCCCAGTAGATCTCCTCGGGCTCCCAGATGTCTTCTCGGCCGAATCCGAAGCCGAAGGTCTTGAACCCCATCGACTCCAGGGCACAGTTGCCCGCGAACACCAGCAGGTCGGCCCAGGAAACCTGCTTTCCGTACTTCTGCTTCACGGGCCAAAGCAGGCGCCGGGCCTTGTCGAGGCTGGCGTTGTCCGGCCAACTGTTGAGCGGGGCGAAACGCTGAGCACCTTGGCCGCCACCGCCGCGGCCGTCTGCAATGCGATAGGTGCCGGCAGCATGCCAGCTCATACGCACGAAGAGTCCGCCGTAGTGCCCGTAGTCGGCCGGCCACCAATCCTGCGACGCCGTCATCAACGCGATGACGTCGCGCTTTAGCGCCTCGACATCGAGCTTGGCGAATTCCTGGGCGTAATCGAAGTCGGCACCCATCGGATTCGACTTCGACGAATGTGAATGCAAGACAGAGAGATCCGGCTGATTCGGCCACCAGTCGCTGTTTGTTCTCGGACGATTCCCGGTAGGCGTCGGAGACGGGATTGCGGGGTTTTCACTTTCGCTGGTGCTCTCGGTGTTTCCGTCGTGAGCAACCGGGCAACTATCGGACACGATAATCCCTCCATGAGCGAGTAGAACGGACTTCGATCACGTTTGTGATCGCAAACTCTGAGTTGTCGAGCAGTCGGGACACAGGCCCCAGTAAATGACCTCGGCTTCGTCGAGAACGAAACCGTTGTGCGCCGACGGCGTCAAACACGGTGCCTCTCCGACTGCGCAGTCGACATCTGAAACGACCCCACAGGACCGGCAGACGACGTGAAGATGGTTGTCGCCGACGCGTGACTCGTACAGCGCCACCGATCCGGACGGTTGGATCCGCCTGATCAGCCCGGCGTCGGTGAGAGCGTGCAACACGTCGTAGACCGCCTGCCGCGACACCCCAGGCAGAACAGCCCGCACAGCATCGAAGACAGTCTCGGTGGCTGCGTGTGGGCGTGCATGCACAACCTCGAGCACCGTGACTCTGGGACGAGTCACGCGAAGCTCAGCGTTACGCAGTTGGGCTGCATAATCCGGCGTCGAAGGCACCTTTCCACTATTGCGCAATCTTCTGGACTGAACCCAGACTTTCGCGAAAATCATCGCTGACAGGGCCCTCCCGCCCGATTCGTCCGTGCTGGAAGTGAGCCGGATTCCTCGCTCTTTCTGGCGTCCCCACACCGCCTTCAGGTTTGTTGCGCGTCGACGCGTCCTGCTGTGTGGTTCCACAAACTCCGACAATCTCCCCTTCGTCCAACTACCGTGAAAGGGAGAATCCGCCGAGGTCAGGAGTGCTCGTGCCCAAACTGGAGATCAAGAGGAAGTCAGAACTCTCACGGCAGGAAGTCGCCGACCGACTCATCGCCCTCGGCCAAGCCCTCGCCAGTGGATCGGAAGTGGAGCTGGGGTCGGGTGGGGACTCGATCGAAATCAGTGTTCCGGAACAGGTTCGGTGGGAACTCGAGATCGAAGTCGACGGCAACGAAGTCGAGATAGAAATCGAGATTCACTGGCGCGACGACCCTCAGGAAGAATCGGAAGAGAAGTCTCCGCCTCGCACCAAAGCAGTTCGTCGCAGCCGACCACGCAAGAGCACTTCCACATAGGCCGACTCGAATACGGTTGTTCGGCACTTACGGAGACGTCGACACCTCGAGAGACACGACGCGCAGCAGTGCTCGGAGGTCACTTTCGATCCGTCGAAACAGTTGATACACAACGATGAATCCGGCGATCCCGCCCAAACACAGCGCACGGACTGTTGCGTTGAGTTCCTCACCGGCACCCGAACCGACAAAACTGAGCCCCGCGATTCCCACCAGGGGAACCGACGCCGCGACTGCGAGGTAACGCGTGCTGCTCCGACCCAGTGAGCGAATATCGCGTCCGTCGTCGCTTCGTAACTCGCCGTGCGACAACAAGATCGGATACAGACATCGAACCGAGTAATACGTCAGGATGAAGAACGGATACGCGACTGCGACGGCGCCGCACACCGCCAGCGACGACATCAGGTGCACGTAGGCTCGCTGCGGAATTCCGCCGGCGGCAATCTGCAATGCGACCGGATATGCGATACCGGCCAGAACCCACAGCCCGAATGCGATCACCACCGCGCGATGTCCGACATTCAGCGTCGCGGTACGCGCTTTGTTCAAGACCTCCGCGCTGTACGTCTGACCGTTGCGCAGTCCGTGAGGCACGGTGAGTGCAAGCCGACACCAATACAGGATCGCTGCGGCACCGAGAGAGAACGCAGCCACCCCGATGACCAGATGAACCTGCTCGAGATGCTGCTGAGCCTGCGGCGAGAGACCCGAGATGATCAGCATCTTGTTGTAGTAGTAGTTGTAGCCCGCCGCAAGAAGATTCGGAATTCCGATCGCGGCAAGCACTATCGGCAGCGCCCACTTCCACAACGTCGAACGTGGACTCCCTTCCGGTGGGTCCACCAGATTGCGAGCAGACCGGTCCAGACACAGTGCGAACTGACGAGCCAACTTTCGGCCGCCAGACCACCTTCCGTCTCTCTCCGGCGAGAGAGACTTGACCAGAACTCGGCGCAGCGCCGGCGGACAGTCGTCCGGTAGCCGTGCCTCGGCTGCGGGATCCACCCCGCGCCGGCGGGCCTCGAGCGCCTTCTTGGGCGACGGTGGGCTCTCCCCCGTACCGTCGTCCGTGAAAGGCCTACTCCCGGTGAGGAGTTCCCACAACATCACGCCCAGTGCATAGATGTCGCTACGGGTGTCGAGTGTGCCAGGCGCCCCCACCGCACAGGCCTCCAATTGCTCCGGAGACATGTAGGCAAGCGAGCCTCCGACAAAACATGCAGCGTCCTCGGTCGAGACCTCCTCACTCGAGCTGACGTTGAAGTCGGCGAGCTTGGGGATGCCTTCGACGCTGAGCAGGACATTCGCCGGCTTGATGTCCCGATGTAATACGCCGTGCTCACGCGCATACTCGAGGGCATCGGCCAGTCGCATCCCCATCCAGGCCACGGTCTCCGGCCACGACATCGCAGCGATCTCGCTCCTCAGGCTCGTCTCGCTGGGCTTCATCTCTCCCTTCTTCGCCAGGGTCTTGTCGATGGCGTCGAGAAGTAGTTGTCCGGACCGCTGCGCCTGCGGTGTCACGCGGACAAGTTTGACCACGTCGAGCAGGGTCCCACCCGGCACGTATTCCATGAACAGGACTCGCAGTGCGCGTTCCTCGAGCAACCGTTGATCGAAGACCCGGACGATGTTGGGATGGTCGAGCTGGGCGAGAGTCTGCGGCTCGACTCCGACGTTGCGCGAGATTTTCAACGCAACCCACCGCTGCATCGAGAGTTGCCGAGCGAGGAACACTCGGGCGAATGCGCCGTGCCCGAGTTCCAACACCAGCTCGAAATCGTCCAGGTGCTGCCCGATTTCGAACTCGTCGAAACCCGAGAGTCCCAACATCATCACGTCTTCGCGACCGGCCATCGAATCACGGTCGAACATCTGCTCGAAACTCTCTGCCTGCAAGGGAAACTCGCTGAGGTACTCGGCTGCTGCGACGTCCTCCCCACCCTGCTTCCGCAGCCGGAACTCCTCGTACAGGAGCTCGGCCGGTAATGGTTCTTCGAGTAATTCGGGATACTCGGCACAGTAATCCGTGAGCCGTTTCGGGCAATCATTTTTCAGCCAGCGGTACTCCATGTCGATTCCGACCAATTCGATCAGCGCCGCCCGACGAATCTTGGCTGGATCAGGCAGATAGTCGCTCAGGTCGGACGGGGTTCGTCCCTCCTCCCAATCCGCCACAAGGCGGCCGAGGCCGTCTGCACCGTTCTGGCCGTCACGCATCACCGGCAGCGTTGAGGGGCGCAACTCGGTGACGGTGCCCCGTTCGGTCAGGGGCCCGCTCGCGATTGTCGCGTCACTGGCCTGCGCACCACGTTCATTCATGACACTTCTGTTCCGCACCTCGATCACAATGAATCGGAGTGACTCACTTCAGCGTAACCCCGGTGGTACTCCAGACCCCAGCGAATCTATTCGGCGTGAACTGCCGACTCCGTGCCGATGCGAACGAGTTCGTCGCGCTCTTTGATTTTGATCCGATCACGCCCATGCTTCACACCGAGGGCACGTTCGGCGGCATCGATGCGAAGCCATCCGTCCCAATCGACGGGCACCACTCTGCCGGCCCTGAGGACCTCCGCGATACGGCCGTGGCCGGCTCGACGCTCGTATGCCGAATCCAACTGTCGCAGCAAGGTTTCGACGGTTTGGCGTGCATCAGGCCGAGCCGCACCGATCAGCCCGGCGGCACCTCGCTTCATCCAGCCCGTCACGAACAAACCTGCGATCGGCGAGCCGCTCTCGTCGACCGCTGCGCCGCCCTGGTGCGCAACATTGCCGCGTCCGTGATCGAAAGGCACCCCGGCAAGTGGCGTCCCGAGAAATCCGATTGCCCGGTACACAGCTTGAACCGGATAGTCGGTACAGATACCCGAAGCGGTGACGTGACCGTATCCGTCCGGGACTGTCCGCTCGACGCGGAGTGCCTCGACTTTCCCGTTGCCGAGAATCTGCGCCGGCTGTCGGTAGAAGTGCAGGTGAACTCGACGCTGGGCAGTTCGGTCGGCAGGCGCAGTGTCCGCGAAACCACGGAGTGTCTCGACTGCCAGTCGGGTGTGCACCAACTGTTTGGTCATCCGCTCGACATGCCGGTCCGGTACGACATCGACAGAATCGACGACAACATCTACGCCGGGTAGTTCACCGAGAGCGCGCAACTCGTTCGGGGAGAAGCGAGCGTCGGCTGGTCCGCGCCGGACAAAGATGTGTACTTCGCGAACTCGACTGCCGGCGATCCCTTCCCGAACTTGGTCGGAGACGTCCGTGGCCTGCAGCGATTGCGCCTCGGCGAGGAGCATACGGGTGACGTCGAGTGCGACGTTGCCACCTCCGATCACTGCGACCGATTCCGCGTTCAGCGGCCACTGCGGCGAGCTGTCCGGGTGATCGTTGTACCAACCGACAAACTCGGCGCCACCGAAAGAACCTGGAAGCTCGACGCCGAGAATGTCGAGAGGTGCATCCCGCGGCGCACCGGTTGCAATGATCACGGCATCGTAGGACGAACGTAGGTCATCGACGGAAAGGTCCTTTCCGATCTCCACGTTGCAGAACAGCCGGAACTCACTGGCGACCAGCGTGGTGTGCAGAGAATGGGCGAACTTTTCGGACTCGGGGTGCCCTGGTGCGAGACCGTAGCGCACCAGTCCGTACGGCGTCGGTAGACGCTCGAACACGTCTGTCTTGGTGCCGGGCGCGAGTTCGGCGAGAGCGCCGGCGGCGTGG
The DNA here is from genome assembly GCF_001942025.1 of Rhodococcus sp. YL-1. Lineage (NCBI taxonomy): Bacteria > Bacillati > Actinomycetota > Actinomycetes > Mycobacteriales > Nocardiaceae > Rhodococcus > Rhodococcus sp. YL-1. Next base: position 1,292,988 of record NZ_CP017299.1, on the reverse strand, counting down.
ATTCCCGCCGGCCCCGCTCCGACGATCGCGACACTGAGCGGTGGTGAGAAGAATCGGGGCGCCGCAGGCGGGGATACCGCTGGACCTCTGGCGTTGATCATCCCCCGAGGCTAGGACCTCAACTGCGCTGGAGATCAAGTCCGCTTTCAGCAGCCCGCTTTTCAGTAACCTTGCTCTGCAGGCTTGTGCTCGGTTGTGTAGCGGTAGAAGTCCGCTAGTTGGAGTTCGCCGGCAGCTGCCTCGTCGACTATGACGGTCACGTGTGGATGCAGCTGCAGCACCGACGCCGGGCAGAATGCCGAGACCGGACCTTCGACCGCGGCCCGGACGGCGGGCGCTTTGCGGGCGCCGTCCGCGATCAGGACGAGATGCCTTGCATCACTGATGGTTCCGAGCCCTTGCGTGATCACATGATGCGGTACGTCGGCTGGGTCTGCGAAGAACCGTGCATTGTCGGCGCGGGTCCTCTCGGTCAAGGTCTTCACTCGGGTGCGCGATGCAAGCGAGGAGGAGGGCTCGTTGAAACCGATGTGTCCGTTCAGGCCGATGCCGAGGATCTGCACGTCGATGGGACCGTTTTCGGCGATGGCAGCGTCGTAACGCCGGGCAGCGTCACTGGGATCCGCGGCCCCGCCGTCGGGGCTGAACACTCGCGCATTGTCGATGTCGAGGTGATCCACGAGTTCCGTGCGGATGGTGTGCGCGTAGGACTGCGGCTGATCGGACGTGAGACCTACATACTCGTCGAGAAGATACGCGCTCATCGCCGCGAACGACACTCCCGATTCTCGATGCCTCTTGATCAGCTCTCGATACGTGTGCAGCGGTGACGATCCGGTCGCGAGGCCGAGCGTCCGCGCTCCGTTTTCGATTGCGCCGCAAACGATATCGGCAGCGATTCGCCCGCCGTCCTCCGGACTGGGAACTATGACGATTTCCATTCAGACTTCCTCACTGCTCTTGCCGGCTCCGACGATGGCCTCACGTACCGAACCCGAAGCGCGGTCCAACAGTTCGGTTGCTTCGGCGAAGTCGCATTCGGCCAACAACATGACGACCGCTGCCTTCACATGACCATCGGCATTGTCGATGGTCTCCGCAGCGATCTCGGTATCGACTCCGGTGGCTGCCGCGACGATCCGGTTCGCACGATCGACAAGCTTGGCATTGGTCGGCCGAAGATCGACCATCAGATTGTGGAATGCCTTCCCGGAGCGAACCATACTCGCCGTGGAGAGCATGTTGCACACCATCTTCTGCGCAGTTCCGGCCTTGAGCCTCGTCGATCCGGTGAGGATTTCGGGGCCGGTCTCCACTTCGATGGCCACGCCGGCGTGAGAACTCATTGCCGCGTTCCGGTTGCACGAGACTGCCACTGTTGCAGCGCCGAGTTCGCGGGCGTGATCGAGTCCCCCGATGACGTAGGGGGTACGACCGCTGGCAGCCAGACCCACCACGACGTCGTTGGCGTTCAACGAGATTGCGTCGAGATCGACCCCAGCCGCTCGCGGATCGTCCTCTGCCCCCTCGACGGCGTTCAGAAACGCTCCAGGGCCACCGGCGATGATGCCGATCACCTCGCCCGGATCGGTCCCGAACGTCGGAGGGCATTCCACCGCGTCGAGAACTCCCAGACGCCCACTTGTCCCCGCTCCCAGGTAGATCAGTCGACCACCTTGTGCTCGGGCCGCGACGATCAAGTCGACTGCGGCTTCGATGGCGGGTAGTACCGCTGCCACCGCGCCGGCCACGATTGCGTCCTGTTGATTCATCACCGTCAGCAGACCCGACACCGACATGACATCGAGATCGCGGGTCAGAGGGTTGGGTCTCTCGGTGGAGAGCATTTCCAATTGCATTGTGGCGAGTCCTCCTCGATCGATATTCATTACGACGACTCCTCGTCAGTACTCACAGCGACGACTCCTCGTCAGTGCCGCTTCGAAGCAATGGCATCATGGCTTCGTTGCAGAGCAGAGAGTGCGCTGGGCAGCGAGTGCGCCACCATCGCAAAAATTGTGTCGACTACCAACAGCTGACCGGTGCGGCTTGCCATCGCAGCCGATCGGAAACCGAATTCTCTACCGGCAGTGAGCAGAACGTGATGTGACTGCACGGCGAGCGTCGATCGTGCCCCTCCGGTGATCGCAGCCGTCGACGCCCCGGTTCGACGCGCAAGGGCAAGTGGTTCCACGACATCCGAAGTCTCACCCGAATGTGAGATCCCCACTGCGATGTCGTCCGGTCCGAGCAAGCTGGCGCTGACCATGGCCGCGTCTCGGTCGAGATGAACCCGGCAGTTGACGTCGATGCGAGAGAGCTTCAACGTGAGGTCTTGCGCGACGATGCCAGAGGCGCCGATGCCGTAGACCTCGACGCGGCGGGCGGATCGAATCCGGGACACAACTTCTTCGAGCGCAGCAGGATCTGTCAATTGCGCCGTGCCCTTGAGTTGTTCGGATTCGAACTCGGCGAGCTTGGCCATCACCTCACCGGCCGAGTCGGCAGCAACGATGTCCACACCGAGCGGAATCGTGTTCTCTGTACCGGACCCGCTGATCGCCGCCAGCGCGAGACGAAGCTGTGGATAACCCTCGAAACCGAGTCGTTTGGCTGTACGGACCACTGTCGCCGTGCTTGTCGACGCTCGTTCGGCGAGGTCGTTGACCGTCAGGGTGGAGGCCAGACTGGGGTCGGCTTCGATGATTTCGGCGATCCGCAGCTCGGCAGGCGAGAGGCTACTCAGTGATGCACGAATACGAGCAAGCAGGTCGACGGACGCCGGAGCACTCCGGTCCAAAGTCATAACGCCTCGATTCGCATCGTTTTCGGAGCTGACGGCACCGATGTGATTCTAGGCAGCCCACGGCTTCCTGGCGTCAGAGATCCGAGCACACTGGCGTGACGCGCACCGGTGCACGAAGCAATGCTTCCAGGCAATCCGTGTGCGGTGAGATAGCCGAGAACCGCGAAAGCCAATGCTTCCTTGATGTCGGAAGTGACGCCGAGCTCGTCCGAAGAGACAAGCGCGATGTCGCCCAGTTCGTCACGGAGCATCGCCATCAACGTCGGGTTCTTGGTGCCACCGCCTGACACCACCACTTCGGTAGCCGCCAGCGCTTTGACGGAATCGGCGACGGTCCGGGCGGTCAGTGCAGTCAGTGTCGCGACGATGTCGGCCAGAGACAAGGATTCGTAGCCCCGCAGTGCGGCGAGTAGGTAGTCCCGATGGAACAATTCCTTGCCTGTGCTCTTGGGAGCGGGCTGCGCGTAATACGGTTCGCTCAGTAGTTGTGCGAGCAGATCGACGTTCGGTGTGCCGGCTGCGCCCAGAGCACCTCCGAGATCGAACCACTGCTCCCCCGCGGTGAATTCGCTTACCGCAGCGTCGATCAACGCATTTGCGGGGCCGGTGTCGAAGGCAATCGGTACTGCGGCACCTTCTGCCGTCGATGTCGGGGCGCCTCCCGGAGCAGTGACGTTCGCGATGCCACCGAGATTGAGCGCGACGGAACCCGAAGTTCTTCCGTTGAGCCACAATACGTCGAACGCACTGACCAGTGGTGCACCCTGACCACCCGTCGCCACGTCGCGAGAGCGCAGGTCCGACACGACCGTGCATCCGGTCTTCTCGGCTATCCAGGCCGGCTGCCCGAGCTGAAGAGTGCCTTTTACTTGCGCTCCTTCGACCCAGTGGAACATCGTCTGACCATGTGAGGAGATCAATTCCGCACTGCCACCGCACAGTTCCTCATTCGCCCGCGCAGCCACGGCCGCAAATGCCTGTCCGATCTCGGTGTCGAGTTGGCAGATCTGACCGACAGTGGTGGACGCCGGCGGTACCGCAGCCGCCACCGCTGCCCGCAACTCACCGGAATACGGTTCGCTGACCATGCCCAGTGGGGTGAGCACAAGAGTGTCCCCGTCGATCCGGATGTCTGCTGCGGCAGCATCGATAGCGTCGTACGAAGTACCGGACATCAGACCGATGACTCTCATGAAATATCCCTTACTCGCATCGTTTCGGCGTTCGGAAGAACTGCGGTCAGTCGACGAGTGCCCGCTTGTGGGCATTCCCTCGCAAGGTACTCAAGGCGATCGCGCTGACGGCGCATGTTGCCATCACGAAGTAGGCCGGAATATCGAGATTGGACGTTTCCTTGATCAACCACGTGATGATCAGACCGGCGCAGCCCGAAAAGACCGCGTTGGACAGGGAGTATGCGAGTCCCAATCCGGTGTACCGGACCGAGGTGGGGAACATCTCGGAGAGCATGGCGGGTCCTGGTCCGGCAACAAGTCCCACTGCGGCGCCGGCGGCAAACACTGCAAATCCCTTGGCTGTCAGAGACGTCTGCTCGTTCTGCAGGACGTTGAGCAGCGGCAGAGCCAAGACCAGAATTATCACGGTGCCGGTGAGCATGACCGCGCGTCGTCCGATGCGATCGCTGAGTCCACCCGCGATCGGAATGGTCACCGCGAAGCCCGCATTGGCGAGCACGGAAGCAACAAGTGCCTGATGGAAAGTCGCGTTGAGTGAACTCTGAAGATAAGTCGGCATCACGACGAGGAACGTGTAACCGGCAGCAGACCACCCCATCAACCGCCCGATTCCGAGCAGAATCGCCTTGGCTGTCTCTCCGACAGTCGGCTGCACTACCGGCGCATCAGCTGTCGGTTCGGACTGGACTGATCGAGCACGCTCGAACGACGGCGTTTCTTCGAGCCGGAGCCTGAGCCACAGGGCAACCAGCCCCATCGGCAGTGCAAGGAGGAACGGAATGCGCCAGCCCCAGTCACTGAGCTGTGACGGGTCGAGGACAGTGGCGAGGAGTGCTGCGATCCCCGCACCGGCGAGCAGTCCGAGTGCGACGGTGAACGACTGCCACGAGCCGTACAGCCCACGTCGTCCGGGCGGAGCGAACTCGGTCATCACCGACACTGCACCGCCGAACTCACCACCGGCCGACAATCCCTGCAGAATTCGAAGGACCGTCAAGAGAAGCGGTGCCAGAATTCCGACGCTCTCGTAGGTGGGGAGCACACCGATCAGGGTCGTCGCAGCCGACATCAGCAGAAGAACGATCACCAGGGTGGGACGTCGGCCGATGCGGTCACCGAGTCGACCGAACAGCGCGGCCCCCACTGGGCGGAAGAAAAACGCCAACGCAAACGACGCGTAGGTCTTGATCAGGCTTTCGAGGTCGCCGGAGCCGTCGGCGCTGAAGAAGTTCGACGCGATGATCGTCGCGAAGAACCCGTACACACCGAACTCGTACCACTCGATGAAATTTCCGACGGAGCCGGCGACGAGCGCCCTGCGCCGTTTGAGCTGCGCACCATCGTTCCGTGTCTGCACTGTGATGCCCATGCCGTCCTCCGTTGACGAAACCCGAATATGCAACAAAGTTTCATCTGAACGGAGTAGAAATGTCAAGAAGTTTCACAATTGGATTTTTGCTACGCCCGGAAGCCTTATGCTCCCGCGAACGTGAATGCCTCCGCCCGTTCGAACTGGTCAGTGGAGTCACCGGAATAGACGGTGCTCTCGTTCGGTCCGAGTCCGAGCTTTCGGACGGGTGTCCCTTCCGCGAGATCCATCGACGCCACGTCCACCCAGAAGGTATTGGGCGTCATCGCCGACTCGAAGAAATAGAGCGTGCGTTTGTGATCGACGACGGTGCGCCAACGGGTCGATGAGATGTTGGGCTCATCGGGAGTCGAAATTCCCAGGGGCACCGACACATTCCGAATAACACTGAAGGTGGACGCCAACGCCGCCCGCGGATCGTCCGTCTGCGGTATCGCATCGACATAAAACGACGCCCGAGCGAATCTGTCAGCGGCACGGTTTGTTCCGGGCAGCATGACGGTCCCGTTGATCTGCTTCCAGTACTCGTTGACGGCGAGTTGCTGATCGAAGATCGGCGAATTGGTCATCACCTGGTACTCACGGCTGTGATGAATCGTCGGGCGTCCACCGACGTACTCGATGATCGCGCTGTCTCCCCCGGCGTCCGAGAGCGACATGTGCAGCGTTGCGAGGCGGTCTTCGCCGGGAACGGCAGCGGTCACTACCGTGAACGGTTCCGACGCGAGCACTTCGACCGCTTCCTGAACTGTCGCAAAGCGATCCAGGACGTATTGCGCCCACGCCGCGATCGACAATCCCGGGGTCGAACCGTCATACGTCGGGTACTCGGACTCGACCAACCACAAAAGATTGGCAGACAGCCCAGCCTCGTTGACCCCGTCGGTCGTGCACATGTCGTAGGCCGTCGCGACAACACTTCCGTATTTCGACGTCCACTGTATCGAGTTCGGACCTGCACAGCCCTCTCTGGTCATGCCGCGCGGGAATGCCCAGAGGTTTGTTCCGAGGTCGACCTTCCAATCCATCGATCGAGCAGTGATCACAGTGTCGTTGGGCCCCAAGTAGACCAAGCGTGTACACATCGAAAGCTATCCCTTCGTTACGGCGTGACGATATTGAAACTGGGATCGAAGGTATCGAGCAACCCTCCCAGCGTCTCGAGCGCTGATTCGTCTCCGTCGAGCGAAATCTGCCCGGCCTTGGCCAGTTCGGCGGCCGCGCCCGGTTGAAGAAGCGCTCCCACGAGCGCCGCCTTCGGGCCCGAGACCGTCAGTTGTGTGTTCGGTGACGCGCCCTTACGTGCGTTGAGGACGCCGCGCTTGACCCACGCAGTCCATGCCTCGTCGCCGCGATCGGTGAACACGAAATCGATCCGCAGTTCCGCGTCGGTGGCCTTGTCGCCGATGAGATGTATTGCAACGAAGTCGAAGAGGATGTCGATGGGCATCGCGAGGACACTGTCCTGACTTGCCGTGACGTACGGGGCAGGCTGGGCGCCCTCGCGTAGTTCCAATGCGGCCGAGAGATAGATCCCACGCCACTGCGGCCCTTCGGCTTGATAGCCCATCTGCTCGTAGACGTCGGCTTGCAGGTTCCTCGCTTCGGCGTTCTCCGGTTGCGCGAACACCAACTTGTGCAGGATCTCTGCCGCCCATCGGTAGTCCGCGGCGTCGAATGCCCGCTTACCCTCGTCCAGGATCTTCTGCGCGCCAAGGAGATCGACGAACCTCTTCGCCGATTCGACCGGCGGATGAGGATGAAGCGACACCGGATCGCCGTCCCACATTCCCAGTTCCTTGGTGTACACGGCGCGAACGTCGTGGTGCAGAGTGCCGTGATATCCGCGGTTGTACCACTTGCGCCCGAGTTCGTCCGGTAGTTCGATCACCTCGGCAGCTTCGAGCGGCGTGTACCCCTTGTTCGCGAGACGGAGTGCCTGGTCGTGAATGTACTTGTAAGTGTCCCTTTGCGATTCGATGAACGGCACCAGGTTCTCGTTACCCCACACCGGCCACGTGTGCGGTCCGTAGTGAACAGCCGCGTCGTCTCCCCACCGCTCGAGAGTCTCGTCCAGATACCGCGCGAAGTTCCGAGCGTCGCGAGTGCGCGCACCTCTTAAGGTCTGGATGTTGTGGAGCGAATGATTGGCATTCTCCGCACAGGTCAGCGCGGCGAGTTCGGGGATCCAGATGTGCATTTCCTCCGGGGCCTCGGTATCCGGCGCGTAGAGGAACTCGAATTCCAGACCGGCTATCTCACGCTTCGTTCCGGTCTCCGTGATGCTGTCAGTGGGGGAAATATACGAGACAAGTGGACCTTTCGTGCTGATCGTGCCGATGCCGCAGGTAACCATCCCTTTGGCATCGAGATCGAGCAATCCACCGAAGGCGTAGAAGGACCGTCTCGCCATGGCATTTCCGGCGACGACGTTTTCCCCGATCGCGAACTTGTCGAACGACGCGATCGTGCCCGGTGCGATGATCGGAACTCGCCCGGACGTCACGTCGTCCAGATCGACGATCCCTTTGACTCCGCCGTAGTGGTCGATGTGGGTGTGCGTGTAGATGATCGCCGAAACTGGCTTGTCGCTGACGTGCTCACGAATCATCTTCATACCCTGGCGCGCCGATTCGACCCCCGCCATACAGTCGATGACGATCAGTCCCTCGCCACCTTCGACAACCGTCAAATTTGCCAGGTCGTTGTTCCGTACCTGGTAAAGGCGATCCGTCACCTGATACAGACCACCTCGGCGCATCAGTTGTCCTTGACGCCACAGGCTCGGATTGACTGTCTCCGGCGCGGCAACATCGTCACCGAGGTATGCCATCGCATCGGGATCGAAGACCGTATGCCCGTCATCGGCGACAACCTTGCCCGGCAACGGAGCGATCAATCCTCGATCCGCGTCGGCAAAATCCTGCCGGTCGTCCATGGCATACCGTGCGACTGCCTCGCGATTCGCCGTGACTGTGGCCGGTGTTGCGTCCTTAGGTGTCTGGCACATGGCACTCCCCGCTCGGATACGACGATCTGATACCCCATCATCTGTATCGGTTGGGCACGCGCTTGGAATCACCCGCGCAGGGTGAAGCTCCCACGAACACGCGAGGTGATCAGCCGGGGAGTTCCTCGGAATTCCGAGATGCGAGTGCAATCACCAGGACCGCGATCCCACATCCGGCAACCAGGATCCATCCCGACCTCGATGCCTGCGCGACATCCACCGATGCACTGCCGCCGATGATGCCACCGGCCAGCGCAACACCGAGAGCAGCACCGAATTGGCGTGCACTGGAGGTTATTCCACCAGCAAGCCCCGCCTGCGATCTCGGCAACCCGTTGACGGCGGTGTTGGTGATCGGGGCATTCGAGAATCCGAATCCGATACCGAGGAACAGGTAAGCGGCCAAGAGCATCGGAATCGCCGTGTTGTTGTCGAGCGAGACCAGGCACAGCCCGCCGAGTGTCGTGAAGCTACCAGCAATGAGTAGCGGCCGCCGCGGGCCGAAGCGTCCGACGAGTATTCCGGACAACGGCGCGCAGACCGTTGCCGCAACAGCCATCGGAAGGGTGATCGCGCCGGCCAGTGCCGGACTCATTCCGCGGGAGTGCTGCAAGTAGAACGTGCCGAGCAGTAGCGTCACGTTCAACGCCACGAACACCACGACAGCGCCGACCACAGCCGACGAGAACGTTCTGCGGCGAAAGAGTGCCAGATCCATCAGTGGCTCGCGCTTGCGTGATTCGACGCGGATGAATGCGGCCAACGCTGCAGCAACAAAGACGTACCCTGCCGTCGCCGCGGCAGAGAACCATCCGATTCGCGGACCCTCTATCAGAAGGGCGACCGCCCCGCCGACAAGAATCACCAGTAGCAACTGACCGGGAAGATCGAGTCGTCGCGACTGCTGCGCTCGGGACTCCGGTACAAACACAGCAGTCAGGGCGAGCACGGCCAAGATCACGGGCGCGTTGATCCAGAAAACCGATCGCCAGCCGAAACTTTCGATGAGCACGCCGCCGACGATCGGACCTGCCGCCATACTCAGACCGAAGACCGCGGCCCACACCCCGATTGCCTTGGCCCGCTCCTTCGGGTCGGTCATCACGTTGACGACGATCGCCAAGGCAACCGGACTGAGCATCGACCCGCCGACGCCTTGGACGATCCGCGCCGCGATCAACATCTCGACGGACGGAGCGAGCGCGCAGGCAATCGACGCCACCCCGAAAACCACCAGACCGATCTGAAAGACTCGTCTCCTGCCGAAACGATCGGCCACTGCTCCGGACGAGATCAGCAAGCTCGCCAGGACGAGTGTGTATGCGTTGACGACCCATTCCAGACCACGGGTTCCCACGCGAAATCCCTCACCGATCGTCGGCAGGGCCACGTTGACGATGGTGGTGTCCAACCCGACGACGAACAGGCTCGTGCAGCAGATCGCCAGGATGCCCCATCGCCGCCGTGCATCAAGTCCGATCACTTGCGGTTCGATCCCGCTCGAAGGTTTCATGGTCGGACTCCATCTCTCGAAGTGCTCTGCCGTACTCGACTGTCGAAAGGATCGTTGCTCTCCAGCGTCCGAAGTCGGTAAGAATTTTGCGGAAACTGCAAAGATGGACGGCATGGATGCTGAATTCGAGCAGTTGATCACCGATATCGGACCGAGACTGCGCACGCTCCGACGCGATCGCGGATTGACCCTCGAGGGCCTGTCCGAAGCCACCGGCATCTCTGTCAGCGCACTCTCACGCCTCGAATCGGGGAAGCGTCGTCCCACCCTCGATCTGCTGTTGCCGCTTGCCCGAGCGCACCGGGTCGCGCTGGACCAACTCGTCGGCGCCCCCGCTACGGGCGATCCTCGGGTCCATCTCACCCCGAGCCGACGCAAGAACGGCAGTGCCGTCGTTCCGTTGACGCGCTATCCCGGCCGCGTGCAGGTCTTCAAGCAAGTGATCGGTCCGCGTCCACCGAAGCTGGTCACCCACGCCGGCTACGAATGGCTCTACGTCCTCGCCGGGGATCTGCGTCTCATCCTGGGGGCGAACGAGGTTCTCCTACACCCCGGGGAAGTCGCGGAGTTCGACACTGCCGAGCCCCACTGGTTCGGGCCTGCCGATGAACAGGTGGTGGAAATCTTGCATCTTTTCGGCCCGCAAGGCGAGAAGGCACATGTGCGCACGAAGGCAAAAACTACTACTGCACAAGACCTGGTTCCCGAAAGTTAGTTCACTGCATGCGTTTTCAATCGGTTCGACAGTGTGTGAGCGTGCTCGAGGAGCAGCGTTCCCAACTCGGCATGACGCGCGGGCCGGAAGCGTGTTTCCACTCCGGTCAGGCTCAGCGCCCAGGCCGGGCGACCGTTGCGATCGAACACCGCGGCACCCATCCCCCAGCTTCCCTCGACGATGAGGGCTGGATTGACCGCGTACCCGGTGACACGCGTCGACTCGATTCGCTCACGGATCGATGTCTCACTGTGGATCTCACCCCATTCCGAATCCAGATTCACCCGGGCGAAATAGTCGTCGACGTCCCGCGTCGGTAAATGGCTCAAGATGGCAAGCCCCGCCGACGCGACCCCCAACGGGAACCGCTTCCCCTCGTGCAGCACGTGAGATCGCAGTGGAAAACTACCTTCCTGACTCAGGATGCAGACGGTCTCGTCACCTCGGCGTGCCGACAGGAAGGCGCTCTCCCCCGTGACCCGGGCAAGTTCGTCGACGACGTCGCGAGCCCGGTCGGTGATGTCGTACCGATTTCCGGCCGCCGCCCCCAGGAGGTACAACTCCGGGCCGAGAGACCATCGACCGGTTCGTGCGTCACGGTCGACCAGTCCTTCGGCAGCCAGGGACGTGAGCAGTCGGTGCGCAGTGGGCCGAGCGAGGCCGGTGACCTTGCCCAATTCCGTGGTGGAAGTGCCCGTTGGTTCGGACGCGCCGAGGGCTCGCAGAAGTGCAGCCACCCGCGCGACCATGGCCGGCGATTGCCCGTGAGTTGGCATGCAGCCATCCTAGCGTCCATTCAATGAACGAAATTCCTTCAGACGATCAGTAGTCGATCAGTTCTCGGTTGATGTTCGAGATTCCTTGAACCTGTGAACTGGAGATAGTTCACTAGATATCGAAGTGAGTGAGTGTCTACTCAATGAACGCTTGGCAGGGAGAGAACATGACAGCAAAGGTGTACGAGTCCGCAGCGGAGGCGGTCGCCGACATCGTCGACGGCGCAACGCTGGCCGTCGGCGGATTCGGCTTGTGCGGCATCCCCGACGTGTTGATCGACGCGATCGCAGCTACGAGTGCAACCGACCTCGAGGTGTTCTCCAACAACTGCGGCGTCGACGATCACGGTCTCGGAATCTTGCTGAGCGCCGGACGTATCCGACGGGTGACCGCGTCGTACGTCGGTGAGAACAAGGAGTTCGCCCGGCAGTACCTGGCCGGCGAACTCGAAGTGGAACTGACGCCGCAGGGCACGCTCGCCGAGCGTCTGCGCGCCGGCGGAACCGGAATCCCCGCATTCTTCACACCGGCCGGAGTGGGTAGCCCCATCTCCGACGGCGGAATGCCATGGCGCTACGACGCCGACGGCTCGATCGCTATTGCATCGCCTCCGAAGGAGACTCGCGTCTTCGGAACCAAGCGTTACGTGATGGAAGAGGCGATCAACGCCGACTACGCACTCGTGCACGCCGTTCTCGGTGACACCGACGGCAACCTGGTGTTCGACAAGACCGCGATGAACTTCAACCCGCTCGCCGCGATGGCGGGACGGGTCACCATCGCGCAGGTGGAACGTCTGGTCGAGCCCGGTGAAATCGACCCGGCATCGGTGCACCTGCCCGGAGTCTTCGTGCAGAGAATTGTGCACACCGGCCCTCAGAACAAGCGAATCGAAAAGCGAACCGTCAGCGCTTCGGAAGGAACCTCACGATGACCGCACCAGTGACAGTGACGGGTTGGACGCGCCAGCAGATGGCAGCGCGGGCGGCTGCAGAGATGATCGACGGGGAGTACGTCAATCTCGGAATCGGCCTTCCCACACTGATTCCCGGATACCTGGGCTCGGACGTTCGTGTGGTCCTGCACTCGGAGAACGGAATTCTCGGCACCGGACCGTATCCCACCGAGGACCACGTCGATCCTGACCTCATCAACGCCGGCAAAGAGACCGTGACCGTCAATCCCGGTGCAGCATATTTTGATTCGGCCCTCTCGTTCGGGATGATCCGCGGCGGCCACATCGACACCGCAGTCCTCGGCGGTATGCAGGTGTCGAAGACGGGCGACCTCGCAAACTGGATGGTCCCCGGGAAGATGGTCAAGGGCATGGGCGGCGCGATGGACCTGGTCCACGGAGCCCGACGCGTCATCGTCGTCATGGAGCACAACGACCGCGACGGCAACCCCAAGATCGTTGACGCCTGCACCCTGCCGCTCACCGGCCAGGGCGTGGTGAATCGGATCATCACCAACCTCGCCGTCATCGACGTGAGCGAAGAAGGTCCACTCGTCCTGCGTGAACTCGCCCCCGATGTCAGCGTCGAAGACGTAGTCGCCGCAACCGGCACCGAACTGAAAGTTGAACTGGCATGACCGACACGACCACTGTGATTGTTGCGGGAGCTCGTACCCCGATGGGTCGACTCCTCGGATCGTTGAAAGACCTCTCCGGGTCCGACCTCGGCGGCATCGCCATCAAAGGCGCCCTCGACAAGTCCTCAGTCGCCCCCGAACAGGTCGACTACGTCATCATGGGACAGGTCCTCACCGCCGGCGCCGGCCAGATGCCCGCCCGCCAAGCCGCCGTCGCCGCCGGCATCCCCATGAACGTCCCCGCCCTGAGCATCAACAAAGTGTGCCTCTCCGGCATCGACGCCATCGCCCTCGCCGACCAACTCATCCGCGCCGGCGAATTCGACATCGTCGTCGCCGGCGGGCAGGAATCGATGTCCCGCGCACCCCACATGCTCGAAAAAAGCCGCGAAGGCTTCAAATACGGCGACGTCACCCTCCGCGACCACATGGCCTACGACGGCCTCCACGACATCTTCACCGACCAGGCCATGGGCCTGCTCACCGAACAAGTCAACCAACAAGAAACCGCCCACATCACCCGCGCCGAGCAGGACGCCTTCGCCGCCGCCTCACACCAGAACGCGGCCCGCGCCTGGAAAGACGGCCTCTTCGACAACGAAGTCGTCCCCGTCTCCATCCCCCAACGCAAGGGCGAGCCCATCGTCTTCGCCCAGGACGAAGGCATCCGCGCCGACACCACCACCGAATCCCTCGGCAAACTGCGTCCCGCGTTCAGCAAGGACGGCACCATCACCGCCGGCTCCGCCTCCCCGATCTCCGACGGCGCCGCCGCCGTGATCGTGATGAGCAAAACCAAAGCCGAAGAACTCGGCCTGACCTGGATCGCGGAAATCGGCGCCCACGGCGTCGTCGCCGGACCCGACTCCACCCTCCAGTCCCAACCCGCCCGGGCCATCGCCAAAGCCTGCGCGAAGGAAGGCATCGACCCCACCGACCTCGACCTCGTCGAAATCAACGAAGCATTCGCCGCCGTCGGGATCGCCTCCACCCGCGAACTCGGCCTCGACCCCGCCAAGGTCAACGTCAACGGCGGCGCCATCGCCGTCGGCCACCCCCTCGGCATGTCCGGCGCCCGCATCGCCCTGCACCTCGCCCTCGAACTGCAACGCCGCGGCGGCGGCATCGGCGCAGCCGCACTCTGCGGCGGCGGCGGACAAGGCGACGCACTCATCGTCCGCGTCCCCAAGGCCTGATTACTTCCTGCTGACCAGACAGGTCGCCGAGCCCTCATCATGCTCGGCGACCTGTCTGTTTCGTGCCGAAGGTTATTGGTGATCGAGCGTCGTCGAGCGGTTACGCAGCAACGTCTCGATCTCCGATCGCCGGTACCTCCGATGCCCGCCAAGCGTTCTCAGAGTGCCGACTTTGCCCTCCCTCGCCCATCTGGACACCGTGGTCCTGTCGACGTGGAACAGTGCTGCAACCTGTTTGGTCGTCAGCCACTCGTCGACAGGTGCTGTGTGCTCTTCTTCTCGGCTCATTGGCAGTCATTCGTAGCTGCCGACTGAAGGGATGGGTCCGACGATGAATTGGCAACCCCTGGCGTGCTGTGAAAGACTCGCTGCAAAACTTTACTATTCCTTGGGGAAATAATGTCGAAGTCGGTAACTCTGATCCGTTCCACGTCACTCTCTTCGGTGGCTGAATATGCCTATGCAGCAACGGCTCCCGCCGATGCACGACTGATCTTCCTGGCCGGATCCTGCCCGTTGAACGAGGACGGCTCCACTGCCGCCATCGGTGACTACGCAGGACAGGCAGCCAAGGCCGTCGACAACCTGAGAACAGCTCTCTCGGACGCGGGCGCGTCCATCACCGACGTGATCAACACCCGCGTCCTGGTGGCGTCGAGCAATCAAGCCGACCTGGTTGCGGCGTGGGAGGTAGTCCGCGACGCGTTCGGTGATCACGACGCCCCGAGCACTCTGATGGGTGTGACCGTTCTCGGTTACGACGATCAACTGGTCGAGATCGAGGCAATCGCGGCCGTCGTCGACTGAACTCGAACCGAACCGGGCGTCCCTACCGAGGATCTTCATGAGCAAGGGCCCGGTAGCCCTTTGCCCCCGCACGATCCACTGCGGCTCGCACAACAGCGAAGATGGCTCCCTGCAGGGCTGCGGCGATCAGGACTTCCTTGCTCGACCTGCTCAAGTCTTTGGGCTCGGGCGCATTCTTGTCGTCACCGATGCGCTTCCACACCTGCTGGAAGACAGCGCCGGCCAAGATGCCGCCCAGGACGCTGGTCGCCAGTGAGAGTGGCTTGTACATCGCTTTCGATACTGCGCTCATTGCGCGGATCCTCCGTGGTTCGATACGTACCGCCTGAGCGGGCTGACCGACTCTCACTACCCAGCAGGCGAGGTGTCGAAACATTGCACCGGCAAGGCACGAAGACGACTGTCGCACGTTGTGTTCCACGGGTTTGCCACTTCTCGAGCCGGGTAGGATCGTCTTAGCGAAAGAAGGTTGTGTAAGTCATGGAAAACTACAGAATCGAACTACCGGACGGTACAACGGTGATGGAAGATTTCGTCTCGGATCGCGCCGCAATCGCATACGCGGTCGATCTGAATCACGGTTGTAGCGAGAAAGTCTCGGTATTCCGTATCACCGCCGAGGGAGAAACCATCCCGACTCGGATGTGCCCCAAGCCGAATCCTGGTTCTCGGCGTCGCGCGCGAAGCGTCCGATAGAAGCCGGTCAAGAAGCGTCGAGGCGCGGGAAGAGCGTCTCCCTTGCAAGCAGCAGCAAGGCCGCAGCGACCGGAATCGCCAGCAACGCACCGACAATACCGAGCAACGCTCCACCCAACAGAACCGCGACAACGGTCACCAGTGCCGGGACCGCCACCGTCTTCCCGATGATCTTCGGAACGAGCAGGTAGTCCTCGAGCAGACGTAACGCAATGAAGAACGCAACTGTCGCCAATGCCGTTGGGACAGAGACTGTCAGGGAGACCAGGGCGACGACAACCCCTGCGATCGTGGAACCGACTATCGGGATCAGATCGAGCAGAGCGACCAGCAGCGCCAGGATCAACGGATACGGCACGTCGAAGATCAACAACCACGCGAAGGTGCACACTGCGGTGATCACGGAGATCAGAACATTGCCGAGGACGTACCCACCCACACCTGCCAGTATCTGATCACCGATGGCGATTGCTCGTGGCCGCCGCGAATGTGGCACCAGCCGATACAGATTCGTGCGGATTCGTGGGTAGTCGATCAAGAAGTACGTCGTCAGTACAGCAACGATTCCAGCGTCGGCGACTGCGCTGAACACCGCCCGCCCCGCTCCGAGCAAACCCGTCGCGAGCGCAGACCCCGAACCGTCCAGTTGGGTGGTGAGGTGCTCCTCGAGGTGATACTTCTCGTCGAGGTCGCTGACGATCGGATACCGGTCACGAATGTGTGTCAGAAGTTCGGGAGCGTGTGATGCGAACTGACGTCCCTGCTCGACCAGCGGGGTGATCGCAGCAACCAGAAACAGCGCCAACATCACTGCAATTCCGAGGAGTACCACGGTGACTGCGATCCAGCGCCGGAAATGTCTCCGCTCCAGCCAGACGATCATCGGTTCGATGCCCACCGCGAGAAACAGCGCGACCACGATCAGGATCAGCATGCCTCGCGCCGCCAGGAGCACTTCGATCACCGCGTACGTCACGGCAACACCGGCCGCCGCGCTCAGACCGATGAAGAACGGTGAACGACGATCGAATCTCGGCCCCGGTTCGCCCAGCGGCCGGACGGGAGTCGCCAATGCTGCGGCTTCACGTTCGGCTTCCGCCATCGGATCTGCCGCTTTGACTTCACTGTCGGAGTCCGGTGAGGTGTCCGCGGAACTGGGATCCATTCAAGCCACCTCACGATCCGCGCGACTTCCCGGCACGGGAGTGAGTACCCGTGCCGTGGCCGGATCAACCTCGAGGCTTCTCCGCTCCGCTTCGGGTCAGCGCGAGACCGGTTCCTACCACTCCGATGATCGACACAGCGATGGCGATGCTGGGCCAACCGTCGCTCTGCCAGTAGACGTCGTCGAGAGTGATCAGTAACGCAGCCTCGTCGACGATGAGCCCGAGTGCGATGCCCAACGCGATGCCCATCCATGTTCTTGCGCGAGGGCTTCGGTCTACGAGTCCGAAGATCGCCACCCCGGCCAACAGCAGAATTCCCCATAAATAGTGATGCAGATGAGTGCCACCGGCGCTGATGTCGCCGACGTCTCTGGTGTCGATCTGGATCAACCACGTCACCAGACGTGCTCCGCCGAACGTCAACGTGAAGGCCACCCACGCCAACACCAAACCGCGGCGCGATTCGTCAACCTGATTCCATCTGCGAGGGAATCTGAATCGCTCGGCAGATTTCTCTTCGTCATGGTCTCGAGAAAGCATCCTTCATGTTTACCCGATGCCGCTCAGATCGATAATTTGGGGTAGAGAGACCGAAAACCAGTTGGAGCACAAAAAGCGGTACCCGCTCTCCGAAGAGATCGGGTACCGCCTTCTCAGCTACTCGCGCAGTATTGATCAATACCAGACTTTTCGTCCGCCCACTGCGCGCCCGGTAGCACCGAGGATGGACAAAACTGCACCTACGACGACCAAGATGATGCCGACGGTGGTCAGAATGCTCAACCCCGTGAAAAAGCCGATCAACGCCAGAATAATGCCGAGAACAATCATGTGAGAACCTCATCCGGTATGCGTATCAAAATGATCTACTCAACTGACGCTACTACAGAAACTTCACAATCGATAAATCCGATAAATACATTCATAAATGCGAAACTCGTATTACTACCCAATAGTGTCACCGTTAAAACATCAGCCTTTCTCTTATCTCTACGTCATAGTTCCACGTCCTCGATCTTCGCCTCGACCGCCGGCGTGATGTGGCTCAACACGCAGCACCAACGACCGTCTCGCCGCGCGAACACGTCGGTGGTCCACTCGTCAGCGTCGTATTGTCTGCCGCCGTAGTGCGCGGTATTGACGATCCGCGTGGTGAACAGTGCGACGTCACCGAAGAAACGCACGCGAGCGCTCCCGGCGCGGTCCATCGCCGAATGAGTCAGGTCGCCCGAGGCCACGAAACCCAGGAACTCCGCTTTGGTCGACACTCCGGATTCCGAGACGATCACCCAGTCGTCTGCCATGAAATCGCCGATCCGTTCGGCGTCGTTCGAGCACATCGCGACGTTCCACTCGTCTGCGACAGCGACCAATGCCGCACTCTCCTGATCCGACATGTCTTCTCCCTCTACCGTCGTCACCCTCGGCGGGTGATGCCCCGACGGCAGGGTTCCCGCAGGGTGGACTTCGAACCGACGTGCACGACGAGAGGGCAGAGATGACAGACACCAGTCGCACCGAGCTTGCAGCTCAGGCGTATATCTACGGATTTCCCCTCGTTTTCAATCTCGACCAGGTCCATCGGTATGTTCACAACGGTGTCGGAGCGAACCCCGCCGCACCTTTCAACACCTTCAGCCACGCCCGAACACTGGCCGGGCCGGCAGACACTTTCGTCACGATCAACAACGACACCGTGTATTCCATGGCGCAGATCGATCTCTCTGTCGGCCCCGTTGCGCTGCACGTCCCCGATACCGATGGCCGTTACTACGTCCTCCAGTTCGTGGACGCCTGGACAAACAATTTCGCTTACGTCGGGCATCGGGCCACCGGCACGAAGAGCGGAGACTTCCTTCTCGTCCCACCCACCTGGACGGGAACCCCGGCGGACCAGACCACGGTGATCAGATTTCCCACGAACATTGCGTCGATCGTGGGCCGGTGGGCATGCGGTGGCGACGACGACCTCCCTGCGGTGCACGCCTTGCAGGACGCCACCACGCTGACCGTCGTCGACTCCACCGGAAACTCGGCGGGTCTCCCAGTGCCCGAACCCGGGGTAAGCCAGGACCTCCTGTTCCTCGAGAAACTCCGCATCTGGTCACAGGCGTTTCCGCCGGCCCCGCGCGATCGAGAACTCCAGGATTCCTTCTCCCTGATCGGAATCACCGAGCACGGGGCCTCTCCCTACGTATCGCTGTCTGCCGACGAGGCAGCCGCGTTGGCTGACGGATTGACGATCGGTGAGAAGAACCTGCTCGAGGCCCTCACGAAAGGCTCCAGCCCCGAAGTCAACGGATGGAAGCTCACATTCCACGCCTTCGACTACAACCTCGACTACTTCGAGGTCGGCACAATCGACGATCCACAATTCAAGATCGCCGATCCCAAGTTGCGCATCGTCGAACGCGCCGCGGCTGCCAAGGGCGGGCTGTGGGGCAACCACCCTTACGAAGCGGCGTACATCATGACCTACGTCGACGATCAGGGCGAGCAGTTGAACGGAAACCAGACCTACACAATAAGACTCGACCCCACTCCGCCGGTGAGCGCCTTCTGGTCGCTGACGATGTACTCGGTGCCGGACTTCTTCCTCGTGGCGAACCCCGTCGACCGATACTCGATCGGCGACCGCACTCCAGGAATCGTCCACGACGCCGACGGTGCGTTGACGATCACGATCAGCCACGAGGAGCCGAAAGATCCCACGGCGAAGGCAAACTGGCTGCCCGCACCGCGCGGGGATTTCCGACCGGTACTGAGAATGTACGAACCTTCGCCCGCCGTGCTCGATCAGTCCTACGTCGTCCCGCCATCACTCGCTCGCAAGAATGACGGCTCGCGTCTGACGGCCTGCCTGTGCGGGCCGTCAGACGGACTCAGAATCAGGCGTGTGTGCCGCCGTCGATCCGGATCTCCGTGCCCGTGATGAAGGCACCATCGTCGGATGCCAACATCGCGATAACTCCCGCAACACTTTCCGGCCCGGCCATGGGGGCACCACCGGACTCCAGATCAGTGCTCAGAATCGGTGACAACTTGCCGAAGAGCGACCAGTCGGTGTCTTCCGGCAAGTACGACGCCGTAGTGTCGGTGATCCCGCTCTTCACACTGCCTGGAGCCACCGCGACGGCACGCAGACCCTGCTTGCCGTATTCGAGAGCCAGTGCGTGAGTGAAGGACTGGATTCCTCCCTTACTTGCGGCGTACGCGGCCATGTACGGGTGCGCGAAGGCCGCGGAGGTGGAACTGAAATTCACCACGACTGCGTTGGCGGTGGCGAGGAGAGCCGGCAGTGCCTGGCGGGTGACGAGGAAAGTGCCCGTCAAATTCACGGAGAGCACCTGATTCCACAGGTCCAGCGAGGTCTCGTGGGTGTGCCCACCACGCAGTATCCCGGCGGCGTTGACCAGTACGTCCAATCCCCCGAGAGTCGAAATCGCCTGACCCACAACCTTGATGACGGAACTCTCGTCACCGATATCGACGACGACGGTGTCGAGGCGATCCTCCGTCGAAGCATGTTCTGCCGATTTCCGGGTGTTCGCCAAACCCTGCTCGGAGATGTCTGCAGCGACCACGCGGCCACCTTCGGCGAGCAACCGCAGCGCGGTGGCCTGCCCGATTCCAGATCCTGCGCCGGTGACGAGAATACGACGACCTTCGAAACGATTCATTGCTGTGTACCTTTCACGAAAACGAGTTGGCTGGCATTCCAGGCTCGGTGGCGCCGACACTCACAACTCACCCGCGAGAAACTTCAGGTACGGGAAATGCGCAGCACTGCAACAGGTGTGGCACTGCGAAATCTCGGCGAGGCAATGCTCGCCGAAGTGGCGAATGTCAGACGGATCCGGCCGGTGCGGCCAAGGCTCTTTCGATCCAGACAAGACCGGACGGGCGGCGGTCGATCGCCTTACGCCCACGTCGGAAAGTCGCTACGCCGAATCGGGCCGTGCGCAGTGCACGGCCGGAAGCGAGAGAACAGCGGCGTATGGACATCACAGGCACGGTAGCAGCGCCGGCACCACTCGCTCAACCGCGTCGTTTCGAGACCCGAATCATTCAGGTAATCAGATGTCACTTCTGGACAACTCGCTCGACTTAGGCAGCACTAACCTGGCGGCATCCCGAAAACCCGATCCAGGAGCACAGTCGATGACACATGCAGACGCCTCGCGCACAACAACTCCCCCGACGACCGTCCTACGGACCGCTGACCACAATCGCGGACTCAACGACGTTCTCGCGATCGTCGAAGCGATGGGGCGACCGAGCGATCACCTGCTGCGGATCACGGCTCGTTTGACGGAGTCGACCGACGATCCGACCTGGTCACGCCCGAATGTGACCGTACGCATGAATCTCGGGCCGGCCTTCGACGACGCTTCGCGCGTGTACACGGTGCGTTCCTACGATTCAGCGAGCGGATCGATCGTCGTCGATGTGGTCCTGCACGGACAGACCAGTCCGATGATGAGGTGGGCAGCAGCGTTGGCCGTCGGTGACACCTTCGGCCTCACCGGTCCGCGGCCACACTTCTTGATCCCTGATGTTCCTGGTCGACGTATCGCACTTTTTCTGGACGGCACCGCAATACCCGCATTGCACTCGATCATCGAGCAGTTACCTACCGACGTCGTCGGAATCGGCTGGGTCACAACAGATGACGAGGTCGCCTTCGCCGAACTGCCCGCCCTCCCCGGCCTGGAGCTTCACCGCGTGAGCGCAGATCCGGCCGAGCCCGACGGCCCACTGGCGGTACGAGCACGCGAGCTCGCCAATCCCGCGAGCTACGTCGTGTGGGGCGCCGGTGAACGCAACGAGATGCGCGCAATCCGGAAGCACTTTCGATCGACCGTCGGACTCGACAAAAACGACGTCGCGATATTCGGATATTGGAAGGAGGGCGTCAGCAACACCGAAATCGACCTCCGTCGACGCGAGAACTACGAGCGCATCCTCGCCGACGGCGGAACCCTCACCGACATCGACGACCTGGCCATCGAGATCTGATTGCCTCACACCAGCCGACCTGACCGGCGGTGCACTGCGGTGATAAGTTCCTCTGTGCCAGCGGACCTCCACACAGGGGGTCAGGGAATCCGGTGTGAATCCGGAACTGACGCGCAGCGGTGAGGGTGACCGCCCGGGCTTACGCCACTGGATGAGAATCTGGGAAGGCGCTCGGGTGGGGCGATCTCGAGTCCGAATACCGGCTGGCAGCAGGGGTCAACAGGCGCCTGTTCACACGGTAACGGGCTCCGCGAACGAGCCCCTGCGAGAACGAGATTCCATGCGTCTGTCCAGACTTCGCCTACCCGCCGCCGCCGTCGCTGCCCTGTTGAGCGCGTCGTTGGTTGCCTGCTCCTCCGACGACAGTGCTGCCCGACAATCCAACTCTTCCGAACAATCGCGCGTGACAGTCCAGAACTGTGGCCGAGACGTCACGGTGGAGCGACCGATCGAACGGGCAATCGCGGTAAATCAACCTGCAGCAGAGATGCTGTTCGCGCTGGGAGTGCAGGACCGGATGGCCGGGTACGCCATGAGCGATGACGATGTCCTCCCAGAACTGCGCGAGGCGCGTGGTCAGGTCCAGGCGTTCGACACCGAGTTCCCGTCATTCGAAAGTGTCCTCGAACGCGAACCGGACATGGTCTACACGACGTTCAACTACACGTTCACCTCGGAGGGCATCGCCGACCGGATCAAGTTCACCGACCTCGGTGTCGCGACATATCAGTCACCCAGCGAGTGCACCGGTCAGGATGCCGAGCAGAGCAAGGCCCTCACGCTCGACGACTTGTACGACGAAATCGACGACGTGGCAACACTGTTCGATGCCAAGGACAAAGGTGTCGAGCTCACCGAGAGTTTGAAGGATCGCGCGGCCACCGCCACGGCGGCACTGGGAGCTGAGAACGTGACGCTGGCGTGGTGGTACGCAGCCACGAAGACTCCGTACTTCGCCGGGTGCTGCGGTGCACCGGGAATCATGACCGACGCGGTGGGTGCGAAGAACGCCTTCGACGACAACAAGCAGTATTGGCCCGAAATCGGTTGGGAGAGTGTGCTCGATCGAGACCCGACCGTGCTGGTGCTCGCAGATCTCGACCGCGGTGGAGACGGCGACAGTGCCGCAGACAAGATCGCGTTCCTCGAATCGGACCCGGTCGCCAGCAAGCTCACCGCAGTGAAGAACAAGCGTTACATCATCCTCGAAGGAACGACGATGGATCCCTCGATCCGCAATGTCGGTGGCATCGAACAGCTCTCCGACGGGCTGCGCCAGTTGGGTGTGGTCTAGATGTCCGCGGAGATCTGTGAACTGGTGCGTCGGTGGGACGACCAGCAGGCGGCATACATCGCCGACCGTGAGAAGCGCTTCGACGTGATTCTCGACGTTCTCGAATTGCAGCACGCGCACACCCCGTTCACGGTTGTCGACCTGGCCTGCGGGCCGGGTTCACTGAGCGCCCGGATTCTCGAGAAGTTCGAGCATGCGAGCGTTGTGGGGATCGATTACGACCCGATGCTGCTGGAGCTCGCCCGCCAGTCGTCGACGCGTTTCGGTGACCGACTGCAGCTGATCGACGCAGACCTGGCGGGAGCCGATTGGCCGAATTCGGTGGCTGCGCCGGTTCAGGCGATAGTGTCGACAACCGCGCTTCACTGGTTGCAACCGCAGCAACTCGTCGAGGTGTACCGGCAGTGCCGCGAACTGCTGAGTCCGGACGGAGTCCTGCTCAATGGTGATCACTTTCGTTTCGACAGCCGCTTCCCTGTCATCGGGCGATGGGCGAAGGCTCACGACGAGCAGACGCAACACTCCGCCTTTGCTGCGGGCGCTCCCGAGTGGGAGAGCTGGTGGGACGAGTTGCGGGCCACTCACGGCATCGGGGCACTGACCGACGAGCGTGAGCGCAGATTCGCCGGACGTGACGCCACTGCGCCCACGGCCGTCGACTTCCAGTTGGCGGCGCTCGCGCAAGCAGGTTTTCGGGAGTCGGGGACGGTCTGGCAACTGTTCGACGACTACGTGGTCTACGGCGTGAGATGACGACAAGAGTTCGGCTGCGTGACAACCCGACGACCGTCACCCTGCTGTGGATGATCGGTGTTGTCACGCTGGCCGGATCGGCTGCCGTGGCGATCACGTTGGGGCCCGCCGGTCTGTCGGTCGGTGAGGTGGCTTCGATCGTCGTCGGCCATCTCGGCGGTACCGCGGCGGACGTCACCCCTATTCGTGACGGCATCGTCTGGGACCTCCGTCTGCCGCGTACCCTGCTCGCCGCGCTCTGCGGTGCCGGTCTCGGGTTGTGCGGTGCGATCA
The DNA here is from genome assembly GCF_001942025.1 of Rhodococcus sp. YL-1. Lineage (NCBI taxonomy): Bacteria > Bacillati > Actinomycetota > Actinomycetes > Mycobacteriales > Nocardiaceae > Rhodococcus > Rhodococcus sp. YL-1. Next base: position 1,268,805 of record NZ_CP017299.1, on the reverse strand, counting down.
TGCAGTCGCTGCTTCGCAATCCGCTGGCCGATCCGTTTGTCCTCGGTATCTCGTCCGGCGCCTCGACCGGTGCCGTACTGATCGTGATCCTCGGAGTCGGGTCGGGAGTGATCGGCTTGTCGAGCGGCGCCTTCATCGGCGCGGTGATCTCCTTCGCCCTTGTGTTGCTGCTCGCCCATGCGGCCGGCGGCACGCCGGATCGGGTGATCCTGGCCGGTGTCGCCGCGACCCAACTGTTCTCCGCGCTCACCTCGTTCATCGTCATCACCTCGGCCGATCCCGAGCAGACCCGCGGCGTGATGTTCTGGCTCCTGGGCTCACTCGGCGGCGCCGACTGGCTCGACGTCGCACTCTGCGCTGCGGTGGTCGCAGTCGGCCTCGCGGTCTGTCTGACTCACTCCCGCGCACTCGACGCCTTTGCCTTCGGCGAGGACGCGGCGTCGTCGCTGGGGGTGAACGTGTGGCGGGTGCGTGTGACCCTGTTGTTGGCAACAGCCTTGATGACCGCGGTGATCGTGAGCGTCGCAGGTGCCATCGGCTTCGTGGGCCTGGTCCTCCCGCACGCGGCGCGGGCTCTCGTCGGTTCGAACCACCGCCGACTCCTGCCCGCGTCCGCACTGATCGGCTCCATCTTCCTTGTCTGGGTCGACGCTGTGGCACGCACAGCCATTGCGCCGCAGGAACTCCCGGCCGGTGTGGTGACCGCGCTGGTCGGTGTGCCTGCGTTTGCCGTCATCCTCTGGAGACGGAAGGCCAGGCCATGACACTCGAAGCTACCGGCGTCAGTTGGCGGGTCGGCGGGGCGCTCATCGTCGACGACCTCGACGTCTCGCCTACAACCGGAAGTACGGTGGGGCTTCTCGGCCCCAACGGTTCGGGGAAATCGACGCTGCTGAAACTGCTTGCCGGGCACAATCGTCCGACGTCCGGTGTCGTGACCCTGGACCGAACCCCGTTGTCCGACTGGAAACGCCGCGACGTCGCGCGTCGGATCGCGACCGTTGATCAGCACAGCAACACCGAGATCGATCTGACGGTCGCGGAGGTAGTCGAACTCGGACGCACACCGCACCGCGGACTGTGGGGTGGGCAGTCGGATTCCGATCGCGACGCCGTCCGGGCAGCGATCGAACACACCGATCTCGCCGGCATGCTGGACCGGTCGTGGCACACCCTGTCCGGCGGGGAGCGCCAACGCGTCCAGATCGCGCGCGCCCTCGCTCAGGAACCTCATGAGTTGCTACTCGACGAGCCGACCAATCACCTGGACATCAACCATCAACTCGAATTGCTCGCGCTCGTGCGACGCCTCCCCACCACCACGATCATGGCATTGCACGATCTGAATCTGGCCGCCATGTTCTGCGATTCGATAGTGATGCTGAACCGGGGATCCATCGTTGCCCACGGAAGCCCGACCGAGGTCCTCACCGCTGACCTGATAGCCGAGGTCTACCAGGTCGACGCCGAGGTTCGCCTGGACGGTCCCGGCGGAGTACCTACCGTGCGATACCTTCCGCCTTGCCACATGTAACCGTTCCGAGTGCCAATATGGATACGTGACCCTCGATGATGTCGCCAACGAACTGTACGGGCTCGACCCCGGCGAGTTCGTCGAGGCACGTACACATCATGTGAAGGCCGCCCGGGAGGACAACGACCGCACATTGGCCGCGGAAATCGGCAAACTTCGGAAGCCGACCACCGTGGGGTGGTTGGTCAATCTCATCTCGCGCGATGCACCAGAGGATCTGGATGCACTTCTCGCGCTTGGCGAATCGCTACGCGATGCTCAACGCCATCTCTCGGGCCCGGACTTGCGACGGCTGACGACACAGAGGCAGCAGGTGGTGCGGAGTCTCGCCCACAAATCCGGCGAGATCGCGGCTTCACGGGGAAAAAGCGTCGGCGAGGATGCTTTACGTGATGTCGCGCAGACCCTCAATGCCGCTCTGGCCGATGAGGAGACTGCCGCGCAGGTTCGACTCGGACGGGTCGTGACCGCGGCGAGTTACAGCGGTTTCGGACCCGCCGGGCTCGCCGTGGTGAATGAGAAATCACCGCAGCACGCCGCGATTGAAGAGCCGACGACTCCGAAGTCGAAAACTCCGGAACCGAAGGCCGAACAAGCCAGAGCAAAAGCAGAATTGAAGGAAGCCACGGCGCAGGCCGACGAGATCCGCCGCCGGGTGAAGTCCGAGACCGCCGAACTCCAGGAAGCCAGAACGACGCTCTCCGACGTCGAACGGCGCGTTGAAGAACTGCGCACCGAACTCGAGCACGCTGAGCAGCAACGGCAGTTCGCACGGAACGCCGAGAAGACCAGTGACGCTGCGGTTCGAGAATCCGAGAAGGAACTCCGTGTTGCTGAGCGTCGCGTCTACAAAGCAGAACAAAACCTCGCCGCAATCAATTCGTAGACATCCTGTTCATTAATCGATAGTCTGCCAATTATCGATCAGGTTGATCATCCTGGGATCCAGCAGTTACGAACAATGCCGTGCCGATGAGGGTTTGGCGTTATCGGCTACTGCCTCGACAGTCTTCGGAGTGTGAACATGGACAGCGACAACACGTCGGAATGGAGTTTCTTACACGGCAAGCGCGTTCTCGACCTCTCTCGCCTTCTGCCCGGCCCGTTTGCGACGACGCTGCTCGCAGATCTGGGCGCCGACGTGGTCAAGGTCGAGAACCCGAAGCGACCTGATCCCACGCGGGCAGCTGGTGAACGGGTGGCTTCGTTGAACAGGAACAAGCGATCGATCGCGCTCGATCTCCGTCTCGAATCCGATCGGGAGACGTTCCTTCGACTGGTCGAGACTGCGGATGCAGTGGTCGAGGGGTTCCGGCCACAGGTACTGGCAGGCATGGGGCTCGGCTACGACGCACTTCGAAAAGCCAACCCACGCATCGTATTATGTTCGATCACCGGTTACGGGCAGTCCGGACCCTATGCCGACAAGCCGGGGCACGAATTGAACTTCCTCGGCCTTTCCGGCTTTTTCGCAGTTCCCGGGTGCACCGACGGAGTCGTCACTCGCCCTGGTATCCGGGCCGGTGATCTGGTGGGTTCGATGTACGCAGCACTGTCCATCTCGGTTGCTCTCGCCAGCGTGGACAAGCACGGACGCGGACAACACATAGACATTTCCCTCGCCGAGGCTGCAACCGCGTGGTGCGCGCCTTTCGCGCTCATGATCCGCGATATCGAGAACCCTACCGATTCACCGACCGTCCAGGGAGACAACGACATTTTCGAGACTTCCGACGGTTGCTTGCTTTCACTTGCCACTTTCGAAGACAGGTTCTGGATCGAGTTCCGCACAGCATTCAGCGCTGAGTTTCCAGCACTGAACACACTGCGCTTCGACGATCGATGGACCCGAACACAGCACAAGGCTGAGTTGCGGGAACTCCTGGTCACCACCTTCGGTACGCACACATACGAGTGGTGGGAAAGATCGTTGACTGCGATCAATGCCCCATGGGCGCCGGTGTTCACCGACGCCGGACAGCTGATGAGCGATCCCCATGTCGTCGCTCGAAACCTGTTCAGCGAGGTCGCGACCGAAAACGGAGAAAGCTGGCCCCAGATGAGATTCCCGGCGCAATTCAGCTTGGGACTGAACAGTTTTCGACTTCCGACTCCGTACGTGGGCGAGCACACCGAGTCGGTTCTCGACGAAGCCGCCGCGGCAACGGCGAGACGTGACAGCGGCTATTCGGATTTCAATTCGCCGTCGAAACCCGAAGACCAGTAGCGTCCCCGCAACGAAAGTTCGAGCAGCATCTCGGTGACTTCTTCCGGCGTCAGCGGTGGCGGGTCGGACTCGAGCCACCACTGCATGACCGCGATCTGTTCACCCACCCATGCCCGCGAGAGTACTTCGATGTCGATTCGCGGAGTAACCCCGAGCGCTTCTGCCCGTGCGGAAAATATCCGCACAGCGGCGACGCTGCGGTCTTCGACGAACTTTCGCAGCGCCTTGCCATCCCCCTCACCACGCAGGATCACACGGTAGACGTCACGTTCCTCAGCGGCATGCCTGAACATCTCGAGCACAGGCTTGCCGGTGAATCCGATCGAAGAGGCGGGAATGAGTGGACCGAGCCGCTCTTGCAGGTCATCGGCCAGATCGGACACGACTTGACCGAGCAAATCGTCTTTGTCGGTGTAGTGACTGTAGAACGTCGCCCGACCCAAATCTGCACGGTCCGTGATGTCTTCGACGGTGATCCCGGCATATCCCCGTTCCAGAACGAGCGAGACCAAGGCATCCCGCAGCAATCGTCGGGTACGCCGGACACGTCTGTCTTCTGGAGGCATTGGGTTCCCTTCCTTCGCACTGTTGTACGAAGCATAGTTCAACATTGACAGGACGATCGAATATAGACAGACTGTCCATTAACATTCGTGATGTCGATTTTCTCTGGAGATGTCCATGAACCTCGGTACTTATCTCGCCCGAAGCGCCAGCTACTACCCCGATCTCGAAGCCCTTGTCTGCGGCGAAGGCCGGTGGACCTACAGCGAGCTCGATACGGCCGCAAACCGTCTCGCGTCCGCTCTCGCAGTGACCGGGACACGGCCCGGACACATGATCGGAACCTTTGCCGGAAACTGCGGGGAACTCGTAGTGACCGAAATGGCCTTGTACAAGGGAGGATTCGTCAGGGTGCCGATCAACGCACGACTGGGCGCCGACGAACTCGGGCATATCCTCGCCGACGCCGATGTGCGTGTCCTCTTCGTCGACCCCGCCCATGCCGAGATGGCGCTGAAGGTCGTCGCCGACGCAGGGCTGAACTGCAGGGTGATCGACTACAGCACTTCGACTCCCGGCGCGGACAGTTATCACGAACTGACGACAAGGGGCAGCGAAGACAACGTCGAGGTGGACGTCGACATTGACGCCCCGGCTGTCCTCAACTACACATCCGGGTCCACCGGCAAGCTCAAGGCTGCGGTCCAGAGTCACGGCAACCGCTTGGCGAACATGCGCAAGCGACTGATGAGCCCCGAAGGCGCGCCGACTGTTGGTGATCGCTACCTCGCCCCCGGCCCGATCACACACGCTTCCGGCATGGTGATGCTCGGAATGTTCGCCAGGGGCGCCGCAGTGGTGATCCTGCCGGCATGGGACACGAGGACGTTCCTGCAGACCATCGAACGTGAGCGGATCACCACCACCATGGTGGTCCCGACGATGCTCAACTTGCTGATGGACCATCCGTCGGTTACCGAAGTCGACCTGAGCTCTCTGCGCTGCATCGGCGTAGGCGCAGCGCCGGTTTCTCCACAACGGTTGCGCGACGCGGTAAAGGTGTTCGGTCCCATCGTCATTCAGGGATACGGGCTCGGCGAAACGACCAGCGTCGTCACTGTCTTGACCGCTGAAGACGTGGTGCGCGGTATCGAATCCGACCCTGAGCTTCTACTCTCGTGCGGCCGGCCGGCATACGACACCGATGTTCGCGTGGTCGACGACAACGGCGTACAGGTCCCGGCCGGCACGATCGGCGAGATCGTAGCCAGTGGTCCGGACTGTGTCCGCGAATACTTCCACGAACCCGAGCTGTCGGCTGAGACGTTCAGGAACGGCTGGGTCCACACGGGCGATGTCGGCTATTTCCGCGAAGACGGCTACCTGTTCATCGTCGACCGCAAGAAGGACATGATCATCTCGGGCGGATTCAACATCTACTGCAGCGAGGTGGAGGCCGCTTTGTACGAACATCCTGCCGTTTCCGAAGTCTGCGTAGTGGGAGTTCCCGATCCGAAGTGGGGCGAAGCAGTCAAGGCTGTTGTCGTGACCAGAGATGGAACTGACACCACCGCAATGGAATTGATCGCGCACTGCTCGACGCGTCTGGCAAGCATGAAGAAGCCACGTTCGGTCGACTTCGCAGATTCGTTGCCTGTCAACCGAAACGGCAAGATCGATCGCCGCGCGATTCGCGCGACCTACTGGACCACCGCTGACCGTCACGTCAACTGACAGGAAATAGACATGTCATTCGCTCTCACCCCTACCTACGAAGACAATCCAAGACTTCAATCGCTCGTCGAGCGTCTACGCGACTATCTCGACGGCGAACTAGCCGAGTACGAAGCCGAATTGGGTCTCACTCAAGAATCCCACTACATCCGTGAGACACTCGAGCCAGTGTGGAGACGCAGCCGCGAACTCGGCTTCTACGGAATACACCTCCCCACTGAACTCGGCGGCCAGAACCTCACCTATACCGAACTCGCCGCACTCAAAGAAGAGGTCGGTGCATCGCCGCGGGTCCTCGCGACGTCCGTGCTCGGAGACATGGGTGGCCCACTCCGCGCGGGATCGATCTTTCAATACGCCACCGAGCACCAGTTGGAAAAGTACTTGATTCCGGTGCTGCGAGGAGAGAAGGCGTGCTGCTTTTCTCTCACCGAGAACGACGCAGGTTCCGATGTTCGCGGCATGCTCACCACAGCTACCCCGGACGGTGCCGGATGGCGCCTGAACGGCCACAAGGTGTTCTCGTCCGCGGGCCCCTTCGCCGACTTTTCGGTCCTGATCGCAAAGATGGCATCCGACGGCGACGGACCGGATTCGTACTCGGCCTTCCTGGTCGACTTGGATTCTCCTGGCTGCACAGTGGCGGACGGTGACGTCCCGATGTCCGGTCAGCACATCGAAGCGGACATCATCCTCGACGGCTGCTACGTGGGGCCGGAACAGCTTCTCGGAAATGTGGGCGAAGGCTTGAGAATCGGACTCGGTCGAGTCACAGTCAACCGGTTGTTGCACTGCCCCACCGTCCTCGGCGGAGCCCGCCGTGCACTGGAATTGTCGTTGGAGTACAGCAAGACTCGCCAGGTGCAGGGCGCTCCTCTTGCGATGTTGCAGTCCATCCAACACAAACTCGCCGACATGGCGACCGACTACTACGCTGCGCGCTCGATGACCTACGACGCACTCGCCACACTCGATGCCGGTGGGAGTCCGCGTACCGAAGCATTCATGTGCAAGCTGTTCGTTGCCGAGAAGGCCTTCACCATCGCCGACCACGCAGTTCAGATTCACGGAAAAGCCGGGGTCATCCGTGGTTCGGAGGTCGAATCACTGTTCCAGCGGTTGAGGATGTTCCGAATCCTGACCGGCTCCTCCGAGATTCAGAAGAACGGAATCGCGCGTCAATTACTCACCACCTGAAGATCATTCAAGGACAGTCGTATCCAATTTCGCGCCCGCCAGGTCGTCATACGCTCGACGTGACGGCCTGGCGGGCACTCGACATTTCGGAGGCAATCACCGTGATCGATCACGAACCGGACTACAGATTCAGTCTTGCGAACGAACGAACATTTCTGGCTTGGATACGAACTGCGTTGGGGTTGTTGGCAGGCGGCGTCGCAGTCGGTCAGTTCTACGTATCCGAAAACGACAACAATATGTACAAAATGCTCGGAGTCGTGTGCACCGTCGTGGCGTCGGCTGTAGCGCTCGGCGCGCTCAGACACTGGAAGGCCGTCCAAACCGCGATGAGGCGTGATCTTCCCTTACCCACGTCACCGATGATCGCGCTTCTCGTCGGTGGGGTGTGTGTCGTTGCGGGTCTCGGCGTAGGGATGACCGTGTTGTGACGAAAAACGAGCCGCCCGGACTGCAACCCGAGCGAACCGTGCTCGCCTGGCGACGAACTGCCCTCTCCTCTGTGACTGTGTCAGTGATCACCGGTCGCGAAATCGCTTTGCATCCGTCCGTTCTACGAATCGCAGTGTTCGCCACGCTCATCATTACGACTGCCGGAGTCATCGTGGGCACGACAATCCGTCATCGTCGACTCAGTCTGGACGACAAGGATTCTCGAGAAATACCGTTCATTGTCATGGCGACTTTGGCCGTAGGCGTCACGGTTGCGGGACTCGGCACCTGCACTGTCATCCAACTTTGAACAAAGAGATAGACAGTATGTCTATTTATGTATATTGTCTCCATTAATGCTCACTGTGACTCAGCGCACAGTCGACCGCCGAGCGCTGCCCACCGCGCCCAAGCAATCATCGGCATTTTTCGAGAGGGAACAATGACCACAGAACTTGCGGCACCTACTCAGTTTCCACGCAGTCGGCGAGGTAAGAACCTCGCACTCCTGACCGGCTCCACGGCAATGGACAACGCCGAAAGCAGCGTGACGTCCGTGCTCTTCCCGCTCATGCGCGAAGCCATGGGATTGTCATCGGCGGCGCTCGGCACGATCGTTGCAGTGGCCAAGGCCGTCGGGGTCTTCACGGCAATCCCCTGGGCGTTCCTTGCCCGACGATATTCTCGTAAGTCGGTACTTGCCATCTGTTCAGGGTTCTGGGGTGTCTGGGTAATCCTGGCCGGATTGTCCGGCAGTTTCACTCAGTTTCTCGTCCTCTATGCGATCGGCGCCGCAGGTTTCGCCGGCGCCGGCTCGATTGCATTGTCCATCCTCGGAGATCTGTACGAGGACGCCCGGAGGGGCCGCGCAACGGGATTGGTATACGGCGGCGTCGCCGTCATCACCGGCGCGACCGCCCCGATATTCGGGCTTTTGTCTCGCTTCGAAGATGGATGGCGCTACGGATACATCATCACCGGTGCAATCTGCATCGCCATCGGTGTGCTTGTCATGCTTTTCCTCGACGATCCTGAATCCGGCGATGCGCCCGCACAGACGACCACCGACGATCTCGGCTCCAAAGCAAGATTCTGGCGCGAAGGGATACGAGAGCTACTCGCTATCAAGACATTCCGATACCTACTCGTGCAACGCGCATTCTCGGGCCAGAACGTCATCATGAGCTTCAGCATCGTATTTCTCGTCGAGGAGCACGGATTCACGACCGCAACTGCTTCGATCATCGCACCGCCCTTCGCAATCGGGTATCTGCTCGGCACGTTCGTCGGCGGACGAGTCAACGACGCCGTACACGTCAAACGACCCCGAAACGGCCGCATCATCATGCTTCAGGCCAGCCAACTCGGATTCGCGGCCGCAGCACTGATCGCTACGCAGATTTCCTGGAACAGCATCGGCGCCTACGCGGTCTTGTTCGGGATCGTCGGCGTCCTTCAAGGTCAGGTCCCAGTGGTCAATCGGCCGATTATCATGGCCGTAGTTCGTCCGGAACTGCGAGCCCTGGCCTTTGCCGTCTCCGTCTCGACAGTCGAAGCGCTGGCCTACGCCGGATACGCTGTCTTGGTCGGAACTCTCGGCGACAGAATCGGATTGCAAGGCGCGCTCTTCATCGTCACCGTAGTGCTGACCACCGTCAACGGGGTCGCTTCAGGCGCACTGTATCGCCCCTACGCCCGCGACAGTGCGGCCCTACTCTCCGGGCCATCCGCCAACCCCCTACATGAACAGAATGCGCTTCGGCACTAGGCAATTCAGTTCATCAACTACGAACGCGGCAATCAACACTCCAACTCGGCAATCAAGACGGAAGTAGACCTCAGATGGCACAAAACATCGCAACGGATGACATCCCCTGGGCGCGCGGATTCACCGACCCGGCCGACGTGCGCCAACAAGCCACAACCATACGAGAGATGGTTGCGACTCGCCGTGTGTGGCGCGGCGACGGACCCAAATGGACCCTCCCGACCGACTACACGGATCTGTCCGGTGTCACGTTGAACCTTCCGGATCAGCCGAAGCAGACGGTGTCCGAGTTCCTCGCGGGTGCGCACAGTGACGGTATCGCAGTGCTACATCGGGGACGCATCGTGTATGAGAGTTACTTGCACGGTTGCAAACCGCACGAACCGCACCTCAATGCATCGATGGCGAAATCCTACGTCGGTTTGATGGCTGCACTGGTCGAAGCACAAGGATTGTTCGACCGCGACGATCGGGCGTCGAAATTCATTCCCGAGTTGGCAGGAACTGCGTTCGGAGACAATCGGATTCAGGACCTTCTTCACATGGGCACTGATGTAACGTACGGCGGTCGGCCGTTCCATCGCACCATCGAAGCCAGCCGTTTCTGGGCCGTAGTCGCCCCGAAGCTGCGCCCCATGAATTACCGCGGCCCGGAGACCATTCTCGAGCACCTCGCCACGGCACGCACTGCGGGCCCGACCGGCGTCGAATTCCGCTACGAGAACGGCAATGTCGAGACTGTCGGAGAAATACTGCGCCGCGTGACCGGAACTTCACTCGCCGAACTACTCAGTGAGCTGGTCTGGTCAAGAATCGGAGCCGAAGAAGATGCGTTCTACATAGTCGACTCCGCTGGAACGGAAATGGCGGCGGGCGGATTCAGTGCGACCCTTCGAGACGTAGCCAGAGTGGGTGAGATGATTCGTTGTGACGGTGCCGTCGAGGATCGTCAGGTGATCCCACCGCACATCGCGCGATCGATGACCGCGGGAGTGCCCGCAGGCTATCCTTCGGAGGTCAGAAGCCCGCGTGCCCCTGTCGATTCCCCCGCGACGATGAGCTACCACGACTACTGGTGGATCCTCAATGATCCGTTCGGATCGTTCATGGCAAGCGGAATCCATGGCCAGAGGCTCTTGATCTCACGCGACCTGGAGTTTGTGGTCGCGCATTTCGGAGCCCACATCCTCTCGCCTGCAATCGACACCCCGAACTTCGTACCCGCGTTCCTTCAGATCGGCACTCACTTGGTATCGAACGCTCGCGGAGCGGTCCCCGTCAGCTGAGGTTTCCTCACGCATTCAACCTGCGGCGGCTTCGAGCTCACTCAAGGATTCCTCGAGATGGCCGAGGAGCCGCTGCAAGTGCGGAACATTGCGGCGGCAGCCGACGAGCCCGAACTGCATGGTGTCCGCGTAGCCGATGACGGTGATGTTCATCGCCTGCCCGTCCAACGGAATCGATGCCGGGTAACAGCTCTCGAGTTTCGCGCCATTCCAATAGCGCGTCGTTGTCGGGCCGGGGACGTTGGAAATCACCAGATTGAAGACTGGACGCCCAGTGATCAGTCGGGATGAACCAGGGATCAGCGGCAGCCCGAGACCCGCGACGTTCAATGCACTGAGCGCCGTGATCTGCAGGGGCGTCAGGCCCGACATCAGAGACTTGGCGCTACTCATCGAGTCGTGAACTCTCTGAAGTCGGGCCGCCGGATCTGCCAATTCGGTTGCCAGATCACACAACACCGCACCTACGGCATTGCCGGAAGCCTCACCCTCTTCACCTTTGCGAAGGGATACCGGCACCATCGCGATCAACGGTTTGTCCGGCAACTCGTCCAGTTCGATCAGGTATCGCCGTAGCGCACCCGCGCACATTGCCAACACCGCATCGTTGAGCGTCACGTCTGCAACGCAGCTGACCTTGCGCAGGCGCTCGATCGGCCACGACTGCGCGGCGACACGCCTCGCTCCGGTGATCGGGACGTTGAAGATCGATTTCGGGGCAGCAAACGGCAACGGTGCGACGTGGTCCTTCACTGCCGAGGCAGCGGCGTTCACTATCGCAGGGCCGACCCCGACCACATCTTGCACAGTCTCGATCACGGAGCCCACCCGCCTCTGCAGGTCCAGCCCGCGACCGGCACGAACCCGCCCCGAAGAAGGTCGTTGCGCCCACGGAGGCATCGAATGTCGATCGTGCGGATCCGACGAGAGGCTGCGGTACCACGCCTGAACAGCAGACACACCATCCATGAGCGCGTGGTGCGTCTTCATGTACACGGCAACTCGGCCGTCGGCGAGACCTTCGATCACGTACGCCTCCCACAGCGGCCGATGCCGATCGAGCAGCGTGCCGTGGAGCATGGAGGTCAGCTCGAGCAACTCGCGGACTCGACCCGGCTTGGGCAGCGCGAGCAACCGGACGTGATACTCGAGATCGACGTCTGCGTCCTCCGTCCAACGCACCGGCGCGAAGTTCGACAAGAACTGCACCGGCTTGCGGCGAAAGAGTGGCCGAATCGAGTCGACGTCGGTGAGCGAACGGTAGAGCGACCTGGCGAACTCGCCGTCGTCCCCTTCCGGCGGAACGAAAAGCGACAGGCCACCGACGTGCATGGGATGCTCCCGTGACTCCATCAGTAGGAACATCGAGTCGAGCGGCAGCATCAGCGTCATGGCGATCCGTTCTCTCGGGCAGCTGCCCGGAGTACCGATCAGCCGCTGTTCGACAAAGTTACTCGCCCTGACTTCCCTCATTGGCGACTCCGACAAAACATTGCCCCTCGATTTCGACAGGAGTCCGATATTCCCGTCGACGAACGCCTTTTCGGGTCGAAGCACCTCACAGCGATTCGTGGGTGAATGACGAGACACAGAGCACTGCAACAAATTTCAATCCTCACAGCCACAAGTAGTAGCGGAGGCGATCGCAGTAATACTTTTGTCGGAATTGTTTCAAATTGTCTGTACATCCAAGTCACACGTGACTACCGTCACTCATCATCACAATCCCGACTGGTCGGTTGTACCCAAAGGAGAAATACATGTCCCGACGTTCGACGTCGCGTGGGCTTTTCGGCGCACTCGCCACCGCAACTGTGTTCGCCACCGCCGCTGCGGTGGGAAGCTTGTCAGCAAGCATTGCAGGAGCCGCCCCGGCAGCGGAGATCCCCTTCGGCGGTTGGGATTCATGTCCGATCGACAATCCCGAGACCAGCACCTGTATGGACGTCACGGTCACCGGCGGAAACATGAAGATCGGCAAGCTTTCCGTCAGCATTCCCGCCGGGGCGATGCGCATCGCAGGCGGAGTTGCATACCGGGAGAATCCAGAGGCTGAATTCGGATTCGACCAAGTATTCATCCCGCCGAACGACAACAGTCGGGGGATCTACGCCAAACCCATCGACATCCCCGGGGGCGCACTCGGAATCGACCTGCCATTCAACAATCTCTTCGGACTGAACAAGGCTTCGGCCACCGTAGAGTCGACGTCTGCACTCCCCACCGTGGATGCATTTCAGCTTGGTGTGAAGCTACCCGTCAAATTGAAGATCGCGAACCCTCTCCTCGGCGGCAAATGCTACCTGGGCTCGGACAACAACCCCGTCCAACTCAACTTGGATGTGACCGAATACGGTGTCCTCGAAGAGGTTCCAGGTTTCCCGGATACTGCCGTCGTTCGAAACACCGGGCACACCGGACAGCCCTTCGCGGTCCCGACAGCTTCCGGGTGTGGCCCGTTCGGCGTTCTGAATCCAATCGTCAACTGGCGCGCCGGGCTTCCCTCGTCCACCACGTCCAACTCCCTCGCCACGACGAGTGACGTCTACAACATCGGTGCCGACAGCCTCAGGCCCCAGCCGGCCGGCTCACCCGAACCCGCTGCCGTCGTTGCCGAACGTAGTGCCAACTAGCAATCCAACCCACTGCCACAGAACCGTCATCGACGACAGATTGCCACCTCGAAACGGAGTTCACTTGTCCATGCGCACAATACGATTCAGAGCCGCGCTCGCTGTCGTCGCAGCGGGAGTCCTCACTCTCGGGGCGGTGTCAACCGCGACGGCGGCCCCGCTGCCCAATGCGCCGTTCGGGGGCTGGGGAAAATGCCCGATAGCCAATCCGGAGACAAGCACCTGTGTCGACGTCGTCGTCAAAGGCGGCGAAATGAACATCAACGGGCTCAAAGTACCGATTCCTTCCGGCTCGTTGAATATCGCCGGCGGTGTCGCCTATCGCGAGAACCCCGACGCAGAATTCGGGTTCGACCAGATCTTCATTCCTCCCACTGACGGCACCAAAGGCGTCTATTCCAGCCCCATCGAGGTACCAGGAGGAATCTTCGGGCTCGGTATACCGTTCCCCGGCGGCTTGACCACCATCAAGGCAACAGTCGAACCGGTCGCGTTGCCAACAGTCGACGCATTCCAACTCGGTGTCACACTTCCGGCAAGATTGAAGATCTCCAACCCCTTGCTGGGCGGCAACTGCTATCTGGGTTCTGCGAGCAACCCGATCATGTTCAAACTCGGAGTGTCCGAGAATGGTGTCCTGGAAGAAGTTCCAGGATTTCCGGATACCGCCGCCGTCAGAAACGTGACGCACGCCGACCAGACGTTCGCGGTACCGGGCGCATCTGGATGTGGACTGTTCGGCGCATTGAATTGGGCAGTCAATCTTCGCGCCAACGTTCCGTCTTCGAGTGGTCACAACTCGTTGACCACCACAAGCGATGTGTTCAACATCGGCGCCGACAGCCTGCGGACGCAGTAGAGCAAGCACCGGCGACTCACGAAGTATCACCGACAACAAGGAGATATCGATGTCCCATGCAGTTCGCCGCACCACCATCGTCACAGCTGCCGCCGCAGCCGCGATTGCAGTCGCAGCCGGCACCGCTCTGGCTTCGACCGTCGTCACTCCAGCGGGTCAAACCGTGACTGCTTCGAGCAGCAATCTCAGTATCAAGACAGGAACGATCACACTTACCTGCTCCAGTACGACGGGCTCCGGGACCATCCCATCCGCGCCGGGTAATTCCAACACCGGCACCGGCGGAGTCAACGTCAATATCGGCACCCCCAGCCTGACCGGGTGCAAGGCTAACGGCCTACCCGCTGTGGTCACCACCTCCGGCTCGTGGCTATTGAACGTCTCGTCAGACACCGGATCGGCTCAGGGATCCCTGGTCATTCCTGCAGGAGGCGCAGTCGTGACGATGCCCGGATCCACGTGCACAGTCACCGTCGGGGCCAGCACTATCGGACCGCTGCCATTCGATATTCCCAACCAGCGCGTCGTGGCCAGCAACACCGGCACTGTGAACTACACGCGTACCGGCACCGGGCCCGTCTGCCCCGCCGCAGCCACTGGCACGGCAACCATGTCCGGCACACTGCAGTTCGCGTCGGCCTCGCCGATCAACGTGACGCCGTAACGATCGACAGCTAGACAATAGGCTCGTTGGGGGATCGACGCTTCCGTCGCTCCCCCAACGAACGTCCTGTGGACCGGGTCCGCACACGATCGCCTTCGGTTACGCCACGAAGCGGACCGGCGCGTTATCCATCTCCTGCTTCGGTGGCGTCGAGTAACGCGCCAAGGGCGCGGTGGAGCTCGGCGAGTTCCCGCCCTCCGGTTTTCGTCAGCACTTCCGTATTCTTTGCATCCAATTGGCGGACAATGTCTTTAGCGAGCTCTATGACTCGTTTGCCCTCGTCACTGAGATCGAGGCGAACGGCTCGCGCATCGCGACTATCGCGTTCACTGACAACAAACCCGCTCTTCTCCAACGCTCGCACGAGCTTGGATATGTAGATTCGCTGCAATCCTGTGTGCACTGAGAGTTCTCGCTGACTCGGCCTCTCCCCCGCACTCACCAGACCATGCAGAGACGCGAGCACTGAATACTGGGCGTGAGTCAACCCCAGGTGCGCGATCGCTCGGTCAACCCCCGCCCGCCAGCGCAAGCCAAGGTGCCACACCAGCGACCCTGTCGTCCATGTTTCTCGATCTTGCATACAAATAGAATACATGGCTACTATCTCAATTAGAGTATATGGAAACTATTTGAGGAGTCGCAATGCCCACAATTCCCGTGCTCGACTCGACCATGGCCTACCGCTCGCGCGGTGAAGGACCACCCTTCGTACTCATCCACGGAAACCCCACATCCTCGCACTTGTGGCGAAACATCCTGCCGCAGATAGGAAATCTGGGCCACGCACTTGCCCCTGACCTCATCGGAATGGGGCGGTCAGGCAAACCGCCAATCAACTATGGCTTCCTCGACACCGCCCGCTACCTCGACGCCTGGTTCGACCAGATGGAACTCGACGACGTCGTACTCGTCGGACACGACTGGGGCGGGGCGCTTGCACTGGACTGGGCTGCCCGCCACCCCGATCGCGTCCGAGGTGTGGCCTTCTTCGAAACGATCCTTCGTCCGATGACCTGGGACGAACACTTCCCGGGAGAGGCACGGGCACGGGTGGAAGCTCTGAGGGACTCCGACACAGGAGAGACGAAGGTACTCGACGAGAACTTCTTTCTCGAAATAGCGCTTCACAGAACGGTTCTCGGTGAAATGACCGAAACCGATGCCGAGGCCTATCGCTCCCCTTATCCGTCACGAGAGAGTCGCCGACCCCTTCTCGAGTGGCCACGATCCTTCCCCATCGAAGGAACTCCCGGTGACGTGAATGCACGTGTGGCGGCGTACAGCGATTGGCTCGCAGAAAGCACCGACGTACCCAAACTTCTTCTCACCTTCAGCGGCCCCGCAGAACTTCTCATGATCGGACCTGACGAAGTCACGTGGAGCCGATCGAATATCGCAAATCTCGAGGTGGAACAGTGCGGTCCCGCAGGACATCTCGCCCCCGAGGATCAGCCTGCGGCCATCGCGGCGGCGATCACCGAATGGACACAGCGGCAACACTGTTTCAACCGCGAGTGACGTGGGACCGTCGCCAAGTACTCTGAGGGCCGGTTTCCCCGACCCATGCGGTAGCGATCCAGACGATGCTCCGAAATATGGGACCGACACCACCTCCGCCGGATTTGTCCGATATAACTAACTGGCGAGTACGCCGGTTGGGACGAGGTCGAGAACGAGGGGGCGTGTGTGGTGAACGAGGACGGGTTGGGGCGAACGTCAGGATCGGGGGCTCCACACCGGGTGGGCGGCTTTCTCTATCACCGCAACGGCGATCGGTGGGAGTGGTCGGACGAAGTTGCACGGATTCACGGATACGAACCCGACCAAGTAGCTCCGACGACAGAATTGATGCTCTCGCACAAGCATCCCGACGACCGAAGACACGTTGCTCAAACACTGCACGCCATCCGCACTTCAGGCGGACCGTTCAGCAGCCGCCACCGCATCATCGACACTGCAGGGGACACTCACTCGGTAATCGTCGTCGGCGACAGCGTCGTGGACGAGTCGGGTGCCGTGGTCGGCAGCTCAGGCTTCTACATCGACGTCACCGAAACCCTCGACAGTACGGTGAAAGCGTCTGTCGACGTGCTGGTCAACGAAATCACCGCTTCTCGCGGAGTAATCGAGCAAGCCAAAGGCATGCTCATGGTGATCTACGGCATTTCGGCCGATCGCGCCTTCGACATCCTCGTGTGGCGTTCTCAAGAGACCAACGTGAAACTCCGGGATGTTGCCGAACAGTTGATAATTCGAACGCTTGACGACTTCCGGGTCCCGACACTACTGCGGACCCGATTCGATCACGTGCTGTTACAGGGTTGAATGACAACAGGGTTGAGGGATCTGCTTAAGGCGGTTCCCGTGGCTGGCTGCTCAACCTCGAGGAACCTCGCCCGCATTGATTCCGGGACGGTCCGATGCGGCCTATCCCCGTTGTTACCCAACGCGGAGTAAAAGGAAACTACTCGTCGTCAGACTTCTCGTCGGAGGTCTCCTCGACCAGTTCAGGCGCCTGTTCTCGCGTTGCCATTCCCCCGTCGCCGCCCTTGTCCACGGGTCCTGGGTGCCCGCCCTTGGGCGACTGGTCGTTGTCGTCTTTGTCGGTCATGCGATCGTCCTCATCATCTCGTCGTCTCGGTCCTGGAGCCGGCGCAAAGAGACCGGGACCCAGCTCCATCTCAATCTAACGCGCTCAGGACTTCTCGCAACCCTCACCGATTTTGTTTGCATTTCAGTGCTTTCGGGCAGGTGACTGCGAACAGCATTTCCACGATGAGAGGTCGATCCCAGTGCGCGCAGTGACTTGGCAAGGCAAACGGAAAGTAAGCGTCGATACGGTTCCGGACCCGAAGATCGTCGAACCCACCGACGCAATCATCAAGGTCACCACGACGAATATCTGCGGATCCGATCTGCACCTGTACGAGACTCTGGGTGCGTTCATGAATGCCGGCGACATTCTCGGCCATGAACCGATGGGCATCGTCGAAGAAGTCGGTTCGGAAGTCACGAATCTCGAGATAGGTGACCGCGTCGTCATTCCGTTCCAGATCTCGTGTGGCAACTGTTTCATGTGCGATTCGAGCCTCTACACACAGTGCGAGACGACGCAGGTCCGCGATCAGGGAACGGGCGCAGCATTGTTCGGCTTCTCCGAGCTCTACGGCTCGGTGCCAGGCGGGCAGGCTGAGTACCTCCGAGTACCGCAAGCACATTTCACACACATCAAAGTTCCCGAAGGTCCAGCGGATTCGCGATTCGTCTACCTCTCCGACGTGCTCCCCACAGCCTGGCAGTCGGTCGAATACGCCGACATCCCGCCGGGTGGGTCCGTGACAATCCTCGGCCTCGGACCGATCGGTGACATGGCGGCTCGTATCGCCCACCACAAAGGGTTTCGAGTATTCGGTGTGGACCGTGTACCCGAACGCCTTGCGCGCCTTGCCGAACGCGGTATCGAGACCCTCAACCTGGACGACTACGGCAGCAAGATCGGCGATGCCATCAGAGACGCGACAAATGGCCGCGGAACCGATTCGGTGATCGACGCTGTCGGTATGGAAGCGCACGGGTCTCCGATCGGAAAGCTCGCGCAGCAGTTCGTCGGACTCCTTCCCGATGCTCTTGCCGCACCTGCGATGCGTAACGCAGGAATCGATCGCCTTGGCGCTGTCTATTCGGCCATCGACATCGTTCGGCGCGGCGGAACCATCTCTTTGATCGGTGTCTACGGCGGAATGGTTGATCCGCTGCCGCTGATGACCATGTTCGACAAGCAGATTCAGCTCAGGATGGGCCAGGCGAATGTCAAGAAGTGGGTAGAGGACATCATGCCCCTGCTCACTGACGACGACCCACTCGGCGTCGACACCTTTTCCACCCATCAGCTGCCGCTCGATCAGGCGCCACACGCCTACGAGATCTTCCAGAAGAAGCAGGAAGGCGCGGTCAAGATCCAACTGAAACCGCACCTGTAGTTCAACGCCGATCAGTTCGACGGTTCATCCGCCACGTCCGCATCTTGTTCGCGAAACCACCGATCGTCATACTCACACCTCACACACGCTCGACAGAAAGAACCTGAAACCGAAATGGCTCGCGAACTTACCGTCTCCGACAGCATCGTCGTCAGCTCCGACGCGCTTTCCCTCTACGAGGTCATCAGCGATCCCACTCGTATGGGTGCCTGGAGTCCCGAAAACATAGGCGCAACCTTGCGGGGAGCCCGCGAAAGCGCTTTCCTGGGCATGGAGTTCGACGGGCACAACAAGCGTGGGCGCGCGCAGTGGACCACGCGATGCACAGTCACCGCTGCCGAGGCCGGGAAGCTCTTCGAATTCCGTGTTCACAAGATCGGCCTCAGTACTCCCCGGATCCCCGCCTCTATCGCAACCTGGCAGTACCGATTCTCGCCGGTGCCCGACGGAACCCGAGTTACCGAAACGTGGACCGACGACAGGCGCGGCTGGCCGGACTTCGCCGCCGACATGTTCGACAAAATTGCCACCGGAGGAAAAACCTTCGCCGACTTTCAGCGCGGCAACATCCGCAAGACGCTCCTGAACCTCAAGAACGCAGTTGAGCAGGAGGTTTCCGGAATCGAAGGCAACGTCGGCTGACCGGCCGACACCATTTGTGGCAGTTTCTGCCACTTTTGGTACAGTGCGGATATGGCAACAGCCCGCCGCACTGCACTACTTCTCCGCGTCTCGCAGAGTTGTGCTGCCGCTTTCGTCGAACGCGGCGACACTTCGACGACCATCGCGGAGCTCGCCGATCGGGCAGAAATCTCCGAGCGAACGTTCTACCGTTGCTTCGCCACCAAAGAGGAGAGCATCTGGCCGATGCTCGACGAGGGAAACCGCAGTCTGGCCACGGCACTCAGCGCGCAAGCCCGCGAATTCGGGCTCGCAGCGGCTGTGAAGAATGCCTTTATCGCATCGGTCGGCGAGTCCTTCGAGCCGATGACCCGGTCACTGATGCCCATCATCTTCGGTGATGCGGCACTCCGGAGAGTTTGGGAATCAGCAACTTTCGAGACGATGGAACTGATTCGCCCAGAAGTCGCACGCCTGATCGATCGTCCGGAAACCTCGCTCGACACCACAGCGGCTTCGGGCCAGGCAACACTTGCGGTAGTGGCCGCACTGCGTGAGATGGCAGACCTCCGGACGCCCGCACCCAAGGCCATCACCCGCGCGCTCGGGGCGTTCTCGAAGCCATATCTCGCAACACCAACAGGTAAGGAACAATCATGACTCAGGATCTCTCCGGAAAAATCGTTCTCGTCACCGGCGGCGCACGCGGCCTGGGCGAGGCGTTTGCCCGCGGCATCGTCGCGGGCAACGGCCGCGTCGTCATCGGCGACCTACTCGACGACGACGGTCGAGCAGTGGCCGAATCTCTCGGCGACGCAGCGCGTTACGTTCACCTCGACGTCACCGATCCAGCGTCTTGGAAGTCCGCCGCCGAGTACGCGGTATCCGAGTTCGGCGCGATCAACGGTTTGGTCAACAACGCCGGAATCTCGGCGTCCGGCCAGACAGTCGCCGAGGAACCACTCGAGACGTTCCAGCGCATCATCCAGATCAACCTGGTGTCCGTGCACACCGGTATCCACACGGTGGTGCCGTTCATGAAGGCAGCCGGCGGCGGATCCATCGTGAACATCTCCTCGGCCGCCGGCCTGATGGGCATGGCCCTGACCAGCGGTTACGGCGCAGCCAAGTGGGGCGTGCGTGGGCTGAGCAAGATCGCCGCCGTCGAACTCGGCCGCGACAAGATCCGGGTCAACTCGGTTCACCCCGGCATGGTCCTGACGCCCATGACTGCACCGACGGGTATCAGCCTCGAAGAGGGCGCATTCCCCAACAATCCGTATCGCCGTGTCGGTCGCCCGGAGGAGTTGGTCGGCGCGGTCACCTACCTGCTTTCCGACGATGCCTCGTACACAACGGGTTCCGAGATCGCCGTCGACGGCGGTTGGACTGCCGGCCCGTCGATCGAATACATCGCCGGCCAGTAAGGCAGGGATCCGTTCCCGCCCGAATCTGCGCATTCCGAACGCCCTCAGGTGAATACCAAACTCTCTCTGATTGCATTCGGAGAAGACAACTTTCGCAGTCGCTGCAGCGCCCGATGCAGGTTGAGTGACACCTCGTCTGTCGTACGGGCAAGCGACGTTGCGGTCGCCTTTGTATCGAGCCCGACGATCAGCCGCAACACCAGGACATCGCGTTCGACAACCGGGAGCGTTGTCGGAGGCGGGAGCGATCCACCGCTGAACCCGTCGGATGCCGCCCGAGCAATCGCGATGCTTGTACTCGCGTACAGCACGCGAAGAAAAGGCTGATACGTCTCCGATCCGTCGCACACTGCCGTGAGAACGGCGACGCACGCGGCATCCGCGGCGGAATCGGAAACCGCCTGATCAAGCTCGGCGCGGCACCGCAGCACAACCATCGGACGAAACGCCGCATACAAACTGGCCATGGACTCACGGCTACCGCGCCGCGCCGCGGCGGCCAATACATCCAGCGAGCCTTCCTTCAACATGGGCTTACATCTCTCTTTCTCGACGGGACATTCGTTGTGCGGTCCGAGAGATCAGCTCGAACCGAACGGTCCCACGAAGTAGTTTCCGGCGGATGGACATGGCACGATCAATCCCCTGCCCGAAGGATTCTCGAGGCTCTCTCTCAGCTCTGAGGCACACACCAGTGAAGTCCTGCATCCTTGCCGCTCACTGGCACTGACCTGGCAAATTCCTGGCAGGATGCTGATTCAAACCGAACGCCTTGCACTGCAGAATTTTTCGATCCGGTCAGCGTGTATTTGCTGCTCCAAGTCCGACCGTTCCGTTCCAGGCGACGAGGGGTCACACGGGCGTAGGGTCGAGAGAGTTCGGCTCAGTCGTCAAGAGCGGAAGGACACCCAGACAATGCGGAGCGATGGAGATACGTGGGACATCGTCAGTAGCGTCGGACTTACCGCGCTGGCAGTGGCAACGTTCCGAGCACTGGAGAGCACCCGTCCGGACGCGATCATCGAGGACAAGTTCGCATCGTGGTTCGTAGAAGCTGCAGCCGAGCCGCATTTCACAGCTCTTCTGAAAGATCCCACACTCCTCGAGGACACCCCCTTCGGCGGTTTCATGGGGTTGCGAACCAGGTTCTTCGACGAATTCTTCTCGTCGTCAACCGAATCCGGAGTAAGGCAGGCGGTAATCGTTGCAGCAGGGTTGGATTCGCGTGCGTACCGGCTAAATTGGAGCTCAGGATCGACGGTATTCGAAGTGGATCAGCCAAAGGTGCTGGAGTTCAAAGCCGAAGTGCTCGCGGCGCACGACGCCCAGCCGAAGACCGATAGACGCACTGTGCCTACTGATCTGCGAAACGACTGGCCGGCCGCACTCGAAGAGGCTGGTTTCGACCCGAACGAACCCACGGCCTGGTCGGCGGAAGGCCTGCTCGCCTATCTCCCCGGCCCGGCCCACGACGCCCTGTTCGAGCGGATCGACGAACTCTCGGCCACCGGTAGTCGCTTGGCGGTGAACGACTTTCCGGCCGGAACCGACCCGAGCAAGCTTGCGGCCATCAGATCCAAGTACTTCGCCAAGGACCCGTTCGGAGACCTGGACATTTCGCAACTGTTCTACAGCGACAAGCGATCCGATCCGGGCCAGTGGTTGGCTGAACACAATTGGACTGTCCGACGCTTCAGCTCGGTCGAGTTGGCAGAACTGTACGATCGTCGGATCCCCGAACTCCCCGAAGAAATCGCAGCGCTGTCAACGCAACCGTCCTTTTTGGCCGCGACCAAGAACTAGCTCTCGCAGTCATCCCGAAAGTTCTTCGAGTGCAGCCTTTCTCCCATTTGTCCAGCGGCAAGGCGCGTGTCACCACTACAAGTGGTCGACGGTACTCCAGGATGAAGCGATTCAGTACCTCAGGCTGAGTACGTCTACACCTCAGACGGACGCGCGCCGAAGAGAACGCTGATGAAATGAGTCCATGAAACTCGAACACACACGCAGGAAGGGCCGCCCGCTCGCGCTGGTAGCACTTGCCTCCGCAGCGGTATTCGCCCTCGCCGCATGTACTTCCGGGACTGATTCCGCACAAACCTCTGAAAACAACACAAAGACCTCCCCCACCGCGGCACCCGTTACGGTCACGATCCCTGACAGCTCCGTCGGCAAGCAGATCACCTGGCTTCTCAGTGCGTTCAACACGAGCACGCCGTTGACCCAGGAAGAAATCGCCGAACACTTCGGGCCCACTGCACCCGTAGTCCTGACACCTCCGGACTTCGACTCCATCCGAGCCGGACAGCCTTGGACAACAGTGAATTACAAGGGAGGCGACTCCGACGGCACAGTTTCCATCACCAGCACCACCGGCGGTGCGTTCGACGTCAACGTCGTCGTCGACGGCAACGGGCTGATCCTCGGAATGGCGATCACACCGACCAAGGACGTTCATGTGCCGGCCGCATCTTGGCAAGAACTCGAGGCAGCTGTCAAAGCGCTTCCCGCGCCGACCAATCTGACCGTCACCGAGGTCACCGAAGGAAAGAACGCCGAAGTCTTCAGTGTCGGCGACACCTCACCACAGCCCACAGGGTCAACGATCAAGCTGTACGTTCTCGGCGCGGTCGCGACGGCCGTCCAGAACGGGACACTCTCCTGGGATCAGAAGCTCACCATCACCGACGACCTCAAATCGATGCCCGGCGGGACCATGCAGGACCTGCCATCGGGAACTGAAGTCACGGTCCGAGATACCGCCGGCAAGATGATCTCGATCAGCGACAACACCGCCACCGACATGCTGATCGCCGCTGTCGGGCGCGAGCAGGTAGAAGCCGAATTCGCCCCGATGGGCATGGCAAATCCTTCGCTCAACATCCCGCTCAAGCCGACCCGCGCACTGTTCCAACTCGGCTGGGGTGACCAAGGCGCACAACGTATCGCTTGGCGCGACGGAACTCCGGACGAGCGTCGAGCGATACTCGCGGCACTACCTGGCGGCCTGGTGGACATCCCGGCGTCAGCATTCACCACCCCCGCATGGCCTTTCGACATCGATTGGTTCGCCTCGCCTGCCGACCTGCGTGCCGCGTTGGTCACGTTGCAAGAGAAGGCGAAGACCGAGAGCGGCGCACCGGTTCGAGACATTCTCGCCGAGGATCCGGCGCTCAGTGACGAGTCCGCGAAATGGTTCACTTACGGCGGATTCAAGGGCGGCAGTTCCATCGGGGTCCTCGCGGGTGCCTATTACGTGGAACACGACGATCGTGCCTGGGTTGTCACCATGCAAACTCATGGTGACGACGCTGCACTGGTTGCCGACCCGGCTCTGTACTTCGATCCGGTCGACGACGCGATGCTCTTGATCCAGACGGATGCAACCAGTTAGTGCCCAGTGGCGGGCCGAAACCACGCACGCCGATTCATTGCCTTCGCCGATGAAGGCGCCGGATACAGAGAAGCCGCTGCACATCCAGTGTCATCCGGATGCACAGCGGCTTCGCTAAGTCTTAGCCCGTGGGGGGCTCGGTCTCGTCCGACGAGAATCCGTCGAAGAATGCGATGACCTTCTGAAGAAGTGCCGCGATGTCGAAATCTTCCAAGCTACCCATTGCGTTCGTCCTTTCGTTTAACACTGAGGATGAAACGTGCATCTTGCAATTTCCAATGTAAAGCATGAAAAGCATTATTTCTCGACCGAGCGACACTTCGGTTGCAAATACGTCACTCAGCAAGATATGGGCAAATCACCGGAAATAACAGCTCCCACCCGCAATATTTCGGTCTTCCGCAACCCGCTTATTTCCCCAATTCGCAAGTGGGTAAATCTTGAGAAAAATTTCCCGGCGCGTCGATCACGAAAGATATTCCTGGTGAAACTCTCAATCCAAGAACACAAAGACAGAGGAAGCTCCGACACAGCTGACACGCAGTTTTGCCCGCCTTCAAGAGTCGTCATCCACGCACATAGTGGACACTCGTCTGCGATAACGAACCGGTAGCAACACAATCCCAGGCACTTTCTCCCATCTTCTGACTTTTACTCATGACCACTGAAGATTTGCGCTGGTGAAACGCAATACCAGTTCGAAAGTTCCACAACTTCTCCGGATGCTGTGCACGCGATTAACTGATCAAATATCTGTTGACTCACCGAACCCACACACTCCGCCAGAACGTCACATCCGAATGCTGGACGTTAGTTTAGATGGGTTCGTATTCTCGGAATCTGCTCGATAACGGCGGCCCCACGGATAAAACCGAGACTGCACCACCTCAGGCCGCCAGGTCATGATCCGCGACTCGGCGAAGGGTGTGCGGACAAGTCCACACGAGGGTGAAATAGGGGGTGAGACATGCCTTGGGGTCTCGTTTTACCGAGTCCGACACAGTACGTTTTCCCAGGCACGCCAGTCCCCAGATTCATACGGTGTGCAAGGACTCGTTGACGCTTCCGAGATGTTGGCAAGGCCGACCACAGGCCCCGTTCTCCCGACGAGAACGGGGCTTCCTCGGGTCGGTTTCCGCCTTCGACCGACCGGGTAGACGCGAGCATGGGCGCCACCTGCTCGACCGAATCCACCGCTGGCCGCCACGAATCGACGACCCCGACCGTCGGCGTCGAAGAAGAATTCATCCTCGTCGACCCGACCTCCTGGTTGCCGTCCACCGACAATGCTGCGGTTGCGGAAACCGCGTCGACACTGGGTTTGGATCTTCAGCTCGAGTTGTCCCGCTGCCAAGTCGAGACCAACTCTCCCGTGTGCTGTGGCATCGACGAACTCCGAACCCACTTGACCGACATGCGTCGGCTCGCGGCAAAAGCTGCAGAGTTGAACGGCTGCAGGCTGTTGGCCGTCGGCGCACCGCTTTCGGGGCCTTCGCGTTTCGAGATCAGCGACTCGCCTCGTTACCGCCGGATGGGCGAACGCTTCGGCGCCCTCGCTGCCGAACAAAGCATCTGCGGTTGCCACATACATGTGGGCGTCGCTGATCAAGTACAGGCCGTGCAGGTCTGCAATCACGTGCGCATCTGGTTGCCCGCCTTGTTGGCACTGAGCGCCAATTCCCGTGTCCACCAAGGAGTCGACACCGACTTCGCGAGTTGGCGGGCGATCCAATGGTCCAGGTGGCCCGTCGCCGGGCCGCCGCCGTACTTCGAGACCACCGGGGACTTCGACACCGCGGTTGCGAAGATGGTGGATTGCGGCGTGATGCTCGACAAGCGGATGGCCTACTGGGATATCCGACCTTCCTGCCACCTACCGACCGTCGAGATCCGAGTCTGCGACGTTCAGCCGACAGCAGAGGATGCAGCGCTACTTGCAACCCTTGGACGAGCTCTGGTGGCAACTGCGTTACGCGCGATAGACCGGGGCATCGAGGCTCCGAACATTTCCCTCGAGAGCCTCCGCCTCGCAACCTGGGTGTCCGCGAAGGAAGGCGTCCTGGGAGCGTCGATCGATCCGATTACCTCACAAAGAATTTCAGCCACGGAACTGTTGCACCGGCTCCTGATCCATGTCCGTGACTCCCTCGACGAGGGAGGCGAGTACGCGAGCGTGGAGTCGGCGCTGCAGCTCAAGTCAGTCACAGGCAACGGCAGCGACTGGCAACAGCGAACGCTGCGCCAGGTCTGCCTTCGGGAACTGATTGCGCGTGCCGTTCAGCGCACCGTACCGACCGCGCCGACTGGCACGGATACGCACGACGAGCCGACAACGGATCAGTAGTAATGCCGCCGACCACCGATGGCGTGCCCGGCCGCGCCCAGCGCGTACAGGATGATTCCGATCACCAGCAAGACGACACCAATCGTCCACAGGATCGGAATGTTCACCACGAAACCGATTATCAGCAGGATCACGCCGAGGATGATCATCACAAGCTCCTTCAGTGCGTTCACTCGGGCGGATACGCCCGCCTCGAGCCGCATACACCGCGGATACCCGTCGGCAGAGCGTTTCATACCCACTCTGACCGGGTATTTCGCTGGTCACCATAATATTTGAAGAATCGAGCCCGCCATGATGAGAATTGTGACTCTGATCGTTCTGATCTGGCTGATAGTCGGGGCCGTCGCGGCCGGCCAACGCGGCTACTACAGCAGTTCGCCGACCAACTGCGCCGGCGTCGGGACCATCGCGCTCACGGTCATCGCGGGTCCGCTGAACTACTTCGGCGTCAACCCCAAAGTCACCGACTGCACGCTCCCCCAGCCCACCGAGTGAGCTGCCGGAAATCCACGCTAAACCGACTAGTCGTTACCCTGGAGGTGAGTCGACACACATCGAAGTGAGGGGCCACCATGACCACTGCACCAGATCGCACCCGAATCGAGTTCCCGGACATCAGCTCGCGTGCGTGGGAACACCCAGCCGATCGGGCTGCATTGGTGACGCTCCGGACGCTTCGGGGGTTCGACACTGTCCTGCGGACGCTGTCCGGACTGCTCCAAGAACGTCAGCACCGCCTCATGTACCTCGCCACGTCGGTGCGAGTCGACGAACGCCAGTTCAGCGACCTGAACGACCTGCGCCGTGACTGCGTCGACATCCTGCAGGCCGACGAGACACCCGAGCTGTTCGTACTCCAGACCCCGATGGTCAACGCCTTCACCATCGGCATGGACAAGCCGTTCATGGTGGTCACTACCGGCCTATTGGACGTGATGAACTACGAGGAACAGCGGTTCATCATCGGCCACGAACTTGGCCACGCGCTGTCCGGTCATGCTGTGTATCGGACCATCCTGATGCATTTGATGCGACTGGCCGGAACCATCGGATGGCTGCCCGTCGGCGGGTGGGCATTGCGCGCGATCATCGCCGCCCTCATGGAATGGCAGCGCAAGTCAGAACTGTCCGGTGATCGTGCCGGACTGTTGTGCGGGCAGGACGTACACACCGCGATTCGCGTCCAGATGAAATTGGCGGGCGGATCCCGAGTCAGTGAAATCGACATCGACGCGTTTCTTGCCCAGGCCGCCGAGTACGACGCCAGCGGCGACCTCCGCGACGGTGTACTCAAGCTCCTCAACATCGAACTGCTCTCTCACCCGTTCTCGGTGCTTCGCGCCGCCGAGCTCAAGAAGTGGGTGGACAGCGGAGACTACGCCGCGATTCTGCGCGGAAACTACCCCCGTCGCGGCGATGACGACGGAGCGAAGATCAGCGACGAGTTCAAGAATGCAGCCAAGACCTACAAGCAGAACTTCGACGAGTCGGAGGACCCTTTGATCCGCATGGTGCGCGACATCGGTAGCGGATTGGGCGGTGCGGTGGGCGCCGTGGGGAATGGCGTCGGCGATGTAGCGTCGGACATCAAGGAACGATTCACCCACTGGCGCAAGAGTTCCGACAGGTCGAAGGGCACTGACGACGCCGAGTAAGCAGAATCGGGACCTGCCGCCGAAGGCAGTCGGCGGCAGGTCCCGGGCTCTTGGCGTGAAGGTGATGCAGGCTTCCCTCTGCACCACCCTCACGTTCACAGACAGTACCAGCAGTCGAACAAACGTGCGAACTGAAAGCGGTCGTGTCGAATCACCGGTTGTCGGGTACGCGGCATAGGACCACTACAGAAGGGAGCCGACATGCATGCTGGGCGACTGAAGAAGGTCGGTTCGAGTGACGGCCCGTTTGCCTCCGTGTACTTCGAAGACGTCCGTAACCGGGAAGATGCGCGCGAGCGCTTCGAACTCGAATGGCGCTCGATGCGCAATCAACTCACGAAACAGGGAGCATCGGAATCGCTGATCGCACGACTGGACGAGGTGAAGGACAACCATCACGGCATCTCAGGTCGCGCCGGACGCGCGATCGTCGCCACTTCCGAGGCAGTGCTGATCGACGATATTCTGCTCGAACCTGCCGGCTCCACTATCGCGACCTTGGGCGAACTGCCC
The DNA here is from genome assembly GCF_001942025.1 of Rhodococcus sp. YL-1. Lineage (NCBI taxonomy): Bacteria > Bacillati > Actinomycetota > Actinomycetes > Mycobacteriales > Nocardiaceae > Rhodococcus > Rhodococcus sp. YL-1. The sequence continues at coordinate 1,240,027 of NZ_CP017299.1, read as the reverse complement.
TACCTGATTCCACTGATCGCACACGGATACGACACCGAACCGTTCCTCATCGCCAAGGTCGACCACACTGGCGCGGACCTGTGCGTGCGAGATGCTCGCGGGCGTGACGTGTACGGCGAAACGGTAGACGGAGACGGCTTCCCGGTCCACAAGGCACACGTGGGCGGTCAGGAGCGATACACCGACAGCCAAAGCCTCGTGGAGGAGAATATCCGGAAGAACCTGACTCAGGCTGTGGAGCGCGCGGCGGCACTCGCCCGTGAACACAAGGTCGCGCTGGTAGTTGTCATCGGAGAAGTACAATCCCGCAAAGCTTTTGCACAGCTTTTGCCGTCGACGCTACGGGTGGTGGACGTCGAAAAGGGTTCGCGTTCAGTCGGTTCGACACCCGCCGAGGTGTCCAAGTCGATTCGTGAACTGATCGACACGCAGCGACTGCGCAGAATGGATGTGGAAACCGAACGCTACGTCGCAGAGCAGGGCCGGGACTCCGGCCTCTCCATCGACGGGACCGCACGCGTCCTCGACGCCCTCGAACAGGGCAAGGTCGAGACGCTGCTGCTCACCGATCCCGACGACAAGGAAGTCACCAGTGGAGAGTTGATCGGGCCCGCCGATCGCGTACTCCCCTACATCGCAATCGGGACCGGCACCGAGTTGGTACAGATCGACGAACGCCTCGTTCTCGCCGACGGATACGGCGCGATACTTCGGCACCCTTGAACGCCAGAGCCTGCTGATCAGATTCGGTGGCGAGCACGTTCTATCGAGAAGCGTGCTTGCCCACCGAGTCCGGGAAACCATCGGCAATTGCTGCGACGAGTTCCAGATATGCCCGTGCCGTGCGCTTGTTCAACAACTTCAAGTCGATCGGACCGCCTTCGCCCAGGTGATCGTCGTAGGGCAACGTCTTGACCGCTCGCACTCCACGCTGAGCGAAAACGTCCTCGAGTTGATCGAGGTCGAGCGAAGACGAACCCGGCCGCGTCGAATTGATCGCCACGACCGACCTGCTCACCAGATCTGCGTATCCGTGCTTGGTCAGCCAACTGAGCGTTGCTGCAGCACTACGGGCACCATCCTGAGCTGTCGGGCTGACGACAACCAAAGCATCTGCTTCGTCGAGAATTCCGTACATGGCCGAGTGCATGATTCCGGTGCCACAGTCGGTGATGACGATGTTGTAGTGCACCTCGAGAATTCGGAGAGTATCGAGGTAGTCCTGCTCGTTGAACGACTCCGAAGTTTCCGGATCTGCCTCACTCGCAAGGATTTCGAGTCGGCTGTCGCCTTGCGAGGTGTAGTAGCGAACATCGCTGTACGTACGAATGTCACCGTCGGCCAACAGATCACGAACGGTCAGGTGATGTTCACGTCGTTCGCGATCAGCCAGAGTCCCCAGGTCGGGATTGGCGTCGATGGCTACGATTCGATCCCCACGGATCGATGCGAACGTCGAACCGACAGTTTTGGCCGCCGTGGTTTTCCCCACTCCACCCTTGAGTGAGATGAAAGCAATCTTGTACACGCCGCGCACCGTTCGGTTGGCACGGCGCACGAGAGCCTGGTGTTCGAGTTCGGCAGCCGACTGCCCAGTGTTGATCCGGCCCCCGGTGAGTTTGAACAACACACTGCCCAAACCGCGTTCGGGTGGACGCTTCGCCCGCTTGATGATGTCCAGGTCGTCGACGGAGGTCATAGGCCTGGGCGTCGAGGTCCGAAAATCGGTCGGCTCTTCACGACGTTGCTGGCGCATCCGCTGACTGGGCAACGGTTTTGCTGCAGGCTCGTCGAATTGTGGTGTGAAGGTGACGGTTCGAATCGACGTTGCATAGCCGTCGTCGGACGCGTCGAAATGGCCGTCGCCCTGAGTCGTTCCGGAGTTGTTCCCCAGGACTCCGTTATTCGAACCGTTGTTATCGCTGCGCACCGTTTTCCTAGGTCGAGTTCGGAATCATTTCGGACATAGCCTCTCGGACGCTATCACTCTGGCGGGCTTGCCGTTCTCTGCTCAATACCGTCGTGGCACAACAGACCGTTACACCCGCACTTCGATGACTTTGGTCCCCAAGCTTGTGCCGATCTCAGCAAATACGAACGTCGTAACGATATGCGGCACAGATATCTTCATCTGCCGCTAGAAACAGCCTTCCGCAATGTCAGGGCAAATCCCTTGGTAACAAACGAGAAAAGGGAGGGCGATCGCCTCGGCGATCACCCTCCCTTCATGGACAAGTGTTCAGCTGCTGCAGAATTCCGAACTACCGAGACTTCCGAAAATCGTCGACAGATCCACACTTCCGAACGAACTGCCCGTATCGCAGCCGTCGGCAGTGAGCGCGAAGTCGACACCGGTGACGTCATTCGTGCTCAGATTCACCGGAATTACTGCTGGATCGGCACCGCATCCGCTGCCGGGAACCACTTCTACGGAATAGCCGTCCTTGGCCGGCTTGTACTGAAAGAAGTAGTCACCGGAATCATCCGTCGTTGTCGTCGCGATTTGCGTGCCGGCATCGAGGAGATTCAACGTCACGTCAGACGCCCCGACCCCGTCGGCACCCGGACACCCGGTGACAGTTCCGACGATGCTGAACACCTTCACCAACTCGAAGTCGATCCCGGTCGCGTCGGACGTCGTCAGATCTACCGCCGTCCTGTCGGGTACGGATCCGCATCCAGCCGGCGAGTATGGACTGACCGTGTAATTGCCCGGAGGAACGTTCGTGATCGTGTATGCGCCACCCACCCCGACAGTGGCCGAGGATATCTGCGTCGAGCCATCCCATACGACCATCCATATCCCGACCGGATCGCCAGTATCGCTACACGAGTTGACAAGGGTGCCCGACACGGAGCGTGTGACCGGGTCCGCCGAGGCCACCGAAGACAGGAAGAGACCGAACGCACCCATCAGGGCGAATATCGCAAAGAATCGACGCCTCATGAAACTCTCCTATGTGTTTGCCCTGCCGTCGACCCGTTGCCGGCGACCAGAGCCAAGTCTGGCACCGGAAAATGACCGTCACGTTTGTTTCACCCGGTCCTCGGCAAAGTTTGGCGAATCGGACAAATCCCCCACCTAACGCGTTCGTCGGTCGGCCACCGAAACGATCCCGACCGATCACCTACTAAGCCCGGTAGTAGGCGCCTGTATCCTTTCGCGTATGACGCCGGGACCGAAAGATGTCGCGCAGCTGCGCGGTGCTTTCGTGGGCGGCACCTCCGGCGCGGTTTCCGTCGCAGCCCACGCGCTCGGTGGCGGCGGCATGGCCCCGTCCGAAAGCGCTGTCGTGTTGCTGATCCTCGCCTGCGCGAGCGTCGGCGCGGTGGTCACGTCCATCGACACCCGTCGCTCCCCCGCGCTCTTGCTCGCCCTCATGCTCGCTGCGGGTCAGGCCATCGGTCACGCGACGTTGACCATCGCTTCGGATCATCAACACGGCCTGCTCCTGTCCCTTCCGATGCTCGCGGCACACATCGCTGCCGTCGGAGTGTGCGCAGTGCTGATCCGCGGCGCAGAACGCGGATACGTCGTGGCCGCATCGACGGTAGCGGCAATCGTCGCCGTTCTATTGCGCCCGTGGGCAGCTGAACCGTCACCGTTCGCTGCACGTACTCGATACCGCGCCAAAGTTGTTCTACGTCAACTTCTCACCTCAGGCCTGGGCACTCGCGGCCCACCGGCATTCGTGTAACTCACCTCCCCTTTCCTTTCACGCACGTGATTACGTGCGCCACTTTGCTGTGCGCCTTTATTAACCGCCCGCGGTTAACAAAGGCGCACGGCGGGATCGAGTACACGCATGTCCGCACCCGAATTGGAGCGCGCACAGACGCGCGCGTCCAACGACAGTTCTCCCCCGAAGAAGCAGGTTGGCGGCGCCAGACCACTGATCCTGCGTCTGCACTTCTACGCCGGCGTCCTGATCGGACCGTTCATCCTCATCGCCGCTTTGAGCGGTGGCCTCTACGCGATGGCACCCACCATCGAGAAGTTCGTTTACAGCGACTACCTCCAGACCGACACCACCGGACAGATCGCGTCACTGAACGACCAGATCCGTTCCGCTCAGCAGTACCGCCCCGACTTGACCGTCTCGGCAGTACGTCCGTCCCCTGCTGCCGGCGAAACCACCCGAGTCCTGTTCACCGATCCGTCGCTGGGCGAATCGGAGAGGCTCGCCGTCTTCGTCGATCCGGTACTCGCACAGCCGGTCGGCGAGTTGGCGGTCTACGGAAGCAGTGGTTCGCTGCCGCTGCGAACCTGGATCTCCCAACTGCATCGCCACCTTCATCTGGGCGAACCCGGCCGCCTCTACAGCGAATTGGCCGCGTCGTGGATGTGGGTGGTCGCACTCGGCGGTGTCTACCTCTGGTTCCGTCGTTACCGCACCGCCCGGAACGCTCGACTGCTCACGATCGACCGAGCATCCACCGGACGAAGCCGGACCCTGAACTGGCACGGTGTCGTCGGCATCTGGATAGCAGTTGCATTGGTCTTCCTCTCGGCGACCGGCCTCACGTGGTCGACCTACGCCGGAGAGAACGTCAGCAATCTGAGAACCGCGTTGAGTTGGACGACGCCCTCAGTTGTGAAAACTCTCGGCGACGCTCCCCCTCCGGCGACAGGCGGGCACGAGGGTCACGACATGGCCCCCGCCGCCACCGGCACGCTGACGGACACCAACGTCGGACGCGTCGACACCGTCCTCGGTATCGCCAGGTACAACGGGATCACCGGTCCTGTCGAAGTATCGATACCCGCGAACGCCGAGACGGCGTTCACCGTCGCCCAGACACGTCAGCCCTGGGTGTACAGCAACAACACCATCGCAATCGACGGAGCGACGCAAAAGGTCACCGACGAGTTGTGGTTCTCGGATTGGCCACTCGCAGCCAAACTTTCGGCCTGGGGAATCCAACTCCACATGGGCCTGCTGTTCGGTCTTGCCAACCAGATCGCACTCGCCGCACTGGCACTCGCACTGGTCAGCGTGGTCATTCGGGGCTACATCATGTGGTGGCGCCGACGCCCCACTCGTGGCTCCGACTGGGCAGTCGGCCGGGTTCCTGCCCGCGGCGGAATCCGCAACCTCTCCCCGGTCGGCCTCGTTGCTCTCGTCGCGATCACGGCGTTGGTCGGCTGGTTCGTTCCGCTACTCGGCATCAGCCTTCTCGCATTCCTGCTGATCGACCTGTGCATTGCGGCGTTCAAACGCCGTGCCACCACCTGACACTTCACGAATTACGGAGACACACATGACTGTTCGCACAAAGATATTCGCAGCTGTTGCACTGTCCGCAGCTCTCGCCCTGACCGGCTGTTCTTCCAACTCCGACAAGGAAACCGAAGCTGCACAATCCATCACAGTTCAGGATCAATGGGTCAAGGCCGCGCCGGAAGGAATGAGCGCGGCGTTCGCCGAACTCGTCAACTCCAGTGACAAGGACGTACGCGTGGTCTCGGCCACCAGCCCCGCGTCGTCTCGACTCGAACTGCACGAAGTCGTGACCGGCGACGGCGGAACGATGACGATGCGTCCCAAGGACGGCGGTTTCCTGGTCCCTGCCAACGGGTCCGCCTCCCTCACCCCGGGCGGTGACCACCTCATGTTCATGGACCTGTCCGCGCCGCTGCTCCCAGGCGCAGAAACCGACCTCACCTTGATCTACGACGACGGTTCCAGCACCACGTTCACAGCCCAGATTCGCGACTTCTCCGGTAATCAGGAGAACTACGACCCGAATCACGGTGGCTGAGAACACGAACCCGCCCAGCCGAGCAGTCAGTCGGCGGCGCCTTCTCGGAGGAGGCGTCGCCGCGCTCGGCGTGGCGGGAATAACCTGGGGCGCAACCACAGTGGTCGAGCGCAGCCAACAGGAGCAGCAAGCAGGCAAGCTGGTGGAACCGTTCTACGGAGTCCACCAAGCCGGCATCGACACCACGCCGCAAGCGCACGGCACCTTCATCGGGTTCGACCTCTTGCCTGGAACCGATCGAGCAGTCGTCGTCGGAATCATGAAGATGTGGTCCGAGGATGCGTCACGGCTCACCGCGGGCTACCCGGCGTTGGCGGACACCGAACGGGAACTGGCTGTGGATCCGGCACGCTTGACAGTGACCGTCGGCTACGGCCCTGGCCTGTTCACCAAGCTGGGATTGCAAGCACGTCAACCGGACTGGTTCGAGCCGTTGCCGAGCTACGCGATCGACCGACTTGACGATCGATGGGGCGGATCGGACCTGTTGTTGCAGATTTGTGGCGACGATCCGGTGACCATTGCTCATGCTGTGCGAGTTCTGACCAAGAACGTCCGATCACTGACGACCATCCGGTGGACGCAAAAGGGGTTCCGCAACGCTCGCGGCACCACGCCTGAGGGAACCACGATGCGCAACCTAATGGGCCAAGTGGACGGGACCGTCAATCCTGCTCCGGGAACGGTGGATTTCGATTCACTGATCTGGCACGACGGCGCGGGTCAGTCGTGGCTGGCGGGCGGAACCTCGTTGGTACTGCGACGCATTCGCATGGAAATGGATACCTGGGACGAACTCGACCGTTCGGGGCGCGAACTCACGATGGGGCGCACGTTGTCCAATGGCGCTCCGCTCAACGGAACCAACGAATTCGACGAAGCGGATTTCACACTCACGGACAAGTTCGGCATTCCGGTGATCCCGCCAGGATCGCACATCGCGCGAGCCCACCAGACGCATGAGAAGGAGCAGTTCTTCCGTCGGGCATACAACTACGACGACGCACCCGAGAGCGGGCAGACCTCGAATTCGGGATTGATCTTCGCAGCATTCCAACGGGACATCGCCGAGCAATATCTACCGGTCCAACAGCGCTTGAGTGACTTCGACGCACTCAACGAGTGGACGACGCCGATCGGTTCTGCGGTGTATCTCATTCCGCCGGGATGCACCGAGAACGACTATCTGGGAAGCGGATTGCTCGGCTGACAACCCCGGGCAACGATATTGTGGGGGCGGGATCCGAACGGATCCCGCCCCCACAATTCCTTCTACCTGAAGTTGTTGCGTTACTTGGACTTACGAGGTCCCGGCATGACCGCACCTGGACGGGCGGTAGTCAACCTCGTGACCCAACCACTGACGGGCCACTTCTTCAGTCCGACGTTGTGTGGGGTGACCTCGGTTCCGACGTACTTGGCAGCAAGCTCGTCGTCGACGGTTCCGTTGAACCGCCACAGTTGGCTTCCGTCGGCATTGCGGGTGGACACCTCCCATGACTGAGCACGGAAGGCACCACGAATGATGCTGTCGGCAAACACCAGAACGGGAATTCCGATCTCGGCACGAACAGCCGCACCGGCAGACCACTCGGCGCGCGCGAGTTCGTAGATCTCTTCCGGCGTTGCTCCCGGACGGGCGGAGGCCGGTACGTGGAGGACGATGCTCGGCGTCGGGAGTTCCGGCGCGGGATCAGCCGAGTAGCGCAATGCGAGTTCCTCGACGCGCGTCGCTCGGGCGTCCTTGTCCGAGGTATCGCCTGCGAGATTGGTCAGACCCTCTCCCGCGTCGGTGATCCGCAAGGCTTCCACGATGCCTCGGACGACCTCGTCGGTAGTGGCGGCCGAATCCGTGGCGCCAGAGACCGAGCGGAGGAGTACGAAGTGCTCCACCGCCGAACCTGCGTCGTAGATCTCGCGGATCCGAGCGATCTTGGCTGCCGTCACAGCACCATTCGACTCGGCCGGAGCGTCCGCTCCTTCGAGGTTCGCGAGTTCACCGAGCGCTTCGAACACCGGCGCGAATACTTGATTTCCCGTGCCGTGCCCGACATGGAACACCTGGTCGTTACGCGGGTCACGCAAAGCAAAGACATACTGCCCCAGCCTCTTCCCGACCTTCTCGGAGAACGGCTGCGGAGCGGGCTTCCTGACGACGACCTCGGTGGACAGAGTGCGCATCACGGCCAGACGTAGTGCGTCTGGCACGCTGGTGGAACCGGCAGCACCGGAAAAGATTGCCGCCGAAGCAGCGCTGATCGAGGTGAACGTGCGGCCGACTTGCTTCTCGAGAGAGGCAGAGACCGTACCGACCGCAGTCAGTTTTGCATCGAGGGTGCCGTCACCCTCGACAAGGAACTCCTTGATCAACGGAGCAACGAGCAAGGTGGAGCCGATAGCGCGAGGAACTGTCCAGACAATAGCCATGCCACGAGCCTAGGCGATCACCTCGAGGCGCGAGGCGAACGCGACTCAGCCCGCCGCTGCCGGCCCGGCCAGTCCCTGCACAAGTAGGTTCCAGGCCGAGTGCGCGACTTCTTTTCGCGAGCTCTCGGCAGTCCGTTCCATGATCGCGGCGAACATCGCGATCGCCAGAATCACGTCCTCAGCAGTCACGGACTCGCGTATCTTCCCAGCTCGACGCGCCTCCTCGAGGCGTCCTTCGAGGAGATCGGTCAGGCGGGTGCCTGCCGAATTCAGTCGTGAGTCGCCGAAGGAGACGGGCTTGATGACCTCCACGAACACGATGGAGGTGGTGATCTGGTCTACCAACAATCGAAAAAGATCGTCGAGAGTCGAATCCGGATCGGCAGCCATATCTTGCAGCTCGACGATGTTCTCGTCGAACACCGCGAGTGCGAGGCTTTCGCGAGTGGGAAAGTGCCGGTAGAGGCTGCCCTGACCGACGCCGGCCGTGCGGGCGATCAGGCTGAGCGGAGCAGCAAAACCCTGAGTGGCGAACACCTCACGAGCTGCTGAGACGAGTGCCGCACGATTGCGCGCCGCATCTCTCGGCCCTCTGTTGAGAGATCCGCTATTGACGCGGCCAGACGATGTCACGCACACTACGATACCAACCGGACAGCATTGTCCGGTTGGTTGCGGCCCGACACCGGTTCACACCCCGACCCGATCGTCGTGAGCGCTCGAACACGCGCCTGCCCTCCGTGCTGCCTGTCCGTGAGATACGTCTGCCCGTGAGATACGAAAGGCAATCCCGCACCGGGAGTTGGACTCGATGAAATCGTTCACGACCATCAGAACCAGATCTGCCATCGCACTCGTCGCCTTGATCACCGTCCTTCCCGTGTGCGTCGCGTCGGCTGAGCCCGCCGCTGCCCCGGGCTCGATCCACGAGAACCCGGGTGTCGCTTCCACCGCCGCAAGCCGCGCCGAATGCGGCCCGGGATCGATGCCCGAGACCGGGTTGCAGGGTGATGTTCCGGCCGAGGACCGAAACAGCGGACGCAGCCGAGACGGCTACAGCTGCAACATGTCTCAGATCGGCGGCTACTCGGGTCGCGGCGGCGGGATCACGTCCACCAACTTCGAACACTGCTCGTACGTCGGCAGTTTCTTCCCCGGGAACCTCCTGGGCCCCGCCCAGGGCGTCCAAGTTCTCGACGTATCGGATCCTGCCAATCCTGCTCTCACCGCCACGCTGACCGAACCCGCGATGCTGGCCGGAACGTGGGAGAGCCTCAAGGTCAACACCGCGCGAAAGCTGCTGGTGGGCACGGGCGTTCCGCTCTTGACCGGCGTCGGCCTGATGTCGGTCTACGACATCTCCGATTGCGCGCACCCGAAACTACTCAACCCCGGACCAGGAACCGATCTGGGGATGCTGCTGCCCATCACCAATCACGAGGGAGGATTTTCACCGGACGGGAACACCTACTGGTCTTCCGGCACCGCTCCCGGCGTGGTGAGCGCCGTCGATCTCACCGATCCCGCCAACCCGCGCGTCGTCTGGCAGGACCTCATCGGGTTGTCGACGCACGGATTCGGAATCAGTCCCGACGGAAATCGCATGTACTTGTCGAACAATCTCGGCGGAATACATGTCCTCGATATCAGTGAAGTTCAGCGCCGCGTCCCGAATCCTCGGGTGCGCCAACTGTCCCAGCTCTCGTGGACCGACGGTTGGGCCACCCAACACAGCATTCCGGTCACCTACGACGGTTCGCCGTACCTGTTCACCGTCGACGAAGGTGGTTCCGGCGGAGTCAAATTGATCGACGTCTCCGATGACGACGAACCGTCGGTCGTCAATTCGGTGAAGCTCGAAATCAATCTGCCGGAGAATCAAGACGCTGCGCTGGCGTCCGCGGCCGGTGGATCGCTGTTCGCGTACGAATCTCACTACTGTTCGGCAGATCGCCCGGTCGACCCGACTGCGCTCGCATGTGGATGGATCTCGAGCGGGATTCGGGTCTTCGATGTTCGAGATCCCTTCGACGTCCACGAAATTGCGTACTTCAATCCACCTGCTCGGACCGGTGACAATCTCGAACTCGCCAACTCGCCACACGCTCTCGCGTCGCTCATCGGGGTACCCGTTCTCAGCACCCCGGCAATCGCGCAGTCGATCGCGCAGGGCCAGTTCGACCCCGGCCAAGCACTGAGTTCGCGGTCGGGCATGGTCGCTCTCGGCGACATCTCGACCGATTGGTGCTTCTCCCCGCCCGAATGGCGCGGGACCACGTTGTGGGCGACGTGCGCCGACAACGGCTTTGTTGCCATGCAACTCGAAAACGGTGTCTACACACCACCCGCCGACCAGAAGACGACCGTGGGATCATGACGGCGCCGCGATCGGTCAAAGCCGTCGCACTCGTGGCCGCGGCACTGATGCTGCTCGTACTCGGCGCAGCATTACGTCCCCTGTTCGCACCCGAGAACCACACGCAGAGAGCTGTTCTGAGCGAAACCGAAATCGGATTGGTGCACGACATGGCGGCCCACCATCAACAGGCCCTCTTCATTCTCGCGCGTCTGAGTCCCGATGTGGACCCGGCGGTGACGAGACTGGCCCAGCAGATCGACGATGTTCAACGAACGGAAATCGGTGTCATGCTCGGTTGGCTGAGGTTGGCCGGTGTCCCGCCGAATAGTAGAACGCCGATGGCGTGGATGGAGGCGTCGCCGAGCGGCGCCAGCGACTCTCGTCATCACCCGGCAACGCTGGACACCGAGACCGACTCCATGCCGGGTATGGCTACGACCGAAGAACTCGAGAAACTGAGCAGCGCTCGCGGGCTCGACGCCGAGGTCCTTTTCCTTCAACTGATGGAACGCCACCACCGTGGCGGGATCGCCATGGCGCAGGCCGCCGATGCCCTGCTCGAGAGCGGGCCGGTGAAACAGTCCGCCCGCGACATGATCAACACCCAGAGTCAGGAATCCGGGCTGATGACACTGATGCTCGAACAACGTGGGGCACAACCACTGCACTGACCCGCATGTCCAGTGACTACCATAGGTGTCGACCTGCGAACTACAGAAGGAATCGACACTTCATCATGACCCTGCTTGTTCGCGGAATCGATTGGTCGAACCCGACAGCACCGCGGATCCGATGCGTCGACGACACCACTGCTGCTACGACCTTCTTCACTCACGACTCGGTGCTGCGATTCTCCGTCGACGAGACGAAGGGCCGCCGCTGCCTCGGCTGGCGAGATCTCACCGCCGAAGGTCCAGGACACTCGCCGTGCGACCGCGGGGCGACGGTCACCGCAGGACGCCAATGCGACCGATGCCGAAATCGTGAGGGGTTCACCACGGTTCATCAGGCACACGTCAGCGGCGCGCACATTCATCCGAATGTGCGTACCTACCTCGCACAACCACAATGGCTCTACGTCGACGTATTCGCCGGCGGCCAGATGAAGGTGGGGACGGCGTCCGAGTTCCGCAAGCATCCGCGAGTCGCCGAACAAGGGGCAGTCTGCGCATTGTTCGTAGCGCGGTCGACGGACGGTTACAGCATTCGCGCCCTCGAAGCCCGAGTTTCGGAGCACTTCCACTTGAGCCAGGCAATACGTACGTCTCGGAAGATCGAAGCGTTGACAGGGCCCTTGGATCGAGAGAAACTACGAAAGTCGTTGCACCACTTCGTATCGTCGATCAAAGACGAGCTGAATGACATCGGATCGGACATCGACGGAATCGAGATCCTGGAGGCTCCCGAAGAATGGACGGCGCCGGCGTGCGCTGACGTGGTCTTCGATGCGGCACCGTTGATCGCGTATCCGCACACTTTCGAGTCCGGCGAACATTCCTTGTATTTGGAGGGCCTTGCCGGTTCGATCGCCTCGCTGTGGATCGACCCCGACTCTGAATCGCCACGCTTTGTCGCGGACGTGTCCGGACTGGTCGGTCGAACCATCACCGTCGGCGAGTTCGAGTCCCCTGGCGTGGCGATTCAGGAATCGTTGTTCTGAAAGTAGGTCAGCAACTTCCCGCGGTCGCTGCGGCGAATCCGCGAGTGACCTCGGCCTGCTCGTCGGCAGACAGGCTCGACCATTCGGGATAAGCCTGGATGGAGGTCAGCATGTCGTTTGCCAATGATTCACGCGTCATGCCCATTTCCTCTCCGGACTCGTCGATGGCCGGCTGGTATGCGTCGAGGTACCGGAGAACGTCGGAGCACGCCTGCGCGTAGGTCCGTGGCAGTGCCGAACTCACATTCGGGTCGGACGGGACCTCAGCCGGAGCACTCGAGTCGACCGAAGGGGTCTCGGTAGGTATTTCCGACGACGTCGCCGGAGCCTCGGATGACGTCGTCGACGTCGCCGTGGTGGTCGCCGAAGCAGAGGAAGTGAGTGTTCCGACCTCGGTCGGCTTGTCTCCGTCAGAACCGCAGGCAACCAGCGCCACCAGCGAGCAGGCACCGATGAACCCGGTGATCGTTTTCTTCATCCCTCAAGGATGCCAGAGGGCCACTGGCGCTCGAACGGACCGGCGTCGCCCGTCAGCGCCGATTGCCCGAGCATCCTGCCGAATCCGAGCGCCTCGCCCTCCCGACTGCGGGATTGGACTGTATGCCCCGTTCGCGAACCCATGCTACGGTGACTTAACTGCAAAATAACTACGGGTGGGATTGTCCGGTCTGCCGCGTTCATCCGGAACGCTCCGATCGGAAATAGTTCGTATATAAGGGGCTGGAACGAGTGGGACTTTTTCGTCGACGAGGTTCCCGCGAGGAAGACGACGATCGCGGGCAAAACCTCGATCGCAGCGACCCCGGGTACGCCGCCTGGTTCGCGAACGTCGCCGACGCGGGTGGTCAGCCGATTCCGTACAAGCGACCGCTGACCGCACCGGTGTATCCGCAACTCCAGCCGCCGGCCCCGGACTACGAGACGGATACGAGACGGCCACTCAACGCACCCGCCGGAGACGGCTGGCTACCCGCAGACCGCATCGACGAATTCGAGTCGTCGAATGGCCGCCCATCTGCACCGAACGGAACGAGCCCACAAATCTCACAAACTGAAAAGTTGCCGCCCGACCCACTCCCGACGCCGCAACCAACAATTCCACCTCGAAATGTACCGATGACTTCACCACCGAAGCATCACCTGGAGTCGCCCCGCGCGACTCGGCCCTACCAAGGAGAAGCAATGAGCAACATCGACAAGATCCTCGGCGAATTGATGCGCATCGACGGTGCCAGCGGTGCAGCCGTCGTCGACGCCGACAGCGGAATGGTTCTCGGCATGAGCGGCAACCCGTCATTCAGCCTCGAGTACGCCGGCGCCGGCAACTCCGAGGTTGTGCGAGCAAAGCTCCGCACGATGAGTAACTTGGGGATTACCGACACCCTGGAAGACATCCTGATCACCCTGAGCAACCAGTACCACCTCATTCGCGTCCTCGAGACGCCCGGACTGTCGACGCTGTTCGTGTACCTCGTTTTGGACCGTGCACGTGCGAACCTGGCGCTGGCCCGCCACAAGCTGGGCGAACAGACCCCCAAGATCGAGATCTGAAGCTCCACCCCAACCCCGACAAATGCCCGGTCCTCGCCCGACGGCGAGGGCCGGGCATTGTTCGTTCCGAACCCTCGATTGGTGAACCGCGCGCCGGCGCCGATACTGGGACCGTGACTATCGCGGATGCTCCTTGCGTGTGGTTGACCACCCTCCGAAGCGACGGCTCGCCGCACACGACTCCGGTCTGGTTCTTACTGCATCAGAACACATTCTGGATACCGAGCGCTGAGCAGAATCGCAAGGTTCGGAACCTGCTGGACGATCCTCGGGTCTCGTTGGCAGTCGACGGATCCGCTGGCGACCCGTGGATCGCACAGGGCCTCGCGACAATTCATCACGACGTCGGCGAATTCGTCGACCTCCTGAGACTTTTCGGCGAGAAGTACGACGGCTGGGATGCCGCAGACGAAACTCGTGACGGTCCGCGGGTCCTCGTCTCGGTCCCGGTGACTCGATGGTTCCTTCGACCAGACTGACAGACAGTGCCGGTTAGGCCCGAATTGTCGTGAATGACATACTTGTAGTTCATCTCTCGCAGAAATGGACTCTCACACATGGCACGCACGGCACATCACAGGCGCGGCATCACCGGCGTCACCATCGGCATTGCTGCCGTGATCGTGCTGGGAGGTTGCGCCAATTCCAACGCCGACGCGCCCGAAACATCTTCTCTCGGTTCGGGAATCGGATCCGGTGTCACCACGACGGTCGTGACCGAAGCCTCGGCTCCTTCGTCCGCCGCAATTGAACTGCTGGCACAGATCCCCGTCAAGGGACGCGCACCCAAGACCGGATACGACCGCGCGCTGTTCGGTACCGCCTGGACCGACGACGTCACCGTCGAATTCGGCCACAACGGCTGCGATACACGCATTATCTGCACGCAGTTTTGACATATCTCAAAACCTTGCTGGTAGGCCCCCATTGTTCGATGTCGACGGTGTGAGTTATGTGAGTGACGATGGTCAGTTCGTGTGACGGTCGACCGGTTCGACCGCACGGATAGGGACGATGGCATGTTCAATCACGCACGTGGCCGGTTGATTGGGTTCGGTGGATGTGTAGCACACCTGGTCTGATGTCGGGATTTCCCGACAATCATCCTCATGAGTTTTGTTGATAAGAGTGCAGATCCTCTGCACTGCATATGATTTAGGAGTTTCACGTTGCATAGTCGCTTGGTGCGTTCCCGTTCCCTCCTGGTTGCCGTCACTGCCTTGGTCGGGTTGTCGATTTCCGGTTGCAGTACGACGTTGGCGGATGTGATCCCAGCAGGATCGTTGTCTGTGGATAGCCCTGGTCAGCACGATGTTGATGTGGCTTCTTCCGTTGCGCTGTTGGAGACGCTTCCGGTGAAGGGGCGTGCTCCGAAAACTGGTTACAGCAGAGATCAGTTCGGTCAGGCATGGTCTGATGATGTCGATGTGGAGTTCGGGCATGACGGGTGCGATACGCGCAATAATCTGTTGGCTTCGCGGCTGACTGACGTGGTCTTCAAAGAAGGAAAGAAGCAATGTGTTGTTCTCTCTGGCACGTTGGCTGATCCTTACACTGGAAAGACGATCAATTTTGTTCGGGGACAGGATACTTCGACTGCAGTTCAGATTGACCATGTGGTCGCGTTGAGCGATTCGTGGCAGAAGGGTGCGCAACAATTGAGTCTTCAGGAGCGCACGAATCTGGCGAACGATCCCCGAAATCTGATCCCGGTGGATGGACCGACGAACGCGAAGAAGTCTGATTCCGATGCCGCATCCTGGCTTCCCCCGAACAAGGCGTACCGATGCACCTACGTCTCGAAGCAGATCACGGTGAAGTCGGTCTACCGCCTGTGGGTGACTCAAGCAGAGAAGGATGCGATGTCTGCCGTATTGTCCGCGTGTTGATTCACAGTTCCGCGTAGATTCCGATGCTTGCTGGGGTGTGTTCTTATGTGCCGATTGCTTCGATTCGTCGTGCTGGAGAAACGCTTTGAACCATCCTTTTGAGTGAGGCGCGGGCGGCGGTGAGCTCGTCCTGGAGTTCTTCGGTTCGTGTTGTCATGGTGTCGGCGCGTCTGCGTTCGGAGTCGAGGTCCGAGCGCAGCTCGGCTGCTATCTGTTCGAGCTCGTGGATACGGGCGAGCAGTGTGTCGTGCGGCAGGTGTTCGAGTTGGTTGCCGAGTAGTAGTTGCACTTTGGTCTCGAGCTTGGTTCGGTCCGTTCGTAGCGCCCGAACTTCCTCACGCGCCATCAACAGTTCGGCGTGAAGACTGTCCGCCGTAGCGGACGTGCGTCCGGCGCTGCTTCTGGTGGCGGTGTGGGAGTGCTCTTCTGTGGCGCGTTCGACGGCGGTTCGAATTGCTGCGGTGTTGTAGATGAACCATGGAGAAACGCCTGCGCGACGCGCTATTTCGCTGATGTTGATGCGTTCGCCAGCGGATGAGAGGTCGGCGATGACTGTCAGCGTTCTGCGTTGTTTGTCAGCGCTGTCACGTCGACGGGAGGCGATGAGCCGTTGGGTTCGTATGTCACGGTCATCGGCAGTCATCGTTGTTCGTCCTCGTTCGTGTGGGTGGTTACGGACTCGAGCGGTATGAAGGCAGCTGCGGTCCTCGCTTTCCTCAGTTCGCGGGAGGCGTTGTCGATGACCGCGCGTTGGTCTGCGGGCAGGTCGGCAAGCATTGCGTCCATCGACGAGATGACGTCCGTGAACGCGTGAATTTGGGCGTCGAAGTTGGTGATCACCCACGACGCGGAGTCGGTGGCGATTGCAGTTTCTTTGTCTGTGCGCAGCTCTGCGAGATGCTGCTCGATTGCGGGCCGGTAGGACGGGTCCGGTCGGTAGAAGGAGCATCCTGCGCACTGGAATCGGATCGGGCAGTGTTGGCCGCCGGCTTTGATGTTCGAGGGTTCGGTGCAGTTTCCGAAGGGCACGGCCACCGACTGTCGCTCGTACTCCGTTACCGACGTGAATCCCGCCGGTCGTCCGTGCCTGTCGATCGCGAACTTCGAAATCTCCTCGGTGGCTTGGCGTTTACGTTTGAGTGTGACGGAGAAATATCCCATGGTCGTGTCGACGCTGCGGTGATCCATCAATTCGCGTAGGACGTCCACCGGTGTGCCGTTGTCAGCGTGCCGCTGAGCGTAGGAGTGCCGCAATCCGTAAGGAGTGATCATTGATCTGTCGTAGAGAGCTGGGTTTCCGTCATCGTCGAGTCTTTCGTCGACAAGTTCCGGGATTGCATCGATCCAGATGGCGAAGGCCCGGGACCCGAACTGCGCACCGCTCAAGTGCCCGCGGCGAATGTTGTTGCGGGTTCCCGGCGTGGGAAAGAGCCAGTCGCACAGTGTGTCCGGAACAGACAGCGATTGAAGGTGGTCGAGCCATTGGTCGATCACGGTTGCCGTTGCAGTGCTGATCGGCAATCTACGCCCCATTCTGCGACGTTTACGGTTGTCGTAGACGAGTGTGGGCTTGCCGTCGACCCAGTCCAGGCATGAGCGTTTGAGCCCGACGATCTCACTCGGGCGTCGACCGGTGTCCCGGATGATCTGGTAGACCGTCTGATACATCATGGCGTAGTCGTCAGGGTTCCAGCCCGGCGCGGAGTACGTGGAGTGCCTACCCAGCAGCTCGAGGTGTTGATCGAGTTGTGCGATGACATGTTCGGGGATCGTGCGTCCGAAGTCGTCCTCGCTGGTCTCGACCTGGGCAATTGTGTGCGAACGCAGATCGAGTGCGAAGGAGCCGGGGATGTCATCCATTGCGCCCGTGCGGCGTGAGAACTCGAGAAGTCGGCGCCACCACCCGAGCAATGATCGTCGATGGGTGAAGGAATGGGGCTTGCCCTCTCGATCGGCGCTGGTGCGGAAACCCTCGACGACAGCGCTCATGTCACCGTGGTCGAGTAGTTCGGGGTGATCGCCGTTCGTGCGCAGCGAGAGTTGCCGTGAAGCGATTTCGGCGGCATGAACGGTGTGCCGCAGTGTCGTCACGGGTGGGCGTACCTCGCGGCCGAATTGTTTGGTGATCTCTCGAAGCCATCGCTGTCTGATCTCTCGGAAGTCCACAACGCCACCGGCCGCACTGTATCGCCGGTCCGGAGCAGCTTGCAGGCCCACGACGGCAGGTTTCCACACGTCGGCCATGGTGGGATCAGTACCGGAGTACACGACGTGCGCCCGCTGCAGATGTGTGACCAACGACCGGAACACACCACCGGCTGCAGCTCCGAGTGCCTTCTCGAACTGGCGATTTCCGGCGACATCGAGCAGTGAGCGACAATCCGGTGGGAGGTGGGAAACTATGCTGCGGATCCGCATCGGAACCAAGATGATCTGATCACGGTCACGCTGCTGCACTCCGTAAATAATCTCCGCCGCAACAGTGCCGTTCACCTCACTGAGTTCGAAATCGACTTTCGAAAAGGCTTTTTCGTCTCTTCGTGGAACCGAATCGGGGTCGAATGTCCGGTCGAAGAATGAAGGTGAGGTCCCGTTGAGCTTGCGGTGGCGTTCGCACCGCCTGCAACGGCGGTCGAAGATTTCCACGACCGTCATGCATCGGTCGACTCGGCACAGATAGACCGCTGTCATTTCGTTGTCGACGTCTCCGGTGAATACCTGTCGGCGTGAATCCCATTCCGCGACTCGCCATTGCGGGTCGATTCGTTCGATCAACCACGCTTTCCAGGTCTGTTCGTTTCCAGTCGAGAGGGCTCTTGACTCGACGGGTAGAGCGGTGATGCTCATATGCCCACTCTTTCCACTGCCGCCCTCAGGTCCTCCGCGTCGGGGTGTTGATAGATCGCGGTCGATGCTCGGCTCACATGACCGAGCAACGACTGAACCACGTCGATACCGGTGCCGTTGCGCGTCCAGATTGTGGCTGCCGTATGCCGGAACATGTGGGGCCGCAATCGGAAACCGGCACGGTTGCCGATCCTTTCCACAATCTGTTTTGCGTTCGAATACGACATCGGCGAACCGGCGTGATGCCCGAGAAGGTTGACGAACACGAAGTCCGAGGTCATTGCGGTGGGCACGCTGTCTCGTTCGAGAAGGTACTCGCGATACTGAGTGACCACCTCGTCGCTGACCGGTACGACTCGGGATTGTCCTTTAGCGCGGGCACCGTTCGAATTGCCTTCACGCCGAACAACATGAACATGAGGTCCACGTTCCTGGCATCCCAGATGAACCGAGGTCGGAAGGAAATGCAGGTCGCTACGGCGCGAACCCAATGCCTCTCCGATTCGGAGTCCGGAACGAACCAGCAACAGCACCAGAAAACGGTCTCGTTCGGTGTTCGCGGAGTTCAGAGCATGCGAAAACTGTTCTTCAGTAATAATTTCCGGAGGCTTTACGACTTCCGGCGCTTTGAGGGTTCTGGCACGAATCAGCCGATGCTGACCGGATTCACCTTCGTGGAAATCGCGGGGTGCGTAGGCCAGGTACTTGGGCTGGGACAGCCCAGAAACAACATCTGCGGAGACCAATCCACGCATTCCGCAGAACCTGAGGAATTCGACGACAGCGGTCATCACTGCGTTGACCGATCTGCCGGAGCGCAGCCGGTAGTGGACGGTTGGGGTGTGTTCGACGGCGAATTTGAAACGAGTGAGTTCACCTACACGAATCTCGTGCCAATCCAGTCCGCGACCGGCAGTCCAGTTCAAGAACCAACAGACCCGAGGAACGTATGCGCGGATTGTTTGAGGTGACCTTCCGGCGCCTTGCATGAACAGCACCCACTCGGAAGCCTCCGCGACCGGGCGCATGGATTCTTCGTCCACGATCACCCAACCCGACTGCCCCGTCGTCGGTGAAATGACCTTCTCTACAGCACACGACATCGCCACTCCTATGGCTGTCCCACCTGTGATATAGACGCTATTAGATAACCATGAGGGACAGGGCGACCGACACGCCGTGCCTACCGTGCCTTCATCCTGATGCGGCGCTAGAGATAACCCGCAACGACATCCTGCGGCGTGACCTCACCGACCTGACATTCAAGGACGGCTCCAAAAGCTGCTCGGTCCAAACCGGTACGCTCCGTGACCCGTACACGAACAAGACCATCGCGTTCACCCGCGGCGGGTCTGTCCAGAAAACGGTGTAATTGATTGGTTTCTAACTACTTTCGTCCGGCAGACAGCCGTCCGTCGAACGTTATCTCGAAGGCATTCAGTGCTGCCTTCCATCGGTTGGACCAGCGCCTGCGGGCGGTGCCTTTGGGATCGAGGCTCATGATGGCCAGATACACGCATTTCAAGGCCGCGGCCTCGGTCGGAAAGTGTCCACGGGCCTTGACAGCCCTGCGGATTCGAGCGTTGACACTCTCGATGGCGTTGGTCGTGTAAATGACCTGCCGGATGGCGTTGTCGAATTGTAGGAACGGCACGAACTCAGCCCAGGCGTTAGTCCAGAGCCTGATGATCGCGGGATAGCGTTTCTCCCATTTGTCACTGAACTCTGCGAATCGGTCGAGCGCGGCCTGCTCCGACGGAGCCGTGTAGACGGGTTTGAGGTCCTTGGCGATCTCGGACCAGTCCTTGCGGGAGGCATAGGCGTAGGTGTTACGGAGAAGATGGACCACACAAGTCTGCACGATGGTCTGTGGCCACACTTGCTCGATCGAGTCGGGTAGATGCTTGAGACCATCGCACACGACGATCAGAACATCCTGCACACCACGGTTTTTCAGCTCGGACAACACCCGAAGCCAGTACTTCGCTCCCTCCCCGTCGCCGTGCTCACCGACCCACAATCCGAGGATGTCGCGGGTGCCGTCGACAGTCACCCCCATCGCGACGTAGATCGGCCGGTTAGCGACGTTGCCCTCGCGGATCTTGACGTGGATGCAGTCGATGAACAACACCGGGTACACAGGATCCAACGGCCGGTTCTGCCACTCGGCCATGCCTTCCATCACCCGCTCGGTGATCGTCGAGATCGTCTGCTTGGACACATCAGCTCCGTACACCTCGGCCAGGTGTGCAGCGATCTCACCGGTCGTCAAACCCTTGGCCGACAATGAGATCACCATGTCCTCCACGCCTGAGAGCCGACGCTGCCGCTTGGCCACGATCTTCGGCTCGAAGGAGGAATCCCGGTCACGGGGCACCTCGAGTTCGACCGGGCCGGCCTCGGTCAACACGTTCTTGGCTCGTCTGCCGTTGCGGGAGTTGCCGCTGCCCCTGCCTGCCGGGTCGCTCTTGCCGTATCCGAGGTGGTCGTCCATCTCGCCTTCGAGCGCGGACTCCACGACTAGCTTGGTCAGCTTCGACAGCAATCCACCATCTCCGGTCAACTGCAGCCCTTCGGCTCGCGCCTGCTCGACCAGCTCTTTGAGCCGCGCATCGCTGATACCCGGCTGAGCCGAGTTCGTCTCTGTCTCACGTTCAATCACGTCAGTCATAGTGGCGTATCTCCTTTCAGAGTTACACCGTTGTTCTTACAGTCCCCCCGCGGCCAGGACACGTCTTCTGCAGTCCAGATCGATCATGTATTATCAGCAGCTTTGTCAAGGAGTCTTCCTCTTTCTGCTGGTCACTATGTCGATGACATGCCGCTCACTGCTGTGGTGGCCTTGTGATGCGCCAGCGCGTGACCGGGGTCGCGGCGGTAGCTGCGGCGTTCGTTGTCACTGTGTCTGGTTGCTCGGTCCTTCCCGCTGATGGTGGGTCGGTATTCGCCGCTCCGGTGTCGGGAACTTCTGCGCCTGGTGTGCAGGTCGATGAGGCACTGTCGGCGCTGGATCAGCTTGCGGTGAAGGGGCGTGCGCCGAAGACGGGGTATGCGCGCAGCGAGTTCGGGGTCGCGTGGACTGATACGAACACCGTTATGTGGGGCGGGAACTCGCTGAGTACTCGCGAGGACATATTGTCCCGTGACCTTGTGGACGTCACGTGCAAGGTCCGCTCGGGTGTGGTCTCGCCGCCGTGTGTGGTGCAGTCGGGAGTTCTTCACGATCCGTATACCGGGACGACGGTGAATTTCGTTCGTGGGGAGACGACTTCGCCGCTCGTCCCGATCGAGCATGTCGTCGCTCTTGGTGATTCGTGGCAGAAGGGCGCGCAGCAGTTGTCGGCCGCCGAGCGGATCGATCTGGCGAATGATCCGCTCAATCTCATCGCTACCACGCAGGCTCCGAACTCGGCGAAGAGTGATTCGGATGCCGCATCGTGGCTGCCGCCGAACAAGGCGTTCCGTTGTGCTTATGTGGCCCGTCAGGTCGCGGTCAAACTCCGGTATCGACTGTGGGTGACCCAGGCGGAGAAAGACGCGATCGCCACCGTCCTGTCGACGTGTCCCGGACAGGCGCTTCCCGCCGATGCCGAGGCAGCGGGTCGTGTTTCGTGAACGAGCGGCGAAATCGCTTACCCGCAGGGCGCTAGCCGGAGTCGGTGAATCGTCGCCGCAGCGCGAGGTTCTCGCCGTGGGCGACCGCGAGCGCCGTGCGCAGCTCGCCGACCTCTTCGGCGTGCCGCCGTTTGAGTTCCTTGAGCTGCGAGGACAGTGCTCTGACTGCGGACGGTGCAGACTGCTGTCCGGGTTCGGTCATCTGTTCCGGAGTTGTTCGGCGGTGCGACCGCCTGGTGCGGAGGTCGTTGATCTTCGTGCGCAGGTCGGGCTGGTTGTAGAGGAAGTCGGTGGAGACCTTGGCGCGGCGAGCGACGGCCGCGAAGGTGACCGGCTCGCCTGCATTGCTGAGTGCCAGCAGCGCCGCGTCCGCGCGGGCTCTGGTCTCGGTGTGGCGCGCTCGCGCTGCGGCGGTGAGGTGTTCGGGCACGGGCTGGTTCTCCTTGCTCTAGATGGTGGTTCCGGGGCCGCGAACGGCCTTGTCGGTGGCGGAGACGTCGTTGATCGAGAGCAGGATCCGGTTGAGCGAGTCGACCTCGATTTGGCGGCCGTGCAGCCAGATGTTCGTCTCGTCCATCGGGGCGCCGTACTTCGCGGTGAACACTGCTTGCCGGTGTTCGATCAGGGTTTCCGTGTCGGTGAGTTGGGTCCGCAACTGCGGGGCGTGAGTGGAGTCGGTGACGAATTTCGAGCAGGACAGGCAGGCGTTTCCCTTATCGCACAATTGTTTCGGTGGGAGCGTGCACCAGCCGTTGGGGAGGATGCGGTCGGCTCGCTTGTCGAGCTGGATCAGGTCGTAGAGGTCGGAGCTGTCGATCGAGGCGGTGCGGCCGTCGCGGGTGACTTTCTTGTATCGGAGGAATTCCTCCTCCATGGTCTGAGCGGAGGTCACGGCGTAGTGCAAGGTCATGTCCGGAGAGATGTGTCCGAAGTAGCGCATCACGACGTGCAGCGGCACTCCGGCGTTGATGAGGTTGGTCGCGGCGGTGTGCCGGAAGCGGTGTGTCTTGGAGACCGCGACCTGACGTCCGACGGAGTCTCTGATGTTGAGCAGGCTGGTGAGTCTGCTGAACCGCAGATGCATTGTCGGAAGCGGGTAAGGCTTGTCGCCCAGTCGGTTTCGGGTCGTGCGAAGGAACAGGTATTTTGGCGTGACGTCAGGGTTTCCGAAGTGTGCCATCATTTCTCGGGCGTGCTTTTGTTGGGCTCGGATGATCGTGACGATCTCCTCGTCCACGGGGATCGTGGGTGCGAGGTTCGATTCGATCTTGGTCTGTTGATACCGCATCCGGGCGACGAATCCCGCGCTGTCAGGATCACTGTCTGTGCGCGTGCGCAGGATCGGTTCGAGTGGGTCGAAGTCCATCATCAGCACCTCGTTGGCGCGACGTCCGGTGCGCAGCAGAAGCATCATGATGTGGAAGGCTTGCAGGTCGCCGAGTCCGCCCTCGTTCACGGGCTGTGCGAGCAGGCCGCTGCCTTCGGCGATCTGCGCCATGACATCGTCTTCGAGGACCATGCCGTCTGCCTTGACGTTGGCCAGGCGGGGCTTGTCCTCGGGGCGGAAGAGCACGCAGTGCTCGGGTCGCAGAGTGGCCCAGGCGCTGATGCCGAGTTCGGTGGCGGCTTCGTCCCGGTGGTCATACATGAACTGGTAGAACTGTTCGATCGCGGTCATGATCTGGCGGCGTGGGTTCGTCGCCAGCGGCTTGCCCGCGCGCGCCCCGGACTCGATGCGGTGTGCGAGGAGCAGGTCGCAGAAGCCGCGGATGAAGCCCCGCAGGCGGTGTGGATCGGTTGTCAGGCACGGGCCCTGATCGGCGGTGGTGTCGATGTAGCGTTGCAGCCATTTCAGAGCGTCCAGGCGCGATTTGATCGTGCTCCAGGAGTACCGTTCCGTGGTCAGGCCCGCCGAGAGCCAGTACTTCGCTCCCTCGCGCAACCACATGCTGGTCAGGTTGGTGAAGTGCATGGTCGTGCGACCTTGCGGTTCGTGGTCGCGTTGGGGCACCCTCGGGTCGAGGCTGGGGTTCCAGACGTTCAGCTCCCACCACGGGCCGCGGTGATAGGCGTATCCGAGCACGGCGGCCATGTGCCCGAGGCGGTAGGTGCCGCCTTTGAACGCAGACTCGCCGATCTTCTCACCGCGCATCTGAGCCTTCCGTGCGGATCTCACCCACTCGTCCGGCGAACGGTGCAGCAGCGATTGCGCCGACCGGCACTCGTCGTCGTGATGCATCGCGGCGCGCAGCAGGGTGAAGACGGCATTCGTCTCGATGACGCGGACGAAGTGACCCAGCTCGATACGCCGATGAATGATCCAGGCGATTTCCCAGGTCATCGGCTCCGGCAAACCGCGGAAGTTCAGGTAGCAGGAGGTCCAGCCCCCACCGACGTTTACTTCGCGGATCGCCGGTCGGTAGTGCGCCGGCATCGTCTTCTTGTCGAAGTGATCGCTGCGGCATTCTTCGGGCAGAGAGTCCCAGAGCCTGCGGGCGATGGTGAGGTCGAACATGTCCGCTAGTGCCAAGCCCGGATCGATCTGGTGCAGTCTCTTGGGGCTGCGCGACCAGGACGTGATTGCGGGATCTGTTGCTGGGCTAAGCATTCGGATACTCCCATCCGGCGACGTATTCGCGCCAGTTCGCTACCGAGGCCAGCTCGGCGTCCTCGGTGACGTGGCCGTAGATGTTCATCGTGGTCTGCACGCTCGCGTGGCCGAGGCGGCGACTGACGGTGTGGACGGGGCTCCCTGCCAGCAACAGCGCAGTGGCGTGGGTGTGCCGAAACCAGTGCGGTGTCATCAGGTTCGGGAAGTCGTTGTCGCGGTGCTTCATCGAGCGCAGGTGCGCATAGACCGACTCGGTGCGCAGCGGCGCGAACAGCGGGTTCCGCATCACGTTGCAGAAGATGTAGCTGCTGTCCCAATCATCGAGGGCCACATCGGCGCCTCGATCGCACAGCCACCACACGTAGTCGGCGTAGAGCCGATCGAGCCGCGACCCGATGTGGACCTCGCGCTCCCCGGACTTGGCGGACAGGCCGTGCGGGTGCACCCTGCTCACGATCGCGACCCGGGCGCTCTTGCCACCGATCCCGGTGATCCAGTCGCGGTGCTGCAACGAGAGGGCTTCACCGATCCGCATGCCCGATTCCGCCAGGACTGCCCACAGGAACCGATATCGCAGGTCACCTCGCCACTCCTCGAGCACCGGGTCGTAGCTGGCCTCGGCATCTTGGAGGGCGTCGATCGTGGTCGGCGTCAGAACCGGGATGGCCTTGCGGGCGGCGCGGATTCGGATAGTTGCGCGCTTCTGCGGCGCTCGCCTGGCCACGTGCTCGAGGAACGAGAGGTAGCGGCCCGATCGGACCTGGGCTTGCTTCCACAGGAACGGCGCAGCGTCTGTTCCGCTGTCGGCCTGGTAGCGGTAGAAACTCATCACCGCGCGCATGCGGAGGTTCACCGTGCTGTCGCTGAGCGTCGGTCGGGGGCGGAGTTCGCGGACCGGCGAGTCCAGCTCGCCGTAGCGCAGGGCAGAGATGAAGTCGCCGAAGTCGTGCAGCTTCACCGCATCCCACGATGTGCCGGTCACTTCCAGGAACGACCACCACTGGGCCAGGCTCTGTGCGTAGGCGCGGGTCGTGTTCGGCCGGAAGTCGATTTGCCGCCCGTACTCGAGGTATGCCTCGACCGGCTCAACGAGACCGAACGATCTGTCGATCACCGTCCAGGTCGTTGCACCGTCGCTGAGAGTGACACGTTGCGCTGTAGCCATCAGCCCGCTCCCGTTCGCCTGAACTCGAAGCTACGCCCGACCCTGCCTGATTCGATGCACCCGAACGGTGCGTGTCGGCGGTGTCATCGGCGTACCTCGCTGCCTGCAGATAACACCGTCGCCCACATATCCCGAATCCGTGGAAGGAAGCCCAGGATGATGTCAACGGCACTACCTACTAGCTACGGATTACATGTAGTCGCACTCTCGGACGCCTGGCAGAAGGGCGCACAACAGCTCGATACACAGACGCGAACCAATCTGGCCAACGACCCTCGAAACCTGCGCGCTGTCGACGGGCCCACGAACCAGAAGAAGTCGGATTCCGACGCGGCGTCGTGGCTGCCACCCAACAAGGCCTACCGCTGCCAGTACGTGACTGCCCAAGTGGAAGTCAAAGCGGCATACGGTTTGTGGGTCACCCAAGCCGAACACGACACCATCGCAGACATTCTCGCGACCTGCTGAACTCTTGCGATGATCAGCGGCCCTTGATCAGATACCGCACAATCGCCATTCCGAGCGCGAGGCCCACTACGGTGGCGAGCGCTGCAACCAGACCGTGACCGGTCAGTGCGACGAACACACCGGTGATGACTGCGACGACGGCAATGATCCCCGCGTCCACTCTGCTTTGACCACGTTCAGGCATGGCACTCTCTCGTGCCGTCTGGTCCGTCCGCTCCCCTCGTAGCGGACGGACCCAGCGGCAATCTGTCGAAATGCGCGAACTCCGGTGGCCTCACCGGGCTGACTTTGCGGGCGGTCCTGCGAGGCCGGCACGTCCCCCGGAGCCAACTCACATCGGTTCACGAAGTCCGTACCTTCGCAGAATATACCGATTGGTAGGTAATTACCGAGGGCTAAAGTCCCTGGTCATGGACTCATGCGACGAGTGGTCGGAAACTCGAGACGAACGAGCACATCCGCGAGGCGAGCGTTAGCCGAGATGGCAGAGGTCCGTGGCCACGGCCAGAGGCCCATCTGGAATCAGAGCGGCGACGTCTATGACCCGAAAAGTGATCCGAGATCCAACGATCCGACTGACGACACTCGCTTCCAATCAGCGCAATATGCGGTGGTGAAGCGAGAATCCGTCAAGAGAATCGTGACTGTCGCCGGTTCGAGGGTGCTTTCGAACTCGAGGACATTCAATTCACCATCGCCGTCGACTTTCGCTCGGCCGTATATGCACGGCATGTCAGCTGATACGGGCCCAGACGTCGTGTAGGTTCCCGGCAACACCTCCCACGGCACGTCGAACAGTCCGTGACCAGGAATCGTTCCCGGCGCTGCTGAGGCCGCAGACGTCCCGATCATTGCCACACCGACAGCTACTGCTGCAGCGGACGCGAGCAAACTAACCTTGCGCATTTTCCCTACCTTGTTCATACCTGAACCGCAGCGGCGAGTTCGAAGGCTTGTTGATGTAAGAACCCGCGGTTCGCGCAGTTCTTCAACTAACGGTAGTAAAAGGGCACCAGTTTTGGTGAGCTACCTTTTGTGGTTCTGGCCCGATTTCCGTGACGGAGACTCCCATTGAGAAGATCAGAGAACGCCGGCGTTGCGGCTCTCGGCATGATTCGAACCTGCCATTCCAGTATTCGATCACACACCCGCATTCGAGCCGAAACGTCGACGCTCCCCTGCCGTTTGGGTGACTCAGCCTCCGAGCGAGCCCGTCGGCAGCTTCGAGAAGATGTCCCCGAGGCTTCCGGTTCCACCAGGAGTTTCCGGTTCCGTCGGATCCACCGGCTCGACGACGATGACACCAGGCACGGTGACGGTCACGGTCTTGTCCGCAGATTCCGAAGAACTGAACTTCTTGGTACCCAAGAACTTTGCGGTGATGCGATGCTCGCCCTGGTCGCGGAACGGCCAGACCAGTTCTGCATGGCCATTGGAATCGACTGTGGCGCTGCCGATCTTCGTATCGCCGTCGAAGAACTCGACCGTTCCCTCACCCGGGTTCGGGTCGATACTCGCCGCAATCTTGACGTCTTCGCCCGTCAGTGCCTCCAGTGCGACAGCGACCATCGTCTCGGTCTGGTTGGTTTTGAAGACCTCGGTAGTCGAGAGGGCGCTGCGTCCCTCGCCCGCAGCAACACAATACCCAGCGGCATTGACCCACCGGGACTCACCGAAACTCATGCTCGTGTCTTTGATCTTGATGGTCGGGCTCGTCGCCCCGGCGCGCAGGTGCGTCGTCGCGTTTCCCTCGTCGGACCGAGCTTCGAGTTTCAATTCGACTGCCGGTAAACGAAAGTCCGTGTTGGCCTTGACTTGCAGTCCTTCCTTGGGCTTGTTGTCGTTCGCGCTCGGACCGTCGTTGACTGTCTTGTTGCCGGTACCGGTAATTCGCAGGTACTCACCCGCCGGGTTCGCGTTTCCGTCTGCGCCCACCCGGAGCAGCACCGCAGTCTCGCCGGTCAAGTTGGACGACGAATCACCGACGAGGGAGTACGAAACCAGGGTTGCCCCTTGCGGTAGTGCGATGTCGTACTTGATACGACCGGTGTCCGAATCCGAACTACGCATGGTGCCTGGATGCAATTTCACTGTGAACTGTTCGCCGGGACGCACGGACGTGGGCGCCGTTACCTCCATGTTGTCGGAGAACGACGAATCCCAATCGGTGGCGCCGTCGACCCGGCACTTGTGTTCGAAGGAAACTGTCCGCGTCACGGTATCGGAAGCCGCTGCCACCGGCGCGGACACAGCGAGGAGTCCGGCCGCGAGTGCTGGTACGACAGCGCAAACTGCCAGAGTGCGGGGGTTCATGTGTTGCCTTTCAGAAGAACTCGGCCATTGAAAGTTCAGTGAGGTAGGACCGTGATCACTTGCCACCGAGCGAACCCGTCGGCAGCTGCGGCAGAACGGACTCGAGGCTGCCGAGACCACCCGGGGTGCCCGGATCGGTCGGGTTGGGATCGACCGGACCTGTGGTGTCACCGGTCACCGTGAGTACGTGTGCCGCCGACGTGTACTTCGCCTCGTCTCCGGTAGCGGTGAATACTGCAGTCACGGACTTGGTACCCGCCTTACCGAAGGTGAGATCCAGGCGCGCAATACCGCGAACCACCGGCCGCGGGTCACCGACGGGTTTGCCGTCGACCATGAACTGTACTGTTCCCGTTGCGTTTTCCGGATCGACGTGAGAAGCAAAAGACACCTTGGTACCGGTCGCGGCGGTAGCCGGTCCTTCGAGCTTAGTCACGATGTCCGCGCCTGGCTCAGGATCAACGGGCCCCAGGTCCCCGTCGATCTTCGTGGATGCCAGGGCGCCGGCACCGGCATTGAGGGGGCCGGTCTCAGCGTCGCGCGGCGAGCAGGATGTGGGCGCCCAGATGGTTCCCGCGAGCCAGTGACTGACCTGAGGGAGGAAGGTCAAAAATGACTCCGGCCCACCGAAAGTACCTGCAGCACCCGAAGTCCGGACATTGGTTTCGACTGCGCCGGAAGGCCCGGCCTTTACGGTGATTCTGATCTTCGGAAAGACGATGTTCGTCTCGGCACCGGACTGAGCATTGATCGCCAGCCCACCGTGCGCACCCGACGACGATGACGGGCTGTTGCCGATCGCTTCGTTTGCGCCGGACAACCGGAGTATCGGACCGTCCGCTGCGGGAGTGCCGTCTTCGTTGACACGAATCACCGAAGCAGGTTTCCCGGCAATAACATTGCCCGGATCGGTGACCTTCGCCGAAACGAACTCCGCGTTGGTCGGAATCGGCAGATCGATCTTCAGACGCGAGATCTTCTTGACGCTTGCGCCGCTCACATCGTTCGGGATCTGGACGCTACCCGGATCCACGTCGATGTCGAAGACCTGACCTGGCGCGACTACCGTCGGAGCCGAAACCCGCACCGTAGCAGGCTTTCCGTCTGACGAAGGACCGGAGAACGCACTCGGAACTGCGCGGCACGTGACCTGGAACGTTGTCGACGTGGTTTCTGCAACGGGCGCCGCGGTTGCCGGAATCACGGCCACAGCGGTTCCACCGGCAAGGAGGCCGGTAAGGAGCGCAGCATTCAGTAGGCGTTTTGACATGATGTCCTCTCGGAACAACCTGATTGACGTTTGCCGCCGAACTGTAACGGAGCCAGCGCCCGAGTTGACCCGTTTTCAATAAACAAAACCCACACAGTAGGTAAATACTTGGTAAGAGTTGCCGGTCGTCACATCTGACCGCCGCCGCAGGCCTTTCCTCTCTCGATCAATCTCGCGATTCGAGATTCACTGCAGGGAAACACAATTCGACAGAAGTTCGCACCATAGCGAGATCTCCGGTCATACTCTACCCTTACAGGAGGGTAGAGTATGAGAACCTCGTCAGGACGGAATCTCATGGCAGTAACCATCGCTTCATCCACCAACGACAATTCGGTTCGGGCCGCGCTCCGGTCACCTCACCGTCTCAAAACGGAGGTTTTGGCCGGACTGGTCGTGGCGTTGGCACTGATTCCCGAGGCGATCTCGTTCTCGATCATCGCCGGCGTCGATCCGCGGGTAGGACTGTTCGCGTCGTTCACGATGGCAGTGACCATCGCCGTCGTCGGCGGACGACCCGCAATGATCTCCGCAGCTACCGGCGCCGTCGCACTGGTCGTCGCTCCACTGACGCGCGAGTACGGAATCGACTACCTGATTGCGACAGTCCTTCTGGCCGGCCTTCTCCAGATCGTGTTGAGCCTCCTGGGCGTCGCAAGGTTGATGCGCTTCATTCCGCGCAGCGTCATGGTGGGATTCG
The DNA here is from genome assembly GCF_001942025.1 of Rhodococcus sp. YL-1. Taxonomy (NCBI): domain Bacteria; kingdom Bacillati; phylum Actinomycetota; class Actinomycetes; order Mycobacteriales; family Nocardiaceae; genus Rhodococcus; species Rhodococcus sp. YL-1. The sequence continues at coordinate 1,209,389 of NZ_CP017299.1, read as the reverse complement.
TCAACGCACTCGCCATCTTGATCTTCATCGCCCAACTCCCCCACCTGATCGATGTTCCGTGGCTCGTCTACCCACTCCTTGCAGTCGCACTTCTGATACTCGTATTCCTGCCGAAACTGACGAACTCCGTCCCGGCTCCACTGGTGGCAATCGTGCTACTGACAACCGCCACAGTCGTTTTCGCGTTCGATGTCCCCAACGTCGGCGACGAGGGCGAGCTTCCGTCGAGCCTACCGACGCTACTGTTCCCCGATGTCCCCCTGGACATGCACACACTGTCGATCATTGCGCCGTACGCATTGGCCATGGCGCTCGTCGGACTCCTCGAATCGTTGATGACGGCCAAGCTCGTCGACGACGTCACGGATACGCACTCGAACAAGACCCGAGAAGGGTGGGGCCAAGGCGTCGCGAACATCGTCACCGGCTTCTTCGGGGGCATGGGAGGGTGCGCGATGATCGGCCAGACCATGATCAACGTCAAGGTCTCCGGCGCTCGCACTCGAATCTCGACTTTCCTGGCGGGCGTGTTCTTGCTGATACTCGTCGTCGGCCTCGGCGATGTGGTGGCGTTGATTCCCATGGCCGCATTGGTGGCCGTCATGATCATGGTCTCGGTCGGCACTTTCGATTGGCACAGCATCAATCCGAAGACCCTGCGCCGCATGCCGATCGGCGAGACAGTGGTCATGTTGGTCACCGTGGCAGTCACCGTCGCGACCCACAATCTTGCCTACGGCGTGATCGTCGGAGTGATCACCGCGATGGTCATCTTCGCTCGCCGCGTCGCGCATCTCACCGAAGTGATCGACGTCGCGCATCCGGACGAGGACACCCGTGTCTATGCGGTTCGAGGCGAACTGTTCTTCGCATCCAGCAACGATCTGATCTACCAGTTCGACTACGCCGGCGACCCGAAGAACATTGTCATCGATCTGTCCGAGTCTCATGTCTGGGACGCGTCGACCGTCGCGACACTGGACGCCATCACCACCAAGTACGCGGCCAGAGGCAAGAATGTCGAGATCGTGGGGCTCGACGACGCATCGGCCGAGCGCCACCTGCGCCTGTCCGGTCGCCTGGGTGACGGTCACTGAGAGTATGGAGGCCCAGCGCGAGGAAAGTGGGAGTGATGTCTGAGCCGGAACATGCGGGCCAAGGGCCGAACATGCAGATCGGACAGGTTGCCGAACGCACCGAACTGTCGATCAAGACGATTCGTCATTACGACGAGGTCGGTCTGGTTACTCCGTCCGAGCGGAGCGCCGGAGGATTCCGCCTCTATACCGAGGCCGATGTCCAACGGCTACTGGTAATCCGACGAATGAAGCCGCTCGGATTCAGTCTCGAAGAAATGAAACAACTTCTCGATTCTCTGGCAGTGCTCGGCGACGAAGCTTCGGACGCGTCAACGCGCACCGCTGCAACCGAATTCGTCACCGACTGCCACACCCGGGCGGAAGAAAGCTGCACACACTTACGTAAGCAACTCGCCTACGCCGAAGAGCTGACGGGTTTGCTCGCCGACCACAGTCTCAACGGTGAACGGCATTCGTGATCTGCAAGCTGAACTAAGCTGAGTTGATGGCCCGATACTTCGACGTTCACCCGGAAAACCCGCAGCCGCGCGCGATCAGCCAGATCGTCGAAATGCTGCGCAACGACGCGGTCATCGCCTACCCCACCGACTCCTGCTACGCCCTGGGCGCCCGAATGGACAATCACTCGGGCACCGATCGGATCCGCGAGATCCGTCATCTGCGTTCGGACCATCACTTCACGCTGGTCTGTGCCGATTTCGCGCAGCTCGGGCACTTCGTCCACGTCACCAACTCGGCGTTCCGCGCGGTGAAAGCGGCTACGCCTGGGCAGTACACGTTCATCCTTCCCGCCACGAAGGAAGTTCCGCGTCGGCTGGCACACGCCAAGAAGAAGACCGTCGGAGTGCGTATCCCCAGCCACCCGGTAGTGCGGGCACTCTTGCAAGAGTTGGGTGAACCCATCCTCTCCAGCACCCTTCTCCTGCCCGGCGCCGAGGAACCGATGACGGACGGCTGGCAGATCAAGGAAGAACTCGACCACCAACTCGACGCCGTCATCGACTCGGGTGACTGCGGAACCGAACCCACCACAGTCGTCGACTATTCGTCCGGTGTTCCCGAAATCGTGCGGGTCGGCGCGGGAGATCCTTCTCGTTTCGAATGATCCCCCGCCCGGGCCACATCATGGAGTCGACCAGTCACGGCGTGACGATATCGAACCACAGATCGAAGTCCTCCAGCAGCGAGATGAACGTCTCCAGTTCGGACTGATCTCCCACAGCTTTTGCCGTTCCGGCCTTGATGGATTCGGTGAGCGAGGTCGTTCCCAGATACACCTCGTTGAACACGGCACGGGTCAAGGTCAGAGTCAGGGCGGCCGAAGCATCTGCCTTGTCCATGTCGTAGTTCAGCACGCCGTTGCGCACTGTGACCAGGACGTTGTCCGCGGTGTCGGACAATACGAATCGCAACGACAGGTCTACATCGGCTGCTTTGGGACCGTCGAGGCGAACTGCCCAGAAATCCAGCATCTGTTCGAGCGGCATCACTGCGACCACGGCCGGGCCGGTGGGGTTGTTGGACGGCATCGGTGCCAGCGGATGCCGCAATTCCATCGCTCCGACCAGGTAGAAGTTGCGCCACGTTCCGTTCTCGGCTTGGTAGCCGAGTTGTTCGTACGTGTCCGCCAACAACTCTCGCGCATTCTGATTACTCGGATCGGCGAACACCAGATGGTTCACCAACTCCGCGGCCCAGCGGTAGTCGCCGTCGTCGAACGCCTGCTTGCCCTTGGTCAGAAGTGCGTCCGGCCCGCCGACGGCTTCGACGTAGCGCTTGCCGTTCTCCACCGGCGGATGGGGATTGAGGTGAGCGGGAACGCCGTCGAACCAACCGAGATAGAAGGTGTAGATCGCTTTGACGTTGTGACTGAGCGAGCCGTAGTACCCACGGTTGTACCACTGCTTTCCGATCGCGTCGGGTACCTCGATCTGGTCGGCAATCTCTACCGGTGTCAGTCCCTTGTTGGCAAGGCGCAACGTCTGATCGTGCAGATACTTGTACAGATCTGCCTGATCCGACATCAGCTTCAAGATCTTGTCGTTACCCCACGTGGGCCAATGATGCTGCGCAAAGATGATTTCGACGTCGGGGAACAGTTCCATTGCCAGACGCACGTAGTGCGACCACGCTTTGGCGTCGCGAGTCTTGGCGCCGCGCAACGTGTATAGATTGTGCATCGTGTGCGTGACGTCCTCAGCTGACCCGAGCGCCTTGAAATCTGGTAAATAGAAGAGCATTTCGGATGGCGCTTCGGTTCCCGGCGCGAGCATGAACGTCACGCGCACACCGTCGATGACCTCTTCGTGCACCGGTTCGGTGATGACGTCGGTAGGCACGGCGAACGTCGAAGTGCCGTGCGAAGTGGACAGGCCGAGACCACCGGATACCTGCCCTTGTGGCCCCGGACGCAGGAACGATCCGTACATGTACATTCCGCGACGTGTCATTGCCGTGCCGGCAAGTACGTTCTCGGAAATCGCTTCCTCCGTGAAACTGTCTGGTGCGTAGACCTTTACGGCACCGGACTCGATCTCTTCGTCGGTGACAAATCCTTTGACACCGCCGAAGTGATCGCCGTGGGAGTGCGTGAAGATGATTGCCTTGACCGGAACCTTCGGGCGGTGCTGGTAGTACAACTCCAGCGCGAGAGCGGCTGTTTCCGCGGACATCAGAGTGTCACCGATGATCAACCCGGTGTCGCCCTCGATGATCGTCGTGTTCGACAAGTCCTGGCCGATCACCTGGTACAGACGATCAGCCAGCTTGAACAGTCCACCGCCCTTTCCCATCAAAGTGGCTTGGCGCCACAGACTCGGGTTGACGGTATCCGGTGCATCGCCGTCGGCGAACCCGTAGGCGTCGTACGAGAAGATGAACTGCCCTTTGTCACCTTTGACCAGTCCGCCATCGATGAGCGGTGCCACGAGACCTCGAGAAATCAGTTCGAAGTCGAAGGTGTCGTCGAAAGGAAGGTCACGGAGAACCTGGGCATTTGCCAGGCGAGTCGCTTCGGTGGCGGGCTTGGGGTCGAGTTCGGACGGTGTAGTCATCTTCTCTTACGCTCCTCGGGAACTCGCGGTGACCTGTGTCGGGATATCGGTTCATCCTCGATTCCCACGCAGCCCTCGCGCATCACCCGGAAGGGATGATCAGGTGGCCCGTCCAGCAATCAACAGCGCAACGACGAACTCACGCACCAACGTCCGCTCGTCGTTCTCGTCCGCCCCCGGCACCATGAGCAGCGAGAGGATCACCCGCACGATCCAGCGTGCCCGCGACGCTGTGCCTGCTCCGAGTTCACCGAGCATCGCGACACCAAGTCCGTTGATGACGTCGGACGAATTGGCGAGTTCACCGGCAAGACTCGCATCGCCCGGGGCGAACCATGCAGCCAACGTCGGAGTGCTGCGCACCGCGGAGACTGCGGTGAGTATGGCCGTCTCCAGACGCTCACTCGGATCGTCGATGGTCGCTACCGATTCCGCGATCGCAGTTCCCAGCCTGCGAGCTTCGCGGTGAACGAACGCAATGTGAAGAGCCTGCCGATTCTCGAAGTACCGATACAAGGTGGCTCGGGAACATCCTGCAGCAGAGGCTATCTCCGCCATACCGACCGCGTTGACGCCTTTCTCGACGAACAATTGTGCCGCACTGTCGAGGATCTTCTCGGCTGCCGCCAAGGCGCGCCCCTCGCCGAGCCAGTCGTTGCTCATGGCCGAGTCACCGACATCGGAGCCGAGAGCGGACGGCGCACGTAGTTGCCCGGCGCGTATTGCATCGCGTCGATGTCGACATGGAAGTCGGGAATCCGGGAAAGCAACTCTTCCAAAGCAACTCGCGCCTGCATTCGAGCTGCCGACGCGCCCAGACAATGGTGGGCGCCATGGCTGAAGGTGAGGATCTTCTGCGGTCGACGCAAGACGTCCAACTCCGCCGCGTCGGGTCCGTACTTCTCGGGATCACGATTGGCCGCACCGTACATCAGCAGAACCTTACGTCCTGCCGGAATCACTTTGCCACCCAAGGCCACATCTCGCGTCGTGGTGCGTGCCAGTCCTTGGACCGGCGAGGTGAGTCGAAGCAACTCGTCGACCGCGTCGGTGATCAATGCGGGATCGTCCAGCAGGATCTGACGCTGGTCGAGGCGTTCGGTCAGCATCGCCACCGAACCACCCAGCATTCCTGTCGTGGTGTCGTTTCCCCCGGCCACCATGGTGAAGGCGAAGCCCAGAATCGACAGCAGGCCGGACATGTCGCCGTCTTCACCGAGTCCAGCGGCGAGTAGGTGCGAAATCGTGTCGTCATCCGGTTCGACCTTGCGGCGTTCGATCAGCGAAGCGAAGTACATCATCAGCTCACCGGTGGCGGCCTGCGCCGTCGTCGCTGCCGCGGCCACACCACCTGCCGAATTGGCAGCGACAATGGCTTCGGTCCAGCCGTCGAACTGGTCACGGTCCGATTCCGGCACACCCAGATAGTGTGCGACAACCATAGACGGCAACGGTTTGAAGAGCTCGACGACGATATCGCCGCTGCCACGCGCTTTCAGCGCCTCGATTCGTTCGACGACAAATTCGCGAACCATCGGCTCGACCGCCGATACCTGACGCGGAGTGAAACCCTTCGACACCATGCGCCGGAACTCCGACTGCACTGGCGGATCCTGCATCACGAACGGCGGATTGTCCTGCATCCCGATCTGTTCGAGTTCACCGTAGACAGTGGTCAATCCCTTTGCCGACGAATACGTCTCGTAGTCGCGAGCGGCGTTGTAGACGTCTTCGTGACGGGTGAGCACCCAGTAGTCGTCCTGCGGCGCAGCTTCCGGCACAACGTTGTGCACCGGGTCGTTCTCGCGCAATGCGTCGTACATGGCCCAGGGCGAACGCCAGGACTCCCCGGTGGAAGGTACAAACCGTGGCGAATGTGACACAGAAGTTGTCATGACTCGACTATGAGACAAATTGCCAAATGTGTCAACGTTCTACGATCAACCGTTCCCACGAGCAGCATTGAGTAACTCGCATCCACGCAGAGCACTATCGTGTGTCGGGTGATCACGGATCCGAAGAATCATCCGAACAGCTCTGACGCCGGGCGCCGCGCCGTGGTTGCGGTCCTGCTCCCCCGCGAACATCTCCCCTTCATCAGGGACTGGTGCCTGCACCACATCGAGCAAGGCTGGGAGGTTGTTCTCTACGACAACACCGGTTCCGTCGGGTCCACCCGCAAGACAAGCGCATTCAGTCTCAACCGTTGGCACGGCCGCAGCGAGGACAAGAGAGGCAACTCTTACGGCGCCTTCACCCGATCGATGTCGGACAGTGAAGTTCAGGTCGCATTCCGCAAAGAACTGCACGACCTTCCGGTGACGATCGTCGACTGGCAACCGCGCGACGCGGACGGTCGGATCGTGCACGGACAGGTAGAGGCGTACGTCGATTACGTGAGCCGGTACCGCGACACCGTCGCATGGGCAGCATTCGTCGACGCCGACGAATACCTCCAACACGCACCAGGATTGGACTGGGAGGTTCTACTTGCCGGCGTTACTCAAGCGGGTTCGCACCGCGTCGTTCTCGATGCTCTGGTCTACGAATCCAGGTGGACGCGCGACGGGCAATTGCGAGACGTCGAGGAATTGAAATGCCTTGGGCTACAGAGCCATGGTTGCAAGAACATACTGGAGCTGTCGGAGATTTTGCGAGCAGACGTCCACTGGGGATGGAAGACAAGCGAACCGGACAGCCTGGTGCGGCCCGACCGATCCCTCTTCTACTTCCGCCATTACCGCGGTTCGGAGGCGGCACTCGACTTCACTCCGCTGCCGAACTTCGGGCCCCAGGTCCACGAAGAAGGTGTGGATGTGCCGGCAAAGATCGACGTATCACAAAAATGAATGTGCCTGCAAGACACAGGTATTCATCTGCAGGCAAACCTCCGGCCCGCATCCACGAAGGCAATACCTTCAGAATGCGGGCCGGGGGCCGTAAATCCGGTTCAGCGAAGCAATCAAGCCTTCGGCTGCGAGCTTCCTGCGCCACCAATTGCGCCGAGAAGACCTGCAACTGCGCCGATGCCGACGAGAACGCCGCCCAGGCCTGCAATGATCTTCTGGAAGTCGCCGAGAGTTGCGAGGTCCGTCTTGCTGCTGCCAGTGGTGAATGCCATGTCTAGCTCCTCATCATGGAATGTGTACGCGGTCCGCGCGCCCGGTATGTAACGGCGCTCACAATATACGTAAGACGACCGAAATTTGAAGCGGTGCCGCTGAGTGGGACGTAACTCACATCTCATCCAGCGGGAACCCACGAGTAACAATGCGCGATTCGGACAACGCTTCGGGAACCGTTGAATGACGAGCAGGAGAACAGCAGTGGGCAAGTTGGATGGAAAAGTGGCCCTGATCACTGGCGCAGGGCAAGGCGTCGGCCAGGGAGTTGCGTTTGCGCTCGCCAAGGAGGGCGCTTCCGTCGCGGTCGCGGGCCGCACTGAGTCGAAACTCGTCGTCACATGTAACGAGATCGCCGAACGCGGAGGCCGTGCCGAACCGGTGCTCATGGATATCGCCGACGCGGATTCCATCACCGGAGCCGTGGCGCGAACGGTGGAACTGTTCGGCGGCGTCGACATTCTGATCAACAACGCCAGCCTCAACCCGCTCGGCAACGTCCTCGACCTCACTCCGGAGCGCCTTGCCGACGGATTGACGTCCGGCCCCGTCGCGACTCTGCGAACCATGCAAGCCTGTTACCCGTTCATGAAGGAGCGCGGCGGCGGGGCAATCATCAACATGGTCAGCTCCGTGGCCGTCCGCTGGGACGCTGCCGGCTACGGCGGCTACGCGGCCGTGAAGGAATCCGTCCGAGCCCTCAGTCGCGCGGCAGCATGCGAATGGGGCGTCGACGGGATCCGGGTCAACGCGGTTGCTCCCCACGCGTCGTCGCCGGGGCTGCAGCGGTGGGCAGATGCACGCCCGGAGGAGGCTGCCGCCTTTGTTGCCGGGATTCCGCTACGGAGGATCGGCGACTGCGAAACGGACATCGGAACCGCGGTGGCTTTCCTGGTCGGCCCGGATGCCGCGTATCTGACTGGAGCAACAATTCCGCTCGACGGTGGTCAGTCGCGCTGGGGCTGAGAGCTGGCGTCGTCGAAGGCAAGCACCGCCGACTTGGCTTCGGCGATCGGGCGGCGGAAAACGAAACCGACCAGAACGGATGCCAAAACCAACGCGGCCAGCACTATGAGCCCGACCATCCACCACATGGTTTTCAGTATGCCCGAACCGACCTCCGCCGGACGCGCGCCACGGCCGCCGGACAGCGATGACAACCGCGAAAAGTGCTGAACACCAGTCAAATTCGGTTTTGCCCGTTTCCTGAGCTTCCTGAGAATCCGTGATCGATGACACATATTCGGATCTCGAACCGGAACGAGTGCGTGACTACGACGACACCTCGGTGCATCCTGGCAGGTATGGAATCCGCTGTTTCGGCCCAACTCACCGACGGAAGCACCCTCACACACCCGTGGGGCGGGACAAGCAACATCACCGATCTCGGCGGTGACGTTCACTGGATCGACTTCGGCGGTCCCAGCGGAGCGCCGCCCATCGTGCTCGTTCACGGTCTGGGCGGCTCGCACCTGAACTGGGTGCGGGTGGCACCGGCGCTGGCGGCGCGCACGCGCGTGTACGCACTTGACCTCGCTGGATTCGGACTCACCTCTGCCCGTGGGCGACACACCGGCGTCGACGCCAACGCAGTACTTCTGAATCGCTTTCTCGACGCAGTGGTGGGTGAGCCCGCCGTCCTGTTCGGCAATTCCATGGGCGGAATGGTCTCGGCAATGTCGACCCATGCCAGTCCCGAATCAGTCGCCGGCCTGGTGCTGGTGGATCCGGCGCTCCCCCTGCCCGTCCAACTTCCCGATCTGACCGTCGCCGCCCAATTCGCGCTCTACTCGATGCCGTACGTCGGTGAGCAGGTTCTCGGCTTCGGACGCCGAAAGATGTCAGACCGGCAGTTGGCCGCTCAGATGACCAGATTGTGTTTTGCCGATCCGACGCGAGCCGACCCCGCGGTCCTCGACGCGGGCGCTGCCTTGACGGCGATTCGCCGCAACGAACCTACCCAGGATGCCGAATTCCTTCAGGCAGCACGGTCACTGCTGATGACCCTCGCCCGTCCTGCCTCCTATCGAAAGACATTGCGAGAGATCACGACTCCGACGCTCCTGATGCACGGCGATCGCGATCGGCTTGTCCCAGTCGAGGCCGCACGGGCAGCCGCTGCTGCACATCCACACTGGACCACCATCATTCTCGGCGACACCGGCCACACCCCACAATTGGAGATTCCGGACGAGTTCACCCGTCATGCGCTCGCGTGGCTCGATCGCACGGGGCTGATCAGGAGCTGACACGTACCAACACTCCCCGGTGGAACGCCCTTGCCGATCGAGCAAGTGCCCCATCAACTTCGGAGTATCAAGAACGATTCGGCGGTCGTCTACGTTGGCAGGTCCGGCCCACCGGGGAACGCGAAACGGACACATACCCCAAAGCTCTCGAACCCTGGGAATGTGTCGGGGTACGCGCGTAGCGTGAGATTCAGGCCTTCCTCGGCCAAGCATTTCCGCGTCCCCTGCTTGTGTATCCGTTTCGGTTAAGGAGAGTTTTCAGATGCCCGCACGCACAGCGCTCGACGGAACACCCTGTTGGATCGACCTCACCAGCTCCGACACCGAGGTTGCCAAATCCTTCTACACCAACGTGTTCGGCTGGCAGGCTGACACAAACGACGACCCGCAGTACGGCGGCTACGCGATCTTCAGCAAAGACGGGCAGCCCATCGCCGGGCTCGGACCCCAGCAGGAGGGAAACCCCTACGGCAACGTGTGGACCACCTACATCTCCTCGACTGATGCGGCAGCGTCGGCGTCCAAGGCCCAAGCCGCGGGCGGAACGATCATGATGCCGTCGATGCAGGTCGGTCCTCAGGGCAGCATGGCGATCGTGGGCGATCCGGCCGGTGCCGTCGTCGGCATCTGGCAGGCAGATCAGCATCACGGCTTCGGTTTGGTCGGCGAGGCCGGAGCGCCGGTCTGGCACGAGACCTTGTCCAAGAACTACGCCGCGGTCCTGCCGTTCTACACCGACGTGTTCGGCTGGACTTACGAGTCGATCGGTGACAGCGACGAGTTCCGGTACTCACAGGCCAAGCAGGGTGACACCGTCGTCGCCGGTTTGATGGATGCCAGCTCGTTCCTCCCGGCAGAGGCGCCGTCGTTCTGGCAGGTGTACTTCGGGGCGGACGACACCGATGCGGCCGTCGCCAAGGTCGTCGAATTCGGCGGCAGCGTCTTGCGCGATCCCGAGGACACGCCCTTCGGTCGTCTCGCGTCGGTGGCCGATCCACTAGGTGCCAAGTTCCAGATCTCCACGATCATGGAATGAATCTCCGCGCGGAGGCCGCACCGGTCCGCGGTCTCTGCGCGCTGATCATCTGGAAAGTCCGGATTTGACCGCACAGATTTGAACACTCGCCCAGAAGGTATGCAGTTTTCTGCGTCCAACGCCTAATCTCATGGGATGCCCGCCCCCGCCCCTCTCCTCGATGTGTACTCGCAGCCGACTCTGTCGACGCTTGCGCCGTCGGTACTCGCTTCTCTCGGAGTGAGCGGCGAAGCGAACCGTCTCGATCTACAGCCCAGCAAGAAGACCGTAATTCTGCTGGTAGACGGGATGGGCGCGAACTTGCTCGCCCGCAACGCCGAACACGCACCATTCCTGAATTCACTGATCGGAACGCCCATCCGGGCAGGCTTCCCCACGACGACGGCCACCAGCATCGTCTCACTGGGGACCGGTCTGCCTTCGGGAGCGCACGGCATCACCGGCTACCAGTCCTACGTCGAAGAAGCCGATTCGGTGTTCAACTGGCTGGGTTGGCACAGCGCGGGCAAGAAGGAATCTCAGACCGACTCCATCGTCCCGGAAACCCTGCAGCCGCAGGCCACGACGTTCGATCGCGCCGCCGCAGCCGGCATCACCGTTACAACCGTCGTACCGTCGAAGTTCGACGGCAGCGGCCTCACCCGTGCCGGGATGCGCGGTGCCCAGTTCGCCGGAATCCAGGCATACGGAGACCTCCTCGCTCGCACCGTGGCGGCGTCGAAATCTGCCGACCGCACGTTCACGTACTGCTACGTCAGCGAGATCGATGCACTCGGCCACGTCTACGGACCCGAGTCCGAGCCGTGGATTTTCCAACTGATGCTGGTCGATCGACTGGTCGAGCAACTCGCCGCGGCTCTCGGTCCGGACGTGAGATTGCTGGTGACGGCAGACCACGGAATGGTCGACGTGTCGGACGAGAACAAGATCGACTTCGACAACACTCCGATTCTGTCCAAAGATGTACTCGCTCTTGCCGGTGAACCTAGATGTCGTCACATCCACACCCGAGAAGGCGCTGCACAAGATGTTGCCGACCGCTGGCGCGCCGAACTGGGTGACCGCATGTGGATCGGGACGAGGTCCGAGGGCATAGTCGCAGGATTGTTCGGGCCTGCAGTGCATTCCGAGTATCACGGCCGGATCGGTGATGTCATCGCCATTGCGTCCGGGGACGTGGCCGTCGTACGTCGATCTGTCGAATCGGGACTGTCCGGCCTCCGTGGACAGCACGGCGCCCTCACTCCGGACGAACTGCTGGTACCGCTCTTGTCCTCAGGACAGCAGTAGGGCTCGCGCCCGGCGAATCTCGGGAACACCGACGACCTTGCATGCGCCCAACAGGACGACGGCACCGACGGCCGCACCCGCCGACAATGAAATAACAGCAGCAAGCCTGGGCTCGGGAACTCGGTTCTGAACCGCCACCACCAAAGCGAACGCACAACCACCTGCCAGAATTGCCGCCGCCGAAATCCTTCCGACGGCGGCCTGCACGCGACGGAATCCCAACAGCCCGTATCGCTTTCGAAGAAGGATATGGCCGAGTACCGCTCCACACACGTAGGAGAACGAGCCGGCGGCACAGACGGCCAGGACCAGCCTTTCGTCACTAGCCGACAGTGACGCAAGAAGGACGAGCGCAGTCTTGGCGACCACCATCACCAGGGCGATCACCGCGGGAGTTCGGGTGTTGTTGTCGGCGTAGAACACTCGCAGCTGAAGCATGACCATCGCAAAGGGCACCAGCCCGAATGCACTGACCGCAACGGCCGTCCCGATCAACCGGGCACTGCTGCCGTCGACCCGGCCGAAGAAGATCAAGGTGGTCAACGAGGGACCGAACACCATGAGCGCCACAGTCACCGGGATCAGCGCCACCACAGAATACCGGGCTCCCCGGCCGAGATCGGATACGACGCCGACGTCGTCACCCGCAGCAACCGACCTGGCGATCCGCGGCATCAGCACCGTCAACAACGACACACCGAGAATGCCGTACGCCACTTGAAACAACAGATCCGCGTGCGTGTACATCGAGTAGACGTGACGGGAGAGAGTGACCTTCATCGTCACCCACACACCGATCTGGCCGGCAACGACGTACACAAGTACCCAGCCGAGCAACGGCGCCCCGACGCGCACCGGTCGCCAGGTGTGCGGTACGACGCGCACGCGAAGGCACCACCGAAACCCGTTGCGGTGCAGCGCTCGAGCAACGACGGCGGTTTGCGCCACGATCCCGAGCAGAGTGCCGATACCGATCACCAGAACCTGCGCGGTGGTCATCGACTCGGGAGTCAGAGCCACCGGTCCCGGGATACACAGGAAGACCGCGACCGTCACCAGAAGGACGACGTTGTTGATCACCGGTGCCCAGGCCGGCGCGCCGAATACCGATCGAACGCTGAGCACAGCCGTCATCATCGCCGTGACGCCGTAGAAGAAGATCTCCGGAAGGAGCAAGTACGCGAAGAGCGTCGTCAGCTCTCGTTGAGCCGGATCATCGATCACGGCCGAGACCAGAGGCGGCGCGCACACCACGGCCACTACCGTCACGAGCGCAAGAGCCAGCGCTCCGACGGTGAGAACGCGCTGCGTCTGCTCTCGTTCGAGCGTCCGCCCACGGCTCCGTTGCCGCGTCAGATACGGAAGCAGGACGCTGGCGAGAATCCCGCCGAGGAGGAGCTGATAGACCATGTTCGGGAAGCTGTTGGCCGCGTTGTACGCATCACTGACCAGGGCGATGCCCAGGACCGCGGCAAGGGCAAGGGTGCGGACGAAGCCGGTGATCCGACTGACCGTGCTGGCGAGCGCCACTTGCCCGCCCATCTTCGCCAAGCTGCCGCCCGTCACACCATTACGTTCGGACTCCCGTTCGGACTCCCCCACGTTCTCGACCATCTCGCCAGAGTGCCACATCGCAGACGTTCGACGATCCGGACGGAAACGGAAGGGCGCCCCGAACCGTGGGTTCGAGGCGCCCTTCCGTAAGGAACAATCAGGCGGATTCCGCTCCAGCCAACGGCGGCATGACGACAACCTGACCGGCGAAGGACAGACCCGCACCGAAGGCGAGAAGCAATGCCTTGTCGCCCGGCTTGCACTGGCCGTCGCGCAGCATCTGCTCCATGGCGAGCGGGATCGAGGCCGCGGACGTGTTGCCCGTCTCGGCGATGTCGTTGGAGACGGGGAAGCCCTCGGGCAGCTTCATGCTGCGAGCGATGACCTCGTTGATGCGCTGGTTTGCCTGGTGCGGCACAAAAGCGTCGATGTCCTCGATACCCAGCCCCGACTTCTCCAGGGTGCGAGTGGCGACCTTGCCCATCTCGAAGGCAGCCCAGCGGAACACCGCGGTACCGGCCATCTTGATCCACGGACGAGGTCCGGTCGGGTTCTTGGTGTAGTCGAGCCAGCTCGGCTCCTGAACGATGGCGTCGGACTGGCTGCCGTCCGAACCCCACTCGACCGGGCCGATTCCGACGGTGTCGCTCGGGCCGACGACAACTGCGCCTGCGCCGTCACCGAAGATGAAGCGCACGCTGCGATCGGTGGGCTCGGTGGCCTCGCTCATCAACTCGACGCCGACGACGAGTACGTGATCAACCGTGCCACCGCGAACGAGGTCGCTGGCCACTGCAAGAGCGGTACAGAAACCGGCGCAGCCTGCCGCGACGTCGAAAGCAGCCGGACCCTTGATGCCGAGCTCGTGGGCGACGATGGACGCAGCCTGGGGAGTCTGCAGGTCCCACGTCGACGTCGCGATGATCACGGCGCCGATCTGCTCAGGGGCAATGCCGCTGACGTCCAGTGCTTTACGGGCCGCGCTGATCGACATCGCGAGGATGCCTTCACCCTCGCCGGAGAACCGGCGCGACTTGATACCCGATCGCGTCTGGATCCACTCGTCGGTGGAATCGATCAGCTCACAGATCTCGTCGTTGGTCACGACTCGCTCCGGGCGGTGAACGCCGAGCCCGAGAAGGACGGACTGCCGACCTCCGGCCACACTGGCAATCGGCTTACCCATTGATCGATCTCCTCGTTGGTTTCTGGTGATGACGCGCATTCGACATCACACGTTACGTACAGGACATAAGCCCCTGCCTCTCAGGTCACCGTTCGATCACGGCAACAACATGAGGCTGGCTCACATTACGCTTCGGTCAGGTATGTAGTCCAGATCCATGATCAGGCGCGCAAATGAGCTAGAACTGCCAAAACACGACGATGCCCGCTTTCGGAAGCCGACAGGCCGAGTTTTGCGAAGATATTTCCTATGTGCTTGCTCACAGCAGTGTCGCTGACGACCAGTTTCCTGGCGATTTCCTGATTTCCCAACCCCTCCGCCATCAGTCCGAGAACTTCGGACTCGCGTGGAGTCAGCGATCTGATCGGATCGTCGGCGCGTCGACGGCTCATCAGTTGGGATACGACCTCGGGATCCATCACCGTTCCACCGTCGACGACCCGGTTCAATGCGTCGACGAACTCGGCTACCTTCCCGACTCGTTCCTTGAGCAGGTACCCGACCCCGCCGGCGCCTCCTGCCAACAATTCACCGGCGTAGCGATCCTCGACGTACGCGGAAAGGACCAGGACGGGAAAGCCCGGGCGAAGCTTGCGCACCTCGATCGCCGCTCGAAGTCCCTCGTTGGTGAAAGTAGGAGGCATCCGGACGTCGAGCACCGCGGCGTCGGGGGCGGTCTCCTCGAACACCGTGAGGAACTGCGCGGCGTCGGAGACAGCAGACACCTCGAAGCCCTCTCCGCGGAGCAGCAGTGCCAGCCCCTCTCGCAGGAGAGCGTCGTCCTCGGCAATCAGAATCCGCACGGTAGTTCCACCCTCATCGTTGTCGGTCCACCCTCCGGGCTCTCCAATACTGCGGTTCCTTCGAAAGCCTCGACCCGGCGTCGAATACCCGCCACGCCGCCGCCCGGGCGTTCGTTCGCGCCGCCGTGACCGTCGTCGATCACGTCGATGAGCATCGTCTCACCCGACGAGTCGTCCGACGTCTCCGTCCGTGCCGTGACGGTGACCCTGCGGGCTCCGCTGTGTTTTGCGACGTTGGTCAAGGCCTCGGCGACGACGAAGTACGCAGCAGCCTCGACGGCAGCCGGGGCACGGCGGAGCTCGTCGATCTCGAGTACGCAGGGCACGGCGGAGCGCCCGGCGAGCGCCGAGATCGCGCCCTCCAGACCCAACTCGTCGAGGATCGGCGGGTAGATGTCGTGCACCAACGTCCGGAGTTCGCTCAACGCCTCGGTGGCCGCATCCTGGGCCCGATGCAGTTGTGGCAGAGCCTGGTCCGGATTGTTCTGCAACGACCGCTCGGCCATCCCCAACATCATCACCACCGCGACCAGACGGTTCTGCGCTCCGTCGTGCAGATCCCGCTCGATGCGCTTGAGTTCGGCCGAATGCGCGTCGAGCGCCGCAGCGCGGCTGGCCGTCAGGGCGGTGACGCGCTTCGAGAGGTCCGAACGCGTATCCGGCGCAAGCAAAGTCGTGGTCGACCAGCTGATCCATTTCGCCATCGCGGGGATCAACCACCACGCGATCAGGAAGTACAGGATGCCGATCAACGGCATTCCGGCAGCGCCCAGCCACGACGTCACGGGGTACGGATTGTTGACGGGTTCACCGGCGGGCATCTGCTGCCAGTACAGCGGGACGGCAATCGCATTGAGCGCACCGAGTGGCAGAGCAATGGTCAGCATCGCCGCGACGAAAGCACCCAGACCATGAATCGACAACCAGGCCGCGTCGCGCCTCGTCGACTGATCGGTGAGGAACCGGCTCCAGTCCCCGAATGTCGGATTGCTGGGCATCGGTGGGTATCGCTGCAGAACAGGGCGTCCGGTGTACGCAGCGGTGCGTTTGCGAGCCAGGCCGGCCCACCACCGGAGCACTCGCACGTACGACGGCAACAGCAACCAGCCGACGATCAGAATCGAGAGCGACAACAGAATGAGACCGACCATCAGAAAGAACAGGGAAACCACAGCTGCCGCGCCCTCGACGAGCACGTACACCGCAGCCCTGGTTCTCTTCTTCACTGCCCCAGCATGCCGCACCACACCGCACGATCCACTACAGCTGGCTACACCATTGATTCGGGACTCTGCTGGATGTCGACGAATGGCGAATCTCCATAGCGTTCTTCCCATGAAGAATCGACACTCGGTCCTCGCCCCGCCGGCTCCTGGTGCCACGGGAGCTCGAACATCTGCCGTGCGACTCGAAGGGGTCAGCAAGGTCTACGGCAACGGCCGCGGCGCCGTGACCGCCCTCGACAACGTCAGCCTCACTCTGCCGCGCAGCACCTTCACCGCAGTGATGGGCCCGTCCGGATCAGGTAAGAGCACTTTCCTGCACTGCGCCGCGGGCCTCGACCGACCGAGCAGCGGATCGGTGTGGCTGGGCGACACCGAAATTTCACAACTGAAGCCGAAGGCCCGCAGCATCTTCCGTCGCGATCACATCGGTTTCGTCTTCCAGGCCTACAACCTGCTCGGCGCTCTCGACGTCGAGCAGAACGTCACGCTCCCCCTACTCCTCGCCGGGCGACGAGCCGACAAGCAGTACCTGACCTTCGTCCTGGAATCCGTCGGACTCGGATCACACCGAAAGCGCAAACCCTCCGAACTGTCCGGCGGTCAGCAGCAACGCGTCGCAATCGCGCGCGCCCTCGTCACTCACCCCGACGCACTCTTTGCCGACGAACCGACCGGCGCCCTCGACTCCCGTAGCGCCAAGCAGGTTCTGGAGTTGTTGCGCCGGACAGCCGCCGAGTTCGATCAGACCATCGTCATGGTCACGCACGACCCGGTGGCCGCGTCGTACGCCGATCGTGTGCTGTTCCTCGCCGACGGGAAACTTGTCGGGCACATCGACCGCCCGACCCCGCAGCAGATCGCCGAGCGCATGACACACCTCGGGGACTGGTGATGATGAAAGCGCACACCTTTGCGCACCTGAAAGCGCATCGCTCCGGTTTCGTCGCCGTGTTCGTCTCCGTATTCTGCGCAGCGCTCCTCACCTGCGGTCTGGGTGTGCTGCTGGAATCGGGAGTGCGAGGCGGTGTCTCACCACATCTCTACGCCGGTGCCGACGCCGTCGTGAGTGCGCCACAGGCGCTCGAGGTCAAGGAAGACGCCGATCAGCCCTTTGCCGAGCGAGTTCTCCTCGCCGGCGATACGGTCCGCAAGCTCGACGCACTCGATGTCACCGTGGTTCCCGACATCTCCGTCCCCGTCAGCACCGCCGAGGGCGTCGTACTCGACGCACATCCTTGGGAAACAGCACAATTGGCGCCGTACTCGCTCATCGAGGGGCGCGCTCCGCAGAGCCGCGACGAGGTGGTCTCGACCACGGGCGCCGCGCTCGGCGAGCGAATCACGCTGGCTCACGGCGCGGTAACGGACGAGTACACCGTCGTCGGCACAGCTGATTCGGCTTCGGTGCCGTCACCCGACCGTCCGGCACTCGTCTTCCTCGACGACGCAGAGGCCGAACGGTTGTGGCCGCACCAGAACGCTGTCACCGCAGTCGGATTGATCGCTCCCGAAGGCGTGGATGCTGCCGCTCTCGCCCACGATGCACTCGCCGGAACCGGTGCGGAGGTCTCGACCGGCACTGCACGCGGAGGCATCGAATTCCTCGACGCCGGTGCCGCGCGGACGCAGTTGATCGTGCTCTGCGCGTCGTTTGCCGGTCTCGCGTTGATGGTCAGTATGTTCGTCGTTTCCAGCACGCTGTCGCTCTCGATCAACGCCAGGCGCCGAGAGTTCGCTCTGTTGCGGGCAATCGGGGCCACCACGCGGCAAGTGCACGTCATGATCGGACGTGAAGTGCTGCTCGTTGCTGCTGCGGCGGCAGCTCTCGGCGCGGTGCCCGGATACCTGCTCGCCCGAGTACTGGGCGCGCAGTTCGCCGACGCCGGGGTCATGCCCACCGATTTCGCGCTGGCGTACAGCCCGCTTCCGGCGATCGCAGCTCTCCTGATCTGCGTACTCACTGCCCGCGCGGCAGCGGCGATCGCGGCAAGACGACCGGCGAAGCTCGACCCCGTCGAAGCGCTTCGCGAATCCGAAAGCGGCCCGGCGAAACTGAGCCGCGGACGCATCGTCACCGGGCTGATCTTCGGCGCCGCCGGCCTCAGCGCCTGCGTCCTCCCTGCTTTCCTGCCCGGCAGCGTGGCGGCCGCTGGAGCCGGTTCGAGCGCACTGTTGTTGATCTTCTCGGTCGCGCTGCTCGGCCCCTTCTTGGTGCGCGGCATCATCAAGGTGATCGGCGGTCCGCTGCGCCGCAGTGGGTCGGCGTCCAAAGTTCTCGCTGCCGCCAACGCCGAATCCAATTCGAGACGGCTCTCGTCGGCGGTTGTTCCGTTGGCTCTCGCAATCGCACTGGGCTCGGTGCAGTTCTTCAGCCAGAGCACCGTCGCCGCCGAGGCGACCAACCAGTCGATCAAGGGCGTCACCGCCGACCTGATCGTCGGCGCACCGGCCGGTATCGCTCCCTCGCTCCTCGAGTCGATCGCATCGGTGCCCGGAGTGAGTGCGGCAAACCCGGTGGTCCGCAGTCAAGTCCTCCCGGTACCCAGCGGTGAGGAAGGCGGCTCAGCCGACAGCGCGATCGCGGCCCAGGGCATCGACGCCGCCAGCGCCGACGCGACCCTCGATCTCGCGGTGACCGAGGGCGACCTCAGCGCTCTGACCGGCGATACCGTTGCCGTGAGCGAAGACGGCGCCTTCACCCTCGGAGCCAAGGTAGGCCAGCGCGTCGACCTCTATCTGGGTGACGGAACACTGGTACATCCCATGGTCGTCGCAAAATATGGTCGCGGCCTCGGATTCGGGGACGTGACCATGCCGATCGAGACTTTGCGTCAGCACTCCACCGACGCTCTGATCGACACCGTTCTGGTTGCTGCCGAACCCGGACGGTCGGCCGAAGTCCAGCAGTCGTTGCGCTCGTTCCCCTCGATCGCCGCGATGAACCAGGACCAGTTCGGGGCCGCGGGCGAAGATCAGCGCCGTATGCAGTCGTGGGTCAGCATCCTCGCCGTCCTCGTCCTGCTCGGCTATCTCGCAGTCGCAGTCGTGAACACCCTGGTCGCCGCCACTGCCGAGCGTTCCCGCGAGTTCGCGCTCCTTCAACTGGTGGGCTCGCGGACGAGGCAGGTCCGAGCAATGATGCGCATCGAGTCGTTGATGGTGGTGGGAATCGCCGTCGTGGTCGGATCACTGATCGCCCTGCCGCCTCTGATGGGCATTGCCGTAGCGGTGTCCGGGCAGCCGATCCCGGCGATTTCACCGGCGATTTACGGTTCCATCGTCGCGGTGACCGCTGTTCTGGGATTTGTCTCCATCGCGATCCCGACGCGCGCCGCTCTACGCAAGAACCCGATGGACGGAGTGCGTAACCACTGAGTGGCACTACCGTCGTC
Source organism: Rhodococcus sp. YL-1 (assembly GCF_001942025.1). Lineage (NCBI taxonomy): Bacteria > Bacillati > Actinomycetota > Actinomycetes > Mycobacteriales > Nocardiaceae > Rhodococcus > Rhodococcus sp. YL-1. The sequence goes on along the minus strand of NZ_CP017299.1, from coordinate 1,189,378 downwards.
ATCTATGGATGCGGCGGCCTGGGACAAGAAGTACGAAGAAACCGAGCTCGTCTGGGGCGCTCCTCCCAACGAATTGCTGGTGGAATACGCGACGGCCCTCCCCCACGGCCAGGCACTGGACCTGGCGTGCGGCGAGGGCCGTAACGCGTTGTGGCTCGCGACTCGCGGTTGGGAGGTCACCGGCATCGACTACTCGGCCGTCGCGATCGAGAAAGCCCGCACGATCGCGGCCCGCTCACCCCGATCGGTTCTCGACCGGCTCGACTACCGATGCGGCGACGTCACCGTCGCGGATTACGCCTCGAGGAACGGGCAGGGATACGACTTGGCCCTGCTTCTTTACCTTCATCTGCCCGCACCACAACGCACCCTGGTTGTGAACCGTGCCATAAATTCTCTGAAACCTGACGGAATCCTCATGATTTTGGGTCACGACCGAAGCAACATCGACTACGGCGTCGGCGGGCCGCAAGATCCCGAAATCCTTTACACACCAGAAGAATTGATGCAGGAGTTCCGCGGAAAGCTCGAGTTCGAGATCGCCGGAAATCCCCACAGGCACACCGAAACGGGAATCGCGGTCGACGCGCTTGTCATCGGACGCAAATCCGGTGTTGGCAATGCAAAGAACGGCTAGTAACATGTATTAAGTTACCGACGAGTAATAAACTTCGGGCGGTACTAGGAGTGCTGGACCGCACCACCTCACTGGGAGAAGCAGAAGACATGGGCCATTACAAGAGCAACGTTCGGGACCTGGAGTTCAACCTCTTCGAGGTTCTCGGACTGGAGAAGCCACTGAGCGAAGGCGCTTGGGGCGACCTGGATGCCGACACTGTCCGCAACATGCTGGCAGAGGTCGCACGCCTGGCCGAGGGACCGCTTGGCGAATCTTTCGCCGATGCGGACCGCAACCCCCCTGTCTTCGATCCCGAGACGCACACCGTTGCACTTCCGGAATCCTTCAAGAAGTCGTTCAAGGCTCTGTGGGATGCCGAGTGGTACCGCATGGGATTGAGCGAAGAGGTCGGCGGCGTGCCGGTTCCCCGCTCCGTCGTGTGGGCCATCGGTGAGCTGATCCTGGGCGCACAGCCTGCAGCGCACATGTACCAGGCCGGACCCGCCTTCGCGGACGTGCTGTTCAACAACGGCACCGAAGAGCAGAAGAAGTGGGCAGCCACCATCGTCGAACGCGGATGGGGCGCCACGATGGTCCTCACCGAGCCCGACGCCGGCTCCGACGTCGGTGCCGGACGCACCAAGGCGATCAAGCAGGACGACGGCTCCTGGCACATCGAGGGCGTCAAGCGCTTCATCACCTCGGCCGACTCGGACGACCTGTTCGAGAACATCTTCCACCTCGTTCTCGCTCGCCCCGAAGGCGCCGGACCGGGCACCAAGGGCCTGAGCCTGTTCTTCGTCCCGAAGACGCACTTCAACTTCGAGACCGAAGAGTTCGGCGAGCGTAACGGTGTCTTCGTCACCAACGTCGAGCACAAGATGGGCCTGAAGGTCTCCGCCACGTGTGAGGTCACCTTCGGCGGACACGGCATCCCCGCACAGGGCTGGCTGGTCGGCGAGGTCCACAACGGCATCGCCCAGATGTTCGACGTCATCGAGCACGCTCGAATGATGGTCGGCACCAAGGCAATCGCCACCCTCTCCACCGGTTACCTCAACGCTCTCGATTACGCCAAGCAGCGCGTGCAGGGCGCAGACCTGACCCAGATGACCAACAAGGCAGCACCGCGCGTGACCATCACGCACCACCCCGACGTGCGTCGTAGCCTGGCAATGCAGAAGGCATACGCCGAAGGCCTGCGCGCGGTGTACCTCTACACCGCAGCACACCAGGACGAGGTTGTCGCCCAGCTCGTCTCGGGCGCAGACAAGGACACCGCGTTCCGCGTCAACGACCTGCTGCTCCCGATCGTCAAGGGCGTCGGCTCCGAGCGTGCGTACCAGTACCTGACGGACAGCCTGCAGACCCTCGGTGGCTCCGGCTTCCTGCAGGACTACCCGATCGAGCAGTACATCCGCGACTCCAAGATCGACTCGCTGTACGAAGGCACGACGGCCATCCAGGCTCAGGACTTCTTCTTCCGCAAGATCGCTCGTGACCGCGGCGTCGCGCTCGCTCACGTTGCGGGACAGATCAAGACCTTCATCGACAGCGAAGCCGGCAACGGTCGTCTGAAGGCGGAGCGCGCACTGCTCGCCACCGCACTCGAAGACGTCCAGGCCATGGCTGCCACGCTCACCGGCTTCCTCATGGGAGCTCAGGAGCAGCCCACCGAGCTGTACAAGGTCGGCCTCGGCTCCGTCCGCTTCCTGATGTCCGTCGGCGACCTGCTCATCGGCTGGCAGCTGCTCCGCCAGTCCGAGATTGCTCTCGCAGCACTCGACAACGGCGCTTCCGACAAGGACAAGGGCTTCTACGAGGGCAAGGTCGCCATCGCGTCCTTCTTCGCCAAGAACGTCCTGCCCGAGCTCACCGCTTCACGCGAGATCATCGCGAACACCGAGAACGACATCATGGAGATCGACGAAGCAGCATTCTGATTCGTTCCTGATTCATGAAAAGTGCCGGTCCCGAGAACGTTTCGGGGCCGGCATTTTCGGTTGTCGGCACTCGGTGGTGACTGGTGTCATCTGCGCTCGATGGTCGGGCAACTGATCTGCGCGGACAGTACCGACGTCGTCGGTTGCTCGCCCGGTCGTGCCGCCGTACCCGCCAGGGAAAGCGCCACGCGCCTGCGGTCCGGAGAACTGACTATTTCGACGGACTTGTCGTCGCCACCGCCGAAGGACACGAACTGTCCGCTCTGATCCGAGAACTTCATGATCGCGGACCCGTGCTGACCTGGTTCGGGTTTCTCGTTCACGTAGACCTGCAACTGGAAATCACGTCCCGGATATTCGCCGCCGCCGTCGTACTCGTAGAAGGAACTCGTGTGCACCTCGTAGGCCCACTGACGGTGACCGGCGGGCAGCGAATCCGCCCAGTTGTGCTCGAAACACGTGACGGATCCAGGCAGCGAGACATTGGCTGCGCCGCTCCACCCACCGGACAGGGTGATGGCTCCGTATGGCGCTGCTTCGGACTCGTGCCGATCGGAGGGCAAGGGCGGCACCGTCAAGGGTCCGACATTGCGACCGGTGAACTCGAAAAGCCTTTCGCTCGACACGAACGGGGGCGACTCGCGCTCACCGGCACAGGAGACAACCGACAGGGTGGCCATGACCAGCACCGCGCACATCCCGCGTCTACGAACCGGCACCTCGACTCCCCCGTTCCGTTTCCAACAGAATACATACCGTTCGGTCTCCAAGTTGCCGGACGTGTCCGACACATCCCATTCATGGGACAGCTCGCCCGCTACCGATGTGATTGGGTGAGCACGAACGTCCACTGAACCAGCACTCGGTTCTTTCGAAGGCCGAGTAGATCAACAGACAGGTGATCATCGTGGTCGCACCAGAGCACGCACAACCCGATTACGCCCCTGACCTGGCATTGACCGCCACGGACTTGGCGCTCGACGGCCCATGGGGGCCGGTGTTCGGACCCGTCAATCTCGAGATTCGTGCGGGCGGTGTGACCATCCTCGAAGGCTCGGCCGGTTCAGGACGTACGTCCTTACTTCTGACACTCAGCGGGCGAATGAAAGCCAGTTCCGGATCACTGTCCGTCTTCGGTCGAACGCGTCCCCGAGAGATCTTCGAGATCGCCGGGATCGCCGGGTTCGAGGACATCGACGAGCTTGCCGAGTCCGTCACCGTCCGCGATCTGATCACCGAACAAATTCGCTGGGATGCTCCCTGGTACAAACTCGTCGGACGCGCCGGAGACCGCGAACTCGAAGCGGTGTGCGCTCCCGTCTTCGGCGATCATCCGTTGCCTGCGCTCGGCCGATACGTCAGCGATCTCGGGGAACTCGAGGCGACCCTGCTGCGTATCGCCGTCGCGAACACGAAGAAGCCGGCCTTGCTGGTCGTCGACGATCTCGAACAGGTGCGGCGTGACTCCGAACGTGCATACCTCGTCGAGCGACTGGTCGAGATGGGGAGCTACCAGACCATCATCGCGTCGACCGTCAACCCGCTGCCCGACGGATCACCCATCGATGCCGTCACCCTGCTCCAAGAAGTCACCAATCCCGACCAAGAAGGGGCGAGGTAACCGCGATGCTCGCTGGAATGTCTCTCGGAACCGAACTCAAGCGGTTCTCCCGCGGCGCGATGCCCAGGATCGCACTCGTCACCATCATCTTGATGCCACTGCTGTACGGCGCGATGTACCTGTGGGCCTTCTGGAATCCGTTCGGTGAGGTCAACAAGGTCCCCGTCGCGCTGGTCAACACAGACCGCGGTGCGATGGTGCAGGGTCAGGAACTCAACGCGGGCGACGAGGTAAGCCAAGCGCTGCTCGATTCCGGTGAGCTCGATCTCCACCTGGTCTCACAGCAGGAAGCCGCTCAGGGAGTCTCGGACGGCACGTACTACTTCTCTCTCACCTTGCCTGAGAATTTCAGCGAGGCCGTGGCCTCCCCGACGACCAAGGACCCCCACAAAGCTCAGTTGCAGTTCACCTTCAACGACGTCAACAACTACCTCGGCACCATCATCGGCCAAAACGCCGCCCAGCAGGTCCTCAGTCAAGTCAGCGACAAGATCGGCGCGCAGTCCGTCGAGACGGTCCTGGTCGGATTGACCGACGCGGGTGCAGGTTTGAAGCAGGCCGCCGACGGAGCACTCCAGCTCTCGGCCGGAGTGAACACTGCCAACGCCGGAGCCGGCGAATTGGCGTCGGGCTCGAAAACGCTGGCCGACAACATGGTTACCGCACGTGACGGCGCAGCCACTCTTGCCGGCGGTACAGCGCAACTCTCGACCGGTATCAATACCGCCACGGACGGTGTCCTCGCACTGACCGACGGTTTGGGGCAGCTCGATCTCGGGGCCGTCCAACTGGGCGACGGCGCAAGCCAACTCAGTGGTGGCGTCACCCAGGTCGTCGACCAGCTGAGCGTACTCGGGAACACACAAGCAGACGTCGCACAGCTGGTCGGTCAGGCAGTGGCCAGCCTTCGACTGAACCCGGATCCCGTCAGCCAACAGATCGCCAACGCCCTCGCGCCTGCCCAGGACATGCTGCGCACTCAGGGCTTCGGCGAAGCGACCATGGGTCAACTGGGCGAACTCAAGAGCGGCGCACAACAACTCGCTTACCAACTCGACGATCCCTCGAGCACCTTCCGCGCCGGGCTCAGCGCCGCGGCCAACGGCGGCGGTGAACTCCGCAACGGCCTGGTACAGCTGCGTGACGGCGGTCAGCAAGTCAACGACGGCGCTCAAACCCTCAGCAGTGGACTGGTTCAACTCACCGACGGCAGCGTCCAACTCTCCGACGGTGCAGCCAAACTCGCCGACGGAACCGAGCAACTCCGTGCCGGGTCTGCCGAACTCGCAACCAAACTCACCGAGGGCGCCGGCCAGGTTCCCAGTTGGACCGATCAGCAGAGAACAGCAACCGCTCAAACCCTCTCCAGTCCGGTCGAGCTGCAGGAGACCTACGAGAACCGGGCAAGCACCTTCGGTACCGGTTTTGCTCCGTTCTTCCTGCCCCTCGCACTGTTCGTGGGCGGCATCATCACCTGGATGCTGCTCAAGCCGCTCCAGAACCGGCCTATCGCAAACGGACTCGGCGCGCTGCGAGTGGTCCTCGCCTCGTACTGGCCGGCCTTGCTCATCGGCATCTGCCAGGTGATCGTGATGTACCTGGTCGTGCACTTCGCCGTTGGCCTGCACCCCACGCACGCCCTCGGCACCGTCGGATTCCTGATGCTCATCACTGCCACGTATATGGCGTTGATCCAGGCGTTCAACGCCATCTTCGGAGTCTCCGTCGGACGCGTGATCACCCTGGCGTTCCTGATGCTGCAACTGGTTTCGGCCGGCGGCATCTATCCCGTGGAAACCACCGCGAAACCGTTCCAGATCATCCACCCGTTCGACCCCATGACCTACGCGGTGAACGGGCTTCGACAACTCACCGTCGGCGGCATCGACTCGAGGCTGTGGGTCTCGATCGCCGTCCTCGGCGGCCTTCTCGTCGCCTCACTCGGGGCCAGTTCACTTGCTGCACGCCGAAATCGGCAATGGACCATGGACAGGCTGCATCCGCCGATCGAAGTCTAGGTCAGGGTCTCCGGCCAAGGCTCCACGGTCAGCGCAGGCCATTCCCTGCGCCACCGTGCTGCCTTGGCCTCGTAAACCTCTCGCGGCGCCAGCACCGGGAGGGGCGGACGATCATGTTTTGAAGCTGCCTCGCACGTGATGCAGACCCTGCCAGGAACCTTTACGACAGGGTCTGCATTCGGCTATCTCAGATATCGTCGGAGCTGCCGATCAGCTCACGTCGAATATTCTATTTCGCGCTCATCGATCGAGGCTTGCCCACCCGCCGCCTTCCATTGATGCGGTCCACAACCCGACCAACGTCAGCCCGTAAAACGCTAGCGTGTTCTTGACACTTCCGGTCCAGAAATCAGACGACATGAGTTCACCCTTCTTTACGAGAGTCCGACAAGGAATTGTTGAAGCGGAAACCTAAGGGCGTAGAACGTCATGGTTGCAAGTTCAGCCAGGTCCGTGCTCATTGCGTTGAGCGACATCTAGTTTCTCCTCAGATTGAACAGGGTCACCGGGGGTAACCGAATGACAGTTGGAGCGGGATATCCATCAGATATGTAAATAACATCGGAAGCATCTGTTCTACGGTCTGCCCCAGCGACGCGGTACCTTGCTGCACGGATCCCATCAGCCCTCTCCTCCACTCGCGGACATGTCGAGCGAGATGGCGTTCAATCCATCAAGCCCGTCGCCTAACGATGTTGCAAAGGACGGGATAAATGCCCGCAGGAGGGCCATGAACTGACCTAACATTTGTTACTCCGTTTCCAGTAGGTAATTGCTCTGACTGTGGCGCGGGGCCAGGTCGGTTTATCCGGCACAACAGTGGTTGCCAAGCGAGGTTTTGGGGAAGCCCGCAACTCCTCGTGGTGCCGACAACTGTACCCAAAATTTGCAAATTAGGAACTCGTTCTAGGAATTTTTCTTGCCATAGATGGAATTCATTTAGTTAGCACTAAAGTCCTAGTACTATAGTTCGGTTCATTAAATCTTTAGGACTAGAAATTTTGCACCGAAAGCGAGATGGAACCGCTTGCAGGATCAGAAAGCCACCCGAATCACGGATTCAGGTCGCGCAGCCAACTTCCCGATCACGGCTTCACGAACACTATTCGGTGGCACAAGAATTGATTGCGAGCCAACCTTACGGCGATTGCCCATAAGCCATGACTTCGAGACGATACCGATGCCGTCCAATCCGTGCCGGACGACCGAATTACATCGAGCAGGCTGCGAGACAAAGCCGCAGAGACAGGCCTGCATTCGTCACAGCCGAAGCAGCATTCGCCATCTCCCTGGCGACACCCGCGCCCATTGTCACAATTGCCGAAACACACACCCGAACTCGCAACACGGCGTCATACGGCGAACGGGTTGGAGCACGGAGACCCGCACTCCAACCCGTCCAGGTTCTTACGATCAACCTTGCAGCCGATCGACTTACTGGTAGTAGAAGTTCACCTTCGAGGCCCTATCCGAAAAGATGAACGCATTGCCATGGAGGAGGAACTCCCCTGCATCGATGACGGCGTCCGCCCCGCCGCCCGACCACTGCCCTGTGCGAGTTGTTGTGCCGTCCAACACGGTCGGAGTGTCGGTGGACATCCTGACCTCACCACCGCTCGTCACGGTGCTAGCCATCGCCGAGTCACCCTGCATGCACCATCCACCCGCGGCATTCGTTGTGGCGGTGAAGGTCGTGATCGGAGTCGTGCTGGAGGATGAGCTGTATAGCTTGCCAGTGACCTGGGCGCCCACTACCGCTTTGGCACCAGAAGGCACGCCCGCCACGTGGGCGTCCGGGCCGACGTAGAAATTGCCACATACCTGATACGCAGAGGATGCGGAAAGAGTTACGGCGGAGCCAGCAGCGCCGACGGTGGCAGCGGATGCAATACCGGTTCCGGCGAGCACCATCGCACCGGCTGCGGTACCGAGCAGGACACCTCTGACGGAATTCTTGGCAGTCAACTTCACGAGTTCTTCCTTCGGTTGAATTGATAGACCCCAGGCGTTCAATTCATAGGCGAGAGCGCGGAGTCCTTAACGCTCCAACCCGATCTGTTCTGACCATCTCTTATCACCAACCGACCTACTACCTTCGGGGCTATCGCCAACTTCGCATTTATGGCCCTGCTCGCAGGGCTACAGCTTTCCCTAAAAGGGAATGCCCTGGTGAGAGCTCGCATTGAACAGGACCCGAAGCTCTGGTGACGTGAGTCACTGTACTCACATTTTGTCCATCCGGGAACAGGTTCTAGAAATTTTTCTTCCAACCTCGATATTTTTCTCAATGAAATTTCGAGCATCGAATGCAAAGCGTTTAAACCGACAATCCAAATAGTCGAGAAGTTTGAAAAGCCACGACAGTCGTCGAGCAGAAAATATTCCGATATATCGCACGTTGCACGAAAAGTCACATAGACAAACCACACTTTCACCGTAGAATGTTCATTTGTTAGTGATGATTGCTATTCACATTGGAGAAACCTTATTAGCACTAAAGAATTAGACGTAAAGTATTAGAAACAATCCACCAAATATCGGAAGAGATTTTCACCATGAGGGGACCCAGACAATCATGGATGAACGTCGCAGCACACTGAAAGTTCGTGAAATTAGCGCAGACGATTCCGAAAGGCGCAAGGTCTTGCGGGGGTTCAACTACCAGAACTACAGCTGGATGCGTTGAATCCGGCCGGTTGTCTCCATGCACGGACGGACGAGACAGCAGGGTCGACACGGATCGGCCACAGTTCGTGGCCGTGGCGGACGCACTGCGACCAGGGAAGACACGCCTCTCACGCCGAAATCGGCGATGGACCATGGACAGGCTGCATCCGCCGATCGAAGTCTAGGTCAGCGTCTCCGGCCAAGGCTCCACGGTCAGCGCAGGCCATTCCCTGCGCCACCGTGCTGCCTTGGCCTCGTAAACCTCTCTCGGCGCCAGCACCGGGTTGGGGCGGACGATCATGTCGAAAAGATCGTCGTATCCATGCGGGGCATACACGTCCAAGGTCCCATCCGATCCCTTGGTGATCCCGAAACAGCAAGTTGTGGAAGCGAAGTGGTCGACAGCGTCGCGGCAACTGGTGAACGGAACGCCGGGAATCCCGAAATGCTGCTCGTACCACAGGTGCACGCGGGCTTCGTTGCGTACTTCGACATCGGCATCCACATCGGCGAACAGTTCTGCCGCCGAACGAATCACACGGTCCTCCGCGTCGTAGCTCAGATCGCCGGCGTCGAAATAGAAGAGGTCGTAGTCCTTGATCCCGGCGCCGAGGTCACGGCCGTCGATGTGATTCCAGACGGTTTGGAAGAGCCCACCCGCCGTCAGGTACCACTCCGGCAATCCCAGCTTCGGCGCACGATCCACGATCGTTGCGACCACCGGATTGGCCAGGGCGATCTCGAGAAATCGTTCACGCATGCTCTTCAGCCTCTCATATGACAAGCAAACTTGACATCTAGTGACAAGTATTCTTTACTTTTTGCATGACTGGAAAGGCTGGCGACAACAACGTGCGGGAGCACCGACGCCTCGCCGGCCTCACCCAGGCGCAACTGGCCACGGCAGGTCAGGTGAGCAGACAGAGCATCGTCTCCGTCGAACGCGGCGACTATGCACCGAGTGTCTACCTGGCACTTCGCCTGGCCCTGGCGCTGGGGACCACCGTCGAAGCGCTCTTCCCCTTACCCGAATCGGAACTCACCACAGAAATTCCAGAGGAGACGGCATGAGCACCATGATGAAGGCAATGCGGTTCGTCGGAGATCTGGACGACGACTTCTACAAGGACGAGCGTCAGCGCGACGTCTGGAACGAAGCCTCGGCGGTGGGACTCCAGAGTGTCTTCTGGGCAATATTCGTCAGCTCGGCGATTCTGCCCTGGGTCGCCGGCCGAACAGGGGCGTGGATCTCGCTCGCCCTGCTGATCGTTGCGTTGTTCGGCTCGTTGATCACGATCATCTATGCGAAGCGCCGCGATGTGGACGTGTACCTGCTGTCCACCTACGGCCGCCCTCGCGTGGTGATCAGCATCGCGCTCTACCTCGTGGCCGCTGTCGGAATCATGGCCCGTCTCGAATTCGATTCGTACGAAGAATCGTCAACCTGGGTCGGCGCGCTGGTAGGCGCCATCATCGGCGGTGGCATCGCAATCGCAGTCGTCAAACTTCACCAGCAGCGCGCCAAGCGACGCGACGAGGCCGAAGAACTTCTCTGAATTCCGGAAGTCTGCCCAGCACAACGGAATCCATAGAGTTGGTAAAATCGTGCCAGGTCAACCGATCGCGAGTAACGTCGAAACGGTGAGCACTCGCCTCGGATACCAGATGCCCAACTTCAGCTACGGCGGTCCGGTCAAGGACCTCTTCCCCACCGTCATAGCGCAGGCCCGCGAAGCCGAAGCCGCAGGCTTCGACACTGCATTCGTGATGGATCACTTCTACCAACTCCCCGGAATCGGAGCGCCGGACGCCCCGATGCTCGAGGCCTACTCGGCGCTCTCCGCGCTGGCGACGGCCACCGAGACCATCCAGTTGTCTGCACTGGTCACGGGAAACACCTACCGCAATCCGCCCATGCTCGCCAAGACCGTCACCACCCTCGACGTGGTGAGCGGCGGTCGGGCCATCCTGGGCATCGGCGCCGGTTGGTTCGAACTCGAACACAATTCGTTCGGATACGAGTTCGGAACGTTCACCGAGCGCTTCCAGAAACTCGACGAAGCACTGCAGATCATCGCGCCGATGCTCCGCGGTGATCGCCCCACCTTCGACGGCAAGTGGTACCACGTCAAGGACGCCATCAACGAGCCTCGCGTCCGCGACGACCTGCCGATCCTGCTGGGCGGTGGCGGTGAGAAAAAGACGTTCGGCCTCGCCGCTCGCTTCGCGGATCACCTCAACATCATCTGCGACCCGTCGGAACTGCCGCGCAAGATGGAAGCACTTGCGGCACGCTGCGACGAAGCCGGTCGCGATCCCGCAACCCTCGAGACCAGCTTCCTCACGTTCATGATGATCGACGAGGACGGCGACAAGGCTCGCGCCCATCAGCGAACGTTTCTCGCGGAGCGTGGCCTCGACATCACCACGGCGCCGGAAGACGTGGTCGCCAAGGCCACCGAACGCCATTTCGTCGGCAGCCCGGACGACGTCGCCGAGCAGGTTCAGACGCGCATCCTCGACCACGGCATCGACGGCGTCGTGATCAACCTGATCACCAACGGCGAAGAGCCAGGCATCGTCGACCTCGCGGGCCGCACCCTCGGCCCGCTCGTCGGCAAGTAGTTCCCTACTCGCACTTCACGATCGGCACCGGGTCGTACTTGACGGTTCGGGTGTTCGAGGAAATCTCGGCGCCACTCGCGTGGTCGGTGATCACGCGAGTGTCGCTGACCGTGAACCCGGGCGCACCGCTCGAAGCCACACAGCCAGGCCCCTCCGGCAAGGTCACGGTGTTCGGCGACGTCGGCGACGTCCGCGGGCCGGTCGTCGACGTGACATCGACAGTTTTGGTTCCCCAGATCCGAACGGTGATGTTCGACGACGTCGCAATCGTCTCGATCATCACGCCGGTCTTCGCCGGATTACGGAACTGCAGGTCGATCGCACCATCGAAGATGGTCGCCTCACGAGCCTCGGGGTACCGCGAGATGTAGTAACTGTGCTCGGTGTGCGCGACGTCCTCCATACCTGCGAAATACGTCGCGTTGTAGAGCGTCGTCGCGAGCTGGCTGATACCGCCGCCGACAGCCTTGTCCGGGCGACCGTTGTTGATGATCCCCGACTCGATGTATCCCTGCGCCGCACCGCGCGGGCCCGTGTACTCGTTGAGCGAGAACGTGTCACCGGGCTTGATCACGGCCCCGTCGATCTCCGACGCGGCCAGGCCGATGTTCACACCAGACGCGTATTCGAAACCACCGGTAGTGAATTCGCCGATCACCTCGTTGATGCCGAGGGCCTCCGCGGCTTCGGTGGTCAACGCCGGCGGGACCGGTCCGTAAACGGCGGGCGTTGCCCGAGAAGCCGTGCTGCCCAACAGAACCGGAAGTTCCTTGACCGTGTCCGGCCAGTTGATCAGATCACCGACGACACCGGGCACAACCGACGGTTTGCCACCGGCGAAGGTGAACGACGCGTCCTTGGGTTGTACTTCCGTCGACGCCAACTGCGGAGTCAGAATCTTGATCGCAGCATCCGTGTTGTACTGCGGAGTCAGCCCACCCGAGCCGTCGGGTGTGAAGGTCAGAACCTCGCCGATCTGATCGACGCCGAGTGTCGCGACCTTGCCGTCACGGCCGTTGACCACGACGTCACCCGAGACAGCTGGAATAGCGATCTCCTGCAGCGCACGATCGACACCGGCCTGAGTGACCGTCACCGGAACCTCGTCGACCGGAAGATCGACGACGCCACCATCGGACCATTCAGCGGCGAAGGTCGAACCCGCCTGCTGCGTTTCGAGCGCCTGACCGGCAGCGGGCGAAACACCAGTCGCCTTCCCGTTCTCGAACACGACTGCACCTTCGACGGGAGCACGATCGCTGTTCGCCGCGAGCTGCGCCATCGACGCATCCAACGCACCCTGGTCGATTGCCGACACCACGGGCACCTCGCGGGAGCCGAAGAACGACGTGATGCGGGTGATCGGGTTGATGGGCTGAGCGTTCACGCCCGACAGCGTCGCCGACCAGTCGACGTCCACACCCGCAGACGCGGGAACGATCTCGGAGTCGACGCCGCCTGCATATACCGCTACCGGTTCGACGAGCCTCGGGCCGAGTTGGGCGCGCAGCGTGGCTTCCGCGTCGGCGGGCGTGAGATCACCGATGTCCACCCCGGCAACCTGAGTGCCGCGTGGTGTCTTCCCGGACGAGGTGAAGATGTCCACTCCGTAGGCAATCGCTGCGACGGCAAAGATGGCGCCGACTGCTATCGCCGGTTTGACCCACTTGCGGGAAGACTGCGAAGCGGGCGCCACCGGTTGTTGCGGCGCCGGGGGTGCAACTACCTCTGGTTCTCGGACAACAGGCTCGTACTGCTGCTGGATGGGTTCGAGTTGCTGGGTGTCGTACTGCTGCACGAACTCGGGACGCGGCGGCTTCGGGGGAACCACCACTGCCGGGGGCTCGAACTGCTCTGTCTGCTCGTCGATGGCTTCTGTCGCCGGAGCCGAGTCGACCAATTCCGTCGGCGGTGCGTCCTCCGCTGGGACGACAGGGATGACGGTGGTGACCTCGTTTGCCGATTCGTCGACTGTCGCTTCCGTGGAATCGCTTGCTTCTTCGTCGACAGGCCTTGGTGCTTCGGCTGGTTCAGGTTCTACTGATTCAGCCTCGACAACGGCCTCGGTGTCCTCAGGGGCCTCGGGTTCCTCGACCGACTGGGGTTCCTCGACCGACTGCGTTTCCTCGACCGACTCGGTCTCTTCGACCGCCTGAGGTTCCTCGACCGACTCGAGTTCCTGTTCCGGGAGGGACGAGTCCTCGCTGTTCGTCTTCTCGACGGACGGACCCTCTTCGTCACTCACCTGTTGGCTCCTCGCTGCATCAACCGTCGCTGCGGCGCTCACCGACAACTCAATACAGGATATCCGGACATACGAGAGCCCCGCGCTGCTGCCAGGTCGGGGGTCAGGCAGCAACACGGGGCTGTCATGAATATCGGTAGCTATTCTGCAGCGTTACACGCCTGCGCGAAAAAGTTTGCAAAGAGTTCGGGGATCCGGCCACCCCTCGTGGCCGGATCCCCGATTACGCATCCCCTCGCGACGATCACTGCAGGTGAGCGCAGTTTTCAGTCGCATGGGGAGATTGTGGAGCGGTTACCGCTCGATGATCGCCGTGACACCCTGGCCACCGGCCGCACAGATCGAGATCAGGCCGCGGCCCGAACCCTTCTCCGCGAGCATCTTTGCGAGGGAAGCCACAATACGTCCGCCGGTTGCCGCGAACGGGTGACCTGCAGCCAAGGACGATCCGTTGACATTGAGCTTGCTTCGGTCGATCGATCCCAATGCGCCGTCGAGGCCGAGACGTTCCTTGCAGTACTCGTCCGACTCGAAGGCCTGCAGGGTTGCCAGAACCACCGAAGCGAAGGCTTCGTGGATCTCGTAGTAATCGAAGTCCTGCAAGGTCAGACCGTTGCGGGCCAGCAAACGCGGGATCGCGTACGTGGGAGCCATGAGCAACCCGTCTTTGCCGTGGACGTAGTCGACGGCAGCGGTTTCGGAATCGACGAGGTGCGCCAGAACCGGAAGATTGCGTTCGGCTGCCCACTCGTCGGTGGAGAGGAGCACTGCAGAAGCGCCGTCGGTGAGCGGCGTCGAGTTGCCTGCCGTCATCGTCGCGTCGCCGAGCTTGGTACCGAAGACGGGCTTGAGCGTCGACAGCTTCTCGACGGTCGAACCGGGACGGAGGTTGTCGTCGCGGGTCAGGCCGAGGAACGGGGTGACGAGGTCGTCGAAGAAACCGCGGTCGTAGGCAGCTGCCATGTTCTTGTGGCTGGCAGCGGCAAGTTCGTCCTGGTCCTCGCGCTTGATGCCGAATTCCTTGGCAGTGATCGCAGCGTGGTCACCCATCGACTTGCCGGTGCGAGGCTCGCCGTTGCGCGGAATTTCCAGGCCGAGCATGCCCGCACGGACGTTGCCGAGCAGCTTGATGCGGTCGCCCGTGGACTTCGCGCGATTGAGGGAGAGCAGGAACTCGCGCGCCTGATCGTTGACGCCGATCGGGGCGTCGGACGTGGTGTCCGTGCCGCCGCCGATGCCGGAATCGATGCGGCCGGCCGAAATGGCGTCGCCGACGGCGATGATCGACTGCAGTCCCGTGCCACACGCCTGCTGAAGGTCGTACGCCGACGTGTACGGGCTCAGCGCGCTGCCGAGAACGGACTCGCGAATGAGATTGAAATCACGGCTGTGCTTGAGCACCGCACCGCCGACGACCATGCCGAGCTTCTCGCCCTGCAGATTGAATCGGCTCACCAGACCGTCGAGCGTCGCAGTGAACATGTCCTGGTTGGACGCCTGTGCGTACGCCTTGTCCGAGCGTGCGAACGGAATGCGATTTCCGCCGACGATCGCAACCGGACGGCGCTGACCTGCAGAATTTGCAGCGGCTGCGGCCGGTGCAGTGCGCGGTGCGGCGGGCTTTGCATTTGAACGGGCTTTGCTTGTCACTTGCGTCTCCAAGGATGGTGCGATTACCTGTTGAAGACTATTCTTACTCAGTAGTAAGTTACTTGTCTATCGCCGCATTCTTTCGATTGCCCGGTGAGAGACAACCCGAAACACAACAGAAGGTAGGACCGTGGCAGCCAGCAAGGGAGCTCCCGACCTCTATTCACAGTTCCTCTCGTCCGCCCCCGGCGCATTCATCGCGTCGAAGGCCGGCCTGCCCAGGCCCGAGAACCTGCGTCGATACAAAGCAGGAGAACCCGCACTCGCCGGACCTGTCCTCATCGGCGGCAAGGGTCGACTCGCAGAACCACTTCGCGTACTGCTCTCCGACTACCCGGCGGCTCAGGCACACGACAGCAGCTTCGGTGGACTCGTGTTCGACGCCACCGGAATCACTCAGGTCAGCGAGCTCGAGCAGCTGTTCGAGTTCTTCCAGCCCGTAATCCGCAACCTCGCACCGTCGGCTCGCGTCGTCGTTCTCGGCACGACGCCGGAAGAAACGTCGAGCGTCGACGAGCATGTCGCGCAGCGCGCTCTGGAAGGCTTCACCCGCAGCGTCGGCAAGGAGATCAAGCGCGGCTCCACCGCTCAGCTGGTCTACGTCTCCCCCAAGGCATCCACCGGACTCTCCGGCGTGGAATCGACTCTGCGCTTTCTCCTTTCGGCAAAGTCCGCCTTCGTCGACGGCCAGGTCATCGTCGTCGGCACTGAAGATTCCGTCGCGCCCGCAAGCTGGGACAAGCCGCTCGAAGGCAAGGTTGCCGTCGTCACCGGCGCAGCCCGCGGTATCGGCGCCACCATCGCCGAGGTCCTGGCCCGCGACGGCGCGCACGTCGTCTGCGCTGACATCCCGGCCGCCGGCGAAGCGCTGTCCGAGACCGCGAACAAGGTCGGCGGCACGTCCCTCGCCCTCGACGTCACGGCAGCCGACGCAGCCGAGGTCCTCGCAGCTCACCTCCTCGAGCGTCACGGTGGAGCGGACATCATCGTCCACAACGCCGGCATCACCCGCGACAAGACCCTCGCCAACATGGACGAGGGCCGTTGGAACATGGTCATGAACGTCAATCTTCTTGCACCGCAGAAGATCACCGAGCACCTCGTCGAGAAGGGCGCTCTCAAGGAAGGCGGCCGCGTCGTCGACGTCTCCTCCATCGCCGGCATCGCGGGCAACCGCGGCCAGACCAACTACGGCACCTCCAAGGCCGGCGTCATCGGCCTCGTACACGCCGAAGCTCCCGTCCTGGCGAAGAAGAACATCACCATCAACGCCGTCGCACCGGGCTTCATCGAGACCGCCATGACCGCAGCCATCCCCTTCGCCACCCGCGAAGCCGGCCGCCGCATGAGCTCGCTCCTGCAGGGCGGCGAGACCGTCGACGTCGCCGAGACCGTCGCATACTTCGCCAGCCCGGCCTCCAATGCCGTTACGGGACAGGTCGTTCGCGTCTGCGGCCAGAGCCTCCTGGGCGCATGATGGCAACAAAGACCGTCGCGCTCACCGAGCAGCCGAAGACCCTCGACATCTACTCCCGCGCGGTACTGGGATTGTTGCCGTGGAACAAGTCCAACTCGCGCTCGGTGCCACAGCAGACCTTCACCCTCACCGGACTGAAGGTCGACACCGACAATCTGGCGGCGTACTGCCGCGTGACCGGACTGCGGTTCGGCGACACTCTGCCGATCACCTACCCCTTCACCTTGGCCTTCCCGACCGTGATGAAGCTGATGGTGTCGAAGGACTTCCCCTTCGCCGCCGTCGGCTCCGTTCACGCCGAGAACGTCATCGAATCACTGCGGCCCATCTCCGTCAGCGAACCGCTTGACCTCTCGGTGCATGCCGAGAACCTGCGTGAGCACCGCAAGGGCCTGCTGATCGACGTGATCACCGAAATTCGGGTGGGACGGGAACTGGTCTGGCGACAGACCTCGAGCTTCCTGAACCAGCAGAAGACCTCCCTGTCCGGCCAGCCCGGTCCGGAGCCCAAGGCCGACGAGGTCCCCCCGATGCCGATGAGCACCATCCGCGTCGACCAGACCACGATCAGCAAGTACGCCGCTGTCTCCGGCGACCGTAATCCGATTCACGTCTCGTCTCTGGGCGCGAAGGCTTTCGGTTTCCCGAAGACCATTGCTCACGGAATGTGGAGTGCCGCGGCAGTTCTGCGGACCGTCGAGGGGTCCGTCGCGGACAAGGTCACGTACAGCGTGCGTTTCGGGAAGCCGATTCTGCTACCGGCGACGCTGAATGCCTACGCTGATCGCACCGACGACGGCTGGGATCTGTCACTGCGCCACCCGAAGAAGGGTTACCCGCACGTCACTGCGACGCTGCGCTGACCTAGGACTGAACTGGGTTGGGCTGGTGCGTTTCCGACCCCGCCCCGACAGTGTGAACGTATCGCTCCCCCTGTTCAACAAGGGGAGCGATACGTTCACGCGATGTGACTGGGTGGCTATTCGGACTTCTTCTTGCCCGACAGACCGCGCCACGCGAGGGATTCGAGTAGATCCGCTGCAGCATCCACTTCGATTTCCCCACCCGCGACCCGGTCCGCTACCGCCTCACCGGCACCGACGAGCGCGATGGCGATGATCCCGTAGTCGTGCGCGGCATCAGGATCCTTGGTGCTGGACTCGAGCAGATGCGCGGTCAACTCGATCAACCGATCGCGACTGGACTGCACGGTGCCCGCAAAAGCCTGCTGCCCGACGGCCTGACGGTAGAGCACCATCCACGACTTGCGGTTTGCGCCCACGAACCCGAGGAAGCCCTCGAGAGCGGCGCGCAATTGTTCACGCGGAGTCAGGTTCGGCGCGCCCGCCGGGGCGAGCGCTTCGAGGAAGCGGAGCCCTTCACGATGAATGCACGCCGCGAACAACTCTTCCTTCGAGCCGTAGTACAGGTACAGCATCGGCTTCGAGATCTCGGCCTTGGCTGCGATGGTGTCCATCGAAGTTTCGTGAAATCCCCTGTCGGAGAACACGTCCACAGCCGCGTCGAGCATCTGCTGCTCACGCACTGCGCGTGGCAGTCGCTTGGTACCGCCGGCCATGCTTCCTCCAACCACAGGGTAAATGTCGATCTTACTCTACGGTAAGATTGTGCGTCGAATCCTGACTTCGACTCAGCAGGTCACGGCACCTTTGGCAGCGGCAGCTGTGACCACGGCCTGATCGACCCGCGTCTGCGGAAGCTCACCCGACGCGACGGCCTGCTCGAGATGATCGAGAACCCGCGGAACGTCGTCGGTGGTCAGCCACAATGCCTGATCGACTCCAGCCACCAGCGCAGCCTGAACCGCGTCGGCAATATCGTATCGGTCGGTGATCGCCTGCATGCCGCTGAGGTCGTCGGTGAACACCGGGCCGGTGAACGGCGCTGCGCCGTAACCCACTCCGTCGCGAAGCAACGCAACGGCTGCGGGGCTGATGCTGGCAGGGGTACCGGGCTCGGTCAGACCGGGAACCTCGAGGTGCCCCATCATGACGCCGACTCCGGTTCCCGACAGCTCGCGGAAGGGAATCAGGTCCGACGCGATCAGATCCTGCAGCGGCGGCGTGGTCACCTCGCCGCGGTGCGAGTCACCCGACGCGCTGCCGTGCCCCGGAAAGTGCTTGATCACCGGGAAGATTCCGGCGTCGCGCATCCCCTGCGCGTACGCACCGGCGTAGGCAACCACGGTCTGGGGGTCGTCGGAGTACGAGCGGTCCCCGATCACGGAGTCGTCGGGTTGGCTGCTGACGTCGACGTCGGGTGCGTAGTTGACGGTGATCCCGAGATCCTTCAAACCGCGTCCACGCTCGAGTGCCATCTGGTACGTCTGTTCCACTGTCATGGTCTGCGCCGTTTCCCTGGCCGACGGATCGGGCCCGAGGATGTCCGCGACGCGGGAAACTCGTCCACCTTCTTCGTCGATCGTCACCATCAACGGCAACTTCGACGCCGAAGCAACCTGCGGCACTTCACGATTGGTGAGCATCGACTGATCGGTCCAACTTCCGACGAAGATGCCGCCGATCTCCTCGTTCTGCACTATCGACAATGCGTCGTCGGTCCCGGTGACGCCGACGTTGAGCAGCTGGGCAAGTTTCTGACGCAAGGACAGCGAGGCTAGAAGGTCACTACCGCACGACGCGGCGACGGGTGCGGAGCTCGATGCCGCAGGCGTCGACGTGATCTCGGTGCTGGTGCTGGTCGGGGCGCTCGAAACCGGATCGGCGGTCCCGTTTTCGCCCGAGCATCCCGCAACCAACCCTCCGCACAAAGCAATGGTCGTCGCAGCCTTCAGAAACTTGATCCGCATACCTCGACCGTAACGGACCCGGTACCCATACACTCCCTCACGGGCACATCGGGACGGTAGCCTGGAAGAGAACCGATTCCCCGCTGACGAGGAGGTCGTGATGCCACAAGGTCTGATGCTCATCGCGTACGACGGTTCCGACAACGCCAAGCGTGCAGTCGACTATGCGGGGCGTTTCCTCTCCGCCAATCGTGCTGTTCTCGTCACTGCCTGGGAACCCATGGTTCGCCAGGCCGCTCGCATGTCCGGCCTGTCCGGGGTGATGCAACCGGAGTGGGTTCCCGACGACGACGTCGAGGACATCGCGTACACCGACGCCAAAGTCACCCTCGCCGAGGGCGTCGCACTGGCCGAGGCCGCAGGCCTGACCGTCGAAGGCAGAAGCGCCGAGTGCCGATCCGCGATCTGGTCTGCAATCTGCGAAACCGCAGACGAATTGGACGTCGACATCATCGTGACCGGCACCCGCGGCACCACGGGTTTGCGGTCGCTACTGCAGAGCAGCGTCGCGGATCATGTTCTGCGTCACAGTCATCGGCCGGTGTTGATCGTCCCTCCGGGGAAGTGACCTTCGCGCATTCCTGATCCGTGGCCGACTAGTGTCGAAAGCACCATGGACGGTTTTGTTCTCTCGCGCCCCGATCACAGCGTGGTCACCCGCGGCGTACGACGCAGCTTCGACAGCTCCGACGCGGCCACCCACGCTCTGTCGGCAGGTACGACAAAGCTGATCGTCGGAGCGCTCCCCTTCGACCCGGCTGCCGCAACGGCGTTGTACGAACCCGCCGAGGCGACGATCGCGTCGCGGCCGTGGCAACCGCGCGATCCCCAGGCCCTGCCCACGACCCGGGTTGACCGGGAGATCCCGTCGTCGTCGGAGCATCTTCGTCGAGTGGAAAAGTTGATCGGACGCCTCCGCAGTGGAGAGATCGACAAGGTTGTCGCGGCTCGCACTGTGGAACTTCGCACGCAGACCCCGATCTCCCCAACCGCGCTCGCCGCACGCATGGCGGCGCTCAATCCCGTCGCCAACACCTTTGCCGTCGACCTCTCTGCTGCGGGAGCCGAATTCGCGGGCCACAGCCTGGTCGGCGCGACGCCCGAAGTATTGGTCAGTCGACGCGGGCGCGTCGTGACGTGTCGCCCGTTGGCCGGGACCACCAAGCGATCCGCCGACGCCGATCAAGACCGCGAGGCAGGCGAAAGCCTTCTGCATTCGACGAAGAATCTGGCCGAGCACGCCTTCGTGACGTCGTGGATCCGCGAGGTCCTGCAACCAATGTGCAGTGATCTGTCGGTGCCGGCAACTCCCGAACTGACCAATACTCACGAGGTCTGGCACTTGGCCAGCCCGATCCGCGGCACGCTGCGAAACGACACTACTGCGCTCGACCTCGCCATCGCGCTGCATCCGACGCCCGCGCTGTGCGGAACACCCACTGACGCGGCACTGAAGGTCATCCGCGAGACCGAGGAACCTCGGCGTTTCTACGGCGGCGCCGTGGGATGGTGCGACGAGGCCGGTGACGGCGATTGGGTGGTTGCCATCCGCTGCGCCGAGATCGGTGCAGACGGCTTCACTGCCTGGGCCAGCGCGGGTGGCGGAATCGTCGCCGAATCGGATCCGCAGGACGAACTCGACGAGACGTCCACGAAACTGCGCACTCTGTTGACCGCGCTTGGTGCCGAAACCCTCGACTGACCAGCACGTCACGAGGGTAATCGTCCGGATTCTCGAGTGCGGGTGATACCTTGACCCGAGCAGTTCGTACGGGCCGGTAAGTCCGTCCGACCGCGAACGACCGACTAACGACCAATTGGGAGATCCGCGATGACGAAGTTCCTTGTCCCCGGTGTGGCCAGCGCTGTCATCGGTGCCGTTCTGGGTGCCGGCGTCATCTTCGGTGTCACGGCCGCCGCGTCGGACAACACTCGTCCCGAGATCGACCGCAGCGGAAACGCAGATTCTTCCGTGCTGAACCAGGTTGAGTACGGCAGCCGCTGAGAGCGCAGGCCTCGCGAGTTCCCGTTCTTCCGCCGACGCAGCGGTGTCTTCGGTAGACACCGCCCCGTCGGCAGAGCCCCTGTCGAAGCGGTGGCTGTTCGGCGCCTCCGTCGTAGCGTTTCTTCTCACTTTTCTGCAATCGCCGGGTCTGATCACCGCTGACACCAAGTACGACCTGACGCAGAATCCGTTCGGTTTTCTCGAACGCGCCTCGCATCAGTGGAGTAGTCAGGCCCCGCTCGGCCAGGTTCAAAACCAGGCCTACGGATATTTCTTTCCGCACGGGCCGTTCTTCGCGCTCGGCGAGTTGGCGAACGTTCCGCCGTGGGTCACCCAGCGCATCTGGTGGGCGCTGCTTCTGATCGCAGGTTTCTGGGGCATCATCCGAGTTGCCGAGGCTCTCGGCATCGGCAGCCGTAGTTCGCGCGTGATCGCAGCGGTTGCCTTTGTTCTTTCTCCCCGCGTGCTGACCACGCTCGGTTCGATTTCCTCGGAAACCCTTCCGATGATGTTGGCGCCGTGGGTGTTGTTGCCGGTGGTTTTGGCCTTCGGCCCTGTGCGTGGAAAAGGAGTCCCTGGACTCCCTGACCACTCACGGGGGTTGAGGCGGTTGGCCGCACAATCCGCACTTGCCGTCGCACTCATGGGTTCGATCAACGCCGTCGCCACCGCCGCGGCCTGCCTGGTCGCGATCATCTGGTGGCTCTCGCACAAACCCAACCGAACATGGCTGACGTTCACCGCGTGGTGGGCGCTGTTCGTCGCTCTCGGCACCCTCTGGTGGATCGTGCCGCTACTTCTGCTCGGCAAGATCAGCCCACCGTTTCTCGACTACATCGAGTCCGCCGGTGTCACCACTCAGTGGGCATCGCTCGCCGAGATACTTCGCGGCACGGACAGTTGGACCCCGTTCGTCTCCCCCGAGCGCATTGCCGGCGCCGTCCTGGTCACCCAACCCGCAGCAGTCGTCGCCACCGGCCTGGTTGCCGCCGCCGGCCTCGCCGGGCTCTGCATGCGGTCCATGCCTGCTCGCGGCCGGCTGACGCTCATCCTGTTCGTCGGTATCACCGGCCTGGCCGCGGGTTACGTGGGTGAACTCAGCTCGCCGGTGTCGGAGTCGGTGCGCCTGTTCCTCGACTCGGCAGGCGCGCCGCTGCGCAACGTCCACAAGCTCGAGCCGTTGGTCCGTCTGCCGCTGGTGCTCGGACTCGCACACCTGCTGGCCAAAGTGCCACTGCCGGGATCGGTTCCACTCCCCCGATGGCGCCGCGCGTTCGCCCATCCCGAGCGCGAACCGATGGTCGCACTGACCAGCCTGATCCTCGTTGCCCTCACCCTCTCGACCGCCTTGGCCTGGACGGGAAAGCTCGCTCCCCGCGGTGCGTATCCGGACGTCCCCTCGTACTGGAACGAGGCGGCGCAGTGGCTCGAGGACAACACCTCCCCCGGATCGGAAGCCGAACGTGCCCTGGTCGTCCCGGGAGCGCCCTTCGGCAGCCAGGTGTGGGGTCTGACGCGTGACGAACCGCTTCAGGCGTTGGCGAGTACGCCGTGGGCAGTACGTGACTCGGTCCCGCTGACCCCTCCCGGCGCCATCCGAGCGCTCGATTCGGTGCAACGTCTCATCGCCGACGGACGTCCGTCGGACGGCCTCGCACAGACCTTGCTGGGGCAGGGCATCCACTACCTGGTGATGCGCAACGACCTCGACGGCGAAACGTCGCGCTCGGCCAGACCGATACTCGTGCACCAGGCGGTCGAAGGCTCGCCGGGGATCAAGCGAGTCGCCCACTTCGGTGAAGACGACAGCCCCGAACCGATCGAAGGGCTGGTCGCGGACAGCGATCTGCGGCCCGGTTACCCAGCCATCGAGATCTTCGAGGTCACCCCGCCCGACGGCACCCCGGCGGTCAGCGGCCCGTACTCCGTCGACCTGAACCAGGTTCCGCGTGTACAAGGTGGGCCGGAATCGTCTGTGCGACTTCACGAAAGCGGGCTGGTTCCGGGGACCGGGCCGATGATTCTTGCCGCCGACGCCGAAGCTGCGGGACTGCCCGTCGATTCTGTCACCGTCACCGACACACCGCGCGATCGAGAAACCGATTTCGGTCAGGTCGACAACCACAGTTCCGCCCTGCGCACCCCTGACGACGCTCGTCGTACCTACAATCTGGTGCCCGACTACCCGGTTGCGAACACGCCTCTCGTGGAAGGCCGTTGGAGCGGAGCTTCGATCACCGTCTCCAGCGCCGCCTCGGATGCCACCCAGCTGGGCGGCACTTCACCGTCGAGCAGTCCCGCGTCGACGGTCGACGGCGATCCCGCCACCGGCTGGTTCAGCAACGGCATCGAGCGCGCACTGGGCCAGTGGTTGCAGATCGACTTCGACACACCGATTTCCAGTGGGTTGCTTCATCTGACCACAAGTGCCGCGGCAATCGGAGCTCCCGTCAAATGGCTCGAGGTCTCGACACCGAACGGCAGCACGGCGGTGAAGGTGGAGCGTCCCGGTGAGCCCATCACCGTCTCGATTCCGGGTGGCAACACTCCTTGGGTACGCGTCACAGCGACTCACACCGAAAACGGATCGCCTGGAACACAGTTCGGCATCAGCGAACTCTCCGTCGAAGACTTCTCCGATCGCAGCGCGCCGAAGACCGTACCGATCCGTTTCGACACGGTCCTGCCGAGTACGCCGACGGGCGCATCTGTGAACGCGTGGAACCTGAGCCAGGAGTTCCCCGGTCGCAACGCCTGCGCCGACTCGACGGACCGCGTGCGGTGCAGCAATGCATTCATGGCGATACCCGAAGAGCCGAGCCGTTTCCAGCGCACGCTCACGGTGCCCGAAAACACAGTCGTTGCAACGACACTGACTGTCCGAGCGCGTCAGGGCAACGCCCTCGAAGATCTGCTTTCCGTCCCCGGCCGAATCACGGCTTCGGGTTCGAGCGACATCGGCGACACACGCGGATCTGCCTTCGCTGCCACCGACGGCGACGCACGCACCACGTGGTCGGCGCCGCAGAGCACCACCGAACCGGGCGGCCCGAAACCGACGCTGACTCTCAATCTTCCCGAGCCCACCCTGGTCACCGGCCTGGACATCACGCGGGGACTCGGCACCCTGCCGTCGCTGCCGACCAGCGTCGCGGTGAATCTCGGCAACGGGCCGCAGGTGCGAGAGCTGCCCGAACCCTCGGACGATACGCCTCGAACCAGTCGAATTACCCTCTCCCCCTTCGTCACCGACAAGATCGTCCTGAGCATCACCGATTGGGAACCGGTCCTCGATCAGACGGCGCTCGGCTTCGCCCAGGCGCAGCCCACCGGCCTCGCCGAGGTCGGCGTCATCGGTGCCGACGGAACCCCGATCGCCGGTTCGGGAGTGCAGGGCTCGGACTCATTCGACAACCGCACCGTCACCGTCACCTGTGGCGATGGCCCGACCATTTCGGTTGCCGGACAGCAATTCCCCACCTCGATCACGGCGACGGCGACGCAACTCCGGACCGGCGCACCCGTCGAGGCACGTGTGTGCGGTCTGGACGCTTCGGCGACTTTGCCGGCGGGACAGCCTGAAGTGGTCGTCGAACCAGGCCCCGCATTCTCGGTCGACAATCTCGACCTGACGGCGGTCGGTCCTTCAGCCGCGCAGCGGAATACACCGCTCGAATCGACCGCGTGGACGGCGAATCACCGCGAACTCACCGTCACGAACTCGTCCACCGATCAGCTGATCGTCAATCCCGAGAGCACCAGCATCGGTTGGATCGCCACGGCGCCGGACGGTTCCGAGCTGACGCCGGTGGTCGTGAACGGTTGGCAGCAGGGCTGGATCGTGCCGGCAGGCACCGCGGGAACCGTCACCATCGACTTCCCCAGCGACCGTTGGTACCGCCTCGGCATATTCGGCGGGCTCGTGTTGCTGATCCCGCTGCTGTTCGCGGCACTTGTCCCTACGCGCCGAGAGCCCAAGTCCCTCACACCACCCCGTCCGTGGCGCAGCGTCGCGGCAGGATGGGTGGGCGTGCTCGCGGCGGCCACCGTCATCGGCGGCGGAGTGGGAGCGGCGATCGCAGTTGTGTGCTCGATCCTCGGACTTGCCGCGCTGCGAATCTTCGGCCCCGCTCGGACCGCACGCATTCTCGTCGGCACCGCCGGCGTGGCCGCGATGATCGGCATCACGCTGCTCTCGACCGGACCGTGGCGAGCACCGGGCGGCTATGTGGGCGACTCGTTCGCGATTCAGTTCTCGATGTTGGTGGCCTTGGTCGTGACCGGGTTGGCCGCGTTGCCCTTTGCCGGTTCACCGATATGGCGGCGCTTCTCCCAGCGCGTCACCGCGACGCGCGCCGGTTCCTCCACCAAGGCGTAACTGGCCGAGGCCACAGCGACGCTCAGGACGACCGTCAGGGCCAGGACGTAGAAGAAGCTGCCCGAGAACGGAACTATGCCGAACACGGGGAACACAGCGTTCAGTACGGCCAGGTGCCAGATGAACAGGCCGTAGGACCAGCGTCCGATTGCCAGCGCCAGCGGGCTCGCCAGGAATCGATGCTGCGATTGATCGCGCAGAACCAGTGGAGCGATCAACGAGAAGCTGATGATCGCGCCGAGTGCAATCTTGATCGCGTACTGCCACGGCTCCGGCCGCACCAGACCTTCGGGCCCGGCCAGATCGGTGCACGAGAGAACGAAGGCCACAAACGCAACAAAAGTCAGGAGCACCCGCCGGTGCGCGAGGCGATGCATCCACGTCGACGGGCCCACGGCCAACTCGGCCAGCACCATGCCTGCGCCGAACCACGGCAGGTAGCCCGGCAGCCAGTTGTCGTGGTGAATGGCGTCCGGAGTCGGGATCGGAATGAAAGCCCACGTCAGCGCCAACACCGACACCCCGAGCAGAAGCGGTAGCCGGAACCGGGCCGAGTTTCCGCGTAGTCGCACCATCAGATACGCGAACAGCGGCAGCAGAACATAGAACGCCACCTCGACCGACAGGCTCCACATCTGCGTGAGGCCCTCGGTGAGTGTCAACGGCACGAAGACCTGCGCCAACCCGAGATTCGCCAACCACACTTGGTAGCCCCCGCCGGCACCGGGCAGGAACAGCAGGATCAGGACCACTGCCACCCAGTACGCCGGCAGAATGCGCGTCGCGCGGGAGATCCAGTACCGGACGGTCGACTGCGGCTGCCCGATTCCGCGAGCCTTTGCCGCGTGGGGGCGCCACAGGAGAAATCCGGACAAGGCAAAGAACACCGCTACGGCGAGATCGAGTCGACCGAACGCCCGCCCGATCGCGCCGGACTGCGCTTCACCGGTTTGGAACGCGACATGGGTGACGAGGACACCGAGCGCCGCCAATCCACGCATACCGTCCAAAGCCGGAACGAAGCCCCGAGCCTGTGGCGGGACCGTCTGAGGGGAATTCGTGGAACTGATCATCACGGATAAGTGTGCACCCCAGGCCGATTGAGGGAAACCACCAGGGACTCACAACAAAATGCCTGGCCAATTCATGCCCTCATGCGACAAACCGGGCCGGTGGACTGTTAGTGTTCTGCCACACATGGTGTCCATCGGGGGCCCCATGCGATCTGCGCAGCTCATATTGTGCCGGTTGGGGAACCTCGAAAGACTTAACGGGTTAGGAGTCACAGCATGGCGGAACGCTCAGGGCCGAGCCGGATACTTCCTTGCATTCTGGTGGGCCTCGGTGCCTTCCTTTTGGCCATCGCCATCCTCATTCCTACCTACACGGTAGGCAAGCTGGAGAAGACGCCACTCGACCTCGAGGTGACCACTGTCGCCACAGGCACCGGTAGCGTCCTCAACTCGGCGGCCCTCCTCGGCGGAAAGGCACAGGTCGACACCAACGTGCCGATCGTCGCTCAGCGCTACGTCACCACGCAGGACCCGTCCGACGCCGACATCATCACCGTCGAAGCCGGCCAGACCGTCCGTCGTACCGACAAGCAGGGTGACACCGGACTGCTGACCGCAACCCTGGACCGCGTCACGCTCGATCGCGTCAGCTCGATGCCGACCAACGATCCGGTCGGAACCGTCCAGACGTCCAGCGACCAGCCCGCCGAAGAAGTTTCCCGCGACGGTCTGCAGTACAAGTTCCCGTTCAACACGGAACAGAAGAGCTACCCCTACTTCGACCTGAACGCTCGCGCCACGAAGGACATCGACTTCGTCGAAGAGACCGAGATCAACGGTCTGAAGGTGTACCACTTCCAGCAGACGATCGATCCCGTCGACCTGTCGAAGGTCGTCAACTCCCCCACCAACAAGCTGAGCCTGCCCGCCGACACCTGGGGCGTTCCCGGTGGCGCTACTCCGATCACGATGACGCGTTGGTACACCAACGTCCGTGAC
Source organism: Rhodococcus sp. YL-1 (assembly GCF_001942025.1). Classification (NCBI taxonomy): domain Bacteria; kingdom Bacillati; phylum Actinomycetota; class Actinomycetes; order Mycobacteriales; family Nocardiaceae; genus Rhodococcus; species Rhodococcus sp. YL-1. The sequence goes on along the minus strand of NZ_CP017299.1, from coordinate 1,161,288 downwards.
CTGTGGGTCGAGCCCAAGACCGGCGTCGTCGTCAAGGGCCAGGAGCAGTTGCACCAGTACTACGGACGCAACAAGGACTCGGTCGACGTCGAGGTTCTCAAGGTCACGCTGCCCTTCGACGAAGCAACCATCGAGTACCAGGTCCAGCAGGCACGTGACGGCATGGACAAGCTCTCGCTGTTCGGCCGCACAGTCCCGATCGTGGCAGGTGTCCTCGGTGTCATCGCGCTGATCGCCGGTATCTTCCTCGGCATTCGCGGCGGCAAGGGCGGAACTCCGGCCCGCGCTGCACACGGCGGAACGAACCAGAATCCCAGCGGCCAGGGCTCGCCCGAGCCGGCTCCGGGTGAGCACGACTGGACCTCGGACGACACTCAGGTGATTCCGCGTCCGGATCTGCGCAAGGACTGATTCAGACAGTAAGCAGAGCGCCCCTTCCACACGGAAGGGGCGCTCTGCTGCGTTTCGGGGCTTTGTTGCCGGATCGGCGTACGGATTGGCGCAACGGGTCGTTCCCTCCGCGTGGTTGCGGGCTTAGCGTTTTCTGGAAGTCCAGACCACCCCGAACACGAGGAGCCACATGCCCGCATCAACAGTTCTGGGTTCGCACATCTGTGTCAGCGATCTGACGCGACGGAGATTTGTTGTCGGCACGGCTGCATTCTCCGGGCTGTTCGCCGCCGGTTGCGCGAGGTCCGCCGGTACCGAGGGCGATTCGGCCGGGATGCGCACGGTCACGACCTCGCTCGGAACCTACGACATTCCGGTGACACCGAAACGCGTCGTCGCCATCGACTCCAGACTCGACCTCGAACCAGCCGTTGCGATCGGCCTGCCGGTCATCGCGTACAGCTTCGACGCCGCCGAGCCGTGGGTTCCGGCCGATCCCACGGCACAGGTGTTCGAGGCACCGGTCAACGTCGAGGCAATTCTCGCGCTGGAACCGGACCTGATCATCTGCACCGACATCGGTGAGGCCTCCGACATGTGGCCGCTACAGCAGTTGAGCCAGACAGCGCCTGTGCTTCCGATGGACTTCACGCGTCCGTGGCGCGAGAACATCGATCAGCTGGCGAGTTGGCTGAATCGCACCGAGAACCCCGACGTCCGTCAGGTCATCGGAGCGTACGAGGACAAGGCAGCCGGATTGAAGGAACGTCACGCCCCGAGCTTGGCGAGCAAGCAGATCGTGCTGCTGAACTACGTGAATCAGAAGGTCAACGGCGTCAACCGCAAGGGCATCTCCACGCAGGTGGCCGAAGACCTCGGCGTCCAGCTCCAGTGGCCGGTCGAGGGACAGAAGGAGATCTCTACCGAAAACCTGGTGACTTCCCTCGACTCGGCTGACGGAATGATCGTCACCACCGCGCCCGGCGTGGATCCCGTCAGCGACGACCGCGCGATGTGGAACCGTATCCGCGCAGTACAAGGCGACAACGTCGTCTACACGGGCGGGAACATCAACTACGGATCCGTCTACACCGCGATGCGTACGCTCGACTACTTCGACGATTTGTTCACGCGTCTGGAGAACTGACGCCGGTGTGAGGTGCCGGCCGGGCGCGGTCGGCACTTCGCACTGCGGCGACGGACACCGCCAACGCCGTCGTCGACGCAACCACCACGGCGACGCCGATCAACTCTCCCGGCGTCTTCGCCCACACCAGCATCACCGTCGCCTCCACGGCCAGTCCTGCCCACGCCAGAACGGCCACTCGTGTGCGTTCTGACGCGATTGCGGACAGCAAAGCACCCTGGAGTACCGCCAGCGCTGCACCGTGCAGAGCGAAGGCCCACAGCATCGGAGCCACGGCGGCGTACGCGTCGCCCACGAGCATCGGCACCAGCGGGCCGGCAACCGCGGCCCCCAGAACCAGGACGGCGCCGATACCGACGAGCACCGCCAACGCCGAGCGAACCGCCTGCGCCGAGTGCGCCGGGTTCGCCATCTTCGGGTACAGCACGACGCCCACTGCCTGTGGCAGCCAGAACGCCACCTTCGTCCCGACGGCGCCGAGTGCGTAGACACCGGCGTCGTATTCGCTGAGAACGACACGGACGATCAGCAGGTCCAGCGAAGACAACGCGATCAGCGCGAGCTGAACCTGAGACGCCGCGAGCACGGAGACGACGCCGATACGCACCGGACGGTCCGCGCTCACCGAGACGGTTCGGTCGACCACTCGAACTATCGCCACCAGCAACGCAGTTCCGGCCGCGCCCGCGACCAATGCCGCGCCTGCTCCGCCGCCGAAAGCCAGAACGATCACTGCCGGAAGGACTTTCATCACCCCGGCCCCTGCCAGTACGGCGCTGAGAGTGCCGAATCGACCGTGTCCCTGCAACAACCCCTGCTCCGTGGCCAGCAGAACCAACATGGGCGCAGTCACCAATGCCGAGAACGACGCCACGATTCCGGTGTCGAGCAGCCACGCCATCGCCGGAGTGAGCGCCACCGCGAGGACGGCGACGATCGCGGTGCATCGATACCCCAACGACCGCAACGCATCTGTGCTCTTGCCACGCACCGCCTCGCGGGCGACCACCGTCTGCAACGCCAAAGCCGGAACCGCAAGTACCAACTGGGCGGCAAGCAGACTCGCGAACTCGCCGTAGCCGACCGGCCCCAACCATCGGCTGGCCAACCATGCCAACAGGTACGACGCGACATTGGCCGTCATCGATCCCACCAAAACCATGCCGACCCCGGCCGCGGCGGCGCGATCGAGTGGTTGGCGAGGCATGGCAGTAATGATGCACCACGTATCGTGCGCGTCATGACAGTGCAAGCCGGATACCGCCGTTACCTGCCTGCGGCGTACAGCCTGGCGCTGGCACTGTTGATCCTCGGACCGCTGCTCGGCCCCGGCTACCTCCTGCTGCGCGACGCCGTCAGCACGCCGCGCTCGTACCTGACCGACTCCGCCCTCGGACTCACCGACGCCGCGGCCCGCGCCGTTCCCCAGGATGCGCTGATCGCAGCGTTGAGCACCGTGATCGACGGCGGACTGGTGGCCAAGTTCATCCTGCTCGTGGCGCTCTGGCTCGCCGGTTGGGGTGCGGCGCGCATGGTCGCCGTCCTGCTGCCGACGGCCGGTGTCGGTCCACAACTCGTCGCGTCGACGGTGATGCTCTGGAACCCCTACGTGGCCGAGCGCCTGTTGCAAGGACATTGGAGCCTGCTGACCGGATATGCCGCACTGCCGTGGATCGTGTGTGCCGGAATCGGAGTTCGCCGAGCCACGCCCGGGTCCTGGTGGGCGTCGGCCGCGTCACTGGCATTCGCGGGCCTGACATCTACCGGCGCTCTGCTCGCTCTGACGGCCGCGCTGGTGGTGGTAGCCACCCCAGGAGGCCGAACCTCGGCCATGCGGCGTGTCTGCGGCACTATCGGGCTGTTCCTCGTCGCCGCCTCGCCGTGGTTGGTCGCCACCTTCGTATCCGGAGCAGCAGGCGACGGTTCCGATCCGGCGGGAGTTGCCGCCTTTGCCGCCCGAGCAGAACCGGGACTCGCGACGCTGGGCAGCCTCGCCGGTCTCGGCGGTATCTGGAACTCGGCAGCGATACCGTCCACTCGCACAACACTCTTCGCATTGATCGGAACACTTCTTCTGCTAGTCGTGGTGTTCTCCGGTGTGCCCGCTCTGTGGCGACGACGCCGAAACCCCGTTGTCAGCGGACTCGGCGCGCTGGCCCTGTTTGCGGTGCTGGCTCCGACCCTGGGCGCCACCCCGTGGGGACTCGACGTCGGCCGATGGTCGGTCGAGATGTTCACCGGCGCCGGTCTGCTGCGTGACGCGCAGAAGTGGGTCGCGCTGGCCGTACCGTTCTACGCACTCGCTGCCGCCGCCGCGGTGATGTGGGCAGGCAATCGGTTCTCCCTTCCCCGCCCGGCATTCTCGATCGCCGCCGTCGTGGTGACGATCGTGGCGCTGCCGGATCTGGTGTGGGGCGTCGGCGGCGCGTTGAAGCCCGTGCACTATCCCGGGTCATGGACCGTGGTGGCCGAGCAATTGCGAGACGAAACCGGTGACGTTGCAGTGCTTCCCGCCGGAATGTTCCGTGCCTTCCCCTACAGCGGCGATGCGCCGGTGCTCGACCCCGCACCACGCTTCCTGCCTCTCGATGTTCTGCAGACCGGCCAACTGGTGGTTGCCGGTGGCGCTGTCGGCGGCGAGGGTACCCGGGCCACCCAGGTCGAGGACCTACTGCTGGCCGGCGGAAGTCCCACGCAGTTGGCCGATCTGGGGGTCGGATGGGTACTGATCGAGCGCGGGACACCGGGCCAAATCGGCAACGCGGCAACCACGCTCGACGGATTGGAGCAGGTCTTCGCCGACGACGATCTCGAGCTCTACCGAGTACCGGGAGACGTTGCCACACAGGAAGCCTCGACCGGCGCCCGAACTGCCGTCATAGTCGCGCATCTCGCGTGGGTACTGATGGGCGTGATCGCGCTGATCTCAGTCGGACTGAACCAGAACCGAATTCGACTCGCGCGGCGCGGCCAGTCCTGAGACCCACCGACCGTCCTTGTGTGCAGTCAGCACCTCGAGGACTCCGGTGCCGGTCTGTTCCCAGGAGAACTCGCCGGACCACACGCGAGCTTTCTCGCCGAGCACCGTGCGGAGTTCGTGGTCGCGGAGCAGGGTGCCGGCAGCCTGCGTCAGATCAGCGATGTCACCGTCGCCGGCATGCTCGCCACCGACGAGAAGCCCCGTCACTCCGTCGACGATCGAATCGGTCAGGCCTTTGGAACTGCGGTAGCCGATCGTCGGAACACCGTGCTGCGCAGCCTCGATGACTGCAAGACCCCATCCTTCTTTTCGCGAAGGCATGAGATGAATCCACGACTGCGCCAGTAGTTCATGTTTACGAGCCTCGTCGACGTGACCGTAGAACGAGACGGCGTCACCGATCCCCAACTCGGCGGCACGATCACGCAGGTTCTGCTCCCACCAACCACCACCGATGACGTCGAGATGGATGCCAGGAAGCGTCGGCCGCAGCGCCGCAACCGCTTCGAGTGCGTCCTCGATCTGCTTGTGCGGCACCAGCCGTGAGAGAACCGAAATGGTGGGACGCTCGGCCCTGGTGATGGATCCGCCCGCGTCGACGCCGACGGGAAGCCGATCGGCACCGTTGCGCACCACGGCAATTCGTTCGCGCTCGACACCGAGATCCACCAATTCTTCCGCCGAGGGAAGCGACACCGTCAGGTACTGACTACGCCGATGGGTGCGCGGTGACAATCGCGATTCGACCCACCAGCCGATCCGACCGACGAGCTTGCCTGCCACCGGCCACTGTTCACGATGGCAGTGATGGACGAGAAGCGTGACCGGTGCGCCCGCCACGGTCTTCGAGAAGAAGGGGATGCCGTTCTGGGTGTCGATCACCGCGTCGGGTCGAATGCCCTTCAGCGATCCGAAACCCAGACGCCCAGCGGCAATGGCAGCCAGAGCGCGGGGATACACGCTGAAGCGTCCACCTGCTCGGCTGATGGTGATGCCGTCGCGAACCTCCGACGCGGGCGCCCCGGGATACGACGCCGTCCGCAGCGTCACCTTGATACCGCGCTCGGCCAACTGGGATCCGACCTGCTCGAGGTAACGCTCGCTTCCACCGCCCTGGGGATGCCCGGTATCGCGCCAGCAGAGCAACAGAACCTCGCGCACGTGCGTTACTCCCTGAGTTGGTCGGTGGCCACCCCGGTTCGGGCGATCCTGCGGGATGCCCCGCCTGACCGGCCGGTAACCCTGCCGAACACCCTAACTGTTCGAGCGTCCGTATTGCCGCGCTCCTGACGGTGTTCGTGGACCGGGTGCCCCAGTGGCTAAAGTTGCTACCCGTGACCAAGCCCGCAGTGACCCGCATTTTCGGCCGACGGGCAACTCTGAAACGCTCGTTCGGCCTGCTCAGCGACTTCCGCCACGAGCAGTCCGCGCCCGACATCTTCTACGGCGCGCTCGCGCGCGACTCCGTCGAATTGATCTCGGACCTGCACGAAGGTCACACCGGGCGATCCCTCGACGGTCTCACCGTCCTCGACGTGGGCGGCGGTCCGGGCTATTTCGCGGAGGTCTTCCAGGCCGCAGGTGCCCGCTACATTCCCGTCGAACCCGATCCGTCGGAGATGCACGCAGCGGGTCTGACGGTGGGCGGAGCGGTGCGTGGATCCGGTTTGGCACTGCCGTTCCTGGACTCGTCCGTGGACATCTGCTTCTCTTCCAACGTGGCCGAACACGTCAGTGAGCCGTGGTTGATGGCCGAGGAAATGCTGCGCGTGACCAAGCCCGGCGGCTTGATGGTTCTCTCGTACACCCTGTGGTGGGGTCCGTTCGGCGGCCACGAAACCGGACCGTGGCACGCGCTGGGGGGCGAGTACGCAGCCAAGCGGTACCTACGCAAGACCGGACGCGAACCGAAGAACAGATTCGGGGTCTCGTTGTTCAAAGTCGGCGCCACGGACGGCTTACGCTGGGCCCGTGGAACCAGCCAGGGCACATTGCTCGCCGCGATCCCGCGCTACCACCCGTCGTGGGCGTGGTGGATGGTCCGAGTCCCCGGTCTGCGGGAGTTCCTGGTGAGCAACCTCGTCGTGGTTCTCGAAAAGCGATAGCGACATGCGCCTCGCAGTCGACATCGGTGGTACCAAGATGGCTGCCGGGGTCGTGTCCGAGGACGGCCGCGTTCCCGTGTTCGACAGCGTTCCGACGCCGCAGACCGACCCGTGGGGATCCTGTGCGGCGCTGCTCGAACGAGTCGCAGACGGCCGAGAGGTCGACGGTGTCGGCATCGCGTGCGCCGGGCCGGTGGACACCGTCGCCGGCGTCGTCGCTCCCATCAACATCACCGAGTGGGCACAGGGATTCGAGCTCGTAGCGGGCGTCCGCAGCGTCTTTCCCGATGCCGGAACCGCCCTCGCAATGGACGGAGCCGCAGCGGCATTGGCGGAGTTCCACCACGGCGCCGGACGCGGAACCCCGAACCTCCTGAGCCTGGTCGTCTCGACGGGAATCGGCGGAGGAATCGTTCTCGGCGGTGAGATTGCTCGGGGTCGCACGGGGAACGCCGGTCACATCGGCCACTTCGTCGTTCCAGGATCTGCCGAACCGTGCAGCTGCGGGGGCGTCGGCTGCCTCGAGACGGTGGCAAGTGGACCGTCCGCGGTGCGATGGGCTCGTAGCCAGGGCTGGTCGGGGAACACCGGCCGTGAACTAGCCGAGGGTGCACGCAGCGGCGACGCGATCGCCGTGGACGCGCTTCACCGCGCAGGGACGGCGCTCGGTGGTGCCATCGCCTCGGCGGCTGCCCTCCTGGACGTGGACCTCGTGGTGATCGGCGGCGGTTTCGCGCAGTCGGGTGCACCGCTGTGGGAACCGATGCTCGACGCGGCTGCCCGACATGCCCGTTTGTCGTTCATCGCCGGGCTCCGGATCGTTCCCGCCGAGCTGGGTGGCGCCGGAACTCTGACCGGTGCGGGCTTGCTCGCGCTTACCGCCGTTATCTGACACGCGTTCTTCCCCGATAAATCCGCAGGGAGTCCCACTAAACGGGTGCCACCTGTTCCCAATTTCTGTAACGTGTTTTAGTGTTCTGACTCACACCGTTACGGGCATTGCACGTGACGCCTACGGGAAGGAGGTGACCGTGAGCCCAGACGCTTCCTCATCTGACGTTGCCTCGACTGCTTCTTCGACCGATGAAACCGAGCATCACGCCCAGGTCGCCCGACCAAGCGATTCCCTCCGCGACACCGAAGACCTCCGTGAGCGCCTGGAACGGTGGATGGCCGGCAAGGTGCCGAGCGGATCCACTGTGACCGTCGCCGACGTCACCTTGCCCGCAGCCAACGGCATGTCCAGCGAAACCATCCTCTTCGACGCCACCTGGGACGGCGAACATCATCCCTTGGTCGCTCGGGTGGCACCGACGGAATCGACCATGCCGGTCTTTCCTGCCTACGACCTCGAATCCCAGTTCCGCACCATGGCTCAGGTGCGCGAGCACTCGGCGGTGCCCGTACCCGCGGTGTACTGGTCGGAATCCGACCCGGACGCGTTGGGTGCGCCGTTCTTCGTGATGGAACGCATCTCCGGCGACGTGCCACCGGACGTCATGCCGTACAACTTCGGATCGTGGGTCACCGAAGCGTCTCCCGAGCAGCGAAAGACCCTGCAGCGCAGCTCGGTCGACGTCCTGGCTCAGTTGCATGCCATCGACAAACCTGGTGAGCGTTTCGACTTCCTCCGACTCCCGAATTCGGGAACGACTGCACGAGAAGCATTCACGGCGCACATCGCCGAGCAGCGCGCGTACTACGAGTGGGTGGTCTCCGACGGGATCAGATCACCGCTCATCGAACGTGCCCTCGACTGGATCGAGGAGAACAATCCCGCGGACGATTCGCCGGCCGTGCTCTGTTGGGGCGACTCGCGCATCGGCAACGTCATGTACCAGGACTTCGCGCCGGTAGCCGTACTGGACTGGGAAATGGCAACTCTCGGCCCGCGGGAGATGGATCTGGGCTGGATGGCATTCCTGCACAGGTTCTTCGAGGACATCGCCGGTCTGGCGAACCTACCCGGCCTTCCCGACTTCCTTCGACTGCCGGATCTCGCGCAGACCTACGCCGAGATCACCGGCCACACCCCACACGATCTGGAGTTCTACGTTACGTACGCTGCACTTCGCCAGGCGGTGATCATGTGGCGAATCCAGGCCCGTGCCATAGCTTTCGGCCAGTCACAGCGACCCGAAGACCCCGACGACATGATCATGCATCGCGCTTCGCTGGCCGCCATGCTGGACGGTACCTACTGGGAGAGGTTGGCCTGACATGCTCTCACCGATGGACGACTACCCCGTTCACCAGATCGCCGAACCGATCCGTCACGTAGCCACCTCGGATCGAAACTTCTACGACCGCTACTACTTCAACTGCTACCCCACGGAATCCCCCGACGTGTTCCTCATCGTCGGACTCGGCCAGTACCCCAACCTCGGCGTCATGGACGCCTTCGCGGTACTGCGCCGCGGTGACGACCACATCGTTGCTCGTATGTCGAAGGCTCTGGGCGCCGACCGCACCGACACCACCGTCGGACCTTTGCGCATCGAAGTGCTCGAAGGACTGCAGAAGCTCCGCGTCGTCCTCGAACCAGGCAGCGAATACGATCTCTCCTTCGACATCACCTTCGACGCCACCATCCCGGCGGCGCTCGAGCCCAAGCACTTTCGCCGTCAACTCGAACGAGTCACGTTCGACACCTCACGCTTCCTGCAGACCGGAACCTGGACCGGATCGCTCACCGTCGACGGGGAGGAGTTCGCGATCGACCCGAAGACGTGGCGGGGGAACCGCGACCGCTCGTGGGGTGTGCGTCCGGTCGGTGAAGCCGAACCGCAAGGCAGACGCGCCGTCGACGGAATCCAGAACTTCTTCTGGATCTACGCGGTCATGCAGTTCGACGAGTTCACGATCTCGGTGATCATGCAGGAAGACGAGCAGGGCAGGCGCATCGTCGAAGAAGCCATGCGAGTGTGGCCGGACGAAGCCAGGGACAACGAATGGCTCGGCCGGCCCGAACACGAGCTGACGTTCTGCCCCGACACCCGCGACGTCACCGGGGCGAGAGTCACCTTTCACCGGCCGGGTGGTGAAGTCCTGACCGTCACCTGCGAACTGTTGCTGGCCAACTACATCGGAATCGGCACCGGCTACGGGCTCGAACAGGACTGGCGTCACGGAATGTGGCAGGGCGAACTCGTCGTACAAGGGCTCCGCCACAAGGTCCACGAGATCGAACCGTTCCAACGCATGTTCTCCCCCGTCGACAATCTCGCGTCCTTCACTCTCGCTGAGGGCACGAACACCAACACCGGCACCGGTCTTTTCGAGGTAGCCGCCATCGGACCGCACGAGAAATACGGATTCACCAGTTTCACCGACACCGCACAGGCAGACGACGCGTATGCCCTCGCGGCGACCGACAACACCGAGGAATGAATTGATGACTGACTACGACAAGCTCCACATCGGTGGAGCATGGGTGGCCCCGGCCACCGACCAGGTACTCGAAGTGTTCTCTCCCGCAACGGAGGAGCGCGTCGGCAGCTGTCCCATCGCAGCACCGGCAGACATCGACGCGGCCGTGTCCGCAGCCCGCGCGGCGTTCGAGGGACCGTGGTCACGCACCACCCCCGCCGAGCGCGGCGCGATCCTCGCCAAGGCCGCCAAGCTGATCGAAGAGCGCAGCGCGGAGATCAACCAGCTCATCTCCAACGAGATGGGCCAGCCGCCCGCCATGGTCGGCATGATGCAGCAGACCCCGTCGATGGCGACGCTGGGCTACTACGCCGAGCTGGCCGACAAGTTCGCGTGGGAAGAGAAGCGCACCGGCGCATTCGGGCAGACCAAGGTGACCCGTGAGCCCGTCGGCGTCGTCGCCGCCGTGCTGGCCTGGAACGTCCCGCTGTTCCTGGCGATCAACAAGCTGGCCCCCGCACTGCTCGCCGGCTGCACCGTACTGCTCAAGCCCGCACCCGAATCCCCTCTCTCCGTCCACGTGATCGCCGAGATCTTCACCGAGGCAGGTGTTCCCGAAGGCGTCATCTCCGTGCTCCCCGGCGGAGCCGAGACCGGCGAATATCTGGTCTCTCATGCGGGCATCGACAAGATCACGTTCACCGGATCCAGCGCCGTCGGCCGCAAGATCGGTGCCATCGCCGCGCAGAACCTCAAGCGCTGCTCCCTCGAACTGGGTGGCAAGTCCGCCGCGATCATCCTCGAGGACGCCGACATCGCCGCCGGAATGCCGATGCTCGTCATGTCCGGCCTGATGAACACCGGTCAGGCCTGTGTCGCTCAGACCCGAATCCTCGCTCCCCGTTCGCGTTACGACGAGGTCATCGAGGGAATGAAGACCGCCGCAGGCTTCATGACCGTCGGCGATCCGTCCGATCCCGCAGCACAACTCGGCCCGCTGATCTCCGAGAAGCAGCGCGAGCGCGTCGAGGGTTACATCGCCAAGGGTAAGGAAGAAGGCGCGCGCGTCGTACTCGGTGGTGGACGTCCCGCCGGCCTGGACAAGGGCTGGTACGTCGAGCCGACGATCTTCGCCGACGTGGACAACTCGATGACCATCGCACGCGAGGAGATCTTCGGACCCGTTCTCTCGGTGATCCCGTACGACTCCGAGGACGAGGCCATCAAGATCGCCAACGATTCGGATTACGGCCTCGCCGGATCGGTGTGGACCACCGACATCGATCACGGACTCGAAGTTGCTGCGCAGATCCGCACGGGTACCTACGCGATCAACTGGTACGCCTTCGATCCCGGATCGCCGTTCGGTGGTTACAAGAACTCCGGTATCGGGCGCGAGAACGGACCTGAGGGCCTCGAAGCCTTCTGCGAGACCAAGTCCGTACTCATGCCGCCCGGCTACGTGGGCTGACCCACCCGGGAGTTGGCACCCTTTGCTGACAGTTGGCACCCGTTCCGACCTGCCGGAACGGGTGCCAGCCCCATGAAATGGGTGCCAACTCCCAGCGAATCCACAGATCCACCCGGTACCGTCGAAAACGAATCAGTCATCTCACAAAGGACATTCATATGCTCACCAACGCCATCAACGCTTTCCTCGCACTCTGGGGCAGCGCCTCCGTCGGCAGCAGTGGATACCAGATCCCGCCGGGAACCCTTCCCTTCGGTTCCTGAGACAGGACAACAGAACCCGCTGAGCGCACTTCGCGCCCAGCGGGTTCTCTGCTTTACCGACCCGGTATCTACCGGTCCAGAACGTGATCCACCAATCGATCCTCGTGACCGGAGACCAAGGCCTCGGCATCACCGGCGTCCACATGACCGAACCAGGTGCCACCGGGGTTCGCGATCACCAACGGGCCCAGGTTGCACGGGCTCAGACAACCGGTTCCGGTCACCTTTGCCGAAGTGCCTTTGGCCGCCGCGCTCATCGCCCGGTGCAACGGTCCTGCTCCGTACGCCATACAGCGAGGGCCCTTGCACACCAACAGATGCCTATCGTGCTGCTCGATCACGGACCAAGCCGGACTGCGATACGACGCCGGACTCGCGGCGATCGGCTTTCCCGCCGAGTCGAGTTCGTCGATCAACTGCGCGGCCACCGCACCTTCGAGCGTTTCCGATTCGTGGAGCGTCACTTCCAGTTCGGCGTCGATTCGGGTTTCGCGCCAGTTCGCAACCGCCTTGCTTGTCCACGTGAGCAGGTACCGATCCCTCGGCACCGCAACTGGAATCAACACGACCTTGTCGACGTCATCGACATGGGCTCGATCGAGTTCCTCGTGAAGGCTCGGCGAAGCGACATCGAGGTACGCAACGCGAACGTCGGCGTCGGTGCCGGCCCGAACAGCGTCGAGCATCCGTCGTGCAGCCGACTCGTCCAGGCCGCTGACAGTCGGCCGTAAGACGACAATCACCCGACGCGAGCACCGGTTGTTGCTCATGCCGACGGCGCGGTTGTCCAGTCGATGCTGCTCGACGGAGCCAGCCCGAACTCTTCGATCTTCGCGCGCAGCTGTTCCGCGCCGTAGATATTGGGGAACCCACTGGTGAACATGGCGAGCGGGAGTACGACGAATCGGTTCTGCTTGACGGCGTCGAGGTCGCGTAGTCCTTCTCGGCTCTTGATCGCGTCGATCTTGCCCTGTACTTCGTCAGCACTCTTCTTGTAGTCCATGATCACGATGACGTCGGGTTCGGACTTCGCCACGGTTTCCCAGCTCGCTTTGAACCAGGTGTTGTCGACATCGGCGAACACGTTGGTTCCTCCGGCCGCGTCGATGATTCCGTTGGGGGCTCCGTTACCACCACTGGTGTACAGATCTTCCACACCGCTGTCGTAGATCAGCACCTTCGGCTTGTCGGCGGCATCTGGCGCGGACTCCAGACGTGCCAAACGTGAATCCAATTCGGTCAATGCCTCGGCGGCGGTGTCCTCGGTTCCGAACAGCTTTCCGTAATTGGTCACGTCCGCACGAAGGGCATCCCACGGACCCATCGTGCCGAGCGCGGAATCCGCTGCGGCACTCTGCCGACAACTATCGGAGATCACATATGCATCGATGTTGTTGCTCTGCAGCGATTCCGGCGTCACACCGGAGGCGCCCTTGAACAAGCCACTGTAGGAGCCGACCACCAGGTCCGCCTGCTTACCCAGAATCGTCTCCATCGTGATCGTTCCGTCCAGGTGTGGGACGTCCGCAATTCCAGGGCCGAACATCGACTCCATGACCGCGTCGTTGTTCGTGTTCAACACGACGGCCGCGAGACGATCCAAACCGCCGACTCGGAGAATGGTGCCGATATTGGCCGCATTGCTTGTCGCAACGACGTTCTCGATCGGAAGCTGGAAAGTGCTTTCGGTCCCGCAGTTCTCCAATGTCACCGAAGTCTTGTCTGCAGCTTCGTCCACCGGTGCAGTTGCCGAGCAGCCGGCAACTGTCAACAACGCTGTCGCGGCTACAACCGCACCGAACGACGCTCGAGTCTTGACATGTATCAAAGTGCACTCTCCGAAAATGATTGTTGTAGTTGAGAATTTCGTGATTCGAATACGAGGTGTGAACGGCCTGTCGCGGGGTTCACGAGCTCGAAAGTCTCGACGCCGAAGACAGTTGCCACCACCGAGGCGGTGAGTACGTCGGATGGATGTCCGAACGCCCTGGCCACTCCATCCGCGAGCACGAGCACCCGATCGCACACTGCCGCAGCCAAATCGAGGTCGTGCAGTGCCATGATCACCGTCCGGTCCAACGACCGGACCAGATCGAGCAGTTCGAGTTGATGCCGGATGTCGAGATGATTGGTCGGCTCGTCGAGGATGAGCACACCGGCGTCCTGCGCGAGACCTCGGGCGAGAAACACCCGCCGGCGCTCACCGCCGGAAAGCGTGTCCATCGAAGAGAACCGGTGCTCGATCATTCCGACCTCGCCCAGAGCACGATCGACGACGGCATTCTCGTGCTTTCCACCGACGCTCCAGGGCTTTGCATGTGGTGTGCGGCCCAGACTCACGTACTCGTGAACCAACAAATCGGCGGGGCTCTGCTCTTCCTGCGCCACAAAGGAAATGGCTTTGGCCCTCGACCGCGCGGACATCGCGTGCACGGAGTCGCCGCCGACACGAATGTCACCGCCGGCGATCGGCCCGAGACCGGCGAGAGCACGCAAGAACGTCGACTTGCCCGAGCCGTTCGGACCAACCACGCCGACCACTGCGCCGGCGTCGGCCGCGATGTCGACGCCTTTGACGATGGTTCGACGGTCGATGCGGACAACTACTCCGGACGCGGTCAGCGCCAGGGCTCGGGCGCTCACGAACTGCCACCGAATCGGTAGCGCCGACGGCCGAGAAGCAGGAGAAACAGCGGGGCCCCGATCACCCCGGTCACCACGCTCAGCGGGATCTCGGTCGGCCGCAACGAGGTCCGCGCCACGACGTCGACCCACACCAGGAAGGACGCGCCGATCAGTGCTGCCGCCGGTAACACCACTCGATGTCTGGCTCCGACGAGCATGCGTGTGACGTGCGGTATGACCAAGCCTACGAAGGCAATCGCGCCGGACACTGCAACCATCGTGCCGACCAACGCTGCCAGCACGCCGAACAGCACGTTTCGCAGGGTTCGGACGGGAATGCCGAGCGAAGCCGCGACGTCCGGTCCGGCCGCCAGCGCATCCAGCCAACCGTGCAGGGCGAACACCGCTGCCGTCAGCAGGAACACAACGATGACCGGCGCCCACAACTTGTCCCAGGATGCCCCGGCCAAACTTCCCAGGAGCCAGAACAATACGGACTGCGCGGCCTGGGAATCATTGGTACGCAGCACCAGAAAACTCGCGATCGCCGACAAGGCGGATGCGGTAACGGTGCCGGTCAGAACCAATCGCAGTGGAGTGATACCGCCTTGCAGCGTCGCGATGGTGAAGACGAGAATCGCAGCTCCCAGCGCCCCGATCATCGCGCCGAAACTGAGCGCCCACACTCCCGCGCCGGCGAACAGTCCGGTGGTGATGACGGCGGTGGCACCGACACTCGCGCCGGACGACACTCCCAGCAGGTGGGGATCGGCGAGAGCGTTACGGACGAGGGTTTGCACCACCGCGCCGGCGACGGCAAGACCAGCGCCGACGGCCAGACCGAGCAGTACCCGAGGTGCTCTGATCCCCCACACGATCGCAAGTTCGGAACGCGTGACGGGTGGGCCTCCAAAGCGCGAGTGCACCACGTCCACCACAGTGGACACGGGGAGCATCTCGGATCCGAATGCCAACGCGCACACAGCAGAGAGCACGGCGACGACCAGCAGAGCGGGCAGCACGATACCCGGACTGAGCCGTCCTCGAGGCGCACCAGCCTTCGGCGAAGGCAGGTGGGTAGGTGGAGACAGAGCTCCGCCAACAGCATTCATGGTGTGACCGATCCATCCTCGTGGCATGACACAACGTCAACGAGGGTGGTATCTGGCTACGGTCGACGCAGGGACGACCTCACAGTGGCGGGACCGCGCCGGAATTGCACCGACTTCCCATTACCTCGATGATGACGTCAGAAACCATAACGGACCGCGGTCACCATTCCGCACACCGGATCAGGATTCCGACGCGATCATCGATCTCGCCTGCCGCACGACGGCTTCCGTTCGCACTCGAAGTTCCTCGGGTGAATCCGATTCCAGCACAACCCGATGCACCTGACTGTCCACGGCAGTCACAGTCAGCCGCGACGTCAACAACGCATCCTCCGCACTGAAACCGTGGCTCTGGAGGTACTCCGAAAAGCCGAGTACCAGTTGACGATTCATTCCTTCGACCTGCTCGATGAGCTCACGCGTACGTGGAACCTGATCGTAGAGCAGGTGAAAGAACTCTCGCGGCTTACTGTTCACTTCGACCGCGCACTCCACCAACATCCTCACGGCCTCGTCCAGGGAGAGTTCGCGCTCGACGATGTCGGCAAGGCAGAGCGCAAAACTCTCCCGCGCAGCACTCACGTGACGGTTCGCCAACTCCGCAAGGATCTCGTACTTGTCGCTGAAATACTGGTAGAGCGAGCCCACCGACACCCCTGCTTCGTCAGCGATCCGGTTGGTGGTCGCTGCCATGGCTTCCGAAGCGAAAACGCGAGTAGCTGCCTCCAGGATCGCGTCGTAGGTAGCCCTCGAGCGCTGCTGGGAGGGCCTTTTCCGCCGAGTCGACACGGTCCTCCGATGCGAGTTGTCAGCCGCGACGCCGATACCGAGAATTGTGTAGGTGACCAGCGCCGATTACTCGAAGTTTATGCCCGACCGGTACACCGACTACATGCCGGCGCCGACCCCGACGTGGTGGGAGTGGAACGGCAACACCGTCCACGTCGCACGGGCCGTGGTTCCAGACGCGCCGGTTCGTGTTCTCGGCATCCACGGCGCCGGCGGCTACTCGGGCGCGTTGTGGCCGTTCGCCGGGATCGGCGTGAAACTCGGCGCCGAAGTCCTCTTCCCTGATCTTCCGCTGTACGGCGACACCGTCGTAGCCGATCCCGCCGGCGTCCGGTACGAGCAGTGGGTCGGTCTCTTCTGCGATCTCGTCCGGGCCGAGAAGGCAGCCGACGATCGGCCGCTGGTGTTGTTGGGCGCCAGCATCGGCGGTCTGCTGGCCTACGAGGTAGCCGCGCGGACCGGTCTGGCCGACGCCGTCGTCGCTACCTGCCTGCTCGATCCCTCGGATCCATCGGCCAGAGCTGCCGCGGCGCGGTTCGGCCCGATGGGTGTCTACGGCGCTCCCCTGATGCGGCGCACCGAACGACTGGTGGGCCGTATCCGCGTGCCCATCCGTTGGGTCGCCGACGTGGCGAACATGAGCAGCAATCGGGAGCTCGCAACGCTGTGCGCAACCGATCCGCGCGGTGGCGGTGTTCGGATGCCACTCGGATTCCTCAGCAGCTACTTCTCGTTCGAGCACACCGCACCCGAAGCATTTCGGACGACGCCCGTTCTGCTCACCCACCCGGCCGACGACCGATGGACGCCACCCGAACTGAGCCTGCAGTTCCTCCGCCGCATCAACGCACCCACCGAATTCGTGATGCTGGACGGGTGCGGGCACTTTCCCGTCGAAGAGCCGGGCCTGACGCAGTTCCACGACGCCGTCGCCACACTGCTGCACTCCGTCGCCGAGCGTCACCGCACGAAACCGTCGTCACCCGCCTAGCCTGAGAATCGTGAGCACCGAAACGGAAGCATCGGCCGACGAGAGCACCACGACGGTCGTACTGGCGTTTGCGGCGAACGCGCTGATCGCCGGTGCCAAGACGGCGGCCGCCATCGTCACCGGATCTGCATCGATGGTCGCAGAGGCCACCCACTCCTGGGCCGATACCGGCAACGAAGTGCTGCTGCTGATCGCGAACCGCCGCTCGAAAAGGGTTCCCGACCGAGACCAGCCACTCGGCTACGGCCGGGAGGCCTACATCTGGTCGATGTTCGCCGCCCTCGGACTGTTTGCACTCGGCGCGGGTGTCTCGATCACCCATGGCATCCAGGAACTGTTCCATTCCGAACCGGCGTCCGACTTCGGTGTCGCCTACGCCGTCCTCGGCGTCTCGTTCATCCTCGAAGGCATCTCGTTCCGGCAGGCGTACAAACAACTCCGAAACGAAGCGTCCGCCGTGAACCGCGACGTCATGACCCAGGCACTCAACACATCCGACCCGACGACTCGGGCCGTGTTCGCCGAAGATGCTGCGGCACTTATCGGTTTGGTCATCGCGTTCGTCGGTGTTCTGTTGCACCAGGTCACCGGTTCGCCGATCCCCGACGCCCTCGGCTCCATCTTCGTCGGCATTCTCCTCGGGGTCATCGCAATCATTCTGATAGATCGGAACCGCCGCTTCCTGGTCGGCGAAGAGGCCTCACCGACGCTGCGGGCAGCAGCCGTCGAAGCTCTCACTCAACTACCCGAAATCAACCGAATCACGTTCCTACGCATGGAATACCTCGGGCCGCGACAGGTCTACCTCGTGGCCAGCGTCGACCTGGTCGGTGACTACGCGGAATCCCGTGTGGCCCACACGTTGCGCGAACTCGAGCGCTCACTCGAGCAGAGCCCACGTGTCGTGCGGGCGATCCTGACCCTCTCGACCCCCGAAGAACCGTCGATCACGGTCTGAACTTCCGGCCGGGCGATAGGCTCGGGCGATGCGCACACTGATCGTGATTCTGGCGGTTCTGGGATTTGTCGTCGGGGGAATTCCCCTGGTGGGCAGTCTGATCGACGTGATGACCAGTCCTGACGAGACCATCGTCTATCAGGGTTCCTACGTACCACTGCGCGGCGTACAGATGGCTCGGGACTACGAGTCGTCGTTGAACATCGCTTTCGACGCCCGATCGGACAATCCACGCTGGCTCGTCCTGGCCTGCTATCCCTTGATCGGAGCAGCATTGGGCGCTGCGACGGCCGTCGTACTGGGACGTCGCGGGTGGCACCTGACGCGAGCCTGAACAGACGCCGACGGCCACCCGCCGTCTACACGAGGGTGGCCATCGAAGAAGGAGTGCTTCAGATGTACATCGCCGGATCGATGTAGCTGTTCGGGTCCACCAGTTTTTCCTTGGTGGTCCGTGGCCGCGCCACCGCCGGGATACCCGTCGCGATGGATTCGGCCGGAACATCTCTGGTGACAACGGCATTGGCGCCGATAGCGCTACCTTCACCGATGACGACAGGTCCGAGGATCTTGGCACCAGCGCCGACGGTTACCCGATCACCCAGCGTCGGGTGACGTTTGACCTGTTCGAGCGAGCGACCACCGAGAGTGACGCCGTGATAGAGCATCACGTCGTTACCGACCTCGGCCGTCTCCCCGATCACGACGCCCATGCCGTGGTCGATGAAGAACCGTCGACCGATGGTGGCACCGGGATGAATCTCGATGCCGGTGACGAAGCGTGTCAGCTGCGAGAGCACTCGCGCCGGGCCGCGCAGCGCAGGGACGGCCCACATGCGATGTGCAACCCGATGCGCCCAAATAGCATGCAGCCCTGAATAAACGAGCGCGTTCTCCACATTGCTGCGCGCGGCAGGATCCTGACCGCGCGCAGCCTGCAGGTCCTCGCGAATTGTCCCGAGGATACTCACAAGTCTCAGTCCCGGATGTGTTCGAACAGCGGGGTGGAGATGTAACGCTCGCCGAAGTCACACACGACAGCCACGATCAGCTTGCCGGCGTTTTCCGGACGCTTCGCCAACTCGAGTGCTGCCCAGACGATGGCGCCGGACGAGATGCCGCCCAGGATGCCTTCTTTGGTGCCGAGTGCGCGAGCGACCTCGATGGAATCGGGGAACGAGACGTCGATGATCTCGTCGTAGATCTCGCGATCGAGGACGTCGGGCACGAAGTTCGCGCCGATTCCCTGGATCTTGTGGGGGCCGGGCTGGCCACCGTTGAGGATCGGCGAGTCGATGGGCTCGACGCCCACGATCTTGACCTCGGGCTTGTACTTGCGAAGGGTGCGTCCGACGCCGGTGATAGTGCCGCCGGTGCCGATGCCGGACACGAAGATGTCGACGGCGCCGTCGGTGTCGGCCCAGACCTCTTCGCCCGTCGTTGCCTCGTGGATGGCCGGGTTGGCCGGGTTCGCGAACTGGCTGGCCGAGACAGCGTTCTCGGTCTGCTCGACGATTTCCTTGGCCTTGGCGACCGCACCGGCCATGCCCTCGGATCCCGGGGTCAGCACGATCTCGGCGCCGTAAGCACGCAGCATCACGCGACGCTCGGTGGACATGGTCTCGGGCATGGTCAGGATGACCTTGTAGCCGCGAGCAGCACCGACCATGGCGAGTGCGATACCCGTGTTACCGCTGGTTCCCTCGACGATGGTGCCACCGGGCTTGAGTGCACCGGACTTCTCGGCGGCGTCGATAATCGCCACGCCGATCCGGTCCTTGACGCTGTTGGCCGGGTTGTAGAACTCGAGCTTGACGGCGACCTGTGCGTCCAGGCCCTCGGTCAGACGGTTGAGCCGCACGATCGGGGTGCGCCCGACCAATTCGGTCACGTTGTTGTAGATCCCGCTCATATCTGGTCCTCCTGAGGATCGAGTGTGTCGACCCGCTCGCTGATCACTGCTTTACGGCTGAACTGCATAACGGCTGAACTGCTTAACGGCTACAGGCAAGGGCATACAGACGACCGATGCCGCATCGGTTCATCAAATTGAACCAATGCGGCATCAGGCCACTACATACGGGGGCGGTTTATCAGGCCAACCGCTGCTTCAGAGCTTCGAACTCGTCGCGAATGCCGGTCGGCAGCTTCTCGCCGACGAAGTCGAACCACTCTTCGATGAGCGGGATCTCGGCCTTCCACTCGTCGATGTTGACCGCGAGGGCCTCGGTGATGTCGGCGTCCGACACGTCCAGGCCTTCGATGTCGAGTGCCGATCCGGTGGGAACGACGCCGATCGGTGTGTCGATACCGGCAGCCTTGTGCTCGATACGCTCGACGATCCACTTCAGGACGCGAGAGTTCTCGCCGAAGCCTGGCCACAGGAAGCGTCCGTCGTCGCCGCGGCGGAACCAGTTGACGTAGAAGACCTTGGGGAGCTTGGACGCGTCCGCGGACTTGCCGAGGTCGATCCAGTGCTGGAAGTAGTCACCGACGTTGTAGCCGAGGAACGGCAGCATTGCCATCGGATCGCGGCGAACCGTACCGACCTGGCCTTCGGCTGCTGCGGTCTGCTCGGAGCCGACCGTTGCACCCATGAAGACGCCGTGCTGCCAGTCGCGAGCCTCGGTGACCAGCGGAACCGTCGTCTTGCGGCGGCCGCCGAACAGGATTGCCGAGATCGGCACGCCCTTCGGGTCGTCCCACTCGGGAGCCATGATCGGGCACTGCGACATCGGGGTGCAGTAACGCGAGTTGGGATGAGCCGCATGGGTGCCCGACTCGGGCGTCCACTCGTTGCCCTTCCAGTCGATCAGGTGCTGCGGGTCGCCTTCGAGGCCTTCCCACCAGACGTCACCGTCGTCCGTCAGAGCGACGTTGGTGAAGACCGTGTTGCCCTGGTCGATGGTGCGCATGGCGTTGGGGTTCGAGGACCAGTTGGTGCCGGGAGCCACGCCGAAGAAACCGAATTCCGGGTTGACGGCGTACAGCTGTCCGTCCTCACCGAAACGCATCCAGGCGATGTCGTCACCGAGGGTCTCGGCGCGCCACCCGGGGATGGTCGGCTGGATCATCGCGAGGTTGGTCTTGCCACAAGCGGAGGGGAATGCCGCCGCGATGTAGTAGGCCTTGTCCTCGGGCGAGATGAGCTTGAGGATGAGCATGTGCTCGGCCAGCCAGCCCTCGTCGTGCGCCATTGCCGAGGCGATACGCAGCGAGTAGCACTTCTTGCCCAGGAGAGCGTTTCCGCCGTAGCCGGAACCGAAGCTCCAGATCTCACGATCCTCGGGGAAGTGGGTGATGTACTTGGTGTCGTTGCACGGCCACGCGACGTCTTCCTGGCCTTCGGCCAGCGGAGCGCCCAGCGAGTGCAGCGCCTTGACGAAGAATCCGTCGGTGCCGAGCTTGTCGAGAACCTTGCTGCCCATGCGGGTCATGACGCGCATGGATACGACGACGTACTCGGAATCGGTGAGCTCGACGCCCAGCTTCGGGTCCTCGGCGTCGAGGGGGCCCATGCAGAACGGCACGACGTACATGGTGCGTCCACGCATGCAACCGCGGTACAGGTCACCCATGAGGGTGCGCATCTCCGCCGGGTCCATCCAGTTGTTGGTGGGACCTGCGTCGATTTCTTCCTTCGAGCAGATGTACGTACGCGATTCGACTCGCGCGACATCGGACGGATCGGAGTTGCCGAGGAAAGAGTTCGGCTTCTTCTCGTCGTTGAGGCGGGTGAAGGTTCCTGCCTCGACCAACTTCGTTGTCAGTCGGTCCCATTCTTCGTCCGAGCCGTCTGCGAAGACGACGCGATCAGGCTGGGTGAGTTCGGCAACCTCTTGCACCCATGCAAGCAGTTCCTTGTGCTGCGTGGGGGGCGTGCCGTCAGTTCCATTGAGACCGGGAATGGTCGCTGAGGTCATCAAACTCTCCTGGGGTGAGCCGGAACCGGGTTCTCGTGACACCGGATGCGAACTGCAGCGCCCCGATACCAGTCGATCCCGGTGTCCCCCTCTCGACGGGGTCCAGCCGCGTCATCCACTCACGTGGATTTCACGGACGCCGGGTGTCCTATGTATTGAGGTTAACGCTGGCTGTTCACCTGCAGGTAATCGGGTGCGGTCAGAAATGTCACAGAAACGATTCAGTTGGTGTGTTCAGGTGCCTACCCGGCGCTCAGAGCACATAAACGGAAGCTTTTCAGAGCGCTCCGGCATCGATTTTCTGCCACACGAGGGCGCCTTCGTCGTCTCGACTGCATTCCCAGGCCGAGTAGTCGCCGTCCGAGTCGATCATCGTGAGGCGATCGGCGCTACCGTCGCGATCGAAATCGGACACGATCACGACGGCGTCGTCGGAGTGGACGACACGGCTGTCGACCGTTCCGTCACCGTCCAAGTCGAAGGCGTCGAAGTTCAGGTCGCCGGCATCGACCGGTCCCGACGCGGGCCCGAAGGTCTCGGGCTCGATACGCCCAGGATCGAGCGCTTCGGCTTCGTGCCCGTCGATGTGTCCGGCCGTGATCAGAAATGCGTCCATTACTCCCCCTACTGGATGGTGACCTACTGCTTCGGCAACCCCTACCGAAACCGTCCGCTCAGTATTACCAGACCCCGACGATCAGTCGAGGCCGAAATTGCGGCACTGTGGAGAACTCTGCACTCGCGGAATGATCAGTAGGCGGCGTTCAAAACGGCGAGGTCGCGCTCGCACGACGCGAGCTGACCCGATCTGGCCGCGGCGAGCTCACGAAGTTCACCGTCGATCTCCACGATTCGGGCCTGCGCCGACGCCACCTGCTCGCGGCTCTCCGCCATGATCGCCGCTCCCAGATCCGCCTCGGCCTCGAGCAGAACACTCTGGACTCGCTGCTCCCACTGTGCGCGAACCGTCGACATCGATTCGACGATCCACGACCTGGAGTGGGCACGATCGGCCGTCAGCCCGCGAGTTCGCGCCAACCACCACGCCGCGGCGCCACCCAGAATCAACGTCACGGGGATACTTGCGAACTCCAAGGCCGGAATCATTTCCAGCGGAGTCACTGCGATACGGCCGAGGCCGAGACCCGCGGACGCGCCGACAAGAATTGTCACCCGGTCCTCGTTTCCGCGCTGACGGCCCGGCAGGCCCTCCGGAATCTGCGGGGAAGGCATGTATCCGTTCGTCCCCGCAGATTCCACCGCTGCCGCCATCGCGGCGTCGAACACCCGGGTGTGATGGTCGACCTCGTGCTGCAGTCGCGTCGGCACGCTGCCCAATTCGGCTCGCGAGGCCGCATCGACCCAGGCACGTGCCCCGGCGACCGTCGCCCGGGTTGCCTCGGCGATTTGTTGTGACAGATCCCCGCGCGCTCGTTGCAGTCGGCTTCGCACCTGCACCAGGCGTTCGCCTCGCCGGCCGTCACGATCTGTGAGCAGCTGCGATCGCTCGGCCCGCAATTCGGCACCAGGAACACTGTCACGTAGATTCCGGATCTCCATCTCGATCATCCGGCGCGTCTGTGCGATGACTCCGGAATCCGAACCACCTGCTTCCCTCTCCCGTGCCGCCCGGCTCACGACCGCAACGAGTGACTGCTCCCGACCAGGCGCAATCGGGACCACCGGAGCCTGAGCAAAAGCGGTGCAGTGCGAAGCGAGAATCTCGGCATCACGCCGGCGCACCGCCTGCCAGTCTCGATAGACGTCGACGCGGGTCAGCGCCACCACCACCGGGGTTCCGCTCGCCGCAGCGTCGCCGAGGAGAAGGAGATCCTCGCGTCCGATCACACTGGCGGCGTCGACGACCAGAAGTACGACGTCGGCGTCCACCTCGCGTGTCACTGTCGAACAATCTTCCGAAGCATCGAACATCTGCGTGACGTCTTCCCCTCCACACCTTGGTGGACCCACAACGTAAATGCGAGTGCCACTGGATGTTTCGGCGGCGACCCGGCGACCCGGATCGGATGCCGGATTCCATCGCTGCACCACGCGCAGCACCGAATCCGGAAGTACCGAAACGCTATTCATCGGTCACCGCCGGGGCAGAGCGATCGCCTCCGAGCTGCGCCCACCGACGCACATACCCGCGTCGAATCAGTGAGACCCGTTGTTGCGGACACTGTTCCGACTCGTTCACGAGCTCGCTCCACCACCGGCTGCACGTGCCCGCGTCGTCAGCGGTACGAGGATCGGGAGGCTCGCCTTGACGCAGGGCTCGAATTTCGGGGCTCATCATCGCCGCCGCAGCGCCGAACAACACCGGGGAGTCCGAACTCAGATACAACTCGATCTCGTCCCTGCCCGCAGCGCTGCGCGAGGCAGATCGCCTCAGCGCCGGGCCGATCTGCTCGACCCGGCCCCACCACTGCGCCTCCAGAACAGGTCCGAGAGCCGCGAACAACTCTTCGACGCCGCGCCCGGTCAGTGTCTCCACCGGAACCGTGGGCACGCCGACGTTCTCCGAGATTTCCGCCGCCCGTCCCAGCGCCTCGTCCCAGCGCGGACCGAACAAGTCAGCCTTGTTCGCAGCGACGACCACACGATCGGAAACTCGAGCAATGGCTCGGCCGTCGACGTCGCGGACCGCGTCGACCACCACGTAGACAACGCAACGACGACCCAGATCGGGGTTCGACGTTCCAGGGACATCGAATGCCCTCGACTCGGTCACCACAACCGGTGCGCCGACAACTCTGCGCGAGAACCGGTCGTCGCGCCTCAGGATTCGCGCCAAAGACGACCGCCCCACCCCGGCGCGTCCGGCGACCACCAGCTCGAGCGGCGCAGTCAGCGATCCGAGCACCGAGTGGACCGCCTCTGCGGCTCCCGAATCGATCGACGTCAGCCGATATGCCAGAGCGCGCAGCTGATCGATCGGCTCCGAGCAGGCGTCGTCGATCGATTCTGCGGGCAACATTCGTGACCAATTACTGCATGCAAATCCTGTGTTCATCCCCACCCCACGTCCCCATCGTGTCGGTGAGATTCTGTCAGGTTCTCGGCAAGGACGGCAGGTGACACCACCCTTTCGCCGACAGTCCGAAGTCGACGGTTTCAGGACTTTCCGTGGAAAGTCTCAACTCAAACTTCAGACCCGTCTGCGCTAAACGGGGGTCATGCGTGACAATGGGTTCGTGAACGAAGCCGATCAGCATGCACCGCAGACCCCTGACACGGGGCAGACGGACCACACCAAGGGGTCCCGTCTCCATCCGAGAGTGACCAGCTTTCGCTCTCGCCGGGGTGCGCTGACCGACGCACAGCAGCAGGCTTGGGACCGTCAGTGGCCGCTCATCGGCGCCGACGTCTCGGACACACCGCTCGACGCGAACGCCTGGTTCGGACGCGAGGCACCCCTGATCATCGAGATCGGTTCGGGTACCGGCACCGCGACGGCCGCTATGGCCAAGGCGGAACCGCACGTGAACCTGATCGCGATCGAGGTGTACCGCCCCGGGCTCGCGCAGCTTCTCCAGCAGGTCGAACGCGAAGAAATTCCCAACGTGCGCGTACTGCGCGGTGACGCGATGGACGTACTCGAGAACATGGTCGCCCCCGAGTCGCTGACAGGCGTCCGGGTGTTCTTCCCGGATCCGTGGCCCAAGGCCCGCCATCACAAGCGTCGCCTCCTGCAGGGGCCGACGTTCTCGCTGATCGCCAACCGCCTCAAGCCCGGCGGAGTGCTGCACGTGGCAACCGATCACGCCGAGTACGCCGAATGGATCGAAGAAGCCGGCAATGCCGAGCCGCTGCTGACCGCACTCGACTGGGAGTCTCCGATGACCCACGAGCGTCCGGTCACCAAGTTCGAGGACAAAGCCCATAAGGTCGGAAGTGCAATCACCGAGCTTATATGGGGGAAGATCAGAGCATGAGCGTCAGCGAACAGCTATCCGACGACGTGACGTCGTCGGAATCTCCTCTCGACTTCGGTCGTGACTCCCGCCACCCCAAGCGGGTGCTTCTGGTCTGGGACGCCCCTAACCTCGACATGGGCCTCGGCGCCATCCTCGGTGGCCGGCCTACCGCCGCCTACCGGCCACGATTCGACGCTTTGGGTCGTTGGCTGCTCTCTCGCACCGCCGAACTGTCCGCACAGAACAGCGGCACGCTCGAGCCTGAAGCGACCGTCTTCACCAACATCGCGTCCGGCAGCGCCGACGTCGTTCGTCCTTGGGTCGAAGCCTTGCGTAACGTGGGTTTCGCGGTGTTCGCCAAGCCGAAGGTCGATGAAGACAGCGATGTCGATTCGGACATGCTCGAGCACATCGCGCTCCGGTACGGCGAGGGCCTCGCCGGAATCATGGTCGCGTCCGCCGACGGCCAAGCGTTCCGCGAACCTCTCGAGGACATCGCAGCAACCGGCATCCCGGTCCAGGTTCTCGGGTTCCGTGAACACGCCAGCTGGGCTGTGTCGTCCGATATCTTGGACTTCGTCGATCTCGAGGACATCCCAGGTGTCTTCCGTGAGCCTCTGCCACGGGTAAGCCTGGACACCCTGCCCGACGAGGGCGCCTGGTTGCAGCCGTTCCGACCGCTTTCTGCCCTGCTCATCGGGCGAAAAAGTGTTGCCGAGTAGGAGTTGATCAGTGTTCGCCAGCTGGGGAAGCATCGTCTATCGAGCCCGCTTCACCGTCATCGCTGTCATGGTGGCGGGGCTCCTCGGGCTCGCTGCGTACGGCCTGAGCCTGCAGGATCATCTCAGCCAGAGCGGCTGGGACGATCCGGGGTCGGAATCGGTAGAGGCTGCCAAACTCGCTGACGGCACGTTCGGACGCAGCACGACGGGTGACGTTCTGGCGCTGTACACGGCGCCGGAGGGCAAGACCGTCGACGACCCCGAGTTCCAAGCGAAGGTCATCGACAATCTGCAGCGACTCGTCGCCGACAACCCCGACCAGATCATGAAGATCAACGGCTCGTACTTCAAGGTCGACAACGGTCTCTCGGTGGCGGCCCTGGCGGACAAGACCAAGCAACACGCGGTCACCAGCATCGCGATCGCCGGAGACAACGACACCGCGGTGTCCAACAACTTCCGCGACGTCGAGTCGCAGTTCTACATCGACGGCGTCGACGTGCAACTCGCCGGCCTGCAACCTGTCGCGAATTCGCTCAACGACACGATGGCCAACGACATCAAGCGCATGGAAATGCTCGCGATTCCTGCTGTCGGTGTCCTGCTGTTCTTCGTCTTCGGTGGCGTCGTCGCTGCTGCCCTCCCGTTGATCGTCGGCGGTCTGACCGTCATCGGCGCCAACGGCATCATTCGACTGATCACCAACTTCACCGAGGTCAACGCGTTTGTTGCGCCCGTGGTCTCTCTGGTCGGCCTGGGTCTCGCGATCGACTACGGGCTGTTCATCGTCAGCCGTTTCCGAGAAGAGATAGCCGAGGGGTACGACACCCCGACCGCAGTACGCCGAACGGTCATGACGGCGGGTAGAACGGTCATGTTCTCGGCGACCATGGTTGCCGTCAGCCTCGGCGGTCTGCTGTTGTTCCCGCAGGGCTTCCTCAAATCGGTGGCTTACGGCGCCATTGCTGCCGTCATGCTTGCCGCGATCTCGTCCATCACGATTCTTCCCGCGATTCTCGGCATTCTCGGCAAGCGGATCGACGCGCTGACCTTCAAGAAGCTGCGCCAGACCAAGACCAACGAGGAAATCGAGAACGGTTTCTGGGGCAAGCTCACCCGCTGGGTCATGCAGCATCCGCTCAAGGTCGCGGTCCCGATCGTCGCGGCTCTACTGCTGATGATCATTCCGCTGACGGGCATCAAGTTCGGCGGTATCAACGAGACGTACCTGCCCCCGGACAGCCCCACGCGTGTCGCGCAGGCGCAGTTCGACGAACTCTTCCCCGGCAATCGCACCGAGCCCGTTCGACTCGTCATCGAGGGAGCCGACAACACCACTCTCGGTCAGATTTCCAAGACCGCAAATGCTGCGCCGGGTCTGGTCGAGAAGTTCACCCCGGAGGTTGCGACGAAGGACGGTGTCAACGTCCTCAAGGCCGGTCTGACGGAGCGGAACGAGGCACGTCCCACCATCGACTATCTGCGGTCCGCGGACTGGCCCGAGGGCACAACTGTGCTGGTCGGCGGTACTCCGGCCATCGAGCAGGACAGCGTCGACGCATTGCTCGATCGTCTGCCGCTGATGGTCGTATCCGTCATCCTGCTGACGACCTTGCTGATGTTCTTGACGTTCGGCTCGCTCGTCCTGCCCATCAAAGCCGCATTGATGAGCGCGCTCGGACTGGGTTCGACGCTCGGAATCTTGACCTGGATCTTCATCGACGGGCACGGTTCCGGTCTGTTGAACTTCACACCGGGGCCGATCATGTCTCCCGTCCTGGTGTTGATCATCGCGATCGTCTACGGCCTGTCGACCGACTACGAAGTGTTCCTGCTCTCCCGCATGGTCGAAGCGCGAGCGCAGGGCGCGAGTACTACCGAATCCATCCGTATCGGCACGGCACATACCGGACGAATCATCACCGCTGCCGCACTGATTCTGATCGTGGTCACCGGCGCATTCGGCTTGTCCGATCTGGTGATGATGAAATACATCTCCTACGGCATGATCTCCGCGCTGATCATCGACGCGACTCTCATCCGAATGTTCCTGGTCCCCGCGACCATGAAACTGCTCGGCGACGACTGCTGGTGGGCTCCGGCCTGGATGAAGCGGATCCAGCAGAAGATCGGGCTGGGCGAGCCGATCCTCGACAACGAGCTGGTACTCGCGAACGTCCCGCAGATCGCGCCTGTCGGTGCGATCGCCGGACCGGGTCAGCCGCGCAAGATCGAAGCGGCCTCGCGGGTCATGCCGCCGCCTGCCCCGGCTGCACAGCCGGAAAGCGGACCTCGCGTTCCCGATCCTCTCACCGAGCCCATTCCGCTCAGCGAAATGGCGATCAAGGCACCCAACACGGAGGCTCCCGCCGCGGAGAAGCCGGCACCGCGACGTCGTCTCGATATCGGGAGTGCAGCCAGCGCCCCCCAGAACCTGATCGAGGCACCGGTACCCAATCCCTCGTACCGGCCGCAACCGAATGCCAGCGACAAGCGCAGAAACCCCACGCCCGCTGCGCCGGCCGAGCGTCCCATCGAGAGTTGGTTGTCGGACCTGCGGGCCCGGGAACAGACTCCCCCGGCCTCACGTCCACTGCCGGTGGTCCGGACGCCTTCGCGGACAAACGGTTCGGCGACCAACGGTGCTGCCAGCAGCAGTTCAGGCTCCAACGGCGCGAGCCGGAACGGCTCCGCAAACGGTGCTACCAACGGCTCTGCAACAAACGGTTCAGCCCCGACCTCGGTGGAGGCGACCCCCCAGTCGCCGCCTCCACCGACCGCTCCGGAGCGTCGTAACGGGGTTTTCACGGATTCGCCTTCGCCTACCAACGAGCCCCGAGTCTCGGACGCCACCCCTGACGGCGACGACAACGCCACCGGCAGGCACCGGCCTGACGACGCAGGCGCCATCAGCGTGAGCGAGCTCATCGCTCGCCAGAAGCGAAGCTGACCTGCTCCTGCTCCTGCTTGGCGAAGGCTCGTGCATAACGTGTCCCGACCAGCAGGAGCAGCAAGCCGACCACCAGGAAGGCAACGCTACGCACCAGCCCACTGAGTGTGGCCAGGTCGAAGAGGAACAGCTTTGCCACGGCCGCACTGGTGAGAGCAAGCCCGGCTCCGAGCAAGACGCGAGCGTGCTGGCGGTTGTTCAATCCGAGCACCAGCGCTGACGTGGCGGCAAGCATCCAGACGATGGTTGCAACGCTGTGCCCGGCAACGAAACCGGTTGCACTGTCGAAAATTTCGACGCCGGATGAGACGAGCGCGCACGTCACCGCGTAGAGGACACCGAACCCTGCGGCCGCCCATAGAACCGCTGCATTCGAATCGGCAATCAACTTCAGTCGGTGAATCGCCCAGACCAGCATCACCAGTGCACCTATCGCCGTCAGGCTCGAGAGTGCCGTGATCGCACCGAGTTGCCTGGATGCGGCGCGAGCGGTCGTCAACGCCTCCGGCGGAACCGTCGTGAGGTATCCGATCGATCCGATTGCCGCAAAGGCGGTTCCGAGCGCGAAGACGAAGCGCGAACCCGCATACAGCGAGACTCCGAGGAAGATCATTCCGACCGTGAGGATCAGCGGTACGACCAGAGATTCAGTCGCCCCGGAGAAGCAGCAGAGCAACAATGCGAGGGCGCCGGTTGCGCCCAGTCCGAATCGCAGTTGCGTCGGCAAAGGCTTGGCCGCCGCTGCAGCCGAAAGAAGTAGTGCCGCAGCAATTCCGTACAGCACTGCGGATTCGGTGCGCCCGAGCACGGCTCCGACGCTCATCAGCGGAAGGGACGAGACAACAAAGGTAGCGGTGGACCACGCCCCTGCAATGCCGTCACGCGAGGGCGAACCCGTCCACTGCATAACCATCGCGCAGCCGGCCCCCACGATTGCAACCACGCCGGCACTGACCACCAATTGCACTGCACTGTTACCGGATTCGTCAAAGATGGACTCCGACGCTATCGCTGCGAGCAGTGCGAGAACCACCGGTACGGTGCGCGCCATGCCCAGGTACTTCCAGTCACGACCGAGCTGGGCGGAGAATGTCGCCGACTGGATCGCGAAGAGGAAACCGATGAGGGTCAACGATATTCCCGACGTCAACACGGGAGCCAGCAGCGCTGCTCCCAGAACGATCATGAGCGCCAGCGATTCGGAATGCCACTTCACGGCGAGGGCAACGCCGGCGGCGGCGATTCCGAAGGCAATCACCACCGCGAGCGGTGTCGTCACCCAACCGTAGAGAACGGAGGCTGCGACGACATCGAGATACATCCCTGCAAAACCTGTGGCAGCCAGGGCAATTGCCCCCACTTTGCCCCCTGGTCGTCCGTGGACCCGCACCCCGGCAAACACCAAGGCGCCGGAAAGGAGCGCACCGCCGAGCACCCGCAGCGGAGGTCCGAAGAATCCGGCCTGCGCTGCAAGTACCAGCAGCATCACGACGCCGATCAGTGTGACGGCAACACCGGCCGCGGCCAGGAGTCGACTGATGACACCGTCGCGTTGCCACCAGGGCTGGCGAGGTGCGGCAACCGGATACGTCGGCGGCTGCCACGCGGGCACGCTCTGCTGAGAACGCATTGGCGGCATCTGCGGCACCTGTGGCACCGGAGCTGCGGGTGCCGGGACTACCGCCATGGGCGGGGTCGCAGTAGCCGAGGCCAGCTGAGTCTGCAGGATCGACAGGTTCTGGCCCATGTGACGCAACTGCCGGCCGATGCTGTCGCACTCGGCCGAGAGGGCGGTCACCAGTCGCGGATCGACGGCGGAAGAGCTCGGTGTGGTCATGGCTTCGAGCTTGCTGCGTGGCCGAACCGATCAGATGAGTAGTACTACTCGATCAGCCTGGGGACTTCTCGTACTCAACTGAGGACACCTTCGACTGACAGCACCCTCGACTGACTGCATCATCGACTGACAGGGCACTAACGCCGAGGTGCCGCGTTCCGCAATCGTTCGGACAGAAGCCGACCCGAAGTGTGAAGCGGAGCGGGATCCTGACGCGCCCGAGCAAGGACCAGCGCGCCCTCGAGTGCGGACAGAGCGAGAATTGCCTCGGACTCGGAGTCTTCGCGGGACCAACCGTCTGCCTCGAGGCGCTGAGCCAGCAGTGCGAGCCACGAGTTGTACCCGTCCGCACAAGCACCGCGGATGACCTCGGATTCCGTTGCAGCATCCAGTGTTGCCGTAGCCAGGGCGCATCCACGTTCGTAGTCCGAATCCGACAAACGCGCAGCCAATGCGGCGGCGAATGCCGAGATCGCGGTGGCTGCATCGGGTGAGCTCTCCAGCAGGTGCCGGATGAAATCGGCCATTGCCTCGCCACGTCGCCTCAGAGCCTCGCCTGCGAGTTCTTCCTTGCCGCCGGGAAAGTGAAAGTACAAGGAACCTTTGGTAGTCGCACTAGCCGAGAGAACTTCCGACACCCCCGTTCCGGCGTAGCCCTTCCGCTGCAACAAATCGGCAGCGGCATCGACCAACAAATCCCTCGTAGACATACGTTCAATATACCGATCAGTACACATATCGACAACACTTGAAGTGCATAAATTGTCAAAACCTTGCATCACTAGACCGATTGGTACATGATTCGGGAATCAACAAACCGGAGCACGGCCAACGACGCTCACGACGACGAAGGACTGAATCGATGTCACCGAATTCCCCGAACAACACCACCACGACCGTCCTCGGACCGGACGAAGACCTCGCCGGGACCCTCGCGGCCACCGGCGTCCGGATGATGGTTCGTAACAAACAAACCGAGGGAGGTTTCTCTCTTGTACAACACCGCATCGCTCCGCATTCGATGACCTCACCGGTCCATCGCCACAGCCGGGAAGACGAGTACACGGTGGTTCAAAGTGGCCGCGTCGCAGCGATGGTCGGAGACGAGGTCGTCTACGCGGAGACCGGCGCCATGATCTTCAAACCGCGTGGCCAGTGGCACGCCGTGTGGAATCCCGACGACGCTCCAGCACGGATTCTCGAAATCATCACGCCCGGAGGGATGGAAGACCTGTTCGAACTGATGCCGAAACTACTGGCCGAAGCAGGTTCCGCCGCGGAATCGGTTGCAGCGCGGGTAGAAGCAGACTTCGGGATCGAATTCGATCTCGTTGCCACCGCCGAGATCGCACAGACACACGGTGTGGGATTCGGCATCGAAAGTCACTGACCGACTGTCAGCACCTACCGATCGAAGGAAAATTCATGCTTGTACTCACCGGAGCAGAAGACCTCAGCGCCAACCTGAACCAAGAGCTGGGCGTCAGCGACTGGCACGATGTCACCCAGGAGTCCATCGACGAGTTCGCCCGGGTCACCGGCGACGATCAGTGGATTCACGTCGATGTGGATCGCGCGAAGGAGTCGCCGTTCGGCGGAACCATCGCGCACGGCAACTACACGCTCTCACTCGGCCCCAAGTTCTCGTACGCAATGTTCTCGCTCGAAGGTTTTGCGTTTGCTCTCAACTGCGGATTCGACAAGGTCAGGTTGCCCGCTCCGCTTCCGGTCGGCTCTCGTGTCCGCATGCGCGCGACGTTGAGCAAAGTCGAACCGATCAACGGCGGTGTCCAGATCACGGTGACGCAGACGTTCGAACGAGAACACGGTGACAAGCCCGTGTGCGTCGCCGAGATGTTGACCCGCGCGTATCATTGAAAGGTCAGGAGCCGAACATCTTTCGGATCGTGGTACCGAAGGGATGCTTCGCGGTGACACTGCCGAATCGCACCTTGCCGTGCACCACCAGATGCAGCGGGCCCATCTGTGGGCCGGAACGAACCTTGTTCGACGCGCTTCCCCCGACTGCCTCGACACCGTTCATGTCCACCGTCGCCTCTTCGGGAACGATCAGTGAAATCGAGCTGGCGTAGTCGTCGATCGAGATGTTCACGACCTGCGTCTGCATCACCGCACGCGTGAAATCGATAGTCACACTGGACATTCTGGTGTCGACCACGACAGCTGGTGGAACGATCCAGGCACCGTTCCGCGTCACCGTCGCCATTCGTCCACGGATCACGGCAGCATTTGCCGCTCCGTAAGTACCTACAACCGGAGCCCCGACGGGAGCGCGGTAAGGCGGGCTCGGGTGAACCGGCGGCGGTTGGGGTTGGTACGTCGGCGCCGGGTAGGGCTGGCCTTGGTACATCGGCTGACCCGCATTGGGATACGCGGGTGGGTCGTAGTCGGAGATCAGTGTGATGCCCGGAAGATCGGCGAGAACCGAGTTGAGCTCACCTCGTGTCTTTGCGGCCAAGGCAGTGTCCATGCGCTCGGTGAACTCACCGAGCGAGAGCATCCCTTGACCGACAGCTTTCTGCAGCAGCTCGCCGACATGCTCTCGTTCGGCATCGGATACGCGTAGATTCCTGGCCTCCATGATTTCCAGGATAAACGTTATTCGAGACCTTGTTCTATCGCGTATCGCGTGAGCTCGACGCGATTGGCCAACTGAAGCTTCCGAAGCGTTGCCTGCACATGGTTTTCGACGGTCCGGTGGCTGAGCGAGAGCCTCGTGGCGATCTGTTTTGCGCTCAGCCCCTTGGCGACAAGACGGAGCACTTCGGTCTCACGGTCGGTGAGCCGAGGCAGCTCGGGTGCGCGATCGTCGGCCGGTGCCGTCGACATCCGGCGGTACTCACCGAGCACCAATCCGGCGAGGCCGGGGGTGAAGACGGCTTGTCCGTCGAAAGTCGCTCGCACGGCCTCGAGCAGTTCCGCCACCGAAGCACTCTTGACCAGGTAACCCGACGCTCCGGCTTTGACCGCGTCGAGGACGTCGTCACGTTCGGCAGAGGCCGAAAGCACCAGTACCTTGCTCTTCGGCGAAACCTCGAGAACTGCGGTGGTGGCGTCGGCACCGTTTCCGTCCGGCAGGTTCATGTCCATCAGAACCACCGCCGGTTGCACGGCGGCGGCCCGGCGGCGCGCACTCTCGACACCCTCCGCCGTGGCGCTCACGGTGAAGCCGGCAGCTTCGAGGTCCCGGGAGACACCGTCGCGCCACATCGGGTGATCGTCGACGACCATCACCGTCACCGGATTCTCGCCATGTTCGTCAGCCACGCTCACTTTTCCCCTTCGGAACGTTGATCTCCCATTCGGTGCCCTCCCCCGGCCCGGTTTGCAGGACTGCAGTGCCGCCGAGCACCTGCACTCGACCGAGAATGGACTTCGATACTCCCATGCGGCCTTCGGCTTCGGCCTGCGCCAAGCGACCCTCGGGGATTCCGACGCCGTCGTCGCGGATGCTGACGATCACCTCGTCCGGCAAATCTTCGAGCAATACGTATGCCTTCGCCGCGGGCCCGGCGTGCAGCCCGACATTGGACAGAGCATTGTCGACGATGGCTGCCAGTTCGATGGCTCGATCACGCTCGATCACGACGGGGTGCGCGGGCGTCGACACCGACACCGACGTGCTTGCCTGCGTGGTCAGCAGCGGACACAGATCCACTGTCTGTCCGCCGACGTCTGCCGCGGCGCCCGAAACCTGCTCGGAGATCAGCATTCTCAAGGCGACCTCCTGCTCACCGGCCAGAGCAGCCAGTTCAGCTGCCTCGCCGCCGAGTGCCGCACCTCGCCTGCGCACCATCGCCAGCACCTGCAGAACGCCGTCGTGTACTTCGCGTGCCAAACGCTCGCGCTCTTCGGTGGCCGCCGCCAGACGGACGGCTTGCTCGAGTTGTCGATGCGAGCGCCGAGCGGTGGTGGTGGCCAAGCCCAACGCCAGACCGACCGATACGAGCACGGGAGCCGTCGCATCGCGCCAGAGGTCCAGGTTGACCTGGTCGCGGATGATCGCGCTGGCCGCCGAGATGACAACTCCGGACGCCATACCGAGCCACGGCCCGCCGAGAATTGCCGCGGAGATGACCGCGTTGGTGGCCCACAGCGTGGTGGGCAGCGTCTGGTGATTCTGATACCACTCGTGGTCGGAGACCAGCCTCGTCGACGCCATCAGCAAGATGACGACCACCTGATCGGCGATCACCACCTGATACCGCGGCAGCTTCTTCCCGAACAAAGCACCGGATGTCCCGAGCAACAGTGCCGACACCCCGGTCCACACGGCCATCAGAGCGACGAAGAACCAGCTGAGCCGAGAGTTGGTGTAGTCGGAGGCCGAGGCGAACTGGTAGCTGATCGCGTACACCAGCGTGACGAGCCGAAATGCCTGCGCCGCCCGCCACAGCGGGGCATCAGGGTCGGTGTCGACGCCCGACGCCTCGCGAACGGTCGGCTGATAGTGCAGCCGACGACGGCGGGTGGGCTCAGTCATCGGGAGGAGTGGGGTTCACGATGCGAGGCTCGGCGCGCGGCTCGTCGGGTTCGGCGGGGAACAGTGGGGTTTCCGGATCTTCGACGTGCAGTTCGGCGTACGCGATGTCCGGGTCGTCGGCGAGAAGGGAACGAATAGCGGTATTCAGGACCGCGACGATCGGGACAGCCAAGAGCCCGCCGACGATTCCAGCGAGAACGATGCCCGTTGTAATGGCGAGAACGACTGCCAGCGGATGCAGGCGAACAGCGCGACCCAACAACAGCGGTTGCATCACGTGCGCTTCGAGCTGCATGACGCCGATGATGATGCCGAGGACGATCAGCGCCGTCAGGAAACCCTTCGTGACCAGAGCGACAAGCACCGCGAGAAAACCGGTCAGAAATGCACCGACGATCGGAATGAACGCGCCGATGAACACCAACGACGCCAGCGGCAGGGCGAGCGGCACCCCGAGGATCGCCAGGCCGGCACCGATACCGATCGCGTCGGCGGCGGCAACCGCGACCGTGGCGCGCACGTAGCCGATCAGCGACCCGAAACCTGCAGAACCGGCGATCCGTACGCGACGACGCGCGTCGGTGGGAACGATCCGGGTGACGAACTGCCAGATCTGATCGCCGCCGTAGAGGAAGAAGATGAGAGTGAACAGCGTCAGCAATGCCCCGGTGAAGATCTCGCCGATGACTGTCGCCGTGGTCAAGGCGCCGCTGGTCAGGGACTCACGATTGGATTGCACCGACTTGACGACCGAATCACCTGCCTGGCGGATCTGATCCTCGCTGAAGTGCAGCGGACCGCTGGTGAGCCAGTTCTGAATTTGCGTGACGCTGGCCGTGAACTGGTCGGTGAGCTGGGGCAACCCGTCGATGAACTGCTCGACGACAAACGTCATGATTCCCGCGACCAGTCCGATCGAGGCAAGCAGAACGACGATGACGGCTGCCGAGCGGGGAACACCCCACACCTGTAGCCGATCGACAATCGGGATCAGCAGAGCTGATGCCAGCAGAGCCAGCCCCACCGGGATGAGCACGGTTTCGAGGCGGAGTACGACGTACCCGAGAACCAACAGTCCGGCGAAGATCACAATGAGGCGCCACGACCATTCCGCAGCGATGCGCACGCCGGGATGCACCGCCCGAGCGTCGGCGGAGATGGGTTTGTTCATCCTCGATGCTCGCTCCGCACGCCCCCTGTTTGCGTTCACATCGCGAGCCTAACCGGCCCGGCCGACACAGGTGAGCGGACGAATAATCGGACGCGCGTACCAACACTTCGACCTCTGCCAGCTAAATTGAACCCTGTGCGGGCCTCATACAGAGCAATAGCGGTGACCATCCGCAGCCGGTGGCCCCTCTATATGCTCTCCATGCTCGCAGCCAATCTGATCGGCGCGGTACTGGTCTTTGCCTTCGTCCGGTACGGCGTGCCGATCCAGGAGTCCGACGCGATAGTTGCCGACCGGGTCCGCAACTTCGCGATCTTCGGCGTGTACCTGGCATTCGCCGGCGCCGTCAGCCTCACGGCGGCGGCGATGATGTTGAAGTCGGTCATTCGCTGGCGGCTGCGCGGGGGTCCACCCACGAGGTCCGAGCAGATGGCGGCACTGCACGCGCCGCTTCGCCAGGCCATCGTCCACCTGGTGCTGTGGATTCTGGGCGGCATCATCTTCGTGTTCCTGACCATCACCGAGATGCCCGGACTCGCGATCGCCGTGATCGTGACGGTCTGCATGGCCGCGACCACGACCTTCGGGTTCACCTACATGCTCGGTGAGCGCATTTTGCGTCCGGTCGCCGCCCAGGCCTTGAGCGAGGGCGAATTCGATCGGACCATGGCGCCTGGCGTCGGAACCCGGCTGGCGATGACCTGGGGTCTCGGCACGCTGATGCCCGTCGCAGGCATCATCTTGCTGTGCTCGACGCAGCTCACGACCGATCTCGAGTTCTCCCCCGACTCTCTCGCGTGGGCGATCCTGCTCATCTCGATCATGGCGATCGTGCAGGCCTTTGCGCTGTCGATGCTGACGGCTACCCAGATCTCCGATCCGATCCGCCAACTGCGACGCGCCATCGAGCGGGTGCAGCGCGGCGCCACCGACGTACGCGTCGAGGTGTTCGACGGCAGTGAGATCGGCCGGCTGCAGGTCGGCTTCAACCGCATGATGAAAGAGTCCGACGAACGTCGTCTGCTGCGTGAGCTGTTCGGTCAGCACGTCGGCGAGGACGTGGCCCGGCGCGCGTTGAAGTTCGGTACCGAGCTGGGCGGCGAAACTCGATTCGTGGCAGTTCTGTTCGTCGACATGGTCGGATCCACCGGTGCCGCGGCCGAGCGCCCGCCGGGTGAAGTGGTCGAACTGCTCAACGAGTTCTTCCGTGTGGTCGTCGACGTCATCGATCGTCACCATGGTTTTGTCAACAAGTTCATGGGTGATGCGGCACTCGCCATCTTCGGTGCACCACTCGATCGGCCCGACGCTCCGACGGCAGCCCTCGCTGCGGCTCGCGAGCTGCGGTTCAAGCTCAACGACATCACCGGCCTCGACGTCGGAATCGGTGTGAGCGCGGGGCTCGCGGTCGCCGGCAACATCGGTGCTGCCGAACGTTTCGAGTACACCGTGATCGGTGATCCGGTCAACGAGGCGTCACGGCTCACCGAGCTCGCGAAACTTCGGCCCAGCCGGGTGCTGGCGTCGACGAGCGCGTTGTACTTCGCCGACGAAGAGGAACAGGCCGAGTGGGAACTCGGCGAGCAAGTCCAACTGCGTGGGCGCCGACGACTGACGCATCTGGCGTGGCCCGAAAAGTATCCAGAGGTCGATCCGGATCAAATTGGTTAGGGTGAGTCGATGGCTCAGCCTGGAAACACCCCACGGCGACTGAGACGACCACGCTCGCCCGTGGCCGAGACCAGTCGGGCCAGAGGGCGCTTCTGGTGGCTGAAGTGGGTGCTCGGGATAGCACTCATCGCCCTCCTGATAGTCGAAGGCGCATATCTCTGGCCCAGGCTAAGTGAGGCCTGGCGGGTCCTGACCGAAATCCATTGGGGTTGGGTGGCCGCGTGCGTCGCGGCCCAACTCATTTCACTCAGCGGTTACGCGTCCGTTCAACAACGTCTGCTCAATGCCGCTGGTGTGGTTGCCGGTCACCTCAAGAACCTCTCGGTCATCTATGCCAGTACGGCAATGGCGCTGACGTTGCCTGCGGGCCAGGTCTTCTCCACTGCGTTCACGTACAAGCAGACTCGAAAGTGGGGCGCTACACCGGTTGTCGCATCCTGGCAGTTGGCGATGTGCGGTGTCATCGCCGCCGCGACTCTGGCACTACTCGGCGCTACCGGCGCGGCGGCGTTCGGCACCAAGGTCAGCCCGGTGACGCTGACGATTTCGCTCGTCGGCATGGCAGCACTGTTTCTGGCGTTGCGATACATAGCCCAGAATCCCGGCAGCATCGAGCGCATCGGGCACCGAGTTCTGGCGCTGTACAACCGTTCTCGCAAGAACCCGACCGGGCGCGGTATGCACCGTTGGTCCGAAATCCTCAAGCAACTGGATTCGGTCGAGCTCAGCCGCACCGACTCGGTCATCGCATTCGGGTGGTCGGCCATCCATCGTGTCGCCGATGTCGCTTGTTTGGGTTTCGCATGCTGGGCGGTGGGCGCGGAACCCTCCTTCGCGGGGCTCCTGATTGCCTTTACCGCCGCCAAAGCAGTCGGCAGCATTCCGCTGCTGCCCGGCGGGCTGGGCTACGTGGACACCGCACTGATCACCGCGCTGACGATCGCCGGTGCCAGTGGAGCGCAGGCAATTGCGGCATGGTTTGTATATCGGATGGTCAGCTTCGTCGGGGTCGCTGTCGCCGGTTGGATCGTCTTCTTGATCACTTTCCGTGCAACCCACCACGAAGACCTCGAGATGGACCTCGAGTTCGAACGCCGCGAACAGCCGGGCGTCTAGCGTCGCAACGCTGCCGCCATGTCGTCGAGGTGTGCCCGACTGATCCGTACGGCTGCCTCCGCGTCGCCGGCTTCGATGGCGTCCACCAACATTCGATGCTCGTCCGCGTCGGGCTGGCTGTGGGGATGCAGGTCCAGAACCGCGATCAACTCGATCAACGCAGCCCGCAGACGCGGTACAAAGGTCTCGAAGAGTTCCGACAGCACGGGATTGTGTGCCGCGTCCACCACTGCTCGGTGGACGGCGATGTCGGCGTCGACGAACGCTGCGTCGCCAGAGTGCGCTGCGGCAGTTCTACCGTCGAGCGCTTGCCGCAGAGCCGCGACGTCAACGGCATCGCGCCGCTGCGCGGCGAGGCGAGCTGCTTCGATCTCGACCGCGTTGCGCACCTCGACGACGTGAAGGATCGCCTCGGCTTCGAGCACTCGGGGCCACTGATCCGGAGGCGTCGTACTCCGTAGGAAGACCCCGGCGCCCTGCCGCGATTCGAGCAGGCCAAGGCCCGCGAGAGTCCGCACTGCTTCCCTGATAGTGGACCGCCCGATACCCAACTGCGCAGCAAGAGTGGTTTCACCTGGAAGTTTCGCGCCGACTTCCCATTCACCGCTCACGATCCGCGCGCGTAGCAACTCCGCGGCCTGGTCGGTGAGCAGCCGACGCTCGACGATCGGGGACACGTGAACTCCTCAGGTTGTCTGATAAGTGATTTCGTTCTAGTGTAGCCCGCATGGCTACAGGAGCACTCCTTCTCGACTGCCGCGGCGGGGCCTGAAAGACCGGCACCCCTCCGCGGGGTTTCGCCATGCCGGTCTCTCGACTCGACCGCAGGAGAAACCGAAGATGAGTACTACCCGCGCCAACCGCTGGAACAACCAGAAGCCGTCACCCATGCCGTCCGAGCGCTATCGCGCCGCGTGGGATCGCGTCGACATTCCGACTTTCGAGCGGACGTGGCCGTCCAATCGCACCACCGCGGCACCCCTGTGGGTGCCCGTCGATCTGCGTGACGGCAACCAAGCCCTCGCAGAACCGATGGACCCCGAACGCAAGCGTCGAATGTTCGAACTGATGGTGGCGATCGGCTACAAGGAAATCGAGGTCGGCTATCCCTCTGCGAGCCAGACCGATTTCGATTTCGTTCGCGACCTGGTGCGCTTCGATCTCGTTCCCGACGACGTCACTATCGTCGTATTCACTGCCGCGCGTACGGATTTGATCGAACGGACATATCAATCGATCGAGGGGCTGCCTGACGCGGTCGTCCACATGTACACGGCGACTGCGCCGACGTGGAGAAACGTCGTTCTCGGCAAGGAGCGAGAAGAGTTGCACGACATGATTTTCCGCGCCGCGCAAGACGTTGCTCGTGGCGGCGAAGGCCACGACGGCTGGCGATTCGAGTTCTCACCCGAGGTCTTCAACCTCACCGAACCCGACTACATCCTGCAGGTCTGCAACAGTCTCACCGAACTCTGGGACGCCAGCCCCGATCGCCCGGTCATCCACAACCTCCCTGCCACAGTCGAAATCGCCACCCCCAACATCTATGCCGATCAGATCGAATACATGCACCAGAATCTGGCCCGACGCGATTCGGTGATCCTCTCGGTCCACCCGCACAACGACCGCGGCACCGGCGTTGCGTGCGCCGAACTGGCAGTGCTGGCCGGCGCGCAGCGCGTCGAGGGATGCCTGTTCGGCAACGGCGAGCGGACGGGCAACGTCGACCTGGTCACGCTGGGGCTCAATCTGCATGCACAGGGCGTCGATCCGGAAATCGACTTCTCCGACATCGACAAGATCCGTCGAACGGTGGAGTACTGCAACAGAATTCCCGTCCACGAACGCCACCCGTACGGCGGCGATCTCGTGTACACGGCATTTTCCGGAACCCACCAGGACGCGATCAAGAAGGGCTTCGCGCATCACTACGAGAGCGCGGAGGCTGCCGGCGTCGATCCGGGATCGGCGCCGTGGGCGGTCCCTTACCTGCCGATCGACCCCGCCGACGTCGGCCGCGACTACCAGGCGGTCATTCGTGTGAACAGCCAGTCGGGCAAGGGCGGAATCGCATATCTGCTGCAGACCGAGTACGGGGTCGAACTCCCCCGGCGCCTGCAGATCGACTTCGCCTCGCGGGTGCAGCTCGAAACCGACGACTCGGGCACCGAAATGACTGCCGACCAACTGTGGAAACTGCTGCTGCGCGAGTACGGGTACAACGGAGGAGTGCGTCGGTACTCACTGGAACACACCGCCGACGGTGATCAGTTGTTCGTTGCCATCGATCGCGACGGGCGCGAGGTCACCGCCGCGGCCAGTGCGTCCGGGCCGGTCGAGGCATTGAGCAAAATCCTGACCGAACAGGGCTCGGCCGTCGAGGTTGTCTCGCTCACCCAGCATTCACTGCCCCGCAACCCGAATTCTTCCGGGAGTGCGAATTCGGCAGTCACCATTGCAGAGTGCGTGGTGAACGGTGAAGGACGCTGGGGCATTGCGGTGCATCAGTCGGTGACAGCGTCGGCGCTTCACGCGGTCTATGCCGCAAGCACAAACACTGTGATGCAGCTCACATGATCTTGCGGAAGGATTTCCTGGGGTCCATAGTTGAAGCTACAAGAACTTGAACATTCAACTACTTATTCAGGAGCTTCCATGACCACCGCAACCTTGCCCGCATTGACCGCCGGAACCTGGGTCATCGACACCGTCCACTCCACTGTCGGATTCTCGGTTCGCCACCTCATGGTTTCCAAGGTTCGTGGAACGTTCGACGAGTTCTCCGGAACGATCACCGTTGCCGAAGACGGAACCCCGGCCGTCGAGGCCGAGATCTCCGTGGACTCCATCAACACCAAGAACGAGCAGCGCGACGGCCACATCAAGTCCGCTGACTTCTTCGACGTCGAGAAGTTCCCGAAGGCCACCTTCAAGTCCACCGCAGTGCGCTCCAAGGGCAGCGACTTCGTCCTCGCCGGCGACTTCACGCTCCACGGCGTCACCCGCGAGGTCGAGCTGAACCTCGAGTTCAACGGCGTCAACCCGGGCATGGGCCAGGGCCCCGTCGCCGGATTCGAGGCCACCACCGTCATCAACCGCAAGGACTTCGACATCTCCATCGAGATGCCCCTCGAAGGCGGCGGAGCAGTTGTCGGCGACAAGATCACGATCACCCTCGAGATCGAAGCCGGCCTCCAGGCCTAACAACACTGTGCGCCTTTATTAACCGCCCGCGGTTAATAAAGGCGCACAGTCGTATGGTGTGAGCGTGAAGAAGTACGCACCATTCCTGCTGATCGACGCCATTCTTGTCATAATCTTCTGCGCGATAGGGCGCCGTACCCACGAGGAAGCCAATGCGCTCGCCGGTCTGGCGAAGACATCCTGGCCCTTCCTGACCGGCCTGGTGATCGGATGGGCTGCCACGTTCGCGCTCTACCGCGACAAGTTCAACGCCGTTCTCCTTGTTCCCACCGGCGTTGTCGTTTGGCTCGGCGCCGTCGTCTTCGGGATGATCCTGCGAGTGTTGAGTGGCCAGGGCACCCAGTTCAGCTTCATCGTCGTCGCGACGCTGGTCCTCGGCGCGTTCCTTCTCGGTTGGCGCGCACTCGCTCCGCTGGTAGTGAAAATCCGCACCAAGTCGTAACCAAACTCCACGGCTCGGAACCACCCGAAATGCCCGAGCACGTAGGACACTTTTCGGATGAGCAACACTACGGAGCCCGTCGAACGTAGCGAGAAGGAAGACCGGGGGTTCTTCGGCCAACCCTTTGCGCTGGCGAACCTGTTCGGCGTCGAGATGTGGGAGAGGTTCTCCTTCTACGGGATGCAAGGCATCCTCATCTATTACCTGTACTACAGCGTCAGCGACGGCGGCCTCGGCATCAGCCAGGCGGCAGCGACCAGCATCGTCGGCGCGTACGGCGGCACCGTCTACCTGTCGACGATTCTCGGGGCGTGGGTGGCCGACCGACTGCTCGGCTCCGAGCGCACGCTCTTCTACAGTGCTTCGCTGGTGATGGCCGGCCACATCGCACTGTCGGTTCTTCCCGGCATGTGGGGTGTCGGCGTCGGCCTCGTCATGGTCGCCTTCGGCAGCGGCGGCTTGAAGGCCAATGCGACCTCTCTGGTCGGAGATCTCTATTCCGAACAGGATGTTCGCCGCGACGCCGGATTCTCCATCTTCTACATGGGCATCAACATCGGCGGTCTTGTCGGTCCGC
This sequence comes from Rhodococcus sp. YL-1, assembly GCF_001942025.1. Taxonomy (NCBI): domain Bacteria; kingdom Bacillati; phylum Actinomycetota; class Actinomycetes; order Mycobacteriales; family Nocardiaceae; genus Rhodococcus; species Rhodococcus sp. YL-1. The sequence goes on along the minus strand of NZ_CP017299.1, from coordinate 1,117,051 downwards.
TGCTCACCGGAGCCGTCCAGGACGCCTGGGGATTCCACGCCGGTTTTGCTCTCGCTGCCGTCGGCATGGCGCTCGGCCTGATCCAGTACACGCTGGGCCGCAAGCATCTTCACGGAATCGGTGCCGAACCAGGCAACCCGTTGCCCGCGGACAAGCGCGCACTCTACATCGGGATCGGCATTGCCGCGATCGTCGTCGTCGCGGTCGCCTCCGTCACCGGCTTGATCACGGCGGACAACATGTCCGACGTCGTTGTCGGACTCACGATCGTCGCGTCGGTCGGTTACTTCCTCCTCATGCTCACCAGCAAGAAGGTCACCAAGGTCGAACGCAGTCGAGTCTTTGCGTTCATCCCGATGTTCATCGCGAGCGCGGCCTTCTGGTCGCTGTTTCAGCAGCAGTTCACCACCGTGCCGGTGATCTCAGACAAGCTCCTGGACCGCAATCTCTTCGGTTGGGACTTCCCGCCGACGTGGGTACAGTCGATCAATCCGGTGTTCATCATCATCTTTGCCGGGGTGTTCGCAGCGATGTGGACCAAACTCGGTGACCGTCAGCCGTCGTCGCCGATCAAGTTCGCGCTCGGTACCGGCACGATGGGTCTGGCGTTCCTGGCGTTCATCCCGATCACCGGGGGCGGACCGAACAGTGCACCGCTCCTCGGCCTTGCCGGTGTGCTTCTGCTCTTCACCTTCGCCGAACTCTTCCTGTCCCCCGTCGGCCTTTCCCTTGCAACCAAACTCGCGCCCGAGCATTTCCACACTCAGATGGTGGCGTTGTTCTTCTTGTCCGTTGCATTGGGTTCTTCGATGGCGGGAACCTTGGCCGGTTACTTCGACATCGACGACAGTCGCCCGTTCTTCCTGATCATCGGTTTCTCGTCGATCGGAATCGGAGTGATTCTTGCTCTTGCCTCGCCGTGGATCAAGAAGCTGATGCAGGGCGTGAAGTGAACGGGCTCACTTCACCCACAACCACAGAGCCAACACGAATCCCGCTAACGCTACTGCCACACGCAGTACCGATGGCGGGATTTTCTTGACGACGGGCGGGCCACACCAACCTCCGGCCAACGCGCCGAGCGCCATCGCCAACGCGGCCACCCAATGCACCTGTCCGGAGAAGGCGAAGATGAGTGCAGCCACAAGATTGGCGATGCCGAGAAAGAAACTCTTCAGGATCGTTGCACGCCATACCGTTTCGGAAGTGAGGATGAGCGTCGCAGCCAGGAAGATGACGCCGGCACCGGCACCGAAATAGCCGCCGTATACCGCGACGGCGAACAGTGCTGCGGAGTAGATTCCGGGGCGGTCGCCGCCGCCGGACAACTCACGAATCTTCGGTTGCAGCAGCAGCGCGAGCGAGGCGAACACGACCATCGCCGGCACAACGGATTCGAACGAACCTTCCGGTGCCAGCCACAGGATGAGGGCACCGATGATGCCACCGGCCGCCGAATAGAGAGACCAGCGAACAAGTTTCGGACCGGTATCGGCAACTTCACGGGACGAGTTCGCCAACGCTCCGACGCCGACGGCCACCAACGCGACGGTATTGGTCATGTTCGCGCTGACCGGTGAGAGCCCGACGCTCAGCAGCGCCGGATACGAAACGATCGATGCAAGACCGGTGACAAAACCGACTAGACCGCTGAAGAATCCCGCTACGACGAGGAAAAGGAAATCGAGCAGGTTCACGAACCAGGAATCTACTCGCGGTGCCCGGTACTACTTGTCGGCAGGCTTGCCGAGTTCCTGGAAGAGCTTGTCCGTCATCTGCATTGCTCGATCGCCGCCGTCGGCGTCTGCGACGAACACTGCGAATGCGAAGTCTCCGCGTGATCCGTAGAACCAGCGATCGTCACCGCTCGCTGCACCGGCCGCCATCATGTCCGGGTACCCAGCCAGTCCGCCGGCGCCTCGCATGGCGTCACGCAGACGATTGTTGACGTCGCCGGGCAATGCCGTCGGCGTGACGTCGGCGGTAGCCGGTTGTCCGAAGACCATCATCGGCATCGGGGCACTGCCGCGGGCGATCGATGCCGCGAGCATCGCCATTCCGAACGGAGTTACCGTCGGCGCGCTCGCGTCGTTGGACGTCTTGTTGGCCATGACGTTGTTCATCGCCTGGTCCACGCCGGGGCGGTTCGCGGCAAGCACTGCTGTCTGCTGTTCGAGTCCCTGAATGTGGAAGCCGTTGCCGAGTCCGAGTTGCTGCCCGGTGTCGGCCAACTGCTCGGCTGACACGGCGCCGGGGTCGACGCCGTTCTGCATCGACGATGCGAGACGGACCAGATCGAGGGCACCGCCGGCCGGGCGCAACCCGGTGAAGGCGATCGGGCCCTGTTCGATGGCCTGATTGTTCTGTGCGGCAGCCAGAATGGCGCCGTCCGACGGGCGGATCGCGACGATGGCCGCAGGAGTACCTGCACTGACGACAGCTTCGATCGCGGCGAGTTGAGCGTGCGAGTCGAGGGTCGCGGCGACGTCGGGGCCGGGAGGTCCCTGGAAGCCGGCTTGCTTGATCGGGAATCCGTTGGGCTCGACCAGATTGACCGCCCAGCCGGCGGTGGCGTCGCGATTGGCCTGCCACACGGTCCGCAGTGGGTCCAGCAACGGCGAGTTGATGCGACGGTCGGAGGCGATCAGCTTGGGTGTCTTGACCACGACGACACCGGGGATCGCAAAATCGCTTTCCAGGTAGGCGTAGTCGGGATCGCGGAGCAGTACGGCGGTGACGGGCTTGCCGGGGTTTGCGGCGAGGTCGGCCAACATCGACTCCGAAGTGACCAACGGTGCGACAGGTTCGAGCACCGTGGCGAGGCGACGAGTGGTGTCGACGGGGTCCGGCATGGTGGCCGGGTCGAGAGTGATCGCGTTGATGGTCTGCTCGTTCATGAGCAGGGTGCCGGTGCTGTCGACTACCTTCGGCGGCGCTGCGTCCGTGCGGGTGTACGAAACGGTGCGACCGTTGCCGAGGTCGGGGACGAGGACCGACGGGTCCCAGGACACACGCCAGCCGACCGACAGATCACGAACCTCACCCTGCGACTGGTAGCTCCAGTCCTTGCCTTCGCCGAAGTTCCAGGACGCGTCGAGTGTGAAGAGTCCGGAGTCGCTACCCAGATCCATGACCTGAGCGACGTCGAAGTCGGTGGACTTGGCGGCCAGTCCGTCGAACATCTGCTGGATCGACGGCCGCGCCGCGTTGGGGTACGACGTGAGCGCCGCGGCAGCTTCGGCGTCGTGGTTGTTGAGGGCGGTGACGAAGTCCTCCACCACCGAGGCGGCGTCGGATTTCTTCTCCCCACCGATGACACACGACGCGAGCGCCACTGTCAGAACGACAGCAGTTATCGACGCAACGACATATTTTCCACGACGGTTGTGCTGTCCTCCGGGCCCCATGCATGTAACTCTTTACTTCTGTCACACGAGTAACAAGCACGGGATGCCTACGAACGTGTCACGGTTGAGCTACGACGGCGTGATCCAACTGCAACGGAAAACAGGTTTCAGCGCAGAAAAGTGCCCGCTACCTGCACTGCAGGCGAAGAGCTGTCCGCACCCGCGATGAATACCGCAAATGCGAGGTCTCCCTTGATTCCGACAAACCACCCATGTGCCGGGCCACCCTCGGTTTCGGCCGTGCCGGTCTTGCCGAGAAGCCCCGCAATGTCCTGCAACGACGTCGCCGTACCGCCTGTGACGGTCTCGCGCATCATCACCCGCAACTGTTCGGTCACCTCCGCGGGAGCGGGTACAACGGTCTGATCTGCCACGCCGGGCTGTCCCTTGACCAACATCGGCGCGGGTGTCGTTCCGTTGGCGATCGAGGCCGCCACGAGAGCCATCCCGAAGGGCGTGGCGGTCACCGTGCCCTGTCCGATCGCGGACTCGACGCGTTCGGCGGGGGTGTTCGCGTCAGGGACGTTGCCCGTCACCGTCGTGAGTCCGGGGGTGACGTAGTCGACGCCGAGCCCGAACTGCAGCGCCGCCTTGTGCAAAGCATCGGCGGGCAGACCGACGGCCATCCTCGCCATTGTGGTGTTGCACGACTTCGCGAACGCGGTGTGCAGCGGAACCGATCCGAGGTCGAACTCGTCGTCGTTGGGAATCTGACGGCCCTCGATGTTCTCGGTACCCGGGCACGGCAGAACGGTGTCCGGTGTAGCGACACCGGCTTGCAGGGCCGCGGACGTCGTCACGGTCTTGAACGTCGAACCCGGTGGGTACAGGCCGGTCAGAGCGATCGGGCCCTGTGCGTCGGCGGGGGCGTTCTGGGCCACCGCCAACACCGCTCCGGTCGACGGCTGCAGCGCAACGATCGCCGCCTGTTGTGTCACCCCGGCGAGCGCATTCTCGGCCGCGAGTTGCATCGGTCGGTCGATCGTTGTCGCGATGTTCGGAGCAACCGGCCCGTCTTGGCCGGCGACGGTGGTGACGGTTCCGTTCTGCTTCACCTGCTGTACCGCCCAGCCCGCGGACTTGTCCTGCCCCTCCTGCCACAGATCGGACAACCCACTGAAAGTCGGCGACGCCAGAGTTTTGTCCACCGAGAGCAACCGAGCCTGCGGCGCCAAGCTCACTCCGGGAATCGCCGCCAACCTCTCCTCGATCGGTGCAAGATCCTCGGCCCGCAAAGTGATTGCGGTGACCGGCTTCCCACTTGCCGACGCAAGATCGCCGCTCAGCGATGCCGCCGTGATCGTCGGTGCGACGGGCGAGAGAAGGGCCGCCACGGCTGCCGTGTCCACCGGGGGCACCGCGGCGGAATCGAGATTGACCAGCGTCACCACCTGCTGCTCCATGATCGGCTGGCCCGCCGCGTCCAGCACCGACGGCGGAGCACCGGTAGTGGGTGTGTAGCGCAAGGTCGTCGAGGAGGTCAGGTCCGGAGCCAACAGCGCCGGGTCCCACTGAATCAGCCAGTTGTCCCCGCTTTTCGACGCGTTTCCCTGCGTCGAGTAGTTCCAGTCCTGACCTTCACCGAACTTCCACGCCGCATCGAGTGTGAACTTCCCCGCAGAATCACCGGACTCGGTGGCGTCGGAGACGGTGAATGTTCCCTCGTCCTTGCCCAGCCCGTCGATCAGAGCCGAAATCGCAGTCGACGCCGCCGCCGGATCGGTGGTCAGGGCTGCCGCCGCTTGCACGTCATCGGACGTGAGCGCGGAGGCGAACTCCTCTGCCACTGATTTCGGCTGGTCAGGGCCAGAACTGCAGGCAACTACCGATCCTGCGGCCAATACCCCCAGAGCCACGGCAGCCACGGGACGACGGAAAGTTCGGAAGCTCTGACGAGCGTGTGAAAGGCGCACGACTCCGATCATGCCCGAATTTGTGGCGCCAGTTCGACTATCGGTGTAATCATGTAATCAGTGCAATAAATGCACGCCACACTCCACCAGCTCTCCGAGGAGAACGCCATGAAGAACTCACAAAACTCCGGCGACCGCAGGTTCGGCCGTCCCGGAGGTTGGCAACAGGCGTCGGTTCCCGACGCGAGTGATGCGTCCGACTGGTTTGCCGGTCGACTTCCAGATGACTGGTTCACCGGAACGGCCGACGTCCAGGTCGACCGCGAAGAAATCGTCGTGATCGGTGAACTCCCGGCAGTCGACGGTGGCGAGGCCGCCGCGGACGGAAGGATCTCACGCTTTCGCGAAACCACGCGCGCCGACCGGATGCGCATCGCCGACGAGGCCGAGGCTCGCTACGGGCGCAAGGTCGCCTGGGGTGTACGTCTGGACGAAAAGACCGTCCTGTTCACACATCTCGCAGTTCCGGTGATGACACGACTACGTCAGCCCGAACGCAAGGTTCTCGACACCTTGGTGGACGCGGGAGTTGCTCGCTCCCGAGCGGACGCTCTCATGTGGACAGTCCGGTTGGCGGGCAAGCACAGCGAACAATGGCTCACCGAACTCCGCGAAGCGATGTCGAAGGTCGACGACCTCCGATCCGAGGGTCCGAAAATCTGACGGCCCGAAAATCTGAGCACCGAACACCGACGAGACCGACAGCACAGAATAATTCGATTGCCCGGGACCGTTCGAGTGTTCTAACCTGGAACACGAATCATTCCCGACAGAACAGGAAACGGGCCGTTGCTCCTCTAGAGGTTCATCACGCGAAGGCACTCGCACCCATCAGCACTTGCTGAGCCGGGCGCACAGTCCAAGCACCCTCTGGAGTACTCATGACCCAATCCCATCTTTCTCTGTCGCTCTCGGATCTCACCTTCATCTGGCCGGACGGCGAATCAGTCTTTTCCCACACCAATTTTGTATTCCCCAGTGGCCGTGTCGGTCTCGTGGGACTCAACGGATCGGGAAAGTCGACTCTGCTGCGGTTGATCGCGGGAGAGCTCTCACCGGAATCCGGATCCGTGACCGCTTCCGGCGAGGTCGGCTACCTCCGTCAGGACATCACACTCGATCCGAGCGTTCGGGTGGATGACATCCTCGGTATCCACGAACTCCGAAACGCATTGCACCGCATCGAAACCGGCGACGGCTCCGAATCCGACTTTGCGCTCGTGGACAACAACTGGGATATCGAGGAGAGCGCCCTCTCCACCTTGCATCGACTCGGCCTCGAGAAGGTGGTTCCGGATACCGCAGCATTGAGCCGAACTGTCGGCACCCTCTCCGGCGGAGAGACCGTCTTACTCGGCTTGACCGCAACGCTGCTGAAGAATCCACAGGTACTTCTCCTGGACGAGCCGACCAACAACCTGGATCGCGACGCTCGATCACGAGTTCATGCTGCAGTCCAACAGTTTCCGGGAACCGTGCTGATCGTCAGCCACGACCGGGAACTGCTCGACACCGCGGAGTACACGATCGAACTACGTCGGGGGGATCTACGCGTGTTCGGCGGCAACTACTCGCACTACCAGGAGGTCGTGACCGCTGAGCAGGAAAACGCACTCGCCACCGTTCGCGACGCCAAGGCCGATCTGGCAAAGCAGAGCCGCGAGCTGATCGACGCTCGAACGAAACTGGACCGGCGTAAGCGCTATGGGCAGAAGATGTTCGAGAACAAGCGGATGCCGCCGATCATCGCGCAGACACGAAAACGTCAGGCCCAAGTTTCAGCGGGAAAGCTGGCCCTCAACCATATCGGGAAGGTGGACGAGGCCAAGTCTGTCCTGTCGGAGGCAGAGGAACTCCTTCGAGACGATCGCGAGATTCGTCTGGATCTGCCTGCTACAGAGGTTCATCCGGGGCAGCAGGTTGCGCGGCTCGACGAGGTGCCGTTGCAGAGCGGCCAAGTGGTATCGCTCCAGATCACCGGGCCGGAGCGGATTGCGATAGTGGGACGCAACGGAATCGGCAAGACGACGTTGCTCGATGCACTCGCCGCGTCGACTCCGTTCGTAGCCTCTCGTGCGCTCCCCCAACGTCTCGACGTGTTCGACGAGGACCTCTCGGTGGCGGACAACGTCGCGTTGGCCGCGCCACACGCGACAGCCGAGGAAATTCGCGGGCAGTTGGCACGGTTCCTTTTCCGGGGAACGGATTCCGACGTATCGGCATCCGCACTCTCCGGCGGTGAACGATTGCGTGCGGCGTTAGCCACGATCCTGCTGGCCGAACCCGCGCCCCAGCTGCTTCTTCTCGACGAGCCGACCAACAACCTGGACCTACCGAGTCTCGCCCACCTCACGCAGGCACTTTCCGATTTTCGCGGCGCCATGGTGGTGGTGAGTCACGATCTGCCGTTTCTGCGCGACATCGGTATAACGCGGTGGATCAGCATGGACGAGAATGGTCTTCGAGACATCGATCCCGAGTAGGCCGACGGTTGACGCTATCGGTGCTCGACGGTCTGGCCTACCGTGGGGCGATGTGCCTTCACCTCGACGCAACCGCCGCGCTGTCGCTCGCAGGTTGGGTTCGCGAAGAACCTACTCGATCGGCCTCTGCCCCAGTTCCGCAACCACTGGTCGGCGGTTGTGACCAACTCGTAGTGTGGGCGAGTTCCTTCTCCGTACTTGCCAGTTCCGACGACCAGGTGTGGTTTCTCTCGGCGGAGAACTATGCCGGTGGCGTTGGCGTCAGCGATGAGGCGTTTCCCTGGAATGCGTTCCGGCACGAGAGCCTGGCGGTCGCTTCCGGGCCGGCGGAACGCGCGGCGATCAACGCCTTCTGGTCCACTCACCTCCCGGTCCTGATGTCGGTCCGCAATGGGTACGAGTACTTGGCGCTCGCACCCGACGGTCAGGTTGTCCGTGGAGGAGAGCCGGAGTTCGAGGAGGTCACCATCGTCGCCGCTGATTTCGAGGCTCTGATTCTGGGCATAGCCGCAGGCGTCAGCACTGCAGACCCCTCCACCGATGCATTGCTTGGAACAGTGGGTACTGCCCCGCCGGGCAGTGACCGGTAGCTCTGGGGGAGGCCGAGTTGACGGCCCGACTGTTCGTGAGAGTCCACGCCATCCGTCGAATGGGACCGGACGACTACTCGAGTTCACGTGCGTAGCAACTGGCACCCATACTGGACGGGTGTTGCACGACGTGAGAAATCCGGTGGACGGTGCGCGGATCACCTATCAGATCGTGGGCGATGGCCCACCCCTGTTGATGGTGCACGGCACAGCGTTGTCGCGCTCCATCTGGCGTGGCTTCGGGTACGTCAAGGCACTTCAGGAGCAATATCGTCTGATCCTCGTCGACATGCGGGGTCACGGACGCAGTGACAAACCACACGACTCCGATTCGTATGCAATGGATCTGGTGGTCGGCGATCTCCTGGAGATCCTCGACACGGAGTCTCCGTTCGAACCGGCACACGTCCTCGGATACTCGTTCGGCGGACGTTCGGTGATGTCGCTGACAGTCGAGCACTCCGAACGGGTGCGATCGCTGACCGTCGGGGGCGGTAGCAGCCGACCGATGACGGGCGCGTTCGACGCATTGTTCTTCCCGGGCTGCATCGACGTACTCGAAAGCGGCGGTATCGAGGGATTTCTGACCGGTTGGGGCGTGAGGCGCGGCAAACCGGTGGATCCTCAGACTGCGACTGCCTTCCGAATCAATGATGCCCTCGCGCTCGCTGCCTACATGCGCGGCGCAGAGAAGGAGCACGGCATCGACGACGCCGTGCTGCAACGGATCACCACACCGGCGTTGTTGTTCGTCGGATCGAGAGATCGCGAGCGCCTGCCGGATACCGAGCATCTCGCGTCGCTGATCCCGGACAGTGCCTTGACTGTGATCGAAGGGGCTGACCACGCAAGCGCAGTCGCAGACTCCGATGCTGTACTGCGTGCGCTCATTCCGTTCCTGAGCCGACAGTAGTCCACCTTCAACCGCTCACTACTGCGATGTGAGCACTCTCGACTCCAGCGCGGTCACCGTTGGTTGCCGTAAGTCCAAGCGCCTCAACAACTGGGCATTCGCGGCAACGACCACAGTGGATACCGACATCAGGATTGCTCCGACCTCCATCGGCAGCACGAACCCGACGGGCGCCAGTACTCCCGCAGCGAGGGGAACCGAGATCGCGTTGTATCCCGCTGCCCACCAAAGGTTCTGAACCATCTTCCGGTAGGTGGCGCGGGAGAGCTCGATGACCGAGCTCACCGAACGCGGATCATCGCTGGCCAGAACAACTCCCGCCGACGCGATCGCCACGTCGGTTCCGGCACCGATCGCGATGCCCACATCCGCCTGGGCGAGTGCCGGCGCATCGTTGACCCCGTCACCGACCATCGCCACGCGGTGGCCCTCAGCCTGAAGCCGAGATACCTGCGCTCCCTTGTCCTGCGGAAGCACTTCGGCGAAAACTTCGTCGATCCCGAGCCTGCGAGCCACCGAATGGGCCACGGCCTCCGCGTCTCCGGTGACCATGGCCACCCGCACACCGCGAGCATGGAGGGCGTCGACGGCCAATGCTGATTCCGGGCGAATCTCGTCGGCCAATGCCAATGCGCCGATTACCTTCTCGTCACGCACTACATGCAGGACGGTCGACCCGTCACTGAGCCACTCTTCGGTCCCCGGGATCGCGGTGGCCCCGACCGATCGCAGCATCCCCGGTCCGCCGACACCGACGCGTGCACCGGCGACGTCCGCAGCAACCCCGATCCCGTTGTGCGCCCGAAAGTCGGAACCCGAAGTGAATTCGAGCGACAACTCCCGCGCCGCCGCGACGACGGCGCGCCCGAGTGGATGTTCGCTGTCGAACTCGACGGCAGCCGCTGCGCTGAGAACGTCGTCATCGGAATACCCGTCGACACCGCGTACACCGACCACTGCGGGCTCCCCCTTGGTGAGAGTGCCGGTCTTGTCGAAGAGAACGGTGTCTACGTTACGCATCGCCTCGAGGGCCATGCGGTCGGTGATCAAGATCCCAGCCCGAGCCGCCCGTTCCGTCGCGATCGAGACGACCAGTGGAATCGCCAACCCGAGCGCGTGCGGGCAGGCGATCACCAGAACGGTGATCGTCCGGGTGACTGCGCTCTCCGGGGTGCCCCAGATACTCCAGGCGATCGCGGTCAGCACTGCCGCGCCCAGTGCGTACCAGAACAGCAGAGCAGCGGCCTTGTCCGCCAACACCTGCGCGCGACTCGACGAGTTCTGGGCTTGCTCGACCAGGCGCCGGATACCGGCGAGCGCGGTGTCTTCTCCCACGGCGGTGACTCGAAGCCGAAGTGCCGAGTCGGTGGCTACCGTGCCGGCCACCACCTGATCTCCGACAGTCCGGCGGACGGTCTTCGACTCGCCTGTAATCATGGATTCGTCCATGTCGGCGCTTCCCTCGACCACCGTTCCGTCCGAGGGAACACGGGCGCCGGGACGAACTATCACCAGGTCGCCGGTCGCCAGAGCTGCGGTGGGCACGGTTTCCACCGATTCCCCCACCACCCGTTCTGCCTCGTCGGGCAGCAAAGCGGCAAGTGAATCCAAGGCGCTCGATGTCTGACTGAGCGAACGCATCTCGATCCAGTGGCCCAACAACATGATCACGATCAGAAGCGCGAGCTCCCACCAGAAATCGAGAGTGTGATCCACCCAGTGCAGACTCGCAGCCCATGACGCGAAGAAGGCCACGGTGATCGCGAGCGCGATCAACAGCATCATTCCCGGCTGCCGAGAACGGATTTCGGCAACAGCGCCGGTGAGGAACGGCTTGCCACCCCAGAAGTACATCACCGTGCCGAGTACCGGTGAGATCCATTCCACCAGAGAGTTTTCCGGCAGTGTGTACCCGACCAGATCAGCGAACATCGCGTCTGCCGCAACGACCGGAACCGCGATGACCAGCATGACTGCAAACAACGTCCGGAACTGTGCGACGTGATCCCCGTGACCACCGTGTGCCCCATGCTCCATCTGGCCATGGCTCATCTCGCTATGGTCCATCTGACTATGGTCCATCTGGCCATGGTCCATCTGACTGTGATCCATGTGGCGGTCATCCCCTCGCGTGTGATTGCAGCACAGCACCGGTCAAGCCATCAGCCTCGAACGTATGCCCAGGTAGCCACCCGAGCAAGGTCACGCGGCCAAGGCCTCCTGTTCAACTCCCCTTCAACATCGCTTCCATCTGAGTGATTTCCGCCTGCTGACCGGCAATGATCGCTTCTGCCATCTTCTCCGCCGACGGGTCGAGCCCGTTGTCGAGTTCGGTCTGGGACATGGTGATGGCACCCTTGTGGTGCTCGATCATCATCGTCAGCCACAACTTGTCGAACTCCGCGCCACTGGCATCGGTGAGGGCGGTCATGTCGTCGGCCGACATCATTCCCGGCATCTCGGCCATCCCGACGCCGTGTCCCGCGTGCGCCGACTCATCCATGCCCTCCATCGAACTCGACGAAGGCTCGGGGCGTCCCCACTCCGTCAACAATTCGGTCATCTGAGCCATCTCCGGGCCTTGCGCTGCCTCTATCTGCGCTGCAAGAGAGAGAAGTTCGGCATTGTCGGTTCGACCGTCGACCATTCTGGCCATGTCCAATGCCTGCGCGTGATGCGGGTACATCCCTTCGAGAAACTCGATGTCGGCAGCATTGACACCCGAAGGAATCTCCGACTGTGCTGCAACACTGGTTGTTTCGGAAGAATAGTTGATGCTCTCCCCGGAGTTGTCCGAGCATCCGGCAATCAACAGTGCTGCCGCTGCCACAACCGGAACGAACCGCGCGGCGCTCTTCCTGACCGTCAAAGACATGTTTTCACTCCCGAGAATTGATTCTGTTCGATATGCACTGCACCACAATTGATTTGACAAGAGTGCTGCACATGCACAGTTGCCACGTTACCGGCGAAAATCCACCGCGAAGCCCGATAACCGGCTCGAACAGGCTTCCTTCATCGAATCTTCACAGTCGAGTGGAAACCACCACGCGCCAGCAATGCAGACACGCAGTCGACTAACCTCGGTCTGATGAGCGCCGAACTACGACCTGGCGAGGAACCGGGGCGCGTTCTTGTCGTCGACGACGAGACTGCCCTCGCCAAGGTTGTCGCCAACTATCTGACACGCGAAGGATTCACCGTGCGCCTCGCCCACGACGGGCCGAGCGCAGTACGTTCGGTGCGCGAATTCGAGCCCGCGCTGATAGTGCTCGATCTGATGCTCCCGGGCTTCGACGGCATGGAAGTCTGCCGACGAATCCGTACCTTCTCTGATGCGTACATCCTGATGCTGTCCGCCCGCGGTGAAGAGTCGGACAAGGTGACCGGACTGGCGGCCGGCGCAGACGACTACGTGGTCAAACCCTTCGGCCCCCGCGAACTGGTTGCGCGAGTGAAAGCACTGCTCAGACGGCCACGCGCGTCGAGCATGATGCCAAAAGTGCTGCCGACGCCACCCGGTCTCGACATCGACGTCCTCGCCCGCACCGTGCATGTCGACAACCACCCTGTCGATCTCACTCCCACTGAGTTCGCGTTGCTCTCCGCGCTTGCATCTCGACCCGACGCTGCCTGGAGTCGGGCCGAGATCATCGCCTCGGTGTGGGGCTCGTCCTGGTTCGGGGACCAGCACATCGTCGACGTCCATGTGCGTGCATTACGCCGCAAACTCGGCGACGACGCGACCGATCCTCGGTTCATCAGAACCGTCAGGGGCGTCGGATACTCCCTGAGGTCGTCATGAACGAGGTCGTCATGAAGAAACTCGGGCTACGCGGAAAACTGCTGCTGGCGCAGCTTGTCGTCCTGTTCGTCTCCTGCCTCGCCATCGCCGCAGTCGCCATTGCCGTCGCTGCCCCGCTCTTTCACAACCACCTCATGATGGCCGGCATCGAAGACTCGAATGTCCGTACCCACACCGAAGAGGCATTCGCTCAGACCATGACCATTGCACTGTTGTGCGGGATCGCGGTCGCACTGGTAGGCGCAGGCATCGCCGCGGTCTACATCGTCCGACGCATCACGGCCCCGATCTCAACGCTGGCGGAGGCGGCGCAAAGCGTCGCAGACGGGAACTTCGACGTGACTATCGGCAGGTCCGACGTAGATGCCGATTTCACGCGTCTCGAAACTGCCTTTGCCGACATGGCGGCACGCCTTGATCATTCGGATCGGGTCCGCAAACGCCTGCTTGCCGATCTTGCCCACGAATTACGCACTCCGGTATCGACTTTGGCTGCGTACGTGGACGGCATCGAGGATGGCGTCCTCCCCACGGACAACTCTTCATGGTCGGTCATGCGCGATCAACTCGAAAGACTGCGTCGGCTCTCTTGCGATCTGGCGGACGTCTCCGCGGCCGACGAACACGCTCTCGAACTCGATCGCCGAGACGAGAAGATCGACGACATCGTTTGCAGCGCAACGGCAGCAGCGGCGCCACGTTTCGCCGATCGTGGAGTCGAATTGACGACCGCGCTACCTCCGCAACCGATCACGGCCGAGGTCGATCGCCAACGAATCGAACAGATCCTCGCCAATCTGCTCGAAAACGCGTTGCGGCACACTCCGAGCGGAGGTTCGGTGACGGTGACACTCGCACGGGAAGGTGACCACCTCTCGGTGTCCGTCACCGACACCGGTGACGGAATTCCCGCAGACCAACTCGAATCAGTCTTCGACCGTTTCCATCGCGGTGATCGATCCGACGGTTCCGGTTTGGGGCTCACGATTGCGCGCAGCCTCGCGCTCGCACACGGCGGCGATCTGTCGGCGCTCCGAAACGAGCAACCTCTCGGCAGCACGCTGATCCTCACCTTGCCGACAGGTTTCAGGCTGCCGCTTTGAACGGATCGTGCTCGGCGATCAGCTTCTCGAGTCGAGCCTCGTCCACTCGAACTCTGACAGTGGATGCCTCCTGCTGATCACGAATCACCTTGGCCAACGTGAACGTACTGGTGACCAAGAACAGCAAGGACATTCCGAGAAATCCGCGTTGCCACGCATCGATCGGAAGATACGCAATTCCGAGGAGGGTGCCGACAAAACTGACGGCAAAGGCTATTCCGGCCTGAAGATAGAAGGCTGCAGTGGTCTTCGAGGGTGTTGTCGGTGTGCTCATGCTTCGAAGTCTGCTCGCCCATCCCGGCACTCGGATGCGTAGTCCTACTCGAGTGCGCACAGTACTTCCCCGGCAAAAATCAGATGCCGTCACCCATCCTGGTGGATAGTCTCGGTCCGGTATCCGGAGTTGTTCCAGAACAGTCAGACGGCAGGAGTGATCGATGACCCGCAGACATATCGCCATGGTGAGCATTCCGGCACCGGGCCACGTCAATCCGAGCCTGGCGATCATCGCGCGTCTCGTCGCCGCCGGTCACCGCGTCACCTATGCCAACGACGAGTCGATGCGTGAGATCATCGAGGCGACCGGGGCCGAATTCGCACCGTACGTCTCCACGCTGCCCAGCCTCGTCCCTTCTCCCGACGGCGCCGAACCGGAGAAGAGCTGGGACGGGGATCTGATCGATCAGTTGACGATTTTCCAGGACGATTACGAGTCGATGCTGCCGCAGCTACGCCGAATCTACGAAGACGATCGCCCTGACCTCTTTCTCTACGACATCGCCGGCATTCCGGCACGAATACTGGCTCAGCAGTGGGGCGTTCCCATCATCCAGTTGTCGCCGACGTACGTTGCCTGGGACGGTTACGAAGCCGACGCCGCACCGATGTACGACGAAATTCGTTCCGATCCGAGAGGCGTCGACCTGCTCGATCGGGAGACCCGGTTCTTCCGCGCCGAAGGCGTCGAGGTCGATCCACGTGAGTTCACCGGACGCCCACCCCGTGCAATCGTGCTGATCGCAGAATCGATGCAGCCCAACGCCGATCGCGTGAACCGCGACGTCTACACGTTCGTCGGCCCCGCACTCGAACCGAGCAGTCAACCTTGGGTGAACCCGGATCCCGAACGCAAGCTCTTGTTGATCTCGCTGGGTTCAGCATTCACCGATCATCCGGATTTCTACCGCACCTGCGTCGAGGCTTTCGGCCAGATGGACGGCTGGCACGTCGTCCTCCAGATCGGAAAGCAGGTGCAGATCTCAGATCTCGGACCATTGCCCGACAACGTCGAAATACACCGTTGGGTACCGCAGTTCGCGATTCTGCAGCAGGCCGACGCGTTCGTGACCCACGCGGGTATGGGCGGATCCAGCGAGGGACTGGTGACCGGGACACCCATGATCTCAGTGCCGCAAGCCGTCGATCAGTTCGGCAACGCCGACTCGCTCGTCGACGCCGGTGTCGCAGTACGCGTCGACAGCGCTACCGTCACGGCAGAAGAGCTTCGTGAGGCGCTGACTCTGGTGAGCGCCGACGAGTTCCGCCGACGCAGCGCGGAGTTGGCAGAAGAACTCGCAGCGGCGGGCGGTGTGTCCCGTGCCGTCGAATTGATCGAAGCCGCTCTACCCGGCAGCGGGCCCAGATAATGTCTGCTACCAGTGCCAGGCGTCGCCGCCCACGTTCTTGATGGTTCGCTGCAGCACAGTGATGGTGGTGACAAACTCCTCTTCGGTGATTCCCTGCATCCGATCTTCCTGCAGCATCTGCTGTACCCGCGCGGCGCGATCGAACTGCTCGGAGCCCGCATCAGTCGGGCGAAGGACAGACCCGTCTTCGCGCGCCCACCCCAGTTCGAGGGCAGAGTCGACGGCGTCATCGATCACGTCGGTGGATTCGTTCGGACCGATCGTCCGCAAGAGGACAGCGCGCTCCACCCCTTCAGGGTGCAGCGAAAGTTGGTGCAGGACCCACCACCCCGGCTGGGTGACGCCGATCGCTTCGAGTGCTCCGCGCGTGCGCGTGCGAATCGCTTCACCGGCTCGCGCGGTCCAGAATCCGATCGGCTGCTTGGCCGGTGGCTGCATTGCTTGCTTGTTCATGCACACGACGATAAAACCTCAACGGAAGTTCAGGTCAACCACCAGCGAGGTGAAGTTCTACATATGTTGCGTGATTGCTCGGCCGATAATGCGGGCGGCGTCGGGGAACTCACCCGGGTTCGGTCCGGCGTAGTTGAGCCGCAAGAACTTTCCAGTCGGTTCTGCCGGGAACCAATCGTCACCGGCCCCGACGATGACGCCGGCCGACCGGCAGTCCTGCACCACGCGTTCGACGTTCGTGGTGTCCGGGAGCCGAAGCCAGAGGTTGAGTCCGCCTTTCGGTACGGCGTCGAGGTGAGCGTCCGGCGCGTGCTCGCGCAGACTCGACACGAGGAGGTCGCGTCTGGCCTCGAGTTGGTGACGAAGCCTACGCAAGTGCGTTCGCCAGGCCGGTTGGGTCACGACGTCGAGCGCTACCGCTTGCAACATCCCGCTGACATACATCGAATCTGCCTGTGTATCAGCCAGAATCCGCTCGTACGCCGGACCCCGAGCGATCAATCCGGCAACTCGCACCGATGGGGACACGCTCTTGGTCAGCGCACGAAGGTAGACGACGTGACCGCTGTCGTCTCGTGCAGCGATGGGGCTGGGATCTGCGGTGATTCCGAAGTCGAGCGCCGAACTGTCCTCGATGAGGAATGCGCCGTGCCGACGGACGGTGTCGAGAACCTTGTCAGCCAACGACGGCGACCACAGCGCTCCCGTCGGACTCGCGAAGCTCGGTTGTGCGTAGAACGCACGGGCACCGGTCTGTTCGAATGCACGCGAAAGCTCTTCAGGATCAGGCCCGTTGGCGCCGCTGGAAATCGGAATGACCGTGACTCCAGCCTGTGCGGCGGCCAGGATCGCTCCCCAGTAGGTCGGCGATTCCATGAGCAACGGACGCCCCTCCCCCACCAACGCGCGAAAGGACGTCGCAAGCCCACCCTGACTGCCGGGAAGTACAACCACGTCGTTCGGCCCCGGCGGAGTGATCCCGGCAGGAGTGGCGGAACCCAATTCGGAGGCAAACCAGGACTGCAGTTCCGGAAGCCCGGCAGCGAGGGGCCGATTGAACACGGCGTCGGTTCGCGTCGCCCTGGTGAAGGCTGCACGAACCAGACCTTCCGGCAACAGCTCTCGGGCCGGATAGCCGGAATGCAGCGCGATCACGTCGTTGGAGGTGGACTGCAGCGCCATGGGCAACTGCAGACGATAGTTCGGCGATCCGAGCGCCGCTGTCTGCCACCCGTAGTCGTTGGGTCGCACGACGCGCGCCGCGCGCACGAAGGTCCCCACACCGGGACGAGCCTCCACAACCCCCTGAGATACCAGTGTTCGCAGCGCCTTCTGCACGGTGACCGGACTCGCCCCGTGCAGGCTGACGAGCGACCGAGTGGACGGAAGCTTCGCGCCTGGAGGAGCCGTCGCGATCCACTCACGCAAGGCTGCGACAATCCTCGAACTGCTATCATTGGACATGTCGAATCATAGTAGCGCTACTCTTCTTTCGCCGCTAGCGCTATCGCGAATCAATGTCCGTTTCCAGACCGAACCCTGAGGCGCCCTTCTCATCTGAAACACAACTCACCCACCCGAACCGGAGAGGTACGTAACCGCGTGAACACACCCATCGATCAGGCCCGCAAGCTCGAGAATGTCAGGTACGACATCAGAGGGCGAATTCTCGACAAGACCGAAGAACTCGAGGATCAGGGACACACGATCCTGCGACTCAACGTCGGCAATCCGGCCCCCTTCGGGTTCGAAGCTCCGGACGAAATCATGATGGCCATGATCCGCAATCTCCCTACCGCGCAGGGATATTGCGATTCTCGCGGACTGTATTCGGCGCGCACTGCGGTGGTCCAGTACTACCAGACGCGGGGTATCACCGACGTCACCGTCGACGAGATCTATCTCGGAAACGGTGTGTCCGAACTGATCACCCTGACGATGCAGGCCCTCTGCAATCCAGAGGACGAGATCCTGATTCCCGCTCCCGACTATCCCTTGTGGACGGCTTCGGTTTCACTTGCCGGCGGCACGCCCGTCCACTACCTCACCGATGAAAGCCAAGGCTGGGCACCGGACTTCGACGATCTGGAAGCTCGGATCACGCCGCGCACCCGAGGGATTGTCGTCATCAATCCCAACAATCCGACGGGCGCCGTCTACTCGACGGAGGTGCTGCAACGCTTCGTGGATCTAGCGCGCAAACACGATCTGATGCTCTTCGCCGACGAGATCTACGAAAAGATCGTCTACGACGGCCGATCCATGACAAACCTTGCGACGATGACCGGGCGAGACGTTCTGTGTCTGACGTATTCGGGACTGTCCAAGGCCTACCGCGTGTGCGGATTCCGAGCCGGATGGCTGGCCATCACCGGACCACTCGAGCGGGCGTCGAGCTTCATCGAAGGCATCAAATTGCTGGCCAACATGCGAATGTGTGCCAACGTGCCGGCGCAGCACGCTATCCAGACTGCACTCGGCGGACGACAGTCCATCGAGGACCTGTTGCTTCCACAAGGTCGGCTGACGGCCCAGCGCGATCTCGCACACACCACGCTCAACAGCATCGACGGGATCAGTTGCCAACAGGCCGACGGGGCGCTGTACCTGTTCCCCAAGCTCGACGTCGACAAGTTCGGCATCGTCGACGACGAGAGGTTCGTTCTCGATCTACTGGAATCGGAGAAGATTCTTGTCAGCCACGGTCGCGCGTTCAATTGGATCGAACCCGATCACTTCCGGTTGGTGACTCTCCCCAACACCGACGATCTCTCGACGGCACTCGAGCGACTCGGCAACTTCCTCAGTTCCTACAGCCAGTAGCTCTGGGTACCGGGCCCACATACGACTGAACGCCGACCGGATTTCCGGTCGGCGTTCAGTGGTGAAAATCAGCAGGCGATCAGGCAGTGACGATCGCGTCGAGGGCCGAGTAGAACAAGCCCAATCCGTCGTCACTGGGACCGGTGAGAGCCTCGGTGGCGTGCTCGGGGTGCGGCATCAAACCGACGACCCGGCCGTTGGCCGAGGAGATGCCGGCGATACGACGCTGCGAGCCGTTGGGGTTCTCCTCCGAGTAACGGAAGACGACGCGGCCTTCGCCCTCGAGTTCGTCGAGAACCTTCTCGGACGCCTGGAAGCGACCTTCACCCGACTTCAGGGGGATGAGGATCTGCGCGCCGGCCTCGTATCGCGAGGACCACGCCGTGTTGTTGGCTTCGACCGTCAACCACTCGTCGCGGCAGATGAAGTGCAGACCCTGGTTACGGGTCAGGGCACCGGGCAGCAAACCTGCTTCGCAGAGGATCTGGAAACCGTTGCAGATGCCCAGGACCGGCATGCCGCCCTTGGCTGCTTCCACAACCTTGCCCATCGCGGGAGCAAAACGTGCGATCGCGCCGCAACGAAGGTAATCGCCGTACGAGAATCCGCCAGGAACGATGACCGCGTCGACACCCTTGAGGTCTGCATCGCCGTGCCAGAGTTCGACAGCTTCACCGCCGGCCAGGTTCACTGCCCGCGCCGCGTCGATGTCGTCGAGCGTGCCGGGGAAAGTGATTACTCCGATACGTGCGCTCATGCCTCGACTCGCCTGACGGTCCAATCCTCGATCACCGTGTTGGCCAGCAGGCCTTCGGCGATCTTCTCGAGTTCGGCGTCTTCGACACTGCCGTCGATCTCCAACTCGAACCGCTTGCCCTGACGGACATCGGATACTCCTGCAAAGCCCAGGCGAGACAGTGCCCCGACAATTGCCTGTCCCTGGGGGTCGAGAATCTCGGCCTTGGGCATGACTTCGACGACGACACGGGCCACGTGCTGCTCCTCGGTACTAGTGCGCGAACCCGGAGTGAAACGCTCGGGTGATGGCCAGTTTACCGGGCGGACCCGAGATGGTTCGCATCGAGTGATCGGGGCGTGACGGCCACCACCTGTGAAACCCGCCTGCGAGTCCCTTCGGGGCGGCGCATACTCGAAATCATGCGACTGACACATTTTGGCCATTCCTGTGTGCTCGTGGAGTTGAACGGCTCGAAGATCCTCTTCGATCCCGGCAACTTCTCGCACGGATTCGAAGGCATCACCGGCCTCGACGCCATCCTCGTGACACATCAACACCCCGATCACGCCGACCCTGCGCGGCTGCCCGAACTGGCCGAAGCGAATCCCGACGCCGTGCTCTACAGCGATCCGCAGACGGCTGAAAAGCTCGGTGGGCGCTGGACCGGCGTCCGGCCGGGCGACCGGTTCAGCATCGGCGACGTCGAGGTGACCGGAACGGGCGGAGAGCACGCAATCATCCATCCGGACCTACCGATGATCGACAACACCGCGTTCCTCCTCGGTGACGCCACCAACCCGGCACGGTTCATGCATCCCGGCGATTCCCTCTACGTCCCCGAACAGAAGGTCGACGTTCTCGCCCTCCCCGCCGCCGCACCGTGGCTCAAGATCTCGGAGGCCATCGACTACCTCCGCGCGGTGGCGCCGCGCGTTGCGGTTCCCATTCATCAAGCGATCATCCGCGACGAGGCCGCAGGCATCTTCTACGGTCGCTACTCGGAAATGGCTGCCGACGGCACCGAGTTCCGAGTTCTCGGCGAGGAGTCGAGCGTCGAAGTCGCCTGATTCGGTTCTCACGCACTCACATCGACGATGATCCAGCCGGTGCTCGTGCCACCGGCTGCGTCGGTGAGTGTGTAGAGAATCCTGTCGGTGCCTGCCTTCGTTCCGGCTTCGAACACCACTTCGCCGTTTTCGAGCTTCACGGTGCCACCGAGAAGTGACGTTGCCCCGACGCCGGTCACTTTGATCGAATCTCCGTTGCTGTCATGATCATTCGCGACGGCGTCGACGGTGACTGCGCCGCCTGAGCGGACCCGCGCGGTGTCGAGTGCGGCGTACGGCGGGATCGGGCTTGCCGTGTACCGACCGACGTCGTCGAGTCGAGCCGAGGCAACCTCCGCCGCATCGACGATGGCAGCGAATTCGGTGCCGTCGAAGCGCGAGAGCTCGTTGCCGTTCATGATGGTCGATCCCTCGGCGCCGCCGCCGTGGTAGTCGTCGGCATAGAAGTTGTGGCCCAACTCGTGGCGGAGAACGCGGCTGAAGTTGCCGTCGGACTCGGCACCGACATGCGCGTAGCTGTGGTCGAGTTCGAACTTCGAGTAGTAGGCATTTCCGCCACCGGATGCGCACACGACGGTCGCCTGATCGACACTCGACCCGACCTGATCGGACCACAGATCTTCCAACTGCTCGAGATTTTCACAACTGCTCGAGTACGGATCGCCGGCGGAATCTGCCCGCAGGACAACTCGACCGAGGACCGGCCGAATCCCGACGTCTCTGATCCAGATGGCAGCGGTGCGGGCCATTGATTCCTCGGCCCGATCCAGAGCGACGGCGGCACTGCCTGCGCCGTGCGCGGAGTACCACTCGCCACTGAGGTCCAGTCCGACCACGAACTGCTTGACCGTCTTGCCGACCCTTGCGGCCGAGGCCGGCGCAATGGCCGCGGTGGGCCACTTGGGTTTTGCGTCGATCGGCGCCGTGCTGCGACCGACCACCTCGGATCCGACGAACTCTATCGAAACACCACGATCGAAAATCACCTGCCCGCGCAGTGTTCCGGCGGAGTCGACGATGGCCGAGACGATTGCGTCCGGACGCCCTGCTACGCTGCCGATGTACGAACGGGGCGCCGGGATCACCGCGTCGGTCAGCTCTCCGTCGCTGTCTTGCACAGCCATCGAGAACTCGGATCCCCGCAGGTTCATCTTGTGAAGGCGCAGTGTGAGTTGCTCACCTTCATCGTCGACGGTTGCGGTGCGGACGCCATCGCTCGATCCGCTCGATCCGCTCGATCCGCTCGACCCGCCGTCGACACTGCCCGTCGGCAGCATGTGAACCGCGCCGGTCGGAGCGGCAGACGCGAGCGCCGGAACGAACGCAGCACAGACGACTGCGCCCACAGCCACGGCGACAAGACCCTCGGCCGACTTGGAGAACACTCTCGTGCGCATGGCGAGATCCCGATCCCATCTACTAGCGGCAGATTAACTGCACGCACTCTAGCAGTGGGAGAGCTGGCTGACCCAGCGCTCTAATTAATCGTCCGTTTTATGCGATTTTGACCCACTCTGCACTACTACCAGCAAGGAAGTGGAAAAACGCGAAGAGTCTGCCCACTCGGACAACCCGGACAGATGACATAGTCTCGTAGCTATCAAATAGTTGCCAACTGCCGAATTCAGGCAGCGCCGAGCTCCTGAGACGGGGAGTTCCACCGATACACCTGCGAGTCGGCTTCGTGGAAGAGGGCAAGGTCGACGGCGTCGAGGACGGCCTGACGTGGGCCCTCGTTTCCCAACTGCTTGGCCGTGATCGACAATCTGACCAGTCCCCCACGTTTGGCGGCACGCCCGGCTCCGAGAACCAATGCGCGACACCACCACGGCTCGGCCTTGAAGCCTTCGCCGATCCCGAAAACCCTTCCCCGTTGCAAGGTTCCGCGGGTCAGATCATGTACTGCCCCGAGGCCTGCCATCGTGCGAAAGCCCGTCTCCGGCAACACCGACATGGCACCGGGCGATGCCACCCAGCGCGGCGGTGCGAACACCCGGGTCCGAAGGCCTGCATGCTCGAGAACGCGGTCCGCAGCGAGTAGTCGCAGTTTCGCTTCGTGCTTCGACAGAGTGGCGAACTCGGCTCGGCGACGCTTGGTCGCGGCCTGGTCGTAGCCGTGCAGAACGATGGCATCGCCGTGCTCGCGACGCTCACGCAGCCAAGCCGTCGTCACCGCGTCGTCGGCCAGTCGGTATTTGTCCTTCAGTCGCGGCGCCACCAGGAGCGACAAGCGGACACCTCGAGTGTCCATCTCGTCTGCGAATCCGGCAGCGAGATAACATGTCTCGTCTCTGATTCCGGATACCGACACGATCAGTTCTGCGGACATACTCCGATAGTGGCAGCTGTGGGTGAACAGCACACTGCCGCCGGATGATCATCCGGCGGCAGTTTTCAGCGCACCTACTGGTTCTTGGAAACCTCTAGTTCTTGGGAAGCGCAGCTTCGATCGCGGCGACAACCTCGGGTGCGTCAGGCTCGGTCCGCGGACGGAAGCGGTTGACGACGGTGCCGTCCGGTCCGATCAGGAACTTCTCGAAGTTCCACTGAATGTCTCCCGCAGCGCCTTCGGCGTCGGCCGCCTTGGTGAGCTCGGCGTACAGCGGATGCTGGTTTTCGCCGTTCACCTCGATCTTCTCGAGAAGCGGGAACGTGACGCCGTAGGTAGTGGAGCAGAACGTCTCGATCTCTTCGGCGGTACCCGGTTCCTGCCCCATGAACTGGTTGCACGGGATACCGATCACGGTCAGACCGCGATCGGCGTACTCGCTGGCCAGCTTCTCGAGCGCCGAGTACTGCGGGGTCAGTCCACACTTGGACGCGACGTTGACCACGAGGACGGCGCGGCCGTCGTATTCACCCAAAGAGGTGGGCACGCCACCGAGGGTGTTGATCGCGATGTTCTGTACTGGAGTTGTCATAGGCTCCAACTTAGCGACTCTCTCGCGCACTGCTCCTTCGCGCACTGCTAATTCGACGCTCCGAGAATGCGATCGAGGTCGTCCAGAACGGTGAGGCCGCCGAGCGGTCCGACGCCGGTGATCCAGTAGGACATGTCCACCAGATGCGGGTTCGGGAAGAATCCGGCGTTGTCTGCGACGGCCTTCGGCATCGTGCCGGCATCGGCCGGTTTCGCGGAGGTGACCAGGATGAGGTCGGCGTTGGCTCCGGAGACGAATTCCGGGGAGAGGTCGACGGAGATCGAGTTCTCCCAGTCGCGTGCGGGAATCGTGAGTCCAGCACATTCGAGAGTGCTTCCGGCAAACGACGTGGGTCCGTACAGCGTCAGAACGTCGTCGCGTGGGCGGATCAGCTGAGCGGTCTTGCCCTCGGTGCTGTGCTTGCTCGCCACTTCCTCGCAGCGTGCCGTGTAGTCACCGAGCAGTTCACCTGCCTGATCGGTCTTGTTCAACGCCTCTGCGACGAACTGGACGTTGTCCTGCCACGGATCGGTCTGAGTTGCCATGTAGACGGTCGGTGCGATGGCAGCGAGCTGCTCGTACAGATCACCGTGCCGCGATTCCGTTCCGATGATCAGGTCCGGGCTCAGTGCGACGATCTTCTCGAGGTTCGGTGCCGCGACGGTTCCGACCATCTCGATCTCCGCCGCCTTCTCACCGAGGTACGCCGGAACGCCGGTCGTCTCGCTGAGTACCGCGGTGCCCACGGGAATCACGCCCAGCGCTACCGACGTGTCGAGCTGAACCGGCTCGAGCACGACAACTCGCTGCGGATCCGTCGGTACGTCGGTGGTTCCGCGGGCGTGGGTGACCGCGTGCACGGTGTCGGCAGACTGACTGCCGGTATCCGTCTTGTCGTCACTGCCACACGCCGTTGTCGTTGCCACGATGGCGGCGAGGACGAAACCACCCAGCACGTACTTCGCCCGCGAGTTACTGCGTTTCATTCCCAACACTCCTGTTACCGACTGCTTCCGACCGTCACAGCCACGCGCATTCACCACGGCTGAGCAAAGGATTCACCATCCAATAGTCTGGTGAGCCTAACCTACGAGACTGGAGCCTCATCATGTCTTCCCTCCCCTGCCACAGCGACGGTGTCCTGGGGAAAGGATCTATGCAGTGCCTTTCGGAATTTGTCGCCAATCCGCAAACCAGTCGACGCCCTCACGCCTGTACACGGCAGTCGTCGACCGCCGGCGAACCGATGGTCGGTCGCGCCGGAATGACACATCTGTGGGTATTGATCGAGCACCCCGGCCCCTGGCCGGCGTCCGCCCCTGACGACGTTCTCCCCGTCGCGCTCACCGAAAAAATCTACGCAGCGCAGGGCCGTATCCGTGTCGTGGTGATCCGGCGGACCCGCAACCGCCGAGTCCTCACCCCGACGTGCGTACTCGCCTGGACGGACGGCACACGCCAATGGATGCGGGAAGGGGCGGTCGACCGATACGAGGACCTGTCGGTACTGCCGTTCGAATCGATGTCCACCGGAGCGGAACCCGACTTCGGCCGCTCCCGCACGGAACCGCTCTTCGCAGTCTGCACACATGGAAAGAAAGATGCGTGCTGCGCGGAACTCGGCCGCCCGGTCGTGTCTGCGCTGAACGCGGCACAGATCGCAGATGTGTGGGAGTGCAGCCACATCGGCGGAGATCGTTTCGCGGCCAACATGATTGCGTGGCCTGCCGCAGTCTATTTCAGCCGACTGGACGGCAACTCCGCAATCGGTGCTGCCGAGAAATACCTAGCCGGAGAATTGGAGCTGCTGCACCTGCGCGGCCGGGCGGCACTGTCACAGGCCGCTCAGGCAGCCGAACATGCTGTCCGACGCGCCACCGACATCGTCGCCACGGACGCACTCGAGAGCATCAGCGAGAGTGTCGACGGAGAACACACGACTGTCGATCTTCGGTTGGAGGGGAGAGACTTTCGCGTCGTCGTTCGCTCCGGTCCTCCAGGGCTGCCGTTCCGACATGATTGTGGTGCCGGAGGGACCGTCGAATGGAGCGGATGGACCGTCGAGCACGTTCACGAGCAACCCCACTGACCACTCGATTTCGACAAGAGTGCCCGGCAGGCCATCGAACCGAGATTTGCGCGGACTGACAACACTTCGAATCAGGTCGCGATGAAGGATCGACGCCCCTGGTGTTTACAGCTTGCATTCTTCCCATGACCACCGCACTGACGCCGAATGCCGTACCCCGGTCTGCTGATCCGATCAAAAGTGAGGTCGACTACGAAACACTGGCAGAGAAATTCCGTCCGATCTTCGCGGACATCGCACAAGGCGTCGTCGAACGCGAACGCGATCACGTGCTTCCCTTCCAACAGATCGACGCACTCAAGAATGCAGGCTTCGGCGCCGTTCGGGTGCCGACAACACACGGTGGATCGGGTGCGAGCATCCCGCAATTGATCCGCTTACTAGTCGAGCTGTCGAGCGCCGATTCCAATATCACCCAGGCCCTGCGCGGACATTTCGCGTTTGTCGAAGACCGACTGGTCGCCGACCCCGGCCCGGAGCGTGACATCTGGCTCCGACGCTTCGCGGAGGGACAGTTGGTCGGCAACGCATGGACCGAAATCGGCGACGTTGCATTGGGCGAAGCCAACACCAAGGTCTCGCCCGCACCCGATGCCGACCATTTCCTGGCGAACGGGGCAAAGTTCTACAGCACGGGTTCCATCTTCGCCGACTGGATCGACCTGTACTCGCAGCGCACCGACACCGGCGCATTCGTGATCGCGGCAGTCGAAGCGAGACAACCCGGTGTCACACACAGTGACGACTGGAACGGGTTCGGCCAGCAGACGACTGGCTCCGGCTCGTCCGTCTACGAGAACGCAATAGTCCAGCCGGAGAACATCTTCGACTTCTCGACGCGATTCAAATACCAGACCGCGTTCTACCAACTGTTCCATCTCGCCACTCTCGCCGGCATCGCCAAGGCTGCGACAACCGAGATCTCTCGTCGAGTCGCCGCTCGCACTCGAACCTTCAGTCACGGCAACGCTCCGAGATACGCGCAGGATTCGCAGATCCAGCAAGTTGTCGGCGAGGTGTCCTCTGCTGCCTTTGCAGCCGAGGCCGTGGCACTGCACGCAGCACAGTCGTCCCAATGGGCATACGAAGCTGCATTCTCCGGCTCGCCGGAGGAAGAGAAGGCCGCCAACATCGCAGCCGAAATCGATTCGGGGCGAGGGCAGGTCGCCTCGATCGGACTCGTCGTTCCGGCCACGGCCAAGATCTTCGACGCACTCGGTGCTTCCGGAGTGAGCCGCGACCTCGATCTCGATCGGTTCTGGCGCAACGCCCGCACCGTGGCCAGTCATAATCCGGTCGTCTTCAAATCCAAAGTTGTCGGCGACTACGAAATCAACGGAACCGAACCGATTTACGTGTGGGCCATCGGGACCGCACCGACCGAAAAGGATGAACAGGCATGACCGTGACCAGTGAAACCGAAGTCTTCGTCGGCGTTCCCGACACATCCGAGGGCTGGATCGACCGGGCTCGCGAGGTGAGCAACATCCTTGCCGCCGACGCACTCGCCCGCGACCGAGCCGGCGAACCGCCGTTCCGAGAAGTTCAGCTACTCAAGGACAGTGGTCTTGTGACACTCCTGGGCCCGGTCGAGTTCGGCGGCGGCGGGCAGCGATGGGAGAGCGCCTACAAGGTGGTTCGGGAGATCGCCCGCGCCGACGGCTCCATCGGACAACTGCTCGGATACCACTACCTGTGGGCATGGGCAGCCAGATTGGTCGGAACCGATCCGCAGATCTCCGCTGTCGAGGAGCTGTACACGAGCAACCGATTCTTCTTCGGCGGCGCGGTCAACCCTCGAGACACCGACCTCACCGTCGCGGACCGCGGAGACACCCTGGTGTTCAACGGTGTCAAGTCGTTTTCCACCGGCGGCCGAGTCACCGACCTCACGGTGCTCGAAGGAATCATCGACGGAACTGCGACGCATGTGTTCGCAATCGTGCCGACTGCTCAGGACGGCATAGTCTTCCGCGGTGATTGGGACAATCTCGGACAGCGCCTCACCGATTCCGGCAGTGTCGAGATCAACGACGTCGAGGTCGACTGGGCAAGTGCGGCAGGCTTTGTCGACAAGGAATTCCAACCTCTGGTCTACAACACCCTGAACTTCCCCGCGATCGAGATCGTGTTCGCGAACTTCTACCTCGGGATCGCCCGTGGCGCACTGGACACTGCGGCCGAGTACACCCGAACCCGTACGCGTCCATGGCCGTACGGCGGTGACAACCGCGAAATCGCAACCGACGAGTGGTACCTCCGTGAGGGCTACGGCGACTTGCAATCGAAGCTGTGGGCGGCGGAGGCCTTCGTGGATCAGGTCAGCCGTGAGGCCGACGCAGTGCTCCACGACGCTCGCGAAAACCTCACCGAGCAGGCTCGCGGCGACCTCGCCGTACGCATCGCGGCCGCAAAACTTCGCGCCGCCGACGTCTCCTTGGAGATCAGCAACAAGATCTTCGAACTGACCGGTGCCCGAGCCACGTCCAACGACGTCGGCCTGGATATCTACTGGCGCAACATCCGGACGCATACCCTTCACGATCCGCTCGCGTACAAGCGCCGTGAAGTCGGTAGTCGTTTTCTGACCGGCGAGATTCCCGAACCCACCTGGTACACATAGCACCCACGAACAGAAAGAGACCGTCGCACGGTTGGTGCGGCGGTCTCTTTCATCGTTACGACCAGGATCACTGATCGTAGATCGGGTTCCGCGCCTGCTGTGCGGTCAAACGTTCAGCAGCGCGGAAGTATCTAGTGATGGCTCACAAATGACTGCTTGGTGCCGGTCGGAGCCGTTTCGAGTTTGTGCTGCTCTTCTTCGTCCTCGTCGTCGAGCATCGTGGCTTCGTTGAACGGAATCTTCCCGTCGAGCACCTCGATGACGCGTTCCTTGTCGATCGTCTTGGTCCACGCGCCGACCAGGAGAGTCGCGACCGCATTGCCCGAGAAGTTGGTGATCGCTCGCGCTTCCGACATGAAGCGGTCGATTCCGACGATGAGTCCGACGCCGTCGAGAAGTTCGGGGCGATGGCTCTGCAGTCCGCCGGCCAGCGTGGCCAGACCGGCGCCGCTGACTCCCGCAGCGCCCTTGGAGGCGATGATCATGAACACCAGCAGCGAGAGCTGTTCACCGAAGGCGAGCGGCTGTCCCATGGCGTCGGCGATGAAGATCGAGGCCATCGTCAGGTAGATCGCGGTGCCGTCGAGGTTGAACGAGTAGCCGGTGGGAACGACGATGCCCACCGTGGTGCGCTCGACGCCTACGTGCTCCATCTTGGCGATCAGACGCGGCAGTGCCGATTCGGAGGACGACGTGGCGAAGATGAGCAGGTACTCACGGGCCAAGTACTTGACCAGCTTGAAGATGTTGAATCCGGTGACCGCGCGCAGCAGCGTTCCGAGAACACCGAAAACGAAGATCAGGCAGGTCAGGTAGAAGCCGATCATCAGGGTTCCGAGTTGGACGACGGCGTTCAGACCGGTCTGGCCGACGACGCTGGCGATGGCGCCGAAAGCACCGATCGGGGCGAGCCAGAGAATCATCGTCAGGATCTTGAACACGAGCTTCTGGATGTATCCGACGGCCTTGAGGATCGGTTCACCCGACTTGCCGAGCGACTGGATCGCGAAGCCGACCAGAAGGGCGACGAACAGAGTCTGCAGCACGCTGCCGGCTGTGAGGGAGGACAGCATCGACGTCGGAATGATGGACGCGATGAAGTCCCAGGTACCGCCCTCGCTGTGGGCCTGATCTGCAAGCTTGGCCACGGAGGCCGCATTGGGCGTGATGTTCAGGCCACTGCCCGGGTTGAGCAGGTTGCCGACGCCCAGGCCGATCGCGAGTGCGATGGTGGACATCCCGATGAAGTAGGCGAGTGCGAGGCCGCCGACCTTGCCGACCTTGGCTGCCGCTCGAACCGAGCCGATGCCGAGCACGATGGTGCAGAAGATGACCGGGCTGATCATCATCTTGATCAGGCTGACGAACAACGTGCCGAGTACACCGACGGACTTACCGAACTCAGGTGCGAGCCAACCGACGAGGATGCCTCCGATGACCGCGACGATGACGCTCATGTAGAGCCAATGCGTCTTGTCGCGCTTTGCCTTGGTGCCCTCGGGCTGTGGGGAACCGTCTACTGTCCCTGTTGCCGTGCTGCTCATGGGGTGTCCTTTGGATCGGATATCTGTGAAGTGATCGGGATCACTTCGAGTCGTGGAGAATTCTTGTTGCAAACAGGTGGGCCCGGAAGTTTGTGTTCATTACGTTCAGGAGGCGCTCGATGGTCGAACGAAGGACCGGCCGACGTATGAGCGTCGCCAGGCAGATCCTGCTCCTGCAATTGGCGCTGTTAGCGCTGGTCATCGGCGTGGGGGCCGCGCTCGCAGTTGTCGACGAACGCCGAGACAGCGACGACGCGATCCGCAGGCAGGTGAGCTCGATAGCGCAGACTCTCGCCCTGTCGGATTCGACGGCGGCAGCCCTGACGAGTCCGGACCCGACCGCGATTCTGCAACCACAGACCGAGAAGATCCGACAGGCAACCGGCGTCGATTTCATCGTGGTGATGGCGCCTGATCGCACTCGGTTCACCCACACGAGCCCGGAGCTGATCGGTCAACTCTTCACCGGGAACATCGACCGCGCACTTGCCGGCGTGACCTTCACAGAGACGTACGCCGGGTCGCTGGGGCCGTCGATCCGCGCAGTCACTCCTGTCTACGATTCCGGCGGAACCCTGGTCGGTCTGGTTTCTGCCGGTGTCACCCGCGAGCAGATCAGCAAGCAGTTCGCCCAAAGTGTTCCGGTCATCCTGTTCGTTGCCGGCGGCGGTCTTCTTGCCGCCCTCCTGAGTTCACTTCTGGTGAGTCGGCGTATCCGGCGACAGACCCTGGGGATGGCGCCGGATGAACTGCGCACCATGTACGAACACCACGACGCCGTCCTGCACAGCATCGGTGAGGGTCTGGTGGTGATCGGGCGAGGCCGAAGCAGAGATGCGCGAGTGGATATCGTCAACGACGAAGCGCGTCGCCTCCTCGATCTACCGGACGGGCCCGTGCCACTTTCGTCCATCCCCGAGACCATGCGAGTCGACGACGCCTCTCCCGCGAAGGATCAAGTGCACCTCACCGACAAGCGTGTGCTGGTGGTCAACCAACACCCGGTTGAGTGGGAGGGCAACAGAATTGGCACCGTGCTGACAATTCGCGATCACACCGAATTGCAGAACGTACTCGGGGAATTGGATTCGGTACGCAGTTTTGCCGAGTCGCTTCGATCGCAAGCCCACGAGAGTGCAAATCGTCTGCACACGATCATCACGATGGTCGAGTTGGGCCGGAACGACGACGCAGTGGCCTTCGCCACCAATGAATTGCGAGTGTCCCAACAGTTGATAGATCGTCTGATGAATGCGGTCCACGAGCCGGCGCTCGCCGCACTGCTGCTCGGGAAAATGAGTGAAGCGGCCGAACGCGGGGTCGACCTGACCATCACCGAAGACACCGCGCTCGGTCCGGTTCCTTCGCTCAATGCACGCGAGTTGGTCACGCTGGTCGGCAATCTCGTGGACAATGCTATTGACGCATCGCGCGCGAGCGAGTCTCCGTGGGTGGAAGTGACGGTAATGGAAGAGGATTCGATGATGGTTGTTGCCGTCGCCGACAGCGGCCCGGGAATGACACCCGAAGCACTCGAAAAGGCCAAGGGCCGTGGCTACTCCACAAAATCCGGCTCTCGCGGACTCGGTCTCGCACTGGTCTCTCAAGTTGTGAAACGGCACGGCGGCACGCTCACCAGCGAGCCGGCGATGGGCTCCATGCTGGTTGTCCGTATCCCGCTGCGCGAGGCGGAAGCACCGCGATGATCCGTGTGCTGATAGTCGACGACGAACCGTTGATCGCCCAGGCGCACCGTTCGTACGTCGAGCGTGTGCCGGAATTCGTGGTCCACGGCGTGGTTCATTCCGGGAACGCCGCCGTGCGTGCAGTTACGGCGGCCAACGCCACCGACCAGCCCATCGACCTGGTCCTGCTCGACATCGGGTTGCCCGACGCCAGCGGTCTCGACGTGGCTTCCGCCCTGGGCGGTTTGCGGCCCAGTCCGGACATCATCGCGGTTACCTCGGCGCGCGATCTGGAGGTGGTCCGAAGCGCCGTGGCTCGCGGGATCGTCCTCTATCTTCTCAAGCCGTTCACTTTCGCAGCATTCCGCGACAAGCTCGAGCGCTACCTCGAATATCGTGCAGCGCTTCCCGCTGGAGAGTCTGCGGTCAGTCAACACGACATCGACCGCGCGATGTCTGCGCTACGAACGTCCGACGATCGAGCAGCGGCACCGAAAGGCTTTGCGTCTCAAACACTCGGACTCGTCGCAGCGTCTGTCCGGGATTCTGAGGGACCCGTGACCGCTGCAGAGGTGGCAGCATCGGTCGGCGTGTCCCGGGTGACAGCCTGGCGCTACCTGGAAAAGCTGGCAGACGACGGCATGCTCACCCGGGAGACCGAGTACGGGCGCGCTGGGCGCCCTCAAGTTCGTTACCGCAGAACCTGATTGACGCAGAACCAGATTGACACCGGAGCTAGTTCGCACCCACGGTGTCCAGCACCCAGGCGAACTCGAACGCGACCTCTTTCCACTTCTCGTACCGACCGCTGACACCGCCGTGTCCGGCGCTCATCTCGGTCTTGAGAAGTAGCGGAGCATCACCGGTCTTGGTGGCGCGCAGTTTTGCGACCCACTTGGCCGGCTCCACGTACAGAACACGGGTGTCGTTGATGCTCGTGATCGCAAGAATGGCGGGATAGTCCTTGGCTTCCACGTTCTCGTACGGGCTGTACGAGCGCATGTAGTCGTAGACGTCCTTGTTGTGCAGCGGATCTCCCCATTCGTCCCACTCGATGACCGTCAACGGCAGCGACGGATCGAGAATCGACGTCAACGGGTCGACAAACGGAACATTGGCGAGAATGCCGGCAAACAGTTCCGGAGCGATGTTGGCGACAGCGCCCATCAGCAATCCACCTGCACTACCGCCGTCGGCAACCATCCGGTCGGCCGACGTGACACCGGTGTCGATCAAATGC
Organism: Rhodococcus sp. YL-1; assembly: GCF_001942025.1. NCBI lineage: Bacteria > Bacillati > Actinomycetota > Actinomycetes > Mycobacteriales > Nocardiaceae > Rhodococcus > Rhodococcus sp. YL-1. The sequence continues at coordinate 1,084,007 of NZ_CP017299.1, read as the reverse complement.
TTTGCGCAAGAGACAAAATCGGTGAAGGTGTTCTTCTTGGTGAGCGTCTTGCCGTTTTCGTACCAGTGACGGCCCATCTCGCCGCCGCCGCGCACGTGTGCGACGACGAAGACGACACCGCGATCGAGCAACGACAAGCGGGCAACCGAGAACGACGGGTCGATGCTCGCCTCGTAGGAACCGTAGCCGTACAACAGCAGCGGCGCGGGACCTTCCGGCGCACCTACGCGCCTCACGATCGAGAGCGGAATGCGGGTTCCGTCGTCGGCTACTGCCCAGTCGCGACGCTGCTCGTAGTTACTCGCATCGAAGTCTCCGAGAACGGGCTGCGACTTACGCAGTGCCAGTTCACCACTGGCGACGTAGTAGTCGTACACCTGCCCGGGAGTGATGAATGAGGTGAATCCGAGCCGGATGGTGGGCTGCGCCCATTCCGGGTTGGACCCCATGCCGATGCTGAAGAGTTCTTCGTCGAAGTCGATCTCGTGGCGTTCGCCGTAGCCGTCATCCGTCAACGGCCACACGGCAACCCGAGTGAGCGCCTCGCGTCGGTAGCTCAGGACGAGGTGTCCGGCAAAGGCTTCGGCTTCTTCCAGCCGAACGTCTGCGCTGTGCTCGATCAGCGTCGTCATGTTCGTCGGATCCGACACGGGAGCTTCCACCAACACGAAGTTCTCGGCCTTGATGCCGTCGACGACGTCGTTGTGGAGAATGAGGAAACGGTCCTCTCCCCCGATCACGGCGTGCTCGGCCCCGTACTCGACGCCCTCGCGACGTGGGATGATGACGCGGAATTCGCCTTCCGGGTTCGCCGATTCCAGCATCCAGCCTTCGCTGGTCACCTTGGAACCGACCCAGATCATCAGGTACTTCTCACTGCGGGTGGACCCCACCGAAACCCAGTACCGTTCGTCGGGCTCGTGGAACACCGAAACATCTTGACTCTGCGGCGTTCCCAGCTTGTGACGCCACACCGTGTCCGGACGCCAGGAGTCGTCGACCGTCATGTAGAAGACGTGACTGTGGTCGATCGCCCAGGTGGCGCCAGGCGCGGTATCGGGAATCTCGTCGGCGAGCATCTCACCGGTCTCGAGGTTCTTGAACCGCAAGGTGTACCGCTCGTCGCCGACGATGTCCACCGAGTACGCGAGCAACGTGCCGTCCTCGCTGATGGAGAACGCGCCGAGCGAAAAGAACTCGTGCCCTTCGGCTTCGACGTTGCCGTCCATGAGGATCTGCTCGTCGGCCAGCTCGACGCCGGGCGTCAGGTCGGGCGGAGTCCAGTCGTCTTCACCGGCGATGGGGCACCGGCACTGGACGGTGTACGACTTGCCTTCCACGCTGCGCGAGTAGTACCACCACTTACCCATGCGAGTGGGCACCGACATGTCGGTTTCCTGCGTCCGCGACTTGATCTCCTGGAAGATCTTCTCGCGCAACGGCTCGAGCGCGGCCGTCTGCTCGTCGGTGTACGCGTTTTCGGCTTCGAGGTATGCGACTACCTCGGCGTTGTCCTTGTCCCGCAGCCACTCGTAGTCATCGACGAACGTGTGTCCGTGATGGGTACGTTCGGTGGGGACCTTCTTTGCGACCGGCGGGATCAGGCTCATGCGCTGGGACCGACCCAATCGTCGAAGGACAGACCGGAAATGCGCTCGTACGCCTCGATGTAGCGTGCACGGGTCGCGTCGACGATCTCCTGCGGCAACGGCGGCGGTGTCGTGTCCGAGCTACGGTCCCAGCCGGATTCAGGGCTCGTGAGCCAGTCGCGCACGAACTGCTTGTCGAAACTGGGCTGCACCTTGCCCGCTTCGTAGCCTTCGAGAGGCCAGTAGCGCGACGAGTCGGGGGTGAGCACCTCGTCGGCGAGCACGAGGTTTCCAGCGGAGTCGAGACCGAATTCGAGCTTGGTGTCGGCAAGGATGATTCCGCGATCGGCTGCGAAGTTGGAGGCGCGGGCATAGACGTCGAGAGTGTCCTCGCGAAGCTGCACTGCCAGCTTCTGGCCGACCTTCTCCGCTACCTGATCGAAGCTGATGTTCTCGTCGTGATCCCCGAGAGCCGCCTTGGACGCCGGGGTGAAGATCGGGTCGGGCAGACGCGAGGCCTCGACGAGGCCCTCGGGCAACGCGACGCCGCACACTGCGCCGGTGTTGTTGTAGTCGACCAAGCCGGAGCCGGTGAGGAAGCCACGAACGACGCATTCGACGGGAACCATGTCGAGGGAGCGCACCACGAGAGCGCGGCCGAGAACCTCTTCCGGGATGCGATCGTCGTCGGGCTCGCCGGCCAGGTGGTTGGTGCCACCGAGGACGTTGAAGAAGAACACGCTCATCGCGGTGAGCACGCGACCCTTGTCCGGGATCGGCGTGCTGAGCACGTGGTCGTAGGCCGAGATCCGATCACTCGCGACAAGCAGCAGATGCTCGTCGTCGATCGTGTAAAGGTCACGGACCTTGCCACCGGCCAGATGAGTGTAGGAATCAAGTGTAGGACGCACCCGGTCACCCTATCGGGCGTTCGCAGTTCGTACAGAACCCCGGTAGCCGGGACAGGTAAGCGTCCTCGCCGATCGGAGAGCTGTCCGCCCTGCTCATCCGGATATGCAGGTGGCCCCTCGCCAGCAGGCGAGAGGCCACCGTCACAGTCGATGAACTACTGGTTTGCGGGCAGCTTCGACAGGCCCTCGTCGATCGAATCCAGCGTCAGAAGAGCCGTCTGATAGGTCGCGGCCAGCGAATGCTGGACCTGGACGACGTTGCCGGCCTTCACTGCGGGCAATTCCTTCCACAGCTCGGAATTGACCAGCTCCTGCAACTGCGGAGACATCGAGCCGTCGGCGTTGAGGCCGTAGACGATCACGTCGACATTTCCGAGATTTTCGCCGATCTTCTCGATGGATACCTGTTCGACGTGGATGTCGGCGGGGTCTGCGGGGGTGCCGGGGAACTGCAGTCCGAGTCCGTCGAAGAGATTGGTCGTGTACGAAGACGCGTACTCGCGTGAGAAGGTGCCGGCCTCCGGCTTGCAGACGTTGCACACGCCGCCGAAGGTCAACGAGCCGAGCTTGTCCTTGTACTTCGCGGCCAGTTCGGCGGTTTTGGCGTCGTAGTCGTCCTTGAACTCGCCGTAGGTGTCGGAGACATTCGCGGCATCGGCGAACTGCTCGCCCAGCACTCGCCAATCAGCAGGAACCGTCGGTCCCAGGAAGACGACGGGAGCGGCCGCCTCGAGCTGCGCCATGTCCAGCTGGCTTTCGACTCGAGCGGGAACGCCCATGATGATCAGATCGGGCTCGGCAGCGACGATTCCCTCGTAGTTGAGCTGGGAGACGTTGCCGTCGGGTGCGACCTTCGGCAGAGCTTCGTAAGCGGCCTTGGTCTTGTCGTCCATGTTGCCGAGTTCACGGGTCCACTCACATACTGCTGCCAGGTTCGCTCCCGCCTGAATCAGCGGCAGAACTGCGTATCCGCAGGCCACGATCCGTTGCGGGTCGCTCGGGATCTCGATGGATCCGTTCTGTGCCTCGAAGACACGGGTCTGCGAGCTCGCGGCTGTCGTCGACGATTCGGACGACGCCTCCTCGGAGTTGCTACAGCCGGCGACGCCGACCGCCAGCGCAGCTGCTGCGCCGATCACCACTGCGCGGCGAAACCGCGACAGACCTTGAACCCGCATGTTGAACTCCATCTGAACGCACCGGACTGCTCCGGAATTGATTTGGTGAGGCTAACCAATATCAGGGCACTGGACCTTTACACAAACACAGCTCCCGAGGAATGAACTGCGCCTCCCGAGCCGCCCACGCTCACAGCAGCACGCCTCCCACTGAGAGGGAGCAAAGCAAGATTCCTCTCGAATCGGACACGCGAACTCGCTACCTTGCCTTCGCGATACCTCATCGACTCGCCACTCTCTCCGCTCGACGAAGGGCTCACACATGTCCCGATCCACCCGTACCTGCTCACTACGGTCTGCCGCGGCCATTGCGTTGACCAGTAGCTTTCTCATCACCGGTTTCGGCGCCTCGATCGCGCAGGCCGAACCTGGCCCCTCGGCTCCGCTGTTCGGCTCGCTGGATTTCGGATCCAGCAACCTCGGCAGTTCCGAGCAGACCCCAGATGCGCCGCGGCTGACCGGGATCGACAATTTCCGCGACGTCGCAGGCACCGGCGCCGGATACTCGGGGACTTTCGGCCTGCCCGTGAACAAGGGAGTCTTCTACCGCGCGAACGCGATCACGCCCAAGGGCGATGACATGAGCAATCTCGAAAAGCTGGGACTGACAAAGGTTTACGATCTGCGCACTGAACCCGAGATCGCCAGTAAGCCCGATGTCTTGCCCGACGGGGTTGCGTACGAGAACATTCCGATCCTGTCCGGGAACATCGCCGAGATGATCGCGAAGATCAAGTCCCCCGAGGACTCACGATCGATGATGCAGGACATGAACCGCGCCTTCGTCACCGGAGCGACGGAGCGAGCCGGGTTCGCGCAGTTGCTCACGGGTCTCGCGGAAACCGAAGGTGCACAGGTCTTCCACTGCACCGCAGGCAAAGACCGCACCGGCTGGACGTCGTTTCTGCTGCTGAGTATCGCCGGTGTCGACCGCTCGGTGATCATGAACGACTACTTGCTGACCAACGAGTACACAGCCGAAGGCATGAAGGCCACGCGCGCGGGCATCGCGGCGAGCCTGGGCGAACAGATGGCCGTCAACATGGAGCCTCTGTTGGGTGTCGAGGCAAGCTATCTCGATGCCGGTCTCGCCCAGTTGGACCAGACCTACGGGTCGGTCGATCGGTACCTGACCGAGGGCCTGGGTCTGAGCCCGGCGACTGTCATGACGCTCAAAGCCAAACTGCTGGGCTGAGTGGCACGGATGCCCCGGGTTCGACGAGGGATCGGACCCGGGGCACGTGTACTTCTCTGCCCGTGCCGCGGCGGATGCGCCGCAGCGTCCCGTGCGTCAGCGCGATACGGCGATCACGTTGTTTCGGTACGCCCAGATGACGATCTGCACACGGGTACGCACCTGCAGCTTCTTGCAGATGTTGCTGATGTGCGACTTCACCGTGCTCTGTTCGAGGCTGAGGGAATCTGCGATGTCGTTGTTTCCCAAGCCTTGTGACAGCAACTGCACCACATCCATTTCACGCGCACTGAGACCGTGATCCGATCCGGAGCGCGCCGTGGACATCGGTGCCGGCTTGCGCCTCGCGAACTCCACGATCAGTCTCGACGTCAATCTCGGCGAGAGCACCGAGCCACCTTCGGCCACGGTCAACACTGCCGACGAGAGCTCTTCGGGATCGGCGTCTTTGAGCAAGAACCCTGCGGCACCGCTGTCGAGCGCCTCGAAAACGTACTCGTCGAGATCGAACGTGGTGATCACGATGACGCGGGTCCCGGGAAACTCGGCAAGGACCTCCCGGGTCGCAGTCAACCCGTCGCCGTGCGGCATTCGGATATCCATCAGCACGACGTCCGGACGCAGTGCACGCACCTGCTCGTACGCCTCGACTCCCGTCTTGGCATGCCCGACGACGCGAATCTCGGGGTGACCGGAGAGAAACAGCTCGAACCCCTGCCGTACCACCTGCTGGTCGTCTGCAATAAGGACATCGATCATGCGTTGATCCTCCCGTTCACCGGCACCAGTGCCTGCACAGCCCACTCACCTTCCGAATTCGGTCCGGCGTCCAGTTGACCACCCATGAGCGTCGCGCGTTCGCGCATTCCCACAATTCCGAGGTTTTGCCCGTCGGAGGCCGGGCGAGCATTCCCGAGAGTATTGACCACCCGTACCCTCACCGCACCGGCTTCTCGACTCAGACACACCTTGGACTCGCTACCCGGCGCATGGCGAAGGACGTTCGACAACGCCTCCTGCACGATGCGGTAACACGTCAACTGGACTCCGCTGTCCAGGTCGTCGAAGCGGCCGACCTTCTCCAACGAGATCGACGAGATGGTGCGCTTGCAGTCGTCCACCAACTCGTCGATGTCGGAGACCATGGGCGTCGGGAAATCGGGGTCTTCCTCACCCAGGCGAAGTATCCCCACGATCTGCCGCAAGCTGTTGAGGGCCCGCTGACCCTGCTCGATGACGCCCCCCAGAAGGGCTTGTGCTTGTTCGGGATTGCTCGAGAAGAACTTGTCGGCGGCACGAGCCTGGATGATCATGCCGGTCATGTGGTGGGCAGCGACATCGTGCAGTTCACGTGCCATGTCCTGCCGTTCGGCAACAACGGCATTCGCAATCTTGCGTTCGCGGTCCCGGTGCAGATCCGCTACTGCCTGACTGTTCTCCACTGCTTGTTTTCGCAGGCGCGCGACGATCTTTCCCATGGCTGCGACGACCAGAAAACTCGTGACGGTGTTTGCCGCCGGTTCGAGGAACAAGTGAGGCAACTCCCCCACCTGAACCTCGGCGACCGTCAGCCCGTCCCGTTCGGTGAGATACATCGCCAAGATCACGTCCATCGCCATTCCGAGGACCAGCAGTCCGACCAGGCGCATGCCTGTCACTCGGATGGACACTGCCATGATCGCGAACCAGAAAAGCGGCGTGGCCCCCAGCGATCGACTGCCGAGGAAGAGCATCAATCCGCCGGATCCTGCCAACGTCAGGAGGTAGTACGCGATCGGGTACCGCCGGCGCGCACACGCCACAACGGTCAACACCGTCAGGAAACCCATGATGCCGACGACGGTTCCCGGATCGCTCAGCACTCGATTGCTCGTCTCGGGTTCAGTCTTGAGACTGGCGAGACCGAACACCCACGGCACACTCAGCAGGCCGACGATCACGGCCGCCGTGGCCGGGTTGTTCAGGTTGAAACGTCCCCACCCTCGCGATGCCAGGGCTTGCCCCGGGGCATTCTGACCAGCCGAGTCGAACATCCACTCCCCATTCCGCATCCGATGATTGACGTTCATGGTGGCATGCGCGCACCACTTGGTCCCACATTCGGCGAACGTGAAGGGAATGTTCGATTCCCGGCTCCTACCAAAGCACTAGTTGAAGGTGAAAGGCCTAGTACTTATGGCTCAGCTGAACTGCTCGACCAACCGGTTCACCATGTTGGTTGCGCTGTAGTAGTCGAGACGGAAGGTGTCCAGACCCACGGCATAGACGTGGTGATCACGAATTGCCGGATGCTGGGCCAACAGTGGAAGTGCCTCGACCGCCTTCACCGCACCGTCGTCGGCACTGACCAAGATCAGGGTGTTGCCCGAGATACCGTCGTAGAGGTTCTCCGCCGAGACCTGAATGATGTCCTTGCGCTTACCCATGGATTCACTGCTCTTCGCGGACTCGGGAATGTCGGCGACCGTGAAACCCATCGCCGTGAGCAACTTCGCCTGCCCCGACTCGTGCGTCCAGATGTTGGCACCGCTGCCGTCCTCGTAGTAGACCAGCGCAGTGGTCGGCTGCGGGGGAAGTGTGATCTTGGCCTTCGCGGCCTCTACTGCGCTGTCGAACTTCGCGACCGTGGCCGCCGCGTTGTCTTCGAGACCTGTCGCCTTACCCAGCACAGCGGCGACTTCCTGCCAACTACTTCCGCCGTAGTCCACCACGATTGTCGGCGCGATGGCCGTGAACTGTTCGTACAGATCGACGACGGAGTCACCTCCAGTTGCCGAGACGACGATCAGGTCCGGGTTCTGCGCCAGAACGGATTCCGCGTTCGCACCGCCCATCGGCAACACTGCGAGTCCGCGTTCTTCTGCTATGTCGCCCCACTGTGTGAACAACCCCTGCGCATCCGAGACGTCGGTGTTCGGTCCCGTCGATGCGGTAGCCACCACCGGAGCGTCGATCGACAACAGCGTGCCCGTCAGCGTCACACTGGTCGAGACGATCCTCTCCGGCTTCGACGTGATCTCCACCGGCCCCTTCGGCGTTTCCACGGTACGCGGCCAATTACCCTGCGATGCAGCTGAGTCAGCATCGGAATCGGCATCCGCAGAACTACAACCGACGAGGGCGAACCCTGCCACCAAGACTGCGGAGAGCACCTTCAGGGTGCGTGATTTTTTCATTGTGACGCCCACTGGCGGACCACTCCTCGAATTCAAAAGCCCATCAAATTAGGTTAGGCTGCGCTCATGCTAACTCAGGCGGTGACCGAATTGTCCGCTACCCTCGCAGCCTCGCCCGACATCGAGACGTCCTGGAATCGGATAGTGCAACAAGGAACGCCGATCATCGAAAGCGTTGATACACAGACTGTTCGAGTTACGTTCCTCTGGCGTCAGCCCGAGGAGACCGAGGTCGAGCGCGTTTACCTGGATGCAAATTCGCTGACCGACCATCACGCAGAACAACTCAGCGTGATGCAGCGACTCGGAGACAGTCCGGTGTGGTTCTACACCGCCGAAGTCTCGAACACCTGGCGTAGCAGTTACAGCATCATCCCGGTACCGAAGTCCGTAGTCGACGAGTTCGACTATCCGGGAGCAGGCAAGGAAGACTCGACCCGCCGCACACGCTGGTTGGGGTTGCTCGAGCACCGAATTGCCGACCCACTCAATCCGCTTTCCGCAGGTGTGGACACAAGGCGTTCCGTCGCCGAGATGCCCTTGGCGCCGGTCCAGTTCGGGTGGGATGCTCCAGTTTTCAGGAAGTCGGTACAGCTCACCTGGGCTAGTTCGACTTTGGACGTCGAGCGGCCGGTGTGGATCTACGAGACCGTGGACGACGGATTGACACCGCTCGAAGAACGGCCGCTCGTGATACTTCTCGACGGGCGTCACTGGGCCGAGGTCATGCCGGCAGGCGCCGCCTTCGATCGTGCGGTCCAGACCGGCAAACTGAAATCCTGCGTTCTGCTGGCCATCGATTCCGTTGACAATCAACGCCGTTCGCAGGAATTGCCGTGCAACCGCGACTACTGGAGTGCAGTCGTCGACGAACTGCTTCCGCAGGTGCGCGCCGTCACACCTTTCTCGTCTGATCGAACGCGAACGGTGGTCTCGGGGCAGAGCTTCGGCGGCCTGGCTTCGATGTTCGCAGCACTCGAATTCCCCGAACACTTCGCGCTGGTCGCCAGCGGGTCCGGTTCGTTCTGGTGGCCAACCGGCTTGAAGCGCGGGGAAAACGGCCCGCCGGGTGGAGACATAGCCGCACGCATCGAGCGCGACGGCGTACCGGACGGATTACGCGTTGTCCTCGAAGTAGGTAAGCACGAGTCCGACATGGTCGGGCACAGCGCAGCGGTCGCACAGGCACTGAAGGCCGCAGGAGCGCAAGTATCGTGTCGGATCTTCGACGGCGGCCACGACTGGTTGTGCTGGCGCAGTGTCCTTCTGGACTCCGTTGTCGAACTGATCGGCAGTCCCTGAAACTGGCTGGCACCGCTAGTTCAGTGCACCGCGAATGACGGCAGCCGTGCTGTCGAGAACTGCCCGATTGGGCGTGCGAGGTAGTGCACGCAGGCCGAAGCCGTCGTCGCGATTTCGCGGAATGACGTGCAGATGAACATGGAAGACTTCCTGCCCCGCAACAGCTCCGTCGGAGAGGTGCAGATTCACTCCGTCGACGGGGAGAGGTCCGGTACGCATCGCCGCGGCGATCTTCTGCGCGACGGCGAAGATCCTGGCACCGTCGTCGGGATCGAGCGTGGACAATCCACTGGCGTGGCGCTTCGGCACGACCAGGAGATGGCCGGATGTGAACGGCCGAATATCCATGAAGGCAAGGACATTCGCGTCGTCGTAGACGACGCTGGCCTCGGCCTCACCGGCGATGATGGAACAGAAGATGCAGTCCATGGTCTCCGGCCCCTGTGCGCCTTTTCGGTAGTGGTGACCACCGAAAAGGCGCACGGGGCGTAGCCCTTACAGAATCGGCGACGGCGCGTACGCCGCAGCTTCGGGGTTGGCGTCGACAAGTTTCTGCACCTCGGCGACAACGGCATCGACCTGAGCCGAAGCGGCACCGACAAAAGCAGCCTTGTCGGCCAGGGCCTCGTCGAGTGCAACGCGGTCGAGCGGCAAACGGTCGTCGGCGGCAAGGCGATCGAGCAAGTCGGGCTCCTTGCCCTCTTCACGCATCGCCAGCGCAACTGCGACGGCATTCTCCTTGATCGCCTCGTGTGCGGTCTCGCGTCCGACGCCGGCGCGGACGGCGGCCATGAGCACGCGCGTCGTGGCGAGGAACGGCAGATACCTGGTCAGTTCCTTCTCGATGACGGCCGGGTACGCGCCCATCTCGATCAGCACGGTCAGGAAGGTCTCGAACATGCCGTCGATCGCGAAGAACGCGTCCGGGAGCGCGACGCGGCGCACGACGGAGCAGAAGACGTCGCCCTCGTTCCACTGTGCACCCGCAAGCTCGGCTGCCATGGAGCCGTATCCGCGCAGGATCACCTGAAGTCCGTTGACTCGCTCGCACGAGCGGGTGTTCATCTTGTGCGGCATCGCCGAGCTGCCGACCTGGCCGGGCTGGAAGCCTTCGGTGACCAACTCGTGGCCGGCCATCAGGCGGATCGTGTGTGCAAACGACGACGGGCCCGCGCCGACCTGGACGAGCGCGGAGATGACGTCGTGGTCGAGGGAACGCGGGTACACCTGGCCGACGCTGGTCAACACGTGAGCGAATCCGAGGTGCTCCGCAACCTTCGCTTCGAGCTGCTCGAGCTTGGCCGCATCGCCGTCGAGGAGGTCGAGCATGTCCTGAGCGGTCCCCATCGGGCCCTTGATCCCACGAAGCGGGTACCGGTCGATCAGCTGGCGCAGACGCGTCAGTGCAACCAGCAGCTCGTCGGCGGCCGAAGCGAAACGCTTGCCCAAGGTGGTGGCCTGAGCTGCGACGTTGTGCGAGCGGCCGGCCATGACGATGGACGAGTACTCGGCAGCGCGCTCACCCAAGCGGGCGGCAACGGCGATGCCGTGGCTGTAGACGTGTTCGAGAGAACGCACGATCTGCAGCTGCTCGACGTTCTCGGTGAGGTCGCGGCTGGTCATGCCCTTGTGGACCTGCTCGTGCCCGGCAAGTGCGTTGAATTCCTCGATGCGTGCCTTCACGTCGTGGCGGGTGACCCGCTCGCGGTCCGCGATGGACTCGAGGTCGACGTTGTCGATGACACGCTCGTAGTCGTCGATGGCGTCGGCCGGAATGTCGATGCCCAGCTCTGCCTGCGCACGCAACACCGCCACCCACAATTGACGCTCGAGCACGATCTTGTACTCGGGAGACCACAGAGCAACGAGCTCCGGGCTGGCGTAGCGGTTGGCAAGGACATTCGGGATGCGGCTCACGAGGCCTCAGTCTAACGGGGGCCAAGCAGTGCCGTTACCCCCGATAGAGACCGAGCTAGACCGGCGGCGCCATCACGTCGATCGATTCCAAGAGCATTCCCCTGGCCAACCCCCGTGGGTCCGGGTCGTACTCCCCCAGAGCCGTGATCATCGCACCGTCGACCATCGCGACAAGACGGCGCAATTGCCCCTCGGGAGCCGACCGGCCCGAGCGTCGAAGCGCATCGGTCAACAGGTCGTCGAGCTGGGCTCGTAGGCGCAACTGCACGTCACGAAGTGCGGGATGACGGGCACATGCCACAAATCGTTCGTAGCGCGAGATCAAACGCTCGCGGCTCTCCGGCCGCTTCTCTTCGTCTCCGAGCAGCAGCTCGACCAACAGTTCGACGGTTGATTCCGCGCCCCGCCGACGTTGGGTCACCGCAGCCACTCTGGCGCGCATCGCTTCCATGTCGGCGTTGCCGTTGAGCTCGACGGCACACGCGATCAGATCGTCGAGTGAGTCGAAGTAATAGGTCGTCGAAGCCAGTGGAAGGTCAGCTCTGGTTGCCACCGCTCGGTGACGAACGGCGTCGAACCCGCCCTCCAGCAAAAGTTCAGCAGCGGACGCCACCAGAGCTTGGCGACGTCGTTCGCCCTTGGGCGTAGCTGCAGAAGACACCACGACATCGTGCCAGCAGAGGGCACCTCCGCATGGCGAAACAGCTCGAAGACCCTGCTGTTTGTTACCCGAGCCACTTCTCGAGGCGGGTCAGTGCCTCCTGGATGTCGGCTGTCGCACCCGCGAACGAGAGTCTGACCATCCGGTTTCCGTGGACGGTGTCGAAATCGATTCCAGGTGCCAGCGCGACCCCGGTATCTGTCAGCAACCGGGCACACCACGCGGTGGCGCCCTCGTCGCCACACAGATGGCCGATGTCCGCGTAGACGTAGAACGCACCGTCGGCGGGAGCCAACTCGGTGATGCCCAGTTTCGGCAACCCGGTCAACAACAGTTCACGATTGACGGCGTACCGCTGAACGTGCCCGTCCAACTCGACCTTCGCCTCGTCCGAGAACGCCTCGACGGCGGCGTACTGAGAGATCGCGGGCGGACACACGGTCATGTTCGACGCGAGTCTCTGCAGCGGGCGCCGAAGATAGGTCGGCACCAACATCCACCCGAGTCGCCAACCCGTCATCGAGAAGTACTTGGACACCGAGCCGATCACGACGGATTCGCGTGAGGTCTCCCAGGCGCTCGACGTGTGCTGATCGCCGTATCCGATGCCGTGGTAGATCTCGTCCGAGATCAGAAGAGTTCCGTGCTGCTCGCACCACGTCGCCAATGCAGCGAGCTCCTCGGGCGAGATCACCGTGCCCGTGGGATTTGCCGGGCTCGCGACGATCAGACCGGCAGGCGGCGACGGCAAAGCCTCGAGCATTTCCACTGTCGGCTGGTATCGAGTTGCCGGCCCGCAGTCGAGTTCGACGACGTTGCAGCCGAGAGCGGCAAGGGTATTGCGGTACGCGGGATATCCGGGTCGAGCAACCACCACGGTGTCGCCCTCGTCGAACGCGGCCAGGAAGAGCAAGGTGAACGCCCCGGACGAACCGGTCGTCACCACCACGTCTTCGGCGTCGACGGCGATTCCCGATCGCTCGCTGTGGTAGCGCGCAATAGCCTCGCGTAGCTGCAGGATCCCGAAAGTCTCGGTATACCCGAGTAGTTCGGTGCCCAGAATCTCTCGCGTCGCACGTAGCACCGGCGCCGGCGCGGGCGTCGACGGTTGACCTGCCGCCAAGGTCAGGACGTCACCATGTGTCCGCTGACGTTCGGTCGCGGCCTTCCATACATCCATGACATGGAACGTCTGGATATCTGATCGACGAGATTCTGAGCGCACACTCCGACGGTAGTCGAACCGTGGTGCGGCAAGAAACGACGGCCACCCATTGTGACGATCCGACAGATTCAGGCGCTCAGCATGAGTCGATTCAACGAGACCTGGGCCACGTCCCTCGCGCAACATTGATCAACGACTTCCTTCGATCAAAAGGTGCATCAGATGAAAGCTCGCTCAGTGCCCACTGCGGCTCTGGTCACGATCGGCGTTCTCACGGTTGCCTCGTGCGGAAGCACCTCTGATCCTGGCGGCAATTCTTCCGGCGACTACGCGAAGGACGGCAGTTTCACCACGATCGTGAACACCGATCCCGGCAACCTTCATCCCCTGATCACCAATCTGACTGCCACGCAGGCGATCAACAGCTATACGAACGACTCGTTGTTGGCCATCGACCCCAAAACCCGCGCAGCGGGCTCGTATCTGGCCGAAAAATGGAGCGAGAACGGAACTTCGCTGAACTTCACCCTCAAAAAGGGGATCACGTGTGAAGACGGCACGACCTTCACTGCCCAGACAGCGGCAAACAACATCAACTGGGTCGTCGACACGACCAACGGCTCGCCGTGGTTGGGAGCATCCGTACCCGAAACTGCGGTAGCAACCGCTGATGGTGACGAGCTCACGATCAAGACAACGGAACCCGCGCCCTTCCTCCTCGAGCGCATCGGCGCTCTCAAGATGGCGTGCCAGGCAGCCCTCGACGACCCTGCCAGTGTTCGAGGCAGCAGCAACGGAACCGGACTGTTCAAGATCACCGAAGTAGTGGCCAACGATCACGTCACGCTCGAACGCCGCGACGGATACAACTGGGGGCCGAACGGCGAAACCACGTCGGACACGCTCGGAGTGCCCAAGACGGTCACGATCAAGGTCGTGACCGACGCCGCGACGACGGCGAATCTCGTCCTCACCGGAACGGTCAACGCGGCCCCGGTTGCCGGCGCGGATATCGAACGTGTGGAAGCTTCAGGCCTCGAGTCGATGACGTCCAACACCCTGAGCGGACAGTTCATCTTCAACCACAATGCGGCTCTCCCCACCAAGGACGAAGCCGTACGCACCGCACTCGTGCAAGCGATCGATCTCGACGATTACACGGACATCAACACCGGTGGCAAAGGCTCACGAGCTACGGCACTGGCAGTAGTCGATCCGCGGGCGTGTGACTTCGACAGCGTCACCGGTGTAGTTCCGAAGTTCGACATGGCCGCTGCGAAAAAGACTCTTGCGGACGCCGGTTGGAAGCCCGGATCCGACGGTGTCCTGACCAAGGACGGTCAAGCGCTGCAATTGACGGTCATCTTTGCCAACTACCGCGACACCACCTCTGCAGCAGCAGAATACGCGATGAAGCAGTGGCAGGAGCTCGGTGCGAAGGTAGAGCTTCGTGGTGGTGACAACAACTTCATCATTTCCAACACATTCGCAGCGAAAGACCTGACGTCATGGTCGATCTCGATCGGACTGACCGTCCAGAGCGATACCCCCAGCATCTTCGTTCCGTACTTCGCCGGCCCCACCCCACCGTCGGGTGTCAACTTCGCATCGATCGACAATCAAAAGTACGCCGAACTGGCGGCGAAGGCCTCGGTTCTGCCCGGGCAGGAATCCTGCTCGGTGTGGAAGGAAGCGGAACAAGCACTGTTCACCTCGTCCGACGTCATTCCGGTGTCCACGTCGCCGAACTTCATGTTCTTCAACGGCGCAACGGCCCTGTATGCACCAGTTGGCGGCACCCTGGCCGGCCCTGGCATTCGCGTTCTGAAATAAGCCGGAAGACAAAGCTTTACGTCTGCATCTATTTCTCCGATTCGAAGGATCTACATGACTGACCGTCCATTTGTTCTCGACGACCTCCACCGTGTGGTCACACCCACTGAGACCTCAATCTCTCCCGACGGCACCGTGGTCGTCTTCGTTCGCTCGGAAATTGTTGCCGGAAAGGCAACTACATCGCTCTGGGCGGTGTCCCGCGATTCCCAGGCTCGCCGCCTCACCGCAGGGCCCGCCGATTCTGCCCCTCGGTTCTCTCCGGACGGAACCTCGATTGCCTTCCTGCGTAAGGTCGGCGACTCCGCGCAGCTGCACCTGATCCCGCTCGCCGGTGGCGAGGCCGAAACTCTCACCACATCAGCATCACTCCCCCTCGGCGCCGGTGCAGCAGCCTGGAGCCCGGACGGAAATGCCATCGCGTTCGCCGCTGTGGTCTCACGCTCGGACTCCGCCGATCCGAATGCTCCCATCGTCACCGACCGACTCGGATACAAGGTGGACGGTGCCGGTTGGCTCGGCACCTTCCGTCGCCACCTTCACACCGTCGATCTGGAGACGAAGGCAGTTCGACGGCTCACCGACGGTGATTGGAATGCCGACGTTCCGTCCTGGTCGCCCGACGGCACGGCCCTTGCCTTCACCGCGAATCTCGAACCGGACAGCGATCTGAACCTCACGTTCAGCGCCTACCGCATCCTCGTCGACGATCTGTCGGTTCCCCCGCAGCGACTCGGTCATGCCACCGGAGTGCAGGGCTCCACACTGTGGCATCCGCAGGGAGATTCGGTCGTCGCCATCGGCACTCCCGAGGTCCGTGTCGGAACTGCAGACCTGATCCGGCTGTCCGTCCCCGGCCCAACCGAGACACCGGTCGACGTCACCCTCACAGCTCATCTCGATCGCAACGTGATGCCCGGTGCACCCGGTTACCCCGGCGGCACACCGGCACTGTCGAATACTCGCGACGAAATCGTGTTCTGCCTACGCGATCGTGGATGGACGCATCTGTACGCGGCCGACATCGAAACCGGCACCTCTCGATCCCTCGTCGCCAATCCCAACGAGGTCGTCTCGGCGCTCTCCGTTGCCCGTGACGCCCGCGTCGCCTCCGTCATCGTCACCACGCAGCAGTCCTTCGGCGAGGTCGCACTCGTCGATCTCGACAGCGGCGCGGTCACCACGCTGACGAAATTCACCGCAGAAGCACTCCCCGAGGTGACACTGTTTGCCGCCGAGGAACGCGAGTTCACCATCTCCGACGGCCGCACCGTGCATGGTTGGTTGCTGTCCGCTCCCGAAACCAGTGGTGCCGCACCCCTTCTGCTCGACATTCACGGCGGACCGCACAACGCGTGGACCGGCGTTGCAGATACCTATCACCCCGCCCACCAGGTTCTCGCCGCCCAGGGTTGGCGCATCCTGACCCTCAATCCACGTGGGTCGGACGGGTACGGCGCAGACTTCATGTACGCCGTCAACGGCGCCTGGGGTACCTCCGACCAAGCCGACTTCCTCGAGCCGATCGACGCGCTTGTCGCCGAGGGACTTGTCGACGGGGACCGTCTGGCGATCACCGGGTACAGCTACGGCGGATACAGTACGTGTCACCTGACGTCCGCGACGGATCGTTTTGCCGCTGCGGTTGCCGGCGGGCTGATCTGCGATTTCAACGCCATGGCCGGAGTCTGCGATTTCGGTCCGCACCTCGCGTCACTCGCCACCGGCACGACTGTTCCCGAGAACTCCGCGGGGCTCCTGGCAGCCTCACCGCTCGCCGCCGTGAAGAACGTGGTGACCCCGACGCTGATCCTGCACGGAAAGTCGGACGAGCGGTGCCCGCTGGGTCAAGCCGAGGCCTGGTTCGCCGCACTGCGCCAGCAGCACGTACCCACCCGTCTGGTGGCGTATCCCGGTGCAAGCCACGGGTTCCTCGTCAACGGCTCGATCTCGCACCGAATCGACTACAGCACACGACTCATCGAATGGGTCAAGCGATACACCTCCGCGAAGCTGCCCAAGACCGGCCTGGCCAACGCGTCTGCCGGAGCCGACGCGTGGAAGCGTTCGCTGGACGTACTGTGTGAGCGTTACGGCGTCACCGGTGCTCAATTCGGTATTCTCACACTCGATTCCAACGGCAAGGAAATCACCCGTACGACGGTGGCTTCCGGCGTGATCAATGCAGACACCGGGGTCGAGGTATCCACCGACTCCCTGTTCCAGATCGGATCCATCACCAAGGTATGGACCGCGATGCTGGTCATGCAGCTGGTCGACGAGGGCTTGCTCGACCTGGACGCGACCGTCCGGTCGATTCTGCCCGATTTCGCACTGCAGGACGAGGAAACAGCTGCCCGCATCACGGTTCGCGCACTTCTGAACCATCGCAACGGAATCGACGGTGACCTGTTCATCGACAAGGGTCGCGGCGACGACGTCGTCGAACGCTACGTCGAGGGCCTGCGTGACTTCCGTCAGGTTCATCCACTCGAGGACGGCTTCGCGTACTCGAACTCCGCGTACGTCCTTGCAGCTCGTATCGTCGAGGTTCTTCGCGGCGGCATCTGGGACGACATCCTCAAGGAGCGGATCATCGATCCGCTCGGCCTCGCGCACACACTCACGTTGACCGGAGATACACCGAGATACTCTGTGGCAGCGGGTCATACGGGGAACTCCGTCGTGATGCCCGTCTGGCCGATCACGCGCTCGATGGGGCCCGCGGGTTGCATCACTGCCAGCATCGGAGATCTACTCACGTTCGCGGAACTCGGTCTTCTCGAAGGACAGAGCGTCGACGGCGTACGGATCGTGTCGGAAAAGTCAGCCGCCGCGATGCGCACACCCGAAATCGACATCAGCGAACTGTTCCCGGACAAGTCGGGTTGGGGCTTGGGCTGGTTCCACGAAACCTGGTCGGGCGAAGAGATTTTCGGGCACGACGGCAGCACCATCGGCCAGCACGCGTATCTGCGCATCTTCCCCCGCCACAATGTCGCGATCGCACTGCTGACCAGCGGCGGCAAGGCCGACGGCCTCTACCGTGATCTCTTCACCGAAGCCGCGGCCGCGTTGGTCGGACTCGAACCTCCGCAAGCCCTCGCCCCGAACCCCGCGAGTGTGGAGTCGATTCCGGATTCGGTTCTGGGAAAGTACAGCTCGGGCGGAATAGCAATCGAGTTCCGTCGTGGAGAGTCCGCTGACGAGGCCGTGATCACCGTCATCGGCGACGTAATCCCGAATCCCGAGGAAGACGAGACAGCTCCGAAGAAGCCTGCAACGGTAGCCACTCTCGTACCGTCGCAGATCCCGGGGACCTGGACCACCCGTCAACCCGGGGCCGCGGGTTGGACGACGGTACGGCCGCACCGAGACGGAGTGTACGTCGGATTCCGCTTCCTACCACGGGTTAACGCGTGACGATGACCGATACACATACGATGACGGAAACACAGAACGCCGAAACACAGAACGCCAGCGAACTCGAGGAATCAAAGATGCAAGAACAGCTTCAAGAACTCGTCGATCAGTGGAGGGTCGAGGCAAACATCCCCGGCGTCTCGGTCGGCATCGTTCACGGCGACAAGGACATCGTCGTCACCAGTGGCATCGAGAGCGTCGAAACCCAACTCCCGGTCACCGACAAGACGATGTTCATGATCGGCTCCACCACAAAGGTGTTCGCCGCAACAGCCGCGATGGCACTCGTCGAGGACGGCCTACTCGATCTCGACACCCCTTTGGTCGAGTACGTCCCCGAACTGACCTTCGCCGACGAAACAGCCACGCGCACAGTCACGATGCGTCACCTCCTCACCCACACCGGCGGATTCACCGGCGACGCGGGCCTCTCGGCAGGCTGGGGCGAAGACGCCCTGGGACGCTCGGTTTCACGGCTGAACGAACTGCGACAAGAATTTCCCGTCGGAGAAGTCTTCTCCTACAGCAACTCCGGATTCGTTCTCGCCGGACATGTCGTGGCCAAGATCAGCGGACTGACCTTCGAAGAGCTGGTCAAGCAGCGCGTGCTCGACCCCCTCGAAATGAAGAACTCGGCCTTCCTGTCCTGGGACGTGATGACCCACCGGTTCGCACTCGGTCACTACATCCGCGACGGTGTGCCGTTCGTGTCCAACGAAACCGGACTGGACCGCGGCATGATCCCTTGCGGCGGAATGTGGTCCTCGGTGCGAGACCAACTCGTCTGGGCACGTTACGCACTGTCTGGCGAACACCCCGGCGAAGGACAGCCACTCGACGAGTCCACCCGGTTGTTGATGCAGAAGCCGCAGCGTCCCGCCGCGATGATGTTCGAAGAAGTCGGCCTGGGATGGCTGTTGACTCGATACGGAACCACGCAGGTAGTACGGCATGGCGGAAACGTGAGCAACCTCCAGGTCTCCGAGTTCATGACAGTGCCCGAGAAGAACTTCGCCGTCACCGTGCTGACCAACGCCCTCGGCGGCGGAATCGGCAAGAAGATCGTCGACTGGTGCATGGCCAACCTCACTGAACTACCCACGCCGGCATCCCTCGACGTGGTCGAGCCCGAACCCGCTGCCGTCGACGCAGTCCTGGGCAAGTATCAGGCCGGCTCACTGACGATGACCGTCGCCCCCGGTGACGAGGGAATCGGCATCCGGATGGGCAGCGCGCAGGATCTCGGTGAATACGAGGACATCGTCTGGCCGCCGGCAATCCCGATCGCCTTCCTCAACGACCGTGACTTCGCTGCGCGCGCCGACACCACCCGGGCGTTGGGACGCTTCGTCACCGACGACACCGGTCGCGCCGTGATGCTCGAATTCGGCGGCCGCACCGCCAAGCGAGTGGCCTGATCCTCTAGACGGGTGACGCGGTCCGATTACGGGACCGCGTCACCCGTTTGTGCGTCTGCGGGCTGCCGTTCATTGCTCGGTTCTGGCAGAACATCGACTTTGGTGCCAGTGAGAAAGGCGACCAGCGCGACGATCACGATCGTGAAGACAATGCTCACCACCGTCGGCCCGAATCCCAAGCCGCCCTCATCTCGGTCTTGGGTCAACAGGTCACCGATGGACGCTCCCAATGGACGAGTGACAACATAAGCGATCCAAAATGCAAGTACAGCATTGAGTTTCAGGCCGAAGTGCGCGGCGGCCACTACGGCGATCACGACGCCGAACAACACAGCAGACTTCGCATACCCCAGGTCCACCTGTTCGGCAATCAAGTCTCCTGCCGCCGTTCCCAGTGAAAATGTGAACAGGATGGCGAACCAGTAGAACGCTTCGCGCTTCGGCGTGCGAATACTGTGGATGGACAACGTCCGTTCACTGGCAAACCAGATCCCGAACGTAGCGGCCAGGGCAACCGCAAAGACTCCCGTACTCACTTCGAGCGGTACACCGAGATCGTCGGTCAGAATGTCGGTGATGAGCGTTCCGACTACGCTGATCAGAACTACCACCAGCCAATAAATCCACGGTACATACTGTTTCCGCGTGAACTGGATGATCAGCGCGACGACCAAGAACACCGAAGTCAACGCAGCGGTGCCGATCAGTCCGATACCTAGATCCGCGTCGAGTGAATCCGCGGCAGTCTCCCCCACCGTCGTGCCCAGAATCTTGATCAGCCAGAAGTACAGTGTGACCTCTGGGACCTTGCTCGCCATTTCACGCGTGAACGCCATGTCGGCCAGCGTGGCACCTGGTTGTTGAAGGGAAGCTGAGAACGTTCACCGCGATTGCGCCGGAGAGTACAGACTGGACGCCATGAACGTCATCGGCGAGTCGATTCTGCACCCCTCCCGGTGGAGCGTGCGTGCCCGTTCGACCGTGGCATCGACACTCGTGATCGCCTTCTGCCTGGTGATCGCCGGGCTTGCACTGGTTTTCGTGCTGGCAAACTCCCTGCATCTGTCCGCACTGAACAGCTCCGACGCTCGCGCCACGCAATTGGTCCAGCAGCTCAACGGAAAAAACCCGGCCGATCTCGACCCTTCGCTTCTGTCCACAGACAGTCAGATCGGAATCGTGCAGATCGTCGACGCCGATCACCGAATAGTCGCCCAATCACCGGGAACCGACAGCGACCTCCTGTCCGAACGTTTTCTCGGCCCTGACGAGTCGGACGCTCTCGGAAGGGTCAAGAAGTCCGACGACGAGGACTACTGGCTGATCGGGCGAGGCGCTCAGACGCCGACCGGACCAGTCACCGTCTTCGTCGGCGCCGACCGCGAACCGGTTGAAACCGTGGTGACGACCGTTGCCGTTCTGCTAGCCATAGTCGGACCCCTGGTCCTGGGGCTGGCTGCGTTTGCCACCTACCGCCTTGTCGGTTCGGCCCTCGCTCCCGTCGAACGCATCCGCGCTCGGGTAGCGTCGATTTCTAGTGGGCGTCAAGGTGAACGAGTGCCTGTACCGTCAGGGAACGACGAGATAGCCCGACTGGCAACAACAATGAACGACATGCTGGCGCGCCTCGACGAAGGTGCGCTGGCCCAGCAACGATTTGTCAGCGATGCCTCACACGAGTTACGCAGTCCGCTTTCGACGATCACGACGGCCCTCGAACTGGCACATCGACGCCCGGATCTCCTCGACGACGCGTTGATCGAAGACGCACTACTTCCCGAGGCGCGCCGAATGCGGCAGTTGATCGAAGACCTGTTGATTCTCGCACGCTCGGACGAAAGCGAACTCGAAAAGTTCGGCATCGTCGTCGACGTCGACCTCGATGACATCTTGTTCGCCGAGCAGAAAAGGATCGACGGTATCTCCGAAGTTACGGTCGCCGCTGCCGTGGCTCCGGTTCGGGTCTCCGGAGACCCGAGAGCATTGACGCGGATGGTGCGAAACCTCGTGGACAATGCAGTGCGGCATGCGGAGACCCTCGTGTATCTCGAGTGCTCCGAAGCCGGAAACGAAGCCCACATCGTGATCGAGGACGACGGGCCCGGAATCCCTGCAGCAGAACGCGAACGAATCTTCGGACGCTTCGTCCGCCTGGACCAGCCGCGGTCGAGGCAGGGAGGCGGGTCCGGACTTGGACTCGCCATCGCGTCGGAAATAGTTGCGGCGCACCACGGAACCATTTCCGTCAGCGAGAGGGCGGGCGGTGGAAGTAGATTCGAGGTGACGATTCCGGTACCGAACGACTGAAGATCAGGCAGTGCCGACAAAGCGGTACCCGACGCCTCGGACCGTTTCGATGCTCTGAGTTCCGAACGGGAGGTCGAGCTTCTTACGAAGGTAACCGATATATACCTCGACGATGTTCTCGTCACCTTCGTAGTTGGTGTCCCAAACAGAGCGAACGATCTCGGTCTTCGTGACCACCACACCATTGTTGCGCATCAAGAATTCGAGAACGCTGTACTCCCGCGGCGTCAGGGTCAATTCGATTCCCGCTCTGCTCACCTGATGTTTGGCCGGGTCGAGGGACAGGTCTCCAACGGAGAGTATCGCCGGACGCTGTGGAGCGCCGCGACGCACCAGTGCTCGCAGCCGAGCGAGAAGCACGACAAACGAGAATGGCTTGACCAGGTAGTCGTCGGCGCCGAGATCGAATGCATCGGCCAGGTCGTATTCGCCGTCCTTTGCCGACAGCATGAGGATCGGCGTCCAGATCTCCCGGGCGCGTAGATCCCGCACGATGTCGTACCCGTGTTTGCCCGGCAACATGATGTCGAGAACGATCACGTCGAATTCGTCACTGCACGCAGTCGCGAATCCGTCGTCACCGTTGAGTTCGACGGCGGTCACGAATCCCTCGGCCACCAATCCCCGCCGGATCGTCTCGGCCAAGCGCACTTCGTCTTCGACCACCAGTACTCGCACCACCGGCCCCGTTTCGTCGCCACGCAGTTGTTCGGATGCACCCAGTAGAGCAGACGGTAGACCCAGGGCCGAGTTCCGTTCAGCGTTTCTTCAGCTTCGGCTCGTCACACTGCATTCATGCCTGCAACTGTGTCGACCGTGCGAAACGTGGTCACCGAAGTCCTGACCGAGAGCACCACCGCAGAGATCGCGGTTGCCGCAATCGTGGTGGCCGCAGCTCTGTTCGCGTTCGGTTCGATCTACCGAGCTTCCAGCGTTCGGTCTACAGCCCTTCGCACGTGCGGACTCGTGCTTGCACTGGTGACGCTGTCGATCCAGGTGTATGGAAGCGGATGGTTGACGAGCTTCGACGGGCCGGTGACCGACTGGATGGTCGATCACCGGAGCGGCGCCCTGAACCAGATCGCGGTCGCCGTCACGGATCTCGGTAGCCCCGTCGCCACCGCGCTGCTCGGGATCACCTGCGGAGTGCTCATCTCCTGGCGAGCGCGTTCGGTCGTTCCGGGCTTGATCGTGATCGGAACGGTTGGCGCCGCGGCGGTCGCCAGCACGGTAATCAAAGCGCTCGTCGGTCGCGAACGTCCGCCGACCAACATCCAGGTGCTTCTCGAGACCGACCACTCGTTCCCGTCTGGTCACGTCACCGGGACCGCTGCACTGTTCGGCATCGTCGTCCTCGTTCTGAGCGCGCACCGCACACCCGCCGTCAAGAGACTGCTGATGCTCCTCGCCGTGACAGTCACAATCGTCGTAGCCCTGACTCGCCTGTATTTGGGAGTTCACTGGCTCACCGACGTCATCGCCGGGGCCATTCTCGCAACGCTTGCAGTCACCGTGGGCGGAGCCGTCTTCCGGTTCGTCGAAGGCCGCTCCAAGACGACCGACCGCACTTCCTCTGCCTCTCGCGATCGGGCGCTCGTATGACGCTCGCACTCACCAGCGGAATTCTGAACCCCGATACCCTGCTCTCCACGTTCGGTCTGATCGGCTTGCTTGGGGCGGTATTCATCGAAACCGGTCTTCTGTTCGGGTTTTTTCTTCCCGGCGATTCGCTCTTGTTCACAGCTGGTGTCCTCGTCGCACAGGAGCAGCCATTCGTTCCACTATGGGTTCTCCTCGTGACTATCCCCATCGTCGCTGTGGTCGGCGACCAATGCGGCTACCTTGTCGGACGCGCAGCGGGTCCTGCGGTTTTCGATCGACCTGGAGCCAAGCGACTTGGTCCCGATCAACTTGCGCGGGCAGAAGCATTCTTCGAGAAGCACGGACCTCGTACCGTCGTCCTTGCGCGATTTGTTCCCGTCATCCGAACCATCACCCCAGTAATGGCGGGTACTTCACGGATGCCGTATCGAACCTTCCTGACATACAACGTCATCGGAGGACTCGCTTGGGGAGTTCTCGTTCCGGTACTCGGCTACATGCTCGGAGGAATCGAGTTCGTTCGCGCCCACATAGAAATCATCCTCATCGCTGTCGTCGTCGTCTCGATTCTACCCATCGCTGTGAATTACTTGCGCTCACTGCGAGTACCGACCGTCCAGGCTGAACAAATCGAGATTCCCGAGTAATTACTACCGCTGCAGTGTGCTCTGCAGAACCTTCAGCACTTCACGAGCCGCAGTCGGCCCGGTATTGAGGTAGAAGACGTCGTCGTCAACAGCGACGGCATGGTTGGCGACCACACCACGTAACTGCGCCCACAACGGCGCGTTCGTCAATGTCGCCGGGTCCCCGCCCTGCACGCCGTAGAAGATCCAGTCGGCGTCCGCCACATTCAACTCTTCTTCACTGATGTCTCGGGAAGTATCGTCGAACTGCTGCGACTGCGGACGGGTCAAGCCGGCATCCTCGGCGATACTGCCGGTGAACGAAGGAATACCGAAGATGCGCAGACGATTTCCGTTCTGGCGCGTGAACGACACCGTCGGCGGCGACGACAGGGAAGCACCGAGGGCCGCGGCATCGGTATTGAAGGTATCCAGCAGTGCCATCGCCTGCTGCGTCTTACCTACCCCGTCGGCAACCAGCAGGAAGTCCTGCTTCCAGTAGACGCCGGTTCCCTGTGTTGCCACCGTGGGCGCAATTGCCGAAAGCTGGTCGTACAGCGAATCAGCGTCCTTTCCTGCAACATTCATCAAGATCAGGTCAGGATCGAGCGTGACGATCGCTTCGAAATTCGGTGTGAAGCGTCCACCTGTGTCAACGACATCACTTAGCTGAGTACGGAATTCGGGGTACGCAGACAACAAGTACGGAGGCACCAGGTCCGCACCGTCACCACGCGTCGAACCTGCGGGCACGACACCGAGCGACAGGAGTGCATCTGCTTGCCCGGTCGAGATGACGACAACCTTTTCGGGCTGCGATTCGATCGTGGTGTCCCCTTTGAAGTGTGAGACGGTACGAGGGAACTCGCCGTCCGACTTTCCGCTCCCCATTCCAACCGGGACTTCTCGCGGAGCGACAAACGCAGAGTCCGCCGGAGCTGACGCACTGATCTCGGCATCTGTGGGCGACGCGTCCTCGCTCGAGCAGCCACTGAGAGCTGCCACCAATGTCAGTGCGCCGATCAGCATTACACTGCGTGACTTCTTTCGAAAATTCATGATCGTGTCCCGTACGTCGTGAAGCATGACAGCTTCATCTTCCGTCATGGTTAGGTGACCCTACCCTTTGAAGAACTGTAAACTATATCTGTGTCAGATACAGTTCCAGGGCGTGGATCACACGGGGTCGATCGCTACTCCGATCGCATGCCCACCGCGGAAGAAGCATCGAGATCACTCATCGCTGCGGCGTTCGAATTGCGTCGAGCGCTGCGGGAATACATGGATACGTCGGGTACCGACGCGACTCTGCCAGAGGCACAATCCGAAGTACTTCACGATGTCGCACACCATCCGGGCACTCGCATCGGGGCGGTCGCCGATCGTCTCTCCAGACGCCCGAACACCGTCAGCACGCTGGTGCGCACACTCTCCGACAAAGACCTGATCGAACGGCGACCCGATCCCACGGACGGCCGAGTGAGCACACTTTTCGTGAAGGACGAGCGAAGCGCGCGACGAGACCGTCGATCCGAACTACGCATCGGCGTTCTCGCCGAAGAATTGGCGTCCCTCGACGAGGGCGACCTCGACACATTGTCCGCTGCCATCGACATCTTCGACCGGGTCAATCGATCATTGCGAGATCACGCACCGCGGTGACGCTGCTCAGGTGACTTTCTCGCTTTTCTCGTAGACGTCGGCAAAACGCTTCATCTGCTCGGTGATGCCCGTCAGGCTGTACCCCGTACGAAGTTCGACCGACGCAACCTGACCCGAAACCACAGCCGGAAGCCTGG
Organism: Rhodococcus sp. YL-1; assembly: GCF_001942025.1. Classification (NCBI taxonomy): domain Bacteria; kingdom Bacillati; phylum Actinomycetota; class Actinomycetes; order Mycobacteriales; family Nocardiaceae; genus Rhodococcus; species Rhodococcus sp. YL-1. The sequence goes on along the minus strand of NZ_CP017299.1, from coordinate 1,057,905 downwards.
TGAAAGTCGGCGAATTGAGCTCCGGTGCATCCGACCAAGTCGGCGGAATCAGGAGGAGATCAGCCGGAAAGGCGCCTGGCTCTTCCCAACTCGCTGATGCCCAGAAACCGTCCTCGCTGTCGAGCTTGGCGAATTCGACGCCCATCGTTTCGAGAATACTTCCGAGCGGAGTCCATCCCGGCACCGCATAGTCAAGGCTCGACTCCAACGGAATCACATATGCAACAGAGATATTCGTTCGCGATGTGGCCAAGTCACGCACCCGGTCACCGAGCGCACTCAACTCTTCCCGTTTTGCCGCATAGACCGGCGAGGTGTCGGTGCCGCCGATACCCTGGACCAACGAACTGAAGCTGTCCAACGCCGCTTGCGCCCCGTCGGTGATCTTGACACCGGCAATGGGAGCAACCTCTTCGACGCGAACGATGTCGTCGCCCCAGATGCTGCCGAAGTTTCCACCGTTGTACGAACTCCAGATGTCGATGACCAGATCCGGGTTCACTGCCAGGAGTTTCTCGGCGCTGATGTCCGTATCGGTTTCGCTGACATGGGCAATTCCACTGAAGTCGAATGCATTCAACGTTGATTCGTCCAGCCTGGAAAAGCCGATGATGCCGACCGGCACGACGCCGTATTCGAGCAACACCGGCGCGGTGTCTGCCGTCGCCACGATGCGTTCGGGGATCTTGTCGAGCGAAATCTGCTGACCACGCGCATCGACATACGTCCACGCATCACCGTCGGACTTCGTGTCGGTCGTGGAGGTGCCACATGCTGCCAGCACCGTCGAAAGTGCCACCGCCACAGCCATGAAGATGGCCCTGCTACCGCGTTTCGAACGCGGCGCAACAAAATCGATCACTTCTGCCCCATGCTGTCGAGCGGGTCTCGGGAGAACCCCGAACCCGGAAAGTAAAGTAAGCCTCGCCTACATGGCTACGGTAGAACGGATCAGGAGATGACGCAATCGCGGAGTTTTGTCAAAGAATGTCGAAATCTGATCAACGGTCCGCAGTCTTTCGAAATGCCATCGGCGTGACACCGGTGGACTGCTTGAAGGCGGCGACAAAACTACTGGGCGTCGAGTATCCGACCTGTTCTGCCACATCGGCGACCGCAACATCTTGGCCGAGTAGGGACATCGCCACGTTCATCCGAAGCAGTACTCGCCACTGGCCGAAACTCACGCCGGTGTCCACCTTGAATCGACGAGCCAAAGTGCTGGTGCTGACGCCGATCTCGTTCGCCCAGTCCCCGAAACTGCGTGGATCCTCCGGATGGGACAACAGGTCGCGTGCAATCCGGCCGACCGGGCCCGAATCGGGGATCTTCATCGCTCCGCGCTCGTCGCCGGGAACAACGAGGTCGAAGAACACTCGCTCGGCGCGGCGCCTCGCGTCGTCCGACATCTCGCGAGCACTCAGATGCAGAAACAACTCGTAGAGTAGCGGCGTGCCGTGTACCGCAACCGGGTGATCACCGAGCGAAGGCCCCTGCCCTACAGCGCAATACACCGTCAGGAACTGCGCACCCGCGGCAACGCGCACCGAGTGTCGATGCAGTGCCGGTATCCACAGCCCTCGTCCCGGCAACAACGTCCACATCTGGGCGCCTGAGCGCACAACCACAATGCCGGAACGAGGGAACAGAATCTCGTTCGATCGGTGCGCGTGGGTTTCCCATGTCACCGGTTGATCAGCACTCGACGCACCACCCCACAGAACCAAATCTTCGGGCTCGTCGTCTAATTCGTGTTCGGATACCACCAGCTCGTCGCTCGACGGCACGCCCCACCGGAGCCAATCACCGTCGACCTCGGATTTTGTCCGCCTCACGTCTACATCCCTGGATCGACCGTCGTCTGTCCAGGTGACTGTAACCGCTGCCCACGCCGAGCAGGTGCGGCAGGAAGTTGATCCCACCGCACCTGACCCCGAGTCGCCGCCCTAGTTCATGTCGTTCGCAATGATGTTCTCGATATTCCGTTCGGCCAGAGCGGTGATGGTGACAAACGGATTGACTCCCACATTGCCCGGTACGAGGGATCCGTCCATGACGTACAGACCCGGGTACTCCGGGAGTCGACCGTAGCCGTCGGTCGCCTTGCCGAGCACACAACCGCCGAGGGGGTGGTACGTCAACTGATCGCCCCACGTCTGCGTCGGGCCGAAGAGGTCGGTCCGGTAGATCGTGCCTTCCTTCTTGTTGATCTTGTCGAAGAGCTTCTTCGCCATGTCGATCGACGGCTGGTTCTGCGAGCGCTGCCAGTTCAATCCGACTTTGCCTGTTGCCGAGTTGAATTGGAACTGAGCACGTTGCGGATTCTTGGCAATCGCCAAGTACAGGCTGACCCACAGTTCGGTACCGGCCGGGAAGGGTGCGATTTCCGCAAAGACGGGAGCGGATGTGTCGGCCCAGTTGTCGATACCCATCACGGGGATCGCGGACTGCTTCGCACCGGTGGCGTCCCACATGTGATTGGCGCGGCCCACCATCACGTTGCCGTTGTGACCCCATTCCTGTCCAACTGCACCCGGCAAATTCGCCAGCTGCCCTTGCGCTTTCATCGCGACCAGGAGCTTGCTGGTCCCGATACTGCCGGCCGCGAAGAAGACCTTGTCCGCCGTCACTGTCTTGGTGCCGACGGTATTGCCCTGCTCGTTGATCTGGTTCATCACCACTTGATAGCCACCGCCGGTCGCGGCCGGGGAAACCGAGGTCACGACGTGCAGAGCTGAAATGGTGAGCTTGCCGGTGGCGGATGCCGCAGCGAGGTACGTCTTGTCCAGAGATTTCTTTCCGGCATTGTTGCCGTAGATGACCTCACTGACCAGAGCGGACTTGGTGACCTGGCCGGCAGCTTCTTGCTTCATGTAGTTGAAGTCGTAGACATTCGGCACGAACGTTGTTGTGTAACCGGATCTCTCAGCGGTCTTTCGCCCCGTCCGCGCGAACTTGTAGTACTCGGTCGATTCGAACCAGGCCGGGTCGATGTTGTTGACTCCGAGCGCAGCGTTCGCGCGCGGGAAATACGTCGAGTACATCTCGTTGGAATCGACGCCGGGCAGGATCTCTTCGAAGTAGTTACGCTTGGGTGTGACGGCCATACCGCCGTTGACCAGCGACCCACCGCCGACCCCTCGGCCCTGGTAGACCTTGATCCCGCCGAAGTCCTCGGCGTCGAGAACACCGACGTAGCGGCTGATGTTCTTGTCTACCGAGCCGCCGGAGAAGTGTGAAACCGGTTGAACTGTACGGTCTCTGAGCCAGAAGGACCGACCGTCGGGCGAGAGCATCGGGCAGAAGATCTTGCCGTCGGACCCTGGTGTGGTCCACGACTTCCCCATCTCGACCATGTGCGTGTCGATACCGGCCTGTGTCAGGCGAAGTGCCGCAACGGCACCGCCGTATCCACTGCCGATCACGAGCGCGGGGACACGGTCTCCGTCGTTCAATGCTCGTCTGGGCGCAGCGGCCGCCGTGGTCCACGAGGACGAGAGTGCGGCGGCCCCCACAGCTAATCCTGTTGCTGCCAAGAAGTTTCTACGCGAGAGCGTGGAATTGGTACGTGCGTGCCGTTCGTTGGATCCAGCGCGAATGCTCAAGTGTGCCCTTCTCTTTCCGTGACCCCCGCGCTGAGATATACCGGGAGAAACCGAACGAGAAGTCCATACTCGTGGGTAACTTCGAGGAACCGTTGATTTTCCATGAAAAGGGCCGATGAACAGAAAGTTCACCGGCCCTCCGAAAGAACGAGTCAGGGAATTGAGATGCGACCTTCGACGGCGCCGAGTCCGATGTCCTTGCGGAAATGACCGCCGGGAAGCTTGACGTCGGCGATCTTTGCGTAGGCGTCGTCGCGAGCTTCGGTCAGATCCTTGCCCACTCCGACAACACTCAGCACACGCCCGCCGGCCGAGACGACGGCACCGTCTTCACGCTTCTTGGTACCGGCGTGCAGGACTCCGTCGGCGTCGGCTCCGGTGATCACGTCGCCGGTGCGTGGGGTTGACGGGTAGTTCTCCGCGGCAATCACGACCGTGACAGCGGAACCGTCGCGCCACTGCAACGGACCGACCGAATCGAGTGTTCCGGTCGAGGCCGCATTGAGTAGACCGCCCAGCGGCGTTTCGAGGAGAGCAAGCACGGCCTGAGTTTCGGGGTCACCGAACCGGCAGTTGAATTCGACGACGGCCGGGCCGTCGACACCGATCGCCAGACCGGCGTAGAGAAGGCCGGAGAAACTGCTACCGCGCGCGACCAACTCGGCAGCGACAGGCTTGACGACGTCGTCGACGATCTGCGTGACCATCTCGTCGGGCAGCCACGGCAATGGGGTGTACGCGCCCATGCCGCCGGTGTTGGGTCCGGAGTCTCCGTCGCCTACTCGCTTGTGGTCCTGAGCCGGGAGCAGCGGGATCACGGTTTCGCCGTCGACGAGGCAGAAGAGCGAAACTTCCGGACCGTCGAGGAAGGACTCGAGGAGAACCGGGTGTCCGGTCTCGAGCAGTTCTGCGGCATGATCGCGCGCGGCGAGACGATCCGTCGTGACGACTACGCCCTTACCCGCGGCCAGTCCGTCGTCCTTGACCACCCAGTTGGGACCGAAGCGGTCGAGTGCTTCGTCGAGCTTGGCCGGATTGTCGACGATCTCGCTGTGAGCGGTCTTGACGCCGGCGACAGCCATCACGTCCTTGGCGAAAGCCTTCGATCCCTCGATGCGGGCGGCGTCGGCCGAAGGCCCGAAGCAGGCGATACCTGCTGCGCGCACCGCGTCTGCGACACCGAGGACCAGCGGAACCTCGGGTCCGATGACGACGAGGTCGGCTTCGACCTTCTGGGCCAGCGCGGTAACCGCGTCACCCGAAGCGACGTCGATGGGGTGCTGCTCGGCGATTTTTGCGATCCCGGCATTGCCAGGCGCGCAGATCAGGGCCGTGACACCTGGATCGCGAGCAAGAGAGAGAAGGAGGGCATGTTCACGGGCTCCGGAGCCGATTACTAGTACGCGCACGGTGAACAGACTACGGCCTGCGATAACAGGGCTCTCGGAGTGCCACTGGCGGGGCCAAGGTCCCAGCGTTCGGCCTTTGTGCGAAATATCCGTTTCGAGATGAGATCATATGAATACCTGAATAGGTGAACAGATGTTTTCGTACACCTGTCCACCAAGGAAAGGACACCCGTGAAACTCCACAAACCAGGCGTTCTGACGCTCACCGCAACCGCCGCAATCGGCGCACTTCTGATCACGTCGTGCAGTAGCCCGACTGGCACCGACTCCTCGGGCAACAACGACGGCCTGGTCTTGGCCGACGGCTACGAGCTGGGCGGCTACAACCCGGTCGCAGGCTTCGGCGCTGCCGGTGAGGCCAAGATGTACGACGGCCTCGTCCGGCTCACCGGAGGGACCGGCATGCCGGGATTCGAGCCGTCTCTGGCCGCGGAGATGCCCACTGCCAATGCCGACGCGACAGTCTGGACGGTCAAGCTACGTGACGGCGTCACCTTCTCCGACGGGTCGACCTTCGACGCCGACGACGTGGTTGCCACGTACAAGGCGATCCTCGATCCGGCTTCCGCCTCCGAAGCGCGGTCGTCGTACGACATGATCAGCGACGTCGCGGCCGTCGACGACAGCACAGTCGAGTTTCGTCTCGCCTACTCGTATGCGCCCCTGCTGACGAAGATGCTGATCGGCATGGTCCCGTCGGAATCCCTCGCGACACCCGGACTTGCCGCCGAATCGCCGTTGAACACCGCGCCTGTCGGTACGGGTCCGTACACACTCGTCGATCTCTCACCGGATCGAGCGGTCTTCGAGGCGAACGAGAACTACTGGGACGGTGCACCGGAGATCAAGAAGCTCACTCTCCTCTACGTTCCGGACGACAACACCCGCGCCCAACGTATGGTGTCGGGCGAGATCGACGGAACCAATCTCCCTCCACTGCTTGCCAATACGTTCTCAGGCAAAGACAACATGTCGGTGACTGCCCATCAGTCAGCGGACTGGCGCGGTCTCTCACTTCCGACGAACAATCCCGTGGCAGGCGACAAAGCCGTACGGATGGCGCTCAACCTCGCCGCCGATCGCCAGTCGATGATCGACAACGTCCTGGGCGGACACGGCCGCGTCGCCGCCACTCCGATCCCCGAGGTCTACGGCGATTCGTACAACCCGAAAGCAACCTTCGCCTACGACCCGGCCGAGGCCGAGCGAATTCTCACCGAAGCGGGCTGGATCGAAGGTGCCGACGGAATCCGTTCGAAAGACGGTCAGCGGGCGCAGTTCACGATCATGTACAACTCCGTCGACACCGTTCGACGTGATCTCGCTCAGGCATTTGCCTCCGATGCTCTCGCTGTCGGCATCGAGGTGGATCTCGAAGCGCTCTCCTGGGACCGCATAGACCCTCGAATCAACCAGGATTCGACGCTTCTCGGTGGTGGAGACGAACCTTTCGATCCAGACACGCAGGCGTACGACGCGCTGAACTCGAAGTACATAGCGCCCGGGGTCGGCAGCATCTACGACAACGCCAGCGACTACTCCAATCCAGCAGTCGACGCAGGCTTGGAAGTAGGACGCCGCAGCCTGGATCAGGCAACGCGTGACGCCGCGTATCGCGACGTGCAGCAGGCGTACGTCGAGGATCCCGGATTTGTCATCCTCGTATTCCTCGACCATACGTACGTTTCGAAGGATTCCGACTGGCAGATGTCCGGACCTGTACTCGAGCCACACTCACACGGTGTGACCTGGGGCCCGTGGTGGTCACTGCAGACGTGGGCCAGAGGGCAATGACAGCGGTCGACGTTCGGGTAGACGCGCGGCAATCGCTCGACCACCGTGGCAACTCCCGCCGAAAGGCCATCCTCACGATGGTCGGTCGGCGGGCGTTGTTCATCGTGCCGGTGATCGCCGTGGTGTCCGCGGGACTCTTTGCCGCCGCCGCGATCTCACCGTTCGATCCACTTGTCGGCTACCTGGGCACGCGATACATGACGACCAGCGACGCGGACAAAGCGTTGATCGCCGATCAGATGGGTTTCGACAACCCCTGGTACAGCACGTACTGGAATTGGCTCCAGGGCGTGTTCACCGGTGATCTCGGGATCTCCAGATCGTTCAATCAGCCTGTTTCCCAAGTTATCTCCGAGCGTCTGCCATGGACCCTGCTGCTGGTCGGTATCTCACTCCTCATCGCGATTCTCGCCTCGCTGACACTCGGTGTTCTCGCCGGAATCCGCAGTGGAGGATTCTTGGACAAGACCGTGTCCGGGCTGAGCGTCGTGGTCCAAGGACTTCCGCCGTTTGTCTTGTCGCTGGGTGCCATCGCGCTCTTCGCGTTGACTCTCGGCTGGCTCCCGGTCGCCGGGTTGACCGACGGGGGTGCCGATCCCACACCGGGACAGGTGATCCGGCACTTGGTCCTACCGGTGACGGTCCTCTCCATCTCGCAGATGCCGTGGCTCCTACTCGCGGTCCGAGAATCCGTCGTGGGTTCGAAAAGTGAGGGATTTGTCGCGGGCGCCGTAGCACGCGGAATCCCGACGCCGACCATCACGAAACGCCACATACTGCCGACCTCACTGGCGCCTTTCGTGAACATCGTCGGCGTGCGACTGCCCGAGCTGATAGTCGGGGCAGTGCTGGTGGAAGAGGTCTTCAGTTGGCCAGGGATCGCCGGCGCCATCGTCTCGTCAGCCCGTGACCTCGACATGGCACTGCTCGCGTTCCTCACCGTCGGTACGACATTGACGGTCATGCTCGGCTCACTGATTGCCGACGTCCTCGTTGCAGTACTCGACCCGAGAGTGAGTACCGATGGCTGAACGACGCTTCAAGATCGCCGTCGGCGTGCTGATCCTCGTGGCGCTGTACGCGGCGTTGGTCCCATGGTTGGCCGACGTCGACGACCGAGTCACAGACTTCTCGGCGGCTCGCCTGGCTCCGTCGTTCGATCACCCGTTCGGAACTGACTCGGCGGGCCGAGATCTATTCGTGCGCATAGCTGCAGGCATTCGAACCTCACTTCTGATCGCACTCGCCTGCGCGCTGCTCGCCACGGTGATCGGCGTCGCCGTTGGCACTACGGCCGGACTGGTCGGCGGCTGGGTGGACAGGTTCGTCATGCGCGGCACCGATGCCGTCAACGCACTCCCCCACCTGTTGCTCGGCATCGTCATCGTCGCGATGTTCCGTGGAAGCATTGCCGCCATCGTGCTTTCGATCGCACTGACCCACTGGACCCAAGTGGCCCGGATCATCCGCTCCGAGATCTTGAGTCTGCGCGAGCGTCCCTACATCGACGCCGCCATTCTCGCGGGAGCCAGTCGACGTCACGTGATCATGCGCCACCTCGTGCCGGCGACGGCGCCGCAGGCTTTGATCGCAGTCGTTCTCCTGCTGCCCCACGCCGTCTGGCACGAATCGACGTTGTCCTTCCTGGGATTCGGCCTTCCCCCGCACAAGCCCAGTCTCGGGACGCTTCTCGAAGAGGCACGCAGTTCTCTGCTCCTCGGCGGTTGGTGGACGCTGGTATTCCCCGCCGCAGTTCTCGTGATCGCCACCGTCGCAGTTGCCGTCGCCGGTTCGGCCCTGCGGTCGATGCTCACGCCCCCTCGACCTTCGGAGTTGCGACTGTGAACCACGGCCTGCGCATCGAATCTCTCACCGTCAGGATCCCTCTACTCGGAGGATCGGTAGTTCACGCTGCGAGCGACATCGACCTCGACGTTCCAGCCGGCACGGTGACCGCACTTGTCGGGGAATCGGGGTGTGGCAAGTCGATCATCGCCACCTCGGTCATGAACATGTTGCCGCCGAATGCTTCTCGAACCGGAACGGTCACCGTCGGAACACCGGACCTCGAGATCGACGTCTTCTCCGGCACCGCGTTCCGTGGGCGGCACGTGGCTCTCGTTCCACAATCCGCCGCAACACATCTCACCCCCGTCCGGACTGCGCGATCGCAACTACAGGAGACGATCGACGCACTCGGCAGCGATCACACTTGCGATGCCTTGGCACTTCGCGTCGGACTCGAACCGTCGGCCCTGGACTGCTACCCGCACGAACTGTCGGGCGGCATGGCGCAACGCGTGGCCATTGCCGGTGCGCTGGCCGGGAATCCGTCGGTGATCGTCGCAGACGAACCCACCGCCAACCTCGACCGCGAACTCACCGACCACGTCATGGGATTACTTCGAGAGTGCGCTGACTCCGGGGCGGCTGTCCTGCTCATCACCCATGACCTTGCATCACTCACCCGCAGCGGTGTCGCTGATCGACTTGCCGTCATGTACGCATCACGCATCATGGAGACCGGTCCGGCCACAATGGTGTTCAAAGATCCGCTTCACGATTACACCCGAGACCTTCTCGGCGCCTTACCTTCCAGAGGTTTGACTCCCATGCCGGGATCGCCACCGCAACTCACCGATCTCCCCGAGGAGTGCGTCTATCACCTACGACGCCCGGAGTCGAAACAATCCGGTGGCCCGACCGAACTCGTCACATTGGGTGACCGCACGTACCGAACGCTGCGGAAGGTGGGCTGACATGAGTCTGCAAGCTCTGGGAATCACCAGCGGTTACCGTCGCAACCGGCCAGTTCTCGAGAACGTCTCGCTCGAGATTCCGTCGGGAAAGCTGATCGGCCTGACCGGGCCTTCGGGCACCGGAAAATCAACACTTGCAAGGATTCTCGCCTCACTGGATGCACCGTGGTCAGGCGAAGTGCGGATCGACGGATCACCCGTTGTGGGTACCAGATTCTCGGTACCCGCGGCACTACGCGGCACGGTGTCCATGCTGTTTCAGTCACCTCGCGCATCGACCGACCCTCGGCAGACGCTCGCCTCGATCATCGGCCAACCCGGTGACATTGCCAGTAGGTCAATCGATGTGGCCGCGCTGGCAGCAGAAGTTGGCCTCACTCCCGATCTCTTGTCCCGTAGACCCCACCAGGTGAGCGACGGCCAACTACAGCGCGCCTGCCTGGCGAGATCGCTGGCGCAACAACCGAAATACCTCATCTGCGACGAGGCGACTGCGATGCTCGACGCCGCCACGACGGCCGCGCTCATTCGGTTGATCGAGAGTCGCGCCTCCGAAACCGGCGTCGGCGTATTACTCATCAGCCATGATCGCGAATTACTCGACGCCTGCTGCGACGTGGTCCACGACCTCGACAGTATTAGCGCTTAGCCCCTGCGAAATCCACCCTTGACTCGAACGGGTGTTCGAGTATCCTTTGGGGAGGGGATCGGGGGATTCAATGAGTGTCTTGTTGTCGGATGTGGTGTCTGGTTCTGCGGTGGGGTTGCGCGGACGCCTGTGGCAGTTGTCTGCTTCTGAGTTGCGTGCTGCTGCTGTCGAGGCGAGTGCGGAGATTCTGCGTCTCGAGGCTGTGCGGGTGGCGGTGGTGGACGGTTTGTCGTTGCGTTCCGATGATCAGGTGATTGCCAGCCGCGGGGTGGGTGCGTGGTTGGCGGCGAACACGATGCTGCAGGTTCGGGACGGGAAGAAGATCGCCGCGTTGGGTGCGGCGTTGCGGCCGTTTCCGGCGGTGGCGGCTCGGTTCGATGGTGGGGATTGCTCCTTCGATCATGCCGTGTTGATCGTGGCGTTCTGCGAGTCACCGCCGAAAGGCATGCCGGAGGAGGCATTACCGAAGTGCATCGATTTGTTGTTGGCTGCTGCGTCGGGTGTGGAGGCGACGACGACGAAAGTGCGGAACGTGATCGCGACCCTGGAGCGGTTGTTCGAATCGGATGAGATCCCGCCCGCCGAGGATGTCGATCTCAATGAGTTGCGGATCGCTTCGACGCTGAACGGTCGGGTGGTGGTGCGTGGGGATTTCGATGCCCTGACCGGTGAGATGTTGCTGTCGGCGTTGTCGAGTCTGACGATGCCCACCCCGGCACCGGACGGGACGCCGGATTCTCGGTCGGCGGCGAAACGGACCGCGGATGGGTTCACGGAACTGATCCGCCGTTACCTGGACTGCGCGAAGACCGGTACGGATGGTGGTCAGCGTCCGCATGTGAACGTGCACATCAATGCTCGGGATCTGGCGGAGCATCGGGACTGCGCCGCCGCGCCTTCCGATGGTGAAGAGTCTCCGTCTGATCTTGATGTCGGGCACATGCCCTGGCTGGGACCGCTGTCGGTGTCGCAGACCAGACTCCTTGGGTGCGATTGTTTCCTGTCCACTGTTCTGCTCGACGATCACGGCGCGCCCTTGGATGCGCAACCAGGAAAGAGGTTGGTCACCGCCGAACAACGGACTGCGTTGATCGCCCGAGACAGAGGCTGCGCGTTCCCCGGCTGCACATGCGTGCCCGCCTGGACCGATGCGCACCACATTAAGCACTGGGCCAACGGCGGCCCGACGGTGATGAACAACCTGGTCCTGCTGTGCCGTTCACATCACCGGCTGATGCACCGAAAAGCCGGGTTCGTTGGGAAATGGGTGATCCGAATCGGAGTCGACAACAAACCCTGGTTCATCCCGCCACCCTCGATCGACCCGCAGCAGCAACCACGGCCGGCGAATACCACCTTCAAAACCTGAGGACGAACCTCAGGCATACAACTTCACGCCAGGTCCGCATCGGAGGAAGCACCTCCGATGCGGACCTGGCGTGCGTTCATTATGGTCAGCCTGCAACCGTCAAGTCGTAGAGGGTTACTCCGTCTACCGTTGTGGCGGTGAAGTTTTCGGTCACCCACGTCGAGATAGCGGTAGCGGTGCCTTCGGCGTTCATACCGCCACCCATCCCACCGCCGGCGATGAAGAAGTGAATCTTGCCCTCTGCCACGTACTGCTGGAACTGCGCGAGCGTCGGCGACGGATCGCTCCCGTTGAACCCTCCGATAGCCATGACCGGTGACTGCGTCGCAAGCTGATAACCCGATGCGCTGTTGGACCCGATTGCGGCGGCTACCCACGTGAACTGGTCGGAGTTCTCTTCGAGAGTGGACACAACAGCGGCTCCCGGCGTGCTGCCCTGCAGTAGACCACCGGCACCGCCTCCCATTGCGCCTCGCGTCCCGTCGGTGGTCGGCGTGGTACCGCCCGGAACTGTTGCACCACCGGGCATCTGACCCATTCCTACAGGGGGCGTGCCCGGCATTCCGGTCCCAGCCCCGTCAGTCCGACGGCTACCGCCATCAGCCGAGCCACCGAATCCACCGAAGCCTCCGCGGCCACCGCCGGGCCCGCCCATTCCACCTTCGACGCTCGGTCCGGCCGAAACTATGGAACCGGTATGCGGAGTGTTGATCGTGTCGATCGCGTATGCAGTCGGACCTGCCAGACCGGTGAAGATCGCTGCGAGAATCACTGCCACAGCCAATCGACCTCGCGTCACTGCCGGAATCAGCACTGCCACGGCACTGACGATGCCGACCACCAGAATGGTCCAGCGAAGCCACGGTACGAACGAAGGCGAGCGTCCGAGCAGTACCCACGCCATCGCGACGGTTGCGGCCAAGGACACCGCCAGAATGATGCGAACCCAGAGGACGTCACGATGACGCCACGCCACTACCGATCCTGAACCGATCAGCGCGGCGATCGCCGGCGCAAGCGCAACGGTGTAGTAGGCGTGGAAGATTCCCGCCATGAAACTGAAGGTCAGTCCGGTCACCAACAGCCACAGTCCCCAGACGATGAATGACGCGCGCTGTGTATCAGCGCGGGGTGCCCTGCCTCGCAGCACGATTCCAGCCACCAGAAGTATCAGCGCAGCAGGAATCAACCAGGCGATCTGTCCGCCCTGGGCCGATTCGAACAGTCGGGTAATGCCGGTACTCCCCCACATACCACCGCCGGCCGCACCACCTGGTGCCATACCTCCCCCGGCCATACCGCCTGCGGCCTCGCCCATACCTGGGAAACCGCCCGCAGCAGCGCCGGCCGCGGCATCACCAGCACCGCGCATTCCGCCGCCGCCGACGCTTCCGGTCTCGTTGCCGCTCAAGCGCCCGAGCCCGTTGTAGCCGAGCGTCAGTTCGAGAATCGAATTGTTCTGTGAACCACCGATCCACGGACGCGAGTCGGCCGGCCACAGTTCGACGATTGCCAACCACCATCCGGCGGAGACGATCAGTCCGCCCAGTGCCGCGAACAGTTGGAGTACGCGCTTACCCAGTTTCGGCGGTCCGGCGATCAGATAGGTGAGCGCCAGCGGTGGAACCACCAACATGACCTGTAATTGCTTTGTCAGGAAACCGAATCCGCAGAAGATACCGACCAACACGAGCCAGCGGGTGCGGCCGTCCTGCACGGCGCGCATCATCGCCCACACTGCTGCGATCATCAGGAGCACCAGCAGAGCATCCGGGTTGTTGAACCGGAACATCAGCGCCGCTACGGGTGTGAGCGCAAGTACCAGGCCCGCGAGGAGGCCGGCGGCCGCACCGAAATACCGTCGAACCGTTCCCCACAACAATGCAACCGATCCGACCCCGAGGAGTGCCTGCGGCACCAACATCGCCCAGGAATTGAGTCCGAAGATGCGAACCGACAGCGACATCAACCACAGGGACATGGGCGGCTTGTCGACGGTGATCGAGTTTGCAGCGTCCGAGGAGCCGAAGAAGAAAGCCTTCCACGACACCGAACCTGCCTGTACCGCAGCGGCATAGAACGAGTTGGCCCATCCGGACGCGCCCAGGCCCCAGATGTAGGCAACTCCGGTGCCCACTAACAACACTCCCAGCGCCCACGGTTCCCAGCACACCTGACGTTGCGGTTCCGGCGCTGGCAGCGGCGCGGCGAGTGTCCCTGCAGTGGCGGTCATCGATTGGCTCCTACGGATTGTGCGGTGCGAAACACCCAGCGCAGTGCGATGAATCGACTGACTGTGGCAACAAGATTGGCGATGACGAGTACGGCAAGCTCCACGTGCTTGGAAGCATCGGGCGCCATGACGTCGAGCACGAACAACGATCCGCTGGTGAGCAGTAGACCGAACCCGAACACGAGCAGTCCCTGCATCTGGTGACGAGCGGATCCTTCCGACCCTCGGATCCCGAAGGTGAAGGCCCGGTTGGCGGCGGTGTTGAATACCGCGGTCACCAGCAATGCGACGGCGTTGGCCCACTGCGCACCCATGATCGAGTGCAGAGCGAGGTAGAGCAGCGCGTACGCGAGCGTCGAAATGACTCCCACCACGGCAAAGCGTGAGAGCTGCCCGACCATTCCTCGTGGAACTCCGGGAACCAACGGTTCACGTCCGAAACTTGCCCTGAGCTCGGTCAATGGAAGGGAACCGGTAGACAGTGCTCGCCCGACACGGACCACACCTTTGAGGTCGGCAACTGCCGTGGCAATGATGTCTACCCGACTGTCCGGGTCGTCCACCCAGTCGACAGGGACCTCGTGAATCCGCATGCCCGCTCGCTCGGCCAGCACCAGCAATTCGGTATCGAAGAACCACCCGGTGTCCTCCACCAGCGGAAGTAGTTGCCGTGCAACATCGACGCGCATGGCTTTGAATCCGCACTGGGCGTCGGAGAAGCGAGCATGCAGTGCGCTTCGGAGGATGAGGTTGTAGCTACGTGAGATGAACTCACGCTTGGGGCCGCGCACCACGCGGGACGATCGTGCCAGCCGGGAACCGATGGCGATGTCCGAGTGTCCGGAGAGCAACGGAGCAATCAACGGCATCAGGGCGTTGAGGTCGGTCGAGAGGTCGACGTCCATGTACGCGACCACGTCGGCATCGGACTCGCTCCATACCTGCCGCAGTGCTCGACCACGACCCTTCGCATCCAGGTGGACGACCCGGACGTCGTCGAATTCTTCGGCGAGGGAACGGGCGAGTGCCAACGTGCCGTCGACACTGGCGTTGTCCGCGATGGTAATTCGTGCAGAGAATGGCACCTGCGTGCGTAAATGCCGGCGCAGGCGCCGCACGCACGTCTCGAGGCCTGCCTCTTCGTTGTATACCGGGACGACCACGTCCAGCACTACAGTCGTCGCGGAGACCTCCTCTGCGTCCGTGCTGCCCGCGGTCTGCATGGCTTCTGTCGTCATGCGTCCTAGATTTGTCGGGCCGGCTCCGACGAACCTGCGTCCAGCCTGGGAGTTTCCTGGCAACCGGACGCGGGCTAATCTCGGGGTATGCCTTCAGTCTTCAGTGCCATCATCAACGGGGATCTACCAGGACGTTTCGTGTGGGAGGACGAGGACGTCGTCGCGTTCTTGACCATCGCGCCGGTAACGCAGGGCCACGTGCTTGTGGTTCCGCGAGCCGAGGTCGATCAGTGGCAGGACGTGGATCCTGAACTCTTTGCCAAGGTCACCGCTGTTGCCCGCAACCTCGGCCAAGCCGTGCGTAAGGCGTTCGACGCGCCTCGGTCGGGTCTCCTCATCGCAGGTCTGGAAGTTCCGCATCTTCACGTTCATGTTTTCCCCGCATACGACATGGGGAACTTCGACATCAGTGGCGCCGACACCTCGCCGTCACCCGAATCTCTCGACGAGGCACAGACCAAACTCAAGTCGGCGCTACGCGACCTCGGCTTCGAGGCAACTGTCTCGACTCGTTGATCGCATACCTTCGACCGAATTTCGCTGGCCGATAACTGGACTCCCCGCCGCAGCCTCCAACGGAGGTTGCGGCGGTCGCATTTGTCGCTCCTACCGACCGTGACCTGCGATTGCACACCGAACAGTCCGTTTCGCGCTGTCGCGCGAGCACGAGATTCGCTGCTACCGTAGGTCGCTGGTCCGGGACCTAGGGCCCTAAAACTGGTTCACGTGTTAACAGTCGGAGGACAAGGGAGCAATGCAGGAACGTGCCAAGATCAGTCGCCGACAGATTCTTCAAGGTGCTGCTGATCGGTTCGAAGTCACGGGGTACGGCAGCACGAGCATGAATGACATCGTGTCCGCGGCGCAGATGACCAAGGGCGCGGTCTATTTTCACTTCTCGTCCAAAGACGAACTGGCTCAGGCGGTGATCGAAGAACAGCACCAGATCTCGATCAGTGCCTTCACCGCAGTTGCAGCCACAGGCGCACCGGCACTGGAACAGCTCGTCATGGTGTGCCACGAGATGGGCCGCCAACTCGTCGCAGAACCTATTGTTCGTGCGGGAATCCGACTTACCCTCGAGTTGGCCTCTGCCGACGGTTCGCAAGGCCCGTACGTCGCGTGGATCCGCGAGCTTCGAAAACTGGCCGAGGCCGCGAAGCTCGAAGGCGACATCCGCGACGATGTGGAGCCGGAATCGGTGGGTCGCGTGGTGATCTCGGCATTCACCGGCGTTCAACTGGTTTCGAACGTGCTCACCAGACGAAGCGATTTGAACGACCGTATCGACGAATTGTTCGCCCTCCTGTTGGCAGGCGTGGTCTCCGACAAGCGACGCAGCGCCGTCGCCGAACTGGTCGGATGTCGCCTCGAAACTTATGTGTCCTGATCCGGAGAACACCCCGACGCCCGGATGATTCGGCGCATCAGCACCGAACCGTGCGCCAACCTTCGTCGATTCGTACAAGACCCCCCGTCGTCGACTCACTATCGTCAGATCCACGAATAACCCAGATACATGGATACCGACGAAAGGGCTTCTCGAATGACCGAAACCGCCACGTACGTTGAGAGCGCACAGCAGGAGATCGCTGCTGTACTCGCCGAAGCGAAGACCGATGCCTACGTCCACGCACGCGACATCGATTCCGGCGAAGAGTTCGGCTACGGCGCGGACGAAGGTGTCATCCTCGCCTCCGTTTTCAAGATTCCTGTTGTGCTTCAGTACGCCCGTGAAGTAGCGGCAGGCACCCTTGATCCGACCGAGCACGCCACGGTGACCTCCGAGTTCCGCTCCGGCGGCATCGGTATCGGCGGCTGCGCCGACGACGTGACTGCAAGCTGGCGAGACCTCGCTCTGCTCATGATGAGCTTCAGCGACAACGCCGCCACGGATTTCTTGTACGAACGTCTCGGACTCGACAACATCGTCGCAACGCTGCGCGGGCTCGGTTTGGAGAAGACCAACTTGGTCCGTGACTGCCGAGGCCTCTTCAAGACGGTCTACGACGACCTCGGCGTCGACAAGGGCACCTTGCTGGAAATGCCCCCCATCGAAATTCTTCGGACAATTTCCGTCATGGATCCCGCCCGCTCCAATTCCAGTACTCCTCGTGAGATCACAATGTTGCTGGCTGCAATCTGGAGGGACGAAGCCGGCCCCGCATCGGCTTGTGAAGAGGTCCGAACCATCATGAGCAAGCAGGTCTGGCCGCACCGCCTTTCGTCCGGTTTCCCCGACGAGGTCACTGTCGCCGCCAAGACCGGAACGCTGGGACTGGTACGAAACGAAGCCGGCGTCGTGGCGTACCCGGACGGCAAGCGTTACGCCGTCGGTGTCTTCACCAAGTCCCACGAGCTCACCCACCGCGCCCCGAAGATCGACGCCTCCATCGGAACCGTCGGCCGCATCGCTGTCGAAGCACTTCGCAACAACAGCTGATCCGAACCCACTGACAAAGAATGCGGGTCGCGCTGAGAAATCAGTGCGACCCGCATTTTTCGGCTTTCGAGCTAGCGTGGACCGCGCAGACGAAGATGCACCATCAACCGGAAGCGGACGTTGGGGTCGTCGAGATCCAACGCGGCCATACCCTTCAACTTGCTGAGGCGATACCGAAAGGTGTTGGGGTGCACGTGCAATGACGCCGCGGCGTCACCGACATCACCGAACGCGTTGAGCCACGCATCGAGAGTGTCCACGAACGAGGTCGCATGAGCGGCGTCGTGGCTGGCGATCGCCTCGATCGGTCCGAGGTCCGAGAACCCTTCGGCTGCAGCTTCCGACGCGATCTCCAACAGGATGGCATCGACGTGGACGCTACTGAAGGTGGCGACGCTGCCCGACGCTCGTCCCGCCAACAACACTTCGAGGGCATGTTCGGCGTCGCGCTTCGATCGGCTCAGCTGCGCCGGTCTGGTCACGACCCGGCCGATCCCGATGATCGTGTCGCCGGACGCTCCGGTGCGGTCCAGGAAGTCCGAGGCCACACGGAACGCCTGCAACTCGGCTTCGGCCGGGGAATGCCCTCGTACAGACAGCACCGCGTAGCCGGTTCCGTTGACCAAGGCTGCCGCCGACTGCGAGTGGACGGCGCCGAGGTGCATGGCCAGAGCGTCGGTCAGTCGCACCACGTGGGCGGCATCGTCCGGCTTCGACGATCCCTCGAAAGACCTACGACCCAAAGCCATCACGAGTGCGGGGCCGGTCCCGAGACCGAGGCGATTCATCGCGTCGACCGCACCTGACCCACCGTCGAGAAGGGTTGCGATCAGGTCTGCGCGCAGTCGGCGCTCGGCGTCGGCACCGCCGCGCAACCGCAACATCTGCAGCGCGATCAACCCGGCTGAATCGCGCAGAGCACGCATCCGGTCGTCGGACATCGGCTCACCGGTTGCCACCCACATGGAGCCGAGGAACTCGTCGCCGGCTCTGATGGACACGGCGATACGACCCATTTTGGTACCGAGGGTCTCGGCCGAGACCCACACCGGATCGTCGCTGCGATAGAGCCGGTCGAAGACCCCGGCCTCTTCGAGCACTCGAATGTACTGGTCAGGAACTTGCCGCTCCAGAACGGTCGCGATACGTGGACCGTCTCCTTCTTCCTGGCGGCCGGAGAAGGCGATGACCCGTGAGCTGCGGTCCTCGATCGTGATCGGCGCATCGAGAAGTGCGCTGACAGCGTTGGCGAAGGCGAACAGATCGCCGGCCGGGCCGCCTCCGCGTGAGTGGATGTGCCCGACTTCGTTTCGGGCCGAGAGCACCGAATGAAGCAGGCTTGTCAGCTGAACCCACGAGACTCCTCGCGCCAAGGCCAACAGCACGACGCCCGAGGCGATGACGGATTCGCGGTCCGCATCGCTGACCTCGGCGGTCACTCGCGCGACCACCACGCGTACTCCGCGCTCGGCCAGGCCGGCCACGGACTCCGCGATACGTTCGCCTCCGGTGACGCCGACGAGCAGCACCATGGAGTCCGGTGTCGAGGGTGAGTCGTCGTCGGGGTCGTGAATGACCACCGAGGCGATCTCCTGGACCGCCTCCGGGTCGCCGACAACCGGATTCAGCACCGTAGTTCCCACGTCTTCGAGAAGCCGCACCAAACTGATGCGAGGTCGTACGGTGCCCACGTCTATCACTCCTTCGTCCGGTGAACGAAGTGTGTCATAGTGATTCGTCAAAGCCGATCCATGCCGATCCATTCGACCGACGTGGTAATTGCTTCGAGCAGGTCGGGGATCGGTTCGACGCCGATGCCCGGTCCTTCCGGAACCTTCACGTAACCGTTGTCGAGTACGAACGGCTCGGTGATGTCTTCGGCGAAGTACCGGTCGGAAGCCGATGTATCGCCTGGTAGGACAAATCCGGGGAGCGCGGCAAGCGCGACGTTGGCGGCCCTGCCGATTCCGGTCTCGAGCATTCCGCCGCACCACACGGCAATTCCGTTGGCCTTGCAGACGTCGTGGATACGACGCGATTCCAGATAACCGCCCACACGTCCCGGTTTGATGTTCACCACGCTGCACGCACCGATTGCCAGCGCGTCGGCGGTGACCTTCGCGGAGGTGATCGACTCGTCGAGGCAGACCGGCGTCCGCATCATCTCGGCCAGCCTGGCGTGGCCGCGCAGTTCCTCTTCGGGAAGCGGCTGCTCGATCAGCAGGAGGTCGAAGTCGTCGAGCCGCTGGAGATGGCGGGCGTCAGCCAGGGTGTACGCGGTGTTCGCGTCGACCTGGAGGAGTACGTCGTCGCCGAACCTCTCGCGGACTGCGCGAACCGCCTCGATGTCCCAGCCCGGTTCGATCTTCAGTTTGATGCGCAGGTATCCGGCATCGAGGAACCCGCCTACCTCCTCTAGCAGCTCATCGATCGAATTCTTGATACCCACCGAGACACCCGCGGGTACGCGATCGACTACTGCACCCAGGTACGAAGACATGCTCGTCCCGGCAGCCCGTAACTCGGCGTCGAGAAATGCGGTTTCCAATGCCGCTTTGGCCATGGGGTGCCCGGCGAACTGTTCCATCGTCGCGCTCAGTGCGTGCACGTCGGGATCGGTGAGTTCACCCAGAGACGGAATCAGGAACTTACGAAGGACTTCGGCGGCGCCGTCCGTGTATTCGGAGCAGTAGCGAGGCTCGGACATCGCCACGCACTCGCCCCAGCCCTCCGACTCCGAGGTGACGACTTTGACGAACAACACGTCCTTGGTGGTCGCGGTGCCGAACGAGGTACGGAACGGCGCTTTCAACGGCATTGCCGCCCGGCGTAATTCAACTCCTTCGATCTTCACGATGTAACCTCCGCTGTTGTCCTGCCTGCCTGTGTTCCCGGCGCACGGTCCAGCACGTACTTTCCGGTTCTGGTAACTGCGAGAACCACTCCGTTCTCGGCGAGCACACCACCGAGAGTCTCGCGGACTGCCAGGCGCCAGTCGTTCGCTGCCGTCGGGTCCGACTTACGCAGTGTGTACACGTCATTCGGTGTAGCCACCGTGACGAATCGATTCTTGGTCGACTTCAACACGGGCAGGCCGGCTTCGGAGACGGACAGCAGTTCGCTCGCCCCCAAGGACTCGGGAGTCGGGACTTCTCCCGAACCGGCGACGACGTCGGCAACCTTGCTACTACCGATTTCCCAGTCGATCAGCAATCGGTCGCTGTCTGCGCCGCCGTTGAGACTGTCGTTCATCGGCGCGTAGAAACGCGGCAGATACTGGATCGGGAACGCACCGAGTTTCGAGACGTTGAAGTAGGCATTGCGTGCGACGAGCGGGTCGAAAGTCCACCGCACGTGGAGAATTCCCCGTTCCAGTGCCCACGCTCGCTGGAACAGTTTCAACGCGAGGCCGATGTGCCCGTTCTGCACGTTCGGGAGGATCCCCGTGATGTGTGAATGCAAAGAACGATGTTGCGGTTCCTCGAAGAATGCAACCGAGCCGCCGATCAGATCCCCGCCACGAAACGCGCCGGCGACGTAGTTACCGGAGTGTGCGAGCGCTTTCATCATGTCCCGATGGACGGGAGGGTTACCGCTCTCCGGCTGCCATACCTTCTCGAACAGACCGAATACCTGTTCCAACTCGGCATGCCCGGTGACGGTTTCGATAGTCACACATGCAAGCAGGGCGGCCTGCTCGGCCTGGCTGATTGCTTGCCGCATCCGTGAAGGCGATACACCTCCGAATGGTTGAACGGTCTTGCGTTGGACATTGTTCGGCGACGTCATAGTCACAGTCCTCCCTCCAGGATTCGAGTCACCAGACCGGCCAACAAGGTGGCGCGCGGGATCATCTGATCTATCTCTACGTGTTCTGTCGCTGCGTGGGCGCCACCGCCGACGGCACCGAGGCCGTCCAACGTGGGAGTTCCTACTGCGGCAGTGAAATTTCCGTCCGATGCACCGCCGACGGCGCAGTCGCGCAGCATCCCCAAACCGCTCTCACTGCTGACCTGGTGAGCGAGAAAGTACAGCTTCTCCGAAGACACTGATTCCAGTGGTCCACGGTTGGGGCCTCCGGACACCGAAATTCGACTTTCGGCCAGCGCCGGTGTCAGTGCACGGATCGAACGGTCGATGCGTTCCTGTTCCTTCGCCGACCACATGCGAACGTCACACCACAGTTGCGCTTGCGCTGCAACAGTATTGGTGGTCGTGCCGCCACTGATCACGGACGGAACCACCGACGTTCCCGCCACCGGGTCCGCGAGCTCCACCACGGCCTGAATCTGGTGTGCGAGCTCCACTACGGCGTTCACACCTCGTTCCGGTTCCAGTCCGGCGTGTGCAGCGCGTCCCTCGATGTCGACGCAGTACAGCGACATACCCTTGCGCGCTGTCTTCACTGCCCCTTCGGCTGCGGCTTCGAGGACCAGCACCGCGTCGACCTGACGTGCTTGCTCCTCGATCAGTGCGCGCGAGGTCGGGGAGCCGATTTCCTCGTCGGAATTGAGGAGCACGACCACCCCGTCGAGCGACGGAAGCGATGCGAGCGCGTGGAAGAGCTGGACGATGCCGGCCTTCATGTCGAAGACTCCGGGTCCGGTGGCGATGTTGTCGGTGACAGACCAGGGCAACTCCGCGAGCGTTCCGAGCGGCCAGACGGTGTCGAAATGGCCCAGGAGCATCACCTTCGGCTCCGCGCCGAACGACCAACGCAAGTGCTGGCGCCCGTCGATGCGGATACGTTCGGGGGTGCTTCCGAGGTGGCGTTCGCCGATGTCGGCCACCACGTCCGCACATGCATCGACTGCGCCGAGATCGGAACTAGGCGACTCGGCGGTTACCAACGCCGCCAGGTCTGCCACCATTGATTTCTTGTCCACTCCGACGCTCTCCTGTCACCGACTTGCAACTTCGCAGTCAAGCTTGGTCGAAGCGACCCTGTCGGATCTTGTCCAAGACTCCTGTCCTTCGGGCTCGGATTCGTCGTGTGTCACGAACAGCTGGGTGTCATCAAGCAGGTGTGTCAGGTACCGATCTCTGTTCGGGCGGCAAACAGCTCGGGAAAGAAGCTCAACTCCAGCGCACGTTGCAGGAAGCCGGCACCACCACTCGAACCGCCGGTCCCCTTCTTCATGCCGATCACCCGCAGCACCGTCCGAAGGTGCCGGAACCGCCACAGCTGAAAGCTCTCCTCGAGGTCGACCAACTCCTCGAACGCTTCGTACGCCGTCCAGTGCTGTTCGACGTTCTCGTAGATTGCTTTGACCAGCGGAATCAGTTCGTCGTTTCGCACGTAGGGCGCGCTGACGTCTCGTTCGAGAGCCGACGCCGGAACGTCGTACCCCTGCCTGGACAGGTACCGCCAGAACTCGTCGTACAGTGTCGGCTCCCCGAGCAGGGTCTCCAACAATCGATGGGCGGACGGATCCGATTCGAACACCTTCAGCATGCCCGCGTTCTTGTTTCCGAGCACGAATTCCACGGCGCGGTACTGGTACGACTGGAACCCCGATGAGTTGCCGAGAACGCCCCTGAACTCCGCATACTCCGCCGGCGTCAGTGTCGCCAGCACCGACCACTGCTCGGTCAAGGTGGCCTGAATGTGTTTGACACGTGCGATCCGCTTGAACGCGACCCGAATGTCGTCGGCAGCGATCGCTGCTCTGGCCGCCCGTATCTCGTGGAGAAACAGCTTGAGCCACAACTCGCTGGTCTGGTGCTGAATGATGAACAAGAGTTCGTCGTGGTGTTCCGGCTCGCTCACCGGGTGCTGCGAATCCAGGAGGGTGTCGAGTCCGAGGTAGGCCCCGTAACTCATCTTCCCGGAAAAATCGGTGACGACGTCGTCTTCGATCTTTCGTGTGCCGTCCGTTGCCGACATCTTCGGTCTCCTTGTCAGAATTTCGCCGGGGTCTGAGGAACGATCATGGCCACCAATGCGGCAGCGCTCGTCGCTCCGACCAGGACTCCGAATGCAGCCATGTACGAGAACTGGTCCACCATCCATCCCATCACGAGCGGGGTGATGAAACCGGCGAACTGACCACAACCGTTGATCAAACCCATTCCGGAACCGAGGAATTCGGCCGGAAGTGCCCGCAACGGCATCGCGAAGATCGACATCGAACACAGACCGCTGATGCCTAGAGCCAACGTCTCGTAGAACGTGAACATCGCGACGGTGTCAGCGGTGGTCATCAGGAACAAAAGGACTGCCGACGTGGCCATACACGGAACCAGAAGGATCCTGGCCCGGTCGTGGAAGTACTTGTCCACCAACCGCCCGCCCACAATCGTGGCCAGCGCCGTGACGATGAAGGGGATTGCGGCAAAGATTCCCGTGTCGATCAGCGAGAGTCCCTTGTCGTTGAGCAGATAACTCGGCACCCAGGTCATCAGCCCGTACGCGGACATGTTGGCCAGGCAGAACAGAATCGCGAACTTCCACACCGACGCGGACTTGAACACCGCGGCGCGAGAGTGCTCGCTCGCCAGAGGTTGCAAGGCTGCCTCGGGATCTTCCGAGATTTCCGTGTCCAGCGGTGCGGGCAGCACCAACCACACCACCGTGCCGATCACTGCGCCGACGATCGCCACCAGCCAGAACGCGTCACGCCACCCCACGGCCATGAGGACCGGCGCGATGATCAGCGGTGCGATGCCGGGGCCGAGGTTGTTGGCGCCGAGCATGAAACCCATCGCGGTCGCTCTGGTTTTCGGACGGGTCCGCTCAGCCAAAGCCTTGAACGACGCCGCTGGAAAGAGCCCCTGGCTGATGCCGAACATCGCACGCATGACCATCAGCGAGACGAGACCCCACGCGAACCCTGTCAACGCTGTGAACACCGACCACAGGATCAAAGCAACGATCAACAGGGGCCTGGGTCCGAAGCGGTCGGCCAACATTCCGCCGGGGACCTGCCCGAGCATGTAGAAGATCGCGAATACCGAGACCACGCCACCCAACTGCGTACTGCTGAGCGAGAATTCGTCGCCGATCATCGGAAGCGCAAGCCCGATCATGACGCGATCCACCATGTCGATCAACCAGATGGTACTGAGCAGCCCCACCGTAACGGTGGTCGTACGACGAATCGACCTGTTGTCCATCATATTTCGAACCGGACCGTCGCTCGCCCGCGACGGTCCTTCCACTGTGACGCGTTCCGCCTTCATCAAGCCTCCCGAATTGTCCTGTGCCGCATGGACTGGAACATTGAAAAGACTGATGAAGTGTGACAGCGAACACGTCTACCGCATTGGTCCGTTTCACCAATAGCCGAAGCAACGATTGGTCGGTCGGAACATGTTCTGCCCCAAGAGATGACAAATGCCGCCGGCGCACACGGCGTCGGCGGCATTTCGCGATGGAGTCGCTACTTCACTACGTGCGATTGGCGACTGCCACGATCGTCGAGACGCCTGCGGCTGCAAGCCGGGCATTGACAGTGATCAGACCGAGAATGTCGTCGACGCTGCCGAGTGTGTGCGAAATCGTACGATCCGAAATCCGTCGCGAGCCGGGAACAGCCTCGGCGAGTTCAGCTCCCGTGGTGGTGGGGTGAACGATCTCGAGGGTCCATTCGTCACGCAGCTCGACCGGCTTCAGTGTGTCGGCCTTACGCACTGCGCGCTCGGCTCCTGCTCGGATCTGCTCGCACGCCAGCGACGGCGGCAGCGAATTGGTTGCCGACCATCCATGTGCCTTCTTGACCTCGACGGTCTCGGTTGTCGGCGAGGCCGCGTCGACCAAGCCGCAGATGATGTCGTCACCCGTCACCAGGCCGACGGGAACGCCCTGGGTGGCAGCGTAGAGGGTGTTGACGTCGGTCTCCGAGACGGACTTGCCGTCGAGGCGGACGTCGGCGAACAAGCTCGAGAACGTGTGCGCCAGGACGCCGGGCCCACCGGCGGGTGCGTGATAGCCGACAAACAGCGCGACGTCGTGATCGGACGTCAGTCCCTCCGCCATGCACTGCATCTTCGGTGTTCCAAAGATCAGACGCGCCCGTGGATCCAGGTCGGCGTGAAGCAGATTGTCCATCGTTCCGTGGCTGTCGTTGACCAGGACGCTCGTCGCACCGGCGTCGAACGCACCGGCGATCGCGGCATTGGTCTCGGCGGTCATGAGCATCTGCGCACGGTGGTAGCCGCCACCGCCGCGGATCGTCTGATCGAGCGTCGCGATACCCGCGATACCCTCCATGTCCACCGAAATATAGACGTGCATTCCTGTCCTCCATCGATCTCAATCGGCTGAATTGATAACTTCGCTTTCACCTTCACACTCGAGCGCATCCGTTTCTTGTCCGCTCGAACGGTGAGTCGGCCTCCATTTGGGACGTTCACACCAGAATCCGATACCCGAGCCGTGAAACCATCGGGACATTCGCCGGGCCAGGCGGTTCGACCAACGACAGGAGTGCAGCGCTGATGCAGGTCCACGACATCGTGTTCACCGGCGGCCGTGTCGTCGATCCCGCATCGGGGACCGACGAGGTTCGGGGCATCGCGATCACCGACGGCAAGGTCTCGGCGTGGGGTCGCGA
Organism: Rhodococcus sp. YL-1; assembly: GCF_001942025.1. Taxonomy (NCBI): domain Bacteria; kingdom Bacillati; phylum Actinomycetota; class Actinomycetes; order Mycobacteriales; family Nocardiaceae; genus Rhodococcus; species Rhodococcus sp. YL-1. The sequence continues at coordinate 1,031,851 of NZ_CP017299.1, read as the reverse complement.
CGCGATCGAAGCCCGGCAGACGATCGACGTGACCGGTCAGGTCATCTGCCCCGGATTCATCGACCTGCACAGCCACGGACAGGAAATCGCCGAGCAGCGACTTCAGGCATTGGACGGAGTCACGACGGCCCTCGAACTGGAAGCCGGCGTCATTCCTGTTGCAAAGGCATATGCCCGGGCCGGCGCCGAGGGCCGCCCGATCAACTACGGCTACGCGACGTCGTGGGCGCACGCCCGAATGATCGAACTCTCAGGGGCCGATCCCGACGGCGACATCAGAACGCTCCTGCACCATCTCGGTTCCCCGAGCTGGCAGGGCGAGCCCACCGCCTCTCAGCGCGCCCACATTCTCGAACTCCTCGAAAACGATCTGGCCGCAGGCGCTCTCGGCATCGGCGTGGTGGTCGGGTACGCGCCGAAATCCGATCCGGTGGAGTACCTACAGGTGGCGGATCTCGCGGCGCGAGCCGGTGTTCCCACCTATACCCATGCGCGCCCTCTCATCTCGGCCGATCCGTCGAGCCCGGTGGATGGTGCCGTCGAAATCGCCCGTGCAGCAGCCGAAACCGGCGCACACATGCACTACTGCCACGTCAACAGCACCTCGGGAATGCACGTCGACCACGCGCTGTCGGTGGTGGCACAGGTTCAGGCAGCCGGATCGCGCGTCACGACGGAGGCGTATCCGTACGGTTCCGGGTCGACGGCCGTCGGAGCTGCATTTCTCGATCCCGACAAGCTGCACCTGATGAATCTGACACCACGGTCGCTGACATTCGTACCCACCGGTGAACGTATCGCGGACCGCAAGCAGCTGGAACATCTTCGGGCCACCGACCCCGGTGGACTGGTGCTGGTGGAGTTCCTCGACGAGAACGACACCGTGCAGCGCGAATTCCTCGAACGGGCGATGACTTTCGATCGCGCCGCCATCGCGAGCGACGCGATGCCACTGACCTGGCCCGGCCGTTCGCCTGCCGACTCATTGCAGTGGCCACTGCCGGAGAAGGCACTCGGCCACCCCCGCGGCGCAGGCACCTATGCACGTGCGATTCGTACGCTGTACCGCGAGCGTCGGCTGCTGTCGCTGTCGGAGATCATCGCGCGCTGCTCGTTGATCCCTGCGCAGATTCTGGAGGAGTCGGTTCCCTCGATGGCGACGAAAGGCCGGATCAGCCCCGGTAGCGACGCGGACATCCTCGTTTTCGACCCCGAGCGAATCACCGACAACGCCACGTACATCGACGGCACCCGCCCCTCCACCGGTATCAGCCGCGTGCTGGTCGGCGGAGTACCCGTCGTCGAAGACGGTGTCGTGGTCCAGGACGCGTTGCCTGGTCGCCCGGTACGCCGCTCGTAGCCGGATCTCATTCTGACCTGCATAGTTCTGACAGAAAGTCACCACACATGAACACATCGTCTGCAATCAACGGCACAATCGATGCCATGACGGATTTCGCGAACCCCCCGATCGGTTGGCAGCACAAGGCCTTCGGCACCGACCTCGAAGGTCGCGACGGTTCCGACCTCGAGCCGCTGGGGATCTCGGCACTCGACGGCAACCTCCTGCTACCCGTGATGACACTCAACCGTGCAGCGATCGCGCACAATGTCGACCTCATGGCGCAGTTCTGCTCCGACCACGATGTGGATCTGGCGCCTCACGCGAAGACCACGATGAGCCCCGAACTGGTTCGACGGCAACTCGACGCCGGGGCTTGGGCGATGACGGCGGCAACCGTTGCGCAGGCACGCATTCTGCGTGAGTTCGGTGTGGACACCATCATCATCGCCAGCCAGGTTCTCGATCCCGCCGGTATTCGGTGGATCTGCGACGCCCAGGCCACCGACCCCGATTTCTTCGTCACCACCCTCGTGGACTCGGTCGAGAGCGTCCGCCTGATGGAACAGTTGATCGCGAAAGTCTCACCGGCCAGCCGTATCCGGGTTCTCGTCGAACTCGGCTACGACAGCGGACGCGCGGGCGCTCGCACTGTCGAGCAAGCACTCGACGTCGCACGCGCAGCATCGCAGGCACCTTCGTTGATACTCACCGGAGTCGAGGGGTTCGAGGGCATGATGCCCGGAGCCTCGGTAGCAGCCCGCCGTATCTCCGTCGATTCGTATCTCAAATCCGCGCGGGTTTTCACGGAAATCTGTGTGGCCGAGAACCTGTTCGAGAACAACTCCGCGAAGGCTCCCCAGCCACTGGTCACTTTCGGCGGCAGTGCGTTTCACGATCTCGTTGTGCGCGAACTGGCCGGACGGTGGGCACTCGACAACGGTGTACGCATCGTGCTGCGCAGCGGTTGCTATATCACCCATGATCACGGTCTCTATGCCGAAACTTCGCCGTGGGCTGACGGTCCGCGAACTCTGCAGGGAGCCGCAGAGGTCTGGGGCGTAGTGCTCTCCATACCTGAACCCGGACGGGTGATCCTGGGCTTCGGCCGCCGCGATGCCGGTTCCGACGCAGGCTTTCCCATAGTCCTGTGGCGCCGACGCGACGGATCCAACCGATCAGCGCGAGAGCTGACGATCACCGCACTCAACGACCAGCACGCGTACGTCGACGTTCCGGCTGACTTCGACGTGAAGGTCGGCGATCTGCTCGGTTGCGGAATCTCGCATCCCTGCACCACATTCGACAAGTGGTCACTGATTCCCGAGGTCGATTCGGATTACCGCGTCGTCGGCACGGTGCACACCTACTTCTGAGGGGCCGGTTGCGGTAATCCGGCGTCAGTCGTCCTTCGGGTCACGCGGCAATTCGACGCGGAACGTCGTCCCCTGCCCGAGGGAGGTCTCGACGCTGACGGTTCCGTCGTGCGCTGCAACCAAAGCCGAAACGATGGACAGGCCGAGACCGGCGCCCCCGGTCTCACGGGTGCGAGAGGTGTCGGCGCGGTAGAAACGCTCGAAGATCCGCGCGGCATCCTCGTCACTCAAACCCTGACCGGTATCCGAAACCTCGACCACCGCGGAGTTCTCGGTCGTACCGACACGAACGGTGACCTGCGCATCCGGCGGCGTGTGTTTGATCGCGTTGCCCACCAGATTGGCGACTACCTGACGCAGCCTGGCCTCGTCACCATGCACTTCGGGCAGGCCTGGGCCGCCGGTCATCTGAAGTTCGACAGTTCGATCCGGTGCGATCGCTCGTGCCGCCTGTACCGAATCCGCCGCAACTGCAAGCAGATCCACAGGCTTGTTCTCGAGTGGACGCTGTTCGTCGAGTCTTGCCAGCATGAGCAGATCTTCGACCAGAAGTCCCATCCTCGACGCCTCGCCCTCGATCCGGTTCATCAGCGTTTCCGTATCAGTCATGGCGCCTTGGCGATACAACTCGGCGAACCCACGAATAGTCGTCAAGGGTGTGCGCAACTCGTGGCTCGCGTCGCCGACAAACCTACGCATCTTCTCCTCGGAACGCCGGGCCGATTCCTCCGAAGCCTCGGTCGCGGCAAATGCGTGCTGAATCTGCGCGAGCATTCCGTTGAGCGCCACGGACAGTCGACCGACCTCGGTGCGGTCATCGCGCTCCGGAACACGTCGATGAAGGTCGCCGGCGGCAATGGCAGCGGCAGTTTCCTCCACCTCGACAAGCGGACGGAGGCTCCGACGAACCACGAAATACGCTGCGCCGCCGAGGATCAGCAGGACAACGAGGCCGATGCCGAGTTGCAGGCCGACCAAGTCGTCGACGGTCTGCTCGTTATCCGTCAGTCGCACACCGATAGTCGTGGTCGTGCCGTCGCGGACCGTCGTGAGAACCCGCCAGTTCACGTCCGAACCGTCGCTCGATCCGACGGTGATCGGGCCGTTGGTGGAATCTTTCGACAGGTCGGGTTCGGTCGTCGTCGACTTGTCGTTCAGGATGATCACCCGTCCGTCCGGGGTCACGGTCCGAACGAAGAAGGGGCTGGGTGGGCGGGTGCCCGGGCCGACGTCACTGGGCGGCTGCAGGTCTCTACTGTGCGGCTTTGCCCAACCGTCGACCGCTTCGTACAGCGTTTTGTCGGTTCGCTGGGTCAGTGAATTCTCGAGAGCAGAAGTGACCGCTACACCCGACGCCAACAGACCCAGCGCGGCCAACACCAGCAAGGCCGCAACCAGGGTGAAGCGCAGCGGCAGTGAATGGAGACGGAAACGACCCCGCTTCGGAAGCTGATCGTTTTCCGCGGCGGCGATCATTGCCGCGGTTCACGCATCACGTAGCCGACCCCACGCAGTGTGTGAATCAGCGGTGTCTCCCCCGTGTCCACCTTGCGCCGCAGGTAGGAAACGTAGGACTCGACAACTCCGACCTCCCCACCGAAGTCGTAATTCCAGACGTGGTCGAGAATCCGCGGTTTGCTGAGAACCGTCCCGGCGTTGACCATGAAGTATCGGAGCAGTGTGAACTCGGTGGGCGAGAGTGCAACCAACTCGCCCTTCTTCCAGACCTCGCGGGTGTCGTCGTCGAGTTCGATGTCGGCGAACTTCACCCGCGGCGACTGCTCCGGCGCGACCCCGCGACCGGCGCGGCGCAGGATGACCCGCAACCGCGTCACGACTTCTTCGAGGCTGAACGGCTTGGTCACGTAGTCGTCCGCGCCGAGGGTCAGGCCGCTGATCTTGTCGTCGAGCGAATCCTTCGCCGTCAGAAACAGGACGGGCGCGTCCACACCGTCGGCGCGCAGGCGTCGAAGCAGACCGAAGCCGTCCATCCCGGGCATCATGACGTCGAGAACGATCGCGTCGGGACGGAATGTCCGTGCGACGTCCAGGCCTTGGGCGCCGCTCGAAGCAGTTGCCACCTCGAAACCCTGGAATCGGAGGCTCACGGAGAGCAACTCCACGATGGTGGGTTCGTCGTCGACAACGAGGATGCGGGCTTCGGGGGTCTTGTCGGTCACGAGAACCATCTTCTCCCCTGCCACTGGATTCCCGCTGTATGTTCCCTGGGAGCTTCCTGTGAACGGCCGAGTGCATGTGATGGACTGAGTACAGGTGAAAAGCCAGGTGCAGGTGAAAAGCCGGGTGCAGCTGAAAAGCTGGGGTGCAGGCCCACGAACCGGAAGGATGCGGCATGTCACTACCCCCACTGTGGAACATGGAGTGCTTGACCTGGCGTATTCCTCTGTTCACCAACAACTCCGATACCGGCGAGGATCCCGGCTTCGCGCCACCGGAGTCTTGGGCACAGGCCCTCGCAGGTGTTGCCCAAGATCTGCGTTGCCTGCGATTCGGACCTGAAGTTGTTGTCGACCGTTTGATCTGGGAATTTTCGATCAACAGCGACTACAACGTCACGATCGGCTGGCAAGGCACACGTGACATCAGCGGATTCAGCTACTTCAACGCACTGTCGATGGAGACTGCATTCGCGGACGCTGCGGTGTGGGTCGCCGACGCAGTTCAGACAAATTTGGCCGGCTACGACTTCGTTCAGTGGCCGAGTCGAGGACGCCATCTGCTGGTTCCTCGACTTCGAGACGGGGAACCGGTGTGGATGGATCCGCACGGCGATGTGACGATCAGTCGTATCGGCGGGTTGTGCAAAAATTCGACGAATTATGCAGCAACGTAGCCCAGTTCAAATCGCTCAGCTCTACGGTCCTGTGGCGTCCGCGCTGGTCGGCGGTGTGGTAGCCGCGTACGCAGTGGCCGAGTCCCGAGTTGACGACTTCTCCTTCTCCGACGCCGGCGTTATCTCGGTGGTGATCACGCCGCAGTGGGCGGGAGCAACTGCCGCTGTGGTTGCGGCCGTCGGCGTAGCGCTACTGCATCGCTGGGGACGTGGCGGTCTCGCGAGTGTCTTCGCTGTAGTCGGCGCCCTCGCCATCGCGCTACCTGCATTCGTCCCCGTCTCCGCCCAGATTTCGGTGACTCTGAACGCAATCGGAGCAGGCGCTTTCCTCGCGGCAGCGGCATTTCCGACGAAGGGGCACCGCGGAGCACAAACCGCTCTCGGACTCGGCGTAACCACGACGACCCTGTACTTCGGCGCAGCGGACTTATGACGCGATCGCGTCCCCAGGTGGTCGCTCACACTTCCGGGCGATTCCTACCCCGTGCCGTCCACGGTTCCCGTCTGGATTCTGCTCGCCGCAACTCTTCTCGTGGGTGGAGTCGCCGCACTCGCACGACCGAATCAGGAGCCGGGCGACATCGACGCACGCCTGGTGAAGCTGGGAGTTGTTCTGCCCCTGGTATTCACGGCTCTCTATGTGTGGTTGGGCTCGACGACATCACCTGGGTCATGGGTGATCGCGGTGGTATTGGCGGTTGCCGTTACCGTCGCACTGGCTTGGCGGTTGCCGCCACACGACGGTCGTTTCGTACTCGTCGGACTGGCAGTCAGCGCGGTTTCGGTCAGCTCGATTTCCTTTCCATCCGACTGGACCTGGGCGATGCCCGCGGGAGCTGCTGCCCTGGCGTTGGGCGTCGTCGTCGGCTGGAGAAGACCGATGCCGCAACTCGGGCTGGGACTCCTTGCCGTGACTGCACTCTCGGGATTGCTGGATGCCGCCCCGACCACGGTTGCCTACGTCCTCATCCTCCCGCTTGCGCTGGGACTGGCCGTCACGTCATGCATGCCTGTTGCCGTCGAAGCAGTCTCGAGCGGGGCGATGCTGCCCGTCGCTTTCACGTTGTTCTCGGTTTCACCGACCTTCTTGGACCCGGGCTCGCGGGAATTCGGGTGGTCTACCGGTGTGCTCGTCGAACACGGACCGGCCGCCGTGAACACGCCGATTCCTCTGACTGTTCTCGCTGCGACGGCGACGATCGTGGTGTCCGTGTCGACCATCCATCTGAAGAGAGTTCGAACGGCGGTGGTGACCTAAATCGCCAGCTGATCGGGTCGGAACGCAGAATTCTGTTGCTATGGTTGGGTGGTCAACGACGACATCCGGACGAGCGCACCGTACCCGGCCAGCGAAAAGACGGTGCCTTGGGAGTTGTTCACCATGGCATGGATCGTGCTCGTCATTTCCGGACTTTTCGAAGCTGTCTGGGCTACCGCACTCGGTAAGTCCGACGGATTCAGCAAGATGTCGCCCACCATCGTCTTCGTCCTCGGCCTGATCGTCAGTATGGCCGGCCTCGCGTATGCAATGCGTACCCTTCCCATCGGGACTTCCTACGCGATCTGGGTCGGCATCGGCGCCGCCCTGACCGTGGGATATGCGATGATCACCGGCGCGGAGTCCACGTCGATCGTCAAGATACTGCTGATCCTGGGCATCGTCGGCTGTGTCGTCGGTCTGAAGGTCCTTCACTGACCGGCGATCCTGGTGAGTGTTTGTGTGTTACCGGTTACAGTTAACGCATGAAACTGCTGGAGATGCTCACGCTTCCCCTACGCGCGGGCATTGCAGCCGCAGAGATCAGTTTGGGAATCGCCGAGCTGACGGTCACGACAGTTCGTATCGCCGTCGGCAATACCGGCGCGGTGACGGCGGGTGCTGCCGGCTTGGCAAGCCCCCGCGGACCCATGCAGATGATCCAGCAGTTGTCATCACTCACCGCTGACGATCGGCCCATCGGGCAGGCCTTGGCCCCCGGTGGGCCACTCGATCGACTTCTCTCCCCCGGCGGTCCGGTCGACAAACTGACTGCACCCGACGGCACTCTCGAACGACTACTCGCTCCCGGCGGACCACTCGAAAGACTTCTTGCCCCCGGCGGACCGCTGGATAGGGTGCTCGCCGAGAACGGCGCATTGGAACGCTTGCTCGCGCCGGACGGTCTCCTCGACCGAATGATGGCGGAGGACGGTCCGCTTGAACGCCTGACAGCGCAAGACGGTGCCGTCGAACGCCTGACTGCCAAGGACGGTGTCATCGATCGCGCACTGGCCGAGAACGGCATCCTCGAAACACTCCTGGCAGAGAACGGCGCCTTCGAACGGCTCATCGCCGAAGGCGGCCCGCTTGACCAGATCGTTGCACTGTCCGACACCTTGACTTCCCTCGCCCCCAACCTCGAGCGGATGAGCGCGAGCATCGAGGTCCTTCAGGAAACCGTCGGAATCCTCAGCGCTGCAGTCGGTCCACTCGGAGAACTTGCCGGCAAACTTCCCAATCGGTGGCTCAAGAGCAAGAGCGACCGCCCAGGGCCGGACCTTCCGATCGAATCGGCATAACAAACGGTTACTCGCCGATTACGCGGTCAGTTGTTGATCACGATGTTGAGGTTGATGATGATTCCGCCGAAAGTCAGGATCGTGTTGGCCAAGCCAACGGTCATTCCACTGTTCAGAGCCGCGATCAGTCCGTTCATCGTCGTATCCCCTTCACTGTCTACGGGTTACGCGTACAAGATTGTGCGCTGGCGCTGACAATAGGCCAAGTTCGTGACCTGCGCGCCATTGCGGAGAAAACTTGTACCCCGGTCGCAGTTTCCACGTTAACTGTTGCAGGACAACATAATTCCAAGATCGGCGCGGTACCCGCTAACGGCCGAATCAAACATCACGATTGGGCATACGCAGACCACTTCACATAACCGTCCGCCCCATCAGACACTTGTCCACCGAAACAGAGTGCACAACAGTTAGTCCGGTGCAACAATGAGACGAATCGGACATGCCTGCGACGTGATGGGGAAGGGTGGTTGAGACAATGACGGCGCCGCGCATCGCCAGAGGACACCGCGGCCCCACCGGGGGCCGAAATTCCGCGTCACAGAACAGCCTGGACGCCGCCTCGGACGCCCTGCAATCGCTGTACGCGCACCTCGATCCACATGCCCAGGCCGAGCAATTTCTCGAACAAGTCTGCAGGCATGCCGTCGATCTCATCGCCGACGCCGACATGGCCGGAATTACCATCGGCGGTTCGGACACGACATTCCGAACCGTCGCCGCCACCCACCAACTTGTTCGCACCGTCGACTCGATCCAATTCCGACTGGACTACGGACCGAGTGTGACGTCGTCACGCACGGGAACCGTTGTCCGCGCACATGCCAGCGAAGCCCACAGCCGGTGGCCTCAATTCGCAAGCGCGGCAAAGGCAGTCGGCGCCGTCAGCTTCTTGTCCATGCCACTGCCTGGCCGGGAACGCCCTCTCGGAACCCTCAATCTCTACAGCCACGACCTCCGAGGTTTCACCGGCGCCGACGTGGCATTGCTCCAACTGTTCGCCGTGACCTCGGCCTACGCGCTGCACAGCTCGCAGCGCCTCGACATCGCCAGAAAGCACGCAATGGACCTCGAGCGAGCACTCGAATCGCGAGGCGTCATCGAACAGGCCAAGGGCATCATCATGGGCACCCACCACGTCGACGCCGACCGAGCCTTCCGCATTCTCATCCAGGACTCGCAGCGCAGCAACGTCAAACTGCGAGTGATCGCCCAGCAGTACATCGACGGCGCGATCGACCCGCGCCAGGCTACGAACAAGCCCGAGACCAACTGAACCGGGCGCCTATCGGCACCTCAGCAAATACAGAGGCACCCACCACATTGGTGAGTGCCTCCTCTTTCGGAGCCTCCTGTCGGGATTGAACCGACGACCTTTCGCTTACAAGGCGAGTGCTCTACCACTGAGCTAAGGAGGCGAAGACCGACGCGTTGCCGCGACTGACTTTGCGGAGCCATCATATCCAAGCCGTCACGGTGGCCGCGCGCGGGTCACGTTAGATAGCGTGGGCCCCATGCGCAACTCCCACTCCGCCCCCTGATGGCGAAATTCACCGAAGTACTCACACGCCTGACGGGAAACCGGCAAGCCACCGTCGACACGGTCACGTCGGCTCCCGCACCGCTTCAACCGATCGACCTGACAGACGACGCCGTCGTCGCAGAGGTCCTGGACCTCGCGGTTCGGGTGGGCGAAGTCCTCCTCGCATCCGGAACCGCGGCCATGGACACCGCTGAGCAGGTGCAGTTCATCGCCGCCACGTACGGCCTTGCCCAGTGTGACGTCGACGTCACTTACAACTCGATTGTGCTCTCTGCCTATCGCGGCCCGACGCGACCGCCGGCGAGCACGATGCGCATCGTCCACTACCGCTCGATGGACTTCACGCGGCTGGCGGCCGTCGACCGTCTGACACGTCGTATCCGCCGTGAGGCGATCACACCGGACCAAGCGCACGACGCGCTCACAGCCATCACGACGGCGCCGCACCCGTACAACCGGTGGACCGCGACCATGGCCTGGGCTGCGATGGCGGCTTCGGTCTCCGTCCTGCTCGGCGGCGGGTTCCTCGTTGCCACAGTCGCGTTTCTGACGACGATGGTCATCGATCGAGTCAACCGCGTACTGAACCGGTTCGGATTACCGTTCTTCTTCCAGCAGGTTGTCGGTGGTCTCATCGCGGCTGCGCCCGCCGCCACGCTCTATACATTTCAGGACCAGCTGGGGATCAGTATCCGGCCGTCGTTGGTCATCGCGGCCGGAGTGGTCGTTCTACTGTCCGGGCTGTCGTTGGTGGGCTCGGTCCAGGACGCGATCATGGGTGCACCCATTACAGCTGTCGCGCGATTCTTCGAAGTGGTGATGATGACGGGCGGCATCATCGCGGGCGTCGCAATCTCGTTGCGAATGACCGGGATGTTGGGTTCGACGCTTCCACCGATCAATGTGGAAGTCTCCACCATCACGCAGTTGCCGATCCTCATGCTCTCCGGTGCGTGTGCGTCGGTGTTCTACGCGCTCGCCTGCTACGCCGAGCGGCGTGCACTCACCGCGGCGTTCCTGGGCGGTGCGGCAGGCAGTGGTGTGTCGATCTTCGTGCAGACACTCGACGTCGGTCCCGTGATCGCCGCCGCAATCGCCGCAACCGTGGTCGGTCTTGCCGGTGGTCTGATGGCTCGCCGCGCACTGACGCCTCCGCTGGTTGTCGCGGTCGCAGGCATCACTCCGCTGCTCCCCGGTCTGTCGCTGTACCGAGGCCTGTACGCGCTGCTCAACGACCAGGTACTGATCGGATTGACTGCCTTGCTGTCGGCCTTCGGCATCGGCTGCGCCCTGGCCGCGGGCGTCACGCTCGGCGAATGGGGAGCGCGCACGCTGCGTCGTCCACGGATTCTGATGCGCGTGGACTCGCTACGTCGCCCGATGGTCCGCAAGCGCAGGCGTCGAGTTCCCGTCACCGAGAAGTAGGCGTCGTTCAAGCAGAAAGAGCTGGGCACCTGACGGTGCCCAGCTCTTTTCTGTTCACTCGGGGGTTCCGAGCGGTGAGAGAATCAGCTCTCGACTGCGTGCTTTCCACCGGCAGCCTGATCGGCTTCCATGGCCTCACGCAGGCTCTTCGGACGCATGTCGGTCCAGTTGGCCTCGACGTATTCGAGGCACGCCTTGCGGCTGTCTTCACCGAACACCACTCGCCAGCCGGCGGGGACCTCGGAAAACGTGGGCCACAGCGAGTGCTGGTCCTCGTCGTTCACCAGCACGTAGAAGCGGCCGTCTTCGTCATCGAAAGGGTTAGTGCTCATCTCGCCTCACTCGTTACGTACGTGTCTTGTGCGCCCAGACTAGCAAGCGCACCAGTTCGGTTCTGGTGGCTCAGCACCGACGCCAGAATCTCCCCCGCCCGCACTGCCACGTTCGACAGCAGCGACGACGTCAATCCGTGAGTCTGTTCTGTCCCACCCTGCAGATAGATACCGCCTGTCACGTCCTCCGTTACAGCCAGTCGATAATCCCGACTGACGTTACGCGGAACGGACGAATCCGGCACGAGTTCACCCAACAAATCGTCCAGAGGTGCCGGGGTGAAACCCGTGGCCAGAATGAGTGCGTCGCACGCCAGCGTGTCGGTCAAGCCGTCGAGATTGCTACGGACAGCCAGTTCGATGCCGGATTCGGTCTCCACGGCACTCGTGATCTCCGAGGCCCGACGCATGAACAGTCGCCGCGGCCCACGAACCATCTCCTGATACTCGGTGGCATACAGCTTGTTGATCAGTTCGATGTCGACGACCGAGTAATTGGTACTGCGGTGCAGATCGAGCAGTCGGCGTCGTTCCGCGGCGTCTGCACCGTGCAGCTGATCGACGGCTTCGGGATCGAAGATGCGGTTCGCGTACGGGCTGTCGTCTGCCGGGCTGTAGCCGTAGCGGGCAAAAACACTGTGAACTTCGGCGTTCGGGTAGTTCGCGTGCAGGTAGTCGACGATCTCCGCGGCACTCTGGCCGGCGCCGAGAACGACGAACCGGTTGTGTACGGGCTCCGGCATTGCTTCGAGATGGAAGAGGAACTGGTGATTGTGGAAGCACCGCGACGAAGGCGTCGCCCACTCCGGGATCCGCTCTTTCAGTCCGGCTCCGACAACGATGTTGCGCGCGATCACCGTTTCACCGTCGGCGGTGCGAACCGCAAAGCGATCGACAACGCCGTCGGAGTTCTTGATGCCCTCGACCCCGTCGACGGTTGTACCGAACTGCACGTCCGCGTCGACTCGTCGAGCTGCCCAGCACAGGTAGTCGTTGAATTCGTGGCGCGTGGGGAAGAAGGTCTGGTGGTTGACGAAGTCGACCAGTCGACCCTGCTCGAACAGATACGAGAAGAAGCTGTATCCGCTCTGTGGATTCCGGAACGTCACCAGGTCCTTCGGAAACGCGATCTGCATGGTGGCACCGTCGAGCAGCATCCCGGGATGCCACGCGAACTGAGACTGCTTTTCGAAGAACCGCGCGTTCACCCGATCAACGGCCGCACAATTTGCATTGTGTTCTTCGACAGCAATGGCCAACGCGAGGTTGGCCGGACCGAACCCGACGCCGACGATGTCGACAATGGCAGGTTCGGCGCTGGAGTCTCTTGGTGATTCACTCATTACAGGTAGTCCATCCCCGACGGAACGACCTGGTACGGCCGCCAATCGATGTCCCGAAGTAAGTAGCAAAGGCTACCCTTAATGAGGTGAGGGTATCAACACTGTGAGCCCCCGTATAGCGGTCGACCCCACGGAGCGATGCGACGTATGTCATAGTTTTGCCCCCTCGCTCGCGTCATCCCCTTCGGCGGCAACTGCAGCCTCGATCACGTCGACCAATTGACCTGCCCATACGCGGACTGCACCCGCATCGACGCGGTCGGCACGGAACCCGAGAGTTGCAAAGACAGGCCCATCGCCCACCGGCTCGTAAAAACTCAACGTCACATCCGCATGGGGCACTCCCACCGGAATCGGTACGAGAGAACCGAAGTCGCCGAGCCCGTCCAAATCCGCCTGCTGGTGATGGATCACCATCACCTGAGGTCTCATGGACGCCGGATTACCCAGCGCCTGCTCGACATACACATATGAGACGTCCTGATTGCTCAGCGCTTCCAGATTGTTTTCCCGGATGCGAGCCAGCAATTCTGCAAACGTCGGACTACCCGACGTATCCGTGCGCAGGAGAACAACATTGAAGAACGATCCGATCATCGGTTCGAGACGGGGATCCGACCTGCCCGCAACCAATGAACCGATGGGAAGATCAGTACCCGCGCCGGCCTTCGTGAGAACGCTGGCCAGTGCGGCCTGCAGGACCATGAACATGCTCGTGCCGGTGCGCGCAGCCAGCGCGTCGATTCCGGCGTGCAGACCCGCGTCGATGTCGACGGCGATCACGTCACCTCGAGGCTCCGAGTCACCTTCCGGCAACGGAAGATTCACACTGGTCGGTATTCCGTCGAGCGCATCCCGCCAATATGCAAGTTGCTTCGACGCACGGCTGTCGACGTCTCGGGGGTCTCCCAACAGCTCGTCCGACCACACGGTGTAATCGGCGTACGTCAATGCAGGCTCGTCCCAAACCGGTTGATCTCCCTGCGACCGGGCTGCATAAGCAGAGACCAGATCTCCCAGCAGCGGCACTACGGACCACTCGTCGACGGCGATGTAGTGCATGACGAGAAGCAGTGTCCTAGAGCCGTCTTCACCGAGCACCAGATGAACCCGCAACGGTGATTGCTCACGCAGATCCATCGGAAGTTGAGCCAGTTCGAACACCACTCGACCCACATCGCCGGCGCCGACATCGACCACATCGACAGTCGGACGCACCGATTCTCTTGCCACGACGATACCGTCGACCTCGACGAAGGTGGTCCGCAGGGGTTCGTGCCGCGAAGTCACATCGTCCAAGGCGTGCCCGAGAATCTCCGGATCGATCTTCGATTTCAGGGTCAGCGCCAGAGCGTGGCTTGCTTGCGGTTGTGCGCCGGACGCGCGGAACAACTCCCATTGACGACGTTGCGGCGCAGACAGACCCATCGTCTCGGGACGTTTCACCGCCGGCGCCAGGATCGGACGCCCACCTTCCGAACGCGCGACGACGGCCGCCAACTCCGCAACACTCGGCGCGTCGAATACGTCTCGAATACTGACGTCCACGCCGAACGCTTCCCGAATGCGACCGACCAGTTTCATCGAAGCCATCGAATGGCCGCCGAGTTCGAAGAAACTGTCGTGGACTCCGACGCTCGGTAGCTGCAGGATTTCCGCGAACGCAGCCGCAACCGTGGACTCCACTGCCGTGCGAGGAGCAACATCACCCGCCAGCTCCGACCAGTCCGGAGTGGGCAACGACTTGCGGTCGAGCTTTCCGTTGGGCGTCAACGGCAGCGGACCGTCAAGGGCGACAACCATGGTCGGAACCATGTAGTCGGGCAACGACAGTGCCGCGAGGTTCCGCACTGCCGTCGTGTCGACGACGACACCGGGTTCCGGTGACACGTAACCGACCAGGCGCGTGATTTCGCCCTGCCGATCCGCGACGACCGTTGCCTGCTTCACCGAAGGATGGGCACTGAGAGCTCCGATGATTTCGCCCAACTCGATTCGGAAACCGCGGATCTTGACCTGGTCGTCGACGCGGCCGAGGAAGTCGATGTTCCCGTCAGTGCGCCACCGCGCGCGGTCCCCGGTGCGATACATGCGATCGCCCGCGGTGAAGGGATCGGCGATGAATCTCTGTGCCGTCAGATCGAATCGGCCCAGATAGCCTCTCGCCAGGCCGCGTCCCGCGATGTACAGCTCGCCGGATACTCCCGGCGGAACCGGACGCAGTTGATCGTCGAGCACGTACGCCTGTTCGTTGGGGTCAGGGATTCCGATGGGCACGGGACCGTTCCAACCGGGTTCCGCCTGCCACAGTGTGTTGTTCACCGTGGCTTCGGTGAGTCCGTACGCGGCAAGCAAATTCAGCCGCTCCGCCCATCGCCCGATCAGCTCCGGTGGCACCGTCTCGGTTCCGACCAACACGGTGCAGCCCTGCGGCACTTCACATCCTGCCGGCAGAGCGGCCAGCAACGAGGGAGGGATGATCGCGTGGGTGACACGATTGCTCGTCATGAAATCGGTCAGCGCCGGACCGGCAACTCGTGCATTCTGCGGCACGATCACCAGGGTGCTGCTCGTGCACAGTGCCATCGCCAGCTCGAATACCGCGACGTCGAAGCCGACCGAAGCGAACTGCATCACCACCGAACCCGGTACCAGTCGCATCCGAACCTCAGCTGTGGCAACAAGACTCGGAATACCGTCATGGGAGAGGACGGCTCCCTTCGGCTTGCCGGTCGATCCCGAGGTGTAGATGACATAGGCAGCGTGGCTGACGCCAACTGGTGGCCGGGGAGTTTCGACGATCACTGCCTCGTCCAGTTCCGCACGGATCAGCGGATCGTCCAGGAGGATTCGCTCGACGCCGACCACATCCTCGATCCGCGAGCTTTCCTCCGCAGTGGACAGAAGTACCGAGGCGCGGGAATCGGTGAGCATGTATGTGATGCGCTCGCTCGGGTGACTCAAATCCAGGGGTAGATACGCGGCCCCCAGCTTGAGCACGGCGAGGACCGACGCGACCATTTCCACCGAGCGCGGGACGGCAAGCCCCACCACGTCTTCGACCGACACTCCGCGGCGATACAGCACGCCGGCGATCCGATCACACTGCTCGGAGAGTTCGCGGTACGTGGCCTGCCCCGCCTCGTCGCGCACCGCAATCGCCTCGGGCGTAGCAACGACTCCACGCGCGAAAGCGTCGTAGAACGTCTCTTCCGGCACGTCGACGGCGGTGTCGTTGAACGAGGTGACAACTTGCTCGAGTTCGCCTGGCAAGAAGATGTCGATGTCGCCGATCTCGATGTCGGCCGATTCCACGACTGCCGCGATCACCGATTCCAATCGGTTCGAAATCCGCTGTGCTGTTTCGCGATCGAAGAGGTCGCTGCCGTATTCGAGTCGGACGTCGATGCAGCCTTCGTCGCCGAGGTACTCGGTGAAGTTGAACACCAGATCGAACTTGGCTGTGTACTCCTCGAGTTCGAACGGATCCCCTCCCATCTCCTCCCGGCTGTGATAGCCGACCATGACCTGGAACAGCGGATTACGTGCCAAGGTGCGCGACGGATTGAGGCGTTCCACCACAGTTTCGAAGGGAACGTCGGCGTTGGCGAAGGCCTCGAGGTCTCTCTCACGAACGCGATCCACCAACTCCCAGAACGTCGGGTTACCTGACGTATCCGTGCGCAGCACAATCGTATTGACGAAGAAGCCGACCAAGTCGTCGAGCCCTTGTTCACTACGTCCGGCTACGGGAGCGCCGAGGGGAAGGTCCTCACCCGCTCCGAGCGCAGTCAGCAACGCCGCCGACGCCGCGTGCAGGACCATGAACATCGAACTCCGGCTCTCGCGCGCCAGATCTCGCAGTGCGGCAGTTGTGTCCACACCCAACCGTGTCACCACTGCGCCACCGGAGAAACTCGGTCTGGCCGGTCGGCTCCGGTCGGTGGGAAGCAGCAGTTCTTCGGGGGCTCCGTCCAAACTCTTCGCCCAGAAGTCCAACTGCGTGCTCAGGATGCTCGACGGATCGTCGGCGCTGCCGAGTAATTCCCGTTGCCACAGGGTGTAGTCCGCGTACTGAACCGGTAGCGGTTCGAAAATTGGATCTTCGCCCTGGATCCGAGAGGAGTAGGCCGACATCAGATCGCGCAGGAATGGCCGATCGGACCATTCGTCCGTAGTGATGTGATGCAGGACGATCACGACCACTACGGCACCGTCCACCTCGGCACCGTCCACCCGGATCAGACGTGCGCGGATCGGAATCTCGTCAGACAGGTCGAACGGACGACCCACTGCCACGGCAATTTCACCGGCGACACCGGATTCGTCTCGATGAACTGTCTCGACCGGAATCGTCGCCGATTCGAGAATTATCTGCTCCGGCGATCCGTCCACCAACCGGAACACCGTACGCAGGGATTCGTGTCGTTCCACGACGTCGCCGAGCGCCGCGGCGAAGACGTCCGCGTCCAGTGCGCCGTCCAAACGGAGCACGATCGGGAAATTGTAGGCCGCGGAGTTCTCCTCCATCTGTCCGATCAGCCACAATCGCTGTTGAGCGGCAGAAAGAGGAAGGTGGTCCGGCCGCGGCTTCGCTACCAGCACCGGTCGCGTCGATCCCTGCTCGGCCACAATACGTTCCGCAAGTTCCGCCACCGTCGGCGCTTCGAAGAGATCACGCATGGTCAGACTGTTCGGAATGGCGATCCGAGCTCGACTGATCAGCTTGGTGGCCAGAAGCGAGTGCCCACCGAGGTCGAAGAAGTTGTCGTCGACCCCGATATCGCCCACATCGAGTACGTCGGAGAAGAGGTCGCAGAGGACCTCTTCCGTGTGGTTACGCGGTGCGATCGACTCCCCACTCCGCTCCCCCAGCACCGAATCAGCGGTGGGCAGTGCCTTGACGTCGAGCTTGCCGTTGACGGTCATCGGTAGCGTCTCCACCTCGATCACCACGGCCGGAACCATGTAGTCGGGTAGGAGAACTCGCGCCTGCGCGCGGTAGTCGTGCCCGGCGCCGAGTCGCACGGGCGTCACGTAGCCGACGAGCCTCTTGACTCCACCTGCCCCGACGTCGACCACCACTGCCGCTTGCCGCACATGTTCGTCGGATTCGAGAACGGAGACGATTTCGCTCGGCTCGATGCGGTGACCTCTGATCTTCACCTGATCGTCGGTGCGGCCGAGGAAGTCCAGGTTGCCGTCACCGCGTCGCCGCACGAGATCCCCGGTGCGGTACATACGTTCTCCGGTCCCAGCCGGATCTGCGACGAAGCGCTCGGACGTGAGCGCGAAGCGTCCGAGGTAGCCGCGAGCCAAACCGGCTCCGGCAATGTACAGTTCGCCGGCAACTCCATCGGGGACCGGACGCAGCCAGCCGTCGAGAATATGCGCGGCGGTGTTCCAGATCGGTTTGCCGACGGTCGGGGTGTCACTGTCGAACGTTCCGCCACCGAGCGTGTTGATCGTGTATTCCGTCGGACCGTAGAGGTTGTAGCCCACGGTTCCCTCGGTGTCGCGCAGCCTGTTCCACACCGAATCCGGAACGGCTTCACCGCCGAGCAGGACCAACGGCGGGCGGTGGTGTCCCACACCGTCGTCGAGAAGCCCGCTGTCGATCAGGTGCGTCGCGTAGGTCGGTGTCACGTTGACGACGTCGATGTCCATTGCGTCGCAGTATGCAACGAGTGCCTCGGCATCACGACGCAGATCCTCGTCGCAAATGTGCACCTCGTGGCCTTCCACGAGCCACAGAAGTTCCTCCCACGACATGTCGAAGGCGAAGGACACGGTGTGCGCGATCCGCAGGCGCCGGCCCGCCGCGGCGATCACGGGTTCGAAAATCGCCTCGCGGTGGTTGAACTGCATGTTCGTCAAGCCACGGTAACCGGTGATCACGCCCTTGGGCTTGCCGGTCGAACCGGAGGTGTAGATGACGTACGCGGGGTGGTCGAGTCGATGCGGTGCCCCCGGAGCGAATGCTCCGAGTTCCGACGCGGAGAGCGCCCGCGCCGAGATCGTCAGTCTCCTTGCTGCTGTATCGGGTTCGTCGATCACGATAGTTCGGACGTCGGCACCTTCGAACGTCCCTGAGGCCGAAACGGTTGTCAGCAACACGACAGGATCCGCGTCGTCGATCATCACGGCCAACCGTTCGGCCGGATGATCGAGTTCGAGGGGTAGGTAGGCAGCACCCGTGCGCAATACCGCGAAGAGCGCGACGACCATGTCCACCGAACGTGGTAGGCCAAGAGCGACAATCTTTTCCGGGCCGGCGCCGTAATTGATCAGCAACCGCGCCATCCGGTTGATCTCGCCGTCGAGATCGGCGTAGGTCATCCGGCGCTTCCCGAACACGAGTGCCGTGTCGTCCGGTTGCGCCGACGCGACTTCTTCGAACAGGTCGGCAATGGTGCGCTCCGGCAACTCCCGGATCTGCGTCTGCTGCGCTACTGCGGGAACCGGAGACGCAACAACCGATCCCGTCATGTCCTGCGACCAACTCTGCAGCAGGTCGACGAAGTGACCCAGTAGGTCCTCGGCCCGGCGCGCGGTCACCAGATGCGGATGAAATTCGAACTTGACGTTGACGGTGGCACCCGGTGTGACCACGACGGTCAGCGGATAGTGCGTGTGATCGATACTGTCGCTTCCACTCACGTCGTGAGCGGCGTTGAGCGCGTGGACTTGCCTCTCGTCCACGAAGTTCTGCAAGACCATCAGCACGTCGAAGAGTTGACGATGCTCGGAAACACGCTGGATCGATGCCAAACCGAGGTAGTCGAAAGGCATCAGCGAAAGTCGATCCGCCTGTGTCCGACGAAGAAGTTCCTCGACGCTCTCGTTCGGATCCAGTTGCAGCCGAACGGGAACGGTGTTGAGGAACATTCCCACCACGGTGTCGATTCCCGGTACCTCCGGTGGCCGTCCGGCAACCGTGGAGCCGAAGACGACGTCCTGTCGACCGGTGGCCGACGCCAGCACGAGGGCCAGCGCTGCATTCAGTACCGTGTTGAACGTGACGCCGGACGCGGCAGCGCGCTCACGCAACGCACGCGAAAGCGTTTCCGACAGAACCGCATCGCGGCGATCCGGAAGCTGAACTTCGACGCCGGGCATCGGCTCGGCAACAAGCGTCGGCTCCTCGAGTCCTGCGAGCGCTCCGCGCCACCCCTCGTCGGCGGCTGCACCGTCGCGATCGGCCAACCAGGCGAGGTATGTCTCGAACGACCCCTCGGGTTCGCCGAATGCGCTGTCGTCGCCGCCGGTATCGTAAAGCGCCAGAAGCTGACTGACGACAAGGCCGTTGGACCAGCCGTCCCACAGCAGGAACTGCCTGTTGATCACCAGACGATCCTGGCCGCCAGGCAGATGCAGCACACTCATACGCCACAGCGGCGGCGCGGTCAGGTCGAATGGCGTCACTCGGTCTTGGGCGGCGACGGCCTCGGCACGCTCACGAGCAACCGAGTCGTCGAGTTCGCGGAGATCGTGGACGACGACCGGAACATCGAGTCCAGCGCTGAAGAACTGCACCGGCTCGTTCAGCCCTTCGCTCACGAAACCCGCTCGCAACGTGGGATTTCGTCGTTGAAGTGTCCGGGCGGCCGCAGCCAACCTGTCGACATCGAGGGTGTGCCCGAAGTCCATCGAGAACTGTGCCGTGTAGATGTCCCCACCACTGCTGCTGTCGCTGCTGCCCGCGTAGCCGGCTTGGAAGTACAGACCTTCCTGCAACGGTGAGAGTGGGAGGATGCTGCTGACACCTGCCGGACTCGCATCGGCTATCGCGTCGATCTCGGTCTGACTCAGGTCGAGCAACGTCACATCGGACGGGGTCAGAATGGGAGGCCCGGCGTGACGCGCGGCCGCAGCCGCCAGATCGCCGAGGGCCGAAACCCAGCCGTCGGAGAGTGACTGCGCGTCCTCCTCGGACAAATCTTCACTTGCCCAGGCAAACTCGGCGCGGAGCCCCGAATCCACGCTGACGACATTCACGATCAGTCGGTACGGGCCTCCCATGTCTGCGTCGGGATCGGTGGACAAGGCTTCGGATTCCGCTGCCAAGGACCATGCTGTCGATCCTGCTGTCGTCGTACGTCCGAGATAGTTGAACAGGATCTGAGATTCGGAGCGCCCCGCCAATGTCGATGCCGTGCGGGCATTCACGTATCGCAGCATCCCGTAGCCGATACCGCCGTCCGGAGCCGCCCGCAGGCTCTCCTTCACCTCGCGTAGCGTGTCCACCGGGTCGATTCCGCCGTGCAGTCGCATCGGGGCAATCGTGGTGAACCAGCCGACTGTTCGCGACAGATCGATGCCCGCCACCAACTCCTCGCGGCCGTGCCGTTCGAGATCGACCAGCAATTCGTGCTCACTGCGGCCGGTGGAGCGGCGCCAGCGATCGACGGACATCGTCAGCGCTGCCAACAGAACATCCGTTCCCTCGGCACCCACCATTGCCGCAACCGATCCAAGTGCTGCCTCGGAGATTGCTCCGTCCACCGTGACCGTGCGCCTCGAGCCTCCGGATACGACGGCATCGCCCGCGGCGTCGGGGATCAACTGCGCGCCCGGAGCGGTCACGGTCAGCCAGTGATCGAGTTCGGCGAATCGATGAGCACTGTATGCGTGTTCGGCCACCGTACGGGAGAAGGTACGGAGCGAAGTTCCGACGGCATCCAGTGCGGCGGGCTCTCCGGCTTCGACTGCCACCCAGGCCATCGCGAGATCCTCGAGCAGGGTTCCCCAGGAAACCCCGTCCACGACCAGGTGGTGCGCGACTATCGCGAGTCGGCCCAGACTCTCAGCGCCGCAATCGAACCAGACCACCGAGACCATCCGCCCTGCAGACGGATCCAATCGACTGGTCGCAGTTTCAGAGTGCTCAGTGACGAGTCTTCGCAACTCGGAGTCATCCAGTCCCCGAGCATCAACGCGTTCGACCAGGTTCGCTGCCCGGACACTACCGGGTTCCTCGATCCGCGCCGACCATATCCCGCGGTCATGTCGGATCAAGGTTTGGCGAAGTCCGTCGTGGTGATCGAGCACGGCCTGCAATGCGCCGGTGATCGAACCGAGAGATGTTGCCGGAGAGTGGATCAGAACTGCCTGGTTGAAGCGGTCGGTACCACCCGTCCATTCGGACAAGCGGTGAACCACCGGCAGCGGAACCAGCTCACCCACGCCGATGTCGGCCGTGACGGTGGCATCCGAGGTGGCGACATCACCCACCGCTGCAGCGATCGCGGCGGGAGTGCGCAATTCGAAGATCTGACGCGGGGTCAGCACTACCGAATCACGACGAGCCAGGTTGACCAGTCGGATCGCCAGGATACTGTCGCCGCCGAGAGTGAAGAAATCGTCGCGCACCCCGACACGGGGCAGTCCGAGAACCGTCGCGAAATGCCCGGCGAGGAGGTCTGCAACGCCCGAGGAAACCACTCCCGTCAAGTCGCCCACCTGTGCCGCAAAATCCGGTGCAGGTAGTGCTTTTCGGTCGAGCTTGCCACTCGGGCTCAGCGGCAGCGACTCGAGCCGCACGAAGGCACTTGGCACCATGAACTCCGGTAGCACTGACAACAACTGAGCTCGAACCGCAACATCATCAGCATCTCCGACCAGGTAGGCGACCACCTGTGCGCGGTTGCTCGGACCGTCGGTTCGGACGATCACGGCACTTGCCGTGACTCCGGGGCACAGCGCCAATTGCGCTTCGATTTCGCCGAGTTCGATTCGGAATCCACGAACCTTCACCTGCTCGTCGGCACGGCCGAGGTACTCGAGAACGCCGTCGGCATTCCACCGCACGATGTCACCGGTCCGGTACATCCGCGAGCCGCCGTCGCTGTACGGATTCGCCACGAATCGTTCGGAGGTCAATCCCCCACGTCCGTGGTAACCACGCGCCAGTTGTGGCCCTGCCAGATAGAGCTCACCGGTGGCACCGGCCGGGACGTTCTGCAGGTAGGGATCGAGAACCAACAGGCCGGTGTTGGCGGCAGGTGCGCCGATCGGGACGCTGACGGCGTCTGCCGGAGTTTCCTGCACCGACGGTTGCCAACTGACGTCGACGGCGGCCTCGGTGGGGCCGTAGAGGTTGTCCACCAGAGTATTCGGCAGGATCTCGGCGACCTTGCGTGCAACGTGAACGGGCAGTGCCTCACCGCTGCAGTTGACGATCTCGAGCGAAGAGCACAGTGCTGCTTTCGGCTCCGCGAGAAACACGTCGAGCATCGACGGAACAAAATGCACTCGGGTCACGGAATGTTCGACGATGACGTCGGCCAGATAGCCAGGGTCCTTGTGCCCGTCCGGCTCGGCCATCACGAGAGTTGCCCCCATCAGGAACGGCCAGAAGAATTCGGGAACGGAGACGTCGAAGCTCGACGGGGTCTTCTGCAGCATCCGGTCGGAGACGTCCATCGGACGTATCTGCTGTGCCCAGAGCAATCGGTTGACCACACCCTCGTGGTTGACCACAACGCCTTTGGGGCGACCGGTCGAACCCGAAGTGTAGATCATGTACGCGGCATCCGCGGGCGATCCTGGGACACTCAGCGGATCGGCGGGGAACTGCGCCGACTCCGATACCGTCACCCGCGGAACCGAACCCGAATCGAGTGAAGAATCTTCCGACACCACGACGCACACAGGATCGGCGTCACCCAGCATGTACGTCAGCCGCTCCGCCGGGTAGCCGGTGTCGAGGGGAACGTATGCTCCCCCGGCCTTCCCGATGCCGAGTATCGCGACCATCAGATCAAGAGAGCGAGGCAAGGCCACCGCTACCAACGATTCGCGTCCGACGCCACGTTCGCGCAGCAGATGCGCAAAACGATCAGCGCGAGAGTGAAGTTCGGCGTAGGTCAACGACTCTTCACGGAAGATCACTGCGGTGGCTTCGGGCGTACGCCCGGCTTGATCCTTCAGCAGCTCGGTCAGCGTTGCGCGCGGCCGATCCAAGGCCGTGCCGACGCTCCCCGGCTGTGCGGGTGCCAGCGCGATCCGGCCGATGACCTGATCGAGATCGCGCGAGAGCTCGGTGAGTACGACTGCGAGAGTTTCGGCCAGCGACGCAGCGGCGTCGCCGTCCACCTGAGCAGCGTCGTACTTGAGCTCCAACGCCAATCGATCGCCGGGGACGACGATCAGGGTCAACGGGTAGGCCGGTCGCTCGTCGAATCGAATTCCCGTCAGTCGCACCGAGTTCGTCGGATCAGCGATTGCCGTGTCACCGAGTGGATAGTTCTCGAACACGACGAGTGATTCGAAGTCCTGCTCCAGTCCGCCGGTCCGTCGCAGTTCGGGTAACCCCAGGTACTGATGGTCGAGTAGTTCCGATTGTTCCCTCTGCCAACGGGAAAGCGCTTGCGCGGCTGTCTCTGCCGGATCGAACCGCAACCGAGCCGGCACGGTGTTGATGAACAAGCCCACCATGGACTCGATCCCGGGCAGGTCTCCACCGCGTCCCGATACGGTCGATCCGAACAGCACGTCTGTTCGGCCGGTCATTCGGCCGAGCACCAGCCCCCAGGCGCCGTGCACGAGCGTGCTCAGCGTCAGGCCATGGGAGCGTCCGTTGATCGCCAGTGCGCGAGTATCACTGTCGGACAGCTCGACTCGGGTGGCACAGACGCCGCTGCTGCCCGCGCTCGGCGCGGGAAGTTCGACCGCGGGCCCGGGAGAGTTCAGCGCTTCTCTCCACACCGCTGCCGAGGCCTCGTGATCGTGGCCGGCCAACCATTCGAGATAGCTGCGGTACGGCGCCGGAGTCGGGAGCACCACGCCGGAGTCGCCAACGCTGTACGACGCCATCAGCTCCCGCAGCATCACCGGAACCGACCATCCGTCTGCGACCGCATGGTGAATCGACTGCAGCAGAAGGTACTTCTCCGAAGAGGCACGGACAAGCGTGTAACGGACGAGCGGCGGTTGCGCCAGGTCGAACCCGCGCGCGCGGTCGGCGGAAAGCAGTTCATCGACATCGGCGCCGGCCACCTCGACTACCGCCATCTCCACGACAGCGCTCGGGTGCACCACCTGCACGACCCGGCCGTCACCCAGGACCGAGAATCCGGTGCGCAGCGCCTCATGCCGATCGACGACGGATTGCAGCGCGCGGTGCAGCGCCGCACTGTCCACGGCTCCGGTCAGTTCCACAACCTGTTGCACGACATACTGATCGGCCCCCGGATCGGCAAACGCCGAATGGAAGTAGATCCCTTCCTGCAGCGGAGTGAGTGGGAGAATCTCTTCAGCCTTCGGTAACCCGTCCACGTCTGCCTGAGCGAGCGCCACCAGAGGGTAGTCCGAGGGTGTGGCTCCGCCGAAGGCTGCGAGCCCGGACACGGCCTCGAGCGAGTCCAGCCACAACCGCGCAAACTTGTCGATATCGCTACGCAGGAAGATGTTCGACGCCCAGGTCAGGGTGGCTCGCAGGCGTGGTCCACCGGCGGCGTCCTCGGCTACGACGTCGACAGACAACGCGTGACCCATCGGCATGGACGGATCGGCAGCACCGTCCATCGACACCGGGAACCAGTCCCCCTCCGCTGCGGCAGTGCGTCCCAGATAGTTGAGCACCACCTCCGGCGCTGCGAAACTACGCAACTGATCCGAGCCGCCGAGGTATCGCAATGCTCCGTACCCGAAGCCGGCGTTCGGGACCCGTCGAAGTTGCTCCTTGACGCTCTTGAGAACCCCCGCCAACTCGCCGCTCGCGTCGAGATCGGGAGCGGCTGTACCGATCTCGAGCGCCACCGGAAACACTGTGGTGAACCATCCGACGGTACGAGTCAGGTCGACGTGCGCATCGCCGTCACCGCGAACGATGTCCTCGTCGCGTCCGTGCCCCTCCAGATCGATCGTCACCGATCCGGCACCGCTCCAACGGGTCAGCGCCACGGCAAGTGCGGTGACCAGCACTTCGCTCACATCGGCTCCGAACGCCCGTGGGACACTGCCCAACAGCTGATCTGCAAGTTCTGTAGGTAGGGTGATCGACCGCGCTGCAGCGGTGCGCGCGAGGTCAACTGCCGGGTCGAGTGCCCGACGGCCGAGAGATGCCCGTTGTGCGGACGTCACCGAGTCCCAGAACTCGATTTCCGAGTCCAGTCGCCCGGCTCCGACCGCATCCGAGACGAGTTCGGCGTACCTTCGCACCGACGTGCCGACCGGAGCGAGTGCGGGTTCGTCGCCATTCATCGCTGCGATGCCGGCGCGCGCGAGGTCCTCGAGGATGATGCGCCACGAGACGCCGTCGACCACCGCGTGGTGGATGACCAGCAACAGCCGTCCGGGACCGGTCACAGGGCGGAACAGAACAGCGCTGACCATCGTGCCGTCGGCCGGATTCAGACGGCCGACAGCTCGCTCGGTCTCGGCGACGATCAACGGTCCGCATTCTTCGAGCGGTGCCGGTAGTGCACGGGTCTCGAAGACCACAGCCACTTCGTTTGTCTCCGGGACGAGCAGTCTTCCTTCGGGCGTCAACGTCGCACGAAGTGCATCGTGGCGAGCCACCAGGGCGTCGAGCGCCGCCTGGACATGCTCGGACGTCAAGGCTGACGGGGTCTGAATCAGCGCACGCTGGTGGAAGGTTCGTACTGCGTCCGACACTCCGAGAACCCTGGCGGCAATCGGCGTCGTGGCTACGTGGCCGATCGGTTGGTCCGCGTGGTCGACGATCTCAGCCACTCGGGAGGACTGGGCACGCGCCATAGCCTCGGCGGTGCGCAGTTGGAACACCTCGCGAGGACTGATCGACAAACCGGCAGCACGAGCCGCGGTCACGAGTGAGATCGCGACGATGCTGTCGCCGCCCAGTGCAAAGAAGTCGTCGGTAACGCCGACCGAATCGAGGCCGACTGCCGACGCGATCAACGTGCAGAACTGTTGTTCGACTTCGTTTCTCGCAGCGACATGTGCACTCAGTTCGGCGAGATCGGGCTCGGGTAGCGCGCGACGGTCGAGTTTGCCGTTTGCCGTGAGCGGAAACTTGCCGAGGACGGTGACGGTGGTCGGGACCATGTAGTCGGGCAGCTTGCTCGCAGCCCACTCGCGAAGCTCACGTGAGTCGATCGCGAGGTTCGTCCCCGACGCTGCGCTCACGTAGGCGGCGAGATACTTTGCACCGGTTGGTGCTTGGCGCACCAGAACTGCCACGTGACGCACTGCGGGGTGCGAAATCACGGCGGCTTCGACATCCTCGAGTTCCAGGCGCATGCCACGGATCTTCACCTGATTGTCCGTGCGTCCGAGGAAGTCGAGGGTGCCGTCGTCGGTCCATCTGGCCAAGTCACCGGTGCGATACATGCGGGATCCGGCCAGATCACCTGAGACGAAGGGATCCGCGACAAAACGAGATGCGGTCAGTGCCGAAGCACCCACGTATCCGCGTCCCAGCAGGAAGCCCGCGGCGTAGAGTTCGCCGCCGGTGCCGATCGGAACCGGCTGCAAGTCGCCGTCCAACACGTAGAGGCGAGTGTTGGGGTTCGGGCGACCGATGGATGTGGCGATTCGTTCCGCGTCCTCGCGGTAGATCACATGGGAGACACCGATGGTCGCTTCGGCCGGGCCGTAGCCGTGATACAGCGTCGTGGACAGTTGATCGCGGAACCGATCGAAGAGTTCAGGCGTGAGAACCTCACCGCCGCACCACACGTGCTTCAACGAATCGAGCTGATCGGTCCCGTTCGCCAGATCCAGAAGGATGTCGAGCATCGACGAGACCAGGTAGACGAAAGTGACCGATTCTCCGGCGATCAGGTCGAGCAGGTATTGCGGGTCGCGTTCCCCCTCGGGCTTCGCGATCACCAATCGACCGCCGGAGACGAGCGGGAGCAGGATCTCGTTGATCGAGATGTCGAACGAGAGTGGGGCTTTGAACAAGGAGGCATCGCCGGACCCGAACCCGAGAATCCGCTCCCGCTGCCACAGCAACCTTGCGCAGATTGCCTCGTGGCGGATCATGGCGCCCTTCGGACGTCCGGTCGAACCGGACGTGAAGATGACGTATGCGAGTTGGGCACCGTGACTACGAATGTCGGAGGTCATTGTCTCGGACAGGTCCGAGGGCCCGTCCTCGTACGCCCACGCGGAGAGATCGACCGGAACGGAGTCGTCTACACCGTCCGAGGTGAGCACCAGTGTGGCGCCCGCGTCGGCAAGTACCGATTCGCGGCGTTCGGCAGGCCATGACGGATCCAGCGGAACGAAGGCACCACCGGCACACATGACGGCCAACAACCCCACCACCATCTCGGCGGATCTCGGAAGCCCGATCGCCACAACGGTTTCGGTCGCGACACCGCGAGAGATCAAGTGCGCGGCGAGCTGTGATACCCGACTTTCGAGTTCGCCGTAGGTCAGCCGGACGTCGCCGTCGACCACGGCGACAGCGCCCCGATCGGCAGAGAAGCTGCTGCGCAACAAATCCGGCACCGTCGTGATTGGCTGCGGCTCTGCGGTGTCGTTCCACCCGTGGAGCACGAGTTCTCTCTCCGCGAGCGACATGGGGTCGAGTGCCGAGATCGGAAGCTGCGGCTCGGCTACGAATCGATCGAGGAACTGTTCGATTCTCGCGGTGTGATCGGCCAACTCCCTGTCGAATCCGGCCGGGGCGCGGACGTCGATCTCGATCGGCTCCCCGTCCTGACCACCGCGCACACTCAGATCCAGGTCACTGACTCGACCGGTTACCGAATTACGCACGCGCACCGGGCATCCGCCGAAGGTGAGTGTGTGTTCGAACATCATCGAGTTGATGCCGGGGCCGAAGACCTGACGGTCGGGATCGATCGCCCGAATGTCGCGAGCAAGATCCTCACCTCGGTACCGCCCGTGCTTGAGAATCGAGACCAGGGCGGTGTCGAGACGAGTTGCCAACTGGCCGATGCTTTCCGAGCGTTCTACCCGAATACTCAGCGGCAAAATCGTCGACGCCATCGAAGGAGTGCGACGCATGTCGCGCCCCACCCGAGCGGCCATCGGTACCGAGACGACAACGTCGTGCTGTCCCGTGGTTCGTGCGATGTACGCGATCAGCGCGGCCATGGGCAGGCGAGTTCGTCGAATCCCGGCGTCGGCCGCATACCGGTAGAGCTGTGCCGCGCGATCAGCGTCGAGCGTGAGTATCGCCGAGATCGGCGGCAGCGAATCATCCACCTGCCCATGCAGAATACGCGTCGCTTCCGGTCCCGATTCAACGCGTTCGACCCAGTACTGACGGTCGGTCTGGAATCGCGGAGAGTTCCGGTAATCCAGATCGGCTGCAACCACGGCGTCGAGTGACCACTGCGGCGCGGCAGTCCCGAGATTCGGATCGTCGTATCGCTCGGCGACGTCGGCGACGATGAGCGAGATGCCGTACCCGTCGATCACGCTGTGGTGATAGCGCTGATACCAGATGACTCGGTCGTCAGCGGTCAGCAGAAGCACCTGGCGGAACAGCAGATCGTCCGGACCGAAGACCCGAGCCATGTCGGTGTCCATCCACGACTGCGCAGTCGAATCGGGATCCGCCTCGGCCCGAAGGTCGAGAATTTCCACGTCCCAGCGCGCATCCGGAATCGGCACCTGGATCAGCTGGTTGTCGGCATCGACCTCGAAGTGCACGAACAGCGCTTCGACGCGTCCGACGCTGGCCTCGATCGCCGCTGCCGCGCGCTCGACGTCGATCATGCCGTCGACCTCGACGACAAGTCCGATGTTGTAGACCGGACTGCTCGGATCCACGTTCTGAGCAACCCACACCTCACGCTGAGCGGCCGTCGCCGGGAGCGCTGCGTCCAGATCGGCACCGCCCGATACCGCCGGGTGAGCTACCTGAGAGTGGTCAGACATCAAGAATCCGATCATCGTCGTTCATGCTCATCGAACGACGAACACCCTCGCAAGTTTAGGGTAGGCTACCCAGGAACGTGAAGGTGCGCTCCCGCCCTGGTCAGACCTGTTCCCACGGACCGAATTCGAGCAAAACGTCAATTGCCGTCTTACCGTCCTGCGGCCGAACGACATGTTCGAGGGCATAGACCCTCGATCCCTCCGCAGCGCGAGCGAGATCGGAAATACCGGGCAGAATGGTCGGTTCGGGTGGACCGCCCACACCACGATGGAAGTTCTCGATGGAATGCCCCAAATAGAGGACCCGTCCGCCGGGCGTCAGCCACTCCCCGACGCGCTTCAAGGTTGCGGCCAGATGGTCGACCTCGAGGTGAAGAAAGCTGACCAACACCAGGTCGACCAGCCCTTCCGGCTGCCACTCGGTCGCGTCGCCGACCTGCCAGTCGACAGCCTTGTCCCCGTCACTCGCCCGTGCCAGATCGATCGCCACCGACGAGTAGTCGACCGCAGTCACCGACCAACCTTGCCCAGCCATCCACCGCGCGTGACGGCCGTCGCCGCAGGCCAGATCGATTGCGGTGCCCGGTCTCAGATCGGAAATTCTTGTTGCGACGGTTCCCGCCGGGTCGACTCCCCATGGCTCCGTCACCGCTCGGTATCGCTCGTCCCAGTCGCGTGCGTCCATGATTGCTCTCCCATATCCGTTTCACCGTTTCAGATCGGACGGTGCCCCCAGCAGCATAGAGAACCCTCGAATGTGACAGATCGATACCCCTGGGGGTATACAGGTGACGGACAGGAATACCCCCACCCGTATCAGGAGTGAAGATGTCAGCGACCAGAACAGTCACCGCGGACCCACCCACCCGAGCCGACGGCATACTTGCGCGTCTCGGTCGATCGATGGCGACTCACACCCGCCTCGTCGTCGGCGTCTGGTTGATCGCGTTGATCGCACTCGGCGCCGCAGCACCCAGCGTCTTCACCTCCCTGGCCGGCGCGGGTTGGCAGGCAAACGGATCCGAATCCGTGCAAGTTCGCGAGTTGGCCGAGCAGCATTTCGGTGGAAATTCCTCCGCCGCAGTACAGGTGGTCGTTCACTCGGATTCTCTACCCATCACGGATCCGTCGATGCAGCAAACCCTGGCCGCGGCAACGGAAATCTTTTCCGCGGACCCTCGCTTCGGCGAAGTGATCGCCCCGCAGCCCGGTATGACCATCAGCCCGGACGGACATACCGGCATCATGGTCGCGGGCGCCAACGCGAGTACCGACGAGATGGTCAGCGCGGTAGACGAACTCGGCAAGAAGCTCACGGGCTTGTCCACCGACACGATCGAGGTGTACCCGACGGGTGCGTCGGCGTTGTGGAGCGATTTCAACAAGGCCAATCACGAAGCCATGATCAAAGCCGAAATGATGTCGTGGCCCGTCACTCTCGCGATCATGGTGTTGGCCTTCGGCTCCCTGGTTGCCGCGGGTCTACCACTACTGCTGACGCTTGCGGGCCTGGTCGCTTCGGCGGGCGGGCTTGTAATCCTCAACGAGATCACGCCGATTTCCGTGTGGGCCATGAACTTCGCGATGATGTTCGCTCTCGCGCTGGGCATCGACTACGCACTCTTCCTCGTCGCAAGGTTCCGGGATGCATTGCGAGCCGATCCGGATCCAAGGGCCGCCGTGGCTCAAACCATGGACACCGCCGGCAAGGCTGTGGTCCTTTCCGGCCTCACAGTTCTGGTCAGTTTGTCTGCGGTTCTCATCGTTCCAGCCCCGGCCGTACGCACGATGGCTGTCGGAATCATGCTCGCTGTGATCTTCGTTCTCGCCGCAACACTCACCCTGTTGCCTGCCGTGCTCGGCAGGATCGGCGCGAAGGTCAACGGCGGTTCTCTACCGTATGCAAAGCGCCAGCAGCACCGCTCCCCGATGTTCGCAGGTTGGGCATCATTGCTGCACAAGCACCCGTGGCCATTCGGCTTCGGCGCCTTACTCATCCTGATCGCACTCGTTGTTCCGGTCTTCGGACTGAAGGTGGCAATGCCCTCCATCGCCGTGGTTCCCGAGGACGCCCCGGTTCGCCAGGGCTATGAACTGGTGCAGCAGCAATTCGGGGACGGCGCCCCGGGGATGTTGCAGATCGTCACGTCCGCCGACGATGCAGCCGACACCTCACGTATTGCCATGAGCGTTGACGGCGTGGCCATGGTCACCCCAGCGCAACAAGCTGCCGACGGGTCCGATCTTGTTATGCTGCAAGCAGTTCCCACCGTCGACCCGTCAGATCCTGCGATGGAAACCATCCTTGCCGACCTTCGGTCGCAACTGCCGGAATCGGCGCTCGTCGGCGGCGCTCCGGCCGAAAATCTCGACCTTCAGCAGGCACTCGACGACTACCTTCCCATCGTCGTGGTCGTGATTCTGACGCTCGGATTCCTGTTGCTGCTGATCGCCCTCCAGGCGCCTTTGATCGCCTTGATCGGCACGCTGGTCAGCCTGCTGTCCACTGGGGCCGCATTCGGAATCGCGAAGCTGATCTTCCAGGACGGTCACGGAGCAGGCCTACTCGGCTTCACCCCCCAGGGTTTCCTCAACGGGTGGGGTCCGGTCTTCTTCTTCGCCATGATCTTTGCGATCGCGATGGACTACACCGTGTTCCTGCTTTCGAGTGCCAAGGAGCACTACGAACGCACAGGCGACCCCGCGATCGCACACATCGACGGCCTCGCGCATTCAGGTCGGGTCATTGCGGCGGCAGCAGCGGTGATGGTTGCGGTCTTCTTCACTTTTGCGCTCGCAGATCCCTTGCCACCCAAGGAAATGGGCATCATCCTCGGCGTAGCTGTGCTCCTGGACGCAGTGCTCGTCCGCTTGGTGCTGCTGCCCGTTCTCCTACGCCTCACCGGCCGGGCAGCCTGGTGGGCGCCGGCATGGCTGCGTCGCGTCCTGCCGAACATCAGCTTCTCGCATGGCTGATCGTGTACCCGACATCACTGTCCTACTGATACCCCCAGGGGTATGATGGAGACAAGAGAAATCAAAGCCGGCGACAGTGACAGCCAACGACGAGGAGCGCGCAATGACAACACCCACAGAACCGATAGCGATCGCAACCAAGGTCACCGGAACCTTCGACGACGTCGTCACCCGCACGCGTGGCGCTCTCGCCGAGCAGGGCTTCGGCATCCTGACCGAGATCGACATGCAAGCAACACTCAAGGCGAAGCTGGACGAGGACATGGAAAAGTACCTGATCCTGGGTGCCTGTAACCCACCGTTGGCCCATCGGGCAGTTTCGGTGGATCGTCAGATCGGCCTCCTGCTGCCGTGCAACGTCGTCGTCCGCGAAGATACGACTACCGAGAATTCGTTCTTCGTCGAAGCGATGAATCCTGCTCTCATGGTTCAGGTTTCCGGCGAACCCGGCCTCGAGTCCGTGGCAGCCGACGCAGCCGTCAAGTTGCGCGCGGCCGTCGACTCGCTGATCTGACACCGCAGCCGGATCAAACACTGAATCAAGCATTGACATGCCCCCAGGGGTACCCTTGACCGCAGCACGAACACTCGAGAAGGGGCCACCATGACCGGCGACGAAGAGAGCATTGCGCTCGTATTGAACAGACTGCGTCGTGCCCACGGCCAACTTGCCGGGGTCATCTCGATGATCGAGAACGGCCGCGACTGCAAGGACGTCGTCACGCAACTCGCCGCCGTGTCCAAGGCGCTGGACCGAGCAGGGTTCAAGATCGTCGCTTCCGGGCTGCGTGAATGCCTGAGCGGTGACAGCGCGGAAGGTCAGGAACCGATGACCGAGGCCGAACTCGAGAAGCTGTTCCTGGCACTGGCCTGAAACATGAGAAGGGCCTGACCTGCAGTTAGCAGGTCAGGCCCTTTCTCGCGTGCGGAAAACTACTTCGCCAGGAAGTCGATCAGCACCTTGTTCACGGCCTCCGGACGCTCGAGGTAGCCGTAGTGCCCGGCGTCGGGAATCTCTTCGTACGACGCCGTAGCGATGCAGTCCGCCACCTCGCGGGAGAGGTAGGGCGGGATCATGCGGTCGTCGGCGAAAGCGACGGACAGGCACGGGCGCATGATCGACTTGTACGCACCCCGTCGATCGAAGGCGCGGTCCATACCGAGCTGCGCGCGAACACCCGGTGACGTTGCGCCGCCGGTGAACTCGAAGATGTCCATCCAGTCGCGCGCCGAGTGATCGTCTGCCAGCGTGGCCGGCGAGAGGTTCATCACCGCGGTCACTGCGGCACGGTACTTGGCCGGCAGAGCGACGCCACTGTCGAACAACTGGCGCTCACCCTCGGTCAGGACCTGCTGGAAATGATCCATCCGGGCGTGACCGGCGAGGAACACTGCTTTGCGAACCAGATCGGGCCTGGCGAGCGTCAGTTCCTGCGCCACCCGGGCGCCCATCGAGGTGCCGATGACATGGGCCGGACCGCCACCGAGGTGCTCGATCAGTCCGGCGGTGTCTGCGACCATGTCGGGCATCGTGATGCCGCCGAGGCTCTCGCCGGACGGTGCGATTCCGCGGTTGTCGAAGGTGCAGACTCGGTAGCCGGCGGCCACCAGCGCCGGGGTCTGGTGCAGATCCCAGACGCGGCCGGGGCTGCCGGTCCCCATGATGAGCACCACCAGATCTCCATCACCCTTGACCTGGTAATTGATGGGGATTCCGTTGATTGTGGCGACCGTCATGTCAGCCTTCCTCCTCGTACGTGTGATCAACAATTTTGGTTGGATAGCCTAAGCTGATGGGCGGTCGTGTGACCGCAACCCCAGCCCATGCTCGTCCAGGAGGACCCCCGTTGAGAGTCGCTACGCTCGGATACCAAACCTGGGGCCACCGTACCCTGCAGGCCTTGATCGACTCCGATCACGAGGTCGTGCTGGCAATCACACACCCGAAGAGCGAACACGTCTACGAACAGATGTGGGCGGACTCGGTTGCAGATCTGGCGGCCGAGAACGGTGTACCCGTTCACGTGGCGAACAAGCCTGACGATGCCTTCAAAGCCGCGCTGGCCGAAGCAGCTCCCGACATCATCGTCGCCAACAACTGGCGTACCTGGTTGCCTGCGGAGGTCTTCGACGCACCCAAGTACGGCACCCTCAACATCCACGATTCGCTGCTGCCCAAGTACACGGGATTCTCCCCGCTCATCTGGGCTCTGATCAACGGCGAAGAAGAAGTCGGGCTCACGGCGCACCTGATGGACGAGGAACTCGATGCGGGCGACATCGTGCTGCAGCGTTCGACGACGGTCGGCCCGACCGACACCGTCACCGATCTGTTCCACCGCACGATCGACATGATCGGCCCCATCACACTCGACGCCCTGGATCTGATCGCGTCCGGCCGTACCGACTGGACGCCGCAGGACCGATCGCAGGCCACGTTCTTCCACAAGCGCGCACCGCAGGACAGCCACGTCGACTGGTCCTGGCCCGCCGAGGTCATCGAGCGTTTCGTCCGGGCACAGTCCGATCCGTACCCCAACG
This sequence comes from Rhodococcus sp. YL-1, assembly GCF_001942025.1. Classification (NCBI taxonomy): domain Bacteria; kingdom Bacillati; phylum Actinomycetota; class Actinomycetes; order Mycobacteriales; family Nocardiaceae; genus Rhodococcus; species Rhodococcus sp. YL-1. The sequence goes on along the minus strand of NZ_CP017299.1, from coordinate 996,715 downwards.
CTTTCGCCGAGTTCAAGGGCCAGCGCATCCGCATCCTGAAGGCGTCCGTCTCACGCGGGCACTACGGCGGAACCCCCGGCCGAGTGTTCATCCAGGAAGACGACGGCATGGTGATCGTCGCGGGCCCCGACGCGTGGTCGGGCAAGAACAAGGGACTGCGGATCGAGCGCGTCCGACTCGACGACGGCAGCGAGTACACCGCCGCCGAGTTCTTCCCCCACGGCGGCGGGTACCTCACCTGATCGCCGGATCAGACCCCCTCAGTACAAAACCCAGTACAAACCCCTCAGTCGCGACCTTCCCAGGCCGCCCACAGTTGTGCGTAACGCCCGCCCGCGGACACCAGTTCGCGGTGCGGGCCTTCTTCTACGATCTGACCGTGTTCGAGCACGATCACTCGGTCGGCGCCCGCAGCCTGCGTAAGCCGGTGTGCGACAACCAGAGTGGTGCGGCCCTCCGTAGCGGCGTCGGCAGTCGCTTCCAGTTCCCGCGCTCCGGCGCTGCCCGCCTCCGCTGTTGCCTCGTCCAGTACGGCGACGGCGGGATCGGCCAACACCAGTCTCGCCAAAGCCAACTGCTGCGCCTGCGCCGCCGTCATCTCGTGCCCGCCTTCGCCGACGACGGTCAGCATTCCCTCGTCGAGAGCCTCCACCCACTCGTACGCGCCGACCGTCCGCAGTGCCGCGGCAACGTCCTCGTCCGAGGATTCGGGAGCCGCCAATCTCAGATCCTCGATCAGAGGTCCGGCAAAGACATGAACCTCCTGACTCACGATCGCGATGTGGCGTCGTAGGTCATCGAGGTCGGCAAGCGGGACACCGCCGATCGACACCCGGCCCGACGTCGGAGTGATCGAACCGGCAGCGATCGCCGCGAGCGTCGTCTTTCCGGCTCCGGTCGAACCGACGAGCGCCACGCGTTCCCCCGCTCGCAGTGTGAGGCTCACTCCGTGGAGAACCTCATGACCACCGTCGTAGCTGTGCCGAATGTCATCCAGACGCAGCGAACCGTCGGCCGGAACGGAACCTGCATCCGTCGAAGGCTCCGTTTCCTCGATCTCGACGACGCCGACCAGTCGCGCGAGGCTGGCGCCGGCCGACTGCACTTCGTCGAAGGTGTAGAGCAGTGAGCCGATCGGGTTGAACAGGCGGTGGAACAGCAGGGCAGCAGTCGTCGTCTGGCCGACTGTCACGACGTCCTCACGGACCAGCAGGAATCCGACGACGAGAATCATGGACAGGCCCACGAATTCGGCGCGGTTACCTCGACCGGCGAACCTCGTGAACAGGCCGAACACTCCGACTGCCAGATCGCGCGCTTTTGCCGACGCCGCATCGATCTGCCCGAGGTGTTCCTTCTCGAGGCTGTACGCACGGACCGTCTTCGCACCCTGGAGACTGCTGATCAGCGCTTGTGAACGAGCGCCCATCGCTACCCGCTCGGCTGCGTAAACGGGAGCCGAGCGTGGCAGGTACCACTTGAGCGCCAGCGCGTACATCGGCAGCGCGACCATTCCGGCCAGACCGAGTCGCCAGTCGAGTCCGAGCATGGTCACCATGCTCAGAGCCACGAGCAGAACCGCCGCGATCATGCCGGGAACCACGTCGGACACGGCCTTGGCGATAACCGACACGTCGTCGCCGACGCGCGAGAGCAGATCGCCCTTGCCGACCTTCTCGACGGTCTGGATCGGCAGTCGCAGTGCCCGGTCCACGGTCCGCTCTCGCAGATCCGCCAGGATCGTCTCACCGAGCCGCTTGATCAGATAGGCAGCCACACCGGTCAACACACCGCCCACGATTGCGGCAGCGGCGATGATCACGACCACCCCGACGATCGTCGACGTGGGCGCGTTGTCCCGGACCCGGTCGACCAGGACACCGAATACGTAAATCGGCACCAAGGCCATCGCCGACGCCGAAGCCGCGACGATCAGGACCAGCAGGCTCTGCATCCGGTGTTCGGCCAACGCCGCCCGCAACCACCTCCAGGTCTGGCGACCACTCGCGATCGGCAACAACTCGCGCTCTGTCACCTTCTCGGCGTTCTCCCCGGCCGGCATTTCGGTTGTCATGTCCGTGGCCGTCACCGCAGCACCGCTCCTCGGTAGTTCGCGTCGCCGCGAGAGAGTTCGGAATGTGTGCCGATCGAGGCGATCACTCCGTCGTTCAACACGATCACCCGATCCGTCACGGCCAGCAAGGCGGGGCTGCTGGTGATCAATACCGTCGTGTGGATGCCACTGGCACCCTCGTGCCGCAGTTCTGCGATTCCTTCGGCGATCGACGCCTCGGTCACCGCGTCCACCGCCGTCGTCGGATCGTGCAGGACCATCACGGGTGCCTGTGCCACCAAGGCGCGCGCGAGGGCGACGCGTTGCCGCTGGCCTCCCGACAAACTGGCGCCCCGATCGGTCACTTCGAGGTCGAGACCGTCCGGATGTGCATCGACGACATCCGCCGCTGCCGACGCCACCAGAGCGCTCTGGATGTCGAGAGCAGCGCCATCACCGGCGCCCGCGGTGACGTTCGACGCAAGCGACCCGGAGAACAGATCGGTGATGTGCGGCTCCACCAACACCGTCCGACGTGCCAATCGCAAGTCCATGTCGGACAGGCTGATTCCGCCAACCCTCACCACTCCGCGATACGCGTCCTGCGCCAGCTGACCGGACAGGACCGCGACAAGAGCATCGGCGTCCTGCGGCTGGTAAGCCACGACGCCCAGCAGTTCTCCGGCAGGCAGATGCAGATCGATGCCCTTGAGCGACTTGTACTCGACTCCGTCGAGAGTCAGGTCGGTGCCTTCGAGTTCGGTCTGCGAACCCGCGCCACGCAGTGGCTCCGCGTCCAAGACCAGTGCCAGTCGATCCGACGACGCTCGCGCCACCGCGAAGTATCCGGGAATGGACGCAAGCAAGCCGAGCGGTTCGATGATGAACTGCGCAAGCCCCACCACGGTGATCAGTTCACCGACCGTGATCCGGCCCTGCAACGCGAAGTATCCCGCGAAGCCCGCAACACCGACCGCGAGCAACGCACTGACGGTCGCGGCAACGCCGGTGTAGATACCGGTCGCCTTGGCCGTGCCGATCGTCGATGCGAGCGCTTGACGGCTGACCGTGCGGTAGCGCGCCGACGCGGTCTTCTCGCCGCCGATACCGCGCAGCGGACGCAATCCGCTGACCAGATCCGTAGCCATCGCCGACGCCCGAGCGATCGACGCCTGCTGGCCGGTGGCCCTCGACGTGATGAGAGGCGCCGCCAACTGCAGCAGACCGAGAATGACCGGCGTTCCGATCAGAACGGCCAGCCCCAGCCAGAGGTCGATCCACACCAACGCCACCGCCGACGCCACCGCAGCTGTCAGGGCCGCAGCGGCGCGCGGGACGATGTCCGCGATCCACGAAGTCTGCTCGGCATCGGATGTCGAGACTGTCAGCAATTCACCCGAACGCAGATCGGTGCGCACCCCACGCGGATCGAGGACGCGGTGCGCCACCTCGAGCCGGAGGCGATGAGCCTCCTGCTGCATCGCGGTGACGATGAAGCGTGCGCCGAAGCGCCACGCGGCCGTCAGAACGAGAAACAGAGCCGCGAGACCGACGATGGAGACGATCAGGGCCGTGGTGTCCGAAGTCTCCACCGCACGGTCGATGATCACACCGATGGAGATCGGCACCGCCGTCTCGGTCAGTTGGTGCAGACAGACCAGAACCGTGCCGATGGCGAGCGGGCCACGGTTACGGACGAGGACACGTCGCAAAATCGCAGCACCGCTGTGATTGCCACTATCCGGCTCGTCCGAGTCGACGGTCACACTCGAGGGGGTCGAACTCATGGAACTCCAAGCATCGATGGAAGCGATAAAGTTGAGTACAGGGATAAGTAAGTCGACCCTAATACATGAGCAACTAGCGTCGACACGCCCAGTTCTCATAGAGTCGCGAGTAAGAACCATTGCTTGCGCCGTGCAGGCAAGCACGAGAGGAACATGATGGCTGAGAACACGACCGTCGAAACCGAGATCGCGGACGAGGACCTCGAGCCCGTAGCGGACGAAACTGCTCGTCAGGCACAGCGCGTCGTCGCTGCCTACGCGGAAGATGCCGACGAGTGCAGGATGCTGCTCTCGATGCTCGGTATCTCCCCCGCCGCCAAGCTCGACTGAATCTTTCCCTCACCGACCGAGAAGGAACCACGTGCCTGTCAGTCCGGATTCGACCAGTTCAACCCTTTCTGACAGCGCACCTGCTTCTTCGACCGGTGAAGCCGTGTCCGGGCAGGCTGAGTTCGTTGTCGTAGCGAACCGCCTGCCCGTCGACTTGGAACGGCTTCCCGACGGCACCACCCGCTGGAAGCGAAGCCCCGGCGGACTGGTCACCGCTCTCGAGCCGATCCTGCGCAGCAATCAGGGCGCGTGGGTGGGCTGGGCGGGGGTGGCGGACGCCGAGCTCGACCCCATCGTCGAAGACGGACTCGAGCTCTACCCCGTGCCGCTGAGCGCCGAGGAGATCAACGAGTACTACGAGGGATTCTCCAACGCCACCCTCTGGCCGCTCTATCACGACGTCATCGTCAAACCCGAGTACCACCGCGAATGGTGGAACGCCTACGTCGAGGTGAACCGGCGATTCGCCGAAGCCACCTCCAAGGCAGCGGCACAGGGCGCGACAGTCTGGATCCAGGACTACCAGCTGCAGTTGGTACCGAAGATGCTGCGGATGCTGCGCCCCGACCTGACCATCGGCTTCTTCCTGCACATTCCGTTTCCCCCGGTCGAGCTGTTCATGCAGATGCCGTGGCGCACCGAGATCGTCGAAGGCCTCCTCGGCGCCGACCTCATCGGCTTCCACCTTCCGGGTGGCGCACAGAACTTCCTGTACCTGGCCAGACGCCTTGCCGGGCAACAGACTTCACGTGGAACCGTCGGCGTCCGCTCCAAACTCGGTGTGGTGCAAGTAGGTTTCCGTAGCGTCCGCGTCGGCGCCTTCCCTATCTCCATCGACTCCGGCAAGCTCGACGAGCTCTCGCGCACCAAGGCAATTCGAGACCGCGCCAAGCAGATTCGCAAAGAACTCGGAAACCCCAAGCACATCATGCTGGGCGTCGACCGCCTCGACTACACCAAAGGCATCGACGTCAGGCTCGCTGCGCTCCACGAACTTCTCATGGAGAAGCGCATCGACCCCGCCGACACCGTCATGGTGCAGTTGGCGACCCCGAGCCGCGAACGCGTCGAAAGCTACGTACAGATGCGCGGAGACATCGAGCAGAAGGTCTCCCGAATCAACGGCGAGTTCAGCGAAGTCGGCCGCCCCGTCGTCCATTACATCCATCGGCCGATCCCACGCGACGAACTGGTCGCGTTCTTCGTCGCCGCCGATCTCATGCTCGTCACGCCGCTGCGTGACGGCATGAACCTCGTCGCCAAGGAGTACGTCGCCTGCCGAAGCGATCTGGGTGGTGCATTGCTGCTCAGCGAATTCACCGGTGCCGCAGCAGAACTCCGCCAGGCATTTCTGTGCAATCCCCACGACCTCGACGACGTCAAGGATTCGATGGAGAAGGCCCTCAATCAACCGCGCGAGGACGGCCGGCGCCACATGCGTGCGCTACGTCGTCAGGTCCTGACGCACGACGTCGACCGCTGGGCGCGCTCGTTCCTCGACGCGCTCGCACACGGCGGTGCCGCAGGCCCGGCGCTGATCGCCCCGGCCGAAGCACAAGACCACTGAGGACAGTGCACAAAGGCTGGGGCCGCGGAGAGTGAATCTCCGCGGCCCCAGCCTCTTTCGTACCCGGCTCCAGCCTTCGTGTGTTTGATCAGAAGGGTTGGACGTTGTTCACGAGCCAACGTCCGTCCTGCTTCTCCAGACTCATCTTCACGCGACTGCCACTGGCAACGGCTTCGGGCGATTCCGAAGACGTGGTGATCTGATTGAGGAACAGCATCGTCGTCGCGCTGTCCGCCTCCGCGTCGAGAACCGCGGCGCCCTGGACGACGACCTGAACGGTCAGCGACTTTTCCTTGGCTCCCGGAATGATCACCGATTCGATCAGATTGGTGAACGTGCCTTGAAAATCGCCCGTCAAACCGTCTGTGGCTGCATGCAACTGCTGGTCGACGTTGTTGTAGTCGTACTGGAACATCGCTACCGCCTGATCGGAAGAGGCCTGTGCCACTTCGTCTCTGGTCTGATCGATCGCTGCGGTGTCACGCGTTCCGTCCGGACCGAAGTAGAGATACGCCGACACTGCCGCCAACGCGATGGCCACTGCACTGATGACGCACAGGATGATGGCGAGCGGTGAGGCGCGCTTCGGCTTCGGCGAAACTTGCTTGGACGTCTCGGGGTTCACTTCTGGGGTCATGGCACAAACTCCACATTCGAGGCAAGCAACTGCCCGTCGACGTCGCACATGGTGATTCGGAGTCGGTAGTTGCGTTCGGCGGGCGCTTCGTCGCCGTTCTTCTGCATCGCGCGCACCGCGACAAGAGAAGTCCCGCAATCACCGTCCGACTTCTCGAACCCGGCTTCGAGCACCTCGCCGTCGGTTTGAACTCCGGCCTGCCCGAGGACGTTGACGAACGAATCCTTGCGTCCGTCGAACTGCGACTTGAACTCGTCGGTGGTGCCGGCGAGGAACTTGTCGAGGTCGGCAGCCGCTGTATCCGCGTGCAGTGTCGTCAGATTCAGTGCGGTGGTCCGGGCACCGGCCACGTAGCGGGCTCGGTCCTCGTCGGCATTGGACGCCTTGTTCCGGTCGACGAGAAGAAACACCGTCAGGGCCGCAAGAGCAACAGCGATCACCGAAGCAATGGCGATCCCGACTACCAACCCGGCCTTGGGCTTCGAACGAACAGGGGTGTCCACAGCAGTTTCTGCGGGGGTTTCGGCGGTACCGGTCGGCTCAGCCTCGGTCGTGACCTGATCACCGCTGACGACCTTCTCAGGTGGAGTATCGGGCTTGCCCAAAGCAACTGGCGCCGCCGCCTTCTGCTCAGCCACCTTCTGCTCAGCCGCATTCTGCTCGGCTGGCTTCTGTTCGGCCGACTTCTTTTCGGTGGGCACTACTACCGCGGCAGCGTCTGCATCCGCACCCGTGGGTCCGGCGCTGCGGGACGCGCGACGGCGCACCCGCTGCCCGGCCTGTGGATCTTCGTCTGTCATCAACCCTGCTGACCCTTCATGAACTGTTCGAGACTGACGTCGCCGCCACCGAGGTTCGGTTGCGAGTACGTCCTTCCGTCCGGCCCGATGTACGTGCCTGTAATCGGATCGTACCGACGAGCCGAGACCGAAGGCGTCGACGTGTACGAGCTCGGGGTCGCGGTAATCGGTTCCGGAGGCCCGGATTGCGGGTTCGTGCCCATCGGTACGTAGCCGGAACGGCACTGTTCGACCGTCGGCGCACGACGTCCCGGATACTCCTCGCAGGGAAGGTTTCTCGCGCCGCGCACGGCGATCGGCGAATCCTGGGCAACCTGACAGAAGAGATCCGACGGCGTCTCGATTGGTGATTCGTCCTTCGGACTGCGCCACTGCTCTGCGGGCAGGAATCCTGTAGTGCACGGCGGCGGGTCGTTGACCTCCATGTGGAAGTCCACCAGTGCACCATCCGCAGCCGGGCCGGAGCCTGCCACCGTGACCAGCGCCGCGGCCAGCGGCGGGTAGATGACCAGAATCTGCTCGATCGCGTTGTTGTAGATCACGCCGACCTGTCCGACGGACACGAGGTTCGCCAGAAGAATCGGCAATGTCGGCTGCATGTCTTGCAGAAGAGCATTCGCCTCCGCCGCTGCGGCCGGACCCTTCTGGATGACGGCACGCAGATCAGGGTCGCTGGCGCGGAGCTGGTCGGTGAACGTCACCAGATTGCTTGTCCAGGAACGGATGGCGTCGCTGCTGACCACCTGGGTGTCCAGGAGTGGACCGGCCTGCTCGATCAGGGTCTTGGTCGCGTCGGAGTTGTTGTTCGCCTCTTCGACGAACAGCCGAGCCGAGTCGATCAGCTTCTGCAGATCCGGGCCGGCACCGTTGAACGCCTTGAAGGATTCGTCGATGACGGTCTTGAGCTTGGTGTCGGAAATGCTCTGCAGCAACAGATCTGCCTGATCGAGCATCGCGCCGACATCCTGGGGAATGCTGGTTCGGTCTTCGGGAATCACCGATCCGTTTTCCAGATGCCCGTCGACCACGATCGCTCCGGAGCTGTCGGTGTGCGGAATCAGATCGACGAACTGCTCGCCGATCGCCGACACACTCTTGACCGCAGCGTTGACGTCCGAGGGCACCTTGACGCCGCTCTCGAGAGACAGTCGCGCATTCACGCCCGTTTCCGACAACTCCACCGCGTTCACGACACCGATGGTCTGACCGCGGTAGGTGACGTTCGAGTTCTTGTACAGCCCACCGGTGGCGGGCAATTCGACAGTGACGTCGTAACGGCCGATACCGACCATCGCCGGAACACGCACGTACTGAGTGGCCATCACGATCAAACCGACAACCGTCAAGACGGCGAAGATGATGAGCTGGATACGGACGAACTTTGTGAGCATCATGGTGCCGGTGCCCCCTGAGGAAGTCCTGGAATGTTGATCGGCGGAAGTCCCGGAATCTGAATGGTATTCGGATCCGCTGCCGGGGCCTGCGCAGCGGGAGCCTGTCCGGCGGGAGCTTGTGCCGGCGGTGCGGCAGGCTTGAGCGGATCGCTCAACGGGTTGCCTGTCTGTCCGGCGAGCCCCGCCTGCTTACCCAACACGCCTTCTGGTCCGGAGAGTGTTCCGGCCAACGGAGTTCCGGTGAGGAAGTTCGCGTCGAGTCGGGGCAGCGAGATGTCGATGGTCATCGCCAGGTTGGCGTAGTCACCGCGGATGACGTTGTCGATTCCGTTCTGCGGGAACGGGAACGTCAAGAGGACTCCGAGAACCTGAGTGAGAGCGTTACCCGAATCCGCCAAGGCCTTCAGAGTCGGCGAAAGAGCCCGAACATTGGTCGCGAAATCGTCGCCGCTCTCCTGGATGACGCGACTGGCCACCTCGCTGAGACCACCGAGGGAGGTCAAGGCGTTGGTGATGTCCTGACGCTGAGCGACAAGAACCTCGAGTGCCGGCGGAATACCTTCGAGTGCTTTGTTCAGGGTGTCGTGCTGGGCCTGGACCGTCGAGGACAGTCGATCGAGTCCCTCCATCGCCGAAACGATGTCGCCCCGTTGCTTGTCCAGACTGCCGACCAGCTGATCGAGCTGAGGCAGGAGGTCGCGAACCGAATCTTCACGCCCACCGAGAGCGGCGTTGAGTTCCTTCGTGATGTCCTGAACCTGAGCGAGACCGCCGCCGTTCAGTACCACCGACAGCGACGACAGCGTCTGTTCCGTCGTCGGGTAAGCGCCCGCCCGCTCGATCGGAATCAGGTCACCGGCTTCGAGTCGGCCCTCGGGCTCCTCCCCTACCGGCGGCGCCAACTCGATGTGCTGAGAGCCGAGCAAGCTGGTCTGACCGATTTTTGCCGTCGCGTTGGCCGGCAACTGAACCTCGGGATTCAGCGACACCGTCACCAGAGCGTGCCAGCCTTGAACCTCGATGTTCGAAACGCTTCCCACTGCCACGTCATCCACCCGGACGGGCGAATTCTGCGACAGCGTAGTCACGTTCGGCATCTCGATCTGAACCTCGTATGCGCCTTCGCCCCGGCCTTGAGTGCCTGGCATCGGCACCGAGTTGAGACCGTTCCATTCACAACCGCTGGCGCCGAGTGCCACTGCCGTGGCCAACACGGCAACCGTGGTCTTGCGAGCTACCCGCATCAGTTCCCTCCGCCCATGTTGAAGAGTTCGGCGAGATCCTTGGGCACACTCGTCATGGGAGCACCCGACATCGGTCCTGCGACGGTTTCCGGCTGATTCTGACTTGCCGCTTCCAATCCCGGTTCGGTGTAGACGATCTGATCCGGGAAAGCCTGCACGCCCGCGACCGGGTTGAACAGGAATCCGGGGTAGTTGCCGATCATCGTGCTGAGCACCGGCCCGAGGTACTGCTTACACAGGTCGGCACTGTTCTGGGAGTTACCACTCTCGATACCTTCGATGGAACCACAGATCCACTGGATCGGATTCTTGAAGTTACTCAGTGCAATTGCGCCGGTCATACTGCCCTGAGCCGGCTTGTAGATCTGATAGAAGTTGGCAAGCGACGTCGGTCCGGAGTGCAGAACCTGCTCGATCTCCGGGCGCTTGTCAGTCAGTACCTGAGTGGCATCGGCGAGACGCGCAACCGATTCGCTCAGTCCCTCGCTGTTGTCCTTGACGAACCGCTGGACGTCGCCGACGGCCAGGTCGAGATCACTGAGGGCGGTACCCAACTCGTCGGAGCTGCTTGCGAGAACGCTTGTCACCGAAGCGAGGTGACCGCTGAACTGCACGATCTGCTCGTTACTCGAGGACAACGCAGTGACAAATGCCTGCAGGTTCCGAATGGTGGAGAACAAATCGGTCCGGCCTTCGGACAGCGTGTGCATCGTGGCCGAGAGTTCGCGCAGCGTCGACCGAATCGACTCACCGTTACCGTCGAGGTTCGTTCCCACGGTGTCGATGAATCGACCGAGGGAACCCTGATCGTCCAGACCCTCCGGTCCGAGTGCGTCCGACAGTTTGGTCAGTTCGGTCTTGATCTCGTCCCACTCCACCGGAACGGCGGTGCGCTCGATCGGGATTTCGCCGCCGTTGGGCATCTGTTCCCCGCCGGAGTACACGGGGGTCAATTGCACGAAGCGTGCGGACACGAGGCTTTGAGCAACGATGAGCGCCTTGGCATCTGCCGGAACGTCGACGCTCGAATCGATCTTCATCTCGACGTAGGTGTCCCGATCACGCGGTTCGATCTTGGTCACCTTGCCGACGTTGACACCGAGCACTCGCACGACATCGCCCTCGTAGAGACCGGTGGTCGAGACGAAGTGCGCGGAGATCTTGGTCTTGCCCAGGCCTGGGATGAAGAGGTAGGCCGCACCGGCGACGAGCAGCGCGACCAGCACACCCGCTCCGATCAGCACCCACTTCTTGCGTGGGTTGGTGGAGCCCTGTGGATCCTGTGAAGTCATGGTCTCGGTCATTCTCCCGGCCCCCTGATCGTCGGTGGAATACCGGGGAAGAAGTCTTCCAGGTCGCCCGGAACCTGCTCGGGCGCGACGCTGGTGTCCACCAGGGTCTTCCACCAGTTGCTCGGCAGAATGTTGATGATGAAGGCGTCGAAGAACGGGCCGCTGGCCACGGTCTCACCGAGCGCGGTGATGTACGGTCCGAGTCCGTCGAGCGCTCCCGCGATGTTGTCCTTGTTCTGCTGGAGAACCTCGGCGACCGAATTCAGCTTCTCGAGGGTCGGCCCCATCTGGGCCTCGTTCTCCTGCACCAGCGCTGACAGTTGACGTGAGACTGCGCCGGTGTTGACGATCAGTTCGCTGATCGCGTCACGCCGCAAGCTCAGCTCGGCAAACAACTTGTTGCCGTCGACCAGCAACGAATCGATCTGACCGCTTCTGTCGGAAAGGATCTTGGTGACATCTTCGGCCCGCGAGAGCAATTGGAGCAGGCTCTCGTCGCGTGAGTTGATGCTCTGCGAAAGCCGCGTCATTCCGTCCAATGCGGTGCGAAGTTCTGGCGGAGTATCGGCCAGGGTGTCCGAGATCGCGTTGAGCGAATCGTTGATCTGTTCCGTGTCGAGTTCGGACACCGTTGTCCCGAGGTCACCCAGAGCGTCGTTGAGCGAGTACGGGGAGTTGGTGCGTTCGACCGGAATCGGCGTGTCCGTCCGCAACAGTCCGGATCCTTCCGGCCGTACCGCCAACGACTTTCGCCCGAGAACCGTGTTGGTCTTGATATCAGCCGCTGTCTGCTCGCCCAGGGCGACACCGTCCTGAACGGTGAAGGTGACCAACACCTTCTGGTCGTCGAGTTCGACGTCGCTGACCTTGCCGACCTTCACGCCGGCCATGGTCACGTCGTCGCCGGTGACCAGGCCGCCGGCATCTTGGAAGTACGCCGAGTAGCGAATGCCACCGTTGATGAACTGGAGTTGATCGTATTGAAGCGCGGCACCGACGGTTGCCACCGCCAGGACGAGACCGATGACACCGATCTGTACCGGATTACGTTCACGGGTTGGGGTCATGAGACTTTTGCGCACCTTCCCGTGTCCTGAACTGCCGTGGGCAAGATGATCGTCGTCCCGTCGGGTCCGGAGAACTTGAAAGTGTTGGCGCACAGATAGAACTGGAAGAACGCTCCGTACGTGCCCACTCGGATCAGCTTCCGGTAGTCGGACGGCAGACGATCGAGAGCGGTGTTGATGTCGTCCTTGCCCAGGTCCAGCTGCGTCATCGTTCGGTTGGTCTCCCCGATCAGCGTCTGGATGTCCGGACGTGTCGCCTGCAGCAACGACGCGAGATCTCCCGTGGCACCGGCGATCTCGGTGATCGAATTACCGATCGGGCCACTGTCCTTCGCCAATCCACTGACCAACTGCTGGAGCTGATCGATCGTGGTGGAGAACTGATCGCCCTTGTCGTTGATGGTGCCGAGTACGTCGTTGAGATTGGTGATGACGTCCCCGATCAGCTGGTCTCGGTCCGCCAACGTGCTGGTGAACGAACTGGTGTTTCCCAGCAACGAAACCAGCGTTCCGCCCTGGCCCTGGAGTACCTGCAGCAGGGCCCCGGAGAGGTCGTTGACCTGCTGCGGGTCGAGCGAACGAAGCAGCGGCTTGAATCCGCCGAGCAGCAGATCCAGATCGAGAGCGGGCGACGTCTGATCGACCGGAATGGATCCTCCCGACGGAAGCGTCTCGGTGGAACCGGCGCCCTCGAGCAGTTCCATGTAGCGATCGCCCACCAGGTTCTCGTAGCGCACAGTCGCTTTGGTGCTCTTCATCAGCGAGTACTTGGTGTCGACGTCGAACTCGACCTCGGCCTGGTTGGAGTCACCGATGGACACTCCGGTGACCGACCCGACCGGAACACCGGCGATGCGGACCTTGTCGCCGGACTTGAGTCCCGAGACGTCCGAGAAGGTGGCGTGAAATCCGTTGCTGCTGCTGAAGCGCACCTGACTGAAGACGATCGCCAGTCCGGCGAAGATGACCGCCATGACGACGGTGAAAATCAGCAGCTTGACCGTGGTCGGTCTCATCACTTCCCGTCTTCCTGCTCGTAGGAGTCACCGAAGAGATACTGGAAAATGGTCGGCACGGTAACGCGCAGTTCGGTGTTGGGAACGAAGGGCACGTTGCCGGTGTTGGTGACTGCGAACGGTGCATGCCCGTCGACCTTCGGATCGAATTCGGGCAGACCATAACAATTGGGTCCGCCGGAGGCCGCGACCTTGGGGAGAGATTGCGGATTCTGGTACGCCTCGGCGCCGTACATGAAGCTCGCACTCAGCATCAGCGCCGCTTTGTCCCCGGTGCCTGCCAGTGGCTCGAACTTGATCCGACCGTCGTTCAACCCGACGATGAAGCACGTCAGACCCGACGAGTACTTGTCGAGCAGGGTCGTCGTCGCGGTCAGAGTGTCGAGGGCGGTGGTCAGGTTCTGCTCGTTGTCGGTCAACAACGCGTTGCCGGTGTCCGCGAGGCCGGTGACGTTGAGCAACAGCAAGTCGAGGTTTGCCTGCTCGGCCACGATCGATCCGCTTGTCGCGGTGGCATTGTCGAGGATGCGCATCAGATCCGGTGCCACGTCGGCGTACAGATTGGTGACATCGGCGGCGCCGACCAAGTCTTCCTGGAGCTGCGGTAGAACCGGATTCATCTTCTTCAGATAGGTGTCACCGAGCTCGAGAACCTCACCCAGCGACTCGCCGCGCCCGTTGAGTGCGGTGGAGATCGCGCCGAGTGTGGCGTTGAGCTTTTCCGGTTCGATCTTCGCGAGCACGTCCGAAAGATGTTCGAAGACACTGTTGAACTCGACGGTGACGCTGTCCGAAGCGATGACAGCACCCTCCTGGATCGGTTGGGTCGACGGATCGTCGGGAATCACGATGTTGACGTACTTCGCACCGAACACCGTGGTGGTCTTGATCTCCACCCGGGCGTTCGACGGAATCTTCGACATCTGGCCCGGATCCATCGCCAACTTCAGGTTTGCCTGGTCCCCGACGAGGGAGATCGACTCGACGCGGCCGACCTGCACTCCGCGCAACTTCACCTTGGCATTGGGTTCCATGACGAGGCCGGCACGCGTGGACGTCACGGTGATGGGCGTGCTCTTGGTGAACCCACCCGAGAACATGGTGAGAGCAACGGCGACGATCGCCACGAGTCCGAGGACCAGGCCGGCTGCGGCCAACTTCTTGTGCCATCTGGGTACGGTCATCGCTTGCCCGCCTATCCCGACAGGTTGAAGTTGCCGGACCCGCCGTAGATGGCGAGTGAGATGAGCAGGGTGACCGTGACGACCGCGATCAACGAGGCGCGCACTGCGTTACCCACCGCGACACCGACGCCGACCGGGCCACCGGTTGCGTTGAAGCCGTAGTAGGTGTGGATGAGCATGACGGCCAGCGCCATGACTATCGCCTGGGCGAACGACCACAGTATGTCCGTGGGTATCAGGAAGGTCGTGAAGTAGTGGTCGTACACGCCGCCGGACTGGTTGTAGAGGAACACCGTCGCAAAGCGGCTGGCGACGAACGACGCGATCACCGCCAGTGAGTACAGCGGGATGATCGCGATCATGCCGGCCATGACGCGGGTGCTGACCAGATACGGAATCGACGGGATCGCCATCGTCTCCAGCGCGTCGATCTCTTCGGAGACGCGCATCGCACCGAGCTGCGCGGTGGAGCCGGCGCCGATGGTCGCGGCGAGGCCGATTCCGGCGATGACCGGCGCTGCGATGCGAACGTTGATGAAGGCGGCGAAGAAGCCCGTCAGTGCCTCGACGCCGATGTTGCCCAGCGAGCTGTAGCCCTGAACGGCGATGGTGCCACCGGTGAACAGTGTCAGGAATCCGACGATCACGACGGTGCCACCGATGACGGCGAGCGCACCGGTGCCCATGCTGATCTCGGCGATCAGTCGCAGAGTTTCACGTGGATAGCGCATCAGCGCTTTGGGAGCGTGACCGAGAGCCTTCGCGAAGAACAGCGCTTGATCACCGATGCTGTCGATACTGCGAGAGAGCGAACCGATCTGTCGACGTGTGCGCGGGAAGCGTCCCGCTGCGGCCAACGCCATCAGATCTCCTCCCGTCTGTCGTTTGTCGTTCTGTCCACTTCGATCTCTCCGACTGCCGTGGGCCTCATCCGGCCGTCAACTTGATACCGATGGTCGTGATGAGCACGTTGACGACGAAGAGCGCCATGAACGCGAACACGACGGTCTGGTTGACCGCGTCACCGACGCTCTTGGCGCCGCCTTTGACGTTGAGTCCGAGGTAGGCCGCAACCAGGCCGGCGATCATGCCGAACAGCCCTGCTTTGACCATGGAGAGCATGAGCTCACCGAATCCGGTGAGCAGTGTGATGCCGTTGACGAAGGCGCCGGGGTTCACGTCCTGGATGAACACGGAGAAGACGAAACCGCCGAGGATGCCGATGGTGCAGACCAGTCCGTTGAGGAGCAGCGCCACACCTGTCGACGCGAGCACTCGGGGAACGACCAACCGGTGGATGGGATTGATCCCGAGCACCTTCATGGCGTCGATCTCTTCGCGGATGGTTCGGGCCGAAAGATCCGCGCAGATGGCGGTTGCGCCGGCGCCGGCGACGATCAGCACGGTGACGATGGGGCCGACCTGCGTGACGGTGCCGAGGGCAGCTCCGGCACCACTGAGGTCGGCTGCACCGATCTCGCGCAAGAGAATGTTGATGGTGAAGCTGACCAGCACCGTGAACGGGATTGCGACCAGCACCGTCGGCACCATCGAGACTCGGGCCACGAACCAGGCCTGATCGATGAACTCTTGCCGCTGGAAAGGGCGGGAGAAGACTGCCCTCAAGGTTTGGGCGGACATCTGAAAGAAGCCACCGACCGCTCGTAATGGCACCTCGACGAGGTCTACCATTCGCCCTCCTCGTCCTTGGTTGCCGCAGTACTGTCTGTTCTCATAGTCCAGCCCCCGACAGCTTGTGACTCAGGTCATATTAACTAGAACGTGTTCACCTGTCAAAAACAAGTGTCCAACTCTAAGGAGTAGCCTCACGGCGCCGATCCGAAACCGGAAGATCGGAGACATGGGAAGCATCCCTTTTCGATGCGATTTTCGCCGAAATATCCTGGAAATTAATACTTTTGAATGATCGGCGCCTTTCGGCGCCAGGTTCGAAATTCAGCCATGCGAGAGCCTTGACTGGGCACGCCGATCGAATATCGCATCGTTCGCAGGAATGCAAAATTGGAACACAGTCCAGTTTTTTCGAGACCGTTGGTCTCGTTACAGAACGCAGGCAAACTGCCGCGCCCACCGACTCGTGAACACGCTATTTCTACCAGGAAGTGGACACGTAGACCGTCTGAGTGTGAACAACGGTTCTACGTGTCGCGCACCCGAGAATCAGCGCCGTCGATCAGCCCAACGCGCGCAGGGCCGCCGATGCCGAGAACATCTTTGCCGGGTCACGGTCAGCGAAGTAGTCACCCATCACTGCGGACAGCGTTTCCGGCGACCAGGAATCTCCCTCGGCGTCGAACCTCTGCTCGACGACGGGCGCCGCCATCAGCGCAACCATCGGTCCGTACACCACGAATACCTGACCGTTGACGGCGTCGGCCGCTGGTGATGCCAGGTACGAGACGAGCGAAGCCACGTGCTCGGGCGAGAGCGGATCCATGCCGTCGGCCGGCGCGTCGCCGAACACGCCTTCGGTCATCGACGTCCGTGCCCGCGGGCAGATCGCGTTGGCCCGTACGCCGTAGCGCGAGAGCCCACGTGCGGCCGACAACGTCAGCGCCGTGATTCCGGCTTTTGCAGCGCCATAGTTGGGCTGCCCTTCCGGTCCGAGGAGACCCGCCTCCGAAGAAGTGTTGACGATGCGCCCGTACACCGGCGCCCCGGCTTCCTTGGATTTCGCCCGCCAGTAGGCAGCGGCGTTGCGGCACAAGAGGAAATGGCCGCGAAGGTGCACTTCGAGTACGAGATCCCAGTCTTCGTCGGACATGTTGAACAGCATCCGGTCGCGTACGACCCCTGCATTGTTGACGACGATGTCGACACTGCCGAACTGACCCTGCGCTGCTTCCATCAGTGCGTCGGCAGTAGAACGCTCACCGACGTTGCCTGCCACGAATTCGACCTTGGCACCGAGACCACGGATTTCCTCGAGCGTCGCTTCGACGGCCTCGTTCGGGGCCAGATCGTTGACGACCAACGAAGCACCGGCCTTCGCCAGACCGATGGCCTCGAACTTTCCAAGCCCCGATCCGGCACCGGTCACGATGGCGACCTTGCCTTCGAGACTGGTTTCTGGGCTGTTCACAGCATTCATCGAAGCGCTCTCCCGGTTCTCTGCGGTCGTGTGTCGAGTTACCCGGCTCGATTGCCGTGACCCACGAGTTCGCAACTTTAGAACGTGTTCTTGTTTTGGGCAACCATCGTCACGGATGTTCGGTCAGTGCCGCGCGCGGGCACTGAGCGATCGCGGAACGGACATCCTCCCAGCGATCCTCCGGTGGGCGCACAGAACTGATCACGAGCTCCTCGTTGTCGTCGAGGTCGAAAATATCGGGCGCGATCCCGACGCACACACCGTTTGCCTCGCAACGGTCCAGATCAACCCTGACCTCCATGGCGATTCCTCTTCTCTACTCACAACTGCTCACACGAACACGGATACGAAACGAGTGCCGCAGGGCTGTGCCGCACACCGTTCCTGGCGATAACACTAGAACCTGTTTCAGTCGTGTGCAATGATTCGAAAAAGTACCGAGAACGGACGTCGAACGATCCGCCGGAGACGGCGAGGGCGCCCCTTGTCGCCGATGAACGCATCGATAGAACCTGTGTCAATCGAATGGTTGACGCTTTGATTCGTATCTCTATGGAGAGGTAACCATGCACATCACCTACACCCCTGAGCAGCAACAGCTCCAGGAGGAGTTGCGTGCCTACTTCGCACAACTGATGACTCCCGAGCGGCGTGAAGCGCTCGCCGCCACGACGGGTGAGTACGGCGAAGGCAATGTGTACCGCGAAGTCGTCGCGCAGATGGGCCAGGACGGCTGGCTCACCCTGGGTTGGCCGAAAGAGTACGGCGGACAGGAACGCTCCGCGATGGACCAGCTGATCTTCACCGACGAAGCCGCCATCGCCGGTGCGCCGGTGCCTTTCCTGACGATCAATTCGGTAGCGCCGACAATCATGCATTTCGGTACGGACGAGCAGAAGGCCTTCTTCCTGCCCAAGATCTCTCGCGGTGAGCTCCACTTCGCGATCGGCTACTCCGAGCCCGAGGCCGGCACCGACCTGGCCTCTCTGCGCACGTCGGCGGTCCGTGACGGTGACGATTACGTCATCAACGGGCAGAAGATGTGGACCAGCCTGATCCAGTACGCCGACTACGTGTGGTTGGCGTGCCGCACCGATCCGGAAGCCAAGAAGCACAAGGGAATCAGCATGCTGATCGTCCCCACCACGGCAGAAGGCTTCTCCTACACACCGGTTCACACCATGGCCGGCCCCGACACCAGCGCCACCTACTACCAGGACGTACGGGTCCCGGCGTCGTCGATCGTGGGTCAGGAACACGGCGGCTGGGCACTGATCACCAATCAGCTCAACCACGAGCGCGTTGCCCTCACCTCGGCCGGACCGATTCTGACCGCGCAGCGTGAGGTCCGTGAGTGGGCACAGAACACCAAGCTGCCCGACGGCCGACGCATGATCGACCAGGAATGGGTGCAGATCAATCTGGCTCGCGTGCATGCCAAAGCCGAGTACCTGAAGTTGATGAACTGGGAAATCGCCTCCGCAACCGATCACGCTCCCGGCCCCGAAGCTGCGTCCGCCAACAAGGTGTTCGGTACCGAATTCGCCACCGAGGCTTACCGCTTGCTGATGGAAATCCTCGGATCCTCCGCCACGATCAGGCAGAACTCCCCCGGCGCCCTTCTGCGCGGCCGCATCGAACGTATGCATCGTTCTTCGCTGATCCTGACGTTCGGCGGCGGTACCAACGAAGTGCAACGCGACATCATCGGAATGACAGCTCTGCGGCTTCCCGCATCGAAGCGATAAGGACCCACGATCATGGAATTCACCCTTACCGAGGCCCAGCAGGACCTGTCCGGCCTGACACGATCCGTAGTCACCGAACTGGTCACCAACGATCGCCTTCGTGAACTCGACGCCGCGGAAGACCGCTTCGACGCCATCTTGTGGAACGCTCTGGCCTCGGCCGGCGTCCTCGGTGCGGCCCTTCCGGAGTCGGTCGGCGGAGACGGATTCGGGGTCCTCGAGCAGTGCAGCATCCTGGCCGAACTCGGACGCGGTGTTGCAGCCGTTCCGTTCCTGACGTCCATCGTCGGATCCGCCGCAGCGATAGCGGAATTCGGCTCGGACAAGCAGCGAGACGAATGGGCGAGCGCCGCCGCCGCCGGCGAGAAGATACTCACCGCGGCCCTCGCCGAGGAATACAACGACGACCCGGCCCACCCCGTCACGCGTGCCGAGAAGACCGCCGAAGGTTGGCGCATCGACGGAGCCAAGATCACCGTCGACAGTGCACCGCTCGCAGATCTGTTCCTCGTCCCCGCCATCACCGAGGACGGCGTCGCGGTCTTCCTCGTCGAACCGTCGGACGCGGGCGTGAGCATTACCAGGCAATCGACCACAGATTTCTCGAGCGCGGGTCTCGTCGAATTCGATTCGGTGCAGATCCCGGCCGATCGTGTTCTCGGCTCGGTTGCCCAGGGATCGGACATCGCGGCGTGGATCGTCGAGCGAATTCAGCTCGGTTCGACCGCCTACCAGTACGGAGTGCTCGATCAAGCGTTGAAGCTGACCGCCGAATATGCCACCGAGCGTGTGCAGTTCGGTCGACCGATCGGTAGTTTCCAGGCAGTGGCCCAGCGCCTCGCAGACGGATACATCGACGTCAAGGGTGTTCGTCTGACTCTGTGGGCTGCCGCGTGGCGTCTGAGCGAAGGACTTCCTTCCGACGGCGCTGTACAGACGGCCAAGTTCTGGGCTGCAGATGCGGGACACCGTGTCGGGCACACCGCTGTTCACGTTCACGGCGGTGTCGGTCTGGACGAGGACCATCCGGTTCACCGCTACTTCCTCGCGGCCAAGCATCACGAGTTCCTGCTCGGCAACGCAACGGATCAGCTTCGCGCGCTCGGCAAGGTACTTGCCGCAGTCCCTGCCTGAGTGCGTCCCACCGAGTGGAAATCCATGACCTGGTCCGAGACGAATCGATGATGATGCAGCTATGAGTCAGAGCCCCACTGTTTCCGATCTACTCCTCGGAGTCAGCGAGATCGACGACCGCGGTATCCGTTTCGAGGACCAGGTCATCACCTGGCGCGAGCACGTTCAAGGCTCGTTCGATCGAGCAGCGCTGCTGGACACGCTGCTCGATCGAACGCGCCCCAGGCATTTCGGACTTCTGATGGAGAACGTCCCCGAGTTCTCGCTGCTGCTCGGAGCGGCATCGTTCTCGGGTTCGGTCGCCGCCGGGCTGAACACGACCAGGCGCGGCCCGGCATTGGCGCGAGACATTGCGCTCTCCGACTGCCAGGTCATCTTCACCGAGAACAACCAGGCACATCTACTCGACGACATCGATCTCGGCGACGTCCGGGTGATCAACGTGGATTCTCCGGCCTGGGCGGAATTGTTGGCGCCCTTCGCCGATACGCCGGCCTACGCGTCGACGGCGCAGCCCGACGATCTGTTGATGCTCATCTTCACTTCCGGAACCAGCGGTGATCCCAAAGCGGTTCGGTGCACGCACCACAAGTTGGCCTCTCCCGGGGTCATGCTTGCCGATCGTTTCGGGCTCGGCGCCGACGACGTCGTCTACATGGCGATGCCCATGTTCCATTCCAACGCGATGATGGCGGCGTGGACGGTCGCGCTGCACGCTCGTGCGGGAATTGCCATGCGACGCAAGTTCTCCGCTTCGGGTTTTCTACCCGACGTTCACAAGTACGGAATCACGTACTCCAACTACGTCGGAAAGCCGTTGTCCTTCATCGCTTCCACCCCCGAGGTGCCGAACGAGCGGGACAACACCTTGAAGATCATGTACGGCAACGAGGGTTCGGCGCCCGCCGTCGCCACCTTCGTCCGGCGCTTCGACGCTCGCGTCATCGACGGCTTCGGTTCCACCGAGGGCGGCATTTCGATCTCCGCGGCACCGGTTCCCCGGCCCGGCGCCCTCGGACTGCTCCCGGACGGCGTCAAGATCCTCGATCCCGAGACCGGAGCGCCATGCCCGCCTGCAGTCTTCGATGCCGACGGCCGGATCACCAACGCCGACCAGGCAACTGGTGAACTGGTCAATGTCACCGGCCCAGGCACGTTCGCCGGGTACTACAAGAACCCGGAAGCCGACGCCGAGCGAATGCGCAACGGCCAGTACTGGAGTGGCGATCTGGCGTACACCGACGTCGACGGTTACGTCTACTTCGCGGGACGCAGTTCCGGTTGGCTGCGAGTGGACGGCGAGAACATCGGTGCCGCACCCATCGAACGCTCCCTGGTCGGTTACCCGGGCTTCGCGCAGGTGTCCGTGTACGCAGTCCCCGACAGCGACGTCGGCGACCGCGTCATGGCGTCGGTGATTCCGGTCGGCGATGTCGACAACTTCGACCCGGCAGCCGTAGCCGAATACATCGATTCCCGGCCGGAACTCGGGCCGAAGCAGAAGCCGACCTTGATCCGAGTGTGCAGTGAGTTCCCGAGAACGGCGACGTTCAAGGTGGTCACTCGAACGCAGAGCGCCGAACGCTGGAACACCTCCGATCCGGTGTGGATCCGACGGCGTGGAGAATCCGACTTCCAATTACTCACTCCCGAAATGGCACTCGGCCTCGAGAAGACGCGAGAGCGCGTCTAGCCCGATATCTCAGTAGTGCTGAGCAAGCGGTTTGTGCGCCGACACCGTTTTGTAGAACTCGGTGAGCCGAAGCTGTGATGCCGCTGCATCGTCGATCACCACCGTCGCGTGTGGATGCAGTTGGAGGACCGATGCCGGGCACACCGCGGCCAGCGGCCCCTCGACGGCAGCGGCAATCGCAGCGGCCTTGTGCTCGCCGGTCGCGATCATCACCAGATGCTTTGCTTCGCAGATAGTTCCGAGGCCCTGGGTGATCACGTGCCGTGGTACGTCGTCCGGACTCTCGAAGAATCGGGCGTTGTCGGTTCGAGTCTGTTCCGTCAGCGTCTTGACCCTGGTCCTCGAATTCAGTGAGGACGTCGGTTCGTTGAAACCGATGTGACCGTTGCCGCCGATGCCCAGAAGTTGAACGTCCACCGGACCATTCGACGCAATCGCCCGGTCGTAGGCCGCCGCGGCGGCAAATGGATCCGGCGCGGTTCCGTCGGGGCTGAATACCCTTGCCGCGTCCAGGTCCAGGTGATTCACCAGCTCCGTTCGGATAACCTGGGCATACGACTCAGGGTGGCCTTCCGGCAGGCCGACGTATTCGTCCAACAGGAACGCCTGCACGCCGGCAAAACTCAACCCTTCCTCGCGGTGACGGCGCGCGAGTTCGCGGTACACCGAGAGCGGTGAAGATCCTGTCGCCAGGCCCAAAGTCCGTGCACCTGAATGCACCGCGTGTTCGAAGATGTCGGCAACAACGGTGCCGGCCGCCTCCGCACTGTCGACAATGACAATTTCCATCGGTTGATTCCTCAGCTTTCGGTGTAGTTCATGAGCCAGTTCCCAGCGGTCATGACGGCGCGGGTTTCGAGTTCTGGACCGGTGACGATCAGATCGGCGCGGCAACCCGGCACGAGATCGCCGACCATTCCGGCCAGCCCCATCAGCGAAGCAGGCGTTGCCGTCGCTGCGATGACAGCCGAAAGCAGATCGACGCCGGCGTGATTAACAGCCCGGCGGACTATGTCCATCAACCGACTCGTCCCGCCGGCAATGGCCGTTTCCCCCTGGCCGGCCAATCGCGCCACGCCACCGACCACGTCTACGTCGAGAGGCCCGAGTGGGTAACGGCCGTCGGGCATTCCGGCGGCAGCCATCGCGTCGGAGACCAACGCGATCTGATGCGGACCGACCAGATCGAACACCGTCGCCACCGTCTCGTCGGCGAGATGTACTCCGTCCCCGACCAACTCGACCACCATCTGTCCTTTCGCAGCCGCGGCAAGACATGCCGCCACTGCGCCGGGAGCACGGTGATGCATCGGAGCCATACCGTTGAACAGGTGAGTGGCACTGAGCGGTGCATGCGCCGAGTGTGCGATCGAACGTGTCGCAATCGGGTTGGACGCATCGGTGTGTCCGATACTCACGACGGCACCGTGACGCTCCAGCAATGAGGCAAGTTCGCCGAAGTGTGCTGTCTCCGGAGCGATCGTCATCGAGCGGATGTGCCCGCGGCCGGCTTCGAGCAGCGACTCGAGCAGAGCCGGGTCGCCGTCGAGAATGCTGTCGGGATCCTGGGCGCCACAACGGAGTACCGACAGGAATGGACCTTCCAGGTGAATTCCGGCCAGCGTGCCCTCGTCCACCAGTCCTGCCAGGAGCTCGATGCGACTGCGCAGGATCTGCGGCGGCGCGGAGACGAGCGAGCCGATCACCGAGGTCGTGCCGTTCGTCCGGTGGTGATCGGCAGCCACGGTGGATCCGAACTCGTCTGCCTCGGGGAAACCGAATCCGCCGGCGCCGTGGCAGTGAACGTCCACCAACCCCGGGATGATCGTTGTCCCCGCAGCTGCCCGTTCGGGTAACGGGTCGGTTCGCTGCGACGCGGGCCCGGCCCACACCACACGATCACCGGAGATCTCGACGACCCCGTCCGGAAGCAGTTGCCCACCGGTCACCAGTTGTCCACGAAGAATTTGTCCACGATGTATCACGACATCACCTGCGGTACAACGGGAACTTCGGTATCCGCGATCGACAACTCACGGAGCACGGCGTCCGCGAGCACGTAGTGCCCTTGTTCGTTCGGATGGAATGCGTCAGCCAGGAGAGCCGGCGGTGGGCCCTCGGGAGAATGGGCCGTCCACTGCGCGTAGTGGTCGACGAACACCACGCGCGTCGAGGCGGCAACCTGCCGCACGACCTCGACGTACTGAACCAATCCCGCTCTGGTGGGCGCATTCTCGACGTCGATCGGTGGCGGCGTCTGCAGGATCGGCACCGCACCGATCGCTCGTGTCCGGAAGATCGTGTCCAAGAGGTCGTCTCGAAACCGCTCCAGTCCTTCTTCGCCATCCAATGCGTCATTCGTACCGAGCATGATCAACACCACCGAGGGTTCGAACACCTCGATGCGGTGTGCGAAACCCGCACGCACATCGGAGGATCGATTGCCGCTCACCCCGGTGTTGACAAGGACGTGGTTGAACAAGGAAAGCTCACCACGGATGCGCTCGGCGCAGTGTTCGACGTAACTTCGATGACCGTCGGTGTGCGTCAATCCCTGAGTGATGCTGTCGCCGGTGAAGACCCACCGTATCGGCGTCGAGGAGTCTACGAGCAAAGGCTCCAGTCGAATCCGTTCAGCAGTGCTGGACTTCAAAGCCTTCGACGTCGGGGTCACACCCTCGACCTTTCGGCGCCCGATACTGCGGCTGCGAATTTCGACGTGATGAACGCCGGATCCGTGATTGCGGTTCCGACAACCACCGAGTCTGCACCCAGGGCGATGGCGCGTGCCGCATCCTCCGGGCTGTGGTACCGCCCCTCGGCGATGAGGACTGCATCTGGAAGTGCCTGCCGCAGTTCCGAGATCAGTTCCAGGTCCGGGCCGGCCAGCCGTCGGCTGTTCTCGGTGTATCCCGCCAGTGTGCTGGAGATGACGTCGGCGCCCGCCGCGGCGGCAGCGACGCCGTCCTCGAGTGTTCCACAGTCGGCCATGACGAGGCCGCCGCGATCATGGACCGCGTCGACGGTGTCGGCAAAGGTCAGCCCATCCGGACGAGGTCGCAGCGTGGCGTCGGCAGCCACGATCTGCGCACCCGAATCCACGACTTCGAGGGCTGATTCCCTTGTCGGCGTGATGAACACGCCCTCCGAGCCGATCTTCGTCAAACCGATCACCGGTACCTTCACTGCCGACACGACTGCTGCGACATCCGGGGTTCCGCCCACACCGCCGCAGCGGATAGCCACCGCTCCCCCGTCGACCGCAGCGCGGGCCATCCTCTCGATGGTCCCGGTGTCGCGCAGGGCATGGCCGTGTCCGGCCTGACAGGACACGATCAGCTTCCCGCTGATGATCGTGAGCAATTCTTCGACAGTCACGGTGTTACCTCGATTCGTGTTGCGGCGGCCAGGAGCGCAGCGCCGACGAGCGGCGCATCGGTGCCCAAACGAGCAGGAAGAATGGCGGTTTCGGCAATGGGGCCCATCGCTTCCACCCGGAAAGCGGACGTCAGCGGAGACAGGAGGTCGGCTCCGATCTGGGCTGCGCCGCCGCCGATGACGATCACCTCGGGATCGAATGCAGTCGCGATGCCGGCCAGGACGCGGCCCAGCAGAGTACCGGCGTCGGAAACCACGGCACGGGCGATCGGATCGCCCGAGTGCATGAGCGCCACCACTGCCTGTAACGGTTGAGTGGGCACACCCGCCCGCGCTGCGTACTCGGCTGCCATCGCCGGGCCAGACGCGACTGCCTCGAGGTGATCGGTTCTGCCGCAACCGCAACCTATCGCC
This sequence comes from Rhodococcus sp. YL-1, assembly GCF_001942025.1. Lineage (NCBI taxonomy): Bacteria > Bacillati > Actinomycetota > Actinomycetes > Mycobacteriales > Nocardiaceae > Rhodococcus > Rhodococcus sp. YL-1. Next base: position 970,865 of record NZ_CP017299.1, on the reverse strand, counting down.
CCGGAGACCGGAACCAACAGATGCGCGAGCTCGCCGGCTGTTCCGTGGGCACCGTGGTACAGCTGACCGCCCACGGTCAACGCGCCACCGATTCCGGTACCGATCGAGACGAACAGTGCAGAGGTTCGACCGCGACCGGCGCCGATCATGTTCTCGCCGTGAGCCATCGCGCGCACGTCGTTGTCCACCGTCACCGGTAGGCCTGAGTGTGCCTCGAGTTCTCCGCGAACCTCGGCGCCACTCCATCCAGACAGAATGTCGGAGGCGAAGACGACGCGGCCACGCACCCGATCGATGATTCCCGGTGCACCGACTCCGATTCCGGCTACCGTGTGATTCGCCCTCAGACGGTCGATCAACGCGGTAGCGGTCCCGAGAACGGCTTCCCTACCCGCCGTCGGTGTTGCCGCACGAACGGTGTCGATCACGTCTCCGTCGGACGTCACCACCGCGGCAGCCACTTTGGTGCCGCCGATGTCGATACCGATCCATCGCTTCTGCCCAGATGTCATGTCAGAGGAGCCCGGCCTGTTCCAGAACGACCTTGATCGTTGCGGTCTCGGACTCGTCGAGCGAGAGCATCGGCGCGCACATCGTGTTGCCGGTGATGACGCCGCGCAGGGCCAGAGCCGTCTTGAACGCGCCCAGACCCGCGGCACCGGCACTGACGCGACCCGGTGTCGGCGCCTCGACGATGGAGAACAGATCGGTGAGTCGATCCTGCTCGGCCTTCGCTGCGGCCCAGTCTCCTGCCTGCGCAGCGCGCCACAGTCGTACGTAGCCGTGCGGGTCCACGTTGGCCAGGCCGGGCACTGCGCCCGAAGCACCCATCAGCAGGCATCCGTCGACGACTACCTCGTGCCCGGTGAAGACGGCGAAGTTTTCGAGCCCGGCCGACTGACGGAGCAACATACGGAAACTGACGTCGTCGCCGCTCGAATCCTTCACGCCGGCGATGACTCCCTCGCGACCGAGCTCGACCAGCATTGCCGGGCTGAGCTTGCTGTGGACACGAACCGGGACGTCGTAGGCGAACAACGGAAGATCCACTGCGGCGTGGATGGAGCGGAAATGCGTTGCCGTCTCGGCTGCATCGGTGATCGCGTAGAACGGCGCCGTCGCGACGATGGCATCCGCACCAGCCTCGCGCGCCTGCTCGGCGACGGCGATGACCCGGTTGGTGGTCATGTCGTTCACTCCGACGAGGACCGGTACCTGGCCGCCGACGTGACCGATGGCCGTCTGCACCACCTGGGCGCGCTGAGCGTCGGTGAGGTAACCGACCTCACCCGAGGAACCGAGGACGAACAAGCCGTCGACTCCGGCTTCGATCTGCAGTGAGAGCAGGCGTTCGAGCGACGTGGTGTCGACCTCGCCCTCGAGCGTCAGTGGTGTGACGATCGGCGGGACGATTCCGCTGAAGGTGGTGGTTTCCGTGCTCATGGGGTCTCCATATGTTGGTTGTCGGATTGAGTTGTGGGTGCGGCTGTCAGGGAGAAACGGAGACCGGCTGACCGCTCGAGGCGGACAGATAGGCAGCATCGATCACGCGCATCGACGCGCGGGCGTCTGCCACGGTGTAGTCGGGTTCGGTCCGTGTGGGAAGTCGATCGAGCACGTGAGAGAGAAAGCTCGACACCGCGTTGTCCGAACCGAAGCCGCCGATGGGTAGTGCGGTCACGTCTCCCGAGGCCGCGAAGTGGGTCACCGCGGGTTTGTCGTCGTCGGAACTCGCGTATCCGTGGGATCCGAGGACGCGAACCGTCGCGGTATTCGCGCCGAAACCCGGTGCTGCGGGGATTCTTCCGACGGTCACCGTCGCGGTGACGCCGTTTTCCAGGGCGAGCGAGATCAACGCCGTGTCTTCGACTCCGAACTGCTGGTGGGCCCCGCCGTAGAGTGTGCTCGTCTCGGCGTACACCTCGGTGACGTCCAGGCCGGTGAGGTATCGGAGGTAGTCGGCGGCGTAACCGGCGAAGTTCACTACTTCTCCCCCGCCGGAAAGCGCGGGATCCACCACCAGTTCGGGACGCTCGACGGACGTCGCGAAATGTGTTCCGCTTGCGAGGAACTCGATGTCCATGTGGCGCGGCAGTCCGAGATTTCCGGCGTCGATCCATCGGCGCAGTCGCCGGAGCGCAGGTGAATGAGTGCGGTTCACCACCGTGCAGATTCGCCCGTTCGACCGTGCGGCTTGCTGAACCGCCGCGGCCTCCGCCTCGTCGACGCCCACCGGCTTGTCCACCAGGACGTCGAGTCCCGCGTTCAGTGCGGAAATCGCAAGCCGTGCATGCCTGGTCGGCTCACTGCAGATGATCGCCAGGTCTATCCGTTCGGGGTCGAGCAGCTCGCCGAGTTCGTCGATCCACTCGATGTCTGCGGCCTTTGCCATCGCGATTCCGTCCTCACGAATCCAATCGGGGACCGAGGATTCGTCGGAGGCCCCGACCAGGCTCACTCGAGGATCGGAACGCAACAGGTCTGCATAGGAGCCGGCATGCCTTACGCCGCTGACAAATCCGACGCGGATCGAAGCGGTGCCGGTCATTGGTGTTCTCCGATCGAGATCGCGCGGCCGGTGTCGAGTGATTGCTGTGCAGCGATGGCCGTAGCGAGAGCTGCACGCACCTGCCAGTTCTCGACTATCGGGGTCGCTGAACCGTCGAGAGTGGCGATCCAGTGGCGCATCTGATGCGACATCGCGTCCTCGATCGACGACGGCGGCGCGTTGGTCGTGTCCGTCATCAGTCCCGGGTCGTCGCCGGTGTCGTGCGCGAGCGTGCCGGAAGTCCCCGACACCACGATCCGGCGTACCATCTTTCCCGATTGTGGTAGCGCGTAGGCCAATTCGATGAGAGCCAGCGATCCGTCCTCGAAGCGAACGGTCAGATGGAAGCTGTCGTGCACGGGCATTCCCGCCGCGAAGGTGGGGAAACTACGAGCGAACACACGGGTCGGACGACGACCGATCAGCCACGTCACCAGATCGAGTGCGTGGGTTCCGTTGTGAACGGGGTGACCACCCGAACGTTCCTTGTCGTGTTGCCAGCCTCGCCAGCCCCCTGGCCAGACATGGCCGGTGTACCAACTGAGATGGATCAACCGGGGGTCGCCGATGGCACCTTGTGCAACCGAGTTTCCGATCGAGGTGATCGACGGCTGGAATCGTACGGTCTGTCCGACCATCAGTGAGGTGCCGCCACCTTCGGTGGCCTCGACCATGGCGTCGAAGTCCGCGACTGTCAGCGCGGCCGGCTTCTCCACGTGCACATGCTTTCCCGCGCGGCCCGCGGCTATCGTCACGGGTGCGTGGTCGGGAGTGGCCCCGACGACGTTGACCGCCTGCACGCTCGGGTCGGCGAGAATCTTCGCCAGATCGGTACTGGCCTTCGCGCCCGGCGCCAACGCCGCAACCGATGCGGCCCGGTCCAAGTCACTGCCGAATACGTAGGCGACTTCGACCGACGGGATGCGCGCCAAGGCGCTGACGTGGTCCCGCGCGATTCCGCCGCTACCGATGACGGCTACACGCACCGTCACTTGGCACTTCCCGAGAGCACTGCCGGTTCGCCGCCACCGAGTCGCACCTGTTCGGCGACGACGAGTGCGCGTTCACGTGCGTACGTCAACGGCGAGTCGGGATCAGCCTTGCCGTCGAGAACTGCTGCCATCTCGTCGATTTCGTGACGAATCGCAGCCTGCATCCACAGCGAGGATCCTCCGTTGCCCGAGTTGTACTTCTGCGTCCTGCTCGCAGCGTCGATCAACGATTGGTTCTCGGCGTCGACGTCGAAGATCGGCCACGACTCTACGACCTGTCCCCCGCGCAGTCGGCTGACCCGGCCGGTGTGGAAGTCCGCGTGGACCGAACCTTCGGTGGCATCGACGGTCAGCTGCCACGACGAAGTGTGTGACCGCGTCGAAATGGTGTGTCTGCCGATCGCGCCGCCGGCGAACGACACCACTGTATTGCGGAAGCCGTCGTCCGCGGTGGCGATGCTCGACACGGCAGTCACCTCGCCGCCGAGCCAGCACATCAGGTCCAGTTCGTGAATCTCGTGAGTCAGTTCTCCACCCGTTCGGCTCTTGTCGAGCTTCCACCACTGTGGATCTGCGCCGTCGGTGTCGATCCAGCGTGAGCGAGACGTTTCGATCGCAGCGACCTCGCCGAGCTCCCCCGACGCCAGCAGGTCCGCCAGACGTCGTACACCCGGCATCATCCGCATGATGTGCCCGACCATCAACGGCGAACCGCTCGCGTCGGCGCTCGCGATCATGTTCTGCGCATCGACCAGTTCGACGGCGAGTGGCTTCTCGACAAAAACTGCCTTGCCGTGTTCGAGCGCCGCGATGGCAGGTTCGGCGTGCGCGTGATTGGGCGTCGCGACGACGACGAGGGCCAACTCCGGGTGAGCGGCCACCGCGTCGTGATCGTCTGTCGGGGTTGCCGAGAACTCTGCGGCGACGTCCTTGGCCCGCTCGAAGTCACGGTCGCACAGCATCGTCAGTTCGAAACGTGGATGGGCAGCCAGCTCGCGAGCGAGGGAACTACCGAAGAATCCGCAACCGACCACACCGACTTTGTATCGGGTCATGAAGTCTCCAAAGATTGGATGAGGGATGTCCTATGTTATACGGCCGGCGTCATCGCTCGTCAATTCGACGCCGGTAACACAGTCTTCATCTATGCAGGTGAGCGCACTATTTTTGGCTCGAATCCGGCGAAACGTCGAAGTTCGGCGCCGCCAGTTCCGAAGATTCTCTAGACGCTTTCTGATCCACAATGTAAGTTACGCAACATCGGACGTCGAACATAGGACATCCCCTATCCACTCCCTTGATGTCCCGCTCCCCGCCTTGGAGGCCGCCTTGAAGAACGAACGACCGCTGAGCTCCGCGTTCACCCGCCGAGACCTGTTCCGGTACACCGGGCTACTGGGAGCTGCAGCAGGTATCACCGCGACTCTCGCGGCCTGTGGCGGCGGGCCGTCGTCGACCTCGGTTGTCGGCGGTTCCGCGAGCACCGGCGATCTGACCACCGCCATCGGATACGGAAACGACCAGAGCTTCGACCCGATGCAGACTGCATCCGGTTTCCTCATGGCAGCGGTCAACCACGTCTACGAGGGACTGCTCGAAAACGATCCAGGCACCGGTGAGACGTATGCGGCGCTCGCACAGGCCGTCCCGACCGACGCCACCGCCTCGAGCTGGACCATGAAAATCCGCGAGGGAGCAACCTGGCACGACGGCACTCCGGTCACCTCGGACGACGTCGTCTTCACCTTCGATCGCATCCTCGATCCACAGCAGAACGTACTGATCCGCTCCTTCTTCTCCTCCTGGCTGCAGTCCGTCACCAAGGTCGACGACCAAACGGTGACCCTGAACTTCAACTACCCGTTCAGCGCTGCCGCACAGCGTCTCTCGATCGCCAAGATCATGCCCAAGCACGTCTTCGACGGCCACTGGGACGAGGCCAAGTCCGGAGCGCTGGTCGTCGGTTCCGGTCCGTACAAGCTCAAGAGCCACACCCCCAAGAGCAACACAGCTTTCGAGGCCTTCGAGGCGTACAACGGGCCGCGTCCGGCCAACTTCGCGACCATGAACTGGCTCTCCATCGTCGACACCTCCTCACGCATCGCGCGCGTCTCGGGCAACAATGCCGGTGCACAACTCGCCGACAACATCCCCGTCGCCAACGTCCCCACTCTGACCTCCGGTGGGCGCACCGTCGAGGGCAACCCGGGCATGAACCTCATGTACCTGCTCTTCGACACCACTCAGGCACCGTTCGACGACGTTCGTGTTCGCCAGGCGATGTTCTACGCGATCAACACCCCGAAGATGATCGAGATCGCCCTCGGCGGCAAGGCAGCACCGGCCACGAGCTACCTGTACGAGCGCAACCCCGACTACGCGCGAGCGTCCACCGTCTACTCGTACGATCCGGACAAGGCCCGCTCACTCCTTGCTGCCGCCGGCGTCAGTGGCCTCGACCTGACACTGCTCTCCACCAACGTCAGCTGGCTGGGCGACTGCTTGCCGACCATCAAAGAGTCTTGGGACGCAGTCGGATTCAACACGACGCTCGAACCGCAGGACACCAGCGCCATGGTGAGCAAGCTCAACAGCGGCCAGAAGTTCCAGATCGCCGCCGGTACGTCCAACCCGCAGGCATTCGGCAGCGACGTCGACCTTCTCGTCCGCTACACGTACAGCAAGGGCGGCTTGTGGACGAAGACCTACGCCAAGTGGGACGACACCCCCGAAGCGCAGAAGATCTACGCCACCATGGACGAAGCCACCCGAGAGACCGACCCGGCAAAGCGCAGCACCCTCGTGCAGTCGTACCTGAACCAGATCGCCGAAAATGCTGTCTACTACCCGGTTCTCCATCAGGAGCTCCTGACTGCGTGGGATCCGAAGAAGATCGCCGACGTCACTCCGCTGCCGTACCCCGGCGTCAACCTGCTTCAGGCGAAGCCGGCCTGATACCCGCCCGCTCGGCCGTTTCCCACAACTGAGAGATCCCCCGATGGCAAGAGTCCTCCCCATGCTGATCAGGCGATTACTGATACTGATCCCCCTGATCCTCGGCATCATCGCGTTCGTCTTCATCGTGATGCAGTTCGCGCCCACCGATCCCGCAACCGCGGCGTTCAACGGTGGCAACCCGACTGCGGAACAGCTGCAGCAGTTCAAGGAAGAGAACGGACTGCTCGATCCGCTTCCGCTGCAATACGTTCACTTCGTGACCGATCTGGTCAGCGGCAACATGGGTGACAGTCTGATTTCCGGTACCCCGGTGTTGGATTCGATCTCCACCGCTCTGCCACTGACCATTCAGCTCACGGTTCTCGGACTGGTGATCGCCATCGTGCTCTCGCTGATCTTCGGCGTCACCAGCGCACTGTTCCGCGATCGCTGGCCGGATCAGGTCATCCGAGTGATCTCCCTCGGTGGTGTGGCGGCACCGTCATTCTGGTTGGCACTGCTGATGATTCAGTATCTGGCTGTTCAACTCGGATGGTTCCCTACCGGTGGCTACGTCAATCCGAGCGACTCCGTCAGCGACTGGCTCTGGTACATGGCGCTCCCGGCGCTGTCCCTGTCACTGCCCGTCGCAGCACAACTCACGCGCATCATCCGCACGTCGATGGTCGAGGAGTTGGACAAGGACTACGTCCGGACCGCGATCGGCAGCGGCCTGCCCTATCACGTGGTGATCGGACGGAATGTGTTGCGTAACGCGCTGATCAACCCGCTCACCGTCCTGGGCCTCCGTGTCGGTTACCTCCTCGGTGGCGCTGTGGTCATCGAGCAGATCTTCGGCCTGCCCGGCATGGGTCAGCTCATGATCAACGGCGTCACCAACGGTGACCCCGCAGTCGTTCAGGGAGTTGTCATCGTCATCGCGGTCGGCTTCGTCGTCGTCAACCTCGCCGTCGACATCCTCTACCTGCTCGTCAATCCACGACTTCGGAGCGCAGCATGATGAGAAGAAAACTCACCGAGAAGCTTTCGCGACCCGGCATCACCTTTTCTCGCTTCCCCCTCTCGGCCTGGCTGTCGATGGCGGTTCTCGCGATCATCGTGCTCGCCTGCCTCTTCGCGCCGCTGATCACGCAGTACACCCCGCTCGAACAGGCGGTGGGTACCGCGGGCCCCAGCGCCGACCACTGGTTCGGTCAGGACAGTCTCGGTCGAGATCTGTTCAGCCGCTTGCTCTACGGCGGACGCTGGTCGCTGACCATCGGTCTCGGTTCCACCTTCCTCGCACTGTGCGCCGGCGCTCTCATCGGATCGGTGGCCGCAACGAGCCGAAAAGGCGTCGACGAGACCATCATGCGTGTGCTCGACGTGGTCATGGCGTTCCCGGGCATCGCGCTCGCTGCCGTACTCGTCGCAGCCTTCGGTGGTTCGATTCCAGTTCTGATCGTCACTATCGCGTTCCTCTACACACCGATGGTGGCTCGCGTCGTTCGCGCGAACGTTCTCGCTCAGTACGGCGAGGACTACGTCGCGGCCGAAAAGGTTATCGGCGCAAGAACTTCACACATCGTCGTCAAGCACGTCGTAGCCAACTGTGCTGCGCCCGTTCTCGTCTTCTGCACTGTCATGGTCGCCGACGCCATCGTGCTCGAGGCCAGCCTGTCGTTCATCGGCGCCGGTGTGCGTCCCCCGGATCCGTCGTGGGGATCGGTGATCGCCGACGGCAAGAACATGGTGCTTCTCGGTGGTTGGTGGGCAACGGTGTTCCCCGGCCTGCTCATTCTGCTGACGGTGCTCTCCCTCAACGTGCTCGCCGAGGGCCTGACGGACGCGATGGCAGATCCGAGTCTGAAGAAGACCAAGAAGACGCCCTCCGCGCTCCAAGCAGCGCAGACCGCTGCAGCGGAGGAGACCTCCAACGAACTCATTCTGGAGGACGAAGCCGCATCGGTCACCGACACTCCGGAGTTGATAGACGACTTCGCCGATCCGAGCGTCGTGAAAGATGTTCTCGAGCCGGCCGCCGAGCCGACTCCTCTCGAAACGCACCTGAAGATCCTGGCGGAAACCGAGCGGTCCCGCTCCGATCGTCTTGTGTACGAGGGCGATGCCGCGCCACTCCTCGAGGTCCGCAATCTCACGATCCGGTTCCCGGAACGCTACGGAGACACGGCGATTGTCGACAACGTGAGCTTCACCGTCCGCCCGAACGAGACGATGGCACTCGTCGGCGAGTCCGGTTGCGGAAAGTCGCTCACCTCGCTGGCGATCATGGGTCTGCTACCCAAGACGGCAGTGGTGACCGGCGAGATCCTGTTCGACGGAGTCAACGTCCTCGAGCTGAACAACCGGGAGCGAAACAAGCTGCGCGGGCACGACATGGCCATGATCTACCAGGATGCGCTGAGTTCACTGAATCCGGCGATGCTGATCCGCGCGCAGTTCAAGCAGCTCACCAAGCGCGGCGGTACCCGCACAGCCGAGGAACTGCTCGAACTCGTCGGACTCGATCCGGTGCGCACTCTCTCCAGCTACCCACACGAGCTTTCCGGTGGTCAGCGTCAGCGCGTTCTGATCGCCATGTCGCTCACCCGCAGTCCGCGGTTGATCGTCGCGGACGAGCCCACCACCGCTCTCGACGTCACCGTCCAGGCCCAGGTCGTGGACTTGCTCAACGACCTTCGGGAAAAGCTGGGGTTTGCCATGGTTTTCGTGAGCCACGATCTTGCACTCGTTGCTTCACTCGCTCACAAGATCACGGTGATGTACGCCGGTCAGGTCGTCGAGTCGGCGCCCACGAGTGATCTGCTCGTCGATCCCCGCCACGAATACACCCAGGGCCTTCTCGGGGCCGTTCTCTCGATCGAGGACGAAGCGCCGCGGCTGCATCAGATTCAGGGAACTGTTCCCTCGCCCGGAAACTTCGCGCCGGGTGACCGTTTCGCCGAGCGTTCCACTCGCCCGGACTCCGACCCCCTCCGCAAGCCGGAGATGGTCCGGGTCGACGGGACCGAGCATTGGTTCGCCAGCCAGTCCGCGACTCCCGTACGTACAGAATCGGAATTGGAGAGCGTGCGATGACTACAGCTGAAGCACCCATCCTGGAACTGAAGAACATTCACGTCGTCCACAAGACCCGTTCGGGATCACTGTTCAAACCGGGCACGGTTCACGCGGTCAACGATGTCAGTATCGACGTACGACGAGGGACGACGATCGGCATCGTGGGCGAGTCGGGTTGTGGCAAGTCCACTCTGGCCAAAGTCATGGTCGGACTGCAGAAGCCGACGTCGGGCGACGTGGTCTTTCGCGGCCGAAGCGCTCTGACCCGGTCGGCCGGCGTGCGCAAGGAGTTCGGCCGAGCGATCTCGATCGTCTTCCAGGATCCGGCTACCGCGCTCAATCCCCGAATGACGGTGGCCGACATCCTCACCGATCCACTCGACGTCCACGGCATCGGCAACCGCGCGAGCCGAACCGCCCGAGTTCGCGAGCTGGTCGGTTTGGTCGGACTCCCCCAATCTGCGCTCGAAGTCATCCCGAGCCAGATCTCCGGCGGTCAGCGGCAACGTGTCGCGATCGCGCGTGCACTCGCGCTCGAACCTGACGTCATCGTGGCCGACGAGCCGACGTCGGCGCTCGACGTCTCGGTGCGAGCGCAGATCCTGAATCTGCTCAGCGACATCAAGGCTCGGTTGGGGCTCGGCATGGTGTTCATCTCGCACGACATACAGACGGTGCGGTACGTCTCCGACACCATCGTCGTCATGAACGCCGGGCGGATCGTCGAGCAGGGAACGGCCCAGGAAGTATTCGACAGCCCGTCCGATGCGTACACGGCCAAACTGCTGGGTGCGGCGCCCAGCCTCCTGCAACGCACCGTTGACGTGGGTTGACCAATGGAGCGGATGACCGGACATAGGATGAAGGACGTTCGTATCAGAAAAGGGGAATCGATGTCTGTCCGGAGTGGCACACAGGGCGCTCGTTTCAGCGCGCAAAACCGCATGCGCGCACTTCAGACGGACATCATGAACTTGATCCTCGAACGCAGGCTCTCCCCCGGCGACCCGATGCCCACCGAGGCCGAACTGTCCGAGGAATTGGGTATCGGCCGAAACACGCTCCGGGAGGCGCTCAAGGTTCTGCAGGCCTTGGGCGTCGTCGAGATCCGTCACGGCTTCGGAATGTTCGTCGCCCCTAGCAACTTCGACGCTCTCGCCGACGGCCTGACCTTCCGTGGCCGGTTGTCCTTGCAGGGCACCGGGCACGAGGCGATGGAACTGGTCGACATTCGTCAGGCACTCGAGACCGGACTGATCGGTGCGGCGATGGCCGAGATGACGTCGGCCGACCACGCCGACCTCGACGAACTCGTCACCGGCATGGAGGTCCGTGCCGCTGCCGGGAAGAACTTCTCCGACATCGATGCGACCTTCCACTCCCGCCTGTACTCCCCTCTCGACAACCAGGTCCTCGGTCAGTTGATGGACGTCTTCTGGCAGGTGTACAGCGAGATACAGCAGGCCATCGGGCATTCGGATACGCCACTGATCGACATCGCGTCGAAGCACCGTGCGATTCTCGATGCGATCCGTACGGGTGATGCAGTCGAGGCGGCGCACACTCTCGATGTGCACTTCGGTGGCCTGCGCGAGCGGATCGCCAGTCTCCATGCGTCCGAAGCGCAGTAATTTCGAAACACGTGATTTTGCTCCGCTGGCTCACCATCGCGCCCGTTCTTCCGGCAAAATTACGGGTATGAAGAACCCGAACCTGACGCCTTCGCGCGTTCTCGCAGTTGTCCTCGCTGCCGCCCTGGTCATTTTCGTGATCGCACGCCGCCGCGACGACGGCGCCCTCAGCCGCGGAGAATGGTTGTCGGACACCGTCGGACCGGACGACCTCGCCGGCTGAAACGACGTGTGCCCTCGGCCGAAACTCGGCCGAGGGCACACGCACGTGTCATCTACTACTTCATCGAATCCAGTCGGGTTCGCGCGTCCTCGAACCCGGATACCAGCTCTGCCATGACCTCGCCGACCGGGCGGATCTCGTTCATCCGTCCCACGATCTGACCGACGGGCATTGCCACAACTTCCGGGTTCTCCGATGCAGCGATTCTCTGATGAGCGTCGCTGACCAGAAGGTTCTGCAGCGGCATCGGCAAGGGCGCCGGTGCTCCCGGGTTCGACCAGGCTTCCGTCCACTTGGTCTTGAGCAACCGAGCGGGCTTACCCGAGTAGATGCGCGAACGAACGGTGTCGGCCGACGTCGCGCCCAACAGTGCACGCTGAATAGCGGACGGGCCCTCGCCCGATGCACTGCCGAGTTTGTATTCGGACGTGGTGAGCCAGTACGAGCCCATCCACACTCCGGACGCACCGAGTGCAAGTGCGGCAGCCACCTGACGGCCGCTGCCGATACCCCCGGCAGCCAGCACAGCAGCTGAATCACCCAGTGCATCAACGATTTCCGGAACGAGAACCATCGACGCAATTTCGCCGGTGTGACCGCCTGCCTCGTAGCCCTGCGCGATCACGATGTCGACACCGTTCTCGACGTGACGACGCGCATGCTCGACGGCGCCGGCCAGCGCTGCTACCGGTACGCCCTTCTCGTGTGCCTGATCGATGACGTCCTTCGGCGGTGATCCCAGTGCATTCGCAATCAACGCAATCCGGTGTCCCAGAGCAACATCGACGTGTGACCGCGCCACCGAGTGAAGCCATCCCAGTACGCCGGTCGCATGCTCGACGTCGTCGGAAAGCGGCGGCACACCGAGCTCGTCGAGCGTGCGGTTGACGAAAGCGCGGTGCTCCTCCGGAATCAGCTTGTCGAGATCGACGGCGCCGCCCTCGGTCGGCACCTTGGCCGGCATGACGATGTCGACGCCGTACGGCTTACCGTCGGTGTTCTCGTCCATCCACGTCAGTGCGGCTTCGAGCTCTTCCGGGTCGTTGAACCGGACGCAACCGAGCACGCCCAGACCTCCCGCGCGGCTGATCGCGGCCGCGACGTGCTCGGAAGGAGTGAATCCGAAAATCGGGTATTCGATGCCGAACTTGTCGGCGAGATCCGAACGCATCAGGCTTCCACGCTTTCGTTTGCGGACGCCACAGGAGCGCCGTTTCCGTTGTGATCATCAGCCTCGCGCGATTCCGTTTCGGCCTTCGCCCAGCGGTAGTCGGGCTTGCCTGCCGGGTTGCGCTTGATCTGGTCCACGAACCACACGCTGCGCGGAACCTTGTATCCGGCAATCTCTTTGCGTGCTGCGGTGGCGATGTCGTGCAGCGTCGGCGACGTGCCTTCGCGTACCTGGACCACTGCGGCAACGCGCTGACCGAAGCGCTCGTCGGGGATACCGACCACCAGGACGTCGAAGATGTCCGGGTGCGCCTTCAAAGCGCCCTCGACCTCTTCCGGGTACACCTTCTCGCCGCCGCTGTTGATCGACACCGAACCGCGGCCGAGCATCGTGACCGTGCCGTCGGCTTCGACCTGCGCATAGTCGCCGGGGATCGAGTAGCGAACGCCGTTGATGGTGCGGAAGGTTTCGGCCGTCTTGACCTCGTCCTTGTAGTAGCCGAGCGGGATGTTGCCCTTGCGAGCGAGCATGCCGCGCTTGCCCGATCCGGGTTCGACCTCGTTGCCGTCGTCGTCGAGAACCGTTGTGGAGGCGTCGATCTTGACCGTCGGACCGCCAGTGTGCTTCTGGCCCTTGCTCAGCACGGCGAGTCCACCGAAGCCGGTCTCGGATGCTCCGATGGAGTCCGTCAGCAGGCGGTTGGGCAACAGTTCGAGGAACTGCTCCTGGATACTCGGCGAGAAGAGTGCAGCACTGCTGGCCATCACGTAGAGCGTCGAAAGATCGTACGGCTCACCGGTCTCCGGGTTTCCGGCGATGAGTGCGTCGAGCATCGGACGGCCCATCGCGTCACCCGTGATGAAGATCAGGTTGACCTTGTGCTTGTCGATGTTCTGCCACACCTCGTGGGCGTCGAATTCCGGGTGCATCAAACAGGTTCCGCCGCCGAAGAGGCTGTGGAATACCGCCGACTGCGAACCGCCGTGAATCATCGGGGGGATCGGGTAGCGGATCATGCTCGGGTTGGCGGCGCCGACCTTCGCCATCTCGTACTCGTCCTCGACCGGAACTCCGGTGACGAAGTTGATGCCTCCGCCGAGAACACGCCACCAGTCCTCGTGACGCCACATGACGCCCTTGGGACTTCCGGTGGTGCCGCCGGTGTAGAGCATGAAGATGTCGTCGTTGCTGCGCTCTTCGAAATCACGCTCACCCGAACTCTGCGCGAGTGCGTCCTCGTAGCCGATGCCGAAAGCACTGAAGTCCAGATCGGTGCCGTCCTCGACCACGATGACGGACTTGACCTTGGGAGTGTTCGGCAGGACGTTCGCGACCTTGTCCGAGTAGCGGCGCTCGTGAATGAGGGCAACCATGTCGGAGTTGTCGAAGATGTACTGCAACTCGTTCTCGACGTACCGGTAATTGATGTTGACCATCACGGCCCGGATCTTGAAAACCGCGACCATGGCCTCGATCGCCTCGATGACGTTCCGGCAGTAGATGCCGACCTTGTCACCCGGCTGAACGCCATGTTCACGCAGGTAGTGACCGAGGCGGTTTGCTCGGTCCTCCAACTGTGCATAAGTCATCTCGCGGTTGTCCGAGACCAGCGCAACGCGGTCCGGAACGAGGTCGATTGCGTGCTCTACGAAGTCTGCGATGTTAAGGGCCACGAGTTCAAAGTAGAACGTGTTACCGTTTCTGGCAAGACCCAATTTGAGAGCCAGCTCACAGACCCGCCAGGAGCCATCAGTGTCCACTTCGACGACCGAAAAATCAGACATTTCGGAAACCGCGCCGCATTGCCTCGTGGAGAAGCGTGGCCACGTTCTCATCGTGACCATGAATCGCCCCGAGCGTAAGAACGCCATCACCGGCGAGATGATGGCGATCATGGTCGACGCCTGGGATCAGGTCGACAACGACCCCGAGATCCGTGTCGCCATCCTCACCGGTGCGGGCGGCGACTTCTGCGCCGGCGCCGACCTCAAGAACATGTCCGCCAAGCCGCCGGGAGATTCCTTCGCGGGCGGTGGCGTCGACATGTCCAAGATCGAAGGCCTCCTCAAGGGCCGTCGGTTGACCAAGCCGCTGATCGCCGCCGTCGAGGGTGCAGCCATCGCCGGCGGAACCGAAATCCTGCAGGGCACCGACATCCGCGTCGCGGGTGAGAGCGCCAAGTTCGGCGTCTCCGAAGCCAAGTGGGGGCTCTTCCCGCTCGGCGGTTCCGCAGTGCGTCTGGTGCGACAGATTCCGTACACGATCGCGGCGGACATCCTGCTGACCGGTCGTCACATCAAGGCTCCGGAGGCCAAGGAGATCGGGCTCATCGGCCACGTGGTCCCGGACGGCCAGGCCCTCGACAAGGCGCTGGAGCTCGCGGACCTGATCAGTGCCAACGGCCCTCTCGCCGTGCAGGCGATTCTCAAGACCATCCGCGACACCGAGGGCATGCATGAGGAAGAGGCCTTCCAGATCGACGCACAGCTGGGCATGAAGGTGTTCATGAGCGCCGACGCCAAGGAGGGCCCGCGGGCTTTCGGTGAGAAGCGGGCGCCCCAGTTCAAGGGTGTCTGACCCACCCCTGTCTGAGCCACCCCCGTCTGACCGACCCGCGCCTGAGCCCCCTTTCCCGTCCGCTCTCGGTCCCACCCACCCCCTTTTCGAGCGAACGTACCTTTCGGCGCCTTCAGTGCGCCGAAAGGCACTTTCGCTCAGCCGGTTTCGTCCAATTTCACCCATCTCGACCTCGCGAACACCTGCGGCCGGGGACGTGACTGCGCCAATCTGTAGTGCGCACGCAGGTCCTCGATCACGCGATCAGGGTCCGTTCGCAGTGCACTGGGCACCGTCGGCAACACGATGATTCCCGCATTCTGCATACGCGTCCGACGCTCCACCGTGCGCTTGTAGTCCGTCGGCGCGGCATGCCATTCCAAGGAGTCGATGTCCCACGCGAAGGCAACCGAATCGATCCATCCGTCCGGAACTGCGATGAAGTCCCCGTTGGCATCCCGGATCTCATGGTTGAACAACATTTCCGGCAGCCCGCTCCGCTGCCACAATTTTCGCGCGTGAACCTCCGGAACCGAGTGGACGTTCGCGTTCACTTCGCGCAACACGACCCGAGGTAGCGCGGAACCCCGACTGCTACCCGCTTCGAGTTCCTTCGCAAGTTCGCGCACCGAGACATCGCCGCGCTGAACAGCCTCAGCGATGAGTGCCCGTGTGGGATCGAGCGCCTTGTACCGCCTCGCAGCGTCGAGTAACGCTCGCGGCAGCGGAGCACAGCGCAGACCGTTCCGAATCTCCGGCTCGGGCAGTCGAACAGTGCGCTCCACCGTGACGAACCCAACCGATTGAACTCGACGGTCGATGGGGATGAGCACCTGCACATCCCCCGAGTGCGTTCGATATCCGTACTCCGACATGGCTGATCGCCCGGTCAGCAGGGAATCGTCACCGCTCAACATGAGCGCAGCGATCGAGCGTTGACGTGGCGTCGGTTGACCGTTTCTGAGCAGAATGACCCCCGGCAATATGCGCTGCCACGGTCCACCTACCCGACACCGGGTGTGCACTGCGGAGTTGGACACGCCCAATCGCGCCAACTCCGCCGTTCGGATCACTCCGCTTCGACTGACGCGGTAAATCGCGTCCAGATCATCGCCCCACGTTCCTCGCCGCATGGTTGCAGCATGACTCGAGCATCAGCGCGGGCCCCGGCGGCGAACTGGGGTTTCGGTGCGCCTGTGGATAACTTTGGGCGAGCGAAAGGTACGTTCAGCGCCTCAGATGCGCTGAACGTGCCGTTCGCTCGAAAAAAGGGGGGTACCGCTCGAAAATGGGGGGTGCCCCGCTCAACCGCCCACCGCGGCCGCGAGCTCTCGCACATGGTCGGCGTCGCGGCAGGTCACCAGCAGCATCGTGACTCCGGCTTCCTCCCAACGCTTCACGTCTGCGCGCACCTCGTCGACGTTGCCGATGATCATGGTCTCGGTGACCATCTCGTCGGGGACGACGGCAGCAGCTTCGTCCTTGCGGCCCGACATGAAGAGGCGACCGATCTCGTCGACCTCCTTCTCGTAGCCCATCCGCTTGTAGACCTGCGCGTGAAAGTTCAACTCCGGGGCGCCCATTCCGCCCACGTAGAGGGCGGTCATCGGCTTGAGAGCGGCGATGGCAGCGGCGCGATCGTCAGTCACGATGACCTGGCACGTGGCGGCCACCTCGAAGTCTTCGCGACTGCGACGGGCCCCGGCGCGCGCGAACCCTTCGTCGAGCCACTTGTTGTACATCGGGGCCAGGCGCGGGGTGTAGTAGATCGCCAGCCAGCCGTCGGCGATTTCACCGGCGAGCGCGACGTTCTTCGGCCCTTCGGCGCCGAGCCAGATCGGGATGTCCGCACGCAGCGGGTGCGTAATGGGCTTGAGCGGCTTGCCAAGTCCCGAACTACCCGGTCCCGCATACGGCAGAGGGTAGTGGGGACCGGGACTGGTGACGGGCGCTTCACGGGCGAGGACCTGGCGCACGATCGAGACGTATTCGCGGGTGCGTGCGAGCGGCTTCTCGAACGGCTGGCCGTACCAACCTTCGACGACCTGCGGGCCGGATACGCCGAGCCCGAGGATCGTTCGCCCACCGTTGAGGTGATCGAGAGTGAGCGCGTGCATGGCACAGCTGGTCGGTGTTCGCGCCGAAATCTGTACGACGGAAGTACCGAGCCGAACCGTCTCGGTGCGCGAT
Organism: Rhodococcus sp. YL-1; assembly: GCF_001942025.1. Lineage (NCBI taxonomy): Bacteria > Bacillati > Actinomycetota > Actinomycetes > Mycobacteriales > Nocardiaceae > Rhodococcus > Rhodococcus sp. YL-1. The sequence goes on along the minus strand of NZ_CP017299.1, from coordinate 953,536 downwards.
CCCCACCAGGCGAGCGGGGTGAAAGCGTCCGAGCCCCACGACTCCGCCGCGAAGACCGCGTCGAATCCGGCGCCTTCCGCGGCCTCGATCAGTTCCGGGGCGTTTGCCGGCGGCTGTGCGCCCCAGTATCCGAGTTGCAACCCAAGCTTCATCGCAGGCCTCCACATTGCCGGTGATCAGAAGTGACTCTTGCCACAATCTCTAGAACCTGTTCTACTCGATCTTGTGACCATCGGAAAGAGCGGGGTGGCCGACAAGCCCCTGAGCGCACCATTGAATCTCCATTTCGACTACACCAGATCGACGGGACCGACCATCGGCGCGTTCGTGACTGCCCTGCGTGATCGCAAGGTGATCGGCGCACGTGGGTCGAACGGTCGTGTCTTCGTGCCGCCACCGGAATTCGATCCGGATACGGCCGAACCACTGACCGACTTCGTCGGAGTCTCCGACGGCGGAACGGTCGTGAGTTGGACGTGGATGCCCGAACCCATCGAGGGTCAACCACTGACGAAGCCTTTCGCGTGGGCCCTGATCAAACTCGACGGCGCGGACACGTCCATGCTCCACGCAGTCGACGTCGACTCCCCCGACGACATCAGCACCGGCCTGCGGGTTCGTGCTCGCTGGGCGTCGGAGCGGATCGGGCAGATCAAGGACATCGAGTGCTTCGAACCAGGTGAGAGCGAAAATGGAATCGCGACAGTCGATTCCAGCGCCGATCCTGTCACCATGATCACGACGCCTGTCGACCTGCACTTCATGCATTCCGCTTCGGCCGAGGAGAGCTTCTACCTACGCGGTCTCGCAGAGGGCAAGCTCATCGGTGGTCGCAGCGGACCCGAAGACAAGATCTACATCCCTCCGCGCGGCGCCAATCCCACCAACGGAAAGCCGACGAGCGAGCAGATCGAACTGCCGGACAAGGGAATTGTCACCACCTTCTGCATCGTCAACGTCCCATTCCTCGGGCAGCGAATCAAACCTCCCTACGTTGCCGCCTACGTGCTTCTCGACGGGGCTGACATTCCGTTCCTGCACTTGATTCTCGAATGTGATGCCGCGGACGTACGCATGGGCATGCGCGTCGAAGCCAAGTGGAAGCCTCGCGAAGAGTGGGGTTACACCCTCGAGAACATCGAATACTTCCGGCCGACAGGTGAACCCGACGCCGAGTACTCCACCTTCCAACACCACCTGTGAGGCTCCTGAAATGACTTCTGCAGACATCGCAGTCGTGGGCTTTGCTCAGGCACCCCACGTCCGCGAAACCAACGGCACCACCAACGGCGTCGAGATGCTCGTCCCGTGCTTCCAGCAGCTCTACAGCGATCTGGGAATCACCAAGTCAGACATCGGCTTCTGGTGCTCCGGATCTTCCGACTACCTGGCCGGACGAGCGTTCTCCTTCATCTCGGCCATCGACTCCATCGGAGCGGTCCCGCCGATCAACGAATCTCACGTCGAGATGGACGCTGCGTGGGCCTTCTACGAAGCGTGGATCAAGATCTTGACCGGTGAGGTCGAGACCGCGCTGGTGTACGGATTCGGCAAGTCCTCCGCCGGGCACCTGCGCAAGATCCTGTCCATGCAGCTCGATCCGTACCTCGTCACTCCGCTGTGGCCGGACTCCGTCTCGATCGCCGGACTTCAAGCCCGACTCGGACTCGACGCGGGTAAGTGGACGCACGAGGACATGGCGGAGGTTGCCGCTCGTAGCCGTCGTCACGCGCTGAGCAATCCGAAGGCTCAGCTCGCAGGCGAGGTCGACATCGAGGCCCTTCTCGCCAGCCCCTTCCTCGCAGATCCGTTGCGCGCACACGATTGTGCGCCCATCACCGACGGCGCGGCAGCAATCGTCCTGGCCTCGGGTAACCGCGCCCGCGATCTCTGCGAGCGGCCGGCGTGGATCACCGGACTCGAGCATCGCATCGACTCCCCCAACCTGGGTGCACGTGACCTGACCACCTCACCGTCCACTACGTCCGCAGCCAAGGCGGCAACGGGCGGCGAGGTCGGCAACATCGACGTCGCCGAACTGCACGCACCGTTCACTCACCAGGAATTGATCTTGAAGGAAGCGATCGGCCTGACCGACGCCACCACGATCAATCCGTCCGGCGGTCCGCTCAGCGGCAACCCACTGTTCGCCGGTGGTCTGGAACGAATCGGCCACGCCGCCAAGGCAATCTTCGACGGCCAGGCGAATCGCGCTCTGGCCCATGCAACAAGCGGCCCTGTGCTGCAGCAGAACCTGGTAGCAGTCTTGGAGGGACGGAACTGATGGCCGGAACGCCTCAACTCGCGGCCGTGCTCGGCACTGGCCAAACTCACTACGTCGCAAAGCGTCACGATGTCTCGATGGCGGGCTTGGTTCGTGAAGCCATCGACGCCGCGATGCTCGACGCCAACGTCGGCTGGGACGACATCGACGCCGTCGTCATCGGAAAGGCCCCCGATTTGTTCGAGGGTTCGATGATGCCCGAACTCGCCATGTCGGATGCTCTGGGCGCAAACGGAAAGCCGTTGCTGCGTGTTCACACTGCCGGATCGGTGGGCGGTTCGACGGCTATCGTCGCCTCCAGCCTGGTCAAATCCGGTGTCCACAAGCGGGTTCTGACGGTTTCCTGGGAGAAGCAGTCCGAGTCGAACGCCATGTGGGCGCTGTCCGTACCGGTTCCGTTCAACATGCCTGTCGGCGCCGGTGCCGGTGGATACTTCGCCCCGCACGTCCGTTCGTACATTCGTCGATCGGGCGCACCGGAGCACATCGGCTACCTCGTCGCGGTGAAGGATCGACTCAACGGCAGCCTCAATCCGTATGCGCACTTGCGGCAGCCGGACATCACTCTCGAATCGGTACAGGCATCTCAGATGCTCTGGGATCCGATCCGATACGACGAGACCTGCCCGTCCTCTGACGGCGCGTGCGCTCTGGTGATCGGCAACGAGGAAGCGGCCGCACGGGTCGAGGCCGAGGGTCGTTCGGTCGCGTGGATCCACGCGACGGCCATGCGCACCGAGCCGACCTTCTATGCCGGACGCGATCAGGTCAATCCGCAAGCCGGCCGTGACGCTGCAGCAGCACTGTGGAAGTCAGCGGGAATCACCGATCCGTTGAACGAGATCGACTGCGCCGAAATCTATGTCCCGTTCTCGTGGTTCGAGCCGATGTGGCTCGAGAACCTCGGCTTCGCGGAGGAAGGCCAGGGCTGGAAGCTGACCGAGGCAGGTGAAACCGCGATCGGCGGCAAGCTCCCGGTCAATGCCTCGGGCGGTGTTCTCTCCTCCAACCCGATCGGCGCGTCGGGCATGATCCGTTTTGCCGAGTCGGCGATGCAGGTCATGCACCGCGCCGGCGATCACCAGGTGGCCGACGCGCGCAAGGCTCTCGGCCATGCCTACGGCGGTGGCTCGCAGTACTTCTCGATGTGGGTCGTCGGCTCCGAACGTCCCACCACGTAAGCAGCAGCACACACGCCGATCAGGAAGAGGCCGAAGATGAAGTACACCGTCGGGGTTGCTATGAACCCCTTGGACCAGTTAGCCGGTATCGCCAAAACTGCCGAGGAATGCGGCTTTTCGTCGATCGCTCTCCCCGATTCACTGTTCTTCATGGAAACGCAGGCGGCGGATTACCCGTACACCCCGGACGGGTCTCGGATGTGGAATGCCGAGACCCCCTGGGTCGATCCGCTGATCGCCGCGGCTGCAATGGGCGCGGTGACCGAGAAGATCGAGTTCTACACCCAGGTGCTCAAGCTGGGTAGCCGCAATCCCGTCCTGCTCGCGCGGCAGGTCGGTTCGGTGGCGGCATTGACGAACAACCGTTTCGGCTTCGGCGTCGGAATCGGTTGGGCTCCGGAAGAGTTCGAGTGGTGCGGCGCTCCGTACAAGCGTCGGGGCGCACGTGTGGACGAGATGATCGACGTCCTCAAACTGATCCTCGGCGGCGGCATGGTCGAGTATCACGGTGAGTTCTTCGATTTCGATCGCCTGCAGATGAGCCCGGCCCCCACCAGGCCGGTTCCGTTCTACGTCGGCGGCCACACCGAGGTCGCACTCAAGCGTGCTGCGCGAGTCGGCGACGGTTGGACCTCGGCGATGATCAAGTTCGACGACCTGGTGGGTGTGATCGCACGACTACGCGAACTGCGCGCCGAGTACGGCCGCGAGAACGAGCCGTTCGAAATCCAGACGGTGTGCATCGACCGTTTCGGCAAGGACGGTTACGCAGAGCTCGAAGATGCCGGCGTCACGGACATCATTACCGTGCCTTGGGTTTTCGACGGAATCGGATTCGATGCCCCGCTGGAGGCAAAGCAGGATTCGATGCGTAAGTTCGCCGAGCAGTACATCAACTGAGGAGTCGCGATGACTGACGAACACCCCGCCCGCGTCGCGGGTAACGCTTCGCGCGCCGCAGCGAGTGGGAAGAACAAGGAAGCCTGGCTGGACCTCTTCGCCGAGGACGGTTGGGTGGAGGATCCGGTCGGGCCTTCGGGCTTCGATCCCGAAGGCAAAGGCCATCACGGGCGCGAAGCGATCTCCAAGTTCTACGACATGACGATCGCGAACGCGGACAAGCTCGAATTTCTGATCGACGATTCACTGGTGTGCGGCAACGAGAACGTCAACATCGGCAAGATCCGGACCACCATCGGCGGCTCGATCATCGACGCCGAGGGCGTGTTCGTCTATCGCGTGAACGACGACGGCAAGATCGCGTCGCTTCGAGCATTCTGGGAAGTGGACCGTGCGATGAAGACGGCACGCAAAGCCTGAGAACCCACAGTACGAGCGCGGCCCCGGTCATCGACCGGGGCCGCGCTCGTCGTATTCGAATCAGCCTGTCGTACTTGCACCGAGAACCTCGAAATGGTTTCCTGGTTCCCAACGTCGCGTGTCGATGACGGACTGCGTCAGGCATGGAGGCGTCGTACCGCAAGGGGTCACTCATGACCATTTCGTTCAATCACACCATCATCGCCGCAAAAGACCGACAAGAGTCTGCGTGGTTCTTCACTCACATGTTCGGTCTTCCAGGCCCAGTCGAAGCCGGCTACTTTCTCGGCGTTGAACTCGAGCACGGCGTGACGTTGGACTTCGCACAGGTGGAAGAAGGCGCCGAGGTTGCGTCTCAGCACTATGCCTTCCTCGTCTCCGAGGATGACTTCGACGGCATCTACCAGCGGATACAGGCGTTGAAACTGGATCACTGGGCCGATCCGCGCCAGTCGAGTACCGGCTTCAACACCAACGACGGTGGGCGTGGGGTCTACTTCCTCGACCCGTCGGGACATTTCCTGGAAGCCATCACCAAACCGTACGGCGGCTGAATTGGAGATTGAACTACAAACGGCGGCGCCTACGGGAGATGAGGGATCCCGCAGACGCCGCCGCAGTTCCAGGTTGCCAACAAGTGGCTTCCCGGAACGTCTACTGTAGTTCTGCGTGTTCGAGAGTGCAGAGGCAACTCCCGAAAACCTACACAGAACCTACTCGCCGGTTACCGGGTCAGTATATGTCCGGATCAGTGTTTGACCGGGCAGCCCGATGTCTTGTAATCAACCTGAAACTCTTTGATGCCGTTGAGCCAGCCCGAGCGAAGGCGTCGGGGATCCCCGAGCCTGGTGATGTCGGGTAGGTGATCGGCGATCGCATTGAAGATCAGATCGATTTCCAGACGGGCCAAGTTGGCGCCGATGCAGTAGTGCGCACCGGTGCCGCCGAATCCGAGGTGCGGATTGGGGTCACGCATGATGTCGAACTTCGTCGGGTTCTCGAAGACGTCCTCGTCGAAGTTGGCCGACGCGTACATCATCACGACGCGATCGCCCTTCTTGATCTTCTGTCCGCCGAGTTCGGTGTCTTCGAGCGCGGTGCGCTGGAAGGAAGTCACCGGGGTCGCCCAACGAACGATCTCGTCGGCCGCCGTCTTGGGGCGTTCCTTCTTGTACAGCTCCCACTGGTCGGGATTGTCGAGGAAGGCAACCATGCCGTGTGTGATGGCATTGCGAGTGGTCTCGTTACCCGCGACCGCAAGCAGGATCACGAAGAAGCCGAATTCCTCTGGGGAGAGCTCATTTCCGTCGATGTCAGCTTCGATGAGCTTGGTGACGATGTCATCGGCGGGACACTTCTTGCGCTGATCCGCCATCTGGTACGCGTATCCCAGAATCTCCATCGACGCTGCCTGCGGGTCGATGTCGAACTCGGGATCGTCGTACGACGTCATCTGGTTGGACCAGTCGAAGAGCTTCATTCGATCTTCCTGCGGCACACCGAGAAGCTCGGCGATTGCCTGCAGCGGAAGTTCGGACGCGACCTGAACCACGAAGTCACCGGCACCGCCGGCAGCCGCGGTCGTGACGATCTTTTCGGCACGCTCGGTCAGTTCCTCGCGCAGGCTGTTGATGGCGCGCGGGGTGAATCCACGAGATACCAGCTTGCGCAGCTTGGTGTGCTCCGGAGCGTCCTTGTTGATGAGAATGAATCGCTGCATCTCGACGTTCTCACGCGGGATGTCGTCGGCGAAGCGAGGAATCGCAGTGTTCTCGTGGGTCGAGAAGATGTCGCTTCGCTGCGAAACTTCCTTGACCTCTTCATGACGGGTGACCACCCAGAAGCCCTCGTCCTGGAATCCACCGATTTCCGGGGGCTGCGGATTCCACCACACGGGGGCCGTCTTCCGGAGTTCGGCGAACTCCTCGAACGGCATGCGTTCCGCGTAGATGTCGGGGTCCGTGAAGTCGATTCCCTCGGGGAATGCGGGCTGTGCCACTGATGTCTCCTGCCCTAAGCCTTTTCATCACAGGGGTGATGGGGATCCGTGATGTGTAACACGTTCTACTCTCATTGAAACACAAGCCTGCTTACTAGGAAAGGAAACGTCGGCAGGTCTTGCTTCCCGCAGAGAACCTGTTCTACTTTTTCATTACAAGGAAAGGAGCCCGCTGTGGGCACACCAGTAATCGTCGAGGCTGTCCGTACACCGATCGGCAAGCGCGGAGGTTGGCTCGCCGGTCTGCACGCCGCCGAGATCCTCGGAGCTGCACAAAAGGGAGTTCTCGACCGGTCGGGAATCGACCCGTTGCTGATCGAGCAGGTGATCGGCGGCTGCGTCACCCAGGCCGGCGCTCAGTCCAACAACATCACGCGCACGGCCTGGCTGCACGCCGGACTTCCGTGGCAGACCGGCGCAACCACCGTGGACTGCCAGTGCGGTTCGGCCCAGCAGGCGAACCATCTGATCGCCGGTCTGATCGCCACCGGCGCCATCGACGCCGGTATCGCCTGCGGCATCGAAGCCATGAGCCAGGTTCCCCTCGGCGCCAACGTCGGCGATCAGGCCGGACCGCGCCGACCCGCGACGTGGGACATCGACATGCCCAACCAGTTCGAAGCTGCAGAACGCATCGCGCGTCGACGCGGACTGACCCGCGACGACGTCGAAGCCCTCGGCGTCCGCTCGCAGGCGCTGGCCAAGCAGGCTTGGGAGGAAGGACGTTTCGACCGCGAGGTTCTCGAACTCTCGGCACCCCAGGTCGACAAGGAAGGAAACCTCACGGGCGAGACCAAGGTCGTCAATCGCGATCAGGGCCTGCGCGATACGACGGCGGAGTCCCTTGCCCGACTGAAGCCCGTCCTCGAAGGCGGGATTCACACGGCCGGAACGTCTTCCCAGATCTCCGACGGCGCGGCCGCAGTCCTGCTCATGGACGAGGACAAGGCTCGCGCGCTCGGATTGAAGCCGCGAGCCCGCATCATCGCCCAGGCGCTGGTCGGCTCGGAACCGGAATTCCACCTCGACGGACCGGTGCAGGCAACCGGCCGTGTCCTGGAGAAGAGCGGAATGAAGATCGGCGATCTCGATCTGTTCGAGATCAACGAAGCATTCGCATCCGTCGCACTGTCCTGGGCTCAGGTTCACGAACCTGACTTCGACAACGTCAATGTCAACGGCGGCGCGCTCGCTCTCGGCCATCCGGTCGGCAGCACGGGATCTCGCCTGATCACCACCGCACTGCACGAACTCGAGCGTCGCAACGGCTCGACGGCTCTGATCACGATGTGCGCCGGCGGCGCACTGGCCACCGGAACCATCATCGAGCGTATCTGAGATGACTACTCCCCCAGCCAAACCCAAGGGACTCGACGCTCCAGCGACGGTCAAGATCATCAAGTGGATGTCGAAGGCGAACGTCGCGATGTATCGCGCCACCGACGGGCGGCTGGGTAGCAAGTGGCGGGTCGGCAGCGCGTTCCCTCGCGGGCTGCCGATCTGCCTGCTGACCACCACCGGTCGCAAATCCGGCGAGGAGCGGATCAGCCCGCTGCTATTCCTCGAGGACGGCGAGAACGTGATTCTGGTGGCGTCGCAAGGCGGTCTTCCGAAGAACCCGATGTGGTACCTCAACATCAAGGCAGACCCGGTGGTGACGGTGCAGATCAAGTCTCGGATCCGCTCGATGAAAGCCCGCGTCGCGACCGAGGACGAGCGCGCTCGGCTGTGGCCGAAATTGACGGCGATGTATCCGGATTTCGACAACTATCAGGCCTGGACCGACCGGGTCATTCCCGTCATCGTGTGCGAGCCACTGAAGAATTAAACGGACTGTTTACAACAAAACGTTTACATCGACCCGGGTTCGTGCCACCCTGGGTTCATGACCGATGACCAGTTCAGACCGATCGATTCCGGCCGCGAACGCGCACATCGCGAGTACGCCGGACTCTTTCGAATCAGCGAGCGCCACGGCGCGACCCCAAGCCAGCGCGCGCGGCAATCTCATCCGGAGATGCTCGAGCCCTACGGCGCGGTGCGCGTCGTGGCTCGTCTTGCGGGCGGAACCGACATACCTGAGCCGAACGAACCCGAGGTCGACGATGCCGACGTCATGGCTGCGTTGACTCTGATCCCCAAGGCCCGAGCCGAAATGGAACAGCTGGAAGCACTGTTCCTCGGGATTGCCCGCGAACGGGGCATGACCTGGCAGGACATCGCTTTCGGGCTGGGACTCGGAAGCACTCAAGCCGCCCGCCAGCGCTACGAACGGCTCGTTCGCCGCACCGGAGGCTGAACGCGTGCCATAACCGGCGAGTTGGAGCACTATTGACTCGTACGGTCCGCACGGCGTTTCGGCAGAGCCTCGAACACAGCAAGGAGTCGCATATATGACGACGCATATTCAAGATCAAATCCTGGACCGACGCGAGATCACCTCAGCCCTCGTGCGTGCGCTGGAGCGTCGCCACGAGGTGCTGGACGCAGTGGTCGACAGCAAGGACCACCAGGAGGCACTGACCACCGTCGCGGAACTCCTCGGCACGTCGGAAGCAAATGCCGAAGCAGTTCTGAGCCTCAAGTTCAGCGCACTGACCAAGGCAGCGCGCGATCGCATCCAGGGCGAGCTGGAGAATCTCGACGCCACTCTCGAATGGACGACGCTCGATCGTCCCGCGAGCAGCGGGCAGAACTTCACCCTGCGTCCGTTCAGCGACAGCGCAGAAGACAAGGCACTGTTCACGATTCGCTCGGCCGAGCAGCTCGGCGAAGACGGCAAGCCGTGGAGCGAGGATCGGATCGAAGCCGAGCGCGTCGGCGGTCTCGGTCGGATCGACGACGAGAGCGCTGCCTGGTTCGTCGCCGAGGACGTCTCCGGTGACGGCCCGAAGAGCGTCGGCCTGGTATTCGGCGAACTCGACGGCCAAGAGGTGAACGTGGCGATCTGGATCGCGCCGGAATCTCGCAAGAAGGGCTACGGCACCGCCTGCGTGAAGCATTCGCGGCGCGAACTCGCAGCTGAGTTCCCCGGCACCGTGTTGGTGGTTCGGGCGCCCGCGTAGGCGGCACGCCGCCTGTGAGTGGTTGAGGAGTTCCTGCACTCCTTAACCACTCACAGGGCCGGAGGCCCTACGCCCCGTACACCGGCGTCGGAATCTCCGCCTTCTCCAACAGCGTTGCCACGACGGGCCCGATCTCCTTCGGGTCCCAGCGATCTCCCTTGTCCTCGCTCGGGCCGTGACGCCAGCCCTCCGCGACGGTGATCTTTCCGCCCTCTACCTCGAACACCCGGCCCGTGACGTCCTTGGACTCGGCGCTACCGAGCCAGACGACCAGCGGCGAGATGTTCTCGGGAGCCATGGCGTCGAAGCCCTCTTCCGGAGCTGCCATCGCTTCTGCCATCGCCCCGCCCGCGCCGACAGTCATGCGTGTGCGCGCAGCAGGCGCGATCGCGTTGACACTGACTCCGTAATTCTTGAGCTCGGCGGCGGCCTGGATGGTCATCTCGGCGATGCCGGCCTTGGCCGCGGCGTAGTTGCCCTGGCCGATCGAACCCTGCAGTCCTGCACCCGAACTGGTGTTGATGATGCGTGCGTCGACGGTCTTGCCTGCCTTGGCCTCGGCGCGCCAGTAGGCAGCAGCGTGACGGAGCGGCGCGAAGTGCCCCTTGAGGTGCACGCGAATCACCGCGTCCCACTCGCCTTCGCTCATGCCGACCAGCATGCGGTCCCGCAGGAAGCCTGCGTTGTTCACGAGTACGTCCATACCACCGAAGGTGTCGATCGCGGTCTTGATCAGATTCTCGGCGCCCGCCCAGTCGGCGACGTCGTCTCCGTTGACCACTGCTTGGCCACCGGCGGCGATGATCTCCGCGACAACCTGCTCGGCCGGACTCTCACCGGTCGCGGAACCGTCGGCACCCGCACCGATGTCGTTGACGACGACCTTGGCGCCCTCGGCAGCAAATGCCAATGCATGCGCACGTCCGATACCGCGGCCAGCCCCGGTGATGATGACTACGCGTCCGTCGACCAATCCACTCATATTTGTCTCCTAATGCACTCTGCTCGGGCTTGTCGGCTCCGCTTGTGTGCTAACTTACCAAGCAATCGCTTGGTTTGGTACACAGACGTAAGGAATCCCGATATGGGCATCAGCACCTCCTCCGACGGAACCGGCATCACCACGGTCACCATCGACTACGCGCCGGTCAATGCAATCCCGTCCAAGGGATGGTTCGAGCTTGCCGACGCCATCCTCGACGCGGGCAAGGATCTCAACACTCACGTAGTGATCCTGCGAGCCGAGGGACGCGGATTCAACGCCGGCGTCGACATCAAGGAGATGCAGGCCACCGAGGGATTCGACGCGCTGGTCGCCGCCAACCGCGGTTGCGCCGCGGCCTTCGCGGCCGTCTACGACTGTGCTGTACCCGTCGTCGTGGCCGTCAACGGATTCTGTGTCGGCGGCGGCATCGGACTCGTCGGCAACGCGGACGTGATCGTCGCTTCCGACGACGCGATCTTCTCCCTCCCCGAGGTCGACCGCGGCGCACTCGGCGCTGCCACACACCTGTCGAGGCTGGTGCCACAGCACATGATGCGCACGCTCTACTACACCGCACAGAGCGTCGACGCGCACACACTCAAGCAGTTCGGCAGCGTCTACGACGTGGTCCCACGCGAGAAGCTCGACGAGTGCGCTCGCGAGATCGCCGCGAAGATCGCCGCCAAGGACACCCGCATCATCCGGTGCGCCAAGGAAGCCATCAACGGCATCGACCCGGTGGACGTCAAGGGCAGCTACCGCCTCGAGCAGGGCTACACCTTCGAACTCAACCTCCTCGGCGTGTCCGACGAACACCGCGACGAGTTCGTCGCCACCGGCAAGCCGCGCGAGAACGCAACCCAGAAGGAAGGCTGAGACAAACATGGCTAGCAAGCGTGACAAGACGAAGTCGCTCGACGAGGTAGTCGGCGAACTCCGCAGCGGAATGACGATCGGCTTGGGCGGCTGGGGATCTCGCCGCAAGCCGATGGCCTTCGTGCGTGCGATTCTGCGTTCGGACATCAAGGACCTGACCGTGGTCACCTACGGCGGACCGGATCTCGGACTGCTGTGCTCGGCCGGCAAGGTCAAGAAGGCGTACTACGGTTTCGTGTCCCTCGACTCCGCGCCGTTCTACGACCCGTGGTTTGCCAAGGCACGCACCGCCGGTGAGATCGAAGTCCGCGAGATGGACGAGGGCATGGTCAAGTGCGGCCTCGAAGCAGCTGCCGCTCGCCTTCCCTTCCTCCCGATCCGCGCCGGCCTGGGTTCGGATGTCCGCAACTTCTGGGGCGACGAACTCAAGACCGTCACCTCCCCGTACCCCGAGGCCGACGGCCGCTCCGAGACCTTGATCGCGATGCCTGCGCTCAACCTCGATGCGTCGTTCGTTCATCTCAATCTCGGTGACAAGCACGGCAATGCCGCGTACAACGGCGTCGACCCGTACTTCGACGACCTGTACTGCATGGCGGCCGAAAAGCGTTACGTCTCCGTCGAACGCATCGTCGAGACCGAGGAACTGGTCAAATCCGTTCCACTGCAGAACCTTCTGCTCAACCGCATGATGGTCGACGCCGTCGTCGAGGCACCCAATGGTGCGCACTTCACGTTGGCCGGCGAAAGCTACGGCCGCGACGAGAAGTTCCAGCGTCACTACGCCGAGTCCGCCAAGACCCCCGAGTCGTGGCAGGCGTTCGTCGACACCTTCCTCTCCGGCAGCGAAGAGGACTACCAAGCCGCAGTAAAGAAGTTTGCCGATTCATCAAAGGCAGGGGAGCAGGCAAAATGAGCGAATCCACCGTCACCCGCGCAGAGTACGTTGTTCTCGCTTGCGCTGAAATCTTCTCCGGTGCAGGCGAAATCATGGCCAGCCCGATGTCGACGTCGTCCACCATCGGCGCTCGCCTGGCTCGACTCACCACCGAGCCCGACCTGCTGATCACCGATGGTGAAGCCCTCATTCTCGAGGACACTCCGGCCGTCGGAACGAAGGGCCCCGTCGAAGGATGGATGCCGTTCCGCAAGGTGTTCGACGTCGTCGCTTCCGGCCGCCGTCACGTAGTCATGGGCGCCAATCAGCTCGATCGCCACGGCAACCAGAACCTCTCCGCCTTCGGCCCGCTTCAGCAGCCGACGCGTCAGATGTTCGGTGTGCGCGGCGCCCCGGGTAACACCATCAACCACGCGACGAGCTACTTCGTCCCCAAGCACTCCAAGCGAGTGTTCGTCGACAAGGTCGACGTGGTGTGCGGTGTCGGCTACGACCAGATCGATCCCGAGAATCCGGCTTACAAGTACCTGAACATCCCCCGCGTTGTCACCAACCTCGGTGTCTTCGACTTCGGCGGACCGGGAAACACCTTCCGCGCGTTGAGCCTTCACCCCGGCGTCACCGCCGAAGAGGTAGCCGAGAACACCTCGTTCGAGGTTGCCGGACTCGCCGAGGCCGGTATCACCCGTGACCCCACCGCCGAAGAACTTCACCTCATCCGCGAAACCCTCGATCCGCGCAACCTCCGGGACCGTGAGGTCTCGGCATGACCCCCACCCTGAAGACCGCGCTGACCGAACTGGTCGGTGTCGAGTACCCGATCGTGCAGACGGGTATGGGCTGGGTTTCCGGTCCCGCTCTCACGTCGGCAACGGCTAACGCCGGTGGTCTCGGCATCCTGGCTTCGGCCACGATGACGTACGACGAGCTCGAGCACGCGATCAAGAAGACGAAGCAGCTCACGGACAAGCCGTTCGGCGTCAACATGCGTGCCGACGCCACTGACGCCCCGCAACGCGCGGATCTGCTGATCCGTGAAGGCGTCAAGGTCGCGTCGTTTGCCTTGGCTCCCAAGAAGGAACTGATCGCCAAGCTCAAGGACCACGGCATCGTCGTCGTACCGTCGATCGGTGCCGCGAAGCATGCGGTCAAGGTTGCGTCCTGGGGCGCGGACGCCGTCATCGTCCAGGGCGGCGAAGGTGGTGGTCACACCGGCGGTGTGGCCACGACATTGCTTCTCCCCTCGGTTCTCGACGCGGTCGATATTCCGGTCATCGCCGGTGGCGGATTCTTCGACGGCCGCGGGCTGGCTGCCGCATTGGCGTACGGCGCTGCCGGTGTCGCAATGGGAACGCGATTCCTTCTCACCAGCGACTCTTCGGTTCCCGATTCCGTCAAGCAGGAGTATCTCAAGCGCGGACTGACGGATACAACAGTCTCCCGCAAGGTCGACGGCATGCCTCATCGTGTGCTCAACACCGACCTGGTCAACAGCCTCGAAGGTTCCAGCTATGCAACCGGTTTGATCGCAGCGGCCAAGAATGCCACGAAGTTCAAGGCCATGACGGGCATGAAGTGGTCGACCCTCGCCAAGGACGGTCTCGCGATGAAGCGGTCGGGTGACCGCACGCTGATGCAGATCATCATGGCGGCCAACACCCCGATGTTGCTCAAGGCCGGACTGGTCGAGGGCAACACGGAAGCCGGTGTTCTTGCTTCGGGTCAGGTTGTCGGCATGATCAACGATCTGCCCAGCTGCAAGGAACTGATCGAAAGCATCATGGAAGGTGCCGTGGGGCGTATCGACGCGCTCGCGGCTCTTCGCTGACACAGCTCTATCCGAGTGCGTCTCCCCCACTGCGCTTTACGCGTAGTGGGCGAGGCGCACTCGTTGCGTTTGTCGGACTATCCTGTCTTCTCCTCCCCGAACCCGTCGACCATTCCGAAATACTGCGAGATCGCTACTGCGGCCATCTGTACTGGAGCGGCGTTCCTCTTGTCTATCGTGCCGCGAATCAAAGGCCCACAAATCGAAAGACCTATCTGCATGTGGTCGAGCACCCCGATTCGCGCACCGATACAACCCATCCCGGAACTGCACATTCCGAACGCAACTGCGTGTTGGCGAACGTCATTGGCGTTGTGTAACGACGCCACCGATCTGTGACCGGCGCTCAACAGTGACTTCCCGATGGTCGACGCTTGCGCCGGGATACGTGAGCCGACGCGAGTCTGAAGGTCGGGGACCATCAGGCTCCCGATCTTCTGGATGTAGCGCACATGGTTTCCTTCCAACACCCCGAGGTGCACAGCGTGTCCAGTCACGAAATGCAATTGCTGAAGTAGGGGCGTAACCACTCGATCCAACTTGTTTCGATACAGCGAGAGCGCGCCCAGATCTCCTAGCTTGTCGCCTATTTCGTACTCGAGCCCTTCGCGGCGTAGCCAGTTCATCCTCACGAGTTTCAGTAGCATCCGGTGCACAGACGATCGCGGATTTCCGGTTCGGCGCGCCACCTCCCCCAGCGTCAGCCGCGGCGCGTCACGAAAGCAGTCCACCACCACCGACAGTCTGTCGAGAGTTGACATGGGGATGGACTCTTCGGTGATCGGTCCGACCAAAATCGATGTCTCCGTTCCGGTGGCCCACCGCTTCGGCAGCCAACATTCGTTCCGCCCATCTGAGCTTCCGTGGACTCACGACGCCAGTACGTTTCCCACGCAGCGGGAGATGCATCTGCATGGGCATTCACCAGCATCGATACCGATGATCGGTCATGTTCGTTGAGCCCGAATCCATCCCTCGTCACAGTGATGACCGGAGCCCATCCGATCATGCGGCGCCGAGCAGAACGCTTCAAAATCAGGAGGAAACATGAATTCTTCATCCCCGTCGACAGGTGTGATCATCACCGGCGGCGCATCCGGAATCGGATTGGCCTCCGCCCGCGCGCTCGCGGCGATCCGACGACCAGTCGCTCTCTGGGATATCGACGAGGCAAAAGCGGTCGATCAGGCAGCACTGGTTTCCTCCGAATTCGGCATCGACGCCATCGGAGTGGGAATCGATCTCACGAAAGCGGACGACTACGCGGCCGCATTGGCCACAACCCGTTCCTCACTTCCCTCCATCGGCGGACTTGTTCATTCCGCCGGGGTCGTCGATACCGGATCCCTCGAAGGAGTGACGCTCGACGTGTGGGAGACGGGTATCAACACCCATCTACGTCCGCTCATCCTGTTGGTTCAACAGTTGATGCCTGATTTCACGGCCAATCCCGGTTCGGCAATAGTCGGAATCGCTTCGATCAACGCAACTTTGGGCAATGCAATCAACCCTGTCTACTCCGCTGCAAAGGGTGGGATGTTGTCGATGGTCCGATCGCTGGCGGACCGACTGGGCCCGGACGGCATTCGGATCAACTGCGTCTCTCCCGGACAGATTCTGACCCCTATGCTTCAGCCGACCGTAGACGCATTGGGCGACGGGGCATTCGAACGACGCATCCTCCTCGGCAGGCTCGGCCGCCCGGAGGAAATCGCACACGCTGTCCGCTTCCTGCTGTCCGACGAAGCAAGTTACATCACCTCAACGGAATTGGTTGTCGACGGCGGCAATATCTCGTCGCAACGTATGTGAATGGTCCAAAGATTTTCACCCCTTCGACTGTCCTACAACATCACTCGGTCCAGCCCACCGGGTGTACTCACGAAAGGAAGAACATGACAATTGCGGATGTCAACGAATCGGAAGAGGTTCGCATCATCGACCAGGGAGAACCTCCCACTCGATTTGCCCGCGGATGGCACTGCCTCGGCCTCGCCAAGGACTACAGCGACGGGAACCCCCATCCCATCGAAGCTTTCGGTACCAAACTGGTCGTCTTCTCCGACTCGCATGGCGAACTGAAGATCCTCGACGCGTACTGCCGTCACATGGGCGGTGACCTGAGTCAGGGCACGGTAAAGGGCGATTCGATCGCGTGCCCTTTCCACGACTGGAGATGGGGAGGCAACGGTAAATGCACCGCAATTCCCTATGCTCGACGTGTCCCCCCGCTTGCCAAGACCCGCGCTTGGACTGCGCTCGAACAAGACGGCCTGCTCTTCGTCTGGCACGACCCCGAAGGCAATCCGCCTCCTGCCGAAGTCGCCATACCGATCATCAAGTCTGCGCAGCACGACTGGACCGATTGGGTGTGGAAGTCGATAGTCATCGATACGAACTGCCGAGAAATCGTCGACAACGTCGTTGACATGGCGCACTTCTTCTACGTGCACTTCTCGTTCCCCACCTATTTCAAGAACGTCTTCGAAGGACACGTCGCCATCCAAGAGCAGAGCGGCATCAACCGCGACGACATCGTGACCTGGACCGACCCCGACGTACCGAAGTTGGTGTCGAATCTTTCGACAGCGGCCTACCACGGACCGTCGTTCATGATCGACGACTTGCGCTACGTCTACGAGAACTTCACGACCGATTCGGTGCTGATCAACTGCCACTACCCGGTGAGCCCGAACAAATTCGTACTCATGTACGGCATTACCGTCCAGAAGTCCGCAGAGATGCCCGCCGAGTTCGCCGATCAACTTGTCGATGCGATGATCGGATACATCGGTGTCGGGTTCGAGCAGGACATCGAGATCTGGAAGAACAAGACCCGCATCGACAATCCGCTGCTCTGCACCGAGGACGGTCCGGTATACCAACTGAGGCGGTGGTATGAACAGTTCTACGTGGACGTCGCCGACGTCACGCCCGAGATGGTCGACCGTTTCGAATTCGAGATGGACACAAGCAAACCCATCGAAGTGTGGAAGCAGGAAGTCGCTGACAACATCGCACGCAGGGCCGCCGCAGGAGTAGGGCAATGACCATGGAACCGCTGGACTGCGAGCGGTGCGGAACATACGTCCTCGTGGAGAAGAACAGCTGGCATCACACGTCGACCCAGTGGCGATCAGATTCGCGCACGGCATGTTTGGAGTACCGCGACGATGCTGAACCGCCGAGAATTCGATCCGGAAGTTGTTCCGCATTGAGAAATTCCATCAATCAGGCAGCTACCGACGGACGCATAACAGTTCCCGAATGACAATCGTCCTCGCGACCTTAAGGCTCACGTCATAGCGGCGGCCAACTGCTGAGACAACGTACCTTTGTTCTCCACCTCGACGGTGTCGCAGCCCTGCCAACGCGCAGTTCTCCGAAGGAGTTCCGCCAACCGCGGCGCAGTGTCGGCGTCCGCGGTGGGTTCGGCCCACGCCGCGCGGACAAGCAGTCGACGGTTCTGACGGTCGTTCTTCAGATCGACTCGGGCGCAGATCTTGTCGTCGATCAACACCGGGAGCACGTAGTATCCGTGAACTCGCTTATGCGCCGGAGTGTAGATCTCGATCCGGTAGTGAAAGTCGAAGAGCCGCAACGCTCGATCGCGTGCCCACACTACCGGGTCGAAGGGTGACAACAGCGCATCCGCACGGATGGACCTGGGACGCTTCGCTCGCGGATCGATCCACACCTCCCTTGCCTTGCCTCGACGCTCCCAGCCGTCGACGGACACCCGGCGCACGCTGCCGGCGTCTTCGAGTTCCTGCAAGGCCGTTCGTGCTTCTGCGCTGGGCAGACGAAAGTAGTCGGCGATGTCGTCGAGGGTGCCGAGACCGTGTGCCTTCACACCCCGCAGCACCAGTTCGCGTATCGCCTCCGACCGCTCGACGTGTGCGTCGAGTATCTCGGGTGCAAGCATCTGCTCGGCCAGGCCGTAACGACGCTCGAAACCGGCGCGCCCCGCCGAGACCACCTCGCCCCAACGGAACAGCGTCTCGAGCCCGACCTTCACGTCGGACCACCCCCACCACGGACCGCGCCGCGTGTTCGCCTCGTGTTCGATCTCGCTCGCCGCCATCGGACCGTTGTCGCGCAACTCCTGCCGCAACCAATCGAGGAAGACACTCCGATCGGAAGCCCACCCGTCCTTGTCACTCAACGCTTTGGCGCGAAACTGGTCCATCCGCCAACGGAACAACGGCCACATGTCCACCGGCAAGAACGTTGCTTCGTGGCCCCAGTATTCGAGGTATCCCGAACCGGGGGCGAAGGCAAGCTGATCGAGTCTGGATTTGTCGTATGCGCCCAATCGCGCATAAACGGGTAGGTAGTGACTGCGTTCGAAGACATTGACCGAGTCGATCTGCAGCACCTGCAGCCGGTCCATCACGCCGACCAGATTGCGACGCGTCACCGTCGTGGGATGCGATTTGCCGAATCCCTGAGCGGCAAGCGCTATGCGACGGGCAGCTGCCAGTGACACGACTTCGCTCATAGTGGGCCAGACTACGCACACTCACCGACACGCTTCAGGCGGCCGAAGCCCGACGGCCGAACAGTACTGCCGACATGAACACCTGCAACATGGCCGCGTTCTCTGCGGCAGCGTCGAACTTCATCATACGGCCGACATCCGGGACCAGGTTGAGCGCAGCATGAACTACGAACTTCGCCTCTACTGCCGACAGCTCAGGACGAATCTCGCCGAGCACTCGCGCCCATTCGACCACGTAAAGCTTCTGGCGATTCTTCAGATCGCTTCGATGACTCGGCAGAAGGTTGTTCATCTCGGAGAAGTAGACCGACATCAATTCGTGCTGTGCAAACGACAACTCCACGTACATCGCCGACAGTGACCGGAGCACTTGTTCGTGCGAAGTCGCGGAGTCGAAGACCGCTGCCGTCGCCAAGTCCAAGCGATCTGCAGCTCGATAGAACACGGCGCCGAGAAGCTCTGCCTTGCTGGGAAAGTAGCGGTACATACCGGATGCGTTCAAGCCGGCGGCCGCGGCGATCTCTTCGATGCTGACGTCGTGATACCCGCGAGAGTCGAAGAGGCGCACGGCTTCCTGCAAGAGACGTTCACGTTTGTTCGTGGTCACGGTTCGTGGTAACGAGGACTGCTCCAAGCGGCTAGCGGTGATTGCACCCTCACCTTGATCTATCGCCAGACACGCGTCGAGCAGAACCTTCTCCATCGATCGCTGGGGCAGCAACAGGTTATGGACGGTGATGCTGCCGATGACGCTGAACATCGCTGCCACGACAAGGGTCTCGTCCCTCGCCGTCATCGCGGGTTCGGAACGCGAAAGATACCGGGCTACTCGGCGATTGACCGCACTGGCTTGCGCTCGAACGGATTTCCGATCATCGGCGTCGAGAAACCGGCTCTCCCAACGATAGATTCCGGCCGTACGCCGATTGCGGATCGTCGTTCGTATCACTGCAATCAGATCTTCGCGCAACCGCTGCGCATCGGTTGCCGCAGGCGCAACCGAAACGGCATCGAGGGCACTGGCGAGCGCTCCGGTCAACTCCAGTGCCGCGTGGCGGAACATCGCGTACTTGTTCGGAAAGTGCCGATAGAGCGCCGAACCCGAAATACCGACCGCCGACGCGATGTCGTCGACACTGACAGCAGGATATCCGCGCTCACTGAACGCGATTGCCGCTGCTGCCGCGATCTGCGCCTTGCGGTCCTTCGGTCGCCTCTTGACGGAGTCGGACCTCGGCTGCCGAACAATCCCATTCGACGTCTGCGCGTCGACGAACTGATCGTTCAGGCTCACCGTGTACCCCACTCTCCAGCCCTCACGCACGAAGCACTTCGATCCGCCTGCTCATCAGACGAGAATCAGCATAAGCATGATTCTGAAAACTCGTACACCGATTTCAGCACATCGCGCGTCTAGAGTTTCAGACATGCAGGTAACGCTGCCTTTGATCAGAACACACCACTCGCCCTTCGCCACCTCCCCCGTTGCTTCCACCGAGAATCTTCGTTAACAAAACGTTGCCTGTGGCCACCAGCAGTGGGTAGGGTCACCGCTCGAAGCATCCAGCCCGCATCCACGAAGCAATCCGACTGACAGATTCGGAATATTCGTAAACATACACAGGATGTCGATATGAACAGTTCCGATATCTCCACGTCAATGAAGGAAACTCGGTCAACAGGGCTGACAGTTCGACGAGAATTTCGGTTCACATAATGCTTGCTTGGACACATATATGTGTGAGATGCTTCACAGGCAGTTCGCTCGACCGCCAGCGCTCGAACAGTTCGAACTCCGTGCCGAACACTGTTGATCTGCAAAGGAATTCAATTAGATGACGTACGAGCTGCCAGCCGCGAAGGGCCCGGTGCGAGACGTAGCGTTACAGGGGGGCTATCTGATCGGATTCTCGGTTCAGGCACTCTTCGGCCTGTTCACGGCAATCCTGCGCAGACGACTCTCATTGCACGAGACGGTTACTCAGACCCTGTTCATCGGTCGCGTCAGCACCGGCCCGTCGCTGCTTCTCATGATTCCGATCGGTGTATTCATCGCCGTCTCGGTCGGTGAACTGGCCGGCCGGATCGGAGCCGGTGGATATTCCGGAGCTGTCGTAGCTTTCATCATCGTCGGTCAGGCCGCGGCGCTGGTGTGCGCGTTGATGATGGCCGGTGTCGCAGGATCGGCGATCTGCACGGATTTGGGTTCACGAAAGATCCGGGAAGAGATCGACGCGATGGAAGTGATGGGCATCGACGTGATCGAGCGCCTCGTCGCACCGAGATTGGTTGCGGCAGTGATCGTCTCCCTTGCACTGTGTTCGATGGTCACCTTCGGCGGTGTGATCGCGTGCTACCTGTACCACATCTACGTCCAGCATCTTCCGGCCGGAACGTTCATGGCAACGTTCAGTCAGTACGGGCGATCTTCCGACTTCGTCATGGCTTTGGTGAAGGCTGCGGTCTTCGGCATCGCTTCGACTTTGGTCGCCACCTTCAAAGGTCTACATGCAAAAGGTGGCCCACGCGGCGTTGCCGACGCAGTCAACGAAGCCGTGGTCATCGCGTTCGCGCTCGTCTTCATCGTGAACACAGTGTTGTCCGCGCTCTACACCGTAATCGTCCCGGCAGTCGGTGAATTCTGATGTCGCTCGTCGATCTCCGTGTTCGAGCACGTCAAGCGAGCAGACCCCTGCGAACCGCGGGCGACGGCCTCGTCTCCCTCGGTCAGCACGTCACTTTCTACGTCCGCACTATCGCATCGATCCCCTTTGCGCTCACCAAGTACCGCAAGCATGCACTCGGTCAGATCAGCGAGGTCAGCTTCGGCACGAATTCCTTGTTGTCCGGCGGCGGCACCATCGGGATCGTCTTCGCGATGTCGCTGGCCGCGGCGATGATGTTGGGCGTCGAGACCCACCGGGGCCTCGAGCTTGTCGGGATGACCTCGCTCTCCGGCATGCTGTCCGCGGTTGCCAACACCCGTGAACTGGCCCCTGTTGTCGTCGCGATCGCGTTGGCCGCCAAGGTCGGAACGGGTTTCACCGCCCAGATCGGGGCCATGCGTATCTCCGACGAAATCGACGCGCTGGACTCGATGGCGATCCGATCGATCCCCTTCCTCGCGGGTACCCGGGTGATCGCTGCCAT
This sequence comes from Rhodococcus sp. YL-1, assembly GCF_001942025.1. Lineage (NCBI taxonomy): Bacteria > Bacillati > Actinomycetota > Actinomycetes > Mycobacteriales > Nocardiaceae > Rhodococcus > Rhodococcus sp. YL-1. Next base: position 931,449 of record NZ_CP017299.1, on the reverse strand, counting down.
GATCTGTGTCATCCCGATCTACATGATCGGACTCCTGGCCAGTTACCTCTCGACCCGACTGGTCGTCGTGTTCTTCAACGGCGCATCGGCAGGTACTTACGACTACTTCTTCCATCTGGCGATCTCTCCGCAGGATCTCCTGTACTCGGGTCTCAAGGCCGTGGTGTTCGCCGCTGTTGTCGCGCTGGTTCACTGCGCGTACGGCTACTATGCCTCCGGTGGTCCGGCCGGCGTCGGGCAAGCGGCCGGGCGCGCGCTCCGGACTGCGATCCTCGCGATCGGAATCCTCGACGTACTGATGACTTTCGCGCTGTGGGGCCTCGTGCCCCAGATCCCGGGAATGGGGGTCTGAGCCGTGGACAGACTCACTACACGCACGAAGATCGTGTACGCCCTTCGCGGCGCGATCGCCATAGTCGTAGCCGTCGCCGCCGCCGTGACAATGGTTCTACGCGGTTCGGGAAATCTCGAGCAGAGCACCGACATCTTCGTCGCTGTTCCAGCCACAGCCGGTCTCATCAGCGGTGAAGCTCCGGTTCGGTACCACGGCGTCAACGTCGGCCGAATCGGCGAAATCGAATCAGGAACCGCCGAATCCGTTGTGCAGTTGCAGATTCAGACCGATGACGCGTCGAAGATTCCCGCTGACGTGGTGGCTCGCGTTGTTCCACGCACGTTCTTCGGCGACATCTACATGCAGCTCGTGGACAGTCCGAATGAGCAGGGCCAGACGACTCTGGCGGACGGAGACGAGATCCACATGGACGACGGTCCCGAAGCCGTTGCGCTCTACGACGTGTACACCAAGTTGGTGGGCGTCCTCACTGCGATGCAGCCCGAGAAGTTGCAGACAGCCCTGACTGCGCTGGGCCAGGCGCTCGACGGAAACGGAGCCGAGATCGGTACCACGATAGACAATCTCAGTGCCGCGTCCGGCGTACTGACACCCGCCGCACACCAATTCCTCGAATCGACACCCGAATTCAAGTCGGTCGTCGACGCGTTGGACCGTGCGACCCCCGACATTCTCGATACCTTGGCAGCCGCCACAACCGTCTCGAACGACATGGTCGCCAACAGAGCGAATCTCGAGTCCTCGATCGGCGCGGCCGCAGTCTTCGCCGCTACCGTCGACGATTTTGTCGGGGCGAACAACCGAAACATCATCACTGTGATCGATTCCGCCGGAAAGATACTCGCAACCACCGCGGCCAATCCCGGAGGACTGCGTTCCACCCTCGCCAATGCCAGTACGTTCGGCGCCGCGGGCGCTCGAGTCTTCGCCACCGGAAAGTTCGACATCACAGCAGTTGCCACGTTCGCCGAACCGCTCCCATACACGGGTGATGATTGCCCGCAGTACGGTGACTCGCGCGGAGCACAGTGTTCGGGCTCCAACCTGACGCCTGAACAACCCGTCAGTGCCCCGGTCGTGGGCGGCGTAGCCGAAGCGGCCCCCCTGCGGTACCTCGAAGATCAACTACTGGGCGGATCGCCGGAACCCTCGGATACCCCCAACCCGGCAACAACACTGATGTTGGGGCCGATGGTCAGAGGTAACGAGGTGACCGTCCCGTGAAGGTCCGTCCTGGCCAGGTAATTCGGTTGTCACTCTTCTGTCTCACCGGCGTCGCCTGCGCGTCGTTCGTGGCGAACACGTTGTCGGTCCCGGTTCGCGGAAGCACCGATTCGTACTCGTTCGAGTTCACCGACGTCGAAGGACTCAACCCGGGCAACCCGGTCACCATGTCGGGTGTGCGTATCGGCCGCGTGGACTCGGTTGCGTTCGCCGACAACGGAGGCGGGACGAGCAAGGCGATCGTCGACGTCGAAATCGAGTCGCGATATTCCCTCGAGTCGGATGTCCGTGCCGCCGTGCGCTACGGCGACATGCTCGGTGCTCGATATCTGGCACTGACGCAAGACGACAGCGCAACAACGGTATCCGCACGACAGCTCGAACCAGGTGACACGATACCGCTGGCGCAGACAACACCGCCGATCAACTTGACGGCCCTGATGAACGGGTTCAAACCGTTGTTCGCCGCGCTGCAGCCCGAGCAGGTCAACACGCTCACGCGAAGTTTTGTCGAAACCTTCAACGGCCAGGGCCAGGCAATGACCACCCTGCTCGACCAGATCGCGACCATGAGTTCCGGCCTGGTCGACCGTCAGGACGTCTTCGCGCAACTACTCACGAACATGAACACTCTTCTCACCTCCGTCGACGAGCGTCAACCCGAATTGGTCGGTCTGTTGGACGGTTTGAACGATCTGAGTACTTCCGTCGTCGGGCAGAACGATCAACTGGTCTCGCTCTTGGATCAGGGAAACCGCACTGTCTCGTCGTTGGCTCAGATCATGGCCGGGTCGAACGGCGCATTCGGTCAGACCGTGCAACAACTCGAAAGTGTCACCGGGAGTTGGATTGCGAGCACCGACGAGTTCAACAGACTTCTCGTCAACCTTCCCCAGTTCGCCGACGCCGCCAACCGGATCGGAAGTTACGGAAGTTTCATCAGCCTGTATCTGTGCAATTTCACTCTGAAGGCAGGCGACATGGAAGCCAACATCTTCGGTCCGACACACTCGCCGGTGTGCTCATGATGTTCCTGGTCAAGCTGATCGACGTGTTCGTCGGCATCATGCTCTTCCTGTTCAAAGGGGATCGCCGTCGCAGCGGTAGCGGCACCGCTCTCGCCCTGGGCAGTCTCGGAATCTTCGTTCTGGTGGTGGGACTCGGCGCCGCCTTGGGCATTCCGAAGCTCTGGTACAACGTACGCACGTCGGCATACACAGTCGAGTTAGCCAATGCCAGCGGGCTTTCCGACACCGATCCGGTTTACGTGGCCGGGGTTCCCGCGGGCCGAGTGGATTCGATCGACCTTGCCGGCGACCACGTCGTCGTCAACTTCCGCTTGGACAAGGACCAGCCTTTGGGAAACCAGAGCACGGCGACGGTCAGGCTCAAGACGGTCCTCGGCAAGCGCTACCTGGAGATCGTGCCGGCCGGAGTGGTCGACGACTCCGAGGCGCGGGTCATCCCGCTCTCCCGCACAACCGTGCCGTACAGCCTCGACGACGTCAGCAGTGATGCCACCACTGCGGCAACAGGCGTCGACCTACAGGCGATGGAGTCCATGATGAACACCCTTTCGCAGGTGATTCCCACTGATTCCGATCAGGTGGGCCGGGCTCTGGCCGGAATCAGCGGCGCCTCGGCGGCTTTCGCGCAGAACAGTGAACAGATCGACCAGATTCTCATCATGTCTCGTGAGCTGTCGGACATGGCTGCGGCACAAACCGATTCGATCCTCGGTACTGCGGCCAATGCTCAGACGATCGTTCGAACTCTTGCGATGCGCAAGGACGCACTGACTCAGCTGGTCGACAACCTGACAATCATCATCTCGAAGCTCTCCACCACTTTCGTCGATCGTCAGGACGAGTTCGGAGCCATGACCGACAACCTCGTCGCGGTCACCACCACGCTGAAGAACAACGCAGATCAGATCGACCTGCTGTTGACTCGTCTTCCTTCCGCGCTGCGTTCGGTCACCGATTCAACCGGCACCGGCAATTGGACCGACGTCAACGCGCCGGCGGCCGTGATCCCGGACAATCTGCTCTGCGCGCTCGGCATCATGGAGGGCTGCAAGTGAATACACGAAAAGCCGTCACGGCCATGCTGGTAGTGACCTTGGCGATCGCCCTGCCCGGTTGGTACATATTCGGACGAACAGATCAGTCCAAGACCGTCTACGCCGATTTCAGCTACGTCGGCGGAATCTACGAGGGAAGCAAGGTCACCGTCCTCGGAGTCGGCGTCGGGACGGTCACGTCGGTGGAACCTCGCGGAACTTCTGTTCGAGTAGCGATGTCGATGCCCGACTCCGTGGACCTGCCCGCCGACGCCTCGGCCTATGTCCTCAATCCATCGGTGATCAGCGATCGACACATCGAACTCGGCCCGGCGTACACCGGCGGAGAGACACTGAAAGACGGCGACCAGATTCCGATCGAACGTGCCCACTCCCCCATAGATTTCGACGGCTTGATGGGAAGCGTCAGCACTTTGGCCGACGCATTTGCCGGGGATGGGGGCAATCTCGGCGATCTCGTGAGCCGCGGCGCCGCCGGCTGGCAGGGCCAGGGCGATCAATTCAACACCGCAATTCGCAACCTCAGCACGGCAACCGGAGTTGTCGGCGCTCGGTCGGAAGACATCGGTGCCCTTGTCGACAATCTCAACACTTTGATGAATGCTCTGGACGCACGGCAGGTCAGCCTCGACGAACTTGTCGGCGACCTCGGCGTCCTGGGTGATCAATGGGCGAGCCAGAACATGGACATCTCACAGCCTCTGCAGGATCTGCAGGTGGTCTTCGACCAGTTGAACAGTTTCATGACAACTCACGGCGATGATGTCGGTGCCATAGCCGACAACGTGCGAGTTCTCGGTGACACTCTGGCTGCCAAAGAACCCGGCCTCGCCGAGTTCATGGACCTGGTGCCGTTGATGATGCAGAACCTCTCCCAGACAATCGGTCCTGATCAGCGCGGGCGCATTCGGCTCAACGTCTCGACTGCATTGACTCAGTTCGCGGTGGCGAAACCGCTGTGCGACACCTACAAGTTGCCGATCTGCACCGGAGCCGGGTTCACGAATCCGATTTCCTTCCCCCTCAGCACTTCTGATCCGCTCGGCATCGCCTCCGCGATTTCCGGCGGAGCCGTCCCCGGAGGTGGCAATTGACGCGGCAATCGATTCGAATAATCGCCGGTATCGTGATCATCGGTGTGGGTTCTGCGGCCGTGCTCGCCTTCGGCGGCTGTAGCGCAGGCATTCAAGACCTACCCCTGGGTCGTTCGGCCGACGGTGACGCGTACAACGTGGCGCTGCAGCTGGCCGGCGCCGACGGCCTGGTGTTGGGAGCAGACGTCCGCAGCGGCCAGAAAGTCATCGGTCGAGTATCCGCGCTATCAGCCGATGTCGTCGGAGCCGATGTGACTCTGAGTCTGGACGCCGCGACGCCATTGCCCGACAACGTCGAAGCTTCCGTCGAACTCCCGTCCGCACTTGGCAATCCGTTCATCAGACTCTTGGTGCCGGAAGTTCCGTCCGGCTCCACGCTCAGCGACGGAGACACAATTCCGGAGTCTCGCACCGAGATCGGTCCGCAGGTCGAAAGTGCGCTTGCCACCCTCGGCACGGTTCTGACCGGAAGCGGCATCGACCAACTCGATACCGTGGTGCGCGAGCTGAACACCGCGATTTCCGGGCGCTCCGGTGAAGTTCGTTCTCTGACCGAGACCCTCACCTCGCTCATGGCAGAGGCAAGCAGTCACCGCAGCGAGTTCGACGAGGCCGTCGACCTCGCTGCCCGGGTCTCCTCCCAACTGGCCGGCCAACGCGTAGTTGTCGACAACTACCTCGATTCCGTTCCACAGGTGGTGTCGATTCTCGTGGGACAGAAGGATCAGATTGCGAGCCTGTTGAACTCGACCGTTCAGCTCGCCACCAACGCAAACACCATTCTCGACTCGTCTCCCAACGGCCTCGACGCGATGCTGCACGATGCGTCGACCGTTGTCGGGACTCTGGATTCGTTCAACTCGGAGATCGGCCAGACGCTGACGAACATGAACGGGTTGCTCGAAAACTTCACCGGTGCAGTGCAGGGTGACTACCTCGTTTTCGACGGCGCCCTGGATATTCCGGGAACGATCGACAAGCTCTGGAGCGGCGGTATGGCCGGTCAATCGATCGCACCAGCGGGAACTCTCACCGATCTACTTCAGGGAGGTCCGCGTTGAGTCGCCTTGCGCTTGTTCAACTTGTCCTGTTCGCTCTGATCGCTGCTGTGGTCATCCCTTTCGGGATCGTCTACGTGGTCGGCCCTCAGGGTTTCGGGGGTCAAATCCGGCTGCACGCCAACATGTCCGACGCCTTCGGACTGACCAAGGGCACGGTCGTCACGTATCGCGGCGTACAGGTGGGGAAAGTGAGTGAAGTCGAACTCGACGCAGGCACCCGCACGGCTCGGGTGGAACTCTCACTCAACGACAACACCGAGATACCTACCGACAGCGTCGCCAAGGTGACGATGGGGACCGCAGCCGGAATTCAGAATGTCGACATCTACCCCAACACAGACCACGGCCCGTATCTTAGGGACGGCGACGAGATCGCCATGCCCGCGGATCAGCAACCGGTCCAGATGAGCCAGTTGATGCTTCAGGCGTCCGGTGTCCTGGAAGGGATTGATCCACAAGCGATCAGCGACATCGGGACCGAGCTGGGGAATTCGTTCAACGGGCTCGGCCCGAGCTTGGCGACGATGATCGACAACGGTGGGACCATGTCGGCGCAGTTGAACGACCAGTCGGCCGAACTCGCTGCGCTGCTGTCGCGAACCTCCACGTTGGTGGACTCCATGGCGACACAATCGGATTCGTTCGTCCGGGGAATGGCAGCTGCCAAGAACTTCACCGAACAACTCGAATCCAACGCGCCGGTGCTGATCTACCTCACCGATCATTCGCCCGCCGCCCTGAACAGCGCTCAACAGTTGTTCGACAAGTACCACAACACTTTCGGAGCGGTCCTGGCCAACCTCGCCACTGTCGCACCGATCATCTCCGACCGCACAGACGCCCTGGAAACCGGACTTGTCACGATTCCTGAAGGTCTCGCCAAACTGGCATCCATCGTCAAAGGCGATCGAGCCGACTTTGCCTTGGTTGCGACCCAGGGGCCGGTCTGCAACTACGACACCCCTCGGCGTGAGGTCGGCGATCTGTCTCCCACCAGTCCGAGTCTGGCGATGTACTGTCCCCCCGCCGACGACCTCGTCCAACGCGGAGCGCAGAATGCTCCGCGTCCGAACGACCTCGGTTTGCAGAACTCGACGGTCCCCGGTACGCCGATCGGGCCGCCCGTCGTCGCAGATCCGATTCTCGTCCCGACCGGAGTCGACGCCCTGAACTACTGGAGATTGATGTTGGAAGGACTGGGAAATGGCACACGGTGACAACGCACTACTCGACGAGGCAGAAGCCGAGGTGGCCGAACATCCGACTTCTCCGTCGCTACTTCGCCGCCTGAAGGAGCCACGCAACGCACTGATCTCACTAATAGCGGCGGCGCTGGTCGCCGCGTTGGTGGTGCTCGGATTCCAGATGTACTCGGCGAATCAGGAAGACACGCTGCGGCAGGAGGCTTTGGACACCGCGCGGGATTACTCGACCATCATGTCCTCCTTCGACTATCAGAACCTCGATGCCAACAAAGACAGCATTGCCTCGATGTCGACCGACGAGTTTGCCGGCACCTACCGAACAATGGTCGATTCACTTCGCGAAGTCGTTGCCGGGGGCCAAGGCCAGGCGAGCGCGACGGCGACAGACGTCGGTATCGAATCGCTGGACAATTCGTCGGCCAAGATGCTCGTGTTCGTCGACCAACAAGCCAAGAATGTCGCAGCGCCAGAGGGAAACACACAGAAGTACCGCATGGTCGTGTCCCTGGTCCGCTCGGGCGACCGGTGGCTCGTGAGCAACGTCGAGACCAAGTAACTCACCACACGCGGAGGAAGATCCATGCCCACTCACTACCTGGATTCGGAAAAGTCCGAGTCGTCGCTTCGCACCGATCAGACACGCATCACCATCACGGCCGAGCGTAGACGGTGGGCACGTAAGCCCGCACACATCACCGACGCACTCGATTTCTGGTCGTTCGCCGGAGCCGCTGCCAACGTCATCCTGCAACTCGGTTGGCCCGAGGTGGCGTACGGCGTCATGGAGAGCAAGGTCGAATCGGGTGCTCTGACAGCGCATCCGTGGAAGCGTGCACGAACCACGACGCAGTACCTGACGGTCGCGATCCTGGGTGACGAGGAAGAGCGAAAGGCTTACCGCGAGGCCGTGAACTCGGTGCACCGACATGTGAAGTCGGATTCAAACAGCCCGGTCAAGTACAACGCCTTCAATCGCGAACTCCAATTATGGGTTGCTGCATGCCTGTTCATCGGTTTCGAGGACAGTCATCAGTTGCTGCACGGCAAGATGTCCGAAGAACAGGCGGAGTCGTTCTACAAGTCCGCGTCAACTTTGGGAACGACGCTGCAGGTCACCGAAGAGATGTGGCCGGCCACACGTGCCGACTTCGAGCGCTACTGGAACCTCGGTTGCGAACGCGTCGTCATCGACGAACGCACCAAGCAGTACCTGATCGACTTGGTCAACCTACAGATGATCGCGTGGCCGATACGCCTGGTGTTCCGAAACTTGTTGCGGTTCCTGACGGTCGGATTCCTTCCACCGATCTACCGCGACCAACTCGATCTCGAGTGGACCGAAGACGACCGCCGCCGGTTCGAACACCTCTTCATTTTCGTGTCGTTCGTCAACAGGTTCATCCCACGCTCCGTTCGTCAGGCCGGCAACACCATTCAGATGCGCGACATTCGCCGCCGGATCAAGGCGAGCAAGAATCTCGTCTGAGCCAGCGGCGCGTTATTCGTTGTCAATTCTGCTGCCCTACAGGTAAATCGGGCCGGTCGGTCGACAACAGATCACGACTGGACATGGGTTCCAGCACGACTGAAAACCGGGTCGAAAAGCCGACAAACCGGGCTGATTGAGTGTCACATTCGCCGCATATCGACGCCGTCGAGGCACGTTTCAGGTGACTTACATCACATTTTATCTCGTTTATGTAACGCCGGGAGAGGTGGCGTATCGCCATGCGACCTGGGAAAACACTCTTTGATGCATTTCTGTTGCACAAACATGTGTCGACACGCCGACCCGTGACCAATCCGTAATCATCTCTTATGGTTGGTGACAGCCCGATCAACCGGGCATTACCGAATCGCCACCGCCCGTCCCACCCCGCGGTTCGGACTCGACAACATTCCTAGTGGTGGGAGCGGAGCTGAGACGGTCACCGTCCTCCGTCGGCGGGACTCGAGAGGATTTACCAAAAATGACCAAGACCACCGTTACCCGTGCACTTGCCTCTGTCGCCGCAGCCGGAGCCCTCGCAGCCGGAGCCCTCGGATTGAGCGCAGGCACCGCATCCGCAGCCACCCACGACTGGTCGGGTGTCGCAGAATGCGAATCTTCGGGCAACTGGGCCGCGAACACCGGAAACGGCTACTACGGCGGACTCCAGTTCAGCCAGAGCACGTGGGAGGCCTACGGCGGAGCGGGCAGCGCCGCCAACGCCAGCCAGGCAGAACAGGTCCGCGTTGCTGAAAACGTCCTTGCCGGTCAGGGCGCCGGCGCGTGGCCGGTGTGCGGACAGTACCTCCGCTGACCCCAGTTCGAGTAGTGCGTCACTGCCCGGTGTTCGTCGAGAATTCGACGGGCCCCGGGCAGCGTCGCACTAGCGACCTTCATGCCCCGCCTGATCCGGCCCCTCCGCCGCTGCTGTTGAAAGACATTACGGCGGTACGTGATCCGTCGGGATGACGCGGAGCGAGCGAGGTGTACTGACTCGCCTTCCGATCACGCATCAGCCCTCGGAGAGCCATCCACAATTTTTGGGCCGCCCTCGCCAACCGGTTGTGAGAACTGACCGGCGCAGCCGTAGAAGCGTACGGGATGGGGTCCTTACGCACGTAGTGCTCCATAACCCCAGCGTAGCCGTGTTTCGATGCCGAAATGTTCGTTTTCAATCGCTACCTCGCATCCCTCACGGCGACCGAACAAATCGATCCGGCGCACTCGATGGCCCATCCTTGACCAGGCGTGCAAACCGGTCGGGTAAATCGCGTGGCCCGAACACTTCTCGACCACTGTGTGACAAGAGGCGGTCAACACTCCACCACTCGAAGTGCTCGACCAGCTCGGCGGCCAGCGCTTCGCGCCCCAACGACCCACAGGGCTCGAATGCAGTCGCCATCGGCACGAGGAAGTAGTCGTTGATCGCACCGCCCCAACCCGGCAATATCGCCGGGTCACGGATCTCCTCATGCCACACATGGGTGGCTGCGCCGTAGTCGCGCAAGCCGATCTCCTCGTCCAATTCGCGCGCGAGCGCCTCGGACGGGGTTTCGTCTCCTTCCAAGCCTCCGCCCGGAGGACACCAGACCGTCAGCCCTCCCCCGGGCGCGATGAATCGGTAAAGCAGAAGACGGGACTGGTCGTCAACGACCAACCCCCTGGCCGAATGCCTCAGACGCATGAGTGCCACTGTAAGCCAGCAGGTCAGGCCATAACGGCCAACTCCGGCAGTCCGGCAACCACAACCGCGAGGTTGTATCCCGACATCCGCAGTTCTCCGTTGTCTCCGGTCCTCGCGTACTCCGCATGCCCGAACGCCCGCTCGTGTTTCACTCCATCCGGGGTGATCCCCTCGGCCGTGGACAACCGATGGAACTCGGTGCGCGTCGGATCTCCACCGAAACGGCCGAACCCCGCGATACTGTCGCCTTCCGCTTTCATGACGTAGACGTGCCGGTCGGCGATACCGAGGTCCGACTCCACCTTGGCTCGCACCCCGGGTGAACCGTAGAACACCACGTCGTCGACCGCTGCGCTTGCCCCGCGTTGCAGCGCAAGAGAAGTCGCGAGGGATCCGTAGGAGTGGCCCAACGCGGTGATATGGACTCCGTCGTTGACCGACGCGGCACGAAGACCGTGAAAGAAGCTACCCAATGCGTCGGCGGCTATGCCTGCTTTGGACGATCGACTGACGTCGAAGCTGGCCCGACCGATGTCGAACTTTCCCGGCCCGATCACCTGTGGCGCGTCATATCCGATCCAGGCGATGGTGGCCACGCTTTCCTTTCGGCCGGCCAGTTCGAGTTGCCGCATCGCCTCGGCTCGTAATCGCGTTGCCTCTCCGACCATTCCGCGCATCGAGTCCTTGACGTTGGTGTTCAGTCCGGGAATCGTCACGGAGATGTGATCCGCTGTGTCCGGATCACCGATCGCAATTGCAGCGAAGCCTCGTTCGCCCGAGCGCATGTCCATGAGCAGTAACCGTCGATCAGGTTCGGCGCGAAACAACTCGTCGAGCGCGTCCAGATCCTCGAGTTTGCGTTCGGCGTACCACTGGCCCGCCCCGGTGTTACTCAGTCTGCCGCCGAAGAACTCGCGGTGAAGTTCTTGCGAGATTCGGACTGAATCATCTTGCAGCCGTGCTCGTTCCGATTGAATTCGATCGAGATTGGCCGGGCTGCGAATCGCAGCAGGAATGCCGTCGAGGTTGGCGATCAGGCCTGGTGCATGACGCAACATCTGACGCTGCCGATCAGGGCTGAACGCTCGCCACTCCTCCCCCACACGCACAGCTTTGTCACGGAGGTCGGTGCCGACCTGAGACCGCAGAGACAACGCATGATGAAGATCCGCGCTGACCAGCAGTGCCTCACCGATCAGTTCTCGAACTGCGACCTCGAGCAACTGGGCGTGCACGTGGAGCGGGTGACCGTCGGCGATGGGCGCAACGGCAGAGACGGTTCCATCCTGACGAATATGCAAGTCGTCGGCGACGGCCTCTTTGCGCAGCGTATCCAGCCGTCGACGGATGTCGCGAACGCGGTGAGCGACCAGAACGCCTTCCAACCCAGCAGACAGTTGATCCAAGGCTTCGACGTCCCATACGTCGATATCTGTGAGATCCACTCGGGTCAGGACGAACGAGCAGCGATCCGAGCCTGTACTTCCGGGCGACGCAACGGAGGGACGGTCTGAGGTGGCTGTCTGCGAGGCGGCAACGCACTGAGCAGGCGCGTCGTCGTTTGGGTCACCTCACGCACCGCCTGTTCGAAGGCGTCTCGGTTCGCGTCGGACACCTTGGCTATTCCGCTCACCTTACGTACGTATTGGCGAGAGGCCGCCTCGATCTCCTCTGGCGTAGCAGCGGGCTCGAGTCCACGAAGTTCAGTGATGTTTCGGCACATAATTCGACGATAACCCTGCTCACCGACGCCGTCACGGTTCGATACATCAATGTATCCAAACTGCCACGCAGATCCGGGCATCACGGTAGTTTCAGTGAAATTCCCCCAGTGACTGGAAGTAGCCACTAACTCATGGACTCTGCACTCACCTCCGTCGGCCTACCCGCCGCACTCGCCATCATCATGTTCGGCCTCGGGCTTTCCTTGACGGTCGGAGATTTTGCCCGCGTGGCAAAAGCGCCGAAAGCCGTCTCGATTGCCCTGATCTGTCAGTTGTTGTTGCTCCCGGCCGCGGCCTTCGGTCTGGTCACGTTGTTCGACCTCGACCCACTGCTCGCTGTCGGCATGATGCTCCTCGCCGCATCACCGGGCGGCACCACGGCAAACCTGTTCAGCCATCTGTTCCGCGGCGATGTCGCTCTCAATGTGACACTCACTGCGGTCAATTCGGTGATAGCGGTGGTCACCCTTCCGCTCATCACCAACTTCGCGTTGGGCTACTTCGAACCCGAGGACGCGGACGGCACCCTCGGACTGCAGTTCACGAAGGTACTTCAGGTCTTTGCCGTCGTACTGATTCCTGTCGCCCTCGGAATGTGGGTTCGATTGCGCTCGAGCGCCTTTGCCGAGCGCATGGACAAGCCCGTCCGCATCGGATCCGCGGTGGTTCTGGCACTGGTGATCGTCGGAACGGTTGTTTCCGAGCGCGAGAACATCGCGGACTATCTCGTCGACATCGGCGTCGTCGCTGCCTTGTTCTGCCTACTGAGCCTCTCGATCGGTTACGTCGTTCCCCGGATATTCGGCATCGAGGATCGTCAGGCCATCGCCAGTTCCATGGAAATCGGCATCCACAACAGCACGTTGGCGATCACCATCGCCGTCAGTCTCCTCGACAACGTGCAATTGGCAGTACCGGCCGCGGTGTACGGCGTTCTGATGTTCCCGCTCGCTGCAGCCTTCGGCGCCGCCATCACCCGAAAGTCACGGACCATGGCCGAAATCGACTAATATCAGGTGGTTTTCGATATAGGTGATCTGGTATCGCCAACCCTACGATCGATACGGACTCAGACCGAAGGGTATCGAAAAAATGCTGACCAACACACCTACCGTGCCGGACGAACGCGTCTGGCAAGAGCTAGTCGACGCACTTACCCGTCGCCAATTCGGCATCGGAGCCGGGATGGCAGCAGTCGCAACTATTCTGTCGTCCTGCAGTTCCAGCGACGGTTCAGGTACCGATGATGACGCTCAAATGCGCACCGTCACCACGCCGTTGGGGACCTACGACATACCTACCAACCCGAAGCGGGTCTTGGCCGTCGACGCCCGAACCGACCTCGAGCTCGCCATTGCCCTGGAACTACCGGTGTTCGGATACAACATCTCGCCCGTCACCAAGTGGGTTCCCGTCGACGGCTCGGCCGAATACCTCAGCGACAAACCCAATCTGGAGCAGATCCTCGGACTCGCACCCGATCTCATCATCTGCGTCAACGCCGACAACGAGTACTGGCCCGCTGCAAAGCTCCAAGCCATCGCTCCTGTCCTGACGACCGAATCGAAGCAGACGTGGCGGGAGAACCTGACCCGGCTCTCCGATTGGCTGGGCCGAACACCCACCATGGATCGCCTGATCACCGATTACGACGCTCTGATCACCGACATTCGCACTCGACACGCTTCGGCGATCGCGGGCAAAACCGTCGCAAGCTTGTCCTACAGTCCGGACAAGGCCACGATCTACATCGACAGCCTGCCCGTGTCGGAGGAAACGGGAAAGAAGAATCGTCAACCCACCGACATGACGCTCGCCGATATCGGCGGAAGAACATTGAACACAGCCGGTTTCGACAATCAGGGACGACTGAGCATCGAAGAGATGGATCGTCTGCAAGGCTGCGACGCGTTCATGGTTTCTGTCACCGACAGCAGTGACACCACCTTCGATCAACTCTCGGACAACAAGTTGTGGCAAAGACTTCCGGCTGTGCAGGCCGGGAACGTCACCGTTCTGCAAGGAAGTATGTACTACGGGTCCATCTACACCAACATGTACGTGGCCAAGGGCTGGGACGATCTCTATTCGACGCTCGACTGATCAGACTTGTCCGTGGAAATGCCGGCCGCTCCCGCGCGGTCGGCTTTTCACATTTCGAGGTCGATGCCCAACGCTCCGGAGAGGGTCCGCAGACAGATCACTCTCAACTCTTCCTGCGGTATGGAAGGTTGATCGAGCCAGTCGAGGCAGACAGCTCGGACGAACGCGATCCATCCCCGAACTGCAACGGCAGCGAGCTGTCTTCTTTCGCCCTCGAATCCCAGTGCATCGAGGATTCGAATCTGCTGCTGTTCGAGTTCGCGCTCGACAATCGCCCGGATACCGGCCTCGGCCGAGAGCGTCCCGACGTTGATGGCGCGCACTCCCCTGCTGTGCGACTTCACGTACGCGAAGTAGGCGTCCAACCCGGCTGCCACCTGTTCGCGCACCGGTAGCGTCGCGTCGGGTGCGGTCACCTCGAGCAGGTGCTGCGATTCGCGCTCGACGATTGCGGCGAAGAAGTCTCGCTTGGTCGGAAAATAGTGGTACATCAACCCGCGCGAGACGCCCGCAATCTCGGCGACCTCTTCGATCCACACATCCTCGTACGAGCGATCGGCAAAAAGTTGCGCGCCGATGTCGAGCAACTGCGTGCGCCGCTGCTCTCGGTCCAGGCGTTTTCGTGGTGCGACCATAGGCAAGTCAGATTACTACTTGACACCGATTCAGTAAGGCGTACTTTGCGTACTAGACATCAATTCAGTAAGCGATCTCACCCCGGGGGACACACAATGAGCGTCGACACCACTCCAGAGGCGACGTCCGATGCTCGGATCCCGCATCCGGCGTGGCGCCTGCCGGTCCTCGGGGACGTTCTCGGGATCAATATCCGGACACCGCTGCAGAACTCCGTGAGCATCGGCCGCGAACTCGGCCCGATCTTCGAGAGAAATGTCCTGGGAAATCGCTTCGTCTTCGCCTCGGGCGCGGACATGGTGGCAGAACTGTCCGACGAGTCCCGGTTCGCGAAGCACCTTGCACCTGGAGTCAAAGCACTCCGCGGAATCGGCGGCGACGGCCTGTTCACGGCGTACAACCACGAACCCAACTGGGGCAAGGCGCACAATCTCCTGGCACCGGCGTTCAGCCAGACTGCGATGCGCTCGTACCACCGCACCATGCTCGACGTGGCCGGCGAGTTGGTCGACCATTGGGACAGTCGTGAAAGTGACTCCCCCATCGACGTCTCCGCAGACATGACCAAGCTGACGCTGGAGACCATCGGACGCACTGGATTCAGCTACTCGTTCGACTCCTTCGAACGTGAAGAACAGCATCCGTTCGTCAAGGCAATGGTCGGCGCACTCTCCCATTCGCAGCGCACGACGTTCCTGAAGTCGACCGCCCTCGGGCGAGTGCTCGCACGTCGCGCCGATCAACGTGACGAGGTCCGCAAGGCGTACATGGCCGAGGTTGTGGACGAAGTGATCCGTGCCCGGCGGACAAGTACCGAACCGGGGCCCGAAGATCTTCTCGAACTGATGCTGCGGGCGGCACGCGAGAACGATCCCAACCGTATCGACGAACTGAACATCCGCCATCAGGTCGTGACCTTCCTCGTCGCCGGACACGAAACGACCTCCGGCGCATTGTCGTTCGCGCTGTACTACCTGTCACGAAACCCTGACGTGCTGGCCAAGGCGCAAGCCGAGGTCGACAAGGTATGGGAGGGCGAGGAGCCCGCCTTCGAGAAGATCGCGAAACTTCGATACGTACGACGCGTCCTCGACGAATCATTGCGTCTGTGGCCGACCGCTCCCGCCTACGGGCGCGCGGCGCTCGAAGACACGACGCTCGTCGGCAAGTATCCGATGAAGAAGGGCGATTGGATGCTCGTGCTCATCCCGTCACTTCATCGTGATCCGGTGTGGGGCAACGATCCCGAGGCGTTCGATCCGGATCGCTTCCTGCCTGCCAACATCAAAGCCAGGCCGGCGCACGTGTACAAGCCATTCGGAACGGGTGAACGCGCCTGCATCGGAAGACAATTCGCCATTCACGAAGCGGTCCTCGTGTTGGGCACCATCTTGCAGAAATACACGATCGAGGCCGATCCGGACTACGAGTTGAAGGTAGCCGAACGGCTCACCCTGATGCCCGAAGGCTTCAACTTGACGGTCCGCCGACGCTGACCTCGCAAAACTGCGTCGCGCAACTCGGTTGAACAGTCCCGAATGCGGTAATCCCTGAGGTGGCAGCAGCGAGCACCGGCGCACCCTGGGAGTTCACATGACAAAGAGGCCTGCAGTGGGAATCGTCTTACTCTCGGCGGCATTGGCCACGGGAGCTTGCTCGGCAAGCGTCGGGACGCCGCAAGTGGACAAGTCCGAAGTCGCAAGTCAGATCTCCACTCAACTAGCCGAGAAGATCGGCGAGCCACCCGACGACGTGACGTGTCCGGAGAACCTCGACGCCGAAGTCGGCGCATCGATCACGTGCATCCTGACCGAGCAGGGCACCGAATACGACGTCACAGCTACCGTGACCAGCGTTGACGGTGAAAGTGCGAACTTCGACATCAAGGTTGCGGATGTGCCGAACAACTAACTGCTGTGCGCCTTTATTAACCGCCGGCGGTTAATAAAGGCGCACAGCAAGGCGTCAGAGACGCTCGATAATCGTCGCGTTCGCGGTGCCGCCACCTTCACAGATGGTCAGCAGGCCGTAACGACCGCCGGTGCGCTCGAGTTCGTTGAGCAGGGTTGCCATCAGCTTGGTGCCGGTCGCGCCGAGCGGGTGACCGAGTGCGATCGCGCCGCCGTTGACGTTGACCTTGGCCGGATCTGCGCCGATTTCCTTGATCCAGGCCAGGACGACCGGGGCGAAAGCTTCGTTGATCTCGACGATGTCGATGTCGTCGATGCTCAGGCCGGCCTTCGCGAGAGCGTGCTTCGTGGCCGGGATCGGCGCACTGAGCATGAAGATCGGGTCGTCGCCGCGTGCGCTGAGGTGATGAATCCGGGCGCGGGGCATGAGGTTGTACTTCTCCACCGCTTCCGCCGACGCCAGCAGCAGCGCACTCGCACCGTCGGAGATCTGGCTGGCCACTGCCGCGGTCATGCGTCCGTCTTCGACGAGAACCTTGAGCGTCGCCATCTTCTCGAGGCTGGTCTCGCGGGGTCCTTCGTCGACGGTCGCGTCGCCCATGGCGACGATCTCGTTGTCGAAACGACCCGCGGCGATTGCAGCCTTGGCGCGCTCATGGCTCTGCAGGGCCCACTTCTCGAGCTCTTCGCGGCTGATGTCCCACTTCTCGGCGATCATTTCGGCGCCCTTGAACTGCGAGACCTCTTGGTCACCGTAGCGCTCGGTCCAACCGACCGAACCCGAAGTCGGCGTGTCGAATCCGTACTGCTGACCGACGATCATCGCTGCCGAGATCGGAATCTGGCTCATGTTCTGAACGCCGCCGGCAACGATCAGATCCGCGGTGCCCGACAGGATGGCCTGAGCGCCGAAGTGCACTGCCTGCTGGCTCGAACCACACTGACGGTCGACGGTCACCCCGGGAACGTGCTCCGGGAATCCCGCTGCGAGCCAGGACATACGGGCGATGTTGCCGGCCTGGCCGCCGATGGCGTCGACGCAACCGAAGATCACGTCATCGACGTCACTGGGGTCGATACCGGTGCGCTCGACCAGTGCCTTGACGACGTGCGCACCGAGATCGATGGGGTGCACGCCGGACAGCGCGCCGCCCCTCTTGCCGATCGGTGTGCGAATGGCGTCGACGATGTAAACCTCGGACATAGCGTTAGCTCCTAGTTTCGTTGTGCAGCAATAGTTCTTGAAGTTGATTCAGCAATAGCGTCTGAAGTTGTGGCCGGATCGGAGAGCCCGTCGAGCACGATCGCGAGATATTGAGCCGCGACGGCGTGCGCCGAGAGGGATCCACCCGGGCGGTACCAGCGAACCGCGACCCACACGGTGTCGCGCATGAAGCGGAAGACCAATTCGACGTCGATGTCGGAGCGGAAGGTCCCGTCCGCGACGCCGGCTTCGAGGACGCCGACCCACAGGTCCCGGAATTCGGTGTTGCGCTCGGCCAGGTAAGCGAAGCGCTCGTTCCCGACGAGGTGCTTGACCTCGTCCTGGTAGATCGCCACAGCCGAATGTGAGGCGTCGATGGCCTCGTACGACGTCACGACCAGTGCTTCGAGCGTCGCGCGACTGTCCAACCCCGCCGCGACGATCTCGCGGTATTTTCCGAAGAGTTCGTCGAGGAACTGGTGCAGGATTTCGTCGACCATCGACTCCTTGGAATCGAAATGGTGATACAGGCTGCCGGACAGGATCCCGGCGGCGTCGGCGATGTCGCGGACGGTCGTCGCGCGCACTCCGCGATCGGCGAAGAGCCCCGCCGCGATCTCGAGCAGCTCGTCGCGGCGCCCGGACTTGCCGTTTGATTCGTCGGAATTTCGAGGTGGCGTCATGTATTCAATCCTATCCAGGGCCTTCCCCTGTGCGCGGTCAGCGAGTCCAGGGACTCCTTAACCGCGCACGGGGACGCTAGGCCCTCTGCGAAGAAACGGAGACGATCTCGCCGGTCATGTAGGTGGAGTAATCGCTGGCGAGCATCGCGATGACCGTTGCGATCTCCCAGACCTCCGCGGCGCGGCCGTAGGCCTCACCGGAAGCCAACTGGTCGAGCAGTTCCTCACTGGTGACCTTCGCCAGGAACGCGTGACGCGCAATGGAAGGCGAGACCGCGTTGATACGGACTCCGTACTCCGCTGCTTCGATGGCGCTGCACCGAGTCAGCGCCATGACGCCGGCCTTGGCTGCGGCGTAGTGCGCCTGGGAATGCTGCGCGCGCCAACCGAGAACGGACGCGTTGTTCACCAGAACACCGCCGTGGGGAACGCTCTTGAAGTACCGCAGGGCGGCGCGCGTCGAACGGAAGGTGCTGTTGAGGGTGATGTCGAGAACGCGATCCCACTGATCGTCCGTCATGTCGACGACGGGAGTTTCACCGCCAAGGCCCGCGTTGTTGACGACGATGTCGATACGTCCCAACTTCTCGGCGGCGCCGACGAACAACGCGTCGACCTGCTCGGTGCTCGAGACGTCACAGATGATCGATTCGACCTGCTGACCGGGGAATTCGGCCTTCAGCTTCTCCACCGTCTCGCCGAGTCGACGCTCGTGGAAGTCGGAGACGAGAACGTCGCCGCCCTCGAGAAGCACCCTGCGCGCAGTGGAGAAACCGATGCCGGTTCCGGCTGCGGCGGTGATGATCGCCTTCTTGCCCGCGAGCAGTCCGTGGCCCGGGGTTTCCTCCGGCGCAACGGAAAGCGGGGACGCGGCTTTGGTGTCAGACATTAACGGGCCTCTCGGGGAAGACCGAGCACGCGCTCGGAAATGATGTTGCGCTGAATTTCGTTGGAGCCGCCGTAAATCGTGTCGGCGCGGGTGAAGAGGAAGAGGCGTTGCCATTCGTCGAGCTCGAGGTGCTCGGGATCGGTGATGTCCGAGGCATTGCCTTCGGAATCCGCCCACGGTGCAACCAACGACGACGCACCCTGCACGTCCATCGCCAGCTGTCCCAGATCACGATGCCAGTTGGCCCACAACAGTTTTGCGACGGACGCTTCTCCGCCACCGGTTCCGGCGTCGACCGCGTCGAGAGTACGCATCGCGTGGGCGCGCATCACGCGCAGTCCGACCCACGCGCGGGCGATCTTTTCACGAATGTGCGGATCCTGGTCACTGCCATTGGCTTTCGCCAGGTCGACGACGCCTTGGAGCTCGCGGGCAAATCCGATCTGCTGTCCGAGCGTCGATACACCGCGCTCGAAGGTGAGCAGCCCCATCGCGATCTTCCAGCCCTCGCCGGGTTCCCCGACCACCAGATCGGCATCGGTGACGGCGTCGTCGAAGAAGACCTCGTTGAACTCCGATGTGCCGGTGAGCTGCTGAATGGGCCGAACTGTCACACCGGGCTGATCCAACGGGACAAGCAGGAAGCTCAACCCCTGGTGACGCTTGGAGCCCACCTCGGTGCGGCAGACCACGAAGCACCACTGCGCGACGTGAGCCAGTGAGGTCCACACCTTCTGGCCGTTGATGATCCACTTGCCGTCTTCGAGGCGTGCGGTCGTGGAGACGTTCGCGAGGTCGGAACCGGCGCCGGGCTCGGAGTAGCCCTGCGACCACAGTTCACTGACCGTGTTGATGCCAGGAAGGAATCGGCGCTTCTGCTCGTCGGTGCCGTACGCGATCAGCGTCGGGCCGAGCAGCTCTTCACCGATGTGGCTGACGCGAGCGGGCGCACCGGCCTTCGCGTACTCCTGATGGAAGATGACCTGCTGGGAGATGCTTGCTCCCCGCCCGCCGAACTCCTTCGGCCACCCGAGGCACGTCCACCCCGACGCTGCGAGGTGCTTGTCCCACTCGAGTCGTTGCTCGAAAAACTCGTGCTCACTGCCGGGGCCGCCCTTACCCTTGAGCTGGGCGAATTTGCCCGTCAAGTTCTCGGCCAACCACTGCGCGACCGTGGCCGCAAACTCGTCGTCCGTCATCTGCCCGTCCGGGCTCTCGCTCTGGTCCACATATGTAAGATAACCTACCAAGCACTTGCTAGGTAGCGTGTCAGGTAGGAGTCCAGTGACCGAACAACCGAGAACCATCCCATCAGCCCTCATCCGGGCCGCCGAGGAGTTCGGTGAGCGCGCGGCTATCGCCGATGGCGACACCCGACTGACCTTCGCACAGCTACATCAGCGCGTCCGCGATTTCGCCGGCGCACTGATCAACCGTGGGGTGAAGGCAGGCGACCGCGTCGTCATCTGGGCGCCCAACACGTACCACTGGGTGATCGCCCTGCTCGGCGCTCAGTACGCCGGCGCAGCCATCATCCCGATCAACACGCGCTACACCGGCACCGAAGCACTCGACATCATCGAGCGCGTCGACGCAGCTGCCCTGGTGGTCGTCGGCACGTTCCTCAAGGCCGACCGGTACCAGCAGTTGCTCCACGCCAATCCGGACCTGAGGATCCCCACCGTCATCCAGGTACCGATCGACGGGGACGACGACCGTGACGGCGTCATCGAGTTCGAGGACTTCCTCGCGCTCGCCACCGACGCCGCCCGCACCGAAGCCGACGCGCGTGCTGCGAAGGTGCAGCCAGACGACGTCAGCGACATCCTCTTCACCTCCGGCACCACGGGGCGCAGCAAGGGCGCGATCACCGCGCATCGTCAGTCCATCGCTGTCGCCAAGTCGTGGGGTGAATGCGCCGAGGTCACCGCCGACGACAACTTCCTCATCATCAGCCCGTTCTTCCACACCTTCGGGTACAAGGCCGGAATCCTGGTCTGCCTGTTGAACGGTGCGACGATCGTGCCGGTGTCCGTCTTCAACATCGACGACACCCTCGCATTGGTCAGCAGCGAGAAGATCAGCATCCTGCCTGGCGCCCCGACGATCTACCAGACCATCCTCGATCATCCCCGCCGCAGCGAATACGACCTGTCCTCGCTCCGCATCGCGATCACGGGCGCAGCACCCGTGCCGGTTGCTCTCGTCGAGCGCATGCAAGCAGAGCTTTTCGACGCCGTCCTCACGGCATACGGTCTGACCGAGGCAGTGGTCGCGACCATGTGCCGCACCGACGACGACCCGGTCACCGTCTCCACCAGTTCCGGCCGCGCGACAGCCGATTTCGAGGTCAAGATCGGCGACCAGGGTGAGATCCTGCTTCGTGGACCGAACGTCATGCTCGGATACCTCGACGACCCCGAATCCACCGCCAAGGCAATCGACGCCGACGGCTGGCTGCACACCGGAGACGTCGGAACCCTCGACGAGCGTGGCTATCTCGACATCACCGACCGTCTGAAAGACATGTACGTCAGCGGCGGATTCAACGTCTACCCCGCCGAGATCGAGGGCATGTTGGCTCGCCTGCCCGGCGTCCACGAGTCTGCTGCCATCGGCATCCCCGATCACCGGATGGGAGAGGTGGGCCGCGTCTACATCGCCCAACTCGACGGTGCCGGCCTCACCGAAGAGTCGGTGATCGCTTTCCTCAAGGAGAAGATCGCAGGCTTCAAGGTGCCCCGCGAGGTGCGCTTCGTAGATCATCTGCCCCGTAACCCTTCGGGCAAGGTCCTCAAAACGGTTCTGCGCGAGGAACAATCATGACCGTTCCCTTCGAAGCCGACGTCGTGACCTACGAGGTTCGTGACTCGGTCGCCGTCGTGACCTTGAATCGACCCGACTACCGCAACGCCCAGAACTCGGTGGTCACGTACGCCCTCGACGCGGCATTCCAGCGCGCCGTCGAGGACGACGACGTGAAGGTGATCGTCCTGGCAGGCAACGGACCTCACTTCAGCGCCGGACACGACCTGGGAACTCCGGGACGCGACCATCACGTCGAGTACGAGAACAAGGCCACCATGTGGTGGGATCACGTCGACAAGCCAGGCGGTGACCAGCGTTTCGCCCGCGAGATGGAGGTCTACCTGGGCATGTGCCGCCGTTGGCGGGAGATCCCCAAGCCCACCATCGCGATGGTCCAAGGCGCCTGCATTGCCGGTGGGCTCATGCTCGCCTGGGTCTGCGACATGATCGTCGCGGCCGACGACGCCTTCTTCTCCGATCCCGTTGTCCGCATGGGCATCCCCGGCGTCGAATACTTCGCGCACCCGTGGATGGTCGGTTCACGATTCGCCAAGGAAATGCTCTTCACCGGCGATCGGTTCACCGCGCAACGTGCATACGAAATCGGCATGGTGAACCGCGTCGTCGCCCGCAAGCATCTCGAGAAGGAGACGTTCGAGCTCGCCGGACGTATCGCCGAGATGCCGCGCTTCGGACTGGCTTTGACCAAGAAGGCCGTCAATCAGTGCGAGGATCAGATGGGGATGCGCAACGGCATCGACTCCGTCTTCGGTCTGCATCACTTCGCTCACGCTCACAACGCCGAAGTCGGCAAAGACTCGCTTGGTGGTCTCGACGCCAAAGCTATGGCTGCCAGTGCTCGCGCACCGCAGGAAGGAACAAACTAGTGGATCTCGTATTCGACGACGCCACAACCGCATTCCGTGACGAGGTTCGCTCGTTCCTGGAAGCGAATGTGCCCGCGACTCCCCTGAAGTCGATGGATACCGCCGAAGGCTTCGAAGAGCACCGTCAGTGGGAGCACACTCTCGCCGACGCCGGCTACGCCGTCGTCTCCTGGCCCAAGGAACTCGGTGGACGCGATGCATCCCTGCTCGAGTGGGTCATCTTCGAGGAGGAGTACTACCGCTCGGGCGCGCCCGGCCGCGTAAGCCAGAACGGCATCTTCTTGTTGGCTCCCACACTGTTCGAGCATGCAAATGCCGAGCAGTTGGCTCGCATCATGCCGCGCATGGCTCGTGCCGACGACATCTGGGCCCAGGCTTGGTCGGAGCCCGAGTCCGGTTCCGACCTCGCAAGCCTGCGTTCGAGTGCGAAGAAGGTCGACGGCGGCTGGCTGCTCAACGGTCAGAAGACGTGGAGCTCGCGCGCCAGCTACGCCGACTGGGGCTTCGGCTTGTTCCGTTCCGATCCGGATGCGCAGCGCCACAAGGGCATCACGTATTTCATGTTCGACCTCCGGTCGAAGGGTGTCACCGTTCGCCCGATCGATCAGCTCGACGGTGAGCCCGGCTTCGCCGAGATCTTCCTCGAAGACGTCTTCGTTCCGGACGACCCGGCCAACCCAGGTGAGTCGGGTGTGATCGGAAACGTCAACGAAGGTTGGCGGGTCGCGATGAGCACCGCGAGCAACGAGCGTGGTCTCTCGCTGCGCAGCCCCGGCCGCTTTCTCGCCACCGTCGACCGCCTGCTCGAGCTGTACAAGTCCAGCGGACGCACCGACGACAGCGCTCTGCGCAACCAGGTCGCCGACGCCTGGATCGGCGCTCGCGCTTACCAACTCAACACATTCGGCACCGTCACCCGTCTGGCCGACGGTGGACAGCTCGGCGCCGAGTCCTCGATCAACAAGGTCTTCTGGTCCGAGTGGGATATCGCCACCCACGAGACTGCTCTCGAACTTCAGGGCCCTGAAGCCGAGTTGGCCGACAACTGGATGGACGGATACCTGTTCTCCCTGTCCGGCCCGATCTACGCAGGCACCAACGAGATTCAGAAAAACGTCATCGCTGAGCGTCTGCTCGGCCTACCGAAGGCGGACCGATGAGATTCGCGCTCGACTCCTCCCACCAGGACTTCGCTGCAAGCATCGATGCACTGCTGACCAAGTCCGACATGCCCGCCGTCATCCGTTCGTGGAACGACGGTGACACCGAGCCGGGCAAGAAGCTCTGGCAGCGCCTCGCCGAGACCGGCGTCAACGGTCTCGTCATCTCCGAAGAGCACGACGGACTCGGCGCCGACGCCGTCGACCTGGTCGTTGCGCTCGAACAGCTCGGTCGGCACGCAGTACCCGGACCGGTCGTCGAAACGATCGCCGTGGCGCCGACGCTCCTGGCTTCCGTTGCACCGGAACGTCTCTCTGCTCTCGCCGAGGGTTCGCTGGCAACTGTCGCAGCTCCCCCGCGCACACCGTTCGCGCTCGACGCCGATGCGGTGGATCTGGTTCTGCTCGCGCAGGACGGTGCCGTATCGCTCGGCGTCCCTGGCGAAGCCAAGGCATCGGTGGATCTCTCCCGCAAGCTCTACGAGGTTTCCGCCGGCGAATCGCTGGGCTCCGCCGACTTCTCGGCCGCCTTCGACATGGGCGCTCTTGCCACTGCCGCGCAGTTGCAGGGCCTGGGCCAGACACTGCTCGAGGTCACAACCGAATACGCGAAGCAGCGCAAGCAGTTCGGCAAGGTCATCGGACAGTTCCAGGCAATGAAGCACCACCTGGCCGAAGTTGCCGTCTCCCTCGAAATGGCTCGCCCCCTGCTCCACGGTGCCGCACTGTCGGTTCGCGATCAGTCGGCCGACGCCTCGCGTGACGTTTCTGCCGCCAAGGTCGCGTGCGGGGATGCTGCGTACAAGGCCGCCCGCGTCGGACTCCAGGTTCACGGCGCCATCGGCTACACGATGGAACACGATCTCTCCTTGTGGCTCACCAAGGTACGGGCGCTGCTCACCGCGTGGGGCACACCGTCCGAGCATCGCGCACGCGTCGTCGAAGCGCTGGTTGCATCATGAGCATCGAGACCGAAGACCAGGCAGCACTGCGCGCATCGGTACGCGATCTCCTGAGCAAGCATTCCGACTCCGCTGCCGTCCGCGCCGCCATCACCACAGAGATCGGCTACGACGCCGCTTTGTGGAGCAAGCTGTGCGAGCAGATCGGCATCGCCGCGTTGGCGATTCCGGAGGAGTTCGACGGCGTCGGAGCAGGTTTGGGCGAAGTACACGTGGTCCAGGAGGAATTGGGCCGCACGCTGACCCCGTCACCGATGCTGGGTTCGGCGATTCTTGCCGCACAGGCACTGCTGCTTTCCGGTGACAACGACGCATGCTCACGACTGCTGCCCGGTGTCGCGTCCGGCGAGAGCACGCTGGCCCTGTGCTGGGCAGGTGCCGCGGGTTGGAGCACCTTCGGCGTCGAGGCAACCGAAGACGCGTTGACCGGCACGGCGTCGTACGTCCTCGACGGACACGTCGCAGACACCCTGCTCGTTCTCACGGCCGACGGGTTCTACGAAGTGGATCCAGCGGCCGAGGGCGTCTCCCGCCGACGCGTCCCCACCATGGATCCGACGCGAACGCTGGCGGAGGTCACGTTCTCCGGTGTTCGTGGTCGGCCACTGGAGTGGTCCGAAGATCTGGTCGATCGGATCCGAACCGTCGTTCTGATCGCGTTGTCTGCTGAACAGGTCGGAGCGGCAGCAGCGATCGTCGAACAGACCGTGGAATACACCAAGTCGCGCAAGCAGTTCGGTCGCGCGATCGGTTCTTTCCAGGCCCTCAAGCATCGGATGGCCGACATGTACACGTTGGTCGAGACGGCGCGGTCGATGACGTACGCCGCCGTGGCGACGCAGTCGGCGGACGACGCGGCAGTGGCGAAGGTCTACTGCTCGGAAGCCTTGCAGCAGATCACCTCCGAAGCGGTTCAGTTGCACGGCGGAATCGCGATCACCTGGGAGCACGACGCTCAGCTGTACTTCAAGCGCGCACACGGCAGCGCTCAGCTTTTCGGTCAGCCGAGCACCTACCTGCCGAGCCTCGCGCAGGCAGCGGGCCTCTAGGAGACGTCGGTGCTTGTTCGCTCGGGATTGCGAGCGAACAAGCACCACTGGTGCCCAGTCAGTGGAATGCCCAGCAGATTAATAGCTCTGGATCGCGCAGAATCGGTCACCAGACAGCTGTCCATCCCACAGACCGGAGTTTTCTCGTGAATCGATTCGACGACAAGCGCGTCCTCATCAGCGGCGCAGGATCCGGAATCGGCCAGGCCACCGTTGCCCGCATCCTGGCAGAAGGTGGCACCGTCGTCGCCGCCGACATTTCCGAGACCGGCCTCGAACAGACGTTGAACGCCGCGAAGGACGCAGGCCACTCCGATCGCCTGACCACGGTGAAGGTCGACATCTCCAGCGAAGAGTCTGTTCGCGAACAGGTCGGCGCTGCGATCAAGGCACTGGGCGGCCTCGACGTGCTGGTCAACGCGGCGGGCATTCTGCGCTCCGCACACACCCACGAGATGACACTCGATTTCTGGAACACCGTCATCGGGGTCAATCTGACCGGAACTTTCCTCATGACGAGGGAGTCCCTGCCGTCACTGCTCGAAAGCGGGGCAGGCGTCGTGGTCAACTTCAGTTCCACGTCGGCCACCTTCGCCCACCCGTATATGACGGCATATGCAGCGTCGAAGGGCGGAATCCAATCCTTCACGCACGCTCTTGCACTCGAGTACAGCAAGCAGGGCCTGCGCGCCGTGGCCGTCGCACCCGGCAGCATCGCTTCGGGCATGACCTCCGATCCTGGATTCCCGGCCGACATCGACTTCACGCTGCTCGGCAAGCTGGCGCCGGCAATCGGTGAGGGTTTCGCTCCCCCGTCCGCGGTCGCCGGTGTGATCGCGATGCTCGCTTCCGAGGACGGCTCGTTTGTCACCGGAACGGAAATCCGCATCGACGGCGGCACGCATATGTGACCACTTGCTGTGCGCCTTTATTAACCCCCGGCGGTTAATAAAGGCGCACAGCAGCGAGGCGGCATACTTATCTCGTCGTCCGGAACCGGTCCGGCGGTACGACGTGCGGTGGGGAGCCAGCGGTGAGCGAGTCAACAGGCACTACGAACCTCGAGCCCGTGCTGATCAGTCCCGTCGTCGGCGGAATGATTCGCACGTGGTCCGAGGACGAGACCCGCTTGTGGAGCGTCGACGATCTCGCGGCGCTCGGCGCACTGTTGGGACGCGGTCTCGTAGCCCGTACGACCCTGCCGGACAACAAGTTCCGAGAGGTTGCGTTTCTGGATACCCAGACCCAGGCCCTCACTGTGCAGCCGCGCTTCGCTTCCCCGGACAGCACTGCACTTGCCGCACCGTTCAAGCTCACCGAGGCATCGGCCCCGACGGCCGACGCTTGGGAAGATCTCGAGTCGACCCTCGCGTCCATCGCGATCTCCGCTGCTGGACGCGGCGAATTCTGGCTCGCGGAACTCGGCGGGTGGGATTCCCCCCACGAGCCGAACTGCCTCTTCACGACCGTCGACGAATCGGGACTGGCCAACGCGGTCATGGAGGCCACCCCCGCGCCCGCCGGAACCGGCGTCTGGCCGGAGGTTCCGAGCGGACAAACCGGCGTTTCCGTTTCGGCACCAGCCTCACAGGACACCATCGAGGCTGCCGGAATCTTCGCGGTATCAGCGATCGAGACGTGGGGCGTCACACCGTGGGACATCAACCTCACTTTCGGCAAACTGGTCGATTTCGCCTGATCAGCGGCGCCGACACGCGGCGGTGAGTTGTACGTCTCCCCTCAGCCGACGGCTCACGGTTCGTCACAACACGCCCGATGGCGACGACATCGGGCCCCTCGGTGGGCATACTGAGGGAACTGGGGTTACTCCCGGTCACAAATACCCGTGGATCCGCGTCGGGGCGGGTGCGGTCCGACAACACGCGAGCAGCCACAGACACTGGCGGCTCCGAAAGGTTCAATCATGGCAACCGACCAATTACAGACGGTTGTATTGCACGGCGACCAGCTCAAGTACGTCGACCAAGGCAGTGGCCCCGTTGTGGTGCTCATTCACGGCCTACTGGGCGCGCACTCCAATTGGGAGCCGCAGATCGAGACGCTCTCGCGTCATTACCGCGTGATCGCCCCTGATCTCTTCGGACATGGTGCGTCGGACAAGCCTGCCGGCGACTATTCACTCAGTGCTCACGCCGCCACCGTTCGCGACCTCCTCGAAGCCCTCGATATTCCGTCGGCCACCCTCGTCGGTCACTCCCTCGGTGGTGGGATCGCGATGCAGACGCTGTACCTGTTCCCCGACCGGGTGGAGCGGCTGTGCCTGGTGGCCAGCGGCGGACTCGGCCCCGAGGTGAGCCCACTCCTGCGCGCGGCGACTCTGCCCGGCAGCGAACTGGTACTTCCCGTTCTCGCGTCCAGGACGCTGACCGACGTGACGGACAAAGCGCTCGGACTTTTCAACAAGATCGGCCTGTTCAAGCTCGGTGCCAGCGCGAGTGAGGCCCGTAAGAGCTTTGCTTCGGTATCGGACGCGTCGACACGTCAGGCATTTCTGGCGACCGCGCGATCGGTCATCAACTACAACGGCCAAACCGTCAATGCCACTCCGCATTTCGCCAACTTCAAGAACCTGCAGGCACTACTGGTGTGGGGCGAGGAAGACACCATCATCCCCAACGCCCACACCGAGAATGCTCGCGCCGAACTACCGCTGGGGCGGGTGGAGATCTTCAAGCGCGCCGGGCATTTCCCGCACCTTGACTATCCGGATCGCTTCGACCGCGTCTTCTCCGAATTCATGACGGACTGCGGAGTCGGTATCGGCACCGGACCCAAGGCCGTCAGCAGCTGAACTAGCTCCCCGCAACCAGCTCTTCGAGGTAGCTCGCCACCCCGTCCTCGTCGTTCGTGGGCAAAATTCGGTCGGCGAGCTCGATGACCTCGGCTCTGGCGTTGGCGGGCGCCAGAGCCGTTCCGGCCCAGGTCAGCATCGCAACGTCGTTGAAGGCGTCACCGGCCGCGGCAACTTCCGACGCGTCGATGCCGTCGATCGCGCACAACTGCGCGAGAGCGCTGGCCTTCGAGACGCCCGCTGCAGCCATTTCCATGTACGGAGCCCCGGAGTGGGTCAACTCCACACCCTCGATGCCCGCAGCGACCGCAGTTCGGTACAGGTCGGCGCTGGGAACCTCGGCATGCCGGGCCACGATCTTGACCATCGGCTCCACGTCCAGCGGCAGCGTATCGGCGAGCACCATCTCGTGCAGGTGCCGGTGATGGTCCGCGAACTCGCACAGAGCGGCATACTCCGGCTCGGCAAAGAACTGCGTGGGTCCGACGTTCGCGAACACGACGCCAGGAATCAGAGCACGAACCTGCTCCATAGCTGTTGCAGCCAAGGATATTTCGATCGAGACGGTATCGACGATCTCCGGCGTCCCGTCCGCCAGGTCGAGAATGACAGCTCCGTTGGCACATACAGCTTTACCGCGAAATCCGCACGAGCCTGCCAACGTGTGTACCGAATGCCGGGCGCGAGCCGTCGCCCACACAACTTCGATCCCCGCGAGCCGCGCGCTCTCCATGGCCTGCGCAGTGCGCGCCGAAATCGTTCGGTCGGAGCGCAGCAGGGTGCCGTCGAGGTCGGTTGCGAACATACGAATGCGGGTCACCAGACCATGATGGCAGTCCGTTCGCAGCCCTCACCAACTACATGACATGGACAGTTACTCTGTCAATTACCTGACTGGGTATCGAGAAGGTGCCGACGCATCTCGCCGAAGACCACACCCAACCGCTCGACATCCCGCGGGCTCAGCAGATCGAACATGCTCTCCCGTACTGCGGCTACATGCGCCGGGCTTGCCGACGCCAATTTCTCGGCACCCTGGTCGGTCAGCTCCGCATTAGCGCCCCTCTTGTCGTCGACACACTCGACCCTGCGCACCCAACCGGAACCGACCAGGCGATTGACGGCCCTGGTCACACCACTTCGGGTCGCCATCACAGCATCGGCGAGCTCACTCATGCGCAGCTGCCGGCCGGGCGCTTCGGATAGAGCAACCAACAGTTCGAAGTCCGTGAACGAAATGTCGGAGTCTCGCATCAATTGTTGGTCGAGCACACGCTGCAGCAGTCGCGTCGAGTCCAGATACGCCCGCCAGGCCGATTGCTCCGAGTCGGTCAACCACCGAACTGATTCCATGACACCAGCATATCCGAAGTAGTTGACAACGAAATCAAATGATCTATTCTCAATGTAGTTGATCAGTCAACTACCTGTTCGAAGAGAAGGTTCAACCGAGAGGCGGGCGCTATGAGCGACAACAACGCAGTGCAGTTCGAGGAACGCCGGGCCGAGATCAGGGATCGACATCTGCTCCCCGCCGACAAACGACCCGCATCGACCGCACGCGGCCTGCACCATACGGCCCTGATCAGCAGTGACGTCGAACGAACCGTGAAGTTCTACCAGGATCTCCTCGGATTCCCACTCACCGAGTTGATCGAGAACCGTGACTATCCCGGGTCGTCGCACTTCTTCTTCGACATCGGCAATGGCAACCTTCTGGCGTTCTTCGACTTCCCGGGTCTCGACGTGGGCCCGTACCAAGAAGTACTCGGCGGCCTCCACCACATCGCGATCAGCGTCGAACCCGCCAAGTGGGCGAAGCTACGTACCAGACTGACCGAGGCCGGCGTCGAACTGATCGAGCACAGTGAGGTTTCGCTGTACTTCCGCGATCCCGACGGCGCTCGACTCGAACTGATCGCAGACCCACTCGGTGAGATGTACGGCAATCACGTCCTCTGAAAACTTGCTCTCCCCCATACCATTCGGAAGGCACACCATGACCTCCACTCTGTCGCAGCCGAACCTCGATATCCGTCGATCCGGGGATCGTTTCAAGTCCAATGCCGGCTGGCTGGACTCGAAGCACTCGTTCTCGTTCAGCAATCACTACGACCCGAAGAACACTCACCACGGTCTTCTTCTGGTGAACAACGACGACATCGTCACGCCGGGAATGGGATTCGACACCCACCCGCACCAGGACATGGAGATCGTCACCTGGGTACTGAGAGGTTCTCTCGTACATCAGGATTCGATGGGGCATTCGGGCGTCATCTACCCCGGTCTCGCCCAGCGGATGAGCGCTGGAACGGGAATCCTGCATTCGGAGAAGAACGATTCGTGGCGACTCGGTGACGTGGCGGGTGCGCATTCCGACAAGCACAGCGACCCGGTTCACTTCATCCAGATGTGGGTCGTCCCCGACGAGGCCGGAATCACGCCCGGATACGAGCAGTTGGAGATCGACGCCGAATTGCTTGCCGGTGGACTGGTTCCCGTCGCGTCGGGCATGGACGCGTACGCCGATCACTCGGCAATCCGGATCAAGAACAAGTACGCCGCGATGCACGTTGCGCGTCTGCAACCCGGACAGCCCGTGACCCTGCCCGACGCACCGTTCCTGCACGTTTTTGTCGCCGACGGTCAGGCGGCCATGGAAGGCGTCGGAGTGCTCGAGCAAGGTGATGCGGTGCGCGTATCCGGCGGCGGAGGCCAGCAGGTCAGTTCCGATACCGGCGCCGAGGTCATCGTCTGGGAAATGCACGCCACCGTTTCGCAGGGATGACATGAAGTCTTTCTCGTACGACGCTTCACCGGCTCGAATTATGTTCGGCCAAGGGATGATCGGCTCAATTGCCGAAGAAGTCAGACGGCTCGGCCATAGCCGCGTGATGGTGCTGGCAAGCCGTCGGCTGGACGCAGTTGCCGCCGCTGTCACCGAATCTCTCGGCGACATGGCCGTCGCCCGCTTCGACGGCGCTGTGATGCATACTCCGATCGAAGTCACGACGGCCGCGCTGAAACTTGCCGAGAATCATCACGTCGACGCCGTCGTCGCGATCGGCGGCGGTTCGGCAACCGGGTTGTCCAAGGCACTGGCACTACGAGCGGGAGTCGATCAGATCATCGTTCCGACGACGTATGCGGGTTCAGAAGTCACTCCGGTGTTGGGTGAAACAGACAACGGACGCAAGACAACTCGCTCGTCGCCCGACATCAGACCCGAAACCGTCGTATACGATGTCGACCTCACTCTCGATCTGCCGCTGGACACCACGGTCACCAGTGCCGTCAACGCGATGGCGCATGCGGTTGAAGCGTTGTACTCCACCGAGTCCAACCCGATCACGGACTTGATGGCGATCGAGGCGATCTCCGGGATCGCCCGTGCGCTGCCGAGCATTGTCGATGATCCGAAAAATCTGGAAGGTAGGGCCGAACTACTGCAAGCAGCCTGGTTGGCCGGAACCTGCTTGGGCACGGTCGGTATGGGGCTTCATCACAAGTTGTGCCACACCCTCGGTGGCAGCTTCGGTTTGCCGCACGCTCCCACCCACGCCGTTGTCCTTCCCCAGGCAATGGCGTTCAACGCGCCTGGCGTCCCGGAAGTCATGTCGCGAATAGCGACTGCCTTGGGTGTATCCGACGCCGCCACCGGCGTTTTCGACCTCGTCACCTCGTGCGGCGGACCGACCTCCCTGAGAGAGGTGGGAATGAGTCACGATCAGATCGGCCGTGCAGTCGAACTCGCGAACGCCGCCGCTTATCCGAACCCGCGTGAGATCACCCCGGCAGGCCTGAGCGAACTCCTCGAGAACGCCTGGTCCGGGCGTCGACCCGCCATCAGGTGAGAACGAATCAGGCCGTACCGCCTCGCGGCCTGACATGTTCGAAGATCAGAATCGTCTCGGTCGCAGCAACCGCCGGATGCGCCGAGAGATTGTTGACGACGAAGTCACGCAACTGCGCCGAATCCGTCGTTGCGACGTGCAGCATGTAGTCGTCGACACCGGCCACGAAATACACGTTGAGCACGGAGTCCAGCTTGGCGAAGTCGTCACCGAGCCGGTTGAGATGCGACCGCGCGTTGGCCTGCAGTCGAACTGCGATCATCGCCTGCAGATCCATTCCGAGAGCGGCGGGGTCGATGTCCGCATGGAATCCCCTGATCACACCGTTGTCCACCAATGCGCGCACACGTCCGAGGCATGTCGACGGCGCAATTCCCGCGATCGCAGCCAGCCCATTGTTCGGAATCCTCGCGTCCTTCGCCAGCTCTTCGAGCAGAACCCGGTCGATCTCGTCCAACTTCATTGCTGCCCGAACATGCTTCGGCGAGGCAGCCGTCTGAATACCGATTTTTGAACTTTCACGCACCATGCATACAGCGTAGAGAATTATCTTCACTTCTCTTCACTATCTGGCGACGAAACTTCATGCTTGGCACCTGCCATTCGAAGAAACAACAGACTCAGTTCGGAGCCGTGTCATGAAGGTCGGAATCCCCCGCGAGATCAAAAACCACGAGTACCGCGTGGCCATCAGCCCAGCAGGCGTCCACGAACTGGTCGGCCGAGGGCACGAGGTCGTCATCGAAACGGGTGCAGGCGTCGGCTCCTCGTTTAGTGACGAGGATTTCAAGGCCGCGGGCGCGCAGATCCTCGGATCTGCCGAACAGGTCTGGACGGACGCAGATCTACTACTGAAGGTCAAAGAACCTATTGCAGAAGAGTATTCGCGACTCCGTAAGGATCAGGTGCTCTTCACCTACCTGCACCTGGCGGCGTCGAAGGAATGCACCGACGCGCTCCTGACGTCGAAGACCACCTCCATCGCCTACGAAACAGTTGTCGGTTCCGACGGTTCACTGCCCCTCCTCGCCCCGATGAGTGAAGTAGCCGGACGCCTGGCACCGCAGGCGGGCGCCTATCACTTGATGCGTCACGGCGGCGGACGCGGAGTTCTGATGGGCGGCGTCCCCGGAGTGCGCCCCGCCAAGGTCGTGGTGATCGGTGCGGGAGTCTCCGGCAAGAACGCCATCGCCGTGGCCTACGGCATGCAGGCCGACGTCACCGTTCTCGATCTGTCGATCGCGCGCCTGCGGGAAATCGACGAGCTCTACCACGGCCAGGTCAAGACCATCACGTCCAACAGCCTCGAACTCGAACAGGCAGTACTCGACGCCGACCTGGTCATCGGCGCAGTGCTGGTCCCCGGGGCGAAGGCGCCGACTCTCGTCTCCAACAGCCTGGTGGCGCGTATGAAGCCGGGTTCTGTCCTGGTCGACATCGCCATCGACCAGGGCGGCTGCTTCGAGGATTCACACGCGACCACGCACGCTGATCCGACGTACCAGGTTCACGGTTCGGTCTTCTACTGCGTTGCGAACATGCCCGGAGCGGTCCCCCGTACGTCCACCTACGCACTCACCAACGCGACGCTTCCGTACGTCGTCGCCTTGGCCGACAAGGGGTGGAAGGACGCGGTCGCGACAGTTCCCGGCCTGGGGTCAGGTCTGAGCACACACGACGGCCTGCTCCTGTCCGACAGTGTTGCAGCGGCGCATGGGTACTCGGCTACCACTCTCTGACCCAGGCAGCTCTGACCCAGGCAGCTCTGACCCAGGCAAGGACAGCTCGAGATCGCTAGCCTTGATACATGAGCATTCCTGACATCACGCTGAATTCCGGAACCACGATCCCGCAACTCGGCCTCGGAGTCTGGCAGGCCACCAACGACGAAACCGAGCATGCAGTACGGTTCGCACTCGACGAGGCCGGCTACCGGCACATCGACACCGCTGCCGCCTACGGAAACGAAGAGGGCGTCGGACGAGGTATCGCCAACTCGTCCGTCGCGCGAGAGGACATCTTCCTCACCACGAAGCTGTGGAATGCGGATCAGGGCTACGAGCCGACGTTGAAGGCTTTCGACACCAGCATCGACAAGCTGGGCGTCGACTACGTCGATCTCTACCTCATCCACTGGCCTCTGCAGGACAACGACCGACTCCTCCGCACGTGGGACGCACTCGAAAAGATCGCGGAATCGGGCCGCGCCAAGGCAATCGGGGTGTGCAACTTCGAGCCGCATCATCTGCAGCTTCTCGTCGAACGCGGTGGATTGTTGCCCGCAGTCGATCAGGTGGAACTGCACCCGCACCTCACGCAGCACGCCATTCGCGACAAGGCCGCCGAGCACGGGATCAAGGTCGAATCGTGGAGCCCACTCGGCGGTACCAGTAACGCAGGTTGGGGTAAGGCGTCCAAGCCCAACACCCTGCTCACCGACCCGATCATCACTCGAATCGGTGACCGCCACAGCAAGACTGCCGCGCAGGTCCTGATCCGTTGGCACCTTCAGAACGGCCTGATCGTCATCCCGAAATCCGTACACGATGCTCGAATCGCTCAGAATATCGACGTATTCGACTTCGAACTCACCGATCTCGACCTGAGCGAAATCGATACGCTCGACGACGGTACCCGCGTCGGCGCGCATCCCGATGAACTCAACATCGGTGCACCGAACTGATCAAGCCGCTCGTTTGGTGGGGCGAAGCGCATCGAATCCGTTTCGCCTCACCATCGTTCCGAGGGTCTTCCACCACGGCCGAGCCGGATCCGGCTCGCTTCCGTCGCCCATCCGGTGCAGCTGATCGGTATGCCACTGCAGGTCGAGTGCACCGTCGAGTATCGAGATGTCGGCAACCTTCCCCAACAACTTCCGCGCTCCGAACTCAACAGTCGGCACGGTCAATCGTTCCCGATCCGATTCCAGGAGAACGGTTGCCGCGTCGGGGATCGTGATCGTCGGCCGGCCGAGGCCGATCACGTCGCACGCGCCGGAAGCCAGTGCCTCGACCATCGCCGATCGCGAGCGGAAGCCGCCGGTGACCGCCAAGGGAATGTCGCCGGCAATCGCTCGGACTGTCTCGGCGTACTCGAGGAAATATGCCTCTCGATCGCGAGTGCTCTGCTTCTGCGCTTTACCCATCATGGCCGGCGATTCATAACTGCCACCGCTGATCTCGATGAGATCCACCGACTCTTCGGTCAACGCGCGCACTACTTCTCGCGACTCGTCTTCCGAGAATCCACCTCGTTGGAAATCAGCCGAGTTGAGCTTGACCGAGACCGCGAATCCCGGAGCAACGGCAGAGCGTATGCGCCGAACGATCTCGATCAGAAAGCGTCGTCGACGCTCAGGATCTCCACCCCACTCGTCCGTCCGCTGATTGGACAAGGGCGAAAGGAACTGCGCAACAAGATAACCGTGCGCTGCGTGTATCTGCACGCCCCCGAAGCCGGAGGACTCGGCGACGCGAGCGGTTTCCGCGAACTTGTCGATGATCTCGTCGATCTCAGCGGTCGAGAGTTCTCGCGGCGTCGCCATTCCCGGAATCTTCAGCGCGATCGCGCTCGGGGCGACCGGTCTACCTCTGCTGGCAATCGGGTTGGATTGCCGCCCTGGGTGGTTCAGCTGCATCCAGATCTCGGCGCCGCCGTTCTTGGCGGTCTTGGCCCAGGCAGTCAGTGCTTCGGCATCACGATCGTCGTCGACGACGACATTGCCCGGTTCGGCGATCTGCGATCGATCGACCATGACATTGCCGGTGATCAGCAAACCGAACCCGCCACTGCCCCAACGACCGTACAGCGTTTCCAAGCGAGTGGACGGTCCATGAGTGCGGTCACCCAGAGCCTCGCTGAGCGCAGCTTTCATCGTGCGATTCCGCAGGATCTGCCCGCAGGGCAAAGTCAATGATTCTCCGAGTGTGGTCATGGATGCCTCTCGTATGAAGGGAAGAAAGTCAATGGCGTGGCGCAGAACCGAAGTGCCGCTTGGTATCGCGCACGAAGCTCGAGAAGATCAGCGAGTTGACCGGTAGCCCGCCGCGCACCGCGAGCGACAGCTTCGGACGCGGCGAGAATGCAAAATTCCACTGCAGTCTCGAACCCACTGCGAGCTCGTCGACGCGGTAGTCCTCCGCGAAGGATTGGAACAGCGGAACATTGGACTGTTCGACGTAAAACGAGTGCCGACGCGTTTCGTCGTCCCAGGTGATGAACTTTTCGCGCATCTGCATCGCACCGCCGCCCACCTCCGCGATTCGGCGCGTGCCGACGCCGTAGGGGCGCGGCGAGGTGTAGTGCACTTTTGTGAGCAGTCGGCACCACGACAAAGGCTCGTCGGCGGTCAGACCGGCCCAGACGGCGTCAGGTTCGGCGGCGAGATCGATCGAGTACGTGAAGATATGCGGTGCCGTGTCGAAGAAATCGACACCGACCGGTTCGAGGTCGAACCAATGTGTCATCGCCTACTCCTGCCCAATTAGCCGTTACATGAAGTTACAGATACTTGACGATCGAAGTCAACCCCCGAAGGCTCAGCGGGACCAAGCCTCAGAACGAGAGAGCCCCTGCAGTGAAGCGATGACCTGTTCGAGCGGCTCGATACTTCGAGTCGTCTGGCACACCGCCACTGCACCTTCGACCGACGTGATCGTCAGGTTTGCCATCGATTTTGCCTGCACTGCAGGATAACCCGCAGTTTCGAGTTGCGATTCGATCAACTTCTGCCATCCCAGCATGACCTCAGCCGACACTTCCGCGACTTCTGGCTCACTGGCACGCGCCAACCCGCCGGCAATCACCGGGCAGCCGATCGCGAAGTCCGAGCGTGTGAGATTGAGTCGCCAGATGTCTCCGACCGCTTCGATCACGTCGGCCGTGGAACCGGTAGCCGCAGCCGAGCTGATCCGTCTGGTGATGATCGCACCGGCCGCGCGCACGGCTTCGACCATCAACTCGGTCTTACCGCCAGGAAAGTGGTGGTAGATCGACCCACGGGGTGCGCCGCTGTGCTTGATGACGTCGCTGAAGGACGTCGCGTCGACACCGTTGCGGCTGATCAGTTCAACCGCACTGCGAATCATGCGATCACGTGAGCTCAGCTCTGCCATGTCACAGATCCTTCGGCCGTCGGTACACCTGTCGACTCATACGCTACGTTATGTATGACGACCTACATAGTGATGGGATGAAACAATGAGTGACGAGACAACCGCGACCGTCGATCCGGCGCAGATGACAGGCCTCGAACTTCTCCGCTGGATGGGAACGCAGGTCAACGACCGACCCAGCATCGGACGCCTCCTCGGCATGGAGATGCGCGAGGTCAACGAAGGATCCGTGAGCTTCGCCCTGACCCCGCGCGCCGATTTCAGCAACCCGCTCGGCACTGTGCACGGCGGCATCTGCGCAACGCTGCTCGACTCGGTCATGGGCTGCGCGGTACACACGATGCTTCCGGCCGGCGTCGGCTACACGACCCTCGAACTCAAGCTCAACTACATCCGCACGGTGCCTCTCGACGGTGACGAACTGACAGCCCACGGCAGCGTCATTCACGTGGGCGGGCGTACCGCGACGGCAGAGGGCAAGGTCTTGGACAAGAACGGCAAGTTGGTGGCGCACGGAACTACGACGTGCATGATTTTCCGCTGAGCCGACGGAGGATGGCGAGAATGTAGTCGCGCCCGACGTGAGCAGGGTGCGAGTACCGATGTACGATCGGCTCGTGACCCTGCTCACTGCGCACCTCTGGTGGCCCGACCGCTGACGGTCAGCCGCAACTGCGTGCTGCCCGGACCGACATCGGGTGGTCCAGCAGGCTCCTCTCCAGGATCCCCGATCCGGCAAATGCCGTACGCGTCGTCGCTACGACCGCCAAGATCAGGTACCGAATCCACGAAGGAGAGTTAGTTGACCACCACCCCACTCAACCGTTCGCTCGAGCCTTTGGGCGTCTCCATCCCGTCAAAAGTGCCGACGCACTGGTACAACCTGGCGGCTGACCTCCCCGAGCCCGTTCCCCCGCACCTGCATCCGGGCACTCGTGAGCCGCTCGGCCCCGAGGACTTGGCGCCGCTGTTCCCGATGAACCTCATCGCGCAGGAAGTCGCAACCGAGCGCTACATCGAGATCCCGGAGACGGTTCGCGAGATCTACGGCATGTGGAGGCCCTCTCCCCTGTTCCGCGCGCATCGACTCGAGCGCGCTCTCGGCACACCTGCCCGCATCTACTACAAGTACGAAGGCGTGAGCCCGGTCGGTTCACACAAGCCGAATACTGCTGTCGCGCAGGCTTACTACAACGCAATCGAGGGAACCACCAAGCTCACCACCGAAACCGGTGCGGGACAGTGGGGTGCGTCGCTGTCGTTCGCGGGCGCGCTGCTCGGACTCGACGTCGAGGTATGGCAGGTTCGCTCGTCCTTCGATTCGAAGCCGTACCGACGCATCCAGATGGAGGCGTACGGCGGAATCTGTCACCCGTCGCCTTCGGACCTGACGGAAGCCGGACGCGCACTGTTGAAGTCGCATCCCGACACCACCGGCTCGCTCGGTATGGCCATCAGTGAGGCCGTCGAGGTCGCTGCGCAGGATCCGAACACGCACTACTCACTCGGTAGCGTGCTGAACCACGTCATGCTGCACCAGACCGTGATCGGTCAGGAAGCAATGGTCCAGCTCGAAGAAGCCGGCGACGCCGTCCCCGACACCGTGTTCGGTTGCGCCGGCGGCGGTTCCAACCTCGCCGGACTCACCTTCCCGTTCCTGGGACGAAACCTTCGCGAAGGCACCAAGACTCGTCTGGTCGCCTGCGAGCCGTCGGCATGCCCGTCCCTCACCCAGGGCGAGTACCGCTACGACTTCGGTGACGTCGCCGGCCTGACACCGCTGCTCAAGATGCACACTCTGGGTAAGGATTTCGTACCGCCGGCCATCCATGCCGGTGGCCTCCGCTACCACGGCATGTCGCCGATGGTCTCGCACGCGGTCAACCTCGGACTCATGGATGCAATTGCCGTCGATCAGGACGACGCACTCCAGGCAGG
Organism: Rhodococcus sp. YL-1; assembly: GCF_001942025.1. Classification (NCBI taxonomy): domain Bacteria; kingdom Bacillati; phylum Actinomycetota; class Actinomycetes; order Mycobacteriales; family Nocardiaceae; genus Rhodococcus; species Rhodococcus sp. YL-1. Next base: position 891,521 of record NZ_CP017299.1, on the reverse strand, counting down.
TCTGATTTTCGCCCGCGCCGAAGGAATCATCCCGGCTCCGGAATCAACCCACGCGGTTGCCGGCGCTATCGCTCACGCCCGTGCCGTCACCGAACCCGAGGTGATCGTGATCGGGCTGTCCGGCAACGGTCAGTTGGATCTTCCGGCGTACTCGCCTTACGTCTGACGCCGTCGGTGTGGTGGTCTCGTGCGTACGAGGCCACCACACTTCGTCACACCGAGCACGTGGGCTCGATCTCGCGATCGACATCGTGCCGGCCGTCCGCGAAACGAACCGATCAGTTTGATCGATCGGTTACGGTCTTTCGATGCAGCTTCGGTTGAAGGAACATCGGAAACTGGTCGCACTCGGACTGGCATTGCTCGTGGCGATCGCGTTCATCGTCGTATCGGTAATCTCCGACTCCAGTGATGCGGCATGGCCGAAGCAGAAGACAGGCGGTCCGATCGTCGAGCAAGGCGTTGTCGACGTAGACCTCTCCGATCCTCCGCAACAAGCCTGGGAACTCGATGTCCGAGCGCTCACGGACAACCCCGGGGACGTGCTGCTGTCGATGCCTTCCACGCTCGATAGCTACTACGGCTACGGCAACACGTACCAAGTCGGTGACGTGCTGGTGGCCGCGACTGCTTATCCGCTTCCCAAGACCGACGAGTCTTCGTCGAGTCAGGGAGTCGGTGCCGTCACACTCGTCGGGGTGAATCCCGACGACGGAAGTCCGCTGTGGAAAACGCGAATCGGCGGAGTCATCGGCCAGTGCAGTCAGCAGAACGAATCCACGATCATCGCGTGCTGGGGCGATCGACGGATGATCTTTGTCGATACCGCGACCGGAACTCTGATGTCCGACCTCGGAACCGACTTCGATCTCAATGGCGCCACCATCGCCGGAGACACCGTGTACACGTCCGGCGAAAGGATGGACGGAACGGTTCGAACACGAATTCTTGCCAGCGGCACCACAACCAATTTGACGGCCAACTTCGTGCGTACCTTCGAACCAAGTGAGAAGTTCGGGGCCGTCTACACGGTCCCTCACACCGACACTGTCATTGCGATGGAACAGGGCGATGGCGGGGACCCACAGTACCGCTATCGAATCTACGATCTGGATTCCGGCGCCGAACGATTCCGATTCGAGGGTGATTCGCTTGTCCCGGCCGGGAATGGATTGTTCCTCACCAGTGTCGGCGGCCGGTCAGGTTATGTAGGAACCCAAAACCTCTTGGCTTCAGATGGATCCACGATTCGTGCGATACCGATTCCCTCGTACTCATCGTCGTCCTACCCGAGTAAGCCCTCGACGGCGGTGCCGATGTTTCTCGGCGACGGCGCCTACGATCCGGAGTCGGGTGACGAACTTTGGCGCAGTTCACAAATCGTCAACACCGCGACGGCCGGGACGGGAAGCGCCATCGCCGCGGTGGTAGGAAAAACAATCCTGGTCACGTCTCCCGAGACTCGCACAATCTCGGGTCTCGACATCGAGAGTGGCCGACAGTTGTGGCAAACGCCCTGGCAAGACGCGTACTGGGTTCGCAGCGGGGTAACCGATGGCGACCACTTCGTCTTCAGCGACTACACCGGCATGCACGCGATCCGGGCTCGCGACGGAAAGATGACGTGGTCGGTTCCCCTTCCCCCAGAAGTTGATCCACGCGGAGTCGTCGTCTCGAATGCCGGCAAAAACGTGTCGTTCTCCTGGCAGAACCATTTCACCGTTTGGCGTTAGGCCGGCAACATCACCGATACCGTGTCGTACTGACCAGCCAGTTCAGCAGCAAGCAAATGGCTAGACGTGCAGCATCAATGGCCACAATCCAGTCTGGCGCGTTTGTTCAATTTCGGGGGAACGATCTCGAACAACTGCATGTATCTCCGCGACTCCAATTTCGGAAAGATCAGACCAGACCTGCAGTGAAGGGGTGCGTAAAAATCGCACCGACTCAGGTATCTGATCCAATCCAACCATAAAGGGAGCCAACGGGATGGTCGCGAAATCCCCAATTTGCAGTCGGCAACAAATAGTCCAGTTTGCGCGCAAACATCTGCGTACCGGGGGACCGAACTCAGACCAAATTCGTCGTCATTTCGGTTTGCAAAAACGCGCGTTCTTCACGCAGCTCGACACCCATCTGGACGATTCTGCACTTTCAATGCCCGAAAAAGTTGCGCTCCGCCGCATCTGCCGACAGGAGGATAGAAGGTGCCCGATCAAACGTATGTACGTCTCAGCAGGTCAAGCCAACCCACCCCGGCCGATGTACGACGCGCTTCCTTTCCCACCCCAGAACCATCATGCTTGACGATCGAAAGCCGCCGACTACGTTGAGCCGCTGGATTCTTCCGCAGTCCCCTCTTCTCGGATCGGGATCATCGGAGATCCAACAACCGCGCGACTTTCAGGCTCAAATGCAAGGCCAACCGGTCGTCGCCGTTTGCCAAGTCTGCTCGTGTTATCTCCTGAATTCGCCGCAAACGATAGTACAAGCTCCCTCGATGCACACAGAGCGCCTCTGACGTTCGCTTTACGTCACCGGCATTGTCCAAAAAGCTCTCCAGCGTCGCGAGAAGAGCCTCACTTTTCGAGTCCTCATGGCTGAGCAAGGACTGCAAACCTGAGTGAATACTGTTCTCGAGTCGATCCTCCGACAGTTCGGCCAGAAGTCCGTAGACGCCGAGATCCCGATAACGCACAACATTTCCGAGCACCTTGACGACCTGGGCCACATCTGCGGAACGTCTGGACTCTTCGTAGGATTCGCGCACATCTGCAACCGAGGTTCGCGGTTCACCGATACCGACCCAACATTCGATGTTCTGGCGCCCACTTTCAGACAAGACTCGCTCCCGGGCTGCCACGATCAGCGAGTCCAGATGGGTTTGAGTCGAGCGTTCGGCCACCGATACGATCAACAGACTGTGGTCGGGGCGGTCGAGTTGGATTGCACTGTTCCGCGGGAGCCTCCGTCGAAGCTGATCGACGCCGACGGCAACACTCAGACGATCTCTTTCGGTCAATGTCGACCGGTCCACGGGACGAAGCAACATAGTGACCGCGACTGCTGGACCCGCAGCCATCAAGCCCTCCTCGGCCAATCTGTTTGCCGCGTCCTCGCGCAGCGACCGCTCGCCCGACAGGACGTCTCGAGTAAGTTCCCGCTCCCGACTTCGGGACAACTCGTCCAGCAACTGTTCGCGGTGGAGGATCATCGCTGCCGCATCAGCCGTGCGCCTCAAGACCTCGGCTTGATCCTCGTCAACTTCGCCCTCTGAAGTCAACAGCCAGACGAAGCCCAGCAGCGCATTACGGTACCGGATCGGCATCCCGACCCGGCCAAGGGTCAGCCCTAGTTCTTCGTTGACGGGAACAGTGAAGAGATCGAGGGCTTCACGGCCTCCACTCGCGTAGATGAAGTCTACGATCTCGCGTGAAACATTCCGCTGTAGAACGGAATTCATTCTGACTGAATCGACGGCACTGTCATGCGAGTTGTACGCGAGCAGACGAATCTGTGCATCATCGATCGCAACGGAACGGTCCAGTCGGCGCCCGGTAGTGTCCACCAAATGCTGTAGTTCTCCGACCATGGTCGAACTGTACGAGCCCCCTCTCCGGTTTGCAACATATGCCCAAATTTCTACGTAGAAAACTGAACACATGACAGTGATGCAACTAACTTTTGCACCATAGGCTCGCTTCATGCCAAGCACCCGAGACCCGTGACATCTTCACTCGGTCCGCAAACCGGCAGACGTGGCAGCGACGAGATCTGTTGCAGCCGTGGGATTTGCGTAATGGGGAGCGAGGCCGGCCGGCACGATCTCCCTCAGACGAAGTCGCCTCCGACCCGAAATCGACAAACGACCTTCGGTCGCCAGTTCAACATCGAATCCCACCGACCTCTTTCAATGTCGAATACCTCGAATGACATCGGTGACCGTGATATCGCAAAGCCGTTGCCATTCAGCATATCCCGAGAGGAATCATCATGACCGGCACAGCAAACGCTCCTGCAGGGCATCAAACCGAGACTCCACCTGGACGTCGATCGGCGCGCCGTAGGGCCCTGATCGCCGGGGCGACAGGCAACATCGTCGAATGGTTCGATTTCACGATCTACGGCTTCACTGCCGCAGTTCTCGCGACAGTGTTCTTCCCTCCGGAGTTCGGCAGTGGCGCACTGCTTGCCACCTTCGCTCTTTACGGAGTCGCCTTCTTGGCCAGACCTGCCGGCGGCATATTCTTCGGACGGCTTGGTGACCGCCTCGGCCGACGGAGGTCACTGTCCCTGGCAATTACGCTCATGGGCTGCTCGACGGCGGCAATCGGTCTCCTACCGACGTACGCTTCGATCGGTGTTGCCGCACCGCTGTTGCTGCTGCTGTGCCGATTGGTTCAAGGATTCTCGGCCGGGGGCGAATACACCGGAGCTGCCACCTTCGTCGTCGAGCATGCGCCGTCCCACCGCCGAGGCTTGTACGCAGGGATAATCAGCTCTTCGTCATTTGTCGGCAGCATCTTGGCCACGGTCACAGTCTTGTCATTCAGCTCGGTCGGCGCTGAGCACTTCGCCGACGGAGGATGGCGTTGGCCGTTCATCATCGGAGGCGTTGTCGCCATGGTGGGCCTGTTCATGAGGCTTGCCGTCGAGGAGACTCCGGCGTTCAAGGAAATGCAAGAAAACGATTCCCTTCCAACCCGCCCACTCGCAGATCTGTTCCGCAATCACTGGCGGACTCTGCTCACGTCCTTCGTGTACTTCGCCTCGCTCGGTGTCGTTACTCATATGCTGCTCGGCTACATGCCGACATTTCTGGTTCTCTCAGCCGATGTTCCGAGCACGGTTGCACTGCTGATGACAACCGGCGCTTTGGTTCTCGCAGTACCGCTGTTCATCTTCTTCGGCGCCACAGTCGACCGAATCGGCCGGAGGCCACTCGTCAGAATCGGCATGGTGATGTCAGTTTTCGTCTCGGTGCCCAGCTACATGCTCATCGGTACCGGAAACATTTTCGCGATTGCCGTTGCACTGGCTTCTCTGGTCCTCGCGCTTTCCTTACTCGCGTCCGCTTTGCTCGTAATTCTCGAAATGATGCCGACGCATGCGCGATTCACCGGCACGGCAATCCCCTACAACATCGCATATGCACTTTTTGCAGGGACCGCTCCTCTGGTGTGCGCAGCACTGGTCAACGCCACTGGAAGCGATCTGTCGCCTGCCTTCTATGCGACCGCCATCGCTTTGATCGCGCTTCCCATTCTGTGGCGAGGGATTCCGGAAACGAAAAACTGGTCTGCCACGCAGGGCAGCCCGACGAAACATTTCTGACAACGGACGCGCCACGGCTGTAATTTTTTGCGCAGCTGTCGATAGCGTTCCGATGGCCGCCACGAGAGAGTTGAGGACGACGAACACCTCTGGACTTTCAGGTGCCAAATTCATTAAGACAGAGCCGAATCCGAGAAGTCGGGATGAAGCTCTCCAGAGGAAGTCGACGGCGTCGGAATTACCAGAACCCAAGCTTGCCGGATCGAACAGCTGTGCTTTCGATCCGGCGAAGCCATCAGTAGAAAGAGAGGCCGAAAGTGCCTACCGACAAGACCGATGCAGTTGTGGTCGGAGCTGGAGTGATCGGCAGCTCCATCGCCTACGAACTGGCCGCTCGAGGTTACGAAGTCCTGGTCATCGACAAGTCTGGTGGTCCGGGCTACGGCTCGACCAGTGCATCCAGTGCGGTTATCCGGTTCAACTACTCCACATTCGACGGTATGGCTGCGGCTTGGGAGTCGCTGCATTGCTGGCAAAACTGGAACGAGCATCTCAACGCGACAGTCGACGGCGCGCTTGCGAAGTTTCGGCAATGCGGAATGGCACTGCTCGACGTCGACGTCGCACCCCACGCGCGCACGATCGGATTATTCGAGAAGATAGGAATCGATTACCAGCTCTGGGACGCAACGACACTCGTCGAGAAGATTCCCGGTATCGACGCCGGCAAATACTATCCTCCGAAGCCAGTCGACTCGGAGTCCTTCTTCGCAGATGCCGAAACCACGCTCGGCGCGCTGTACACACCTCAGGCGGGGTTCGTCGACGACCCGCAACTGGCTGCCGCGAATCTTGCTGCGGCAGCACGTTCGCACGGTGCGGTTTTCGCATACAACACGCGTGTAGTGGCAGTCGAGCAGTTGCCTGACGGCATCTGGCAGCTAGGGCTCGACGACGGGGAAAGTGTGAAATCCAAGATTGTCGTCAATGCCGCCGGCCCCTGGTCAGGAGCGTTCAACAAGCTGTCGAACGTCGGGGCCGACTTCAAGGTTTCGGTTCGGCCCTTGCGCCAGGAAGTTCATCACGTCACCGCACCCACTGGCTACAACGACGACGAGATCCTCGGCCCGATGATCGCCGATTTGGATCTCGGAACCTACATGCGAGCCGAACCTGGAAACGGTTTCCTTGTCGGCGGAACCGAACCGGATTGCGATCCGCGCGAGTGGATCGACGATCCTGATACCGCCAACCCGAATCGCACTGTTGCCCGGTTCGAAGCGCAGGTTTTCCGCGCCGCCAGGCGTTTCCCCACCCTGGAGGTCCCGTCACAACCGAAAGGTATTGCCGGCGTGTACGACGCAGCATCCGACTGGACCCCGATCTATGACAAGACAGACAGGCAAGGTTTCTACGTCGCCATGGGCACCAGCGGGAACCAATTCAAGAATGCCCCTATCGCTGGGCGCCTCATGTCCAGGATCATCGACCAGGTGGAAGCTGGACACGATCACGACGCTGATCCCCTGACCTATGTCGGGATGCACACCGGGCTCGAAATCGACCTCGGCGCATTCTCCCGCCTTCGGGCACCCAATGCCGAGTCGACCGGGACCGTCATGGGTTAGAAGTGTTGTCCGGCTTGGAGAATCGATAGCCGCGACAACTGAATAGACACGGCTGTGGGTGTCCACCACGTGGTGGACACCCACAGCCGACTTCTCCTTCAACGGCGTCTACGGAAAATCGCCCGTCGAACGTGTCAGCGTGCACATCGTCGCCGGGACGAACAGCTACCGTGCATGGCATTTTTTCAAGTAGCTCAGGAACGATGCCTGCAGCCCGGTGACGTGCGTCTCGTGCAACAACGCGGTCGAAACATCCTGCGACCACCCATTGCCATGCAACTGCTCCACGACAGCAAGAACGTTACGTGCCAGTCCGCGATAGATCGGAATGGGCCCTGTCAGTTCGGCTTCGTTCAGCGTGACGTGCAGCTGCGGAACAACTGAGCCCACGCCACGCTCGGGCAGTGCCTCGACCAGTGTGTGGATCTGGCTGTCGGCGTTCACAACTCCGGGACTACCCGCACCGAAGGTCGCGAATGGGGGCGCGTCGCGCAGCCATGCGTAGAGGGCGAAAAGGCCTCCGTACGAGTACCCGAAGAGTCCGTGCCCGGACTCGCTGACACGTAGCTCCGACGAGTACAGGCGAGGGTGGAGTTCGTTGGTCAGGAAGTCGAGGAAGACGTCCCCGTGGGTGTCTGCCAGCTCCTCGAGGTAGGCGTCCACGTACTCCTGGGTCATTGCACCCGAGTCGCGAGCAGCGGCAAGAGTAGCCGTCATTTCTTCGCCTACCGGTTCCCCAGGCGGCACGAGATCGCGGTTGCGGAGCCGTGCCCAGTTGGCGGCTTCCTCACCGGCATATCCGACACTGACCTGAATGTACGGGGCGATCGTCAGATACGGGTCTGCCTGCGTGACGATGAGCGGGGCGGTAAGACCTACAGCCCAGTTGCCGTCCATCACGTAGATCAGCGGTAAGGGATCCGTGGAGTCCGCGTAGCCGGGGGGTGTGGTCACCCAGATGCCGTAGCTGTGCCCCGACTTCGCCGTTATTTCGAAGTACTCCGTGTCTGCAAAACATCCGTGCAGCATTGCGCTCATCGAACCTCTCCCTTCACTACGTGGCCGGCCTTCACGACGAGAACAGCCATGTCCGGATCGGCGAACACCTTGGCGTCGTGGAGCGGGTCTTGCTGCCAGGCAACCATGTCCGCCTGCATACCGACGCGGATAGTTCCAACGGTGTCCCCGATACCGAGGATGTCGGCGTTGACGCTGGTGGCCGATACGAGAGCATGCATCGGCGACTCCAACTCGGCCCGCAAGCGCAACTCCTCGCCTCGGCGCTGCTGGTGCGGCCCGATGAGGTCCGAGCCCAGGCCGATCCTCAGGCCTGCTGCGCGAGAGACCGCAAGCGCTCTGGCCATGCGTTGACGTACTCCGGCGGCGCGGTCTCGTATTGCAGGTTCCAGGTCCATGCTCTCGGTGTCCGTCAACTGCTCGACCACGGCGAAGGTAGGGACCAGAGCCACGTCATGCTCGCGCATCAGCTGGGCGGTCTCTTCGTCGATGTCGGTGCCGTGTTCCACGCACCGGACACCGGCTCGCACTGCGTTGCGAATGCCCGCATTGTTGTGCGCGTGGACCGTGACGTAGGTGCCGCGCGACGCTGCTTCTTCCACTGCCACGGAGATTTCCTCGACGGTGAACTGTGTGTCGGTGAGGCTGTCATGGCCTCCGACGACACCGCCGGTGACGCACAGTTTCAGAAATGTTGCGCCTCGGCGGAACGATTCGCGCACGTTGCGTCGTAGCTCGTCGGCATTACCCGACATCAAGGACAAGGCGCAGAGCCCGGGAATGTGGTGCATGTTCCACAGCTCGGTCGGCTCCCATGCGGCCCCGTAGTAGCCGTGTCCACCGGTCTGGCACTGCACAGGACCGCACGAGAGGACACGCGGACCACGCACCTTGCCGCTCGCAATAACGTCGACGACTCCGCCGTCGATGCCACCGACGTCTCGCACCGTGGTGAAGCCCGCGTCGAGGGCATCGCCCGCGGTGGCGAAGATGCCCGCAGCCAGTTCGGCTGCCGAGAGCTCAAACCCGAATTGCCTTCGGATCGGACTCGAAATACCCAGGTGCACATGAGCATCGATCAGCCCCGGAGTCAGAAGCATGCCGTCCAAGTCAACTGTCGTCGAACCCGACGGCGCCTGTCCGATCGCGGTGACAATGCCGCCACTCACGCACACGTCGACTTCGACCGGGTCGGTGCCCGATCCATCCGCGACCATGCCGCCGGCAAACCATACGTCAGTCAAAGGGACCTCCCGAGCATTGGAAACCACTCTCCTAAACACTGGTGAATTCGATATGCGGTACCGTACTCAACAGTGGTGAACCCGTCAATGGAGGTAGCGTGAGATCGCCGGTTGGGGAGGGTCGAGAGCGACTGTTGCAGGCACTGTTCGACGAGTTCGGTGAAACCGGCCCAAGCCCGAAGCTGTCGATGCGCCAAGTAGCGGAGCGACTCGGAGTGCACCACACGCTGCTGACCTATCACTTCGGATCACGACCGGGACTCCTCAGCGCCGTGCTGTCGGAAGCTCGCCGCCGTGACAACCTCGTCATCGCCGCGATGGGCAAGGATCTCGGGTTCGCGGCCCTGTGCAGGGCGATCTGGACCTTCTACTCGAACGCCGAGCACGAAGATCGAAGCCGCACCTTTTTTCACCTGGCCGGACTTGCGGTTTACGAGCACAAAGCATTTCAAGATTTCGCCGCCGACCTCGACGATTTGGCGCACCTCCTCGAAGCGGCGGCCCTCCGCGAAGGGTTCACAATGGTGGACGCAAAGCAGCAGAGCATCATCGCAACCGCATGTCTGCGAGGACTGTTGCTACAGAGGTTGCTCACCCCCGACGCCGAGGTCGACGCGGCAGCCGAGCGCTTCATCACCTCGTTGACAGCGTCCACCACGTAAACCCCTCATACACAACCGATCACCCCCGTTCGAGATCACCGGCGCGGGGGCGTTTTCCCTGGGCTCGGGCATGTTTCGGCGTGAGACGGTTCCCTGAGCCCCGGTTGAATGATGGTCGATCACCCTTTCGACATCTGTACGAGCGAAACGCCGAAAGATGCGACAAGTGAATGTATCCCGGCTCAGCAGACACACGACATCATCGACAAGTCCGATGATTCACATGAGTTTCGAAAGTCAGGATTGAATTGTGACCATTACCTTCCGTGCCGCAGAGTTGAACAGCGCAAGTGGGATCTTCCAGCAAGCACTGCTCGGCCAACCCAGTGCAGAGCCACTCGACGGAGACATCATCACTCGTGCAGATGTCGAGTTCACCAGTGACGACGGCCGCATTCAATCCGGAGTCTGGGAGAGCGAACCGGGAAAGTCGCGGTGGGAGTTCCTCACCCGCGGCGAGATCATCACCATCGTCTCCGGCGCCATGACCGTGGAGGAGGACGACGGCGATCCCGTACATCTCGTTGCCGGTACGAGTGCAATCTTCCCAATCGGATGGAAGGGTACGTGGACGGTCACCGAGACCGTACGCAAGGTGTTCGTCGTATACAACGTATGACCGAGAGAAACCGCAACATCCGACCTTCACGGCCCGTCATACGGACGGATCTCACGACGCAGCCCACTTGCCCTGAGCACCTGTCGCTGCACTCCCGCCCTCACGGAATCCTCGGTGCCGATCACTCTCACATGATTTCTGGCGCGAGTGATCGCCGTGTACAACAACTCCCGAGTCAGCAGTGACGACGCCTCGGCCGGCAACATCACCGATACGGTGTCGTACTGGCTGCCCTGGCTCCGGTGAATCGTCATCGCGTAAACCGTCTGCACCGACGAGAGTTGGCTCGGGTGAATCAGAAACGCATCACTGCCCCGCTGGAATGCGGCAATAGGCACGCCATCCTCACGCTGCACGATCACCCCGGCGTCCCCGTTGTAGATCTTCGCCTCGTAGTCGTTGGCCGTCACGAGCAGCGGTTGGCCCGGATACCACCGCGTCGGGTCAAGAAACTGCCCTGATGCCGTGCCGACCCACTCCATCGCCTGTTGCGCCCACCTCCCGACTCCGTAGGGCCCGTCACGGTGGGCGCACAGAAGGCGGTGCGATTCCAGGCCTTTCAGTGCGCCGATCGCATCACCCACCTCGGCCGACGCCGTCACCACCTCTGAACTCGCAACGATGTCGGCGCGCAATGCGTCAACATCCTCGGGCGAATGGAAGGAGACGGCTGGATCACCGCTGCGCAGGATACGCAGAACCTCAGCGGAATCTCCCGCTCGAACTGCCCTGGCCAACGACGCGATGGTTCCGTCGAAGCGGCGCCCGCGTGAGAGTTGAATGATCCCGCCCCGCAGACGATCCTGTTCATCCGCACTCAATGCCTCTTCGGAACCAGTGGCCGTGAGATCGTCACCCACCAACTGTGTCAGCGTCGGATTTCCACTGACCTTTACCGGGCGGGCGACAAGATCAGCAAGAACAGCGCCCGCGTCGACTGAGGTCAACTGATCGGGATCGCCGACGAGCAGTAGCCGGGCATCGGGGCGAACGGCTTCGAGCAGGCGCGCCATCAACGTGAGGGAGACCATCGACGTCTCGTCGACGACGACCACATCGTAGGGAAGTCTGTTGGTCGCATTGTATTTGAAACGACTCGAACTCCCCCGCTGCCAACCGAGTAGGCGGTGCAGGGTCATGGCCGCGAGTTCTTCGGGAAGGCCAAGGCTCGCGGTCTGCTCACGTACGGACTCCTGCAGCCGTGCTGCGGCTTTACCCGTCGGTGCGGCCAGACCGATGCGAGCATTCGAACCCAATTCCTCCGACAGGAGAGCGAGAATACGTGCGACCGTATGGGTTTTGCCGGTTCCGGGCCCACCGGCGATGACGGTGGTCCACTGTGTCGCGGCGAGAGCAGCTGCTATCCGTTGACGATCCGGCGCGATGGTCGGCCCGTTCTCGTCGACGAACAGCGAATTTAGCCGCGTTCGGACCGCTTTCAGGTCGGCGGGCGGCCACGTGGACGCCCGCTCGTCGAGCACTCGCCGAATCGTCTGCTCCTGCAGAAAATATCGATCGAGGTAGAGGAGTTCACCGTCGTCCGTGTCGACCAACCGGAGCGGTCTGAGAGGTCCGGCGTTTCCGCCGATCACCAGAGGGCTCAGCCGAAGGGCGGCAACGATCTCCGACGGTTCGGGCCACGGCAACGACGTAAGTTCCTCCTCCGTCGCATTGTCGACGCTCACATCACGCATCCGTTGCAGATCGAGGCACACCGAACCTGATCGCACGGCCCGAACTGCCAACGCCGCGGCCAGCATCACTTCTTCGGAAGTTTCACCGCCCAGGCTGCACACTCTCGTCGCGACATGAACATCGGCGGCAACCAGAACCCCGGCTTCGTTGAAAATTCGCACGATCCCTTTGGCGCGCTGCGCCAATTGCGCCTCGGTCATCGAATCTTCTCCCCTACTGTGTGGGACGCATCAAGACCGGCCAGCAGATCCGATAGTTCAACCGTCAGCTGAGCAGGCGGTTTCCATTCGAAGACACCGCATTCCGGCGGGCTGTCCGGGCCGAGCATCCCACGCACGAATTGATACTGCGCGCCCCCGAGATGACGGTGCGGATCGTAGTCGGGCAGGCGCCACCGCAGATACCGATGCAGTGCAACCGAATACAGCAGTGCCTGCAGCGGATAGTGCGAGCGCATCATCTCCGTCGCCATGAGTTCACGCGTGTAGTTGGCAGCCGTCAGATCGCCGCGACCGATCCGGTTGGTCTTGTAATCGACGATCACGAACGACGGGCCCGGGATCCGCAAGACCGCGTCGATACTGCCCGTCAGGAATCCGCGCATCGGTGACGTCTCGACACGGTCCAGATAGTCGGCGTACGACGCCAGAATGTCGTCGGAGGAAAGGTGGCGCCTCAACAGTTCCGACACTCCGCGGAGTGTGACACTCATCGACACCGGATCGTCGCCACCGGCCAGTGGGAGTTCGAAATCGAGTTCGGGAAGACGATCTTTCGGCGCGATCGTGGCCAAGGTTCCGAATCCCAAGGGAGTCTGCATCACCAGATACAGCGCATCCGCGAGTGCTTCGGAGTCGACCTCGGCCGCCCGAACCGAGACCGCCTCGGCGCAACGCATCCCGAGTTCCGCTCTCAGATCTGCCGCAGCCGTGTCCACCACCTCGAGCACCTCATGCACCAGCGTGCCGAATGCGGCGCCCGCGGGAAGTCCGTTCATGGGTGAAGGGAACGCCTCCAGGGGCGAGGGGGTAATGCTCTCGAGGTCTACGGAATCCTCTGGCTCGTCGTCTTTTTCGGGATCCTCGACCTCGCTGCCCGTGGTCGTGACCGCGTGGTGCGCTCCGGCGGTGAGTGCCGAGTACGACGTACGACGCCACAGAGTGTCCAGGTCTCGATCGAAACGCGCCGCGGCCAGTTCGGTCACGTCCGCAGCCGCTCTGGACCAGTGGACGGGCGAGGGCGGATGGGGACCAACAGGTTCCACCGAGATCACGTCGGAAGCTGCTGCCGGCCAGGTTGCGAGCCGTGCTGCGGTTGTACCGTCGTCGAGCACCTTCACTACCCGAGCAGGTTCGGCGATGCCGGGTGTACGTCCGAGCATCAACCGGTGCAGCGGCGAGCGGGAGGTCCCGTAGCTGGGTGCCCACCAGAGCACGAGTTGGCACTGCGCCCGGGTCAGCGCCACGTACAGCAGCCGCAGTTCTTCGCCCGCTTCTTCGGCCTCCGCAACAGTCTTTCTGGCGTTGTACCCCGGGCCTTCCTGCCCGCCGACGTCGAGGATGCGGCGTCCCTCCGGGTCGTGCAACAGCTGCGTCGGCGAGTTGAAGCCGCCAACGCTCTCCCAACTGAACGGGACGTAGACGATCGGGAACTCGAGCCCTTTGGTGGCATGCACCGTAGCGATTTGCACTGCGGCAGCGTCACTGTCGAGGCGGCGGCTTCGATCGGTGGCGCTCCCGGACGTCGGGTCCTTGATCCGATCGGAAAGCCAGCGAACCAGTGCGCTCAACCCGAACGCTTCCTCGGTCGCGACGCGACCGAGGAGTTGTGCGACGTGCCGCAGATCGGTGAAATCTCGTTCGCCGGACGGGGCCGCGAGTACACGCTTCTCCAGATTTGTTTCGGCAGAGATTCTTTCGAACACAGCCGCAAACCCGACGCGTGCGAACAGCCCGGAATAGGAGCGCAGTTGACCTGCAAGTTCTGCAACGACGTTGTCGCCGTCCTTGTCCAGTTCTTCGGAGGTGCGCCCGAAAATCGGCGAGAGGGCCGTCAACCGGACACGATCGGAGCGATGGGGCTGCTCGATCGCCTGCAACAGCCACAGCCACTGGGTCGCACTGGGTGTCGCGAAAACACTGGACCCTCCGGTCAATACGGAAGGTACACCGACGGCATCGAGAGCATCGCGGATCATCGCCACGTGCTTGTGGGTGCGCACCAACACCGCGACGTCTCCTGGTTCGACCGGGCGTGGATCACCGTCGACTGCCAAGCGGGCATCGCCGCCCAGGAGCGCGACCACGTCTGCTGCGACGTCGTCCGCGACGCGACTGCGAAGTCTGCCTACGGCCGGAAATCCCGAACGATTGAGCGGTCCGGCTCCGGTACGGGGCAGATGGCGTACACGCAGCGGCACCGGGCCGAACAACCGAGACTTCTTGTGCGAAGCCTCCACTGGATGCGCGACGATGCCTTCGTTGCCGAGTGCGGCACCACCGTAGAGGTGTTCGAGTGCCGCCAACAACCCTGGGTCGCTACGCCAATTGGTGGTCAACTCCTGGTGCGCATCCGCCTGATCGACCGCATCGAGATAACTCAGGACTTCTGCCCCGCGGAACGCATAGATGGCTTGTTTGGGATCACCGACCAGGACCAGGGTGGTGTGTCCGTGGAAGGCCAACCGCAGAATGTCCCACTGCAACGGATCGGTGTCCTGGAACTCGTCGATCAACACAACCTTGAACTTTTCGCGCACCCGACGACACGCGACGGGACCGTATTCCGGATCCGTCAATACACCGTGCAACAGCGTCAGCAGATCGTTGAAGTCGCGAATTCCTTTGGTCCGCTTACGTCGTTCGACCTCGACGCGAGCAGCGGCCGCGAAGAGGACGCGCTGACCGGGTGCGGTCTCCTCCTCGCCGTCGGGTTCGAGAATTGCCTGACCATCGCCGACTGCGCTTCGGGCGATGGCCAGCGCGTCCTTCGTGGAGAACGGTGGAGACGAGTCCGTCCGGCTGTAGCGGCTGAGGTACAAATCCGAGACGACCTCACTGATCAGGTCGTCGACCGACTCCACAAAAGTTGTGTCCGGTTCACGTTCCCCGGCGATGCCCAGCCCGTCGAGCATCCTCTGACAGAAACTGTGGGTGGTCGTGATGGTGCCGGCGTCGAACTCCGCGAGAGCGCGCAGGAGTCGACGACGCCGCACGCCGATCTCCTCGTCGTCAGCTGTGGCGAGGTACGCCACCAGATCATCATCCGACCGCCTCGCCGCCTCCGGGTCGACCAGAGCGGCGGACACTCCCGCGAACCTCTCCCTGGCACGCTCACGAAGTTCCTGAGTGGCGGCCCTACTGAATGTCACCAGCAGAACTTGCGATATGTCGGCGAGACCTTCGGCAACACAACGGGTCGCGAGTCCGACGATCGCGTAGGTCTTGCCAGTTCCGGCGCTCGCTTCCAACACCGTAGTGCCGGTCGGTAGTGGCCCCAATAGATCGAAGTCCACGGGTTACTCCGCTCTTTCGTTGGTCAGCAACGGATCCCACAGTCGTCGGGCGAGAACTCCGAATCGAGTCGGTTCCTCGGCCCAGACGAATTCGTCGTCCGACGGCGGATCCGCAGCCAACTCCGCCAGTGTTCGAGCCTCTCCGAAAACGTAAGTGTTGCTTGGATCGATCATCTCGCCGTACTGCCCGGTCCACTGGGTGTCCGCACCGTTTGTCGCATCGTCGACCGACTCGCCACCAAAGCGTCGGCGCGCATATTCGGCTGAAGTAGCGGCCCACATCGGCAACGGACGCTGCAGCCCCCGCTCGCGTAGGTCCACCAGTTGCTGCAGGATCTCGACCGCATTGCCCGGCGCATCGAGCACTGATCGTGCCGCTGCTGTCTTTCCCCGACCCCGTCCGATCGACACTGCATCGAGCGGACCGGGTCGTCCGTGTGCTTTCAAGGCGAGGAGGTTGATCCAGGCCGTCATCCGATGTTTAGGCGCCAGTGAGGAATACGACGCTCGCACCACTGAATCGCCGTGCACACCGGTTACCGTTCCGGTGAGACGACGCCCGTTACCGAGGTCTATGTCGACGTCGACAGCTTCGGAGTCTCCGTCGAAGTGCGGCAAGGCAAGTCCGGCAATCTGATCGACCACCCATTCGACGTTGCCCAGAACCGTGGCGCCCAGGTTGTAGGGCGGCAGAGTGCCGCGGCGCCACTCGGCTGCACGAAAATCCGCCGAGCTGCGTCCAGCCAAGCGCGAGAGAAGCATTCGGTCACCCAGAGCCCAGGTGGACAGTGGATCGAGCTCGGTTGCCAGCGAATCCGCGATGTCGTCGTCGAGTTCCGGTACCCGGACGCCGAGGCGTTGGCGCAGAAAACCACGCGCGGGATGTACCAGGAAGTTCACCAAGTCGGCGAGGTTCACTTCCTTCGGATGCACCTCGGGTAGCTCGGCCGACAAGACTGTCGGCAATTCGACCGGTGTTCCGGAGGCAGCCCTCGCACCGGCCAGCGCTGCCGTGTCGAAGCTGAACGGCTTGTTCGGCGCGAAGTTTCGATTGTCGAACGATTGCAACGGATGCCGTGTCAGCACCCCGTTCACAGCGTCCGGACCCACCGTCGCACTGAGTACGTCGAGAAGGCCACTGAGGGGGATCGCCGGTGGTCTGACGACACCGGTGACCGGATCGGCACCGGTATACAACAGAATCAGATGTTCGCCCGCAGACATCACGGCATCGAGAAGCAGTTGCCGGTCTTCACTGCGCAGATCGCGCTCCCCCACAACGGGATCACGTGACAAGATGTCGTCGCCGTCGACTCCACCGGTTCGAGGGAACACCTCGTCGTCGAGTCCGATCAGCACGACCACGCGATGCGGTACCGAACGCATCGGAACCATCGTGCACACCGTCAGTTCGCCGGTTCGGAAGTTGGCACGCGTCGGTCTGCCCGCGAGGCTGCGCGAGAGCATCGCGCGAACATCGGCCAGACGTAACACCGTCTCTCCGCCGAATTCCACAGCAGCTACCAGTTCGCGGTGGGCCCCCGCGCTCTGCCAGGAATCTGCGGGCGCTGTGTCGGTCAGCAGATCCAGGGCCCGCATCAGCACACGAAGCCATTCGGCCGGTGAATGTGGGCCGGCAAGATCGCGAAGCGAGACGGCCAGGCGATCGACGAACTCTGCGAAACGTCCAGTCAGGTCGATGTCTGTGCCGTCCACGTCATCAAGTGGTAGCGCGAGATCCAACCAGGCATTTTCCGATTCGTCCGCGCTGACCCCCAACAAGATTCGGTCCATGGCGGTGTTGAAGGTGTTCTGCGGAAATGCATCGAGGCCGAACGTGGCACGCTGCCGACTACCGATTCCCCAGCGAGCACCCGCTTCCGTCGTCCATTCCCGCAGTCTTTCCAACTCGTCGTCGCCCCACGAAAAACGTGTGCGGACAGGCTCGGTCGCGGCCAGGTCGAGAACCTCACTGGCTGTGGCCCGGCCGTCGGCCAATTCGAGGAGAGAGCCGAGAACGGCCAGGACTGGATTGGTCTGACGTAATCCGCGGTCTGCCAGCCTTACTCGAAGAAGATGCCCGGGGTGGCCATGGACGCCTTGCCCGAATGCAGCACGAACCAAGGGTGCGTACGTTTCGACGTCCGGGCACATCACGAGTACGTCGCGTGGCTGCAATGTCGGGTCGTCCTCGAACAATCGGAGCAGACATTCGCGGAGCACCTCGACCTGCCGTGCCGGCCCGTGGCAAGCGTGGACCTGAACTGTCCCATCCGGTTCCGCTGCAACGCTGGGAGCACGATCTGCGATGACGTCGGCTTTGACCGTCGCCAGGAGGGATTTCGGGCCGGCTGGTTCGGGAAGATGCACCGACTCGAACTCGGCGGCACCGAGGCTGATCTGAAGTTCACGAACGTCGCGAGCAAGACTCGACAGCAACGGATTGGCGGATATCAGCGCTGACCCGTCTTCCGAACGTCGGATCGTGCTCTCACTTCGAGGCGGTATGCGCGAGCTCATCTTGGTCCACAGCGCGGGGCTGGGATGCGGGAGCCAGATGTGCACGTCCCGATTCGCACTGAGTGCGCTCAAGATCATTCGCTGATCGACCGGCAGCCGGGTCGGCCCGAAGACCGACAGGCGTTCCGGTAGGTCGACCAAGGCCGGGTCCTCGACCAGTGCGCGGCTCACTTGCCCCAGTCGCTCTGCGGGCCCCGGAACGTCGATCTTGTCCGCGACGATGCACCACAGACGTGCCTGCCATTCGAAATCCTCCGACAGCGCCAATCCGTGTCCGTCGGTCAACCGCCCGGCGGCCCAGTCGATCAGCATCTGCGGGCGTTGCGCGGCATAACTGCGGAAGAGTTCGGTTACATGTGTGGCGGAGGCAAACCGTCGACCTTCACGATGGCCTTCGAGATGTTTCGCCAGGACTCCGCACCAGGGCTCGCCGAGGGACTCGTCGATCACATCGAGAACCGTCCACACCAATCGCGTCGGCGACCATGGGTCGTCGTCAGCCGTGATTCCACTGACCGCGGCCACGGACTCCGCGACCAGGCGCGCGGGTGAAGGAAACGCGATGTTCGCAGAAATTCCGTCCACTGCTGACGGTCCGGACGTGCCTAGCTGGGAGGACAGCCGCTGATTGAGCCAACGCTCGACGCCCTTGGCCGGCACCGCAACAGTTTCCCGGGCGAATGGATCCGACAGCGGGGTACGGAGGAGCGTGGCCAACGCCGAGACCAAGGTGTCCGAACGCTCGGCCCGGTACAACTTCAGCAATCTTCGCTCCCCTCACTCCGTCCAGACGTCCATCTCACCACGGCGCTGTGACAGGAGACGCCGAACCAGCCTCACGCAGCGGTGACGCGCAGGCAACATGACCGCAACCGGACGTTCGTACTGTGCGGGAATGACCAGTCCCGTCACCTCACCTCGCCCCGCTGGAACCGGTCTCGACATCTCCGGCCTCGGCAAGACCTTCGAGATGGGTCGTCGGTCGGTGACCGCGCTGACCGACGTGTCCCTTCAAACCAGCGAAGGCTCTTTCCTGTCTCTGCTCGGGCCGTCCGGATGCGGGAAGTCCACCGTTCTCCGCATCCTTGCGGGCCTCGATAGTCCGACGTCGGGAACGGCCCTTGTCAACGGGCAGTCGCCCGCCGAGTTACGCAAGCGCCGCGAACTCGGAATCGCCTTCCAGGATTCGGCTTTGCTGCCGTGGCGAACAGTGGCCTCCAACATCAAACTGCCCCTTCAGGTTGCCGGCATCGATCCCGACCCCGACCTGATCGCCGACCTGATCGCGCTCGTCGGCCTCGAAGGATTCGAGAAGGCCAAGCCCGCCCAATTGTCCGGCGGTATGCGTCAGCGTGTGTCGATCGCACGATCGCTCGTGGTCAAGCCGAGTGTCCTCCTACTCGACGAACCCTTCGGCGCGCTGGACGACATGACCCGTCAACGGCTCAACATCGAATTGCTCAGAATCTGGACCGAAAAACCCGCGACCACGTTGATGGTGACTCACGGAATCGCCGAAGCCGTGTTCCTCTCCGACGTCGTCGCCGTCATGACGCCGCGGCCCGGACGCGTCCTCGAAGTCGTGCCGATCGACCTGCCGCGCCCGCGTACACCCGAGATGATGCGTACACCCGAGTTCCACGAGATCCACGACTACCTCTCTGGACTGCTCTTCGGAAAAGCAGGCGTCGCATGACAATTACCGATATCGAGAACGTCGCGACCGCGGCGGCGCAGCCATCTGTGCCGCGCCGGATCCGATTGAAGCGTCCAACGTGGTTCGGCGGTGCAGTCGGCATCTGCGGACTGATCGCTCTCTGGTGGATTCTGGCGGCGGCCGGTGTTGCGGGAGGCACGATTCCGACGCCGTGGGTAGTTGTCTCGACGATGTTCGACGACGGTTGGTCGCTGTACGGACCCAATTTCACCGTCACGGCTTCCGGTGCGCTGCAGGGCTTTCTCTGGGGAAACCTGCTGGCGATAACGCTTGCCGTGCTTGTCGTTCTCATTCCGCCCATCGAGGGATTGGCCACACAACTGGCGATCCTGAGCTACTGCACACCGCTGTTGGCGCTTGGCCCAATCATCCTGGTCGTCTTCGGCGGCCGGACCCCCACAATCTTTCTCGCCGCAATGTACTGCTTCTTCACCACGATGGTCGGCACACTCGCCGGCCTGAGATCGGCCGACAAGACGAGCCTCGATCTCGTCGCCGCCTACGGCGGTGGGCGTTGGCAGAAGTTCACCAAAGTTCAACTTGTGAGCGCACTTCCGAGCACCTTTGCTGCCCTCAAGATTGCTGCACCTTCGGCCGTACTGGGTGCAATTCTCGGTGAGTATCTCGGCGGGGTGGACAGCGGGATCGGCGTCGCACTAACGGCCGCTCAGACGTCGTACAACGTCCCGCGAACGTGGGGAATGGCTATCGCCGCCGCCTTGCTCGCAGGTCTGGGGTACGCCGTCGTCGCAGCGATCGCCCGGCTCGTCACCCCGTGGACGAGCGTTCCGGGAGCACAGAAATGACTTCGGTACGAGGAACATTGAGATTCCTCGCCCCGATTGCCATCGCCTCGGCGCTGTTGCTTGTCATCTGGGTGGTCTTCCTCAACGCCTTTCCCCAGGTCGGCCCGCGTGTGGGAAAGACGCCGGCCGACGTCTGGGAGTACCTGTTCTCCGGCCCAAAATCCGCCGACGCTCGTTCGGGCATCATCGACAACCTGTTCATCACTCTGCGCGACGCCGGTGTCGGCTTTGCCATCGGAATGACTGCCGCGCTCGTGGTGGCATCGATCTTCGTCGTTTCCCGCACTGTCGAACAGACTTTCATGCCCGTTGCAATGCTTCTACGATCTGTTCCTCTCGTTGCGATGACCCCGATCATCGTCCTGATATTCGGCCGCGGAATCGTGGGTGTGACAGTCATGGTTGCGATAGTGGTGTTCTTCCCAGCCCTCGTCATGATCATGGTCGGTCTACGTGCCGCTCCGGCTCAGGCACAAGACCTCATCGCTGCCTACGGCGGGAGTCGTTGGACCGCATTGCGAATGGTGTCCGTGCCGTCCGCACTTCCGGCTGTGTTCGCCGCTGCACGAGTATCCGTACCCGGCGCCTTGATCGGAGCACTGATCGGCGAATGGCTCGGTAGCGGCCAAGGCTTGGGTTCGAGCATGATCAAAGCCATTCCGCGCTACCAGTACAACGAATTGTGGGCATCTATCGTGGTGATCACCGTGGTGTCGATCGTCCTCTACGCCGTGGTCGGGATCTTCGAAAGCATCGCTCTGTCTCGTTTCGGTCCTTCGGCGGGCAAGTCGTGACATCTGTTAACACGACCTCAACAAACTCTCTCTCCCAAGCAAACTGAACGAAACCGACTGGCCCTAGTGTTCCGATTCATGACGCCATTCAAGCCCGTCCGCCAGCTGGACCGCAGGGCCTTCTTCCGCTACTCCGCGCTGACCGGCATCGCAGTCGCCGGCAGTGCGTCATTGCTCGCGTGTAGCAGTGACTCCAGCAGTTCGAGTGGCGGAACCACGGACGACGGTTCCGAATTCGGAACAGTTGCAGTGCAGTTGTCCTGGATCAAGAACATCGAGTTCGCCGGTGAGTACTTCGCTCTCGACAAGGGGTACTACAAGGATGCAGGGTTCGGGAATGTAGACCTGGTGGCAGGTGGCGCAGCCGGCACCGGCGTCGAAGCCGGCCTGGACACCGGCAAGGTGTGGATCGGAATGTCCGCACCGCAGCTCACAGCCCCCGCCGTACTCGACGGACTGGAGGCAAAGATCGTCGGTGCGACATTCCAGAAGAATCCGTTTGCGATTGTCAGTTCCGCTGCGGCACCGATCAACTCACCACAGGACATGATCGGCAAGAAGATCGGCGTCCAGGATTCCAATCAGCTCGTCTTCGGAGCTCTCCTGGCAGCAAACGGCCTGACCGAAAGCCAGATGACGATCGTGCCCGCGCAGTTCGATCCGAGCCCCTTGGCGAACGGCGAGGTGGACGGCTGGGTCTCCTACGTGACCAACGAGCCGATCACACTGGCCGCCAAAGGTTTCCCCAACGCCCACTTCCTCTTCGCGGACTACAACCTGCCGTTGGTCGCCGAATCGTTCACGGTTCTCCAGTCCACCATCGACAACGAGAGGGACAAACTCAAGGCATTCCTGAAGGCCGAGATCCAAGGATGGAAGGATGCGGTCGCCGATCCGGCAGAGTCGGCACGGCTTGCCGTCGAGGTCTACGGCAAGGACCAGAACCTCGAACTCGAAGAGCAGATAAAGGAAGCCACCGCACAGAATGATCTGGTGGTGTCGGCAGATACCAAAGCCAACGGGTTGTTCACGATGACACCCCAACTGATCGAACAGAACATCGCGGCACTGTCGAAAGCGGGGCTGGAGATTACGGCGGAGCAACTGTTCGACATGTCGATCCTCGAGGAGGTGTACGCCGAGAATCCGGAGTTGATCTGACACTACGGCCGAATTTGAATCGGCCAATTGTGAACTATCCGACCCATTGTTGGAAGTGACGTCCGAACATATCTGGCTGTTGAAAATGAGAAGATCAAACGAGACCGGAGCCACACTGATACCGCAACATTGACGAACAAGCATCCTTCAACCCAAAAGGTTAATCAGATGGAAGTTCGTTCAGTGCCCACCATCATTCTGGTCACGCTCGGCCTGCTCTCACTTGCCTCATGCGGGAACACATTACCCAACGGCATATCCTCCACCGACTACGCCAAGGACGGCAGTTTCACAACGGTCGTGAGCACCGATCCCGGCAATCTTCACCCCCTGCTCACCAATTCGATCTCTGGTCAGGCGATCAACTCCTATACAAACGATTCATTACTGGCTACTGATGCGAAGACAGGTGCGACTGGCCCCTACCTCGCGGAAACGTGGTCAGACGCAGGAACGTCTCTGACTTTCACGCTCGAGAAGTCCATCACCTGTCAGGACGGGACGCCGTTCACTGCGCAGACCGCAGCCGACAACATCAATTGGATCGCAGATCCCAAGAATGGTTCCCCGTGGCTGGGCGTATCCGTGCCTGAATCGACTGCGGCCACGGCCGACGGTGACGTCCTAACAGTCATGACCGCAGAGCCCGCTCCATTTCTTCTCGAGCGGATCGGCGGACTCAAACTCGTGTGCAAGGCAGCGCTGGACGATCCGTCGAGCATCCGGAACGGCAGCAATGGAACCGGCCTGTTCCAAGTGACCGAAGTGGTGGCCAATGATCACGTGATGCTCGAACGGCGTGAGGGATACGAATGGGGACCTAACGGGGAAACCACCTCCGATACCCTAGGAGTGCCCAAGTCAGTCACAATCAAGGTTGTCTCTGATCCCGCAACCACCGCCAATCTCGTCCTCACTGGATCCGTGAACGCAGCAGCAATAGGTGGGCCCGATCGCGACCGAGTCGAATCAGTCGGCCTCGACTCGATGGACTATACGAGTTTGTCGGGTCAGTTCATTTTCAACAACAATGCAGCGTTGCCGACTTCAGACAAAGAAGTCCGAGCTGCACTTCTTCAAGCGATTGACCTCGAGGACTACACGGCGATCAATACTGGAGGCAAAGGCTCGCGTGCAACAGCATTGGCTGTAAGCGAGCCGCGGTCGTGTGACTACGACAGTGTGACCGGCGTCCTGCCGAACTTTGACGTAGAGGCAGCGAAAAAGAGACTGAACGACGCTGGTTGGCGGTCTGGCGGCGGCGGAATCCTGGCGAAGGAAGGCAACCCGCTGGTACTCGATGTGGTGTTCAACAACTCTCGAGACACGTCTTCGGCAGCCGCTGAATACGTGCTGAATCGGTGGGAGGCACTAGGTGCACACGTCGAGCTACGCGGTGGTGACAACAACTTCGTCATTTCGGAAACCTACGGCGCCAAGGACCCCACATCATGGGACATCTCGATTGGACTTGCCGTTCAAAGTAGTGCGCCTAGTACATTCCTTCCATATTTTTCCGGCCCTACGCCCCCGGCCGGGGCCAACTTTGCAGGCATCGACAACCCCAAGTACGCCGAACTCGCCGCCGCCGCCTCGGTACTGCCGGGGCAGCAATCCTGTCCTGTCTGGAAGGACGCCGAGCAAGCGCTCTTTGCGGACTTCGACGTAGTGCCGATATCGGTCTCACCGAACTACATGTACTTCAACGGCGCAACATCCCTGTACGCACCGGCTGGCGGCATCCTCGTCGGCGCCGGTGTACGAGTACTGAGATAGCTGCGCTGCATGAGATTACGAAAAGACCGTGCGTAAATTGCTGCAATAGCAGACAGACGGGCCAATAGCCGTCACTGGTGCCCGTCAAACGTGCGTTCCCGACATTCCAGTCCGAATCTCATCCGATTACCGGGCGACATTCACGTCGTCACGCTTTCAGGAAACGCGAGGATAAAAATCGATGACAAATGAACTTCAAAAGCTCGTCGATCAGTGGAGGGTCGAGGCGAACATCCCCGGCGTCTCGGTCGGCATCGTGCACGACGACAAGGACATCGTCGTCACCAGTGGCATCGAGAGCGTCGAAACCCAACTCCCGGTCACCGACAAGACGATGTTCATGATCGGCTCCACCACAAAGGTGTTCGCCGCAACAGCCGCGATGGCACTCGTCGAGGACGGCCTACTCGATCTCGACACCCCGTTGGTCGAGTACGTCCCCGGACTGACCTTCGCCGACGAAACAGCCACGCGCACAGTCACGATGCGTCACCTCCTCACCCACACCGGCGGATTCACCGGCTTCTCGGCAGGCTGGGGCGAAGACGCCCTGGGACGCTCGGTTTCACGGCTGAACGAACTGCGACAAGAATTTCCCGTCGGAGAAGTCTTCTCCTACAGCAACTCCGGATTCGTTCTCGCCGGACATGTCGTGGCCAAGATCAGCGGACTGACCTTCGAAGAGCTGGTCAAGCAGCGCGTGCTCGACCCCCTCGAAATGAAGAACTCGGCCTTCCTGTCCTGGGACGTGATGACCCACCGGTTCGCACTCGGTCACTACATCCGCGACGGTGTGCCGTTCGTGTCCAACGAAACCGGACTGGACCGCGGCATGATCCCTTGCGGCGGAATGTGGTCCTCGGTGCGAGACCAACTCGTCTGGGCACGTTACGCACTGTCTGGCGAACACCCCGGCGAAGGACAGCCACTCGACGAGTCCACCCGGTTGTTGATGCAGAAGCCGCAGCGTCCCGCCGCGATGATGTTCGAAGAAGTCGGCCTGGGATGGCTGTTGACTCGATACGGAACCACGCAGGTAGTACGGCATGGCGGAAACGTGAGCAACCTCCAGGTCTCCGAGTTCATGACAGTGCCCGAGAAGAACTTCGCCGTCACCGTGCTGACCAACGCCCTCGGCGGCGGAATCGGCAAGAAGATCGTCGACTGGTGCATGGCCAACCTCACTGAACTACCCACGCCGGCATCCCTCGACGTGGTCGAGCCCGAACCCGCTGCCGTCGACGCAGTCCTGGGCAAGTATCAGGCCGGCTCACTGACGATGACCGTCGCCCCCGGTGACGAGGGAATCGGCATCCGGATGGGCAGCGCGCAGGATCTCGGTGAATACGAGGACATCGTCTGGCCGCCGGCAATCCCGATCGCCTTCCTCAACGACCGTGACTTCGCTGCGCGCGCCGACACCACCCGGGCGTTGGGACGCTTCGTCACCGACGACACCGGTCGCGCCGTGATGCTCGAATTCCGCGGCCGCACCGCCAAGCGAGTGGCTTGACATGAAAACGGGCAGGGCGGTCTCGATCAAATGCGATTGAACTGAGCGTGGCCGCCTCGTCCACCTTCGCCGGTCTCCACATAGCCTGGAATGCCTCGGAGTTTCACCTGGCGAAGCATGATCGAGGTATACCCATCTACACCAAAGAACGGTGTGTCCAGCTGTATCCCATTCCACGGCTGTGGTTTTCATAATTGAGTTCACAACAACGTAAGGCATTCCCAAGGAGAGAACTCATGCTGAGATCGGCCAGAATACTCGTACTGAGCACCGTAATTGTTTCTTCTGCAATAGGTCTGACCTCTGGATGCCATTCCACTCAGACAACAAACTCGCCAGCAACGGCTGCCTCGGCCACCCGGTCAGACCGCGAAGAATTCGATGTGGAAGACGCCGCAATCGTTGATCTGCAAAACGCAATCGACGAAGGCCGCCTGACGTCCGAAGATCTCACCGCGACGTACCTGGAACGAATCGAGACTCTCGATCCACAACTTGGTGCGGTTGTCACGGTGAATCCGGATGCAATCGATATCGCGCGATCCCGCGATCAGTCGCGCCGAGACCACGGTCCTCTCAGCCCTTTGGACGGAATTCCAGTTCTGCTCAAAGACAATATGGACACTGCCGACAACCAACCGACCACAGCAGGTTCGACTGCGCTACTCAACTCACGTCCATCCGACGACGCATTTCTCGTCGATCAACTGCGTAAAGCAGGCGCTGTAATCCTGGGAAAAACGAACATGTCTGAATGGGCGAACTTCCGATCGCCGATGGCGATCGCCGGTTGGAGTGCGACTGGCGGCCAAACACACAATCCTTACGTTCTCGACCGCAGCCCCTGTGGATCCTCGAGCGGGTCGGCCGTCGCTGCTGCGGCCAGTTTGGCCGCCGTCACTATCGGGACCGACACCGACGGTTCGATAGCGTGCCCCGCAAGTGTCACCTCAACGGTCGGCATCAAACCTTCCCTCGGATTGGTGAGCCGTTCCGGAGTTGTGCCGATCACCTCACGACATGACAGTCCCGGCCCGATGGGGCGCTCCGTGGAAGATGCAGCACTCGCATTGTCGGTGATATATGGGTCCGATCCGTCCGATCCGGACAGTGCTGACGTCGCCGGTTCCCTACCCGCAGATTTTCAGAACATGCTCGACCCAAACTCACTCAGCGGCAAACGTATCGGAATATGGCGCGAGGGCCGGGCCGGGATCGATCCTGACGTCGACAGAACCTTCGATGCCGCCGTCGAACAACTACAAGATCTCGGCGCCACCGCTGTCGAGGTCAACATCACCACCGACGCCGACGTCGTCTCACAACATTTGCTCCCCGCAGTACTCACCGAGTTCAAACATGACATCAACCAATATCTCGCCAATACTCCCGGCGAACACCCCGGAGACCTGACCGGCCTGATCGAATACAACCGCCAAAATGCCCAGGAAGAGTTGACGGGTTTCGGGCAAGAGCTATTTGAAATGGCCGATCATACAGATGGCAACCTCTCCGATCCCACGTACCGCGCCCACCGTGAAGCCGCGACCGGACGCGCACAAACGGCAATCGACGACGCTCTTGTCGACAACAACCTGGATGCGATTGTCACGCCTACCGAACTGCCGGCCCCAGGTATCGACTACCGAGGAGGGGGTGAAGGCCCACAATTTGCCAGTTCAACCCGCACTTCAGCGCTCGCCGGCTACCCGATGGTGACCGTCCCCTCCGGATACGCGCGCGAAGAGTTACCTCTCGGTCTTTCATTCCTCGGTACACGCCTCGACGACGCAAAACTGATCAGTTTCGCCTACGCGTACGAGCACGCTGCCCAGATCCGGAAATCGCCGAGCTATCTTCCGACCCTCCCGTAGCCGACTCTGGAACGTACGCCTCCAACACAGCACCGGGCAGCCGTGCCCGGTGCTGTGTTCTGCCAAGGAACAAGAATTGTTCGTCATCGGCCTCGTGTGCAGTGGAGTTCGTTTCGAGGGATGCTGACGGTGGCAGGGCCCTGAGCTGAAGAACAAGGACCAGAACATGGAACTCGAAGAACAGATCAAGGAAGCCACCGCCCAGAATGATCTGATGGTGTCGGCAGATACCAAAGCAAACGGGTTGTTCACGATGACAACACAACTGATCGAACAGAACATCGCGGCACTGTCGAAAGCGGGGCTGGAGATTACGGCGGAGCAACTGTTCGACATGTCGATCCTCGAAGAGGTGTACGCCGAGAATCCGGAGCTGATCTGACTGCCGAGCGTCAGCGAACCTCCCGCGCGAGTACGCCCGAGATGAATAGCTGTACAAGGACCTCGGCCTTGTACCGGTCATCGGACCCAGCACCGATACAAAGGTTCCCGATGCCTTTGAGCACGTTGTACGCATCGACCCGCGAAGCAGTGCCAACGGACTCGAGCGCTGCCGCGAGGAGGGAGTCACATACCGGAACGAGGCGGTCGACGAAGTAGATATGCAGAGCGTCGGACCCGGCGCTGTCTCCTTGCAGTGCACCGGCGAGCCCATGCTTGGTTACCAGGAACTCCACGAACAAAGCCACCCATGCCCGCAAAGCCGCCTCGGGCGTTGCACTCTCCGCGAGCATCTGTGGGCCCGCGTCCGCACACGCCTCGACTTGGTGTCGGTATACGGCTACCACCAACTCGGGACGCGTCGGGAAGTGGCGGTAGATCGTCCCCATGCCGACGCCGGCCTTCGCCGCAATCTCCCGCACCGGAGCGTCGACTCCGGACTCCACGAACACTGCTGCCGCCGCGTCGAGCAGCGCCTGCTCGCTTCGACGTGGGCGACCGACTTGCTTGGGAGACGCGACGCGCGACTGCTCGTCCTGGGCATCAGCCATGTGCACTCCTCGCTGACTCACAACATATGTTTGCATTACGGAACAACGCTCCGTAATGTTGCGGAGCGACGCTCCGATAAACAGTATCGCAGGGTGCAGCCTCAGCAAGGAACTTGCCATGACCTCATCAATGATCGACACTCTTAACGGCATCATCGGCGCCGGCACCCCGGTCGTCTCCGTTGCCCCCGTCGAGTTGTTCGCCCCCGATCGACCTGTCCCGCTGGAAGTACGTGTGTCTGCTCCGGCAGCAGGCACGAACCTCCCCGTTGTGGTGTTCTCCCACGGCAACGGCTGGAACCTCGATGGATACTCGCCACTCACGGCATTCTGGGCATCCCACGGATTCGTGGTGATCCAGCCGACACATCTGGACTCGCGCCGGAACGGTTTCGGGTTCGACCACCCGGTTTTCCCGACGATCTGGACCGAGAGAATCGCGGATCTCACACGCATCCTTGATCAGCTCGACACCATCGAATTTGCCGTGCCCGGGCTTGCCGGCCGCATCGACCGCAGTCGAGTTGCCGCCACTGGTCACTCCTGGGGCGGGCAAACCGCTCAGTCACTCCTCGGAGCAAGGATCTTCGACGAGGCCGGCCAGGTCGGCCAGGACATGTCCGACAGTCGCGTCACCGCGGGAATCCTGTTCGCGGCAACCGGTCTCGGCGGCGAGAACCTGCATCCGTTCGCGCAGGCGAACTTCCCGTTCATGCGCCCCTCGTTCCAGGAACTGACGACGCCGACACTCGTCGTCGCGGGCGACCACGACCAGTCCAAGATGTCCAGCCGCGGACCTGACTGGTTCACCGACGCCTACACGCACAGCCCAGGAGCCACCGACCTCCTGACCTTCTACGGTGCCGAGCACGCACTCGGCGGAATCGTCGGATACGAAGTCGCCGAGACCACTGACGAGAACCCAGAGCGGGTCGCCGCCATCCAACGGATGAGTACTGCCTACCTTCGGACCACGTTGCGCATCGATGAGACCAGCTGGCCAGCGGCCCGGGCCGCATTCAGCGACAACGCCGACCCGATCGGCCGAGTCGACACCAAGTAATGCGGCAGTGATCCGACTTATTGGCCGAAGTTGAACCTGAGATTCGCATTGATCAAGGTGTTGAGCCGCTTTCGCATTCTGACAACCTCTGCCTCGGGCGGTATCGGATCGTCCAAGAAAAGCGTCCAACGCAGCATCGTGCTGTTTCCGACCGCCTCGATGTCGAATCGGATGACGGCGTCGGGTCGGTCCGGCCAGATCGACGACCAGATCACCAGCTCCGGTTCTTCAGCCCTGACGATCTCCGGTGCGATCTCGCTCTCGAGAAGTTCCAGCCAGTGCCGGGC
Source organism: Rhodococcus sp. YL-1 (assembly GCF_001942025.1). NCBI lineage: Bacteria > Bacillati > Actinomycetota > Actinomycetes > Mycobacteriales > Nocardiaceae > Rhodococcus > Rhodococcus sp. YL-1. The sequence continues at coordinate 861,365 of NZ_CP017299.1, read as the reverse complement.
GGGCTGGCGGTACGGATCGATCAATGCCTCGAACATGAAGCGCGCAGGCGGCGGCTGGCTCCGGCGCCTCGTCGCGACTTGCAGCATGGCACGAGCGTAACCGCCTCTCAAGGGCATACCTCTGCCTTCGCAGTGCTGGATCCACGAAAACTGGGATAAACCGGGCATCGACGGAGGACACTCAGGAGCACATCCGTCTGGGAGGGCCGCTCATGCGTAAACGCCATCAGGTTCTGCTTGCAGTGTCCGCAGCGATCGGGCTGTCTCTGACGCCGATCAATGCGTCGGCAACACCGAGCACGGGAGTACACGGGGAAATCCTCGGGCAGGTGACTTTCGACGGCAAGGACTACATCCTGCGCCAGATCACCATCGACCCCGGCGGTTCCACCGGTTGGCACTTCCACGACGGGACGCTCTACGCGCTGATCGCGCAGGGCACGTTGAGCCACTACCGATCCGATTGCTCCGTCGACGGGATCTACAGCGCCGGAAATACTTTGATCGAACCGAGCGGTTCAGATCATGTGCACATCGGAAACAACTCGCAGACAACACCATTGGTGCTCGAGGTCGTCTACGTCAATCCGGCGGGCAGCCCCCTCTCCGAAGATGCTGCGCCTCCTAACTGCCAACTACCCGGCTGACGGGGCAGAAGAGTTAAACCGCACCGGCATCGATTCGAGCCCGGACACGAAGTTGGCCGCACGCCGCTGCAACGGCGCGTCGGTGGCAAGTTCCATGTCCGGCAGCCTGGCGAAGAGTTGCTCGAACATGATCCGCCCCTCCAACCTGGCCAGCTGATTGCCCAGACAGAAATGAGTTCCGAAGCCGAAGGCCACGTGTGGATTCGGTGTGCGGCCGACATCGAACCGTTCGGCGTTCAGGAACACGGACTCGTCGAAATTTGCCGATTCGAAGAGCAGCAGCATCTTCTCACCTGCCTTCAGCTGCGCGCCGAAGAAATCGGTGTCACGGGTCAGGGTTCGAGCCATGTTCTTGATCGGCGAGGACCACCGCAGCATCTCCTCCATTGCCAAGGGAATGGCATCGGGATCGTCGACTAGCTCCCGGCGCTGGTCCGGATGGCGCAGTAGCTGTTCCATGCCGCCGCTGAGCACGTGCCGTGTGGTCTCGTCACCGCCGATCAGGATCAGCAGGGATTCGTTGACGATTTCCTGATCGGAGAGGGCTTCGCCGTCGACCGCACTGTGAATCAACGTGCTCACCAAATCGTCGGCCGGGTCGCTCCTCCGCTCGGCGATGGTTCGCATCATGTACGCGGTGAAATCGACGTACGCAACCATCATGGCCTGCAGTTGATCCTGGGAAGCGTTGCTTCCCAATGCCTTCACCAGATCGTCCGACCACCGCAGAAACAACGCGCGTTCCTCCGGACGACACCCAACATGTCGCCGATGACGGCCATCGGCAGCGGTGCCGCCAGGTCTGCGACGAAGTCGGCTTCTCCTTTCTCACAGACGGCGTCGATCAGTTGATCGCAGATCTCCCGGATACGGCCGGCCTTGGCTTCGACCTTCTTACGTGTGAAACCCGCATTGACCAAGCGTCGACGTGTGAGGTGCTGCGGGTCGTCCATGTCGATCATCTGCGGCAATGGACCGGTTTCGGGGCGGATGCCACCGGCGTTGGAGAACAGTTCGGGATCCCGCTCGGCTGCGACGACGGCGTCGTAACTCGCGGCCGCGGTGATTCCGTTGGCGTCGTCTCGGTACACGGGCTCGTGATCACGCATCCAGGCGTATGCGTCGCGCACATTCCCGAGGTCTCCGCTGTAGAAGCGTCCGTCGATCAAATCGAAGGTCGGTCTGGTAGCCATCACTCCACCTCTCGCACAACCCTTGCCTCAATAAGTAGAACCTGTTCCTATATAGCGTGGGGCGTTTTCACCGAAGCCGGACCGGAAAACCTCCAGAAGCAGCACGCGAGCCCGCCGGAGCAACGACCAGGAGACACGCATGGACGACGACACCGCCTCAGCGGGCATACCCACTTTCACCGGCACATCGATACTGGTGACCGGCGGCGGTAGTGGCATCGGCCTGGGCATCGCTCGTTCGCTCGTTGCGTCCGGCGCTCACGTCACGATCTGCGGACGCAACAAGGAGAAACTCGATGCTGCCGCCGAATCGATCCGGCAGGCGACTGCCGCAGGATCGGTCAGCGCCTCCCCCGCCGACGTCACGATCGAGACAGACGTCGTCGCCGCTGTCGCCGCGGCGGTGTCCGTCACCGGAAAGCTCGACGGAGTCGTGGCCTGCGCCGGCGGGAACGAAACCATCGCACCGGTCACGCAACTCGACGTCGACGCCTGGCGCCGCACCGTCGACCTCAACGTCACGGGGACCATGCTGACGATCAAGCACGGCGCGCGGGCACTGGTGGCAGGAGGCGGTGGATCCATCGTCGCGATCTCGTCGATCGCCAGCAGCAACACACATCGCTGGTTCGGCGCGTACGGCGTCTCGAAGTCCGGCGTCGACCACCTGGTGCAATTGGCGGCAGACGAACTGGGCGCCAGCAACATTCGTGTCAATGCGATCCGGCCGGGTCTGACCCGAACGGATCTGGTCGCGCTCATCACCGACGGTGGCCCCATCCTGGACGACTACCTGGCCAACACGCCGCTCGAACGCGTCGGCGAGGTCGAGGACGTCGCCGGACTCGCTTCTTTCCTACTCGGACCGCAATCCACCTGGATCACCGGGCAGATCATCAACGTCGACGGAGGCCAAATGCTGCGCCGCGGACCGGATTTCCGCTCGATGCTCGAACCCGTCTACGGCTCCGACGGACTCCGTGGGGTGGTAGCGCCATGAGCTACACGATTCTGGGCAAGAGGGTCGAGATGCCCGTCGAAGTTCGCACCGCGTCTGCCTTCATGGCGTTGTACTCGGTACCGAGCACAACCGCGCAGTCGATCATCGATTACACCGGCTTGACCGTGCTCCAGTACCGTCCTGGCCGGGCGCTGTGCGGCCTGGTTTTTGTCGACTACATCGACGGGGATCTGGGGCCGTACAACGAATTCGGAGTGACGTACATGGTGCGCAGCCACACTGCGCCTCCCGAAACCTCGGTGCTGGGAGATCTACGTTCGCTCGCTGCCGGAACTGCAGGGGCACTCATTCACGAGTTGCCGGTGGACGGCGAGTTCACCAAGGCCGCCGGCCGGGAAATCTGGGGATTCCCGAAGGTGCTCGCCGAGTTCGACACCGAGCACGTCGGCTCGGTCAAGCGCGGATCGGTCTCTCGCGACGGCAAACTCATCACACAGTTGAGTGTGAAATCCGGCGTCAGCGTGCCGGGCGGCGGAGCCAACATGTCGTTGGCCGCGTACTCACATCTCGACGGCGCCACCAGGTGCACGTCGTGGGACATGGCACCGACCGGCGTCAAATCGCGCCCTGGTGGAGCCGAGGTTCAACTGGGCAGTCACCCGATGGCGGCGGAGCTTCGGAAACTGGGACTCCCCCGCCGGGCCCTGATGACCACGACCATCAAGAACCTGGCGATGACGTTCGGGGAGGCCACAACAATCTGAGTGTCGGCCGACGGCACCCCTTTCGGTCACGTGTGACTCGGGCTACACTCCTGGACGGTTGACCAACTCGCGTCAGACCGCCCGAAAGGACACTCGTGCAGATCACCCGACGCACCGTACTGGCAGGCGCTGCCGCCGCACCTGCGCTCGCCGCTCTGTCGACGAACCAGGCCGTCGCAGCTTCGCCGGCACGCACCGTTTCACCCGCACGCACCGACAAGTCGTCGGCGTCACTGCAGGTGGGCGTCGGAATTTCCGACGTGACCGGACCGGTCGCCGAAGTCGGCATGATGGGCTACTCGAGCTTCGATCAACGCGCCGAAGGCCTGCACCAGCGAATGCGCGCACGCGCCTTCATCTTCGAGTCCGGCGGGTCGCGGGTCGCCTACGTGTGCGTCGACAACTGCATGATCTTCCAGTCCGTTCACGACGAGGTCCTGCGCCGACTGGCCGGGAGGTTCGGTGACATCTACACCGAACGCAACGTCATGTTGACGGCCATCCATTCACACGCGGCATGTGGCGGGGCCTCGCACAACTACGCGTACAACCTCGCAGTTCTCGGCTTCGAACTGCAGGTGTTCGAAGCCGAGGTCAACGGCATGGTCGAGGCGATCAGCGCTGCGCACGAGAACCTGGCGCCAGGCACGGTCCGTTTCGGGCGGTCCGATCTCACCGATGCCAGCGTCAACCGATCGCGAGTGGCGTTCGACCTCAATCCCGAAGAGGACAAGGCCTACTACCCCGGTGGCAACGACCACCACATGCGTGTCATGCGTATCAGTCGGGGCAGCAAGGACATCGGGGCGATCAACTGGTTCGCCACCCACTGCGCCTCGCTCACGAACGAGAACCATCTCATCTCCGGGGACAACAAGGGCGCCGCGGCGTACTTCTGGGAGCACGACGACCGGGGTGTGCGTTACCTCGACGGCGACACCAGCTTCATTGCTGCTTTTCCGCAGACCAACAGCGGCGACATGTCACCGAACCTCTTCCTCGAGCCCGGACGCGGACCGACCGAAGACGAATTCGAGAACGCACGCATCATCGGGCTGCGCCAGGTAGCGGCGGCTCGAACTGCCTTCGACGCGGCGTCCGACACCGTCACCGGTGGCGTCGACAGTCGGATCATGTACCTGGACATGGCAAATCAGGTGGTGAGCGGAAGATTCACCCCCGACGGACGCGAGCACCGCACCGCTCCGGCCGCGATCGGCGCGGCAATGAGCGCCGGAAGCGTCGAGGACGGACCGGCAATCCCGATCTTCCCCGAGGGCACCCGAAACCCCATGATCGACGCCCTGGGCGGTATGGATGCTCCTGTGCCTCAATGGCTTCAGGATGCACAGGCGCCCAAACTCGTAGTCGTTCCGGTCGGCCTGCTGCCACCGGGAGGATGGGTGCAGAACGTACTCAAGATCCAGATCCTGCGGATCGGTCAGTTCTACATCGTCGGTGGCCCTGCGGAATTCACCATCGTCTCCGGATTACGAGTGCGTCGAACCGTCGCCGAGGAGCTTGGGGTTCCCCTCGAGAACGTCATCTTCCAGGGATACGCGAACTCGTACTCGAGCTACTGCACCACACCACAGGAATACGATTCGCAGCAGTACGAGGGCGGTTCGACGATGTTCGGTCGTTACACACTGCCGGCCTATCAGCAGGGGTATGCCGCCCTTGCAGCCGCGATGCGCGACGGCACCGAACCTCCTCGCGGCCCCGCTCCGGCCGACCTGTCCGGGTTCCAACCCAGCTTCGGACCTGGCGTCGACTTCGACGAGCCCTTGCCGGGAACACAATTCGGCGATGCAACCGTCCAGCCCGGCGACAGCTCACCGGGTGCGCAGGTTGCCGTCGAGTTCGTCACCGGCCACCCCAAGAACGACACTCACCGAAACGGGACCTTCTACGAGATCCAGCGAAATACCGGCGGATCCTGGACACGGGTCGCCGACGACAACGACTGGTCCACCAAACTGCACTGGCGCCGGGTCGGGAGCAACGGTTCCGTCGCGCGCATCACGTGGGATGTTCCGGCCGATACTCCGGCGGGTACGTATCGAGTCCAACACTTCGGTGCGTCGAAGGCTCGGGGTAGCGGCGCGATCACGCCTTTCTCCGGGGTGACCGCCGAATTCCGCCTCACCTGACCCGCGTGAACGTATCGCTCCCCTTGTTGGACAAGGGGAGCGATACGTTCACGCGATGGGGTCAGAGCGCAATGGCCAGGTTCAGGCGGCGGTCGGGTGCAGCGAGGTGCTCATCGTCGACTGCTCTGACGCTGCCGGGCGGTCGATCTTCGCCGCGACGATCAGGACCAGCAGACCGGCGACAGTGACCGCCGCCCCCATCCAGATCGGGGAGGTGAAGCCGAGTCCCGCGGCGATGGTGATTCCGCCCAGCCATGCCCCGAGTGCGTTGCCGACGTTGAAGGCGGCGATGTTGGCACCCGACGCCATGGTCGGTGCGGCCGACGCGTAGTTCATGATCCGCATCTGCAGACCGGGAACCGTCGCAAAACCGAAGGCGCCCATGAAGAACAGCGAGATCACAGTCATGGCCTTGCTCTCCGCGGTGGCGGCGAACACGATCAGAACGACGGTCAGGATCGCGAGAATCCAGACCAGCGCCTTCGTGAGCGAACGGTCGGCCGCCTTGGCGCCGAGGAAGTTGCCGACGAACAGGCCCGAGCCGAAGAGGATGAGCAGCCACGGAACGCTGGACGTCGCGAAGCCGGTCACCTCGGTGAGGGTGAAGGCGATGTAGGTGAACGCTCCGAACATTCCGCCGTAGCCGAGGATGGTGATGACGATCGAGAGCCATACCTGCTTGTTGCGGAACGCCCCCAACTCTCCGCGCAATCCGCCGCCGGTCGTGCTGGCGGGTGTCGTCGGGACGAGTGCTGCAATTCCGATGAGCGCGATGACGCCGATGACGGTGATGGCCCAGAACGTCGAGCGCCATCCGAGTTGCTGGCCCAGCAGCGTGCCGAACGGAACGCCGAGAACGTTGGCGATGGTCAGGCCCGCGAACATCATCGCGATGGCGCCGGCGCGCTTGTTGGGCGCGACCATGTCGGCGGCAACCACCGAGCCGATTCCGAAGAACGCACCGTGGCACAGCGCCGCGACGATGCGTCCGCCCATCATGACCTCGTAGGAGGGAGCGAGCGCGGACATCAGGTTGCCGATGATGAACAGCACCATGAGCGAGAGAAGGACCTTCTTGCGCTCGAAGCGGGTGACGGCAGCGGTCAGGAGGATCGCGCCGATCGCCACCGACAGTGCGTAGCCCGAGATCAGGTAGCCCGCGACGGACTCGGTGACCTCGAAATCAGCCGAGACCTCGGGCAGGAGGCCCATGATGACAAATTCGGTGAGGCCGATCCCGAACCCGCCCATAGCGAGGGCAATGAGACCCAATGGCATCTCGATGTTCCTTTCACAGATTTACGCGTAAGCCGTTAGCGGGCGTGTGCATTAGTTGCAGGCGCGCTATAAATAGTTGCACGCGCGCGCTACATGCGCAAGCTGGTAACCTGGAGTCGCAGGAAACGGACAAGGAGAATCACATGGGGATCGCCGACGACGCCGTCGAAATCCGTTCGCAAGGGTGGCGCACGCTCGCAGCACTGCACGGCGCTCTCGACACCGAACTGGAACGCGCGCTCCAGCGTGAGCACAAACTGTCCGTCGTCGAATACACCGTCCTCGACGCGTTGAGCCGCCAGGACGGCTGGCACATGCGGATGGCTCAGTTGGCTCGCGCTGCCGCACTGAGCAGCAGCGCCACGACGCGCTTGGTCAATCGACTCGAAGATCGAGGACTATTGACGCGCATCCTGTGCGCCGACGACCGTCGAGGCATCTACACCGAGCTGACGCCGGCCGGCCGCGAGCTTCTCGAAAGCGCACGGCCGACGCACGACGCCACCCTCGAGGCCGCGCTCGACGAGGCATGCAAGACACCCGAACTCGCGCCACTGGTGCGCGCCCTCCACGAGCTTCCCGTCGGCTAGAAGTCTGCCGGAAGCAGGGCACGCTCTTTGATGCCCGAGACCACCTGAGCGACAAACACACTCGCATCGACGACCACCCGCCCACCACGCGCGGGGACCAGAACGTCGACGGTGCCGCCGTGCACCTCGTTGTCCCCGATCACCGCGATGTACGGGTCACGGTGAGTGCGTGCCTCGCGGATGCGACGTCCCAACGATCCGTCAGGCGCGATCGCCACTCGAGCATCGCGAGCCTCGAGATCGGCCCGCAAACGCTCGGCCTCAACCTGGTGCCGGTCGCCGACGGGCAGAATCGAGACTTGGTTGGGTGCCAGCCACGGCGGCATCCGCCCTTCGAACCTTTCGATCAAAAGCGCAGTCATGCGTTCCATCGACCCGAGCAAGCCCCGATGGATCATGACGGGGCGAGCCTTGGATCCGTCCTCAGCGGTGTACTCGAGGTCGAACCGCTCCGGTTGATTGAAGTCGAGTTGCACGGTCGAGAGTGTTTCCTCGCGGCCGTGCGCGTCTCGCACCTGGACGTCGATCTTGGGACCGTAGAACGCTGCCTCCCCCTTCGCTTCCACGTACTCGATCGAGCGTGCATTCAGCGCCTCGCGAAGGTGATCCTCAGCGTCCGCCCACTGCTCGTCGGTGCCGAGGTACTGCCCCTCTCCCCCTCTGATCGAGAGGCGGTACTCCCGTTCGGCAATCCCCAGAGTCGAGTAGCAGCGCTCGATCGCGACGAGCGCGACGATCACTTCCGCTTGCACTTGTTCACGACTACAGAAGACATGTGCGTCGTCGAGATTGATCTGTCGGACTCGACTCAATCCGCTGAGAACTCCGGAGAGTTCGCTACGGAACATCGAGCCGAGTTCACGAACGCGGAAAGGTAGCTCGCGATAACTACGACCGCGAGCGGCGAATACCTGAGCGTGATGAGGACAGTTAGCCGGACGAAGGAGAAATGACTCTCCGCCTATCTTCATTTCGGGGAACATGTCTTCCGAGAACTTGGACCAATGACCAGATCTCTCGTACAACTCTTTCTTCGCCATAACCGGGGTATAGACACCCTGACAACCGGAGCGCGCTGCTTGTTCGGCGGCGAACTTTTCGAGTTCGTTCCTGATGACGGCGCCGTCCGGTAACCAGAGCGGAAGGCCGGCTCCGACTATGGGGGTGGCGGCGAAAAACTCCAGGTCGCGCCCGAGTTCGCGGTGGTCAACGCTCATGAGAGCTCTCCAAATCGTTCAAGGGGAGACGCACACGGAGCGACGAAACAGGAAAGCCCCGGGGCGATAACTCCCGGGGCTGAAAGGGTTCGGTCAGCAGTTGCTAAACGATGCGCCGGAAGAGAACCGGCGTCGTCGTGTTGTGCGCAATACTGACCATGTACGTGAGGTTACATCAACTTCCTACCCACCTACAGCCCGAATTGTCGGGCCTCTATGCTGACGCAACTGGGAAGGCGCAGCAGTAGCCAACGAAACACCCACGAAGAGCGAAGTTTCGGCAATCATGTCCGAACGTGAGGTTCTCGGATATGAGGAGGATGTGCGACGGTGCCGGACCACTTGCTCGAACAGTTGATCACCATTCCTTTGTTCACGGGAATCATCGGGTACATCACCAATTGGTCGGGCGTCCTGATGCTTTTTGCGCCGATCAACTTCCACGGGATCAAAGTGCCCGGCCTCAAACTGCTCTTCCCGTTCCTCCCCCGACGCGTCCAGGTGATCCCCGCGATCACCAGCGACGGCAGATTCGGTTGGCAAGGCATCGTCCCCTCGCGGGCGGAGAAGATGGCGTCGATCGCCGTCGACAAATCCCTCGCGAAAGTCGGCAGCATCGCCGATTTCTATCGCGTCCTGGACCCGGACAGCATCGCCGAGCACTTGGTGAACATCTCCCGCAGTGAAGTGCGCGGCGTGGTCACCAGAATCATGACGGCCGAGAATCCTCAGCTCTGGCACAACCTTCCGACGTCGGTGAAGGAGGCCGTCTTCCGCAAGGTGGAGGACGATCTGCCGGCCAGCGTGCGCATGATCACCGACCGCATCGAAGAGGACATCGACGAGTTCATCGACGCGAAGCTGATGGTGATCCGCTACCTCTCCTCGCACCCCAAACTGCTCAACGACATCTTCCGCACGATGGGCAACAAAGAGCTCAGGTTCATGCAGAACTTCGGCTTCTACTTCGGGTTCCCGATGGGCTTCGTGCTCGTCGGAATCCTCCATCTGGTTCCGCAGTGGTGGGTGCTTCCCATCGGCGGTGTGATCATCGGATACATCGTGAACTACCTCGGCATCACGATGATCTTCGAGCCGATCACCCCCAACCGTTGGGTGCCGTGGAGGCAGGGGCTCTTCCTGAAGCGACGCACCGAGATCATCGCCGGGTACGCAAAAACCCTCGCCGATCACGTCGTGACGCTCGAGAACATCGGCACCGAACTCCTCGAAGGTCCCCGCTCGGACCGAACGCGGCGGATGCTCGATCAGGTACTGCGCGAATCCGTCGACGACGCAGCCGGCTGGGCAAAGTCGGTGGTCAAGATGACCGTTGGTTCGCAGAGCTACAAGCGTCTGCCCGGCCTGGCCACCACCGAAGTGCTCGACCTGTACCCAAGGGTCTTCGAGGACGCGGAGTTCGCCGAGAACCAGTCGGAGAAGATTCGTGTCTTCGTCACCGAACGCATGAGCATCCTTTCACCGGAAGATTTCAGCGAACTACTACGCTCAGCCGTCAAGCAGGACGAGTGGCTGTTGTTCGTACACGGGGCCGTGCTGGGCTCGTTTGCCGGTTTCCTACACCTCGCAATATTCGGAGTATGAGCATGAGTGAGCACGACCATCGCATGATCGTCGAAGCGGAATCGTACGACTGGGCTGCGGACATCACGCCGGTCGAATCCGTCGAAAAGCGTCTGATCCGTAGCCTCGTCGGGCTGACCGCCACGACGACGCTCACGTCGATCAAGCTGACAGGGTGGGCTTTCGGAACAGCGAAGGAGGCGACGCGGCAGATCGTTCAGGCTGCCGCCGAAGCCGCGGCAGAGGCCGCTGAATCGGCCAATGTTCAATCCGAACGTCGGGCCGAGAACTCCAACGGAGACGGCTCGCGGACCGAGAACCTACGGGCGGCAATGGCAACTCGTACCAATCGCAAGCAGAGCGTCGAGGCCACTCTCGCGGCGCTGCGGGCACGCGGCGACAGGTTGCTGGACCGTTCCGCGGACGTGACCGATCGCGACGATCTGCACCCGGCCTACGACCGGATCCTCGACGAGATCGCACCCGACGAAGCTCGAATTCTTCGGCTGTTGGCCACCTCCGGTGCGCAACCGAGCGTGGACGTACGCACGGCGCGGCCGTTCGGTGTCGGCTCGGAGATGATCGACGAGGGTCTGTCGATGATCGGAGAACTGGCGGGCTGTCGTCATCTGGACCGCATCAGCGCCTACCTGAACAACCTGCATCGGCTCGGTTTGGTGGCATTCTCACGCGAGCCTGTCGAGGCCGACCGGTACCAGGTGGTCGAGGTGCAGCCATCGGTGATCGAGGCGGTCAAGCGCGCCGGCCGATCGAACAAGATAGTGCGTCGTAGCATCCTGTTGACGCCGTTCGGTGACGACTTCTGTCATACCTGTTTTTCGCTGTAGGGCCTCCGGCCCTGTGCGCCTTTTTGGTAGTTACCACTACCAAAAAGGCGCACAGGGGGCTTGCCCCCTACAGCCAGGTATCTTCTGTCGTGGTCGTCAGGAACGCTTCGAGATCGTCACGCCAGGTAGCCGGAACAGTCTTGTCCGGCTCGATGCCCGTGTACTGCCCGCGATAGAAGAGCAGCGGGCGTTCGGTCTTGATCTCACTCATCGACGACACACGTCCGAAGACGACGTAGTGATCACCGCCGTCGTGGACTGTTTCCACTGTGCAGTCGATGTGGGCAAGCGACTTGTCGATGATCGGCGAGCCCAACGGTGATGGCGTCCAATCGATACCGGCGAACTTGTCCGGCTCACGTGATCCGAAACGAGCACACACCGCCTGCTGTTCCTCCGCCAACACGTTGACGGCGAACTTCCCGGTCCGCTCGATTGCCGCCCACGACCGAGAACCCTTGGTGGGGCAGAACAACACCAAAGGCGGGTCTAGTGACAGGGCGGCAAAAGACTGACACGCGAACCCGACCGGCTCACCGTCGTCGACTGTCGTGATGATGGTGATACCCGTGCAGAATTGCCCGAGAACCGTGCGGAACTGGCGTGGATCGATGGCCTGTTCCGCACTCACCGACGCGTCGGGCGAACTCACGGCTTCATTCCCACCGTGAAGTCGTGACCCCACAGGCTCACGGCCGTGCTTTCCCTCGCGATCCAGTTTTCGTCCTCGACCTCTAGCCCCTCACAACCGAATTCGATGTCGAACCCGCCTGGAGTCTTCATGTAGAACGAGAGCATCTCGTCGTTGACGTGGCGACCGAGAGTCGCCGACATCTTGACCTTCTTGCGCAGTGCCCGGTCGAGGCACAGTCCGACGTCGTCGGAGTTCTCCACTTCGAGCATCAGGTGCACGATGCCCGTCGGGTTGGGCAACGGCAGGAACGCCAAGCTGTGGTGACGCGGGTTGCAGCCGAGGAACCTCAGCCACGCCGGGTCGCCGTCCGCGGGCCGGCCGACCATCTGCGGAGGCAGACGCATCGAGTCGCGAAGCTTGAATCCGAGTACGTCGCGGTAGAACCGCAGCGAAGCATCGTCGTCATCGGTGGTGAGCACGACGTGGCCGAGGCCCTGCTCACCCGTCACGAACCTGTGCCCGTACGGGCTCACGATCCGGCGGTGTTCGAGAGCAGCTCCGTGGAACACCTCGAGGGAGTTGCCCGAGGTGTCCTCGAACGCGATCATCTCGACGACGCGACGGTCCTTGAGCTGCTCCGCCGTGCCTTCCTTGAACGGAACACCGGCTGCCGACAACCTGTCACGGATATCCTGCAGCTCAGCGGCATTCGCGGTTTCCCAACCCGAGACGAGCAGACGGTCCGTGTCGTTCGGAACGATGACAAGACGCGCCGGGAAGTCGTCCATACGCAGATACAGCGATTCCGCGTCGACGCCCTTGCCCTCGATCATTCCGAGGATCTTGAGTCCGTATTCGCGCCACGCAGCCATGTCGGTGGCCCCGATGCGCATGTACGCCAGAGATCGAATACCCATCATTTACCTCCGTCGAGCAGGAAGTCGGTTGCGAGCCGGTTGAATTCGTCGAACTTCTCGAGCTGCGCCCAGTGACCGCAACCGCCGAAGACGTGGAGCTGCGCGCGCGGGATCATCTTGAGCGCGACCAGTGCGCCGTCGAGAGGGTTGACCCGATCCTCACGGCCCCAGATCAGCAACACACGCTGACGAAGCTTGTACGCCTCGCGCCAGAGCATGCCGAGCTCGAAGTCACCGCTGGAGAAGGACTTACCCATCGCCTTGGCCGCAGCCAGCGACTCGGGAGTGCTGGCGGCAGCAAAACGTTCGTCGACGAGTTCCGGCGTGATCAGCTTCTGATCGAAGACCATGATCCGCAGGAATGCTTCGAGGTTTTCTCGGGTGGGCTGGTAGCTGAACTTTCCGAGGTTCTTGACGCCCTCGGTGGGGTCCGGCGCAAACAGGTTGACACTCAGACCGCCGGGGCCCATCAGAACGAGGCGACCCGCACGGTCCGGGTAGTCGAGCGCAAAGCGAACAGCAGCGCCACCACCGAGCGAATTGCCCAGCAGATCAACGCGACCGGTGATCTCGAGCGTATCCAGAAGATCATTGAGCGCCGACGCACTGTGCACGAAGTACTGCGGATGCTCCGTCGGCTTGTCGGACTGCCCGTAACCGGGCTGATCGACGGCGATGACGTGAAAGCTCTTCGCCAACACCGGAATGTTGCGGGCGAAGTTAGACCACGACGACGCGCCTGGGCCACCGCCGTGCAGCAGCACGATGGTCTTGTCGTTTCCGACGCCCGCCTCGTGGAAGTGCAGTTTCAGATCGGGGCGCACTTGCGCGAACCGTGAAGTGGACTCGTAGGTGAGGGCTTCTTCGGTGGTTGTCACTGAGCCTCCTCTAGACCATCGTGTCGGTGATCGGCAGACCGAATTCGCCGGTTCCGAACATGACGTAGGCGCGTTCGGGATCGTTGGCGGCGTGGACGCGACCAGCGTGAGCATCGCGCCAGAAACGCTGGATAGGAGTGCCGTTCTGCAGCGCCGTGGCGCCGGAGTTCTCGAAGAGCTTGTCGATCGAGGCGATCGCGCGGCCCGTGGCGCGCACCTGGTCACGTCGAGCGCGCAGCCGCAGTTCCATCGGAACCTCCTCGCCCGCAAGGATCAACGCGTACTCGTCGGCGACGTTGCCGGAGAGCTGACGCCACGCGGCGTCGATGTCGCTGGACGCCTCGGCGATGCGCACCTTGGCAAACGGATCGTCCTTCGACTTCTCGCCGGCGAACGCAGCGCGCACACGCTTGCCCTGGTGCTCGACGTGCGCTTCGTAAGCTCCGTAAGCCATTCCGACGATCGGTGCCGAGATCGTCGTGGGGTGAATGGTTCCCCACGGCATCTTGTAGACCGGCGCGGTGTTGTTCTCGAGGCCCGGGGCGGTCAGTTCGCTCATCGCCCGGAAGCTCAGCACGCGATGCTTGGGAACAAAAACATCCTTGACCACAACGGTATTGGAGCCGGTTCCACGCAGACCGACCACATTCCACACGTCGTCGATCTGGTAGTCCTCGCGAGGAATCAGGTAGCTCACGAAATCGACTGCGCGGCCGTCCTTGAACACCGGACCACCGAGAACGGCCCAGCTGGCATGGTCGCAACCCGAGGACCACGCCCACGCACCGTTGACCTTGTATCCGCCCTCGACTACTTCACCCATACCCATCGGGGCGTAAGAGGACGAGATGCGAACGTCAGTGTCGTTGCCCCACACGTCTTCCTGCGCCTGCTGAGAGAAGAGGGCGAGGTGCCAGTTGTGTACCCCGATGATCGAGGAGACCCACCCTGTGGAACCGCACGCGCTGGCGATCTTCTTGACCGCGGAGTAGAACAGCACCGGATCGGCTTCGTATCCGCCCCACTGCTTCGGCTGCAGCAAGCGGAAGAAGCCTGTTTCCTGAAGAGCCTTGATGGACTCGTCGGGGATACGACGCAGATCCTCGGTCTCCTGTGCGCGCTCGCGCAGTGCCGGCAGTAGTGCGTCGAGCCTCTGCATCACCTCGTGGCTGTCATGGTTACCCACTTCGACGCTCCCGTCTTCCTCGATCGGTTGGTTCACTTACACTTGAGACTAGAACACGTTCTCTTTTCGGTCGAGACGCTGACAAAGGTCCCGTTTGTGGCCGCAATGCTGTAACAAGTGCCCCCAAAATCTGGCGGAACCGGATCGAGTTCTATAACGTGTTCTACTAACAGCTAGAAGGGATGTGAGGTCACAATGGCGCAGATTCGCGAGATCGACGTCGGAACGGTGCAAACTCGTTTCGCCCGCGGTTGGCACTGCCTGGGTCTACTGAAGACCTTCAAGGACGGCAAACCGCACGCGATCGAGGCTTTCGGTACGAAGCTCGTGGTGTTCGCCGACAGCAAGGGCGACATCAAAGTTCTCGACGGATACTGCCGTCACATGGGTGGTGACCTCACACAAGGCGAGGTCAAAGGCGATTCCATCGCCTGCCCCTTCCACGACTGGCGCTGGGGCGGCAACGGCAAGTGCACCGGCATTCCTTATGCCCGCCGCGTGCCTCCGCTCGCACGCACCCGCGCGTGGACGACCCTCGAGCAGAACGGTCAGCTCTTCGTCTGGAACGACCCCGAGGGCAATCCGCCGCCCGAAGAGATCGTGATTCCTCGTATCGAGGGCGCGTACAGCGACGAATGGACCGACTGGACCTGGAACTCCATGGTCATCGAGGGGTCCAACTGCCGCGAGATCATCGACAACGTGGTCGACATGGCGCACTTCTACTACATCCACTACGCCTTCCCGACGTACTTCAAGAACGTCTTCGAAGGTGAGATCGCCACTCAGTACCTCAACACCACGGGTCGTCCCGACATCGGAATGGCCTCCCAGTACGGCGGCGACACGCTTCTTCGCTCCGAAGCTGCGTATTACGGACCGTCGTACATGGTCAATCCCCTGTGGAACAGCTACAGCGGATACGAGGTCGAGAGTGTTCTGATCAACTGCCACTACCCGATCAGCCCGGACTCGTTCGTGCTGCAGTGGGGCGTGACGGTGAAGAAGCCGACGGGTGTCTCCGACGAGATGGCCGACAAGTTGGCCGGCAAGTTCACCGAGGGCATCAGCGAGGGATTCCTGCAGGACGTCGCGATCTGGAAGAACAAGACCAAGATCGAGAATCCCCTTCTCTGCGAAGAAGACGGCCCCGTCTACCAGCTACGACGCTGGTACGAGCAGTTCTACGTGGACAAGGCCGACGTCACCGAGAAGATGACGCAGCGCTTCGAGTTCGAGGTGGACACCACCAAGGCAAACGAAGCCTGGCACGCCGAGGTCGAGGAAAACCTCGCACGCCAGAAGGCCGAGAAGGAAGCTGCAGCAGAAGCGGCAAAGAAGGAAGCAGAGGTCTAGTCGTGAGCGCCTCGATCGGAACCGACGCACGGTGGGCTCGTTGGGCCAAGGCACCGGACTTTGCCGGGCAAACGGAACGGCTCGAGGCGATCGCGGCCCAGACGATCGAGGACAAGCACGAATACCTCGACTCGGGTCTGCAGGAAGTCGACTGCAAGGCATGCGGCGCGTGCGTACTGGTTCGCAAGAACACGTACAAACACACCAGCGTTCAGTGGACTTCCGACCCGGCGCTGCGTTGCCACACCTTCAAAGAGGCAATTGCTTCCGGGCAGTCGTCGGCATTGAAAGACGGATGCCCGAAACTGCACGACAGCATCGCCGACGCGGTTAGGGACGGCACCATCACGGTGCGTGATCCCGAGGTCAGCTGACCTGATTGTGTAGAACGAGGGCCGACCCACGGGTCGGCCCTCGTTTTACGTTCCAGCGCCCGCGCGTCCGTCAGGCAGGCGGTCGCACCTTTCGTGCAGCCACCGCGTAGACGTCGCTCGACGTGGTGAGAGAGTTCTTTCCGCTGGCCGCCGGCACTCCCCCGCGTAGATTCACGGCCCAGTTGAGCGCACCCAGCGGTCCACACCCGCTGGCTCCCGGCGCCGCAAACACCGCATCCGAATGTGGGACTGCCGGGAACACTGCACCGGGGAACTCACCGATAGCTTCCGACGGAGGGTTTCCGGTTGTGGTCAGGTGAAGGTTGATCGGATTCGAAACCGAACCGATGTAGCAATCGTCACCGAGCAAGGGATTAGACAGTTTCAATCGAACAGGCATGGTGAGTTCCTGCTCGAGAACCTTCAGATCCGGGACTCCCACCGATTCCACCGTCGCGCTGATCTGAGTCAGTCCCAGCGGAGTATCGATCCCGAGAGCACCTCCGGGTACCGAAATCGGATTGGAATAGACCCCGTTGGACCCGTCCTGCTTGGCGACGAACGTCTCGATGAAACTGTTGTCCGGCTGGGTCGCGTATTTCACTCCGCCCGCAACCTTGAGGCTTCCGTCCGGGATCGGCACCGAAAGTGCGCCCAATTTCATGGTCCCTCCGCGAACTACGACGCTGGCGCACGTCGTCACCTCGAGATCCTCGATCGGGCACGTGCCCCAACCGTCGAAGGTCAACGGATCAACCGCTGCCGCACCGGAGGAACCGAGCGATCCGCTGCCGGAAGACCCTGACGATGATTCGTCGGCAATTGCCACACCTGCACCGGCCATGACAAATGTTGCAACTAGCGCGACTGTCGACATCACTCGAGATTTGTTGCGGCTCTTCATCTTCGAATTCCTCCACCGTTGACGGAAATTCACGAGAGCCACCCCCTGCGGATCGCACCTCGATCTACGCCCGGCACGCTACCGAGAAGTGAGACGCGGATTCACACATAACGACGATATTTCCCACCAAAGAACTACGGCGATCACGCTCGATCGAACTTCCGTCCTAGCCCGGAAACCGTATCGATCCTGTCGGCTCAGTTCGGTTCGACTGTGCCCGAACCGATGACCTGATCGAGGAACGGCCCGAACATCTCCCCCAGGTTCTCGGCGATCTGATCGGGGGTACCGAAAGACAACGTCACGTGACTGATCGCCAGACGCACTATCGTGCTGCCGAACATCTCGGCATGGATGCGGTCGACGTTCGCCCAACTGGTCATGAAGATCTCGGCCAACCTCGCGCTCGCATGTTCGAGCAGCGGAGTCCCGTCAGTGGTGACCAAGCTCAGCAGGTCGTGCTGCGGCCGGGGACCGACAATGCTGACCACCATCGGATCCCGTGCACCGGCGTCGAAGAAGGCACGGAAGGCTGCCGAGACCGCGCCCCGCGGATCCGAATGATGCAGCGTTACTTCGCGTTCCACCTCTTCGAGGAACTCGTCGACGAAACGGATGAGGTATCCGGACGCCAATCCCTGGCGGGACGTGAACTCCTTGTACAACGTCTGCCGGCTCATGCCCGCAGCTTCCGCGATATGCGCCATCGTGATGTCGTTCCACGATTTCTCGGTCAAGAGTTCGCGTGTGGCGTCGAGCGCTGACGCACGGAGGAGTTGACGAGCTGCCTCGTGGTACGGGACACGGGCACGAGCGGTGGACATATCGGGAAGATTTCCATCGCCCGTGCTCGGTGTCAAAACGGTGGACACGCAAGCCACAGAAGTCACGAGTGCACTCAGAGCACCGGTGAGGCGACAAGACCCGCCGCAAGTTCGGTCAGATCCCTGTTTGTATCGGCGAGTACGTCGGCGCTGATGTCCGGCGAGCGTTCGATAAGGGTTCGGACGGCGCGAATGTCCTTCGGCCGGCCCACGCTCACAGCACCGGCGATATTTCCGTCGCGCATGCAGATCGCAGTGAAGTCATAGGAGTCCAAGTCTCCTCGAACAATCACGGTGTCGTCCGCGCCTGGCCAACCAGCTACTTGAAGGTTGCGGCCGAATTGGTTCGACCAACTCCAAGGGACGGATTCGAAGGGTTCTTCCTTCCCGACGATGGTCTTGGCAACTGCAACTGCGTGGTCCTGCGCGGTGTTCCAGTGCTCACCACGGTGCATGCCGCCGAGAAAACCGTTGGGCACGTTGGCCACATCGCCGATCGCGTACACATCAACGACGGAGGTCCGGAGGTATCCGTCTACCGAAATCCCGTTGTCCACCGCAATACCCGCCGCAGCAGCCACATCGGTATCGGGCAAGGATCCGATTGCGACGACGGCCAAGTCCGCTGTCCACTCGCGTCCGTCACGCGCACGTGCGGCGACGCCGTCGGCACCCGTCGTGAGCGTCTCGAGGTCAACTCCCGTCTGCAAGGCGACGCCCGCCGAGACGTGCAGCGCGGCGATCTTCTCCGCTATCGACGGTGGAAGCAGCCTGGACAGGGGCACCGGTTGCGCTTCGAGAACCTGCACACTGCAACCCAAGTCGCGTGCCGTTGACGCCACCTCCGATCCGATCAAGCCACCGCCGACCACCAATAGCGAGGATCCTTCGATCAGCTGGGATTGCAAGCGTCGCATGTCTGCGATATCCCGAAGATAGTGAACGCGCTCAGAATCTTCCGCGGCCAACCGTCGGGACCGTCCACCCGTGGCAAGAATCAGAACGTCGTAGTCGATGCTGTCACCGTCGGCTAAAAGTACTGTGCGGGAATCTGTGTCGATACTCGTGACAGTTGCGCCGATCCGAAGATCGATACCCTGCTCGTTCCAGAAAGTCGACGGCCGCAACCGAACCCGATCGAACGACGCTTTCCCGGACAGTAACTCCTTCGACAGCGCCGGGCGGCGGTACGGCTCCTCAGGTTCGCTGCCGATCAGGATGATGCTGCCGCCGAACCCTTCCTTGCGCAGGGCCTGCGCGGCACCGGAACCGGCGATGCCCGTGCCCACGATCACGACGGTGCGTGTGTCGGGCTCGCTGACCGCTGTCATCAGCGGTCCACCTCCACCATTTCGAAATCGACTTTGGCAGCACCACAATCAGGGCAAGACCAGTCTTCGGGAATCTCGTCCCAGCGAGTACCCGGCTCGATACCGTCGTCGGGCCAGCCGATCGCTTCGTCGTATTCGAACCCGCACTGGAGGCAGCGGAACAATCTGTAAGCAGTGGCAGTCTCGGACATCGGTTTTCCTTTCACCGGTGGGTATTTCGATCAGGATTGCGTGACGAGGGTGAAGTCGACCTTCTCGCGGACGCCGCAGTCGGGGCAGCACCAGTCGTCCGGGATACTCGACCACGGCGTGCCGGGCGGAAAGCCTTCTCGCGCAGCGCCTGTCGATTCGGTGTACTTGTAGTCGCAGATCGGGCAGATGTAGGCGTTCATGCGTTCACCCCGTAGGCTGCGAGGATCTTGGCCCGCTTCTTCGGCGCGATGTTGACCTGGGTGATGTCACCTCGGTAGTGCTCGAGAACGCGGTGGTCCATCACCTTGCGCCACAGGGGCGGAACTGTGGCGAGCATGATCATGCTGGCGTAGCCGCTCGGGAGCTGAGGGGCCTCTTCCATACTGCGAAGCGCCTGGTAGCGCCGTGTCGGATTCGCATGATGATCGCTGTGCCGCTGCAAGTGATAAAGGAAGACGTTGGTGCAGATGCGATCACTGTTCCAGCTGTGCGCCGGCGTGCATCGCTCGTACCGTCCGCTTGCGGTTTTCTGACGCAGGAGTCCGTAGTGCTCGAGGTAGTTGATCGCTTCGAGCAGCGAAAACCCGATGAACGCCTGGATCACGAGGTACGGCGCGATGCCGATCCCGAATACTGCAAGCGCGACACCGAACAGAACAACCGACATGAGCCAGGCGTTGAGCACGTCGTTCTTGATGCTCCAGTGCGTGGTGCCCAAACGCTCGAAGCGGGTCTTCTCGAGATGCCACGCCGACTTCAATCCCCCGCCGACGCTGCGCGGCCAGAAACCGTAGAGGGTCTCACCGAAGCGCGAGGTCGCCGGATCTTCCGGAGTCGACACTCGCACATGGTGGCCACGGTTGTGCTCGAGGTAGAAGTGACCGTAAGCGCTCTGCGCGAGAACGATTTTGGACAACCAGCGCTCGACGCTCTCCTTCTTGTGCCCGAGTTCGTGGGCGGTGTTGATGCCGATTCCGGCCGTCACACCGATCGTCACTGCGAGTCCGATATTGGAGAGAACGCTCAAATCCCAACGCGCCCAGATGTAGCAGGACAGGAAGAAGGCCGTGTATTGCAGCGGCAGATAGGCGTAGGTGCACCACCGGTAGAAGCGGTCGTTCTCGAGTTCGTCGATCACCTCGTCGGGCGGATTCTTCCCGTCCTCACCCGCCAGGATGTCGATGACGGGAATGAGAGCAAAAGCGATCAGTGGGCCGGTCCACCAGAAGACATTCCATCCGGTGGCGGTAACAAGCCCCACGGCGATGAAAGTTGCCGATGACGGAATCAGCGCCAGCAGCCACAAGTAGCGTTTCCGGTCTCTCCAAGTTGCGAGCCGACCATCTGGCTCGGTGTACACCAACGCCGCCATCGAATTCTCCAGTTCTCGTTCGGATCAGTGAGTGCGTCCTGCGCGGTAATCCGCGACACGAGCAACATCTATGTATAGAGAGTGGACAAATGATGGCGTTTTGTCAACGATTTTCAAGGTAAAACTTTTACAAACATGTCAATTTGTACATCTAGATGAACCCTCCGTTCGGGCTGATCGCAAATCTTCCGCCACCGCGCCACACTCGCTACAAAAGTGGAATGGGGACGTCAACGTGCGCAATATGCGCCAAACACCGAGGAACAGGCCCGCTCGTCAGCCCTCGAATATTCGAGGACGACTTCGTCGTTGTCTCCCATCGGCCCCCTCCACCACACGGACGTTCGGTTCCTGGATATGTGTTCGTCGAGACCCGTCGACACGTGTCCGGGTTGCCTTCACTATCCGAACCTGAAGCACTCGCCATCGCACACGCGGTCTGGTGCGTCTCACGTGCCCTCGACTCGGAATTGACTCCGGAATTCGTGTTCTCCGCGATCGCTGGGCTAAGCGTCCCCCACTTTCATCAGCACGTTTTCGTCAGGCCTTTCGGCGCTCCGAGTTCAGTGAGTTGGAACGACGTCGATTCATGGGACGACGCGCCACGCGTCGACGAGGTCGAGCTCACGCTTCTGTGCAGGAGAATCGCGCTCGGCTTCGAAGACGAGCAATAGCGCAAAACAGTCGGTGCGCGGACGGACAGTCGGCGCGAGACACAACCTCTCGATGTCCGATTTGCGCGAATTTCCCCAAAACGAAAGTTCGCGTACCCATACTGAAATGACCGACTGTCCCCGACGTGAGTGGGTCCTCATGGATACCGACGTATTGGTAGCGGGCGCCGGCCCGATCGGCTTGACCACCGCGATCGAGCTACGCAGACGCGGTATCTCATGCCGAATAGTCGACCCGCTCGACGAACCGCGGCAATACGCGAAAGCCGTCGGGATTCAGCCACGCACTCTCGAACTCTTCGAGAACATGGGGGTGCTCCGCCAGGCACTCGACGCCTCGACATTGATGCGCGGTCAGATCATGTACACGAACGGCGTCGAGGTCGGCCGCGTCGACCTCACCCTCCCCGAGGACGTTCCTTACTGGTTTCTCTGTCTGCCTCAGTACTCGACGGAGCGCATCCTCACCGAGCGCCTCACCGAGTTGGGAACAACCGTCGAACGCGGAGTCGGCCTCACTGCATTCGAACAATCCGACGACGCCGTCACCTGCACCCTCAGCGACGGCAGTACCGTGACGGCTCAGTACCTGGTGGGTTCCGACGGCGCGCACAGCGTGGTCCGCAAAGGGCTGGGCCTGAGCTTCGAGGGCGGCGCATTTGCCGAGAGCTACATGCTCGGTGACGTCGAAGTCGACTGGTCGATACCCAGCGGCTACTCCGTCCGCGCCAACCACACCAGCGACGACGGAACCACCGACGATCTACTCGTCTGCATCCCACTTCCCGGACACAAGCGGTACCGCATGTCGATGCTCGTTCCGGATGAGTTGATGCCGGACGAATCGTCGAACAAAGCCGCTGTACAACAAAGTTTTTCAACCGGAAAGACACCTGAACTCCATCACATCCAGGCTGTGCTCGACAGACTGTCCCCAGAACCGACAACCGCCTCGATGCTGCGATGGTCCTCGGTCTTCCGCATCAGCCACCGCATCGTCGACGCTTACAGCCGCGGACGCGTTTTTGTCGCCGGCGACGCCGCGCACATCCATCCCCCGACTGGCGCGCAGGGCATGAACACCGGGATCCAGGACGCCCACAATCTTGCGTGGAAGATAGCGCTCGCCGTCAAAGGTGTTGCGGAAGCGGATCTTCTCGAGACCTACGACGCCGAAAGGCGGCCGGTCGGTGAAGAAGTCGTCGGGATGACGGTCCGAAATGCTCGAGAAGGAATCGGTTCGGGAGAGTCTTCCATCGACACGGCAATGCGGCGCCAGGCTCAATTGTTGATCGACTACTCGGAGAGTCCGCTGAACACCGTGCGTGATTCTTCGAGTCCACACGTTCAACCGGGCGAGCGTGCACCCGATGCACGCGGAATGCGCCGAGACGGTGTGCAGTATCCAATTCGGTTGTTCGACTTGCTGTCCGGAGTCGACCACACGTTACTGCTGACTTCGGACGGATCCGCGGAGAGCATCAACAGCTTGGAGAAGGTCGCCGACGCCGCAATTCGATCAGCGCACGGCTTGCTGGACGTCTACGCGATAGTGCCACCGGGAACCGTGACCGTCGACTCGCTGGTGCCTATCATCGAGGACAACGCCTCGCAACTGTGCGCCGCGTATGGGGTCGAAGGTACGGCGGCGCTGGTCATTCGCCCCGACGGCTACCTCGGATTCCGTGGTCACCCGGAGAACGTTTCCGATTACTTCACGAAAGTGTTTGCCGTCAATCAGGAATGAGCGAAGCGAACATCAACCGAATCTCGGGCGAGAGCTTCATCAACTCGACGTATCCACCCAACGGCCCGGCATCGAGGTAGGAGAACTCCATGCCGGCGCCCTCTACCCGACCTTGTTGCACCACCGACATTCCGCGACGCTCGGCCTCGAGCAACGTCGCCTCGTAATCGTCGGGAACCCAAGCCATGTGATGAACTCCGACGCCGTGAGTCTCCAGGAACTCCGTGTACAGGTTGCGTCCGGACACTGGTTGGATCAACTCGAGCTGTTGGCTGCCCGCATATCCGATCGACACGTGCACGACATAGTCCGCGGGCTCACCTCGATACGTTGTGGTCTCGGGACCAAAGGCGATGTCTGGCATACGTAGCCATCGCTCCACTCCCCACTGCCGAGTGAACTCCTGTTCGGCGGCCTCGATGTCCTCGACCACCCAGCAGATCTGGAAGATCGGTCCCGAGACCAACGGGGTCATGCCATTTTTCCGTTGTCCACCGAGTAGACGGCCCCGTGTATCGCCGCGGCGTCGTCGGAGGCAACGAAAGCCACCATCTTCGCAACGTCCTCGGCTTCCATCAAGCCACGCGGCGAGGCAACCTTCATGACGAGGTCGAAGTCGACTCCGTCGGGGAAGGTGAATCCGGTGACTTGAGGAGTCATCATGCCGCCGGGGCAGATTGCGTTGACACGCAGAGACTTTCCGGTGAACTCCATCGCCATCGCTCGGGTCAGTCCGATGAGTCCGTGCTTGGCAGCACAGTATCCAGCCGAGTACGCCTGCCCTTCCAGCCCCGCGATCGAGGAGACGTTGACGATGTTGCCGCCCCGTTCCAGCAAGTGCGGCAGTGCTGCTCGGGAAAGGAAGAACGGTCCGTTCAGATTGACCGCAAGGTCATGTGCCCATTCGGAATCCGCAATATCCGCCGTATGACGAAGCGAGTGCGATCCCGCCACGTTGACGAGGATGTCGATACCACCGAGTTCGTCGACGCACGCCTGCACGGCCGCATCACACTGAGCGGAATCCGAGACGTCCGTCGCCGCGAAACGACGCTCTCCATCCGCGCCGACCACCTCGACCATCGACTGTCGCAGCTTTTCCTTGTCGCGGGCGATACCGAAAACCTGTGCGCCCCTGCGGTGGAGAATCTCGGTGACGGCGCGCCCCAACCCTGAGGACGCGCCGGTCACCAAGGCCACTTTTCCGGCCAGTACGTCTGCCATGACCTAGGAAGCCGCTGCTTCGCGCTGGAGTTCCAGCGCGATGTCGATCAACTGATCTTCCTGTCCGCCGACCAACTTGCGCTTACCTGCGCGCACCAACAGCTCCGCGGACGACACTCCGTACCGCTCGGCCTGACGCTCGGCATGCTTGAGGAAGCTCGAGTACACGCCGGCGTAGCCCATCATCAGTGCTTGACGATCGAGCAGGCATTCCTGCGGCATTGCCGGGCGCACAACATCTTCGGCTGCATCGGCGATGGCGAAGAAGTCGATACCGGTCTTGACGCCGATCTTGTCGCAAACACCGACAAACGCCTCGACCGGGGCGTTGCCGGCGCCGGCACCGAACCGACGGGTACTACCGTCGATCTGCTTGGCTCCCGCACGAACTGCCGCAATGGAATTGGCGACGCCCAGGCCCAGGTTCTCGTGGCCGTGGAAGCCGACCTGAGCGTCGTTGCCGAGTTCCTGAACCAGCGCCTCGACGCGATCGGATACCTGCTCGAGTACCAGCGCGCCGGCCGAGTCGACCACGTACACACACTGGCAACCCGCGTCGGCCATGATGCGAGCCTGCTTGGCCAGCTTCTCCGGCGGAATCGAGTGAGCCATCATGAGGAATCCGACTGTTTCGAGTCCACGCTCACGCGCGAGGCCGAAGTGCTGGATGGATACGTCTGCCTCGGTGCAGTGAGTTGCAATGCGGCAGATGGACGCACCGTTGTCCTGTGCGATGACGATGTCGTCCTTGATGCCCAACCCGGGCAGCATCAGGAAGGCGATCTTCGCGTTGGTCGCCGTTTCGACGGCAGCTTTGATCAGTTCCTGCTCGGGAGTCTTCGAGAAGCCGTAGTTGAAGGAGGATCCGCCGAGACCGTCGCCGTGAGTGACCTCGATGACCGGCACTCCGGCTCCGTCGAGGGCACCGACGATGGCTCGTACTTCGTCGACGGTGAACTGATGACGCTTGTGGTGGGAGCCGTCGCGCAGCGACGTGTCGGTGACGCGGATGTCCCAGCTCGAATCGAAATGAATCATGTCGCTCATGCCTTCACACTCAGAAGCTTCTGGGCGATTTCCTCGCCCACCTTGGTGGCTGCTGCCGTCATGATGTCGAGGTTGCCCGCGTACGGCGGTAGGAAATCGCCTGCGCCTTCGACCTCGACGAACGTGGTGACCGTTGCATAGCCACCGGAAACGACGCTCGGTTTGTCGAACTGCGGTTCGTTGAGCAACCGGTAGCCGGGCACGTACTGCTGGATGTCCTTGACGACGCGGTGAATGGAGTCGGTGATCGCGGCCTGATCGGCGTCTTCGGGGATAGCGCAGAAGATTGTGTCGCGCATGATCATCGGCGGGTCCGCGGGATTGAGGATGATGATCGCCTTGCCGCGCTGTGCGCCGCCGATGGTCTCGATACCGCGGCTGGTGGTCTTGGTGAACTCATCGATGTTCGCGCGAGTTCCCGGGCCGGCGGACAATGATGCAACGGAGGCGACGATCTCGGCGTACGCCACGTCGACGACACGCGACACCGCGTAGACGATCGGAATGGTTGCCTGCCCACCGCAAGTGATCATGTTGACGTTGGGTGCGTCCAGGTGCTCACGCAGGTTCGCGGGCGGAACCACAGCCGGGCCGACCGCGGCCGGAGTCAGGTCGACGGCACGGATACCGGCGGCCTCGTAGCGTGGTGCTGCCTCGCGGTGCACGTATGCCGACGTCGCCTCGAAGACCAGGTCCGGTTTCTCCGCCTGGCTGAGCAACCAGTCGACGCCCTCGGCGGAGGTCTCGAGTCCCATCTTGCGGGCGCGCGCCAATCCTTCACTCTCGGGATCGATTCCGATCATCCATCGCGGTTCGAGCCACTCGGAACGCTGCAGTTTGTACAACAGATCGGTACTGATGTTTCCCGATCCGACGATCGCCACACTTGCCTTGGTCATGACTACTCCTACGTGAACTGAAGAGAGACGGAACCGAGGCCGCTGAACTCGGCTCGGAAGTTGTCGCCTGGATGAGCGTCGATCGCTCGCGTGCACGAACCCGGCAGAACGATGTCGCCGGCCTTGAGCCGAACTCCGAACGTGTCGACCTTCTGCGCCAACCACGCGACAGCGGTGACCGGGTTACCGAGAACCGCATCGCTGCGCCCCTCCGCAATCCGCTCCCCGTTGCAGGTCAGCACCGCGTCGATCGCCTTGATGTCGATGTCCGACGGGCGAACTCGTTCCTTGCCGAGAATGAACCCGGCGGAGGACGCGTTGTCCGCGATGGTGTCCGAGAGGCCGATCTTCCAGTCCTTGATCCGGCTGTCGATCAACTCGATGGACGGCGCATAGGCGACAGTGGCGTCGATGACGTCTTGTTCGGTGCACCCGGCGCCCGGCAGATCTGCTCCCAGAATGAAGGCGACCTCCACCTCGACGCGCGGGAAGCAGAAGCGCGACGTGTCGACCGGACGGTTCTCGAACTCTTCCATCTCGGCGAGCAGGTGACCGTAATCTGGCTCGTCGACGCCCATCATCTGCTGCATCGCCAGTGACGAGAGTCCGACCTTGTGTCCGACCACCTTTGCGCCACCGGCAACACGACGCCTGATGTTGATGAGCTGGATCTCGTAGGCGTCGACGACGTCGATGTCCGGATACGTGGCGATCAGCGGGCTGATCGGAGCGCGATCCCGTTCCGCCGAGTCGAGATGGTCGGCAAGTTCGCCGCGGATCTGCGTCGAGAGCATCGTTCAGGCCTTTCCGACTGTGGAGAATGCGGCTGCGTGCTGACCGGCTCGTCGTCCGGAGAATACGCAGTCGGCGAGCGACAAGCCGCTCACATACGAGTTGGAACAGATACCGACCGCGGTACGGCCGGCGGCATACAGACCAGGGATACCCTCCCCGGCCTCGTTTTTCACCATGCCGGACGATTCGTCGACCACCAATCCACCGAGCGTGAGCATCGGGCACGGATTCATCATGTTGGGCTTGATCGAGACGTCGTACATCGTGAACGGCGCAGACAGTATCGGCCTGACGAAGTCTGACGGTTTACCCATCGGATCAGGTTGTCCGGCAGCGGCAGCGGAGTTGTGCGCGTCGACGGTGGCTTGAAGGCCGGCGACGTCTATCCCCGCTTTGCGGGCGATCTCGGCAATGGTGTTGCCACGCACTGCAGTACGCATCATTCCGGTGGTCTGTACCCGCTGGAACCACATCGACTGGTCACTTATCTGCGATTTCGCTTCGCGAACGAGTTCGGAATCTGCCAGCAGCCAACCGATTCCGCTGCTCTTCTCCGCCATCGCCTGACCGAGAGCGGCACCGTAACGGGACTCGTCGACGATTCGCGCACCGGATTCACCCACCAAAATGGAACCGAGAAAAGCACTCGGCGGGACGATGAATCGCCAGGCGGACACATTGCCGAGCTTGTCGGTGGCTCCCCCGGCTTCGATACCGAGGTTGATGCCTTTGCCGTCGTCCCCGGAGGTGCCGAGCGGGATACCGCCCTTGTACGCGGGGGCATGGGTGCGCATCATCTCGCGATTGGACACGAAGCCGCCGGCGCTGAGGATCACGCCGCCGCGTGCCTGGATGCGAATCCGCTTGGCGTGCTTCTTCTCGATCTTCGCGATGAGTGCGTCGAGAATCGTGCGCAACTGCGGTGCGTAGACGCCGGGCTTGGAGGACAGGGACCCGAGCGTCGCGTGACGGCGACGAACTCCGGCAGGTGCGTCACGCAGCGTCAGTGCTTCGACGCCGAGCACCCGGCCGTCCTCGATGATCAGCCGGTCCGCTCGCGTCTGGCCGAGCAACTGGACGCCCTTCGCCTCCGCGGACTTCGCGAGCGGGCCGTACAGCATCTTTCCCGACGTGCCACGCCCCTTGGCGCGATGACCACGCGGAGCAGGTTTTGCGATGTCACGGAACCCGCCGGCCGATTCGCTACCCGAGAAGTAGAGGTAGTGCTTGTTGCTCGGGTACGACGTCTTGTACGGACAGAGTGAGGCCTCGAACGGCACGCCGTGACTGCGCAGCCAGTCGATCGACGCCGGGCTCTCGTCGACGAACCGGCGCAGAGTCTGCGGCGTCACCGCGTCACCGACCTCGCGGTTCAGGTAGGCGAGCATGGCTTCGGGACTGTCCTCGACACCGGCTTCCTTTTGAATCACGGTGCCGCCGCCGGCGTAGTAGATTCCTCCGGAAATCGTGCTGGCACCACCACCGAGTGCTCGGTCGATTGCCAAAACCGACGAACCGGCCGCTACAGCTTCGAGCGCCGCACTGGCGCCCGCCACACCGAACCCGACCACAAGGACGTCAACCGAAGTATCCCAGGTCACACCGCACCATCCTCAATCTCACTGCAACGTGTTTCGTTATCAATGACAACGTCCGGAAATACTTCCTGGCAGAAAGCATGGACTGACACCCCCATCATTCTATAACGTGTTCTACATGAGCAAGCAGGAATACGACATCGTCGTCGTCGGCAGTGGTGCCGCAGGTATGACAGCGGCCTTGACCGCAGCCCACCAGGGCTTGAGTGTGGTCATCGTGGAGAAAGCCGCCCACTACGGCGGATCGACCGCCCGTTCCGGTGGTGGGGTCTGGATCCCCAACAACGAGGCACTTCAAGCGGACGGTGTCACCGATACACCGGAGGCCGCACGTTCCTACCTGCACAGCATCATCGGCGACGTTGTCGCTCCCGAACGCATCGACACCTATCTCGAGCGCGGTCCCGAGATGCTCTCGTTCGTGTTGAAGAACAGCCCGCTCGAGCTGCAGTGGGTTCCCGGCTACTCCGACTACTACCCGGAAGCACCCGGCGGACGCCTCGGTGGCCGCAGTGTCGAGCCCACCCCGTTCGACGGCAACAAGTTGGGCGCCGACCGCAAGAACCTCGAGCCCGACTACGTCAAGGCCCCCAAGAACTTCGTCATCACCCAGGCCGACTACAAGTGGCTCAACCTGCTGATGCGCAATCCTCGCGGACCCCTGCGCGCCATGAAGGTCGGCATGCGATTCCTCGCAGCGAAGGCCACCAAGAAGGATCTGCTGGTTCGCGGCCAGGCACTGGTCGCCGGTATTCGACTCGGACTTCAGTCCGCCGGAGTACCCATCCTGCTGAACACCCCGCTGACCTCCCTGTACACCGAAGACGGCGCAGTTCGCGGCGTCAACGTCATCGTCGACGGCGAGGAGCAGGTCATCCGCGCTCGCCACGGAGTCGTGTTGGGATCCGGCGGATTCGAGCACAACAAGGAAATGCGTGAGAAGTACCAGCGCGCACCTATCGGCACCGAATGGACCGTCGGCGCGAAGGCAAACACCGGCGACGGTATCCGCGCAGGCCAAGAAGTGGGCGCTGCAGTCGATTTCATGGACGACGCCTGGTGGGGCCCGTCCATTCCGCTGACCGGCGGACCGTGGTTCGCTCTCTCCGAGCGCACCCTCCCGGGCTGCATGATGGTCAACATGTCGGGCAAGCGCTTCGGCAACGAGGCTGCTCCGTACGTCGAGGCGACCCATGCGATGTACGGCGGTGAGTACGGTCAGGGCGAGGGCCCCGGCGAGAACATCCCGACGTGGATGATTCTCGATCAGCGCTACCGCAACCGCTACACGTTTGCCGGTATCACTCCCCGCTCCCCCTTCCCCGGCCGCTGGCTCAAGGCCGGCATCGTGGTCAAGGCGGGAACCATCGCCGAATTGGCAGAGAAGACAGGGCTTCCCGTCGCATCGCTGACCGAAACCGTCGATCGGTTCAACGGCTTCGCGCGCAACGGCAAGGACGAGGACTTCGGACGCGGTGACAGTGGTTACGACGCGTACTACGGCGATCCCCGACTGAAGAACCCCAGCCTCGCCGAAATCAGCAAGGCTCCGTTCTACGCCATCAAGATGGTTCCGGGTGACCTCGGCACCAAGGGTGGTATCTGCACCGACGTCAACGGCCGAGCACTACGCGAAGACGGAAGCGTCATCGACGGCCTCTACGCGGCTGGCAACGCGAGCGCTCCGGTCATGGGCCACACCTACGCCGGACCAGGCGCGACCATCGGTCCCGCAATGACTTTCGGTTACTTGGCCGTACTCGACATCGTCGAGCGTGCGAAGAAGGCCGAGACAACCGAAGCACCTGCAGCTGAAAAGACGGCGGTCGACCATGCCAATTGATCCGAAGATCGCACTCGGCGCCGAGCTTGCGCCACAAGAGTTCTCGTGGACCCCGTCGGACGTGCAGCACTACCACTTGGCCCTGGGGGCAGGTGCTCGTCCGCTTGATCCGAACGAGCTTCGATACCTCGACGACGAAAAGCCTCAGGTACTACCCACCTTTGCCACCGTCGCCGCCAACTTCCACGCCACCGAAGCACCGAAGGTGTCGTTCCCCGGCGTCGAAATCGATCTGGCGAAGGTAGTCCACGGGAGCCAGGAAGTCACTGTCCATCAGCCGATCCCGGCAAGTGGAAGTGGCCGCACCACAACTCGAATCGCCGAGGTCTGGGACAAGGGCAAGGCCGCGGTGATCGTGCAGGAATCCGTCACGGTCGACGCCGAGGGCAACCCGCTGTGGACAGCTCGCTCGTCCATTTTCGCCCGCGGCGAGGGTGGTTTCGGGGGTGAACGTGTTCCGTCGGAGTCGATTACGCTTCCGGATCGCGAAGCAGATGAGACAGTGGTGACGCCTGTGCTTCCACAGCAGGCTTTGCTGTACCGGATGTGTGGTGATCGGAATCCGTTGCACTCGGATCCGCAATTCGCCTCCGCGGCAGGCTTTCCAGCGCCTATCCTGCATGGACTGTGTACTTACGGAATGGTCTGCAAGACCGCAGTGGATACCATGCTCGACGGCGACAGCAGTCGGGTAGCCGGATTTCGGGCCCGCTTTGCCGGGGTCGTATTTCCCGGCGAGAACTTGAGTATCCAGATCTGGAAAGACAATGGGCGACTCCTGATCTCAGCTTCTGTACTGGAGCGCGAAGCTCCTGCCCTGGCTGACGTAGTTCTCACTCTTGTCTGATACCAACCTGTCTGATACCCACCTGTTAGAACTCACCGTAGTTCTCGAACCCGATGGAGTAGCCCGAAGATGACGGCACAAGACGAAAAGTTCCGACTGTCCCGACGAGGTTTCATGGCCGCTGGAGCCGGCGCCGTGGCAGCGACCGCATTCGCCGGCTGGACGCCGGCCTACGCCGTCCCCGCCGGCTCTTCCGGCTCCGCGGGTGGTCCCGTGTCCACCCTCACGCCGCCGCCTGCCTTCCCCGAAGGCATCGCGCTGTACCAGCAGGCATATCAGAACTGGTCCAAGGAGATCATGCTCGACGCGATCTGGACCTGTTCGCCCAAGACGCCCGAAGACGTAGTCCGCCTCGCTAACTGGGGTCATGCCAACGGCTACACCATTCGTCCCCGCGGCGCCATGCACGGCTGGACGCCGCTGACCATCGTCAACGGTGCGCCGGTCGACAAGGTCATCCTCGCCGACACCACGGTCCACCTCACCGGAGTCTCCGTCAACGCCGGTGGCAGCCCAGCCACCGTCACCGCAGGACCCGGCGCGACCCTCGACGCCATCACGACCGCACTGCAGGCACAGGGCCTCGGGTTCGCGAACCTGCCGGCGCCGGGTGTGTTGACCATTGCCGGCTGCCTCGCCGTCGACGCTCACGGCGCAGCTCTCCCCGCCGAAGGCGAAGCACACGTTCCCGGACAGACTTTCGGCTCACTCTCCAACCTCGTCACCTCCCTGACCGCAGTGGTCTGGAACGGCAGCGAGTACGCACTGAAGACGTACGCGCGTAGCGACGCGGCGATCAAGCCGCTGCTGACTCACCTCGGACGCACCTTCCTCACCTCCGTCACCTTGCAGGCCGCCCCCAACTACCGCATGCGCTGCGTCAGCCACACCGACATCGGTTGGCAGGAACTCTTCGGCGCCCGCGGAGCGTCCGGACGCACCTTCGAGAAGTTCGTCCGCGAAAACGGTCGCGCAGAAGCAATCTGGTACCCCTTCACCGAACGCCCGTGGATGAAGGTGTGGTCACTTGCCCCCACCAAGCCGCCGTTCTCGCGTGAGGTGACCGGACCGTACAACTACATCTTCTCCGACAACCTCCCGGAGCCGGTCACCGACATGATCGGCCAGATCAACTCCGGAAACCCGGGCATCGCACCGGCATTCGGGCAGATCATGTACGCCACCACCGTTGCCGGACTCGCCGCGACGTTCTCCAACGACCTGTGGGGATGGTCCAAGGACGTCCAGTTCTACATCCGGGCCACCACCCTGCGCCTGACCGAGGGCGGCGGAGCCGTCATCACCTCTCGCGCCAACATCGGCCAGGTCATCCACGACTTCACCCAGTGGTTCAACGGCCGCATGGAGTACTACCGCTCCATCGGACAGTTCCCCCTCAACGGGCCCGTCGAAATCCGTTGCTGCGGCCTCGATCAACCGTCGGATGTCGAGGTCGACTCGGCAGGCGCCCCCACCATCTCGGCCATGCGCCCGCGCCCCGACCATCCGGAATGGGACACCGCCATCTGGCTCAACGTCCTCGGCGTCCCCGGAACCCCCGGCATGTTCGCGTTCTACCGCGAAATGGAACAGTGGATGCGTAATCACTACAACAACAACGACGCCACCTTCCGCCCCGAGTGGTCCAAGGGCTGGGCGTTCGGCCCCGACAAGCCGTACACCGACACCCCGATCATCACCCAGGGCCTCCCCCAGACCTACCGCGACGGCGTCCCATCGAGCGACAACTGGGACACCGCCAACGCCGCATTCAACGCGTTGGATCCGCACAAGGTCTTCAGCAACACCTTCCTGGACCAGTTGCTGCCTTGAGGTTCAAGTACTGAGCGCACACTCTGACAACTCGACGGTCGTCGCCACTCCCCTTACTTTCGGGAGTGCGGCGGCCGTCGCGCGTTGCAGTGAGCGGGATGAAGGAGTCCCCCCGCATCCCGACGAGGCAGCTGCCTCAATCGCGATCAGGATGGATCGCCTCGTGCATACTTTCCACTGCCCTGGCGTGAGTTGAGAGCTCGGACCGAGCCGACCGAATCGTGGCGCTGTCGCTGCGTGCCCCCCGGCTCGGACGACGACGAGTCCTCTCCGGGGTTCGGCGCGCCACCAGCTGGATGCTCGGAGGAGCCGGTGCGCTCTTCCCTCTCCGCGCGGGCGCGCAACAACGACTCGGACTTCGGGGTATTTCGCATCGGAGCATTGTCCCAGATCCATCTCCTATGACTCACATTGAGCGCTCTCACCCCCGGCGACCAGGCTGTTCCTGAATATCAACACCTAGAATGTTCGCAACAAAATATCTACAGCGGTCAGGGTAGACATTCTCGCGAGGCTGTTGTATCTTTTTTCTCGTAGCAAGGAACGAGTCAAGAGATGCGGGAGAGATGAACTACCCGCAAGCAGTACCGCAGGGCAGGGACGTGCCGGGGCCGAATTCGTGTGTGAGTGTGTAGTCGGACCCGGCACCCCCCTTCAAAGCGGCTACCGGATGTCTTGTGCGAGTCCGGAAGTTCGAAAGAATGCAGTTATGTAAGTAAGTTCAACCCCATCCGGCCCCCGGCGCTCCTCGCGCCGGGGGCCCCGTCCGTTCAGCGAAAGAAGCGAGCCATTCCGGCAGATACACCACCGGGGGACCCCTCCGGCAGATTCGACGACGAGAACTATCCTGCGTACAGCATGGGACATGCGGCCGAGATCCTCGGTGTCAGGCAAGCTTTCCTTCGTAGCCTCGATGCCGCGAAACTGCTTACCCCACAACGCTCTGAGGGCGGACATCGCCGCTACTCCCGCTACCAGCTGCGCATCGCAGCCCGCGCGCACGAACTCGTAGCCAACGGCACGGCGCTCGACGCGGCTTGCCGCATCATCATCCTCGAAGACCAACTCACCGAAGCCCGTCGCATCAACGCCGAGCTTCAGCAAGCGCAGGACCTGCGAGAGGAACCGGACGCGGCACCCGAATGAGGACTGCACTGGAACAGCAGTTGCGCCTATACGGTCGATCTGACCCCTCCTCCTTCCAACTGCGGTAAATTCGGCCAATTGGGACATTGCTCGGCGTCGGTTGCTCGATTTCCACATCGAAGGGATCGCAGGCATGACTTCCTCCCACCACCGCGCTCGGGTGCGGCTGTCTGCTCTGTCGATCGCCTTGACCGTTGCCATTGCAACCGCTGCGTGCAGTTCCGACGATGACTCCGCAACAAACACGGGCAGCGCCTCTCCCAGCACCTCGAGCAGTCGGGAATCCACCGAGATCACGGACATCGTCCGCCGCCAAGTGGCCGACTTGGGCCTCAGTGCCGCTGTGTTCGGGGTGTGGCGAGGCGACGACGAAGTTGCTCTCGGCGCCGTCGGAGAGTCCCCTGTCGGAGTTCCGGCGACAACCGACATGCAGTTGCGCGTCGGCCAACCGATGGAACCGATGCTCTCGACAGTCCTGCTGCAACTCGACGAAGAGGGAACGCTTCCCCTCGATCAACCGATCGCGAAGTGGGAACCGAACTTTCCACGCGCAGACACCATCACTCCGCGAATGCTGGCCAACAGCACGTCGGGCATCTCCGACTACGTGACCGATCCACAGTTCCTCAAACTCTTCACGGACAACCCGATGAAGGGCTGGACTTCTCGAGAGATCCTGGATCTTGCCAACTCCCGCCCGCCGTTGTTCGAACCCGGCACCGGTTGGGCGTACGCGCACAGCGACCTGACGCTGCTCGGCGACGTCATGGAGAAAGCGACTGGAAAACCGCTGGGCGAACTACTTCAGCAGCGCGTCTTCGATCCACTCGGGATGGATCACAGCAGCGTTGTACTCACGTCGCAGATGGACGAACCGATCCTGCACGGTTACACCAATGAACGTGGAGTATTCGAAGACTCCACTTTCTGGAATCCGACGGCGTTCCTGCACAGCGGAAACATGAACGCGCCTGTCGCCGACGTCGGAAAGTGGGTGCGCGCGCTGGGAACGGGAGAGTTACTCTCCGACAAGGCTTTCGAGCAGCAGATGGCGCCGACGACTGCGGGCTTGGGAAGTATGACGGCGGACAAGTTCTTTTCCTTCGGGACCGGGCACCTCGACGGCTGGCTGGTGATGAACCCGTCGTACGGCGGTTACAACGGTCTCGCGCTCTACTATCCCGACTCGAAGACGACGATCGTCGTCTACGCCACACTCGGGCCGACAACCAACGCGGACCTCAACAACGCCGTGTCGATGGGGAAGGAGATCGGAACCCTCCTCGAGCCGGATCACCCGCCGCAGGTACCGACGCCGTGACGCCCCACACACGCTGGTAGTAAACAGCGCCGGTCGGCAACTTCCTGTTTACGCACGGATTACCTCCAGGACTTATCGCCCCATCACCATTCTCTTCAGTACCGAACGAAACGCGTCGGACCGCGGGTTGTCTCGCCAGTGAACGAGAACGTAGATAGATGGGGACAGGCCCGATGAGGAAATACGCGATGTCAGTGGCATGCACGGTTGCAGTCACAGCGGGGGTGACTCTTGTGATGTCGGTACCTGCCGGAGCGGACCCGAATGACGGTGGGTCGTGCCCGGCCGGTGCGGTATTCGCGGTCGGCGGAACGTGGGATCCGACGGGACAAACGACGCAACCCGTCACCGACCGCTACGTCGCCCAGGGTTACGCCTCCAAGCCGGTGACCTACCCCGCCAGCTTCTGGCCGCTCGGCGAACAGACGTACGACCAGAGCGTTGCCGCCGGCGCCCAGACGCTTCGCACTGAAGTCAACGCTTTCCACGCTCAGTGCCCGGGCAGCGAGATCGTCGTCACCGGATACTCACAGGGAGCGCGTATTGCCGGCGACGTGCTCGGTGACATCGCACGCGACGGATCCATTCCGCAGTCGCAAGTCGAAGGCGTCCTCTACGCCGACCCTCGTAACTCGGCCGGGGGCATCGAAACCGTAGTGCCCAATGTCGTTCCGGGAGCGACGATGTCCGGAGCACGCGGCGGATTCGGAGACATCGCAGTACAGGAAGTCTGCATCGAGGGTGACGGCATCTGCAACATGCCCAAGCCGCGTGATGCGCCCGAGGTGTTCGTGGATTCGGTCTTCGGCTACTTCACGAAGCACAACACCTACACGCCGATGATGTCCGAGCCCGCTCCGCCTGCTCCCCCGGCGCTGCCGCAGACACCGTCGGTGCCACTGCAACCGGCTGACGTCGCCACTGCGATCGTGACACGGGTCCTCGAGAACATCACTCCGTATCTGAGCGCTGCACTCGCCACCGTGCTGACGAAGTAACGCGACACCGCTTGTTCGGCTGACTGAAAGTCGACCGATTCGTACAAGTCGAGGACCACCCGCGCCGTGCACCATCGAATACATGCTCACCCTCATCGTCAGATACGGGTACGTCCCGTTCATGCTCTTGGGAATCAACGGAGCCGCAATCGCGCTGGCGGCATCCGGCGCGCCGAAATGGTCACTGGTGGCATTGATTCTCTTCGCAGTGGTCTGCTCTTTCGCGGCCGAACGGGCGCTTCCCTACGAATCTTCGTGGAATGCCCCGGGACCGGACAGGTTTCGCGACGCTGTCCATGCGTTTGTCAACGAATCCCTCATCTTGGTCAGCGTCGCGGTAATTCCGTTGATGGCAGCGGTGATTCCGTTCGACGGGCTGTGGCCGAACGGTCTTCCGTTTGTCCTTCAGGTCGTCTTCGCAGTGTTGGTTGCCGATTTCGGCATCACCGTGGTGCATTTGATCAGCCACAAGGTTGGATGGTTGTGGCGTTTCCACGCGGTTCATCACAGCCTCGAACGGTTCTACGGTATGAACGGACTGATGAAGCACCCCGTGCATCAGACTTTCGAAACCGCCGGTGGCGTCCTGCCACTGATCCTCCTCGGGATGCCCGTTCCAGTTGCCTCGGCGCTCGCGGTTTGTGTCGCTGTCCAACTCCTGCTTCAGCATTCGAATGCCGACTACCGCATCGGCCCCCTGCGTCCGATACTCGCCCTCAACGCCGGCCACCGATTCCATCACCTGAAGTGGGCGGGAATCGGTGACGTCAATTTCGGTTTGTTCACTCTGATCTGGGATCACCTGTTCCGCACTTATTCTTTCGATCCGGAAAAGCGCTTCAGCAGTGACGATCTCGGAATGGCGGCCAAGCCCGACTACCCGGACGACTACCTCGGCCAGTTGGCCGAACCGTTCCGGAGACAGAACTGACGGACGAGGGGCGGAGATTCAGCCCGCGAGTACCCGTCGCATGACGGGCTTGGCTGCAAACGCACTGGCCAACACCAACGCGATCCCCACAGCCAGGGTGACGCCCAACTGAACCAGCGCCATCGGAGTGGTCAATACGGCTGCCCCTGCCAGTGGGAAGAGGAACAGCAGTGCAGCGCCGGCACCGGCCAGTGCCATCACCACCACGGGAGTGCGAACGTGCCGCATGCGGGCGCTGTCCATCACCTCGACAGGTGTACCGGCCAGAGTCAGACTCCGATACAGCTCACGGTTGTCGAGGATCCCGGATACCTGGGTGAGCGCAGACGAGATTGCCGCCAACGTGAATGTTGCTCCGAGAGTGAACAACACCCCGGTTCTCATGTCCGCGAACAGGAACTCCTGCCCTGGCTGCAAATCCTGCCCTTCTCCGTTGCCGATCGCGGCGAGGAGAGATGTGCCTGCGGCAACAAAGCTGGCCATCGTCACACCGCTGACCGTGCGCCACACAGCCTTCGGATTATCCAAGACCCGACGCGCCGCAATCAGCGAAGCACCGTCTTTGGCGCATTTGAGCATGATCCGTCCAAGCAGCGAAATGACGAACGGACCGACCAACGCAACAACACCGAAGCAGAGACCAAGGCCCACCAGGATTGCCGCGATGCTTGCCGCGGAGCCCCCGAATGCACTCCATCCCACAAGAACCCCCACCCCAGCCACCGCGAAGATCATCTTCGGTGCGGCGCTGGGATTGCCCGCCGTGACGCCCAACGGGCTCACGAACACCTGGCGCATCCCGAGCATCGACGTCAAAGCAGCCAGGATGGTCATTCCGAATACGATGCCCACCAGCGGAAGTGCGCCTACCCAAAGCTCACTCCACTCGAATGTCCGACCTTGAAATCTCAAGAGAGCTACGAGCGGCAACGCGAGGAGGTATCCCACCATACCGATCAACGCACCGGCCAAGCCCTGGATACCCGATTCCGCAGCGCACAGCGCAACGATCTGGCGAGGGGTGGATCCGATGAGTCGCAGCGAGGCAAGTCGTTCGTCGCGACGGCGCGCGCCCAAGCGGGCCGCCGCCAGACCGAGAGTGACGGCTGGAACGATCATCAACACCGAAGCAACCCCTGCGAGCGCTAGGTACGCCTCGGCTTCGGGTTCGCTCGATCTGCCCGCAAATGCACCGTAGCCGCCGAGCACCGTCAGCAACAACGTCGTCGAGGCGGCAAAGGCCGTTACGGGAAGCGCGAAGGTACTCAAGGCCTTTCGGCCTTCACCTCGCACCGTCATCAATGCAACGCGCGCTGTGGCCTTCATGCCGCCACCTGTGTCCCGACGAGCGAACCGGCCTGCATCATCATCGTGCGATCACACCACCGGGCGACTTCGGCATCGTGGGTGACGACGACCAACGCAGAACCGATCTGTTGAGCCGAATCACGCAACACCCTCATCACTTCCCAACTCGTCTGCGCGTCGAGGGCACCGGTCGGCTCGTCCGCGAAGAGAACGGCGGGTTTGGTCACCAACGCTCGCGCAATCGCCACACGTTGCGACTGCCCACCCGACATCTGACCCGGGCGACGGTCCTGCAGCCCGTCCAGTCCCAATGGCGCGAAGAAGCCGTGCGCCGTCCGCTTGGCTTCGGCGATGGACAACCCGTTGAGCACCAAGGGCAAAGCGACGTTCTCGATCGCCGGAAGCTCCGGCAACAGTTGGCCCGATTGAAAAACGAATCCGTACGACTCGCGTCGGAGGCGGCTGCGGTCGTTCTCACCGAGGTTCTCGATATGCCTGCCGCTCAGCAGGATTGCTCCCGAGTCGGGCTTGACGATTCCTGACATGCAATGCAGCAGAGTCGACTTGCCCGACCCTGAAGGACCCATGATGGCCGTAGCAGTACCGGCGCGCACTTCCAGCGATACACCTCGGAGCACTGGAACGTCGCCGTACGACTTGCCCAGCGCGTGGACCGACAGGACTGCGGGTGCTTGTGCATTGTTCATGATTCCACCTTCTCGTGAACCCCTCGCCAGCACGTCGGCCCAGCGCACGATCTTCGAACCGAGTGCGGTCCTACCGGAGGATGACCGGACCCCGAGCTCTGTCAGGGTCGTCACTATGATTTCCGACATGACCTGGTCCGGCGCCGTCCACATGGAGCCCGGAATTCTCATGTTCACCGGCGCAGTGGGATCCGCGCACATGCATTCGCACGCCGCTGTTCAGATCATGATCATCGACGACGGGGACGTCACGGTCACGGACGGGGACGGCCACAGTGAAGTCGTGCGGTCCGTGGTCATTCCATCCGGGGCGGTCCACGCGTTGTCCGCCTCCGAGGGTGCGCGGGGACGAGCGATCTACGTGGACTCCACCACGGGGATGGGCCGGCGCATCAGGCCGCCTGTATCCGAGCACGGTGGTGTGGCCGACTGGTCGGACCGTGGGCGGACCGCAGTAGCGATGACGGACCGTGGCGCTGATTCGGATCTGGAATACGCAGCGAGGCTGATCGATTCACTGTCCGAAAGCAAGCAGCCGTCGAACGTACGCGCTCTTCACCCTGCACTCGAGCATGCTCTGACGATACTGCCCGAGCGACTTTCGGGGCCGATAACGGTGACGGACACCGCCGCGCTGGTCTCCATCTCGCCCGGCCGATTGGGAAGAATCTTCAACGATCAACTGCAGATGAGTTTTTCGACCTACATTCGTTGGTTGCGGCTACGACGCGCCATGGAAGTGATGAGCGGTGGCGCAAGCCTGACAACCAGTGCCCACGAGGCCGGCTTCACCGACAGCGCCCATCTCAACCGGATCTGCCACAGCATGTTCGGACTCACGCCCAGCGCCGCGACCGGCGATCTCACCTGGAATTGACGCTGCTCCTCAACTGATGCTGCCCGCCGCCGACCTCTCCAGTAGCGACAGACGACTGTAGAGGCGCGCCAACCCCGGCACGTCCCGGAGGCTGCCTGCCACTTCTTCGACGTAAGCGTCGGCGTAGATCGTCAGCCGCGCATCGACGTCATAGAGAACATCGACGACATTCGCGAAACGGCGAAGGGCAAATTCCGACGCCTCGGCGAGCACCGGCACTCCGAAGATCACCCAGTCGTCGAAGCGGGCGGCGAGCGCGAGGTAATCGGCAGCCGAGGTCGAACCAGTGCACAGCACCTCGAAATCGAACCAGACGACACCGTCTCGAATCGCCGAGCACTCCAATGTGCGTGTGCCTATCGTCAATTCGACACTTTCGCCCGAAGGCCGCGTAATTCCCGAGCCGACGAGGAATTCCCCTGTCGCAAATCGGTAGTCCCCGGCACCTGGCTGTCCCGCCGTCCGATAGTCGACGGAGCCACCCAACTCGATCACCTCGAGAGTCCGCTCGATCAACTCGATCGACGGAACGAACTGCTCGTGAAAAAGCGGATTGGGAAGAAGATCGGTCGGCGGAACATTGGACGTGACGACAACAGTCACACCTTTCGCGACGATTGTGTCGAGAACCCTTGCCATGAACATGGCGTCGGCGACGTCGTCGATGTGGAACTCGTCGAAACAGAGCACACGGATTCCATCGACGACGTGATCCAGTGCCACGCCCATCGAGCCGAGTTCATGCGCCCGAGAGTGCAGATCTGCAAAGAACCGATGAAAGTGAATGCGCCGCTTGCTGACCGGGAGCCTGTCGTAGAACTCGTCCATGAGCATCGTCTTCCCGCGGCCGACGCTACCCCAGAGATAGATCCCACCCCCGACCTCACCGCCCGAGATCCGGGCCTGCAGTGCGTCGAGGGCTTCGCGTGCCGCCAACTGCTCTTCGTCCAGTAGCATAAGACTCCTCTACGTCTGTAGAGTCGAGGCTAGTGATCGAAGGCAAATCGAGTCAATGTGACCCTCACGACGCACCATCTGCAGCATGCAGCTCCGGCAGCATGCAACATCGACAGCAAGGAACGACATGAAGCCTGATCGCAGAGCCCTCATCGCGGCATCCGCCGTCACGATCATCGCCGAGCAGGGCCCGCGTGCACTCACCCATCGGGCGGTTGATCAGTCCCTGGAACTTCCTGCCGGTTCGACGTCGTACTATTTCCGCACTCGCGAGGCACTACTCGAAGCAACCGCATTGCACATCGTGCACCGGTCACGTTCGATATTCGACGAACTCCGCGAGAGGCCCAGCGATCCTGCTGCCCTGACGGCCGAGTATCTCGATGATCTTCTTTCGCATCGCAGACACGAATTGATCGCGAGATATGCACTGCTCTTGGAAACTCCCCGAGATTCGGCATTGCACCAACTCCTCGAAGACAGCCTGTTTTCACGGGAGAAGGCAAGGCCTGTCTTCGACATCGTTGGCGTTGACGATCCTGACGTCGCCGCCGAAAATTTTCTGAGCCTTCTGGAGGGCTTGATCTTCGACTACTGCCTCGGAGCGCGTAGCCGAGATCCCCGCCCCTCCGAAACCGTTCGGCAACTTCGGATCCCGATCGACATCTATCTGCGCGGAGTTGGTGCCGCCTGAAAGATGTTGGTCAGCAGAGGCTTCCGGTGCAGGGCCGTTGACCAGAAAACAGTGCCGCGACAAACGGGGTGCTGTCTGGAACCGAAGCCGGAACGGTTCCCAGATGATCAGTGGGATAGGTATGGAATGCAAAGTCGACACCGTTGGCAGTAAGGTCGGCCGCGAACTTCAGTGTCAGCGGTGCCGGAACATCGATGTCCGACAACCCCTGACCGATGAAGAACGGGCGGTCGTATCCTGCGGTCGGCACAGTGAGCAGGTCACGCGCAGCCTCCATGAATACTGGATTGTCCAGCGACTTCGTCAGCACCTGCCCGAGTGTGACGGTTCCGTACTTCGTGCGCGCCTCGGTGTAGCACATGTTGTTCTCGACGTCGTCGAGGATGGTCTTGCCGAGCGGGGTCAGATACGAGTCGATGTCGATATCCGGCCGCGAAGCACGCAGTCCGTCAAGAACGTTCGCGATGTAGACCGTCGTACCCTTGAGCGGAAGCGCCGGGAAAGCCGGACCACCGAGCGGTAGAAGATTCTCGATGTTCGAGGGGACACCAGTGGCGACAGCGCCGCGGTAGTCCAACTCCGGCGCGTAAGC
Organism: Rhodococcus sp. YL-1; assembly: GCF_001942025.1. Lineage (NCBI taxonomy): Bacteria > Bacillati > Actinomycetota > Actinomycetes > Mycobacteriales > Nocardiaceae > Rhodococcus > Rhodococcus sp. YL-1. Next base: position 818,124 of record NZ_CP017299.1, on the reverse strand, counting down.
AGTGGCAAGCGAAGCGGTGAACATAGTCGCCTGCCCGCCCTGCGACTGCCCCATCGCAACCCATGCGCGCGACAGGTCGTCGTCGACCGCACGAGCGGCACGCACCATGTCCACAACGCTGTGTGCAGCGGAACGCCCGTCGAGATACGGGTGAACACCGGGTGTTCCGAGCCCCACGTAGTCGGTGGTCACCACCGCGTATCCCTGCTCCAGCCAGTGACCCAGATGCGTCGCGGTCCGTTCGAGTGGAACACTGCTGCTCGGCGCACACTGATCCGCGACACCCACCGTCCCGTGCGCGTAGGAGATGATCGGCCAACCACCCTCGGGCGGAGCTCCCTCTGGGCGATACACCACACCGGTACTCGTCATCGGCGCATCCTTCGGGCCCGTCGACCAGTACGTCACCTTCGTTGCGCTCACGGCACCCGGGATCACCCGGTCGGGACCGAGCAACTCCTGACTCACGACAGCACCCGGAGCATCGTTCGGTTCCGCTCCGGCCGGCGCCGCAACTGTCAACGCCACCAACGCACTCGCACTCAGTCCGACGAGCGTCCTACACAGTCGCTTACTCACGTACTTCTCCTACCGATTGCGGTGACGATGCATATGTGGTGATCGGCCCCACATCAGCTGATCGAGTTCAGACCATAGAACAGCCTTACCATTTGGTCAACCTAAATTCCCGCTCCGCATCTACCGTCGTGACACGCCTGCTCGGGTAGGGTGGCGGTGTTCGATACGTGCAGGTCCCCCGCGAGATCAGGAGGCCGAAAGGCTCTCTCATGTCAGCACCTGATCTCCCGACCTTCCCTGCTTCGCAGCAGAAGTCGGTGGCCGCGATCCTCCGAGCAGCAGGTTGCGTCTTCGCCGAAGACGAGGCTCGCCTACTTCTTCACACCGCACGCTCTCGCGATGAACTCGACGCGATGGTCGACCGACGAGTTGCCGGCGAACCACTCGAGCCCGTCCTCGGATGGGCCGAGTTCTGCGGCTTGCGCATTCACATCGACTCCGGAGTCTTCGTCCCACGCCGGCGCACCGAGTTTCTCGCCTGGCAGGCCTGCTCACTTGTCACCCCAGGAAGCGTCGTCGTCGACATGTGTTGCGGCTCAGGAGCTGTCGGTGCTGTCCTGCAGTCGACGCTCGACGCCGTCGATTTGTACGCGGTAGACGTGGAACCGGCCGCAGTGCGGTGCGCTCGCCGAAACATCACACCGCCCGAGCGTGTACTCGAAGGCGATTTATTCGAACCACTGTCGACGAAATTACTCGGTCGCGTGGATGTCGTCGTCGCCAATGCACCTTACGTCCCCACCGAATCGATCAGGCTGATGCCGCCCGAAGCCCGTCTTCACGAACCGCTGGTCTCGTTGGACGGCGGTACCGACGGACTGGACCTGCAGCGTCGCATCATCGCGGACGCCGCGCCGTGGCTACGACCGGGTGGCTGTCTTCTCGTCGAGACGAGTACGGAGCAGGTCGAAATGACTGTTGAAACATTCACTCGGGGAGGGTTTCTCACTCGGGTAGCAACCTACAGCGAGACCGCGTCGACCGTGGTGATCGGTCAGCGTTGAAGGCGATCGGATCCTGGCGTGGACCACTCCCGAGCGCGGGCGGCAAAGCCGTCGACAAAAAGCCCGAACGCGCGATCGACGCGGGCCCGGTCCCCGGTGGCCAGAAGATCCATCGACAGACCCCGCATTTGCGAGAGCAACAGAGTAGCGACAGAGGCAACATCGTCCTCAGGGCAACCCGCTTGTCGTAGACCGGCTTCCAGTGCCTCGATCCAATCGCCCACAAAACGGTCCAGGAACCGTCCGTAGCGGTCGCGGTCGCCGAGCGCGAGGGCGTAGATCTCGACCATCACCCGGAACCGCGGCAGGACCTCCGGCGTCGTACGTTCGGTCCACCACGCAGTCAGCACTGTCGCCGGATCGACCCCCGGTTTCATCGGCACCGCAATCGGAATGGACTCACCACGCATGTTCTCGATGACCTCGGAGAGCAGATTCTCCTTGCTCTCGAAATGGTTGAGCAACGACGCATGCGACACACCCACGGCCTTGGCGAGCTGCCTCACCGTCAACTCCCCGACACCGTTGTCGATGACGTAGCGGGTCAGCGCGTCGAGCAACTCCTCACGTCGCCCGGCGTATCTCAGGCTGCGTTTGTCGATGCGTTCGGGCTCCGGCACATATCCACCCTACCGGCCGGAATCACCAGGTCAGCGGCTGACTGCCTTCTGATACCGACGAATAGCGAACGGCACGAAGACGATCAGCAAACCGAAAGTCCACAACAACGACGCGATGACCGGATTCTGCAGCGGCCACGCATCCGGAACCGTCATCGCAGGATTGGTATTGCCGAACAATTCACGCACCGCCTGAGTAACCGCCGACACCGGATTCCATTCGGCGATCACTTTGAGCGGGCCGGGAAGATTGGTGGTCTCGACAAAAGTGTTCGCGATGAACGACAGCGGAAAGATGACGATGAAGCTCGCGTTGTTGAATACCTCCGGTGTCCGGATCCAAAGCCCGACAACAGCCATGACCCACGACAACGCGTACGCGAAGAACAGAAGCAGCGCATAACCCGCCACCGCTTCGAGGAAACTGGAGTGAATCCGCCACCCGACCAGAAGACCGGTCAACGACATGACCACCAAACTGATGACGTTGATCAACACGTCACTCGATGTTCGGCCTGTCAGCACGGCAGACGGAGCCATGGGCAGCGATCGAAATCTGTCGATGATTCCTTTCTGAATGTCTTCGACCATCCCCAAACCAGTCCAGGTCGCACCGAATATGACCGTCTGCGTGAAGATTCCGGCGATCAGAAATTCTCGATACGACGTGCCCGGGACCGAGATCGCACTGCCGAACACATACGCGAACAAGAGCACGAACATGATCGGCGACAAAGTGGTGAACACCAGCAGATCCGGAACGCGCTTGATCTTGATCAAGTTTCGCCTGGCGATGGTCAAACCGTCTTCGAGCGCCATCTGCACGGTCATTTCTGATCCTCCAGTTCAGCCTGGTGCCCGGTCAGTGTGAGGAAGACATCGTCGAGAGTGGGTCTGCGCAAGCCGACGTCGAATACGCGGATGCCTCGTACCGACAGAAGATTCAGCGCCGCCACCAACGCGTCGGTGCCGTCGTCGACAGGAACGGTGACGCGACGGACATTCTCTTGAACCTGAATGTCCCCCACGGCAAGCGAGCGCAATTCCTCGCGGACGATGTCGAGATGTTCGACCTCGTGCACGCTCAATTCGATGCGCTCACCCCCGACCCGCGCCTTCAACTGGTCTGCAGTACCGCGCGCGATGACCGAGCCGCGGTCGATGACGGCGATCTGGTCGGCCAACCTCTCGGCTTCCTCCATGTATTGCGTCGTGAGCAACAGCGTGGTCCCCTGAGCCACCAACCCTTCGATGACGTCCCAGAGACCGAGTCGCGCCCGAGGATCGAGGCCGGTGGTCGGCTCGTCGAGAAACAACACCTGCGGCCGAGCAACCAATGCGCCGGCGAGATCGAGACGTCGCCGCATTCCGCCGGAATAGCCCTTGACCGGCCGATCTCCAGCCTCGACGAGATCGAACTGCTCGAGCAATTCACGCGCTCGGGCCTTACTGCTTCGGGCGCCGAGGTGATACAGCCTCCCGACCATGTCCAAGTTCTCATAGCCCGTCAGGTACTCGTCGACCGCGGCGTACTGACCCGAAGCACCGATCTTGGATCGCAACGCCCGCGCATCCTCGACCACGTCCAGCCCGGCAACCTTGGCGCGTCCACCGTCGGGAATGAGCAGCGTCGTGAATATCCTTACCGCAGTGGTTTTTCCGGCGCCGTTGGGGCCCAACAGAGCCATCACCGAACCCTCGCGCACTTCCAGGTCGATGCCGTCCAATGCCGTGACGTCGCCGTACTTCTTGACCAGCCCCTCGGCCACAATCGCTTCGGTCATGAGCCCTCCCGCATCGGTAATCCGTCGGTAGTCCGTTCCCCAGTGTGACCCAGGAGGCCGACACATTCCAGGAAATTTCGTCAGTTGCCCGGCTGCAATCACCTCCCTGGTTTCGCCGGTGCCTTTCGGCCACGAGGTACGGAACAGACCACACGTCCCAGTCCTGTCCAATACAGCCGATAAATTTCACCGACCTTTCGACGGATATATACCGGAAAGAAAAACCCGAAATTCTTGAACAAAGACCGCTTTCAGGTATTCATGATGAACGCGGCAGCGTTACACTCGTTCAGCAAGTGACACTCGGGCCGGTGACGGTTGACTTATGGTGTCGAATCTCGAATTACAAATCAGGCAGAGGTCGAAAAGAATTGAATCACCGATTCAGTGCACGCGGGGAAGACTCACACTTCGGGGGATCGAGAAAGGCTGACTGTGCCATGAGTATCAGAACTCGATACATCCGAACTCCGTGGATCCGAAAAACGGCGAAATATTCCTTTGAGACCATCTGCTTCACCCTGGCCGTGATTGTCGCGGCCGCACTGATCGCCGCGTACAACACACAACCGCGCTCCGCGTCGACGTACACGCCGGCCTCGTTCTCGGCGAATCCTGAATCTGCAGCGCTGCCCTTCGACATTCCACCCAAGTCAGCACTGAACGGAAAGTTGGTTTTCGCTCACTACTTCCCGCCCTATCCGGTTTCGATCGACAATGCGAATCCGTCTGGCGATTACTATGCGACACAATATCTTACGTTCAACGGCGAGAACAACAAACACGTTCGCTACGGAGGATTCCTCCGCGATCGGCCGACACCGCGGCAACCCATCGCCGATACGCAGTGGCGCCAACGCGACCTCGAAAACGAAGTTCGTTCGGCAATCGCCACGGGCATCGACGGATTCTCCGTCGACATCATCGCCAAGGCAACCGACACCAGTTGGTGGGGTTCCACCGTGCCCACCGCCCTGATCAAAGCGGCCGCAGCAGTCGATCCGAATTTCAAGATCATGCTCATGCCTGATATGAACGGCGCGTTCAAAAACATGACCGCAGCTCAAATGGCAGCAGAGATGAAACCGTATTCGACCATGGCATCATCGTTCAAATTGAGCGACGGACGACTAGTGATCTCGCCATTTCTTGCCGAAAACAAGACTGCGGGCTGGTGGTCGGAGTTCATCACTATTATGAAAAATTCTTACGGAATAAATGTGGCATTTGTTCCGGTTTTCCTCGACGCAGCAGCCAACCGGAATTCTTTTGCATCGATCAGCTACGGGATGTCGAATTGGGGTAACCGAAATCCGGCAGGAAATCCGCTCTCGGGATCGAACCCGAACTCTCCGATGGGGCTTGCTGCTGCCGCTCACTCCTTGGGAAAGATATGGATGCAGCCAGTCGCCTTCCAAGATGTTCGTCCGAGTCAGTCGATCTACGACGAGGCACAGAATTCACAGAATCTGCAGAACATGTGGCAGATTGCGATTGCGTCCAACAGTGAATGGGTACAGCTCGTCACCTGGAACGACTACAGCGAGGGAACGTCGTTCGCACCCAGCGCCGGTCATGGGCGCGCGTTACTCGACATGAGTTCCTACGGGCTGTACAGCTTCCGCTCCGGCGCCTCACCCGCGATTGTTCGCGACACCGCGTATCTCGTCTATCGCAATCAGTCGGTCTCCGCGGTCCCCGTCAATCGCTCTGCTGCCCCTATGACACTGCGCCAATGGTCATCCCCCGCTCGCGATACCGTCGAGGTTCTCACCTTCTTGACCGCTCCCGCAGTCGTCAAAGTGACGGTTGGAACCACGACAACCACCTGCAATGCCCCGGCCGGGATGAGCAGCTGCATCGCCCCGTTGAAAGTAGGTTCCATCAAGGCCTCTGTCGTTCGCGGCACTACCGAGGTGTCTCGGGTGAGTTCGCACGCGGCGGTGACGGCCACACCGTACAACCAGAATCTCGAGTACCTGGTCGATTCCAGTCGGAGATAACGGTGACGAAGATCGGGTGAGTCCGTCGACTCACCCGATCTTCGTTGCGCCATCGGTTTCGGCTGCAATTGGTAACTCGGGCCGCGATACCGCCCCCGTCCGCTCCACCCTCACTGCCAAGGTCACCGCGGCCGCCAGTGCCGATACGCCCGCTCCGATCCAGTACAAAACCGCGAACGAATGCAGGGTCGGCACAGTGCTCGCACCGATCACCACCGTCGAACCGGCCAATACCGCTGCCGCAACGGCGCTTCCGGTGGAGGTACCGACCGAACGGAGCAGGCTGTTGAATCCGTTGGCCGAGGCAGTCTGATGGATCGGCGCAGATTCGGTGATCAGAGTCGGCATGGCTGCCAGGGAAAATGCCACACCGGCCGATACCACGGCAGCGCCGATCACGATATTGACCAGCGTCGGCGTCAACAGCACACGCAAGACGTATCCGATTGCGATGACGATCGCTCCTGAGGCCAACGTGGCCTTCGCTCCCCATCGCCTCGTCACCTTCGACGACACCGGCGCCAATCCGATCATCAGGACTCCGCCCGGCATCATCGCCAGTCCGGCTTCGGCAGCCGAGAGTCCGAGACCGTCCGCCGACGCCAGGGGCAACTGAAGTTCCTGCGTTGCCGCCAACGCGCTGATGAACATGGCAAAACCGAGTAATACTGCGCAGACGTTCGAAACCAGAATCGGAGCGCGAAGGGAAGTCCGCAGATCGACCAGCGGTGCCGGCGTGTGCAGTTCCCACGGAATCCATCCACAGAGCAAGACCACGCCGGACGCGATCAGAACCAGAACCTCGGGGCTTGCCCAGCCCCATTCGGTTCCTTTCGAAACGGCCAGCAGCAGTGCAGTCATAGCGAGCGTGAGGACTGTGGCTCCCAGAAAGTCGAAGCGTCCGCGACTCTTCACAGCCGATTCCGGCACCACCAGAGGCAAGACGACTATCAGTACGACCCCGAATCCACCGGTGACCCAGAAAAGCGCGGGTAGTCCCCAGTGCGCCGAGATCACCCCAGCCATCGGCATACCGAACATGCCACCGATCCCCAACGTCGCACTCATGAGAGCTACTGCACCACTGAGCTTTTCCGGAGGAAGGACATCGCGCATGATGCTGATTCCGACGGGCAGAAGTGCCGTCGCGAACCCCTGCAACGAGCGCCCGAGGATCAATAACCAGAAACTCTGGCTGAGCGCCGCAACCATGCAGCCGACGATCATCACGGCAAGACAGACGAGCATCATCGCGCGCTTACCGAACATGTCGGCGAGTCTGCCGATGAGAGGGGTTGCGACGGCACCGGTCAGCAATGTCGAGGTCACCAGCCAGGAAGCGGTGGAGGACGATACTCCCGATGCCGTCGCGAACGCAGGCAGGACCGGCACCACCAAGGTCTGTTGCAGCGCGACCACCACACCGCTCAGACTCAGGACGCCGACGACCCACCCGGTCCGCGCTTTCGCGCGAACAGTCTTGTCCGTCAAGCGTTCGAGCGAGCGGCTACTCCGGCGTCGACAGGAACCACGATGCCACTCATGTGGGCACTCGCGTCGGCGGCGAGGAACAGGACTACTCGCGTGATCTCGAAGGGATCCAGCCAACCGACCGGCTGCGCATGCAGAGTCGCGTACACGGGTTCGACGTCGTCTGCCGTCGGCGATTCGAGGTCAGGCCGCATCATCGCGTACATCATGTCGTTGTGAATCATCGGCGTCGAGATATTCCCCGGTGCAATAGCATTCACGGTCACACCCGAGTTTGCCAGTTCGAGCGACACACTCTTCGTCAAACCGATGACGCCCCACTTGGAGGCGCCGTACGCAGCCATCTGGGTGCCACCGGATCGACCCATCATCGAGGAAATCGTGATGATGCGACCGTAACCACGTTCCGCCATTCCACCTGACACGGCCGCAACGGTGTTGAACACACCGGTCAGGTTCGACGAGATGACTTCGTTCCACTGCGCCGACGTCATCGACGTGATCGGAGCGGGCACGGACACACCGGCATTCGCGACGGCGATATCGACACGGCCGAACTCGGCTTCAGCGCGGGCAACGAGCGCGTCCATTGCGTCGCGATCAGCAGTGTCTGCCTTGACGGCAATGCACCGACGACCGGTGGCTTCCACCAAACGAACGGTTTCCTTCAGATCCTCCTCGTTTGCGAGGGGGTAGGCGACGACATCACTGTTCTCGCACCGGTCGCAGATCACGATGTCCGCGCCATGCTCCGCGAATGCGACAGCGTGGGCGCGCCCCTGACCGCGTGCGGCGCCGGTGATCAGTGCAACTTTTCCTTCGAAGCTGCCTTCGAGGCTGTTCATGCCGTCTCCTAGTTCGTCGTATGCCAGCATGCGCTGTACTGCATGCGTACTCCGAACCCGCCCGAAAGAAACAGTCGATCCCGGACAGCGGGAATCCAGCCGGTTACTGGTAAACGGCGGTCTCGAATTCCAGGTATCCGTTGATGGATCCAGCGTCCGCGAACGGCAGAATCTGCGTTGCCCAGAACCCGCCGACGCCGGTCTGCCGGTCGATCCAGTAATAGAGGTTGGCAAGACCCGCCCAAGCCAGCGATCCGGCCGGCCTACCGGTGGGTGCCACCTCTTCATTTGTCATGAAGGAGTATGCCCATCCTTTGGGTACACCGGGGAAGAATTCCGCATCGTTGGACAGCGTCGGGAGAACTCCGGGCAACAACCCCACGTGCTGGCCTTCGAGCCCGTTCTGAACGGCTGCAGCTACCGTCTCCGACGACAACACGCGACCCGAAGTGCCCGCGCCGTCGTTGAGCCACATACGGATGAACTTCATGTAGTCGCCGACAGTGCCGTGCAAACCGTGACCACCCATGTGCACCTCGGGTTCGGCCGGAAGCTCGAATCCGATGAGCGGAGTGAGGCTTCCGTCGCTCTCACGCTGATGGATCGGCGCAAGTCGATCCTTCATCGACGGGCTCATCGTGAATGCCGTATCGGCCATCTCGAGAGGTTCGAAGATGCGCTGACGCATGACATCGCCGAGTCGCTGACCTCGAATCGACTCGACGACCTGTCCGGCCCAGTCGATGTTGGTGCCGTACTCCCACTTCTCACCCGGGTCGAAGAGCAGCGGTGTCGTGAGCGCCGCTTTGCTACAGGTGATCACGCTGGGCTGCCCATGTTCCTGCGAGAGCCGGTTGTACGACTCGTTGAAGAAGTCATAGCCGAACCCTGCAGTGTGAAGGAGCAGCATGCGAGTGGTGATGTCACGCTTGGGTTCCCGAAGAACGGGGTTTCCGCCGGCGTCGAAACCGTCCAGGACCTTCAGCTCACCGATGTCGGGAACATAGGTCGCTGCAGGTGCATCGAGATCGAGCAACCCCTCCTCCACACATTGCAGGACAGCGGTACCGGTAATCGCCTTGGTGGTGGAGAAGAGCGCAAAGGTTGTATCGAGGGTCATCGGTTCGCCGTGACCGAGAGCCCGCTCACCGGCTGCACCCTCGTAGATGTTGCCTTCTCGATCCGTGATCATCGCGACGACACCCGGGACTCGGTCAGCCCGCTGAGTTGCTCGCGCCAGCACGTCGTCGAGGTGCTGCTTCGAAAGGGGCTTCCGCGCAATATCTTCGATCGTCACTGCATTTCTCCATCCGACTTGTAACTTGTCTTGTCGAACAGAATGTAACGGCGATCACATACCCGGTTCTGCCTCGAAACGGCAGGAAAACTGTCTCGTTTCGGCAGAACCGGGCAGAGCTTGGAGTCAGCTCTGGGGCGCTCCGATATTCACCAGCCAGGAAATGCCGAATTTGTCTGTACAGGCGCCGAATTCGTCGCCCCACATCTGCTTCTCAAGCGGAACGCTGACCGTACCTGTTCCCGACAGCTGCTCCCAGTACCCGCGCAGCACGTCGCCGTCGTCGCCGCTGAGGCTGACCGTGATGTTGTCGCCGGGGTTGTACGGCATGCCGGGCGGAGTGTCGGCACCCATCAGGGTGTATCCCTGATCGGTTTCGAGCATTCCGTGCATGATCTTGTCGCCGCCTTCACCGGGATTGCCGAACTCACCGAACGTGCTCAGCGCCAGCGTGCCACCAAAGATTTCTTTGTAGAACTCCAACGCCTCACGGGCATTGCCGTTGAAGCTGATGTACGGATTGAGTCGAGTTGCCATGACGTACTCCTAGCTCGTGGGATTGCTGTCACGTTCGATTTCAATCCTTGCAGAACGCTCCGATACGAAACAACGGATCACGGCAGTTCATCGAGTGCGTAAAACGATCGTCATGACCGTTCAAACAACTGTCCTCAGAGTCGATTCCGGGTCTCGGAAGGCAACTCTCCGAACCGTTTCCGGTATGTGGCCGCAAACATGCCCAGATTGACGTAGCCCCAGGCGTTGGCGATTTCGGAGACGGTTCTCCCGTCGGAACGCAACAGTTCGCCGCGTACTCCCTCCAACCGACGCGCGCGCAATCGTTGCCCCGGCGTGGTGTCTCGGTACCGTCGAAATCCCGCAGTGAGCGCCCGGACACTGACACCCACCGCAGCCGCGATCTCCGATGCCGTCGGCACCGAGCGAGCAAACGTATCGATAAACTCCTCTGCAGATCGCACGTAGGCAGGTTCGGCGGAGGCGACGTCGACGCCGAGTTGCAGCCCGGCCTGCGTCGCCCACTCGTCGAGAAGCTGAGCCGCGATGAGTTCTTGAACTCTGGCACCCAGCCTTTCGCTCGACATCGCCTCAGGCGACTCTGCAATTGCGCGAACGACGTAGTCCATCAATGCCAGCCAACTCGAGCCCCGCCCGCCAATGGTGCACTTGTGCCGCCACAGACGGTCGTCGGGAACCGACCCGAACCATTGCATGGCGTGATCGGCGACAAGCTGATGCGGCACAGTGAGATTCAGCTGCAGATGATCTTCGTCGAATTCGACGAAGTAGTCGGTCCGGCTACAGTCGGCGACAAAGGTCTCCCCCACGGCAGTATTCACCGCAGTTCCTCCGCCGAGGGCATGTCGACCGTTGCCTCTGATAGTCGTCAGAACCAGAATGTTTCCGGCCTCAGGCGAACATTCACCGACGGAGACCGGAATCCCGTAACAGAATCTGGTGACGTCGATCTTGCCGACTACCGCGGAGTACATGTCCGAAGCCGGCTTCAACCGACTTCCGATCGGCGTGACCGTATACGGCATGTAGATGTTGTCGGACCACTCCTTGATGCGGTCCCAGTCCCGAGAAAAGGCCTGGTGATGCTGCATAGTGGGCCGGCCGGCCGCGTCGATGAGCAAGGCATCCTCGAACATGGTTCGAGTATCGCACCAGGGCCCGGGAAGGTCACGCGAAGTGAGCTGACGTGATCTCTGGCTGTACGGCGGCGGGTCGTGTTGCAGCAAAAAGCAGCGAATCCACCGCGGTCCCCCGGATCACCATGTGTGCCCTCATTCGCCCCTCCTCCTCCATTCCGATTTTGGTGAGCACCGACGCCGACGCCGAGTTCTCGGGACGACACGTTGCTTGCACTCGCTGCGCTCCGAAGCGAGCAAAGGCGAATTCCAGAACCGCGCGCCCCGCCTCCGACGCATAGCCTCGCCCTTGAAACTTCGGGTCCACGACAAAACCGAGTTCCGCCCGCCTGTGCACGGCGGATACTTCCCACACAGCTACCGAACCGATGACCGTTCCATCGGCCTTCGACGTGATGGCCAGGGTGAACGTGCGACGTTCGACGAGCGCAGCTTCGAGTGCCGCGTCAGCCAGGAATGCCCTGGTCACCGCGGGGGTGTTCGGCCCCCAATCAACATATCTACAGACGGCAGGGTCGGACGCGTACTGATGGACGGCACCTTCGTCCGCGGCAGTGAAATCTCGAAGAACAAGGCGTTCCGTAGTCAACGTGAACATCCAGCGATCCTAGAGCGAGCCCAAAAGCACCTCTTGACTCGAACGCATGTTCGAGTATTGTTGGGGAGGGGATCGGGGGATTCAATGAGTGTCTTGTTGTCGGATGTGGTGTCGGGTTCTGCGGTGGGGTTACGCGGACGCCTGTGGCAGTTGTCTGCTTCTGAGTTGCGTACCGCTGCTATCGAGGCGAGTGCGGAGATTCTGCGTCTCGAGGCTGTGCGGGTGGCGGTGGTGGAAGAGTTGTCGTTGCGCCCGGATGATCAGGTGATTGCCAGTCGCGGTGTGGGTGCGTGGTTGGCGGCGAACACCATGTTGCAGGTTCGGGACGGGAAGAAGATCGCCGCCCTGGGTGCAGCTTTGCGGCCGTTTCCGGCTGTGGCGGCAGGCTTCGATGATGGGGATTGCTCGTTCGAGCATGCCGTGTTGATCGTGGCGTTCTGTGAATCACCACCGAAGGGGATGCCGGAGGAGGCGCTCCCGAAGTGCATCGATTTGTTGTTGGCTGCTGCGTCGGGTGTGGAGGCGACGACGACGAAGGTGCGGAACGTGATCGCGACCTTGGAGCGAGTGTTCGAATCGGATGAGATCCCGCCCGCCGAAGATGTCGATCTCAACGAGCTCCGGATCGCGTCGACCTTGAACGGTCGAGTGGTGGTGCGCGGCGATTTCGACGCCCTCACCGGCGAGATGTTGCTGTCGGCGTTGTCGAATCTGACGATGCCCACCCCGGCACCCAATGGAACCCCGGATTCTCGGTCGGCGGCGAAACGGACGGCCGACGGGTTCACGGAACTGATCCGGCGGTATCTCGATTGCGCGAAGACCGGCACCGACGGTGGTCAACGCCCGCACGTGAACGTGCACATCAATGCTCGTGATTTGGCTGAGCATCGGGATTGCGCCGCGTCGCCTTCTGATATGGACGACGAAGGCTCACCCGATCTGGACTTGTCGGATCTTGATGTCGGGCACATGCCCTGGCTCGGGCCACTGTCGGTGTCGCAGGCCCGACTTCTCGGGTGTGATTGTTTCCTCTCGACCGTTCTGCTCGACGATCACGGCGCGCCCTTGGATGCGAAACCAGGAAAGAGGTTGGTCACCGCCGAACAGCGAGTGGCGTTGATCGCCCGAGACAAGGGCTGCGCGTTCCCAGGTTGTTCATGTGTGCCTGCCTGGACGGATGCGCACCATATCCGGCACTGGGCCAACGGCGGCCCGACGGTGATGAACAACCTGGTCCTGCTGTGCCGTTCACATCACCGACTGATGCACCGGAAATCGGGGTTCGTCGGGAAATGGGAAATCCGAATAGGAGTCGACAACAAACCCTGGTTCATCCCGCCGCCCTCGATCGACCCCGGGCAGCAACCCAGGCCGGCGAACACCACCTTCAAAACCTGAGAGGTCAAACCTCTTTGGCGACAACAGAACACGGACCGAGCACCGCATCGAAGGAGACCTCGATGCGGTGCCAACCGGCCGTGACGCTTGATGAAGCTGTGCCCACGATAATCAGCGAGTCAGCACAAGCCCCGATGTCGGAACGCCCGTTCCCGCAGTCACCAGTACATTCTCGACGGAGTCGACCTGGTTGACCGAAGTACCGCGGATCTGCCGAACACCCTCGGCGATACCGTTCATCCCGTGAATGTATGCCTCGCCGAGCTGTCCACCATGGGTGTTGATCGGAAGCTTGCCGCCGAGTTCGATTGCGCCACCGGCGATGAAGTCCTTTGCCTCTCCCCTGCCACAGAAACCGAGTTCCTCGAGCTGCATCAGAACATAGGGCGTGAAGTGGTCGTAGAAGATCGCCGTCTGCATGTCCGACGGGCGCAGCCCACTTTGTGACCAGAGCTGATCGCCGACAAGGCCCATCTCCGGTAGGCCGGTCAAACCGTCGCGGTAATAGCTGGTCATGATGTATTGATCTGCCCCGCTGCCCTGTGCGGCGGCAGCGATAACGGCGGGGGTGTTCTTCAGATCTTTGGCTCGTTCTGGCGAAGTGACGACGATCGCGATGCCGCCGTCGGATTCCTGGCAGCAATCGAGGAGATGCAAAGGTTCAGCGATGAATCGCGAGTTCTGATGGTCCTCGAGGGTAATCGGTTTTCCGTAGAAGAACGCCTTCGGATTGGTGGCTGCATGCTTACGGTCGGCGACGGCGATTCGACCGAAGTCCTCGCTGGACGCTCCGTATACGTGCATGTATCGCTGCGCGACCATCGCGACAAAGGATGCGGGAGTACCCAATCCGTGAGGATAGGAAAAGGCGTTGTCCGTTCCCGACGAATTGACCTGCGCCACAAGGCCGGAGTTCACCTGCCCGAAACGCGCACCCGATCGCTCGTTGAACGCGCGGTAAGCGACGACGACGTCTGCGACGCCGGTGGCAACAGCCATGGCGGCCTGCTGAATCGTCGCCGCAGCGGCACCGCCTCCGTAGTGAATGCGGCTGAAGAACTTGAGGTTCGGAATCCCCACCGAACGAGCTACTGCCACTTCGGTGTTGGTGTCCATGGTGAACGAGGTAAGACCGTCGACGTCGGCGGGTGTCAGACCGGCGTCGTCCAACGCGGCTTGAACAGCCTCGGCGGCCAGTCGCAGTTCACTGCGACCGGAGTCCTTCGAGAAATCCGTGGCTCCGATTCCGACGATCGCTGCCTTGCCGGACAATGCGCTCATTCAATGTCTCCGTTTTCAATGTCTCCATTCGAGCCCGACGCCGGAAATGCCAGTGTGACCTGTGCGGTGATGTGATCTCCCAGGCTGTTCTTGCCGACCACCGCAAGCGACACGAGATCCTCGTCGTAGGAGGTCACCGTTCCGGAGAGCGTCAAGGTGTCGTAGGCGTACCAGGGGACTCCGAGGCGGAGTTTGATCGACGTGAGTACAGCCCGCGGTCCGGCCCAATCGGTCACGAATCGCTGCACCAAGCCGGTGTCGGTGAGGATGTTGACGAAAATGTCTTTCGAGCCGCGTTTCTGTGCGAGATCGCGGTCGTGGTGAACATCTTGAAAATCGCGGGTAGCGAGCGCCGCCGAGACCACAAACGTCGGGTCGCCGTAAATCGAGAGCTGCGGAAGAACCTCTCCCACAGTGATATCCGTCGTCGAAGTCATCGTCACTCCTTCCCCGCAGAAACCGCAGAAGCCCCAACCGGCTGCCAGGCGTACAAAGTCCAGGGAGTTCCCCCGGTCTCGTCGTCTCCGGGGAAGTCGAGGTAGATCGCCTCCACCTCCATTCCGATCGACACACTCGACGGATCGACGCCGCGCAATTCGCCGAGCATCCGCACACCCTCAGGCAGTTCGACCAGGGCAACGACGAACGGCAACGACCGACCAGGAACCTTGGGGGCGTGGTGAACGACAAAGCTGAAGACCGTTCCCCGACCTGACGCCACCACGTAGTCGGTCTGCTCCGACTTGTCTTTCCAGATCGCGGGCACCGGCGGGTGCTGTACCGAACCGTCCGCACGCAGTTGAATACGCAACTCGTGTGCGGCGACACCGTCCCAGAAGAACTGCGTGTCGAGGGATGCTGTCGGACGCAGCATTCGAGATGCGTCCAGGTCCGCAGGCACGTCAGTGGAGGAACTCTCGCTGACTGGCGGCGCGAACTTCAAGATCCGGAACATCATCTCCGAGACCAGTTCTTCGCCGACCCGCCAGAAGCTGCGAGTAGTGAAGAACCATCCTTCACCAAGACCTGTTTTCTTGGGTCCCACTACGTCTTCCAACACCGAGGAGATGGTGACTTCTTCACCTGGCTTCAAGTAGCGGTGGTAGATCTGATCGCAGTTGGTCGCGACGACGGACGTGAATCCGGCCTCGTCGAGGATGTCCGTCATCCGGCCCAACGGATCGTCGGCTTCTCGAATTGCCCCCAGACCGCGCATCGTCCATACCTGCGCCATCGCCGGCGGCGCGACTATTCCGTCGTGTCCGGCGGCGCGGGCAGCCGATTCGTCGACGTAGATCGGGTTCTCGTCACCGATCGCCTCGACCCAGTTGCGGATCATCGGCAGGTTCACGGGGTCCCGGCCGGCGCGAGGAGCGCTTGGCCCGTCCTCTCGAACCCGCTCGGCAGCAGTGAGAATGGGATCTGACACGATTTGTTTCCTATCTCGGAACGCGAGGAAGCTTCAGGCCGGCGGTCGCAATCAATTCGCGCATCACCTCGTTGACTCCACCGCCGAAGGTGATCACCAGGTTGCGCTTGATCTGCATGTCGAGCCACTCCATGAGATCAGCAGTTTCGGGATCGATCGGATTTCCGTACCGCCCGACGATCTCTTCCGCCAGTCGACCGACCCGCTGGATACGCTCGGTCGCAAACACTTTGGTTGCCGAAGCGTCGGCAATATCCACCGAATCCGAATCACTCGACGCCACTTGCCAGTTGAGCAGTTCGTTGAGGCGGTACGTCGCATGAATTTCGCCGAGCGCGCGTCGTACGTCAACGTGATCAAGCAGGTTTTCACGCTTGGCCCAATCGAAGACGTGGTCGTAAATCCCTGCGACACGACCTGCCGGACCGAGCATGACGCGTTCGTGGTTGAGCTGCGTCGTGATCAAGCGCCAGCCCTGATTCTCCTCACCCACAAGCATGTTCGCCGGAACGCGAACGTCCTCGTAGTAGGTGGCGTTGACGTGATGCGCACCGTCGCAGGTGATGATCGGGGTCCAGGTGTAGCCGGGATCTTTGGTGTCCATGATCAGGATGGAGATGCCGCGGTGCCTTGAATCGGCAGACCCTGTCCGCACGGCGAGCCACACGTAATCGGCGTCATGCCCGCCGGTGGTGAAAATCTTCTGGCCGTTGACGACGTACTCGTCACCATTTCGTGCCGCCGAAGTGCGCAGTGCTGCAAGGTCGGTGCCGGCTTCCGGTTCGGTGTAGCCGATCGCGAAGTGCACTTCACCGGCGAGGATCGCGGGCAGGAATTTCTGCTTCTGCTCCTCGCTGCCGTACTTCTGCAGGGTCGGACCGACGGTCTGCAAAGTCACCGAAGGCAGTGGGACATCCGCCCGCACAGCCTCGTTGACAAAAATCTGCTGCTCGACTTCACCGAACCCACGTCCGCCGAACTCCACCGGCCAGCCGACGCCGAGCCAGCCGTCCTTGCCCATACGACGGATGACCTCGCGATAGGTAGGGCCATGCCGCTCCACGCGCATGATCTTGGCCTCTTCGGGCGAGATCAGCGTCGAGAAGTAGCGTCGAAGTTCAGCTTGCAATGCGCGCTGACTGTCGGTCAGATCGATGAACACCGGGCCCCCACGAGGTCGAGTCGCTGCGAAGCACCGCCGAGCAGGCGTGCCAGGTCTTTTGCAGTCGAGTAGTAACGATGAAGTGGATACGTGACGTCGACGCCCAGACCACCGTGCAGGTGGTGAAGCACCTGCATCGTGGCAGGCACTTCTTGGGCGATCCAGTACGCCATGACGTCGAGGTCCGACTGGGCGTCCAGGCCCTCCGACACGCGCCAGGACGCCGACAACGCCGCGACGTGAAGGGTCCGAGAGGTGACGTACGCGTCGGCTATCTGTTGTGAGACTGCCTGGAACGTGGCGAGCGGCTTACCGAATTGCTCACGCGAGCCGACATGTGCCGCAGTGAGATCGACGGCACCGGACACCAAACCGTCTGCAACGGCTCCGATGCTTGCCGTGGCGATCCGGTACAGCGTCTGGACGGCTTCCTCGCCGGCACCGAGAAGTTCACCGACTGCCTCGTCCATCGTGACTGCGAACTCGGGACTGCCGGAAGCACTGGGAGTCGGCGTCAATGCGACGCCGGCGGCGGTCGGATCGACGAGAACGACTCCGGCGTCGGTGGGCACAAGAATTCTGTGTGCGCTCGCCGCGAAAGGCACGGCAAGCACCGTCCCGCTGACGCGATACCAGTCGCCCGACTGCTGCGCGGTGGTCGACGGCTGCGCCGGGAACTGCTGACCCGGCTCACCGAGCGCCGCGGTGAACACCCGTCCGGCGCCGACTCCGGTGAGCAATTCGTCCTGTTGAGCGTCGGTCCCCAGAGCGACTATGGGGAGTACACCGAAGCCGAGGGTTGCGAGAGCCGGAATTGGAGCAGCGGCCCGGCCGACCTCGACGAGGAGGGAACCGACGTCGGCGACGGAGAGTCCCTCGCCGCCCAGACGCTCGGGCAGGGCCAACGTGAGCAGGTCGGCATCGGCGAATGCCGCCCAGAGCGCGTCCGGCTCCAGTTCGCGGGCAAGGAGCGCGGTAGCCACCTCGGCTACCGCTTCCTGGGTTTCATCGGGAGTGAAGTCCACGCTGGCAATCCTGTCTCTGATGTAGAACGTGTTCTAGTTGTATCACCAACGTGGACATTTCTAAAGGCCTCTACTTACGCCGTCTAATCACGGGGCAGGCCCAGAATTCTCTCCGCGGCGACGGTCAACAGAATCTGCGTGGTTCCGCCGGCAATCGACAGGCATCGCGTGTTGAGGAACTCACGCGAAAGCGGGCCCTCCACCCACCCGGCAGTACCACCCAATTCCATGGCGAACTCCGCGACATTCTGACGCTGGCGCACGCCCACCAGCTTGCGGACGCTCGACGCCGGACCCGGATCCTGACCGTCCAATTGCCGCAGTGTCGTGCGCAATTCCAGCAGTGAGCCCACCATGGCGGTTCCGATCAGCCCACCGAGCTTGTCTGCCACCACAGGATCGGGGTCGCCGGCCAGCGCGAGCAATTCCTCCATCGCACCGCCGAGCGAAGAGCCACCGCTCATTGCGACCCGCTCGTTGGCGAGGGTCGTTCGGGCCAGTTTCCAGCCTCCACCGAGCTGGCCGACGACGCACTCGTCCGGGACGAAGACGTCGTCGAGGAAGACTTCGTTGAACAGGGCATCTCCGGTGATCTCGCGCAGCGGCGAGATTCGAATCCCAGCCGTCTTCATGTCGAGAAGGAAGTACGTGATGCCCTTGTGTTTGGGAACCTCGCGATCGGTCCTGGCGAGGCAGATGGCCCAGTCAGCTTCACGCGCAAGCGAAGTCCAGACTTTCTGGCCGTTCAGCTTCCAACCGCCGTCGACCTTTTCCGCGGTCGTGCGCAGTGCCGCAAGATCCGAACCTGCGCCGGGTTCACTGAAGAGCTGGCACCAGGTGATCTCGCCCTTGAGCGTCGGAGTCGCAAATCTTTCGATCTGCTCCGCACTGCCGTGCTCGAGGATGGTCGGCACTGCCCACCAGCCGATCACCAGATCGGGTCGGCCGATACCGACGGCCGCCAACTCTTCTTCGATCAGAATCTGTTGCGCGGCCTTGGCGCCCCGGCCGTACGGCTTGGGCCAGTGCGGCGCAAGGTAGCCCGATTCGGCCAACGCGTTGCGCTGCTCGGATTCGGGCAGCGCCACCAATTGCGCTACCTCTTCGCGAATTTCGGACCGGTCGGATTCTAGCTCACTCAAGTCGATCTGAAGGTGACGCCGTGCGCCGCCGATCGTCAATTCCGCGACGCGTGCGCGCCAATGAGACGATCCGCCCAGAATCTGCCGGAGCGACAGTGCTCGACGAAGGTAGAAGTGCGCCTCGTGCTCCCAGGTGAATCCGATGCCGCCGAGCACTTGAATGCAGTCCTTTGCCGTGTCGACAGCGGCATCCAGCGACACCGCGGCGGCCACTGCTGCGGCGATCGGAAGTTCGTCGCCCGACTCGGCAGCGACCGCACCATCCCAGGCGACGGCTCCGGCATTCTCTACGCGACACAGCATTTCGGCGCAGATGTGTTTGATCGCCTGGAACGAGCCGATGGGCTTTCCGAATTGTTCGCGAATCTTCGCGTACTCCACCGCAGTACGCAGGCTCCACGCCGCGATTCCGGCAGCTTCGGCTGCCCCCAGTACCGCCGCTAGGTCGGAAACCGATCCTGGCGCAATGTCATCGAGGATTCGGTCGGCATCGACCGTCACTCGATCGAAGGAGACTCGCGCCAGTGGTCGCGACTTGTCGATCGTGTCGACCGCTTCGTAGGTCACGCCTTCGCCGTCTCCGTCGACGAGAGCCCAGACGACACGCGAGCCTTCGTCTTCGGACACGACGCCCGCCGACACGAGTACCGATACGCCCGAATCGCCGCCCCAGGCGTAACCTCCTTCGCCATGAAGCTCGATGCCGCCGGACGCATTCGCCGTTGCCGCAACTGGACTTTCGTCCAATACGACGGCACACGGCAGCGCACCGTCGGCGAGCGTTTCGGACCATCGCTTGGCAGCGGGCGACGAACTACGCCCCACCACCAGAGCTGCGAGTGCAGTCGTGAGAACAGGACCCGGCACGAGTTCGATTGCCGCCTGCTCGAGCATTGCTGCGAGATCGACGATTTCGGCCCCGGCTCCGCCTACCGCTTCGGGAACGGCGACCGAAAATATCCCGAGAGACGCGAACTCGGACCATTTCCCCCGCCACGAAACTGCTGGTCCACGGCGTACCATGTCCATCGGCGTGGCCGAGCGAGCCCAGGCCTCTATCGATTCCTGGACCGCCCGCTGTTCATCGGTCGTGGCGATTGTCACAACTGGTTCCCGCCTCTCGATAAGTGACACAATTGTTTAGAACGTGTTCTAATATGACACCTGGCCAAGAGTCAAGGCGCGAAGGAATTTGTCGATGACCACAACATCCCGATCCCGCTCCAACGCGGTTGCTTCTGCAACGCTCGGGGACGACGATCTCAGCTCCAACGCGCAACGTGAACGCCGCAAGCGGATTCTCGACGCAACACTCGCCTTGGCGTCCAAGGGGGGCTACGAGGCTGTTCAGATGCGCGCCGTGGCCGAGCGTGCCGACGTCGCAGTCGGAACGCTCTATCGCTACTTCCCGTCCAAGGTTCACCTACTGGTGTCCGCCCTGGCACGCGAATTCGAGAAGATCGATTCCAAGGGCAAGATCCCGCCTGGAACCAGTCCGCTCGAGCGGATGCAGCTGATCCTCAGCCTCATCACCCGCGCGATGCAGCGCGATCCGCTCCTCACCGAAGCGATGACTCGCGCGTTCATGTTCGCCGACGCCTCCGCAGCGGCCGAGGTCGATCAGGTGGGCCAGTTGATGGACCGCCTCTTCGCACGAGCGATGACCGAAGAGGAGCCAACCGAAGAGCAGTTGGCGATCGCGCGCGTGATCTCCGATGTGTGGCTGTCCAATTTGGTGGCATGGCTCACGCGACGCTCTTCGGCTACCGATGTCGCCAATCGACTGGAATTGACGGTTGAACTGCTGCTCGGTGACGGAACTCGGAAACCCGAATAGACATCCTTTGTCGCATCTGTCATTTTTGCACTGATCGGCCGGAAACGTATCGAGCCAGGAGTCGCTGCATCACCTAGATTTGAAGAGGTGAGCGCACAAGATCTGTCCATCGAACTCCGCCGAGCGCTGTCAGGCGTGGCACGCACGCCGCGTCTGCTCGTAGCCTCCGACTACGACGGGACGATGGCACCCATCGTCGCCAACCCGGACAAGGCGTATCCCCGCGCGGAAACGGTGCGTGCGCTCCGCTCTCTCGCCAGCCTCGCGTCGACGACGGCTGCCGTGATCTCGGGCCGCGCCCTCAAGGATCTGGCTGCGTTGTCCCGACTTCCCGCCGAAGTGCAATTGGTCGGCAGCCACGGCTCCGAGTTCGACATCGGATTCGTTCACGCGATCGACGCCGACGCCAGGAAACTGCTCGACGAGATCGTCACCGAGTTGGGCCGAATCGCCGCCGACACCCCTGGGGCAACGGTGGAGAAGAAGCCCGCCAGCGTTGCACTGCACGTACGCAACACCAGTGCCGACGACGCCGAGAAGGCGCTCATCGCCGTCCGCACCGAATCGGCACTCTGGCCAGGCGTTCAGGTCACCGAGGGCAAATCGGTGGTCGAGTTGGCAGTCATCGCCACCGACAAGGGGCACGCACTCGACTTGATTCGCCATCAGGACGGCGCAACCGCTGCCGTCTTCATCGGCGACGACGTGACCGACGAAAAGGCGTTCAGCAGGCTTCAGGGGCCGGACATCGGAATCAAGGTCGGCAGCGGGGACACCGTCGCCGACTATCGCGTCGACAGCACCGAGGACGTCGCTGCCGCTCTGGCGTTCCTGCTCGACGAGCGTCGTACGTGGCTTTCCGGCGCCGACGCTCCGCCCATCGAGCGACTCTCGATGCTCGCCAGTCCGCGCACCGTCGCTTTGGTGACCCCGGATGCGACGCTGACCTGGTTGTGTCACCCGGAACCGGATTCAGCGGCCGTCTTCGCACACCTTCTCGGCGGAACCGGGGCCGGGCACTTCTCGGTCGGGCCTCGACGCACAGCCTTGCCGCTGAGCCAGAAGTACATCGACAGCACGATGACAGTTCAGACCCGCTGGGCGAGCCTGTCCGTCACCGACTACCTCCCCCACGACGTCCCACAGGGACGAACCGACCTGACCCGCATCATTTCCGGTCAGGCCGACGCGATCGTCTCGTTTGCACCCCGTCCCGAGTTCGGCCAGGGTCAGGTCACGCTCGAGGTCGTCGACGAGGGCATTCGGGTCCTCGGCACCAACGAGCCGTACGTGCTCCGCTCCCCCGGTGTGCTGTGGAACATCGCCACCGACGGAAACCAGCAGACTGCCCACGCCATCGTCGAGCCGTCCAAGGGTGACGTCGTCCTCGAATTGCGCTGCGGAACAGAAGAAATCGGCCCGTCCGACGTTCCGGAGCTCGAGCGTCGAGCGACCTCGGAGGCCTACTGGTCCGATTGGGCCAAGACGCTCGAACTCCCGAAGCTGAAGCCGGACTTGATGAAACGCTCTGCACTGACCTTGCGCGGGCTGGTCCACGCCGATTCCGGTTCCATCATGGCTGCCGCGACGACGTCCCTGCCGGAAGAGATCGGCGGAGTCCGCAACTGGGACTACCGCTATTGCTGGTTGCGCGACGCCGCCCTCACCGCAACAGCTCTCGTGAGCGTCGGATCCACCGACGAGGCCGAGAACTACCTGGACTGGGTCCACCGCGTGCTCGAAACACTGCCGGGACCCGAGCGCCTGCACCCCCTCTACACGCTCCACGGGACTTCGCTACCGCCAGAGGCCGTCATCGATTCACTCCCCGGATACGCCGGCTCCCGGCCGGTCCGCGTCGGAAACGCCGCGAATCAGCAGGTTCAACTGGACGTGTTCGGCCCGATCGTCGAGCTCATCGTCGAACTGGCGAATGCACGCGAAAAGGCCGGTGATCCCGATCCTTTGAGCGACCGCGACTGGGAACTGGTGTGCGCCATGGTCGAAGCAGTGCAGCGGCGCTGGTTCGAACCCGATCACGGCATCTGGGAAATTCGCGACAACCCGCGCCACCACGTCTATTCCAAGGTTATGGGCTGGGTCACCGTCGACCGCGCCGTCGATCTTGCGACCCGCTTTTCTCGCGAGGCCCTGCCCGAGTGGGTGGAACTGCGTGACCAGATCGCCGACGAAGTACGACACAAGGGCTGGAAGGACGACGTCCAGTCGTACACCGCAGCCTACGACGGTACCGATCTCGACGCGGCGACTCTGCACATCGGGCTGTCGGGGCTGATCGATCCGACGGATCCGCGCTTTGCAGCGACCGTCGTAGCCACCGAGGCCGAACTACGCAGCGGCTCAACGGTATACCGCTACCATCACGACGACGGCCTGCCCGGCATCGAAGGTGGATTCCATCTCTGTGCCGCCTGGCTCGTCGAGGCATACCTACTGATCGGGCAACGCCTGCAAGCAGAGGCACTGTTCGACCAGTTGGTCGCGGCAGCGGGTCCCACCGGACTGCTCGCGGAGGAGTACGACCCCATCGCGGAACGCTCACTGGGCAACCACCCCCAGGCGTACAGCCATCTGGGCTTGTTGCGCTGCGCCCAACTCCTGGCGTGAGCGCTACCCCTTGATCCGACCTGATGTTCGCCCGGCCAGTAGTTCGGTGTCGAGCATCTCGACTATCGGAACGCCGGATCCGGACGGCGACATCAGGAGCGCACCGGCACGCCGGCCCTTCTCTTCCTGGGGCTGGCGCACCGTTGTCAGTGATTCGCGCAGCGCCTCGTCGACGCCGTCGAATCCGGTGATCGACAGTTGGCCAGGTACATCTATGCCCTGCCAGCGCGCCCAGTCCAAGGCGCCGAGAGCCAGCACGTCGGTGGTGCAGACCAGTGCGGTGATCTCGGGGTTGGTCGCGAGAGCTTCCGCCGCCGCCGAGTGCCCGGACTGCGATGTGTGGACGTACCGCTCGATCACGGTGAGTGAGAGTGGGTCCATGTCGGACGCCACCATCGCGTCGCGCACTCCTTCGATCCGCTCACGCTGGACGTGGAAGTGTGGGGACTTGAGTCGTTCCTGGCTGACGACGCCGTCCATCCGGTCGCGCCCCAGCCTCATGCAGAGCACGCCGATGTCGCGGTGGCCGAGCCCGATGAGGTAGTCGGCGACCTTGCGCATGGCAGCGCGGTCGTCGATGCCCACGAGGGATGCACCGGGAATCTCGCGGGGCTGGTCGCAGACGACGATCGGAATGTGACGCTCGAGCACGGCAGCGAGATACGGGTCGTCGTCGGCCACGGAGTAGACGACAAAGCCGTCGACGCCCGCCTGCTGGACCACGGCGGCAGCATCCACCTCGTCGCGGCCGGGCCCGGCCGGGATGAGCAGCAAGCCCTGGCCGGCGTCCTCACATGATTCCGAGAGACCGGCAAGGAAGCTCATGGCGGCCGGGTCGCGGAACGAATAACTGAGTGCTTCGGTGAGCAGGAGACCGACGGCGCCGGCTTTGCGAGTTCGCAAGGAGCGGGCGACCGGATCAGGTCCGGGGTATCCGCGTCGCTTGGCCGCTTGGAGCACTCGATCCCGCAGCTCGACGGAGAGCTGATCGGGTCGGTTGTACGCGTTCGAGACTGTAGTTCTCGACACATTGAGCTCGGCGGCAAGCGACGCCAAAGTGGCTTGACGGCGTGGCTGACGGGACCGGGGCATAAACGGACGTTAGCCGTAGTGCCCGCAGACGGCGCGTTGGGGCTGAACCGAAGGTGAACTACCAGCGACTATGCGCTAATGTGTAACGGTAACGGTTTCCAATAGCATTTAGCCCAGCCTTTGTTCAGGAGAAAAGCACGTGCGTTCGTCGTCGAAATTCCGCACCGCCACCGCCCTCGCGGCCGTCTCGGTCGCCGCAGCATTCGCGCTCACCGCGTGCAGCTCAACCTCCTCGAAGGACGACGGCATCACCGTCGTCGCATCGACGAACGTGTGGGGCAACGTCGCGCAGGCCGTCGCCGGCGACAAGCTGACCGTGACGTCGATCATCAACGAGCCGTCCGCGGACCCGCACTCGTTCGAGGCGACTCCCGCCGATGCCGCCAAGATCACCGACGCATCGCTCGTCGTCTACAACGGTGGCGGCTACGACCAGTTCATCACCGACGTCCTCGACGCAGGCAAGGGCGAGCAGAAGACGGTCAACGCCTACAACCTGCTCGACGGCGGCATCCACGCCGGCGAAACCGCGGGCGAATCGCATGACGGTCACACCCACGGCGCAGTCAACGAACACGTCTGGTTCGACATCCCGACCGTCGACGCCGTCGCACATTCGGTGGCCGATCAGCTGAGCGCTCTCGATCCGGACAACGCGGCGACCTACGAGGACAACGCGAAGGCATACAGCCAGAAGCTCGCCGGCGTCACAGCGATCACCGATTCCATCGCCGCTGCCCACGCAGGCGCACCGGTGGCGCAGACCGAGCCGATCGCGCACTACCTCCTGGTCGCAGCTGAACTGAAGGACGCAACTCCCGAAGAGTTCACCAGTGCCATCGAAGACGGCAACGATCCTTCACCGGCCGCAATCGCCGCAACGCGCCAGCTCCTCTCGGAGAAGCAGGCCCGCGCACTGGTCTACAACATCCAGACGCAGGACAAAGTGACCCAGGACATGCGCACCACAGCCGAAACCGCCGGAGTGCCCGTCGTCGAGGTTACGGAGACTCTCCCCGAGGGCCTGGACTACATTCAGTGGCAGACGCAGACCGCGGAGTCGCTCGCAAACGCCCTCTCTGCCCAGTAATTATTTGCCCCACCATTTCCGAGAAGAACCGATCGGCTTGTGACAGAAACTTCCGCGAATACTCCTGTGCCCCCTGGTAACACCGTGCCTTCTGGTAACACCGCGCCTTCAGCGGCCTCCGTGCCCGCTGTGACGCTGAAGGACGCTCGATTGTCCTTCGGCGCCCGCACATTGTGGGACGGGCTCGATCTCGAGGTACAGCCAGGTGAGTTCATCGCCGTACTCGGGCCGAACGGGTCGGGCAAGACCTCGCTCCTGAAGATTCTGCTGGGCCAACTACAACTCAGCGGCGGTAGTGCACAGATCGTCGGCACGCCGGCACGGGCCGGGAACTCACACGTCGGGTACATCCCGCAGCAGAAATCGATCGACGACGGCCTCCCGCTCCGCGGCCGCGACCTGGTCGGCCTCGGCGTCGACGGTCACCAGTGGGGTACGGGCCTACTGCGTCGGGGTCGTCGCCGCAAGATCGTCGACGACGCCATCGCACAGGTCAGCGCCCAGTCGTTCGCCGACGCTCCCATCGGTTCCATGTCCGGCGGTGAGCAGCAGCGACTGCGGATCGCACAGGCTTTGGTCGGCGACCCGCGGATCCTGTTGTGCGACGAGCCGCTGCTCAGCCTCGACCTCGCCAACCAGCACCTGGTCTCGACGCTGATCGACAAGCGGCGGCGCAGCCATGACACCGCGGTGCTGTTCGTGACGCACGAGATCAATCCGATCCTGCCGTTGGTGGATCGAGTGCTCTATCTGGTGGACGGCAAATTCCGGATCGGGACGCCGGCCGAAGTGATGACGTCCGAAGTTCTCTCGGATCTGTACAACACCGACGTCGAAGTGTTGCAGGTTCGTGGCCGCCTCGTCGTGATCGGCACCGGCGACGCCATCGACGCGCTCGGCAGCGCCGGCGGACTACGCCCGGGAGAAGGCGTTCACCATTCTGATGAGGATCACCACCAGTGAGTAACAAGTTCACCGACGCGATGTCGCGGATGTTCGACGTGTCCGCCACCGTCGACCTACTGCAGTACGACTTCGTCCAACAGGCGTTGATTGCCGGTGCCATCCTCGGATTATTGGCCGGCATCATCGGGCCGCTGATCGTGAGCCGTCAGATGTCGTTCTCGGTGCACGGAACGAGTGAGCTGTCACTGACGGGCGCATCCGCCGCACTTCTCGTCGGTGTGGGCGTCGGCTTCGGTGCCATCGTCGGATCCGTGGTCGCGGCAGTGCTGTTCGGACTGCTCGGAGCCAAAGCGCGCGACCGAGATTCGGTGATCGGCGTGATCATGGCTTTCGGCCTCGGCCTGTCGGTGTTGTTCCTCTGGGCGTACGACGGTCGCACGGGAACCAGCTTCTCGTTGTTGGTCGGACAGATCGTGGCGCCGGGAAACAGTGGTCTCGAACTTCTGCTGCTGTGCGCGGTCATCGTGATCGGCACACTCGGATTCATCTACCGCCCTTTGCTGTTCGCAAGCACCGACCCCGAAGTTGCTGCAGCTCGCGGTGTTCCGGTCCGGGCACTGTCGATCGTGTTCGCAGTGTTGGTCGGCATCACCGCAGCACTCGGCGTACAGATCGTCGGTGCTCTGCTGGTGATGTCGCTGCTGATCACCCCCGCAGCGGCCGCCGCGTACGTCACGGCAAGCCCACTCAAGGCCACGATCCTCTCCGTCGTGTTCGCCGAACTGGCAGCCGTCGGCGGCATCCTTCTCTCGCTGGCCCCCGGCGTTCCCGTCTCGAGTTTCGTCACCTCGGTCTCGTTCGTGATCTACCTGATATGCCGACTCTTCGGATCCGCACGTCGCAAGAATGCCGGACGGATTCCGGCGCACGCCTGAACACCGAGAGCCCATACCTACCTAGAATCGAGGTATGGGCTACAGCGTTGATCTGAACAGCGACCTCGGCGAGGGCTTCGGAGCCTGGACCCTGGGCGACGACGACGCCATGCTCGAACTTGTCACCAGCGCGAACATCGCCTGCGGATTCCATGCCGGCGACCCGACAACGCTGTTGGCGACTTGCGAATCCGCCGCCACCCGCGGCGTCCGGATCGGCGCGCAGGTGGGGTACCGAGACCTCGCCGGTTTCGGCAGACGCTTCATCGACGTCTCCCCGAAGGACCTCACCGCCGACGTCATTTATCAAATAGGGGCACTCGACGGTTTGGCTCGTGTCGCCGGATCGCGGGTCACGTACGTCAAACCCCACGGCGCGCTCTACAACGCAATAGTCCATCACCGACGGCAGGCGCGGGCCGTGGTCGCCGCCGTCGTTGCCTACGACAGTTCGCTACCTGTTCTCGGACTACCGGGTTCGGTGTTTCTGGAAGAGGCGCGCGAGGCCGGCCTCGAAATCGTCGCCGAGGCTTTTGCCGATCGTGCGTACACGGCGGAGGGCACCCTGGTCCCCCGCACCGAGTCGGGCGCCGTTCTGCACGACCCGACGCTTGTTGCAGAACGGGTTCGGCGAATGGTCGTCGACGGCGAGTTGGACGCAGTCGACGGGAGCACGTTGAAAGTCGCTGCCGCATCGGTGTGCGTGCACGGTGACAGTCCGGCAGCCGTCGACATGGCCGTGGCAATCCGTGCTCTCCTCGAATCTTCCGACGTCGAGATCACGCCGTTCACATGATCACGATCCTGCCCGCCGGTGAATCCGCAGTCCTCGTCGAGTACGACGAACTGCCGAGCGTGCTGGGCAACTTCAGGGCTCTCGACGCCAGTCGGATCCCCGGCGTGATCGACCTGATTCCCGCGGCGCGAACCATCTTGATCGAGTACGACAACACGATCACCGCGCACCAACTGGTGGAGAAATGGGTACGTGGGGCCGTACCGATCGAACTCACAGCAGACGAGAGCGGGTCTGCTGTCGAGATTCCGGTCCGCTACGACGGCCCCGATCTCGTAGAGGTGGGCAAGCTGACCGGCCTCGGGGTCGACGGTGTGATCGACGCTCACACGGCTGCGTCGTGGACCGTCGCGTTCATCGGTTTCGCTCCCGGCTTCGCGTACCTGACCAGCAGCGAGACAAGGCTCGAGGTTCCACGTCGATCGGACCCGCGCCGGCAGATCCCGGCCGGTGCAGTCGGGTTGGCCGGACCGTTCACGGGCGTCTACCCACGGTGTTCCCCGGGCGGCTGGCAGTTGATCGGAACGACTGAACTGTCGGTGTGGGATGCCGAGCGCCGCCCGCCGGCGCTGCTTCTACCCGGCACCACAGTCACCTTTGTCCGTGCATGATTTTGGTGCAAGCATGATTTTGGTGTCTTCACCGCGCTGTTGCGGGACAATGGGTTCATGGCCTGGCTCGAGGTTGTGCGTACCGGCCCGCTCGCCACAGTTCAGGACCGCGGGCGGAGAGGCTACGGCGCCCTCGGGGTCGGAAGATCCGGCGCCGTCGACATGATCTCGCATGACAGCGCCAACAGACTCGTAGGCAACACTTTTCGAGCAGCAACCATCGAAGTCACCGCTGGGGGTTTCGCTATGCGGGCCGTCGGTTCGATGACGGTGGCAGCGACAGGCGCGCGGGTGCCGCTGGCCGTCGACGGACGGCCGGCACCTGACTACGCGAGCATCCATCTGGGTGGTGGCAGCATTCTCGAATTGGGTTACAGCACAACCGGGTTGAGAACGTACATCTCTGCACGCGGTGGCGTCGACGTCCCGCAGGTACTCGGCAGCAGATCCACCGACACGCTCTCCGGACTCGGGCCGCCGCCGCTCGCCGCCGGCGATCTGCTCCTCCTCGGGGCCGAGGAAGGGACGTGGCCCACCGAAGAGTTGATTCCACCGCCCGCTCCTGCACTCGGCGCAGTTCCGATCGAGATCACGCTCGGCCCCCGAAATTCCTGGTTCACGGCCGCATCCGTTCACGCGCTCCTTCACACCACGTGGAAAGTCACCGAACACACCAACCGAGTCGGGGTCCGGTTACAGGGCCAAGGGCCTTTGCATCGCTCACGCACCGAGGAATTGCCGAGCGAAGGCGTCGTGACGGGATCCATCCAGGTGCCACCAGGCGGCCAGCCCGTCGTGTTCCTCGCCGACCATCCCGTGACCGGCGGATACCCGGTCATCGCCGTCGTTTCCGACGCCGGGATTGCGTCGCTGGCACAGCTGCGGCCCGGCAGCACCATTACCTTCAAGGCCACTACTCGGCCGTCGTAGCGCTGATAGTCTCAGCCGCGCCAGCAATGCTGCCGGCGGCGCTCGGCCGTCGCCAGAACCTGAAGGACTGTCACACTATGAGCCCTAAGAGCAGCACACTTGCTCTCGGAATAGCGTCACTGATCACTGCTGCACTCGTCTTGTCCGGATGCAGCAGTTCGGAAAGCGGCGACGCCGTCTCCAGTGATACCAACACCAGTGAGACCACTGCTTCCGAAAGTTCTGCATCCTCGTCGTCTGCCGCTGCCGCGACGCCGACTTTACGGGACGGAACACCGTT
Source organism: Rhodococcus sp. YL-1 (assembly GCF_001942025.1). Taxonomy (NCBI): domain Bacteria; kingdom Bacillati; phylum Actinomycetota; class Actinomycetes; order Mycobacteriales; family Nocardiaceae; genus Rhodococcus; species Rhodococcus sp. YL-1. The sequence continues at coordinate 787,685 of NZ_CP017299.1, read as the reverse complement.
CATCGGTGAGCGGACGACGATCGAAACCGGCGACGACCCCGAAGCGCCGAGCATCAGCGTCAGCCTCCCGCCGAGCTGGACTCACGGCGAGAACATCCCTGCCGGCGTTACGGACGCGTTGTCCAGCAACAGCCAGGAACCCAGCGGTTTCATGCCGAACACCACGGTGACGGTCGAAAACCAGGGCACCGCAACAAAAGACGAGGTTCTTGCCGCTGCGCGTGAAACGATCGCCACTCTCGACGGGTGGACCGAGGTGAAGTACACCGAGATCGACGTCGACGGACAGCAGGGTTTCCGCCTCTCCGGAACCTGGACCGCCCCAAACCTGGACGTTCCGCTCTACGCCGTCATGACGGTCGTCGCTTACCAAGCCGACGACAACTCGCCGGTCTACCTGGTCAGCTTTGCAAACCAGTTCACCGACACGACGAACATGCAGACCTCCAACCAGGTGGAAGAAATCAACACCTCGATCGAATTCGGCTGAGCACCTGATGGTTTGAATACCCGATCACCGAACAACCGCGGCGGGCCGAGACCACGACAGTCTCGGCCCGCCGTTTCACAACTCTCGCCTAGCTCGAACCGAACAGGCCGCTGAGGGAACCGAGGCCACCACTCAACGAGCCGAGCGATCCGATTCCGCCACCGGTTCCGGGGCCAGTGGGATCAACCGGATCAACGGGATCGACCGGGTCAACCGGATCGACCACATCCGCGGCGCGGACAGTGATGGACGGGCCCAAGTTGGCGAAATTCGCACTCGACTGGAATCCGTTGCCCATCACCGTGGCACCTACCGCCAATCCACTTCCGTACACGGTTCCCGGCGCACACGAAGCAGTAACCTTGTAGCTGGTCTTCATGGTCACCGGTTTGCTGCCGTTGTTGATCCAGCCGGCACTGGTCACCTCGAGCGTCGTGGCTGTCAGTTCCGGCGTTTCAGTGGTTTCGGTCATCGTCCCGCCAACGTGAAACTTCGTGACCTTCGCCGAGCCCGGGACAAAGGTCAAGCATGCGGCATGCGTCTCGGTGAACCTGCTGATATACCCGTCGATTCCGCTCTTCTTCGACACTGTCGTGTAGGTGATCGTGTCACCGATCTTCGGCGACGCATTGTCCACGGTGCGAGTAAATGTGTAGGCACCGGAAGTTGCTGTCTCGGCAGTCGCGACTCCCGCACCCAGCGCGCTTGCGCCCACAGCAAGAGCAATCACCCCCAAACCAGCTCCAACGGTGGACAGACTACGATTCCTGGATCCAAACTTTGCCACGAACAATCTCCACTCTGTGTGGTTCCAGGACAACCGAATTCATTGATTACTGGAACTTGTTGCAACCCGACTCTCGAAGTACGATACAGTCGACCTGGACATTCGCCCAGCTTTTCGTCGAAATAGTCGACAATCAGTTAACGGCAGGCAATCGACACCGAAAAAGTCCTCTCAATTCGGACTTTTCCGTAAATTCTGCCGAACTGATACATAGGCAAGCGTCCGATAGGTTTCAATGGTTACCGCGGCGCAACCTTTGAAGAGTCATCCCATCGCCGTCAGCGTGAACCCCTCGAACGGAGAATTTCATGTCACGTTTTTCAATGCGCAAAACACTCACCGGAATCGCAATCGCTGCACTTGCCACCAGCGGACTCGTGATGACCGCAGGCACCGCGAGCGCCGATGCCACCCACCCGTCCGCGGCAACGGTCAACTCCTCCAACGTCCGAATCACCAAGAGCATCGTGGGCGACGGCGAAGTTGCACCCGGCGGCAAAGTCACCGTGCGCACGGTCATCTCCACAACAGGCCACCCCGAGCGTTACGTCGACCAGTTCGTCGACCGCTACCCCGCCACGTTCAAGTACATCCAGGGCACGGCAACGGTCAACGCGTGGCACTTGATCGGCGGTCAGAAGACCGAATCCGTCACGCCTTCGGTTGACACTGCCGCCCGAACCGTGAATGTGCCCAGCACCGGCTGGCTGATCTCACCCACCGGAAGCAAGACCGTGACGATCGAGGCGCAGTACCTCGTCGCCGACGATGCACCGATCGGCTCGTACCAGGAAATGTCGAGCTCGATCGGTATCTCGACGTTCAATACCGAACAGAACATCAGCGGCGTCTACGCCAAGATCCGCGCCAAGAACCCCGGCGAGGCGGCCGCATCGGGCTCGGCAGATCTGGGCTTCGGCTCTTCTGACGGCGAGGGCGGAACCGGTTCGGCCGGATCCTCCATCCTCGACAACCCGGCCGGCTTCATCTCCGACATCATCAGCGGTGTCCTGGCCAACGGCAGCTGATTCACTCGCTCCGCCTGCTCCACCTGTAAACACTCCGTCGGGGAATGTGTTCGAGGGTGGCATCGAGTCTTCGGACTCGGTGCCACCCTCGATCTTTTGTGGCGATCACACTCCGTCGCGCCTGCATCAAAGAACCAAATAGGAAAGCATTACCTAAGTCATTCGCGGTATGATCCACCGATGAGTTCCACAGGATTTCCGTACTGGGCTGTGCCGGCAGGCCGGTACGTTCCGCTCCCCTTCTCGATGACGACGTCCACCATCGGGCGTGATCAGAAGCGCGCGTGGCGTGAGATCCGCCATCCCGAACACGAACTCCTCTGGGGCGCTTCCGGCGAGATGAGCGCGTACATCGACGACGTTCGTTGGCAGATACCACCGACGGTCGGCATGTGGATCCCAGCTGGAACTCCACGGCGCATCACGCTCGGCGCATCCACCGAGGCTCGTTTCACCTATTTCCGGCCCGAGTCGTTCCCCCACCCGTGGACAAAACCCGCGATCATCGGCATCGACGACGTCGTCAAGACGATGCTCATCCATCTGCACCAGCGAAATATGCCTACCGAGGCTCGCTTGCGCGCCGAATCCGTAGTCTTCGACACGCTCGCGCCCATCGAGGCGGCTGATGTCGCAGTACCGATGCCCGCCGATCCCCGGGCCCTCGCCGTCGCACGCCGCCTGATCGCCGACCCCGCCGATCAACGCGGGCTTGCCGATTGGGCCTACGTGGTCGGCGGAAGCCCCCGCACCCTGAGCCGCGTGTTCTCTCAAGGCACGGGGATGTCCTTCACCGAGTGGCGAATTCAAGTTCGCGTCCGCGCTGCGATGTCCTATCTCGCTGCGGGCGTTCCTGTTTCGACGGTAAGCCGTCGCGTCGGATACGAAACCCCCAGCGCCTTCACCAGCGTGTTCCGCAAGGTCACCGGACGCACACCGAAGAACTACTACTCGGACGCGTGCGAGTTGTCAGCCTAACTGGTCAGAACCCGTTCATCTTCGAGACCAGTTCCGCGAAAGCATATTTGACGCTCAGCGACGTGGGTGACGCCAAGGCCATGACTCGCGCCAGACCGAGCTGCTGAATCAGCCTGCCGTCCTTGACTGCCGGCAGGTCGGCAAACAACTTGTCCCCCATCAATCCGGGTAGCCCCTGACCACTCGCGTCGTTGAGCACGATCACGTCCGCGTCCAGTTCGTTGTACTGTTCGCGCGATGCAGTCACCGACCCCTGGGTGTCGCCGCACAGCTCTGCGCTTCCGGCCGACTGCTTCAGTCCGAGCTGGGACATCAGGATGACTCGGCCGTCGTCAGCGCAGTAATTGGTGAGGCCGTCGATGGTTCCCGAGAGGAAGGTCAAGGTTTTCCCGTTCAGATTGGGGGATCCGGCAGCCAGGTCGGCTATGGAATCGTCAGTTTCCTCGATCAGCTCGGCAGCCCGCTTCGGTTGGCCGAGTACTGATCCGATGGTCGACAACTGTTCCTGCCACGTGGTCGCCCATGCGGTCTCCTTGAACGGAATGGTGGGTGCGATCTGGGAAAGACGTGCATAGTCGTCTTCGGTGATTCCCGAGACCACTGCGATGATCACGTCCGGCTCCAACGCCAGGATCTGCTCGAACGGCACACCGGACGTGCTGTCGAGCAACGTGGGTTCGACATCGCCCAACAATTCTTCGTCCCACGGCAGGATGCCGTTCTCCAAGCCTGCCCCACTGAACGACTCCATGGCGACGGGTGTCTTGCCCAGTGCGAGGACCGAATCCTGGCTGTTCCAGCCGATAGTCACGATCCGCTGAGGTTCGGTCTCGATGGTGGTCGACCCGTACGCGTGATCAACGGTGACCGGCAGCGCGCCGGCCTCAGCCAACTGCGTCGTGCCCTCCGACGCTGTTGACTCGGTGCTGCTCTGGCAGCCTGCGAGCAGGGCAATCGCGGCCAACGCAGCCACTATTCGGGTAGTGCTCTTCATCTTCTGTCAGCTCTCTTCGCAAACGTACTTTGTTTCGACCAGCGCAGGTATATCGAGACCCGATCCCGGTAATGGGGTGTCGATACTCCATCTGTCCGCTGCCGCGTAGCCCTTGGCATCTGCGAGCACTTTCCGCACTCGCACCGGCTTTACCGTAGAACTGCACAACGAGTGTTCAGATCTGGGCGAGGAGTTTCACGAGTGTCAGCGCTGCCCGAAACTCGTTCCGGTCCGATGGAGATGATCCGAGTCGGATCATTCTCCTCCGGACGCGGCCCGCGACTGGTTGCAGCCGTCACCGGGCAGGCGTCGTATCAGGTAGCTCAAGCCCTCATCCCGGTGCTGATCGGCACCGTCGTCGACCGGGCAATCGGAAAGTCCGACAGCACAGCACTTCTCGTGTGGCTTGCGGTGCTGTGTGCTCTGTTCGTGGGACTCGCTCTGTCGTGGCGCATCGCAGTTCGCCTCAACACGCAGGTCTTCGTCTACGGCGAACACGACCTACGACTGAATGCTGCCAGACGAATACTCGATGCCAGGGGGATGAAAGCTCAGCGTTCGACCGGTGAAGTTCTCACCATCTCTACCTCGGATGCCTCACACGTCTCGGGCTTCTCCTGGGTTGTCGCCGAACAGGGCTCGGCATTTGCGGGGCTCGCCGCGGCAGTGATTTCGCTTGCCTTCGTCTCGTGGCCGCTCGCACTGATCGTCGTACTCATCACCGCTGCGCAGCTCATATTCATCCACAAGATCAGCGGTCCGTTGGACGAGCGCGTGTATGCAGAGCAGAAGAAGGCAGCCGAGGCAGGCATGCTTGCAACGGATTTCACGCTGGGACTGCGGGTACTGAAGGGTTTCGGGGCTGAACCCACCGCCCTGTCGCGATACGTCAACGCGAGCCGGGAGTCGATGAAGGCAGCGATCCGGACGGTCAGAGCAATGTCCAGCCTGACCGCGCTCAATTCCGGGGTCTCCGCGTTGGTGCTGGCTTCGGTTGCGCTTGGAGCCGCGTGGATGGCGCATCAAGGCACGATCACCGTGGGCAACTTCGTCACCGTTGTCGGCTTGAGCAGAGTGATTGCCGGTCCGATGGAAACGCTGGGGTTCTTCGGTGCCGAACTCGCTGCCAAGCGAGGTTCCGCGCGCAGACTGTCCGAACTGTTGGCCGAGCCACATCTGATCGAATCGCTGGCCCCCACGGCCGCGACCGAACCTGCCAGAACTGAAGACGCCCTATTGATTTCGGCGGACAACGGAACCGTCGTCTCAGCTCGCCGCGGAGAAGTGGTGGGTGTGCGCGCTGACGATTCCGCCGACCGACTGGCACGACAACTCGCCTATCAGACCCCGCTCGCCCCCGACTCTTACTTCGTATTCGGCACCGATGCAACCGACCTCGGCCCGGACGGAGTTCGTGATCAGGTGTTCGTCTCCGCCCATGAAGGAACCGTGTTCACCGGCACCGTCTTCGACAATCTGGCTGCACCGAACGTCGACTCGTCGGCAATGACGTCATCTGCGCTCGACGACGTGTTGACGCATCTGCCTGACGGCCACCTCTCCGAGGTAGGCGAGCAAGGAAAGAAACTCTCCGGAGGTCAACGCCAACGCCTTCTCCTCGCCCGCGCTCTCCATCAACCCCAGCCGATCCTGGTCCTCCACGAACCCACCACTTCCGTGGACTCTGTCACCGAGCATCGAATTGCACACTCCCTGAGAAACTTCCCCGACAAGGCCATTCTGGTGATCACCTCGAGCCCGACCCTGCTCCATTCGTGTGACCGTGTCGTCACGATCGACCACGGCGTTCGGGAGGGAGAGTCGCTGTGACCGATACCCTTCCGGATGCATCTGCTGTTCCGGTTGTATCTGCCCTGCCGATCGCGTCGACCAAGCAGACCGTCCGCGCATTGATCGCACTGCTTCGGCCACGCAAGCGAGCGCTCGCACTCACGACCGTCGTGCTTCTCTCTGCTACCGCCTGCGGCCTGTCCACCCCGGCACTGCTCGGACTCATGGTCGATGCGGTCACGGAGGGCAAACCGTTTGCCTCACTCCTGCGTATCACCGCGTTCATGCTCGGCGCAGCGGCAGCTGGAGTTGCGCTGACCTGGTGGAGCACACAGCTTCTGGCGAATGTCGCGCAGAACGTGCTGGCCGATCTTCGCGAGGACGTGTTCGCCGCCACCCTCGCGCAGCCGTCGTCACTGGTCGAGGATGCCGGAACCGGTGATCTGATTTCCCGGGTCTCGGGCGACGTCGAAGCGGTAAACACCGTCATCGCGCGAGTACTACCCGCCACCGTGTCTGCCCTGTTCATGATTTCACTGACGCTTGTCGGTGTGGGAGTGATCGATTGGCGCTTCACCGTGGCAATCGTTGCCGTTGCGCCGATTCACTATTTCGCTCTTCGTCATTTCCTCCGACGCTCCGGACCCGTCTACCGACGCTCTCGCGCTGCGCAGGCCAGGCGGGGACAACAGCTCATCGAAACTCTCGGAGGCGCAGGCACTGTCACTGCCCTGCGGCGAACAGACGAGCACATCGGCCGAATCGCCGAGACCTCCGAGCACGCCATCAGCTTCGACATGCAGGCAGTTCGCCTGCGCACCAACTTCTTCGCCCAACTCAACGGCGCCGAACTGCTCGGACTGGCCGCCGTCCTGAGCGTCGGCTACTGGCTCGTGACCACAGGCTCGGTGTCCATCGGGGCCGCTACCGCCGCCGCCCTCTACTTCCACAGTCTGTTCAGCCCCATCGCGGTATTTCTCTCGAACATCGACGAATTGCAGGATGCGGGTGCCAGCCTGGCTCGCCTGATCGGAGTCACCGCGATGCCCGGGCGGCCCACGAGCATTCCTGCCTCGGCTCGGTCCGAACCCATCGGCGTCGAGGTGGACCGGGTTTCCTACTCGTACGACAACTCCACCCCGGTGATCGACTCGATCTCGATCTCGATCGCACCGGGGGAACGAATCGCCGTCGTCGGCAGCAGCGGCGCCGGAAAGACCACACTCGCCAAACTGATTGCCGGCATCATTCCCGTCGGGGACGGGCGAATCACCGTCGACGACACACTGATTGACGACCTGAGTGATGCCGAACTTCGGCACGAAGTCGTCCTGGTCAGCCAGGAAGTTCACGTGTTCGTCGGGACGATCGCCGACGATCTCCGGTTGTGTGCACCAGATTCGGACGATGCGAAGATCGCCGAAGCCGTCGACACGATGAAAGCTCAATGGATCCATGAGCTTCCGGACGGACTCGAGACCAGGGTCGGGGCCGGTGGGTACCAGTTGACGGCGGCGCAGGCACAGCACATAGCCCTCGTCCGACTGGCTCTGCTCGATCCTCCCGTCGTCATCCTCGACGAGGCGACTGCCGAAGCCGGAACCACCGCAGCCGGTCTACTCGATCAGGCAGCCGAGCTTGCAGTCGCCGGCCGGACCGCCGTGGTGATCGCACACCGGCTGAGCCAAGCAGTCCGCGCCGATCGCATACTCGTCATGAGCGGTGGCCGCGTAGTCGAGAGCGGGACACATGACGAACTGATCGGCGCGGACGGTTCCTACGCTGCACTGTGGGAAGCCTGGTCGGTACGGAGCTAGAACGCCGCCAGACTCACCCGAAAGCCGTTAGAACTCAGCTGCTACGACGCCTGCGGGCGATGTCCGCCAGGACGACTCCGGCGGCAACCGAGGCGTTGAGCGACTCGACCGGACCGGCCATCGGAATCGACAGGATCGCGTCGCAGTTCTCGCGGACGAGGCGCGAAAGGCCCTTGCCCTCGGAACCGACCACGATCACAACGGGACCGCTGCCGTCGAAATCGTCGAGAGTGGTGTCGCCCTCGGCGTCGAGACCGACGACCTGAACACCCTTCGATGCCCAGTCCTTGAGCGTGCGGGTGAGGTTGGTTGCCCGAGCAATCGGCAAACGAGCGGCAGCGCCGGCGCTGGTACGCCAAGCGACAGCACTCACGCTCGCGCTACGACGCTCCGGAATCACGACGCCGTGTCCACCGAAAGCTGCGACCGAGCGCACGACGGCACCCAGGTTGCGGGGATCGGTGATGTTGTCCAGCGCGACGAGCAGCGGCGGCTCGGCATGCTTGCGTGCCTCCGAGAGAAGATCGTCCGGGTGCGCGTAGCGGTACGGCGGAACCTGCAGGGCGATGCCCTGGTGAAGACCGTTGGCGCTGAGGCGATCCAGATCGGTGCGGGGGACCTCGAGGATCGAGATGCCGGCATCCGCAGCGAGCTGAACGGATTCCTTCAGTCGATCGTCGCTCTCGGTGCCGACCGCGACCCACAGTGCAGTCGCCGGAACGCCGGCGCGTAGGCACTCGACCACCGGGTTGCGTCCGAGCACTGTCTCGGGACCGTCGAGAACCTTGCGGCCCGGACCCGGACGGCCACCGCGGCCCTGCTTCTCGTCGGCACGTGCGGCGCGCGCTGCACGCTTTGCCGCGGGATGCTTGGTGCGTGCCTCGGCGGGCGGCGTAGCGCCACGCCCTTCGAGACCGCGACGGTGCTTACCGCCGGAACCGGCAACCTGGCCCTTCTTGGTGCCGCCCTTACGGACTGCGCCGCGCCTGCTCGAGTTTCCAGCCATTGTTACTGCCCTGCCTTAAGGGACCATTCGGGTCCGTCGGGAGTATCGGTTACTTCGATACCCGCCTTGATGAGGCGATCGCGGACCTCGTCCGCCACCGCCCAGTTCTTTTCCGTACGTGCCTGCTGCCGACGATCGAGATCGGCCCGCACCAACACGTCCAAAGCTTCCATTGCCGTCTCGGTGTCGCCACCGGACTGCGTCCAATGCTCGTCGAGTGGGTCGACGCCCAGGATCGCGAGCATGGCCCGCACCTGGCCGGCAGCCACCCGAGCCGCGTCGAGATCACCGGCAGCGAGCGCGGAATTACCCTCGCTCGCCTTGCCGTGAATCTCGGCCAACGCGATCGGCACCGACAAGTCGTTGTCGAGAGCCGCCGCGAAACCTTCGGTCCACGTACCGAGTTCGACGCCGCCCGCACGCTTGTGTGTGCGCAGGACGAACGACTCGAGCCCCTGGTAGGACTTCGCACTTTCGTCCAACGCCTCGTCCGAGTACTCGAGATTGGAACGGTAGTGCGCACTACCGAGGTAGTACCGAAGTTCTTGCGGACGAACCTTCTTGAGCACGTTCGGCACCGAGAGAACATTGCCCAACGATTTGGACATCTTCTCGCCACTCATCGTGACCCAGCCGTTGTGCAACCAGTACTGAGCGAAATCGTCGCCGGCGCACTTGGCCTGCGCAATTTCGTTCTCGTGGTGCGGAAATACGAGATCGCGTCCACCACAATGGATGTCGAATGCCGCCCCGAGATAGAACTCCGCCATGGCCGAGCACTCGAGGTGCCAGCCCGGACGGCCGGGTCCCCACGGTGTCGGCCACGAGGGCTCACCGGGCTTGACGGCCTTCCAGAGGGTGAAGTCGCGAGGATCACGCTTTCCCTCGGCAGCGCTCTCGCCCTGATGAACGTCGTCGAGTTTGTGGCCGGACAGTGCGCCGTACTCGGGGTAGCTCTGCACGTCGAAGTAGACGTCACCGCCCGCCGCGTACGCGTGGCCGTTCTCGATCAGACGTTCCATCATCTCGACCATCTGCGTCACGTGGCCGGTGGCCCGTGGCTCGATGGACGGTGGCAGCACACCCAGTTGGTCGTAGGCCCACGTGAACGACCGCTCGAACGTCGCCGCCCACTCCCACCAAGGTCGACCGGCGCCGGCGGCCTTGTTGAGAATCTTGTCGTCGATGTCCGTCACGTTGCGCACGAAGGCAACGTCGTTGCCGTGCGCCAACAGCCAGCGACGCAGCACGTCGAAAGCGACGCCGCTGCGAACGTGTCCGATGTGAGGATCACCCTGAACTGTCGCCCCACACAGGTACACCGATGCATGTCCGGGGGCCAACGGAACAAAATCCCGAAGGGCCCGCGTACCGGTGTCGTATAGGCGCAGGGTCACGACCAGCGATCTTACCTGTCGTGTTCGGTTGTCATGACCAACGCGGTGGCCATGGCGGCGATCCCCTCGCCTCGACCGGTCAAGCCGAGGCCGTCCGTGGTGGTCGCGGACACAGAAACAGGCGCGCCCAGTATCTCGGAAAGCACCTTCTGCGCCTCGTCGCGACGCGGCCCGATCTTCGGACGGTTGCCGATGACCTGCACCGCGGCGTTGCCGACGGCGAACTGGTTCTCTTCGAGCAGTCGGCGAACCTCGGCAAGCATTCGAGCGCCGCTCACGCCGTCCCATTCGGGCCTGCCGGTGCCGAAAACCGAACCGAGGTCACCGAGGCCCGCCGCAGAGAGCAACGCGTCACACAGCGCGTGGACGGCGACGTCGCCGTCCGAATGGCCCGAGCACCCGTCTGCTTCCTCGAACAGCAACCCGGCCATCCAGCAAGGACGACCGACCTCGATGGGATGAACATCCGTGCCGAGACCGACGCGCATCTAATTTCCGTCCTGTGAATCCGCACTCAACGCTGTCTCCGAGCTCAGGAGCGCCCGTGCAAGGACCAGGTCGAGCGGAGTGGTGATCTTGAAGGCGAGAGCGTCGCCGGGAATCGTCTGCACCGAAACACCGAGACGCTCGACCAGAGCGGCGTCGTCGGTCGCGGCGACGTCACCGGCGTCGTACGCACTGCGCAGGACGCCGGTGGAGAATCCTTGGGGAGTTTGAACCGCACGCAACTCCGAACGCAGAGGCGTACCGGTGACTGCGCCGAGTACGTCGACCGACTTGATCGTGTCGGTAACCGGGAGTACCGGGATGACAGCGGAGCTGCCGGCTCGGAGAGTGTCGACGACGCGCGCGATCAACGCCGGCGGTGTCAATGCCCGCGCGGCATCGTGCACGAGTACAAAATCTGCGTCGCCGGCAGCGCTGAGGCCGGCTCGAACCGAATCGGTTCTTTCGGCACCACCGCCGACGACGTCGACGTCCGCTGCACGACCGAGGTCGGCTACGACGGATTCGACCAGTTCAGGCGGCACAATGACAACAACGCGGTCGATCGCTCCGGATTTCCGGAGTCCATCGACCGCGCGTGCAAGCATGGTGCACCCACCGAGTTCGACAAATGCCTTGGGCAATTTCTCGCCCAATCGCACTCCCCGACCTGCGGCAGGTACCAGGGCTACTACTGCCACTGTCAGCTTTGTTGTGTTGCAGTCAGGACGCGGCCGCGAGGACCTCGTCGAGAATGGTCTCTGCCTTCTCGGTGTCAGTGCCCTCGGCGAGCGCGAGCTCTCCGACGAGAATCTGACGAGCCTTGGCGAGCATGCGCTTCTCACCAGCGGAAAGTCCGCGGTCCTGCTCACGACGCCACAGGTCACGAACAACTTCTGCAACCTTGTTCACGTCACCTGAGGCAAGCTTCTCGAGATTTGCCTTGTATCGACGAGACCAGTTGGTGGGCTCTTCGGTGTGCGGTGCTCGCAGAACCTGGAAAACCTTGTCGAGGCCTTCTTGGCCGACCACATCACGAACTCCGACGTACTCTGCGTTGTCTGCAGGAACCCGTACTGTGAGATCGCCTTGAGCGACCTTCAGAACCAGGTACTCCTTCTGCTCACCCTTGATGGTGCGGGTTTCGATAGCTTCGATCAGCGCCGCACCGTGATGGGGGTATACGACGGTGTCTCCGACCTTGAAAATCATGTGTCCCGTGCCCCTTTCGATTCCACTAGTTTAACACGTGAAAGAACCGACCACTCATCAACTGTGCAGGTCAGGGGCATCCTTGCTCGAGCGTAGGGGTTGACAGGGCTTGTTGTACGTGCATTCAACTGGTCTGGAGCACCCCTGCGTAACGGACTGAAAGCCCACGCAGACAACCGTTGTGGCGACCCGACGGCCAGCCCGCGGGACCTTATCTACTACTCTGCCTAGTGGAGTGCGAACCTGACGCCGTGGAGGACAAATCGTGACTGCTATCCGTAAGCCGACTCGTCGAGTCGCTACCGCCATTGCACTGGCTGCAGGCGCAGCCATCGCGCTGTCCGCTTGCGGTTCCGGACAGGTGAGCCAGACCGCCGTCCAGCAGGCCGCCGTGAACGGCAACAGCGCCAACCTCGGTGAGATCGCACTGCGCAACGTGCACATCGCCTACCCCTCGTCCGAGGAATACAGCATCGAGCCGGGCGGCAACGCCGTGCTCGCGTTCACCGTCGTGAACGACAGCGCCGAGACCACGGACAAGCTCGTCAGCATCACCACCGATTACGCAGCACGCGTCATCGCAGGTGAAGAGGTAGGTGGCTTGACGATCAAGCCGCAGACGTCGCTGCAGGCCGGCCAGTTGCCCGCAGGCGAAGGTGCCGCGACCGAGGCCGAGACCCAGATCAAGAACAACGAAGAGAACGACGACGCACCCGCTGCGCTCACTCTCGTCGTTCTGCAGGACATCAAGGCAGGCGTTCGCCCCGGCTTGACCGTCCCGATCACCTTCAAGTTCGAGAAGGCAGGATCGGTCACCGTCGACGTGCCTGTCGACGCCGGCCCGCAGCTCGAGCGCAACGAGTCGGACAAGTCACCCGACGTTGCAGAAGCTGGGCACTGAGCCTCGAATCATCAAGGCGCACAATGCGCCTCGCAGAACAACTTCAGAATCACACTAGAGGCGGGGTCCATGTCGGACCCCGCCTCTAGTCTGTCCCGGTGGCCAAAGTGAAATCGAACTACCGCTGCTCCGAATGCCAGTCGGTAGTGCCCAAGTGGGTCGGTAGATGTCCGGACTGCGATTCGTGGGGCTCGATGACCGAGGTCGCCGTAGTGGCACCCGTCGCCAGTCGCGCCGGCGCCTCACTCGCCAAAGCAGGATCAAGCGCCGTGCTGCCTACGACGCCGGCCACGCCGCTGACACAGATCGACAGCACCTCGACGCAGGCCAAACCCACGGGGATCGGTGAGTTGGACCGCGTCCTCGGCGGTGGCGTCGTACCGGGTTCGGTGGTGCTGCTCGCGGGCGAGCCCGGCGTCGGAAAATCGACGCTACTTCTCGAGGTCGTCTACCGCTGGGCGATGCGCAGCGCGGATGATCGAGCGTTGTACGTCACGGGCGAGGAGTCTGCCGGTCAGGTTCGGCTTCGGGCAGATCGCACCAACTCTGTCCACGAACGGATGTATCTGGCGGCCGAATCCGATCTCGCGACCATCCTCGGCCACATCGAGCAGGTCAAACCGACACTGGTCATCGTCGACTCGGTGCAGACCATGCTTGCTGCCGACGTCGACGGGGTCGTCGGCGGCGTGACTCAGGTCAAGGCCGTCACCAGCGCCCTGACCTCCCTGGCCAAGGCCAGTGGAATCCCGGTGCTTCTGATCGGCCACGTCACCAAGGACGGCGCCGTCGCCGGTCCGCGCTCGCTCGAGCATCTCGTGGACGTGGTTCTGCACTTCGAAGGTGACAAGCACTCCACCCTGCGCATGGTCCGCGGCGTGAAGAACAGATTCGGTGCGGCCGACGAGGTCGGATGCTTCGAGCTGAGCGAGCAGGGCATCAACGAGATCAGCGATCCGTCCGGCCTGTTCCTGCATCACCGTGAAGAAGCTGTGGAAGGCACTGCCGTCACCGTGATGATGGACGGTAAGCGACCTCTACTCGGTGAAGTTCAGGCGCTCGTCGCCGCCACGCCGCTACCGACACCCCGCCGAGCCGTCAGCGGGCTCGACACCGCCCGTGTGGCCATGGTTCTGGCCGTGTTGGAACGCCGCGTCGGAGTGTCGATCTCGAAGGCCGACGTCTACGCCGCGACCGTCGGCGGTATGCGGATGACCGAGCCGGGTGCCGATCTGGCTCTCGCCATTGCGGTCGCTTCCGCCGTGAAAGCCAAACCCGTCCCCAAGGGGCTCGTCATCCTCGGCGAGGTCGGACTCGCCGGGGAGGTTCGACGGGTTGCCGGGGTGAACCGACGGCTGATCGAAGCTGCCCGACTGGGATTCACCAGCGCCATCGTGCCGGTTGATTCCGGCCCGAACATTCCCGGCATGCGCGTCAACGAAGTAGCGAATCTGGCCGAGGCACTGGCCTACGCCGGATTGATGGGCGGCAAACAAGCCCCGTCTCGCCCCAAGCTCACGCCGGTGAAGTGATCGTCGTTCGGCCGACTACCTCGTCAGACCGACGACGTGCCGAACGGGGACGTCGGTTCGCCGTCCACGAACTCCTTGGTCTTGGCGAAGTGTTCCGAGGTGATGGTCAGAAACAGTCCGCGGGACGTTCCCACCACCGTGTCCGGATCCGCTGTCGGACCTTCGACGATCACCGCTTCCGCGCTGGTGTAGACCTTGCGGCGCACAACGCCGTCGATGCGAGCCCGAAATTCGAGCACCGATCCCAACGGGATCGGCCGGGCGAAGTCGATCTCGAGGTGCCCGGTCACCACCGGCGAGCCGAGAGCCATGCATGCCATGCCTTGCGCCTCGTCGAAAGCCGTCGACAAAATGCCGCCGTGAATGACCCCCGGACCGCCCTGATACTTCTTGGCGACCTCCAGACGGCCCGTCACTTCCAACCCGTCACCAGCCCTGAAACTCATCGCCATTCCCGCAGGCTGGTCGTCGCCGCAGCCGAAGCATTTCGACCAGTGCTGAGGCAACTTCTCGCCGGCGGCCGGAAAGAATTCGACCGGCTCCGGGACAGTCAGGTCATCAGGCAGGGTCCAGGTACTACTCATGGATAGGTAATCTAAACGGGGATCAGTCCGGCGCAGGCATCGGACCCGACCGAAGTGACATCGACCTCAGCAGGGAGTTTCTCAATGATCAGTGCGATGGCGGACACACAGTCGTCGTCGGCATTGCGAGAGACCATCGCCAGGTTGGCGCCGGGTACCGCTTTGCGAGACGGGCTCGAACGAATTCTGCGCGGACGTACCGGCGCGCTGATCGTCCTCGGATACGACGAGGAGATGGAAGCGCTGTGTGACGGCGGATTCAACCTCGACGTGGAGTTCGCACCGACCCGATTGCGTGAGCTCTCGAAGATGGACGGCGCGGTAGTCCTCTCGACGGACGGCACACGCATCGTGCGCGCCAACGTCCAACTGGTTCCCGATCACAAGATTCCCACCGTCGAATCCGGCACCAGGCACCGTGCCGCCGAGCGCACGGCAATTCAAACTGGCTATCCCGTGGTCTCGGTCAGTCAGTCGATGTCGATCGTCAGTGTGTACGTCGGCGGCATCCGGCACGTCATCGACGGCTCGGCCACCATACTTTCGCGCGCCAACCAGGCCGTCGCGACGCTCGAACGATACAAAGCGCGACTCGACGAAGTGACACGGCAACTGTCGGTCGTCGAGATCGAGGATTTCGTGACTCTGCGCGACGCGTTGACCGTCGTACAGCGCCTCGAAATGGTTCGCCGCGTGTCGATCGAAATCGAACAGGATGTCCTCGAACTCGGCACCGACGGTCGCCAGTTGGCACTGCAGCTCGAAGAACTGGTCGGCGACAACGACATTGCACGTCAACTCATCGTTCGGGACTATCTTGCCGGTCCCGAACCCATCGGCACCGCGGCGATGGACAACGTCCTCGTCGCACTCGATCGCGTCACCGACGCCGATCTACTCGATCTCACGACTCTTGCGCGTGTTCTCGGTTATCCGGGCACGATCGAAGCCCTCGACACTCCGATGACTCCTCGCGGATATCGCGTGCTGATGCGTGTACCTCGATTGCAGTTCCATCAGATCCACCGGTTGGTCGGATCCTTCGGCACTCTCCAGTCGCTGCTGGCCGCTACGGCTGCCGATCTGCAGTCGGTCGAGGGCATCGGCGGGCTGTGGGCCCGTCACATCCGTGAGGGACTTTCCCGGCTCGCGGAAACGTCGATCACCGGATCCTTCAACTAGCGGGCCTGTTCAGGCTTGCCCGCGCTCATGCGATGTTGAACGGCTCCGGGGAGCTTCGCAGTGCACCGAGCTGCCCGACAACCGTGTAAGCGCCTGCGCCCACCGGATTGCGCTCGGGGTTCTGCGCGGTCGCGCACTCGGGGGTCGACGTCGTGGCCGACCAGGCGACCTTGAACGCAGCTTGCTCGCCGGGCGCGAGATTGCGTACGTCGGCTGCGGGCTGCGGGTAGCAGTCGACGTTGGACCACAACCGGGTCTTGCCGTCGATGCTGTAGACGAGCACCTGCTGAAGGCCGCCGGCCAGATCTCGATCACAGGGTGCCGAACCGATGTTGGTGATGACGATCGTGAACGACGGCTCTTCGCCGGGAGCGAAGGTCGCCTTGTCTGCGGTGGCCTTGACTGCCAGCGACGAGTCGGCGCACTGACCGGCCGGGACCGGAGCCCCGGTGGTCGACGAAGAGGAAGAAGACGAAGACGATCCCGAAGCCTGCGTGCCCGAGCCACCTGATCCACCGGCAGCGCCGCCACCCGAGCCACCGCCACCGTCCGGCGCGTTGGAGCCGGAAGGGTTGGGGGTGAAGGAGACGTCCGTCGTCAGCGAGGAACTCGCAGCGGCCGAATCGGCCTCCGGGGTATCACTTCCACCGCCGAAGAGAGCGGACGCCGCCCAGATGATCAACGCCAGTGCAATGACGGCGGCACCAATGGCCAGCGCCCGGCGACGCCAGTAGATCTCGGGGGGCAGTGGTCCATTAGGTTCCAACACGGACTCAACGGTAGTTGGCGCAGGGTCCACTAACCGTCAGCTGAGGCGGCGTGTCGGTACCCATTGTCTGCTGCCAGGTACCACTGCCCCGGAAGATCTAACCCTCGACGCTCTCGCCGATGTCGCCGACCGCGCCCTGAACTCGCATGTGACCGTCGGACAACGTGTACGTGACGCCGACGATCGCGCACGCACCCTTGTCCACCTTGTCGGCGATGATCCGCGACCTCTGCATGATCAGCGAGCCGGTCTCCACGACGTGACGGCCTTCGAGTTCGTCCACGGTGGACAAGCCCTCGTTGCGGCCCATCAGGATGGACGGAGCAACACGCTCGACCACACTGCGGATGAATCCGTCGGGAACTGCGCCCTCGTCCAGGGCGTCGAGCGTTGCCTTCACGGCACCGCAACCGTCGTGCCCGAGGACGACGATGAGCGGCACGTTGAGCACGTGAACCGCGTACTCGATGGAACCGAGCACCGAATCGTCGAGCACGTGACCTGCAGTGCGCACGACGAACATGTCGCCGAGACCCTGGTCGAAGATGATCTCGGCGGCTACGCGCGAATCACCGCAACCGAACAGCACCGCTGTGGGGTGCTGCCCATCGACGAGTTTCGCGCGGTCCGCGATTCCCTGGCTGGGGTGAATGGACGCGTCGTTGACAAATCGCTCGTTGCCTTCGCGAAGGGACTTCCAAGCGGAAATGGGGCTTGATCGTGGCATTCACTCATTGTGCACCCGCCGCATTTCGGGCTCTCGCCGGGAAGGTTGCGTGGACGCAAACGAAAGTTCCGCGTCGACATTCGCGCCCGGTGATGAAGTGGCCGAAATGGAACTTACTTCAGAGTCAGTTTCCTGATACCGTCTCCGAACGTGACCTGGAGCACTTCGAGCTCCCGAGTGTGATCGAAGAAACCCGACCAGAACGATTGGGCCGGAGAGGGGGATGGCGTGAGCACCGAAGCTACGACGACCGGGAATGGAACAACCGGGGAAACAACTGCTGTCTCCCCCGCCAAGACGAACATGTTCTCGAACCTGCTCTCCGAGATCGGACTGCTCTTCACCTTCACCGTTCGCGTGTGCGTTGCGGCGTTCACATCTCTTCGACACAAGCGCCTCGCCTGGCGTGAGGCGCTCGACCAGATGTGGTTTCTCGCCCACGTCACCTCGGTCGCGTCCGCTCTGGTGATGATTCCCCTCGGTGTCGGGGTAGCACTGCAGATCGGTGCGCTCGCAGATCAAATCGGCGCGGGTGCGTACAGCGGTGCCGTCGTCGCGTTCCTCATCATCGGACAGGCCGGCCCCCTGGTGTGCGCCCTGATCATCGCCGGTGTCGGCGGTTCCGCAATCTGCGCAGATTTGGGAGCGCGAACGATACGCGAGGAAATCGATGCACTCGAAGTGCTCGGTCTACCCGTGCTCGAACGCCTGGTCGTACCCCGGATGATCGCCATTGCCGTCGTCTGCCTCCTACTGAACTCGATAGTTCTCGTAATCGGTTTGGGCGCAAGCCTCTTCGTTCACGTCCTGATACTCGACGGCAACGCACAGAGTTTCCTGCGCAATCTCGTTCAATTCAGTCAACCCAGCGACTTCGTCGTCTCCGGCATCAAAGCCGTTGCCTTTGCTCTCATCTCGGGAATCGTGGCCTGCTACAAGGGCCTGACCGTCAAGCGCGGAGCTCAAGGCGTCGGCGACGCAGTCAACGAGACCGTCGTGCTCTCGTTTGTCCTCGTGTTTGTCGCCAACCTCGCAATTACTCAGTTCTACCCACTGTTCGTCTCGGTGAAAGGTGCCTATTGATGCACCTGCCCATCGCAATTCGTGCCAAGCGGGTCAGTTCGCGGACCGTCGACGGCCTGAGTCGACTCGGCGATCAGTTCACGTTCCACGCGCGTGTCATCACCTCGATTCCCGCAACCCTCAAGCGCTATTGGCGTGAAGTCGCCCGTCTCGTCGCCCAGGTGGCATTCGGTTCGGGCACCCTGCTCGCCGGAGGCGGCAGCGTCGTCGTGATCTTCGCGATCTCGTTCTTCGCCGGTTCCCAGATCGGACTCGAGGGCTACCGCGGACTCAACCTCGTCGGCCTCGCACCGCTGTCCGGCGTGATGTCCGCCATCGCGAATACTCGCGAGGTGGCACCACTCGTTGCCGCAATCACCCTGGCAGCCAAGGTCGGAACCGGATTCACCGCGCAGCTCGGAGCGATGCGGATCTCCGAGGAAATCGACGCGCTCGAAGTCATGGCGATTCCCTCGCTGCGGTACCTGGTCACTACCCGAATGATCGCGGCGCTCATCGCGGTGGTCCCGCTGTACCTGGTCGGCCTGTTTGCTTCGTACATGGCAACGGCGCTTGCGGTGATCCGGGTCAAAGGCCAGTCGGAGGGAACGTACGGCTACTACTTCAGTCTTTTCCTCTCTCCCAACGACATCTGGTTGTCCTTGATAAAAGTCATGGTGTTCGCGGTCGTCGTGACCCTCGTGCACTGCTACTACGGTTACACCGCGACGGGTGGACCCGAAGGCGTCGGACGAGCCGCCGGACGAGCGTTGCGCACCAGCATCGTCTTCCTTGCATTCACCGACGTCGCGATGACCATTGCGCTGTGGGGACTCAAACCTCACGTACCCGGGCTGACCGGATGATCGTCACGAATTCCAGCCGAATCACCCTGGCACTGCGGGGTTTACTCGCCGTGGTCATCCTGATCCTCGCCTACGTCTTCTTGTTCAGCAGAGGTACGGACTCCACCGGTTCCACACCGCAGGTCAGTGCTGTCGTCCCCGCCAGTGCCGGTGCGCTGCGAGTCGGATCCTCGGTACAGTACCGCGGCGTCGTCGTCGGCGCTGTGGCCGAGATCGAGCCGGGCACCACCGCTTCGACTGTCTCACTCGCGATCGACGAGGGAGCGTTCGAGGACATACCGTCGACAAGTCAGGTGCGACTGATGCCCCGCAACATCTTCGGTGACTTCTTCGTAGACTTGATTCAACCTGACGGACTCTCGCGTGGTCCTGCTCTCGTGCCGGGTACCGAATTGGTATCCGATCAGTCCGAAGTCGCGGTCCAGCTCTACCAATCGATCTCACGGATCTACTCGCTCGTTTCTTCCCTCGACCCCGCCGACATCAACGTCGCACTCACGGCAGTCTCGGACGCGTTGAGCGGCAAGGGAAACCAGATCGGCGAATCGCTCGATTCAGTCCACCAAGCGTTGGTCGGTGCGCAGCCCGTCATCGACGGACTCGGTGACGACCTCGACGACATAGCCACCCTCGCCGACAGTCTCTCGACGAGTGCGCCGGACATGCTCGCCGCATTCGAGAACTCCATCACCACATCCAAGACCGTCGTCGAGAAATCCGACGGGTTGGCGGGGCTTCTGCGTGCCGGCACCAGCACGGGAGCTGCTGCCACGAGTCTGATCGGTGACAATCGCGACCGCATGATCACCTTGGTCGACGACGCCGATTCCCTGACCGGCGCAATCACTTCGCGGCCGGACCACATCACCACCTTCTACAACGGCCTGCGCAATCTCACGATCAAGCTCCCGCCCGCGTTGGCGCATGGTCCGTGGCTCAGCACCGATCTACGGCTGTCCGTCACAGATCTGTATCCGTACGGAAAGACCGACTGCCCACAGTACGACGGAACCCGCGGACCCAACTGTCCTGCCGCCGCGACCGCGTTCGGCGGAACCGTCGGCCCGGTCGGCAGCCCTGCCGAACAGTCCCTGATCTCGGCTCTCACCCAGGGCGGTACAGCTTTGGACACTCTCGTGGCGGGGCCGGTATTTCGCGGCACGACGGTGGTGGGCGGATGAGCGTGAAGAAATCTCTGATCAGGTTCGGACTGTTTGCTGCACTGTCGATTCTCGCCACCGTGGTTGTGGTGAGCACCCTGATCAACCCAGTCTCCGGGTCGAGTTCGCAGTACCGGGCCGTCTTCGTCAATGCCTCCGGCCTGGTCACCGGCAGCGATGTTCAGATCGCCGGGGTGCGAGTAGGGCGCGTCGACAGCGTCGAGCTGGTGAACAACCAAGCCGTCGTCGGCTTCGAACTCGAATCTGCACAACGTATTCCGTCCGACGGTCGCGCTGTGGTGAGGTACGCAGACCTGTTGGGAGCGCGAACAATTTCGATCGAACCCGGACAGGCCGAACGCGCAACAGGCAACTACCTCTCCCCCGGGGCCACAATTCCCGTGGAACAGACTCAGCCGGCGATCGACCTCACCGACATCCTCGGCGGATTCCGTCCCCTGTTCGACGCACTTGACCCCGCAGAAGTCAACGAGCTTGCCGCACAGGTCGTCCAGGTATTCCAAGGACAAGGTTCCACCATCGAAAGCCTGCTGGAGCGCACTGTTGCCGTCACCGAGAACTTGACGTCCCGGGACGCGATCTTGGACCAACTACTGAACAACCTCGACCGGGTCCTTACCGTGACCACGACGAATCGACCCAACTTCGTCGAGATGATCAACACGCTCGACACACTGGTCGGCGGTTTGGCACAGGACCGCCAACAGATCTCGGCCGCAGTGGATTCCGCAGGCGCCCTGACTTCTTCACTTCAGGACTTGGTGACGCGCGTGGAACCGGACTCGGCTGGCGCGCTGACTTCGATCGATCAGTCGGCCAGCGTCGTCGTCGACAACCGTGAGTCGCTGGCGACCGGTATCACCGCTTTCGATCAACTGTTCACCCAGTTGGGGATCGCGATGAGCTACGGAAGCTGGGCGAACATCTACATCTGCAACTTCCGGCTCAGCGCGCTGGACCAATCGGTGTCCCTCGGCGGCCCCGAGCGTTCGGCGGTGTGCCGATGAACTGGCTCACCGTCAAGAACCCGGTCCGCAACGGAATCATCTGCATCCTCGTCGGAGTCGGTGTAATTCTGGCCGCACTCGTTGTCCCTCAACTGATCTTGAAGGTCAAGACCAACGAGTACCACGCCGTCTTTGCCAACGCCACCGGGTTGACGCAGGACGATCCGGTCAACGTCGCGGGAGTCCCGAGCGGGGTGGTCACCTCGTTGGCGGTCAGCGGCAACTCGGTTGAAGTCACCTTCCGACTCGACGACGGCGTCACTCTCGGCGAAGACTCCCGTGCGGACATCAAGATCTCGACTCTGCTCGGCCGACGCTCGCTCGACGTCACTCCGAACGGATCGCGCTCGTTACCCGCAGGTTCGACCATCCCCATCGAGAACACGAGCGTTCCCTTCACTCTCGACGATCTCGGTCGAGGAGCACAATCCACGTCGGAAAACCTTGATCTGCAACAACTGCGAAACATGCTGACCGTGGTGTCCGACAACTCACCGGACGATCCCGAACTCATTCGCCGCTCACTCGAGGGAATCGACGCACTCTCCGGAGTAGTCAACGACAACGACGTTGCGCTCCGTTCCCTTCTCACCGGAGCGCAGCAGACGACCGCAACACTGATCGAGCAGAAGGACACTCTGGAAACCCTTCTGGGGAATGCGGATCTGGTGATGTCCACGATCGCCGACCGGCGAGATGTGCTGAATGCGCTTGTACAAGACCTCAATCAGTTGAGCACCACACTTGCCCAGTTCCTGGGCGACAACCAGGCTTTGATCGACTCGGTCATGGGAGACATCCACGTGGTGACGGGAGTTCTGTCCGAGAACGAACAATCACTGACCACACTGCTCGACAACTTCGCCCCCAGCGTCCGCTACGTCACCAACGCAACCGGTAACGGCAACTGGCTCGACCTCAACTCACCCTCCACCCTCATCCCGGACAACTGGTTGTGCGTCGTCGGGCTCGTTCAGGGGTGTCGATGACCACGACCGTCAAGAAACTCGCCGTGCTGGCAGCGATAGTGATCTGCGCGATCGGTGCCGTCCTGGTCGTCACGCGTGACGAACACAGACTCACTCTCACCGCCGAATTCACCTCGACCGACGCTATCTTCACCGGGAACACAGTGACGATTCTGGGAGTTCCCAGCGGGAGGGTCGAGAGCGTCACGCCGGAAGGGTCCCGGGTACGAGTGGCGCTGAGCCTGCCATCCGGAACACGTATACCCGCCGACGCGCAGGCCTGGGTCCTGTCTCCCTCGGTCATCAGTGACCGCACGATCGAACTCGGCCCCGGCTACGAGGACGGTGAGTTCCTCACCGACGGCGCGGTGATCCCTCTCGAACGCACTCACTCCCCCCTGACGTGGGACCAACTCACCGCATCGGTGAACGAATTGACGGTGGCGCTCGGCCCTGGCGCCGACGGCGGCGGGATCGGTGACCTCATCGGAGAAGGCGCCCACGCGTTGGACGGCAACGGGCAAGCATTCAACGATGCCGTTCGGTCCATCTCACAGGCCAGTTCGGTACTGGCGGGTGCAAGTCCCGACATCTCCGAACTGGTGAAGAACCTGAACACCCTCGTGCAGTTGATCGCGGACAACCAGACCAAGGTCGACTCTCTGTCGAACTCGGTGACAGTCACCGCCCGCACGTTCAGCGCCCAGCGAGAAGACATCAGCGGGGCGCTCGATTCCCTGACCACGTTGCTCGGACAGGTCTCAGCGCTACTCGCCGAACACGGCGAGGCGGTCACCGCCGATCTGGGTACGCTCGCACAGTTGGCCGGTGCAGTCGCGACCAAACAGGATCAACTGCGCGAGATCATCGAAACGGCACCAACGGGATTCGAGAACGTCGCCAACCTCGTCACCGAAGAAGGCCGAGCCAGGGCGCGATTGAACGTCGCCACCGATCTCTCACAGTTCGACACGACGCGAGAACTGTGCGAGAAGATGCCGATTCCGCTGTGCACCGGGCCGGGAATCGTCAATCCCATCGAATTTCCTTCGGCAGGCAGCTCCGACCTGGCACGCATCCTCGGTGGGGGCAACTGATGGCGTCGAACAAGTCCGTGGTGAGCGTTGTCGTGGCACTTGTCATCGCGGCGCCATTGACCGGCTGCAGTCCCAACTTCCAGCACCTCCCCCTCGGACGCGGTCTGCCAGGAGAGTCGTACCCGCTGAACATGGAATTCGTCGACGCGTCGTTACTTCCCGTCGGCGGCGAGGTGCGGATCGGGCAGGCTGTCGTCGGCAGAGTCACGTCGATGAGCGCGCAAACCTTTGCAGCCGTGGTACATACCGAAATCGCGTCGGACATCGAACTACCTGTCGGCACCCGCGCTCGGATCGAGCTGTCGACCCCGATCGGCGATGCGTTCGTCAACCTCGAAGTTCCGGTCGATCCAGCGGGCCCCATTCTCGAACCAGGTTCCACCATCGAGCGATCGGAGACCGTGCGCGGACCCGATGTCGCACAACTGCTCGGCGCCGTCGGAACTCTGTTGAACGGCAGTGGGTTGGCGCAGGTCAAGAACATCGTCAGTGAGGCTGATCAGATTCTCGACGGCAGGGAGGAGACGATCCGCGATCTGCTTGCACGCCTTGACACTTTTCTCGGAACACTTGACGACCGAAAGGAATCGATCAATTCGGCACTGGATTCACTGAACCGGCTCAGCGCTCTGATCGGTGACGAGAGCACCACGATCGACGAAGGCTTGCGCACACTCACACCCGCATTGGGCGTGATCGCCGACCAACGACAACCGCTCCTCGATCTACTCGACGAAACCGATCGGCTCAGTACCGCAACCAATTCCGTACTCGACCAGTCGTCCGACCAGATTTCCGAGATCACCGGACGACTGTCACCCATCCTCGACCAGTTCTCGGCAATGGGCCCGACACTGGGTGAGACGATGGCCAACCTGGACAACGCAAGAGTGCTCCTCGAGCGTGCCAGCCCAGGCGATTACGTGAACATCGACCTCGACGTCGATGTCGAGGGCACCGTGACCGGAGTGCTCAACGAGATAATCCCGGGCGCCGCACCGCCACTGCCACCTCTGCCCGCCTCCGATCGGGAACTGCCGATCACGACACCCCTGCAAGGAGGAACGCGATGAAGAACCGAACCGTCTATTTCGAGATCGCCGCCTTTCTCCTCGTCGCGGTGGTCAGCACGACGTACGTACTCCGGCAAGTCGGTGCCGGAGATCCGTTCACCGGAACCTTCTCGGTCATCGTCGAATTGGAGAACGCGGCCGGAATCGCTCCCGGTTCGGAAGTGGCCTATCGCGGAGTCACCGTCGGCGACGTCGAGTCGGTGGAGGTGGACTCTGCCCAGGACCTCGTCGTGATGACGTTGAGCATCGCCGCCGACAAACAGATCCCCAACGATTCGCATGTGGCCATCAGCCAGGACACCGCCGTTCCGGTATTGAAAGTTCAGTTGTCCTCGCAGACCGACGGCGGCCCGTATCTGGTTGAAGGTTCCGTTGTTCCGACTGAGCGCACTTCGATCCCGGTCGCGTTGGGAACCGTGATTGCGAATTTCAACGCTGCTGCCGACACCGTCGATCCGGCAGACCTGCGAACCCTCTCGCACGAACTCGGCGAGGGATTGAACGGATTGGGTCCGGATCTGCAGGCGCTCGTCGACAACTTCGACGTGCTCGCGCGCACTGTCCAATCCGATCAACCGCGTGTCAACACACTCGTCGAGAACTCGCGCTCACTGTTCACTGCGAACGAGGAAAATGTTGACGCTCTTCCCGAAGTTGCACTCACACTTCGCCAATTGACAGATCAGGTACGAAACTCCGATCCGCAACTGCGCACACTCCTCGATCGAAGCCCGAGTGTTCTCGACAATCAGATACTGCCTCTCATCGAACAGAGTCGTGAGCCGTTCAGTCTGCTGTTGGCCAATTCTCTCGTCTCCACTCAGATCGTCACTGCACGGATGCCCGCCGTCGATGCCTTGTTGGTGGTGGTGCCCAAAGGATTCGAGAAGTTCGGAAGTATCGTCAAAGACGGACGGGCACAGCTTGATCTGATCACAGCACTCGGACCGGTCTGTATCTACGACACGCCCCGGCGATCGGTACAGGACACCTCACCGACCACGCTCGACAAGAACCAACACTGCGCGGACCAGTCGGGCCGGATCCAGAATCGCGGATCGCAGAACGTCCCCACCGGAACTGGAACGATCGACGGGGTTGCTGAATACGATCCTGCCCTCGGAACGGTCGCAGCCGGTGACGGAACGTCGATTCGTCTGGGCCTCAACGGTGGTCAGAACACCGTTCTCGGTGACAACTCGTTTGCCGCACTACTAGTACAAGGAACGCAATGACCGAGACAACCGAACCCCAGACGCCCACAATCGTCGACAAGCCCAAGCGGCTTCGCAAGCAGACCGTAGCGATCGTTGCCGGCGCCCTGGTCGTGGTCGCGGCGCTCGGATGGGGCGCATTCGCGACCTGGCAGAAATCGGTCGACGAAAACGCGCGTATCAGCGCCCTGGACAGCGGACGGCAATTCGCCACTGATCTTGCGACGTACAACTTCCAGAACCTCGATCAGAATCTCTCCGTGGTCCGTGACAATTCTGTCGGCGAATTCGCCGGTCAGTACGCCCAGGTGGCAGCCAACTTGCAGAACATGATCGTGCAGTATCAGGCGACCTCGTCCGCTCAGATCATTTCAGCCGGGCTGGCGAGCAGTGATCGCGACAACGCCGAGGTTCTCGTGTTCCTCGATCAGACGATCACGAACACCAACTCCCCCGATCCGAGAATCGACCGCAACCGGATGCAACTCTCGCTGGTCCGCGAGGACGGCGAGTGGAAACTGAGTAACGTGCAGTTGTTGTGACCCGGCGGTCGGGCGTCAAAGACAGCCGTGTCGGCGACTGCCGATAAAGTGGCCCCCACAAGTCGACGTCTCCTTCGTCGACCGGGAGCGCAAGGTTCGAGGAGTGTGTCGGTAGCAGTGGCAGTGGAATCTTCGGTGCTGCTGAAGTGGTACTCCGAGACGGCTCGCGACCTGCCGTGGCGACGCGAGGGCGTCAGTGCCTGGCAGATCCTGATGAGCGAGATCATGCTCCAGCAGACGCCGGTGGTGCGCGTTGCGCCAATCTGGGAAGAGTGGGTCGAGCGCTGGCCGGTGCCGTCGGCGATGGCAGCGTCGAGCCAGGCAGAGGTGCTTCGCGCGTGGGGCAAACTCGGTTATCCACGACGCGCGCTGCGGTTACACGAATGCGCGGGCGTCCTGGCTGCCGAGCACGGTGACGTGGTCCCGGAAGACGTCGATACCCTGCTCTCGCTACCGGGAATCGGTTCGTACACCGCCCGCGCCGTCGCGTGTTTCGCCTACGGACAGCGAGTGCCTGTGGTGGACACCAACGTACGACGCGTAGTTGCGCGAGCCGTCCACGGCAATGCGGAACCCGGGAACCCGTCCAACACGCGAGACCTCGCCGACGTCGCGGCGCTGCTGCCGAGGACGCGTGCGCGCGCCGCCACCTACAGCGCAGCTCTCATGGAACTCGGTGCACTGATCTGCACGGCGCGGAACCCGAACTGCGAGAACTGCCCTTTGCCGAACTGCGCGTGGGTCGCTTCGGGCAAACCGGCACACACCGGACCACCCAAGAAGGTGCAGAAGTTCGCGGGCACAGATCGCCAGGTTCGTGGAAAATTGATGGCCGTTCTTCGCGAGAGTCACCGTCCGGTCGAGCGCGCGCAACTCGACATCGTCTGGCCGGCCGATCCGGGTCAGCGTGACCGTGCGTTGCATTCACTGCTGGTCGACGGACTGGTCGAGCAGACCGACGACGGCCTGTTTGCGCTGGCCGGAGAGGGTACGGCTTAGCCGACTCGCAGCGGGGTGCATTCTTCGGCTGTGGGTTCGTCGGTCTGGAGCGGTGCGACTTCCGGATCAGAACGCCGAAGTACTGCAGGAACGGCAGGCACCACTGGATCGCAAGGCGCAAGTGTCGGAATCTGTAGGGCAGCGCCGGACGGGGGCCCGCTGGTGGAGGTCGCCGACTCGGCGCCGATGTTCGGGCTATCCGTGGACACCGCGCGCGACCCGTCTGGGGACAGCGCGATCAGCAACCCCGTCAACATGAGTAGAAGCGGCAGTACTATTGCCGCCGCCCACCGGACCCTGTTGACGGGCCGGACAGCCATGCCGTCACCGGACCGAACTTCGCTTCCGCGATCGGCCGCTACCAGCGCAGCCCCTATCGCCAGTTGGGTCCGCTCGCCGAGAAACAGGAAGCCGAGACCTGCCAGTTCAGCGGCTTCCGCGGACGGCTGCCGAGAGTCTTCCTTCACGAGCATCGCGACGAGCATCTTGGGCACAGGGTCTCGTTCGGCGACGAGGAGGTCCAATGTCGCAGCAAATGTCGAGCTGTCCGCAAGCAACTCGGCCGTGTCGTAACGATGCGCCGAGTCCACGACGCCTGCTCTCGGGTCGACGGCCGCGATCACGGTCTCACTGCCGTCCGGCCAGAACGCGAGAATCGGCGAAACACCAATGAGAGCGTCGACCGTCCGCAGGTAGGCAAGCCGTGCGTCGAGACCGTTGACCAACTCGATGTTCTCGAAAGGACTGGAGGACAACGAATCCGAGACAAGTTCACGCACGTCCGCACGCTCGCACATCACTCCGACGACGGTGGGGCACAGATTCGAGCGCAGGGCTCGACCGGTGGCGACCTCGGCCGCGGAGGCGAGTGCGCGCGCCGACGCTTGGGGAGAGGGAACAGTCCCGTCTGCACCCCAGGGGTGACGGAACTCGTCGATCGAGCCAAGAAGGGGTGTGTCCGCATCTACGAGAGCTGTTGAAATTGACTGATTTTCGAATACAACGCCCAGGCTTTCACGCACTGGATCCTCCATTGACTGCTACTGACTGTTACGAGTGTTGCCATTCCTGCGAAGCAGTATCAGAACGTCAGGCCACCGACCGCCATTGCACCTGGTTCCAGCACCACATCCACCGGCGCTCGGCCGTCGACCGTGACGCGATACGTCCCCGGTAGCAGTCCGACAAACGAGAAGTGACCCTCGAACGGTTTCACCGTCCGCGCTGTCGCGTGCCCGCATTGATCGACGCCGTCGATCACCACCGCCTCCGAGATGCCCGATGTCACCAGACCTGAGATTCGTCCATCTGCCGAGACAGCAGCCCACTGGCTTCTCTGACCACCAACAGAAATCCCGTACGGATCACACACTCCCGGGGTGGTCGCCACCCGCACCGTGACATCGCCCGACCGCACGCGAACCGCCCCCCGATCTACGGTGACCAGTGCAGCGATCGGTAGACCGTCGGCGTCTTCCCGCTTTCCCGCAGTCATCGTCGCCGTTCGGGTGAAGTACCGGTCCGCTTCCAGATTGCCTATCAGGCAATGTAATCCGACCTCGTCGATACCCGAGCCGTCTCCGCAGTAATCAGGCACGGACGGCAGAACGAAACCTCGAGGCACCGGAAGTTGCACGACCACGTCGGAGAGCGGGTTGCCCCGGACACCGATGTCGATGACATACGTCACCGGATCACCCTCTCGGACAATGCCGTTGGACGGTCCCGAATCGAGCCCTGGACCGTCAGCGGGATCGAAGGGCGGTGCACCGTCAATCGCCGTCAGCTCGACGGTGAAGGGAGGCACGAACTCTCCCTCGGCCGCCAATCGAACATCCGACTGCATCGGCAGCAAGCCGAGCGCAGCAGCGCCGACCACCAGAGCTCCGGTCACGACAACTATGCCGATACCTCGCACTCCTCGGCGCCACGCTCTCGGCCGGAGTCCGACGACAACGGCCTTCGACCGCACCTCTGACAGACGAGTTCTCACGACGCTCCTTCGATGTCTGACTCTCGGGCCTCCGACAGGCGCTCGCGGCCACATTTGGCGAATCCCGAGCTACGTTCAATAGAAGTCGCTCGAGGGGCTCGAAAGCCAATGGTGACGGCGTGATTGTGTGGGTGAACTTCTCTCAGCCGGGGTGAATTCCCGGGTGAATTGCCCGGGATGGCACGCTCTGGATTCGCACCAGCTACGCTCCTCCCTGTAGATAGATGGATCGAGACAATCCGCCCAAACTCTTCAATCATTGCGGGGCGCGAAAGCAGAAAGGGTCCGCGTTGATGTTCGGGATGGACGGCCACGACTGGGCAGCTATTCCCGAAAGGCGCACCCTCGCGACGTCGATTCCCCGGCAAGCGCTCTTCGACAAACTTGACCGACGTGCCGCGCTGACCATCGTCCGTGCACCGAACGGCCACGGGAAATCGTCGTTGATCGCATCGTGGCTGCGCGCCCATTTGGCATCCGAACGAATACTCGTCTGGGTCTCGGCCCCACGGCCCTCGTCGACACTCGAAGATTTCTGGGCCGTTGTCCTCGATCGAATCCACGCTGCCGGAATCGCACTGCCCGACGTCGACGATCTCGCCGATCCTTTCACCGCTGTCGCCAAATCCCTGAACGCCCTCAGCCGCCCCGTGCTGCTCGTGCTGATCAGGCCGGATCTGATATCGGAACCAGAGTTGGACGATCAGTTGATCGAACTCCTCGCCCTCTGCCACAACCTGGACCTCGTGGTCACGCTCTCGGGCTTCGGCATGTTCTCCGAGCCGTACCTGCTCGACACCGACCACGAGGTGATAAGCGCGAGTGAGCTGTTGTTCACGAGAGCCGATACCGCCCATTTGCTCGCACAAGCTGACGTACACACGACTGACGGTGATGCAGAACAAATCACATCCCTGACAGGTGGGCTGCCAGCGCTGGTTCGTGTCGCCGTTCCCGCCGTCCAGACATCGGGTAGCCGCAACCGCGAGCAGATGATCAGGAAGAACATCGCGCAGGCGATCGACGACTACGTGAACAAATCCGTTCTCATGACCGCTGATCATGTGAAACAACTCGAGTTCCTGCTCGCGACGGCCTTTGCGCGATCGATCACCGTCGACATCGCCGCCATGCTGTTCGAGTCCCAACACCCTGAGGATGGCGAGACCGTTCATCAGATTCGCGTGCGCCTGGCGATACTGGAGACAGCCGGGTTGTTGTCACGGGTCGAGACCGAAGCCGAAGAAACCTGGGAGCTGCCTCCCGCCATTCGTCGATCGATACTCGCGCACCAAAAGCGCGCTGGAGTCGATCCGGCGCAACGTCTTTCGTTCCTCGCACACAACCGACTCGACCACGGTCATCACGCGTCGGCGCTGGACTACGCGGTCGAGGCACAGAACTGGACCCTGGCAGTAGACATCGTCGAGCAACACTGGGTGACGATGATCGTCCACAATCTGGACTCGGTTCGCTCTGCTCTCCAACGGATTCCGGCGGAAGCTGCGGACAAACACTCTGCCGTGGAGGCGGGGCGCGCACTGTTCACGATGCATCCGAGCGAGCGCTCGACGGTAGTCGACTTGCTACCCGAATCGCCGGCAGAACTGTGGGCTCTCGGCGCTGAATCCGGCGCGAAGGACGCCTTGAGCATTGCCTGCGTTCAATCGATCATGCTCAGGATGGCAGGCGAGTACGGGCTCGCAGCAGAAACCACCAGGCGCCTGTCTCATCTCAGTCGCAGTGCGCTGGAGAACAACCCGGAAGCGGTCAGCGCACAGCTCCCTCTCATGCGACTTCAATGGGCGATCAATTTTCAATTGAGCGGCAGGTTCACAGAATCCACGATCAAGGCTCGAATGGCGTACCACGGCGCCCTGTCTCATGGAGTCGACTTCATCGCTCGTAACTCTGCGGGAAGTGCCGCCCTGAATTGGGCGCTGGCTGGTGAGCCGCGGCAGGCCACACACTGGTCCGAACTCGAACAGAAGCATCCGGACCCCGGCGGTTGGCTCGAACCTGTGGTCAAGATCGCCGGCCTGACAGCACGGGCGCTCACTGCTCTCGACACACTCGACTTCGACGACGCACGTCTCGCATTGACCGAACTCGGTCTTCCGTCCGACACCGAGGAACTGTGGGCATTCGTCGTCTATGCGCATTGCCAATTCGCCTTGACCTCCGGCGACCACACTGCGGCACTACTGTTGCTCCACAATGCGATCGAAGCACATTCCAAGCAGTACACGGCTACATCTTTCGCGCTTCCTCTGTTGCAATCCGCAGAGATCGATCTCTTGCTCGCTCTCGGACAGGGGAACAATGCCGTAGCACTGGCCAAGGAGATCATCGATCCTGCAGCCAACCCGTGGACGCTCACGTCGGTGGCGCGTTTACGTCAGCGGATCGGCCAGAACGAGGCCGCGGTGGCGCTGTGTCACCAGTTCGACTGGTCTGGCGTATCCTATCCGCGGGCACAGATGGAATCGCTTCTGGTGCAAGCGGTTGCCCACTCCGAGCTGGGTGAGCCACGCCTCGCCTCTCAGGAGTGGTCCAGAGCGTGCAGCATCGCGGATCAGACCGGACTTCTACGTTCGTTCGCGACCATCGCATCGTCGGACGTCGAGAAACTCGAATCGATGGCCGAAACGAAATCGCGTGCACTGGCCGAATTCTCGAAAAGGGCTCCTGCGGAATCTTTTCCGGAATTCGTACATATCGTGGAGCTGACCGAACGCGAACAGAAAGTCCTCTCACTCCTGGCGCTCGGCATGGGGTCGGCTGCGATGGCCGACAAACTGTACGTGTCCGTCAACACCGTCAAGACTCAACTGCGCACTCTCTACAAGAAGCTCGACGTACACAATCGAAACGAAGCGATCACGAGGGCACGCCAACTGCGCTTGCTGTAGTCGGGGTCGGATCTGATTTCGGACTACATTCTGTAGGCATGAGCACCGATTCCTGCGTCTTCTGCAAGATCGTCGCGCTGACCGAGCCGGCGATTCTCGTTCACGAGAGCGAGACAACTCTCGCATTCCTCGATGCACGGCCGGTGAGTCGCGGACACACCCTGGTGGTCCCCAAGCGTCATGCAGAGAACCTCGATGCTCTCGAAAGTCACGAAGGCGCAGAGATGTTCCGCGTCGGCACGCTCATCGCCGGAGCTCTACGCCGCTGCGACATCGCCGCTGACGGAGTCAACTTTCTCGTCAACGACGGGCGTGCCGCGGGCCAAACCGTGTTCCACTCGCACCTGCACGTCGTCCCCCGCCATCGCGGCGACAAGGCGAAGTTCGCTGCTGGACTCCTCGCCAGGCGAGCCGTCGAGCTGGAGCAGGTGGGCGCGTCGATCCGAAGTCAGCTCACGGTCTGAAGGAATTCCGTCACCACTTCGCGATAGCGCTGCGGTTGATCGTCGTGGACCAGGTGGCCTGCATCGGCAATACGTACGTACCGAGTTCCCGGCCTCTCGGCCATCTCTCGCATCTGTCCCTCAGGGGTGATGGTGAACTCTCCCTCGATCAGCAAGGTCGGCACCTCGATCGCCTTCCACTGATCCCAGAAATGCCTCGTGCCCCACTCCTCCGAGATGTCGCGGAAGGTCGACACGTCGCCGTGCAGGTACCACCCGTCGTCGCGGCGGTCGAAAGAGTCGAGAAAGTACTGGCCGGCGACGGGGCCGAAGAATTCCTTCATCGCCTCCTCGGAAGCAAACGGCTGCGGCCACGCCGAGATCATCTGCGCCCAGTCCGCAGCGGTGCGTCCACGAAAGTCCGGGGCCATGTCTTCGAGGACCAGCGCACAAACCTTTTCGGGATGCGCGGCGGCGAAGCACCACGCATGCAGAGCCCCCATCGAATGACCGATCACGATCATCGGCTCCTCGATGGACGCAACCGCCGATGTCAGGTCCTCGACGAATGCCTCGGTAGTCAGTGCCGCTGGCGCCGGCCTGCCGTGACCGGCAGCGTCGAAGGTGTAGACGTGGCCGAACTCGCGGATCCACGGCACATGGCGACGCCACGTTCGGGAGCTGCCCATGAGGCCGTGCAACAACAGAATCGGTTGTCCCGTTCCACCTTCGTCATGCAACACGAGTGTCACGGTACGCGGTGAAGGTGCGCGGGTAATGTCGCTTGCATGGCAGTCGTGAAGATCAATGCAATCGAGGTCCCCGAGGGCGCCGGCCCCGAACTGGAGAAGCGCTTCGCAGCACGCGCTCACGCAGTCGAGAACTCCCCGGGCTTTCTCGGATTCCAACTCCTCCGCCCCACCGCCGGTGAGAGCCGCTACTTCGTGGTGACTCAGTGGGAGTCCGAGCAGGCGTTCGCCGATTGGCGTGACGGCCCCGCCCGTGAAGCCCATTCCGGCGAGCGCGCGAAGCCCGTCGCTTCGGGTGCGTCGTTGCTCGAATTCGAAGTTGTCCTGGACGTCGCCGCAAAGAGCTGATCTCGAGCGATTGTGCCTGCCTTGGCGGGCACAATCGACGGTCATCTCGGCTTCACGCGTTGACACGGTGCGGGCTGTAGTGCAAAAGTTCGCATGTAAACGCGATGGTCCGACAGGAATCCGGTGAAAGCCCGGAGCGGTCGCGCCACTGTAATTCGAGGTGAAGTGCCTTTTTCGGCACGACTATTTCGACAGCCAGACACTTCGGCCATCGCATGGACCTAGGGGACGCGAAAATCCCAGGAGGCTTCGATGGCTCTCGCCTATTCTCCCGATACGTCGATCGATTCGACTCGTCTTGCTTTCCTCGCCGCTGCAGTAGTTCTGTTCGCGATGCTGGCTCTCTACCTGGTCGGGTTCGACCAGGGCGCTATCTCTCGCACCGGCATGTACATGCATGAATTGATGCACGACGGTCGACACTTGATGGGCCTGCCGTGCCACTAGTCGACAATTTCACGAAGCTTCTCATTCGTGGTTTGTTGGCTGGTCTGATCGCAGGCATCCTTGCCGGCGGAGTTGCATTCGTGCTGGGTGAACCGCACGTCAACGCTGCCATTGCGATCGAAGAAGCCAACAGCGCCACCGGTGAGGTTTCCGGCGAAGCCGCTGGGCATTCGCACGGTGACGAAGAAGAACCACTGGTGAGCCGCGACGGGCAGCGCGCCGGGCTGTTCCTGGCCACAGCGCTTGCCGGACTGGCACTCGGGGCGATCTTCTCGGTCGTTGCCAATTACGCTCGACGACTCACCGGAATGTCCGGGCCGTTGTTGGCGATCACCATCGCCGTCGGTGGTTGGCTGGCTATCGAGGCTGTCCCCTTTTTCAAGTACCCGGCCAATCCGCCGGCCGTCGGAGATCCCGACACCATCAACCAGCGCACACTGCTGTGGCTGGCCGCCGTGATTCTCGGGCTGCTGTCCGTCACCGCGGCAGCAGCGGCTGCAAAGGCAGTTTCCGGGCACGAGTTCCTCAGCGTGCGCATCGCTGCTCCGGTGGCTGCGTTCCTGGTGATCGCCACGATCGGTTACGTCTCGCTTCCCGGCATCAACGAGGTGGGCGAGGACTTCCCGGCAACTCTGCTGTGGGAGTTCCGACTTTCCTCGCTCGCTACGCAGGCGACGTTCTGGCTCGTACTCGGGTTGGTATTCGCCTTCCTCACCGAGCGCGCGACCAAGAACACCGAAGTAGCAAAGAAGTACGCCCTTCGCTGAACCTGCTGTGCGCCTTTATTAACCTCCCGCGGTTAATAAAGGCGCACAGCAGTTCTATTTCAGCTCAGATGATGCACTTCTTGCAGTCCGTACACCGGCGTCGGGATGCCCTCGTAACGCGCCTTCAATTGCAACGCCAAGTACAGCGAGTAGTGGCGCGACTGGTGCAGATTGCCTCCGTGGAACCACAGCGCTTCCTGCTGCGTCGGCTTCCACATGTTGCGCTGCTCGCCTTCCCACGGTCCCGGATCCTTGGTGGTATTCGAGCCCAGGCCCCACACCTTGCCGACCTTGTCGGCGGTGTCCTGACCGATCAGGTCCGCCACCCAGCCGTTCATCGAGCCGTAGCCGGTCGCGTAGACCACCACGTCGGCAGGCAATTCCGTACCGTCTTCGAGAATCACGCTGTTCTCGGTCAGCTCACGAACATTGCCGTGCGCGAGCTTGATGTCTCCATTGGCAACCAGTTCGGCAGCGCCGACATCGATGTAGTAGCCCGAGCCACGGCGTAG
Organism: Rhodococcus sp. YL-1; assembly: GCF_001942025.1. Classification (NCBI taxonomy): domain Bacteria; kingdom Bacillati; phylum Actinomycetota; class Actinomycetes; order Mycobacteriales; family Nocardiaceae; genus Rhodococcus; species Rhodococcus sp. YL-1. The sequence continues at coordinate 751,824 of NZ_CP017299.1, read as the reverse complement.
GTACTTCATGAACAGGCCCGAACCGTCGTCGCCCCAGTCGTGCTCGAAGCCCGCCTTCTCGAGGCGATCGTAGAAATCCTTGTCGCGCTCACGGATTGCGTCGTACACCGGGATCTGGAACTCGTGCATGATCCGGTACGGCAGCGAACCGAACGTGAGGTCCGCCTTGTGCGTCGTCATGCCGGCGGCCAGTGCTCGCTCCGAGTACAGATCGCCCAAGCCCAAATCCATCAGCGAATCCGACTTCACGATGTGCGTCGAGCTGCGCTGCACCATCGTGACGTCGATACCGTTCTCCCACAGTGCGCCGCAGATGTCGTGCGAGGAGTTGTTGGCCCCGATCACGACGACCTTCTTGCCCACGTACTGATCCGGGCCGGGGTGCTTGCTCGAGTGGTGCTGATCGCCGAGGAACTTGTCCTGCCCGGGGAACGTCGGAACGTTGGCCTTGCCGGACATACCCGTCGCCATCACCAACTGCTTGGGACGCAACGTCAACTTCTCGCCGTTGCGGTTGACCTCGACGGTCCATTCCTGGGTCTTCTCGTCGAACGACGCCGAGGTGCAGGTCGTGGAACTCCAGTACGGAACCTCCATGACCTTGGTGTACATCTCGAGCCAGTCGCCGATCTTGTCCTTGGGCGCGAACACCGGCCAGTTGTCGGGGAACGGCATGTAGGGCAGGTGGTCGTACCAAACCGGATCGTGCAGGCACAGGGACTTGTAGCGTCCGCGCCACTGATCGCCGGGTCGCTCGTGGCTGTCGATCACGATGGCCGGTACTCCGAGCTGACGCATCCGGGCGCCGAGCGCGATGCCGCCCTGGCCGCCGCCGACGATCACGACGTAAGGCTGTGTGGTGTAACCGAGTTCGCGGTCTTCGATCTCCTTCTGCTCGGCCCACGTGATGCGGTTCGGGTCTGCCCCATGCTTGGCGCCGCGCGGACGACGAGTGCCCTTGCCTTCTTCGTGTCCCTTCAACTCCTGCAGCGACGTCAGCAGGGTCCAACCTTCATCTCCCTTCAAACGAAGGTGCCCGTGCGCGCGACCGGTTGCGGTCTCGAACTCGATCCAGGCTGACGTGACGCCGTCGGCTTCGTCGGGTGTCTCGGTGGTCCGGAATCCCGAAGGATCGGTGTCGTCGAGTCGCGCGGAGAGCATGTCGGCGATCTGCTCGCGACCTTCGACGGTCTTGATGTTCCAGGTGAACGACACCAGGTCTCGCCAGAAGCTGTCGAGTGCGAATTTGCCTGCCACACGCTCGATGTCACGAGCCGCGAGGGCCGACTCGAAATCCGCCAGCCAGGCGTCGACGCGCTCCTGAGGTGTCACCGCCGTCAACTTCACCTCGGGGGTGACTGCGGAATCGATGGTTTGCGTCATCACTTCTCCTTGTTTGTGAATGTGACACACAGCACATCCCATAAGTGGCCCCGGTCACAAGCGTTGCAGTCTGTTGCAATCAGTGGACGCGGTGCCGGCGTCCGATACCGGTTACCCGCACCGATGTGCGGGCAACCGACTCACCCCTCAGCAGGCTTGAATCTACCGAGTCCCAGCGACTGAAATCCCACAACGTAGAACAACGTCCACAACACGGCCCAATCCACGAAACCCAGTGCATTGCCGTGTAATCCGTCGACAACTGCCGGCTCGTGAAGAATGTGCTCTGCTGCAAAGCGGTAATAGAACAAGAATGTGACCACCGCGAGCACAAACGTGAGCAGCGCGCGGATCGCCAGGTTGACCCCGTCCGCAAAGCCCGTGGGTTTGTTACCGAAGGCGTTGGCCCAGAAGATCATCCAGAAGGCCCAGCACACACCGAGCTGCGCCGGGAACTGATGGACCACACCACCCAACTCGGCAACGGCATCGCTTCCCACCAGCACCTTCACGACCGGAAGTGCCACGAAGTACAAGCCGGTTCCGACGGCGAAGTTACCGATCGTGGCTGCGAGCGCCGTCTTACCGCCGCCGCCGAACAGTCGCCACGGCCAGTTGTCGAGCGTCTGGCCAGTCAGGATCACGACCACCACGACGCAGTAGAACCACCCGAGTACGGTGTCGACGGTCATCAACGGATCCGTGGCGGACAGCGACACGGACGGCAGACCGAACACGAAGTACAGCGCCAGCGTCGGGACGGCGACAAACGCGATCTCACACAAACCCACCAACGGCTGCTTCATCCCGAGGGAAGTCCACGGCCAATGCTGCCAGTTCAGGACCACCATCACCCAGGTCCCGAAGCCGAAGAGCACGAACAGCGCACCCGCGAAATATCCGAGGCCGCCCTCACGATCGGCCGCGAAATCCGGGTACAGGCTGCCCAAGCCGTTTGCCAGGAGCCACGTCACCACGACGGCGAAGACCGCGGTCGCGACCATGATCGCCAGGCCTTTCGCCGGCTGCGGGAGTCGGTCGAAGCCGGCGAACTCGCAATCGAAGCCGATGAACACCACAAAAAGGATTGCCCAGAAAAGCGCCGCGTTGAACGGCAGAGGATAGAAACTCCAGGGACTGGTGGTCGGATCGGCCAGAAGGTACCAACTCGCCACGGCCAGCACGAGAACGATCACGAGGTTCGCGATCCCGAACCCGATCCAGCGGCGTGACGGTTGTCGGCTCGGCGTGGCCGGTTCCGTGGGTGTGTCGACTGTAGCGGTCATGTGCCCTCTCCCAGATTGTCTCGCAAGATGATTCGCGAAGTGGTGGCGCAACTATGGAGCCGTCGCACGGGGTACCGGGAGGGTTGCCGAGGGTTGCAACCGCTGCCCCATTCTGCGGAATTGCAACACGGTGCAACCCTTCCGCATTGTGGTCGCCGTCACATACAAATCACTCACCGGTTCCCAGGCAACCGGTTCACTGCTTACGAGGAGAAACTGCATGAGCATCACGGGCAAGGTAGTACTGGTCACCGGCGCCGGCCAAGGCATCGGACGCGGAATCGCTCTCCGCCTCGCCCACGACGGCGCCGACATCGCGTTGGTCGACCTCGACCAAACCAAGCTGGATGCGGTTGCCGACGAGATCAGACAGATCGGCCGTCGTGCAACGACGTTTGTCGCCGATGTCAGCGATCGCGCGCAGGTTCACGCCGCAGTCGAACACGCGCACAGTGAGTTGAGCGGATTCGACGTCATCGTCAACAACGCGGGAATCGCTCTCGTCGGCCCGATCTCCGATGCGACGCCGGAAGAGGTCTCCAAGATCTGGAGCGTCAACGTCGACGGTGTCCTGTGGGGAATTCAAGCTGCAGCGGCAAAGTTCCAGGCGCTCGGTCAGCGCGGAAAGATCATCAACGCGTCGTCCATCGCCGGCCACGACGGGTTCGCCATGTTAGGTGTTTACAGCGCAACAAAATTCGCGGTCAGGGCCCTCACTCAGGCTGCGGCCAAGGAATACGCGTCCGACGGAATCACCGTCAACGCGTACTGCCCCGGCGTCGTGGGCACCGACATGTGGGTGACGATCGACAAGAGGTTCGCCGAGTTGACCGGTGCGCCAGAGGGCGCCACCTACGAGAAGTTCGTCGGCGGAATTGCGCTGGGTCGAGCTGAAACCCCCGACGATGTCGCCGGTTTCGTCTCGTACCTTGCCGGGCCCGATTCCGACTACATGACCGGTCAGGCCGGTCTCATCGACGGCGGCCTCGTCTACCGCTGACCGAGGTGTCTTCACTGAAAGCGGTGTCTTCGCTGAAAAAGGTATCTTCGCTGAAAAAGCGGTTGCCCGAGCCTGCGATGCCGCCCGGCGAGGATCCTCGCGACTACGCGAGGACCCTCGCCGCGGTGTACGACGCGACGATGGCCGGAGACCGCGCACCGGCCCGCCCAAGGGACGTGGTCCGCCAATCGTGGCAACGCCTGCGCGAGTTAGGTATCGACCCCGAACACAACCGGGTCGAACCGTCCATGGACGTCGCCGAACTCGATCTCCGTCGTCGTGAGTCCGGACTGTACGACGTGCTCGACGACGTGACGCGTGGACTCGAATCGGTCACCGCGAGCGGTGAGAACATCATGGTCGTCGCAGATCTTCGCGGAACTGTTCTGTGGCGCAGCGGGTCCCATCGAGTACTGGACCAAGCTGCGCGTCTGGGATTTGTCGAGGGTGCGAACTGGGCCGAGGACAGCGTCGGCACCAACGCCATCGGAACGGCATTGGTGTCACGACAGGCGGTTCAGATCTTCTCGGCGGAACACTATGCGCGCAGCCATCATCCGTGGACCTGCGCGGGGGCACCCATCCGCGATCCGCGGGACGACCGTGTCATCGGCGTCGTCGACATCAGTGGTCCCGCCAAGACCGTCCACCCCACCACACTCGCTCTGGTCGACGCCGTCGCACGCCTCGCGCAATCACACCTACGCGACAAGCATCGGGACAATCTCGATCAATTGCGTTCTGTTGCAGGGCCGATGCTTGCACGTAGCGGATCACCGGCATTGGTGATCGATACTCATGGCTGGGTAGCGGCGGTCGATGCGCTACCTCATCGCTCGCGCGTGCTGCTCCCCGCGGCTTTGGCTCCCGGCAGGACGTGGTTCCCCGCTTTGGGTCTGTGCGAACTGGATCCACTTCCCGGCGGGTGGGTGGTCCGGCCGATCGTCACCGGCGAGAAAATCAGTGCGCCCACGGTGCATATCGATCTGCGCGATTCCGAGAACATGTCGGTGACCGTCACGTCGGGGTTGGGCGAATGGGCCTACTCCCCGACCCAGCGGCATGCGGAGATTCTGTTTCTCCTCGGATCCGAGAGGCGTGGGCTGACCGCATCGCGGTTGGCGCAGGATCTTTTCGGTGACCCGGCCCGCACGGTGACCGCGCGGGCCGAGATGTCGCGTCTGCGCAAGAACCTTGCCGGAGTTGTTGCAGCGCAGCCGTACCGGTTCGTCGATGCAGCGCACGTCACGCTTTCCTGCCCCGACGACGGTGCACATCTGTTGCCGTTCTCGAACGCCCCGGCAGTTCGTGCCGCTCGCCTTACTCAGGCCGGTTCGGAGGCCTGAGTGAGCAACTGCAGAAACACCTCTTCGGGTTGAGCGCCGGATACTGCGACCGCACGGTTGGCGACGAAGAACGGAACGCCGCTGACCTGCAGTTGGCGGGCCATGGACAGATCTTCGCGAACAGCCTCGGCTGCGGCATCGGAGCCCAGTTGCTCGCGCACGACGTCGGCGTCGAGGCCGACGCTCACGGCCAGCTCGACCAGCACCTCACGGTCGTCGATCACCTTGCCGTCGCTGAAGTGCGCTTTGAACAGCGCTTCGAGGAGTTCGTTCTGCCGCTCACCCGCGAGATGCAGCAACCTGTGCGCATCAAAGGTGTTGGCGGCGATCACGGTGTCGAAGTCCAAGGTCAAGCCGACCTCGGCTGCCGTCGCGCTGACGTGGGCAAACATCTGACGTACCTGATCAGGCGCCATCCCCTTCATTTCGACCAAGGCGTCGAGTTCGGTTCGGCCCTCTCCCACCGGGGTCTCCGGAGCGAGCTGGTACGAGCGCCAGATGACGTTGACGCGGTCCTTGTTCTCGAAACGATCCAGCGCCGAGAGGAACCTGGTCTTTCCGATGTAGCACCACGGACAAGCGACGTCCGACCACACTTCGATGGTCACGTCTTGGTCAATCACGATTTGATCAGTCACCGAAGGTGCAACAACGAACAGGGTCGGGATTAGTCCCGAGTCACGTCACAAGGCCACACCGGAACGCGATCAACGACGCACTCACCCGGTTGGGCACACCGAGCTTGGCGAACAACGAGGAGATATGCGTCTTGACGGTGGTCTCACCGAGGTACAGCCGCTCCGCGATGACGCTGTTGGCCGCGCCTGTCGCCAGGATTGTCAGCACTTCGCGCTCACGCTCGGTGAGCGAAGCGAGGGGAGTCAGGTCGGGTGCTTGCCGACGCGGCGCCGAGGCCACGATGGCACGTAGAGAATCGGAGCTGAATAACGAGTGGTCCGACGCCACCACCCGTACTGCCTGCTGGAACGCCTGTGGGGCCGCGTCCTTGCTCAGAAAACTGTGCGCGCCCGCCTCGACCGCCTGCACGACCATGTCGTCGACGTCGAAGGCGGTCATCGCAATGACCTTCGGCGGATTGCTCATGGTCATCAACTCTCGGGTGGCCTCCAAGCCACCGACCCGTGCCATCTTCAGATCCATCAGCACCACGTGCGGACGAAACCGAGTGACTTTGGCTGCGACCTGATCGCCGTCCTCGGCCTCGGCAACCACCACGATGTCCGGCGCTGCTTCCAGGATGTCCTTCATTCCGCGCCGAACCCAGGCGTCGTTGTCGACGATCAAAACTGTGATGCGCGAGTCAGCGTCCATAGTGCGCTCAGATTACCCAGAGCCCCCGACAGTTAGAGGGTGGGAGGGTTACGACGACCAGGGCACCCAGCAACTGACGAGGAAATCGTCCCCCAGCGCGCCTGCCTCCACCTTGCCGCCGATTTCTCTTGCCTGTTCGGCCAACCCGCGTAAGCCGGACCGCGAACCGATCGACGTCATGGGTGCAAGCTCGCTCAGCTTGTTGCGTGCGAGGATACGAATTCCGTCGTGCGGCGACCCGGTCACCGAAATGACGAGCATCTGGTCGCTCGCGTACTTCTGGACGTTGGTCAACGATTCCTGAACGACGCGATAACAGACGTGGCCCGCCAGCATTCCGACATCACCCGGGAGCAACTCCGATTCGAGACGGCAGTGAATGCCCGCGGCGCGTGCACCGTTGACCAGATCGCCGATCGCGTCGATCCCCTGGTGCCCGCCGTGTTCGCGGCGATCACCGCTTCCCCTGAGCACTCCGACGATTCCCTTCAATTCGTCCAAAGCCTCGTGCGCGGTGGTTCTGATCATCGCAGCGGTGTTGACGACCTTCTCGGGATTGTCTGCCGCGCTGACCTGTAACCCACCGGCGAACAACGAAATCCGGCTCAGACTGGCCGCGATCGTGTCGTGCATGTCGCGCGCGATCCGCGTTCGTTCCTCGGTGCGAATCATCTCGTCGCGCATCACGTCTGTTTTCTCGGTGGCAAGATCCCGTACGTGTTCGGCCTCGACGAGTTCGGTTCTGGTCCGAATCAGGAGCGAGAGCGCCACGACGATGCCGACCATGACGGCTGCGACGAGCCACGGGATCCAGATGGCGACGTCGTATTGAACAACCGCCGAACCGTCCTTGGGTTTCATCGTTCCCATCGTGAGAACGGAGTACTCACGATTGCGAAAAGCGTCGTAGGTCAACGAAATTCCGCACGCGACGAAGACAGCTGCCGCAGCGGCAGCAAGCCGAGGCCCACGCGCGATCCGAGCAACGGCGAACAATGCGATGAGCGCCGCCGTCGCATCGGTGGGGAAGAACAACGGGCCGACCAGCGTGATCGCCAGAACCACCCAGGGATACTGATGGCGCCACACAAGCGATATCCCACCGGCCACGCCCAGGACGAACCCGATACCGACCAATACCGGTGGCATATTTCCCGACGCGCCTGCGATGCCCACCGTCATGAAGGAACAGAAAAGGCTGAACGCGACAGCGGCGGTAGTCCATACGCGTCGTCGCACAACGGTTCCTTTGGTGGTGATCACCGAGCAAGCGTATCCACCGCCACCGACGCCTCGAATCAGCCGAACGGGTGGACGAACCGCCAGGCTCCGACCGAAAGGATGAGGCGGACCGATCTTTCGACCGAAGCGGTGAGCAGTCCTCACATCGTTGACTTGTGCCATACCAACTCTCGAAAGGCGCACATCATGCGATCACTCCGCACTCCCCTCGCCCTCCTCGCCGTCGGCGCAGCCCTGTTCGCAACCATCGCCTCGGGCGAGACCGACGAAGCGAAGAAGGTCGACGACAACGGTTCTTCCGCCGCACCTGCGGCCGCCTTCGGAATCGGTGACGTCGTCGAACTGGGCGACTGGCGCGTCCAGGTACACGGCGTCGTCGATCCCTACGTCTCGACCAATCAGTTCATCACCGCTGATCCCGGAAACCGCTACGTCGTGGTCGACACCGAGGTCACCAACAACAGTGACAAGCCGTCGACGGTCTCGTCGATGATGTGCTTCGAACTGCAGGACTCGGCAAACAAGTCGTACAACATCACGTTCACCGACAGCAGCACTTCGAGTGTCGACGGAGAGCTCGCGCCGGGCGCTGCCAAACGAGGCGAATTGGCGTACGAGGTCCCCGAAGCCGCCACCGGTCTGCGCCTTCAGTTCAAGTGCGATCTGTTCTCGTCCGGCTCGGCAACCATCAACCTGTCGTGAACCGTCCGGGCGATCTGCTGCTGAATCCGTGGGCACTGGTCTCGGTGGCCGTCATCTTGATCAACGACCACGTACTCAAAGGGGCATTCGGGAACACGATGACGGGCAAGCTGTCCGACGTTGCCGGTGTGTTCCTGCTTCCCCTGCTTCTGCTCTCGGTTCTCGAGGTGCTCAGGCGAAGTCTGGTGGGGCGAGCAGCGATCGCCTGGTCCATCGCGGTCACGGGGATCGGCTTCGCCGCCGTGAAGGTGATATCGCCGATCGGCGACGCATACGAGTGGGTGATCGGGTTTCTCCGCCTGACCGCAGGAGGATTCCGCGGAGATCTCTTGCCGATCCTGGTCTATCGCGATCCCTCGGACCTGTGGGTGCTCCCGATCCTGTTCGCGAGCTATCTGGTCGTCACACACCACCGCACTCGGGCGCCGGAGGGGGCGCCCGAGCGCGAGATGATCAGTCCAGGGCCGCATCCAACGTGATGTCGACGCCGGTCAGTGCCTTGCTGACCGGGCAGGTTTCCTTGGCCGCCTGGGCAACCTTGGCAAAACCGTCGGCGTCGAGGCCGTCGACCTCGGCGCGAACGGTGAGCTTGATTCCGGTGAGCTTGAATCCGACCGTGTCGGGGCCGAGTGACACGTCCGCGGTGATGTCGAGGCTCTGGGGGGTCCCGCCGGCCTCGGCGATCAGGGCCGACAACTGCATCGCGTAGCAGGACGAATGCGCCGCGGCGATGAGTTCCTCGGGGCTGGTGGTTCCGCCGGCCTCCTCAGCTGCGCGCTTGGGGAACGACACGTCGAAGGTGGCGACGCCCGAGCTGGTGAGTTCCACCTGTCCCGATCCGGCCTCGAGGGTGCCGTTCCAGGCGGTGCGTGCGGTACGAGTTGGCATTGCTGTCCCTACTTCCGTCTTCACATGATTCGGTGAACGCCTTGCGATCACGAACCTACCCGCGATACGTGAAGTCACACCTACTGTTTCGGACGGGACTACCCGAGGAGCGTCGCGGACAGCAGTTTCTCGACGCGGGCCTGCGCGGAGTTCTCCGAGGAAAAGTGCACGATTCGGCCGATGTCGAAGACCAGTCCGAGCGCCGCGTGGACGAGAAACCGCGCTTGGACGATCGACAACTCCGGACGCGCCTCGACACACAAGTGCGCCCACTCCTCGACGTTCAAACGCTGAATGTTGCGCAACTCGGTCCGTGATCGATCCGGCAAGCTGCCGATCTCGGCAAAGTACACGGCCAACAGTTCGCTGGTTCCGAACGAAACCTCGACGTACATCTTCGCCAACGTCTCGACGGCCGCGAGAGGAGTCTCCGACTCAGCCAACGCCGAGCCCAACGTCATAGTCAGACGATCGGACGCCCGGTGGAAGGCCGCAGCAAGAAGGTCGGCCTTGCTCGCGAAGTGCCGATACACACTCGACGCGTTGATACCCGCCGCGGCACCGATCTCCTCGATGCTCACGTCGTGGTAGCCGCGCTGATAGAACAGCAACACTGCTTCCTGAAGCAGCACTTCACGTTTCGACGTCCGTACGAGGCCTGTTTTGCGTTCGGACGCCCCTGCCCTCGCGCCGTCCTCCTCGGCAGCGGGCAATTCGACGCCGATGACGGACCAGCATGCCGCAAGAATCAGCGCTTCGATCTGCTTGGCGGACAACGCGGATCGATGACCGGTGATACTGGCGATCACACTGAGCACGGCGGGCGCGATGAGTTCTACATCCGCCGGGTCGAGTTCCGGACGAACCACTGCCAGCGGCTCGGCGATCCGAAGATTGAGCGTGCGCATTCCCACCCGCAATTGCTCACGATCCTCGTCGACCAGGTACCTGCCCTCCCATCGGTAGAGCCCTCCCCGACGCCGATTCTCGATCGTCGCGCGGATGACACCCACCATCGTGGAGTTCAACTGCTCGCGTGGATTTTCGTTTCCGTGCACAGCTGGATCGCTGGCATCCAACAACGCCTGCGTCAGGTTGTTCACGGTGTAGACGAACAGCGCGTATTTCGTGGGGAAATGACGATAGAGGGCCGGACCGGAAATTCCGACCTTCGCTGCGATCTCGTCGATACCCACCGCATGGTAGCCACGTTCGCTGAATGCTTCCGCAGCAGCGGCCGCGATTTGTGCCTTCCGATTCTTCGGACGCGTCCGTGGTGCAGGGTCGCCGCCACGCACGGAGACGCGTGTCTGTCCGGGCACCTGACCCTCCACTTCCGTTGCTTTCTCTTGCACTGCCTTCGTCCGCTGCACCGCACTTCCACGGGCGCGAGTCCGAACGGATCATGTTAACCGTCGCGAAGGTCGCAATTCGCGCCCGGTACTGCTTCACCCGAAACCCTACAACGCAGTTGTAGCGGCGGACGGATTCCGGAAAAAGAGTCTTGACACCCGCTCTCTCAGCGGTGTTATGTTAGTGACGATTCGCATAACCTCGCACGTAGTCCGCTGGCGGGCTCGTTCCCTGCGGCGTGAGGTCTTCTTCGCCTGCAAGAGGGTTCGATGCCGAATGACCGACCGTAAGAAAGTAGTTGTGAGCAAATGATTCGCACTCGCTTCACCGAAATGTTCGGCGTTGACCATCCCATCGTGCAAGGGGGCATGATGTGGGTGGGACGAGCAGAACTTGTTGCGGCCACGGCAAATTCCGGCGCCCTCGGGTTCTTGACGGGCCTCACCCAACCCACACCGGAAGACCTCGTCAAGGAAATTGCTCGAACCCGCGATCTCACCGACAAGCCTTTCGGCGTCAATCTCACTATTCTGCCGTCGATCACGCCGCCGCCGTACGCCGAATACCGCCAGGCGATCATCGAATCCGGGATCAAGATCGTCGAAACCGCCGGTTCCAATCCGATCGATCATCTTCCGCATTTCAAGGACGCGGACGTGAAGGTTATCCACAAGTGCACTGCAGTTCGACATGCGGTCAAAGCCGAGAGACTGGGCGTCGACGCCGTCAGCATCGACGGCTTCGAATGCGCCGGGCACCCAGGCGAGGACGACATACCAGGGCTCATTCTGATTCCGGCGGCCACGCAGCAACTCACGATTCCGGTGATCGCTTCAGGCGGAATCGCAGATTCACGTGGACTCGTCGCGGCGCTTGCGCTCGGAGCAGACGGCGTCAACATGGGAACTCGCTTCATGTGTACCGCGGAATCCCCTGTCGCACAATCGGTTAAAGAGCAGATTGTCGCAAACACCGAACGCGACACCAAGCTGATCTTCCGGACGCTTCACAACACCGCGCGCGTAGCCGCGAATGCGATCAGTGCCGAGGTCGTCGACATCGAAGCACGTGGCGACGCGCAGTTCAGCGACATTCAGCATCTGGTAGCCGGAGCCCGCGGACGCAAGGTCTTCGAGGACGGCGACCTCGATGCAGGCATCTGGTCCGCCGGACAGAGCCAAGGATTGATCAACGACATCCCGACCGTCGCCGACATGATCGACCGCATGGTCTCGGAGGCCGAACACCTCATCACCTCACGGCTTTCCGGATTCGTCACGGCTGTGAGCGCGGCATGACCGCCACCGCCGAGACGGGCTTTCGCTCCGAAATCACCGACGGTGTACTGCGATTGACCTTCGACCGCCCGAAGCGGATGAACGCGATCGATCTGCCCACGATGACTGCTTTCGCAGCTGCCGTCCACGACGGCGGCGCAGACCCGGCCGTTCGCACCATCGTCATCACCGGATCCGGTCGAGCGTTCTGCACCGGAGCCGACCTCGCCGCAGCGGCCGTCAACCCCGCAGACCCGAAAGTCGTCATGGATGCGGCGACGTCGCTGATTCGCGCCATCACCAGCGCCCCGGTCCCGGTGATCGCCGCGGTCAACGGCCCGGCCGCCGGCGTCGGCGTGTCCATCGCTCTAGCCGCGGACCTGACGTACGCCGCATCGAGCGCCTATTTCCTCCTCTCCTTCGTCAACATCGGTCTGATGCCCGACGGCGGCGCCAGTGCGTTGGTACCGGCAGCGATCGGACGCGCCCGAGCGGCCGAGATGGCATTGCTGGGCGAGCGAGTTTCCGCCGAGGACGCAGAGCGGTTCGGGCTCGTGTCCCGCACCGTCGCCGACGACGCGTTCGACGCACTCGTCGACTCCGTCGTCGATCGCACGTCGAAGGCTCCCCGACGCGCCCTCGAACTCACCAAGCGCGCGCTCAATGCGGTGACACTGGACCGCCTCGATGCTGCGCTGGAGCTCGAAAATACCGGTCAGGCAGAACTTCTCACTGGCGAGGACTTCAAAGAAGGCGCGATGGCGATGCTGCAGAAACGCGCGCCCCACTTCAAGTAATCACTGCGAATATTCGTTAACAAAACCACTGTACGAATCGACGGCTCACTGTAGCCTGAGTCACACAATCACCCACGCATGAGAGGAACCCATCGATGGCCTCCACCGATGCAGTCTCCGAGGCGCAGCGTTCACGCCGCACCAACTGGAACAATCAGATCGCCAGGCATGCGCAGATGATTCCCGATCGCACCGCACTGCGATTCCTGGGCGATTCCATCACCTGGGGCACCCTCGACGCACGCGTCGAGAAGCTGGCGGACGCTCTTGCCCGACGCGGCGTCAGCTTCGGCGACCGCGTGCTCATCCTGATGCTCAACCGCCCCGAATACCTCGAGGTCGTGCTCGCGACCAACGCACTGGGCGCCATCGCTGTTCCGGTGAACTTCCGTCTGACACCACCCGAGGTCGCTTATCTGGTAAACGACTCCGGCTCCAAAGTCATTGTCGCCGAAGGACCGTTGGCTCCGTTGGCCGGAGCTGCACGAGCCGCGTCCGAGGGTATCGACATCTCCATCACCGTAGGCTCCCCCGCCGAGGGTGACAGCCTGAATTACGAGGACTTGATCAGCGAAGAGGGCGAGTCGCACGCGTTCGTCGACATCCCGGACGACACTCCTGCACTCATCATGTACACCTCGGGAACCACCGGTCGCCCCAAGGGCTCGGTGCTCTCCCACTCCAACCTGTCTTCGCAAGCATTGACCTGTATCAGGGCCTTCCACCTGTTCAATGCCGATTCCATCGGCTTCTGCGCGTCGCCCATGTTCCACATCGCAGCCCTCGGTTCCATAGCGCCGAGCCTGCAACTCGGCACGACCACGGTGATCCATCCGGTCGGCGCATTCGACCCGGGTCAACTACTCGACATTCTGGAAGCCGAGAAGGTCACCAGCTTGTTCCTCGTGCCCGTGCAATGGCAGGCCGTGTGCGCCGTACAGAAGGCGCAACCGCGAGCACTGTCGCTGAAGAACATCTCGTGGGGCGCCGCACCGTCGTCCGACACGATCCTGCGGGCAATGGCCGAAACCTTCCCGGACGCATTCAATGTCGCGGTCTTCGGACAGACCGAGATGTCGCCCATCACTTGCGTTCTCGACGGCGAGGATGCGATTCGTAAGCTCGGATCCGTCGGTCGGGTCATCCCGACCATCTCGGCCAGGGTCGTCGACGAGAACATGGACGACGTGGCGCCCGGTGAAATCGGTGAAATCGTCTACCGCGGGCCCACGATGATGAGCGAATACTGGAACAACCCCACCGCCACCGCTGACGCCTTCCACGGTGGATGGTTCCACTCCGGCGATCTCGTTCGAGTCGACGACGAAGGCTTCGTCTACGTCGTGGATCGCAAGAAGGACATGATCATCTCCGGCGGAGAGAACATCTACTGCGCGGAGGTGGAAAACGTCCTCTACGAACACGAATTGATCGTCGAAGCGGCCGTCGTCGGCCGCCCCGACGCCAAGTGGGGCGAGGTGCCCGTAGCGATCGTCGCGATGGCGCCAGGTTCAGCCGTGGACCTGACCATCGAGGAGCTGAGCAGCTTCCTCAACGATCGTCTCGCGCGCTACAAGCACCCGAAGGACATCGTCGTCGTGGAAGCACTGCCGCGCAATGCAAGCGGCAAGGTCGTCAAGGGTGAACTGCGAGAGAAGGTTCGAGCGGTCGACGCAGTTTCCTGACTTCACACGCAAACGGGCGGCACCTCCAGCGAGGTGCCGCCCGTTTGTGTGTGCCCGTCAAGCGCTCTGCGAATGCAACTTCCGATGCAGTTCTCGCACCAGCGGAACCAACTCCGGCACCGGGCCTTCGACCGGGACGTTCGGCGCAACCTCGTTGACGGACAGAGACTTCACCGGCGACGGAGCCACACCCCACTCCGCGAGCCAGTCGCCGAGTTGGGCCGAAGAGCAGATGTAGACGATCCGTCCGAGGCCCACCCACGCGTGCGCGGCCGAACACATCGCGCAGTGCTCTCCCGAGGTGAACACCGTTGCCGTCGAACGCTCGTCCGGCGTCAGATACTGGGCCGCCCACCGAGCCAGCTCGAACTCGGGGTGGCGAGTGTTGTCGCCGCCCGCGATCCGGTTTCGATCTTCCGCCAGAAATGTTCCGTCGGCCGCTGCCAGGACGGAACCGAAAGGTTCGTCGCCCGCATCCAATGCTTCCGTTGCCAATTCGACGCAACGACGCAGGTGACCCAGTTCGATGTCGTTCATGTGTACGCCCTCTCCCGTGATACACGAAACGGGCGGCACCGGTGAGGTGCCGCCCGTTCGTTACCTACTCTGCTGTACTACTCTGCTGCGCTTTCGCTTTCGCCGGCCTTGGTCAGCTCGATCGGCGGTGCGTCCGGCACGTCGATCGGCTTCTTGGTGGGCGTGAACGTGAACTTCGCGTCCTCGCCCGAGCCTTCGCCGTCCCAGTTCTCGACGTCGACGAGCACGATGTGGCCGGGTCCGATCTCTCCGAAGAGGATCTTCTCGGACATCTGGTCCTCGATCTCGCGCTGGATGGTGCGACGCAGCGGTCGTGCACCCAGTACCGGATCGAATCCGCGCTTGGCCAGAAGCGACTTGGCCTTGTCGGTGACCTCCATGGCCATGTCCTTGTTCTTGAGTGCCGCCTCGACGCGAGCGAGCATCAGGTCGACCATCTGAACGATCTGCTCGTTCGTGAGCTGATGGAAGACGACGATGTCGTCGATACGGTTCAAGAACTCGGGACGGAAGTGCTTCTTCAGCTCGTCGTGAACCTTGAGCTTCATGCGCTCGTAGTTCGACTCCGTGCCCGTTCCCGAGCTGAAGCCCAGGCCGACTGCCTTGGAGATGTCAGACGTACCGAGGTTGGACGTGAAGATCAGCACCGTGTTCTTGAAGTCGACGGTACGTCCCTGACCGTCGGTGAGACGGCCGTCCTCGAGCACCTGCAGGAGGGTGTTGTAGATCTCCTGGTGTGCCTTCTCGATCTCGTCGAACAGCACAACGCTGAACGGCTTGCGGCGCACCTTCTCGGTGAGCTGGCCACCCTCTTCGTATCCGACGTACCCGGGAGGGGCACCGAACAGACGCGAAGCGGTGAAGCGGTCGTGGAACTCGCCCATGTCGATCTGGATCAGAGCGTCGTCGTCACCGAACAGGAAGTTGGCGAGCGACTTCGCGAGCTCCGTCTTACCGACACCGGACGGGCCGGCGAAGATGAACGAGCCCGAGGGACGCTTGGGATCCTTCAGACCTGCACGCGTACGACGGATCGCCTTCGAGACGGACTTGACCGCCTCTTCCTGGCCGATGATCCGCTTGTGCAGTTCCTCTTCCATGCGGAGCAGACGAGTGGTCTCCTCCTCGGTGAGCTTGAAGACGGGGATACCGGTCCAGTTGCCCAGAACCTCGGCGATCTGCTCGTCGTCGACCTCGGCAATGACGTCCAGGTCGCCCGCACGCCACTGCTTCTCACGCTCAGCGCGCTGAGCAACGAGGGTCTTCTCCTTGTCACGCAGGTTCGCAGCCTTCTCGAAGTCCTGCGCGTCGATCGCGGACTCCTTCTCGCGACGCGCGTCGGCGATGCGATCGTCGAATTCGCGCAGGTCCGGCGGTGCAGTCATCCGACGGATGCGCATTCGCGCGCCCGCCTCGTCGATGAGGTCGATCGCCTTGTCCGGCAAGAAGCGGTCGTTGATGTAGCGGTCGGCCAGCGTCGCCGCTGCCACGAGAGCACCGTCCGTGATGGAGACACGGTGGTGAGCCTCGTAGCGGTCACGAAGACCCTTGAGGATCTCGATGGTGTGCTCGACGGTCGGCTCGCCCACCTGAACGGGCTGGAAACGACGCTCGAGGGCAGCATCCTTCTCGATGTACTTGCGGTACTCGTCGAGCGTGGTGGCACCGATGGTCTGCAGCTCACCGCGAGCAAGCTTGGGCTTGAGGATGGAGGCCGCGTCGATAGCGCCCTCGGCCGCGCCCGCACCCACGAGGGTGTGCAGCTCGTCGATGAACAGGATGATGTCGCCGCGGGTGTTGATCTCCTTGAGAACCTTCTTCAGGCGCTCTTCGAAGTCACCGCGGTAACGGCTGCCGGCCACGAGCGACCCGAGGTCGAGCGTGTACAGCTGCTTGTCCTTGAGGGTCTCGGGGACCTCGCCGTTGACGATTGCCTGAGCCAGGCCCTCGACCACAGCGGTCTTACCGACACCGGGTTCACCGATGAGAACCGGGTTGTTCTTGGTACGACGCGAGAGAACCTGCATGACGCGCTCGATTTCCTTCGAGCGGCCGATGACCGGGTCCAGCTTGCCTTCGAGGGCAGCTTGCGTCAGGTTGCGACCGAACTGGTCGAGCACGAGCGAGGTGGACGGCGTGCCGGCCTCTCCGCGGGTGCCACCGGTTTCGGTGGGCTCCTTGCCCTGGTAGCCCGACAGCAGCTGGATGACCTGCTGGCGGACGCGGTTGAGATCGGCACCGAGCTTGACCAGAACCTGGGCTGCTACGCCCTCACCCTCACGGATGAGACCGAGCAGGATGTGCTCCGTACCGATGTAGTTGTGTCCGAGCTGCAGCGCTTCGCGCAGACTCAGCTCGAGGACTTTCTTGGCGCGCGGTGTGAAGGGGATGTGACCGGACGGAGCCTGCTGGCCCTGGCCGATGATCTCCTCGACCTGGCTGCGGACTCCCTCGAGGGAGATACCCAACGACTCCAACGACTTGGCTGCGACACCTTCGCCCTCGTGAATGAGGCCGAGAAGGATGTGCTCCGTGCCGATGTAGTTGTGGTTGAGCATCCTGGCTTCTTCTTGAGCCAGGACAACAACGCGCCGCGCGCGATCGGTGAACCTCTCGAACATCGCTCTCCCTCACACTCTCCGGCGGGCAGGTTCGAGACCGGATGTCTCGTCCCTGGTCGCCGCGTTTCGCTCCGGCACTACAGACTGATCGCCTCGCCGGTCAGCGGACTGACGTCCACGAATCGACAAAGGTTGCACGACCCCACTTATTACTCTAGAGGGCGCGAAGTCCACCTGCTGCTCCTCCACCCGATTGGCGGCGGAAGCCGGACTGCTTACCGTTCACAACGTCGCAGCTGAGGGAATCGTTTCCCGGTTCCTGTACGCCTGAAGCGAACAGCGATTTTCGACGCCTGATCAGCCGAATATCGGGAGTACCCGAGCGCACGGCACCTCACGCGGATTCGACGGATCAAGCGCGTTGAGCGTCAGAGTCGCCGTTCGCTGCGACGCCACCAGCGCGATGTGATCCGACAGGTCCTGCTCGCAACCGTCCTGAACAACTATGTTCGACGCGTTCGACGCGGCCAGTATTCCGCTGCTGTACGGAACGACCACTTGATCGAACCGAGTCACGATGTTGGTGTACTCGACGTCATCGGAGTAGACGCCCGCGTCGCGCAGTTCGGTGACGAAGCTGGCGTTGTCGAAATCCGGTCCCCCGACGCCTTCCGGCGGGCCGACCTCCGAGCCGTCCCACAACGGAGCGATGGAGACGATCTTGGAAACGTGCGTGTCACCGCCGAGGAACTTGGCGTAGTAGGCACTAACCGTCGTCCCCTGGGAGTGCCCGATCAGGTCGACCTTCGAGGCACCCGTCGCAGAGAGAACGTCGTCGACGAAGTCCGACAGCTGCCCTGCGCTGTCTCCGAGTGGTGCGAGACCGCCGGCCGCGGAAATCGGCCACGGCTGGTCCGTTCGATTCCCGAAGGTGAGCGCGAAAACGCAGTATCCCTCGTTGGCCAGTACGGGTGCGAGTACGCCCCAATTGGTCTGACGGTTGGCCGCCGTCCCGTGCACCAGGACGACCGGATCAGGATGAGCAGCGGAAGGCGCGCACGAGAAGTCGTTGGTGCCAGGGGCCGATCCGCCCGGGTTGGTCGCTTCGAGGACGATTCCACTGAGGAAACCGGACGGAACGGGAAGAGGTTCGTTCGCCGACGCAAGAGACGGCGCGGACGCGGCCACGGCTCCCGCCACAGCGAGAGCGCCCACGCATGTTCGAATCCCCACCGAAGGCCTCCACATAGTGATCAACCCACGACGGGCAATACCGAGTTGCACGGTACCGGCCGCTGATGCGCGGGGTCGAGTGCATTGAGAGCAAAAGTCGCGGCGCGCAGCGATGCCGCGATGGCGAGGTGATCGGAGATGTCTTGCTCACAACCGTCCTGGACGACGATGTTGGTGGCGTTCGGCCCAGGCTCCAGCCCATTTGTATACGGCAGCACCAGTTCGTCGTAGCGGGTCGTGATGTTCGTGTAGTGAACACCCGGCGCGTAAACGCCTCCCGCACGGAGATTTTCGATGAACTCCGAGCCTGCCCCCATGTTCAGACATGCCTTGCAGATCGGGAATCCGGCCTGCGCTGCCTCGGATACCCCGAGTTCGCGAAGGCTGCGGCCGACACTTGCCTGCTCGTTTCCGAGCGTTCCCTTCCACAGCGACGCCACCGAGACGATGTTGTCCACTTTGTCGGCACCACCGAGGAACTTCGCGTAGTACCCGTTGATGATGGTGCCCTGGGAATGTCCGATCAGATCTACCGATGTAGCACCCGTGGCATCAAGTACTTGATCGACGAAATTCGACAATTGTGCTGCGCTGGAAGGAATTTCCTGCATTCCACCGATCGCCGACAACGGCCACGGTTGCTCGGGGAAGTTGCCGTACGTCAGCGCGAAGACGCAGTAGCCCTCGTTGGCGAGCAACGGCGCATAGGTGGCCCAGTTGGTCTGCCTGTTTCCACCCGTTCCGTGAACGAGCACAACCGGATTGGGATGTTCGGCAGTCGGTTTACACGAAAAGTCATTGGATCCCGGAGCTGAACCGCCAGGATTTCCCAACTCCTGAGGAACACCGGCAAGGAAGGCATTGGGCACGGGCAACGGAGCCTGAGCCGAAGCCACGGAGGTGAACCCGACGAGCATCAGAGCGGCAAGAACCACGCCCCCGAACAACCTGTTTCTGTGCACGACCGACTCCTCTACGAGAGATGCGAACCGTGCAGACGCTAACAAACTAGAACGCGTTATCAATCCGTTTCGGCAAAATGCGCCCAAATCCATTCGCGATCCATTTCAGACGGCCTTTTCGTAGGCTCGGCGCACCTCGGTGGAAATACGACCGCGGGCCGAAATCTCGAAGCCGGCACCCTTGGCCCATTCGCGGATGGCGGCACTCTGATCGCGGTCGGCAACGGGACGGGATTTGGTCACCGCTCCGTTGACTGATTTGGCGGAATTCGACTTTCTCGCATGAGGAATCCACTTTTTCAGTGCATCGCGCAGTTCCGCGGCGTGGGCGGCGGTGAGATCGATTTCGTAAGCAACTCCGTCGACGGAAAACTCCACAGTTTCGTCCGCGGGCGATTTTTTGTCCAGATCGTCAACCATCGTGACAACAACCTTTTTCACCACGACCATTCCTCCCCAGATCCTTCGATAAGCAGCGACAATAGCACCTGGACAAACGTCCTGTCTTGGCTCGTCAGGATGATTGGGACTTCTCGCCGCCGGGTATGCCGGTCGACTTGTCTTGCGACAAAGACAGTGCCGATACACTCCTCGCGACGCATCGGGGGATGCATCCAGACGGGGGAATCATGACAGACGACGGCTCGAGAAAAGACCTCTACCGAGCGCAATCTTCGCCTCCAAGAACAGCACTCTCGCCAGTATCGCTTACGGCGGACCCACGAATTTCACCATCTCCGGACGCCCTGCGATCCGGTACGCCGCAACCGTCACAAATATCCCGGCGGACAACGAATGCTATCCGCCCTCAGCACAATTCGATGTCGTCACCACACCCGGATACTCCACAGCCGAGGTCATGGTCTTCCTTGTCCAGTCGGATCAGGGACTACCTGACGCACTCAACCAGGGCACGATCGACCAAATCATCGCAACAATTCGTAAGTCCGAAACTCGGGCGACCGCGCATGGATGAATCCTTTGCCGCAGGCGAATGTCGTTGGGAACTATCGAATACCTTGGGAGCGCCCCAACTGAAAAAGGTTCGGCCGCAACATGTGCGGCCGAACCTTGACCGAAGTAAAGCTAGCGAGCGGACGGACGAACGATCGGGAAGAGGATCGTCTCGCGAATACCGAGACCAGTCAAAGCCATCAGCAGTCGATCGATTCCCATGCCGGTGCCGGTGGTCGGCGGCATGCCCTGTTCCATCGCGGCGAGGAACTCCTCGTCCAGCACCATCGCTTCGTCGTCGCCTGCCGACGCGAGGCGCGCCTGGTCGACAAAGCGCTCACGCTGGATGACCGGGTCGACAAGTTCGGAGTAGCCGGTCGCCAACTCGAATCCGCGGATGTACAGGTCCCACTTCTCGGTGACACCCTTCTTGCTGCGGTGATCACGGGTCAGGGGCGATGTCTCGACCGGGAAGTCACGGACGAACGTCGGCACGTACAGCTGATCGCCGCACTGGTGCTCCCACAGCTCCTCGACGAGCTTGCCGTGGCCGTAACCCTTGTCCTTGGGAACCTCGAGGCCGACCTTCTCCGCCAGAGCGAGAAGCTCGTCGACCGTCGTATCCGGCGTGACCTCGGTGCCGATGGCAGCCGACAGCGACGGGTACATCTCGAGAACCTGCCACTCGCCACTGACGTCGTACTCGGAACCGTCGGCGAGGGTGAGGACCTGCGTGCCGAATGCTTCCTGCGCAACTTCCTGGACGAGTTCACGAATCATCTTCGCGGAATCGTCGTACGTGCCGTAGGCCTCGTACGTCTCGAGCATCGCGAACTCGGGCGAGTGAGTGGAGTCGACGCCCTCGTTGCGGAAGTTGCGGTTGATCTCGAAGACCTTCTCGATACCGCCGACGACGCAACGCTTGAGGAACAGTTCCGGCGCGATACGCAGGTACAGGTCGATGTCGAGGGCGTTCGAGTGCGTGACGAACGGGCGAGCTGCCGCGCCGCCGTGCAGCGTCTGCAGCATCGGCGTCTCGACCTCGAGGAAGCCGCGGCTCTCGAGTGCATTGCGCAGCGCACGGACAACTGCGACGCGCTTGCGGGCGTTGTCCCGAGCCTCGGGGCGAACGATCAGATCCGCGTAGCGCTGACGCACCCGGGACTCTTCGCTCATTTCCTTGTGAGCAACCGGCAGGGGGCGCAGCGACTTGGACGCGATCTGCCACGCGTCGGCCATCACGCTGAGCTCGCCGCGACGGGAGCTGATGACCTCACCGTGGATGAAGACGAAGTCGCCGAGGTCGACGTCGGACTTCCAGGCAGCCAGTGCCTCTTCGCCGACGCCGGCGAGGCTGATCATGGCCTGCAGCTGGGTACCGTCGCCTTCCTGCAGAGTCGCGAAGCACAGCTTGCCGGTGTTGCGCATGAAGATGACGCGGCCGACGACGCCGACCAGCACGCCAGTCGCCGTGTCCGGCTCGAGTTCCGGGTACTCCGCGCGGATCTGCGCGAGCGTGTGGGTGCGATCGACCGAAACCGGGTACGCCTCCTGCCCCTGCGCGAGGATCCGTTCACGCTTCTCGCGCCGGATACGGAGCTGCTCGGGGGCGTCGTCGACTGGCTGGGCTTCTACATCACTCACGGGGTACAAGACTACTGGGCCGTGTCCACCGCGTTTGTTGCTGGTAGCACCGCGGCCACCGCGAGCACGATTCCCGACAGCAGGTACAGCCCGACCCGAACGTGATTCCACATAGTCCAACCCGCCTCGTACGACGCCCATGCGGCCGCGTCGGTAGTGCTGACCGAGGCAAACGCGTCGTTGCGAGGGACGTGGTAGATCGCGGTCACCGCGAAGGACGCGAGCACCCCGACGCAACCGACGACAGCAAGGACCCAGCCGTCCGGTCTGGAGATCGCTGCCCAGATTCCAGCGGCGATCGCGGTGAGCGCCGATCCGACCAGCGGCAGCATCAACGCACTACGCGGCGCTTCGACGTTGATCGCCTGCATCGACGTGATCGCGGTATGTGCATCGACCGACCGCAGAGCGGGCATCACGAAGGACGAGAAGGCAAACAACGCACCACCGGCGACGAGCGCGCCGAGCGCAGTCACCCCGAGCAGCAGCTCCAAGAAAATCTCGGATTTCTTCACGACCAGACCCCCGTTCGAGCAGCCTCGGCGGCAAAAGTGGTGAAATCTCGAGCGGGTCGTTCCAGGACCTCTTCGACGACACCGGTCACACTTTGATTTCGTCCGTCGAGAACCTCGGCAAACAGGTACCTGAGTAACTCCACGACGTCACTCGGGACGCCGACCTCCGCCATGCCGTCGGAAAACTGTTTGAGTCCAATTCTTTCGAATGTCACGAGACGACCCGACGCCGTCGAAATCGCATCAACCGCCGCCGCGAAAGTGAGCAACTCCGGACCTGTCACCTCGAGAACTCGGCCGAGGAGGTCGGTTCGAGTCAATGCGGCCACCGCCACGTCGGCGAGATCGTCGACGTCGATGAACGGCTCCCCCACCTCACCGACCGGAAGTGCCAGGTGGCCTTCCCGAATCGGATCGAGTAGGTACCCCTCACTGAAGTTCTGGGCAAACCAACTGGCCCGCACCACAGCCCATTCCAGACCGCTGTCGGCGAGAACCTGCTCGGCTTTCTGCGCCGCCGGTTCACCGCGCCCGGACAGGAGCACCATGCGACGAACCCCTTCGCGGTACGC
Source organism: Rhodococcus sp. YL-1 (assembly GCF_001942025.1). Classification (NCBI taxonomy): domain Bacteria; kingdom Bacillati; phylum Actinomycetota; class Actinomycetes; order Mycobacteriales; family Nocardiaceae; genus Rhodococcus; species Rhodococcus sp. YL-1. Next base: position 728,555 of record NZ_CP017299.1, on the reverse strand, counting down.
AAGCTCCGCGAACTCCTCGATGTGAGCGCTCGATTCCGGAACAGCCAGATCTGGCGCATACGTCACATATGCCACGTCGACGCCGGACACTGCTGGCTGCCACGTCGCCTGATCGTTCCAGTCGAAACGCGTCCCGGATGTTCTCGACGCGATTCGGGTACGGATTCCCACCGCCGTCAGCCTCTGCGCAACGCGCGCACCGGTCTTGCCGGTACCACCGATCACTACTGCCGATTGAATGTCGCTTGTTGTCGTCATGCACTCATTCGACCGCGGAGCGTCAATACGATCCATAGCCGAAGGTCGCAAAAACATACGCCAGCGTCTACCGTCGAAGCATGGATGCATTGTCGATGATGCTGGCCGGATCGCGGGCGGAGGGCGCTTTTCTACTGCGCTCGCTGCTCGATCCACCGTGGTCATTACGTATCGAGGACCACGCACCGATCACCGTGCTGGTTCTGGTTCGAGGCAGCGCGGTCGTCGTCTCCGACACCGGACAGACAGAAGATCTCGAGGCCGGCGACGTTGCACTCCTGCGCGGCCCCGATCCGTATACGGTCGCCGATCACCCGGACACACCAGTCCACGTACTGATCGACGAAGCACAGAATTGCGCTGCGGTCGACGGATCACCACTCGAGGACATGTCAGTTCACGGCATTCGCACCTGGGGCAACTCGACCAGTGGTCAGACCGTCATGCTCACGGGCACATACCGTTTGGACTCCTATGTCAGCCGTCAGATCCTCGACAGCCTGACACCCGTCGCGGTAGTACGACGCAGCATCGAAACCGCGCCGATGACAAACCTTCTGGAACAACAGATCGCCGCCGACGGGCCAGGGCAGGAAGTGTTGCTGGACAGGCTCCTGGACCTTGTCCTGATATCGGCGGTCCGTACGTGGTTCGCCGAGAACCCGAATCGATCACCGCGATGGATCAAGGCCTACGAGGATCCCATCATTGGGCATGCCTTGCGGCTCATACACAATCGGCCGGAACACCCCTGGACGGTCGCGAGCCTGGCCCAGGAGTCCGGCAGCTCGCGAGCGGCCTTCGCGCGCCGGTTCACCAGCCTCATGGGGCTCGGACCTGTCGGCTATCTGACCGAGTGGCGACTGTCCGTGGCGGCAGATCTGCTCGCAGACCCGGCACGAACGGTGTCGTCGATCGCGCGAGAAGTGGGTTACTCGAGCCCCTTCGCCCTCACAACCGCGTTCACCCGTCATCACGGAATGAGCCCGAAGATGTACCGCCAGACCCGCTGTGCGCCTTTATTAACCGCCCGCGGTTAATAAAGGCGCACAGCAAATACCTCAATGAGCCGAAACCGCCGCCAACTCGCGGGAGCAATGACGAACTCCGCTGAGCGCACCGAGCAGGCCGGCGGCCTTGATCGCCTGGTACCCACCCACGAGATCGGTGGCCTTGTGCAGACCCAACTGCTGCAACGACGCTGCGGCCAGACTCGAGGTGTAGCCCTCGGAGCAGACGATCACCCACTCGACGTCGTGGTCGGTGGCCAACGCGAGGTGTGCGCTGCTGGTGGGGTCGAGGCGCCATTCGAGCACGTTCCGCTCGATCGCGAGTGCGCCGGGAAGAGTTCCCTCGATGGCGCGCTGCGCCTGCGGGCGAATGTCGACGAAGATCGCGCCGCGGTGGAAGGCTTCGGTGAGCTGGAAGACGTACATACGATCGATCTGTGCGCGAGCGTCGTCGAGCATTTGGTCGATGGTCATTTGGTGCCCCCCTCGGGCAGGTCGGTCAGCTCGGTACGGGTGCGGCGAAGTGTCCGGTGATCCGTCACTTCGTAGAAGGACATTGCCGTCAGCGGCGGCGAGTAGGCGTGAACGCTCAGAGTCGGTGCATCAGAGCTGATTTCGATCGGAGCACCGGGAGCATCCGTCGAACGCACGACATCGTGAACCCATCCGAGCGGGAACGAAGCCTGATCGCCGGCGTCGAGCTGGCGTTCCACCAGGGCGTCACCGGCCCAACGGAATTCGGTGAGCGAACCACTGAGGACGGTCAAGGCGCCGAACGAGCCTGCGTGGTCGTGCAATTCGGTGTTGCGTTCGGGTACCCAACTGATGAGCCACACATCGACGTCGTCGTCCGCGTGCAAGCGGGTGGACCAACGGTCGAGCGTCGGGAAGGTGTCGGGGATGAGGTGATCGAAACGGCCGTCGAGCACGCCGTTTGCTCCCTCGTCGGTCAGACGCAGCAGATCGGCCGGGCGAAGGCGGGTAGGCAACGACGCACCACTCGGACGGCGTCCGGACGCCCCACGATTAGCGCTACGACCTGCGGAAACAGCACGGTCATTAGTAAGAGTCGGGGTCAAAACAGAGCGATCTGCAGAATATGTGGATAGCACGAGCTAGCTCCAAGGAATGTGAATTGGTCAAGGCAGCGGTCAGCCTCGACAACACTCCTGAGCACCCATGCAGCGATTCACGAGCACCATTGTGGCATAACTTTTGCAATCGCGAAACCGCTGGAACGAAACCATCGATCAGGCGACGGGTCGTCGACCGGATCCACGACGCGCCTGATTGCGCTCGAAGACCAACCTCAGCCCCTCGAGGGTGAGGTCCCGTTCGAGGTGATCGATGGTGTCGGACTCGGGAATGATCAGCGGTGCGCTGTCCCCGGTCGCGATCACGGAGACGTCGTCACCACCGAACTCCGGTAGTTCGTCGCGGACGCGGTTGACCAATCCGTCGACGAGGCCTGCAAAGCCGAATACCGCACCGGACTGCATGCATTCGACGGTATTCTTGCCGACAACCGAACGCGGGCGCACCAATTCGACCTTGCGCAGCGCAGCGGACTGCGACGCCAAGGCATCGGTCGAGATCTCGAGTCCGGGCGCGATGCAGCCACCCAGAAACTCACCCTTGGCGGAAACGACGTCGACACAGGTCGACGTACCGAAGTCCACGACAATGCACGGCCCCTCGTAAAGATGGTGAGCGGCAAGGCTGTTGACGATCCGGTCGGCTCCCACCTCTTTGGGGTTGTCCACCAGCAGTGGCACACCGGTGCGAATACCCGGTTCGACCACCACATGGGGAACGTGACCCCAGTACCGCTCGAGCATCACACGGATTTCGCGCAAGACGGACGGCACTGTCGACAGCGCCGCAACGCCGGTGATCTGATCGACATGAGAACCCAACAGCCCACGGAAGGTCAACGCCAACTCGTCGGCAGTCATCCGCGGATCGGTTCGCATTCGCCAGTCCTGCAACAGCTTCGAATACTCACCAGTCCCGGAGAACAGACCGAGAACGATGTTGGTGTTCCGGACGTCGACCGTGAGCAGCATGGATTACACCAGGCTGGATTCGCGCGAGGCCTCGAGCGTCGACAGCATGCGTGGGGTGATCAGACCCGAACCCTCCGGCGCGTGAGCCGGGTCGGAACCGAGTTCGATCTGCTTGTTGTCGGCATCGACGAAGACGACGCGCGGGGAGTACTCCTTGACTTCCTGCTCGTTCATCACGCCGTAGGCGATGAGGATGACCAGGTCGCCTGGCTTGACCAGATGCGCTGCCGCACCGTTGATTCCGATGACACCGGTCCCGCGCTCGCCGGCAATGACGTACGTCTCGAGACGCGCACCGTTGTCGATGTCGACGATGCACACCTGTTCGCCTTCGAGGAGGTCTGCGGCGTCCATCAGATCCTGGTCGACGGTGACGGAGCCGACGTAATGCAGGTCGGCGTGAGTCACGGTGGCGCGGTGGATCTTCGACTTCATCATCGTGCGAAACATATCCAGGTCCTTACTCGTGAAAAGTGCTCAGTGAGACAGCAGGTCGTCGATGGCGTCGGCGGATGGGTCGGTGTCACGCTCGAGGAAGCCGGTTCCCACCGCGACACCGACGTTGTCGATCAAACGGGTGGTTCCGAGCTTGGCGGCCACCAACAGTCGACCGTCACCTCGCTCGGGCGCGGGGCCCAGATCGACGCCCCGAACCTCGAGGTAGTCGACCTCGATTTCCGGAACAGCTGCCAGAACAGCGCGTGCGGTTTCCAGGATTGCTTCCGCTCCCCCAGCCGCCGCGTGTGCACCGGCGATCAGAGCGGCGGACAGCGCGACCGCTGCCGCGCGCTGGTTCTCGTCGAGGTAGCGATTGCGAGAGGACAACGCGAGGCCGTCGAACTCGCGAACCGTCGGAACTCCGATGATCTGTACATCGAAGTTGAGATCCCACACCATCTGACGGATGAGCGTCAGCTGCTGGTAGTCCTTCTCACCGAAGTACGCGTGATTGGGTGCCGCGATCTGCAGCAGCTTCGCCACTACCGTCAGCATTCCCGCGAAGTGAGTGGGGCGCGCTCCGCCTTCGAGTTCGCTACCCAACGGGCCCGGCACGATGGTGGTGCGCTGACCACGCGGGTACATCGTCTTGGCGCTCGGCGCGAACACCAATTCGACGCCCTCGGCGCGCAACAGGTCGAGATCCGCATCGAGAGTGCGCGGGTACGCGTCCAGGTCTTCACCGGCACCGAACTGGAGCGGGTTCACGAAGATGGAAACGATCACGACGGCGCCGGTGACCTTGGCCTGACGAACCAGTTCGATGTGGCCGGCATGCAGCGCACCCATCGTCGGAACGAGCGCCACCTGACGCCCGACACCTCGCAGTGCCCGCGAGACGCGCCGAAGCTTGTCCGGATCGTGGTGCACCGTCAGTTCGCCGCGCTTGTATCCGCCCTGCAGATCACTCACGACGGTCACCTCCCGTTTCAGTCAAGATGTCGAACAATTCGGTGGGGGCGCCCACCCGCTGGGCCGATCGCAAGGACATCGCCCGATAGCCGGCTGCGAGCTCCGGATCCAGGTCTGTCAGTACGCGCAAATGTGTGTCGACGGCAGCAGCGTCGCCGCGTGCCACCGGACCGGTCAACGCCGAGGGACCGCGCCGTAGCGCGTTGTCCAAGGCTGCCGACAGCAGCGGCTGCAGGACACGCTCGGCCACTCCACCCGGATCGCCGTCGATCAACTGCTGACCGAGCAGCTCGTCACCTTGCAACGACGCTCGCAGTGCCTCGACGGCGTCGACCACGAGCGTGACCAGGTGATTACTGCCGTGAGCCAGTGCGGCGTGGTAGAGCGCGCGGTTCTCCTCGCGCACTCGGACGGGCTCGCCGCCGATCTCGAGGACCAGTGACTGCGCGATCGCGTAACCGATGTCGTCGGCAGCAGTGATTCCGAAGCATGCCGACGACAGCCGTGCGGTGTCCTCGTCGTGACCGGTGAACGTCATCGCCGGATGGATAGCCAGGGGCAGCGCGCCGAGTTCGGTGAGTGGAGTCAGGATCGCGATCCCGTTGGCACCGGACGTGTGGGCGACGAGCGTGCCCGGCTTGACCGCTTGGGTGGCCGCGAGACCTCGAACAAGATCCGCAAGCTGGTCGTCAGGAACGGCAAGAATCAGCAGTTCGGAGCGAGCTGCGACGTCGGCAGCCGGAAGAATTTCGGTATCGGGAAGCCGCTTCACAGCGCGGGCAACCGAGGCACTGGAGACGGCGGAGCAAGCGCTGACAACATGACCGGCTCGCTCCAATGCGGCACCGACAGCTGTTCCGACCCGTCCTGCTGAGACAATTCCTACCGTCAAGCGCGCAGGTGCAGGCCCATTAGTGATCCCGAAGGAAGTCACCGGATTCCTCTCGTTCGTTCCAGTCCCGCTCGGCGGGTACCAGACGTTCTGCGTCCGAGGATATCCTTCGCCCGAACCGTCATGCCATGGCCGGGCGAGTGATCTGCGACTCAGTCCTCTCGGCGACGACGTCGACCGGAGCCTTCGGACGGGTTGCTCGAACTCAGGTTCGCCATTATTTCGGCGACGGTCAATCCGTTGGAATGAGCACCGCTCGCGGCATCTTCCGGGGCAGCACGGCGACGACGTCGCGGCTCCGCGTCAGGCTCCGCAGCGGATTCGGGTTCAGCTTCCGCGACAGCTTCGGGAACAACCGCGGGAACAACCTCGGGCACCTCTTCGACGACAGCGTCTTCGATGACGGCATCTTCGATGTTCGGGGCCTGGGCGGGAGCCTTGACTTCAGGCTCGACCGGCGCGACCGGCTCCGAATCCTTCTTCACCGAAACGTCTTTCACCGTTCGTGTCGGCGAGGAACTCACCGGAGAACTCGGTGCTTGGTTCCCGCTCTGGGGCTTCTGCGTCTCTTGTGGCTTCTGCGTCTCTCGAGACTTCTGGGTCGGGATGACGCGCGGCGCCACGAAGCTGCTTTCACGCCACGACGTCTCCGCGAACACGACGGTTGTCTCAGCAGTCACCGGATCGTCGTTGGGTGAAGCCAAGCCGCCGACGTTCGGTGCCGGTTGGCTGGGCCCGCTCTGGCCGGCGCCGGGAACGTACAACCCCGACGGTGCCGGCTGGTACGCGCCGTACGAACTACCGCCAAGTTCCGGCACTCGCGTCGAATCGGTCTTGAGCGCGGTCTGTTCGGGCAGCAGCCCACCTTCGAACAGTGCTTCGAGGTTTCGGCGCAGCGCTACCAATTCGGCGCGCAACCCGGCCAGCTCCTCCGCGTCCGCGGTCACCTCACGTCGCACGCGACCTTCGACGCTCAGTTCGTACTCGCGTCGAGCAGAAATTTCACGTTCGAGCTGCAGTTCGTACACGGTCTGCAGATCAGCAACCTTGGCTTTGTCCAGTGCCGACTCACGCCGATACTTGGTCATGGCGATAGCGCCGAGGGTGGCTGCCCACAGAGCGACGACCAGACCCACCCGAAGAAGCTGAACGCTGTTGCTGAAAATCAGAAACAGCGAAGCAATGACAGCAAGTGCCAGAAGAGCAGCAATGATCATCTGGCTCGCGCTGCGCTTGCTTCGGCGCGCAGACTTCGATCGACCAGAATTTGTCATGGTTGCCAGGGTACTTGCCGAGACCGGGGTCGCCACGTACCTCGGTGGGTGATTTGCCGACCAGGCTGTCAGTGCGCAGGCTCGTCAGGTGTATCTTCCGGCGTCTTGCAACAATGTTCGAGCCACAGAGCTGCCGCTACCAGCGCAATTGCGGCGCCCAACCCCACCCACGCGCCCGGCGTGTCGGAGGCTGCGGCCTGCAGAACCGAGCGCTGTGGGATGAGATACACCAGCACTCCGACCCAGACACCGACGGTAGCTGAACCGACCAAAGCGGATGCTTTGGCCAATGCCAGCGCTCGGGCGGCGGTGATCGGATGAAGCTGTCTGAGCCCGTCGCCGACCTGCCGGTTCTTGACGCGTGAACGAATGACAAAAGCGAAGACGGCCTCGGCAACGGCGACGAAGTAGAGCGACGCTCCCGCATAAACGGGGATGGGCGGCATCGAACCGTAGAACACGCGAATCAGAATCCAGGTGGCCACGGCCGCCACTGCGGCGAGTACCGCGAGTTCACTGATCCGGGTCGGCTTCAAACCCTTGTCGTTTTCGGTCACCGCGCAAGCACCACATCGGTAGTGCGGACACCTTCGCGCTCAGTGCTATCGAGGCCGTCGAGAATTTGTGCCACCGGCAACTTCTGGCCGTCGACGATCAGCGTCGCGTCAGGCTCGACGTCCAGCCAGGGAACGAGAACGAATGCCCGAAGATGCGCGCGCGGATGCGGAAGTGTGAGCACGGGATCGGAACTGACGACGCCTTCGCAGTCGACTACGTCCACGTCCAGGCTCCGTGGCCCCCACCGCTGTTCGCGCACCCGGTCTGCGGCTTCCTCGAGAGCTTGCGAGCGGCGAAGCCATTCAGCGGCATCGGCTTCGGGATCGTCGACCACCACCACCGCGTTGTAGAAATCCTGCTGCTCGACGCCACCCCACGGCGCGGTCGAGTAGACCGGTGAGACAGCAACGACGGCGCTGCCCAACCCGTCGACAACGGACTGCAGGTGAGCCACGCTGTCGCCGATGTTGGAACCGATCGACAGAACAGCGCGCGTCATGCCGATCTGGTCCGATGTGCGACGACGGCGACGTCCGCAAAAACCAGCGGAATCGGTGCCGACGGTTTGTGGACAACAACCTCGACGCTCTCGACTCGCGAATCTTTCATGACGTCGTCGGCGATCTCCGCGGCGACGGTCTCGATGAGATCGCGCGACGGGCCGGCGACTATCGCTGCGGCGGCTTCCGCCAACTCGCCGTAGTGCAGGGTCTGCGTCAGGTCGTCCGACGCCGCGGCGGGAGCCAAGTCCATCCATACGGTGATGTCGATGAAGAAGTCCTGACCGTCACGCTTCTCGTGGTCGAACACTCCGTGATTGCCGCGAACCTTCAGTCCGCGCAATTCGATTCGGTCCCCCATGTCAGGCCCTTTCTCGTCCACGGTTCCAGGCGTCGACCACGGCAATGGCGTCGAGCGAAGCTTGTGCGTCGTGCACCCGAACTCCCCAGGCGCCTTCGCGCGCTGCAAGGGCGGAGACCACGGCCGTCGCAGTCTCGCGGCCACCAGGTGGACGCGGATTGCCGTCGGGATCGCTGAGCAGAGACCCGAGGAACCGCTTTCGGGAAGCGCCGACCAGTACCGGGAATCCGGTCGCGTTGAACTCGGGTAGTGCACGCAACAGTGCCCAGTTGTGGTCGGCGTTCTTAGCGAACCCGAGGCCGGGGTCGAGGATGATCGACGACGAATCGACCCCTGCCTTCAACGCCAGATCGACCTGCGACAGCAGTTCGTCACGGACATCGCGGACCACGTCGTCGTAGTGATCGGCGCTGCCACGATGGACGTAGTCACCGGCCGAGCGCCAATGCATGAGGATCCAGGGCACTCCGGCGTCGGCCACAACGGAGGCCATGTCGGGGTCTGCGCGACCACCCGATACGTCGTTGACGATGCCTGCGCCCGCTTCGATCGCGGCGGCGGCGACGGAAGCACGCATCGTGTCGACGCTGACGCGAATTCCGGCTGCCACCAGTTCTTCGATCACCGGGGCAATTCGGTCCGCCTCGAGTTTCGGATCGACGCGGGTGGCTCCGGGACGCGTCGACTCGCCGCCGACGTCGACGATGTCGACGCCGATGCGTTGCAGTTCGAGTCCGCGAGCGATCGCCGCGTCACGATCGAGAAATTGACCACCGTCGGAAAACGAATCGGCGGTGACGTTCAGAATCCCCATCACGACCATCCGGGCCGGATCGCTGCCTGCAACGGGAGCCGCGGACATCTTGCTCACTTACGCAGGATGAGGTCCAGCGCTTCGGACCGCGAGGCCGCGCTGGATTGCAGGAGCCCACGAACCGCAGACGTGGTCGTGCTGGCTCCGGGCTTGCGGATACCGCGCATCGCCATGCACAGATGCTCGGCTTCGATGACGACGATGGCTCCACGCGGGTCGAGCTTGCGCATCAAAGCATCCGCGATCTGACTGGTCAGGCGTTCTTGCACCTGCGGACGCTTGGCGTACAGGTCGACGACGCGCGCGAGCTTCGACAAACCGGTGACCTTGCCCGACTTTCCCGGGATGTAGCCAACGTGAGCAACACCGTGGAAGGACACCAGGTGGTGCTCGCACGTCGAGAACATCGGAATGTCTCGCACGAGCACCAACTCCTGGTGACCCTCGTCGAAAGTCGTGTTCAACGCGTCGTCAGGTTCGGAGTACAGACCCGCGAAGATCTCCTTGTACGAGCGCGCAACCCGGGCCGGCGTATCGAGCAGGCCTGGGCGCTCCGGATCTTCACCGACCGCGATCAACAATTCCCGTACGGCAGCCTCTGCCCGCGCCTGATCGAACGGGCGGCCCGTTCCGAGCGACACCAGTTCACTGGCCACATCATTCACCGACAACCGAACTCTCCTCGAGAATTGTTCACAGGTCCCCCGCCGCAGAGCCTAGTGGCGCAAGGTCAGCGAGATCCGTCCGGTCCGTCCCAGCGAACGGTGCTCGGTCCCTCGTCCTCAGCCGAATGGTGCGGCGGAGGAGTTTGCGGCTGTTCCGGTGCGGGGCTCTGCCACTGGTTTTCACCCGACGGGTTTCCCCGGTTCGGATCGGCGAAAGGTCCACTGTCCGGGTACTGCACCGGGTAATCGGGCTGCGCGGGGTAACGGCGGCCGGGATGCGGCTGCTCCGGGTACGCCTGCTGCCCCGGGTGCGGCTGGCCGTACTGCCCCTGATCGGGCTGGGGCTGACCGTGTTGGGGCTGACCGTACTGGCCCTGCGACTGGTTCGGCGGGGTCGGATTCTGTCCACCGGTGTACCCACCCGACTGCTGTCCGGGGTACGTCGGCGACGGGTTCTCACGCGGAGGCCAACCCGGTGCCGACCATCCGGCGGGCGCTCCGTAGTCGGGTGTTCCCGGTTGCGGAGTCTGCTGCGGAGCACTCGGCTGCGGGTACGAAGGCTGTGCGTAGCCGTTCGAGGGTCCCTGGTTGCCGTTGTTGGGGAGACCACCGTTGGGGGCACCGCTGTTGGGGGCACCGCTGTTGGGTGCACCTGCCTTGACGAGAACAGGTGCGGCAGCGGGCTCCGGCCAGGTTTCGCCGCGCTCGATCGCGAGTTCGCGAGGAGTCTTCACCGGCGGACGATCCGAAGGCGTGCGCCCACCGAAATCGTTGAAAGCCGTGATGCGCGGACGCTTTTCGACGCCGGCAAGGATCTTCTCGAGGTCCTTGCGAGTCAACGTCTCACGCTCGAGCAGTTCGGTAGCGATGAGGTCGAGCGCATCGCGGTACTCGTTGAGGATTGCCCACGCTTCGGTGTGCGCTGCCTCGATGAGGTTGCGCACCTCTTCGTCGATTTCACGGGCGATCTCGTGTGAGTAGTCGGACTGAACGCCCATCGAACGGCCGAGGAACGGATCCCCGCCCTCCTGTCCGTAGCGAACCGCGCCGAGCTTGGCACTCATGCCGTATTCGGTGACCATCGCGCGGGCGATCTTGGTCGCCATGTCGATATCGGACGACGCTCCGGTGGTGGGCTCGTGGAACACCAACTCCTCGGCGGCGCGTCCACCCATTGCCATGACGAGACGAGCGATCATCTCCGAACGCGTCATCAAACCCTTGTCGTCCTCTGGCACGGTCATCGCGTGGCCACCCGTGCGACCGCGAGCGAGGATCGTGACCTTGTAGACCGGCTCGATGTCAGGCATTGCCCAAGCAGCCAGCGTGTGACCGCCCTCGTGGTACGCCGTGATCTTCTTCTCGTGCTCGCTGATGATGCGACTCTTACGCCGCGGTCCACCGACAACACGATCCACCGATTCCTCGAGCGAGGCTTCGGTGATGACGGTTCCGTTTTCGCGTGCGGTGAGCAGCGCAGCCTCGTTGATGACGTTGGCGAGATCAGCACCCGACATTCCGACGGTCCGCTTGGCGAGACCTTCGAGGTCGGCGTTGGGATCGATCGGCTTGCCCTGCGAGTGCACGCGCAGGATCGCGCGGCGACCGGCGAGGTCGGGGGCGCCGACCGGAATCTGGCGATCGAAGCGTCCCGGACGCAGCAGTGCGGGGTCGAGGATGTCGGGGCGGTTGGTTGCGGCGATCAAGATGATGCCGGTGCGATCACCGAAGCCGTCCATCTCGACGAGCAACTGGTTGAGTGTCTGCTCGCGCTCGTCGTGTCCGCCGCCCAGGCCTGCGCCGCGCTGACGACCGACGGCGTCGATCTCGTCGACGAAGATGATGCAGGGGCTGTTCTGCTTGGCCTGCTCGAACATGTCGCGAACACGCGAAGCACCGACACCGACGAACATCTCGACGAAGTCAGAACCGGAGATGGTGAAGAACGGGACGCCGGCTTCGCCTGCGACAGCGCGTGCGAGCAGTGTCTTACCGGTTCCGGGAGGGCCGTACAGCAGGACACCGCGCGGAATCTTGGCGCCGAGCGCCTGGTAGCGAGCCGGGTTCTGCAGGAAGTCCTTGATCTCGTACAGCTCTTCGACAGCCTCGTCCGCGCCGGCGACGTCGGCGAACGTGGTTTTCGGCATGTCCTTGGTGAGCTGCTTGGCCTTCGACTTACCGAATCCCATGACTCCGCCGCGACCACCGCCGCCCTGCATCCGGTTCATGACGAAGAAGAAGATGCCGAACAGAATGATCATCGGCAGCACGAACAGAAGGATCGACGTCAGCCAGCTCTCCTGAGTGACCGTCGTGTTGAACTTGTCCGCACCGGCGCCTTCGACCTTGTCGAAGATCTGCTCCGACGCACTCGCGGGGTACTTCGCCAGGATCTGCGTCTTACCGTCGGTGGCGTCGTTGCCGTTCTTGAGCCACAGACGAACCTGCTGCTCACGATCGTCGATCTGCGCCGACTCAACATTCTTTGCGTCGAGTTGGGAGATCGCGACCGAGGTGTCGACGGTCTTGAAGTCGCGGGTGTCGTTGCTGAAGTAGCTGAAGGCATAGATCACCAACAGCACGACGGCTACGAGTAGCACGTTACGGAACACAGTCTTACGGTTCATACAGGTCGGCCGATGTGGCCGGTCCTTTCGAGAGTGCGGGTCTGCCAGGTCGCCTTCCGGCTGCCAACCGGACACCTGCAGGTTACCGCGATCGGCCCCATCGATGCCCGCCAGCGGCCGTGCCGCTTGGTTGGAACGGTCGTCACTGTGTTCAACGTGCGCATTGCCGATCAGGTTCCCGGGCTACGTCGCAGCACAGTTTCCTGTGAGCGAACATGCTCATAGTGGTTATCGTGCGCTTTTCCGACGCTTGTCCGTCGTTATTCGTCAGGCCGTGTCGGAGAGGATTCCCGCAACAGCGTCAGCGGCGCCCGATTGGTCACCGTCGATGATCCGGTGGGCGAGCTGATCTAGTCGTGCAGACAGTCGCGCCGAGGACTCGGGCACGTCCGCCTGCTTGGCGATGGTGTCGTCGAGATCAGCCAGTAAGCCGCCACCGGCCAGGTGCCTGACGCAGCGCCACGTCTCGGCGAAGTTTCTCGCGGTCCCGTCGTCGGTCAACATCGCGACCCGAAGCGCAGCGTTGGGATTCGACGCCGCCGCCCGAGCCAGGCCCGCCATGATCGCCTCCCTGGCGGCAGTCAGTTCGTCGACGGTTCGGTCCTGTAGCCGCACTCCCGAGTCCGCAGAGCGGCCCGCGTCGGGCGTCGGAGCTTCACGAATCACTGCACCGTTACCGTGCTGGATTTCGACTCGGCCTCGGATTTCGAGGGCAACGAGCGCTTGAGCCAGCGACGCGCGACTCACGCCGAGTTCGGCAGCCAGGCTGCGTTCGGGAGGAAGCCGATCACCGGGCGAAAGACCTTGAGCCTCGATGAAATTCGAAATGTGCTCGGCCAACTGCTCGTACAGACGCGGACGCTTCAATCGTCCGGGCAGGCCCGAGCGCGAGCCGGGCGATGACGTCGAATTCATGCCTCGGAGTGTACTTGACAAATGGAGCAGTGGCAGAGAGGCTAGGCCAATTCCAAGTGATGCAGACCACAAGCTGGTCGCGAACGGATTGAGAGTTCGATGGCAAATGTCATAGCCCTGTCAGTACTTGTCCTGGTGTTCGTCATATCCACCGTGAGGTCGGTGAACATGGGTGCGCTCGCCCTGGTGGCTGCCTTCGTCGTCGGAACACTGGTCTTCACCGTCGATACCAGCGAGATCCTCGACGGCTTCCCGGCCAGCCTCTTCGTCATCCTGGTCGGCGTCACCTACCTGTTCGCGCTGGCCAGAAACAACGGCACGGTCGACTGGATCATTCACGCGGCAGTCCGCGCGGTCAGAGGACGAGTGGCCCTCGTGCCGTGGGCGATGTTCGCGGTGTGCGCAGCCGTGACCGCCATGGGCGCGGTCAGTCCCGCTGCCGTCGCCATCATCGCGCCGGTGGCAATGGGCTTCGCCACCCGCTACCGGATCCACCCCATGCTGATGGGCTTCATGGTCGTCCAGGGCGCAACGGCGGGCAGCTTCTCCCCTATCGGAATCTTCGGCGTGATCACCAACGACGTCATGCGTCAGAACGGCCTCCCGTCGAGCCCGGCCTTGCTGTTCGTCTCGACCTTCGCGGCCGCGGCCGTTGTTGCTGCCGTCGCGTACGTCTCGTTCGGCGGACGCGCGTTGATTGCGCGCGGCGACTCCGAACGCGTGCTCGTCAACGCAGTCGGCAATGCGTCTGGCGGGAGCGACACCATCACCGGCTCGGGTTCCGGCGACAGCTCGAAGGGTGGCGGCAAGTCCTCGGGTGGGGCCGCTCCGCACGAGGGAGCACTCAACCTCGAGCGCCGACTCACCTTGCTCGGACTGGCGTCGCTTGCACTCGGCGCCTTGGTGTTCGACCTCGACGTCGGATTCACCGCACTGACCGTCGCGGTACTTCTCACCCTGATCTTCCCTGCCTCCGCCCGCGGCGCCGTCGACAAGATCAGCTGGGGCACCGTGCTCCTCATCGGCGGAATCGTCACGTACGTCGCTCTTCTGCAGAACCAGAACACCGTCCAGTGGCTCGGGGATTCTGTTGCACACGTGGGGATTCCACTTCTCGCGGCGTTCTTGATCTGTCTGATCGGCGCGATCGTGTCGGCGTTTGCATCCACCACGGGAATCCTCGGCGCACTCATCCCTTTGGCAATTCCATTCCTGATGACCGGTCAGGTCAATGCAACCGGTCTGGTCATCGCGCTGGCAATCTCCTCGTCTCTGGTCGATTGCAGTCCGTTCTCGACCAACGGCGCGCTGGTGGTCGCGAACGCCGCTCCGGAAGAACGCGACGTGGTGTTCGGGCTGACGATGCGGTGGGGCATGACCATCATGGTGGTGACGCCGATTCTCGCCTGGCTGCTGTTCGTTGTTCCATGGTCCGTCTGAATCTTCGCTCAAAGAAAGGGAACTCGCAATGAACAGCGAATCCACACTTCTGCGCTCCCTCGACCCCCGCATCTTCGACGATCACGGAGCGGCGGTCAGTTTCGGCGAAGGCGCAACCCTCTCTCGCGCCGACTTGTTTGCCGCCGCCACCGCGGTCGCCGATCGAATCCACGGTGCACAGCGAGTGGCAGTACAAGCCGCCGCCGGCCTCGAGACAGTGGTCGCCGTCGCCGGCGCACTGATCGCCGGTGTTGCCGTGGTCCCGATCCCGCCGGACTCCGGCCCGCTCGAACGTCAGCACATCATCGCCGATTCCCAGGCCGAACTGATACTCGGAGACGGACCGTCGGATTCGAGTATCCCGTTGATTCCCATCGATATTCACGCGCGATCTGCGACGTCCTATCCCGAACCGAGCGCGGCAGCTACCGCACTGATCATGTACACCTCGGGAACCACCGGAGCTCCGAAAGGCGTTGTCCTCTCGCGAGCATCGATCGCTGCGGATCTCGACGCGCTCGCTCATGTGTGGAATTGGACGCCAGAGGACACACTCGTCCACGGACTGCCCCTCTTCCACGTCCACGGGTTGATTCTCGGCGTGTTGGGCGCCTTGCGCGTGGGTTCGCCGCTGATTCATACCTTCAGACCAACTCCGGATTCGTATGCCGCAGCGGGTGGCTCGTTGTACTTCGGTGTTCCGACCGTCTGGTCACGCGTGTGCGGTGAGCCCTCGGCGGCAGCAGCATTGCGATCCGCGCGCTTGCTCGTGTCCGGAAGTGCACCACTTCCGGTTCCATTGTTCGAGCGGATGAAATCGCTGACCGGGTTGGCTCCCGTCGAGCGCTACGGAATGAGTGAAACCCTCATCACCGTCAGCACGACGCACGACGGCGAACGTCGCCCGGGTTGGGTCGGGCACGCCGTTCCGGGAGTCAGGACGAGGTTGCGCGGCGAGAACGGCGAATTGTCGGCGCACGACGGAGAGCAGCTTGGGCAACTGGAAGTTGCGGGCGCCGTTCTCTTCGACGAGTACCTCGGGAACCCCTCGAAGACAGCGGAATCCATGACCGAAGACGGCTGGTTCCGCACCGGCGACATCGCGGTGATCGACGACAGCGGATTCCACCGCATCGTAGGTCGCGAGTCGGTCGACATGATCAAGTCCGGTGGATACCGCATCGGTGCCGGCGAGGTGGAACAGGCACTTCTGGCATACCCCGGCGTTCGCGAGGCCGCCGTCGTCGGTATGCCGGACGACGATCTCGGCCAGCGCATAGTCGCCTTCATCGTCGGCGACGTAGCCGACTGCGCTGTGGTTTCGGACTTCGTCGCCGAATCACTGTCGATCCACAAGCGCCCACGCCAGGTTTGTCTGGTGGACAGCTTGCCGCGCAACGCTATGGGCAAGGTCCAGAAGAAGCTGCTGACGCCCTGAAGGTGTGCTTGTTTCACTCGAAGCGTGCTCGCTCACTGCCTGGTGACCACGACGACGGCATCAGCCATCCGATCATGGAAGCCGCGGACGTCCGGTGCGCTACTGATCGAAACGATGATCGCGATCGAAATAGCGACTGTTACCAGAGAACCGAGAATGCTCGCGACACTGCCCAACGACATCGAATTCAGCATGCCGACGAGCTCGTCATCACTACCGAGCATGGCCAACGCCGAAACAGCCGATCCGAGGTACATGGGGATCACGAATGCATTCCGTTTGAAGGACTGCGCCAGGGCCGGACGCGCACCTCCTACCGAGCGAACGCCTATTCCGAGGGCGAGTTTGCCCAGGGTTACCCCGAATGCCGACTCTCCCCATACGAAGTACACGATCGAACCGATCCCGATCAGCAGGCCAATCAGACCCGAACTTGTCCGGTAGGAATCGAAGTCGAATCCGTTTCCGAGCGTCGCGGTGGAGATCATTCCGCCGACGACCGACACAACTGCGAGAATGGCAAAATCGATGAACCGCGCGGCAACTCGTATCCCGGCTCCGGCCGGCCGAAACCCACCAGGCCGGAGTGGAACGCCGGTCGGCCCATACCCCGGGTCCGGTGGCGGCACGGCAAATTGCGGCACGGCCGATCGCGGTGCGAACGGTTGCACAATTTCGCCGCTGGAGCTGGACTCCGGTCCGCTCGAAATGAACGTCTCGGTCGCAGGTTCGGGTTCGGGTCCGAGTAGACCGAATTGCCCGGCAGCCCTTCGGTCCAACGCTGCATCCACAGCAGGATCACCCAGCGCTTCGAGCCACGTCACAAGATCGTCGTACGTCGACGGATTCGCAGCGATCGCCGGCCGCAACTCCGGCGAACTCGACGCGATCTCGAACAGCACCGCCGCCGGAGTCCGCGGATCCGCAGCCTCGAGAGCACGCCCCGAAGGCCGAACGGGCTGTCCGAGATTCGGTATTGCAGCTGTAACCGTGGTGGCCGACGCGAACAGTTGCACCCCCGCATACAAATTCCGAACAGCCGGTGAGACTGTGAGAGCGAGAGCAACCAGAACCACCAGCATCGCCATGGCGAGATCGAATATCCATGCACTGTAATATATTTCGCCATACATGGCCGACTGCACCACGAGACGAGCGATCATCAGGACGAGCAAGCCGAGACAGACTCCGAGACCGACCTCGCGTGACGGGCGAGGGTCGAGCGAAGAATACCGAAGCGACAGTGATCTGACTCCGACAACGGCAAGAATCCCGAAGAGTATCGCGAGAACAGCGAGCACTAACGCATCTCCCCACGGCACGATGCCAAATTGCGTTGCTGCCATTGCGATCTGAGAGAATCCAACACCGAAGCTCCACACCGCGATCAACAGCATGCCGTTTCGTGCCGCTGCGAGCCAGACGTATCCGGGGTGCGTCCCGTCGCCGACGGACGCAACACCGAATGGAATGAATGTAATTGCGGCTGCGGCAATCAAGAACGTGATGCCGTAGTAGGGACTAGCCGTGACCGTGTGGAACAGCTCGACACTTGTGCCCTCGCTGATCGAGTGGAGTAATCCGGCTGCGAGGAGAGCGATGCCGAGCGCGGCGATGGTGAGGCGCCAGGACGCAAACCGTCTGGCGAGACCGACTGCCGCAACACCCACCACGACGATCGGAACGGCCGACGACACGAAGAGAACGATCAGGCTCTCGAATGTCTGCGGCCCGTCGTAATATCGGTAGCGACTGACGGAGACCAGGATGTAGATCAGCGCGAGTAGCGCCGAGGCCACTGACGACCCCCAAGCCACAAACACAAGCGGCTTCACCAACGCCAACCATCGCGGCGCGGTTCGAGGGTCGATGCGAATTTCGGCCGCGCGCGGTTGAGCTGCGAGCAGGGCGCCGGCAAGCCCGAACCACGCTCCAGCGCCAACCCCGTTGCCGGTGAAAATACTCGAACTCTCACTGAATCGGAACATTCCACGAATGACGTCGTAGACGACAAGACCCACAACAGTGGCAATGAGGGGTCCGTTGGCCACCAGACGCAGCACACGTATCTGCCCGACATTCCAATTCGGCCCGAGCATTCCGAGTCGCGCCACGTACGGCAGTAACAGCGACGCCAGCGACAGCAGTGTCGGCAGAACCAGAAGCAGCACAAGAGCACTCGAACCGACGCGGGCTATTCCGACGGTCGCACTCCACGGTAAGAAGAGCGACACGAACAGCAGTGCCGCGGCTGTCCCGTCGCGGGTGTAGTCACCGATCCGAATATCCACGAACGCAGATCGCGTCGGTGAATAGCTCTGTGGCGGTAGATACATGCCGTGCGACTGGGGCGAACTGCTTATTGATGGTTCACCGGGTTGACGCGAGTTGTCTTCGGTCATTCGCCAAGCTCCTCAGATGTGGGAAGTGCGCCGAACGGGTCAGGTACTATCGCCGATATTTGGTGGTCCCCGACGAATCGCGATCGTTGCTGACGATCTTGGCGAAGCATTGATCGTTGGCAATCCGCTTCGAATCGCACCACCCGTTGGCCGCATCCGCATCCGCAAACGTCAAGCCTGCGACGGTTATCCACCAACCCCGGAGATCGAAGGTCCGCCATTCGTCACTCCAGAGCAGACGCACCTCCGGATACATGAGACGAAGTTCGAGATGCTGTCGCAGGATCTGGGCAGCAGTCCAATGCACCTGAGCGCCATTGATATCCGCCGCATCGAGTCCGACCCGCTTGGAGGAGATCTGAGCCACCCACCTGTTCGCGAGGTCACCGATCACAAAGGGGCGATCGGCGTCGGCCTGAGCCCGGAGGGCGTCGAGACTCGCAGATTCGACGTCGCCCGTTGTCGGCTGCGCGCTACGTGTGGGTCGGATCGGCGTATTGGTGTCACTTCGCGATGCCGGCCCGGATGTCAGGCTGGTATTACTCGTCCCGTCGTCCTCGCATTCGACGAGTTGAGCACCTGACGCTCTCGAATTGGTCAGACTCGAAGACTCACCGAGAGTGTTCGGCAGCCTCCAGAAGCTACCGAGGTCGTACAGGAACTCGCGCTGGATCGAGTTCGTCGTGTTCGTCCCATCGGTTCGGGGAAGATAGATCGGCGCATCGGAGAAGTCGAACACCGCCGATGCAACGCTCTGGCCGGTGTCGGTGATCGATACACGAAGCGCGTCGGTGGAGACGATGTCTCCGCCGGGACATGATGCTTTCATTTCCATTAGAACGACGAGACCCTCTGCCTGCGTGCGGTATTCAACCGGCGTCAGGGTCGGTGTCCGGCCGCATTTCGTGACGTACTCGTTGCCTCCGTCGAATTCAGGGACAGCGGGCAGCCTGCCCGGTGCTCCTGACGGTCCGCCGGTCGGTGGGTAGTAGAGGAATCTGTCATTGGAGATCGAGGCGAGTCCGTCGTGGGCCTTCGACCAAGACCAGTGGTTGGTGTGGGAATCGAGGGACCAACTGACAGAGCCGTCGTCGAGTTCGACGGCGAGTACCCTGCCGTCGTTAGGATGGACGAGAATTCGCTCACCGTCCGAGACCGAGTAAGAGAAGTAGTCGCCGATCTTGGTCGACCACAACTGTTCCCCGGTGTCGATTCGGTAGGCCGAGAGCGTGTCCGAGTCGTTGCCCAACACGATGTCGCCGACGATCCGGCGTAGCGAGAAGTGGTCTCCGCCGATGACCGACCACAGCTCGGTGCCGTCGTTCATGTCGTAGGCACCGTGCGAGCCGATGTACGGACGAGATTTCGATGCCGAGACAAGCCACGGTGATGCCGGTGCGTCTTCGTCAACTCTAAATCTCTCGGCACCGTCACGGTCGGACACGATGCTGGAGTATCCGTCCGACGCAAATGGCATCGCACAGAGGACGCCGGCAAAACCTTGTCCTGGAAGTGCCTCGTAGCCACCCAGATTCGGATTCGAAAGCAGTGCGCCATCGACCGCGTTGAGCGCCGTAGATCCGATGCTCGAGTAATAGACGATGCCGTCGACGATCTCGAACGAATGCGAATCGCCGGATCCGACGCAGTCGGTTTCCGGTGGAGTTGTCGTTGTCCACGCCGCATCGAGGTCGGTGGGGGTTCCGCGCGAAATCACCAGCCCGGACTGGCTACCGCCGACAGTGAAGACCGCTCCGTCGGAAACCTCGACCAAGGTGGCCGTATCGGTGTCGACACTCGAACGAATCGCCCCCGAGTCGAGCGAGAAGGAAACGACTCGAGCTGTTCCACCAGGGTTCCTGACGACACAAGGTAGGGCTGCATCGATCGCGGTGGTCGCACACGACACCGTGCCGGCGACCGGCGTTTGCCATCGAATGGATCCGCTCTCGGCGTCGACTGCAACAAGTTGGGACTGCTGGCCCTGCTGTGGACCGACCGTAGTGATCAGAGTCTGTCCCACGTCGATGAATCTCGCCGTTCCATAGCTCGCACCGAGCGAATCCGGCCACAGAAATCTTCCGCCCGGCAGAACCTCGTCAACGTCCAACGACCACCCTGGCGTCGGCTGCGTCGGGTAAGTGTTGACCAGCTGGCCTGCCACCGGTCCATCGGTGTCTCCCGACCGGAGAATCGTGACAACGGTGACCGCGCCTGCGGCGAGGGCCGCGACGGCGGTAAGGGCTGCAACGGCAACAATCCATCCTCGGCCACGAGATCGAGAGGGCGGAGGATGTCCGGCAACCAGAGCCTGCGGTGGTGAAGGTGGGGGAGGTGGGGGCGGGGGCGGCAACGTCATCGGTTGTGTCTCCCTCTGTCGATCATTCGTCCGCTAGGCAAAGCACTACGACAGGACTCTCTTTGCGAACCCAATCGGCGGTGCACGAAGATGTGGACGTGCCGCGGCTGACTACCCGGTGAGTGGCGCTGCTCGAGCTGCATGAGACCGGACTGACGTATGTCTCGCTGGTCCCGTCGCCCTTGTCTGCCCCGAGCCTTCGTACGACGCAGTCACCTACCGAGGCATTGGCGATGACCGACGCCGTGTCGCTTCCGCTGTACGTCGGCGCCACCGTCCGGGATGTGGTGGTCGCATACGTCGGATAAGTCGTACTCGACGATTCAGATGTGTAGTAGAGAGAAGACGCGCTGTCGTAGTCGTCGAACGCGCGGGTGACTGCATTGGCAATGAGAAACATCCACACGATCGACAGCACCAGAAGCGCGGTGAAGATGTAGCCGATGACCAGACCGGCGATTGCAAGTCCTCGCCCCTGCTCACCGGTTCGTTTGATCTGCGCCAGCGAAATGTGGCCGAGCACAATGCCGACCGGCGCCAGCACGAGCGCCCCGACCAGGGCGGCAATTGCGAGGCCGTTTGTGGTCGGAAGTTGGTACAGAACGCCCTGCGGTTGGGCACTCCAGTACTGCTGCTCCCCACCAGGCGGGGGCGGTGGTGGCGGTGGCGGTGGTGGCGGAAGGGTCACCGAATAAGCCGTCGATCGCGCATTCCGTGAATCTAGCGACGCCTCGGAGACCTGTCTGTCGTCCGTTCGGCGGACTGATGCAGAGGTGCCGAAATGTGAAGAGTCCTAACCGGCGAGCAGGCTCAGCCGCCGTAGACCTCGGGGTCCAGGGTGCCGATGTACGGCAGATCGCGGTACCGCTCGGCGTAGTCGAGGCCGTAACCTACGACGAACTCGTTGGGGATGTCGAAGCCCACGTCGCGGACGTCGACGTCGATCTTGACCGCGTCGGGCTTGCGGAGCAATGTGACGACCTCGAGCGAAGCGGGGTTACGCGTCTTGAGGTTGCGCATCAACCACGACAGCGTGAGACCGGAATCGATGATGTCCTCGACGATCAGCACGTGGCGACCGGCGATGTCCTTGTCGAGGTCCTTGAGGATGCGGACGACGCCCGAAGACGAGGTCGAGGATCCGTAGGAGCTGACGGCCATGAATTCCATCTGCGACGGGATCGGCAGGGCGCGGGCGAAGTCGGTCATGAAGAAGACCGCTCCCTTGAGGACGCCGATCAGCAGGAGATCCCCTTCGGGGGCGCCTGCCGGGTAACGCTTGGCGATGTCCTCAGCCAGTTCCGCCGTTCGTGCACGGATCTGTTCTTCGGAGATCAGTACCGATGCGATGTCGCCCTCGTACACGCGTCAAACCCTTCGTCGGTCTTCGAATCCGAGGATCAGCCTGCCACGTCGCCGGGCCGCCACCAACCTCGCCTCCGGTGTTCCGCCCCCGATCGCGACGCCGCCTTGCCCCCGCCAGTCGATCACCAGGGCGTCGACCGCCCGTAACTGTTTGTCCGTCAATGCTTTTGCGCCACCCTGCAGCAGCCACGCTCGCAGAGCGCGTCGGCGGATTGCGGTGGGCGCTTCGGCAAGTGTGTCCACTTCCACTTCTCCGTCGACGACAACCCGTAGGAGTAGGGCCTCGGCGTACTCGTCGAGCGCCTCGCCGTCCTCACGCAACTGCGTCGCGGTTCGGGCCAACGCCTCGGCAACTCCCCCGCCGAGAATTTCTTCGAGCAGCGGCAACGCCTCGTGCCGCAGACGCACGCGAGTGAACTCGGGATTGTTGTTGTGCGGGTCCTCCCACGGCGTGATTCCCAGGTCGACGCAGGCCGCCCTGGTCACCGATCGCCGGAGGCCGAGGAGCGGCCGTCCCCAGGGAGCGTCGAATGCAGCCATACCTTGAATCGATCGCCCACCGGACCCGCGCGAGAGTCCGAGAAGCACGGTCTCGGCCTGATCGTCGAGCGTGTGTCCGAGCAGAACCGGGAGGTCAGTTCTGGCGCCGCGGAGAGCGTTGTACCGAGCCTCACGCGCAGCGGCTTCGAGACTCCCACCATCGGCTACGTCGACTGTCAGCACCGTCGCGGTCCGGCAACCCAGCGCCAGCGCCTGGTCTGCGGCCGAGCATGCGACGGCATCCGAACCATCTTGTAGGCGATGGTCCACGATCAACGCGTCGACCGAATCGGTTTCCGCCACCGCTGCTGCTGTCAGCGCCAACGAATCGGCTCCCCCGGACAGGGCGACGACCACACGGCGTCGTGGCTCGAATGCGACCGTCCACGCCCGCACGGCCTGTCGCAGCGCCAGTAGGGCAGGCGTCTCAGGCAGCAGCATCTAGCCGAGAACGCGCTTTACCCACGCGTCGGGATTGTCGATCTCGTCGAGCAACGGCAAGGTCTCGGGCCCGGTCCAGACGGTGTTGAACTGCTCCATGCCGACCTTGAGAACTACCGCGTCGACGAAGGCCTTGCCGCGTACGTACTGCGCCATCTTGGCGTCCATGCCGAGAAGCATCTTGATGATCCGCTGCACGGGGTTGGACTTGCGCTGCCGACGCTTGTCGAAGGCCGCGCGGATCGTTGCCACCGACGGCACCACGGCGGGGCCGACGGCGTCCATCACGTGGTCTGCATGCCCTTCGAGGAGGGTGCCGAGTACAAGCATCCGATCCAGCGCGTCACGCTGAGGTTCCGCCTGCGAGGCGCGCAGCAGTCCGATGATGCCGCCCGCCGTCGCACCGTCACTGGAGTCGGGTTCCTTCCGCGAGCGCAGCTCTGCAGCAAGGCGCCCGACAACGTCGGTCATCGACTCGTCCACCGTCGCACCAAGCGTTTCGACGGATTCCTTCATGTACTCCGCGAGCCACGGCGAGGACGAGAACTGAACCCGGTGAGTGACCTCGTGCAGGCAGACCCACAACCGGAAGTCACTCGGATTCAGCCGAAGGGACCGTTCGACGGAGACGATGTTCGGTGTGACCAGAAGCAGGGTGCCGTGCTCGCCGGTGAACGGGTCGTACTGCCCGAGGATCGCCGAAGACAGGTACGCCAGCATGGCGCCGGCCTGCAAGCCCGCCGGCTTTCCGACGATGAGATTGCCACTGCCGTCTGGATCCGCGCCGGTGAGATGTGCCATCGACCGCGAGGCCGCCGTGATCCACCCGGCCCGGTCCAGCACGTCAGCGGCCGGGACCGGTAGACCGTCGGCCAGCCCGGTCACTTCACGAACCGGCAGTTCTGCACGCTTGGATGCCTCGGCGAGTTCTGCGGTTGCCGTCTCGGCCGTGTAGCGAGACATCGCGGGGCCACCGCGCGCCAGTTTTATCCCGGCTTTGGCGGCAAGACTCCAGTCGACGGCACCACCGAGCGGAGCCGAGGCTTCATCATCTTGTGGAGTCTTTTCGGCCACTATTGGCACCCGCAATTCCTCAATGCTCCGGCAATCGCGTCCAGGGCAGGACGGCTCACTTCTGGCGGCCGGTCATTGGACATCAGTGCGAAGGTGAGCACTCGCCCGTTCTGATCGACCACGAACCCTGACAACGCGCTGGCCGTCGAGAGAGTTCCCGTCTTGGCCCGTACCCAACCCGCACCGGTTCGGTTTCCGGACGCGTAGCGGTCGGACAAACTTCCTGTTCCGCCGGCCACCGGAAGGTAGTCCAGCAGCGGACGCAGTTTCGGATCACCGTCACCGGCCGCAGCCGTCATGACGCGATCGAGTACCTGAGCGGGAATGAGATCGTCGACGGACAGTCCGCTGGAATCGTGCAGCGATACACCGGTGTAGTCGAACCCGGCCGCCTGCAGGGTCTTGCCGGTCGCGTCGACGGCTCCGGTGAACGAGGCTTCGATTCCGGAGGCAATCGCGACCTCACGCCCGATGGTCTCTGCGAGCACGTTGTCGGAATGTTCCATCATCTGCAGCAGCCGGTCGCTCAGCGGCGCCGACTGCACGGTGGCGATCGGCTTGGCACCGGCAGGCGCCGCGCCGAGACTCACGTTGGCGGGATCGACACCGAGCGCCTGAGCGAGCACCTTGCCCGCGTCCAACGCGGGAGTTTCCGAACGCGGCGACTCGTCTTGAGTGCCGTCGTACCGCCCACCTTCGATCATCACCGATTCGATCGGGGTGATGTAACCGGCCGCGATGTCAGCGGGGAACCACCCGGTGGCCATGTTGTCGCCCTTGAACAAGCTCGAGTCCACCACGACGCTGGTCACCGGCGTACCGGCAGCCTTGATCTGGTCGACGAGATCCGCGATGTGCGCTGCGTTGGCGTAGTAACCGCTCTGCCCCTTCGGCGTCGCCGTCAGCGTCGGGTCACCGCCGCCGACCAGAACGACCTGCCCGGGGCTCGCTCCGGGGACCACCGTCGTGGCCAGCCGGTGGTCGAGCGGCAGCTTCAGCAGTGCCGCCGATGCGGTCAGCACCTTCGTCGTGGACGCAGGTGTCATCGGCGTCGACGGGTCTGCGCTCCACAGAATGTTTCCGGTGAGCGCATCAGCGACTACTCCGGTGAACTTCCCCAGATCCGGGTTGGCCACGGCCGGGCCGATCGCCGCTGCGATTCCCGACGCGCTCGGGATCGGTGCGTCCGTCGGGACGGGCACCACCTGGGGTGACGGCGTCACGAGCGCAGGCTGCGGCGACGTAGTCACGGTCGCGCTGCCCGCGGTGTCGTTCGACGTACCGAGTTTCACGACGACAACTCCGGCGACGGCCAGTACAACCACTGCACCGACCGCCAGAAGGATGCGGAAGTTACGCCGTCGACTCTCTTCCAACGAGCCGATCTTCTTCTTTCCTTGGCCCGCCAACGCCCCTCCGTCTGTGCTCTGCCTACTGGGTGGTCAGGCAACCTTATCCTTGACCCGATATCCTTCCGACGAATCATTACCGACACGACAGCGAGGAATCGGCGTGGAGTTCGACGTCACCATCGAGATCCCCAAGGGTCAGCGCAACAAGTACGAGGTCGACCACGTAACCGGTCGCGTCAAACTCGATCGCTACCTCTACACAGCTTTCGGCTACCCGGCCGACTACGGCTTCATCGAAAACACCCTGGGTGAGGACGGCGATCCGCTCGACGCCATGGTCCTGCTCCCCGAGTCGGTCTTCCCCGGCGTCATCGTCGAGGCTCGCGCAGTCGCGATGTTCAAGATGGTCGACGAGGCCGGCGGAGACGACAAGGTCCTCTGCGTTCCGGCCGGCGACCCCCGCTGGGATCACATCCAGGATCTGGGTGACATCTCACAGTTCGAGCTCGATGCGATCAAGCACTTTTTCGTCCACTACAAGGACCTCGAGCCGAACAAGCACGTCGAGGCAGCCAACTGGGTCGGCCGCGCCGAGGCAGAGGCCGAGATCGAGGCTTCGATCAAGCGTCTCGCTGCCAACGGCGGTCACTGAGCTCGAGTTCTCAGGCCTAACGAAAATCCCCGCACATCGGAAGATGTGCGGGGATTTTTGTGCTGTTTTTACTCGCCCTTGCAGTTCCTACTCACCCTTGCAGTTCCTACTCACCCTGGAAGACTGGCGGGCGCTTCTGGAAGACGGCGGTGATGGCCTCGGTCAGATCCTGCGAAGGCAGGAACGCCGCGTTCCAGGCTGCGACGTAGCGAAGGCTGTCGTTCACGCTCGCGCTGCGGGTGTGATCGAGCACGTCCTTGATCCCGTGGACGACGAGCGGCGGGTTGAGCGCAATCTCCTTGGCGGTCGCGCGCGCCGCTGCCAGTACCGCGTCGGCATCTTCGAAAACGTCGTTGACGAGGCCGATCTTCTCGGCGCGCGCTGCGTCGATGTCCTTGCCGGTCAGAGCCAACTCACGCAGGTGTCCGTCGCCGATGATCGCGGGCAGACGCGCGAGGCTGCCCATGTCTGCGACGATCGCGACCTTGACCTCGCGGATGCTGAACTTGGCATCGGCACTTGCGTAGCGGATGTCCGCCGCCGTGATCAGGTCGACGCCGCCGCCGATGCACCAGCCCTGCACAGCTGCGACGACGGGCTTGCGGCAATCTGCGACGGCATTGATGCCCGACTGCATGCGCTTGATCATGTCGTGGAACTTGGTGCGCGGGCCTGCCTGAGCCTTGTCCGCGAGGACGGCACCGAATTCACCGCTCATCGCCGGCAGGTCCAGTCCGAACGAGAAGTGCTTGCCGGAACCGGCGATGACGATTGCACGCACCTCGGGGTCGGCGTCGAGGTCGGCGAAGATTTCGGGGAGTTCACTCCAGAAATCCGGCCCCATCGCGTTGCCCTTGCTCGGCCCGATCAGCGTCACCTGGGCGATGTTGTCTTCGCGCTCGACGGTGAACGCATTCCAGCTCTTCTGTTCAGTCATTACTCAAGAGTAACTAAAGGTCCGGCTCAGCCGAAGACCGCTGCCTTCATCCGAAAATTCCTGCCTCGTCAAGTACCAGTACGACGAGGGTGACGGCCATCAGGGCGAACATGATGAGCATCGCCATCCTGGCCGCCCGCTCACTGGTCGGTGGGAAAACGCGCTGCGCCGGATGCTCGGCCACGTACTCGGACAAGGACATGGTCCTGGCACGTGAGCGTGTCGGATTCTGTACCGCTGCTGTTGTAGCCATGTCGGTGATCCTTTCAACTACGCAATCTCAGTCAGGTACCCCAAAGGTGAAGTACCCGACTGAGTTCGACTTCTCCAATGTAGACCCGCAGATCGAAGAAGTCAGCGTGAGTTTGGTGCGAATTACCTGAGAGTTAGTCCACACAGGGGATGCCGCCATTCGCGTCGGCCCGGATGGGTGATCCCTGCGCTCCCGTATCGGGAACGGTGCCGGCGGATACCGACGAGTCCGACTGCGCCGGAGCGGCCGAGAACACGGTCTGCGCATTGTCCTCACCGATCAGTACAGACACTGATTCGGCCGCTGCCTGCTCGTTAGGCACTGCGGCCACGCCCAACTGCTCGGCCAGCGCCTCTGCGACGGCTTTGGCGCCGACTCCATAGCTGACCACCGACTTTGCCGTCGCAACTGCGGTGCTCACCTCTCCGACTTCGACTCCCGACGCTTTCGTCGCCGCTGCCAACGCGGCGCCCAACCCGTCCGTCGCGGTTCCGTTGCGGATGTCCACAACTTCGTTCCCGGTCGAGACAGCAGTGTCCATCGCAGGTGCAGATGCCGAGTCACCTCCCGCGAAGATCCGCGACACTTCACTACGCAGACGCGCCGGATCGACCATGTTGACGTCCTGGCCGTCGACGGTCTCGTATCCCTCGATGGGCAGGGTGTAGAAGTCGATGTTCCCACCTGCGAGAGCGCTTGCCTGAGAAGCGAATCGGACGGGATCCATGGCAGAATCGATCACCACGTCCTTCTTCACCACGTCGGCCAGTGCCGTCATCTTCGGAATGTTTCCGATGACGCCGGAGCCCTTCAAGTTGGCGATCACCGCGCTGATGAAAGCCTGCTGCCGGTGGGTGCGATCCAAGTCCCCGTTGTCCAGGCCGTGGCGTTGACGGACAAACGAAAGTGCCTGTGACGCATCGAGAGTCTGAACTCCGGCCGGGAAGTTGGCGCCCGAGAAGTCATCCCGCACCGGATTGTTAAGGCACACCTGAACGGGGCCGATAGCCGAGACGACGTCGTAGAAGCCCATCAGGTTCACTTCGGCAAAGTGATCGATCGGAACCTTGAGCAGATTCTGCACGGTGGTCAGTGTCGACCGTCTTCCGACTTCACGCGCTTGTTGTTCTCGTGCAGCAGGATCCGTCACACCGTCCGCTATGAGTTTGGCGTCCGCATCAGCCTTCGCCATTCCGTAGGCTTCCTTGATCTTGGCCATTCCGTAGCCGGGTACCGCGACGTAGTCGTCGCGTGGGATCGCCACTGCACTGGCCTTGCCGCCATCGCCCGGAACATGGAGCAGGATAAGCGTGTTCGTGTTGTATCCACCCACATCACTGTCCCCCGCATGCAGCTTGTCGGTGACGAACTCAGCCGGCAGGTCGCTGCCGTCCATCGCTTTACGACTGTCGAGCCCGATCAACAAGATGTTGGTATCCCCGTCGAGCGAACTGCCGGCGTCGTCACCGAGGGCGGAGAGCGCGTCCGATCGGTACAGCCCCGACGTGAGATCCGACTGCACGTACCAGCCGATTCCGACGCCCACCAGAATCGTCGTCGACAGGGACGCCGCCGCCAGCTTGCGCCCCACCGAGAGCGTCGACCGCTGCGGTTGACGCCTACGCCTGTGCCTGGTTGCCGAGTGTCGAGGTCGCGGTTCCACGGCCGACACGCTATCCACCGTTCCTGAGTAGAACCTGTCGATACCGGACACGGCTGGTCTTTCGCTGAAAGAACGCTGAGAATGAAGTCCGAATTAGGCAAATCTGCTCTAGGCTCCGCCCTGTGGACCGCCGACGCTTCCTCAGTGCCCTCGCAGCAGCAACTCTGACCGGAACCGCCGCGGTGACCATGGGAACCGCTTGTTCGTCACGTTCGGTCGGCACGGCAATCGCCGCAGCCGACGAACCAACCGACCCCGTCCCTGTCCCGGATCTCCCGCCTGCCTTGTTGCCGCCTCCACCGCCGTCTGCCCGGGTGCCGCTGCCCGCCGGCGGATCGTTGACCGCGTTACCCGGCGGTGGGGATCTGTTTGCCCTGACGGTTGACGACGGAGCCAGCTCCGAAGTCGTGCGCCTCTACACACAGTTCGCAAAAGACACCGGCATCCGTTTGACGTACTTCGTCAACGGGCAATACAACTCGTGGACCGAAAACGCAGGACTTCTCAGACCGCTGGTCGAGAGCGGACAAATTCAGCTCGGCAATCACACCTACTCGCACCCGGATCTGACGTCCGTGTCGAAGCAGCAGATCGCAGACGAGCTGACGAAGAACGGCACGTTCCTGCGCAACACCTACGGCGTGGACGCGGCGCCGTACTTTCGGCCGCCGTACGGAAGGCACAACGCGACAGTCGATTCCGTGGCCGCGAGCGTCGGCTACACCGTGCCCACCCTCTGGTACGGATCACTGTCGGATTCTTCGTTGATCACCGAGGAGTACATCCTCCAAATGGCGAACCAGTACTTCAATCCGGGGGCCATCGTGATCGGGCACCTCAACTATCTGCCCGTGACCCACGTGTATCCGCAACTGGTGGACATCATCCGGAGCCGAAACCTGCGGACTGTCACGCTCAACGATGTTTATCTGAAGCCGTGACGCCGTGGTGACCGCAGCCGACAACGAGGTCCCGGCCGACAACACGGCTCCGTCTGTGAAACAACGCACCGAGGCCTGGCTGCTCGCGGACATCACCGAGGAACCAGCCGGACATCTGGGGCCACACCGGATGGCGCCGAAGAAGGAGAAGCGCCACCCGTGGTGGAAGGTGATGTGCCTGACGGGTGTCGATTACTTCTCCACTCTCGGTTACCAACCCGGTATCGCGGCACTGGCGGCCGGCACGTTGGCTCCCATCGCGACAGTCGTATTGATCCTGCTGACACTCTTCGGCGCTCTACCGGTCTACCGGCGAGTGGCTCGCGAGAGTCCGCACGGCGAGGGTTCGATCGCCATGCTCGAGAAGCTGCTGCCCAAGTGGCGCGGCAAGATCTTCGTTCTCGTGCTTCTCGGCTTCGCGGCCACCGATTTCCTCATCACTATGACGCTCTCGGCTGCCGATGCCACGGCGCACCTCGTCGAGAACCCTTTTGCTCCAAACTTTCTCTCCGGACACACCGTCGCCGTCACCCTGGTTCTGCTCGCGCTCCTCGCTGCGGTCTTCCTCCGCGGATTCACCGAAGCGATCGGTATCGCGGTCGGATTGGTCGCCGTCTATCTCGCCTTGAACGTGGTGGTCATCTCCGTAGGTCTGTGGCACATCGCGACCGCGCCGTCGTTGGTCACCGACTGGACGCGCGCCATGACCACCGAGCACGGAAACCCGGCGATGATGATCCTGATCGCGCTGATCGTCTTCCCGAAGTTGGCTCTCGGTCTGTCCGGCTTCGAAACCGGCGTCGCGGTCATGCCGCAGATCAAGGGCGATCCGCACGACACCGAACAGAATCCACGTGGCCGCATCAAAGGTGCGCGGCGCCTGCTCACCACGGCGGCGCTGATCATGAGCGGATTCCTGCTGACGTCGAGCCTGGTCACCACCATCCTGATCCCAGAAAACGAGTTCCAACCCGGAGGCGCTGCCAACGGTCGCGCGCTTGCCTTTCTCGCCCACGACTATCTGGGTGAGATCTTCGGAACCGTCTACGATCTCAGCACGATTCTGATCCTCTGGTTTGCCGGTGCATCGGCAATGGCAGGGTTGCTCAATCTTGTTCCGAGGTATCTCCCCCGCTACGGCATGGCGCCGTCGTGGGCCCGCGCCGTGCGTCCGCTGGTCCTCGTGTTCAGCGTCATCGCCATCACTGTCACGATCTACTTCGACGCCGGTGTCGACGCTCAGAGTTCCGCGTACGCAACCGGTGTCCTCGTGCTCATCTCGTCGGCGACCGTCGCCGTTGCACTGTCCGCTCGTAAGCACGGTCAGCGAAAACTGTTCGTGGGGTTCAGTTTTGTCGCAGTTTTGTTCGTCTACACGACGATCGCGAACATCTTCGAACGTCCAGACGGTGTGAAAGTGGCGTCGTTCTTCATCGCCGCGATCATGGTGGTGTCCTTCCTTTCCCGGATCTCGCGAGCCTTCGAACTACGGGCAACCTCCGTCGAATTCGACGAGACCGCGCTGCAATTCATCGCCGAGGCAGCCGAGAAGGGTTACCTCGCGATGGTGGCGCACGACGTCGACCGTCTCGACGAGGACGAGTATCGGCAGAAGGAATCGCAGCAGCGCGCCGAAAGCAACATCCCGGAGGCGGAGTCGATCATCTTCATCGAGGTAAACGTCACGGACTCCTCCGAATTCAGCACCGACCTCCTCGTCCACGGCCGACAGCGCGGTGAGCACCGGATTCTGTGGGTCGACAGCCCGGCCGTCCCCAACACCATTGCGGCGGTTCTCCTGCGGACGAGGGACATCACCGGCGTGATTCCCGACGTCTACTTCGAGTGGACCGAGGGAAACCCGATCATGTACCTGCTCCGCTTCCTGTTCATCGGTGAGGGCGAAACCGCTCCCGTGACCCGTGAGGTCCTCCGCCGCGCCGAACCCGACCAGTCCCGCCGGCCACACGTCCACGTCGGTTGACGCGGCAAACGATGAGCAGAGGGTTGGTCCAGGCCATGCACCAGGGAAGATCGCACAGAAAGAAGTGCTGCGTGCCTATATTCAGGCGAAACTCGCGGATATCACATCTTGCGTGCGAGGCTCGCCCTGAAACCCATTGCGATGGTGCGGATCTATAGGACGATCGGCCCCCGCTGTACCCACACGTCGAAGCGACTGGCTATCGCAGGTTCGATTCGTCTGTCACCAAGCGATAAAGAACGTATCCAGAAAACACTATTATGGAGACGACGCAGAGTACGAGCATGATGTCGAAGAAGATAGTCATGTTTCCCCTCATGGGTTTCCAGAATCGATTCGTTTATCCCCGCGAAAGTTTCTCCGTGAAAATGTCCTGTTCCGCAGCTCCAATCGTGTGAAGGCGATAGCGCCTCACCACCCGAGGCACGGCTCAGCACTCCTGTGGAGTCGGATATGTGGCGGCATCGTGAGCAGAAGCAATGGGCGAGGTTTCTCCGACAGTCAATCGTTCACCGTTTCGCCGCTTCCTCACAGCCGCGGTGATCAGTTCGGCCGGCTCGTCGGTGACAGCGGTGGCGATGCACACTTGGGGCGCCCACCTCGTCTACAGCCCAACGCGTTCCGGCTTGGACCGCTTCATGCTCGGTCCCGCCGAACACGTCGGCCAGATTCTTCCTGCCGCCCACAGGACGGCGCGCCGCGACAGCAACACCCACCACTAAAGCCAGTGCCGTATAGAGCGCGATCACACCATGAAGGCCACCGCCGATCTACCGGGAGCGCCCGACGCGAACTCCGCTCTTGCCGGTCTCGGCACTGAACAAGTCTCAGCCAACCGACGGCACTTCGGTGATGGCGTCGGCGGTCACGAGCATGTCGATCTCGACGCTGTTGGTTCCGTCGCCATCGGTGACGCGCACAGTTACCCCTGCCAGAGCCATTGGTCGTCGTGCATTTCCGCCCAGAATTTCAATTCAGATAGCGACTTCCATCGAAACTGGTTGTTACACAGTCACTTAAGAAAGAGAACTGACACAACTTGAAAGTTACCGGTGAGATATTTCCACTGTTACCGATCGCCATCCGAGCAACAAACCACGGTCCATCGGATCCCCGTCGCATGACGAAAGACGTGCGGGCCGATCCACATGATCAACTGTCTGCGCCGCCTCGGATGTCGCCGCGGTGCAGGGACGCGAGTTCGGCGAGGTGAGTTCCGACCCGATCAAGCGGGACACCGACCGTGACGAGATCGCGAGAACCTCGTCCTGCACCTATCCCACCGTATAGGTCGGCAGATGCACACAATGGCCTAACGTCGACCACGTCCAGCGCCGTCGTCTCGACAGCAGGACCCACACCACCATCAAATGCCGAGAGCTGCGTGCATGCTGCGATATTGAGCGTCCTTTTCGCCCTTCCGGACTTACCCGTGGACGTGCAGACTCATACAGTTACTGTGGACGCGTAGTCACACTTAGTTTACTGTGGGCACGTCTGAGATAGATGCCACAAAGGAGCCCGGAATGCAGTTCCTAACACCTCGTCGCACGCGGCGTAACGCGCCATCTGTCCGGTTAACTCCGGGGCGCAATACCGTCAACGAACATCGCGATTACCACGACACTCTGCGCACACTGTCCGAGGCATCCTCGACAGGGCTCCACTTCGAGGCGTTCAAAGACATCGCCTGGAATTCGCCCGAGTTCGCCGCCCCCGCGGACGACCCAAGATGGACACTCCCCGCGGTCGACCCCTTGTCCCACACCGACTGGTACCGCGCGCTCTCACCCCAGGAACAACGGCGGGTTGCCCGGATTCGGCTCGCATCTATAACAAAGACCGGCTCCCAGTTCGAGCAACTGCTCCTTCTCGGCGGTACCCAGTTCTTGATGGGCCTGGCGAACGAGAACCCCGAATTCCGCTACTTCATGCACGAACTCACCGAAGAGACGCACCACATCCAGATGTTTCAGGAGTTCACCAACCGGGTGGCTCCGGAGGTCCACGGTGCCCCAACGTGGCTTGTCAAGGCCTTCCCCCTGGTCGGTTCGCTGGGATCGCTGTGGCCCAGTTTCTTCTTTCAGATCATCCTCGCTGGAGAGGAGCCGATCGACCACATCCAGAAGAGCATCATGCGCGGCGGTGGCATTCACCCGCTCACCGACCGCATCATGCAGATCCATCTCGCCGAGGAAGCACGTCACATCGGGTTCGCCCATGCATGGTTGCGCCATCACGCTCCGCGCATGAGCCGATTCAACCGCCTCGCACTCGGCCTCACCACGCCTGTAGTCATGCGCATAGGGTTTTGGTCCATCGTCGTCCCGAGCCGGCAGGACGCGACGTTGCTGGGTATCCCCCGCAATGTTCTGCGCGAGACCTATTCGATGCGCAACCCCGATTTCCGGCGACTCCTTGCAGAGTCCTGCGCAGACGTCCGGAGCCTCGCCGATGCCAACGGAATGCGCACCCGGCTCACCCTCTGGTCCTGGCGGCTTACCGGAACCGACGGCCGACTGTCGCGTTACCGCAACGAGCCGTCGAGGGCCGCGGCTTGACGATCTGCAACCCGCGACGCAGCTGCCCCTCTCCCACTTCGACAGACAGCTGCGTTACCCACTCACCGCGGTCGAGGCAATGGCGCACAGATATCAGCGCGCCAACCACAGGCCCACACCCGAATCGCCCCATCGAAGTTTCGGAAGCACATCCACCAAGGCGAACCAGCGACATCAGTGCCAGCGGACACGACCCAGGATGCACGATTCAACGCTGAACAAGTCTCAGCCGACCGACGGCACTTCGGTGATGGCGTCAGCGGTCACGAGCATGTCGATCTCGACGAGATTGGTTCTGCCGGCATCGGTGACTCGCACGGTATTCCGGCCAGCCATTGCCCGTCGTGCATTATCGCCCAGAATTTCAAAATACCGTCCAGGTATCCGGACATGTACAGGGCGGACGTTTTCACGCGCATGCTCACATGATCAGCGCGCGATGCTCCCCCACGTCCGAGCGGGAGCGCCCGGCCGATGTCGACTTTCACTGCCCTCGGCTCGTCGAATGTCCTGATCACGGGGTAGTCCGTCCAGTGCTCGGTGTTGATCACTGTGCTACCCGGAGAGGCGGTGTCGCGGCGAGAGTTCTGTCGCACCGTCGGGTCCGAGTTCGACGATCTCGCCGTCGAGGACGGTTTCGCGGTCGAGGACGGTTTTGCGGTGGTCGAGCACGGCGCGGAGTGCGTCGACGATCTCGGGCAACGAGGCGTTAGTTGTTGCCGTTGCGCGACCACAGTGGCGGCAGTTTGGTGCCGGTGGTGGCGATGGCTCTGACTCCGTCCCATTTCGACTCGAAGGCTCTTAACTGCACTAAGCGCTATCAGCCTTGATCGCAATCGAAGCGTTCCGTTGCTTCGTGCGCAATGATGCGCTCGAGCATCGACCTAGGCGCGGGTCACGGCTAGAGCACGTCTCCGAGTTCGCGAGGCACTTGAGCCAGGTGCGCACCGCCGAGAGACGGTGCCCCACTGTGAGTCGGATACCTACGCCGTCGTTGCGTCAGGCCTCTCACGGGGGAGTCAGAGTATACGGAAGGCAGGGTATGCCGAGTTCTCTGCTGATATGGGCCTGGTGGCCGTTGACAACGGTCTCCTCATGGCCGCTGACGGCGAGGTCTTGTGGGCTGTTGACGCCGTGCACAGTGCGGAAGGTGTCGACCGTGAGCTGTGGGATTCGGTCGAGGCGTCGGTCGACGAAACCGGCGGATGAACTGAACGGGCCGTACAGCCATTCCACGTGGGGGGCTCCCGGTCCTTCTGTTACCCGCCAGCCGAGTGCCCGCAGCCGAAGGTCCAGGCCACCGGAACCGGGAACGGTGTCCGCCGTGATCATGCTCGCCTCCAATCTCCCGTTGTCCTGCTGGAATTGGATCGAGCCGAGGTCTTTCACCGCAGGGGCATCGAGGGTCACGATGTCGTAGCCGGGCATAATGCGCACCACCCATTCCAGTCGCTCGGCGAAATCCGTCCAGTCGGTGCATCGGTCGGGTGCGCCACGCTTCGTCGGTTGTTCGGCAGTCAACAGGTTGCGCAGGGCCCACGGCCCGGTGTCGTATCCGGTTTCGTCACCGGCGGTGTAGCGGATGCGATGGAATTCCATCCCGAGCCCGTCGCGCATGATGGCGACGACCGAAGCCGATATCTCCCGAAGTTCGCTGGGTTCGGAATGGGTCGGGCTCCACCGGCTGGTTTCCAAGCGTTGCTCGGTGGAGGTCTGAAACCAAACCGGCTGGGTTTGTAGCACGCTCAGCAACTGCTGCGCGGCATCCGGATCCGACGGGATCGTGAGCGTGGCCTCGACTGCACCGCCGTTCTCGTAGACCGTGATGTCACGGCCGGTACCACTGTCACGCAAGCGGACGAATTGCGATATCTGGATCGGTTCGGCGTCATCGTCGAAGTCGACGTCCACCAGATCCGGAATCGCGGCCTGCAGCTTCTCCCAGCCCTCGGCAGTCATGCTTGTCCTCCCAATAGTCTCTCTCGCCGTAGAACATATCTGCCGCTACGACAACCACAACGCCACCAGCGGGTCGCGATGACCGGTAGTCCCGAATCTCACGCGAACCAGGGCCGCCAAGGAGCAACACAGCGAGATCTGGCGCAAACCTGCCCGCAGGAAACGCATAAACCCCGACCACGTCCTCACACGATCCCAATGGCGTCGACGTCACCAGAACCGAGCCCGACTGTGCCACTACCGAACTCGCGAACAGGCCAGATAAACGCGACTGCAGTATTTGGACGTTTAGCGGTGACACCGGGCTGCGCGCGGTACAACTAACCAATGAGGAGCTACGCCAATCGCCATCGCATACTGCTCGTGTTCACCGTGATGGTTGTCGTAGTGGGCTCGCTGTGGTGGACGAAAACGATCGCCTTCACCCGATCACTAGCCATTGCCTTCAGTTCCGAACCACACGGATCCGTTCCGCGCGGCGATCTCGCAGACATCACTCCCACAATCGTCGCCAGCTTCCCGTTCTCCGAAGAGACGGTCAGCCTCGTCGCGGACAGAATCGTCAACACGTACGGCGGCAACACATCCGACTACGAATCAACCCTGACCATCACCGACACAATTGATTTCGCCGGAAAAGTCGTGACAGCACGCGGACGAACACCGCTGGCCACCCAACGGATGGCGAACTATGGCGCACAAGCACTGAGCGAGCTGATCAACGAAGCCACCTTCACGCGGACCGGCCAAGCAAAAGTTTCCTTCCTGGTGCTCACCGACTAAACGCCGCCGCTGTTAGCCGAGTGCGCAGCTCACCGACACCCACCACAAACCGGGGACGTGTCATCACCCCAGTTCAACGCCACAAAACGAGCACTCAGGCACGCGCAGGTCGGATACCCGCTCATAGTGAAGGTGAATCCCGCCGCTCCCCAATCGCCAGCACCCCCATCAACCCCACAACCACGACAAATTCCGTCCACGGGAGCCACGACGGCACAAGCCGATCAGTGAACACCACCAAGGCGCAGGTAATCAGCGCGAGCACAGATACAACGCCCAAAACGCCACGAAGCACCCACCGGGCCACACGCGAGGAGAACATGCCGCTACCCCTGATCAACTGGCATCGACCACTTGTGCTCAGTCGGCGGTTGTCGCCGCCTCGAATATAGCGCCGCACCCATCAACACCCACCCGACGACCGCGAACACCGACGCCACACCATCGAACACCACCATCACCACCCTCTGGTCGAAGGACGGCGCATAAGTACACGAAGAGACGACAACCGGCAGCCACACCCTCGACGCACTCTCCAACGCCACAGCCGAATCGGCTGCACACAGCTCATACGAACACCGCCCCACCCCCAAGAACGCGAAAGCACCGAACGCCCCAACACCAACCCCACACCAAACAACACCCACCGACACCACCGCGCGCATCCCCCGAATGCCATCACCCGCGCACCATAAGCCGAGCAGCCACGCGATACGGCTCTGGACTCGCCGGCGAAATTCAGGTGTCGCTATTCAGCACGATTTGTGTGCGCCCACCGTCTCTGTTTGGGCGACGAATACCGATTCGAGTATGTTGCACCCGAGCCGACCCACACACGGTCTACCGATGAATTTTGTCGAGTTGACACTATCGAAGGATGACCCTTGGTTTTCGAATCCGGCCACCCGATGATGATTGCCCTCGACATTGACGGCACCCTGCACGTCGCCGAGGACACGAATCCACTCGCGCACGAAACGATCAGCATCGCAGTGAGATCGGCTGTGCGGGCCGCTGTTCGATCCGGAGCCCACGTCGTGCTGTGCACCGGCAGACTCGCCCCCGCGACGCGACCGTTCCTACTCGAGCTCGACATCATGACGGGGTTCGCGATCTGTTCCAACGGGGCCGTGCTGATCGATGCCGCAACCGGGAAAATCGCGGAGCAAGTGGTCTTCGATTTACGCACTCCCATCGCGGCACTACGCGAACAACTACCCGGCGCGATCTTCGTAGCCGAGAACCCGGGCATCGGGGTCAGAGCAACCGGCCCTGTCGACGACGCGGATATGCACCACGGCGAGGTCGAGCTGGTCGATATCGACGAACTTGCGACCACGCCGACCACCCGACTAGCGATCCACTGGCCTGGACGCAGTGGGCAGGAGCTGACCGAAATCTTGTCTACTCTCGACCTCCCCGGCATTCGAAGCCTGTGCTACGAAGACGAACCACTGGCCGACTTGACCGCAGCCGGCGTAAGCAAGGCTGCGATGCTGGAAAGGCTGCGCATCGAGCTGGGCGTCGCCGCAACACGGACCCTAGCCGTCGGTGACGGCATCAACGATCTGGAAATGCTGGACTGGGCAGCTCACGGCGTGGCCATGGGTCACGCACCCGCTTCCGTGCTTGCCGCAGCCGACCAGATCTGCCCACCAGGCACCGAGGACGGTCTTGCCACCGCATTGTCGACATGGTTCCGATAGAACATCTGGGCTGTGCGCGGCGCGTCGTGGACGCCTTGGATCTCGGTCATCAGATCGTCGAAACGGAACATCGGCGCTGGGCGGTCGTCCCAGACCCGCTTGAGTGCGCCGGGTTTGATCTGCTCGAAGCCGACAGCCAATGCGCATTCGACGGTGCCGCTGGCGACGGCTTGGCGTGCGAGGAAAAGGGCCGAAGATCCTGTGGCGCCCTGACATCCAGCGGTGGAACATTCCTTGGACGTAATGGGTGAAGCACTCATTCTCGTACCCGTCGCGTTCTTCAGTGCGGGGTATCACGAAAATGTATGTGGGAGAGCCTGTTTCGATCATGGTGATGCCTTCCCTCGAACCGGTAGAGCCGCTCCCCTGTCACCATGTCGAGTACTTCTCTCAACTTCGCAATGCCAAACAACCGTCCCGGGCTCAGCACCATATCGGGCGTGCTCGACTACAGTCCCCTTCATGGGACGGACCTGCAGAGTCGGACATGTGGCGGCATCGTGAGTAGAAGCGATGAGTGAGGTTTCTCCGGCCGTCAATCGTTCATCATTTCGCCGCTTCCTCACGGCCGCGGTAATCAGTTCGGCCGGCTCGTCGGTGACAGTTGTGGCGATGCCCATTTTGGTAGTGCAGCTTCTAGACGCGACGCCCTTCGAAGTCGGTATGGTGAACGCGGCTCAGTTGATTCCTTATGCGGTGCTCGGGTTGTTCGCGGGGGTTTACGTCGATCGGTGGCGGCGCAAGCCAATCCTCGTGTGGGCCAGCGTCGGTCGGGCGGTAGCACTCGGGACTGTTCCGCTCCTGTGGCTCGCCGGGCTTCTGCACATCTGGGTTCTGGTCATCGTGTTGCTGTTGTTCGGCTCCTTCTCGGTGTTCGGTTTCGCTGCGATGCAGTCCTTGTTACCCCGGCTGGTTCCACGCAGCCAACTGGTGAAAGCAAACGCTCGACTCGACCAAGCCGACGCAGCAGCAACGACATTGGGGCCAACGGTCGGAGGCGGACTCATTGGCCTGCTCGGCGCTCCCGTGGTGATTGCCGTCGACGCAATCAGCTATCTCGCTGATGCCGCACTCAATTCCGGTCTCGACGTAGACGAGCCGCGACCCGCTTCTCGCTCCCGCAACCTGATGAACGAAATGCGTGAGGGTCTGAGATTCACCTACCGCCACCGCACTCTCAACCCGCTCGCAATATCGACACACGTGTGGTTCCTCGCCAACGGAGCCGCGTTCACTGTGCTGTCTCTCTTCGCCCTCCGCTCACTCGGGTTCAGCGCCTACACATACGGCCTGCTTCTGACGACGTTCGGTGTCGCAAGCCTCCTCGGAGCGTCCAGTGCACATGCGATCGGCACGCGAATCGGACCAGGACGAACGGTCATCCTCGCCCGCTCGCTGTATCCCCTCACCTGGCTTCTCGTTACCTTCGCGACCGACACACTTGTTGGCCATCTCCTTCTCTTCGCAGCTCTTGGCCTGCAGGGCTTGGCAGCAGGCGCGGAGAACGCGAACGAGATGGGCTATTGGCAAGCGCTCACTCCGGATGAGCTTCTCGGGCGCGTGAATGCCGCCCGGCGTTCCGTCAACCGCACCATGGCCGCCCTCGGTGCCGTGACAGCAGGCCTGTTGGTCGGCGCGATCGGCGAACGCCCCACCCTGATCGGCGTCACCATCGTGTTCGCAATCGCGGCAGGCACACTGGCGTTCTCGCCGCTGCGACACTCGGCGCGGGATCTCTAACCTCGGCGTTCAGCGCAGGTTTACCTCCGCGGCGGCCGAGTTCTCTGACAGCGTGTAATTCCTAGGGGCGTCCGTTCCAGGTGC
Source organism: Rhodococcus sp. YL-1 (assembly GCF_001942025.1). NCBI lineage: Bacteria > Bacillati > Actinomycetota > Actinomycetes > Mycobacteriales > Nocardiaceae > Rhodococcus > Rhodococcus sp. YL-1. The sequence continues at coordinate 687,531 of NZ_CP017299.1, read as the reverse complement.
AGGTCATGTTGACACTCGCAGATAGCATCCACGCATGCACGTCGACATCGAGGGCGCCACCCGGATCGCCCGCCTCGCCGCAGAATTCGACTGGACCTGGGCCGTCGACGACCTGGAACCATTCTGCGCACAGGCTGGATGGGAGCTCGTCGAACTCAGGCATGCTGGCGGCTCGATTCGGACGAACTTTCATGTCGGCCGGCCGACGGCGAACATGTTCGGGCGGCAACATAGAATGGATTCGATCTCGATCTTAGTCACGGACGTGGCAGATGATGCTACGCCCTTGACCGTGGTGCGTCCGTTGCTGGTCGAAGGATTCACGAACCTCGATGTGGCACTAACTGCACTCCTGGGGACAGCCACGAGCGCCGAACCTGAGGCAACTATCCGGTGGGATCTGCCGAAAGCGGTCATCACACTGAACCTGGGTGTCAGTGCGATCCACCTGCATCTGAAGAGTCCGGGATATCAGGCATGGGCGGATGAGCCCGAACCGGAGTACGAGGACGAGGACTAGCGATCGAGGTCATCTCCTGACCAGCTTCAGTCGAATTTTGTTGCCAGGAAGAATATTTCAGCAGAACGGCCAAAGTCGGTTCGCCTGGTCGCATCGCACTGTGGCCCCAAGCGATCCGAAACGTCGAAGTCGATCGCCTGGACGCTGTACGTGTCTAGATCCGCGGCCCCCAGGACATGCGATGTTGAGGTCTATGGTTATTGACGCGCCTCGCTCCCGATGTTCGGTGACGGTCCAACCTGCGGCGGGGGCAAGAGCCTCGACGCCATAGCTGCAACGCTCGGCTTCGGCAGATCCTCGGTCAGCCGCGCACTCCTGACGGTGCTGAGAAGATGAAAAGTGGGTCGGACAGGCTCTCACGAAACGCATGATTCACCTACGGCTGGAAGAGATTCCGGACGAAGGAGAGGCTTTCGGGGAGCGCTGCCCGCATCGTCTCGATATGACCGTTCGGATATGTGCGGAATGTGACTGGCTGGCGGTTGGCGGCGAGTTCGGCCGCGAGTTTCAAAGCCAGCGGTGCCGGCACCATCTCGTCCGTCAGCCCCTGCCCGAGGAACACTGGCCGGTCGTACCCGGTCGTCGGGATCTCCAGCATGCCGCGAGCAGCAGCCAGCACCGCGGGATCGTCGAGGGGCCGGTTCACCAGATCGCCGATCGTGACGTCGCCGAGGCCCGATGCCATGTCCTGGTAGCAGTCGGTTTCGGCTCGGGCCAGGGCATCCGTGCCGCGTGGTGTCAGGTAGCGATCGATGTCGAGATCGGGTCGCGCCGCCCGGAGTCCGGCCAAGAGGTACGAGACGAACACGGTGCTGCCGGTCAGTGGCAAGCGGGGAAAGTCCGACCCCACGAGTGGTGCAAGGTTCTCCAGATTGGACGGCGCCCCGGTCGCGACCGCGCCCCGGTAGTCCAGTTCGGGTGCGTACCGTGTGGCGATCGCTGCCGCGACCATAGCGGCCTGCCCGCCCTGAGACTGTCCGAGTGCCAACCACCGCGGTGAGAGCGACGGTTCGACCGCACGCGCGGCACGCACCATGTCGATCACGCTGTGCGCCGCCGACGGTCCGTCCAGGTACGCGTGGATTCCCGGCGTGCCGAGCCCCACGTAGTCGGTCGCGACGATCGCGTAGCCCTGCGAGAGCCAGTTCGTGAGGTACGGACTGCCAACGGTCCCGGTCACGGTGGGAGCGCACTGGTCGGAAATACCTACAGTGCCGTGAGCCCACGAGATGACCGGCCAGCCGCCTTCGGGTGGGTCGCCGGGGGGCAGGAAGAGCGCGCCCGTACTCAACGCGGGCCGGTTCAGCGGTCCTGTGGACCAGTACGTGAGCTTTGATGCGTTGGCGGCGCCCGGAATCCAGAAGGAGTGCGGCAGGGAAGTTGCCGCGGTCACTGTGCCCGGCGTCGTGATTGGCGCCGGTTCCTGCGCGTGGACGGGCGCGGTCGAGACGGCCGCGAAGGCGAGCGCGATCACCATCAATACTTGGCCGAGCCGTCGTCGGATCATTGCACCGCTCCCCGGATTCATCCGCGTGTACGCCGACTACCATTCTGCGCGAACCGGAGGTGCCGGTATACCGGTTCGACTATCTTCGGGTGCCGCTCCTGCAGTCGAGGGGCCAGCGGACTGTGCGCGACGAAGAACTTACAGCCGAGGTCAGCCGAGCATACCGAGAACTATTCGGTCTACGGTGCACACAAGGTGTGGCTGGAAATGCGTAGTGAGGGCATTGATGTGGCACGGTGCACGATTGATGGTTGTCTTCGGGCTCGAATGCGCACGAAGAGGCATGACCAACCAAGCGCACCGCCATCGCCGATCCACAAGGACATCGCGCGGACGATCTGGTGCAGTGAGGTTCAACCCTGTGACGCCAAAATGTTGTGGGTCGCCGATCTACTTACGTTTCGGCGTGGTCGGGTTGGGTTTATGTCGCGTTCGTGATGGATGTGCACTCACGGCAGATTCCGGGCTGGAGGACGGCTAGGACGATGATGACATCGTTGGTGGCTGATGCGATTGGACATGCGATCTGGACCCAACGGCGAGAAGGGATTACGTACTGTCTGGACGCACTCATGTCTGTGGCGTCACCACCCCAGACGCGCAACAGATTTGACGCCCGATTCGTGAAAGCCCCATCTCGATCGACGAGAGTGTTGTCGAGATCGAGCAGAAGGGCCATGGCCGAGAGGTCTATAGCCGAGCAACCTCTGCGACGATGTGGTGATGACCGACAAGGTTGACCCAGTACAGCCCACTGAGCTTCTGTGGTTCCGAGGTGATTGCCACATCCACTCGATCTACTCCGATGGGGAGCAAACTCCACCGGAATTGGCGGAGACCGCTCGTCTACTGGGATTGCACTTCGTGGCCACTACCGATCACAACACAACCGCGGCTCACCACGCGTGGCAACAAGAAAACATCGCTCAGGAGTTCGCAGTAATCCTCGGAGAAGAAGTCACCACCCCTCACGGACATTGGCTCGCTCTCGGACTCCCACCCGGACATCTCGTTGACTGGCAGTACGCCGACGTCGTCGGTCTCCACGCCCAGCGTGACCTCGTCCACGACGCCGGAGGAATATGCGTCGTGGCACACCCATACGCGCCCTACCCGTCAGGTACCTTCGCTTACTCGCACGTCGGGTTCGATGCCGTCGAAGTCTGGAACGGTACTTGGGAGTCCGATCTACCGTGGCAAGCAGACAACGAACGAGCCCTTGCACATTGGGCACGTCAGTTAGTTGTCGACGTTCCAGCCGGGCGCTGGACCCCCGCGATCGGCAACAGCGATACGCATCTGAGAAGCCAGATGGGCTTACCCCACAATGTCGTTGCAGCCGAACGATTGAACACAGACGATCTCCTGACATCCATCAAAGCTGGCCGGACTTGGATCTCAGCCGCAACCACCGTCGACCTGTCGTTCATGGCAACTTTTGACGATCAGTGCGCACAGATCGGCGACGAGCTCGATACACATGGCAAATCGGCCACGGTTCAGGCCACCGTCCACGGCGTGCCGTTCGGCACCGTCACCATTCACACCGATGCAGGACCAATTCACTCAGAATCGTTGCCCGGCAGCGGAACCTGCGAACTGTCGCGTCCTGTCCCTCCAACTTCGACGTTCGTCCGCGCAGAGGTGCGTTCACGAACCGGTCACATGGCCGCACTCAGCAACCCAGTCATCTTGAGGGACAGGAGAACACCTTCACAGGAGAACCTCTGACGAAGACGGTTCAAGCGATAGCCGACGCGCAATGAAACGCGGCCCGCGACCGCTCCGACTACGGCCCCGGGAGGTTGACTGGCGGATGTGCAGCATTCGAAACGTACAGTATTCCTTCACAGCAATTGCGGTAACTCGAATTCGATCGTTGTCGGAGCCAGGCCGAACTCGGGATATGCCACGGTGATCCACAAGGGCCCCTGAGGGGGCGGGCTGAGAAAGTATTCGCCGCCGGTGGTGATGCCGAACAGGTTCTCGGCGATACCACGCCACGAACGGCCACTGTACAACCACGGCTCATTCGGGTCGTCGGGGTAGTCGCCGGGGTGGGTCGAGTTCGCGAGAATCGGCCCGGTGATGGTGTCGACAATGAGTCGAATTCTGTGCGGTTCACCGGGTTTGATCCGGGATCCGAAATTCATCTGTTCGTTGCTCGGCTGGGCGAGGGAGGGCATCTCCTCGGGCGTGGGTTCGTGCGCTACGACATGGAATGCGAGCCCGGTACGAAATAGCTGCAGGTTGGTCAACCGGAGATCGAGGCTGGGGTCGGCGGGGAACGGTAGGGATATGTCGTATGAAGCGCGAAGGTTGGAATCGGCTTGCGGGAGTCGCCGCCAGTCGGGGAGATCTCGGCTACGAATCAGTTGTTCGGTACGAGATCGTTCAGGACGGTTCAGGGCATCGAGCTTCTCCCTCAGTACCGGGTCCGGAATTTGTTCGCCAGCCAGCCGCAAGACCTGACCACTGCGCAGTACGTGCGCATCCCACTGCGGAGTGGACCGTACGTAGGCGAAATTGATACGTTCCGACATCTTGTGATCCTCTCGCCGCCGGGTGTTACAAGATCGTATTCCGCCGCCGACCGGCTGCAGACTCAGCCAGACCAAATCTGTTCCACAATCATTCTTTACGTTGGAGGACCATGGAAGGATGCTGAGATGCGTACGTTGATCGCAGCGGGGGCTGCAACCTTCTTGATTGGTGGTCTTATCTGCGTTGGCTTCGTGCTTTGGTGGCTCGGACAACCGACCCATTGCTCTTCGTACGCACCTCTGACATCGCAGATCACGGATCCGACCAACTTACCTACGATCTCCCTCTGCCCTGGCAGTGATGAGAGCCCGACGCTGTATCTCATCGTCGGGCCACTGGCCAGCGCTGCGGTCGGAGCGCTCACTGGGTTCGTTGTCTGGCGCAGCGGAGTTCAGTTGTCGCGCACCCGGTAATTTTTACCCTTCTCACTACCGACCTCGCGGCCTTGTGCTGAAGCGGCATGTGCTTCACCAACCCAAATTCACCACGTATGGAAGCGATACCGCAGGTTGTCGACTCGATGCGCTCGGCGACGACCTCGACGAACTGCTCTCCTATCTAGACGCCTGGTCCGAGGCGATCGTCGATGCCAACTCCTACCCCAAGCGGATTTCCGGGATCTACTACCTCGGCGGTGGCCCGCACGGTTCCGGGTTGACCATCGATATCGCAGCTGATCTGTACGAGGGCAGGGCGTGAATGATGGCCGTAACCCATTCTCAGCTAGGCCAAATCTGTTGCACGATCATCCACAGCCACTCACGGACAGGCTGAGGAAACGGGCTCCAGTACAACCACCAATTGTCCACAACGAACCTTCCTCAATTGTGCTGTTGCACTGAATAAGTGACGACCCGGCGGGTTGACTTCGTCAGCGGACTTGTCGAGCGCAAACCTTTGAATGCTGGGTGTCTGAGTCCGCCGTCGGTGCACTCCCGGTATTCCACTTCGCACACCTAAAGCGGTCCAAATCCGCGTTACCAGACCAGCGCGGCTCACGGATGGACGGACGTAGCACGATAACGGTAGCCATCCTGGTGCGCATCGGAACCGTACTGCGCAACAAGGTCCTCATATTCAAGGTCCACTAGCTGGCCTGGAGTCAGGACGCGGTACCCAGTCGCCACAATCTCGGAGTAGAACACCCAACAACCGCCGGGAATTTCGGCGGCGTCGAGTACACCCCAGCCTTCCTCGGCGTGGAACTCACGGACGACTGCGCTTGCCCGGAGCGGCGGCGGGTCCTCGAACGTGGTTTCGGCAACGAGGTCCGAATCCGTAATCTCAGTGATGGTGCCGTCAGGATCGATGTTCCAGGCTGTGGCCCCGGTGAATGTCGGCTCTCGCCCCGGAAAGCTCTGTGGGCCGAAGACCGAGATACCGGCCGCGATGACCGCCAATGCCGTCAGCGCATATCCCCATCGCCGGGAATTTCGGGAGCCCATGCCATGGACGCTACAGGCACCACTACGCCTAGTAGGGGCTGCTCGAATCGTGGGTCGTCGAGCACGGCGTCTATGCGGCAGTCGGCAACAATCTGCGCGATTGCCGCTCGTCCGCAGCGATGGTGGCGAAATGTGGATGATCGTCGTTTGTTCCCTGGAGCAGTGGGTGGCCGCAATCTCGTCTTCCACGCATCCTCGAGTGCGGCTCGTAGAACCGGTCCCGGTGATGGCCCAAGGAATGTACGAATGCGCCAGGCGGTGATGCCGAGGGCAATGGCGATCGCGAGAGCGAGCGCCTTGGCTGGATATAGGCCCGCCGGCGAATAGCGTCAGTCATGATCGGGTTTTTCCTTCTAGAGATTCCCGGTCTGGAGCCTCGCCGGTTGTCGCCGGTGGGGCTCCTGCGTTGTGTGGGTCAGCTCGTTACGCCGCGTTAAGAACCTGAAAACTCGGTGAGCAAACCTTCCTTTCCCAGGTGAAGCGGCGGATTATCGAAGTGGTCGCGCATCTGGTTACCGCGCGGCATGTCGAGCGCGCCTGAAGGCACAACGGGCCGGGAGGTCACATGCTGCTACATCAATCGATCGGGTTGGAGCGCTTCAACGAACTACCGCGGCAGAAGGCAGTTCACGCATTGTTCGAGTGCTGCTGCTCGCTGACGTGGGCCGGGTGGGTCAGCGACGGACGTCCGTTCGCCGACCACGCGGAGATCCTCTCGCGCGCCGAGGACGCGATTCTCAACCTCTCGGACGTCGACGTCGAACGCGCCCTGCAATGCCATCCACCGGTCGGCGTCCGTAGGAACAGCGTGCCGTCCCACCTCGAGCAATGCTCGATCTGGGTTCCGGACGACGCCGTCATGGCAACCATCTATCGCGCCGGCGAGGAGTACGAGCGAAACTTCGGCTTCCGGTATCTGTGGTGTTCGCACGGCCACGACGCCGACGACCTGCTCGAGAACATCGGCCAGCGCATGTCCAACGAACGGTCCGTCGAGCGCAAGGTCTGCGTCGACGAGCTCGCCAAGATCACGCGGACGAGGATCGAGCGCATGCTCGGGCCCGAGGACGGTTATCCCGAGTACTGAAAAGAAAAGCGGGTGCAGCGCTTTCGCGCCGCACCCGCTTTCATGCTCTGAATCGATCAGAGATCGAACTCGGCCGGAGAGATTCCGACTGCAAAACACATGTCGCGTACGACGCCGCGCTCGTGCTCGTCGAAGTTGCCGTCCGCGCCGCCGATGATGATGCCGATCTGGATGACCGCGCGGGCCTGATCCTGCTTCGACTTGAGCTTGGCGATGGTCGCGGTTGCCTCGACCTTGCCGAACTCGTAGTCCGAGGACAGCTTGCTGCAGTACCAGTCGAACTGCTCACGAAGCTCGTCCGGCGGGAAGACCGCGAGCGACTCGTTGCTCATGATCAGCGCGGCGGTCTTCTGACGCTCCGACGGATCGATCGAACCGTCTGCGGCGGCGATCAACGCGCACATTGCCATGCTCGCGTTCTTGAATTCCTTGTTCTGGAACTGGCTGGTCTTTGTCTTGAGCTGGCCGTTCATCTCCTGAGCCTTAGCCTTCAACTGATCCCAGAATGCCATGAGTCTCCTCGAGTATTGCCGCCACACACCGCGCGTGGTCGTACCACCACTCTGCCTGTGCGCTCGGCAATCCGCCATCGGCCGCTAGGTGCGGTCGAACACTGCCAGAATTCGCGACTCGGAGATCGGGTCGAGCACGTCCGGGGTGAAGTGCCATTGCGTGCGGGTCCACGGATCGTGAACCTCCGTCTGCCCTGCTGCCGAAAGATGTTGGCACCCCTCGGACAGCGCGGCGACGGATTCTTCCGCGAAGTTCGACTCGTCCTCTCCGACAATCAGTATCGACAAACCGATTCCCGGTCCGCGTTCGGCGAGGAACATGATGGTCTGTGCGTCTTCGGCGGAATATCCGTGCGGGAAATCGCTGAGGATCAACAGTCGTAGGGAACTCGGGCCATCTGCGACACCACTCATTCGCGCGAGTTCGCCCATGTCGACGGCCTCGGCCAGTGCCCGCAAGCGCGCCGAGATCTCGGTGTGAGCGGTGATGACCGGCCCCGCGAGCATCGGTGCCAGTCGGTCGGTCAGTGGCGTGAGCGAGCCGGTCAGGTCGACGACGTCGAGTAGCGGCATCGGGCCGGCGGCCATGACGCGCACGGTGACGGCACTGATCAGACCGAGCGCTGCTTTGCTCGACGTACTGTCCACCCAGATCGGCCGGCGCAGTGGCAACGGGACGCAGTAGGGAACGGTGAGCGTGCCGCGGTCCGGAGCCGACAGCTCGCCAAGACGCATTCCGTCGCTGACGGCCGTGATCTGGGCCGGATCGGTTGTACCCGCCCAGGATACCGACTTCCACGACGCCATCGACCGTGGGAGCACGCCGTCGATCACACCGAGTTCGTGCGCAAGCTGAGCGCTGTCGCGGGCGTGGTTGTCCCGTGCGAGTGAGACGAGGTCGTCGTGACGCTTCTGTGCGGCGTCGCGCGCCGCCACTCCCGCTGCCGAGTTCCGCAACGACGGATCTGCGACGGCAGCGGTCAGATCTTCGTCCAAACGGGCAAGCGCGTACTCGCTGCTGGAGACGAAGGAAGCGGCAGATCGTGAGGCATCCTCGAAGATCATCCACGCGCGCTCGAGGCCTCGGCCCACCTCCAACGGCTCCACGGCGGAGTCCCACGCGGGCGCGGCTGTCGGAGCTGGTTGTGCCGGCTCGTCGTCCACCTCGACGCCGTGCACCGAGATCAGTTCCGCCAGACCACCCGCATAGCCCTGCCCTACGGCCCGAATCTTCCAGGCACCGGACTTTCGGTACAGCTCCCAGCAGATGACCGCTGTCTCGGTACCTGCGGTGGGGATCGCGAATTCGGCCAGGACCGAACCGGATTGATCGCTCAGGGTGGCGGAGAGCCCGGCCGTGCGAAAGGCGCCCGCGGCCGTCGCTGCCGGATCCACGCTGACGATGCACAACACCGCTGCCGCATCGGGGTGAAGTCGATCGAGTTCCATCCGGATGCCACTCTCGTCGAGTTGCACTCCAGCGGTGGATGGTTGGTTGTAGAACACGAAGTCCGCGGACGCCAATGCCCGCAGGTTCGCGTCCGCTACCAGCGCCGACACGTCGAACGGCGTCTGGCTCTCGGCTCGAAACGTCACCACGGGCGCCTGCAGCGGCGCGTTCTGTCCGGGAACAAAAGTCATACCCACAGCAGCGAACTATGCCATGACCGGGCTCTCTCGGTCAGCCTTGCACGTCCGCCACCACTAGATCGGCCACCGCGGTCATCCCAGCGTCCGTGAAGTGCAAGCGTTGCGCCGTCGACTCCGAGAACAGGCCTTCGAACCAACGCTGATCTGCACTCGCACATGCGTCGTGCCCGCCGGCGATGCTCGCCGCCGCAATGTCGACAGTGCGCACACCGTGGGCGTGGGCGACCTCGTCGAACTTCGTGTTGTAGCGAGCGAAGTAGTCCATGAACCAGGATGCGTCGGCGTCTGAGAACGGAATGTTCGGCCAGCATCCGCGAGAGGAGATCATGCCGCCCTCACCGATCAGGTAGATGCGAGCGTTAGGCGCGCGCTGCGTGACCGCAGTCAGGATGCGATCCAATTCTCCGGCAGCCCGGTCGATTCCGGATTGGGCGACGGAATTCGCGAGCGGGTCGTACCGGCATCCACGATCGGTTCCTGGCCCCGGAGCGACGCACAGGGGGCCGAGGAAGATGCTGTTGGAGTCGTTGCCGCCGATCGAGATGGTGATCAGGTCGGTGTCCGGGTGAACGGCATCGAGTTGGACAGGCCAGTAGTTCGGAATCAGCTGTGGAGTGTCGATGATGTTCTCGGCGCGTGCCGCGCTGCAAGAGACGTCGGCGAACTCCGCGACCTCGAGTGCCCGAGAGATCTTGCCCGCGAAGTTCTCGTACGAACGCGAACAGGCGTCGGGGTACATCGGTTCCAGCCTTGGGCCGGAGGCGCGGGAGTCACCGAGGGCGACGTACTTGATCCCGGTGCCGGATAGACCTGACAGCGTTTCCGACTGCGGCACCGAAGCCTGCGCGATTCCGGTGCTCACGAGCGCCAGCACAACGCCTGCGACGGCCGCCGCCCGACCGAGAAGTTTCCCTCGAATGATCATCTACTGTGCCAAGTCCTCTCGCGCACGGCCGCTCGACTGACGGCTCGACATGCCGCATGAGGTTAACGCACAGAGGGGGAAACGATGTCCGGTTCGACGGACGGCGATCGAAATCACCTACCGCCGAACCGGATTCATCTCGACTATGCAGTCTCGACTCAAGCAGTGAGGAAACGGCCCAGCTGCGGCGCAGCTTCTCCTGCGTGCTTGGCCTGGATACCTTCACCGATGGCCTGCAGCTTCCATTCACCGTTCACGCGGTACACCTTTGCCATCACCATTCCGGTGAAAGCCATGCCGCCCTGGAGCGTGTATCGAGCGAGCTCGGAGTTGGTGGTGCTGTCCACGAGACGGCAGAAAGCGTTGGAGACCTGCTCGAACGTGTGTCCGCGGTACGAGGTCACGGTGAAGATCACGGTGGTCACGTGAGCCGGGACCCGCTGCAGATCGACGAGCATGACCTCGTCGTCGCCGTCTCCGTCGCCGGTCAGGTTGTCACCCATGTGACGGACCGAGCCGTCCTTGGACGTCAACTGACCGTAGTAGCAGACGTCGACGAGGTTGCCGTCGGCGTACAGGAGTGCCGAAGCGTCGAGGTCGACGTCGGCGGTACGGCTTCCGAACAGGCCGCTCTTCTTGATCGGATCCCAACCCAGACCCATCTGGATCATGGTGAGCGCGACGCCGCCCTCCTTGCGGAGTGTGACCTTCTGGCCCTTGGTCAGGCTGACGGGGCGTCCCTTGACCAGGCTCACCTCGGGCTGCTGCGCCGGCGGCTGGTTCTGCACGGGAGGCGCCGGGGGCGCCTGGTTGTACGTCGGCTGCTGGTTGTACGTCGGCTGCTGGTTGTACGCAGGCTGCTGCGCCGGCGGGTAGGCCGGCGGCGTCGGTCCCTGGTTGTAGGCAGGCGGCTGGTTGTACGCGGGCGGGGCCGGCGGAACCGGCGGCGCGTTGTACGAAGGCTGCTGCTGCGGCGGCTGGTTGTACGCCGGCGGTGTAGGAGCGACGGACGAGGGCGGGGTGATCGGCGCCGGAGCCGCGACCGGAGTGGGAGGCGGCGGTGGTGCATCGTCGACGGACACACCATGATCGGTGACCAGCGCGGCAAATCCACCCGCGTACCCCTGGCCGACGGCGCGCACCTTCCATGCACCCTGGCGTCGGTACACCTCGAGCGCGATGACGATGGACTCGGTGGTGAGGCCGTCGATCACGTACTCGTACAACACGTTCCCGGCCGCATCGGAGACCCGAGCGGTCGGTGCAGCAGTGCGCCCGAAGTTCGACGAAGCGTCGTCGAGCGTGATGACGGCGCGAACCTGCTCGATATCGGCGGGTACGCCGGCGAGTGAGACTCGGAGTGAGGCAATGCCACCCGGGTTGGGTACCAATTGCACGCCGGGTCCGGTCGGCTGGTTGAAGAAGACGAAGTCGGCGTCGGAACGAACTTTTCCGTTGCTCGTCACGAGGAGTGCAGACAAGTCAGCGGCCGCAGCCAGCTGAACCGAGACAACTACATCCGAGACGTCCAGCGGGCCGTTCTGCCCTTTGGCAAGCGATACAGACAACTAAATCCCCTTCATAGAGAGCGTGTATTACCCGAGCGCGGAAGAGAACCACCGCAAGATCTCCGCGCTCGCTGCGATACCGGACCTTTCTGTCACAGTAACGGTCGGCCGTTGCCAATTCAGTTCTTCCAGCTCACCGTGCCTGGGCCTGATCGCGAAATCGGAGTATTCGAGCATATCCGCATCCAATGCGCCGTCACCAGCCGAGATCACGACGGCGGACTGATCCAGATCACCCGACTCGACCAGTCTGCGGCGCACCTCTGCCAGCGCTCGTGACTTCGAGACCGCGTCGGGCATCGTGTAGATCTTGCGGCCTTGACGCGAGACGTTCCAGCCCCGCGTCACGCACCACCCATTCCATTCGGTTTCGAAATCACTCGGCATCACGGCCAGATCGACGACCAGGTATGGAAACAGGTCGTCGGCAACACGAATGGAGCTGACCCAGCTCGAGTCGATCCGCGATTCCAGTTCCGCCTGAACCTGCGGCAACTCGGCGCCGGACTTACGGGTCGAACGGTCGATCTCGTTTCGCCAGTCGCGATCGGCTTCGCCGTCTACGAGGATGTTTCCGCCGTTGCTCGTGATCGCGTACTTCCACGGTCCGCCGGGAAGATCGATCCGCTGGAACTGCGCAATGGTCCTGGTCGTCGTCGGAATTACCGGAACCCGCGAGCTGAGCGCGGTCAGCAGTTCGATCGATTCGACGCTCATGTGCGAGAGCGGACCGCCGTTGTAGTATTCGACGCACAGCGGGCTCGGTGCCGAATCCAGGTCGGAGCCACTGGGATCGCCGCCGATCGCGGCCTGCGAATAGATCATCGTGCGATCCAGATCCGTGGCGATCAGGACCTGGGACGCAGCGGTGTCCACACGGCTCACGTGATGTCCTTGATCAGGCCGACACACGAGTAGGCGAGATCCGGGACGACCTCGACCGGGACCCCACGGGCCTGTGCCAACAACCGGATGTGTGCGTGCTCCGGGGCTTCGAGTTCGCGCACCAGAACCTTCCAGGGAAGCCGGCGCAGCAGCACCCTGGTTGTTTCTCCGACACCGGGTTTGACGAAGTTGACCGTCGAGATCCCGTACTCGGCCTGCACCTTCTCCACCGACTCCCAACCGGCCCAGGTCGGCGTCCGATCGGAATCGAGCACTGCAGCAAGAGAATCCGCTGCGTCGCCGCGAACCGAATCGAACTCGGCCGAGACCACGTCGAGCAACCTGTTGGAAACGTCGACGTCGGCGAGGTCGGCGTAGAACTTGGCGCCGTGGAAATCGCCGGGCCCGATGAGGGTGTCGTTGAGGACAGTTCGTGAGACCAAGCCGGACACCGTCGAATTGAGGCACGCCGACGCGATCAGGAAGTCGTCACGGGTCCCGTACGTTCGCACGCAGTGTCCGGGGTCGGCGAGAACAGCCAGATCGGAGTCGAACTTCGCTCCGCCTGCCTCGTGGTACTCCGTCAACGCTGCGTCGAGTTCGCGGGCGATGGCGCCCTTGCCCGTCCAGCCGTCGACGAAGACGACGTTCTCCGAGTCGTGATGGTGCGCAAGATAATCGAGTGCGACGGAATCGATTCCTTTGCCACGGACGATGGACACCGCATAGTGCGGCAACGTCAACCCGCGGGTCTGCTGGGCCCAGCGCCGCATCAGAATCCCGATCGGTGTTCCGGCCCGGGCGAGTGAGACCAGCGTGATGTCACTCCCCCGCTCGGCCAAGACCAGGTCCATCACGGTCCCGACAGCGCGCGCCAACCGTGGAGCGCTCTCGGCGAGCACCGTCTCGAAAAGATCCCGGTATGCCTGATCGGGTTGGTACTCGATGGGAAGAGACTCGGCATAGTGCGCCTCACCCGACTGAATACGCTTCTCGCGCACGGATACATCCGCTTCGAGATCCACGTGCGAGAGATCCTTGAGCAGCCACTTCACTTCGCCCGGCGCGTACGAACCGAATTCGGGCCCGACCAATGGTTCGTTCATGACGAGCTCCCTGCTCTGGAATCTCGCAGCGCCGACGGATCGGCCCCGCGAACGGTGGCGACCAGGACGTCGGTGCCGGAGTTCCGCAACACCTCGACCACTCCGTCCATCGCCGTCAACCGATCGGTGTCGGCGGGCTCGTCGATGACCAGCAACGCAAGGGCGTCGACCGCCGCATCAGGCCACTGCGCGTTGTAGACGAATCGAGGCTCGTTCTCGCCCAGTTCGGGCGCCGGAAAGGTGAACCCGCGACGCAGCGGGTATCCCGGCACGTCAACGACGTAGGCGGGTGAACGCGTCGTGGTCTGGTAACGAACTGCTCGCCCAGAGCTTTCCAAGCCCGCAGCGATGCGCAGTGGCAGGTACATCAACTCCTCGTGACCGATCACGATCACAGCACGCGACGCGTCGATCGACGATCCGAGAATGGACACCGCTGCCTCGACGGCTGACTCGAATGCCGCGGTGTCGCCGTCGAGAAAGCCGTGCCTGCCACCGTCGGGGACATGTGCCGGCCACGGCAGATCCATCTGAGACAGCGTGCCGCGGCGATCACCGATCGGATTGAGATCGGGAGCATCCAGCGCCGTGACGCGCTCGGTCAGGCCGTCGGGCAGGACCGTCGAACCCGAAGCGAGAGAGACGTAGTCGATTCGTACATTCAACTCTGCCGCCGCGGCTTCGCCGGCGACTCGGTGTTCCTCGGTTCTCATGTCCACCAGCGAGGCCACGACGTAGCGGCTTCGCGGGCATTGCCCGTGCAGCGCCCGGATGGCATCGATCGCGGTGGCGCCGGTGGAGATCTCGTCGTCGACGAGGACCAGAGGCAGGTCGTTCTCGAACAGTTCGGCGGACGTCGGCTGCATCAGATGGCTCGTGGCGTGCGAGTGCCCCTCCTCGAATCCGGCGAGCGTCGTAGCCCCTGGTACGTCTCGGCGCGTGGAGTGCAGGTAGCAGTGAGCGTGCAGGCGAGCTGCGACGCAGTGGCCCAAACCTGTTGCGGTTTCGGCAAACCCGAGAACGACGACGTCGACACCCTCACCGAGGGTGGTCCGCACCAGATCGCCGAGGTCGTCGGCAGCGCCGATGACCACGGACGGCTCGGTGGGCACGTGCTTTCCCAGCACGGTGGACACCAGCAGATGAGCGCGACGCGGATTCCGCCGAAGTCCCGGGATCACCAGATCGGGCACCGAATGCCCGAGTGACGAATCACCGTGAACGAGGTCCAAGCCGAATTCTGCTGTAGCCCAGGGAACGTCCTTGGACTGGACAAGCTCTGTCATCGATCGACCAACGCCGTCAGCAACTCGACGAACGTGATTCCCTTGTTGGTCACACCGAACACGTGAGCTCGGAGCGCAGTCTGATGGGCCCAATTGCGGTGCGGCTTCATCTCGTTCATCTTGTTCCGGTAGCCGGACGCCTGAACTCCCCCGGCGTCGGCACCGAGAATGTCGAGGGCATCGTGATATTCCTCGTGCGTGACAGCGGACAGTGCATTGACCGCTGCGACGTGCGACGGGTGGATGACCGTCTTGCCCTGGATTCCGTTGGCTCGGTCCAGCGCGATCTCACGGAGCAGACCGTCGAGGTCGCGGCTGACGAGATGCTGACGGAACCGGACGGCGTCGTGTTCCTCGAACGGGGTGGCGCGCAGCATCGGCCGGAACATGCGTTCGTGATCGGCGAAGTACTCCCACACGGGCCCGGTGATGACAAAACCCGAACCGTCCGCGCGCCCGAGATAGTTGACGATGTCGGCGATGACGTCGACCACCACGCGCACGTCGTAGATGGTCAGATCGCGGTCACGACGGATGCCGAAGGTGCTGCACATGTCGGTGGCGCCGATGCGGACGGCAAGGATTCGATCGCGGTGTTGCGCGAGAATCCCACTGATGGTGCGCAATTCGAGATCGCGAGTATCGCGGTGCACAAGCGCGGGTGATTCGAGTACCGGCATCGCGTAGAGATGCTTGCCCAGCAACTCGGATGCGTCCGCGACGGCGTCGAGAAACACGGGGCCGGACTCGCTGCCGAACTTCGGGATGACGAACCCGGTGAGCGCGGCGCGCCCCTCGGTCAACGACGCGGCGACCTTGTGGATGTCCGCGACTTCACGGACCCGTACGAACAGCAGCATGCCGACGGCGTCGGTGGACGCGATCTTGTCGAGAGCGTCAACCGCGTTCGCTCGCGCCGACTCCACCTCGTGATCCGCGACGGCGTCCTCGAGATCAAGCACCATCGAGCTGACGCCCTCGGACGCACGCTTGACCACGATGTCGGCCAACCCGGCTCGGGTGGCAGGAACGTAGAGAGTTGCACCCAGAGCAATCGCGAGCAGATCCCTCTCGTCGGAATCCGCGAACGATCGAGGCGCATGCAGGAACAGTTGCTCCCGCACGTCATCCTCGAGATGTTGAAAGTGCTGCATTTCTCTTCTCTCTGTAACCGCAATCAAGTCCATGAAACGACCCCCTGTGACAACGCGTCGAGCAACTCCGATCCCCCGATCGGCCCGACCATTCAGTTTTTGCCGGCTCGCGCCCGCATCTTCTCGACAACTTCGGTGATGAACGTCGATACCGAGTCCAGCTGTAATACATACGACCAGTAGTCCGGATGAGTTCCCGACAGTGACGCACTCGCTCGCTCGATCCTTGCTAGTTGAGCATCGAGTACGGAGCCCCACTCCGCCACCAACCCTTGGTTAACAGCGAACATCTGGGCGTCTTTCAGCCGGAAACGAACCTCACGTTCCTTTTGGCTCGGATCTGCCCGGACTGCACGCAGAGTAGCGAGACGGTCCGTCACGGCGTCGGCACACGCTTCGGCGTCGGCGAGGTGCACGCGGGCTTCGGCCATCAAAGCCAGTGCATGTTCGGGGTTTCCCGCAGCCAGCGACTGCTTCGCTTCCTTGAGATCGATGTCGGCCTGATCGATATGCGCTCGGCTGCGACTGCTGTTGTCGACGAGGTCAGCAGAACTCGCGGCGTTGAACTCGCGCAGCAATGCGGAGTACGCCGGATCCAGGCGGTCCACTCGAGTGCGCACTGCCGACAACCTGGTCGAGACCGAGGAAATCGTCATCTCGGCACGGTGCTGGGTCGACGGGGCTTCTGCCAATGCTTCCTCGAGCGCCGATACCGCTTCGCGGACACTCTCGGCCCGCGTGCGGACTGCGTCGGCGCGACCGGATGAGCGCGCATTGTCGAGCGCTGCAACCGCGTCGTCGAGGTGTTCGGAGGCCGTCACCACCGACGGGTACTCGCGATAGCGCTGATCGGTGGCAGCCAGTTTTTCCCGGACGGCGTTCGCCAGGGTTCGGGCCTGCTGGCCGAGGACGGGAATGGCGGACATCGTGACCGTCGCCTGCTCGAGGTGCGCACGATGCCCGTTGTAGAAGGCGTCGACGCCCTTTGCCGCCTCGACGAGTTCGGCTACCGACTTTTCGAACGCCGCCCGAGCACCGTTCGGGTTCTGGTGAAGTACCTGATCGTTGCCATAGCGCTCGGATGTGTCGAGGTAGTCCGACGCAGCCTGGAAGCACCGATCCCGAACGGGTTCCCACGCAGCGCGCAGCCCTCGCTCGGGGTACAGCTCGGCGGAAGCGTCGACTGCTGCCGACGCGATGGTCTGCCGCTTGTCCATGTCGAGGAACGCCGAAACCATGGCCGTCTGCGCCTCCCGCGCACGACTGACCGACTCCCCCACTCTTGCCCCCCGATTGAAGCGCTCCGACCATCTTCCCACCACGATTGAATCCTACGGGTCCAGCACTTCGCTTCTCGGTTCGTAATTCTGCTGTTACGGCGAACACACCGGAACTGCGGTTAGGGTGGTGGAGGTAAACACACTCCCAAGACGACTTCGCGTCGTAGTGGGCCTTGTCTCTCCTCTTGAAAGGACCCCTGAATGGGCGTCAGCTTGACCAAAGGCGGCAATGTCTCTCTCACGAAGGAGGCCCCGAACCTGACTGCAGTGGTCGTCGGCCTGGGCTGGGACGCACGTTCCACCACCGGAGCTGCTTTCGACCTCGACGCCAGCGCAATCGGCGCAGGCTCGAACAAGAAGGTCCTCTCCGACCAGCACTTCATCTTCTTCAACAACCTCCGTTCGCCCGACGGCTCGATCGAGCACAAGGGTGACAACACGGACGGCGAAGGCGAAGGCGACGACGAGCAGATCGACGTGAACCTCGCAGCGGTTCCTGCCGAGGTCGAGAGCGTTGTCTTCCCCGTCTCGATCTACGACGCAGAAGCTCGCTCGCAGTCCTTCGGCCAGGTCCGCAACGCGTACATCCGCGTAGTCGACAAGTCGAACGGCAACGAGCTCGCTCGTTACGACCTCTCCGAGGACGCTTCCACCGAGACCGCCATGGTCTTCGGTGAGCTGTACCGCAACGGTGCAGAGTGGAAGTTCCGCGCAATCGGCCAGGGCTACGCGTCCGGCCTCGCGGGCATCGCGCGCGATTACGGCGTCAACGTCTGATCTTCGCTCTCGACGAGCTGACTCGGGGAAGGTTCCGCAGTAGTCTGTGGAACCCTCCCCGTTTTCACGTTCGGATGCGGTGAGAGACCGCTTGCAGTAACCACTCTGCATTGACCAACTAGAAAGGGCCACGCTCCGTGGTACTGCGAATATTCGGTTTATCCATCGCAATTTCGATCCTCGCGATGATCGTTGCGTTCATCTACGGCGGACCTGAGGCACTGTTCCTCGTCATCATCCTGTCGATTCTGGAAATCTCGCTTTCCTTCGACAACGCCGTCATCAACGCCACTGTTCTGCAGAGAATGAGTGAATTCTGGCAGAAGATCTTCCTCACCATCGGCGTCATCATCGCCGTCTTCGGTATGCGTCTGGTGTTTCCACTCGTGATCGTCTGGGCTGCATCCGGTCTCGGACCCGTTGCTGCACTCGATCTGGCATTGAACCCGCCTGCGGACGACGCCGCGTACTTCGCCAACGGCGAGCCGAGCTACGAAACCATCCTCACCGACGCTCACCCGCAGATCGCTGCCTTCGGTGGCATGTTCCTGCTGATGCTCTTCCTCGGTTTCATCTTCGAAGAGCGTGAGATCACCTGGCTGTCTTGGCTGGAGAAGCCCCTCGCTCGCATCGGCAAGCTCGATCAGCTCTCCGTCGTCGTGGCCGGCATCGTCCTGGTTCTCAGTGGTTCTTTCCTCGCTGCTGACGACAAGGTTTCCACCGTCATGATCTCCGGTGTTCTGGGCATGATCACCTACATCGCGGTCAACGGACTGGGTGAACTGTTCAACCTGCCGGAAGAAGGCGAAGAGGAAGAAACCGCCAAGTCCGGCGGCCCCACGCAGCTCGCGAAAGCGACCGGTAAGGCCGGCTTCTTCCTGTTCCTCTACCTCGAGGTCCTCGACGCGTCCTTCTCCTTCGACGGCGTCATCGGCGCATTCGCCATCACGGCAGACCCGATCATCATCGCCCTCGGCCTCGGCTTCGTCGGCGCGATGTTCGTCCGTTCCATCACGGTCTTCCTGGTCCGCAAGGGCACGCTCTCCGATTACGTCTACCTCGAGCACGGTGCGCACTGGGCCATCGGCGCTCTGGCCGTCATCTTGATGGTGTCCATCGGCGTTCACATCAACGAGATCATCACCGGCCTGGTCGGTGTCTTCTTGATCGGCGCTGCTTTCATCAGCAGCCTCATTCGCAACAAGCGAATCGCGAACGAAGATCCGAAGTTAGACGAGAACACTCCGGCAACTGTCTGACGTTCTTTTCACGAAACGCCCGCGACCAATTGGTTGCGGGCGTTTTGTTTGTTATGCCTGAATTGAAACTCTCTGCATTCCCAGCCGCGCGCCAATTGTTCAGCCGCGCGCCAAATTCAGCCTGCGGCTGAACAATTGCCCTGCGGATTCGAAACCACACAAAATTCGATCTGCCCCTGGACAATCAAGAGGCGAAATCCGACTGTGCACAGCGATGAGGGGAAATTCGTGGAAGACCAATTTCTGTCCAAAGGCCAGAACATCGAGCTCCCCGACGAACTCGATCAGATCGACATCGTGATCACCTGGGACAATACGGAATTCGGTGTCGATGCCTCGGCATTGCTTCTGGGTGCCGACGGAAAAGTCAGGTCCGACGCAGACTTCGTCTTCTACAACCAACAGGAATCTGCTGACGGCTCGGTTCGCTATCTCGGCCGCCGCGAAGCCGAATCCGGTCCACACGAGCGCCTCCTCGTCCACCTCGCTGCTGTACCCGATCAGGTCGACGCGATCGCTTTGATAGGCAGCGTCGACACCGGCTCTTTCGGCGACCTCGGCAAACTTGCGCTCCAACTGGTTGATTCCGGTGGCTCTCCTATCGCCCAATACGTCACCGCCGACGCGTCCACCGAAACCGCATTCGTCTTCGGCCAGGTCTATCGACGTAGCGGGAAGTGGAAACTTCGCGCAATCGGCCAAGGTTGGGCTTCAGGCCTCGCCGGGCTCGCCGAAGACTTCGGAGTCGACGTGAGTGAGGATGCCCCCGTCGAGGAGCCTGGGTCACCTGAGCTCGAGGCAATCCAACCGATATCGGAACAGGAACCGTCAGTCACAGAGCCCTCAACGCCCGCGAAGCCCGTCCGACAGCGTGGTGTTCGTACAGCGAAGCCGGTGCCCAAGAAAGCCCCACTACCCGAATTCAAGCACGCAGAGTCCGAGGCCTGGCAACCTGCACGACTCTTCTCTGTGATCGGCGTCGGAACCGGTGAGGAACAAGAACGACGCACCACGTCGGCATTGGTTTCCACGATGCAAGCGGTTCCATTGTTTGCGCGGGCGGTTTCGTCCCGCGTGGGCGCGCCGGCCGGCTCGTTCGAGGGCTATGTCGAAGTTCCCTACGTCAAAGGTGAATCTCGGGTGATCCCGGATGCAGTGTGGCGCATCGCCCGCGGAAGCCGGCTCTGGACCGGCTTGCTCGAGGCAAAGACTGGAGCAGGCACCCAAACCCGAGAGCAGCTCGAAAACTATCTCGACGTCGCCAAGAAGAACAAGTACGACGTCGTGATCAGCCTGTCCAACGACTTGCCTGCCGGCGCCGGCGAATTACCCGTCGAGGTGGACAAGCGCAAGCTCACCAAAGTTGCGCTGCGGCATCTCTCTTGGGCAGAAGTCATCCACGAGGCTCGGATGGTGCTCTCGCACGGCGGAATCGACAATCCGCTGCAAGGTTGGATTCTCAGCGAATTTCTCCGGTACATCGAACATCCCAAGTCCGGGGCCGCGGAGTTCGTCGACATGGGTCGGCACTGGGTATCGATACGCGATTCCGTGAGCGCCGGAACTCTACGTCCTGGAGATCCGAAGGCAGCGGCGGTCGCTCAGTCGTGGATCGCGCTCGCGCGGAACCTTGCGCTGCGGTTCACTGCAGATCTCGGTGTCGTCGTCAAACACGTGTTGCCCCGTCGGGTGGTCAACGATGCGGATGCGCGTACCGCGCTGACGGTCAACGAATTGGCGAACGACGGCACCTTCAGCGCCACCCTCCGAATCCCCGACGCAGCCGGAGAGCTACGGGTTACTGCTGATTTGAGAACCAACAAAGTGAGCTGTAGTACAACGGTTTCTGCACCAGACGAAGGCACTTCGGGAAAACGAGTCACCTGGGTTTTGCGTCAGTTGAAGAATGCTCCTGCCGAATTGTTGGTCGAAGCGTTGTTCACTGGCCCGGCCTCGTCGACTTGCGAGACCGTTGCATCCGCGCGCACAACGCCACGTCTGTTGACAGACAGTCAAGGCGGCCAACTCAGTTCATTCGTACTGACACAGTCCTTCACACTCGGCAGCAAGCGTTCGGGTACTGCTGCGAGTTTCATCAACAGTGTGACCAGTTCGGCCGAAATCTTCTACTCCGAAGTCGTTCAACCGCTCCGTGAATGGGTCCCCGCCGCCCCGAAGGCGTCCGATCTCCCTCGTGAAGAACAAGTCGACAACGAAGACTGACAATGAACGAGATAGTCATAGAGCGCGCAACGGACGAGGACGCCGCGGAAATCCTTGTTCTACAACGCTGTTGCTGGGTTTCGGAAGCAATCTCCAACAACAGCATGGACATACCCCCGCTCCACGAGGACCTACCCACGGTCCGAGCCTGGGTTCAGGAGTCGACTGTCTGGACCGCACGACGCGGCGGCCGGCTCGTCGGGGCCGTGCGAGGAACCGCGGACGGAACCGCATGGCAGATCGGTCGCCTCATGGTGGCACCGGACTTGGCGGGCAACGGCCTCGGCCGACGCCTCTTGCAGCACGTGGAACAGAACGCTCCGGAGCGCATCACACGTTTCGAGCTGTTCACCGGAAGCAGGAGCCTGCGGAACATTCTCCTGTACACCCGAGCGGGCTACTCCCAATTGCCGCCGGACCCCAGCCACATCCCCGGAGTCGTCTACCTGTCCAAGCCGAACGCCATCAACTCCGACTGAACGGCGATACTGACTTCTGTGGTGAACATTCGCGTCGCAGCGCAGACAGACTTGCCGTTCTTACGTGAGCACGACTCGCACGTCGGTGCCGAGGAACTCGCGTCAGTGGTCCAACGCGGCCGGATACTCATCGCCGAGGACTACGGTAATCCAATCGGATGGCTGCGCTGGGGCTTGTTCTGGGACGAGATTCCGTTCATGAACATGCTGACCGTCCTGTCTTCGAACCGCGGCCAAGGCATCGGTCGCGCTTTGGTCACAGATTGGGAAAAACGCATGAGCCGCGCGGGACACTCGCAGGTCCTCACCTCCACACTCGCCGACGAATCAGCCCAGAACTTCTATCGCGCAATGGGATATACCGACGCGGGAGTTCTTTTACTCCCAGGCGAGTCCTCCGAAATCTTCCTACGTCGAGACCTCGATACGACGACCGATCTGACCGATCCCCACATTACCCACGAGTAATATATGGTGGTCGTCACACCACGATCTCAGGGTGGGGCGTGGCACACCAATGTGGAGGACGAGTATGTCGTCAAGGGTCTTATCTCGCGCAGTTGTCGGAGTACTCGCGCTTGCACTGACAGGCGTCGGCGCACCGGTAGCGCTCGCGCAGCCAGTCCTTGCCAAGTCCCCCGATGACGGTTTCTACAGCTACGACGGCGCGGCACCCCTCTCGTCGTACGCCCCGGGTGCGGTACTCGAGACTCGCACCGTGCCGTACACCGTGCTCAACATCCCGACCCCGATACAGGCAGTCCAGGTTCTCTACCGATCAACCGACGCCCTCGGTCAGCCGTCGGCCAACGTCACCTCGATCCTGCGCCCGGCCAACGCTCAACCGGATAAAGTTGTTTCGTACCAATCCTTTTACGATTCACTGAACCCCGACGACAGTCCGTCGCGGGCCATCGCGGGCAACACCCCGATCGGAGATTGGACGCCGAGTGGGCGCAATTTCAACGTCGGCGGAACCTTCACGTCCATCGAGGCAGCCTTGTTCGGGCCGCTCTTCGCCCTCGGCTACACGATCGTCGTCCCGGACACCGAAGGCCCGGATGCAAACTTCGCTGCCGGACCCGAATACGGGATGATGACGCTCGACGCTCTGCGTGCCGCCCGCGATGTCCCGGAAACCGGAATCACCGACGACGCAGAGATCGCGCTGATGGGTTACTCCGGCGGAGCGATCGCCACCAACTGGGCTTCGATCCTCGCTCCCGCATATGCACCGGAGATCAACGACAACTTGATCGGTGCCGCGCAGGGCGGCGTGCTGGTCAATCCGGCCAACAACCTTCGCTACGCGAGCGGAAGCATCGGGTGGGGTGGCGTTGTCGGCATGGCAGTCGTCGGCGTTGCGCGTTCGTACGACATCGATTTCGGGAAGTATCTCAGCGACCGTGGACGCGACGTCATGGCTCGACTCGAAGACGCGTCCATCGGCAATGTGCTGGCACAGTATCCCGGACTGACCTGGCAGGATCTGGTCAAACCCGAGTACGCCGATCCCAATACGGTTCCCGAGTACGTCGATGTCGTGAACAAGATCAACATGGGCACCGCGGCGACACCGACCATTCCGATGTTCATCGCGCAGGCGGCCAACGGCACCATCGAGGGCACCCAACCCGGCGGCCCCGGTGTCGGAGCGGGAGACGGCGTGATGATCACGGGCGACGTCCGCACCCTCGCACGCAAGTACTGCGACGCCGGCCTGGCGATTCAGTACGACCAGTACGACACCATCAGCCACTTCCTCGGCGCCATGCTCTGGCTCCCCGGTGCGCTCGCCTGGGTCGACGACCGCTTGAACGGCAAGCCTGCACCGTCCAACTGCGCGAACATTGCACCGGGGAACTCACTTGCGCCGCAAGAACATGCGCGCTGACTGACAGCGACCCCGAATCTACTTCGACGGCTCCACCTCCCAGCGAACGTGAGTCACCAACGGTTCCAGGCTAAGCCGGCTGACGGCGGATTCCAGGAGTCCGTCGTCACGCTCCGCGGCAGCCAGTTCGGCCACCACCCGCACGCGGTCGCTGTCCGGGATGTCGAAGGACTGCACTGACCGGAGCTGAAACTCGGGCCTCGAAATGGACTGCACGGTAAGACCTCTGATGTGAGCTTCGGCGTCGCCGTGACAGGTCACCTCGAAGGTGTAGTCCGCGGGCGGTTCTTCGCGTCCGGTTCGGGCAGGCTGGTGATCCATCATCCGACCCAACGGCCTCAACAGCGTGTTCGCCAACATGATTGCGCCGGCCCCGAACACCGCGACCCAGTACATTCCGCCTCCGGCCAGTGCGCCGACGGCGGCCGTGGCCCACAGAGTGGCGGCAGTGTTCAGGCCGGTGACCGACGCACCCTGCTTCATGATCACTCCAGCACCGAGGAAACCGATCCCCGAGACGATCTGCGCTGCGACGCGCGTCGGATCAGCGTCCGGGCCCTGAAACCCGTACGCGCCCATGATGACGAAGAGCGTCGCACCCAAGCTCACCAACGCGTTGGTTCGCAGACCCGCCATCCTTGCGCGCCATTGCCTTTCGATACCGACGGCAGCGCCGAGGACGAGCCCGAGCGCTATCCGCACAAGGATGACGTGGATTTCCACGGTGAACTCCTAGAGCCAGGTCGCGAATCGACGAATGAACATTCCCTTGGCCACCTGCGTGACGACGCAGTATGCCCCGAGGGTGAGGACCAGCCACGGAAAGTAGTTCCACGGCAGTGAAACCAACCCGAGGGAATGACCCCAGGACGTGAACGGGAACACCAGCGCGAAGACGCAGGCAGCGCCCGTACTGAGCAGTACCGGCAGCGATGCACGCGACTGGATGAACGGGATCTTGCGGGTGCGGATCATGTGAACGATCAGCGTCTGCGAGATCAATGACTCGATGAACCAACCCGATTGGAACAGCGCTGCATGCTCGGGAGAGTTGGCGGCGAACACGAACCACATCAGCGCGAACGTCGAGATATCGAAGATCGAACTGATCGGGCCGATGAACACCATGAACCGGCGAAGGCTCTTGGTCTCCCACTTGCGGGGCTTCGCGAGGAAGTCGTCGTCGACACGGTCCCACGGGATCGTGAGCATCGAGAGATCGTAGATCAGGTTCTGCAACAACAGAACTACGGGAATCATGGGGATGAACGGCAGCAGGGCACTGGCGACGAGCACCGAGAAGACGTTCCCGAAGTTCGACGACGCAGTCATCTTGATGTACTTCTGGATGTTTCCGAAGGTACGACGCCCTTCGATGACTCCTTGTTCGAGTACACCGAGGTCCTTCTCCAGCAAGATGATGTCCGCGGATTCGCGGGCGATGTCCGCCGCTGTGTCAACGGAGATGCCGACGTCCGCAGCCCGCAGTGCGGGTGCGTCGTTGACACCGTCACCGAGGAAACCAACCGTGTGGCCGACCCGGCGCAGCGATTCGACAATGCGTGCCTTCTGCATCGGATCCGTCTTCGCGAATACGGTTGTCCGCTGCACCAACTCGTCGAGGGCGTCGTCGCTCAACGCTTCGATCTCGGCGCCGGAGACCACGGTCCCGACATCGATACCGACTTTGCCGCAGACGGTTTCGGCGACCAGTTCGTTGTCACCCGTCACTACCTTGACCGCGACTCCGTGGCTCGCGAGGGCTTCGATCGCCCCGGCCGCAGATTCCTTCGGCGGGTCGAGGAATGCCAGCAGACCGACCAGGGTCATGCCCTCTTCGTCGGCCGTCGAGTACTCGCGGCGCTGCTCTTCGACGACTGTCTTGGTTGCCACCGCAAGCACTCGCTTGCCTTGACCGTTCAGCTCCGCGACCAGACGGTCGACTCGGGCCAGCCATCCCGGTGTCAATTGGTGGGTCACCCCGTCCAGTTCCACCGATTCACAGACCGAAAGGAGCTCTTCCACTGCACCTTTGGTTACGATCAGATCGGCGTCTCCGTGGTCGACCACCACGGAGAGTCGACGGCGCTTGAAGTCGAAGGGAATCTCGTCCACCAACCCGTGCCGACGCGAGATCTCCTCGACCACTTCGGGACCGGCGGCCTCGATCACCGCGTCGTCGAGAAGACTGCGCAATCCGGTCTGATTCACGGAATTGACCGCCGCTAGCCGCAATACGTCCTCGGACTTACGTCCGGCAGTATCGAGATGCTCACCGAGAACGATGCGGTCCTCGGTGAGAGTTCCGGTCTTGTCCGTGCACAGACCGTCCATGGCACCGAAGTTCTGAATCGCGTTGATCTGCTTGACGATCACCTTCTTGCGCGACATGTGGAGCGCACCCTTGGCCAGGTTCGCCGTCACGATGAGCGGCAACATTTCCGGAGTCAACCCCACCGCGGTGGCGACGCCGAAGAGTAGTGCTTGGCTCCAGTCCTTGGTCAGTCCGTTGATGATGAACACCGCGGGAACCATGATCAGCATGAACTTGATCAGCAGGTAGCTGACACTGCGCACCCCGACGTCGAAGCTGGTTTCGGGTCGCTTGGACGCCAATTGTGCTGTCATGGCACCGAAGTAGGTCCGCTTGCCGGTGTGTACCGCAACGGCGGTGCCACTGCCCGACACGACGGAAGTACCCATGAACCCGATGTTCTCGGCTTCGAGCAGCCGATCGACGTCGATCCCCGACGACGGGTCCGCCGACTTCTCGGCCGGCATCGATTCACCGCTGAGCATGGACTGATTGACCTGTAGATCCTTGGCCCGAATGATGCGGACATCGGCCGGGATCATGTCGCCGGCGGCAAGCTGGACTACATCACCTGGCAGTAACTGCTCGATCGGAATCTCAGCCGTGACCACGGTGTTGTTGATCTTGCGGGTGGCCGCGACGGTCGTCGTAACCATCGCCTTGAGCGCCTCGGCGGCGCGACTCGAACGGTATTCCTGCCAGAACCTCAGTGAGACACTGACAAAGATCATCAGCCCGAGGGTGATGATGCCCTCGTAGGAGGGACCGTCTTCCGGGTCTGCCCACACCACGTCGGTCCCGACCATGATCAGGGCGAGGAATACCAGGATCAGGATGAACGGGTTCTTGAAGGCCCCCGCGAACTGCACGATTGCCGGCGCCGGGCGGTCGTGGCGGACATCGTTGCGCCCGTATTGCCGACGAAGATCGTCGATCTGATCGTCGCGAAGGCCGTTGGCCGTCGTGGTCAGATCGGCGAGGACGGTGCGCGTGTCAGAGGCCGAGTAGTCGACCAATTCCTGTGCGCTTTCCTTTGCCAGGACTGTTGAATGTGTTTGTTGTGCACTGTTTCTCGTGGGCCGTGGCCGCAATGCGAGAACGGAAAATGACATGACGAATCTCCTCGGCTGCCCGAACACGCCGGACCATGCCAGTGCATGAGGGCAGCAGAATGCGCTGAGCGACAATGGAAGTCGTCAGCGGACGCGGCAAAGCCGCGCAGATGAAGCCGAGGATGCAAAGAGTCAGTGACTGAAGAGCAAAAGACCGGGGTGAGCATCGTCGGCAAGAACAGAAGGATGGGTCGAATATCGACTCGGCGGGTCGTCCACGATGGTCACCTCCTGAAAGTTCGGGGCGTCCGATGACGCCACACAAGTACATGCGCACAGCACACGCCAGGAGAACCGAATATCGACGTACTCTCGCCTTCGCCGGAAGAAACCGGCATCAAGCTGCGAAAACACCTCCACGTCCGAGTTTTGGCACTGCACGACGTGTCCCGATCGCGACCGGGAAGCCACTTTGGATCACCCCTTAAGCCGGGGAGATCTGTCCTAACCTTGGGCGTCTCTCGACGTCGTGAGATCAGTGGCCTGTGTTCGTGCAGAAGCCTCACCTAACGAGGTACTGCACCCAGAGGGTAGTTCTCAAATCTGTTGCCTGTCAACCGAGCAACTCAGACGGAGGGCAATCCTGCCCGTGCGACGGCGCCGGCGAAGAGTGCCGTCACGGCGGCACCCATGACGCTCTGATCAACTTCTTCCGGATCCACCGAGTGCTCGAGAACGAGCCCGGATATCAAGGCCATCAACGAGATTGCAGTGGTCCGCACATCGAAGGAATCGTCCACTCCCCATTCGCGGGCACGTTCACCGATCAACTCCACGAGTTGACTGCGCAAGTGGCGACGCTCACGTAAGTACGCCTGAGCGATCTGCGGATCACGTCCGGCGAGCACTCCGAATTCGAGGACGAGAAGCGACCACCCCGGGTCGTCGACCATCCACGTTGCAATGGCCTCGCCACCTTTGCCCGCCGCGTCGGCGGGGTTCATCCCGGCGATCTCGGCAAGCACACGGCCGGCCAGTTCGAGAGACCGTTGCGCGAACAGTTCGGCGAACAGATCTTGTTTCGACTCGAAGTTGGAGTAGACAGCCCCCTTGGTGAAGCCCGCTCGGCGGGCAACTTCAGTGAGACGTGCAGCACTGAATCCGCGCTCCGCAAACTCTTCCGCCGCAGCGTCGAGCAGTCTTTGCCGCACCACGTCACGTCCGGGGCGGGTTACCGGCGTCCAGTCCGGTTGACGAGATTCAGTCACGATACCTAGAGTATTCAATACCTCGGGTATTGACAAGCTCTTTACTTTCGACAAGATCAGGACTCTTTCGTGACCACTACGCATCCGGCACACGCCGCACCAGACAACAGCTCCACCCACGACGAACACCACCACGACAATCTGCTGGTGAAATACGGCGCACCCAAGGTGATGGCCGCGCTGTTCGTCGGCGTGCTCCTGCTGCAGATGGGCTTCATCCTCAGCTACGTCGCCGCCTTCCATCAGCCGACTCCGCGAGACATCGAAATCGCGGTCATCGCCGATCAGGGCACACCCGACGGCATGGATCAGCAGATCGCCGACAAACTCAACGCCATCGACGGCAGCCCGCTCGACGCTCAGGTGGTCGACAGCACGGCGACCGCTCGCCGCATGATCAACGACCGCGAGATCCAGGGCGCGTTTGTCATCAACCCGGCCGGAGCGGACACCCTGATCACCGCGAGCGCGGGCGGCAGCTCCATCGCTACGTCACTCGAAGCGGTGTTCACGAAGGTCGAGGCGACACAGGACCGACAGTTCGTCGTCCGCGACGAGATCCCCGTCGGAGCCCACGACAACCGCGGCCTCTCCGGCTTCTACCTCTCGGTCGGCTGGGTCGTCGGCGGCTATCTCCTCGCGGCAGCCATCGGACTGTTCATCGGTGCGCCGAAGACTCTCCGCCAGGCAAGCGCACACACGGGCGTGATCGCGATCTACTCGATCATCTCGGGAGCCCTCGGCGCCCTCATCACCTCACACGTACTCGGAACCTTCGCCGGCCACTGGTTCCCGCTCTGGATCCTGGGAACAGCCGTGGTGTTCGGCACCGCCATGTTCACACTCGGATTGCGCGCCGCCATCGGCGTTCTGGCAGTCCCGCTGGCTATCGCCGTCTTCGTGATCCTCGGCAATCCCAGTGCGGGAGGCGCATTCGGCTCCAACGTGATTCCCTCGTTCTACGCCGCCATCGGCCGGTGGATCACACCTGGCGCCGGCACCGAAGGCGTGCGGAGCATCGTCTACTTCAACAACGTCGGCGTCGGCCAGCCTGCTCTGACGCTGTTCCTGTACGCGCTGATCGGTGCGGTCATGCTGTTCGGCTTCACGATCCGTCGTAACCGAAAGTCCACCGACACGACGCCGACTCCAGCTGTGGCGAACGCCGACTAGTCCTAGTCTGAACTCATGACGAGCCTCCTCCACCCCAACGCCTCGCACGTCGCCGAAACACTGATCTCGCGGGGTCACCACGGCGTCATCGTCACGCAGCCCGACGCCACGCACACCGCGGCCGAGGCAGCGGCGGCCGTCGGGGTGGAGGTAGGCGCGATCACCAAGTCACTGGTGTTCCTTCTCGACGACGATCCGGTCCTGCTGCTGGTCTCCGGCGCGCATCAGGTGAATCTGAAGGCCACCGGCGAACGCCTCGAAGGCAAGCTCACGCGGGCGACGCTGGAGATGGCGAAGTCTGCGACGGGCCAGCCGATCGGTGGGGTCGCTCCGCTCGGGCATCCCACCAACCTGCCGACGTACATCGATACCGCCCTCGAGCAGTACCCCGAGTTGTGGGCAGCCGCCGGGCACCCCAACACCGTCTTTCGCACGACGTACTCCGAACTCCTCCGAATCACCGCCGGCCTCGCCGTCGACATGGACTGAAGCACTTCAGCCAACCCGGTCCGAAACCACTCAGACGTGCGTCCACCTATAGTTGGACGCACCATGTGCACTGCAACCAGGACCCCGGCCGGCAACCACTGGCGTCGACGGCACGTAGATCTGTGCCGCACCGACGCCTGTCTGTGTATGCCGAGCGCAGTCACCTCGACCACACCGCACACCTCGAGTTCCAGCCGGAGAGTTCCCGTTGTCTGACAAGCCGAATGCCGTTTCCAGCCACACCACCCCCGACGTCCCCGAAGTAGCAGCGACGCCCGAGTTGTCCACCGGCATCTGCGCCGGTGACTACCGCGCTGCGCTTCGCCGCCACCCCGCCGGTGTCACCGTCGTGACCCTCGATTCGGGTACCGGCCCGGTGGGTTTCACCGCCACTTCGTTCTCGTCCGTCTCCCTCGAGCCGCCGCTCGTCTCGTTCAACATCGCGGAGACGTCGTCGAGCATCAATGCCCTCAAGGCAGCCGAGTCCTTGGTGATCCACCTTCTCGGCGAACATCAGCAGCATTTGGCCCAGCGCTTTGCGCGTAGTGCCGATCAGCGTTTTGCAGACGAGTCACTGTGGGCAGTGCTCGACACCGGGGAACCGGTGCTGCACGGCACCCCCAGCTGGATGCGCGTCAAGGTCGACCAGTTGATCCCTGTCGGCGACCACACGCTGGTCATCGGACTCGTCACGCGGGTTCACGCCGAAGAAGACGACGAATCCGCTGCCGCGCCCCTGCTCTACCACGAGGGCAAGTACTACCGCCCGACTCCGTTGGGTCAATAGACAACTGTGCGCCTTTATTAACCGCCCGCGGTTAATAAAGGCGCACAGCAAGTTAGAGCGCTACGTACTTGGTATCGAGATACTCGTCGATACCCTCGGTTCCGCCTTCACGGCCGAAGCCCGATTCCTTCACCCCACCGAACGGCGCGGCAGCATCGGAGATCGCGCCGCGATTGACGCCGACCATGCCGGTGTCCAGCTTGGCCGAGACGCGCATCGCACGGTCGATGTCGCGGGTGTAGAAGTACGCCACGAGACCGTACTCGGTGTTGTTCGCAGCCGCGATCGCTTCGTCTTCGGTGTCGAAACCGACCACTGCCGCAACGGGTCCGAAGATCTCTTCCTTCAGCAGGCGCGCGTCGGCGGGCACCTGGTCGAGGACCGTCGGGGTGAAGAAGAACCCGGGGCCTTCGGGTGCCGATCCACCGGTGCGAACGCGAGCACCCTTGGACACGGCGTCGTCGACGAGTCCGGTGACGGTTGCGAGCTGCTTGGTGTTGATCAGCGGTCCGATGTTGGTGCCCTCGGCGTCACCGGCGCCCACCTTCAAGGCCGCAACCTTGGCGGTGAACTTGTCGGTGAACTCCTCGCGCACCGAGTTGGCGACGTAGATGCGGTTGGCCGCGGTGCAGGCCTCGCCGCCGTTACGCATCTTCGCGAGCATTGCGCCGTCGACAGCTGCGTCGATGTCCGCGTCGTCGAAGACGATGAACGGTGCATTGCCACCGAGTTCCATCGACGTGCGGAGCAGCTTGTCAGCAGCATTGCGCACCAACAACTTTCCCACGCCAGTGGAGCCGGTGAAGGTGACCTTGCGCAGACGCGCATCTTCCATCAGCGGTCCACTGATGGAGGCCGCGTCGGACGTCGGGAGGATCGAGAGCACACCGTCGGGCAGACCGGCATCGGCGAACACCTGACCGAGGAGCTGCATGGTCAGCGGCGTGTCCTCGGCGGGCTTGACGATGATGGTGCAACCGGCAGCCAGCGCCGGTCCGATCTTGCGTGTGCCCATGGCGAGCGGGAAGTTCCACGGGGTGATCGCGAGGACCGGTCCGACGGCTTCCTTGGTGACCAGGATGCGACCGTTACCGGCCGGAGCCTGCGTGAAACGTCCGCCGATGCGTACTGCTTCCTCGCTGAACCAGCGCAGGAATTCGCCGCCGTAGTTGACCTCACCGCGGCTCTCTGCCAACGACTTACCCATTTCCAGGGTCATCATCAGCGCGAAGTCCTCGGCGCGGGCGTGCAGCAATTCGAAGGCGGTGCGCAGAATCTCGCCGCGTACACGTGCCGGAGTGGCCGCCCAGTCTTCCTGCGCCGCAGCGGCGAGGTCGAGCGCGCGGATACCGTCGGCAGCGGTGGCGTCGGCTACCTGGGCGAGTTCCTCACCCGTTGCCGGGTTGTAGACCGCAAAGGTCTTCTCGGCCGGGACGAGCTTGCCGCCGAGCCAGAGACCCTTGGGTACCGAGTCGAGAAGATCCGAGACGTTGGACATGTCAGTTCCCCTGTGCTGCAGTGCGGATAGCGGTCTCGAGGACGGTCAACGCGTCGTCGAGCAGCTCTTCGGAGATGACCAGCGGCGGGAGCAGACGGATGACGTTGCCGTAGGTACCGCAGGTGAGGATCACGACGCCGGCAGCGAGGCATTCGGCGGCGATCTTCTTGGTGATGTCGGCGTCCGGCTCCTGCCCACCGGGCTTGACCAGCTCGATGGCGAGCATCGCGCCGCGACCGCGAACGTCACCGATGACGTCGAGTTCCTTTGCCAGTGCGTTCATTCGGCCGACGACGGTCGACTCGATGGTGCGTGCGCGGCCACAGAGGTCGAGCTCACGCATCTGGTCGATGGACGCCAATGCAGCGGCGCAGGCGACGGGGTTACCGCCGTAGGTGCCACCGAGGCCGCCGGGGTGGACAGCGTCGATGAGCTCGGCGCGGCCCGTGACAGCGGCGAGCGGCATGCCGCCTGCGATGCCCTTGGCGAGAGTGACCAGGTCGGGGACGATGCCCTCGTGATCGCTGGCGAACCAGGCGCCGGTACGAGCGAAGCCTGCCTGAACCTCGTCGGCGATGAAGACGACGCCGTTCTCCTTGGCCCACGCGACGAGCGTCGGGAGGAATCCTTCTGCGGGAACGATGAATCCACCCTCACCCTGAATGGGCTCGATGAGGATGGCGGCCGTGTTGGCAGCGCCGACCTGCTTCTCGATCATCGTGATGGCGCGCTGTGCGGCCTGCTCACCGGTGATCTTGGAGCCGTCGACATTGAGGCCCTCGCGGTACGGGTAGGACATCGGGACGCGGTAGACCTCGGGGGCGAACGGACCGAAGCCGCTCTTGTACGGCATGGACTTCGAGGTCAGTGCCATCGTGAGGTTGGTGCGGCCGTGGTACGCGTGGTCGAAGACGACGACTGCGTCGCGACCGGTTGCGTGACGGGCGATCTTGACGGCGTTCTCGACGGCTTCTGCGCCGGAGTTGAACAGCACGGAACGCTTCTCGTGGTCACCGGGGGTGAGCTCGGCGAGACGCTCGGCGACCTCGACGTAGCCCTCGTACGGAGCGACCATGAAACAGGTGTGGGTGAAGTGCGCGACCTGATCCTGAACTGCGGACACGACGGCCGGGTTGGAGGCGCCGACGCTGGTCACCGCGATACCGGCACCGAGGTCGATCAGCGAGTTGCCGTCGACGTCGACGATGACTCCGCCGTCTGCGTCGGCGACGTAGACCGGGAGGGTGGATGCGACGCCGGCGCCGACGACCTTCTTACGGCGTTCGGCGAGCGCAGCCGAGCGCGGGCCCGGGAACTCCGTGACGATGCGACGCTCCTGCGGAAGCCGGTATTCGATTGCACTCATGTGACCACCCTCTCGGTTGTGTATTGCATTCGAGTATGCGACGCGCGAAGCGTCGCAAGCACTGCCGAAATGGATACCCGGAGCTCCAGGGCTACTCCATATCGGCAACGACAGCTAGCCTTGATCAGGTGACGGTTCCGATCTCGTGGCTCTTGCGCCAGAAACACCTCTCGCTGGCTCTGCTCACCGACCGAGCAGCTGCCACCCACCCCGTCACGTTTGCGCAGGCCACAGAGCTGACGGACCCCACCCCGTGGCTTTCCGGCGGCGAATTGGTGCTCACCACCGGGTTGGCACTGGTGGGCGCGGACGCCACCGACTACAGCGAGTACATCGACCGTCTGGCCGCCGCAGAAGTATCGGCTCTGGGTTTCGGGACCGGCCTTTCCCACGAGAGTGTGCCCACAGACCTGATTGCCGCCGCCCGCAGCCGCGGACTCCCCCTGCTGGAAGTGCCGTTCACGACCCCGTTCGCGGCAGTCACGCGCGCGGTGATGACCCGTCTGAGCCAGCAGGAATACGAATCGGTACTCCGCGCGGCAGAAGTACAGACGCGCATCACCCGCGTTGCACTGCGCGGTGGCGTGTCGGCCATCGTGCGCGAACTGGCCACGGCCACAAAAACTTCGGTGGCGTTTGTCGGAGATCGGATCACCGCGGTGCATCCGGCAAACCAGAAGTCGTTGATCACCGAGGTTCGCGCGGTCGCGGCGACCACCCGCGATCCCAACGCTCCGGCGTCGATCTCGCAGAGCACACCCGAACGGACGCTGACACTGTCCCCCGTCGGCGTCACCGACAGCTGGCACGGCTACCTCGCCATGGCGGGCGCCGGGCCCCTGAGCAATATCGACAGAGTGTTGCTCGGGCATGCGGTCTCGCTGCTCACTCTCGAACTCGAGAAACCGGTTCGACTACGGGCCGAGCGAACTCGACTCAACGCCATGGCTTTCGGGCTCTTACTCGACGGCCGAATCCCCCAGGACGGTGTGCCGTCGTACTTGGACGAAGCGAGCGACACGCACGGCAACATTCGTGTCGTCCACGTTCGCGGATCCGGACTCGGCCCCGTTCTTCGCGAACTCGACAACGCTCTCGCGCGAGCAGGCCGGCCGTTGTTCGCGCAATCCGAGGACGGTTCGCTGACCGTCCTCCTCCGAGGAACCGACACAATCGACACCGCCAAAACACTACTGGCGCAGCTCTCCCCCACCGAAGCGAAAGCCGTGCGTGCCGGAATCAGCACCCCTCACCGTCTTCTCGACGCACCCCGCGCACTCGTCCAGGCCCGCGCCGCGGCCAACCTCACGACGGCTACGGCGCGTATTCTCGAGTTCGACGCTCTGAGTGGTTCGACGATTCTGGCATCCGAGTCTGCCCGTGAGGCACTGATCGCAATGGCTGCGGACACCATCCCGGTGTTGACGGAACACGACCAGGCACACGGAACCGCACTGGCCGCGTCTTTGCGCGCCTATCTCGAGGCAAACGGCCAATGGGAATCGGCCGCAGCCGAACTCGGTGTTCATCGGCACACCCTCCGAGGTCGCATCGCACGCATCGAGGAACTGCTGCAATGCGACCTCGGGCAGGCCAGGGTCAGAGCCGAACTGCTGCTATCGCTACTCGCCTGGGAGGGCCGCTGAACCCTCCGCGGCGTCTACCGAAGCGAAACTGGACGCACCGCGAACGAGTAGTTCGAGTTCGGCGTCGACCGTGCAGAGACGGGCGGTGTCCAGCGCTCCACTGCGGCTCACACTCGACATCAAAGCCGTGAACCGGCGCACCGCTTGCGGATTGGCGGCGGTCCACAGCTCGACGACCTCCGGAATACCTTCTCCGAGCGCTCCGGACACGAGGTCTGCGAAACGCGCCGTCAACCTGGCGTGGACGGCAGCGCTGCCCATGACCTCCCAATGCGAGGCACCGACGGCGACGTCGACGCCGCCGAGAACATCGCCCAGGTCGAGAGCGTCGGAGAGTTCCCGATAGATCGCGGCTGCGGCCGCGGCCGTCGTATTCTCCTGCAGTGCAATGTCTGCCAGGGCGAGTGCTCCGAAAGACGCCTCGATGCGCTCGCTTGCCGACAAACCGTCGGTGAGTTCCCGCACCGGGGCTGCCCACCGATCGATGTCGGCGCGCGGGTTCACGGTGAACCGGCCGGCAGCACCCGGGCGGCGCAACACCCAGCTCATTTCGGATTCCAACAGCTGCTGCAAGCGATCGAGAGCCTTCAGCTGTTCGGTGGCACTGAGATCGGAGTTCAGGATTTCACGTCGAAGGTCCTCCGTTCCAAGCACTTCGCTGACTACGGCGTAGGCCAGAGCCGCTTCCGGACTGCGAACTCCGAGGTGTTCCTCGAGCCGGAACAGCACGCCGGGGCCGACGCGGTTGACCAGTTCGTCGACCACCGAGGTGATGATGATGTCGCGGCCCAACCGATGTGCGCGGACTGCGTCCGGTGCGGCCTCGACGACGGAGAGCGGGAAGTACTGCGGGAGACGATCGGCGAAGATCTGATTGTCCGGGACCGTCGATGCGCCCAGTTCCGCAGTCAGTACGTTCTTCGACTGCGCCACCAGCACAGCAAGTTCCGGCCGCAGGAGACCCTGCCCGGCACGCGCCCTGACCGCCAGCGCCTTGGCGTCGGGCAGAGATTCTTCCAGTCGCTTCATGGCGCCCGCCGAGACCAGGTTCTCGATCAACCGCTCGTGCTGATCGAGCAGGGCCGGTGCGCGGTGCTCGGCCAGGCTGATCGCGAGGGTCTGATCTTCACTGGCCTCGAGCACCGATGCGGCCACCTCGTCCTGGGCCGCCGCGAGTAGTTCATTGCGCGAGGTCGAGTCCAACGCCGCGAGTGCGATCTTGATGTTGACCTCACGGTCCGAGGTAGCCACGCCGGCCGCGTTGTCGATGAAGTCGGCGTTGATTCGGCCACCGCCAGCGGCATATTCGATGCGGGCACGCTGGGTGAAGCCGAGGTTGCCGCCCTCACCCACCACGGTGGCACGCAACTCGTCAGCGCTGACGCGAACTGCGTCGTTGGACGGATCGGCCGCGTCGACGTTGCTTTCGGTCGACGCTTTCACGTAGGTACCGACGCCGCCGTTCCACAACAGGTCCACCGGAGCACACAGGATCGCTCGGATCAGTTCCTGCGGGGTCAGCTTCTCCTCGGTGATTCCGAGGGCCGCACGCGCCTCGAGCGGAAGGCGGATCGACTTCGCGCTCCGCGGCCAGACGCCACCGCCCGGCGACATCACGGTGCGATCGAAGTCGTCCCAGGACGAGCGCGGCACGGTGAAGAGGCGAGCGCGTTCGGCAAAGCTCGTCTCGGTGTCAGGGTTCGGGTCGATGAAGATGTGGCGGTGATCGAATGCCGCGACCAGACGGATCTTGTGCGAGAGCAACATTCCGTTGCCGAACACGTCGCCGGACATGTCCCCGATACCCGCGACGGTGAACGGATCGGTGTCGACATCGAGGTCGCGCTCGGCGAAGTGCCGTCGAACCGCCACCCAGGCGCCGCGAGCGGTGATGCCCATCGCCTTGTGGTCGTAGCCGGCCGAACCGCCGGAAGCAAAAGCGTCGCCGAGCCAGAAACCACGCTCGACGGCGATGCCGTTCGCGACGTCCGAGAACCGTGCGGTCCCCTTGTCTGCTGCCACGACGAGATAGGAGTCTTCACCGTCGTACTCGATTACTTCTGCCGGGTGTACCGCAGCGCCGTCGACGATGTTGTCCACCACGTCCAGCAAGCCGCGAATGAAGGTGCTGTAAGACTCCTGCACCTGCGCCGGAGTCGGTGACGACGTGCCCCGAACCACGAACGCGCCCTTGGCACCCGAAGGAACGATCGGGGAATTCTTCACGCTCTGGGTCTTCATGAGGCTCAGGGCCTCGGTGCGGTAGTCCTCGTATCGATCCGACCAACGCAGGCCGCCACGGGCGACGGAGGAACTACGCAGATGAACGCCTTCGACATTGGGTGCGCTGACGTAGATCTCGCGGAAGGGAACGGTCTTCTGCGGGGTGGAGAGCAACTGCGAGTCGATCTTGAACGACGCGTACGGCAGCGGGTCGCCGGACTCACCACGCAGGTACCAGTTCGTGCGCAGAGTCGCCTGCAGGAACGAACGAACGCCGCGCAAGACGCGATCCTCGTCGAGAGTGTCTGCACCGTCGACTGATTCGTCGATGGCCGCCGCCGCGGTGGCCACTGCTGTCTCCCGCAATCCTGCTACGGCGGGATCGAAACGCGCAGTGAAGAGTTCGATTGCCTGCCGTACGAAGAGTGGCTTCGCTGCCAACACTCCGACGATGTAGCTCTCGGACAGCCCGATACGAGCCTGAGCGAGGAAACGGCACGCAGCGCGCAGCAACTCTGCGTCGCGCCACGTGATGTCTGCTCGTCCGATCAGACTGGAGAATGCGTCCATCCGGGTCTGTCCGGCGATGACGGCTTCGAAGGCGTCCGCCATCTTCTCCAGCGCACTGCCGTCGAAGGTGCTCGGCTCGAAGGTGAAGTAGTGCGCCGAACCCAGAACGGTCGGAAGGGGGCGGTGCGTCGAAACTCGGAGTCCGAGGGACTCGAAGTTCTCGCACAGATCGGAGAGGGAGGGCTCTCCGGACGGCCACAGCACCACACAGGTCAGATCGTCACTGTTCAGGTTGTCACCCTGACGGAAGACGAGTCGCTGGCCCGCTGCGGCCAATTCGGCGACCAGTTCGAGCGCCGGGTCACCGGATCGATCACCGCCTGCCGGTCTCGATTCTGCAGCTGCGGTCTTGGTCGCCGATGATGTGCTCGCCATTGAACACCCTCCTGGAAATTATTGGATCCGAACACTTTCCAGTGTTGCGTGGATCACCGGAAAGAGGTCGTGCCCGATAGGAGTACCAACCCCCATCGGGCACGACATTTCGGCAGTTGCGGTGAGCTCAGTCGCCCAACCTGATCGGAGCAAGCTCCTCGAACACGTCGCCGGGTCCGGGATTCTCGGCAGGCGCAGCGCCGCCGAGATGGTTGACGACGCCCCATACCGCGTTGATCGCGGTCTGGATCGCGCCCTCAGCCCAGCCGGCGGTCCACGACACGTCGTCACCGGCGAGGAAGATTCCCCGATGACGCGGTTCGAGATCATTCTGCACGAAGTGGGAGAACAGGCGCTCCTGGTAGCGGTAGTGCCCCGGAAGGTTCGCCTTGAATGCGCCCATGAAGTCGCGCTCGGTTTCCCACGACAGCGTCACCGGGCTCGAGATGATGTGGCTGCGGAAGTCAACGCCGGGGTAGATCTCTTCGAGAGAGCGCAGCATGATGTTCATGCGCTCGGTGGCGTCGAGCGCCAGCAGCTTCAGCGAATCGTCCGACCAGGTGTACGACAAGCAGATCAGGCCTGGCTTGCCCTCGCCTTGATCGAGCAGGTAGGTGCCGCGACTCATACGGTCGGTCAGTGTCATCGACACCGAATCACGGCCGGTCACGGGGTCCTTGTCCTTCCAGAACGGGCGGTCGACGAGAACGAACACCTTGGTCGAACCCATGTAGTGAGTTCGCTCGATCGCAGTCCAGTGGTCGATCGGGAACAGATCGTCGTCACACCTGATATTGTTCAGCAGCATCCAACTCTGCACTGTCACAACGGCACTCGCATACGTGCGAATGAAACCTTCGGAGTCCGTCACCGTGATGTTGCCGGGCTCGGTACGCCGGAGTTCGGTGACGCGGGGACGCGTCTCACCGTCGTTGAGCGAAGCGACCGTAGTACCGGCAGGCCAATGCGCCATGTGCGCCGGGGCGCGGTTCCACAACCGCATCGGCAGCTGCTGCGATCCACCGACGATGCCGCGGTGGTCGTCGTCGGCGGCCGTGATGACCACACGAAGGATTTCGAGGATCGAGTTGGGGTAGTCGGTATCCCAACCGCCCGTACCGAATCCGACCTGTCCGAACACTTCCCGCATGTGGAAGGACTTGAAGTGCTTCGACGCGGCGAGGAATCCGTAGAACGTCTGGTCGTCGTAGCGCACCACGAGGTCGTTCCAGATCCGCTTGATTTCTGCGGTGTCGCGGTCACGAATGGCCTGCTGCAACGGAATCAGATCGGCATGCTCTTCGAGAGTGCGCTGCCAGGCCTGCGCCACCTCGGTGTAGATCGGCGGCAGATCCTCGAGAGTGTGCGCGTAGTGGCTCTCACCCTTGAGATCGATGACCGTGCTCGGTGTGACCTCGGCAAGGGGATTGGGGAACTCTTCGGTCTGCAGACCCAGTTCGTTCAGGTAATGGAACAACGTCGTCGACGACGGTGGGAAACGCATTGCGCCCATCTCGGCGACAACCCCGGGGTGCCCGTCGAACTCGACCGACCGCATCCGGCCGCCGATCTGATCGGCTTCGTAGACAATCGGTTTGA
Source organism: Rhodococcus sp. YL-1 (assembly GCF_001942025.1). Classification (NCBI taxonomy): domain Bacteria; kingdom Bacillati; phylum Actinomycetota; class Actinomycetes; order Mycobacteriales; family Nocardiaceae; genus Rhodococcus; species Rhodococcus sp. YL-1. The sequence continues at coordinate 647,070 of NZ_CP017299.1, read as the reverse complement.
GACCGATCTTGAGCAACTCGTAGGCCGCGATCATGCCGGAGAGTCCGCCACCGATCACGGCAACCTCGGTACCCAGTGCCAGGTCGGGCACCGAGCCGAGTCCCGCCGGACTGGAAACGTAGTCGTCGTACGGGAACGGAAAATCCGGTCCGAACATCGTGAGGGGCGGCTGCTTGCCGGGTTCCGAGGAACTGTCCGGAGCTACTGGGATGGTCATCTACGGTTCTCCTTGGAGACAGTCGTGACAGGAAGGTCTGGATACAGATCGAGGCGTCGATCGTCGAGATGTGTATTGAGAGTGCGCGATTGCGCGACGGTGGCGGCGGCGATGTCCGCGAAGAGCAATTCCTGGTCGCCGCCGGCCCTCGCCAACTCGGCACCGTCGGGCGCGATGGCGCACGAGAGACCGCAGTAGGTCAGCTCGGTTTCGGCGCCGCAGCGATTGACGTAGGTGACAAACATCTGACTCTCGTATGCGCGGGCCGGAACCACTTGCTGCGCAATGTGTTCGTACGGAGTCATCAACCCTGTCGGCACGATGAGCCATTCGGTACCGGAGTCGGCATGGGCCCGAACCGCTTCCGGAAATTCCACGTCGTAGCAGATCAACAATCCGCAGCGGATGCCCTCGAAATCGAACCCGACCACCAGGGTCTCACCTGGCCGAAAGTGCTCACGGTCGAGCGTGCCGAACAGATGCGTCTTGCGGTAGTGCGCAAGCGAAGTGCCATCGCGGTCCACCACCTGCACGCTGTTGTAGACGTCTCCCCCGTCGAGTTCGGGGTAGCCGTAGACGACTGCGATGCCTGCACTTCGAGCAATCTCGGCGACGGAATCGAAGATAGGGCCGTCGGCCGGCTCCGCGCGTAGCGACACCAGTTCACCGATGTCGTAGCCGGTTGCGGACATCTCCGGCGTCAGCAGGATCTTCGCACCGGATGCCGCAGCCTCGCGGGCAGCAGTGTCGATTGCAGCGAGATTGAACTCCACCGACGCAAAGGTGTCCGGGGTGGTGAGCGGACCTTGGAACAGGCCAACTCGAACTGAATCGACATGCATGGTGCGCTCCTTCAGGAGTTCCGTGACGCCAATTTTCGACGGTGTGTGTGACGGGGACAACTACCAGCGTGACGGGTGCCGCCAATCATGTCAACTCTTGTTTCCTAAGAATCAACATTCACGGATTCGAGTCTCACGAAGACGACGCGCGGGGCCCTTCCGGCAATGCCGGATTCAAGACCCACAGAACCTTCGCCAGAACCGAGCCTTCGGCCTGAAAACTATGGTTGTGCGTCGGCGTGAATGTGAAGGAATCGCCCGCCGCAAGTACGACGTCTTCGGCATCGACGGCCTCACCGTTCGGATCCGTCCGACCGCCCTCGAACGAGACCCGCAAGCCGCCCTCGAGCACGTGCACGAAGTTCACGTCGATCGGCAGACTGTAGAACTCCCGACCACTTCCGCCGCCTGGTTCCAGCTCGCCCAGCAGCACCTGAATTCGACGCTCGTTGGTAGGCGTGAGCAGGTACTCCGTCATCTTTTCGCCACCGAAGCTGATTTGCGGCATGGCGTCGGCGCGGACCACTTCACCGGCGGACGCATTCTCGAACAGGGATCCGACAGGGATCTCGAGCACCGCGCACACCTTGATCAGGGTCGCCACCGACGCGTTGACGTGATCGCGCTCGAGTTTCGAGAGATACCCCTTGGTCACACCACAGGCCTCGGCCAGGTCGTCGAGGGTCAACCGCTTCGATTGACGTGCCGCCTTGAGCCTCGCCCCGATGCGCGGTCCGATCGGCTCGACCGCTTCCTTCGCCTTGGCCACTGAACCCACTCCTTCACGACCGCCGTGTCCCTTTCAGGAAACAGGGGTTGACAACCGAGCCTCTTGAAGAAACCATACTTGCTCAGAGAGCTACATCACTGAAGGGCGCCCGGTGTGCGCCGAATCGAGAGCAGGGACCTCTGCACATGGCTACCAACAACCCCGGATCGTTCATCGGACCCGTCGACGCCACGCGCGTCCCCCGCTACGCCGAGCCGACCACCTTTGCGCGTCTCCCGCGCCTGGACGAGGTCTCGCGCGCCGACGTGACAATCCTCGGCATCCCCTTCGATTCGGGTGTCAGCTACCGCCCCGGTGCCCGGTTCGGTCCGGGGCACATCCGCGCTGCGTCGAAGCTGCTGCGTCCGTACAACCCAGCGCTGAAGGTCTCGCCCTTCGCCAACCAGCAGGTAGCCGATTTCGGCGACATCGGCGTCAACCCCTTCGACATCCAGGAAGCTCTCACGACGGTTCAGTCCGCCGTCACCGACCTGCGCGCCGACGGTTCCTCCGTGCTCACGCTCGGCGGCGATCACACCATCGCACTGCCGATCCTGCGTTCACTGGCCCGCGATCACGGCCCGATCGCCGTCCTGCACTTCGACGCTCATCTCGACACCTGGGACACCTACTTCGGTCAGCCTTTCACCCACGGCACCCCCTTCCGCCGCGCCAGCGAAGAGGGCCTGATCGACATGGAGCGTTCGCAGCACATCGGCATCCGTGGACCGCTCTACAGCGAGAAGGACCTCGAAGACGACCGCGTCCTCGGCTTCCAGGTGATCCGCAGTGACGACTACGAGGTCGACGGTGTCGCCAGCATCGTCGAGCGCATGCGTAAGCGCCTCGACGGTGGCCCGGTGTACGTCTCCGTCGACATCGACGTACTCGATCCCGCCCACGCTCCGGGCACCGGAACACCCGAAGCGGGCGGCATGACCTCTCGCGAATTGTTGAACACACTGCGTGGGTTGGTAGGACTCAACGTGGTCGGCGCCGACATCGTCGAGGTAGCGCCGGCGTACGACCACGCCGAGATCACCGGTATCGCAGCGGCTCACGTCGCTTACGAGTTGCTGTCGGTACTCGCACTCAATCGCTGAAGCAGCACAACGGTATCCGTCGTGTGATGCATCTCGGGGTTCGCGGGAAGATCACGTTCCCGCGACTCCGAGACCAACACCTTCCAACCATCGGTGAACAGCGACTCCACGTATTCGGGTGTATGGAGCATGGCCCGATGGTGCTCGGTCGGCGACTCGTGAGGTGAGTGGCCCACGATCAGCAAATGCCCGCCGGGCGCGACCAGATCTCCGAGAGCACGGAACAATTCCCCGCGCGCGGGTTCGAGCATGTGGAAGAACTGCGCGGACACCAGATCGAACGAGCGCCCCTGCGGATCCCACTTCGTCAGGTCGGCTTCCAGCCATTCGATGTCGACGCCCTCGCCCTCGACGTGAGCCTGGGCGCGCCCGAGCGCAACCGACGAGATGTCGGTGCCGGTGACCTTCCACCCGCGACGCGCCAACCACAAAGCGTCGGCACCTTCGCCGCAACCGACGTCGAGTGCCGTGCCCGGTTCCAGGTCGGAGGCTTCGGCAATCAACTGTGGGTTGGGATTTCCGCTCCAGCGCGCAGGGCGTTCCTCGTACAGCGAGTTCCAGAACTGTGCGTCCGCCTTGGCGTACGGATTCTCGGTGGTATCGGAGTTTTCGTGGTGATTGTGGTGTTCGTTGCTCATGCACCCAGGATGAACGACCTTCCACAACTCACGCAACCATCTTTGCTGAAACAGCAACTTCTCCATTTCGACGCCCTGCTAACGTCACGTCGTGGCCGGTGGATTTCCCGTGTTTCGTCTCTACTGCAACTCAGCAGGCCCATACGTTTTGTGTTGTGCGCATTTCCCCGAGTTCACCGGTTCGAACTCGGACGAAGAGTTCAGCGTCCAGCAGAGCTTCGACCGCGCAGTCGAGAAGATTCTGCGCGATGCATCCTTCGAACCGACTACCTTGACTTTGGTCGGCGAGCAGCAGGGCTATCCCGTCGGAGACCGACTGTTCGATACGACAATTCCGCGTACCGGAACCGTCTCGTACGCGTTCCAAGCAGCCGGACCGCCGTGGATCGTTCTCGGCCTTGATGTTTCGGCGGACGAATTCTGGTCCGAAATCGACGACGACGCAGACCTCCACGGTCTCGGTCCCACCTCCCCGTTGAGGTCAGTTCCAGCAACCGTGCTCACGGAGACCGGGTGGCCACGACGAAGTGACCTCGACTCCCCGTGAACTGAACCAGAACTCCAACCTTCGTGAAATCGAACAAAAATCCGCCCGATTTTCGTGAGGATCGACCGAGATGCCCGTCACGTCCTACGCCAAGATTTAGCGGTCACACTCGACTGCGCCCTCACGATTCACTCCCGGGCCCCGGCTCCTTCACGGAGGCACAATGAAACACCGCTCCTATTCGACGCTTGCCGCGACCGCGGGGCTCGCGCTCGTATTGTCGGCTTGCAGCTCGGGAGGCACGTCCTCGGGCTCCGGCGGCGGTGAGCCTCTGACTGACGGAACCTTCCGGTACGCGTTGCAAGGCGATCCGGGTGCACTCAACCCGATCATGTCCGGCTCTGCGGCAACCGCGGAAATTTCGAAGCTGGCGTACGACTCCTTGGTCTACCAGGATCCTGAAACCAGTGAATTCAAACCATGGTTGGCCGAGAAGTGGGAAGAAACGCCGACCTCCGCGTCCTTCACCATTCGTGAAGGCGTGACCTGTACCGACGGGTCGACGCTGACTGCACAGACCGTCGCGAACAACATCAACTTCGTAGCCGATCCAGCCAAGGGTTCACAACAACGCGGCACCACAGTTCCCATCGGCGCTTCGGCCACTGCCGATCTCGCCACCCGCACCATCACGGTAACCACTCCGGCGCCGACCCCGTTCCTCCTCCTCACCATCAGTCGCCTCCCGATCATGTGCGATGCCGGACTCGAAGATCCGACCGCCTCGAACAACAAGTCGCTGGGCTCCGGCATGTTCGAAGTCACCGAAGTCTCGGCCAATGACCACTACACGTTCGAGCGTCGTGACGGTTACAGCTGGGGGCCCGACGACACCACCTCCGACACACCGGGTGTCCCCAAGACAGTCATTGCTGTCATGGCACCCAATGTCAGCACCGCAGCAAACCAGCTTCTCTCAGGCGAACTGAGCGCATCTCCGATCGCCGGTCCGGACAAGGATCGCATCGATGCCGCCAATTTCGACTCGGTCCAGCGCCCACTTCCCGCCGGTCAGATGTACTTCAATCAGATTGCGGACAATCCGACCAGTGATCCCGCCGTTCGAAAAGCTCTAGTCCAGGCTGTCAATCTCGACGATCTCGCTGAGGTCATCACCGGCGGCCAGGGCACCCGTGCAACAAGTCTTGTCTCCGTCGAGCCCCGAGCCTGTGTGTACGACTCTGTCGCAGGCAACATTCCGGACTTCGACCTCAGCGCAGCAAAGGCAACACTGGACGCTGCAGGTTGGACCGCCGGCTCCGACGGCAAACGAAGCAAGGACGGAAAGCCGCTGACCCTCCGCCTCTTCTACGCTGCCGGCGAAGATGCGCGCAGCGCGGCAGCCGAGCTCACCCAGTCGGCATGGTCCGACCTCGGTGCGACCGTCGAGGTGACAGGAGCCGACCAGACCAAGGTTGTCGACGTCATGCTCAGTGGCAAGGACAACAACCAGTGGGACATCGCGTGGATCCAGATCAACAATTCGGTTCCCAGCGGGTTCGTCCCGTTCTTCTCCGGTCCTGCTCCGGCAGCAGGTAAGAACTTCTCTTCGATCAACAACCCCGCCTACGAAGCAGCCGTTGCCAAGGCCTCCGGTTTGACCGGCGACGCAGCATGCGCGGAGTGGGCGGACGCCGAGTCACAGATCACCAAAACGGTGTCCGCAGTCCCGTTTGCAGATACGGTCTTGAGCTTCTACTTCAACAAGGCCGGACTCGCATTCGGTAAGACCTTCATCGGTTCTGCGTTGCGCCTCTACCAGTAGGCCGGTCGACCGAACGCGGTGCGTCAACGAGATACGTCAGATCATTGTGATCTGACGTATCTTGTTGCCACACCGATCGTCTCGTTGTCGAGTTCGACGTAGGTCAGCTGAGGAATGCTGGACGCAAGTTCACTGAAAGCCCACTTCGCGACATTCTCGAATGACGGACGGAAATCGAAAATCTCCGGCCAGGCACCGCTCGCCAATTGCTCGGCACATCGATCGACGGACTCGTCCAGAGCGTCCGTGTCGACAAACCATCCACGTTCTCCGAGTTGGTCGTCCTCGAACGAGAACGCCACTCGCATCGTCACGCGAAATCCGTCGGCAGGCATCAGCGGCGGCAAGTTCTTCGCGTCCCGCACCGGTGCCGGAAGCCCCTGCCTCACAGCGAATGTACGACGGATCTCGATACTGAACATGCGCACCAAGGTATCAATGTTCATCACAATTCTATGAGCGGACCAATCGCGCAATCGCGTCGTTCGCTTCTTTGATCTTCGCGTCCGCCTCGGGCCCACCGGCAACAGCGGCTTTGACGACGCAGTGGCCGATGTGGTCCTCGAGCAGGCCCATGGCCACCGCCTGGAGGCCCTTGGTCATCGCCGACACCTGCGTCAGGATGTCGATACAGTACTTGTCCTCGTCGACCATGCGCTGCAGGCCGCGAGCTTGACCTTCTATGCGACGCAGACGCGCCAGGTAGTCGCCCTTGGCGGTGATGTAGCCGTGCGAATCACTCGTGCAGCATGCATCGCCGGTCGCATCACTGCCTTGGGCACTGTTTGGAGCACTGCTTGGCGCACTGCCCACTTCTGTCGCTTCCGACATTCGATGTCCTCCTGTTCGTCAACGCGTGACTTCGCAACAATTCTCGTTACCGGGGCGATGTGCGGAGACTCTTCGACTTCCGTTGTCTTGCAGAGCAATCACTGCGCACATCGCCACGCATTTCGCTACTGCACGAACAGATGGATGCATGGCGATTGCCCATGCCCGTTTTCCCTTTGCTGCGAAACTCATTCGGTTTCAGTGCCCGTGGTGCGCGTGGCTCGAGTGTTCGGCCCCAGACGTGGTCGCATTGTCGGCCGTCAGCGTGAATTCCGCCGTACGCACCACTCCGCCGTGCTTGAAGTCCAAGAACAACCGGTAATCCTCGGCGCTCGGCATGTTGGCGTAGAAGGTGATTGCCGGCCCGGCCGGCGTGACACCGTCACCGGGGTAGCCGTCCGGATGGACATGGAGATAGGCGAGGTCGGAGGCACGCAACGCGACCAGATGCCCGTATGCGGCAAGGTAGGGCTGCAAGTCTGTGACCGGGATTCCGTCACGACTGACCGAGAGCGTGAGCTTCGATGTCTGGCCGGCATGGGCCGCGCCTTCGAGGGAGACGGTATAGCCGTCGACCGTCGTGGCGGCAGTAGCGGCGGGCAACGGCCGAGGATCGTAGGATCCGGCGACGCGCACATCCGCACTGAGCGTGATTCCGTCACCACCGTCCGGAGTGAAATCAGCGAATACTCGATAGCCTCCCGCATGATCGAAATCGACTGACACATGCCAGTTTCCGTTCTCGTCCAATTCGGGATGCACGTGCTGGAATCCGGTCAGGTCCAGACCGACCACGATCAGATGCAACTGCTTGTCGTGGGTGTCCGTGTACCGGATCAACGGAGTTCCAACCGGATCCAGGATCCGGAACTGCAAGGGGACATGGTTGCCGACGGCCGCCTCCGACGTTGCCAATTCCAGTGTGTAGCCGTTGTCGCTGAACATCTTGCCCTCCAAAGTTTGGGTCGGCAGCACTTTCGTTGCCGTCTGCGTCAGGTTCTGCACTCCTTGACATCGAACCTGTTGCAATTTGTACCATACCCCCCTAGGGTATGCAACGAACTACTCGAACACCCTGAATTCACTCGAAGGAGATCCGATGCGCATCTACGCAGAGCGCCGGCCGAATGAGTTCCAAGAGCAGCATTTCCCCGTGCACCCCAACGAAGCGCTGCGCCGATGTCACCCAGGCCCGCTTACGACACCCCTTGACCACACAAGCATCACCTATACCCCGTACAGGTAAGGAACTCAGAATGTCCACACAACCGAAATCCACCCGTAAGTGGTGGGCGTTGGCGTTGATCGCCGCCGCTCAGTTCATGGTCATCATGGACACCTCCATCATCGGCGTCGCTCTCCCCCAGATGCAGAGCGATCTCGGCTTTTCCCAAGAAGGCCTGACCTGGGTCTTCAATGCGTACGTCATCGCGTTCGGCGGGCTACTCCTCCTCGGCGGCCGCCTGTCCGACCTGTTCGGCGCCCGCAGAGTGTTCTCTGCTGGTTGGCTGATCCTGCTGATCGGTTCCGTTGTCGCCGGTGCCGCCGGTAACGTCGCCGTCGAACTTGCGGGCCGTGCAGTCCAGGGCGCAGGCGCCGCACTCATCGCACCATCGGCGCTCACCTTGCTGATGATGCTGTTCGGCAGCACACAAAAGGAAATGACCAAGGCGCTGTCCATCTACGGCGCTGCCGCCCCGGCCGGCGGTACGGCCGGCGTGTTCCTCGGCGGCGTCATCACCGAATACACCAGCTGGCCTTGGGTGTTCTATCTCAACATTCCCATCGCTGTCATCGCACTGATCGCTACTCCCCTCCTGATGCCGAACGCACCGGCACGTACCGGGTCGATCGACTTCCTCGGCGCACTCGCTGTCACCGCAGGTCTTGCTGTCGGAGTCTTCGGCATCGTCAGAGCACCTGACGTCGGATGGGGATCCGGGCAGACGTGGCTGGCACTCGCCGTTTCGGCCGCTCTGTTGGGTGCATTCGTGTTGATCCAGTCGAAGCGTCGGGAACCTCTGGTGCGTCTGGGAATCTTCAAGGCGCCCAACCTCGGTGCCGCGAACATCGCTCAGCTCGTGCTCGGCGCCGCCTGGATACCGATGTGGTTCTTCCTGAACCTGTACCTGCAGCAAGTGCTCGGATACAGCGCCTTCCCGGCCGGTGCGGCGCTGCTGCCGATGACGATCTTCGTCATGCTCGGCATGGTCGTCGTGGCACCACGGGCCATGGCGCGCTTCGGCGCAAAAGCAATGATCGTGACCGGATTGCTGGTACTGGGAATCGGTTTGGGTTGGATGTCGTTGATCCGGCCCACCGGCAACTTCTGGGTCGACGTACTGCCGGCGTCGCTCGTGGCTGCGGCAGGTATGACGCTGGCGTTCATTCCCTCACTCGGTACGGCGATTTCGGCTGCACGCCCGGAAGAGGGCGGATTGGCTTCCGGCATCGTCAACGTCAGCTACCAGGTCGGCTCGGCTGTCGGCCTCGCGGTGATGACCGCGATCGCAGCAGTGTTCGGCGCTGATCAACTCGGCGACCTGACGGAGTTGACGAACGGTTTCTCCGCCGTGTTCCTCGGAGCAGCCGCCATCGCAGTGGTTGGCGCAGCAATCACCGCGATCGTGATGCGGTCGACCAAGGTCGACGATCCTCGAACCGTTCAATCCACCGTCAATTCTTGACCAACTCCGGTGGTGGGTTCGGCCGGCTGTCACCAGCCGAACCCACCACCGGCGGAACCACTTAGGACTCGTTATGTCGCGCCTTGCATCTCTCACGCCCACCACCGCTGTCGGTGCATCGAAAGACCTTCTCGCCGAACTCGTCAACCGTCACGGTCAGGTCGGTGACATGGTCGCGGCGATGGCTCATTCGCCCGCTGTGCTGGGCGGCTATCTGCAACTCAGCCGAGCAATGAAGCGAGCGAAACTGAGCCGCAAGATCACCGAGCGAATCTCTATCGCTGTGCAGGTCCAGCAAGGTTGCGCTGTTTGCCTCGAAGCCCACGTCGCCGCCGCGCACGCCAACGGCGTCGAGGCGGACGAGATCGAGCGTGCCCGCGCGGGCACCTCGGCCGATCCCGCCATCGCGGCAATGATCGACCTCGGGCTTCGCGTCTATCGGGAGCCTGCCTCGATTTCAGACGAACACATCACGGGCCTTCGAGCGCACGGCTACGGTGATCGCGAGATCGCCGACGTAGTCGGAATCGTCGCCCTCAATGTCCTGACCGGAGCTTTCAATCTTGTCGCGGGAGTGAAACCAGATGAACCGGATCGCTAACTCCGCACCGGAACGGAACAGCCTGCGTCTGTTCTTGATTCGCGACTATCGCCTGCTCTTCAGCGCCCAGATCATCGCGCTGTTCGGCACCGGGTTGGCGACGGTTGCCCTGGGTCTACTCGCCTACGAACTCGCCGGACCGAGCGCCGGAGCCGTGCTGGCCACCGCGCTGACGATCAAGATGTCCCTGTACGTCGTGATCGCTCCACTCGCGGCGGCGTACGTAGACCGGTTGCCGAGACGGGCTTTCCTCGTTGTCCTCGACGCCATTCGCGCAGCGGTCGTGATCGCATTGCCCTTCGTCAGCGAGATCTGGCACATCTACGTGCTGGTGGGCGTTCTCCAAGCTGCGTCGGCAGCGTTCACTCCCACGTTCCAAGCGGTCATCCCTGACATCGTGACCGACGAGGCCGATTTCACCCGCGCGCTGTCGGCATCGCAGGTCGCTTACACGATGGAAAGTCTGCTCAGCCCTGTTCTTGCCGCAGTCGCTCTGTCCTTCATGACATTCAACCTGTTGTTCGTCGCCACCTCCGTGGGCTTTGCCGTCTCGGCACTGCTCGTGCTGGCCACCCGAATCCCCAACGCTCGCCGAAGTACTCACCGCAAGGCGTGGGATCGGATCGCGTCGGGGATGCGGATCTTCGTGACCACGCCGCGACTGCGCGGCATCATGGCACTCAATCTCGTGGTGGCAGCAGCCGGATCGATCGTGGTGGTCAACACCGTCAACTACGTCCGCGACGAGCTCGGTGGAACCCAATCCGACGTGGCGTGGATGCTTGCCGCGTCAGGCACCGGCACGTTGGTGACCGCGCTGCTTCTTCCACGCGTTCTCGACAGAACCGCTGAACGTACTGTGATGACAGCAGGTTCCGTTGTCCTGGTCGTCAGCGCCGGCGCGGCAGCAGCCCTCACCGTGGCCGGTGTATTCACGTGGATGCTCACTGCCGCAGTGTGGGCGCTCGTCGGCGCCGGGATGGCCATGATCGTCACTCCGACCGGAAAAGTACTTCGGCGCTCCGTCGAACCCGCAGGTATACCGGAGGTATTCGCAGCCCAGTTCTCCCTGTCACACCTCGCCTGGCTTGTCACCTATCCGATCGCCGGATGGGTTGGTTCGAGCGCGGGATTTGCGGTCACCTGGAGCATCCTTGCAGCGCTTGCTGCAGTGGGAACCGTTGCAGGATTTGCACTTTGGCCTCGGGAGACAGTTGCTGAATTGCCCGGACAGGCGACGTACGAAACCACGCGAGGCGAATGCACCTTGACGGCTGCCCAGTGCGCGTGCGCTCGCGCCGTCTGATGTCGACGGTCCGACTGCCCCCGACAGGGCTACAACGAAAGTGGTGGTGCAGCCATCGCCTGCACCACCACTTTTCACTCAACTCACGTCGGCATACTTCCTGGGATTTGCGTCAAACCGAGGTCCACATCCCCTGCAGCAGAACCAGTACCGATTACCTTCGAAGTCACGAAACAGGCCTTCCGCTTCGGCACGCACCTTCTCGATCACGCTGCCGGGCATGACCCGACATTCGACGAGTTCACTACTGCCAGCGGTGAGTAGGTCTTTCCCACCGGTCGGCATCGCCGAACCGACAGCGCCGACATCGCCTTTGGCGTCAGACTTCGGGGTGTTGCCACAGCCACAACTGCTCATTGGGATTCCTGTTCTTTTGCGGGACGGATGCGGCCCGCAAAGCGAACCCGATACAACCGCCAACATACCCCCTATAGGTATATTTGACTGAACCTAAGGGTGCGTTCAGTTGACACATCGCCGCATAAACCAGTGTGGGAGAGGGAATATACCGTCGCGGGATCCCCGCTCGCCTGCAGCATCATGACACAGCCAACCATATACCTACTGGGGGTATAGGGTAGGTCTAGTATCGACCATCCATGTCCGCGAGGTCGTCGACGAAGAGGAGCAATGAAGAACTGGAAAGCAATCGGCAGCAGCCGATTCGCCGTAGTTGGAGCTTTGCTGTTGGTCGGCATGCTTTGGGGAAGCTCGTTCCCTCTGGTTGCTGTGGCAGCACCAACTCTCGGCGCCGTCGGCACGACGCACGGCCGCTTCATTGTTGCAGCGTTGGTTCTCGCGCTGATAACTGCTTCCAGCAGATCGACCTGGCGCGCGGTCCGTCATCGGTTTCCTGCATTCCTACTGCTGGCTGCCCTCAACGTCGCTGGGCCCCTGACACTTGTCGCAACTGCGATCGTCGGCCTCAACTCGTCGACGGCGTCGATCCTGAATGCCACGACTCCGATGTTCACAGTATTCGTCGCCGCTTTCTGGCTTCGACAAAAGATCACCTGGCGAAAACTCTCGGGGGTCGCGATCGGCATCGTCGGCGTCTCGGTGCTTGTCGGCGGAATTCCGTCAGCGATCGACAGTCGCGCAATGCTGGCCATTGGCGCATCTTTGACCGCGGCGCTGCTGTACGCAGTCGGAGGTGTCTACGCACGAAAGTCGTTCCAGGACACTCCACCCCTGACGCTGGCCCTCGGCCAGCAACTTGCCGCGGTCGCCCTCTTGGTGCCGGTGTCCGCCGTCGCCCCCACCGGGGCCCATAACCGTCGGCCCACTCATCGCCGTGGTAGCCCTGGGGCTGGGGGCTACCGCCGGTGGCTACCTGGTCTACTTCTGGATAATTCGTCAGGCGGGTCCAGTCGCGGCATCCGCAGTCACTCTTCTCGTTCCGATTTCGGCATCAGCTATCGGAGTGCTGTGGTTGAACGAACCTGTCACCTTCGCGCTCGTCGGCGGGCTCGTCGTCATTCTTGCCGGAGTCGGCTTGCTCCTGGATCTTCCGCCGACGCGAGATCCATCCCGCAGGGTTGCCCCGGGGCGGGCGGCTAGCGCGGACAAACGGCCGGTCAGCGGCTGATCGGAGCCGTCCAAAGTCCGACCAGCGCGTCGACGAGGTCGGTCGTGAAGTCCTCCCATGACGTGACCGCGTCCGGCCCCTCTTCGGCAAGCGTGCGCTCACGTTCGGCGAACATGTGCACGATCGCATTGCGTCCGATGTCCGCGCGGGCGCGTCGAACACTCATCGGCATGTCGGCCAGACAGTCAGAGAGTCCCCGAAGCGTCTCCTGCAGGGTGGGCGAGGCCAGTACCTCGTCGTAGACGATTTTCCGCAGGACCGGGTCGGTGAGAATCTGTGCACTGAACCGCGCGTACCAAGTCGGGCCACCCATTTCGGCGTAGTGATCGGTCGACGCCCGAACCAGACACGAAATCCAGTCACGAACGTTTGTGGACCCTTCGATCTCACACAGCAGTTCGCCACGCTTCTTCTCGACCTGCTGGGAATGCTTGTTCACGATCGCGCGGACCAGATCGGTCTTGGTCCCGAAGTGGTATCCGACGGCTGCATTGTTGCCCTGACCCGCCGCTTCACTCACCTGGCGGTTCGAAACCGCGAAGACACCGTGCTCGGCGAACAACTGCTCGGCGACGGCGAGAATGCGGTCTCGGGTTGCAGCAGAGCGCGCGGAATTTGCGGCGCCGCCGACGTCGGCCGACGCGTCCTCAGTCCTCGTAGTCATGGGCACCATCATCCTCGACCATCCGAAGCTGCTCGGCACCGGAGATATTGGTCACGATCGGAGGCGCACCCTTCCGTTAAGTCAGTCACTTGATTTAACTTTAGTTCAATCAACTGACTTAAACCATTATTCGTTCTTCCTCCGATGGAGTTACCGCAATGTCGTCAACCACTTCTCCACCACCGACAACGCCGCCACAGACAACGAAGTCGCCAGCCACCACCGCAGTGGTGGCTGTTCTGGCGTTTTCCGGCATCGTCGTCTCGCTCATGCAGACGCTGGTCATCCCGATCATCCCGCATCTGCCCGAGTACCTGAACGCGCCGGCGTCCGATAGCGCGTGGGCTGTGACCGCCACGCTGCTCGCCGCCGCCGTCGCCGTCCCGACCATGGGCCGCTTGGGCGACATGTTCGGCAAACGGCGTCTACTCCTGATCAGCATGGCGCTGTTGGTCACCGGTTCGGTGGTCGGAGCCCTCAGTTCGAGCGTTATCCCCCTCGTTGCCGGCCGAATCCTGCAAGGCCTTGCTGCCGGCGTCATTCCGCTGGGTATCAGTGTGATGCGCGATGTACTTCCGCCCAAGAAGCTCGCCGGCGCTGTTGCGATGATGAGCGCTTCGCTGGGAGTCGGTGGCGCTCTGGGGCTTCCGATCGCGGCTTTGATCGCCGAGTACGCCGACTGGCACGTCCTGTTCTGGGCGTCAGCCGTGCTCGGCGCTCTTGCGGCCGTTCTTGTTGTCGTCCTGGTCCCCGAATCGGCGGTTCGCACAGGTGGCACGTTCGACTTCGGTGGGGCAATCTCGCTCTCAGCCGCCCTCATCGCTCTACTACTGGCCATTTCCAAGGGTGGCGACTGGGGTTGGACGAGCACGCTCACGCTTTCCTTGTTCGGCGCCGCGATCCTGATATTCGGATTCTGGGCTTGGTGGGAACTACGCACCCCCAAGCCGCTGGTGGATCTACGCGTATCCATCCGCCGCCAGGTGCTCTTCACCAACCTCGCATCGATCGTGTTCGGATTCGCGATGTTCGCCGCCAGCATGGTCTTTCCCCAGGTAGTCCAGTTGCCTGAAGTCACTGGTTACGGCCTAGGCGGTTCGATGCTCACCGCAGGTCTGGTCATGGCTCCCTCCGGCATCATCATGATGCTGATCTCTCCGCTGTCCTCACGCATCACCAATTCGCACGGCCCCAAGGTGACGCTCATGCTCGGCGCCGTTGTCGTCGCAATCGGTTACGGCATCGGCATTTTCGCCATGCACTCGATTTGGGAACTGATCGTGATCGCAGTGATCATCGGCGCCGGTACCGGTATGGCTTACGGCGCGATGCCCGCTCTCATCATGGGGGCTGTTCCTCCGTCCGAGACCGGTGCAGCCAACAGCTTCAACACCCTGATGCGCTCCCTCGGTACATCATTCGCCAGCGCCATCGCGGGTGTCGTCATCGCCCAGATGACCATGTCCATCGGTGGGGCAACGCTGCCGTCGGAGAACGCTTTCCGCGTCGTCATGGCCCTCGCTGCCGGATCCGCCGTCGTCGCACTCGTCCTGGCCGGTTTCCTTCCTCGGTTCAACAGCTCCAACTCCCGCAAGGAGATTGGTAGCCAGCACACCGATACGTCCCCGACCACGTCGAAGGAATCCGTTCCGACACACTGAGCCAGCGCGCAATACACACTGCGCTGTACACACAGCCCGGCCCCGGCGGAGTCCAACTCCGTCGGGGCCGACGCGTTTCACACATTTTGCTGTTGATACACCTGCGGACGACAGTTTCGTGACATGCTCCGTTGAGATGGGTGCTCGTTCGATACTCGGGGAAAGGATGCCGCGATCGCCGCTCCTCGTGCTGACGTAGCCCTTGCTGTCGCCGCCGCTGCCGTCCTGGGCATAGGCGTCGGTGTCCTTCTTGCCGATGTCGTCGCCGGCCTGGCTGCAGGTGCGGGTGCTGCGGTGGTATTTCGGTTTGCTCTTCGGATGATCAATACCCGAAAGTGAGCGTTTGCCGAGGGTCCTACTTCAGGACACGGATCGCCGAGCCCGGAAGGATTCCGCTCGATGGCGGATAGATCGACGTTGCCCCGTTGAAGAACATGTGAGCGGGAGTCGTGGATACCGGCAGCAGGTCGACGTCCTTGAACAATGCCCGCTCACTTTCCTCCCAGACCTTGCAGGACTCGTCACCGGGAAGAAGCGAAGCCTGAGTAGATAATTCGATGTACTTCTTGTTGTCGAGGGAAGCGAAGTTCACTCCTTCAGGTTTGGGCGGGCCGGTGAAGTACTTGGCAAAGATGCTCGGCGTATCACTCCCCAGCGTCAAACCGATGGAAACGTCCCACGACGACAGGTCGGTGGTGCTGAATGTGTTGGCGATGACAAAACTGTAGTCGCCGCCGGTCAGTTTCACCTTCGCGCCCAGTCCTTCCCACTGTGTTGCCACGTATTCCGCGGCGGCAGAGTTCGTATCGCGTGAGTTGTTGAAAATCACGTTGAGGGCAAGCGGTCGCCCGTCCTTCGTCAGGACGCCGTCGGCCCCCGCCTTCCAACCTGCGTCGGACAAGGTCTTCTTGGCTGCGTCGACGTCGAACTCGGGAATCGTTCCTTCAACACTGTTGTAGTCGCAGGCAAGGGGTTCCGAAACCGCGAGGGCGCGTGCGCGGGTTCCTTTACCGCCGGTGGTGATCTCGGTGTAGTCGTCCAGGTCTACTGCCTGCACGAGGGCCTGCCGTACAGCACGGTCTGCCGTGGGTAGGGCCGCGAAATGATTGAAGATGAACTCGCCGGACAACGTGGTGTAAGTCTTCGAATCCAGACCCGCGGCCAAGACTCGTTCCTCGTCCGAACCGGTGACCGCTGCGGCATTCACTCCGCCGGTGAGAACAAGATTCGCCGTCGTACTGGGATCGGTGACAATCTTGATCGTCACTGTTTTCGGCACTCCGAGAGTGTCGGACGTGGTCTCGCCGTTCGGACTCCAGGTGTAACCGTCGCGGCGTTCCATCGTGATGTGATCGTTCGGAACAACTTCGGTGACCTTGAACAGACCCGTTCCGTTACTACTCGAACGGATGCTGGCCGGATCTTCGAGCGTCGCAGCGCACGGAAGCCGCAACGCGCCGATTCGAGAGAGCAGGAAGGGCGCTGGCTCGGCGGTAGTCACCGTCAGTTCGTCACCGTCCGCTGAGGCCGAAGTCGACATCGGCACAGTGGATCCGCGTAGCGGTGAAGCGTTTTCAGGATCCATGACCCAGTTGATGTCATCGGCCGCGGTCTGTGCGGTGAAGGAAGTGCCGTCGGCACAAGTGATGCCCTTCTTGAGCACGAACTTCAGCGTGTTCCCTTCTTCACTCCAGCTCTCCGCCAGATAGGGACGCACAGTGCGTGTTTGCGCGTCGATGTCGATCAACGAATCGTACGAGTACGCGTTCACGATCTGAGTCGACGTAAGGTTGGTGATCAGAGGGTGCAGATTTCCGGGATCGGCGTTGATGACAGTCGTGAAACTGCCGTCCTTTGCATACTCACCGACTGAACCTTCGGGACTGGATGCGCCGCCACACCCGGCCAGGGTGAAAACGCCAACGCTGATAACTGCTGTCGCGGAGACAGAACGGGCTTTCATACGAGCCGCCATCTACTAGGAGTTGCCATGGCGACAATCGTGCGGGACTGACGTGGTCTGTATCTCGTTGAAGTTCCCCATACAGTCGGCCGTACTCTGTTCGATTGTCACTATCGACCGGGCAAGCGCAGACGCTAAGTACGACGCTGCCGTTGACGGTGATTCGCGACGTTGATTCGGTTGCCGCACAACGCCGGCATGCAGTAGCGGCGTCGCCCTCCACGGCTTGTATCGACGAACACCCCGTTGCACGTCGGCGAGGCGCATGGGCGGAATCGTTCGTACCCCAATGTGCGCAGAGTCCCCAGCAACGAGTAGCCGATCAACAGCGCAAGTTCGCCGGTGAGATTGATTCTGCTGTCCGGTACCGCATTCCATCGATAGTCGGACCGGGCATCAGGCACGAGTCGGACGTGATGCGGAACGGTCTGCAGGAGTCGATGAGTGCGATCGACTAGTTCGCCGGCAGTCGGAGCATCGAGAACCGAACGAATTTCCTCTCTGAGCCCCTGAACGTCCGCAAGTTCACCGCTGGTCGGCCCGCGTCCGTTGCGGAGTGCGTCCGGCGAGAGTCCGTGTTCACTCAGTAGATCCTGAAGCGTCTGGGAGTCTGGCAACGCGTCACCAGCCTCCACCCACACTCGGGGTGAGGTGTTGACCAGGTCCGTCGCAAACGACGCACCGGATACGTAATCGTCTAAAACTACTTGCATCCCTTACCTCCCTGCTTTACCGTAATTGAATAACCTAACTTTACACCTTACGGAGGCGGCGGGATGGAACACTGCGCAGACCACGGACTGCCCGAGATACTCCTCGACACCCACAACCGATTACGCCGCGCCGGCACCGTGGCGTCGGGGGCACCCGTCGTTGCAGCCGATCTCTACTGGTCGATCGGAGCGCTCGCCCAATGCCTGACCGCGATGGACGAGGTCATTTCACAACTGGGAATCAACGCCCGAAAGCAGTTGCGAGCTGGAAAGTTCGATGTCCAGAGCGGACCGTTCGAAGGAGAGCCCGACGCCGCCCTGCTCACCGCAGTTCTTGCGCTCGCCCGAGCATCGAGCAGTTGCGAACCAGTTCAGACGGCAATCGGCAATGCCCAGATCGCGGTAAGCGATCTCGTCGTCTCAAGGCCCACCAGCGCTTGACGCCCGCGCTCGCAGCCTGTCCCAATAGAGACTGTATGGTTGGTTTTCAGGCAGCCATCGAGAGCATCGACCAGCAGGAACCGGGTTATCACTGTGAGTGCAGGAACATCGACAATCTACGAGGACCGAACCGTCCGGATCGACGATCAGGGCGTCACGATCCGCCACTACTACTTCCCGTTTGTCAGCAAGTTCGTCCCGTACTCGCAGATCGAATCCGTCGACCTCGGAGTCATGTCATGGCTGAGCGGACGCCTACGAATCTGGGGAACAACAGATTTCAGCTCGTGGTACAGCCTGGATCTTTCACGCCCGTGGAAGGAGACCGCGGTGGTACTCACTCTCGCCGGCCACGGATCGCCTTCGTTCAGCCCCAAGGACGCCGATCGCGTCGAGACCGAAATCCGCAGTCGCATCGGATCACACGCCGCGAACTGACTAGCGGAACTCGGATTCGACGGTGACGATCTCACTCCAGTCGGTTCGATCGAACAACCGCGCCAGCGCAGTGAACAGAACTTCCGGGTCGACGACGCTCTCGGGTGAGTGCACACCGATCCGATCCGAAATCGTTCCGTCGGCGAGCCGGGACACCACCTGAGCAAGGCCGAGCGCCAAGGGGATTCCGGTTGCACCGGCCATGTCCGACAGCAACTCCGACACCGGTGAATCGTCTGCAATCCGGGCCACGACGCGCATCGCTCTTCCGTCGAACATTCCTGTCGCCGAGGCGAAGAACAACGGCAGGGATCCGTGGCCGGCGCGCGTGAGCATTCGAGGCGCAGCACGGATCATCCGTCCGAGCGAAGGCTTGCCCAATTCTTCAGCGGCCGAGTCGAGATCGATTCTCCCCTTGTCGATGTCGGCGCGGAGAACGTCGAGAAACGCCACGGTTTCCGGTGTGATGACCATCAGATTTGCCGAATGCCCCGCAGGATTGATGGTCCGATGAAACATCACCGGCTCCGGATGCCCGACCACGTAAGCGTTCCCCCGACGTCCGCCGGGCAGTTCGAGTGCGATGGAACGCAACGGTTCTTCGTTGACGATTCGCCCCGCACGAACCACCGGAACCTGGCCGCTGATCTGCTGCATCCAGTGAACGGCGGCTGCACTCAATGTGTCCACCGACTCGTCCTCGCCCTCGACATCAACCGGCCAGGCTGTATACAGATCGTCGACCACGTCCAATCGCGAGACTGCCATCGCGGCCAGGAGGTTACTCATCCCGGGACTTGCGCCCATGCCGACTACCGCACAGATTCCGGCTCCCCTCGCGGCACAGTCCAATTCCAGCATTTCGACGGCCGGCTCCCAGTCGTCGCAGATGTCGAGATAGTGAGTCCCGGTCCCGATCGCTGCCTGGAGAATGCCGACGCCGAAACGGAAAAACGGTCCGACCGTATTGACGACCACGTCTGCGCCGTCAAGCAATTCACGTAGCGTGCGACCGTCCGTGACGTCGATGCTGCGCGCCTCGACTTCCGCTGACGCCTGCGCCAGTTCAACTGAAAGACGCTTCGCAGCATCGATATCGCGATCCGCGACTACTACCTTGCCGATTCCCGGCAATGTTGCGGCCAGACGAACTGCTGCCGAGCCCATGGCACCGGCACCACCCAGTGCGACAACCGTGATTCCGTCAGCCATGAATTCCCTCCAAAAATGCAGTCTGATCCGCTAGATAGCCGGGAGCGAAGATCGAACGGGGAGCAAGGACGGCCACCAGAGCGGACCTCACTTCCGAGTCTTCGAGATCCTTGTCCACGATCGAATGCGTAGCGTCGGGGTACTTCTTGACCACCAATTGCCCTGGAGTGTCCAACAATTCGCGATACACCCTTTCGGTATCAGCCACGTCGACGTTGACGTCTTGTCCGCCGATGATCAAGAGCACCGGAACCTTCACGGTTTCGAGATCGGCTCGCGCATCCGAGAGGTAGTTCTTTCGGATGAAGTTCCACCGGTCTTCGGTGAGACCGTCGGCCTCGCCGGAGGCCACGAGATCGTCGAACGATGCATCACGGGCCAACTGATCCAAGTTCTTCGCACGATCGACCCGCGCTTTCTCGAACTCGTCGGCCGACGCATTTCTCTCGGAAAGTTCGGCTAGGGTATTGAATTCGCCTTGTTGGAGCCAGTTGATCGCGGGACCCACGGCAATGACGAACGCTACGTCCGGGTCGAGGTTCACCACCTTGGGCATCACCCACCCTGCCTGGCTTGCACCCCACAGACCGATCCGAGACGGATCGATATCCGAACGTCCCCGCGCCCACTCGATTGCCGCTTCCGTTTCTGCCGCGCGATCGTCCATGCTCTGGTCGAGCCAATTGCCCGGTGCCCCATTCACCCCCGGCTTGTCCCAGGAGAGTGACGCGTACCCCGCCTTTGCGAACGCCTCCCACACCGGTCGATAGAACGTCTCATGTGTTGCATCGACCGGGCCGTCTCCGTGGACGAAAACCACGAGCCCGAAGGGACCGTCACCGTGTTCGGGCAGTGCACGGACTCCCTGGAGCGGCACCGATCCCCCGGTGATCGTCACTTTTTCCTCACGGATGTCATAGGTGTTCTGGTACAGCGTCCAGCCCACCAGAGTCGCGATCAGAACAACGACCACCGCCAGGGAAGTAACCATCCACCTGCGTAAACGAGGCTTACTCTTGCCCTCGCTCATCGATTCCGCTGCCATCTTCCCGCCCTAACGTACGAATTTGAAACGATCGTATTGCATTCGATAGTACAGTTGTGGGCGAAGATGTCGAGAAGCGAGGAAAGGACATGGCGATGACCGACAGGGACGTCGATGTACCCACGAGGATCTTGATCGAGGGGCTACTGCGCACGGACGGAACTGTCGACGGGCACACCCTCTATGCCACCGCCGACGCCCTCGGCAAAACTGATCAACAGGTTCGGCTGTGCATCAAGCGGTTGGTCACCGAGGGGAAGTTCACTCAGGAAGGTCGCGGGCGGCAGGCCACGCTACGAGCAACGCCGAAAGCCCTGCGCGAGATGGAACCCGACGTCGAATTCGTTCGGCTGGCCTATCGACAAGACCGCGACACTGTGACGCCGTGGGACGGGTATTGGCACCTGGCCGGATTCGCAATTCCGGAGTCGTCACGGAAAGCGCGAGATGCGCTGCGCACCAGGGTCGTTTACCTCGGCGGCGCGCTCGTCCAGGGCGGTCTGTACGTCTCGCCGCACGCCTGGGAACCGTATATTCGCGATGCGGCCGCCGAACTCGACGTCGAACAGCACCTGTCTTCTCTCACCACTCGAGATCTGAAAGTGGGCACTCTCGAAGACCCCGTGAAGATTGCCGCGCAGTTGTGGCCACTGGACCAGATCGCTGACGGATACGAACGGCTACTCGACGTAGCGACCGCACGCCTGCACAAACTGCAGAACAGTCCGGGTACCGATGCTGTCACGATGACCATCGAACTCGCGGCGGAATTCACGCGAGCCATGGAACCGGATCCGCTGTTGCCGCCGGAACTACTGCCCACCAACTGGATCGGCACGAGGGCTCGGTCGATCACTGCGCAGTGCTGGACGCTTCTGGCACAGGTGGACGGTGCCGACGAATTACCGTCGCTGTTCCACCTGTACGCAGATGCAATCGGTGACGATCAGGACGCAAGCGTGCGCTGACGGGGCGGCAGTCCGAAACGCCCGAGAACCTCGTCGACTGCGGTGGACGGTGTGACAAGTCCGCGATCCTGAAGCCACGGAATGGTGCTGTCCACCAGATGCTCGAGCGTGCGAGGCAATGCGAGAGGCAGCAACGTAACGCCGTCGGCGACCTCCGCAGCTCGGATATCGGCGATCAAACTGCCGAGACCGGAAGGCGTTCCGACGTAATGAAGCGAAACGGGAACCCGCGGCGAGGTCAACGCGCTGTCCAACTGCGCAAGCTCCTTACGAGCGGAGCGAGCCTCCGGCGCGATCAGAATCTCGAGATCGACCAGCACTGCGACGCTGTCGGGATCGCGTCCTTCTTCGGCGACGGCAGCGCGTATCCGTGCGCGTTCGAGCTGTGCCTCACGCAGATCCGCAGCGCGAATCCGAACCACATTGGTAGGGAATGAAGCCAAATCGAGAGCCTTTTCACCCTCGGTGAGGTCCACCCAGTAGTCGCCGCCGATGATGGGCAGGTTGCCGGGTGCGCCCTCAGCGGCCGGATGGTGACCGGATCCGGTCAACTCGACCGCTACGTGCAGAGAATGCGAAGCGAGTGAAGACATGTGAGACCTCCGAAAATCAGAAAAGTATAGGATGAGCGAGACGAATCGTCAGCTCGAACACATTCCTGAAGAGGTGCGGCACAGATCGACATGGCGACGGCACCACTGACCGAGAGTGATGCTCACTCTCGAAGGGGTGGCGGGAAAATCCGCTGGTGCCATGGCTGCCATGCTAGTTGTCCGTTCGAGTTTTCGGGGACCGAGCTCAGCTCAGACGCACTCGGCTGCGCCGGCATTGTCGTCTGCGGCTCCGAGGAAGGGGCGGGTCTCGGGCACAGGGTTCCACGCACCTGCCGTCTTCGCGTACTTCCAATCACGCTGATTCGAAACCAGGATGTTCACGGCGTCGACCAACCGCGTCACGTCGTCCGAGCTGCTACCGAGGCCGAGGCTGGCGCGAACTGCACCGCCGGAGAGGCCGAGGCGCGCGAGAACCGGATGTGCGCAGAAGCGACCGTCGCGAACTCCGATGCCGTGCTCGGCGGAGAGGAATGCGGCGATCTCGCCCGCTTCGAATCCGTCGACGGTGAAGGTGACGATTCCGACGGCGTCGGGAGCGTCGTTCCACAGTCGCACGAGTGAGACGCCCTCGATGGCGGACAAGCCGTCAGTGAGCTGGGCGGTGAGCGCCTTCTCATGCTCGGCGATCACGTCGAAGTCCAGGGCGTGCAGGGTTTCGCAGGCGGTCGCGATGGCTGCCGCACCGAGCACGTTGGGGGAACCCGCCTCGTGGCGTGCGGGCGCGCAAGCCCACTCGGTGGATTCGATGGTCACCTCACGCACGGCGCCGCCGCCGGCGAGGTACGGCTGAGCTTCGTCGAGCCAGTCACGGCGGCCGACGAGAACGCCGGCGCCGAAGGGCGCGTACAGCTTGTGGCCCGAGAACGCTACGTAGTCGACGCCGCATTCCTGCAGGTCGATGCGACGGTGGGGAGCCAACTGAGCAGCGTCGACGAGGATACGTGCGCCGCAACGGTGAGCGATGTCAGCCAAACGTGCAATCGGCAGGATCTCACCGGTCACGTTGGAGGCCCCGGTGATTGCGAGCAGCGCGGCAGGCTTGGTGCACAGTTCACCGATCAGACGCTCGATCGTTTCTTCGATGGTGTCTGCGGCGGTGACGATACGAGCGTCGTTCCACGGCAACAGGTTTGCGTGATGCTCGACGTCGAGGACGACGGTGCTGCCGGGGACGCACTGCGCAAGCAGGTTCAGCGAATCGGTGGTGTTCCGGGTGAAGACGACAACCTGATCGTCGGCACAGTTCACGAAACGAGCAACGGATTCACGAGCGTTCTCGTAGGTGAGCGTGGAGATCCGGGACGCGTAGCCGGCACCGCGGTGGACGCTGGCGTACGTGGGCAACAATTCGGCGATACGGTCGGTGACCTGGGCCAATGCCGGCGCGCTGGCCGCGTAGTCGAAGTTGGCGTAGGAGCATTCGCCGCCCTGAACCAATGGAACCTGCAGGTCGGCACCCGAAACCTTGGCAATCGCGGTGGTGCAGCAGGTGTCGGCACTCAATACAGCAGTCATCGAAGACAATCCTCACGTTCAAGGACTCGTTCGTCGGGAGATGGCCCCGGAAGAGTCCGCGCTTGCCGCATTCGTTTTCGAACGCAGCCGGGTCGTCACCCGGAGCACCCCACCGCGGAGGAGGGTTGCCGACCAGCAAGCCGGGGCTGAACACTGGTACTCGTGACCTGGCAACGAGGATGGCAGGAACCTCCCGCGCTTGTCAAGACGAAGCTGCGAAGACCGTCGTCACGGCGCGATCGTCCGGCAGGCGAGGTGGAGCGCAAGCCTGGTTTCCGGATCGGCCAGATCGACCGAGAGAAGGCGCTGAATTCTATCGATCCGACTCGATACGGTGTTGCGGTGCAAGCCCATTCGGGTTGCGGTGTGAGCCAGAGACGATTCTTCGTCGAGGTACGTCGACAGAGTCTCGAGCAACTCTCCATTGGAATCGCGTAGCGGTGCGAGCAATGCCGCGGCCGCAGGCTGGAAGGTGTCGGTTCGCGTCCACGCCAGCAGCAACTGCGCCAGCCCGAGGCGGTCCACGTGCAGGAATCGACCTGTTTGAGATCGGGAACCGGCGAGCCGAGCGGCATCCCCGGCCTCCGACAGCGACGAACCGATTCCAGCCGGACCGTCGTGTGCGCGTCCCACACCTACCCAGGTCTCCATCGTGGGTTCCAACCTGGCCTGAGCTGCACGGATGCACTCGGCGATCCTGGTGATCGCCTCCGGTCGCGGCTCGCCTGGCAGAGTCGTCCACGCCGCCCAGCCGTCAGCCTGTTCCACGACATTGGCGTCGATTCCCTCGGCGGCGAGAGCATCTGCAACCTCGCTGCGTCTTGCCACCAGGTCGACCTCACCGACCGCCAGGACTTTGATGCCGATGTGCCATCCGTCCAGCATCCAACCCGCGTCGAGTGCGCGCCGGAGCAGTCCGGGTGTGGCGTCTGCTGACGTGTCGATCAGTTCACCGAGCAACGCGCTACGCCGGCGCGCTTCACGCTCGTCGACCATGCGCGCAACGGCCAGTCGGTGCCCGGCAGCCAACGAGGCCACGTCGAGAACCACTGAGAGAGAAGCCTCTTCGACGCTTTGACGCACCGGGAGCAGCACCGCCAGCCAGGGCTCTCGGGCTGCGCCGGACATCACCGGGCACGCAATCAGGACCCCGCCGGAGTCCAATTCGACCGTGGTGGGCGCCCCGCGACCCGACAACATACCGGCAGCTGCTCGATCAGCGTCTGACAACAGGTCGCCGCCGGTCATCGGACGTCCGGACGTGTCCAGGAGAAAGAATGAACGCTGAAAGGTGTTCAGTAGCACCGACAGAAGATTCTCGACGCTTCCTCCGGCTCGTTGGCCCGCGTGTGTCGCCCGCAGTACTGCGTCGGCCATCACCGCCCGCGAATTCGAGAGAAGATCACGAAGATCCACGCTGAACTGCCACGGGTCGGATACGCCGAGCACCACCAGTCCGAGCCGATCGGCAAGCAACGAGAGATTCGCATCCTCCGCCGCAGCGCTGTGCACAGCGACCACCTGGCAGCCGGTCGCCGCTGTGCGCCGAAGGAGAGCGTCGAATCTCCACTCCCCGATGTCGATTCGATCGAGAATCACCAGAACTGATCCTGAACTCGCCGCACCCGACACGGCCTCGGCCGACTGTGCCGATTCCCCGGTGAGTGCTCCCACTGTCGTCACGACGGGATCACCCTCCCCGGCAAGTCGATACAGCCCGACAAAGGCCGGGTTGTTCAGCAACGCCGAAACACTCGCGCTCATCGCGCCTCCATCAGCACTGCGTCGTGGTCGATCCCGAATGCCCGCGGGCCGACAACTTTCAATCTGCCCACTTCGTCCGCCCACCACTGTGGACCGGGAAGAACCAACACGGCCACATCGTGCCCCTGGTGCACGGATTCACACGAGACGAAGGCGCCGGTCCGCACGTCGAGCAACGTCACGATGTCCGGGCACGTTGCAATCATCTCGCCGTCCAACGCGACGGTCAGGAACTCACTCTCGAATTCGACTCGTATCACCGCAGAATCGTGTTCGAGAATCACGCTGCCCCGACGATCGCCGGTGTCCGGACGACTACGACGGACCGCACGCACCCGGCCAGTCCCCATTACCAGGGCCCCGGAGCTCTCCGCGATCTCCTGCCAACTGCCCAGGGCCCCGATGTGCTGACCCAGTTCGTATGCTCGGGAGAGAGTTCCCGGAATGCACGCCTCCTGCACCGTCCGCGCATCGATCGACGCGATCGCCAGAGCGCCCCAACCGCTGGTTCTCCCGATCAACGACCGCACTGCTACCTCGGCGCCGAGCACATCCACTCCGTCGACGACGGTGATGAGGCCGCCGGGCTGGGCGAGTGTGACCGGGCACAATTCCAACCCGGCTGCGGCGAGAGAGAAGTGATCGAGCCGCGGCATCGCTCGACCCAGCAGGTCCGCGTCGACCACGGGAATTCCCAACGCCAACGCCGCCGCAATGCCGGAGAGAGCGTTGAGTCCACCGCCTTCGAAAGTCATCACCGCGGTCGGACGCTTCCCGGTCCAGCGCGTCAAAGCTGCTGCAGTATCTGCAAACTCACGCCCGGAGGGCAATTGCTCCTCCAAGGCCAGGGCCGATCCGACGATTCCCACCGGCATCACCAATGCCTCCTCCGGCAACTGGTCCGGCGCGATGACCTCCACCGAAGTAGACGTCATCAGTGGACGCAGCAATTCCACGAACAAGCGTGGATCGCCGCCCCCGCCGCAGCCCAGGACCACCGCCCCCGCTGCGATCGCGTCGAGGTCGGCCTCCCGGACCGCGTGCAGCCTGCTCACGGCTCGCTATTCTGCCAGTACAGGTTGCTCGAGTGTCTCCACCGGCAGGAACGGGCGATCGAGTCCGAAACTTGCCGGACCGAACACCGCCAGTGCCTCCGGGGTTCTCATGATGGGTGGGGTCGCGATCCCGATGACCGCAACGCGCTGCCCGTACCGCAAGCCCTCGGTGGTGATGGGTTCGGCGGTATCGGCCTCGACGATGCAGATCAGGTCTGGCACGATCGCCACCATCACTCCGGATTGCACGGCGATCAGATTTTCGTTCTGGAACTGAACTTCCAGCTCTTCGTCTCCGACGCCGGCGATCCGCACCGAACCCCGAGCGAACCCCTCATCGGTTCGCCGGTCGACATCGATCACCTTGCCGTGAAAGAGAACTCGCCCGTATCCGTAGAGCGTGTCGGCGAGACTGTCGACAAGCGCCTGAACCGGGTCCACCCGCTGCTCACGGGAACGCCTGATGGACCGGCCGATGGTCAGGGCCAACGACAGAGTCCGTGGGATCGCCGTCCGCTTCACATCTGCACCCGTCATCGAGTACTGCGCGATGTGCGCCATCCCACCGAACCTCGACGTCACCCCGCGGGCGAGGCCCTCCAATCTGCTGTTGTCACTTCTGGTGTCGAAGATCGCCACCTCGTCGTGCTCGTTCGCCATGGCGAGCGGACTCGCCGAAATCCCGTACACCGAGAAGGTTTCCATCTCGAGCTGAGGAAAGGCTCGTCCCATCCCGTCGGCGTCGACAACCGGCAGGCCGCGCCGTGCGGCCACCAGCAACGGAATCATCGAATTGATTCCGCCGCACTCCATCGGCATCGTGGCATCTGCAGTTCGACCCGTGTGCTTCTCCAACGTGATCAGCGCCAGCTCGGGTTCGGTTCCGCGCGGCATCTTTTCGACCACGACGGTCGGGGCACCCATCTGCGCGACGGGAATCACCCATGCGTCGTCGTCAAGCTCCTCCGGATCGAGAATTGTGATTTCACCGGCCTCACCGAGCGCCTGCGTGACCAACATCTTGCCGACGAACGGATCTCCCCCGCCGCCGGTGCCCAACAAGGCTGCGCCCCTGGCGAGGTCGTCGAGGTCCGCCGTTCGTAGTGTCCAACTCATCGTGAGCCCTCCTGACCGGTGGAGACCAAACCACTGTGCAGTGCCAAGTCACCGACTGCCTTCACTCGAATACGCGTTGCGTTGCCCGGCAGATACGGAATCGGGACCTCGTCGAACTCCACGATCTGCACCGACTCGGGCCGTGCGCCTGCTGCGACTGCCCGATCGATCGCCTCCTGGCGAGCATCGTCGGCAAAAACCTGCCGGTGCCCGTCCCGCACCGCTTCGACTCGATCTACCTCACCGCTGACCTGCGCGATCGCAGCGCCGATCGCATTGGCAACATCGAAGCGCTCAGGACGAATCACCATTCCCAGGCCCGGGAGTTCACGCTCCAGCAGTACCGATCCCCCGCCAACCGCCACAACGGGAAGTGGATCCGACGTGGTCCGCATCTGTTCCACGGCGTCGGCGACTCGGCGCGAGATCCGGTCGAGTGCCGTCGACACCAGGCCGCGGTCGAGGTGCGCCACCGCACTGCGATCTCCGACGTCGGCCAAGCCTGCCGCGACGGCTATGTCGGTGGCCGTCAACGTGTCACCGCCGAATACGAGTGCCCGTGAACCCAATTCGTATCCCACAGATTCGGGTCCGACTGTGAGTCCGTCTGCATCCACCAGCGAACCACCACCGATACCGATCGAGAAGACGTCCGGCATACGGAAATTGGTCCGTACCCCGGCGACCGTCACCTCCGTGGTGGCTTCTCGCGGGAAACCGTTGGTCAATACGCCCACGTCGGTAGTGGTACCTCCGATGTCGATCACCGCACAGCTGGCCAGACCGGACAGCACAGCGGCGCCTCGCATGGAGTTGGTCGGCCCCGAAGCGAAAGTCGCCACCGGATAACGCCTCGCGTACTCGATGTCCATCAAGGTTCCGTCGTTCTGGCTCAGGTACAGCGGCGCGACAATGCCGTGCTCGACCAAAGATCGGGCAAGACCGTCGACGATGTGATCGGCGAGCTCGCGCAGCGCAGCATTGATGATGGTCGCGTTCTCCCGCTGAAGTAGACCCACTCGACCGATCTCGTGCGAGAGCGAAATTGCGACGTCCGGGCCGAGTTCCTCACGCACGATCTCCGCGGCGGCCGCTTCGCATTCGAGATTGACCGGAGAGAACACCGAAGATATTGCGACCGAACGAGTACCGCTGCGAGCCATATCGGCGGCATGGCGGCGAATCTCGTCGGGGTCCAGCGACGAAATACGACGACCGTCGAACTCGTGCCCACCGTGAGCGAGGTAGCGCCTTCCTTGCACAGCGGAGACCAGGTCTCGCGGCCACCCCACCATCGGAGGAAGCGCCGCGGTCGCCGGAAGCCCCAATCGCAGAGCCGCTGTCGGTGCAAGTCCGCGTTGCTCGATGAGAGCGTTGAGAAAGTGCGTCGTGCCGATCATCACTGCTTGAACAGCGCTGGGAGAGAACGAGTACTGCTGCTGCTGCAGCGCCGTCAGAGCTCCGCCGATTCCGCCGGTGATGTCCTTGCTGGTCGAGTGTTTGACATGCCCGATGACGGTGGTCCCGTCCATCAGGACCGCATCGGTGTTCGTACCACCGACGTCGATTCCGATTCGCATCGCGAACTCCCTTCTACAGTGTGTGCCGTGCTAGTGCGTGAGCGCAGATCTTCCCGAAGTCTCTTGCGGCGCTTCGGTTGCGGTGCGTCCGACTCCGCGAATCAGGCCGAGTCGACCCGCGACGACGTAGAGAACGAAGGCCGAGGCCACCGCGTTGATCGACGGCAGGCCGAAGGTGCTGTAATGACCGATCAGCGCCGAGACGATCCAGATCACCAGCGTGGCCGGTACCCAAGTGGGTGCCGAGTTCGGGAGGGTACCCGCAGCTCGACTCTCCTCCAGATCCTTGCGCCATGTCTTGACGATGAAGTATTCCGCCACCATGATCCCGGCGATCGGCGGGAATCCGACGCCCAACAGGATCAGGAAGTCGGTGAACGAGTTCAGGATTCCGGCAGCCGCGAGGACCGAACCGGTGATGCCGACAACTGCTGTGACAACTGCGCGATTGATCCGTCGACCGAACACGACG
The DNA here is from genome assembly GCF_001942025.1 of Rhodococcus sp. YL-1. Lineage (NCBI taxonomy): Bacteria > Bacillati > Actinomycetota > Actinomycetes > Mycobacteriales > Nocardiaceae > Rhodococcus > Rhodococcus sp. YL-1. Next base: position 616,955 of record NZ_CP017299.1, on the reverse strand, counting down.
TCGATGAAGTTCACGACGCCGAGCCCCGAGCTGTACAGGTTCCAGTCGTTGATCTTGAAGGTGCCGAGAACGATGATCAGAACGCCGACCCAACCGACCGACGAGAGAATGATCGTGGCGATGTCGGAACTGCGAACGGCATGGGCAAGAAGAACACCGGTCAGCCCGATCACGTATTCGCCCAACGTTATTCCGACGAGCGTCTGCTTCACGACATCGCCTGCCGTGCGGTTGAAGCGCGTCATGTCAGGTGTGATCACTGCTCCGGCAATGAAACCGCCTGCGACGATGGTAGTTCCGGCGAGGAAGCTGAGCTCCGGCCCGGCCGGCGCAGATGTCATCAGATCTGACAGCGAGTGATTACGCAGTTCGGCGATGACGGCCCAACCGACCAGGATCAGGAACAGCGGAACGGTGATGTTGGCGATCAGTTGCATGGATCCGAACCCGCGAAGGACTATCGCGGTGATCAGGAGACCGAAGGCCAAAGCCCACGCCCACTGCGGCAGAAACGGCATGATTCCGTGCAAACCTGATGCAGAGACAGCAGATTGAATGCCGAACCAACCGATCAGGCTGACCCCGATCACCAAACCGATCACCGCGGAACCTGCGTGCCCGAATCCACACCAGCGTGCGACCACCGATGTGTTGAGCCCTTCACGAACCCCGATGATGCCGATGAAAATACAGACGACCTCGAGAATCACCGCCCCGACTGTCAATGCCCAGAAGGCATTCCAGAACGTCATTCCGTAGCCGAGCGTCGCACCGAGCAAGAACTGTGCGAGTGCCGATACCTGACCGAATCGCTGTACTGCCACCGAGAACCACGAATATCGTGCTTCGTCGGGAACGCGGGTGAGCGCGTAGTCGTCACCGTCGGACACTTCACCGCCGGCGGCGGTCGTTGACGTGTTTTTCATGACGGACTCCTCGAATAGTTGGGAAGTGTTCTCGGAGAAGACGGTACGAATGTGGCCAGGGTCACGCCTATGGGCGAATTGGCGTTTCTTCGTGTTACGACAATGCATTTCGCACAGTCGTCATTTCACACAGTCGCCAAATCGCACGGGTCTAACGCAACGCGTACCCGCCGTCGGGGTACAGCGTGGAACCCGTTGTGTACGTGTTGGTGAAGAGATAGAACACCGCTTGTGCAATCTCGTCTTCGTTCCCGACGCGGCCGAGCACGTTGTTCTCGGCACTCCAGGTGAACGCGGCCTCCCGAACCTCCGCCGGGCGCTGAGCCCACAGATGCCCGTCGATGGTTCCGGGAGCGACAGTGTTGACGCGGATCGGCGACAGTTCGACCGCCAGCCCCCGCCCGAGCCCCTCGATTGCCGCGTTGGCTGCAACGTATGCCGCGGCAGCTGCGGGTGGCCGCACACTGGCAGCGCCGGACATGAGGACCACCGATGCGGTGGGTGCCAGCTTGTCGAGCGCAGCGTGCACGACGCGGTACTGCCCCCAGAACTTGGAGGTGAACGGCGACGCCGCTTCCTCGACGCTCTGTTCACGGAACGAGCCGACCTGGTAATCGGCAGCCGTGGTGAAGAGAGCATCGACGCTGGGGATGTTGGTGAAGAACTCTTTCACCGAGTCTTCGTCGGAGGTGTCGACGGTGAACCAGTGCGCCGCCTCACCCAGCTGCGCGGCCGCTGCTTCGAGCTTGGATGCGGTTCGGCCGCCGAGAACTACCTGCGCACCGGCGTCGACGGCAAGCTGCGCCACTCGCAGCCCGATGCCTGTTCCGCCGCCGATCAGTACGACGGTCTTGCCTGAGAGAGGAGAAGGTGTCGTTGTCATGCAGCGACTGTAGGGCTCACCGAATTGTCCCGACATGTGCAGAACGCACAGATTTCACTACGGCACAGTGCCAAGTATCGAGACTTAGCTGTTAGAGGACACCGCCCCCGGGGATCTCGCTTGACGACGTTTGCTGCGTCGAAACTGCCTTCACATGTACTCCTCCTTCGAGTTCGCCTGTAACAAAACAACTCCCACGACCGAAAATGTCGGTGAACCACAACAGCGAAGGGAAGTAACGACTATGGGATCAGCAGACGTCATGGCCTGGCTCGCCGAGGGTTACCTCGCCGGCGATCCGATTCGCTATCCGCTCTACGTCGGATCGATGTTCCTCGCGATGCCGTTCCAACTGATCGGCGTAATTCTGGGTCACCCCTTCTGAATCGTCACATCAGGCCAGGGCGGACGACGTAGAACGGCCAGAGTTGCGATCACTGCGGCCGCCAACCCGATGAACTCCCCCATCAAAGCCGCCCTGGTGTGATCGACGGCCGGTGACCACGACGGCTCACCCTCGTGGATCGAGAACACTCCCACTGGCACCGGTATCGGGTCGCAGCGCCACCGCCGGTGTAGACGCGAAACCGTGATGATCGTCGATCCGTCGCTGGTCTGGTGCGGTTCTCCGAAGATCGTCGAGGCCCCTGATTCCCCTCGAAATCGCTCCACCGCATCACGAATCTCCATGATCTCCATCGTCGCATCGAAACCGCAGCACTGTGCGAGTATCGATCGATGGCCGAGTGGTGGAATCCGAGCAGGCGCGTCGAGCGATGGTGGCAGACGATCGTGCTGGCCTGGCTTCTCATTTTCTTCGGCCCAAGCACCATCGACAAGGTCATCACAGAACCCACAGCTTGGAATTGGACATTCCTCGCAATCTGGCTTTTCGCGACGGTCGGGTCTGCGTACTACGCAGGCCAAGCCTGGCGAAACAGGAACAAACCTCAGTCGGTGTGGTGGGAAGGGACGACTGCCCCCACCGAAATACCCGCCGACGACGTCCGTAGCGCACTCGCGTCGACTGACGACCGCATTCCGGCAATCAAGGCACTACGCGAACTACATCCGGGCTTGGGCCTGAAGGATGCGATGGATCTGATCGACGCCCAGCGGGGCGAACAGGGCCCGCAACACCGATAGTTGCGACCATCACAATCACAGTTAGGTATCGACACCTGACCGCCACGATCGAGCGAGCACGCCAGGAGTTAACCACCTGACAGACAGGCTGTTTCGCCGAGTTTGACAAATGCGGTCAATCGGTGAGCGTCGACTCGACCGATTCAACTCACCGTACCAATCGAATTCGCCGTTCAGCATTCCACTCATGACCCAATGACACTATTGCCCAACGATTTACAACCGGAACTACGGTATCCAGTGAGAATTTTCGCGACAGTGCAGCATCTTTCGTCCAGTTGAGTTGACCGAAACTTGACGTTACGTTGAATTTCAAAGCAATAGCCCGGTCTTGACCTGCGATGGTGTGAGCGAAACGCCCACCTACGCGTGACACGTGGCCGCCCTGATGGGCGCTGTGAATGCCTGAACGTTCGAGGAGTGGAATGACTGCGGTCAAAACTGCGTGGCGTGAACTACGGAAACCCGTGTTCATCCCCGCGTCGATAGTGATCTTTGCCCTGATCGCCTTTGCCGTGATCTACGCGGGAACCGCCGCGGACGCTTTCGAAACACTCAACAACGTGATCAGCGACGGCGTCGGCTGGTGGTACATCCTCTCGGCCACCGGTTTCGTGATCTTCGCGCTGTACTGCGGAATCAGCCGCATCGGCAACATCCGATTGGGACGTGACGACGAGCAGCCCGAGTTCGGGATGCTCTCGTGGTTCGCGATGCTCTTCAGCGCCGGCATGGGTATCGGGCTCGTGTTCTACGGAGTAGCCGAACCACTTTCGCACTACGTGACCCCACCCGTCGCCGGGCAGATCGCCGGATCCACGGACGCCGCAGCCAATCAAGCCATGGAACTGACGCTGTTCCACTGGGGCCTTCATGCATGGGCGATCTACGTCGTCGTCGGCCTTGGTCTGGCGTACATGACCTACCGAAAGGGTCGCCCGCTGTCGATCCGTTGGCTGCTCGAGCCGCTCCTCGGGCGGGCTCGCATCGAAGGAAAGATCGGCCACGCCATCGATGTCGTCGCCATCGTCGGCACGCTGTTCGGTGTCGCGACGTCGCTGGGCTTCGGTGTCCAGCAGATCTCGGCCGGCCTCGACTACCTCGGCTGGGTGGAGACCGACAACTGGTTGGTCATCACCATCATCGTCATCGTGACGGGCATGGCGACCTTCTCGGTCGTCTCCGGTGTCACGAAGGGCCTCAAGTGGCTCTCCAACATCAACATGATGCTCGCTGCCGCGCTGGCCCTGTTCGTCCTGATTCTGGGACCGACGCTGTTCCTCATGCAGTCGTGGGTGCAGAACCTCGGCGGATACGTCCAGGCCTTGCCCGAACTGATGCTGCGTACGTCCCCGTTCGCCGAAGACGGCTGGCAGGGCGCATGGACCATCTTCTACTGGGGTTGGTGGATGAGCTGGGCACCGTTCGTCGGCATGTTCATCGCGCGCATCTCACGCGGCCGCACCATCCGCGAATTCGTCTTCGGTGTGCTGCTGGCCCCGACGCTGGTCGGTTCGTTGTGGTTCACGATCTTCGGTAACTCCGGCATTCTGCGTCAGCGCAACGAGGGCACGATGCTCGACGCATCCGGCGCAGTGGACACCAACACGTCATTGTTCACGCTTCTCGACGGACTTCCGCTCGGAACGATTTCGAGTGTTCTCGCGATCGTCGTGATCGTGTTCTTCTTCGTCACGTCCGCGGACTCCGGCTCGATCGTCATCGACATCCTCGCGACCGGTGGCAGCTTGGAGACCTCCAAGATCACGCGTGTCTACTGGACGTTCCTCTCCGGTGCCGCGGCCGCAGTTCTCCTCATCGTGGGTGGCAGTGGATCGCTCACGGCGCTGCAAACCGTTGCCATCGCCACGGCGGTACCGTTCTCGGTCATCATGGTGCTGGCATGTCTGTCGATGCTGAAGGCGTTCCGATACGAGGTCGCTTCGGCACCACGCTACCTGCGGGTTTCTACAAATGCCTCGGCATCGACCGACGTTCCGCAACCCACCGAGAAGCGGCTCCGCGATCTGAAGATCTCGTCGACCTTCGCCGGGCTCACCCCGTCACAAAGCGGAATCATGACGGATCCCTCCGACGCCCACATGCTCGTCGCGGTCCACGAAGTTCCCGCCCATGCGGTCAACATCGACCCGGATACCGGCGCCGTCGACTTCTCCGAGGAATCGAAGGTCGTCGATCCGCTGGGCGGAGAGGTGTTCGACACACCCGAGTTCGCCGACTCGGCAGAAGGCCACGCGCAAGCTGCCAGTACGGACTGACCGGCACGTTCGGCATGTTGCATTAGGCATATCTGTTCACCAACTCGCAAACTTGTCATGAGACTTTCAACTCGACAGTTCGCAGGACTCTAAGTTTCGTGAGTAGAACAGGACCAACGGGTTTGCCACTCCAGTCGCAGTCGGAGACGGAACAATCTTTCGGGATTCCGTCCGTATTCCTACGGTCGGCGCATGCACCTGCGCCGCGCACGCTCATCGACATCGTGCGGGCCTCAGCCGAGGCCAACCCGGAAGCACCTGCCATCGACGACGGCGACACCACACTGTCGTACTCGGAGTTGCTCGACGAGATCGAGCTCGGTGCGCGCTGGCTCGGTGATGCCGGCGTCGGCGCAGGTGACCGCGTCGGAATCAGGATGCCGTCAGGTTCGCGTTCGCTGTACGTCGCGATCCTGTCGATCCTCGCGGCGGGCGCCGCCTACGTTCCCGTCGACGCCGACGATCCGGAAGAGCGCGCCGAGTTGGTGTTCGGCGAGGCGCAGGTAGCGGCGATCATCACCGGCGACGGAATCCAGCCGGGGACGGCGCCGAAGCGGCTCGAACATCCACCGGTTCGCGAACCCGAACCCGAGGACGACGCCTGGATCATCTTCACCTCAGGATCCACGGGCACCCCCAAGGGCGTCGCGGTCACTCACCTCAATGCCGCTGCCTTCGTCGACGCCGAGGCGCGCATGTTCCTCCAGGACGAGCCCATCGGGCCTGGTGACCGCGTCCTCGCGGGACTCTCCGTGGCATTCGACGCGTCCTGCGAGGAGATGTGGCTCGCGTGGCGCCACGGCGCCTGCCTCGTCCCGGCTCCTCGTTCGCTGGTTCGCAGCGGCATGGACCTCGGCCCGTGGCTGGTCTCGCGTGACGTCAGCATCGTCTCCACTGTGCCGACGCTTGCGTCTCTGTGGCCCGCCGAGGCCCTCGAAGCCGTTCGACTCCTGATCTTCGGCGGCGAAGCCTGCCCACCCGAACTGGCAGAGCGCCTGGCCGTCGAGGGCCGCGAGGTCTGGAACACTTACGGCCCCACCGAGGCAACCGTCGTCGCCTGCGGCGCACTGATGGACGGCAAGAGCCCCGTCAGCATCGGCCTCCCCCTCGACGGCTGGGACCTCGCCGTCGTGGACGCCCAGAGCAATCCCGTCGCGGTCGGTGAGGTGGGCGAGCTGGTGATCGGCGGCGTCGGCCTCGCCCGTTACCTCGACCCCGCGAAGGACGCCGAGAAGTACGCGTCGATGCCCTCTCTCGGGTGGGAACGCGCCTACCGAAGCGGCGACCTGGTCCGGCTCGAAACCACCGGCCTGATGTTCCAGGGCCGCGCAGACGATCAGGTCAAGCTCGGCGGCAGGCGCATCGAACTCGGTGAGGTCGACAACGCCTTGCAGAACCTGCCGGGTGTGAGCGGCGCTGCCGCAGCCGTGAAGAAGACGGCAGCCGGCAACCAGCTCCTCGTCGGATACATCGCCAGCACGGATCCCGACTTCGATCTCAAGGCCGCTCATGCACTGCTCAGCGAGCAGCTACCAGCAGCCCTCGTGCCGCGTCTGGCGTTGATGGACGAACTTCCGACGCGTACGTCAGGCAAGGTCGACCGCAATGCGCTGCCGTGGCCGTTGCCCGGCGCCGGTGAAGATGCCGGGGCCGCGTTGGGCCTCGACGGCACCGCTGCCTGGGTTGCCGGCCTGTGGGGATCGATCCTGGGAGCCCAGATCACCGGACTCGACGACGACTTCTTCGAAGTGGGCGGCGGATCCCTCTCTGCTGCTCAGTTGGTGACCGCCCTGCGCGAGCGGTTCCCAGAAGTGACCGTCGCACAACTCTACGACCATCCGCGGTTGGGATCGCTCGCCGAATATCTCGACGAATTGGCACCCACCGAAACTGTGGAGCCGCGCATCGTCGCTCCGACACCCTTGAAAACTCAGCTGGCGCAGATCGCCGTCACCGTTCCACTCACGACGCTCACCGGACTGCAGTGGGTGACGTGGCTGGCGATCGCGAACAACGTCCTCGGCTGGTTCGTCGACGTCAGCTGGGCGCCCACGGTCTCGTGGTGGTGGATCCTGTTGGCGTTCATCGTGTTCATCACGCCGATCGGCCGTATGACCATCGCCGTCGTCGGGGCGCGCCTGCTCCTACGCAAGTTGGAGCCAGGAACGTACCCGCGAGGTGGTAGTGAACACCTGCGTCTGTGGATAGCGCTCCGACTCACCGAAGCCAGTGGCGCAGCCAACCTTTCGGGCGCACCGTGGATGCTCTATTACGCCCGCGCCCTCGGCGCCGACATCGGCAGCGGCGTCGATCTCCACACACTTCCTCCCATCACCGGCATGCTCGAACTCGGTGACGGCTGCTCCGTCGAACCCGAAGTCGACCTCTCGGGCCACTGGATCGACGGCGACGTCATCCACATCGGTGAGATCAAGATCGGCGACGGCGCCTCCGTCGGTTCACGCTCGACGCTTCTGCCCGGCGCGCGTATCGGTCGGGACGCCGTCGTCGAACCCGGATCTGCGGTGTTCGGCCGAGTGAAGGCAAACCAGCAGTGGGCCGGCTCCCCCGCCACCAAGGTCGGGAAAGCGAATCATCCTTGGCCTGCCGAACATCCGAAGCGTGCACCCGGCTGGGTGCCGGTATACGGTGTCACCTCGGTCTTCCTGGCCGGTATGCCGATCTTCGCGCTGATGGCCGGGATCGCATTGATCGGTTGGTGGATTCGCGACACCGACACGCTCGCGAGTGCAGTGCTCCAATCGCTGATCATGCTTCCCGTCGCGACCATCCTGAGTTTGCTCGTCTTCGCAGTCGTCACCCTTGTGGCCGTTCGTCTTCTCTCGATCGGGCTGACCCCCGGTTACCACCCTGTCCGCAGCCGCATCGGCTGGCAGGTGTGGGCGACCGAACGCCTGCTCGACTCGGCCAGAACCTTCCTCTTCCCGCTCTACGCGAGCCTGCTGACGCCGGGATGGCTCCGCCTTCTCGGCGCCAAGATCGGCAAGAACGTCGAAGCATCCACCGTGCTCCTCCTTCCCAAGTTCACGACGGTCGCCGACGGTGCATTCCTCGCTGACGACACCATGGTTGCGAGCTACGGCCTCGGCGGCGGCTGGATGCACATCGAACAGGCGAAGATCGGCAAGCGCGCGTTCCTCGGCAACTCCGGTATGACCGCCCCCGGTCGACGCGTCCCCAAGAACGGTCTGGTGGCGGTTCTGTCGGCTACCCCGTCCAAGGCCAAGTCCGGATCATCGTGGCTGGGTAGTCCACCGGTACGTCTGAGAAGGGCTGCCGGAGACACCGACGCCGCCCGCACGTTCAATCCGCCCATGCGCCTCAAGATCGCCCGCGGAGTGGTCGAAACCTGCCGACTGATCCCCGTCATGGTCACGTTCGGCATCGGTCTCGGTGTTCTGTTTGCACTCGAAGCACTGGTCGGCGCAGTCGGATTCTGGTTCGCGGCTCTGCTGAGCGGCGTAATTCTGCTCGTCGCCGGAGCAGTGGCGGGCGCGATCACCATCGCCGCCAAGTGGATCGTCGTCGGACGCATCGCCAAGGTCGAGCATCCGCTGTGGAGTTCGTTCGTCTGGCGAAACGAGGTAGCCGACGCCTTCGTCGAGACCGTCGCGGCGCCGTGGTTCGCTCGCGCGGCGACTGGTACGGCCGTACTGAACATCTTCTTGCGTGGACTCGGGGCCAAGATCGGTAAGGGCGTTTGGTGTGAGTCGTACTGGCTACCCGAGGCAGATCTTGTGACTTTGGGCGACGGAGCGACAGTGGAACGGGGGTGCGTCGTGCAAACTCATCTCTTCCATGATCGGATCATGTCCATGGACACCGTCACTTTGGGAGCAGGAGCAACGCTGGGACCGCACTGTGTCGCGCTACCCGCAGCCGGCATCGGCGCGGGAGCGACGGTAGGGCCTGCATCTCTGGTGATGCGAGGTGACACCGTTCCGCCCTCCACCCGCTGGCAGGGCAACCCGATTGCACCGTGGGTGGCGTCGTGAAGCCGAACCGAATGCTCGAGGAGCCGATCGATCCGTACCTGCCGCTCAACGGCAACCGCGGGTACCGCGTGTCCCGGTACGAACTGGAACTGACGTACAAGGTCTTCAGCAACCGTCTCGCCGGCAAAGCTGTCATCACCGCTGTCACCACCGAGAGCCGATCCAAGTTCAGCTTCGACCTCGCGCAGAACCTGCAGGTGTCCAAGGTGTCCGTCAACGGTGCCCGCGGCACCAAGTACGCGCACTTGAACAACAAGCTGATCCTCACGCCGTCTACCAAGATCCCCGCGGGCGGTGCCCTGTCGGTCACCATCGCGTACAGCGGCAACCCCGAGCCGATCAAGAGCCTGTGGGGCGAAGTCGGCTGGGAGGAACTCGACGAAGGAACTTTGGTCGCAAGTCAGCCCAACGGCGCGGCGTCCTGGTTCCCGTGCGACGACCATCCGATTTCCAAAGCGTCGTACCGCATCTCGATCACCACCGATTCCCCGTTCTATGCCCTCGCCAACGGCAAGCTGATCCGCAAGCAGACCCGTGCGAGTCAGACGACGTGGGTCTACGAGCAGACCGAACCGATGGCAACCTACCTGGCAACCATTCAGATCGGTCAGTACGAGCACCGACAAGTGAGCGCCGGGCCGGTACCGGTCTTCGCCGTTCACCCACCTCGGCTGCGAGCAGCGTTCGACGTCGACTTCGGGCGCCAACCCCAGATGTTGGAGGTCTTCGGAAAGCTGTTCGGACCGTATCCCTTTACCGACTACACCGCTGTGGTCACCGACGACGAACTCGAAATCCCCATCGAAGCGCAGGGACTCTCGATCTTCGGAGCCAACCACTGCACAGGCAGGCGCGGTTCCGAACGTCTTGTCGCACACGAGCTTGCCCATCAATGGTTCGGCAACAGCCTCACTCTCGGGCAGTGGTGCGACATCTGGCTGCACGAAGGCTTTGCCTGTTACGCGGAGTGGATCTGGTCCGAGAATTCCGGTGGCCCGTCCTCGAACCAACTCGCGACAAACGCCTATCAAGGGCTCGGGCGTAAATCTCAGGACTTGATCGTCGCCAATCCCGGTCCTGCCCTGATGTTCGACGATCGAATCTACAAGCGGGGCGCATTGACTCTGCACGCCCTGCGCGGCGTTCTCGGAGACGAGAAGTTCTTCGACCTGATCCGTCAGTGGACCACGAAGCATCGACACAGCACGGTCAGTACCGAGCAATTCACCGATCTCGCTTCACGTTTCACCGACACTCCATTGCGCCCACTGTGGGATGCATGGCTGAATCAGCGCTCCCTGCCCCGTCTCTGACGCTCTCTCACCGCGATATCACCACGCCGAAACATTCCGAATGCGCCGATTATCTTTGTCTTACCTTTACTATAGAGGTGGGCCGAGGGACGACCCCGACAACACAATTCTCAGGGCACGCTTCCTCGACAGGTAGATCGGGGGATCGATGTTCGTTGTATTCACAATATGTTTCGTGATCGGGGTCGTCGCCCTGATCGGAGCCTTTGCCGTCGGCGAGGTTGCAGATCTGGGCGGCGGCCACGCAGACGGGCTGCCATTTCTGAGCCTGACAACCTTGGCCACAGCACTTTTCGGCTTCGGCGCCGGCGGCGTAGCTGCCACTCTCGCGGACGCTCCGACATTGGTAGCGGCGATTACAGCACTCGCACTCGCCGCCGTCCTCGTTGTCGTCACGCGCGGCCTACTTCTCCCCTATCTCCTTGAACAACAAGATAATTCGCACATCGGACGAGCTTCGTACTCCGGGCTGTTGGGCACCGTCACCCTCACCATTGCAGCCGAAGGTTGGGGAGAAGTCTCGTTCGTCGACGCCGAAGGCAATCGCGTGCAGGCCAAGGCCGTCAGTGCACAGCCGATGGCGCTCACCACCGGCACCACCGTCTACATCGCCGATGTAGACGATCAATACCTTCACGTCGTCACGGTTGACGACGCGATCTAAGGACTCGATACATGCTGCCAATCATCATCATTGCGGTTGTAGTCGCAGTAATCATCTTCATCGTTCTCCCCGCGATCTACGTGAAGAACTACGTCAAGGTCCCGCCGAACGAAGTGGCGGTTTTCACCGGACGAGGCAAGCCGAAAGTCGTCCGCGGCGGAGCCCGGTTCAAGATTCCGGGAATCGAACGCGTCGACATCATGTCGCTCGAGCCGTTCAACGTCAGCATCAATCTCAAGAATGCGCTCTCCAACGACGGTGTTCCGGTCAACGTCGAGGCAGTCGGCCTGGTACGAATCGGTTCCGCCGACGAAGCGGTTCAGACAGCGGTGCAACGATTCCTGACCTCCGACCTGGACGAACTCCAGCAGCAGATCAACGAAATCCTCGCCGGCAGCCTGCGCGGAATCACCGCGACCATGACGGTCGAGGATCTGAACTCCAACCGCGATTCGCTCGCACGCAGCGTGGTCGAGGAGGCAGGCGGCGACCTCGCACGCATCGGCATGGAAGTCGATGTCATCAAGATCGCGGGAATCTCCGACTTCAACGGCTACCTCGAATCGCTCGGTCAGCGCCGCATCGCCGAGGTCAAACGTGATGCCGCGATCGGAACTGCTGAAGCAGAGCGTGATTCGCAGATCCAGTCGGCAAAGGCGCGACAGGCAGGCTCCGTCGCACAGGCCGAGGCCGACACTGCGATCGCGAGTGCAAATCAGAAGCGCGACGTCGAACTCGCTCGCCTTCGAGCACAGACCGAAGCCGAGAACGCCGAAGCCGACCAGGCCGGACCACTCGCGCAGGCAACGGCCGAGAAGGCCGTCGGCATCGCACGTGAGCAGGCCGAGGCGGCCCGCGTCGAAGCTCGCACCGAGGTCGAGCGTCGTCGCGCCCAGCAATCGGAAGCGGCATTGCAGGCAGATGTCATTGCACCGGCCGAGGCCGAACGCCAAGCCTCCATCGCACGCGCAGAGGGTGAGCGACAGGCCGCGATCCTCCGCGCCCAGGCACAGGCCGAGTCAGCAAGGCAGGCCGGCGGGGCTCAGGCCGATGCACGAAAGCTCGTCGCCGACGCTGTTCGCTCCGAGCAGCAGGCTGATGCCGACGGCCTTCGAGCACGTCTGGAAGCCGAAGCTGACGGCCGCAAGGTAGCGGCCGACGCCGTTCGCGCCGAACAGCAGGCCGAAGCGGATGGTTTGCGCGCCAAGCTCGAAGCCGAGGCTGCCGGTAAGCGTCAGATCGCCGAGGCGCTCAATTCCTACACCCCGCAGGCCGCGCAGTTGCTCACTCTGCCTGACGTTCTGGCAGCACTGGTCGACGCCACCGCAGCAGCAGCGAAGCCGGTCGGCGACATCGATCGGATCTCCATCGTCGGCGGAAGCGACGGGGCGCAGGGTTCGATCGGCTCGATCCTGGGCATCAGTCCCCAGGTGATTGCCGGTGTCATCGAAACTCTCGAAAGCTCAGGCGTCGATATCACCGGTTTGCTCAACGGCCTGAACAAGACCGCATCGGTTCCGGCTGGTTCGGTACACAATTCGGTCCACAATTCGGAAAACGGTTCCGCAACCGTAGACGCGTGATTTCGCCCCGGTCCGCCGACTCTCGCAGGAGTCGGCGGGCCGGCTTCACGCGCTCGGAAGATGTGAACGCGACTTGAAGAGAATCAGAATCAAGCAGGCAGCGGCGGCGGCTGATCCGAACAGCAGAGTCACCGTGTAGCTCAGTGCCGGAATGCTTTCCGACAGCATCGCCAGCAACGCAGGCACCGCGAACCCAATGTAGGTGATCGAGTAGAACACCGCGGTCAATCCTGCCAGATCGTCCGGCCCCGCGATTCGCTGGATCTCCAGCAACCCGGACACCAGTGCCATGCCGTACCCGCAACCGAGGATCGCTGCAGCCACGATCGCGATCGCCACGGTCAGCGTCGACGCAACCAGAGCAGCACCGGCCATACCGACCACCAGAAACACCAGAGCCACAACGGCGCCACGAGCACTGCGGTCGGTGTCGATCTTGCGCCCCAACGACTGAATCGCGAATCCGCATGTCAGCGCGACCATGCACAGCAGAGCCGAAAAGGCCACGGGCGCATCGCCACTGTGCCCGGTCATGAGCGCCGGAATAACTGCATACGCGACACTGGCGGCACCGAACACCCACGGCGCCAACGGAACGACGACGTAGAGGAATCTGCGGTGACCTGCCGAGGGGATCTTGAGGTCGTCGATCAACCTGCGACGGTCGGATTTCGCCTGTGCCGGTCGTGTTTCGGGAGCACGCCACAGCGCCATGGCCGCGAGGACGGTGATCGCGATGTGCAGGACGTACGCCAACACACTCGGCAGGGGCGCCCACTGCGCCAAGATTCCCGCGGCACCCGCTCCCAAGGCGAAGCCCGCGGTCAGACTCATCGCTGCTCGCCTGGCACCCGCGCCTTCCGACGCCGTCGGATCCCAAGGTCGCGTGGACAACTCCTTGACCCAGGAGCCGCCGACGGCCATACCGATCCCCAAGGCGATGCCGCAGAGGATCCTTCCCAGAATGAGAGCGGCAGCGGAGTCGGCCCCGAAAGCGAGCAGCGTCGAACCGGCGATCGCGATGATCGGCGCGGGGAGCATGATCGGGCGTCGACCCAATCGATCGGACAGCGGGCCGCCGAGCAGCAGGGCCGGCACAATTCCGACGACGTAGGCGAAGAGGAAGAAATCGACCATCACCGGCGAATAGCCGTGGTCGAGTCTGTACATCACCAACAGTGGGGTGAATTCGTTTCCGCCCCAGGCCGCGGCGAACATACTGGCGGCAACGGTCAGCCACAGCCAGTTTCCGCCGGAGACGCGTTCACCCTCGAGACGAGTTTCGGCCGCGGTCCCAGCGCCGATCGTTTGGGTACTCATCACAGAGTTCCTTCGAAGCCGAGGCCGTGGACCTGGCGCATGTGTGTGAGGACGGCAGTGTTGTATCCGTCGGCATCGCCTGTTTCGACGAGGTCGGTAAGCGCGGTGTGATCGGCAAGGATGCGCGAGAGTTGGCCGGGGTCGCGTGAGATCGACCGGGCTGTCATCCGTCGTTGCCTGTCGCGCAGACTCGCGTAGAACGAGTCGAGCAAAGGGTTCCCACCGGCGGCAACGATCATCTTGTGAAAGTCGGCATCGATTGCGCTGAACGCGGCCACGTCCCCGCGATCAGCAATCTCACGTTGCTCGATCAGATTCGCGCGCAACGCTGCGACAAGCGCTTCACGTGCGTGCGGTCGGACCGACACCACTCGAACGCTCTGAGTCTCGACGAGCTGTCTGGCACTGACTACGTGTTCCGCTTCCCCATCCGCGACCGGGACGATCAGCGCCCCCTTCTTCGGGTAGAGGCGCATCCAACCTTCCGACTCGAGACGCAGAAACGCCTCACGCACCGGCGTTCGGCTCACATTGGTCCGTGCGGCGATGTCACCCTCACTGATCAGCTCCCCGCCGGCGAGCTCGCCGGAAAGGATCAGCTCCTTGACTTCGCGGAAGACGGTTTCGGAAGCGGAATACAACATAGACACAAGATGTATTTATACTCTACGCTGGCGCAACCCAGACCTCCGGGTCGCCGATCCGAACATCTCGGTCCGATGCGGCATCGATCCAGTTAGCATTGCAAGGTGCCAGACAGAAGAGGAATCAGTTCGCGATGAATGGCGCACGCTCCGGCCTTCGAAGACTGATGCACTCATGACATCGCAGATGAAGTCCATGAGGACGCTGACCCGCGAGTGGTTGATTCTTCCCGATCAGTACGACCGCTTCACTCGCTATCTCCGCGACAACGGCCTCACTACTGCCACCCGGTTACTACTTGGCATCATCGTCATTGGACTCGGCGTGTGTTCACTGCTCAATCGGTTCAGCCCGTCGGGTCCGACGAGCTCGGTTGCACTGTTCTTCAACACTGTCGTCACAGTCGCATGCTTCTCGGTCGGTATCGCCTGGTGGGCTCTCGGTCCGACCAAGCGTCGATCATTCGGCTTCGTCGTCTTCTGTGACGTGGCGGTCTCGATCGCCATACTCGGCGACTCGGCGCCTCTCGCACGTCTGCTCACCTGCGTCATCTACGCGCTGATCGGTATCTACATCGCCTATTTTCACAATCCGAAGTTGCAGATCGCACACCTGACCTTCTCGGTTGTGATGATCGTGGTGGCCGCGCAGCCAATTCTGTTCGGGCCGGATCGCGATCCAGCCCTTGGTGTTTCGAAAGTACTGGTCGTCATCACCGCGTTGGTGGTCTGCGCATTCATCTCGCAGATCGTGCTGACGATGCTCAGCATGGATGCTTCCAGTTCCGACCTCGATCCTCTCACCGGCCTCTTGAACCGTCGTGGCCTCGACCGCCACGTCGAGAAGGTACTCGAGGGGTTCCAGCGTCAAGAATCTGCGGCACTACTCGTGATCGCGATCGACATCGACCGGTTCAAGACGATCAACGACGTGCACGGCCACGACGTCGGCGATCGCATCATTCTCCGGGTATCGCAGCGGTTATCCGCCTGGGCACACGCTGATGCTGTCGTCGCGCGGATCGGTGGCGACGAATTCATCCTCGTCCAAAGACTTTCTGTGCCAGCCATCGGACCGATGCTCAACTCGATCGGACCGGCAATGCACTCGAATACCGACGAGATACCATCGACGTCGAGCGTCGGAATCGCCGTGCGTACCCACAAATTCTTCGCCGGAGAAGACCGCGCAGCAGCGTTCACGGACATGCAGAAAGTCGCCGATTCGGCGATGTACGAAAGCAAGAGACTCGGCGGCGGACGCGTTCACACGATCGTCACCACCGCCGGCAGGTAGCAGTACGCACAATTTCAGTAGTAGACCGGCCCCGGCACTCCTCCACCCGCTGCCACTGCGTCACCGGTGATCGCGATGCTTCGCGGCGATGCCAGGAAGGTCACGACATCGGCTACCTCTTCGGCGTCGATGATCCGGTGTATCGAATTCGTCGCGATACCCCGCTCCACCTCCGCCTGCGAGCGGCCGGATTCTTCCGACTCGCGCGCAATCCGCGCGGTCAACCTCTCGGTCCGCGTCACGCCCGGATGGACGACGGTGACGTTGATTCCCTTGGGGCCCAGCTCGTCTGCAAGATTCTTGGTCAGCGCAGACACACTGACGTTGCGGATCGTGTGGGCGATCGAGGTTGCCTGTCTGGCACCCAAACCGCTGATGTTGATGATCCGACCCCAACCCTGATCGATCAGATACGGCGCCACAGCGCGCGCAGTTCGCAGGTACCCCAGCACTTTCACTTCGACTTCGTCTCGCACGACGTCGTCGGTGGTCGCCTCGAAATCCGTCGGCTTTCCGGCGCTGAACGGCGTCGCTGCCGAATTGACCAGAATGTCGACACCGCCGAACTCCATTACCACTTGCCGCACCGACGCCTGAACCGCGTCGTCGTCTCGCGTATCCGTCACGACTCCGATCGCACGAATTCCGAACTCCGAAACCAAATCTCGTGCAACGCTTACGACGGTTCGCTCAGTGCGCGCGAGTATCGCGATGTCGACCCCTTCAGCGGCCAGACCTCTGGCGATTGCCAGACCGATCCCCTTGCTACCACCGGCAACGATCGCACGCTTTCCAGACAAGTGAAGATCCATACCTGCGACACTATCCAACAGGCGGTCCCCGATCTCTACGAAGAGGGATCGGGGACCGTCGGAATCATTCCTGTGTCTCAGACCATCAGATCCGCGTACAGGTAGACGTTGTCGGCGTAGTTGCCCACACCGTCCTCGAATTGCAGTTCGCCGCCGCAGGTTACGACTGCCAACTTACGAGGGCCCTCCGGGCCGGCCAGCACGCTTTCTTCCACACCATCGGCCTTCGGGCGCGTCGTCACCGCAGTCACCTTCCACGACGTGCTCTTACCCGTCGCGTCGGATGTACGGATCACTTCACCCGGCTCGATCGTGCCCAGGTCGAACAGCGCGCCGTTACCCTGGCCGGTCAGATTGACGTGTCCGGCAATCAAGGTCGTGCCGGTGGCGGAATCGAGAGATGCACCGTCGAGCCAGATTCCGACGTTCTTGACGTTCTCCGGCGGAGTGAGAACTCCTTCCGGCACGGTGGCGTCCACGATCGGCGCCTGAACACCGACCGGGTCGAGCGAAAGGGTGTTGGGAGTCATCAACGCATCCGTAGGCGTTGCCGGATTCACGGAGTGCGACATGACAACTCCCGGACTCGGCGGGATCGCAGCATCGTCATCGGAGGATCGCAGGCCGACGAAGGCCATGGAAGCACCGGCGACCAACACCGCGATGAGAGCCAGAATGAACGCGACACGACGCCCTTTGCCTGGACTCGCGGGCTGATCGTGGTTGGGATCGTCGTATGGATTGGATGGATTGGGATCCGACTCGTACATGGTCATCGAACTGTCTCCTGCGGGATGAGGCGCCCCCGGCACCTCGTGCGAATTGACGCCCCCTGCGTCTGATCAATGTCGGCACCGATCACACGAAGCGTGATCGGTGCCGACGTCTACTACACGTGCCTGGTGTCAGGATCGCTTGCGGCGGAGAGCAACTGCTCCGGCAGCAGCCATTCCGACAAGCCCGAGCCCCGTCACTGCGACGGCGACGTCGCGGCCTGAATTCTGTTCAGCAGCACCACCGTCGATGGCAACCGGGCGGGGGCCAGTGGCCGGCTTCGGAGCCGACGGCGCCGGAGTTGCGGGAGTTGCAACCGGCTGCGACGGAACAGCTGCACCCGGAACTACAGGCACGACCGGCACAATCGGCACGATGGGCACAATCGGAACAATCGGCACGATCGGAACGACCGGGGTTGCAGGCGTCGTGGTGGCCGGTGTGGTCGTTGCCGGTGTCGTTGTTGCCGGCGTGCTCGTTGCCGGTGTCGTTGTTGCCGGCGTGCTCGTTGCCGGTGTCGTCGTGGGTGCTGCTGCATATCCGACGCTGGCAGATGCATTCATCGAAGCCGGCCGAACGGTGTCGAACGACGCGAAGATCTGGCACTGTGCGCCTGCCGTGTTCCAGTGCAGGTTCTCGACCGAATCCGGAATGACGCTTGCAGTCACCGAGTAGTCCCCGCTGGCCGCAGCGGTAAGGCAAAGATCAACAGCAGTCGGTGCGTCGCCGCGGCCGTCGACCGTCAGTTGATTTGCAGTCAACGTCGCCGTGGCGTTGTCACCACAGACGGTCAGTTCGGTGCCCGCCGAGGACTGAACAGTGATCGGCTTCCGGTACATATTCGTATTCAGGGTGAAAACGGCAGTCTCGCCGGCCTTCAGAGTCCCCGTCGCGGGTGTCTTGCGAACGAGGTCGAGCATCTGCGTGACGTTCATGATCTCGACGATGCGAGCTCGCTCGTCGTCACCGATGTTCCTGTCGCACAGGCTTTTGAAATCGGCCATCAGCGGATTGTCGTAGTCCGAGACACACCACACAAGCGTCTGCCGCGCCGAACGTGCATCCTCGCTGCCATTTCCCGAAACGACACCGTCGAGTTTGGCGGGATTCTGCAGCAACCAACTGATGACAGCGAGATCGTCGGCTGACAGATCGGGATTGCCCGAAGACGGCACCGTCGCACCCATCTCGTCGTTGTGCTTGTCAACCGGCAAACCGTTCTCGTCGACACCGGCACACGGATCGAGATCGAAGTCCGTGCAGTACATCCATTCCGACTTCGCAATTCCGTCGACGTCGCGGACACCGCAGACCGGAGCATCCACCGCGGCCGAGGTACCCCGATCGGTGGTGCCGTACATCGGCACGATGTTGCCGTCGTTGTAGTGATCCAGCCGAATGCCGGAGATGTCGAGCATCTGCTCCGAGGGCGTGTACTCGGTGCCCTCACACAACCCGGCGGTGAACGCCGGAGCGGCCGCGGTTCGCACCGGCATCGGCGCGGACACAGCTGGCGAAGCAAAAGCGACGCTACTACCGGCCACCGTTACGGCAATAGCTGCAGTTAGCGAGAGCCGGAGAACAAGCGGCCTACGCCGTGAACCAGACACAGTCATCAAAGCTTCCCTTTCAAGACATTTCGGTAGCGGGACGGTTGCCTGGATTCCCAATACCACGCCACCCAGCGCTCACTTCCGAGAGGATCAGCCGATCACTTATGGCAATCAGCCAGTTACTGAATGGCAATGTAGTGCATGTTTCAAGAAAGATCACCCAATCGTCGAGCACTCAGGGCGCAGCTTGGACATTCGGATGACGAGTTAGCCATGAAGGTGACTGAACCTTTGTCCAACCGCACAACAATCGCGATCCCCCCAAAATCTGCTCATCCAACCGCGACGTTCCCGACATTTCGCCAACGCTAGCCAGTCGGTAACTTGGACATTCTGGGGAAACTCACAGGAAGGGGCGTTTTCAGCTCGCGCGCAAAAGAAGGGGCCCGCTATGCGGACCCCTTCGCCGGAAACTTCCGACCGAGACTGCTTTGTCGGGATTCGGGCAACTTGTAGATGACTCAGAACAATCTCCACTCACATTATGTGATTTGCCTCACATTCAAAGAATCTGTTGGTTTTGTTCACACCCTGAACCAATCTTTTGGTCCTCTTTGCGTCGATTACCCAGATCTCCGACGGCGGAACCCTGCCCTGCCGGAGAGCGGAGCACGAGCCTCGGATCAGTCTCGGACCGGAGGCGCCTTCCTCGTGGTAACCGCAATGCGATTCCACGCATTGATCGTCAAAATGACGCTGATGAGCTGAGCCAGTTCCACGTCCGAGAATTCGCCGGCAGCCTCGCTGTACACCTCGTCCGGAACGAAACCGTCGGTGAGGACTGTCACGGCCTCGGTCAAGGCGAGCGCGGCACGTTCACGATCGGAGTACATCCCTCGCGCTTCTTCCCACGCGTTCAGTAGGTAGAGCTTCTGCTCCGTCACGCCGACCTTTCGTGCGTCGCGAGTGTGCATGTCCAGGCACCATGCGCAATGATTCAGCTGCGACGCACGCGTGAGGACCAGCTCGACGAGCGTCGGCTCCAGCCCCTTGCGTGCAGCGGCATCCAACGCAATCATCGCCTTGTAGACCTCGGGCGCCAGCTTTGCGATATCCAGTCTTTGTCCTGTTGCTGTAGTCATAACTCAAACGGTAATCCCGGAAAGACCCGGAAACATGGTTCAATCCGGTGGTGAATTCGTGGGCCAATCTTGGGTTCGATCTACATATCGAGCTGCCACAGGGAATCGGGGTTCGCGCTGCACTGCTTCAGACCCTTCGCGACGCGATCGACAGTGGACTGCTGAAGCCCGGCACCAGACTCCCACCTTCCCGCACCCTCGCGCTCGACCTCGGAGTTGCCCGAAACACCGTTGCGGACTGCTATGCCGAGCTCGCCGCAGCTGGGTGGCTTGTCACACGGCCTGGTTCCGGGACCCTGGTCGCCACGCTCGCCAGCACACACACCCGCGAGGTCGAGCCATCACCGACTCGGCGACGCTGGACCTACAGCCTTCTCCCTGGATCGCCCGACGCGTCGGCGTTTCCCCGCGCTGCATGGATTTCGTCCGCCAGACGTGCTTTGACCACCGCGCCGACCGACGCGTTCGCGACTACTGATCCCAGAGGCCGAGCCGAACTCCGAAACGCCCTCACCACATACCTGAGCCGCACCAGAGGCGTTCGCGTCGATCCGAACTGCATTGTGATCAGTGCCAGCTCGGGTCACGGGATCTCCCTCCTTGCCCGCGCACTCGGAGGAACGATTGCGGTCGACGCTTTCTGCCTTCACCTGCACCGGCAGTTGCTCGCCGACGAAGGGCTGCTGACAGTTCCCATATCGGTTGACGAATCAGGCACTTGCACAGACGAATTGGCGTCTACATCTGCTGAAAGTGTTCTGCTGACGCCGACCCATCAGTTCCCTCTCGGCGGTCCCCTCACACCGGCGAGGCGCGCGACCGCTCTCGAATGGGCCACGACTACGGGTGGCGTCATCATCGAGGACGACTACGACGGCGAATTCCGTTACGACAGAAAACCTGTCGGTGCACTCCAAGGAATCGCACCGCAGCACGTTGCGTACCTGGGCACTGTCAGCAAGACACTGTCGCCGGCAATTCGCATCGGATGGATGGTGTTGCCGGACAGGCTGATCGAACCTGTCCTCGCAGCAAAGGGACCCTACGAACGCTGGGTAAGTTCAACGGATCAATTGACCTTGGCGGACTTCATCGAATCCGGAAGATTCGACAGCCATATTCGAAAGATGCGCACCTCGTACCGACGACGACGCGATCAACTGGTCGCGACACTTGCGCAGCAAGTACCCCAGGTCAGGGTCGAGGGGATCTCCGCGGGACTTCACGCTGTGATCCGTCTGCCCTCCGGCACCGAACAATCTGTTCTTGCAGCGGCCCAGGCGCGCGACCTCGGGCTCGAAGGGCTGTCGGTCTTCCGACATCCCGACGTGTCGTCAGTCGGCGGTGACGGCATCGTCGTCGGCTACAGCACGCCGACGCAGTCGCAGTACTCGAGGACGCTGGACGTGCTCTGCGAGGTGCTGCAGGCGGCTCTGCCATAACGCCTGCCGGCTTTGCCCAGCCGCTCACCTGCCCTGCCCTGTCCTGCCCTGATGGTGTGAACGTACCGTTCCCCTCGCCGAAGAGGGTGAGCGTGTCGTTCACTCGATCCCGGACGGGGTGGTGAGTCGGCGGCGTGCCCGCCCCTGATGGTGTGAACGGTACGTTCGGTCGATCTGAGGCGACGAACGTGCCGTTCGCTCGAAGTCGGGGGTGCCGGCGACGGGATGTTTCGGGGTGTTTTGGGTACGAGAAAGCCCCCCAACCAGTACTGGTTGGGGGGCTTCTCTAATGTGTGTTCGGCGGTGTCCTACTCTCCCACACCCTGTCGAGTGCAGTACCATCGGCGCTGAAGGGCTTAGCTTCCGGGTTCGGAATGGGACCGGGCGTTTCCCCTTCGCTATGACCGCCGTAACTCTATGAAACTGTCACAGTAACCTTCTTCTGATCACCTGGTTTCACCACCCGTCAACACCAGTTTCTGGTGTTGGGGGATGGAGAAAACAGGGTTTCTCATCAGTATCTGTGTGTTGTTTCAGATACCGCACAGTGGACGCGTAGCTTCTTTGTGGTAAGTCCTCGGCCTATTAGTACCAGTCACCTGCATGCATTACTGCACTTCCAGTTCTGGCCTATCAACCCGGTGGTCTGCCGGGGGCCTTACCCCCTCGAGGGGGTGAGAAACCTCATCTTGGAACAGGCTTCCCGCTTAGATGCTTTCAGCGGTTATCCCTTCCGAACGTAGCTAACCAGCGGTGCTCCTGGCGGAACAACTGGCACACCAGAGGTTCGTCCGTCCCGGTCCTCTCGTACTAGGGACAGCCTTCCTCAAGTTTCTAACGCGCGCGGCGGATAGAGACCGAACTGTCTCACGACGTTCTAAACCCAGCTCGCGTGCCGCTTTAATGGGCGAACAGCCCAACCCTTGGGACCTACTCCAGCCCCAGGATGCGACGAGCCGACATCGAGGTGCCAAACCATCCCGTCGATATGGACTCTTGGGGAAGATCAGCCTGTTATCCCCGGGGTACCTTTTATCCGTTGAGCGACACCGCTTCCACTTGCCGGTGCCGGATCACTAGTCCCGACTTTCGTCCCTGCTCGACCTGTCAGTCTCACAGTCAAGCTCCCTTGTGCACTTGCACTCGACACCTGATTGCCAACCAGGCTGAGGGAACCTTTGGGCGCCTCCGTTACATTTTGGGAGGCAACCGCCCCAGTTAAACTACCCACCAGGCACTGTCCCTGAACCAGATCATGGTCCGAGGTTAGAGGTCCAATTCGATCAGAGTGGTATTTCAACAACGACTCCACGATAACTGGCGTCACCGTTTCACAGTCTCCCACCTATCCTACACAAACCGAACCGAACACCAATACCAAGCTGTAGTGAAGGTCCCGGGGTCTTTTCGTCCTGCCGCGCGTAACGAGCATCTTTACTCGTAATGCAATTTCGCCGAGTCTACGGTTGAGACAGCTGAGAAGTCGTTACGCCATTCGTGCAGGTCGGAACTTACCCGACAAGGAATTTCGCTACCTTAGGATGGTTATAGTTACCACCGCCGTTTACTGGGGCT
Organism: Rhodococcus sp. YL-1; assembly: GCF_001942025.1. Classification (NCBI taxonomy): domain Bacteria; kingdom Bacillati; phylum Actinomycetota; class Actinomycetes; order Mycobacteriales; family Nocardiaceae; genus Rhodococcus; species Rhodococcus sp. YL-1. The sequence goes on along the minus strand of NZ_CP017299.1, from coordinate 593,586 downwards.
TAAATTCTCAGCTTCGCTCCCGAAGGAACTAACCGGTCCTCTTAACCTTCCAGCACCGGGCAGGCGTCAGTCCGTATACATCGTCTTACGACTTCGCACGGACCTGTGTTTTTAGTAAACAGTCGCTTCTCACTGGTCTCTGCGGCCCCACCCAGCTCAGACAGTAAATGTCGTCACCAGACAGGGCCCCCCTTCTCCCGAAGTTACGGGGGCATTTTGCCGAGTTCCTTAACCATAGTTATCTCGATCGCCTTAGTATTCTCTACCTGACCACCTGTGTCGGTTTGGGGTACGGGCCGTGTGAAAGCTCGCTAGAGGCTTTTCTCGGCAGCATAGGATCACTGAATTCGCCTCAATCGGCTACGCATCACGTCTCAGGCTTGTATGCGACCCGGATTTGCCTAGGTCACGCCCTACACGCTTACACCAGTATTACCACTGACTGGCTCAGCTACCTTCCTGCGTCACCCCATCGCTTGGCTACTACCAGATCAGGTCCCATGCATCCACCAACTCGAGACCCGAAGGTCTTCTCGTGGCTTCAGGATGGTTAGTATCACTGATTCACCATGGGCGCGTTCACACGGGTACGGGAATATCAACCCGTTGTCCATCGGCTACGCCTGTCGGCCTCGTCTTAGGTCCCGACTCACCCTGGGCGGATTAACCTGGCCCAGGAACCCTTGGTCATTCGGCGGACGAGTTTCTCACTCGTCTTTCGCTACTCATGCCTGCATTCTCACTCGTGTGGCCTCCACGGCTAGGTCACCCTGCCGCTTCCATGGCCACACGACGCTCCCCTACCCATCCACACACCTGCCCAACACTCCGCAGAGTGAAGGGGGGCTATTGCGTGAATGCCGCAGCTTCGGTGGTGTACTTGAGCCCCGCTACATTGTCGGCGCAGGATCACTTGACCAGTGAGCTATTACGCACTCTTTCAAGGGTGGCTGCTTCTAAGCCAACCTCCTGGTTGTCTTCGCGACCCCACATCCTTTTCCACTTAGTACACGCTTAGGGACCTTAGCTGGCGATCTGGGCTGTTTCCCTCTCGACTACGAACCTTATCGCCCGCAGTCTCACTGC
>NZ_CP017299.1:0-587500 GCF_001942025.1 Rhodococcus sp. YL-1 | reverse complement strand
TCAACCCCCGGATCGCGAAAACGGGGGTCGGAAAGCGGCTCCGATGGAGGCAACCATCGCATCGAGCGCCCACTGCAACTTGACGTTGAAGTCGACGGCCTCGCGGCATTCGAGCACCGCTTCGATGCACTTGAGCAACCCCTCCGGGGACGTTCGCGCAGCCAACTCGGCGGCCTGCCGAGCCATGTCGGGATGGGTCGCCGTCGACGTCGACCCCAGCGAACAGGAGAGCGCGTCCCGGTACATGCCGGCAAGGTCGATCAGCGTCCGGTCGAGAAGATCGCGGCGGGCCCGGGTGTCGCGCGATTTCTGACGCGCTTCGAGGTCCTTGATCAGACCAGCCGATCCGCGCAGAGTCCCGGCTGTTCCCTTGCCGGTTCCACCGCCACCCAAGGAAACCTTGAGTTCCTCGAGTTCCTGTTCCTTGAGTTCGGCGTAGAACGCCTTGGTGTCAGCCTCGATCGACTTCACCAAGTTCTCTGCGGCCTTGTACGCCGTCGAAGCCCCGATCGCGTCTGCGGCAAGTCGAAGCGAACGCTGACGCTCGTCGCGCGCGCTCTCGTCGGTGGCGAGACGCCGAGCCCGGCCGACATGTCCGCCGCTGATCGATGCGGCGATTCTCGCCCGTTCCGGATCCAGCCCGTCGCGGTCGATCAGCACCTGAGCGATCGATTCGACGGACGGCGTCACCAACGGCATGTGCCTACACCGCGATCGGAGGGTGACAGACATGTCTTCCGGATCGGTCGTCGGCGCGCAGAGCAGGATGACCGTGCGGTCCGGCGGCTCCTCGACAACCTTCAGGAGGGCGTTGGCTGCGCCTTCGGTCAAACGATCGGCATCCTCGACCACGATCACCTGCCACCGCCCCGTCGTCGGCCGACGCGAAGCGATGTTGACTATCTCGCGCATGCCTTTGACGCTGATGCTCAGACCGTCGGGGATGATCCGTCGTACGTCACCGTGGGTTCCACCCATCGTCGTCGTACACGCATGACACTCACCGCACCCTGGTGCACCGTCGGAGGTGCATTGCAGGGCAGCGGCGAAGCAGAGAGCAGCCACCGAACGACCTGAGCCGGGTGGCCCGGTGAAGAGCCACGCGTGGGTCATCTCCGAGCCGCTGGAATCGCCACGAGCCGACAGTGCAGCATCACGCAGGCTCTGCTCGACGTCGTGCTGACCCACCAGCCGACCGAACACACCTCGTTCGGCCACTTCAGTACTCATGCAAAAACCCTAACCGTCGGCACCGACGAAGTCTTACGAGTCCTTCTTCGCCGGAGCCTTCTTGGCGGCGGCCTTCTTTGCCGGAGCCTTCTTGGCGGCTGTTTTCTTGGCAGCGGCCTTCTTTGCCGGAGCCTTCTTGGCTGCTGCCTTCTTCTTGACCGGGCCGCGCGCACGACGATCAGCCAGCAACTCCGATGCACGAGCATCGGAAATGGATTCGACGTCGTCGTCCTTGCGAAGGCTGGCATTGGTCTCGCCGTCGGTGACGTACGGACCGAAACGGCCGTCCTTGATCACCATGGGCTTCTCGCTGACCGGATCGACGCCCAACTCACGCAGCGGAGGCGTTGCCGACGCCTGACGCCCACGACGCTTCGGCTCGGCGTAGATCTTGAGGGCCTCGTCGAGCGTGACAGTGAACATCTGCTCTTCGTTGGCGAGCGAGCGTGAGTCCGTGCCCTTCTTCAGGTACGGACCGTAACGGCCGTTCTGCGCGGTGATCTCTTCCTTCGATTCGGGGTCGACACCCACGACGCGCGGAAGCGACAGCAGACGCAGCGCATCTTCCAAGGTGATCGTCGCCAAGTCCATGGACTTGAGCAGCGATCCGGTCCGCGGCTTGGGGCCTGCGACCTTCTTGGCAGCCTTCTTCGCAGGCGCCTTCTTGGCCGCGGCCTTCTTCACCGCAGTCTTGGTGCTGCCCGAGCTGATTTCTTCCGGCTCGGGAGCGGTGACGGGAACGATGTCCGGTTCCGGCTCGGCCGGCGGTTCGGGCAGGATCTCGGTCACGTAGGGACCGAAGCGGCCTTCCTTCGCGACGATCTCGTGGCCCGTCAGCGGGTCGACGCCCAGCTTGCGGCCCTCTTGAGGCGTCGAGAACAACTTCTCGGCGTACTCGGGAGTGAGCTCGTCCGGTGGCAGGTCATCGGGAAGATTTGCCCGCTGCGAGATCAGATCGCCTTCGGGATCGTCCGGATTCTGAACCATGCGCTCGAGATACGGCCCGAACCGGCCGACGCGCACATGAACCTCGCGGCCCTCGGCGTCGTCGAAGAGACGGATGGAGTTGACCTCGCGAGCGTCGATCTCCTCGAGATTGACACCGACCATCTTCTTCAGCCCGCCCTCGCGGGCGACCGAACCTTCTGCGCCTGTCTCGCCGCCGAAGTAGAAGCTGCTCAGCCAGTTGCCACGCTGCTCACGGCCGCCGGCGATCGCGTCGAGATCGTCTTCCATTCCTGCCGTGAAATCGAAGTCGACCAGCCGGCCGAAATGCACCTCGAGCAGCCCGATGACGGCAAACGCCACCCAGGACGGAACCAGCGCGCTGCCACGCTTGTAGACGTATCCGCGATCGAGAATGGTCTTGATGATCGACGAATAGGTCGAAGGACGGCCGATGCCGAGTTCTTCGAGCGTCTTGATCAGGCTGGCTTCTGTGTAGCGAGCGGGCGGGTTGGTGCTGTGTCCGTCCGGATCGAGCTTGGTGGCCGTGACTTCCTGACCCTTGACCAGCACCGGAAGCCTGGATTCGGCGTCGTCGGACTGACCGCCGGCCTCTTCGTCGACGCTCTCGACGTAAGCCTTGAGGAAGCCGGCGAACACGATGGTGCGACCCGAAGCGGAGAACGTGCAGTCCTCGCCGGTGCCTGCCGTGCCGGAGATGCGAAGCGTCAACGTCGTACCGCGGGCGTCGGCCATCTGCGAAGCGACGGTCCGCTGCCAGATCAGTTCGTACAGCTTGAACTCGTCGGAATCGAGCTTGGAGTGCAGCTGACCCGGGGTCTGGAACACGTCGCCGGCGGGGCGGATCGCCTCGTGGGCTTCCTGCGCGTTCTTGACCTTGCGGGTGTACTGACGCGGCGTCGGATGCACGTATTCCGGACCGTACAACTCGGTGGCCTGCGCACGAGCGGCAGCGATCGCCGACTCCGAGAGAGTCGTCGAGTCGGTACGCATGTAGGTGATGTAGCCGTTTTCGTACAGACGCTGCGCGATACGCATGGCGCGCTCGGACGTGAAACGAAGTTTGCGTCCGGCTTCCTGCTGGAGCGTCGACGTCATGAACGGCGGGTAAGGCTTGCGCGTGTACGGCTTGTCCTCGGCGGAGGAAACAGTGAGGTCGACGCCCTGCAACGCCTCCGCGAGACGACGCGCGTATGCCTCGTCGAGCACGGTGACCGCGCTGCCCTTGAGCTTTCCGTCAGCTCCGAAATCGCGACCGGAGGCGACACGCGAACCGTCGACGGAGACCAGGCGCGCACCGAAACTACGCGGGCTCGCCTCTGCACCGGCGTCGAGCGTCGCGGAAATGTCCCAGTACGACGCCGACTTGAACGCCATGCGCTCGCGTTCACGCTGGACGATGACGCGAGTGGCCACCGATTGGACGCGGCCGGCCGAGAGCTTCGGCATGACCTTCTTCCAGAGAACCGGGCTGACCTCGTAACCGTAGAGACGGTCGAGGATGCGGCGGGTTTCCTGAGCATCGACGAGGTCGGTGTCGAGTTCGCGGGTGTCTTCGGCGGCAGCACGGATTGCCGGCTCGGTGATCTCGTGGAAGACCATTCGACGAACCGGAATCTTGGGCTTGAGAGTCTCGAGGAGATGCCAGGCGATTGCCTCGCCCTCGCGGTCGGGGTCAGTTGCGAGGAAGAGCTCGTCGGCGTCCTTCAACAGAGACTTGAGTTCGGCGACCTTGCCCTTCTTTTCCGGGCTCACGACATAGAGCGGCTCGAAGTCGTGATCGACGTTGACGCCGAGACGGGCCCACGACTCGCCCTTGTACTTGGCCGGAACGTCCGCTGCGCCGCGCGGGAGGTCGCGAATGTGACCGACCGATGCCTCTACGACGTAGTCCTTACCGAGGTAGGGAGCGATTTTGCGCGCCTTGGTCGGTGACTCGACGATCACGAGGCGACGAGGGTTACCGGACGCTCCCTGACCGCTGCCGTTGTCCGCTTTAGCCACCTGCTGCCCGAGCCTTCCTTTGGACGTTCACTGCCGTCGGCAGATCTTCAGAACTAGACGTGTGGAGCAAGTTATACCCCGTGTCTCTCTTTACAGAGTGACATACCCGCAAGACATTCGTGCAGATCAGTACAGTATGGGCTCCGTCGGACACGCGACATCAGCACCGTTGGACACGCGGCATCAGCTCTGTCAGACGTGCGGCCAGGCGACCGAGGTGTCGACGTGTTTCGGCGCCTCACCGAGGTATTCGACGAGCTTTGTCAGTCTCTTCTTTCCCGACACACGGAGCCCCGGACCCGGTGTCCGGTTACCCAGTTGAGTCGGCGCGATACCAACCCTCATCAAGGCCTGAGCCAGCGGTGCGTGTGTCTCTTTCGCATGGGGGTCGAGGCCGAACACGAATCGTTCACCGCCTTCTTCGAGGCGGCCGGCGGCGACGGCCCACACTCGGAGTTGGCGAGAATTAGGAACCCACCCGACCGGCACGGCCTTCACTGCTCCCTTGGTCCATTGCACGGACAGCGGAAGGAGTGCGGGCGTCGACTGAGTTCGGACCAATGGGCTGCCTTCTTCGCTACGCGTCACCTCGGCCCCGAGTCCGCACTGCGCGATCAACTCGGCAACGGCCTGTGCTCTCCAGTCCCGATCCACGACGATCGAGATCCGCGCGCGATCCTCCGAGGTCACGACCTGCCCCGGTCCGGCCAGCATTCCGGCAAGGTCCGTCACGGCAGGTGGAATCGACTCGGCAGAGAAAAAGGACAGTTGGCTCACAGAGTGAAACGTAAGCCACGAAGGTATCGACGGCATAGACGACCGGCCGTGGCCGAACAGCTGCGTGCATTCACCTCGGACAGGGAAAGACCTAACTCAGCCCGAAAAGATTTGTCCCCCACCGCACGGATGCGATGGGGGACAAATACTGTCCGAACTATTCGCTCAGCAAGTGAGCGGAAAAATCAGACCGCGCGAACGCCGGTAGCCTGGGGACCCTTGGTGCCCTGGCCGACCTCGAACTCCACACGCTGGTTCTCCTCGAGGGTACGGAAGCCGTTGCCCTGAATTTCGGAGTAGTGAACGAAGACGTCTGCGGAACCGTCTTCGGGAGCGATGAAGCCGAAGCCCTTTTCAGCGTTGAACCACTTCACAGTGCCCTGTGCCATGCTTTTCCTTCTCTTTCTAACACCGGATTCGGTGAACAGCCCTTACAGTCCACCGGGCCGGTTCCGACCGCTGTACGTCTTTATTTCCCCCTCAGGAAAGGCAGAGCACCGCGCCCGCAACAACGATCCTGCGAGCGTGCACTTTCTCAAGCCTACGAACACAGAAGCTGCGACCGATTGTCAGTCAACCATGTTCTCCGCGTGCACAACAGTCGAAAAGGGAACTAAAAACGTTAAAAGTTCGCTACGAGAAAAACAGCCCACGATCGTGGTTTCCCGCTTGCGCGCCGAGCACCCGGTTCCACCAAGACCGCGGACCGTTGCGTATCATCAAAACTGCAGGTAGCGACAGTTTCCGATTGCCGCCACACCCCAACGCCGAGCCCGGAGAGTCACGTGAACGCACCTTCCCCGATCCCCGCCCCGGGAGGGAAGCCTGGCGAGACCTACGGGCAGATGCTGCTCGATCGGGTCGTCGCCGGGGTCAGTGGAAGCGAAAAACCACTGATGTTCACCGCGCAGTTACCTGCTCGCGTAGCCGAGTTCACCGAATGGCCGGAGTGGGTGCACCCCAGCGTCGTACGTGCGCTCGCCGAGCACAGCGTGCGGTCCCCGTGGATCCACCAGAGTGAGGCCGCCGACCTCGCTTACGCGGGAAAACACGTGGTCGTGGCCACCGGTACGGCGTCGGGTAAGTCACTGGCGTACCAACTCCCGGTGCTGACGGCCATGGCGACCGATCCGCTCGCAACTGCCCTGTACCTCTCCCCCACCAAAGCGCTGGGCTCGGATCAACTGCGAGCAGTGCTGTCCCTCACCGACTTCGACGTCGAACTTCGCAGCACGAACGCCAGTGCGTACGACGGCGACACCTCGCAGGAACTCCGCACTTGGGCACGTGAGAACTCACGCTGGCTCTTCACCAACCCCGACATGATCCACATTTCTCTGCTCAGAACCCATCAGCGATGGGCACACTTCTTCCGCAACCTGAAATACGTGATCATCGACGAATGCCACTCCTACAGGGGAGTCTTCGGATCCAACGTCGCGCTCGTGATCCGGCGATTACGCAGAATTGCAGCCCGTTACGGCGCCGAACCCACCTTCATCCTGGCCAGCGCGACCACAGCGGATCCCGGCGCGGCGGCCTCGCGGCTCATAGGCGCACACTGCACCGAGGTCACGGAAGACGGATCGCCGCACGGCCCACGCACCGTCGCCCTGTGGGAACCACCGCTACTGGAGGCATTGACCGGCGAAAACGGTAGCCCGGTACGACGTCCCGCGGGCGCGGAAGCCGCGCGGATCATGGCCGACCTCATGATCGAAGGCGCCCGCACTCTCACCTTCGTCCGCTCCCGCCGCGGCGCCGAGCTGACCGCGATGGCCACCAAACGTCTACTCGCCGAGGTGGACCCGGACCTCGCCGAGCGAGTCGCGTCGTATCGCGCCGGATATCTGGCCGAGGACCGACGCGAACTGGAAGCTGCACTCGCCGACGGCACACTGCTGGGCGCAGCCACCACCAACGCACTGGAGCTCGGCGTCGACATCGCAGGCCTCGACGCCGTTGTCGTGGCAGGCTTCCCGGGCACCGTCGCCTCGTTCTGGCAGCAAGCGGGTCGCTCCGGGCGACGCGGTGAGGGTTCACTCGTCGTGTTGATCGCCCGCGACGATCCACTCGACACCTACCTCGTTCACCATCCGTCAGCGGTACTCGACAAACCCGTCGAGGCGACGGTGACAGATCCCGGAAATCCGTACGTCCTGGGACCACAACTTCTCTGCGCTGCAATGGAACTCCCACTTTCCGATGCCGAGGTGGACGCGTTCGGGGCTCTCGAGGTTCTGACCAGGCTGTCGGAGGAAGGCAAGATCCGGCGCCGAAAGCACGGATGGTTCGTCACCGCCGATTCGAACCCCCACGGCTCTTTGGACATTCGCGGCGGCATCGGAACTCAGGTGGCCATTGTCGACGGGGAATCCGGCCGGATGCTGGGCACTGTCGACGCGGGCCGCGCTCCGGCCACAGTTCATCCCGGCGCCGTGCACATCCATCAAGGCGAGACCTACGTCGTCGACGAACTGGACCTCGACGTCGGACTCGCATTGGTACACACCGAGAATCCGGACTGGACCACCTCGGCCCGCGAGACCACCGAAATCACGATCACCGAACAACTCGAGCACAAGAACTACGGCGACATCGCCGTCGCTCTCGTCCAGGTCGAGGTGACACATCAAGTCGTCGGATACCTACGACGGTTGACTTCGGGTGAAGTCCTCGACTCGATCGAACTCGACATGCCCGCACACACTTTGCCCACCAGGGCAGTGATGTACACGGTCACGCCGGAACTCCTCGAATCCATCGGGGTCCCGCCCGAACGGTTCCCCGGATCACTGCATGCCGCCGAACATGCCGCAATCGGCCTGCTGCCACTGGTGGCGATCTGCGACCGCGGAGACATCGGCGGAGTGTCCACCGCGATGCACGCGGACACCGGACTCCCGACCGTCTTCGTCTACGACGGTCATGCCGGCGGTGCCGGGTTCGCCGACCGAGGGCACAGCGAACTGTCCCGATGGCTCACCGCGACGCGCGACGCCATACTGTCCTGCGAATGCGCTCACGGTTGCCCGTCCTGCGTCTATTCACCCAAGTGCGGCAACGGAAACGACCCACTCGACAAAGACGGCGCGGTCAAGGTTCTGACCGCCGTCATCGACACCATCAGCTGACCGGACCCGCACGCGCGTAAGCCTGCGCATCCCCGATCCCGAAGCCCGACAACAACACCGGTGCGCGTATCTCGACGACAACATCCCACCCCTGCACCTCGCACTCCTCGAGCACCGTGCGCATCCGCTCCGCGATCACCGCGGACATCTCACACGCCGACTCGTCTCCGCCGTCCAAGGCGCCCGCACCGCCGAGAGCCGAAAGATCAGCGGCCGACTGAGCCGTGTGCCGAGCCACCACTGCGGAACCGACATGCAGCATCCCGCCGGTCACCATCACGATCGCTGCCAGAACGCAGCACGCCAGAACCGTGGCAACACCTTCGTCGTCACGTAGGTTCACCCCTCCTCCACTCCCGACTCCACTGCTGCCACCGCCTCGGAAGAAATGTCGACCAACGGCAGCAACGCACTCTCGGCGCTGACAACGGCCACCGCAAAGCCGTCCACGATCTCCACCGAGATCGACGCATCTTCGGGTGCGATCCGGCGGGCCGTGGCGACCGCAGACTCACGATCACCACGTGCCACCAACCGCGCGGCCTCACGAGCGGCGTCGACACACCGAACCTGCATCGACACCGCCAGGACTCCGCCGATACACAGCACGACCACCGTGACGATCGAAGCCAGAGCAATCGCGGCCTCCACCGTCACGGCGCCGTCGTCGGCTTGCCGAATACCTCTCGTGGACAACATCACACAGCTGTCTTGAGCGCCTTGTCAATGATGCCTGTCAGCGCCGAGACAATGGAGTCGCCAGTGACAACCGTGTACAGGACGGCACCGAATGCGGCAGCCGCAATCGTGCCGATCGCATACTCCGCGGTGGACATACCGTCGTCCTCCGTTACCAACAGCGCAAATCTGGCCGACACCGTCCTCAACGTCTTCGAAATCATTTCTCCCCCTTCAATCGAAACCTGCGGCAGCACCTCTGCCGCAGGAGCTTTCACTCGGATCCGGCTCACAGCAGGCCGTTACCGAGCACAGTCGTGGCAAGCCCGATCACCACCGGGACGATGCCCAAGGCGATGAACGCCGGCAGGAAACACAGCCCGAGTGGACCGCTGATCAGCACTCCCGCGCGTTCGGCTGCGGCAGCAGCAAGATCCTCGGCGTCACCTCGACTGCGCTCGGCGAGTTCGGCCATGGACGAGGACAGCGACGAACCCGAACGGGCGGAACGCCGAGCCATTCTGGCGAGCGCCTCGGTATCGGGATCGAGAGCGGCTTCGCTCCACGCGGCGTCCGGATCGGCACCGAGCGCCAGAAGGTCGGCGACGCGACGAAGCGAGTCGGCCATCGGTTTCGGTGCCGTCGACGCCATCGCTGTGATCGCGGCGGAGACGGGAAGCCCCGCTCGTAGGCAGGCCCCGAGAAGGTCGAGACTTGCGGCAACTGCGAGTGGATCCGGCTTGTCCGGGACTGGAACCGAATCTTCTGTTGTTGTGTCCGCGAAGAGAATTTCTGCCGCCCTGGCCGAAGCACCGCGACGAGCGGGAATGATCGCGAACGCCAACGCCATCATCGCCACGGATGCCCAACTCACGACGTGACCTTCGCAGTTATCCGGTCGGTCCAGAGCAGACCAGCTGAGACACAAGCGGTTCCGATCACCAGGAGCACGCCGCCGAGCCCACCTCCGAACAGCACGCGCAGCGGCGAAGCACCCATCAATTGCCCGAGACCGATCCCCAACAGCGGGAGAAAGGCCAACACCGCAGCGGTCGCCCGAGCGCCCGCCAACCCGGCCTCGGTACGCTGACGAAAGCGTCTACGTCCCAACATGTCCGTCCGGACGGCGCCGAGCAGTTCCGCCAGTGCCAGCCCGTGTTGGTCGGCGACCCGCCAGACGGATCCGATGCGGGAGAACTCACGCTCGATGCACGAATCCGGTACCGCGAAGGCCGCTGCGGCAGAACCACCGAGACGCGCCCTGGCCCCAGCGGAACGGAATACCGCACTCACTTCTCCGGTACATTCCTCGCCTGCAACAGAACTGGCCGCTGCAGGATGCGCGCCGACGCTCAGCTCGGCGATCAGCACCTCCAGACCGGAGAGCAGCATCTTCTGTGAGAGATCCCGGGTTTCGGCTGCATTCGCGCGTCGGCCACGGAGGATCAGGGTCCCGGCGAGGACGACAGCCGCACACCCTGCCGGAAGACCTCCGAGGATCCACGCGGCCGAAATCGCGAGAAATGCGGCAACGAACTGCCACGGAATCTGCCGGGAGGGCTTGCGGACGCTCGGGGTGTAGGTAGCGAGCCGAGCACGCGAATCCCGCACCGGCGCAATCGAGACCGCCAGTGCGAAGGCCAAGAGGGAAACTGTCACGTCCCGACCTCCCGATTGCGAAGCCGGAACATCCGCTCGAGCCGCTCACGACCCGAACCGCCGTCCGGCCACGCCTGCATGATTTGTACGTACCCGTCCGCACCGCGGTCGATGACACCGATCTGTTCGAGACGCCTCGATCCGTCAGCCAATCTGTGCACGTGCAGGATCACTTGAACCGCCGCGGCAAGTTGACTGTGCAACGCGTGGCGATCCATACCGCCGAGCGCCGCCAACGCCTCGAGTCTGGCCGGCACCTCTTCGGGCGAATTGGCGTGAACGGTGCCGGCGCCGCCGTCGTGGCCGGTGTTCATCGCCGTGAGCAGATCAGTCACCTCTGCGCCGCGGACCTCACCGACGACGATGCGATCGGGACGCATTCGTAGTGCCTGCCGAACCAGATCGCGCACCGTCACCTCTCCGACGCCCTCGACGTTGGGAGCTCTGGCGACGAGGCGGACGACGTGTGGATGCGGCGGCGCCAGTTCGGCCGCGTCCTCGACACAGACGATTCGCTCGCGCGGGTCGACCGCGCCGAGCATGGCGGACAACAACGTGGTCTTTCCCGCACCGGTCCCGCCGATCACCAGAAAAGCCAAGCGACAAGAAATGATGCGATTGAGGAGCTCCCGCGCGTCCGGTTCCACGGCGCCGTGGGCGGACAGCGCGTCGAGACCCTGTGTTGCGGGCCGCAACACTCGCAGTGACACGCAGGTTCCACCCTGGGCCACGGGTGCGAGTACGGCATGAAGTCGTACCCCGAAGTGCCCGTCGCCGACGCCCCGCAGGCGGCCGTCGACCCACGGTTGGGCGTCGTCGAGGCGTCGACCTGCCGACAGTGCCAACCGCTGCGCCAGTCGACGCACGGCTGCCTCGTCGGTGAACCGGACCCCCGACCTTTCGAGGCCGACCCCGCGGTCCACCCAGACCTGATCCGGCGCGGTCACCAGTACATCGGCGACCCCGGGTTCGTGCAGTAGAGGTTCGAGCGGCCCCGCGCCTGTCAGTTCCGTCTGGAGCACTCTGACGACCTCCAACAGATCCGTGTCCGCCAGAACGCCCGAGGACTCGGCTCGCACAGCATCGGCAACGGTGGCCGCCGTCGGCTCGGCGACCGACGACGCCGTCAATCGCTCGCGAACTCGGTCGAGCAGTTCGGCCGTGACCAACGCACTCATGCCGCAGCCCTGCGCGGGCGTGCGCCGGATTCGACGGCGTCGAGTACCGCTGTTGCCGCCACACTCAACGGACAACCGCGGGTCAATTCGAGGCCACCACGCTCGAGCATCGGCGCCAGCGATCGGTGGCCGCGCATCACGGCCGTCAGGGGCAGGCCGAGCATGTCTGCCACATCGGCGCCGCGTAGGCCTCCCGGTGCCGGCCCACGCACGACGAGCCCGACGTTGGAGTTGTGTCGCACCACCCAGGCTCCGACCTTCTCGGCCGCGACGCATGCGGCCACGGTGGCCGGAACCACCACGAGCACCGAATCCGACATCTCCAACACGGCCTGACCTACCTCGCTGGGATGACGTGGCACGTCGCAGACCACGAGCCCGCCGGAACTGCGACCTGCGTCCAGCACGGCGCGAACGGCGGTCACTGTCGGACCGTCGATCTCCCGGCGACTGCTCGCCAGAACCCTCAGAAACTTTCCCTTCGCCGGCAGTGCATCGCGCAGCGCCTCCGGGGACAACCGCCCGCCCTCGACGGTCAGTGCACCCCAACGTAATCCGGGAGCAGTCTCGATACCCAACAGCACGTCGGCGCCGGAACCGAGTGCGTCGACGTCCACCAACAGCGTCGGGACGTGACGTGCCGCCGACGTCAACGCGACAGCCGCAGCAGTTGCCGAGGCTCCGCCGCCGCCACAACCACCCACCACGCTCACGACGGTGCCGTCACCACTGACGTCGACGTGATCGGCCAGAACTGCGACCAGCGCGTTCTCTTCCTCGGGCAAGGACAGAACGCTGTCGGCTCCGATCGCGGTGGCGCTCTTCCAATCGTCGACGGTCGGTGTGCCGTCGCATACGAGGAACACTCGCGTTCGCTTGGGGGAACGAGCCAGAGCATCTCGCGCCGCCGACGCGTCCAGTACCACCGCCGAGGCCCGGTTCCACTGTTGCCGGGACACGGGATGTTCGGCCTCGTCCAGCCGGCGGTCCACCGCGGCAGCGACGCGTCGCACGCTCGCGAGGATTTTCGCGTCGTCGACGAGAACCAGAATGGGAGCCCCGGTTTCCTGAGAGCTGATCGTCGTGTTCATGACTGCAGAGCCTGAACGAGCACCGGCACCGAAAACAGTGGGCCGAACAACCCTGTGGACAACTGGGAGGTTGGGGAGAAACAGGCCTGAGACAGAGGACGACCCCCGCCAATGGGGGGAGGAGGCGGGGGCCGTCTGAGTTCAGCCCCGGGGGGTCGGGCTGAACAAGTTCGAACGAATCGAACAGCAACGATCTTACACCCGCCATCGGCGAGAAATGCAAGCCTGAGCTGCACTGAACTGCTGTTTTTCGCCGAAAGAGGACGCTTGCCGAAGAGCACACGAACCGCCTGTCGGACTATCCTCAATCCTGTGACCGACAAGCCTGCGAACGGACTGAATACCGGGCGGACAGCCGCTTTCTTCGATTTGGACAAAACGATCATCGCGAAGTCGAGCACCCTGGCGTTCAGCAAGCCATTCTTCGCACAGGGTCTGATCAATCGACGCTCGGTTCTCAAGAGCAGCTATGCGCAATTCCTGTTTCTACTGTCCGGCGCCGATCACGATCAGATGGAGCGCATGCGCGAGCATCTGACGGCGATGTGTGCGGGCTGGGACGTGGAACAGGTGAAGGCCGTCGTCGCGGAGACTCTGCACGACATCGTCGATCCACTCGTCTTCGCCGAGGCGGCCGATCTGATCGCAGATCACAAGCTGCGTGGACACGACGTCATCGTCGTGTCTGCTTCGGGTGAAGAGATCGTCGCACCGATCGCCCGCGCCCTCGGCGCCACCCATTCCGTCGCGACGTCGATGAGGGAGGAAGACGGCCACTACACCGGCGAGGTGGACTTCTACTGCTACGGCCCCGGCAAGGTCGAAGCCATGGAAAAACTCGCCGCGGAGTACGGTTACGACCTCGCCGCCAGTTACGCCTACTCCGACTCGGTGACGGATTTACCCATGCTCGAGGCTGTCGGACATCCGACCGCAGTCAACCCCGATCGAGCGTTGCGCAAGGAAGCGGCCGTAAACGGTTGGCCCATACTGACTTTCTCGAATCCGGTCTCACTTCGTGCCCGATTGTCGGCCCAGTCCACGACCACGGTGGCTACTACCGCTGCGGTGGGAATCGCAGCTCTGGTGGCCGGCGCCATGACCTTCGGGCTACTGCGCCGGAAACGCTGAAATCCAAGGCCCACAAACAAAAATTGGTACTTGCTGTGAGCCCGGACACAGGGTACAAAGGAGTTACGGAAGAACGGAAGGCCAGGAACGGCTCGGAAGAGAAGGACCGTTTCCCCAACCGAAATTCCTAGCACGGGCACTAGGGCACCCACGCGGAGCACAAGCCACTATAAGGGCAGAAGCGTTGTGGGCCTGCGAGATTCGTTCAATTTGAGCGAGGACCCCGCACAGGTTGCGGGGACGACCTCAGAAAGCGCGATCCCTCGCCGAGGCCACCCACACAACCCACCGAGCACGCTTGGTAACGAGTAGTCCGTGCTGACGGGCGGCGAAGTCGATTTATCGGCAGCGCCGCCCGTTCGTTATGTTCCGACAGGCGCAATTTGCCGGACTATCCGGTAGCGGCGTCGGCAATCGAAGTCGCCTCTCGCGCACCGGCTTCGAGAGCACCACAGCACAGAATCACCCAGCTGCCGACGCCCGCCGGATTTCCCGAAGCGAATCCTGCCGCGCCGTCCGTGTACGCCTGTGGCCGCCGAAGCCAACTGACCTCGGGGACCCCGAGATTGTGCGGATCCAGTCCCGACGAGACCGCAACCAGACGCGAGGCCGCGCGGGCGACGATGCCGTCAGCGGTGCCGAACGGGCTCAGCGCCAAGAGTTCTCCGTGTACGACGGCCGCCAGAACAGGTGCCGGTGCACTGGTTCCGCCTGTAACGAGTTGGGCGAGAGCGTCCAACCGCTCCCCCACTCCGCGATCCGACCGTGGCCGCCCCAGTTGATCTGCGTCCTCGACGAGATCCGCCGCGGCCAACAGGTGCAGCCGGGCCAGAGCCTGAAGTGGGGCGCGCTTCCACGTCGACTCCATGAGCGGAAGGCTGTCGCCGTCGAGAGCCTGAGCCACGCGCAGAGCACCCGCGAGAATCGGATCACCGGCCATGCCCTCGGTCGGCAATTCGGTGGTGCCACCGGCGAGCGATGCGGAAGCGCGCGCGGCACGAACCGCGGCTTCGGCGGCAGTGGTGGGCCAACCGCGACGGTTGGTCTTGTGCCGATGAACCTCACCCAGAGCATCGCGCGCATGATCGGCGGCGGCGCGTACGCCTGGAAGATCGACGAGGGGCTGCAAGGGGTCCGTCACGATCAACGACGGTACCCTTGCAGCCCCTCTGCGGACTTGCCTACCTACCTGTTGCGTCAGCTTCCCAGCTTGATGGACCCACCGGGAATCGCGTCGAGCAACTTGCGGGTGTAGTCCTGTTGCGGATTACCGAACACGTCGTCGATCGGTGCCGATTCGACGATCGAGCCACGCGACATCACCAACACGTTGTCCGCGATCTGACGAACCACGGCCAGGTCGTGCGTGATGAAGAGGTACGTCAACCCGAACTCTGCCTGCAGGTCGTTGAGCAGGGTCAAGATCTGATCCTGCACGAGCACGTCGAGAGCGGAGACCGCCTCGTCGCAGATCACGACCTCCGGTTGCAGTGCCAACGCTCGCGCAATTGCGACGCGCTGACGCTGTCCGCCGGAGAGCTCGTTCGGGAACCGTCGCATGACCGACTGGGGCAGACCGACCTTGTCGAGAAGTTCGCGGACGCGAGCCTCCCGTTCGGCTTTGGTCCCGACCTTGTGGGTACGCAGCGGCTCTTCGATCGTGCGGTAGATCGAGTACATCGGGTCGAGCGTGCCGTAAGGGTTCTGGAAGATCGGCTGCACTCGACGACGGAACGCAAATGTTTCCTTCGCACCGAGTTTCGACACGTCCTGACCGTCGAAGACCACGTTGCCTGCAGTGGGCTCGAGCAGACCGAGGACCATCTGTGCGACCGTCGACTTACCAGAACCCGATTCGCCGACGATTGCAGTCGTGGTTCCGCGGCGGACCTTGAAGGACACGTCGTTCACGGCTGTGAAGTCGGTGGTCTTGCGGAAACCCTTGCGCAGCTTGAACACCTTGGTCAGATGATCGACGACAAGAACGTCGTCGGTCACCTTGCCGAAGGACTCTGCCGCACTTTCCTCGGCCTTGACCGCTTCGGCGACCTCTTCTGCCTGTTCGCGAATCTCGGCGCGCGCCACCGACGAGCTGAGCCGCTTCGACGCCAACGACGGCGCAGCCGCGACCAGCTTCTGCGTGTACGGATGCTGCGGGCGCTTCAGAATCTCCAGTGCCGGACCGGATTCGACGATACGACCCTTGCTCATCACGATCAGATGCTCGGCGCGCTCGGCGGCCAGGCCAAGATCGTGAGTGATGAGCAGAACGGCGGTGCCGAGTTCCGTAGTCAGACCGTCGAGGTGGTCGAGGATCTGACGCTGGACGGTGACGTCGAGCGCCGACGTCGGCTCGTCCGCGATCAGGAGCTTCGGACGAGCGGACAACCCGATCGCGATGAGTGCGCGCTGACGCATACCGCCCGAGAACTCGTGCGGGTACTGCCCCAACCGGCTCTCGGCTTCGGCGAGTCCTGCCTCCTCGAGCAGTTCGGCGGCCCGAACCTTGGCTGCCTTGCCCTTGGCGATCCCGTTGGCGGCCAGTGCTTCCTCGATCTGGAAGCCCACTTTCCACACGGGATTCAGATTCGACATCGGGTCCTGCGGAACCAAACCGATCTGGCTTCCCCGGATGTGGACGAAGTCCTTCTCCGAGACCTTCGAGATGTCCTTGCCGTCGAAGATGATCTCGCCTGCCGTCACCTTGCCGGTGCCGGGAAGCAGATTGATGATCGAGTGGGCGGTGGTGGACTTACCCGAACCCGATTCGCCGACGATCGCGACCGTCTGACCCGGGTAGACGGTCAGGCTGACGCCTCGAACTGCCGGAACCGGACCGGAATTGGACTGGAAAGACACCTCGAGATCACGAATCTCGAGCAACGGAGTTTCCTCCGAGGTGAGAGTTTCCTTGGTGGTCATCGTGCTCACCGCTTCCGCGACTTGGGATCGAGGGCGTCGCGCAGAGCGTCACCCATCATGATGAATCCGAGAACGGTGATCGCCAAAGCCGTTGCCGGGTAGAACAGAATGGTCGAACCCTGACGCAGCGTCACCTGAGCGTTGCTGATGTCGCCGCCCCACGAAACCTCGGTGGACGGAAGACCGATACCGAGGAAGGACAGCGTCGCCTCGGCAACGATGTACGTACCGAGCGAGATGGTGGCGACCACGATGATGGGCGCCAACGAGTTCGGGATGACGTGGCGGATCAGTGTCTTGAGCTTCGAGACACCCAACGCTTCCGAGGCCATGACGTAATCGTTGTTCTTCGCCGAGATCACCGCGCCTCGAGCGATTCTTGCCATCTGCGGCCAGCCGAAGAGCGCCAGCACGCCGACGACGGTCCAGATGGTGCGATCGGTGAACAGCTGCATCAGGACGATGGCAGCCAGGATCAGCGGGATGCCGAAGAAGATGTCGGCGACACGGGAGAGGATCGAATCGGTCCATCCGCCGTAGAAACCGGACAGCGCACCGAAGATCACGCCGATCACCAGCACCGACGCCGTGACGCCGACGCCCACGAGTACGGATGCGCGAGCACCGTAGATGGTGCGCGAGTACACGTCACAGCCCTGGCGGTCGAAACCGAACCAGTGCCCTGAGGTCGGCCCCTGCATGCTGTAGGTCAGGTCGCAGAACCGCGGATCGGTGCTCGTGAACAAGCTCGGAAACGCTGCGATGACGATGACCGCGAGGATGATGATCGTCGAGATGATGAACAGGGGGCGCTTGCGTAGGTCGCGCCACGCATCGGTCCACATGCTGGTCGGCGCCTGATCGAGTTTGACGGCGTCCGTCTCCCCGGGTGCCGCAACTTCGGGCGGTGCCACGAAATGACTTTGCCGGACGGCGCGTCCGGTCTTCACGGTCTCAGACATAGCGGATCCTCGGGTCGAGCGCGGCGTACAAGAGGTCGACGAGCAGATTTGCGATCAGGTAGATCACGATGAGAATGGTGACGAACGAAACCACCGTCGGCGCTTCACCTCTGGTCACAGCCTGGTAGATCGTGCCGCCGACGCCGTTGATGTTGAAGATGCCCTCGGTGACGATGGCGCCGCCCATCAATGTTGCGAGGTCGGCGCCCAGGAACGTGACCACGGGGATCAGCGAGTTGCGCAACACGTGCACGCGAACCACTCGTCCACGGGAAAGTCCCTTGGCGGTGGCAGTGCGCACGTAGTCGGCACTCAGGTTCTCCGCCACGGATGTTCGGGTCAGTCGCAGGACGTACGCGAACGAGACCGAACCCAGAACCAGGGCGGGGAGCAGGAGATTCTTGAAGCTGGTGTTGCCACCGACCGTCGGCGGGACGATGCCCCATTTGACGCCGATGAAGAACTGAGCCAGGAAGCCGATCACGAAGATCGGGATGGCGATGAGAACGAGGCTGAACAGCAGGACGGTGCTGTCGAAGAATCCGCCCTTACGCAGGCCGGCGATGAGGCCGAAGCCGACACCGAAGACGGTCTCGACGATCAGTGCCATGAAGGCAAGTTTCATCGTGATCGGAAATGCCTGTGCCAGAACTTCACTGACAGGTCGTCCGGAGAACGACGTGCCGAAGTCCAGCGTGAAGATGCCCTTCAGGTACAGCAGGTACTGCTGATAGAAGGGGAGATCGAGGTGGTAGCGCTCCCGAAGCTGTGCTGCCACAGCCGGACTGAGCGCCTTGTCGCCCGCCAACGCGGCAATCGGATCACCGGGAAGCAGGAAGACCATGGCGTAGATCAGAAGAGTGGCCCCGAGAAAAACCGGGATCATTTGAAGCACTCGGCGACCGATGTACCAGAGCATCGGATCACCTCCTTGTCGATGATCGTGTACGTCAGCGGACAGTCCGGTGTGAACACGAGTTCGGGACGGCAGGCAGGGCGCCTGCCGCCCCGAACTCACGTTTCAGATGCGGATCGTTCTACGCGTCAGTTCTTTTCGATGTCTTCGTAGACCGGAATGCCGTTCCAGCTGATGGTCACGTTGGAAACGTTCTCCGACCATCCACTGGCTGCGTTGCGGTACCACGTCGGAATTGCAGGCAGGTCCTTGAGCAGCACTTCCTGAGCCTGATCGAGCAGTTCCTGAGCCTTCGCCTTGTCCGTCTGGCCGGCCGATTCGCGCAGGAGGCGGTCGAACTCGGGGTTGGAGTACTCACCGTCGTTGGAGCTGCCGCCGGTCTGGTAGTTCTGCGCCAGGAAGCCGTACTGCTGCGGGTAGTCACCCTGCCAGCCGGAGCGGAACGCGCTCTGGATGGTGCGGTCGGTGGCTTCGGTGCGGATCTGCGCAAAGGTGGCGTACTGCTTGCCCTTTGCGTCGATGCCGAGCGTGTTGCGGATGCTGTTCGCCGTGGCGTCGACCCATTCCTGGTGTCCGCCGTCGGAGTTGTATCCGATCTCGAAGCTGCCGGACCACGGAGCGATGGCGTCGGCCTTGGCCCAAGCGGCCTTGGCTGCCTCGGGGTCGAACTTCAGGTTGCCGTTACCGGTCAGCGAGTCGTTCCAACCCTCGATTGCGGGGCTGGTGAAGTCGAGTGCAGGCGTCCTGGTCTTGTTGAAGATCTGCTGCGTGATCTGATCGCGGTTGATCGCCATCGAGATCGCCTGACGGCGGAGCATGCCCTCTTCACCACTGAAGTGCGCCAGGCGCCCCGGGATCGTGAACGTCTCGATGGTTGCCGACGGCTGGTTGACCGTGCGACCGGCAAGATCCGACTCGAAGGTCGTGACCGCGCTCGGCGGGACCTGGTCGAGAACGTCGACGTTGTTGGCGAGGAGATCCGTGTACGCCGTGTCGAGGCTGTTGTACATGATGAAGTCGACGCCGGCGTTCTTCGGCTTGCGGTTGCCGTTGTAGTCCGGGTTCACGACCGTGTCGATGCGGACGTTGTGCTGCCACGCGCCGGCGCCGTCGAGCTTGTACGGGCCGTTGCCGACCGGGTTCTCGCCGAATGCGGTCATGTCCTTGAACGCGACCTCGGGCAGCGGGTAGTACGCCGTGAAACCGAGGCGATCGGGGAACGCCGACTCGGGCTGCTTGAGTTCGATGGTGAAGGTGGAGTCGTCCACAACCTTCAGACCCGACATCGTCTGAGCCGTCGGAACCTCGGCGGCCACTTCGTCGTAGCCCTTGATCGGATCGAAGAACGATGCCTGGATCTGAGCGTTGGTGGAGAGGGCTCCGAAGTTCCACGCGTCGACGAACGACTTCGCGGTGACGGGGGTGCCGTCCGTGAAGGTCCAACCGTCCTTGAGCTTGACGGTGAAGTTCTGACCGTCGGTGCTCTCGATGGACTCGGCAACCTCGTTCTCCGTGCCACCGTCGGCGGTGTACGAAACGAGACCGGCGAACAGGGAGTCGAGGACGCGGCCGCCCTGGTTCTCACTCGTGTTCGTGGGAATCAACGGGTTCTGGGGCTCGCCCGCCCAGGCGTTGACGACACCGCTGGACGATCCGCCCGACGAATCGCCGGACGAACATGCCGTGATCAGCACTGCCGTCATTCCGAGCGCGACCGCGCCGGTCGCTATGCGTGAGATACGCAAAGGAATTCCTTCCACATCTAAGTGACCCCGAGCATGCTCGCGGCCTGCCGACAGCCGTAACTGCCGGCGTCGTGTCGCCTACAACTGAAAGTGAACGTGACTTCGAGTTGTGGTCGAATAATGGTTTGACAATAGACACATCCGACGCGGGGCGCGCATCGCACCCATTGTCCGCAATTCCGAGGGAAATCTGTCCGCGCCCATTCACTCGTCGGCGGAAGCGACCACCCGTCGCATCAATTCGACCGATCATCGCAGGACAACGGGTTGCAACGTGATGCAACGGTGCGTTTACGCGAGCTTGTGACTACCCTCACACGGAGTCAGAAAAGTGTCGATCAAAGTGGAAAGAAGGCCGTCAGCCATGACAAGCGCAGCCGAAACAGACGTCCCCCAGGCATATCCGCCGAGCGCAGAGTTCGCTGCGGCCGCCAACGCGGGACCGGAGTTGCAGGCTGCCGCAGATACCGACCGCCTCGCTTTCTGGGCGAATCAGGCTGAGCGCCTTCACTGGCACGAGAAATGGACCGACGTCCTCGACTGGACCGACGCCCCCGTCGCCAAGTGGTTCGTCGGCGGAAAACTCAACGTCGCCTACAACTGCGTCGACCGCCACGTCCTCGCCGGCAACGGCGACCGCATCGCCATCCACTTCGAAGGCGAACCAGGCGATTCCCGCGACCTGACCTACAACGACCTCCTCGCCGAAGTCAGCCGCGCCGCAAATACTTTCACCGACCTCGGCCTCGTCGCCGGTGACCGCGTAGCGATCTACATGCCGATGATCCCCGAAGCGATCGTCACCATGCTCGCCTGCGCCCGCCTCGGCCTGACCCACTCGGTCGTCTTCGCCGGATTCTCCGCCACCGCCCTACGCTCACGCATCGACGACGCCCAAGCCAAACTCGTCGTCACCGTCGACGGGCAGTGGCGACGCGGCGCAGCAGCACCCATCAAAACAGCGGTCGACGAATCCGTCGCCGGCGCCGACTCCGTCCAGAACGTGTTGGTGGTCAACCGGACCGGCATCGACGTCGACTGGACCGACGGCCGCGACCTGTGGTGGCACGAAACCGTCGCACAGGCTTCACCCGAGCACGAGGCGCAGGCCTTCGACGCCGAACATCCCCTGTTCATTCTCTACACCTCCGGCACCACCGGAAAGCCCAAGGGCATCATCCACACCTCCGGCGGCTACCTCACCCAGGCCTCGTACACCCACCACAACGTCTTCGATCACAAAGCGGGACAAGACGTCTACTGGTGCACCGCCGACATCGGCTGGGTCACCGGACACTCCTACATCGTCTACGGACCCCTCTCGAACGGCGTCACCCAGGTCGTCTACGAAGGCACCCCCAACTCCCCGAACGAGCACCGCCACTTCGACATCATCGAGAAGTACGGCGTCTCCATCTACTACACCGCACCCACCCTCGTGCGGACGTTCATGAAGTGGGGCCGCGAGATCCCCGACGCCCACGACCTGTCCTCGATCCGCCTCCTCGGATCTGTGGGCGAGCCCATCAACCCCGAAGCGTGGCGCTGGTTCCGAGAGGTCATCGGCGGCAACAAAGCCCCCATCGTCGACACCTGGTGGCAGACCGAGACCGGCGCGATCATGATCTCCCCACTCCCCGGTATCACCGCCACCAAACCCGGATCCGCCATGGCACCACTGCCCGGCATCTCCGCCAAGATCGTCGACGACGACGCCAAGCCCCTCGGCCCCGGCGGCAACGGCTACCTCGTCCTCGACGAGCCGTGGCCGGCGATGCTCCGCGGCATCTGGGGCGACATGGACCGCTACCGCGACACCTACTGGTCCCGCTACGCCGAAGAAGGCTGGTACTTCGCCGGTGACGGCGCCAAGTACGACGACGACGGCGCACTCTGGGTCCTCGGCCGCGTCGACGACGTCATGAACGTCTCCGGTCACCGCATCTCCACCTCCGAAGTGGAATCAGCACTGGTGAACCATCACGGAGTCGCCGAAGCCGCCGTCGTCGGTGCCGCCGACGAGACCACCGGACAGGGCATCGTCGCGTTCGTCATCCTCCGTGAAGGCGTCGAGAACACCGGCGACGTCCTCATCGCCGAACTCAAGGCTCAGGTCTCCACCGACATCAGCCCCATCGCCAAACCGCGTCAGATCACGATCGTGCCGGAACTGCCGAAGACCCGGTCCGGCAAGATCATGCGCCGCCTCCTGCGCGACGTCGCCGAAGGCCGCGACCTCGGAGACACCTCGACCCTGGTCGACCCCAAGGTATTCGACGCCATCCGCGGCAAGTAGGGCCTTCGGCCCCTGTGCGCCTTTTTGGTAGTCCCCACTACCGGAAAGGCACACAGGGGCGAAGCCCCTCTCGCAACTTCACTTCCTCTTTCGACGTCAGCCAGGACTCCTCGGCTACGCGGATGTCTGCGGCAACCCTCTTGTGCAAGGACTTTCCGCGCGAGGAGAGAAACACGCGTACCTTCCGACGGTCGTCCTCACCGACCTCGCGGTAGATAAGCGCCAGCGAGACCAACTTGTCCGCAACTCGCGTCAGCGTCGGAGCCGGTGTTCCCGTTCGATCGCGCAGCTCAGCCATCGTCAGCCCCTCGGTCGACGCCAGGGCTTCGAGCGTCATCCAGTGATCAAGAGTGAGATTCTCTGCCGCCAGCGCCTTCTCCGCCGCTGCCGCGGCCATTCGAGCTGCTCGGACCAGCGCAGTCGTCAGCGACGCATCAAGAATTCCGGAGTCACTTTTTCCCACTGATCGCTCCCCCGCTGTTGCGCAGTTCACACTTCTCGGGCAATACTTTCAAATGAAATGATAGTAACCCAGGCCAGGCCGCTGACTCCCGATTCCGGCGGCGACGCATGAGCGCTACCGGCGCGCTCGAACGCGCGCGTAGCGCGGTGTGGCGCCTGGGCATGGTGGTTCCCCTTCAGGGGCCGGCCGGACTGTTCGGCCCCTCCTGCGAAGCAATCAGCGAGTTGGCCGCCCGCGACCTCAACAACTCCGGTGGCGTGCTGGGACGCGAAGTCCAGATCGAAGTGATCGACGGCGGCGCTTCGCCGAGCGTCGTCGCCGCCAGCGTGGGACAACTACTCGACGCCGGCGACATCGACGCCGTCAGCGGTTGGCACATCTCCTCTGTCCGCCACGCTCTTGCACCCGTGGTCGCGGACCGCATTCCGTACTCGTACACCTCGCTCTACGAGGGCGGCGAGGTCAGGTCCGGCATCTACTGCTCCGGCGAAACACCACGGCAGCAGATCGCGCCGGCGCTGAAGTGGCTGCGCGACAACGTCGGAGCGCGTAAGTGGTTTGTCGTCGGGGACGACTACATCTGGCCGCACAGCTCTCTCGGAGCCGTGAGGCAATTCGCCACCGAACTCGATCTCAGCCTTGTCGGCGGTTCGTTTGTCGACCTGGGGCGCGGCAACATGAAACAACTGGTCGAGACCGTCTCGAACTCCGGTTGCGACGGCGTGATCATGCTCCTCGTCGGCCAGGACGCCGTCGATTTCAACCGCGCCTTCGCCCGCCGCGGCCTCGACGAGTCGATGATCCGGTTCAGCCCGTTGATGGAAGAGAACATGCTGCTCGCGAGCGGGCCGAGGGCAACCCGCAACCTGTTTGCCTCCGCCGCGTACTTCCGTTCGATGGTCGACGGCAACTCCATGGATCTTCTCGGGCGCTACGTTGCACTGCACGGCGCGCACGCTCCGGCGCTGAACAATGCCGCCGAATCGTGTTACGAAGGGATACATACCCTTTCGGCCCTGGTGCGGCGCGCCGACAGCACTCATCCGCGTGACCTGGACGCCGTCGTCGAGGGTGCCGCGTACGACGGGCCTCGCGGAACCGTCGAGTTTCGTGATCGTGTTGCACGGCAGAAGATTCAGCTCGCCGTCGCCGACGGACTCGACTTCTCGATCATCGCAACGCTCTGAGATTTTCCCTGAGATCTCCCTCTTGACTTCTGTGGCGCGCATCACTTAGTTTCATTTGGAATCATTTCATTTGAAAGTAACCCGTTCCGAAGTAACCGTCCCGAAGTAACCGGAGGTGCCCGATGGGCAGTGTTGGTTTGCTTTACGTGGGAGCCGTCCTCTTCGTCAACGGACTGATGCTGCTCGGCACAGTTCCCGTTCGATCCGCCTCGGTCCTCAACCTCTTCGTCGGCGCACTTCAATGCGTCGTCCCCACCGTCATGTTGATTCAGGCTCAGGGAGATTCGAGCGCTGTCCTGGCGGCCTCAGGGCTCTATCTGTTCGGATTCACCTATCTCTACGTGGGCATCAGCAATCTCGCCGGCTTCGAACCGGAAGGAATCGGGTGGTTCTCACTGTTCGTCGCGTGCGCCGCGCTCGTGTACTCCTTCCTCTCTTTCACAGTGAGCAACGACCCCGTCTTCGGGGTCATCTGGCTCGCATGGGCAGCACTGTGGACGCTGTTCTTCCTGGTACTCGGGCTCGGCCGCGAGAATCTCAGTCGCTTCACCGGCTGGGCAGCGGTCCTCCTGAGCCAGCCCACGTGCACGGTCCCCGCATTTCTGATCCTGACCGACAACTTCCACACCACACCCGCCGTCGCGGCCGGTTGGGCCGGAGCACTTCTGGTTCTCCTGGGCCTGGCCAAGATCCTCGCTGCACCCAAAACCGCAGTACCCCAATCCCGTCCAGTCTTCAACTGATCGACACAACCAAGGAGTGAAAGACAATGCGACACGGTGACATCTCCTCGAGCAACGACACGGTCGGCGTAGCAGTGGTCAACTACAAGATGCCCCGCCTGCACGATCGCGCCGGTGTCCTCGAGAACGCGCGCAAGATCGCCGACATGATGATCGGCATGAAGACCGGCCTCCCCGGAATGGATCTGGTGGTCTTCCCCGAATACTCCACGCAGGGAATCATGTACAACGAGGAGGAGATGTACGCGACAGCAGCCACCATCCCGGGCGACGAGACCGCGATCTTCTCCGCAGCGTGCCGCGAAGCCGACACGTGGGGAATCTTCTCCATCACCGGCGAACAGCACGAAGACCACCCGAACAAGCCCCCGTACAACACGTTGATCCTCATCGACAACAAGGGCGAGATCGTTCAGAGGTACCGAAAGATCCTGCCCTGGTGCCCCATCGAAGGGTGGTACCCGGGAGACACGACGTATGTCACCGAAGGCCCGAAGGGGCTGAAGATCTCGCTCATCATCTGCGACGACGGCAACTACCCGGAGATCTGGCGCGACTGCGCGATGAAGGGTGCAGAACTGATCGTCCGTTGCCAGGGATACATGTACCCCGCCAAGGACCAGCAGGTGATGATGTCCAAGGCAATGGCCTGGGCCAACAATTGTTATGTGGCAGTTGCCAATGCGGCCGGATTCGACGGCGTCTACTCCTACTTCGGACACTCCGCGATCATCGGATTCGACGGCCGGACGCTGGGTGAAACCGGCGAAGAAGAATACGGAATCCAGTACGCGCAGCTTTCCGTCTCAGCCATTCGCGACGCACGCGAGAACGATCAGTCCCAGAACCACATCTTCAAACTCCTCCATCGCGGCTACTCCGGTGTCCACGCAGCAGGTGACGGAGACAAGGGCGTCGCGGACTGCCCGTTCGAGTTCTACAAGCTGTGGGTCACCGACGCCCAGAAGGCTCAGGAACGCGTCGAGGCCATCACCCGAGACACAGTGGGTGTAGCGGATTGTCGCGTCGGAAACCTGCCGGTCGAGAAGACAATCGAAGCGTAAGGATCTCACTGTGCCTTACATCACCGACATGCTCCATGACCGGAACAGTGCAGCACCACCGGCCGAGGAACGAACCGAACCCGTACCGGTCGGGGCCTTCGACGCTCGCAAGCTCTCGAAAGCCCTGAGTTCCAAGATCGTCGGACAACAGGCCGCCGTCGACGCAGTGGTTCGTGCGATTTCGATCGCGCATGTCGGTGCCACGGATCCGACGCGTCCGCTCGCAAACATCCTTCTCGTTGGCCCGACCGGCGTCGGCAAGACGGAATTGGTGCGGCGCGTGGCCGCAGAACTACGGTCAGGACCCGATGATCTGTGCCGCATCGACATGAATGCTCTTGCGCAAGAGCATTATGCGGCGTCGTTCTCCGGGGCTCCACCTGGATATGCCGGTAGCAAGGAGTCCTTCACGCTGTTCGACAAGAACACCGTCGAGGGCGATCCGTACACCCCCGGAATCGTCCTGTTCGACGAAGTGGAGAAGGCCGACCCCACCGTGCTGCGTGCGCTCCTGCAGGTCCTCGACAACGGCGAACTCCGGTTGGCGAACGGTCAGCAGAAGATCTCGTTCCGCAACAGCTACGTGTTCCTGACCTCGAATCTCGGCTCTGCTGCGGTGGCAGAACGTCGGCGATCTCACCTGCGGCAGCTCGCCGATCGCGTCCGGATCGATCGACCGCGCCATGGTCATCATCTGGTGCAACGCGCGTTGGAGAAGTTCTTCGACCCCGAATTCTTCAACCGCATCGACGAAACCGTGATCCTCGACGAGTTCGACGAACAGACCGCGGAACAAGTGACCCGTCTCGAGATCGAACTGATCACGACTCGGTTGGCCAGGAGAGGCATCGACGTCGAGGTGGAGGACAGCGCCGTCGCCCTGTTGCAACGGCGCGGGTCCGACCCGGTGTACGGAGCACGTGGCCTGCGCCGGACCATCCGGAACGTCTTGGCCGACCCGGTGGCCGCCGCCGTTCTCGACCTTCGGCCGGTCGGGACGCAACCACTCGCCTTGCAGGCGCGGGCAGTTGGTGATCAGATACAGGTAAAGAAAGTCCCATGAGTGCTCGCTCACGTTGCGGATCGAATCCGCAACGTGGGCGACACATTTCAAACATGTCCGCGTAACGCCACCTCCCTAGGTTGGGTGCCTGCACCACAAAGTGCACATGCACAGGCACCCAGGGGAAGTGACGTCATGACAGCAGTGAACGAGCAGGTGTCCGCCGGCGCACCGGACAGGGCAGATCTCGGTGAGAACGCCGCACTGAAGGAGACGCTGGAGGACTACACCCTCCGATTTGCGCCACGCAGCTACCGCAAATGGGGAACCGGCGTCGTCGCGACCTCCGCGCTCGGCGGAATCGCGTATCTCGCAGACTTCTCGATCGGCGCCAACATCGGCATCTCGTACGGCACCGGTAACGCACTTCTGGGCATCGCCGTGTTTGCCGTCGTCATCATGGCGACCGGCTTCCCACTCGCCTACTATGCCGCGCGATACAATATCGACCTCGATTTGATCACTCGCGGAAGCGGTTTCGGCTACTACGGCTCGGTGGTCACCAACGTCATCTTCGCGACGTTCACCTTCATCTTCTTCGCGCTCGAAGGTTCCATCATGGCCCAGGGTTTGAAACTGGGGCTCGGAATCCCACTCTCGATCGGGTACGCGGTTTCGACACTGATGGTCATCCCACTGGTCATTTACGGCATGAAGGCCCTGGCAAAGCTCCAGGTGTGGACGACGCCCTTGTGGCTCGTCATGATGGTGCTGCCGTTCCTGTATCTGCTGTTCAAGCACCCTGATTCGGTGAGCGCGTTCTTCGCCTTCGGCGGCGAGGACGGCGCAAACGGCAAGGGCGTCAACTTCGGTTCGGTGATGTTGGCCGCGGGTGTCTGCCTGTCGCTGATCGCGCAGATCGCCGAGCAGATCGACTACTTGCGCTTCATGCCGCCCAAGACGCCGGAGAACACCCGTCGTTGGTGGGCTGCAGTAATTCTCGCCGGCCCCGGCTGGGTCATCTTCGGTGCGTTCAAGCAGATCGTCGGACTGTTCCTCGCCGTGTACATCATCGCGAACGTCGTCGACGGATCTTCGATCGCCAACCAACCCGTGCACCAGTTCCTCGAGATCTACCAGGACATGATGCCGCACTGGCTGGCCATGACGCTGGCCGTGATCCTCGTGGTCATCAGCCAGATCAAGATCAACGTCACCAACGCGTACTCCGGCTCACTGGCCTGGACCAACTCGTACACCCGCGTCACCAAGACCTACCCCGGACGCATGGTCTTCGTTCTGGTCAACCTGGCGATCGCACTGATCTTGATGGAAGCCAACATGTTCGACTTCCTCAACACGATCCTGGGCTTCTACGCCAACTGCGGTATCGCCTGGGTCGTGGTCGTCGCCTCGGACATCGCGATCAACAAGTACTGGTTGAAGCTCTCCCCGAAAGTCCCCGAGTTCCGACGCGGGATGCTCTACGACGTCAACCCCGTCGGCTTCGTGTCGATGCTGCTGGCCGCGGGAGTGTCGATCCTGGTGTTCTTCGGCGCTTTCGGTTCGACGATCAAACCGTTCTCCCCGATCGTCGCGATCGTCATCGCACTGGTGATGCCGCCGGTCCTGGCCGTCGCCACCAAGGGAAAGTACTACCTACGACGCACCGACGACGGCATCGATCTGCCGATGTTCGACGAGTACGGGAACCCCTCCGGTGAAACGCTTCTGTGCTGCGTCAGCGGAATCGAATTCGAGCGTCCCGACATGCTCGCGTCGAACGTGCCCGGCCCGAACGGCGAGAAGCAGTACATCAGCTCCCTGGCCTTGAGCACCGACAAGACCGGTGAGCACGTCCTGCCTGCTCAGCTTCCCTGACAACTGCTGTGCGCCTTTATTAACCGCCGGGGGTTAATAAAGGCGCACAGCAGGGTTATGCCCCTACCTCGTCGAGCGACTCACCCTTCGTCTCACGCATGACCAGCAGCGCGACAAAAGTCAGCGTCGCCGCTACGAGAAGATAGATGCCGACCCAACCGACGCCGTAGTTCTTCGCGAGGTAGACGGCGATGAACGGCGCCACCGCTGCGCCCAGAATACTGGCCGTGTTGTACGCGATTCCCGAGCCCGTGTAGCGGACGTTGGTCGGGAAGAGTTCCGGGAGAACGGCACTCATCGGGCCGAAGGTCAGGCCCATGAGCAGCATGCCCACGATGAGGAACGCCAACATGCGACCGTCGTTCATTCCGTCCGGTTCGAGGAAGACACCGAAGGTCAAGCCGAACACCATGATCAGACCGGTGATGATCAGCAAGGTGATACGACGCCCGTAACGGTCGGCGAGCCAACCCGAGACCGGCACGGCGGCAGCGAAGAACACGACTGCGATCAACTGCAGGACAAGGAAATCGGTGTACTTGAAGCCCGCACCGGTTCCGCCGTCGGCCGCCGTCTTGCCGGTTCCGTGGCTGAGAACCCAGGTGGTCATGATGTAGAAGAGCGTGTACGTCGCGAGCATCACGAACGTACCGATGATCAGCTGACGCCAACTGGTCTTGAACACCTCGGCCACCGGGGTCTTGACCTTCTCGCCGCGCTCGACTGCACGCGCGAACACCGGGGTTTCCTCGAGCTTGAGCCGGACGTACAGGCCGATCATCACCATGATTGCGCTGAGCAGGAACGGAATTCGCCATCCCCAACTCAGGAAGGCACCCTCGAGGTCCGGGCTGGAATTGTCGTGGTTCATGAACAACGTGATGATCAGGAACAGTCCGTTGGCCATGAAGAAGCCGATGGGCGCACCGAGTTGCGGCCACATCGCCGCCCAGGCCCGCTTGCCTTCCTTGGCTGTCTCGGTCGCGAGCAGCGCCGCACCCGACCATTCGCCGCCGAGTCCGAGGCCCTGGCAGAAACGCATGAGCGCCAACAGCGCCGGGGCCAGTAGACCGATCTGGTGATAGGTGGGCAGCAGTCCGATGAGGAAGGTCGCGATACCCATCGTCAGCAGCGAGCCGACCAGAGTTGCCTTGCGTCCGACGCGGTCACCGAAGTGCCCGAAGAGAATCGAGCCGAGGGGACGGGCGACAAACGCGAGTCCGAACGTCGCCAACGACGCGAGAAGCGCGGTGGTGTCGTTGCCCTTCGGGAAGAACAGGTGCGGGAACACCGATACTGCCGCTGTTGCATAGATGTAGAAGTCGTAGAACTCGATGGACGTACCCACCATGCTGGCAACCACGATTCGGCTGCGCGGCACTCCGGCGACGGTATCTGCGTCGCCGCCCTCCGGCTTGGGTGGATTCTCACTGACTGACGTGCTCAAAACATGCTCCTGCGCCGTTATACGAAAGATGTCCAATTGGTGGGATAGTGTCCCAATCAGTAGGAATTGAACACCCGCGGGGTTTTCCGACGCAAATTCGGTTCGCGAATTCGGCTCAGCGGGCAATCCGCGATAAAATTCCGTAAAGGTGAGCCGGGAAGTCTGGTCGGCACGTGCATTCGATGCGTCACAACGTCGATCACGTTCATGTCTGTTGCATCCGAATTCGGTTGCACGAACAAAGGTCGTCCCCACGCGTGATCTCCACCCTGCGTTCCGAACTGTCCCGCTACCTCCGCACCGAAACGGTGGGCGGATCGATCCTCCTGATCGCTGCCGCCCTCGCTCTGATCTGGGTGAACTCTCCTTTCGGTGAGAGTTACATCGCACTACGTGACTTCCAGATCGGTCCGTCCGCACTCCATCTCGACCTCAGCTTGGGCACGTGGGCGCAGGACGGACTGCTTGCCGTCTTCTTCTTCGTCGCCGGCCTCGAACTCAAACGTGAACTGGTGGTCGGCGAACTCGCGGACCGCAAAGCCGCGATGCTCCCGATCATCGCGGCGTGCGGCGGCGTCCTGGTTCCCGCGATCATCGCGGCGTCCATCGGTTTCGGCACGCCCGGCATGGACAAGGGCTGGGCCATTCCCGTCGCGACGGACATCGCTTTTGCCCTCGGCGTGCTCGCGCTGACCGGCTCGAAGATCCCGGCGAGCGCCCGAGTTTTCCTGCTCAGCCTGGCCGTCGTCGACGATCTGCTCGCGATCATCCTCATCGCCGTACTGTTCACCGGTTCCCTCGCGATGTTGTGGCTGCTGACCGCGGCCGCAGCCCTGGCTGCCTACGCCTACGCCCAACACAAACGCATCACGACGCCGTTCCTCTACGTCCCGCTGGCACTACTGACCTGGTACGCGATGCACGAAGCGGGGATACACGCCACACTCGCGGGCGTCGCGCTCGGCTTACTCACCCGGGTGAGGCGCGATCCGGACGAGGAGTACGCGCCCGGTAGCCGTCTCGAGCACCGCATTCAGCCTTACTCCGCAGGCTTCTGTGTCCCCGTCTTCGCACTGTTCGCCTCCGGTGTTCCGATCAACGCGGCGGTACTCGGCGACATTTTCACCGACCCAGTAGGGCAATCGGTCGTCGTCGGTCTTCTGGTCGGCAAAACCGTCGGAATCTTCGGAATTTCCCTGCTCGCGATCAAATTGGGGATAGCAACCAAACCCAAGACACTGGAATTGAGAGACATGTTTGCCCTCTCAGTTCTCGGTGGCATCGGGTTCACCGTTAGCCTGCTTGTAGCAGACCTCGCATTGGACGGGGTCGGCGATGGCAGCGAGGCCGAGATAGCGAAGGCCGCAGTTCTCGTGACATCGTTGGTGGCATCGCTGATCGGATCAGCGCTGCTGTGGCGACGTGGACGAGTTCATGCGGCTCGAGACGACGCTTCCACCGCCATTGCCACGGACGCGAGAGAACTACCTGGAGAGGTCGACAAGTGAG
The DNA here is from genome assembly GCF_001942025.1 of Rhodococcus sp. YL-1. Taxonomy (NCBI): domain Bacteria; kingdom Bacillati; phylum Actinomycetota; class Actinomycetes; order Mycobacteriales; family Nocardiaceae; genus Rhodococcus; species Rhodococcus sp. YL-1. The sequence continues at coordinate 555,514 of NZ_CP017299.1, read as the reverse complement.
CTTGACCAACGGAGAGAGCCAGCGCTTCACCGGAGATGGAGTACCGAACACGGTCTCTTCCATCCCTCTCACCGATGTGGACGCCCGCACGCCGGGCGAGGCCACCATCGGGGCCCTCGTCAAGGACGCGACCGCACAGGTCTCCACCCTCGTGCGCGCCGAGGTCGAACTTGCCAAGGCCGAGGTGACGGGCGAGGTCAAGAAGGGTCTGCAGGGCAGCGTCTTCTTCATCCTGGCCTTCACGGTTCTGCTGTTCAGCTCGTTCTTCTTCTTTTTCTTCCTGGCCGAGATGCTCGACACCTGGGTGCCGCGCTGGCTGGCGTTCCTCATCGTCTTCCTGATCATGGTGGTGACCACCGCGATTCTGGCGCTGCTCGGTTATCTGCGCGTGCGCAAGTTGAGGGCTCCGGAGAAGACGATCGAATCGCTCAAGCAGGCCAAGAACGTCATCCCCGGCAGCCATGACGACGCAAAGCCGTCTGTCGATTTCAACGCGCGCCGGTAGCGAGTCTGATCGAAAGTGGCAGCCCCAGATCCATCCACCGTCAGGTTCGACGGCCCCTGGATTCACCGGGACATTCACGCCAACGGCATCCGGTTTCACGTCGTCGAGGTAGGCGACGCGGAGCCGGATGCTCCGTTGGTGGTCCTGTTGCACGGATTCGCCGATTTCTGGTGGTCCTGGCGCCATCAGTTGACGGCACTGTCGGAGCAGGGATTCCGCGTCGTCGCCATGGATCTTCGTGGGTACGGCGATTCCGACAAGCCCCCTCGTGGCTACGACGGTTGGACGCTCGCCGGTGACGTAGCCGGCCTCATTCGTGCGATGGGTTACGGCAAGGCCACGCTGATCGGTCATGCCGACGGCGGGTTGGTGTGCTGGGCGACCGCGCTCCTGCATCCACGCCTGGTGCGGTCGATAGCGCTGATCTCGTCTCCACACCCGATGGCGCTCAAGAAAGCAGTCGTCCGCGACCCCTATCAGCGCCGCGCGCTTTTGCCCTCGTTCCTGGCCTATCAGGTACCGCTACGCCCGGAACGTCGGTTGACGGCCGACAACGGCGCCGAAGTGGAGCGTCTGGTTCGCTCGCGGTCCGGCCCCACCTGGCCGCAGCAACCCGAATTCGCGGACGTGATGACCAAGATGCGGGCCGCGATCCGGATCCCGGGCGTCGCGCATTCCACGTTGGAGTACCAGCGTTGGGCCTTCCGCAGCCAGCTCCGCCCCGAGGGTCGACGTTTCATGCGTTTGATGGATCAGGTTCTTCGCATTCCGATCGTCCAGATTCACGGCGAACTCGACCCGTACGTGCTCACCCGTACCGTGCGTCGCGACAAGCACTGGGCTCCCGGCGAGAAACTGCGCACCATTGCCGGAGTCGGTCATTACGCGCATCAGGAAGCCCCCGAGCGCGTCAATCGCGAACTCGGGGACTTCCTCCTTACGGAGAAGTGACCGCTACAGGATGCACGCGCCCGTCGGTACGGGCGTCGATGCCGAGGCAGCCGCGTTCAACTGGCGCGAGACTTCCTGCGCGGTGAGGACGAATCCGGTGTCACTGTCGTCGACGGCAGCGCCGAACACGACGCCGAGGACCCGCCCCTGATCGTCGACCATTGGTCCACCCGAGTTGCCCTGCCGGATGGATCCGCGGACGGTGTAGACCTCACGCTGGGTGGTTCCGGCCTTGTAGATGTCCGGCCCGTTCAGGTTGAGGACCTCACGAACGCGGGCTGCGCTGGCCGTGTACGGACCACCGCCGGGGTAACCGAGCACCAACGCGTTGTCACCGGTCCGAGCCTGCTCCGGAGCGAACGGCAGCACCGGCGCGTCCAATCCGGGAACCGCCAGAATCGCGATGTCCACGGCGGAGTCGAAGAGAACCACCTGCGCGGGCAGTGCGCCTTCCATGGTGTCCACGGTGATGCTCTCGGTTCCGGCAACCACGTGGGCGTTGGTCATGACGCGTTCGGGGGCGACGATGAATCCGGATCCCTCGAGCGCGCGCTGGCAACTCGGTGCGACGCCGTTGATGCGGAGAACACTCGGACGCAACTGCGCCGCCAACGGACTGGCGAGAACGCTCGCGTCGGGTGCTTCGACCTCGGTGATGGGCGTGCGCCCGAACGGGCCGATGACGTCAGGCAGGCCGGAGGTGTCGAGCAGCGCCGAGAACTCGGTCGGGATGCGGCGCAGCCACTGCGGCGCCACTTCGTCCACGCTGGCGAGAACGTCCGAACCACGAACAGCGGCGGCAATATTCGGCTGCGACGAGGAAGTGAGCGGAATCGCGAGCAACCACGCCGCGACCACGACAGCCACCGCCTGTAGACCCGCACCGATGACGCTGTCGACGGATCGCGCCGTCGGACTGTGCATTCCGCTGCGCGCCGCGCGTCCGAGCACCATGCCGGCGACCTCGCCGATGATGACCAACACGACGATCAGCGAGATGCCCGCGAGGATGCGCAGCTTGCCTTCGGTGACGTGCACAAGCAGGTGCGGCGCCAACAGAATCCCGGCGACGGCACCGAGGATCACGCCGACGAACGCCAGCGCCGACGCCACCGCTCCCTGACGCCATCCGGACGTGGCCGCGATGAGGGCGACCAGAACGATCGCGATGTCCACCCAACGAGAACCTGTCATCGCGGCACCGCCGAATCCTCGACACCTTCACCGAACTCGGACAGCGCTGTGTCCAGGTCTCTCACGTCCTCGTAGTTCCACGGAATCTCCCAGCCCGACACCGTGAACAGCGCCGCGAGGATTCCTGCTGTGAACCCCCAGACCAGCATGCCGTCGGCGCGGAACGCCGGGCCCTGGTACCCGAGGGGATGTCGAACCTGAAACCGGTTGTCTGGGTCGAGCAACGTGCGCAGCGGCACCCTGGCCACCCGTCCGACCTCGCCCTCGTCCTGAATGCCCACCGTCGTCGGCTGCTCCCAGTAGCCGAGCACCGGCGTCACGTCGAAACCCGACGGCGGGATGAAGATCTCCGGCAGCACGGTGAGCGGCTGAACTCCGCTCGGATCGAGCCCGGTCTCCTCCTGCGCTTCACGCAGCGCGGTGCCGATGGGGCCGTCGTCGCCCGGATCGGCGGCACCGCCGGGGAATGCGACCTGTCCGCTGTGCTGACGCATCGTCGACGCCCGTTGGGTCAGCAGGACGTCTGCGCCCTCCGGCAAGCCGCCGACGGCGAGAGGGTCTGCCTCACGCGGTCCGCCGAAGAGCACGAGCACCGCGGCCGGACGCGTCACGGTGCCGCGCGGCGCGCGACGCTCGAGGACTGGGTTGATCCGATGGGGATCGGTGGGCTGGGTGCTGGCGACAGCGCGCAACCACTCGGGAACCGGTGTACTCATACGACGACTCCCAGATATTGCGCCGCAGCGGCGGCGATCTCGTCCGCACTGCGGAAGGGTTGGGGCAAGACCTTGGCGACTGTTCCATCCGCGCGCACGAGCACCGACACCGGCAGCACCGGCGGTGCGCCCACTGCGATCCGTACCTTGCCGTCACCGTCCTGGACGCCGGGCAAACGCACCGAGTAGTCGATGAGTCGCGTCAAAGCGTTCTCCTGATTCGGATCCGAATGCACGGTCAACACGTTGATGCTGCCGTCGGCGCGCTCCGCGAATTCCTGAAGGTACGGAAGCTCTTCGGCGCATGGCGCGCACCAGTACGCCCACAGATTGAGCAGAGTCGGCTTTCCGCCCACCGCTGCGGCAAGGTCGACGGGCGCTCCGTCGGAGACGCAGTCGAGGGTGATTCCGGCGAGAGCCGAGCCGGCAGGCGCTTCGCCGGTCGGAGTCGGGCAGGAGGCCAGAGCCGCCTGGCTACGGAGTTGATCGAGCGATTCCGACGACGGAGTGAACGTCGGCGGCTGATACGCGGACGAGGACGGGCCCGTCGAGGTGGGCGTCGTGTCGTCTCCCCCGCGCGGCCAGATCGCCACGACGAGAGCCGCGACGACCACGAGCGCAGCGAGAGACCATCTTCCGGCACTTGTCATCGGCGATCACAACCCTGCCAGGGCGAGCAGATGATCGGTCTCGGGGCCTTTCACCAGGGCCGCGGCCTCGGTTTTGTCGGTCGGGCCGAGACCGTACGACGGGCAGTCCTTGGCCAGAACACACACACCGCACGCGGGCTTGCGCGCGTGGCAGACCCGTCGGCCGTGAAAGATCACGCGATGCGAGAGCAGAGTCCATTCCTTACGTTCGATCAGTGCCCCGACGGCGTGTTCCACTTTGACGGCATCTTCTTCCTCGGTCCACTTCCACCGACGCACGAGCCGACCGAAGTGGGTGTCGACGGTGATTCCCGGAATGTCGAAGGCATTGCCCAGCACGACGTTCGCGGTCTTACGTCCGATGCCTGGGAGTTTCACCAGATCTTCGAGCTTGTTCGGGACCTGCCCGTCGTGGCGTTCGAGTAGCGCCTGACCGAGTCCGATCAGCGACGTCGTCTTGTTCCGGTAGAAGCCGGTGGAGCGGATGTACTCCTCGAGTTCGGTCCGATCGGCTTCCGCGTATGCCTTTGCGTCGGGATAACGGGCGAAGAGTGCCGGCGTGACCATGTTGACGCGGACGTCGGTGCATTGCGCCGACAGGATTGTCGCCACTGCCAGTTCCAACGGAGTCGTGAAGTCGAGTTCGCAGTACACGTGTGGGAAAGCCACAGCGAGCTCACGATTCATCCGACGCGCCCGGCGTACCAATCCGAGGTGTGATTCTTCCTTCCGCGCACCCCCCGAACGCGGTTTCTTCCGCTGCTCTGAACTGCCTGTCGGGGTGGTCTGCACTCAGACAACTGTACGGATACGACATGAGTGGAGACTCCGTCGTGTCGATTCTGAGACCTTCGACGTGTTTACTTCCCCCTATGCAAGGACTCGCAGTAATTCTCTTTCCGCTACTGCTTATGCTCTTTGCCCTGGCGATGGAACGAGTCGAAGGGCGATTGCGTCGGCTCTCGGTCCAAGAGCATGAAGTAGAAGACTTCCTCGACCAGGCAAGTCACGACGACGTCGCCCGCCTGGCAAGCGATGGGTTTCCCCATGCGTTCGCCCGCTTCCACCGGAAGCGTAAGGGCCGTCAGTCGGAGGCTCCCGAGAGCGCCAGCCTGGGCGAAATCCGGACACAACGGGCAAGTTGACGGCCATACAAAGTAGTCACCGCAGCGGATTCCGGAAGAATTTTCGGCTCTTACGTGGCATCAATCACTCGTCGCGAGCTAACGGGACGTAGACTTCGATGCCGTACCTGTTGCATTGAACACAGATTGCATTGGACACAGTGTCTCACTCATGAGGGCTGAGCCTGTGTACGACGGTTTGTGCGCAGCGCGGGTACAAAGATAGATAGCGCAAAAATGACACCACAAACGAACAAATCCCAACAAGGAGCGCACGTGGACGACGTCCTGGCAAGAGCCGGCATCTTCCAAGGAGTCGAGCCCTCAGCGGTAGCGGCGCTGACAAAGCAGCTGCAGCCCGTCGACTTCCCCCGTGGACATGTCATCTTCAACGAAGGTGAACCCGGTGACCGCCTGTACATCATCGTGTCCGGCAAGGTGAAGATCGGTCGACGCTCACCCGACGGTCGCGAGAACCTGCTGACGATCATGGGCCCGTCCGACATGTTCGGCGAACTGTCCATCTTCGACCCCGGCCCCCGCACCTCGACGGCTACGACCGTCACCGAGGTTCGCGCCGTGAGCATGGACCGCGACGCTCTCAAGGCATGGATCCAGCAGCGCCCCGAGATCGCCGAGCAGCTTCTGCGCGTTCTCGCCCGCCGTCTGCGTCGTACCAACAACACCCTGGCCGACCTGATCTTCACGGACGTTCCCGGCCGTGTCGCCAAGGCGCTCCTGCAGCTCGCGCAGCGCTTCGGCACTCAGGAAGGTGGCGCCCTGCGCGTCACTCACGACCTCACGCAGGAAGAGATCGCCCAGCTCGTCGGCGCTTCCCGCGAGACCGTCAACAAGGCGCTCGCTGATTTCGCACACCGCGGATGGCTTCGCCTCGAAGGCAAGAGCGTCCTGATCTCGGATTCCGAGCGTCTCGCTCGTCGCGCGCGCTAGTTTCTTCCTGTTCGACTCTTTCGGCCGCTCCCGCTTCGGTGGGGGCGGCCGAAGTCGTTCACTGGACTCTTGTTGTACCTACCGGTAAAGTTTGTACCGATAGGTACAAATCTGATCGAGAGGCCCCGCAATGACCGTCCGAGCACCGATTCCGCCCTTCACTCACGAAGCTGCCGTCCAGAAGGTCCGCCTCGCCGAGGACGGATGGAACTCACGCGATCCACACAAGGTGTCGCTGGCCTACACGCCGGACAGTTGGTGGCGTAATCGGTCGACGTTCGTCACCGGCCGATCCGAGATCGTCGAACTTCTGACCGAGAAGTGGACCCGCGAACTGGACTACCGGTTGATCAAAGAGTTGTGGGCACACAGCGACGACCGCATCGCAGTGCGATTCGCGTACGAGTGGCACGATCACGACGGGCAGTGGTTCCGCTCCTACGGCAACGAGAACTGGGAATTCGACGCCGACGGACTCATGCACCACCGTCATGCCAGCATCAACGACGTTCCCATCGAGGAGTCCGAGCGAAAGTTCTTCTGGGATCCGACCGGACCACGCCCGCACGATCATCCGGGCCTGAGCGAGTTGGGTCTGTGATGAAAGGATGAATCCATGGCCAGACAGGTAGCTGAACGCTCGGACACGATTCCCGCTCTCGCGAACGTGTTTCGAACCTACGGGTTCGACGGAGCAAGCCTGGCCGTGATCACCGAACACACCGGTTTGGGCAAAGGCAGTCTCTACAACTTCTTTCCGCGCGGGAAGGAAGAGATGGCCGAGGCGGTGCTCGACGAGGTCGACAGATGGTTTCGCGCCGAAGTCTTCGAACCTCTTCGAGCAGAATCGGTTCCACCGAGGCAGCGCATCCAGAGCATGTTCGCTACCGCGGGCGACTACTTTCGGTCAGGGCAACGCATTTGCCTGTTCGGCGCATTTGCACTCGGTGAAGAGCGAAACCGCTTCGGCGCCAGGGTCCGAACATACTTCGACGAATGGACAGCGGCTCTCGAGGCGGCACTCGTCGGTGCCGAAGATTCCGTCGGACTCGCCGAAGAAGCCGTGGCCGGGATCCAAGGGGCGATCGTGATGTCCCGGGCACTGGACGACGGTTCCGTATACAGCCGAGTGACGACGCGACTCGAAGATCGACTGGTACAGGCACTCACGCCGTAACGCATACCGCACGACCACAAAGGCATTTGTGCCGCGGCATCCACCTGGCATGCTCGAAAAAGCATGCACAAGAAGAAAGGAACCCATGCCCTCGTTCGAGACGGTGATCGCATCCACCCCTTCGGGGAAGGTCCGCGGCCGAAAGCGTGACGGTTCCTACTACTTCGGTGCGATCCCCTACGCCAGCGCACCGCGCTTCGAGAAGCCTCGACCGGTGGAACCGTTCTCCGACGTCTTCGACGCCACAGCGCTTGGAACGGTCTTCCCCCAACCACCTTCACGACTCGAACGCATCATGGGGCCACCGCTCCCCGAACCGGAGCACAGCGAGGACAGCTTCACCGTCACCGTCACAACCCCGTCGCTGACCGGTCATCGCCCGGTGATGGTGTGGCTTCACGGTGGCGGGTACTCCAGTGGCGGCGGCTCACTCCCCTGGTACGACGGCGGCGCTTTGTCAGCCGAGGGCGACGTCGTCGTGGTGTCGGTCAACTATCGCGTCGGCGTGCTCGGATACCTCCTCCTCGACGGCGTCAGCGAAGGCAATCTCGGGGTACACGATCAGATCGCGGCGCTCGAGTGGGTGCGCGAGAACATCGAGGCATTCGGCGGCGACCCAGACTCGGTCACCGTATTCGGGCAGTCGGCAGGCGCCCATTCCATTGTGAATCTGTTGAGCAGTAACAACTCTCGAACCCTGTTCCATCGAGCAATTCTGCAGAGCACCCCACGGCCGGACCTCAACTTCACGCAGGCTCCCGCGATCGAGAACGGGGAGACGTTTGCCCGACTGCTCGACGGAGATCCTAGGACCGCGCCGCTCTCCCACATTCTCGACGCATTCCGCGGCACGGCTGTCGAGTTCAGCCGGCGGTCCCCCAATGTCGTGCAACCGCCCTTCGCGCCGATCTCCGAACTGGAACCGGTGATCCGAACTTTCGAAACAGCGCCTGACGTCATCGTGGGATACACCCGAGACGAGGGATCTGCTTTCGTGCGCGACCTAGCGGGAGTACCCGATCCCGAACACGTCGCCGAAAAGGCACTGACACAGAACATGTTTGCCGAACCGGCAATGGAGCTGGCCGAGACCTTCACAGCGGCCGGCGCGTCGGTGTACACGTACCGCTTCGACTGGGCACCGACGGACGACGTCTTCGGGGCCACTCACTGCATCGAACTACCCTTCGTGTTGGGAACCGAGCAGTCCTGGCAGGGCTCACCGATGCTGGGCAGCAGCGACTGGCAGAGCATCGACGCACTGGGCCGTCGGATACGCCGGCACTGGACGTCGTTTGCGCACACGGGAAGTCCGGACAGCAGCGAAACCTGGGAGAAGTACACCTCGTCCCAATCGATCGGAATCACCTTCTCCTGAGCAACTTCGGGCGCCTACCCACCCGGCGCAATCCCGTCTAGGATTGCTCCATGGACATGCCCAAGCTCCTCGACGGGCGACTCAAACTCCGCCATCTCCTGCTCGTCGACGCATTGAGCCGTCAGGGCAGTGTGGTCGGCGCCGCTGCCGCACTTCACATCACGCAACCCGTCGCGACCCGCAGTCTGCACGACATCGAGTCCATTCTCGGCGTCTCGCTCTTCGACCGCGGCCCACGCGGCATCACCCCGACCATTTTCGGCGAGGCCTTCACAACTCATGCACGGGCCGTGATCGCGCAGCTGACCGAAGCCGGGCGACACGTCGTCGAACTTGCCGACGCCAATCGCGGAACCGTCATCGTGGGAACACATCTCGCCGGATCCAACGTGCTGCTTCCCGGCGCTATCGCGCGCCTGAAGGTTCACCACCCGTTGCTCACCGTCGTCGTGCGCGAAGGTACGCCAGAGCAGTTGCTCACCGATCTGGAAGCGGGCCGAATCGACCTGATCGTCGGCCGGCTCACCTCACCTACCGATGACACCGCGACAAGACGGAACCTCTACGCGGAGTCCGTCGAACTCGTCACCCGCGTAGATCACCCGCTCGCTCACCGCGAGGACGTCCAACTCGAAGAACTACGCGGCTTCCCCTGGATCCTTCCTGGGGTCGAGACAGTGCTCCGACGCGAACTCGAGGAGTTCTTCGCCCGGAACGGCTTGCCGTTGCCCGAAAATCGGGTCGAGGCAACCTCTTTCCTCACCGTGCGTCAGCTACTGGTCGAGACCGACATGATCGCGGTACTACCGAGCCTCATCCCCCGCGACGACGCGCGCTTGACCACCCTGTCCATCACACTCGATCCGATCGGGCACAGCGTCGGCATCACCTCGTCGGCGACTCGCACGTCGAGTCCGTCCGCGCAGGCCCTGATCGCGACGCTGGAGTCCTTTGCAACTGAGCTCATGCGACCGTGAAACGCCGATCGGCCCGTTCCCTCCAGAGGGAACGGGCCGATGTCGGATCGACCAGGACTCAGGCGTTTTCGGAGACGCGAATCTCCTCGTGCTCCAAGCCCCGCGACGAATCGGGGACAATCTTGAACAGTGCGATGGCGCCGACCAGGCTGATCGTGCACACCCCGGCGAGATACCAGGTCACACCGACCGAAGATCCGGTGGCGTCGAGCAGAGCCGTGGCGATCATCGGTGCCAGTCCACCGCCGAGAATCGCGCCGCTCTGGAGGATCAGAGACGAGCCGGAATAGCGGACCTTGGCCGGGAAGGTATCGGCGATGATGCTGCCCTGGACACAATGTGTGACCGGAACGATCAGGCCCATGCCCAGGAACGCGATGACGGCGACCATTTTGTTCTCGGTGTTGAGGAGCGGGAAGAACACGATGCACCACAACAGGATTGCAGCTGATCCGCCGATGAACATGTGCCGACGCCCGTACTTGTCGGCGATCTTTGTCCAGAACGGGATGGAAAGGAACCACAGGACTGCTGCCGCGGTCACGCTGAGCACCAGGAATTGCTTGTCGTAGCCCAGATGTTGAGTTCCGTACGACAGGGTGAACACCATGAAGGCGTACGCCACGGCGGAGTTCGCCAAGCACGCGGCAAGCGTGAGAGACAAACGGGGGAAGCCGACCTTGAGCGACTCACGCAGCGGGAAGCGGACTATTTCGCCCTTCTCCATGATCCCGGCGAATGACGGCGACTCGGTGACGCGCAGGCGAATCACCAGACCGATCGCCACCAGAACGAAGCTGAGCAGGAACGGGATTCGCCAACCCCACGAAGCGAATGCCGAGTCCGACATCACGGCGTTGGTCGTCAGGAAGATGCCGTTGGCGAGAACCAGTCCGGCGGGTGTGCCCATCTGAGGGAAACCTGCATAGAGATTCTTCTGCCCCGCCGGCGCGTGCTCCATCGACATGAGTGTCGCGCCGGCGCCTTCACCGCCCAGACCGATGCCCTGAACGACGCGCATCGCCACCAGGAGGACGGGCGCCCAGAAACCGATGGAGTCGTAGTTCGGGATGAGGCCGATGAGTGTGGACCCGATGCCCATCATCACCAATGAGACCACGAGCGTGGCCTTGCGCCCGATCCGGTCACCGAAGTGCCCGAACACGAGTCCACCCACCGGCCGTGCAATGAACCCGACGGCGAAGGTGCTGAAGGCAGCCAGCGTGCCGGCCGTGGGGCTCAGGCTCGGGAAGAATTGTTTGTTGAAGATCAACGCGGCGGCTGTGCCGTAGAGGAAGAAGTCGTACCATTCGAGAGTTGTGCCGGCCAGGGTTGCCATGGCAACTCGGCTACGGGCCGCTTTCTCCGGCAACGGCTTTCCGTCGCTCGTAGTGCTGTTGGATATCTTGTCTGACATCGCGGAACCTATCGATTGGATGGGGCAGGCGGACGATGAAGTCTGTAGTCACCGACCCCGTCTTCGGGATTGTCGGTATCACGAGCGTCGTCGATCGTTGTGTTTGGAATTGTGCTCGCTCGAGACATGACTCACAAATGCCGAATTCACCGTCCGCCATACCGGAAAAGGTATAGCCGGGGCCTCAGACGAGACCCAGGAAGCGTTCGGCATTCCCCCGCGAAATCAGTTGGCGCGCAGTATCGTCCAAGAACTCACTCTTGCGAACCACCTCACCGACCGGACGCTCCCCCAAGGGGTACGGGTAATCACTACCCACCATCACACGGTCCACCCCCACCGTGTCCACCAACAGTCGCAGCGCACGCTCGTCGAAGACGACGGAATCCACGTAGAACCTTCCCAGGTAGTGCGACGGCGGGAACTGCGACGTACCGATGATGTCGTTGCGGCCGTGCCAGGCGTTTTCCATCCGTCCCAACCAGAACGCGAAAGATCCACCACCGTGCGCAAATCCGATCTTGAGACGATCGTCGATCTTGTCGAACACCCCACCGAGAATCAGTGCGAGTATCGACAGGTGCGTTTCGGCCGGCATCGCAGTGAGCCACTGCGCCATCCAGCGATCGAGGCGCGGAGAGTTGGCCATGTCCCACGGGTGCACGAATACCGGCACGTCCAGCGACGCGCAGTGCTGCAGGAACGTCACCACGCCCTCGCTGTCGAGGTCCAGATCGCCGACATGATTGCCGATCTCGACACCGCGGTGCCCGTTCGCGATGCACCGCTCCAACTCACGGCACGCTGCGTCGGTGTCTTGCAGAGGCACCTGGCAGAAGGGAATCAAACGATCCTTCGCCGGCTCCACGATCTCGAGTGCGAGGTCGTTGAAGATCCGTGCAATGCGACTTGCCTGCTCACCGCTCCGGCCGTAGTTGAAGAACGCCGGAGTAGGTGAGACGACCTGCGTCTGCACGCCGTCGGCATCCATGTCCCGAAGCCGCACCTCGGCGTCCCAGGCATCGGACTGGATGCGGCGGAACTCCTTGGTGCCCATCATGATCATTGCTTCGGTTTCCGACTCGACCTTCAGCCACGGCGCTTGCGGCCCCGCGTCTTCGGTCAGATCCGGCCACCCGTTGGGCACGTAGTGGGTGTGGATGTCGATCAGGTTGCTCATAGCTCAGCCCTTGCCGGGATGGAGCGTGCCGCACTTGTCACACGTGCGGGCTTCTTCGCTCTCGTAGAACTTGACGAACACCGGCGGAAGGTCGGCCACGATGTCGCGCACCTGAAGTTCGACCTCGTGAATCTTGTGATCGCATTCGAGGCAGTACCACTGGAACTTCTCGAGCGTGCCTTCCTTGCGGACGCGTTCGATGACCAGGCCGATCGAGCCCGCGGTGGGACGCTGCGGCGAATGCGGAATGTCTCCTGGCAGCAACCAAGTTTCACCCTCGCGAATGTCGACGCGATGAGGACCGTCTTCGGTCATGACATTGACGTGGATGTCGCCTTCGAGCTGGTAGAACCACTCCTCGTACGGATCGAGGTGGTAGTCGGTCCGCTGGTTGGGGCCGCCGACGACCTGCACGATGAAATCGTCTCCGAGCGCCATCGTCTGATTGTTGACGGGCGGCTGCAGGAGGTGGCGGTTGTCGTCGATCCACTTCTTGAAGTCGATGACGGGAGGAATCGTGGTCATGATGCATTCTCCGTATCTTCGGACGCCGAGCGTCGGGAGGCGGGCACGTACGCCACGCCGGAAATTTCGATGAGCAGGTGAGGGTGGGGCAGCTGGTGAACAGCCACAGTCGTTCTCGTCGGACCGTTTTCGTCGAACAGTTCGGCGTACACCTCGTTGTATCCACCGAAGTCGTTCATCGACACCAGGTAGGAGGTGACCTGAACCAGATCACTGAGTTCTCCACCCACTTCGGCGAGGATTGCCGCGATGTTCTCGATGACGGCACGCGTCTGCGCCCGAATGTCGAGCGCCGTCGTCCCCATCTCATCGACCTCGACGCCGACAAACGTGTTGTCGGGTCGACGCGAACTGGTCCCGGAGACATAGACGAAATCGCCGACCACCTTGACGTGGGGGAACTTTCCGCGCGGCTTCGCCAGCTTCTCGATGACCTGCGCCCCACTCATCGCTTCACACCTTTCACCGTGACGGTTCCGAGTCCGTCGATCGTGCACTGTGCGACGCCCTCGTCGAGTCGCACAGCTGCTGTGGCGGCACCGGCCAGAATTACCTGACCGGCGCGCAACGGAATTCGGCGTCGGCGGGCGATGTCGAGCAGTGCATGCAAAGCGCGCGCCGGATCGCCGAGAATGGCCGACGTGGAACCGACTACCGTCTCACCGCCGACTTCCATACGTACGGAACGGTCTTCGACGTTCTGTAGCGGCAGCCACCGCCCGATCACGTATCCGGCAGCGCTGGTGTTGTCAGCGACGACGTCGGTGTAGGTGAAGCGGAAGTCGCGGTACCGCGAGTCGATGATCTCCATTGCGGGAGCCAGTGCGTCGACGCAGGTTTCGATGTCGACGTTCGGATCGTCGAGATCGACGTCCTTCGACAGGCGGTATGCCACTTCGGGTTCGATCTTGGGATGAATGAACGTCCTCAGGTCGACTTCGCCGCCGTTGCTCACGCACATCGCGTCGGTCAACTGACCGACGATCACTTCGGAGACACCCATCTGCGCCATCTTCGCTTTGCTCGTGAAGCCGAGCTTGATGCCCACAATCGATTCACCACGACTGGTGCGCCGTTCGAGGAGTTCGTTCTGGATCCGGTAGGCCTGGTCGATGTCGATGGTGTGTTCGTCGGCGAGGCTCGGGGTGTCGGTGCGCGTCTGCGCAGCGTCGTCGAGGCGACGCGCGAGCGCGGATACGGTGTCTTCGGGGGCTGTCATCACGCCTCGCTCATTTCTGGAAAACTTTTGCGGTTTCGATGTTCACAGTTGCACACATACATTCGTCGGTTCGGTGTAGAAGTGCAGCGAGGACTCGCCGCCCTCACGTCCGATGCCGGACAGGCCCATGCCGCCGAAGGGAGACCGCAGTTCGCGGGTGAACCACGTGTTGACCCAGGAGATTCCGACGTTCATCTTCTGCGCGACGCGGTGTCCGCGGCGCAGGTCGTTGGTCCACACGGAGGCAGCAAGGCCGTACTCGGTGTCGTTTGCGAGGGCGATCGCTTCGGCTTCGGTCTCGAACGGAATGAGTGCCGCGACGGGTCCGAAGATCTCCTCACGTACGGCGCGATCCTTGTTGGTCAAGCCAGTCCACAGGGTGGGTTCGATCCAGGATCCGCCCGACAGTTCCTGTCCGAGGTCCGGAATACCGCCGCCGGTCAGCACTTTCGCGCCTTCCTGCTCGGCGATCTCGAAGTAGTCGAGTACCTTCTTCCGGTGTGCCTGCGAAATGAGCGGTCCGGTCGTCGTTGCATCGAGCGTCGGGTCGCCCAGACGCAGTCCTGCTGCCCGCTCGACGAGTCCACCGGCGATGTCGTCGAAAATGCTGCGGTGCACGTACACCCGCTCGGTGCACAGGCAGACCTGGCCGGTGTTGGTGAACACCGACTTGGTCAGACCCGTCAGAGCCTCGTCGATGTCGACGTCGTCGAACACGATCGCGGCGTTCTTGCCGCCGAGCTCGAACGAGACCGGACGGACCCGCGGGGCAACGGTTTTCATGACATGCGAACCCGTTGCCGAAGATCCGGTGAAGGTGACGCCGTCGATACCGGGGTGCGTGGTGAGGAACTCGCCGGCCGAGTTCGCACCGAATCCATGGACGACGTTGTAGACGCCGGCAGGCAGGCCGACCTCTTCGAGCACCTCGGCCAGCAACGACGCAGTCGCCGGGGTCTCCTCGGAAGGTTTGACCACCACGGAGTTTCCGCACGCGAGCGCGGGCGCAACCTTCCAGGTCAGGAGAAGCAGCGGCAGGTTCCACGGAACGATCACGGCGACGACGCCGAGCGGCTTGCGGATCGCGTAGTTCAGCGCCTGCTTGCCGCCCGCGAGATCCGTGACAAACGATTCCTGTCCCGCCGCGGCGACGATGTCGGCGAAGGTGCGGAAGTTCGTCAGGGCGCGCGCGACGTCGAGTTCGCGTGCCTGCGTGATCGGCTTGCCGGTGTCCGCCATCTCTGCGGCGACGAACTCTTCGAATCGCTCCTCGATCCGGTCGGCAGCGCGTCGCAGCAGAGCCGTCCGCTCTCGAACCGGCGTATCGGCCCAACCGTTGTCCAGAGCACGTCTGGCAGAGGTCACGGCCCGATCGACCAGGGCCTTGTCGGCCTCGTGGACCCGGGCGAGAACACGGCCCGTTGCTGGGTCGACCTGATCGAAGCTCGACGACTCGTCGGGTTCGACATAGGAGCCGTCCACGTAATTGCGGATCCATCCGTCGCATTGTGAGGTCATGAACTAACTATTGGCCCGTGACCCATATCAAACAAATGCAAAAACTGCCGCCAGCTATACCTCGATCGGCATAGATGGCGGCAGTTCGGCCACACAACTCAGCTCTTCGTGTCGGCGCCGAGCGCCTCAGCGTCGCAGATACGCCAACTGCACGTTGACGGATTTCTCCGCGACCGGCCACAGCTTCGGGTCGACGTCGGAGTAGACGTGCTCGACTACGTCGCGCACCGAGGCCGACTCGCCCAACGTCGACAGAGCAGCCCGCACCTGATCCAGACGCTCCTCGCGGTGGGCGAGGTACTGCTGCGAAATCGCCTGCAGATCGGGTAGGTCCGGACCGTGCCCGGGAAGAACCGTCAGTCCTTCGCCGAGTGCGGCCAGCGATCGCAGCGAGGTGAGGTAGTCCCCCAGATCGCCGTCGGAGTCGTCGAGAACTGCCGTGCCGCGGCCGAGAATGGTGTCGCCCGTCAGCACGCTCGCATCGTTCTCGATGACTATCGACACCGAATCCGCGGTATGGCCCGGCGTCGCGAGGATCCGCAACTTCAGGCCCGCTACCTCGATCACTTCACCGTCGACAAGCGCCGAAGCGCCCCCGCGAAGAAAAGTTGGGTCGACGGAACGCACTGGAGCCGAAGTCAATTCGTGGAAACGGTCCACCCCGCCGGTGTGGTCGTAGTGCCGGTGCGTGATCAAGGTCAGCGCTACCGGACCGATACCAGCGACACGTTGCAGGTGTTCCTCGTCGTTGTCGCCTGGATCGACGACAACACACTCGACGCTGCCCGGAGCGTGCAGAATCCAAGTGTTCGTACCGTCCAGCGTCATCATGCCCGGGTTGTTCTCGAGCAAGACCGAAGCGATGTCGGTGACGCGGCGAAGCTGCGCGTAGGCGGGATGGACAGTCGACATCAGCGAACTTCGACGATCAGTTCCACCTCGACCGGAGAGCCGAGGGGAAGTTCTGCCACGCCGACTGCCGAACGGGCGTGGATACCGGCGTCGCCGAGCACCTCACCGAGGAACTCGGATGCGCCGTTGATCACGCCGGGCTGACCGGTGAATCCTTCGGCGGATGCCACGAAGCCGACAACCTTGACGACACGGACGACGTTGTCGATGCCGACCAGGGCGTCGATGGCAGCGAGAGCGTTGAGCGCGCAGGTGCGAGCCGCGGCCTTGGCGTCCTCATCCGACACGCCCGCGCCGAGCTTGCCGGTCAGCGCCAGTTTTCCGTCGACGAACGGGAGCTGACCCGACGTGTACACGTGGTTGCCGCTGCGAACCGCGGGAACGTAAGCAGCGACGGGTGCCGCGACGGCGGGAAGTGCAATGCCCAGTTCGGCGAGACGCTCCGACCAGGTCTGTGTTGCCTCTGCCATGTGATTCAGCCCTTCGGACGCTTCATGTACGCGACGTGCTGCTCGCCCGACGCGCTCGGCAGGACGGCGACGAGTTCCCAGCCGTCGACACCCCAGTTGTCGAGAATTGCCTTCGGATTGTGGACCAGCAACGGAGTCACGGTGTATTCCCAGGAAGTTATTTCGCTCATGCGGTGAGCCTATCCCGCGTACATCTTCGGCCCCAGACTTATAGGCTCGCGGTGTGGTTGCATCCCAAGATGAGCTGAGCAGGACCTGGCCCGAGTCTGCGACGAAGGCCCGCCTGCACTTTGTGTCAGGTAAAGGCGGAACCGGTAAGTCCACGGTTGCCGCCGCGTTGGCGCTCGCGTTGGCCGAAGGCGGCAAGCGCGTTCTCCTCGTGGAGGTCGAGGGCCGCCAGGGAATCGCGCAGCTCTTCGACGTACCACCGCTTCCACCGCAGGAGACCAAGGTCGCGGCCGCCGAAGGTGGCGGTGAAGTGATGGCTCTGGCCGTCGACATCGAGACCGCGTTCCTCGAATACCTCGAAATGTTCTACAACCTCGGCTTCGCCGGCCGGGCGATGCGTAAGTTCGGCGCCATCGAATTCGCCACCACAATCGCTCCAGGCCTTCGCGACGTTCTGCTCACCGGCAAGATCAAGGAGTGCGTCATCCGCACCGATCGAACCGGCAAACGCGTGTACGACGCCGTTGTCGTCGATGCTCCCCCGACCGGGCGGATCGGCAGCTTCCTCGACGTCACCAAGGCGATGGCCGACCTCGCCAAGGGCGGCCCGGTGCATTCTCAGAGTGAAGGCGTCGTTCGGCTGCTGCACTCGCCGGAGACCGTCGTACATCTTGTTGCGCTTCTCGAAGCGCTGCCCGTTCAGGAAACCGCCGACGCCGCCGCAGAACTGGCGCGTGACGACCTCAACCTCGGTGCCATCATCGTCAACCGCGCCAGCCCGAGGTTCTTGCCCGAAGACCAACTCTCCGGTGCTGCAGCCGGCAACATCGATGCAGCTTCGATCCGGTCGACGCTCTCCGATGTCGGCATCGATCTGTCCGACGACGACTTCGCCGGCCTGCTCACCGAGACGATCGAGCACGCGTCGGTGCTCGAAGCTCAAGAATCCAGTGCGGAGAAGCTCCGCGAGATCGACGGCGCGCGGGTGCAACTTCCCGCACTCGCCGACGGCGTCGATCTCGGTGGGCTCTACGAGCTGGCCGAATACCTCACGGAACAGGGCGTGTGATGACCGAGACCACCGAGAACGTGACGGTCGGCAGTTCCAGGACCGGCCGACGCGCAGCTCCTGCCCTCGATATTTCGGCGATCATCAAGGACCCGACGGCCCGGATCGTGGTGTGTTGCGGCGCAGGTGGCGTCGGCAAGACCACGACGGCTGCGTCGCTGGCGTTGCGGGCAGCCGAAGAGGGCCGACGCGTAGTCGTCCTCACCATCGATCCGGCCCGTCGCCTCGCACAGGCCTTGGGTGTGGCCGAACTCGACAACACTCCGCAGCCGGTGAAGCTGGGTCCCGAGGCCACGGGCGAACTCCACGCGATGATGCTGAACATGCGTCGGACTTTCGACGAGATGGTCATCGAGCATTCGAGCCCTGAGAAGGCCGAGCAGATCCTGGCGAATCCCTTTTACCAAACCGTTGCCACATCGTTCTCCGGAACGCAGGAGTACATGGCGATGGAGAAGTTGGGGCAGCTGGCGTCGAACGACGCGTGGGATCTGGTGATCGTCGATACCCCGCCGTCGCGCAATGCGCTCGACTTCCTCGACGCTCCACAGAGGCTCGGAACATTCCTCGACGGACGGATGATCCGGCTGCTCTCGGCACCCGGCCGTGGCCTGACCAGGCTCGTGGCCGGCGCGATGGGATTGGCCCTGAAGGGTGTCTCGACCATCGTGGGAAGCCAAATGCTTTCGGATGCATCGGCATTCGTGCAGTCGCTCGACTCGATGTTCGGCGGTTTCCGTGAACGCGCCACGAAGACCTACGAGTTGCTGCGTCAGCCGGGGACTCATTTCCTGGTGATCGCAGCGGCCGAGCCCGACGCTCTCCGTGAGGCGGCGTTCTTCGTCGATCGCCTTGCGGGTGACTCGATGCCGTTGGCCGGTCTGGTTCTCAACCGCACTCACCCGACGTTGACGGCTCTGCCTGCCGATCATGCGGTGACCGCCGCCGACAAACTGGAAGCGAAGGAAAATGCGACCGAGGCCGAGGCCCTCACCGCAGCCGTTCTCCGCATCCATGCCCATCGGGCAGTGATCGCGAAGCGAGAAATCGCCTTGCTGAGTCGATTCACCGCAGCTCACCCGAGGGTGCCGCTGATCGGTGTTCCGTCGCTACCGTTCGAGGTCTCGGACCTCGAGGCGCTGCGCGCGGTGGGAGATCAGCTCACTCGTAAGGGCTGATCCCCCGATCGACCTGGATCAGACTGCTGAGTGATGCTGGCGCTGGTCTTCGAAGAACTCGGACCAGGAGTCGACGTCGGGGTGCTGCTTGAGCAGTGCACGGCGCTGACGTTCGGTCATTCCGCCCCACACACCGAACTCGACACGGTTGTCGAGAGCATCTGCTCCGCACTGCATGAGGACCGGGCAGTGACGGCAGATGGTGGCTGCCTTGCGCTGTGCGGCGCCACGAACAAAAAGTTGGTCGGGATCGACCTCGCGGCATCGCGCCTGAGTTACCCAGGCAATTCGTGCCTCGGCCTGCTCGATGTCCAAACGGCTACTCGGGGTGGCTGTGTACATTCTGGGTCCCCTCTACAAAGTCTGACCGTCGCCATGAGGCGAGCAGCGCACCATCTCAGCCGTCTCGCGGTAGCACGTGAAAGCTGAGACACATTCGTGATCGAGTGTTACGTCGATCACACTGATCACAATTTAGGTAAAGAACGCCCCTAACGCAAGACGGTCGGGAGCATTTTTTGGTACGGCAGTACAAAGCGCGTGTTCAGGAGGTTTTGAACACCCGCAAAACACTGAAACCGGTTCCAATGGGTGGGCACACGTACTCTGTAGATCGTGTCGATTGCAAAAACAGTGGCGAAGCTCGCCGGAAGCTCCGCATTGGCGGGTGTCCTGGTCGCAGGGGTGATGTTCCCGGTGGCCGGCGGATTCGGATTCGCGTCCAATCGCGCTGCCGATACCGTCGACAACGTCTCGGCCGAACTGGTCGAAGGCACGGTCCCCGCGGTGTCCACCATGGTCGATGCGGCAGGCAATCCCATTGCCTGGCTGTACGACCAACGACGCTTCGAAGTCCCGAGCGAGAAGATCTCCAACAACATGAAGTTGGCGATCGTCTCCATCGAGGACCGCCGGTTCCCCGACCACAAGGGCGTCGACTGGCAGGGAACGCTGCGCGCCTTCCTCACCAACACGACGACCGGTGAAGTGCAGCAGGGCGCGTCGACACTCGATCAGCAGTATGTGAAGAACTACCAACTGTTGGTCGTGGCCAAGACGGATGCCGAGCGCCGCGCTGCCATCGAGACCACCCCGGCCCGAAAGATCCGCGAGATCCGGATGGCGCTGACGCTGGACAAGGAACTCACGAAAGACGAGATCCTCACCCGGTACCTCAACCTCGTACCGTTCGGCAACGGATCCTTCGGCATTCAGGACGCGGCTCAGACCTACTTCGGCGTCGACGCCGCAGATCTGACCGTTCCGCAGTCCGCGATGCTGGCCGGCATGGTTCAGTCCAGCTCCGCGCTGAACCCGTACACGAACGTCGAGGGCGTGACCGAGCGTCGTAACACCGTGCTCGACACCATGATCACGAACATTCCGGATCGTGCCGACGAGTTCCGTGCAGCCAAGGAAGAGCCCCTCGGCGTCCTCGAAACCCCCAACAACTTGCCGCGCGGCTGCATCGCTGCAGGCGATCGCGGATTCTTCTGTGATTACGCACTGAAGTACCTCTCGGATGCCGGAATCACCCGCGACCAGATCAACGAGGGTGGTTACCTCATCAAGACCACTCTCGATCCGCAGGTCCAGGCGTCCACCAAGGCCGGACTGAACGCGAACGCGAGCGCCAACCTCGACGGCATCGCGAACGTGATGAACGTGATCAGGCCGGGCCAGGATTCACACAAGGTCATCGCGATGGCCAGCAGTCGCACGTACGGACTCAATGCCGACGCCGACGAAACCGTCCAGGCGCAGCCGTACTCCCTTGCCGGTGACGGTGCGGGTTCCGTCTTCAAGATCTTCACGACCGCTGCGGCGATGGAGAAGGGCCTCGGCATCAACGCGACCCTCGACGTGCCCAAGCGCTTCGAAGCCAAGGGCATGGGTAGCGGTGGTGCGGCAGGCTGCCCGGTCTCGACGTACTGCGTGGAGAACGCCGGCAACTATCCGCCGACGCTGTCCGTGACCGACGCCCTGGCACAGTCCCCAAACACCGCTTTCGTCAAGCTCATCGAGGCGACCGGCGTCACGCCGACCGTCGACATGGCTGTCCGTCTCGGCATGCGCTCGTACGCCGATCCCAACACCTCGGGCTTCGACGAGCGCAGCATGGCCGACTTCCAGAAGGAACAGAACCTCGGTTCGTTCACCCTCGGCCCCACCTGGATCAACCCGCTCGAACTCTCCAACGTCGCGGCCACTCTCGCCTCGCACGGCAAGTGGTGCCCGCCGAGTCCCATCGATTCGGTCTTCGACCGCTACGGCAAGCCGGTGGCCGTCACCGAGCAGGGCTGTGAGCAGGTCGTCGAGCCCGGCTTGGCAGACACACTCGCCAACGCCATGAGCCGTGACGACGTCGGCGCCGGTACGTCTGCCGGTGCCGCGAGCAGCGCCGGATGGAGCCTGCCGATGTCGGGCAAGACGGGTACCACCGAGACCCACAAGTCCTCGGCGTTCCTCGGTTTCACCAACAACCTCGCTGCGGCCGTCTACATCTTCGGCGACTCCCCGACGCCCGGCGAGATCTGCTCGAGCCCGCTACGCCCCTGCTACAGCGGCAACCTGTACGGCGGTACCGAACCGGCGAGATCCTGGTTCGCGGCAATGAACCCGGTCGCCAACAACTTCGGGCCCACCTCACTGCCTCCGATCGACGAGAAGTACGCACGGGGATCACAGAACGGCCAGGTTCCCGAGGTTGTCGGCCTGAGCCAGTCGGCGGCGACGTCGAGGTTGCAGGCGTCCGGCTTCACGGTCAATTCCGTGACCACGGCATCCGGAGCACGGGCGGGAACGGTCACCGGAGTTTCGCCGTCCGGGTCCGCGATCCCGGGTTCGACCGTCACGATCTACATCAGTGACGGGTCCGTAAGGGCTCCGGCAGCACCCGCATCCCCGGCAGCTCCAGCAGCTCCGGCACCGGGCGCGACTCCCCCGGATGCGACTCCGCCGGGAGGCGAACCCGTACCGCCTGCGGGGACCCCACCGAACTGACGGCCCTGAAAACTGACGGCCCTGAAAACAAGAACGGCCGCGATCTCCGAGTGACTCGAAGTTCGCGGCCGTTTTCGGTTTCCGGTGGCGCGCTTCTACAGGCGGGACTTCACTGCTGCAGAGATACGGGCGCCATCGGCCTTGCCCTTGGCCAGCGCGCTGGCGGCCTTGATGACCTGGCCCATCTGACGCATACCCGGACGCTCACCGAGCTCCTCGGACACCTGAGCGAGGGCGGTGTCGACGACGTCGACGAGTTCGGCGTCGGTCAACGGCGTCGGCAGGTACTCGTCGATGATCTGAGCTTCGGCGCGCTCTTTCGCGGCAAGTTCACCGCGGCCGTTCTCGGTGTAGATCTCGGCCGATTCGCCGCGCTTCTTCGATTCCTTTGCAAGGACTTTGATGATTTCTTCGTCGGTGAGGACCCGTGCTTCCTTACCGGCAACCTCTTCGGTCTGGATGGCTGCCATGAGCATCCGAAGGGTGGCTGTACGTAGCGGATCCTTCGCCTTCATGGATGCAACCATGTCGGTTCGGAGGGTGGCTTTGAGCGATGGTGTCGTGTCGGACATGGTGGAAACGCTACGCGCTCGGCGTTTCGAGCGTGCCGATAGTTACCTCCGCCCGGACACAATTCTCTGTGGAATAGCTGTAAAAGGCAGCGAGAGCGACGCAGAAGAACGCCACACCCGTATCCTTGAGAGGTGTCTTCCCAGTTCCGCACCAATCTGACCCGCACCGCACTTGGTGCCGCGGGCGCCGCTGCACTAGGGATCGGGTACGCATCCGGCATCGAACGCAATGCATTTGCACTGCGTGAGGTGACGATGCCAGTCCTGGCGCCCGGTTCGTCGTCGCTGCGGGTCCTTCATCTCAGCGACCTGCACATGATGCCGAACCAACGGTTGAAACAGAATTGGTTGCGTGAGCTCGAAGGCCTCGACCCCGACCTCGTGGTCAACACCGGAGACAACTTGTCGCATCAGCGCAGCGTCCCGGCAGTGGTCCAGGCGCTCGGCGATCTGTTGGCTCGGCCGGGTCTGTTCGTCTTCGGCAGCAACGACTACTTCGCTCCGAAACCGAAGAATCCACTGAGCTACATCTTCAACAAGGACAAGCGCATCACCGGCGATCCCCTCCCCTGGGGCGATCTGCGGGCCGCTTTCACCGAACGTGGATGGCTCGACATGACCCACGTGCGCCGCGAACTCGAAGTGGCCGGTATTCGCATTGCTGCCGCCGGCGTCGACGATCCGCACCTGAAGCGCGATCGCTACGACACCGTCGCCGGAACACCCAATCCCGTCGCCCAGGTCAAGCTCGGCCTGACGCACTCGCCCGAACCTCGAGTTCTCGACCGGTTCGCCGACGACGGCTACGACCTGGTGCTCGCCGGCCACACGCACGGTGGTCAGCTGTGCCTTCCGTTCTACGGCGCGCTGGTCACCAACTGCCAGATCGACCGATCCCGGGTCAAGGGACCGTCGAAGTGGGGCGCACACACCCAGCTGCACGTCTCAGCAGGCATCGGCACTTCGCCGTGGGCTCCGGCACGCTTCTGCTGCCGCCCCGAGGCAACTCTGCTGACTTTGGTTCCGGCGACCAGGCGCGAACCGGAGCATGTCTCCGCACACAGTTCCGCAGAGTCTCCAGCGTCGGTTCTACGCAACTGACCTGCGGATTTAATGTCAGTCGACTCGGTAATGTAAGCTAACCGAGGTTCGACACGGGGTGTGGCGCAGCTTGGTAGCGCGCTTCGTTCGGGACGAAGAGGTCGTGGGTTCAAATCCCGCCACCCCGACAGTGAAGAACAGAAATCGAGGCCCTTCCGCTTACGCGGGAGGGCCTCGATTTCGTTGACGATAAGGTGAAGCCGTGGCATCCGAACCAGACTTCGCGCACAACGACATGGCGAGCCGTAGCCGACGTGAGAAAGCTGTCGGTCTTGCCAAGTTCGCCTGGGGTCGCGATATCAGTAGTGCAGAGTTGCTCGACATGCCCGACGATCGGCTGCGCAAGCTTGCGCGGGCCGCGGGCGCCAATCCGCCGAGCACGCGGGAGACCTGGACGATCGCGGCCGGACTGCTCGACGAGAAAGCCGTGTGGGCAGCAGCCAACCCAGACCGTCCCGAAGCTCGGCGTGAGCATCCGGACGAGAAGATCATGTGGGTGAAGAAGCCGATCGAGCCCTGGCTGTGACAGCCGAATCCAGCGCAGCTGTGACAGCCGAATCCAGCGGAGCTGTGACAGCCGAATTCAACGTCGTTGAGACCGCGATCGGGAAACCCTCTGATCTCCCTCTGTAGATGGCGACCACGGAGTAGCACCTAGTTCGTCGAAAACTGCTTCCAGGCTGCTCCATCGCTCTCGGTGCTCGTGCGGCAAAGATCTGATGGCGTCGGCGGCCGCCCGCAAATTTTCTGCCAAATCGATTTCTCCCCCTTCGAGCAACCCCTTGTATCTTGTATCCAACAAATATGGAGCGTCGACACTGGTCAAGGTCGCGAGCTTGTCCAGGAAGATCTCCAGGTCGCGTGCAGCCACACGCTGATCGAAAGAATCTGAAACAGCAACGTAATCGAAGTCGTTCTTCCACAGAGCAGTTCGAATCTCGTCTCGCTGCAGCGTGATGACGGTACCCAAAATTCGTGGGCGCTTGTTCCGTGCATCGAGCGCCAATACTTCATGCGCAAGACGAAGCACATTGTCATCTGTCATAGATGCTCCGACAACGATGAGATGTCCGGTTGCCATGAGAGACTGAACGATCGAGCCCAACGGACGTCGTTCTGCGTCGTATCTGACGAAATCCCGGCGACTCAAGACGATGCTGGCCGAGTCAGCCACATCTCCGTGCAGTTTCAGTACCCATGGAACCCCCGCGCGAGCTTCTTCTCTCGGCAATACAGCGACCGAGTTTTCGCCGTGCGCTGATTCAAATGCGCGTTCGTACAACGAATCATAGTTGGTCGTAACAACTTTCGTGACTCGCAGAGACGCCAGAAGACAATGCGACAGCGTTGGTTTGATATCGGAGCCAGTCAGCTGAACAACACGTTCGCCGAGTTCGTTCGATCCGTCGTCCTCCGTTTGCAACTCCTTCGACAGAAGTTGTGCACGGTCGAGGACATTGAGCTCAGCGAATTCCGCGCTGCTCACACCCGGAAGTTCCTTCTGCCGTATTGCCTCGAGCAGACTGTCCCACGACGGCAATCCGGCGGGGATGCTGACTCCCGCACCCAACAACAAGGAGGCTTCACCAGCTTGCAGCCTATCTGCCAATTGCTGGACCTGTGGAGGGATACCAGCGCTCGATAAATGTCCCCGCCGAATCGATTGATACGCGGCGTAATCGGCAGCATTGGCAACTACGAATGCGATGTCGAAGTCGTATTTGTCGGCACATTCCACCGCAGCCTCGATCAACGCCTTGATGACGTGGCCACGAACCATCCCCTGCCCACCTAGACCGACTCCGAAGGTCGGCAAAGCGATGAGTGGTTTGACTCGACGGCCTCCAGGCTGAATATAGGCAGATGCAATCGCGTCGAGGACCTCGTACACGCCGTCCACCAGCCAGGACACTGATATCCGAGAAGCGACGTTCAACAGCCACGCCGGCCGCCCCTCCTTCGGGAAAGAGCGCACCCGGTTGCCCCCTGCCGGTGCACTTTCCACTGGACTCGTTAGGCCGAGCACCGGCCACCAATGCTCACGCGGCACGAAGCTGCCGCTCGTCGATACGACAGCCGCATCCCAGTCCACTGATTCGAGACGTCCTCGGACGACAAAAACATGCCCAGAACCTGCATCATTCCCAGTCACGCATACTCCCCACTAGTACCAATACAGGTTTCGGAACCACTACCTGCTCACACTCCCGCTACGGTTTCGCGAGCCCAACGGTAGTCGGCCTTACCGCTGGGCGAGCGGAGGATGGTTGGTACGAGCACGATCGAGCGGGGGATCTTGTACCCGGCGACGTGGGTGCGGCAATGCTCCGACAATGATTCCGTCGCAACATCTTCGAATCCCGGTCGAACCTGCACCACCGCGGCGACCTTCTCGCCGAATCGTGCGTCGGGCGCGCCCGCTACCAAGGCGTCGAAAACTGCCGGGTGAGTTTTGAGTGCCTGCTCCACTTCTTCGGGGTAGACCTTCTCGCCGCCGGAGTTGATGCACATCGAACCGCGCCCGAGCAGCACGATGGTTCCGTCGGCTTCCATCGTGCCCATGTCCCCGAGCACCGCCAGACGAACCCCGTCGACGACGGGAAAAGTTGCAGCAGTCTTGGCCGGGTCGCCGAAGTAGGCAACGGGAACATGGCCGGCCCGGGCGATGAAACCGACTGTGTCCGAGCCTGGTTCGATGCGACGGAATTCGTCGTCGACAAGAATCATGTTGGGGTTGGATCGAATTCGCTTGGAACCGTCCTCACCGAATTCGACGACGCCGTCGTTGCCGGATTCCGAAGCACCGAATGCATCCTTGATCACCAACCCCGGTAGTCGGGTTGTCAGTTCTGCCTTCAGGTTCGGGGAGAACAACGCGCCACCAGACCCGATCAGTTGGAGAGTCGAAAGGTCGTAGCGCCGTTCGCTTGCGGTGATGGCGTCGGCGATCGGCCGAGCAATCGCGTCGCCGACGACGGTGATTCCGGTGATCTTCTCGGCCTCGACCAGTCGCAGCACTTCCATCGGATCGAAGCTGCGGGTCAGTACTCGGGGCGCTCCCATGAGGAATGCCGTGAGCAGTGAATAGATTGCGGCTCCATGCATGAGCGGCGGGATGAGTAGCAGCACAGTTGGATTGGTGTTCGCTACAGCTGCATGCACAACCTCTTCGAGACTCCGACGCGGCGGCCCGCTGAGGTTCGCTCCGGACAGCGCGGCGAAGAAGAAGTCCTCGTGCCGCCACACCACACCCTTGGGCATTCCGGTTGTGCCGCCGGTGTAGATGATGAAATGGTCGTCGTTGCTGCGAGGGCCGAAGTCGCGGGTATCAGTCTGCGCGGCAAGGGCGTTCTCGTAGTCTTCGCCGACGATCAGCACGTGGGTGATCTCCGGACACTGCGGAACCACGGCCAATGCCGTCGGCGCGAATTCCTCTTCGACCAGCAGTGCCATCATTTGAGAGTTGGTGTAGATGTACAGGAGTTCTGCATCGGTATAGCGGAAGTTGACGTTGATCGGTACCGCTCTGATCTTCAAGCAAGCCAGGAGCGCTTCGACGTACTCGACGCAGTTACGCATGTGAATACCGACGTGCTGCCCAGGCTCGACGCCCACCGACTGCAGGTGATGAGCGAGTCGGTTCGATCGCAGTTCGAGTTCGGCGTAGCTCAATCGCACGTCTTCCAGAATCAAGGGAACTCGATCGGGGATCGCATCGGCAACGGCCTCGAACAGATCGGCAATGTTCAGGGTCATCGAAATCCTCACTACACGCGTCTTCGCTTACCAGTACAGGTCTTTCGCGAAGCTAACACGTTGGTCGCACCCTGTAGTCCGAATTGCGTAGCGGTCCCGCTGAGCGAGACCTGACGCGCCGCTCACCTGGCATCAACGGTGCGGATACCTCCCTGACCAAGCCCGATAGCCGAAAGGTAGGGTAGCCTAATGCACTCACGCACCACTCTCCGGAGCCGCACGTCGGTTCGGGTCGCCATGGTTGCCCTGGCGACTGTTTTTGCCGCTACGGCCTGCGGCTCTTCCGACGCCGGCGGCAACGCAAACGGCAACACCGATGTCGCGACCGGCGGCAAGCTGTTCAGCACCGCCGACACGGAAACCGCGAAGCTCGGCAGCGATGCCGCGCCAGGCGAGTTCCCTCGCACCATCACCCATGCCCTGGGCGAGACCACCCTCGAGGCCAAGCCGACCCGCGTCGTCGTCCTCGACAGCGGTGAACTCGACGAGGTTCTCTCGCTCGGGATCACCCCGGTCGGCATCGCCAGCCCGGAAAGCGCCGCCGGTCAGCCGTCGTACCTGGCGGACAAGTTGGTCGGTGTCCCCGACGTCGGCACGACCAACAACCTCAACCTCGAGGCGATCACCGCACTGCAGCCCGATCTGATCCTCGGCAGCAAGCTGCGCCAGGACAAGCTTTACCCGCAACTCGCGGCAATCGCTCCGACGGTCTTCAGCATCCGCCCCGGCTTTCCGTGGAAGGAGAACTTCCTCCTTGCCGGTGACGCACTCGGCGAGGAGACCAAGGCTGAGCAGGTTCTCAACGACTACCAAGAGCACGCCGACAAGGTACGTGAGTCGATCGACGGCTCCCCGACCGTTTCACTGGTTCGTTTCATGTCCGGGAAGCTGCGCCTGTACGGCAATTTGTCGTTCATCGGCGTCATCTTGAAGGACGTCGGTCTGCCCCGCCCGACGATCCAGGACATCGACGAACTGGCCGTCGAGGTCAGCCCCGAAACGATCACCGAGGCGGAGGGTGACCGAATCTTCTACTCCAGCTACGGAAATCCCGCCGACACGGGCCAGACCACGGTTGTTGCCGGACCGCTGTGGGCCAGCATGGACGCAGTCAAGGAAGGACGCGCCACCGAGGTGAGCGACGAGACCTGGTTCCTGGGCCTCGGCCCGACAGGTGCCGGCCTGGTTCTCGACGACCTGCAGGCCAAGCTCGGCAAGTAGCCGTCACCGGCACAAAGAACGCCGCCCGACTCTCCGGAGTCGAGCGGCGTTCTTTGTTCAGCGGTTGTCCTGCTCGAGGTGTTCGTTCATCGTCGAGTGAAGGTCGACGAGAAATTCCTCGAATCGACTGAGCAGTTCGGGCGGGTACTTCGCCATCATGGCGTCGAGTCGCACGGCAAGGGGCCCGAAGAACTCGTCCGCCAGGTCCTGCACATGCGCACTGCTGTGCAGCGTGACCACTCGCCGGTCGGCATTCTCTCGGGTCCGGACGATATGTCCCGCCTTCTCCAGGCGGTTGAGCAACGCGGTGGTTGCACCCGACGTCAGCGAGATCCGCTCTCCGAGGCGGGCGGGTGAGAGCGGCGTCCCCTTCTCCTCGGCAGCGGTGATTTCCATCAAGGCAGTCGCGTCGGTGGAATGCAGGCCGAGCCACGACGCGAATCGATGGCTGAATTCGGTGAACGTGCCACCGTACGCGCGGAATTCGTCCATCAGCCGCTCCCGCTCCACGGAGATGTCGCGCGGTGCCTCCACCTCGGTGATCCCACCTTTCCTGTGCCAGACGGCGGCCGGTCGAACCCAGCGCGCACGTTGACAACTTACCGCCTCAAATATACCTTCATAATAAAGTTACTTCACAATGGAGGTTTATTCGTGAACATCTCACCCACCACCCGCAAGTGGTTGGGCCTGATCGCCATTGCACTCGGTGTGGCACTGATCGTCGTCGACACCACGATCGTCAACGTCATAGTTCCCTCGATCATCGAAGATCTCGGGATCAATTCCGTTCAGGCTCAATGGATCCAAGAGTCCTACGCAATCGTGTTCGCGGCACTCCTGCTTCTGGTCGGCAGAGTTGCCGACCTGGTCGGCGCCCGTCGTATCTTCATCGCCGGTGTCGTCGTGTTCGGCGCAACGAGCCTGCTGGCCGGACTGGCGCCGAACGGCGGTCTGCTCATCCTGGCGCGCTTCCTGCAGGGCGCCGGCGCGGCCATGATCCTGCCCACGTCACTGTCGCTTCTGAACGCGATGTTCACCGGAAAGGCGCGCGGCCAGGCCTTCGCGGTCTGGGGCTCCACCATCGGCGCTGCATCCGCCCTCGGCCCATTGCTCGGCGGCTGGCTTGCCGAACATGCCTCATGGCGTTGGGCATTCGGGATCAACATTCCGCTTGCTGCGCTCATTCTGATCGGCGCAGTGCTGTTCATCGCGCCCTCACCCCGCACCGCTGGGCGCATCGACGCCACCGGAGCAGCACTGTCCATCGCCGGGCTCGGCCTGCTGGCCTTCGGCCTCGTCGAGGGACGAACGTACGGGTGGCTGACGACGAAGGAACCCTTCGATCTGTTCGGTCTTTCATGGTCCAGCGGACCGTCGCCGGTTCTGGTGGCGCTGGTTCTCGCCGTTCTGTCGCTCGGTGCGTTCGCCTACCGTCAAACCATGCTCACCCGCAGCGCCGATCCGTCGCGGGCACTGATGGACGTACGGTTGTTCTCCATCTCGTCGTTCCGCAACGGCAACATCGCGACGCTGATCATCGGACTCGGCGAGTTCGGAATCGTTGCGGTGCTTCCTCTCTGGCTCCAGTTCACGCTCGGATACAGCGCCCTCCAGGCAGGGCTCGCGCTGGTTCCCATTGCCATCGGCAGCTTTGTCGCCAGTGGTGCGAGCTTCGGGCTGGCATCGAAGGTCTCGCCGTTGGGCTTGGTCCGTATCGGCCTGGCTCTCGAAGCGCTCGGTCTCGCCGGCCTCGGATTCATCGCTGCGACAGACAGCCCCTGGTGGACTATCGCCGCAGTGCTGTTCTTCTACGGAATCGGCGTCGGTTTTGCGACTGCCCAGGTGACCAACGTGGTGCTCGAGGAGATTCCCGAGCAGAGCGCCGGTCAAGGCTCCGGCATTCAGAGCGCGTTCCGCCAACTCGGATCCGCACTGGGCATCGCTGTCCTCACCACGGTCTTCTTCAGCACTCTCAATTCGACGCTGAACAACGACCTCACCGGATCCGGTGTCGACCAAGCTCAGGCTGATCAGTTGACGCGGGCAGTCACCGACAGCGCAGGCGCCGCCATCGACTCGCTGGCCGGTTCACCGAACACTGCCTTCGTCGCCGACGCTGCCCAATCTGCGATGACTCACGGCATCACACTCGGCGGATACCTTGCGGCCGGATTTGTCGTGGTGGGCCTGATCGCCACGGCGCTCATCCCGAACAAGCCGGCCCCGTCAAACGAGGAGGAAACGAAAGCAGCAGCCGACGTCGCCTGACGGTCGGATCGGTGCAGTACGGTGCCGGTATGCGATTGCCCTGGTCACGGTCAGCACAGTCACGGTCAGCACAGTCACGGTCAGCACCGGTGCTCAGTGAGGCCGACATCGTCGCCGTACGTGAGCAAGCACGCGAACTGGTAGTCCCAGGTTTCGCTACGTTCGACGAAATCTGCGAAGCCGCCCGAGACTGTGTCGAGGGCGGCTTCGAGAACGACGAACTCGGCAGACAGATCGACGCAGTAGTGCGTGAGGTCTGGGACCGAAGAGTCGAGGAGCAGACCCAGTGGACGGCTCCCGGAGACTTCGAGCGCCTCTCCGCAGCCTTCGCCGAACTCGAACGCAACGGCATCGTGGCCCGGATGAACTTCACCTGCTGCATGCAGTGCGGCACTACCGAAATCGACGACGAACGCACGCCGTCCGAACCCGACGAGAACGGGTATCCCTTTGCTCAGTGGGCGTACACGTTCTTCCACATGCAAGATGCGGAGCGTCTCGGCGACGAGCCGTCCGATCTCTACTTGTCCTACAGTGCGTTCCGTCCGGCCCACGATCTCGATCCCGCGCTGGTCGCCGCTGCCTTCGGCGGCGACGAAACCGCCAAGGCACACATGATCGCGCACACCGATCAGACCGTCGGGCGCCAGGTAGCCGACGCACTCCGAACTCAGGGGCTGAGCGTCGATTGGAACGGTGACAACAATCAGCGTATCCGTGTCACCGACGTATGTTGGCGCAAACCGCTTCCGCAGTAGGAGATTCAGCTGGGTGGCAATACGCGGTCGAGGAACGTATTGCTGAATACGCGGTGCGGGTCGTGTTCGTCGAGAGTGGCGAGAGCGAAGTCCCAATTCCCGTCGCCACCGGCACGAAAGGTGGCAGGCACTGTGCTGGTGAGGAATTCGTCGTCCTGGTACGCCGCCTGATCGGTGAATGCCCACCCCTTGGACCACTCCGGACGGAAGGTCGCGTAATCGCCGGAGTAGTTCGCGACCATCCACCGTTCCATTTCGCGAAGGAACGCAGGCAATCCCGCGGTGCCGGGAATCGAGACCACGTTCATCCAGATCGCTGTGTCCCAGTCCTGACGATCCGCCCGCGGCCGCACCGCTGACAGGTCCGGCACTCCGGCGCTGTCGACCAACACCTCGCCGTCATCGTCGACACCGCAGAGACGCACTTCGAACGGCATGTTGACGGGATACTGCCCCAACGACGCGTAGTGCGTCATTCGTTCGTTCAGCCAACTCGTCATCTCGTGGACCACTCGGCCGATGTTGGACCGCTTGGTGATCACGGCTCCGCCCCCGGCTACGACGCGCAAGGTCGTATGCCGGAGGTAGAACAGAACGTCTTTCGACCAGCCCCAGAGATCGTCGGTGTCGGTCAGCACCAATCCTGCTGCTACAGCGCCGAACTGAGAGGCGCCGAACAGCGGTGTCGCACCTTGGAGACCCTGTGCCACCATCCCCAACGGGGTGGTGACTTCTTCGGGAATCGCGTCGGAGAAGAAGTAGTTGTACGGCCCGCTCACCTCTCGGGACTCCGGCGGTTTGACCGGGGTCGGTGTCCAGACCTTGAGCCACGGTGTTTGCGTGAACGGGAACCAGATTGCTTCCACCCGTCCGGATTTCTCGACGAAACTCTCGTAGGTACGCCCTGGCGACCCGGGAGCAGCAAAGAGTTCTTGCCACGGAATGTCGGTGAAACTCTGGCACCGCAGCCGATAATTCTCCCCGGCTTGCAGCGTCACGGAGGTGACGAAGGTTCGACCCAGATGGGTCAGGAAGGCGGTGCTCTCGACGTCCGATCGGTGAAATGTCTTCAGTGCGTACCGATTGATGCCTTCGTCCCACGCCACCACCGTGATCTCGGTGATCAGGTTGCTCAGCGAACCATACGATTGACCAGGGGTGATCGTCTCCCCCACCGCCGGATAGGTTGCCCCGTGAGCACCGATCGCCAGCGCGCCGGCGATGGACAGCTCACCGATCGCCGGAGAGTTGGCCCAGCCGAGCCCTTCTCGCTCGAGCGCTGTCAGAATCGCTTCGATACTGGCGCCGGCGCCCGCCGTGACCGTTGCGGGCGTGCCGTGCTGCACCACAACCGAATTCAAGTTGGCCATCGTATCGACCAGCAGAACTCGATCCGAAGGCGCGCCGGGCACCACCGTCAACGGGCTCCACCCGTGCATCGTTCCCTTCGCACGCACTGTGTACCCGTTGTCGAACGCCCAGTTGGCGAGGGTGACGACGTCGTCGCTGTGACGTGCCGTGGCCGTCCACACGCTGTCGAGCATGATTTCTCGCGACCAGTTCGCGTACGCCGACTGTGACAACGGAATGTCCGACGGATATCCGGGCGGTGGCGCGATGGTCGATGCCGAGCCCCAGGGAACTGCTCCTGCCGGTGCCCAGGAAATGCCCGCGAGAGCAGCTGCGCCGGCACTCGCTGCGAGAAATCCGCGCCGGCTCACACCGTCTTCGCTCGAGCTGTGCTCTGCCATGCGCTCTGCTTGATGCACCACTGCTCACTCCGTCAGCCGACTCGGTTCATGTCAGGGACGAACGTAGAACAAATATGATTACGATGCCAGTGGTTCCGTAATAAAAGTTTTCCGAAGCTCACTGCACCATCGGAGCGAAGACCGCGTAGATCGCTTCCGGGGCACCGTCGAACGCACTGATGATCAACCAGGCAGTCAGAACCGTCAACGCCGGCCCGATCAGGATCTTCTCGAGGTTCCCACCTGCACGGATGGACAGGAATGACGGCAGCCGTTGTTCCCACCATCGTTTGCCGCCGAGCGGAATCAGGGGCGCGAGAAACGGCACCCCTTCCTTGGTGATCGCATCGCCGAGACAGTGCGTGGCGCAGCCCAAGGCCACCGCAACACCTAGCCCCGTGGATCCAGCCTCACTCGGATACCACTGCCAGGTGAGGGCAGAGAGCACCAACGCAACGGCGGAGACCGCGAGCCAACCCTTCTCCTTGGCCAATTCACCCGCCAATCCACGGATGGCCAACCCGAGGCAGAAGAACAGGGTGATGATGATGGCTGGCTTCTCGAACTGAACAACCAGCGCCGAGACCCCGGCACCCAACCCGGCGGCGAACAGCGCGGTGTGCGTGAGCGTCCGATGCCCACCACGACGCTTGCCGTCCTTCTTGCCTTTGGTGATGCGGTAGAAGGTCACCGAAATTGCGTCGATGCCTTTGGCCAGAGCCTTGCTGAGCGGACCGAATGATCGCGAAACCGTCGACTGACCGGTATCGAGGTCGGGAAGCAAGGCGGCTCCGGCACACACTCCGGCAAAGGTCAAAGTTTCCGCAGTGGATGTGGGCCCTCCCCAGTCGAGAGGCAACAACTCCGCAACCACCAACCCCACAGCAGCACCGGACATCGCGTGGGTGGGGCCCATGACCATGAAACACAACACCTTTCGAAACGCGCCCCGCATCAGGCCGTACCGCACCCTCTGCAAGACACCACACACATGACGCCGTCGGCGACGGCCCCGGCATGCTCGCCGAGACCGCCCCGAACGTAGCAAGTGCTACCGACAGGCTTGACCAACCTCCAGACCCAGTTGAGTACGGCCGTACCGTTCCAGGTCAAAGCGGTTCATGCGGAGCTTTTTTCGCTCGTCAGCCCGCGGCAACCGTGCATGACAGGGCAACGCCTTCCTCCAGCGGAGCGACACCGGCCATGTCGAGCACCTCTGCCGGAACACCTTCGGTCGTCGGAGCCCACTCGACGGTCGGCAACGCCGGCACCCCTTCACGCGCAACGAATGTCGCAGCTTCGCTCGGCACTTCGATAGTGACTGCGGCCGTACCGGCCTCCTCCGCGCGCACGACCTTCCCCTCGTCGATGAGCTTCTGCAGCTCCTCGTCGGAAATCGGCGCCGCGACACCACACGCTACTTCGGGAGCCACACCCAACTCGGCTGGAGCGGTCGCGATCGACCGCACCGCCACCGGTGACCCGTCGGAAATCGGGTTGGAAGCCCAGGCGATTCCCGGCGCCACTGCCATACCGAGGACCGCCACGGACGCCACCACCACACCGGTCCGGCGGGCCCGCTTGCCGTTCACTTTCAATCGCGTCATCGTAGTTCTCCTTGATCGAACGTTCTCGAGTTCTCGGCGCGGTCGCATCCGAGAAACCCGAGGTTATGAAGCCAACACTGCAGATCTGTTGTCGGTTTCTTAGGAGTTGATGAGAATGCGACGGCCCTCGCTCCGAGCGAGGCCCCAGGCCTTGATCCGATGGCACCATGGCTGGGGTGAGTACACGCGAGCGCATCCTGATCGTTGACGACGACGCGAAGGTTCTGAATTCGCTCGAACGTGGACTCCGATTGTCGGGCTTCGACACGGCAACTGCCGTCGACGGACGATCGGCCTTGTCATCGGTGAACAAGCAATGCCCGGCCGCGCTCGTTCTCGACGTCAACATGCCCGGCCTCGACGGCGTCGGGGTGGTGACCGCCCTGCGCGCGATCGGCAACGAGGTTCCGATCTGCGTGCTCAGCGCCCGAAGTTCCGTGGGTGATCGCATCGCGGGGCTGGAGGCGGGCGCCGACGACTACCTCACCAAGCCCTTCGAGTTGGCCGAGCTCGTCGCCAGACTCCGCGCATTGCTTCGACGCACGACGCGAGCCACCCCGTCGGTCGACCATCCGATCACGGTGGGACCGCTGACGGTCGATCTCCGTGGCCATCGAGCGCACATCGACGGTAGGCGAATCGAACTCACCAAAAGAGAATTCGACCTGTTGTCGGTACTCGCCGAGCACGCCGGTGTCGTACTCAGTCGCGCACAACTCCTGCGACTCGTCTGGGGTTACGACTTCGCCGCCGACACCAATGTCGTCGACGTCTTTGTCACCTACCTACGCAAGAAACTCGAAGTCGACGGAGCGCCCCGCGTGATCCACACAGTGCGTGGGGTGGGCTTCGTCCTGAGGGCCGAACGATGAAGCGGCCGCTGTCACTTCAGACTCGCGTAGCCATCGCCTCGGGCCTGGCCGCCGGAATCGTGATTGCCGCGATCGGAATTGCGTTCGCGGTCTTTCTGCGTGTCAACGGATCCGAACAACTCGAACGCACTCTCGATTCCGTCACCCTGGGCGTCGCGGCGAGTGCGCCGAGCCCGCTATTCATCGAGACACCAACTGCAACAACAGAACCATCCGTGGTCAGCCCCGGATTCAACGCCGCGACCGTCAGCGCCTTGGCTACCACCGATGTTCGCAGTCGTGATGTTCTGGTGCCCGGCGACAGCGGCGCCACACTGGCCGTCAGCATCCCCGAAGACCCACTGACCCAGGCAATCCGCGAGCAGCAGTTCCAAGTGGCCGCTGCAGCAGTGGTCGCCATCCTTGCCGCGGCCGGGCTCGGTTGGTTCCTCACCGGCCGAGCCGTCCGGCCACTACAGCAATTGACCGAGACCACCAGTTCGATCGGCAACAACCTCGACGTCGACGGACTCTCGCGCCGGGCACCGTCGGTACGTGGAACGCGAGAAGCCGAAGAACTGTCGGAGGCAATCCACAGCATGCTCAGTCGCATCGAAAGCGATCGAAGCCGCACCGAGGAGGCGTTGGAGTCGGCACGCGATTTCGCTCGCGTCTCCGCCCACGAACTGCGCACACCTCTCACGTCGATGCGTACCGATCTCGAAGTTCTCGCAACACTCGATCTCACGGAAAGCCAACGGCGCGAACTGTCCGGCGAATTGTTGGAGGCGCAGCGCCAGATCGAGCGCACCCTGACCGACCTCGAGACTCTAGCCCTGGGTGACGTGGCCGATCCCGAGGATTGTGCCGACGTCGATCTCGTGGAGGTTGCCGATCGCGCCGTCGCTGACGCGGGCCGTCTGCACCCGCAGGTCGACGTTCGTTTGAAAGCACCGGAAGAACTTTCGGTTCAGGCCTTTCCCGCGGGTATCCGTCTGGTGCTGACCAACGCCGTCACCAATTCCGTTCGGCACGGCAATGCCGACGAAGTCGAGATCACCGTCCGATCAGGGGCTGCGACGGGTTCGGCGACGGTATTCGTCGACGACAACGGCACCGTGATCGCGCCTTCGGAACGCGAAGCGATGTTCGAGAGATTCGTTCGTGGTACCGGTGCGGGCGACGCCGGAAGCGGTTTGGGACTGGCCCTCGTCGCGCAGCAGGCGAGGCTGCACGGCGGTAGCGCGCGACTCGACAAGAGCCCACTCGGCGGAACTCGATTGATCTTCTCGATCAACCCAATTCGACGTGCAGAGCCTCGAGCAGCGGCTTGGCCGCCTCGTCGAAGAATCGGTCTTGGGTATCTCCACCGATCTGTACCAGTGCCACATCGGTGAATCCGGCGTCCGTGTATGCCTTGACCGCTTCGACGATCACATCGAGATCGGGACCACACGGAATGCTTTCAGCTACATCCTCTTTGCGCACGAACTGAGTCGCACCCGAGAAGCTCGCCGGCGTCGGCAGTTCGGAGTTCACGGACCACCCTCCGCCGAACCACCGGAACTGCTGATGAGCTCGTGCAATTGCCGTGTCGCGATCAGGGTCCCACGAGATCGGAATCTGACCGATGGTCCGGCCTGCGGGAGCCAATCCGTATGCTCGGCCGTGCACGTGCTTCCACAAGTGCACTAGCTCCGAATCCGGTTGCACGGCAATCAAATCGTCGGCCATCGGACCGAAACGCTCGACGGACTTGTCTCCGGACATGGCCAGCGCCAGCGGAACCGGGTTCTCGGGGAGATCCCAGATCCTGGCGGACTGGACGTCGAAGTACTCCCCCTTCCAGCTCACCAGATCTCCGGCGAGCAGTGCGCGAATGATGCTCACCGCCTCCTGCAGCATGTCCTGGCGGGTGTCGATGGACGGCCAACCCTCGCCGACCACATGCTCGTTCAGGCTCTCGCCACTTCCCAATCCCAGGGTGAAGCGTCCGTCCGCGAGGATCTGGATCGTCGCAGCTTTCTGAGCGACGACGGCGGGGTGGTACCTCACGGTCGGACAAGTCACGTACGTCATCAAACCGACTCGCTCGGTGGCGTGGGCGACTGCCCCCAGCACCGACCAGGCGTAGGGTGCATGCCCCTGCTCGGTCAGCCACGGCGAGTAGTGATCACTCATCACTTCGAAGTCGAAGCCGACTTCTTCGGCCCGAACTGCATGGCGAACCAGTTCTTTCGGACCTGCCTGCTCCGTCATCAAGGTGTAGCCGAATCGTGCCATCACTGATCAACTCCCGGTATCTAGGCCTGAAACGAGTTCGGAAATCACACTGCCGTCGAGGTGGTCGAGGAGGTCGCGGGCGTCGTCGTACACGGCAGCCGCACCCGCACCTTCGAGTTCGTCGGTCGACATGCCGCCGCTGCGCACTCCCACAGCCACAACGCCCGCCCATGTCGCCGCCTTCATGTCCCAGACGGCATCCCCGACCATGACCGCATTGCCCGCGTCGACACCTGCCTTCGCGAGCGCGACCTCGATCAGGTCCGGATCAGGTTTGGCCTCGTCGACGGATTCCGAAGAGGTGGCGGCGTAGATCATTTCGTCGATGTCGAGCGTCCGGCGTAGCAACTTCAGTTCGTCGTCCGGCGCCGAGGTAGCGAGCACCACATGCAGTCCGAGCGAGTGAACTCGGCGGATCAACTCGCGCGCTCCCGGCAGTACTCGGAGACGGTCGGCCGACTGCCGGTAGTACGTGGTGTGAAGTTCTTTGGCTCGCGGTCCGCACCCGTCGATGTCTTCGCCGAGCAAGGACTCCAGTAGTTGGTCTCCGTCCATGCCGATGCTGCGGTGTACCCGCCACGCGTCGACCGGGCGACCTACCTCGAAGAAAGCTCGCGACCACGCTTCTACGTGCAGATAGTTGGAATCGACGAGCGTTCCGTCGATGTCGAAGAGAACCGCACCTATTGCCATGGGAATTGACTGCCCAACACCTCGGTTCGCGAAACTTGTGCCCCGAGCATTCTCAGCTCGAGAAGCGGATCATGGAGAGTGCGAACAGCAGAAGTGCACGTCGAACAGGGGTGTCGTCATGGAGTCAGTCGTTGTATTCCTTCTCGCATGCTTCGTCTATTGGTTTGCGCTTCTGTAGTTGGGTAGACGGAAACGGACCGCTGCCGGGAAGTGATTTCCCTTGCAGCGGTCCGCATTCGGTAGACCTAAGCGATGCTCATGTCAGCGGGTCACTGACCTGCGCGTACACCTTCTTCGACGCGCTTGCCCAAATCTGCGTCGACGTTCTTCCAGTACTCGAAGACACGCAACAGAACTTCCTCACTGACGCCGGCAAGGGCGTGGCCGACGATGTTGCTCACCAGGCGCTCACGAGCTGCGTCGTCGAGAACTTCACGGACCAGCGTTCCGGCCTGCGTGAAGTCGCCGTCCTCGGCGTGCTCGATGTATCCGGCGCGCACTGCCTTGCCGTCGAACGCCCACAGTCCTTCGTCACCGGCAACCGACGGATCGGCATGCGGTCCGCCGTACGAGTTCGGTGCGTACACCGGCGTCGACGGGGAATTGAAGCTGTAACGCATGGCGCCCTCCTTGGAGTAGGAGTTCACCTCGTTCTTCGGGGCATTGACCGGCAGGTCGGCGTAGTTGGTGCCGATGCGGTAACGATGTGCGTCGGCGTAGGAGAAGACGCGGCCGAGAAGCATCTTGTCCGGGCTGAATCCGATGCCGGGCACCACGTTCGACGGCTCGAACGAAGCCTGCTCGATCTGCGCGAAGAAGTTCTCCGGATTGCGGTTCAGCGTCCACTTGCCGACCTCGATCAGTGGGTAGTCCTTCTGGGACCAGACCTTGGTGAGGTCGAACGGGTTGAAGCGGTAGCCTTCGGCCTCGTCGACCGGCATGATCTGAACCTTGAGTGTCCAGCTCGGGAAATTACCGGCCTCGATGGCGTTGTACAGATCCGCGCGGTGGTAGTCGGGATCGCTACCGGCGAGGCTGTCTGCTTCGGCCTGCGTCAGGAACTCGATGCCCTGATCGGTCTTGAAGTGGTACTTCACCCAGAAGCGTTCACCCGCAGCGTTGACCCACTGGTAGGTGTGCGATCCGAAGCCGTCCATGTTGCGCCAGGTCTTCGGGATACCGCGGTCACCCATCAGCCAGGTCACCTGGTGAGCGGTCTCGGGACGCAGAGTCCAGAAGTCCCACTGCATGTCGTGGTCACGAAGACCGGAGCCGGGCAGTCGCTTCTGCGAACGAATGAAGTCGGGGAACTTGATGGCGTCCTTGATGAAGAACACCGGGGTGTTGTTGCCGACGAGGTCGTAGTTTCCCTCTTCGGTGTAGAACTTCATCGCGAAACCGCGCGGATCGCGCCAGGTGTCCGGGCTGCCCTGCTCACCGGCGACGGTGGAGAAGCGGACGAGTGACTCGGTCTTCTTACCCGGCTGCAGGAACGCGGCCTTGGTGTACTTGCTGACGTCGTGTGTGATGACGAGTTCACCGAAAGCGCCGCCGCCCTTGGCGTGGACGATGCGCTCCGGGACACGCTCGCGGTTGAACTGCGCGAGCTTCTCGATCAGGTAGTGGTCGTGAAGGAGCACCGGCCCCTGAATACCCGCGGTCAGCGATTCGTCATCACTTGCGACCGCGATACCGAAATTGTTGGTGGTGGGCTTGGTCATGGCGAAGCCTCCTAGCGTTGTGGGCTGGGCGTCAGAGGAGCGGGGCTGCATCCGAGTCGAACGCATGGGCTGCATGCGAGGTGGCTGACTCGGAGGTTCTGGACGCATCAATTCGATTCTGCGAGACCGCGTCCGACTCGGTGTCGGATTCGGCAGAATTCTTCAGGCAATCTTCGCAACGGCCCCAGAACACGACCTCGGCTTCGTCGATTTCGAAGCCATGATTATCGGAAGGTTCGAGGCAGGGAGCTTGGCCGACAACACAATCGACGTCGACGACCTTGCCGCAGCCGCGACAGACGAGGTGATGGTGGTTGTCACCAGTCCTCGTCTCGAACCGTGCGGGCGAACCCGCCGGCTCGATGCGTCGCAGCAATCCTGCGTTCACGCATGCCTTCAGCACGTCGTAAACGGCCTGTGTGGATACCGATCCGAGCTGCTGCCGCACGAGTGCTGCAACAGAATCGGCGTCTGAATGCGGTTGGGCTGTAACCGCATCCAGCACGGCGAGGCGCGGAGCAGTGACCCTCAACCCGACGGCGCGCAATTGCGCTCGGGGGTCGAAGTCATGCTCTCCGTCTCGCATGTTTCCCAGTATGCCGCTTTTCTGGAATTAGTCAAGAAAAGGATTGCCTAAGTTGAATCGAGACCGGTGTCACACCTAGCGGCATCACACCCAGTGCATCGCACCCGGTTACTCAGCCCAGGACGAACCAGATCGCCTTGACCGTCTCGTCCGTCTCGTTGCGCAACCGGTGGGGAACGTTCCCGACCAGGTGTATCGCTTCACCCGCCTCGAGGAGCCGACGCATTCCGTCGATGTCGATCGTCAGAGTCCCTTCCAGCACGTACCCGTAGTCGTCACCCGAATGAGTCTGCGGTGCATCGCCCGGTGCGGAATCGGCGCCGGGCTCGTACTCCGTGAGGAGGAACTGGACGTGATGGTTCGCGGGAGTGTTCGCCAACCGTTGCCAGCGAACACCCGACCGAAAGGTGAGGCAGTCGGAGATCCGCGGTTCGTGAGTCTTCGTTTCGGATGCGGATTCCCGTTCCGGATCGACGCTGTTGCCGAGCAGCACGTCCAAGGACAGGTTGAGTTCGGTCGCGATCGCAAAAAGCGTGTTCACCGCGGCCTGACTCTGCCCCAGTTCGAACTGCGACAGGAAGGACGGCGATACGCCGAGCCGCCTCGCCAATTCACGAACCGGGATTCCCTGTCTCGTGCGTTCGGCACGAACCGTCTTGCCTACCGACGTCCCCAAACCGTTGTCCTCCGTCTTCTGTTTGCGCGCCGCCACCTTGGCCGGCGCCGACTTCTGCTGTGCCGACTTCTTCTGTGCCGTCGTCTTTTGGGGAGTCGTCTTGCGCGGTTGCGATTTCTTCGATGCAGCCGCTGTCGACTCAGCCGTCTTACGAGGTGGCTTTGCGCCGGTTGCCGTCATGTCCGAACTCGCTTCCGTAGGTCTCGGGGACCGCCTGTGCGGAGCCCAAGCCTAGCGCTCGACGTAGGAGAAACTTCTGAACCTTCCCACTCTCCGTCCGAGGAAGCGACGCAACGGTCTCGACTCTCTCCGGAGCTTTCTGAACGGCAAATCCTTCGGACAGCAGGAAGATCCGCAGATCTCGAACGCTTGGCGGATCACCGTCCGGAACCACGAAGGCGCACGCGCGCTCCCCCAGATCCTCGTCCGGATACCCGACCACCGCCACCTCTCCCACATTGGGATGAGCCTCGAGGGCCCACTCGATGTCGGCAGCGCTGAATTTCTCTCCGCCCCGGTTGATGATGTCCTTGATCCGTGACGTGATCCGGATCTGACCGGGTCCGTCCACGGCGGCTACGTCGCCGGTCCGGAAAAAGCCGTCCTCGGTGAACGATTCCTCGTTGATCGAGCTGTCGACGTAGCCGACGAACAGTTCCGGGCCCCGCACCAACAGCTCGTCGTCTTCGCCGAGCCGGAATTCGTTTCCGCCGATCACAGCTCCTTCGTCCTCTGCCTGCAGGTCGATGTCACCGAAAGGATCACCCATGACGAGGGTCGGAAGTTCCGTCGATCCGTAGGTGCGAACAACCGCCGTCCCCATCACGCGATGGGCCCGACGCACCAACTCGGGCGGAATCCCGGCCCCACCACACACGAATCGGGTCAGCTGAGATCGTCGATATCCGCCCTTCTCGTAGGCGTCGGCGAGACCACGGAGAAACGGTGTCGCGCTCACGGTGAACGTGCATTGCTCGCGTTCGATCAACGCAACTGCCACTTCGGGAACCCAGTGTTGCATCAGAACGGTAGAGCAGGCTGCCGCTGCCGGCAGAACTACCGCATACGAAATTCCGGTGATGTGGGGTAACGGCGAAGGCATGAAGATTCGGTCCTGCGAATCCACGCCACAATGCGCGATCATGCTCGAACTCTCGGCCATCAGGGTCCGATGTGTGTGAAGCACGCCTTTCGGAGCCGAGGTGGTTCCCGACGTGTAGAGAACGAGGGCGACATCGTCGGGATCCGCGCGGTGGTCGGGCCGGTTCGACTCCATCCCGAAGTCCAGGAAGTCGTCGAACGTTGTGCGTCGCAACCCACCTTCGCCTCGAGCCTCCACCAGAAGAACCTCTCGGCCCAGATCACGGAGCACCGTCCCGAGTTGCTCGACGTGACGATATCCGCGGTATTCCTGCGGGGCTACGATCACCGACGGCTCAGCTTGCTCGACGATGAAGGACAACTCGTGTGCGCGGTAAATCGGGACCACCGGAAGGAGAATGCCGCCGGCAAGCCACGTGCCCCAGGCCGCAACCACGGATTCCCACCAGTTCGGCAGTTGAACGAGTACCACTTCTCCAGGCTCGAATCCCGATTTATGCAGTGCGCCTGCAAAGCTCGTTGCAGCGTCCACCAATTCCTGGTAAGTCCACCGCACACTCTCGTCGACAAGGGCCAGTGCTTCGGGATCGCGACGCAGGGCGTCGAGAAGCATCTCGGGCAGCACCCCGCCGCCGGTCATTGCCCGCGGGCGGGTAGCGCTCAGCACGACATCACCCGCCGAACGGCTGCAACGATGTCGTCAGGTCCGACTTCCCACTCACGTTCGAGCACCGGCGCATAGGGCGCAGGCGCGTACCGTGCTCCCACCCGCACTACCGGCGCGTCCAGTGAATAGAACCCGGAATCCACCGCCATAGCTGCGATCTCGGCTCCGACGCCGAAGTCCACGACGGCTTCCTGGGCAATGACCATCCGGTTCGTCCGACTGAATGATTCGAGAATCGTCTCCCGATCGAGCGGAGCAATCGTTCGTAGATCGATGACCTCGGCATCGATCCCTTCGTCTGCCAACGTCTGCGCCGCGACCAAGGCGTGCAATGCCATACGCGACCACGAGACGATGGTGACGTCCGAACCTGGTCTCGTCACCGCTGCCTTTCCGATCGGAACCCGAAAATCCTTGCTCGGCAACAAACTTTTCTTCTCGTACAGCAGTCGATGCTCGATGAACATGACCGGGTTGTCGTCCTCGATCGCTGCCCGCAACAACCCGTATGCATCCGCGCCCGAACTCGGCATGAGCACAGTCAGTCCCGGGATGTGCGCCAACAGCGCCTCGAGACTCTGCGAATGCTGACCACCCGACGATCTGCCGGAACCGAACTGCGTCCGCACCACCAACGGCAGACTCACTGCGCCGCCCGTCATGAACCGAAGTTTTGCCGCCTGATTCATCAACTGATCCAG
The DNA here is from genome assembly GCF_001942025.1 of Rhodococcus sp. YL-1. Classification (NCBI taxonomy): domain Bacteria; kingdom Bacillati; phylum Actinomycetota; class Actinomycetes; order Mycobacteriales; family Nocardiaceae; genus Rhodococcus; species Rhodococcus sp. YL-1. The sequence continues at coordinate 510,916 of NZ_CP017299.1, read as the reverse complement.
GCACACCCCGAGGAAGTCGAGGTACATCAGTTCCACGACGGGCCTACGGCCCGCCATCGCGGAGCCGACGGCAAGACCCATGATTGCCGATTCGGAGATCGGCGTATCGAGCACTCGACCCGGATACTTTGCGGCCAATCCCCTGGTCAGACCGAAAACATTTCCGCCGGCAACGTCGATGCCGGCAAGAAACACATCCGGATCGGCCGCCAGAGAGTCATCGAGCGCCGCCTTGAGGATCTTGGACTGCGACACGGCCGCGCCGCCCGCGCCGACACCCACGTCGAGGCGGTCCGGCGGGTAGATGCGACGCGGCGAAAAGATGTACTCCATCACGCTCGACGCCTCCGGTTGCGGCGACGACCGCGCGAAACGCTCCGCCTCGGCGACCACCGCCCTCACCCGCTTGTCCACCAGATCGAGTACTTCGTCCCCGATGCCGAACTCTCGGAGTCGGCCACGCGTCAGCGTCAGTGGATCGGCCGCGAGAATGTCTCGCGCCATCTCGTCCTTGTCGCGGTACACCTGCGGATCGCCCTCGTAGTGCCCGTGCACCCGCAGAGTCGTGACCTCCACGAACACCGGACCACCGCTGCCTCGCACCTGCTCGTACACCGGCCGAATACCGTCGGCGACCGCCTCGACGTCGTTGCCTGCCAGCGTGATCGATTTCATCCCGTATCCCGCTGCGCGCGCAGAGATCGGGACAGGATGCTGATCCACCGTCGAGGAAAACTCCGAGAATCCGTTGTTCTCGCATAGGAAGATGATCGGCAGCTTCCACAGAGCAGCCATGTTCATCGCCTCGTGGAACGCACCGGTCGCAATCGCCCCGTCACCGAAGAACGCCACCACCAGATCGCCCTCACCGCGATCCTTGGCAGCGAAAGCCGCACCGACGGCAATCGGCAACCCCGCGCCCACGATCCCGTTCGCACCGAAGATCCCCAAGCGGGGATCCGCCACGTGCATCGAGCCACCCCGGCCGTTGTTGGCTCCGGTGACCTTGCCCATCAACTCCGCCATCATCCGGTCGGGCTCGAGACCTTTTGCCAGAACATGGCCGTGCCCGCGGTGCGTCGAGGTGATGACGTCACTGACCCGCGCATGAGTGAGAGCCCCCACCGCGCACGCCTCTTGACCTATCGAAGTGTGAACGAACCCCGGAATGGTGTCGCCCTTGTAGAGCGCCGAGATGCGCTCCTCCATCATCCGGATCAACAACATCTTTTCGTAGGCACACAGAACTTCTTCGCCGTTCACGAGCCGGAACACCTCCAATAATGCTGCGCTCGTTACGAATACATGCGCAGTGGGTGAGCAGGACTATACCGACGGATTTTCCTCGCTGTCCAGTGTCACTTGACAAAGGCTGTGAGGTGACTCACGATTACGGAGTACTTCGGATCCGCGACGATCCGCTCGGGGCAGTTGGCACGAGCGAACCGCGTCGATGCCGTAATACGCACGGCGACAAGACCGTCCGTTTTCTTTCGTACCTACTTCCGTTCAGCTTTCACTCGTTACATGAGGAGTCGCGCAATGCGCCGTGAAGATGTCGAATTCTCCAGCGACGGAGTCACCGTTCGCGGTTGGCTGTACCGACCCGACACCGACGACGACGTTCCGGCCGTCGTACTGGCAGGCGGTTGGTGCTACGTCCGCGAATTGGTCATGCCCTATTACGCCGAGGCCTTCGTGACGGCCGGTATGGCTGCGCTGGTCTTCGACTACCGCAACCTGGGCGTCTCGGACGGTGAGCCCCGCCAACATCTGGACCCGAAGCAACAGATTCGTGACTATCAGAACGCGCTCAGCTTTCTCGAGCGCACTCCCGGCATCGACAACGACCGTCTCGGCGCCTGGGGAATTTCCTACTCCGGCGGCCACGTGATGATTCTCGCCGCGACCGATCCCCGGGTGAAGGCCATCGTGTCTCAGATTCCGGTGATCGACGGGTACCGCAACATGCGTCGGATCCACGGGACCATGGGTTATCGAAAGCTGTGGGACGCAATTCTCGAAGATCGCCGACTCCGCTTCGACGATCCGGATCAGCGACTGCACATCGCGCATGCGAGCGAGAACCCCGAGGAAGAACTGTCGTCCTGGCCGTTCCCCGAGACGAAGACGACCTTCGCGGCACTTCAAGCCACCGAAGCTCCTCTCTACCAGAACAGTTCGACCATGGAATCCGTCGATCTCCTGCTCGACTACGACGTCAACTACTTCGTACCCCGGATTCTCGACACGCCGTCGATGATGATCGTCGCCGAAGGCGACGACCTCACGTTGTGGGACTTGGAGATCGAGAGTTTCAACAACATCCCGACTCCGAAGAAAGAACTTGTCGTCCTACCGCACACGTCGCACATGACGCTCTACAGCGATCAGTCCAAGCTCGCAGTAGCGGCCGAACACGCTTCCCGTTGGTTCACAACGCATCTGCTGGCGAAGTAGCGAAATCTCCCGTTTCCTCCACACCTCGAGACAACCTCTCGAGCCCCCTCTTGTGAGACCAAGGATGTGATCATGCCTTCGATCGAATCGAAGATCGTGGACGTCGCGCGAAACGCGACGTTCTCTCATCCACTGACCCGACGTTCCTTCTTCGCCGCAATGGGCGCAGCAGGCATCACCCTCGGCGCAGTGGCCTGCGGAGCAGGCGGCAGTTCCACCAGTACCGCCGCCGGCGGTGGCGCTGGCGCGGGCAAAGTCCAGGAAAAGACCCTCTGCCAGGTCACAACTCTCTCCAACGACTACTTCGTCGCGTTCTCGGACGGCGGCAAGCAGGCGATGGACGCGCTGGGCGTGAGCATGTCCTCGGTGGAGGACCAGGGCAACGTCAACACTGCGCTGGGACAGGTAGGCAACGTCCGCGCTTCGGGCGGCAAGTCGATCTTCGGTACTCCCGCCACCGAAGCTCAAGCGGCAGCTGTCACGAAAGCCTGCCAGGCAGCCGGGATTCTGTATGCCAGCTCGTACACGGCGCCCGCCTGGTACACACCGGCCGACGCGGACAAGTGGGTCCGCTTCATCACACCGCCGTCCACCAAGATCGCCGTCGCAACCGCCAAGGCTTTGTTCGACAAGGTCGGCGGCAACGGAACCATCATTCATGTTCCGGGGCAGAAGGGTTCGTCTTCCGACGATCAACGGACAGCTGGACTGAACGCCGCGGCCAAGGACTACCCGGGAATCAAGATCGTCACCGCGTCGCCGGGCAACTGGACTTCGGAGGACGCGAGAAAGGCGTTCACGAACATCTTGCCTTCGGTGCCGGACTTCGTCGGGGTGTTCGCGCAGAACGACAGTCAAGCTGCAGGAGTCATTGCGGCACTGGACGCCGCGAAGATCACCGGCAAGATCGTGGTCGGATTCGACGGTAACAAGCAGAACGTCGAATACATCGCGCAGGGAAAGCAATACCTGACCAGCGCGACGGTCGGCGGACTCACGGCAGGAATTCTCGGTGTCACCATCTTCGATCAACTCAACGGCGTCGACCTGTCTCTGCCGGAGCGATTCCTTTCACAGGGAGCACTCCTGGTGACTCCGGAGATCGCCGACGACGTACTGAAAACCGTGTACGCACCCACACTTCCGTTCGACTGGGCAAAAATGAGCAAGGCCCTGCATCCTGACGATTGGGACCCGCAGACCGTACTCAACCCGATCGATCCGCGGGAGTACTACGCCGGCGTATCGCAGGACCAATACACGCTGAACAGCGCTTGGAACTCTGCAGATATCACCGGAGTACGCACCGAGTACGCAGCCGCGTTCCGCTCGGGCCCGTTGCTGCAGTACAAAGACCAACTCGTGGCCTGAGAATGAGTGATACGAAGGTGAGCGACTCAGCAACCATCAGCTTGCGTGGGGTCTGCAAGAGTTACGGACCCGTTCACGCCCTCCAGGACGTCTCACTCGACGTCAGCCGAGGTGACGTTCTCGGCTTGATCGGTGAGAACGGCGCCGGAAAGTCAACGCTGATCGGCGTTTTGACGGGAACGGTGCGTCCCGACGCCGGAAGCCTCGATGTCAACGGGACACACGTGGAACTCGGCGACTCGCGTACTCTCCGCGAACTCGGAATCTCCGTGGTGGTCCAGGAGCAGTCATTGGTCGATGCACTGCGGGTGTACGAGAACATCTATCTCGGACGTGAGGGCGAGATAGGTGGTTGGGGACCCGGCCGGCGTCGGAGAATGCGCGACGCCGCCCAGTCGCTACTCGACACACTCGGCATCGAGGGGCTGCGCGCCGACGCCGTTGTCGCCGAATTGACCTACCCGCAAAGGCAACTGGTCGAGATCGCACGTGCCTTCTCGCGGATCACCGACGCCACCGAAGCGCCGGTGATCCTGCTCGACGAGCCGACAAGCGCGTTGACCGAGACCGAGGTGGAAATCCTCTTCGCGTTGATCGAGGGGTGGCGCGATCGGGTGTCGTTCATCTTCGTCTCTCACATCCTGCAAGACGTCCTGCGGATCAGCACACGGCTACTCGTACTTCGCGACGGGCGGTCCATCGAAACGCTCTCCGCTGACGGCGTCACGGCGGAGCAACTGCACGAGTTGATGGTGGGTAGCGAACGCAGCGCGGACTACTACCGCGAAGGCGAACAGACCGGAGTGCTGTCGACGAAGCCGTTGATCGAACTCCGAGATGCAAGCAGCGCAGGCGAGTTCGAGTCCGTCGATCTTGTCGTCCGACCGGGCGAGGTAGTGGGACTGGCCGGAGTCATCGGTTCGGGGAAAGCGTCGGTGGCTGCAGCAGTCGCGGGTGCGGAGTCGTTGTCGGCGGGTTCGATTCACGTCGACGGTACTGCGCACGAGCACTGGTCGGTTCCCGCTGCCGTGGCAGCCGGAGTCTTGTACGTCCCGCCGGAGCGTGCCCAGGACTCCCTGTTCCGCAGCGCGTCGATCAGAAACAACATCTCGATCGGCTTCCTCGATCTCCTCCGCCACCCGTGGACGCGGCTACTGCGTTTACGGACCGAAAGGGAATGGACGACGCAGTTAGCCCGCGCGCTGCAGGTCAAGGCCCCGTCGTTGTCGACGCCCATCGGGGAACTCAGTGGCGGAAACCAACAGAAGGCGATCTTCGCTCGGTGGCAAGGTCGCGAATGCAAAGTGCTGGTCCTCAGCGATCCGACGCGTGGAATCGACGTCGGAACGCGAGAGGAGATCTACGGTTTGGTCCGGTCGATGGCTGCATCGGGGGTCGGCGTGCTGCTGTGCGCCGAATCCCTCGAAGAAGTGATCGGAATGTCCGACCGAATCGTGATCATGAAGGACGGAGTCATCAGCGCAGAGCTGGCGGCCCCTGCAGAGCACAAGCCCGCCGAAGTCGACGTGATCAAGCACATGATGTGAGGAATGCAGTGACCCAGACACTCTCGAAGCAATCGCCGGTCAGCGATGCCGCAGCGCCGTCAGGCGCGCGCGGTCTGCTGAGTCGACTCGATCAGCACCGCAACATAGTTGTACCGACGGTTGCAGTGCTGGTCCTGATCATCTATTTCCAGTGGCGCACGGAAAGTTTCATCACTGCGACGTCCGCGCAGAACATTCTCAACCAGATGGCTTTCCTGACCGTGCTCGCGCTCGCCGGCACGTTTGTCATTCTGATCGGTGGTATCGATCTTTCGGTGGCGGCGACGGCCACTCTCGCCGGAATTCTGATCGCCACGTGGATCGACAAGTTCGGCGGCCCGTTGGCGATAGTCATGGTGATCGCCGCCGGGGCGGTGGTCGGACTGGTCAACGGATTGATCACGACAATGCTCAAGGTTCCGTCGTTCCTGGTGACGCTGGGAATGATGTCCGTACTCGACGGCATTTCCAACACCGTCTCCAAAGGCGGTCCTGTTTCCTATAATTCGAATCTTCTCCAGAGCCTGGTGAACGAGTCGATGATCCCCAACGTCCCCAACGGGGCACTGATCGCAATCCTGCTGACCATCGGCGCGACAGTCCTGGCATTCGGTACGTCGTTCGGTCGCCACATGTATGCGGTGGGCGGCAACGAACGCGCCGCGGCACTCGTCGGTGTTCGCGTACGACGCACCAAACTTGCGGTCTTCGCGGTTGCCGGAGCCGTCGCCGCGATTGCCGGAATCATCTTCACCGGCCAGGCCAGCACCGGCGTCCCGATGGGTGCAGGCCCGAGCCTGCTCAATTCCATCGCAGCCGTGGTGGTGGGCGGCACCGCACTGTCCGGTGGCGTCGGCGGCCCACATCGAACGATCCTCGGTGCACTCGTGATCGTGTTGCTGAGCGCCGGAATGGACCTGACCTCGGTCGACCCCTACACACAACTCGTCATCAAGGGCATCGTGGTGATTGCCGCAGTTGCACTGACCATCGACCGACGCCGATACGGAGTGATCAAGTGACCACCAGAGCACGCACCACCGGAAGAGTTTCGGGCAAGGTCGCGTTCGTCACCGGCGCAGCACGCGGCCAGGGCCGGGCACATGCGATCCGCTTGGCCGAGGAAGGCGCAGACATCATCGCGCTCGACATCTGCGCCGATGTCGAAGGCGTTCCGTACTCGCTGGCAAGCGAAGCCGACCTCGCCGAGACCGTCCGGTCGGTCGAGGCGGTCGGCGGACGAATTCTGGCCGAGGTGGCCGATGTTCGCGACTTCACCGCGATCAAAGGTGTCCTCGGCCGCGGAGTCGACCAGTTCGGTCACGTCGACATCGTCTGTGCCAACGTCGGTATCAACATCCCATCACCTACACACGAACTCACCGAAAGCCAGTGGGGCACTGTCGTCGACATCGATCTCAGCGGCACGTGGCGAACCGCCAAGGCAGCAATCCCCTACCTGATCGAACAGGGCGTCGGGGGCGCGATCATCCTGACCAGCTCGGCGGCCGGGCTCAAGGGATACGGCAACATCGCGCACTACACAGCCGCGAAACACGGCGTCAACGGGTTGATGAAAACTCTCGCGCAGGAACTGGCTCCCCACCGAATCCGAGTGAACACCGTCAACCCCACCCAGGTCGACACTCCGATGATCATGAACGACGCCATGTACGAGTTGTTCTGTCCGGACATCGACGAGCCGACCCGGGAGGATTTCGCCCCGTTGTCGCAAGCGATGAATGCGCTGCCCATCCCGTGGGTCGAATCCGTCGACGTCAGCAATGCCGTGCTTTTCCTCGCGTCCGACGAAGCCAGGTACATCACCGGCGTCGCACTGCCCGTCGACGCAGGCGTACTCGTCAAATAGCTCTCCGATCACCCACGTACACAACAATTTCAGCAACAGGAGGATCCCCATGACCGGACGATTCGAAGGCAAGGTCGCATTCATCACGGGTGCTGCTCGCGGGCAAGGGCGTAATCACGCATTGCGGCTGGCGCAGGAGGGCGCGAACATCATCGCTCTCGACTCCGTCAAGGACAACGACACCGTGCCGTACCCCTTGGCCACGGAGGACGACCTTCAGGAAACAATCCGTCTCGTCGAAGAAGCAGGCGGCAAGATCATCTTCTCGCACGCCGACGTGCGCAACTTCGACTCGGTCAAGCTGGCCCTCGAAGCCGGGCTCGATCGCTTCGGCCACGTCGACATCGTCATCGCAAACGCGGGCATCCTCTCCTTCGGGAACGCGCACGAATTGGACGAGGAGAAGTGGGGCGAAATGATCGACGTCAACCTCAGCGGCGTGTGGCGCACCGTCAAGGCCGCGATCCCCCACATGATCGAACAGGGCACCGGCGGCGCGATCGTCCTCACCGCCTCCGTTGCCGGGCTGCGCGCGTACACGGGTGTCGGACAATATGTTTCGGCCAAGCACGGCGTCGCGGGATTGATGAAGACCCTCGCCCAGGAACTCGCTCCGCATCGCATTCGCGTCAATACCGTGAACCCGACGCAGGTCGACACCGAGATGGTGCAGAACCAGGCGATGTACAACCAATTCGTTCCCGGCACCGACAATCCGGGTCGCGACGACTTCGCCAAGGCCTCCGGCGACATGATCCTCTACCCGATCCCGTGGGTAGAAAACGACGACGTCACCAACGCCGTCAAATTCCTCGCCTCCGACGAAGCGCGTTACATCACCGGCGTCGCGTTGCCCGTGGACGGCGGCGTGCTGGTCATGTGAGTGACCGACCAGTTCAGGAGACTCTCGTGAACCGAGTGACGAAGATGCCACCTCAGCTCTGTGGAGGGACGAGCGTCGCAACCACCCACGAATGCCAGGTTCGACGTGCCAAACGCTCGCGAAACCGTGGATCGTATGCGGACGACCTCATCGACTTCGCAATCCTGTGGCGCCCGTGGAACGGCGCCGCTGCCGAGGACATCTTCGTCACCTTCGGCCTGTCGCCGCGGACGTATTACAATCGACTGCGATCAGCTCTGAGTGGGCCGGCCGGATCGGACCTGTGCACGGCACTGAAAATGGAACTCGCCCAGCTCGGCGCTGCCTGAACTCGTCGGCCCTGCTTGAATCACTACACACCGCGTCGGAAATACTTCACGATCCCCGGGAACAAATCCGGGGAGACCGCCGTTGAACACCCTGTCGGCGTCCGAACAAGCCCCGGGCCCCACCCCTTTTGTCGCTGCGAGCGACCACCCGCCGAGAGGCGCCTGTGGGACGTCGACACCTGACTTTCACACCACACCACACGACCAAGGCCGCCCGGTCACTGACGGGCGGCCTTGGTCGCTTTTTCTCAGGTCAAACCCCCGCTACCGATGCTTGGCCGCTCCCGTAGTCATTTTTCCGCCCAGAATCACGACGCCGTGATGGGTGCCCGCAGCAAGCCAGTCCGGCAGGGTCTGCCCCTCTGCCTCGACGCCCACGCGCGCGTATCGGAACGATCCCGTCAGCCTTGCCGACGCGATCGCCAGACCTCCACCGGACTCCGGCTGCGCAAATCCCAACGCCCCGGCAATCGGCAGACGCGGCCCGAGCATCCGCGTATCCGAACGCACCCGCCAACCGTCGCCGGTTGCAGTGAATTTCTGCTGCACGTCTCCGTCGAACTCGGCCAGAACCTTGGGTAGTTGCCAGTGGACTCGCCCACCGTGCACCGACGGTTCCGAATCCACCGCGATGAAAGGGACCGCCATCCGCGGCATAGGCCCGATCCGTTTCCCTGGCGCATGCAAGACCGGACTGGCGAGGATCTCGCGATACGGGCCGACCGGCGAATCGAGGTAGTCCACCATCATGGCCACCGTCATCGGAATCGTTCGACCATCCGGGCCGAGCTCCCGCGCCGCCGACGTACTGCGGTGCCACCACAGTGTCGCGCGAACGCGAGCCGGCCACGGCGGCGGATCACTCACCGGCCAGTCGACGCGGTCACTTGTCGATTCAGGCACGCTCCACATCGGACACCTTCTCAGCTCGAATGGTCAGGGGAAGCCGCAAAGCGCCTGGTGCATGCGTCGGCACCACCGGATCGGACGGCAAAGTCGGATCGATACGTACGTATGGCTCGCCTGTCTTCGGCCGGGCGTCCGCGCCACCCTTGTTCGGCCACATCGCGCACGCTCGTTCCGCCTGCGCAGTGATGGTCAGGGAAGGATTCACTCCGAGATTTGCGCTCACCACCGAACCGTCCATGACGTGCAGTCCCTCATGACCGTATGCACGCAGATACGGATCGACGACGCCACTCGACGCGCTGTCACCGATCGCGCAGCCACCCAGAAAGTGTGCCGTCATCGGGATGTTCACGATCTCGGCGATGGAACCACCCGGGTCGCCGTCGATCTTCTCGGCGACCTTGCGAATGGCTTTATGACCCTGCGGAATCCACTGAGGAGGTGGATCGCCCGGTCCCGGTCTACTGGTGAGGGAGCGCCCGAATCGTTTGGTGTTCTTGGAAAGTTCGAGGGAGTTGTCGTCGGTCTGCATCACCAGCGCGATGACGGTTCGCTCGGACCAGTTCCGTACCGACAACGACCGCAAGAACGCTCCTGGGTGTCGGGCCGCGACCGCCAGAGTCTTCAGCACCCGGGGAGTTCGCCCACCGCCGTCACTCAGGACGGTCTGCAGAAGTCCTATTGCATTGCTGCCCTTGCCGTATCGCACCGGCTCGATGTGCGTGTGATCATCCGGGTGAAAGGACGACGTGATGGCTACGCCCTGCGTGAAGTTCCGTCGACGCGACTTCGACGTTGCGGCCAGTACGGCTTCGGAATTGGTACGTACGACGGTGCCGAGAGTATCCGACAGGCCCGGCAGGGCACCGGATTCCTTCATACCGAGCAGCAGCCTCGCCGTTCCGTACGTTCCGGCGGCAACCACCACCTGATCGGCGGTGAACCGAACTTCTCGCCGGCGGACGCCGTCCGTTCGCCTCGCGAGCAGGCTGTAACCACCGCTTGCCGCCGGCCGAAGGTCGGTGACGGTCGTGAGCGGATGAACCCTGGCGCCCGCTTGCTCGGCGAGATGGAGGTAGTTCTTGACCAGCGTGTTCTTCGCACCGACTCGGCAACCGGTCATACATCCCCCGCATTCCGTGCAACCTGTGCGTTCGGGTCCTTTTCCGCCGAAGAACGGGTCCGGCACGGAAACTCCTGCCTCCCCGAAGAAAACCCCGACGGGGGTGGACGTGAAGGTCTCCCCCACGCCCATCTCTTCGGCTACGTCCTTCATCACCGCATCGGCAGGAGTGAAGGACGGATTGGTGCGAACACCCAACATCCGTTTGGCCTGGTCGTAGTACGGCGCCAGTTCGTCGTGCCAGTCCGTGATGTGCGCCCACTGACGGTCTTCGAAGAACCGCTTGGGTGGCTGATACAACGTGTTGGCGTAGTTCAACGATCCGCCCCCGACGCCGGCTCCCGCCATCACGAGTACGTCCGGAAGAAGGTGGATACGCTGAACCCCATAACATCCGATCCACGGCGCCCACAGGTACTTTCGCATCCGCCAACTGGTTTCGGGCAACTCGTCGTCGGCAAACCGTCGACCGGCTTCGAGCACCCCGACACGGTAGCCCTTCTCCGTCAGGCGAAGAGCGGCGACACTGCCACCGAATCCCGATCCGATTACCACCACGTCGTAGTGCGTCGTGGTCATGCCTGGACGCTTTCGATCTTGCGAGCGGAGTAGTTCTCACGATCGAAATGCTCCAGCAGCGAACGGAATTTGAATGTGAACGTCGGCCACTGCACCGAGTTGCGCCCCTCCGGATCGATGTACCAACTCGAGCATCCGCCCTTGTTCCACACCGTGTGCTGCAACTCGTGCTGAATTCCCTTGTTGTAGTGCACCTGTACCGACTCGTTGACATCAAGAGCGTCCAGTCGCTCACGTTTCATGGTGTTCAACGCGTCGTTGACGTACTCGGCCTGGGACTCGAGCATGTACACGATCGAACTGTGTCCGAGGTTGGTGTTCGGACCGTACATGAGGAACAGATTCGGGAACCCGCTGACCGCAGTGCCCTTGTAGGCATTGGGGCTACCGTTCCAATGCGCGGCCAGCGTTTCGCCACGTTTTCCGGTGATCAGATGCGCCACAGGCGGTTCCGTCGGCGTGAACCCCGTGGCGAAGATGATGGTGTCGACCTTGTGCTCGACTCCGTGCCCGTCGACCACCCCGCCCTCGGTGACCGAGACGAGCCCGCTGTCGACCAGGCTCACGTCCGCGCGGTCGAGGGTGCGCAACCAGTCGTTGGACAGAAGCATGCGCTTGCAACCGATCGTGAAATCGGGAGTCAGTTTCCGGCGCAACTCCGGATCTTTCACCTGTCTGCGCAGATGGAGGCGCGCGGCCGCCTCGAAGGCCGGCAGGACCCACGTCGCATGTGACATCGCGGCACCGAGTAGCTCGCGAAAACCGTAAACCGCTCCGCGAACAACTTTCTGCGTAGCGGGAATCCGCGAGTACACGGCCTTCTGCGCCGCAGGCAGGGTGCGATCCATTCGCGGAATCACCCAGGCCGGAGTTCGCTGGAACACGGTGACATGGGCAGCAGGGTCGGCAATTTCGGGAACGAACTGAACCGCCGACGCTCCCGTTCCGATCACGGCTACGCGCTCACCACGCAGTTCGTGTTCGTGGTTCCACGTCGCCGAATGGAAAGTGGTCCCGGAGAATTGGTCGAGACCGGGGAAATCCGGGATCTTGGGCGTCGACAACGCTCCGGTCGCGGCGACCAGAGCTTTGGCCGTCAACGACCCTCGAGATGTCCGAATACGCCACAGCGCCGCATCCTCGTCCCACACAGCAGCTTCGAGCTCGCAGTTCAGGACTACGCGTTCCACGATGCCGGTGTCTGCGGCCACCTTCTTCAGATAGTTGTAGATCTCGGGTTGACGAGCAAAGGTATGACTCCAATCGGCGCTCGGCGCAAAAGAATACGAGTACAACGCCGTCGGCACGTCACAGGCACAGCCTGGATAGGTGTTGTCGCGCCAAGTGCCGCCGATGTCAGCTCCACGCTCGATCAACACGACGTCTGCAGCGCGGTTGTCGCGAAGCATTCTGGCGGCCAAGCCCATACCGGCAAATCCGGCACCGACGATCAGCGTTTCGACATGTTCGGGAAGCTTCACTTCTTCTCCACTCGGGATTGCCAGGCCGGCAACAGTCGCGCTCTGAGCGCGTCGTCGGCTTCGGATGTACGAAACAGGGCTGAGACGGCAAGCCCACGAACGAGTTCGATGGTGAGTTCGACCGACTCGGAATCGAACCGATCACCGAACAACTCGGCGCTGCCGAACTCGAGCGCCTCACTCACCTTGCGTTCGAGGGGCACCGTCGCCGCATGCAGAACGGGATCGGTCCGCGCCGCGACCCACAATTCGAGGGCGGCATAGAACAGCGGCCCGGAGAACGCGTCCGCCAGGACCTCGAGGCCTCGACCCCGATCCACCTCAGCGGTGAGGATTTCTTCCAGTCGTTTGTCGACCAGATACTCGACGGCCGCGACGACCAGCGATTCCTTGGTCGGAAAATGATGCAGTTGCGTACCCCGCGAGACGCCTGCCCGGCGGGCGATCTCTTGCGTGCTGGTCCGTGCGTAGCCCAGCTCGACCAACGATTCGACGGCGGCGTCGAGGAGGCGCCCACGCATCGCCGCTGTACGTTCGGCCTGGGTACGGCTTACTTTCGCATCGGAAGTGGTCTCGGTCACAAGACAACTGTAGAGCCGAAACGTAAAACAGTCCAGGCTGACTTCAAATCTTGACACGTAACATACCGGTCAGTCAGCTCTGCCTGATAACGTCCTCGCATCGAGCGGAGGGAAACAATCGCTATGCCAGAGCAAACAGCATTTCCACACCGCCGTGTCGGGTTGGTGGAAGACCACGAGTCGGTAGCAATCGGCGTGTCCGTGATGCTCGAGGACGAGCCGGACCTCGAATTGGTGTGCATCGCGACCACTGTGTCCGAGATGCTCGCTCAGAACGTCGCCTTGGATCTGGCAATCCTCGACCTCCGGCTGGCCGACGGTTCATCGCCCAAGAGCAATGTCGAGCAACTGCGGGCCGCCGGGCTCGAGACATTGATCTTCACCGGGGCGGAAAACCCGTACCTCGTTCGCTCGGCCGCCCGTGCCGGCGTACTGGGTGTTGTACGCAAGTCCGAACCGACTGCCGTCGTGGTTGATGCGATACGCGCCGCCGCGTCGGGAAGGCAGGTGGTGACGACAGAGTGGGCTGCCGCAATCGACGGGGATCCAGGTCTCGACGAAGTGGGTCTGAGCCCTCGACAACTCGAGGTCCTCGAACTTTACGCATCCGGAGAGAAGGCGGATCGAGTTGCGCGACTCACCGGTTTGGCGCCGCAGACGGTTAACGACTACCTCCAGCGCATCAGGCAGAAATATGCGGCTGTCGGACGACCCGCACCGACAAAAACGGATTTGTACAAACGCGCGGTCGAAGACGGGGTGTTACCAATTCCTGAACGGCCTACTTCCGGAAAAAAGCTGACTTTGACTAACAATGAGGTTCGGTAACAATAACTCTCACAGCACTGCCCCTGAGAATAGGGGCAGAGGAATTGATGTCTGGGAAAAATTTCCCTCTTCGAATTACATTCATATGACAAGAAGACGGCACTGTCGGGGGTCTGTCATTCCGCTACAGAGAAGTAAGGACGAAACTCATGACAGTCACTGTGGAAAACTGCATGTCACAGGATCCCGTCGGACCGCACCTTTCGGAGCGCGAAATCGAGGTTCTCAGGGAATGGCTACTGAGTGATTCGAAGTCACGCGTCGCTCAAAACCTCTACATCAGCGTGGGAACGGTGGGGACCCACCTGTCGCGGATTCGCGAGAAGTATGCCGACGTTGGAAGGAACGCACCGACGAAATGCGAATTACTCGTGCGAGCGATACAAGATCAGATAGTGACGATCGACGAACTCTGATCGACAGAGTTGCTTTCGACAAAACAGCCAGTGCTTCTGACGAAATTCTGAGGCTCTTCGGCCGTTTCATCGGCGCCGGCTATGTCTGCTATCTGATATTGCTTGCCCCTGCGATTGCAGAAGCCACCGCGATGTCTGCGTCGTGGTGGACTCCACTGGCGGTGGTCGCGACTTTCGGTAGTGGGCTGGCGCTGGGAGCATCGACGTTCCACGCCGACACCCGATGGGTGAAACGAACTGCGAGCGCAAATGCGGTTCTCTACGTCGTGGTCATCCTCCTGTGGTGGCCGGCGTGGAATGGTGACCACGTCACAGATTTCACCTTGTGGATTTCCAATTTCCCCGGCGTCGCCAGCCTTGCTGCCGCTGCAGCTTGGCGACCGGCCGCCGCCGTCGTGCACCTTTTCGTAGTGGCAACACTCGCACAGTTGACCAATCACATAATCCGGACGAGTCCCACGACGCACCTGTTGGTTCCCGACCTCGCCTTCGCCTGGACATTTTGCGCGGTTTTCGTAGCAGCGGCCGTCATGGCCTTGCGAACCGGACGAGTACTGGATGCGACCATCGCCACCACTCATGCCGCTGCCGCCGGCGCCGCCGCGGCCGAGGCCAAATCCGTCGAACGCGAGAGATTCGACGCACTCATCCACGACACCGTGATGTCGACTCTGCTCGCTGCTTCGAGAAACGATGCCGATCCCTCGGTCGTCGCTCAGGCGCGAAGGACGGTGGCAAGACTCGACGAACTGCGCTCCGGAACCGACCACGAGACGAGTTTCGACTTCGACGGAATCCTCGCTCAGTTGCGTTCAGCCGCTTCGGAAGTGGACGAAAACATCACGTTCGAGACCGCCCTCTCCGACGGGTCTGATCCGAGCGGATACGCACCCGACTCGATTCGTGCGATGGCCGGTGCGATGGCCGAGGCACTGCGCAACAGCGTCAAACACGCCGGAAGCAGTGCACGGCGTTCGGTCACGGTCACGGCAACCGCCACCCACCTCGAAGTAGTCGTCACCGACGACGGCGTCGGCTTCGATCCGAGCTCCGTCGAGACGCATCGCCTCGGAATCACTGTCAGCATCCGCGGCAGAATGCGTCAACTCGACGGCGGATCGGCAACCATTCGATCGTCACCCGGCCGCGGCACTTCGGTGACTCTGACGTTGAGCTTGCCCGTAGCGGTGATGACATGACTAGACCGGACGGACGAGATGTCCGCGATCTTCTCGGCATGCACAGCCGTGCTGCTCGATTCATGGCTGCATGCTTCGCGCTCACCTGCGTGATCTCGGTCGCCTACACGTCCTCCGACGTCCGCGCAGTCTGGCCGATGATCTTGGCAATTATCGTGTGCTCGACTGCGGCTTTCACACTCGTACTGAGCAGAGGCGACCCGATGCCGCTGGGGCAGAGCGTTCTGGTGTCTCTGACCGGCGCCGTCACGAGCGGCCTGGTGTTGTCAGTGGTTCCCGTCCCCGTCAACGACATGACTCAACTCTGGATGTTCGGGATGTCGACGGCAGTCTTCACCTTCATGTGCGTTCGTGGGCGTACAGCACTCGCGTGGCTCGGGCTTGGACTCATGGTGTTGGTGACCGCCATCTGGTCCTCCACCACCGGCCAGGGGGCCATGTACGGAGTGTCGTTGACGGTCATCAACGCGGGCCCTGTTCTGATGTCGACCTTCTTCGCATACACCATCCGTCCTCAAGCCAGGGTTATCTACGAACTTCGTGAGCGGTCCACCCAACGAATTGCCTCCGCGTCCGCCAGTGCTGCGATTCTCGAGGAACGCGACGCTCAACTCGACAGGCTCGATGTCCTTGCACGCCCGCTCCTCGAACGGGTCGCTTCCGGGGTTCCACTGACAACCACCGAGCGGCAAGAATGCGAACTCCTCGAGGCGCAACTCCGAGATTCGCTGAGGGCGACAGGCTTACAACAGACAGATGTCATCGATGCTGTGCGTGCCGCTCGAAACCGCGGCGTCGAAGTGGTCCTGCTCGACGACCACGGAATGGATGGCGCGAACGCCGACGTGCGCGACCGAATCCACTCGAGCATCGTCCGGGAACTCACCGCGATCACGCGAGGAAAAGTGACCATACGGATCCTTCCACCTCGGCGTACCGCTATGGCCACGATGCTGGTCGACACTGAAGACGTTCGACGAATCGAGTTCGATCACAACGGAATGCAGCTGCTACGGCAGGGGGACCGGGGAGAGCTCGGCACCTCGTCCATGTCCGTCGATTCGACTACAGACAGCGCCGTCGAACCCGAATAGCTTTCGAGGAGAGTGAGATTCACCGGGTCGATCACCAGGAGAAATGAATGATCTTCGAACTGCGTCCAGCGCATGTCGCGCGTGCCCTCGCCGCACTGTGTGCCCTTCCGATTCTGTGGACCTTCGCAGTAGAGGGAATCACCACGACAACGGAATACGACTACAGCACGGGCGAAGTGTCCTCGTCGAGCGACCTGGGCTCTCAGATCGGAAGCGTCGCGATCTGGATCGTCCTCGCGATCGCATTTGCCGCCGGTGCCTGGTATCTGGAGAAGCAGCGCATCGGTTGGCCGGCCGCGGCGCACGAGCAGCTGGTCAAACTGCAGCTGGCATCACCCAACCGAGAAGAGTAAAGGTCTTTACCGCTTCCGGTCGCCGGCGCGGAGAAGATTACTGGGAACCGTATGGCCCACTATCTCCTCTGCAACGGCAGCGGCACGAATGCTCGCATCCAGGTCGATACCTGTCGCAATGCCCATGTCTTCGAGCATGTAGACCAGTTCCTCCGTCGCGATGTTGCCACTGGCACCGGGAGCGAACGGACAACCGCCGAGACCTCCGGTGGACGCGTCGAGGTTTCGAACACCGTGCTGCACAGCCGCAAACGCGCAAGCAAGACCAGCGCCACGCGTGTTGTGGAAGTGCGCACCCAAGCCGAAGTCACCTACTCTTTCGCCCACAGCGTCGATCAATCGTCCGACACGTCCCGGCGTGGCAGTGCCGATGGTATCTGCGATCGAGAATTGATCAGCACCGAACTCCTTGGCCTGCTCCGCAATCCGCAGAACACGATCCGGGTCGGTTGGACCGTCGAACGGACAGTCCCAGGCTGTGCCCACGATGACCTCCACCCGTCCTCCGGCGTCGTGGACGATCCGGACGACCTCTCCGATACGTTCGGTCGCTTGCTCCGTCGTCGACCGAGTGTTGGCCTCGCTGTGGCCATTCGATGCCGACACAACATATTCGACGGTTTTCATTCCTGCGGCGACGGCCCGTTTCGCTCCACCGATTCCGGCGACCAATGCCGAGAACTCGATGCCGGGCCACTGGTGCAGTTCTGCTGCCAACAATTCCGCGTCGGCCAACGCCGGCACAGCGCGCGGTGAGACGAACGACGTCGCCTCGATACGCGAAACACCCGTCGCAGCCAGAGCGTCGACAAGACGAAGTTTCTCCGCCAGCGACACCGGGTCTTCGATCTGCAACCCGTCCCGTGGTCCGACTTCACGAATACTGACTGCTGGAATACCCACGCCAGGTACCGACATGTCAGATCACGCCCTTCATCTTCAGTTCTGCCTGCTCGTCGTCCGAGAGTCCGAGGAGCCCGCCCCACACCGAGGAGTTGTCGTGACCCGGCGCCGACGCTCCCGCGTTGCGCACGGATCCGGGTGTCTCACTGAAGGTAGGCACGACGCCCAAGCCGAGGACGTTTTCACCGATCCGCTCGTCGTAGTGGTCGACGAGCATCCCCCGCTCGATCAGCTGCGGATCCTTGACGACATCTTCAACCGTATTGATCGGCCCGGCAACAACTCCCACTTCGGTGAGGCGTTCCACCAGGCTGGTGGGATCTTGGAGCGCGACCCAGGCGCTGATCAGTTCGTCGAGCTCGTCCTGATGTTTGCCACGCGCAACATGATTGGAGAAGCGGTCGTCATGCGCTAGTTCCGGTCGCCCCATGATGGTGCACAGACGCACGAAGAGCGTGTCCTGATTGGCTGCGATCACCACCCAGTTTCCTTCAGAGGTCTGATAGATGTTGGACGGCGCAATACCCTCCAATCTCGTTCCCGAGGGCTGCCGGATGATCCCGCCCCGATCGTAATCCGGGATCGTGGATTCCTGCACCGCCAGACAGGATTCCGTGAGGGCAACGTCGACCACCTGACCACGGCCGGTCCGCTCTCGTGAGAGCAACGCCGCCAGCACTCCCTGAACGGCGAACATCCCGCCGAGAGAATCTCCGAGCGAAAGGGCAATACGCGGAGGCGCCTGCCCTGGATAACCGTTCAGATGCCGAAATCCGCTGACCGCTTCGGCAACCGAGGCGTAGCCGGCGCTCTTGGCTTGCGGTCCGCTCTGCCCGTAACCGGATACCCTGGCCAACACCAACTTCGGATTGCGCGCACTGAGAACGTCGAATCCCAGGCCCCACTTCTCGAGGGTGCCCGGCCGGAAGTTCTCGACCACCACATCGGCATGTTCGATCAGATTCAGAAACAGATCTCGTCCCGCGTCGACGCGAAGGTCCAAGGTCACACACCGCTTGTTGCGGGCGTGAACCGTCCAGAAGAATCGATGACCGTCCTGCTCGGCCTGACCCCAGGTACGAAGCGGGTCCGGGCGGTCCGGCGATTCGATCTTGATCACGTCGGCGCCCATGTCGCCGAGCAGTTTCCCGGCGAAGGGCCCGGCGATCAAGGTTCCGAGTTCAATCACCCGATATCCGTCCAGGGGCCCGGTGGGCGCACCTTCCGACACAGCTGCCTCCTCTGGGAACTTTTCTCCCCTTGAAGGCTACGTCACCACCCGATATCGCAACATCATGTCGTGGTCTTCGTGATCGAGCATGTGGCAGTGCCAGACGTACCCCTGCAAGTCCCCCATACCGGCTTCTCCGTGTGCCGAGTGGTCTGCCATGGAACCTCTCGCGAAAGTTGCATCCGGATCGAAGCCCAACTCGTCGGCCGTCGGAAAGCGCACGATCACGCGGGTGATCGAGTTGGCATCCACGATGACAGTGTCCTTCTCCCCCGTTTCCCACACTTCGGGAGGCCGCAGCGAAGAGGTCACGAATTCCTCTGCCGACGGCGTCCACCGGACCCCCAAGTCAGGCACCGGATACCGCTGCATCAGTGCTGCAGTGTCGAGGCTTTGGCGTCCCACAACGCGGAACGCCACCAGGTGCAGATGAATCGGATGTGGTTCCGTGGTGATGTTGATCAGATTCCATTGCTCGACGGCTCCCTGACGTGGCAGTTCGATATCCGAATCGGTGAACCTCAAATTGTTGAGCGACATAGTGATCGACGGGTAGTCCGAGGGACGCGACAGCTGCATGATCGTGAGATTTCGCACCACATCCGGGGACGCCGGTTCGGCAGCAACGGAATTCAGCTGCTGCGGGATCGAGCCGGTGAATCCCTTTGCGCTGCCCACGTCGAACCGACAGAAGACCGGCATCACCTGTGTGCCGCGTTGCGCCACCGCAAGGGGTACCGGTTCGTCGTTGCGCAATTCCACCGTCGTGCCCGGCTCGAGCATGCTGAAGTCGACCAGCAGATCAGCGCGTTCACCCGGACTCAGCCGGACGTGATCCGTCGGCGCCGGAGCGGCCAAAAATCCTCCTTCGGAACCGATCACCCAGAACCGCATACGATTTGCGAAGTGCAGATTCCACACCGAATAGGTTGCGGCATTGAGCAGTCGCAATCGGTACAGTCCGCGAGCCACCTCCACTTTCGGCCATACGACGCCGTTCACTACACCCACGTCACCGGGAGTCGCCGGATCCCAGGAACCCTGCGGAGTGAGCCACGTGGAACGGACACTCTGTTGACCGTCGGAGGTGAAGACCTTGTCCTGCAGAATCATCGGAAGCTCGAATTCGCCGGACGGCAAGCCGAGAGAATTCCCGGTGGTGCCTGTATCTGCGTCGTCACGGAGAAAATACATCCCGACCAGCCCGGCGTAGACGTTGAGGCGCGTCATTCCCATGGCGTGATCGTGATACCAAAGATTGCCGGCCGCACGACCATTCGTGTATTCGTGAACCAAACCTTCGCCCGGACGCTGGATCAGCTCCGGATGCCCGTCGAACTGCGGTGCAGTAACTCCTCCGTGCAGGTGAAGCGAGGTGGGGACCTGTGTGCGGTCGAGGTCGCTGACGCCGTGCAGACCCGGATCGACATCCGCGGCAAGCGGATACGCAGAAATGTCATTGGCATATCGGACTGTGACGAGCTGATCGACGTGAGCTTCGATGGTGGGGCCCAGATAATCCATTCCGCCGTAACCCAGCGACGGCGACGACGGTAGGTCCGGATGGAATCGGTGCATCGACGATGCCGCACGAAGCTCCAGGTTGCCACCCGAAATGCCCGGCAGGACAGGAAGGGTCTCCCGAAACGGTTCCAGACGGGGCGACGGAAGTTGGAACGGGCGCAGTGGATCGACATCAGGTGGTCGAGCCGTCGCTGATCCAGCGGACAACGCGCTCAGACCGGCCAGCAGGCCAAGCCCTTGAACAAACGATCGGCGACGGATCTTGTGTGACTCGTCCACTCACGGCCCCCTCACGCTGACGGCATCCGGAGCGGGTTACCCGTGTGCCCGCACGGTCAAACACCGACCACCTTCTCCAACCAAAGCTCGAAAATCGGCGACCTTACCCCACCGCACCGGTCGCCGTACTCGACGACCTCCTCCGTCCCGACGAAACACGTTTGCGGACAACGGATGCACTCTTGCAGCTTTGCGAGAAGCCGAAGATTCGAAAACGCTCTTGACTCGAACGCATGTTCGAGTATGATTCGGGGAGGGGATCGGGGGATTCAATGAGTGTCTTGTTGTCGGATGTGGTGTCTGGTTCTGCGGTGGGGTTACGCGGACGGTTGTGGCAGTTGACTGCTGCCGAGTTGCGCGCTGCTGCGGTGTCGGCGAGTGCGGAGATTCTGCGCCTGGAAGCCGTTCGTGTGACGGTGGTGGACGAGTTGTCGTTGCGCCCGGATGATCAGGTGATTGCCAGCCGCGGAGTGGGGTCCTGGTTGGCGGCCAACACGATGCTGCAGGTTCGGGACGGGAAGAAGATCGCCGCGTTGGGTGCGGCTTTGCGGCCGTTTCCGGCGGTGGCGGCTCGGTTCGATGGCGGGGATTGCTCCTTCGATCATGCCGTGTTGATCGTGGCGTTCTGTGAATCACCACCTAAAGGCATGCCGGAGGAGGCGCTACCGAAGTGCATCGATTTGTTGCTCGCTGCTGCGTCGGGTGTGGAGGCGACGACGACGAAGGTGCGGAACGTGATCGCGACCTTGGAGCGGTTGTTCGAATCCGATGAGATTCCACCCGCCGAAGACGTCGACCGGAACGAGTTGCGGATCGCCTCGACATTGAACGGTCGGGTGGTGGTGCGTGGGGATTTCGACGCCCTCACCGGTGAAATGTTGTTGTCGGCGTTGTCGAATCTGACGATGCCCACCCCCGCACTGGACGGGACCCCCGATGCCCGGTCGGCAGCGAAACGCACCGCGGACGGGTTCACCGAACTGATCCGCCGCTATCTCGATTGCGCCAAGACCGGTACCGATGGTGGCCAACGTCCGCATGTGAACGTGCACATCAATGCCCATGATCTCGCTGAGCATCGAGACTGCGCCGCCACACCAACTGATGGTGGTGGAGTGGCTGTGTCTGATCTTGATGTCGGGCACATGCCCTGGCTCGGGCCACTCTCGGTGTCGCAGACCAGGCTTCTCGGGTGTGATTGTTTCCTGTCGACCGTCCTGCTCGACGATCACGGCGCGCCCTTGGATGCGCAACCAGGAAAGAGGTTGGTCACCGCCGAACAACGGACTGCGTTGATTGCCCGAGACAGAGGCTGCGCGTTCCCGGGCTGCACATGCGTGCCCGCCTGGACCGATGCGCACCATATCCGGCACTGGGCAAACGGCGGCCCGACGGTGATGAACAACCTGGTCCTGCTGTGCCGTTCACACCACCGACTGATGCACCGCAAATCAGGGTTCGTCGGGAAATGGGAAATCCGCATCGGCGCCGACAACAAACCCTGGTTCATCCCGCCACCCTCGATCGACCCCGGGCAGCAACCCAGGCCGGCGAACACCACCTTCAAAACCTGAGAACGAACCTCAGGCACAACAGAACACGGCCGAGCACCGCGTCGAAGGGATCCCCCCGATGCGGTGCCAACAGGCCGTGGCGAACCCGTCAGACGGCCTGCGCAACCTTGGCGGCTCGCGGGAATCGCTCCCGAATCTCCGCTGGCGTGACAACTCTCGGGTCCAGGGGTTGCTCGTCACGCAGGTGGCGCTCCAACACCTTGCCCGTCATCGGCGCAATGACTTTCAGAGCAGTGGTCATGTTCTTCGGTGAACTACCCAACCGGACTGCCGTTCGCACCGCGGGCGCAATTGCTCTGTCCAACAACGCTGGCTGATCGAACCCACCCATCGTTCGCATCCAGCCGGGCAAAGTCGCGATAGTGGCCGGCGCGACCAATCGGCTGAATGTCGCGAACTTCGTCTTCCCCTGCGCTCTCGGTGTTCTCAACAAGTAGTGCATCGCCCGGTTGGCACGCTCGGAGGTACACAATCTGGGCCTGACTTCAGCGAAGTACTCACGTACCTCGTCTCGGGAGCGTGGAACGTCGGAGGTCTTGCATGTCTGTAGTTCGGCAGCGATCACGCATTCTTCCCAGTACCGCTGCTCTTCGACAGCTGAAAGCGGGCCCGGCCCATACATCTCGTAGCACTTGAGCACCGAATGCCAACCCGTCACGTGGATCCAGAGTTGTGACGCCGGATTGTTTGCGCTGTAACGAGTTCCGGTGATCGGTTCAACGCCCGTAGCCTGAGCATGAACTGTCATGAGGTGGTCGGACAGCGCCAGTGCTGTCCGCCCGTCGGCAGTGGCGACGGTCAGGAAGTACGCCAAGGTTCGGTCGAGTCGCCCGGCCGGATCGCTGTAAATCCCGCTCATGTCTGCCACTGCGGCAGCCAAGAAGGGGTCGAAGTGCTCGAGCACCACCGACCGCTGGAACCCGATCAGCGCTGTC
This sequence comes from Rhodococcus sp. YL-1, assembly GCF_001942025.1. Taxonomy (NCBI): domain Bacteria; kingdom Bacillati; phylum Actinomycetota; class Actinomycetes; order Mycobacteriales; family Nocardiaceae; genus Rhodococcus; species Rhodococcus sp. YL-1. The sequence continues at coordinate 487,447 of NZ_CP017299.1, read as the reverse complement.
GGCGCGGCCCAGATCTTCCAACTGGGTGATCCTGGGCCGAAGAAGCCGTAATCCTCACGCGGTCGATTCATCGTCAGTTCAGACATTTCATTCCTCCCCGTTCGTTGAGCCGGCACCGTTCATTTCGTAGGCACCAGACAAGGCGACTACTTGCTGCCAGACGTACTCGAATCGCTCCGCCGCGAACGTGGGGCGCCGGATAGATGCCAGTGCCAACCGTTGCTGATCTTCACTGGCGCTGGGTTTTCCGTACAACTCCACCGCTGCAGCACTGAAGTCGCGGACCAGGACATCGAAGATCTGATCCAGCACCCCACCGTTCCGCTGCTCCTCGTCCAATCCCAAGATCTCGGCTTGTTCGAGGATCAACTGGCCGTAGACGACGAGGGTGAAGAGTTCGGTGATCGCAAGGCCGAAGTCCAAGTCGACCTGCTGCGCCGCATCCGGTGCAGCTTCGGCTAGAAGGGTCACGAGCGCTTCTGCCTGGTCCACGAACAGTGCAACGTTGGGAACATCCGCAAACTTCGCGTACACCGCTCGCCAGTCGTCGAATCGAACTTTCGACAACCCCCGTGCCGGACCCTGACGGAACAGGAACTCGTCGTCGGCTGCGTCGTTGCGCGTCGGAATCGCCGGAAATGACTCGGGGGCAAAGAGGTACGCCGGCATGAACTTGGCGATCAGGGCGAGATTGACGGCGACGGTCCCCTCGAGCTTGGGCAGCCCGTCGACATCCATCTTGGCCACCGCGAGGTAGCTGTCCTTCTCGAAGCCCTTTGCCGCAGCGATGTCGGAGAGCAGTCCGATCACCTTCTGTGCCTCGGTTGTCACCTTCATCTTGGTGACGGGATTGGACAAGAGGTAGCGGCGGTCCTCGGGCGATGCGGTGCGGAAGTAGTCCACCGCACGATCCGAGAAGAGCCTCATCGCCAGCAGGCGCGCGTACGCGTCGACGAATTCACGTCGTACGTGTGGGAACGCCGTGACGGGATGGCCGAACAGGATTCGATTGTGCGCGTGGGTAATCGTCTCGTACAAGGCATGAGTCGACATACCGATTCCGCCGAAGCACAGGTTGAATTTTCCGATGTTCACGGTGTTGAGTGCGGCACTGAATGCTGCCTCGCCGGTATGCAGGATATCCTCTGCCGCAACGGGATAGTCGACGAGTGAGAACTCCGCTACGTACATCTGGGCCGGAACGATGTTCTTCACCACGGTGAATGCCGGATGGTCCGAGTCGGCGTAAAAGAAGACGTACTGATCAGTGCCCTCCACTCCGTCGACACGGCCGAAGACAGAGACCGTGTTGGCGCAGTTGCCATTTCCGATGTAGTACTTCGAACCGCTGGCTAGGTACCCGCCGCTGCCGTTGGGCGTCAAGACCATGTCGGTGGAGTAGACGTCCGCGCCATGCTCTTTCTCGGACAGTCCGAATGCCGCAACGCCTCCGGAAGCCAAAGCGGAAGCTGCTCGCGCCCTTGCCGTCTCGTTGTCGCTCTGCCACACCGGCCCGAGACCGAGGATGGTCACCTGCCACGGGTACCAGTAGTTGAGTCCGTAGAAGCCGAGGATCTCGGACAGCGCGGCGATACGACTGGTATCCCAGCGCTTGTCGGAGTCGCCACCACTGTCGCGGGCGGGCGTCAGAAATGTGGCGAACAGGCCTTCCTTTGCCGCGAAGTCGAGGAAGTCGGAGTAGAAGATCTTGTCGTGATAGTCGGCCAGAAGTCGATTCTTTCCACGCGCCTCGAACCAGTCGACGGTCGCGCCCAGCAGTCTCCGCGTGGTCGCGTCGAACTCCGGCCGATCGTACGTGGAGGGATGGAGCAACAGATCATTCGGCACTAAAGAGGTCGACGCTGTCATAGCGGTTGTTCTCCTCGAGATCTCGGCAGAGGCGCCTCACTGAGCACCATTCGAATACAACGCCACCGTAACAATTGCAGACGATGAATACAACGGTTGCGTATTATTCACGAAGAAGTGGCAGGCAGATTAGGGTGAGAGCGGAGGTGATGCATACGATGACCAGGTCACAAGCTGACGCAACGGATACACCGCGGCGCAAGTACGCCCCTCGCATGGCGCCCGAGCAACGTCGCGAGCAGCTCCTCGACGCAGCATTCGAGGTCACCGGCCGCGTTGGCCTGCACAACCTCAGCATGGAATCCGTCGCTGCCGAAGCCGGTGTCGGCAAGCCCGTCCTCTACACGATTTTCGATACCAGGACCGATCTCGTCGCTGCACTGCTGCGCCGCGAGCACGAGCGAGCCATCGCTCAGGTGCTCGAAACCATGCCGACAGATCTGAGCGAACTCGGCCCAGCGGCGTCGTACACCGGGACCGTCGGCGCCTTCGTCGACGCCGTACTGGAGAACCCGACGCGCTGGCGCCTGATTCTGACGTCTGTCGAGAACGCCCCCAGCGAGTATCACGGCTTGTTGAAGCTCTCTCGCGGAGCTGTCTTCGCCCGCGCCGAAGAACTGGCCCGCGCCGGGATTGCCCTCGAGTCGAAGCTCGAAGGCCTTGATCCGGTTCTCCTCGCACACACCATGATGTCGTTCGCCGAAATGCTCGGACGACTGGCCGTCAGTGATCCCGAAACCTATACCCGAGAACGACTTTCCAGTTTTGCCGTGGCTCTCGCACAATCGGTCGGGCGTTAGCGGCCGACTGAAACCTGTCGGTCGGATCTGCTTCAATACACGCATGACATCACCATCGATCGAACCGCTACAGCTTTTCGAAACGTCTCCGGGCAACTGGTCACTGATGCTCACCGACCAGCATTTCGGCAAGGTGGCATCGATATTCGAGCAGGTAGAGGGTTTCGAAGGCTCCGGTTACGACTGGGCGTCGGTCGCCCACGCAGTGGTAGGCCGCGATGCACCGCATCTGGAGGGCCGCTTCGGCACCGATCCCGAAGCGGGCATGTTTGTTGCGTACGGCAGCGACACCGAAGCTCTCGGTGAGCTCGGAGCGCTACTCGCCAAAGCGTATTCGGATGCCGAGTACCTCGGTGGCCTGGTCGCCATTTCCGAACTCGACTAGAGCGCCTGTCGAAACGACACCGGCCCCACACCTAGGTGCGGGGCCGGTACCGAACGAAAGATCTAGCCGACCAACAGCTCGGCAATCTGAATCGTGTTGAGCGCGGCACCCTTACGCAGGTTGTCGCCCGAAACGAAGAGCGCGAGTCCGCGTCCCTCCGGGACACCCGGATCCTGACGGATACGACCGACCAGCGACGCGTTGCCACCGGCAGCGGCCAGCGGCGTCGGAACCTCGACCAGCTCGACGCCCGGAGCGTCGGCGAGGATCTCCTTGGCGCGAGCAACCGAGAGCGGGTTGGCGAACTCTGCGTTGATCGCGAGCGAGTGCCCGGTCACGACGGGAACGCGCACGCACGTACCCGAAACCAACAGATCGGGAAGTCCGAGGATCTTGCGGCTCTCGTTGCGGAGCTTCTGATCCTCGTCGGTCTCGCCGCTTCCGTCGTCGACCAGCGAACCTGCGAGAGGCAGGACGTTGAACGCGATGGGGGCGACGTAGTTGTTCGGGGCCGGGAAGTCGACGGCACTGCCGTCGTGAACCAGCTTCTCCGCGTCTCCGACTACGGCGCGCACCTGGCCGAGGAGTTCCTCGACGCCGGCGATGCCGCTACCGGACACGGCCTGGTAGCTGGAGACGATCAGACGCTGCAGACCGGCTTCGTCGTGCAGAACCTTCAGCACCGGCATCGCTGCCATGGTGGTGCAGTTGGGGTTCGCGATAATGCCCTTGACCAGGTTCTGCGTGTCCTGCGGGTTGACCTCGCTGACCACGAGGGGAACCTCGGGATCCTTGCGCCATGCCGAAGAGTTGTCGACAACGGTCGCGCCGGCAGCAGCGAAGCGAGGAGCCTGGGCGCGCGAGAGCGTCGCACCGGCTGAGAACAGGGCGATGTCGATGCCCTTCAGGTCCTCATCCGATGTGGCGGCCGCATCCTCGACGATGATCTCTTCGCCGCGGAAGGGCAGCTTCTTACCGGCGGAGCGTGCAGATGCGAAGAACCGCACCTTGTCCGCGGGGAAGTTCCGCTCTTCGAGCAAAGTGCGCATGACGATGCCGACCTGACCGGTCGCACCGACAACAGCGATAGTCGTCATGAGAAATTACCGTCCCGTTCCAGCGTGTACTACTGCTTCTTCTTCGCCACCGAGCCCGAAAGCGTCGTGGATGACACGTACAGCGTCGTCCAATTCGGTGTCCTTGACCAGCACTGAGATGCGGATCTCAGAGGTCGAGATGAGGTCGATGTTGATGTCTGCCTTGGCCAGCGCCTCGCAGAACGTGGCGGTGACGCCCGGGTGGCTCCGCATTCCGGCGCCGACCAGGGAAACCTTGCCGATGTGGTCGTCGAACAAGATCTGCGTGAAGCCGATGTCTTCCTGACGCTTGGTCAGGATCTCGACGGCGCGGGGGCCGTCGGCCGTCGGAAGCGTGAAGGTGATGTCCGTCTTGTTTGTCTCCACCTTGGAGATGTTCTGCAGCACCATGTCGATGTTGATCTCGGCATCGGAGACTGCGCGGAACACCTTGGCAGCGTGTCCCGGTGTGTCCGGCAATCCGACAACGGTGATCTTGGCTTCGCCGCGATCGTGCGCGACTCCGGTGATCAGGGCCTCTTCCACAGGAATGTCCTCCATCGATCCGGACACGATTGTTCCGGGCTTGGTGGTGTATGACGAACGGACGTGCACAGGCACGTTGTAACGACGGGCGTACTCGACGCACCGGAGCATGAGCACCTTGGCACCACACGCTGCGAGTTCGAGCATTTCCTCGAAGGAAACCGTCTCGAGGCGGTGAGCGTCGGGGACGATGCGCGGATCGGCGGAGAAAACGCCGTCGACGTCGGTGTAGATCTCGCAGACGTCGGCGTTGAGTGCAGCTGCCAACGCCACGGCAGTGGTGTCCGAGCCACCGCGTCCGAGCGTCGTGATGTCCTTGCTGTCCTGGCTGACGCCTTGGAATCCGGCGACCAGAACGATCGAGCCTTCGTCCAGCGCAGTGCGAACACGGCCCGGCGTGACGTCGATGATCTTGGCGTTTCCGTGGCTGCCGGTCGTGATGACTCCGGCTTGTGAGCCCGAGAACGAACGAGCTTCGGCGCCGAGGGAGTGAATTGCCATCGCTACCAAGGAGTTGGAGATGCGCTCACCCGAGGTCAGCAGCATGTCCATTTCACGGGCCGGCGGGGAAGGGCACACCTGCTGAGCCAGATCGAGCAGCTCATCGGTGGTATCGCCCATCGCTGACACCACGACGACGACATCATTGCCGGCCTTCTTGGTCTCGACGATCCGTTCAGCGACTCGTCGGATGCGCTCGGCGGTTGCCACCGAGGATCCGCCGTACTTCTGGACGACGAGAGCCACGCGTTTCTACCTCCAGGTCGAAATTGTTTACAGATACCAGAGGTCGAGCTTACCGAGGTGGTCCTGGGACTTCCCGATGCGTACTGCTGTTCGCCTCAGATCCGCGCGGGATCAGTTGCGAGATCCGCGATCGCATCAACGTCGCAGAACGCGAGCCACCGGCAACGTAACCGACCACCGTGACGGCAACTCCGCAGGCGAGAAGCACGCGGATACTGCTGACCAGCGAAACTGCCAGCGCGTCGTACACCGCGACTGCCGCCTCAGATGACGGTATGTCTGAATTCTGTAAATAGACCCGGCGCACGACGGCCAGCGCCACCAACAGGGCGATCATCGCCACCGCCGTCGCCAGCCCGACCAGGGACAGTGCGCGCATTCTCCTCGGCGCAACTGCGACGGCCGCGATCGCACAGGCCAGCGACACCCACGGCAGCCAGGCCGCTGCCCGGTCGAGAGTGTTCGAGAGGTCCTGGGCCCGCACCAGCTCGTCGGATTGCAGGATCTCGAACTGCGGATCGAACGTCGGAAGACGATCGACGACGGTGAATCCGCGATCGCGGAGGTTCGTCCGCAGTTCTGTCATGATCGGCTCGAGGGACAAGGTGACTGTTCCGCTGTCGTCGGACCGAACGATGCCGTCGGTGGCTCTGCCGGTCACCATCGCAGCAAGTTGCGCGTGCGCCTGACGGTTGGCCGCGGTCCAGAGCGTCGCGAACTGGTCGCTGGAGACCAACGACTGAGCCGCCTCCCGAACAAGTTTCTCGGCTTGTCTCGTCACCACCTGCGGAAACCGGTCCAACCGCTGCGTCAGTTCCTCGGTCAGCCGATCAACGACAGCCGCTTGGACAGCAGGTTCGGAAGCCAACGGGGCAACCGTCTCGACGTAACTGTCGGTGTCGTTCACCTGGGTGTGGACGAACAGCGCGAGCACCGAGCCGGCAGCACCGAGACCAGCGAGAACGATCAGCAGTGAACAGACGATCCAGCGGATCGAGCGCATCACGTGTGCTTGGCGCGCGCCGGTCGAATCTTCGCGGTGATGTGGTGAATGCGGTGATCGTCAGCGGGTATCCGGAAGGTCTCGGTAACCCGAACGGTCATCAGGTTCCGCCCGAACAACCCGGCGTCGAGGAGGTAGTCAGCCGTCAGGTCGTCCCCGTCGACCGTCCACTCCACCTCACGAATGTCGCGGATCACGCGATACTGAGGACCTCCGGAAAGGCTGCGCCGCAAATGATTCCCCGAAAATCCGGTCTTGAGCCCGACCTCGTGGCGTACCGCGTCCGGAGCCAGCGGTACGGAACTGCCATCGTGACTGCGGAGCGCGTCGAGGTACGTCCTCGCCACGGCGATTCGGGGATCCATGGACGACAGTCCACCATTTTCGGGGCCGAAACGGCAGCACAATTCGGCGACAAATTGGACATGAGGGCGAACCCCACCGATTTCTCGCGAAATCCAGGAGTAGAGTGCTGTGCATGCAGCGCGCACTCCTTCTTGGTTGCCGCGACGGGGTCTGATCCAGACTGGCCTCCCGCCGCGGGGTTTTTGTGCGCCGGTCGACCAAGCCTTCCGGACTCATGGTCTTGACCAACAGGTCAACAGGCCGGGTCCACAATCCTGGAGATCACACCCATGTCCCCCGCTGACGCATTCACCACCGGCACTCGCACCATCACCCCGCCCACGAAGCCGGCACCGTCCGACCAGCCTGCGTGGAACACGCAGAAGAACTCGTCGATGCCGACGTTCCGCTACCGCCCGTTCGCCGAAGAGGTCGAGACGGTCACGCTGCCCGACCGCACCTGGCCGGACAAGATCATCGACCGAGCACCCCAGTGGTGTGCCGTTGACCTGCGCGACGGCAACCAGGCGCTGATCGATCCGATGAGCCCGGCGCGCAAGCGTCGTATGTTCGATCTCCTGGTTCGTATGGGCTACAAGGAGATCGAGGTCGGCTTCCCGTCCGCGAGCCAGACGGACTTCGATTTCGTTCGCGAGATCATCGAGGACGGCGCCATCCCGTCCGACGTCACCATCCAGGTGCTGACGCAGTCGCGTCCCGAGCTGATCAAGCGCACGTTCGAGGCCTGTGAAGGTGCCGAGAACGCGATCGTGCACTTCTACAACTCCACCTCGATTCTGCAGCGCCGCGTCGTGTTCCGCGCCGACAAGGACACGATCAAGAAGATCGCCACCGACGCCGCCGAACTGGTCCTCGCCGAGTCGAAGAAGTACCCGGACACGAACTGGCGCTGGGAATACTCGCCCGAGTCCTACACCGGCACCGAGCTCGAGTACGCCAAGGAAGTATGTGACGCCGTCACCGAAACCCTGGGTGCGACGCCGGCCAACCCGGTCATCCTGAACCTGCCCGCCACCGTCGAGATGGCTACACCCAACGTGTATGCCGACTCCATCGAGTGGATGCACCGCAACCTGGCCCGCCGCGATTCGGTCATCCTGTCGCTGCACCCCCACAACGACCGCGGCACGGGTGTCGCTGCAGCCGAGCTGGGCTACCAGGCCGGCGCGGACCGCATCGAAGGCTGCCTGTTCGGCAACGGTGAGCGCACCGGCAACGTCTGCCTGGTCACTCTCGCTCTGAACATGTTCACGCGCGGCGTCGACCCGCAGATCGATTTCTCGAACATCGACGAGATCCGTCGCACGGTCGAGTACTGCAACCAGCTGCCCGTCCACGAGCGTCATCCGTACGGCGGCGACCTGGTCTACACCGCGTTCTCCGGCAGCCACCAGGACGCGATCAACAAGGGCCTCGACGCCATGAAGGTCGACGCCGACAGCCAGAACTCCGACGTCGACGACATTCTCTGGCAGGTCCCCTACCTGCCGATCGACCCGAAGGACGTCGGCCGCAGCTACGAGGCCGTCATCCGTGTGAACTCGCAGTCCGGCAAGGGCGGCGTCGCATACATCATGAAGGCCGATCACGGTCTGGTGCTGCCGCGTCGTCTGCAGGTCGAGTTCTCGCAGTCGGTCCAGAAGATCACCGACGGCGAGGGCGGCGAGGTCTCGCCGAAGGAAATGTGGGACGTCTTCCACGAGGAGTACCTCGCTCCCATCACCCCGCTCGAGCGCATGAAGCAGAAGGTCACCGCGTCCGAGGAGGACGGCGGCACCGATGCGATCACCGCAATCGTCAAGGTGAACGGCAAGGAGCAGGAGATCTCGGGAACCGGCAACGGCCCGCTCGCTGCCTTCGTCGACGCGCTGGGAAGCATCAACTTCGACGTTCGTGTCCTCGACTACTCCGAGCACGCGATGTCCGCCGGTGACGACGCCCAGGCCGCGGCCTACGTCGAGTGCGCCGTGACGGGCCCGGAGGGTCAGAGCACCGTCGTCTGGGGTGTGGGTATCGCCACGTCGATCACGACGGCCTCGCTGCGCGCTGTGGTCTCGGCAGTGAACCGCGCCAGCTGACACTCAGCTCCTGACTCGTGAACAATCCCTGGTCTCACCCGATTTTCGGGTGGGGCCAGGGTCGTTTTCAGAGCACTGAAGATTTTCGGTCGATGTTTTCGATTCGGCATGACATTGGTCCCGAAAGAGTCGGTTAGCGAAGTTAACAAAAAGAATTCACCCATCGAGGATGATGCAGACGCCACGTGCGCGTGAGATAGTCAGCTCAGACAAATCCGACTTGTGAAATGGAGCTCGACAATGGATTCCTTTTGGGACTTCCTCTGGCTGATCATCATCAGCTTCGCGTTCATCGCGTACTTGATCCTGCTCTTCTCGATCATCACCGACCTGTTCCGCGATCACAAGACCTCCGGCTGGGTGAAGGCAATCTGGATCGTCTTCCTGTTCTTCATTCCGCTGCTCACCTCGCTCGTCTACCTGATCGTTCGCAGTGACGGAATGGCACAGCGGTCCCTCGAGGCTGCGCAGCAGGTCAAGAACGCACAGGACAGCTACATCCGTGAGGTTGCCGGAAAGTCCCCGGCCGAATCCATCGCAGATGCAAAGGCACTTCTCGACGCCGGCACCATCAGTGAAGAAGAATTCGCAGCACTGAAGGCCAAGGCTCTCGCCTGATACCGGCCCTCACTAAGCGACCCTCACTAAACCGTGAGGATTGCACTACCGAAACGGGAGCGACACTAATCGTGTCGCTCCCGTTTTGTGTTCATTCACCAACAGCTGCTCATTCACCGACAGCCGTTCATTCACCAACGGCCCTTCATTCACCGACAGCCTTCATTCACCGACAGCACGCGCGACGTCACGAAAGGCGTCGAGCACGACTCCGATAGCCGGACTGCGGTTGGCGTGTAACCGAGTTGCCAATTCATAAACTCGTGCAGCGCGCACTCCCGCCACCGGTTTCCTCGAAACTCCGGGATGCGTGATCGCGTATCGCGGCATCAAAGCCACGCCGTGGCCCGCCGCCACCAGTTCTTCGATGACGCGGAAATCGTTTATCCGATGAGCGACGCGAGGCTGGACGCCGGTTACCGACGCAACCGACAGCAGAACGTCGTCGACCGGAAACCCGCCGCGCACGCTTATCCAGTTCTCGTCGGCCAATTGTTCCAGCCGGACCGAATCCTGCTCGGCGAGTGGATGATCAGGCCGCAGCACCAGATCGATCGGTTCACGCATCAGCGGTTGCACGCTGACCCGGGGAAACGACGTCTCGGCTCCGCGTTCGTCACGGTGAGTGAGGATCACATCGTGATCGGCCAACAGCCCAGGGACGGCCGACGCCGGTTTGTCGACGTCGTAGGCGTCGATGTCCACGTCCGAGTTCTTCAGCGCCGTCAGGACACCGGGCAGCAGGAGCGCCGCGCCGGAGGGAAAGAACGCGACTCGCACCTTCCCCCGCGGCGAGCCTCGGTACGACGCCATCTCGTCCGCCGCCCGGTCTAGCGCCGCCACCACGTCGTCGGCGCGAAGCACCAGCGCTCGACCCGCGTCGGTGAGGCGCAGCGTGCGCCCGTCCGGTTCGAGGAGCGAGACCCCCGCTTCTCGTCCGAGGATCTTGAGTTGTTGCGAGACGGCGGACGGCGTCATCGAGAGGGCGAGAGCAGTAGCGCCGACGGTTCCTCGGTCGGCGAGCTCGCGGAGGATTCGCAGGCGCGTGGCATCCATACGGTGACTAATATCCATGTAGCAAAACTACATGGATAGTGCATCTATATTCGCTTGTTCTGATGCTTCGTACGGCTCACGATTAACGGCATGACTCCCCGCGACCGTCTCCTCGGCCTGACCGTGATCGTCTTGTGGGGTCTGAACTTCCTGGCCATTCGCGTCGGCCTGGATCATTTCCCGCCGTTCTTCTTCGCAGCGCTGCGGTTTCTGATCATCGCGATTCCGGTGGTCATCTTCGTGCCGCGTCCGCAGGTACCGCTCCGTTGGCTGCTGCTCTACGGATTCGGTTTCGGATTCGGCCAGTTCGTCTTCCTCTTCTGGGCGATGCATTCGGGGATGCCGACGGGCCTTGCATCACTTGTCCTGCAGTCGTCAGCACCGTTCACCGTCCTACTCGGCGCTTTCCTGCTCCGCGAGAAGCTCAGCGTCTGGCAGGTCTCCGGTATCGCCGTCGCCGTTGGCGGGATGTCCTTGATCGGCTGGGACCGCTCGCACCACGCGGCACTGCTGCCCGTCGTCCTCACACTCCTCGGCGGCCTGTCCTGGGCGTTCGGCAATCTCGGCAGCCGCTTGGCTGCGGCGAACACCGTCGGCGAGCCTGCACCGATGCGCTTGATGTTGTGGATGTGTGTCATCCCGCCGTTACCGATGCTCGCACTGTCAGCCGTGGTCGAAGGCCCCACAGTCGGCTGGCACGCACTCGGCACCGCATTCAGCGCCGACGCCTGGCCGTCGCTGGTCGGGCTGGCCTACATCATTCTGCTCGGCACCATCGCCGGATCCGGGCTCTGGACGATGCTCATGGGCCGCTATCCCGCCGGCATGGTGGCGCCGCTCTCCTTGCTGGTGCCAGTCGTGGGAATCGGCGCGTCCTGGCTGTTCCTGCACGAGGATCCGAGCCCGTTGTCACTGGTCGGGGCGGTCATCGTGATCGCCGGAGCGAGCGCCGCACAGATGAGGCGTAAGCCCGCGAACACTGTTTTCTCGGACACACCTGCAGCCTCACCACCGGCGCGACTCGGCGTCTGACGACGCCCTGTGCCAAACTCGGGCCGTGGGAACTGGACTATCGATCACAGCGCGCGGAAAGCTCGCCATGCGAGCTGCCGCAGCAGCATCTTGGGCATCGCAGAAGGCCGGTCGCGGCAAGGGTTCGATGATCGGCGGGCTGATCGCCCTCAAGATCGACCCGACGCTCATGACTCAGCTCGGACGCGGCAAGCGCACCGTCGTGGTCACCGGCACCAACGGCAAGTCGACGACCACGCGTATGACCGCCGCAGCGCTCGCGACACTCGGTGACGTCGCCACGCAGGCCGACGGCGCCAACATGGATGCCGGGATCGTTGCCGCTCTGGCCGCCCGTACCGATGCGACGCTGGCGGCACTCGAGGTCGACGAACTGCACGTCCCCCACGTAGCCGACGCCGTGAACCCGGAAGTGATCGTGCTGCTCAACCTCAGCCGCGATCAACTCGACCGGGTCGGCGAGATCAACATGATCGAACGGAAACTGCGCGCGTGCGTCAACGCGCATCCGAATGCGGTGATCGTCGCCAACTGCGACGACGTACTGGTCACCTCCGTGGCATACGACGCCACCAACGTCGTGTGGGTTGCTGCCGGCGGCGGTTGGGCCGGCGATTCCGTCAGCTGCCCGCGCACCGGCGAACCCATCGTGTGGGAGGGAAAGCACTGGCGCAGTACCGGTTCCGACTTCGCGCGGCCCGAGCCGACCTGGTGGCTCGACGACGACAATCTCTACGGCCCCGACGGCCTGAAGATTCCGATGACGTTGACCCTCCCCGGAAAAGCCAACCGCGGCAACGCAGCTCAGGCCGTAGCGGCTGCAGCGGCTTTGGGTGCAGATCCGGTCGGGGCAGTTGCCGCCGCATCGACGGTTCAAGAAGTCGCAGGTCGATACAGCACCGTCGAGGTCGGACCGCACTCCGTTCACATGCTGCTCGCGAAGAATCCCGCCGGCTGGCAGGAAGCGCTGTCGATGATCGATCCCACGGTGGACGGTCTGGTCATCGCGGTGAACGGTCAGGTGCCGGACGGCGAGGACCTCTCCTGGCTGTGGGACGTGAAGTTCGAGCACTTCGAAGGTGTCAAGGTAGTGGCCGCCGGTGAACGCGGAACAGATCTGGCAGTTCGCCTCACGTACGCGGGCGTCGAGCACACTCTCGACCCGGACCCGTTGCGCGCCATCGCTTCCTGCCCTCCCGGACGTGTGGAGGTACTGGCGAACTACACGGCCTTCCGTGACCTCAACACTGCCATCGCGAAGGAGTCTCGCAATGTCTGACTCGACAGTTCGCATCGGTCTGGTACTCCCCGACGTCATGGGCACCTACGGCGACGGCGGCAATGCCCTGATCCTGCGTCAGCGTCTGCGGATGCGCGGCTACGACGCCGAAATCGTGGACATCACCCTCAGCGATCCGGTCCCCGATTCGCTCGACGTGTACACGTTGGGTGGCGCCGAGGATTCTGCTCAGCGCCTCGCCACGCGTCACCTCGCGAAATACCCTGGTCTGCAACGTGCCGCCGAGCGTGGCGCACCGGTTCTGGCGATCTGCGCGGCCATTCAGGTGCTCGGCAACTGGTACGAAACCTCCAGCGGCGAACGCGTCGACGGTGTCTCGATGCTCGACGTCACAACCTCGCCGCAGGAGAAGCGTTCCATCGGCGAAGTCATCACGAAGCCGCTGATCGACGGACTCACCGCGCCCCTCTCAGGTTTCGAGAATCACCGCGGCGGAACAACTCTGGGTAGCTCAGCCTCTGGATTCGCACGTGTCACCCATGGTGTCGGAAACGGCGTCGGCGACGGATTCGAAGGCGTCGTGCAGGGTTCGGTGATCGGGACGTACATGCACGGACCCGCTTTGGCTCGCAACCCCGAACTCGCGGACCTCCTGCTCATGCGCGCCTTGGGTGTGAACGAGCTTGAACCCCTGCATCTGCCCGAGGTCGACAGGCTCCGCAAGGAGCGACTCGCGATTCGCTGACCCGGTTCAGACGGTTTCGGATTTGCCCTCGGTCAGAATCAGTTCCACGGCCAACAGCGCGGCGCAGGCCAGTCCCGCGACCAGCTCGGGCACCGCGGTGTAGGTACCACCGAGCACGACGACTATCGCGACCGAGAACGGCACGAGGGTGCGTACCGAGGAGTCGTGTAGTCGAATGTGGATGAACCACAAGGCGGCAAGGATGACCGCGACCGGAACGGTGACGGCAGCACCCGTCACCAACGCGCTGCCGTCACCGTGATGAGTCCAGAAGTCGACGCGCGAGGCCAACCCCGCACCGATGGCGGCAGCGGCGGCGAAGATGAAGTAGTGACCGAACCCCCAGACGAAGGGTGAGACGTTGTCACCGCCGATCACTTCGCCTGCATTGCGTTGGAAGTACAACCACCACAGGCTGAAGACAATCAGAATGCCGCCGATCACGACGTAGGTGACCTGCGCTGCCGGATGCTCACCGTCGACCGCGTCCTGGATCGCGATGGTGGTCGAAAGGATCGTCTCGCCCAGAACGATGATGAAGAACAACGAGTACCGCTCCGCGATGTGATGCGGGTGCCACGGCGTCATGCCCGGCTTCTCCGACCAGATCGGTACCGCGAATTCGCACAGAACCAACACCAGGAACGTCGGGACGTAAACGGCGGACGGCACGAAGTAGAAACCGATCCAACCGATCTGGACCAACACGATTCCGAGAGCGTATCGACGCGCCGTGAGCGCATGTTCGGGGTCGTTCCGCGAGACCCTGAGCCATTGGATGACCAGGGCTATTCGCATGATGACGTAGCCGACGATGATCAGCAGGGCGTCGTCGTTGAAGAAGCGGACGATGCCGGCTGCAAGGACCAGCGATCCGAGGATCTGGAATATGGTCAGCAGCCGGGCGATTCCGTCGTCGTTGTCGTACGCCGAGGTGAACCACGTGAAATTCAGCCACGTCCACCAGATCGCGAAAAACGCCATCGCGAAGTGCCCGACGCCCGAAGCCGCGTGCCCTTCGCTGATCGCGTGGTGCAGGCCGGTGGCCGCTTGAGCGACCGCCACGACGAAGCAGAGGTCGGTGAGCAGTTCGAGCGGCGTCGCCACCCGGTGCGGCTCGTGCGGGTCCCGCGGAACCAACGGCCTGATGAACGAACTGGTGCGATTCACGAAGGGCAGAGTAGCGCGATGATTGCCGGCGCGCTGCCCGTGACTGGAACCTGTCGTCTCAGATATTCACGCCGACGCCCCGATCTGGGCTCGGATCTCCAACTGATCGGCGAGTTCGGCGCCTATCGCCCCCGCGCTCCCCAAAGTGAAGGCGATCTGCCGTCCCCACAGGAAATAGCGGTGAATCGGATAGTCGACATCCGCGCCGATTCCGCCGTGCATGTGCTGGGTCGCGTGCACCACGCGCAAACCGCCGCGCGACGCCCACCATTTGGCGACCAGCGCCGCTGCTTCCGCTTCACTCTCGACTCCGCTGTCCATCAGCCAGGCAGCGCGGTGGGTGGTCAATCTTGTGCTCTCGGTGTCGAGGTACGCGTCGGCGGCCCGGACGGCAACTGCCTGGTTGGTCGAGAGTGGACGTCCGAATTGCACTCGCTCGGAGGTGTATTTCGCCGTCATCGCCAGCGCTTCCTCGCAGACGCCGGTAGCCAGGGCCGCCAGAGCGACCCGCGCACGTCGTAACGTCCAGTCTCGAACCACCGCGCCGTCCGCGGGAAGTGCGTCAGCTGCAGTAACCGCAACCCCGTCGAACTGCACAGCGCTGTTGCTCTCGCGGTTCGTCACCGCAAGCGGTGTACGCACCAGCGCGTCCCGGTCCGTCGGCACGATCATCACGGTGACACTGCCGTCCGGCATCGTCACCGGAACCACCAGTGCGGCAGCGAACTCGGCGGCCGGTACGGAGTCGACGTGGCCCGACAGAACCCAGCCGTCAGGAGCCGGCTCGGCGCGAACTGCCGTCTCGGCGTTGTAGCTGGTGTCGAAGGCGCCGGTGACGATCACCGAGCCGTCGAGCAGTCCCGGAAGCCACGACGCTTTCTGCTCCGTACTGCCGAACTCGGCAATCGGCAGCGCTGCCGTCGAAATCACCGACCAGAGCGGCACCTGGGCGACCCGGCGGCCTTGTTGTTCGAGCACCGCTGCCAGGCCTAGCATTCCGAGTCCCGCTCCCCCGACTTCCTCTGGCAGAGGAATTCCCAGAACGTCGGAGTCGGCGAGGAGCTTCCACAGTTCGGCGTCGAAACCGCCGGCGCCCTCCACTTCCCGCAGGCGGTCCACTCCGGACTTCGCCGAGAAGATCGATTCACTCAGATCCCGCACGGCGGACAAGTTGTCGTCGAATTCGAATTCCATGTCAGCTCTTTTCGTTCTGTGCAGCGGGCCGGCGACGCGCAGCAAGCGCCATGCCCAGACATTTTGCGGCGACAATTTCACGCATCACTTCGTTGGTACCACCGCCGAAGGTGTTGTTCTGGGCGCGTCGACCCAGGTTCTCGACTCGCCCTTCCAATACCGCTCCGGGTGTGCCGGGGCGCAGTAAGCCCTTGGCGCCCAGCACTTCCTGCAGCATGCCGTACGCACTGACGACAGCTTCGGTACCGAAGATCTTGGCCGCGGCCGAATCCCCGCCGCCCAAGGTGTTGGCGGCGACGTCCGCCACCAGTCGTAGGTTCATCAGGTCGGCAGCACTGAGCAGCGCGTAGACTTCCGCCAATTTCTCACGTACCCAGCCGATGTCGTAGACGTGGCCGTCACCGGCGGGTTCGGTCTTTGCCCATTCGACCACCTCGGCAAAGAGCTCGTTGGCTATACCACCGCGTGCCGCCAGGGCAACACGTTCGTGGTTGAGCTGGTTGGTGATGAGCTTCCACCCTTGATTGAGCTCACCGACGACATTGGTGATCGGCACCCGAACATCTTCGTAATAGGTTGCCGAAGTGCTGATTCCGCCCACGGTATGAATTTCGGTGACCGAGAACCCCGGCGAGCTGGTCGGTACCAGGACCACGGAAATGCCCTGATGCGTAGGCGCGTCGGGATCGGTGCGAACGGCAAGCCAGACCCAGTCGGCAAACACACCGGCGCTGGTGAAGATCTTGTTGCCGTTGATGACAAGCTCGTCACCCTCGATGCGGGCGCGTGTTTCGAGGGCCGCGAGATCGGTGCCCGCATTGGGTTCGGTGTAGCCGATGGCAAAGATCAACTCGCCCGCCAGGATCGGACGTAGGAAGAAGTCCTTCTGAGCTTGCGTCCCGTGCTTGATCAGAGCGGGTCCGACGGTGTTCAGCGTGACCAGCGACAGCGGCGCATTGGCGCGAATCACTTCGTCGTAGAACACGTACAGAGCTTCGGGGTTCTCACCCCGACCGCCGAATTCCTCCGGCCACCCCAAGCCCAACCAACCGTCTTTACCCATTCGGCGCAGAATGCGATCGAAGACGGGGCCGCCTTCGGTCTGATCCACGAGAGCACGGCGGTCTTCGTCGTTGATGATCTCCGCGAAGTACGCCCGCAATTCCTTGCGCAGAGTCTTCGACTCCTCCGACAAATCCAAGTACATGGTGAAACTCCTAAGATCTACGAACGCGGCAGGCCGAGTACGCGCTGCGCGATGACGTTGAGTTGAATTTCGACGGTTCCGCCGCCGAACAGAATCGAGGGAAGTCCGATGTGGTCTATCGCGTAATTCGCCGACGGGTCGACAACGGCGGCACGAGGTCCGAGCAGTCGCAACAGATCCCGCGAGCCCTCACGCTGCGCCAGGGCGTTGTACACCTTCGACACGCTGATCTCGGAGCCCGGTTCCTGACCCGCCAGTCGCGCCGACACCCCGCGTAGATTCATCGCGGACAGTGCCAACTCACGAGAGATACTGCGGCCGAGGCCTTCCACTGCGTCTTCGCGAGGGCAGTCGTGGCTCGCGTCGGCAATAACCTGACGGAACAGCCGACTCGAACCGTGGTGCAGCGTGCTGCCCATACTCAGGCGTTCGTTGGACAGCGTTGTCGCAGCAAGCTTCCACCCTTGCCCCGGCTCCGCCACCAGGCAGTCGTCCGGGACGAAGACGTCGTCGAGGAATACCTCGTTGAACTCCGACTTACCGGTGGCTTGTTTCAGCGGACGTACGTCGATGCCTTTCGAGGTCATGTCGACCAGGAAGTACGACAGCCCACGATGTTTCGGAGCGTCGGCGTCGGAACGCGCCAGGCATACTCCCCAATCGGCCTCGTGCGCGCCCGAGTTCCACACTTTCTGACCCGACAGGACCCAGCCACCGTCGACCTTGCGCGCTTTCGTGCTCAGACCGGCCAGGTCTGATCCCGCGCCCGGCTCACTGAACAGCTGGCACCAGATGATGTCGGCGCGCAGCGAAGGCTCGACGAACCTGTCCTGCTGCTCGGCGTTGCCGTGTTCGAGAATCGTGGGCAGCACCCATTCCCCGATCACCGTGGACGGTTGAGCCCAACCTCGCATCGCGAATTCGTGTGCGATGACGGCCTGTTCTCTCGGTCCTGCTCCCAGCCCGTACGGCGCCCGATAGTGTGGGGCTACCAGTTTGGCGTCGGCAAATCGGGCGCGTCGAGCACTCCCCTTGGCCGGCGCCCAACTGGCGCTGGTGGTTCCGTCGTCGGGCAGCAGCGCAACCTCGTCCAGAACCCTGCGAACCTGCTCTCGTAGTTCCGGCAGCATGTCCGGGTCGACAAAGGAGAAATCCCGTTCCGAATCGGCGGACCGGTCTCCCAACGTGTGTGCCCACTTCACCTCGGATCCCGCCACCGCAGCGATACTGATTGCCCGGCGCCAGTACAGATGCGCGTCATGCTCCCAGGTAAATCCGATTCCGCCGAGCAACGTGACACATTCGAGGGCGTTCTCGATGCCGACGGGCAAAGCGGCCAACGCAGCTTGAGCCGAGACAAGTCTGTGCTGATCCTCGTCGTGCTCTTCGGACCGAGCGGCGTCCCACGCTGCGGCACAGGCAATCTCGGAGCGGACCAGCATCATGGCCGCCTTGTGCTGAACTGCCTGGAAGCTTCCGACCGGACGGCCGAACTGCTGCCGGGACTTCACGTAGTCGACCGCGGTGCGTAGCGCCCACCCGGCTATACCGCTCGCCTCCGCAGCCAACACCGTGTTGACAATCAGTTCAACTCGGTGCGCCTGGAGACCCTCGACGATCAGCCCAGCGTCGACCTTGTGATCGGTCAACGTCAGCGTCCCGATCGAGCGTGTCAGATCCACTCCGTCTTCGACCTCCACCGCAGCGGAAGACGACTGCTCGAGCCGGAACCACAACTCGCCGTCTTCGCTGTTCGCTTGCACGAGAACGACATCGGCTCCGGGTAGACCTAGAGCCGGGTCGGCAGAACCGCTCACGGCCCACCCTGCATCGCTGCGAGCCGCGCGCAATCCCACGCCGGTGCAGACTGCTCCGGTTGCGCCGGTGGCCAATTCGATCAGCATTGATTCCGCAGCCGGGCCGGCAGCTGTTGCGAGGATCCCACTGGCGATGACCGTCGGAACGTACGGTCCCGGGTAAAGCGCATCACCCAATTGCTCGACTACCACCGCCAGTTCGGCAAGCCCTGCCCCGTCACCGCCGTACTGCTCCGGCAGGTGCACTGCGTGCAGTCCCTGACGGACCAATCCATCCCACGAGTCCGGCCGATCACCGGCGGCGTACCGCTTGACGTTGCTCCGCGTATCGGCGATTCCACCGAAGCGGTTCGCGAATGCGGCTACCGCTTCCGCCAGGTCACGGTGATCTTCGAGCAGGGGCAGTGCCATGGCAGGTTCCTCAATCTTCGGTTCTTGTCAGATGCGTTCGAGAATCAGGCAGGTGGTTGCGGCGGACGCGCAGATCGCGATCAGCGCGATGGACTTGTCCCGGCGCTCCAGTTCGTCGATGGCATTGGCCAACAGTCTGATTCCGGTTGCACCGGCCGGGTGGCCCAGCGCGATTGCACCACCGTTGACGTTCAGCAATTCGGGATCGACGCCG
This sequence comes from Rhodococcus sp. YL-1, assembly GCF_001942025.1. NCBI lineage: Bacteria > Bacillati > Actinomycetota > Actinomycetes > Mycobacteriales > Nocardiaceae > Rhodococcus > Rhodococcus sp. YL-1. The sequence continues at coordinate 467,873 of NZ_CP017299.1, read as the reverse complement.
TGAACCTGCGCGAACGACATCGGTACCGAAGCAAATGCCTCGTTGACCTCGAACAGGTCGATGTCGTCGATCGTCAGACCGGTGCGGCCGAGCACGATGTTTGCCGCGTCCACGGGACCGTCGAGCATGAACTCGATGTCTCCGCCGATGACGCACTGCGCCAATATCTTTGCCCGCGGCCGCACGCCGAGCATCCTGGCTCGATCCTCGGACATCAGTAGAGCGGCACTCGCACCGTCCGAGACCTGCGAAGACGTTCCAGCGGTGTGCAATCCGCCCTCTTGAACGGTCCGCAGTTTCGCGAGTCCTTCGAGACTCGATTCGCGCAGACCCTGATCCCGATGGACCGGAGCGTCAGAGCCCGGAGCGACCACATCGATGATGTGCGAGTCGAAGCGTCCTGCCTCCCATGCTGCTGCGGCTCGCTGCTGCGAGCGCAGCCCGAAGGAGTCGAGATCCTCGCGGCCGAAACCGCGCTTGACAGCAATCCGATCGGCCGCGGTGTACTGATCGACGGTATCGAGTGACCACGACTCCGGACGTGGTGTTCCGACGCCGGTACCCACCTTGTACGTCAACGGAGCGCGGGACATCAGTTCCACACCGCACGCCACACCCACGTCGACTGCACCGATGGCAATCTGCCCGGCAATCAACTGCACCGATTGCTGCGCGGTTCCGCACTGCGCGTCGATCGTGGTGCAGCCCGCTTTCAACGGAAGGCCCGCATGCATCCAGGACGTACGCACGATGTTTCCGAACTGCTCACCGAGAGGCGTCACACAGCCGCCGATGACCTGGTCGACCGCGCCAGGATCCACGCCCACCCGATCCAGCACGCCTTTCTGCGCATAACCCAACAGTTCCGCCGCGTGGACTCCGGACAGCCAACCCTCACGCTTGCCGAACGGCGTTCGTGCTGCGTCCACGATGACGGGCTTCATGCCAACTCCTCGGTTCGTAATGCCGGGTTCTCCGGTAATGCCGTTCCGTCCAGACCACGCACGGTCAGGGACCACTCGTCGATCAGGTCCAAGCTGACGCTCGAGCGCGCGGTGAACTCGGTGTCGCAATCACACAGCGCTGTGACCGCTTCCACCATTTCTTCCATAGATTCGACCTGATCCGGCCGGATAGTCTCACCGACCAGGACCCTGGCGCCCTCACTGAGCACCGCTGCCCGCGGTTGAACCGTGTTGACGCGAACCCCCTGGCCGTAAAGCTCCACGCCCATGCCGTTGCTCATCCTGTTGAGCGCTGCTTTGGACGCGCCGTACACGGTCATGGCAGTTCCCGGTTCGACCCACGTGAACGGCGGGCCATGCCACGGTTTGACGGTGCCACTGGACACGTTCACGATCCAGCCGTATCCGTTTGCCACCATCCCCGGCACCACGGCTTGCATCAGATCGAGCGGTGCATGGACATTTGCCTCGAACATCAACCGTCGCCGCCGCAGTGGGTAATCCGAGAGCGGCTGATAGATCGCCGCTGCCGCGTTGTTCACCAGGATGTCTATAGTCCCGCCAAGCTTCTCGATCGCCAGCGGCACAACGGTGTCGCGCTGCTGCTCGTCCGTCAGATCTGCGACAACTATCTCGACTTTGGTTCCGTACTTGGCAATTCGAGCCGCAGTCTCTTCGAGACTGCCCGGCAGGGTTGCGTGTGCACCGAGCGTCCGAGCCACGAGAGCGACGTCGGCACCTTCCGCTGCCAGTCGCTCCGCGACGCCCGCACCGATTCCGCGACTGGAACCGGTGACAAGCGCTCGGCGGCCGTCAAAGCGCCTCGTCATGCTATTTGAACTTCGCGGCGAAGCGATTGATGCTCTCCGCAATCCGAGCAACTTCGTCGTCACGCAAACCGTGGCTCATGCCGAGTGTCATGCCGCGGGCAAAAACTGCGTCCGCTTCCGGCAAACCTTCGGCCGGCTGGCGAAATTCGATGTTGTTCATCATGGGGTGACGAGTGACGTTGCCGCTCCACACGGTTCGGGTGTCGATGCCGTCGGCCTCGATGGCTTCCTGCAGGTCGCTGCGCGTGAAGGGGGCGTTCTCGTTGATCATCACCGGGTAACACAGCCACGCCGTGTCGAGACCGTCGAGTTCTACCGGCGTCGTGAAGAATTCAGGGTGGGCGCCGTATGCCGCCGAGAAGGCCGCAAATGTTGCCTTACGCGTCTTGTAGTTCTGTTCCAGCTTGTCGAGCTGCACGACGCCGTAAGCTGCGCCGAGTTCGGAGGGCTCGAAGTTCCACGACATGAGCTCGAAGATGAAGTCGTTGTCGTAGTCGACGCCGTCGAGTTCTTCACGGAAGACTCGGCCGGACTTGGTACTGCCGAACAGGTTCGGCTCGCTACGACGGCCCCAGCGGCGAAGCAGCAAAGCCTTGTCACGGCTGGCTTCGTCGTCGACGCACACCATTCCACCGGTTCCCGCGCACGTGATGATGTGTGCCATCGAGAAACTGGTGACGACGATGTCCGCCCGAGACCCGGTGGGAGTACCGCGGAGCGTGGCGCCGATCGCGTCACACGAATCCTCGATCACCTTGAGTCCATGGCGATCAGCGATATCACGGATGACGTCCCAGTCTGGGCAGTTGCCGGCCAGGTTCGGCATCAGGATGGCACCGGTCTTCGCGGTGACCATGGCTTCGATCTTGGTGACGTCGACGTTGAACGTGTTGGGTTCCACGTCCACGAACACCGGCACCAGACCGGCACGCACGATCGGTGCGATGTCGGTGGAGAACGTCAACGGCGACGTGATGATCTCACTGCCGGCAGGCAGTCCGAGCAGCTCGACTGCCAAGTACAAACCCGAGGATCCCGAGTTGCACATGACGCCGAACTTCTTGCCGGCCAAGGCCGCGATACGTTCTTCCATCTCGAAGACGTTCTTGCCGATGCGCAATCCTTGATGCCCGCTGCGCAAGACGTCGACAACAGCCTGTATTTCTTCCTCGCCGTGGGTGGCCCTGGCGTAGGTGATCCGCTCGCTCATCTTGTTCCTGCTTTCTCGAATAGGCGGCAGATTCAGCGATCTGCCGAGAGGACGAGCGCACTGTGCGGGACGGGAGAGCCGCCGGTCACGAGCACGTTGTCCAGAGTTTTGGTCGGTTGATTGGTGGAGGTGCCGCGGATCAGGCGAACACCTTCGGCAATACCGTTGACGCCGTGGATGTATCCCTCACCGAGTTGACCGCCGTGGGTGTTGATCGGCAGGCGACCGTCCAGCTCGAGATTGCCGTCGGCGATGAAGTCTTTTGCCTCGCCCCGACCGCAGAATCCGTACTCCTCGAGTTGAAGCAGAACCATCGGAGTGAAGGCGTCGTAGAGAATTGCGGCATCGATGTCGTCCGGCCCGATACCGGCCTGGTCCCACAGTTGGCGCGCCACGAGTTCGACTTCCGGCATGCTGTCGATGTCGTCGCGGTAGTAGCTGCTCATCGAAATCTGTTGCGGACCTACACCTTGCGCAGCGCCACTGATGACCGCAGGTTTGTGCGGCAGGTCGCGGGCGCGCTCCGCACTGACGATGACCAGCGCCTGTCCGCCGTCACTTTCCTGGCAGCAGTCGAGCAGGCGGATGGGGTCAGCGATCATGCGTGAGTTCTGATGGTCCTCGATAGTGATCGGGCGTTCGTAGAACCAGGCCTTGGGGTTGTTCGCCGCATGCTTGCGTGAGAGGACCGAGACCTGGCCGAAGTCGGCGCTTGTTGCCCCGTACTTGTGCATGTACAGCTTGGCGAGGAAGGCTTCCTGCTGCGCCGGGGTCAGAAGCCCGTACGGGTTGATCCAGTTCCGATACTCCTGGTCCGTCGACGCGTTGTACGCAAAAGGTGGCGGCCCGGCGCCGAATCGGTGACCGGATCTTTCGTTGAAGGCGCGGTAGACGACCACAACGTCGGCAACTCCGCTGGAGACGGCAAGCGCTGCTTGTTGAACCGGTGCGCAGGCACCGCCGCCGCCGTGTGGAATTCGACTGAAGAACGTCAGTTCCGGGATCCCGAGGGCGCGTGCGACCGCAATCTCGGGATTGTTCTCCATGGTGAACAGCGCAAATCCGTTCACCTCTTCTGCCTCGATGTGAGCGTCGTCGAGTGCGGCGATCACGGATTCGCACGCCAACTGCCATTCGCTGCGGCCGGAGTTCTTGGAGAACTCGGTTGCGCCGATTCCGGCGATGGCTGCTTGCCTCGAAAATCCTCGTGTCATGCGATTACCCTTTCCACCGGTTCGAGAGTCACGTCGGCCGTCACGTGTGTTCCGCGGGCGTTTTTCCCGAGAACCGTCACGGTGAGCGCCCGGCCGTCTGTGGCGGTGACCTTGCCGGTGAATGTCATGGTGTCTCCGGGGAAGTTCGGAACACCAAGCCGTAGTGATGTTTTGACGATCCGTGATGCCGGGCCGGACCAGTCGGTGATGTAGCGGTCGATGAGCCCGTTGGTGGTGTTGATGCTCATGAAGATGTCGGGAGTTCCGCGATCCTGGGCCTTGCCCGGATCGTGATGCACGTCCTCGAAATCCTGAGAAGAGATCGCGGTGGCGACGATCAGCGTTCGATCCAACGGCAATTCGAGGCTCGGGAGGACCGAACCCACTTCGCAGTCAATCAGTTTCGTCATTGCACCGAACCCCGTCGCCTCAGTTGCGGCAGCATCTCGCCGTGAGCGTGCTCGGAGAAGGTCACTTCGAGTTCCATGCCGAAGTCGAGTTCCTCGTGATCGATCCCCGCGATGTCGGCAACCAGACGCGTGCCTTCTTCGAGATCGACGAGTCCGACGGCGAGTGGGTACTCGAAAGCAGGATCCTTCGGGTGATGGATGACCGTGAAGCTGTGCAACGTGCATCGCCGCGTGGATTCGACTGTGTCCCAACTGAACGAGCGGCATTCCGGGCAGGCGGGCGCTGGCGGGTGGCGCAGAGTCTTGCAATCCGCACACCGTTGGATCTCGAGGCGACCCTCTTTGGCCGCGGAGAAGAAGAAATCGTTGTCGTCGGTGACGGTGAGTCTCGGCACCGCGGTGTGGCGGGAGCCAGTCTCGCTCATGCGATTACCTCCTGGGCTTCGGGCTTGGTATCTGTCTGGGCATCTGGTTTGAATCTGAGCAGTCGAAAGCGCTCTTCGACCAGCGTCTTTCCGTCCTGGTCCACGTACTTCTTGAACAGAGTGATGAAGCACCCGTGACCGAGAGCCGTCTGTTTGAACGGCGAGATCGCTTCGATGGTGAAATGCGCGGTGACGTGGTCACCGGGGCTCAGCTCCGCGAAATACTCCTGCTCGACGTTGGTCGCGACAACGGAGGTGTATCCGGCCTCGTCCAACAGCGCCAGCAGTCGTGAATAGGCGAAGTCCTCGGAGACTCCGTCGGCACGAAGTTGCTGGACCTGCCTATAACGTCGGTAACCCGCCATCACCCAGGTCGAGATCATGGCGGGCGGACAGACGACGTCTCGACGACCGGTACTGCGGGCGGCCTCGGCGTCGACGTAGATCGAGTTGCGGTCGTCGTGCGCCTCGACCCAGTTGCGGATCATCGCCTCGTTGACGGCGTAGCGGGCGACGCGGGGTGGTTCGGCCTCTGCGCCGATGAAATTCGGAAACTGCGTCTGCAGGCTCTGCACTGAAATCCTCCGTGAACGAAAGTTGAGCAAGCGCTTGATTTTGAAGCTAGCATAGGAATCCGGAAGTGGAAACACGCGATCTCACCGACGAATTGGTTCGAGCCGGAGCTATCAGGCAGGATTGCGCTACGTTCGACGCCGGCAGCCCGGCACCCCCGAAACCCTGCCCTGAGCAGGACCGACAACCAGTGGAGATTTCAGTGGCATCACCAGATCGTCGGGAGAAGATCCTGGAGAGCTCAGCCGAGCTGTTTGCCAGGAAGGGTGTCGCCACCACGACCGTTCGCGAGATCGGCGACGCCGCCGGTGTGTTCTCGGGCAGCCTCTACCACTACTTCAAGTCGAAGAATGCGATAGTTGCCGAGCTCATGCGCGGCTTCATCACCGACATTCAGCTCCGCTTCGATCAGGTGGAGAAGACGGCAAACGACCCCGAGGAAGTCCTGCGCGGCTTGATCCGCGAGACGCTGGTCGTCATCGAACTACACCCGCACCCGACGGCGATCTACCAGAACGATCGGGCTTATCTTCGCGACAACGATCTCCTGCAATCCGTCGACGGGCCTTCCCGCCAAGTCCGCGAGCATTGGATGAAAGCGATTGCCGAAGGCGTCGATCAGGGAATCTTCCGCAAAGACGTGGCACCGGAAATTTTCTATCGATCGGTACGAGACACCTTGTGGTCGACAACGCATTGGCCGGATCGCCAGAAGTACACCACCGACGAGTTCGCGGATCTGATGATCACGCTCTTCCTCTCGGGATTCAGGGTCGCCTGACCAGATCCGGCAAATCCAGATGTTTCGGGGTTCGTCCCTGCGGCAACAGGATCGACACCGCGAACACGACCACCGCGCAGCCCGCGCACACCAGGTAGGCGACGGAGAATCCGGTCCACGACGTGGAATGTTCCGAACCGCTGATCACGAATGCAGCGAGAATGGTTGCCACCGTCGCACTGCAGATCGTGCTTCCGGACGTCCGCAGAAGTGAGTTCACCCCGTTGGCAGCCGCCAGTCGCTGACGAGGTACGGCAACCAGAATCAGCAGCGAGAGCGTGCTGTACACGATGGCAGTCCCGACCGCTGTGATACCCAGTGCTGCAACCACTCCCCACAGCGGCTTACCGGCAACGGCGTGAATCCCGTACCCGCCGGCGAGGAACACGGCGCCGGTCAACATCGCGGTCCGTGAACCGAAGCGGTCGGTGATACGCACCGCAACCGGTGAGAACAGCACCATCGCGATACTCGCCGGAATCTGGCAGAGCGCTGCCGCGATGATCGACAGGCCGTACCCGGCACCCGGCCCCTTCATCCCCTGCAGCAGTTGTGTCGTGATCAGCGTGTTCCCGAAAAACGCGAACCCGACCAGCAGAGCCGCCAGATGCGGGATCAACACCGCACGTTTCACGAGAGCACGGACGTCGACCAGCGGATTGACGTTGCGCCGCTGTTGAATTACCCAGAGCGTGAACAGCACCGCCGACGCGGCCAGCATGGAGATCACCGCTCCACTGGTCCACCCCCAACTCGACCCCTGAGTGATCGGCACAAGCAGAGCAATCATCGCGGCGCTCAGACCAACCGCCCCGACGCCGTCGAATCTTCCCGACGGATTCGGCTCGGACTCTCGAATGAACAGCACCGCAGCAAGAGTCACGGACAGCCCGATGGCGGTGGTTACCCAGAACAGGACGTGCCAGTTCGAGTACTGCGCGATCATCGCGGAAAACGGTATGCCCAAAGCGGTTCCGACGCCGAGCGTCGAACTCATCATGGCCACTGCGCCGTTGACCTTGTTGCGTGGCAATTCGTCACGGAGCATGGAGATTCCGATGGGGATGACTGCCGACCCGGCCCCCTGCAACGCTCTCGCGAAGATGAGGACAGCGATGTCCGACGACAGCGCACACAACATCGAGCCGAGAGTCATCATCGAGAAAGCAACCAGAAGCATCTTCTTCTTGCCGAACATGTCGGCGAGTCGACCGAAGATGGGAGTGACGACAGCGCCGACCAGCAGCGTGACGGTCACCAGCCAGGACACGGCCGTGCGTCCAGCGCCGGTGAAGTGCGGCAACTCCGGCAGCAGTGGAACGATGACCGTCTGCAGAACAGCCTGGAACACTGCGGCGGCGACAACGATGGGGAACAGGAAGCGGGAGCGCGGCTGCGCGAGTCCCGCATCGGAGGTGGTGACTGCAGGCGTGCCCGGCGGACGGTCGAGCGTCGTCACCCCACACCGCCTGTTCTCACTAGGTAAATATCCGTTCACCTACATTAGGTGAACGGATATTTACCTAGCAAGAATTGTGACGCCGCTCACCCGTCGAGCAGCTTTTGCACCAGCGGTGCGTACAGCGCAACCACCTCGTCCTGGGTGCCGGTGGCATGGCCGGCCATCATCCGTCGGCGCATGATCGCCACTCCGACCACCATCGACATCGCCAGTTCCGCGCGCAATCTCGCGTCGGGGCCGGACAGGCGACCGGCGAGGGTGTCGATCATCTGCGTCGAATAGTTCTCGCGCAGCTTGCGGTTGCTCTCTTCACTGACGCCGCTCATGAACAACAAGCTCATGGACAGCGGCTTGTACGACTCCAACGGCTTGGTGAACAGCGAGACCATGCGCTCGCCGAGCGAGTCGTTCGGGGCATCGAAGACCGTGACCGCCGCTGCCCGGAAGTCGACCAACTCGTCGTACAACTGCTCTTTGGAACCGAAGTACTTGATGATCAGAGGCGCGCTGACGCCTGCGTCTTCGGCGATGTCCTTGAGCGTGATTTCGCGGTACGGCCGAGTCGCGAATGCTTTCCCGGCCGACGCGATGATCTGCGCACGCGTCTGCTCGGACGTACGACGCACCTGCTGACCTTGCTCCGTGCCGCTCATCAAGCGTTCCGCGACAATTCACGACGGCCGGACAATGCCCGACCCAGCGTCAACTCGTCTGCGAATTCGAGATCGCCACCCATCGGAAGACCCGAAGCCAACCGAGACACCGTCAGCCCCGGAATGTCTCGCATCATGCGAACGAGATAGGTAGCTGTCGCCTCACCCTCCGTGTTGGGGTCGGTGGCGATGATGACCTCGGACACGTCGACGCCGTCCTCCTGATTTGCGATGCGAGCCAACAACTCCCGGATACGCAACTGGTCAGGCCCGATCCCCGAGAGCGGATTGAGCGCACCGCCGAGCACGTGATAACGACCCTTGAACTCACGGGTGCGCTCGACGGCCTGAACGTCCTTCGGTTCCTCCACGACGCAGATCACCGTGCGATCGCGACGTGCGTCGGCGCATATGCGGCACTTCTCCTGATCGGAGACAGTTCCGCACACCGTGCAGAACTGAACGCCGTCACGGATGCGCTGCAATGCATTTTTCAAACGGTCGATCTCGGGAGGCTCCACGGAGAGCAGGTGAAAAGCGATGCGTTGAGCGCTCTTCGGCCCGACTCCGGGAAGCTTCCCGAGTTCGTCGATCAGATCCTGAACCGGACCTTCGTACACGCGTTCTCGTTTCTAGAAGCCGGGGAGACCGGGAAGGCCTCCGCCGAGTCCGCCGGCCAACGGGCCGAGCTTCTCAGCAGCGACTTCCTGTGCCTTACGCGAAGCGTCCTCGATCGCGCCGATCACCAGATCCTGCAGCGTCTCGACATCTTCGGGGTCGACGACCTTGGGATCGATCTGCAGACCGACAACCTCGCCGGTGCCCTTGACCGTGGCGACAACCAGTCCGCCACCGGCCTGACCGGTCACTTCGGCCTGAGCCATTTCCTGCTGCGCCGCCATCAATTGCTGCTGCATCTGCTGAGCCTGAGCCAACAGAGCAGACATGTCGGGTGCTCCACCTGGTTGCACGAGCGGTCCTTTCTACAGAGTTATCCCCACCAGCGTAGTCGGTGCGCGCTACCGTGAGCGGGTGCGCCGGAACCAGTCAGACACCGTAAAACCGTCAAGAGGGTCAAACATGGCATCTCGTGTGTTCCGCTCCACTGCCCTGATCGCCGTGGTCTGGGCCGGGCTTCTGAGCGCTGCGTGCACGATTCCGACCGAGACTGCCGAGGCCACGACTTCGGTCGAGGTGTCTCCGCTGAGCACTGTCGCCGCTGACGTCCCCGCTGCGCTCACCGGCAAGGTCGTCTTCCTCGATCCCGGGCACAGCGGGGCGAACGACGACAGCATCAACACCCAGGTCCCCACGGGCCGCGGCGGCACCAAGAACTGCCAGACCACCGGCACCAACACCGATGCCGGGTTCCCCGAGCACACCTTCAACTGGGAAGTCGCGAGCCTGGTCAAGAGCGAACTCGAAGGCCAAGGCGCCACAGTGGTCCTGAGTCGACCGGACGACATCAGCGTCGGATCTTGCGTCGACGCACGCGCCGAAGCTGCCAATTCCTCCGGCGCCGACGTAGTGGTGAGCATTCACGCGGACGGCGCAGCAGCCGGAGCCGAGGGCTTCCACGTCTGCTACTCCGCGCCCCCGCTGAACGCGGTGCAGGCCGGCCCGTCCGTCACCTTTGCCGAGACCATGCGCGACTCACTCGTCACAGCCGGACTCACCCCGTCGACCTACATCGGTGACGACGGGCTGGCACCGCGCGCCGATCTGACGGGACTCAATCTGTCGCAGCGGCCGTCGATTCTGGTCGAACTCGGCAACATGCGAAATGCCGACGAGGCAGCGCGCATGACGAGCCCGGACGGTCAGCAGGAATATGCGTCCGCCGTCACCAGCGGAGTCACCGCCTTCCTCACAACCCCCTGACCTGTCTTCTGTGGAGAAATTCCACTTGTCCACAGGTATGTCGGCACCGCCGAGGTAGCCCGCTCACCTGGATACGGTTCTGCCATGGGGCCGATACTTCAGGTAGATTTCGCTGCTCTGCAGCAACTTTCAGCTGATCTGTCTCGAATTGCGGATCAGATCTCGGGGATCGATTCCGCCGGCCCGATTTTCGAAGCCGCGGCGGCCCTGAATTCGTCCGCTGTCACGGCTGTGTCGACTGGGAATGCAGGCGTCATCGCCGACGCGTACCGGCACCTGGCTACGCAGTTGGGACTCATGGCGTCGGGAACCGCTGCCGCAGCACGTCTGTACGACGCTGCCGAGGGCGAAGTGGTGTCCGAACTGCGCGGAGCCTACTGATGCAGCCCACCGTCTCTCAGCTTCGAACGTGGTCACCGGAGAAATTGCGCACAAGCGCTTCAGAATTGATCGACATCGACCGGCAGATCGAAGTCCTCGGCAATGACGCCGGACGCAGCATCGACGCCGTCCGCGAATTCTGGCAGGGACAAGCGTCGAGCGCGGCGGCAGTGCAGTGGTCGGGTATCTCGCTTTCCTCGTCGCGGCTGTCGGTTGCGGTTCGCGTAGTTGCGGATCTGTATGGCGGAGCGGCCAATACGATCGGTGCGGCGCGAAAATCAGTTCTGGACCTGGTCGAGGAGGCGACTCTCGAACACGGCTTGACGGTGTCAGACAGTGGAGCGGTATCGGCACCTGAGACGAAGCAGCCATGGAATCTGGCCGACGCTATGCAAGATTCCGAAAACGCCACGGCTGCACAGGTTTTTCAGCAGAAGATCTCCACTGCATTGACGGCACTCGACGACGAAGACAACCGGGCCGCGACTGCTCTGCGTGCGGCATTCCGAGAGATCGGATCACTCCTTGGCAATCAGCCTGATCGCCTCGACCGCACTGTCGTCGACATCCTCGACGGGAGGTCGACACTCCCCGGGACACCCACGGAGCTACACCGACTCTGGGAATTGCTCACGCCCAACGAGAAAGACGCGTTGGCGAGGTGGGATCCGTCCATCGGTAGCCGCGACGGCCTTCCCGCTCTCGACCGGGACTACTACAACCGGCGGTACCTCTCTGCGCTCGAGCAGTTGCCGGATCGAACGGTAGCTGCCGGATACACGGCCGTGCGCGGCGAACTTCGACCGGACACGTTCCTTCTCTCGGTCACGGATGGGCATGCCGTCGTGGCAGTCGGTAATCCCGATGCCGCCGGCAACGTCGCAACACTGGTTCCCGGAACCGGCTCCGGGCTGTCGGGCGTCGGCGGAGACCTGCAACGAACCAAGGCCATGTACGACGCGTCCGTCAGGGCAGCACCGACGGAAGCCACATCAGTGATCCTGTGGTCCGGATACGACGCTCCCCCAGGCATTCCCGAGGCAGCATCGGATCGGTACGCCACCTCCGCAGCGCCGAGGCTCGACAGCTTCCAGGACGGGTTACGAACCTCGCATGACGGTCCGCCTTCGCACAACGTGGTGATCGGTCATTCCTACGGCAGCACCGTCATCGGTGCTGCGACTACCCGTGGCGCTTCCCTCGACGTCGACGAACTGGTTTTTGTCGCAAGCCCCGGCGTCGATGCCGAGCGCGTGAACGAACTGAGCCTGGACGGCGTCGACTCGGCCGAGATGGCTCGCCATGTTCATTCGACGACGGCCTTCTGGGATCCGGTCCAATTGATCCCCACGATCCTCGGAGTCCACGGGTTCGACCCGTCGGATCCGGAATTCGGCGCGCAGGTATTCACCGGATCTCCCGGGGAGCCTGGGTTCGGAGTTCACAGCGATTACTGGGAAAGCGGAAACCCCGCACTCACCGAATTCGGACGGATCATTACCGGCCCATGAAAGAAGGCGCCGTACCGGTGAAGGTACGACGCCATCTCGGTGATGCAGGATCGGTTAGACGAGTTCGCGCTTGAGGTTGTCCAGGACCTGGGCCTGGATGCGCTGCAGACCCTTCGGAGCGAACGTGCGCTCGAAGAAGCCGCCGATACCGGTGGCACCCTGCCACTGGGTGAGCGTCGTCACCGTCGTTCCGGTGCCGTTGGGGGCAACGGTCCAGGTGGTGACGAGGCTGGAGTTCGCGTCCTTCTCGGTGATGACGTTGCCGTCGACCGTCACTGTCGCCTTGACGTTGCGCGAGCGCTTTTCCGTCGCCTTGAGCGTCCACTGCGCGACGGTTCCGTCACCCTGGCCACCTTCGACGACCTTGTAGTCGAGGTACTGCTCGGACAGGATTCGCGGGCGAACCGTCTCGTAGTCCGAGAGCGCCGCGAGCACCTTGTCGGGTGCTGCTGTGACGACTGTCGAACTCATTGCATTGACCTGACCCATATGCTCTACGTCTCCTTGCTCGACCAACGCGGCTCGATACCGCGAATGACTACCCGAATCCGCACCTCGAACTGCGCAGATATTCCTTTCCATACTGCCTGCTGCGCCCGGGTATCTCGACCATCTACCCATTCCGTGTGAGCTGGTTCACCACTCGGAGCATTTACCGAGTTCGATTGCAACAACTCGATCAAATTCGGGCATTAATACCCCTCCGGATAGCTTGCACACGCAACTACCGATAGCGTCAGGGTGTGACTCTCTCGTTCAATGGGGTAGTTCAGAAGTTAGATCGAATCCGGACAAAGCAAGGCCCGGGTTCCGATGCTGCGCGTGAAATGGGGTTCGAGCAGCACAGAGAAGGCGTCGAACGCCTACTCGCGTCATACCGCGCCATTCCCGCCGATGCTTCTGTACGCCTGGCAAAGAAGACATCCAATCTGTTCCGCGCTCGCGCCAAGACGTCGGCCCCCGGCCTCGACGTCAGCGGTCTGGCAGGTGTCATCGCCGTCGATGCGCAGGCGCGCACAGCCGACGTCGCCGGCATGTGCACGTACGAGGACCTCGTCGACGCGACGCTGCCCTACGGGCTGGCGCCCCTGGTCGTGCCTCAACTCAAGACCATCACCCTGGGCGGTGCGGTGACCGGCCTGGGCATCGAGTCCACCTCGTTCCGCAACGGCCTGCCGCACGAGTCGGTACTCGAAATCGACGTACTGACCGGAAGCGGCGAGATCATCACCGCAACACCGGACGGCGAACACGCCGAACTGTTCTTCGGTTTCCCCAATTCCTACGGCACCCTTGGCTATTCGACGCGATTGAAGATCGCACTCGAACCCGTCAAGAAGTACGTCGCCTTGCGCCACGTGCGCTTCGATTCGTTGAAGAAGCTCGAAGAAACGATGGATCGCATCGTCACCGAACGCGAGTACGACGGGATCGCCGTCGACTATCTCGACGGGGTGGTCTTCACCGATTCCGAGAGCTACCTCACACTCGGCGTGCAAACCGACGAGGAAGGCCCGGTCAGCGATTACACCGACCAGGACATCTTCTACCGGTCGATCCAGCATTCGTCACTCACCCAGCCCAAGACGGATCGCTTGACCATTCGCGACTACCTGTGGCGCTGGGACACCGACTGGTTCTGGTGCTCACGAGCTTTCGGTGCACAGAACCCGAAGATCCGGCGCTTCTGGCCCAAGCAGTACCTGCGCAGCAGCTTCTACTGGAAGCTGATCGCCCTCGACCACAAGTACGACATCGGAGATCGCCTCGAAAAGCGCAAGGGCAAGCCCCCGCGCGAACGCGTCGTCCAGGACGTCGAGGTACCCATCGAACGAACCGCGGACTTCGTCTCGTGGTTCCTCGAGGAAATCCCGATCGAACCACTGTGGTTGTGCCCGTTGCGTCTTCGTGAGCCAAGCCCGGCCGCCGCTTCTGCATCACGGCCGTGGCCCCTCTACCCCCTCGAACCCAAGCGCACCTACGTCAACATCGGCTTCTGGTCTTCGGTGCCGATCGTTCCCGGTGAGCGCGAGGGGGCAGCAAATCGACTGATCGAAGAAAAGGTCAGCGATTTCGACGGACACAAATCGCTCTACTCCGACTCCTACTACTCGAAGGAAGACTTCGAGGAGCTGTACTACGGCGGCGACCGGTACATCGGACTCAAGGAACGCTACGACCCGAAATCCCGTTTATTGGATCTATTCTCTAAGGCGGTGCAACGTAAATGACCACGTTCAAAGACTCCAAAAGCCAGGACAAGCTCTCTATTGCCGAGATTCTCGAGACGCTTTCCGACGGCATGCTGCCGCTTCGATTCACCGCGTACGACGGCAGCACCGCCGGCCCCGAAGATGCCGACTACGGACTGCACCTCAAGTCGACTCGCGGAACCACTTATCTCGCAACAGCTCCCGGCGACCTCGGCATGGCCCGCGCGTACGTCTCCGGCGATCTCGAAGCCGAGGGTGTCCACCCCGGTGATCCGTACGAGATCCTGCGCATCATGGGTGACGAACTCCACCTCAAGCGCCCGTCCGCACTGACGCTCGCCAGCATCACGCGCTCCCTGGGCTGGGATCTGTTGCGGCCCATCGCCCCGCCGCCCCAGGAACATCTCCCTCGCTGGCGTCGCGTCGCAGAAGGACTGCGTCACTCCAAGACTCGTGACGCCGAAGTCATCCATCACCACTACGACGTCTCCAACACCTTCTACGAGTACGTCCTCGGCCCGTCCATGACGTACACCTGTGCCGCTTACGACAATGCGGAACAGACGCTCGAAGAAGCCCAGGAGAACAAGTACCGCCTGGTGTTCGAGAAGCTCGGACTCCAGAAGGGTGATCGACTTCTCGACATCGGCTGCGGCTGGGGCTCGATGGTCCGCTACGCGGCCAGGCGCGGCGTCAAGGTGATCGGCGTGACTCTCTCTCGCGAGCAAGCGGATTGGGCACAGAAGGCCATCGAGGACGAGGGCCTCGCCGATCTCGCCCAGGTCCGTTTCTCCGACTACCGCGACGTGGCCGAGACCGGATTCGACGCAGTGTCCTCCATCGGCCTGACCGAGCACATCGGCGTCGGAAACTACCCGGCGTACTTCGAGTTCCTCAAGGGCAAGCTGCGTGAGGGTGGGCGTCTGCTCAACCACTGCATCACCCGTCCGGACAACCGAAGCAGCGCCAAGGCAGGCGGATTCATCGACCGGTACGTCTTCCCCGACGGGGAGCTCACCGGTTCGGGTCGCATCATCTCCGAGATCCAGAACGTCGGCCTCGAGGTGCGTCACGAAGAGAACCTTCGCGAGCATTACGCACTGACGCTCGCCGGATGGTGCCAGAATCTCGTCGACAACTGGGACGCCTGCGTCGCCGAGGTCGGCGAAGGAACCGCCCGCGTCTGGGGCCTGTACATGGCCGGCTCACGACTCGGGTTCGAGCGCAATGTCGTTCAGCTGCACCAGGTTCTGGCCGTGAAGCTCGGCCCCAAGGGTGAGGCGCATGTGCCGCTTCGCCCGTGGTGGAAGGCCTAGGGGCAAAGCCCCCGTGCGCCTTTTTGGTAGTCGGCACTACCAAAAAGGCGCACAGGTGCCGCAGGCACCCGACTGCGTCCTCACCCAACCTCCCCGCCGCAAGACCGTCTCCACCTCGTGCGCAACCTGGCACGGGGTCTTCATCACCTCGTCGAATCCGTAGACCAACCGCGGACGACCTGCCAGCTCTGCCGCATTGTCACGACGGCGATCACGGAATGCCACCTCGGCCATGGAATGCGCCCACCGACCGTCGAGACGCACGATCAGCGGCACACCGAATTCGCTGTAGTCGCAATCCTCGTACAACGTGCGACCGTCGACGCGAACCGGTGACTGGCGTCTGGCCGACGGCAACCCGTGCGCCTGCTCCACGTCGACCGCATAGTGGTATTCGAGCGTTGACTGCACCCCGTCTGCCAGGAGTCGTACCGCATCGGAAAGCGCGCCCTTGAATCGATGTGGTGTTCGTTCGTCAATCCGACGACGTACATGGTTCAACGGAATTCGCGCATTTGTCACTGTAGTGATGAGTGAAACGTAGGCGCTTCGCGCTGTGGATTCGGCGGTCGCAAGATCAATCGCGGTATCCGCACGCGACGTTCGAGGTATGACTGACGGCACGCCGATGTATCGGTGGGCTCGGGATCGGTGGACGACTACCCCGGGGTGAACCACGCCACCCACTCTGACAAGTGCACCCGACGTTCGCGCTGGAACTCGGCGGATTGTCGCGGGCTGACAGCGAGCGGACTTGCCGTATGGCACGGTGACATGGACTGGCTTGTCTGCGTCGATGCGACGCATTCCCCATTCCTCAGCTGCAGTGTCGTGGCTCAGAATCGCTTGCGCGCCACCATAAAGCCAAGCGGCGTTCAAGATCATTTCTCTGGTGAGCGGGCCAGCGGTCACTGCATACACGCCTTGTAGAACGCGCTGCCATTCGCCGCGGTCCAGAAAGTTCCGCAGCATCCCTCGGTTGTATCCGAATGACGAGAGTTGCTGTTGCCGTACCAGACCGGATTGCGCATCGAGAATCCGGAGAAACTCGCTTCCACCATGAGACGTAGTCATGGCACCAAGCGTCAGGCCGAACTCCGACAGGACTGACGTGAAATTCGCTGTCGGAGTTCGTCTGTGGATAACTCACCAGCTGGGGATGAACCCCTGTGCGCCTTTTTGGTAGCCGTAACTACCAAAAAGGCGCACGGGGGCTATGCCCCTAGCGAAGCCGGCGGGGTGAACCGCGGGCCGTACTGCGCAGCGAGTTCCTTTGCACGAGCGACGAAGCCGGCCGTGCCGCCCTCGTAACCGACGATGAACTGGTGAACGCCACCGGTCCAGGCCGGGAATCCGATGCCCATGATGGAGCCGATGTTGGCGTCCGCCGTGGTGATCAGGACGTTCTCGTCGAAGCACTT
Organism: Rhodococcus sp. YL-1; assembly: GCF_001942025.1. NCBI lineage: Bacteria > Bacillati > Actinomycetota > Actinomycetes > Mycobacteriales > Nocardiaceae > Rhodococcus > Rhodococcus sp. YL-1. Next base: position 450,627 of record NZ_CP017299.1, on the reverse strand, counting down.
CTGCGTCTCGATCGCCTCGATGAACAGCATGCGGTCGATGAGGTCCTGGATCGGAGCATCGGAGGTTCCGGAGTTGAAGTTCTCGCGGAGTCCGGACCACAGGCCGGTGCGCTTGCCCTCGGCGTAATCGTAGAAGCCGGCTCCACCGAGCTTGCCCTTACGATCGAACTTCTCGACGAGGGTGTTGATGACCTCGCCGGCCGGATCTGCCGGCAGTTCCTTGCCCTCGGCCTTGGCGGCGTCGGCAGATTCCTTGCGGATCTTCTGCATGAGGGTGAGGTTGAGCTCATCCGAAAGCTGAAGCGGCGCAGCCGGGTAACCGGCCTGCATACCGGCCTGCTCGATGGTGGCGGGCTCGACGCCCTCGGCGAGCATGCCGATGGCCTCGTTGATGAAGGTGCCGATGACACGCGAGGTGAAGAAGCCACGCGAGTCGTTGACCACGATCGGCGTCTTGCGGATCGCCTGGACGTAGTCGAACACGCGAGCCAGAGTCTCGTCGGAGGTCTTCTCACCGCGGATGATCTCCACCAGCGGCATCTTGTCGACGGGCGAGAAGAAGTGGATGCCGATGAAGTCTTCCTGACGCTTCACGCCGGTGGCGAGACCCGTGATGGGCAGCGTCGAGGTGTTCGAGCCCAGCAGTGCCTTGGGATCGACGATGTCCTCGATCTCCTGGAACACCTTGTGCTTGAGTTCCTGGCTCTCGAAGACTGCTTCGATGACGAAGTCGACGCCGGCGAAATCTGCCGGGTCAGCCGTCGGGGTGATCTTGGCGAGGAGTGCGTCGGACTTCTCCTGCGTGGTCTTGCCGCGCGAGAGCGCCTTGGCCTCAATGCCTTCGGCGTACGCCTTGCCCTTGTTGGCAGCCTCGATGCTGACGTCCTTGAGGACGACGTCGAAGCCGGCCTTCGCGGAGACGTACGCGATGCCCGCGCCCATCATGCCTGCGCCGAGGACGCCGACCTTCTTGATGGTGGACTTCTCGATGCCTGCCGGACGTGAACCGCCGCCGTTGATCGACTGCAGGTCGAAGAAGAACGCCTGGATCATGTTCTTCGCGACGCGGCCGGTCACCAGCGAGGTGAAGTAGCGAGCCTCGATGAGCAGCGCGTTGTCGATGTCGACCTGCGAACCCTCGACGGCTGCGGCCATGATGGCGCGCGGAGCTGGCATCGGAGCGCCCTTGAGTTGCTTACGCAGGTTCGCGGGGAACGCCGGAAGGTTGGCAGCGAATGCCGGAGTGGACGGAGTTCCGCCAGGGATCTTGTAGCCCTTGACATCCCACGGCTGAACGCCGCCTTCGGGGTTGGCCTTGATCCATGCCTTCGCAGCCGGAACCAGTTCTTCTACCGAGCCGACGACCTCGTCGATGAGGCCGACTTCCTTGGCCTGAACGGGTCCACGCTGCTGCCCCTGGAGCAGGACGCCCATGAGCGCGTTCTGCAGGCCGAGCATCCGCACGGTGCGCACGACGCCGCCGCCGCCGGGCAGCAGGCCGAGGGTGACCTCGGGCAGGCCGATCTTGACGCCCTTGACGTCTGCCGCGATGCGGTGGTGGGTCGCGAGAGCGATCTCGAGGCCGCCGCCGAGTGCCGCGCCGTTGATGGCGGCGACAACCGGCTTGCCGAGAGTTTCGAGACGACGCAGGTCTGCCTTGATCTCGACGCTGTGGTTGTAGATCTCCTCGGCCTGCTCGGGGCCGACCTTGATCATGTTCTTGAGGTCGCCACCGGCGAAGAAGGTCTTCTTGCCGGAAGTGATGACGGCACCGGTGATGGAGTCCTTCTCGGCGACCAGACGGTCGACGGTGGCCTTCATCGACGCGATGTACGCGTCGTTCATGGTGTTTGCGCCCTGGTTGGGATCGTTGATGGTGAGCACGACGATGCCGTCGGCGTCCTGGTCCCAGTTGATGATGTTCTGATCAGTCACTTTGCTTGACTCCTGGTAAGCCTCGTTGGAAGGACGGACGCCGCGTCAGACGCGCTCGATGATGGTGGCAACGCCCATACCGCCGCCGATGCACAGGGTGATGAGGGCGCGCTTGCCGCCACGACGCTCGAGCTCGTCGACCATCGTTCCGGTGATCATCGCGCCGGTTGCACCGAGCGGGTGACCCATGGCGATAGCGCCGCCGTTGACGTTGAGCTTCTCGTCCGGGATGTTCAGGTCCTTCTGGAACTTCAGGACGACGGAAGCGAATGCCTCGTTGATCTCGAAGAGGTCGATGTCGTCGACTGTCAGGCCGGCAGCTGCCAGAACCTTCTTCGACGCCGGCGTCGGGCCGGTGAGCATGATGGTGGAGTCGGCGCCGCTGGTGGCGGTGGCGACGACGCGAGCGCGCGGCGTCAGACCCATGTCCTTGCCGGCCTGCTCGCTACCGACGAGCACGAGGGCAGCGCCGTCGACGATTCCCGAGCTGTTACCGCCGTGGTGAACGTGGTTGATCTTCTCGACCCAGTGGTACTTCTGCAGCGACACGGCGTCGAATCCGCCGATTTCACCGATCACACCGAACGCGGGAGCCAAGCCGGCGAGGTTCTCTGCCGTGGTGCCCGGACGCATGTGCTCGTCGTTGTCGAGGATGGTGATGCCGTTGATGTCCTTGACCGGCACTACCGACTTGGCGAAGTATCCGCCGGTCCACGCCTTGGCGGCGAGGTCCTGCGAGCGCACGGCGTATGCGTCGACGTCGTCACGCGAGAAGCCCTCGATGGTGGCGATGAGGTCTGCGCCGACGCCCTGCGGCACGAAGTAGTTGTCGTAGTTGGTGGCGGGGTCGAGTGCCCACGGTCCACCGTCGGATCCCATCGGAACGCGGGACATCGACTCGACGCCACCGGCGATCACCAGTTCGTCCCAGCCGGACCGAACCTTCTGAGCAGCCATGTTCACGGCCTCGAGGCCGGAAGCGCAAAAACGGTTGAGCTGAACGCCGCCGACGGTGTCGGGCAGTCCCGCATCGTTGACTGCAACGCGGGCGATGTCCATTCCCTGATCGCCAACGGGGGTGACGACGCCCAGGATGAGGTCGGAGATCCGGTCCTCGTCGAGGTCGGGAAAGCGCACGCGCAGTTCCTGGATCAGACCCGTGACCAGCGAGATCGGCTTGACCGAGTGCAACGACCCGGTCTTCTTGCCGCGGCCTCGCGGGGTACGGATGGCTTCATAAATGAATGCCTCTGTGGTCACTGTGAGGTGTTCCTTCCGTGTAATTCGTCGAACCGGTCTGCAGATCGTCCGCGCCACCTTCGGTGGTGGCGCATGGCCGAGGTACAGACCTCAGCCCTTTCACTGTAGAACGTGTTCCAAATTCATGGGAAGGACCGAAGCGATCCTGCTAGGTGACCGAGGTGATCAGGTGCGCGAACGCCTGCCCGCTTCGGTTCATTTCGGGTGCGCCCCCGGAAGCACTCACGGCACGATGCGATACGGCAACATCATGTCGTGATCTTCGTGATCGAGTAGATGGCAATGCCACACGTATCCCTGGAGTCGACCAGAATCAGCCATATCGTGGCGCCCACCGCCCGTCATCCCACTACCCGTCATCACACCGCTCGGAAGACGATCGAACATCGCGTCGGGATCGAAACCCAGCTCATCCGCGGTGGGGAATCGCACGATGATCCGGGTGACAGTGCCGCCGTCCACCCTGACGGTGTCCTTCATCCCCGCTTCCCACGGCGCCGGCGCGATCATCGGCCCCGCCTCGAACCCGTCGGGCGACGGAGTCCACTTGTTGCCGATCACCGGCTGCGGATGGCGGATCAAGTACTCCAGCGTCCGCATCGGTGTTCTGCCGAAAATCCGGAAATTCACCAAGTGCAGGTGTATCGGATGCGGGTCCGGCGTGGTGTTGACGATGTTCCACTGCTCGACGGTGCCTTGCCGCGGCCTCTCGACGTCCGTGGTGCTGAACGTCAGGTTGTTCAACGTCATCTGAGCCGGTGGATTCCGCAGTTCCAGTTGCTGGCTCACCGTCACCGTGCGAATTACCGTCGGCTGCTCCAACGGGGCGAGAACGTCACGTTGCCGGCGCCCACCGCGCAGTTGCGACGGAACACCACCGGTGAATCCGCGCCTGGCGTCACCGCGGAACCGGCAGAACAGCGGCATAGTCACTTCACCGATGACAGCGGCGGGTAGCGGGGGCGCCTCGTCGTTGCGAAGCTCCACCGTCGATCCCTCCGACAGTCCGGTGAAATCGACGAGGAGGTCGTACCGCTCCCCCGGTGCGCAGCGGAAGGCATTGACCGCGACGGGTGCGTCGAGCATTCCGGCGTCGTTGCCGATGACCCAGAACGTCATCATGTTCGAGAAGTGAAGATTCCACACACTTGCCGACGACGCATTGACGATGCGGAGGCGGCAAAGGCCCCGAGCCACGGACAGTTCCGGCCACACCTTGCCGTTGACCAAGCCGACGTCGCCCACCGCGCCGCCTTCCCACGATCCTTCCGGGATCAAGATGGTGGATCGGCCGTTCTGGGCGCCTGTCGGCGTGAAGATCTTCTCCTGCAGGATCAACGGGATCTCGAATTCCTCGGCCGGCAACCCCAACGGATTTCCCAGTTCGCCGGTGTCGAATTCATCCCTGATCAGATAGTTGCCGATCAGACCGGCGTAGACGTTGAGCCGGGTGATGCCCATCGCATGATCGTGATACCAGAGGTGGGCGGCTTCCTGACCGTGCAAAAAGTGATGCATCGCAGCCTGTCCCGGCATCACCAGCAGCTCCGGATGGCCGTCGCTCTCAGGTGAAGTGACTCCCCCGTGCAAGTGCAACGACGTCGGCGGGTGCGCACGAAAGTCGGCCTGCATTCCGTGCAGCGTCATATCCATGTCCGCTGCCAACGGATGTCCGGTCAGATCGTTCTCGAACGTCAACATGATCGGCTCGCCGGAATGCGCCTCGACGGTAGGGCCCAGATAACCGCCACCGATCTCTCCGCTGCGGTACGACAGTGCTGGGGACGAGGGAAAATCCCGATGAAAGGCATGTTGCCCCACTTGCGCTGTCAGTGTGATCTCGTTTCCGGAAAGCGTTGACAACGAATGTAGTTCGTCACAGAACGGCTCGAACTCCGGCGAATGAAAAATCAACGGAGACTCGATATCCACACTCCCCGCCGGAGCAGCACCTGCCTTTGCGCCCAAAGCAACAGCCGCTGTGCCGACTACCGACCCTTTCAGAACCGATCTTCTGGAAACCCCGATACCCATACATGCCCCTCCCCATCGAAACGGGTTGCGTTCTCCGGCAAGGAAAACGCAACCCGTCTCTCCACTTCGATCTCGGAAAATCCCCCGTCTACTTTCCGTCGATCGCCTCCAGCACCGAATCGATCAGCGACTGTGGAAGTTTCGACGGCGGAGAGATTTCCAGTTCTCCCGGAGCGCCCGGCATCGTCCAGACAGTTCTGTGCCGAGCGATCGCGAGCTTCTCCCGTGATCCGTCCTCATTGACCTTGAAGTACTCGAACTCGAGGTCGATCCCCCTCTCGTAGAGGGCAGACAAGGACATCGTGACCAGGACGTCGTCGAACGGCATGACCTCGCGCAGATGCTCAACCCTGGTGTGCACACAACGAAGTTCCCCGAGAGCGCCTCTGGCCGCCACGGCCTCACGCTGAGAACGGACCAGGAACTTGTCCCGAACCCTCGACTGCCAGATGTAATAGTTGCCGAAGTAGATGTTGCCCACGACGTTTCCGTCCTGCAACGTCGTCGAGAACACCTCGGATTCGAGCAGGTACGGATTGCGCGGCACCATCGGAGCCGAGCGGATCACGGAACCACGATCGACGTTCTTCGGTTCGGTGGGAACAGCGATGTTCTTCGTCCCCGTCGGAATCGTCATCGGCTCGATGAAATCGTGGAAGTACTGCGGCATCGGCCGTGCCGCCACCACACCGTGGGAGAGGATTTCCACCCACGTCGTCTGCATCGCACTCCACCCGATGTGAGTGCGCGTCTCGCCGTCGACCCGGCACCATTCGACATGCAGATTGGTGGTTGCCCGATCCGGACCGGTGAGCTCGGTGATCCAGATCGTCCCCTCGACAATGTCGTCGGTGTACAGGTTCGCATCGATGAACACCTCGGAGTTGTTGGTCACCATGCCCCAACGACCCGTCGCCATGTCCTCCACGATCTGCTTCGAGATCGGTCCGGTTCCCCTCTCTCGCAAAGCGCCCAACCACAGCGCGAAGCTCGCGAACCCCACTGATCCACCGACGTTGCACGCGTCCCGGAACCCGACGGGGAACCGGATCGACACCGCCGGATAGCCGCTCCGGGCCACCACATGCACGTCGGAGCCGTAGGCCATCGGATCGAACTGCGCGAGAGACTTCGCCGACAACGGGCCGGAGTCGAACTGTGGTGCCGAGTCCTGCGCCGGTTCTTCCGCATCCTCCTCATGAGTCACAAACGCGAGAATCCGCTCCTCGTTGTCGGTCAACAGAGCTGGAAAAGTAAGAACCACCACGCTTCCGTCTGCGCCGCCGCGGAAGGTCACTGCGTCGTCCTCCCTGGCGCCCATCGCCAGAGAAACCGACATCTGCCCCGTGGCCTTTCGGATCGCCTCGGCCGCCGCCCACAGCCTGGTTCCCGCACGATCGAGTGATTCGCCGCCCGCGATCAACTCGTCCAGCAGCGGAATCCGCGCCGAACCCAGAAGCGCCTTCCACTGCATGACGGTTCGGGAGCGAATCGGTTCGATGTCACACCCCTGAGGCCAGTCGCCGGCCGAACTGAGTGACTTACTGCCGTCGTGCGAGAGCGAGACATCCACAGAGTGTGGAATATCACCGACGACGACGGGCTTTCCGGTTTCCTGCCATTCGATGGCAAAGGCATTACTCATTTGATCACCACATCCTCATCGAGATGAATGTTCACGGCCGCCTCGGCGATCGGTTTCTCCTGCTCGTGGCGTTCCGACTTGGTCAACTCGTGAATCCCCGGGGTATGCGCGACCACAACCCGCGGGCTCTTCACTCCCAACGCCCGGCTGTGTTGCGCGAGCTTGTCGAGAATGATCTGTGCGTCGCGCGCAGTCGGATCCGCGATTTCCTCAGCCGTAGGACGGCTTTCGTCGTGGGAGAGAATCTGGGAGCGATATCCCTCGAGCTGCATCACCACTCGTCCGTCCTTCACCACCGCCACGTCGGCTTGCATGTGGGTCTCTGTCTGCACCTTGTCGTAGGCGTACGCGGTGAACGAGCGAGCCTCGAATCGTCCGTCGTACATGTCGATTCGCGCAATGTTGACCGGAAGGCAGATCTCCCGCGGAACCATGATCTGACCCGATTGGAGCAGGGAATCGAGGAAGTAGGGATCACCGAGGAGGTGCTGCTTACGGTCGGCTCGCGAAATAGCGCTGAAGAGAATGTGCTCGGAATCGAGGCTCGAGATCTCTTCGAGTCGGCGGAAATCGCCCTCCTGGAACAGCAACCACGAGTAGAGATCGTCCAACGGATCGATGTCGAGCACCGGTCGCGGCAACTCCTTCTCGAACTCCGGCAGTGTTTCGTCCAGCCCGAAGATGAAGTCGGCCGAGAAATGGGGCCGTCCGTACCCGGTCCGTTCGGTGCCGATCGTGACATGCACCCGCGTTCCTGCAGCATCACGATCCTGCTCCACGACGCTTGCCTTGATCTCGACTCTGGTGCCCTCGACCGTGTCGACGACGATCGGTCGATCCAGCTTGATGTCGTCGATGCGGACGCGGCCCAGAGTCGCGCGTCCGGTGACATAGGCCGCCGCCTGCGACATCGCCTCGAGTCCGAACACCGTCGGAAGCAGCGCCGATCCTTTCCAGACATGGTCTAGGACAAAAGGATCTGCCGAGGTGGACAACGTCGTCCGGGTAACCAGTTCTACCTGCGGCTCGAAGGTCACCACTTGGTCGATGTACCGCGACACCGCCGGCAGAGCCGGTGCTGCCGGCGCCCAGGTGTCCAGACCGCCGAGTCGACTGGTCACGACGATACGACTCGCCTCGGGTCCGCTGTCGACCAGGCGAAGGAAATGATCCACTCCCGCAGCTGTGGAAATCGGCATGACACCCATCTTCGCGAGGTGGTTGACACTGCCCATGCGGGCACCCATGCCGGTCTCCCCCCCACACGCTGTAGGCGAGCGAAAACGTCCGAGTCTTCGGGTGCCCGGCGGCATACCGCATCACCATTTCGTCGAGAAGCTCGTTTCCGTATGCATACCAGCTGTTTCCGGGCATACCTGTGAATCCGATGATGGAGGAGAAGCCCACGAACAGCTTCAAGTCGCGATCAGCGAGCGCTTCGACGAAGTTGGCTGCGCCCAGGACCTTAGGTGCAACCTCCTTGAAAGCCGCAGCGCTGTCTACTCTCTCGAACCGCCGCGGAACATTCGCCCCCGCACCGTGGACAAACCCGGTGATCGGCCCAACCTCGACCTCGATCTGGGCGACGACGCCGGCCACCGCCGCAGCATCCGTGACGTTGCAGCGATAGTAGTGAGCGCTCAAACCGGCAGACGTGAAGTCCGCAAGAGTGGAAGCGATTTCGTCACCCGCTTGTCGCTGAGAGCTTCCGATCAGCACTAGTTCGGCGCCTGTCTTTCGGCCGAGAGCCAGAGCGCATTGCGCCATGATGCCTTTCGCGCCACCGGTCACGACCACTACATCCGAACTCCCCAACCCGCTCTCGCGGACGGTGTAGTCGCTCGAGGCGAGAACCCGCGGTTGCAGTGCCGTGCGTCCCATCTCGGTGTCGTAAGTCGCGAACACATAGGGTGCAACCGAATCCAACTCGGAGACGACGGTGGTTGCCACCACCGCGTCCGCAGTCGAGCCGTCGAATCCTATGACGCGGACATCCAGTTCGGGGCGCTCGTGATGCACCGAAGCGGCAAAAGCCGCCGCACTCGGTACCGGCGCCGGATTGCCCAACTCGACATCGGTGAACTGAATCACTGCCAATGTGGTTCGTGCGCCTGCACTTTGCTGTGCCGGAACCATCTTGTGCATGTGTTCGATCCCACTGCGCAAGCCGATTTCGGTGACGGAATCATCGGTCACGCGCGGCATTACGGCAACCACGTGCTGCGCATTCGCAGGAGCGCCGTCGGAGAATGTGCGAATGTCGACCTGAGCACCACGCACTCGTAGTCCGGATTCCAACCTTCCGACCAAACCGGCGTCGTCACCGATGACGACAAACGTCATGTCCGTGAGGTCTCGGACTCCGTGCAACGCTGTCTCGCTCCGAACCTTTTCCAGGGTGTAATCGCGAACCCAGGTGAAGCTGTCGGCTGACATACCCTTTGCCTTCACCGGCAGCGCCCGCGCAACCGGCTGCTGCTGCCCCGACTTCTCTTTCGCGGATCGATCGAGCACTTCGATCAGTTCACCCAGGCTGACGTTGACGAGTTCGGCCGGATCCAGATCACCCTGAACGCCCAATCGCGTTGCCACAGTTGCTATCGCATCGGCAGCCTTGATCGAGTCCATGTTCAGGTCGTCGAGCAGGTGGAGATCCACATCGAGAGACTCCACCGGAAATCCGGTGTCCTCCGCGATTACCTCGAGCAGTATTCGCGACACGTCCGACTGCACCGAACTCGCTGCTGGAACGGCAGAACCGGGATTCGGTGATGCCGCAAGGATCAGCGATGCTGCATCTCCGATCGTGGCATTGGCCAACTCGGCAGGGTCGAGGTCGACAACCTCGAACTGATGCGCAACCTTCGAAATAGCCTCTGCCGCACTGATCGAGTCGAGATTCAGATCATCGAGCAGACGCAGATCCGTCGTGATCGACTCGGCGGGGAATCCCGTCGTATCGGCGAGGATCCTGATCAGCTCACTTTCCACGGACCCAGCGCCCGCGTCAGCCGGCTCTTCGACTACCGGAGCCGAAACCGGCGAAGGAGCTTTCGCTGCCACGGATTCGTGGCCGTTGGTGACTGCCCGCGAAGTCGGAGCAGATGGAGAAGACGGAGAAGTCGCTCCACTGCCTACATCAGCACGAATCACGTCGACGAGGAAGGTCCCGCGTCGGCTCAGGTAATCGGCCAGCGCCGCAGCCGGATCCCCGCCGGACGTACCAAGTGCGAGCGGTTCGGGAGCAGAGGTAACCGTCAGCTTCGCCTCGGCCAGGTTCTCGATGAACACCTTCTGATCGGCAGGAACGAATTCGCGCACGAACCGGCCGTCGAAAAGTTCGTTCCATCGGACCTGAGCGCCGTGTACGTACATCGCGGCCAGTGCGACATTGAAGTCCTCGTCGCGTCCGGACTTGGACGCAACGGGGAAGCAGCGCACGCCGTCGGTCCCATTGATCGCCTTGGTGAGCCCGGTCAGCACACGGCCGGGACCGACCTCGACGAGCAGGTCCACGTCCTGCGCGATTCCACTTACCGTCTTGACCCAGTCGACCGGTGAGACAACCTGTTTGGTGACCAATTCGCGAAGTGCCAGTGGCGTCTGTACGCGTTTCCCTTCGACGCAGGAATAGACGGGGCAAGTCAGCGAATCGACTTGCTCGTCAACGGGCGCAGTGGACTTCAGCTCCCGCTCGGCCTCGTTCATCATCTCGGAGTGGAAAGCATTCGACACGGCAAGCGCCTGAGCCGACACTCCGCGCGTCTTCGCGATGGCAACCACATCGTCGACCGCGTCTTTGGTGCCCGAAACCACGGTCTGTGTAGGCGTATTCAGATTCGCGACGGTCGCGTAACCCTTTGTTTCCGCGATGATCGCCTCAGCCGTCGATCGGTCGCAGGTCAGGCTCGCCATCGCGCCGTTTCCACCACCACTGACAGCCATGGCCGCACCCTTCGCCGCAGCCAAGGTGATCAGCGTCTTCTGGTCGTAAGCTCCTGCCGCGTAGAGCGCGGTCAACTCGCCGAGACTGTGGCCGGCGACAGCACTGGGTGTGACACCCAATCGGCGGACGTACTCGAACCAGAGCAGCGAAGCCAAAGCGACGGCAGGCTGGGTGAACTGCGTCTGGGCGAGATCCCGCTTCCACTTCGCCAATTCCGCAGCGTCAGCGCTCTTGACCGGGTTCCGCAGAATTCGAGGCGTGATCGCCTCCGCTCCAACTCCCTCCAACCAGCCGTCCGCCTCGGTCGCCAGTTCGCGTGCCCACTCGAAGCGCTCGATCAGCACGCGCGCCATCTCTAGTTGTTGGGATCCCTGTCCCGGGAACAGGAATCCGATGTCGTGGTGGACGGCGTTCGAGATCGAGATCTCGTTGCTCACGACCTTCACCTGGCCGGATGCAGGAGCGGAGTTCTCGCAGATCACGGCAAGCTGACGCATGCGTTCGGCCAACTGCGCGGGACGTCCGGCCACCACTGCGGCACGAAAGGGCGCGGTCGGCGAGATCACTCGAGAGAGTTTCGCCGAAAAGTCCAGCAGCTCGGCAACACTCAACGGAACCGCCAGATCTGCAACATCCCGCGCTCGGGTCGCCAAGTCCACCGCGGAATCTGCAGAAAGTACGAAAACCTCGGTGTCCTGATACGACGCCATCATCGTGCGGACGTCTCGCGAGGGTGTCAGCTTGCTGGACGGTGCATCAGCCGATTCGATCGCGACGTGGCAGTTGATACCGCCGAAACCCATGGCTTGCGCACCGGCCCGCATCTTCTCGGACGGATCTCTGATCTCACCGTTGACGAGCGGAAAGAGTGCCGGCGCTTCGGTTCCGAACGCCGGGTTCGGGTCGGTGCAACCGGCGAGCGGCGGAAGGATTCGTTGATTGACGGCCATGGTCGCCTTGATCAGCGCAAGGATGCCCGACGCCGCCTTCGTGTGCCCGATCAACGACTTCAGTGACGTCATGCCGATGCTACGAGCCTCGACGGGCCCGTCCGTCTGAGCGGCCTGCTGGACGCCGGCCAGTTCGACGGGGTCTCCGACGGGAGTACCAGTTCCGTGTCCTTCGACGAAGGCAACCTCGCTGGCCGCGAATCCCGCTCGCGAGTATGCGCGACGGATCATCTCGGCCTGAGTTTCGGCGCGGGGCTTGGTGATTCCACCCTTGCCATCGGTGGAGATACCCCAGCCGCGAATCGTCGCGTACACGTAGTCGCCGTCCGCCCTGGCGTCCTCGAGTCGTTTCAAGGCCACGAATCCGCAACCTTCACCCGGGATGAATCCGCTTCGGCTTGCGTCGTACACGTTCATGTCGCCACGGGTCAGTGCACCCAAACGGGCGAATCCCACCAGTTCCAAAGGATCCAAGCTGACGTCGACTCCCCCTGCCAAGACGAAGTCGGCCGCGCCGGACGCCAGCTTTTCGGCTGCAGTCGCCACCGCGAGCATTCCGGACGCGCACGCACCGTCCACGACGTACCCGCCGCCGTTGAAGTCGAGATAATTGCAGATCCGGCCGGCAATCGTATTCGACAACATGCCGGCGAGAGTGTCTTCACTCGGCTCCACCAATGGGCCCTTGTAGACCTCTTCCATCGTCTCGGCGAGAGCATCGGCGACGGAACTGTCCAACTGGCGCGCTTCGGCTGCCACAGCGAGTGCGCGCTTGACGTAAGGCCAACGCAAACGCATCGACCACATCCGGGATTCTTCACCGGTGAGGGAGTTGCCGACGATTGCGGCGCTGCGTCCAGAGGGTGCCGATCCTCGGCTGTAGCCCGCGTCGGTCAAAGCCCCGAGTGCTGTTTCCAGAGCCAACCAGTGTGTGAGATCTGTCGACTTGAAGGTCCGCTCCGGTATCCGGCGACCGACCCAGTCGAATTCGAAACCATCCATGAACGCGCCGCGATCGGCGTATGTCTTGTCGACGTCGTCAGGGCTCGCGCTCCAGTAGTCGTCGAGGGACATCCGTGACTCCGGAAACTTTCGGAATTGCATCCGACGCGCGAGGACGTTCTCCCAAAATCCTTGCAGATCATGTGCACCGGGGGACCACATGCTCATCCCGACTATCGCAATCGCAGGATTAGTTGAATCTTCAGTCATCTTACACTTCCTATTTTCGCGCGCATCCACGGGAGACTCAATCGACCGAAGACTAACCACGCCCTCATCGGTGTGTAAAACGCAGATTCACCTCAAGGCATAAACAAATAACAAAGGTTGTTCGGCGCAATGAACGTGTTTCAGCAATTTGACAGCAATCGAGAGTTAGCTGTAACTCGGAGTTACCTATTTGCTTCGTAACCGGTCATGCTCCTGCTTGAACATCCGTACCGGATCCCGGTTTCACGGCCGCCATTTTCTCGCGATCGGCAAATATTCAGTTGAATATGCACCGAAATGCCGCAATGCCGAATATGTGGCCAATTCGCCGGATGTCCCAAATTGGTCGATCCCCGCAAATCAAACATCCGACAACTATCAATCTGAACATTCGTGACACACCGAAATTTAACAGCAGCACTCGAATGCCCATCAGACAACGAGAAATTCCAGATATTCTTCGGCGACCATCGTCCGAATCGACGTTTCGTTACACCGGAACTGAGCGAACGAATGTGCCAGCAAACCAGCCACATACAATTCAGCTTTGCGAGGCCGAGCCGGCGCGCTTTCGAGACGCGCGCGCACAAAGGGAACGGCACTTATAACAATTCGATCACACAGTGGTGCAGCTGGATTCCGACAGCTGTTTCACGCACACGGACCGAGACGGCAACTCAGCTTTCGAGGCGGCGAGCTCCGAGGACGTCCTTGAGGAGTTCCTTTGCAACATCCTCAGGATCACGTCTGGCAGTCGGATCAGCGGGCTCAGCCGCCTCCGCAAACATCTCGTCCTCGTCCTCCGGCGTTGCAGGCGGAGGAGTTGCCTCGTAGTCGACCTCAGGAGCAGGCGCCGGTCCAGGGTCTTCCGGATAGTTGGGTGCCTCGGGCGGCGGAATGTCGTCCGAATCGCCGCGCTGGGGCTGCGGGGCCTTGGGCTGCTGCGCTGCGCGCTCCTGACTGGGCCGCGAGAAGCGGGGCGCAGCGGCAGGGCGGCTCGGAGCTTCCGTCGCCTTGGTTGCGCTCGATACTGTCGGCGCTGTAGGCGCACCTTCTTGATACTCGACCTGCCAAGTGCCACCGAACATTTCGGCAAGGACCTCGCAAATGACCGCCGCGTTGTGCGGTTGCGTCACACGAGCACCCAGGACCGGTGAGCCGTGAGCGATGACAACGACATGTCCACGCACGTCGTGAACCGTCGCAGCGGACAGCATGGCCGGAAGAACCTTGTTTCGTTCACCGACCTTGTTGCGCAAGGTGTTCCACGATTCACGGAGAGTCTCGACTGTGGGGCCTGCCGAGACCGGCGCAGCTTCGGCAACCGCCGGCTCGTCGAACTCGGGCTCGGGCTCGTAGTCGGGTTCCGGCTCGGCAAGCCCGATCAGCTCTTCCGCCTCGACAGAAGCAGTAACCGGTGGTTCAACCACAGGAGCTTCAACTATTGGAGCTTCGGCAACCGGAGCTTCAACCACCGGAGCTTCGGCAACCGGCGGTTCCACGATCTCGACAGTGGGAGTCTCGGCGACGGGAACTGCCGCTACCGGAGGTTCGACGACAGGAGCCTCCACAACCGGCGGCGCCGCAGCTGGAGCAGGCGCGGCTGGTTCCGGCCGCACCTCAGGCTCGGCCTTGCGTTGAGAGGGCCGTTGGAACTTGGAAGCAATCTCCGGTTCGAGCGGCGGCACGGTCGGTGCCGGCGTTGCTGCCGCGCGAGGGGCAGCCGCGACTCCGGCAGCCGGAATACCTTGTTCCAGGCGCTCCAGCCGCTGCAATACAGCTGACTCGGTGTCGGAGGCCGACGGCAGCAGCATTCGCGCGCACATCACTTCGAGCAGCAGCCGCGGCGCCGTCGCCCCACGCATTTCGCTGAGTCCGGCATGGACAGTCTCGGCGAAGCGGGTGAGCGTGGCCGGGCCGACTCGTTGAATCTGCTCACGCATCGTGACCAGCTCCGCTTCCGGAGCGTCGACCAATCCTCGTTCGCTGGCGTCGGAAACAGCCTGCATCAAGATGAGATCACGCAGGCGCTCGAGAAGATCGAGCGCGAATCGGCGTGGATCGTGACCGGCGTCCATCACGCGATCGACAGTGCCGAACAACGCGGCCCCGTCACTGGCAGACAGGGCGTCTACTGCTTCGTCGATGAGCGCGACGTCGGTGACTCCGAGAAGAGAGAGAGCGCGCGGATACGTGACACCTTCTTCTCCTGCGCCCGCGAGCAGCTGATCGAGGACACTCAACGAGTCACGAGGGGAACCGCCGCCGGCCTTGATGACCAGTGGATACACCGCAGGCTCGACCGGTACGCCCTCCTGGGCGCAGATCTTTTCCAGGAGTCCGCGCATGGTCGACGGCGCCAACAGGCGGAACGGGTAATGGTGTGTACGCGAACGGATGGTCGGGAGAACCTTTTCCGGTTCCGTCGTCGCAAAGATGAAGATGAGGTGTTCCGGCGGCTCTTCGACGATCTTGAGCAGCGCATTGAAACCCGCCGCCGTCACCATGTGTGCCTCGTCGATGATGAAGACGCGGTAGCGAGATGCGGCGGGTGCGTGGAACGCCTTGTCTCGGAGTTCTCGGGTGTCGTCGACGCCACCGTGACTTGCGGCGTCGAGTTCCGTCACATCCAGGTTGCCTGTGCCGCCCGGGCCCAGCGAAACGCACGAGTCGCACACGTCGCACGGCGTCGACGTCGGTCCCTGCTCACAGTTCAGCGAACGCGCCAGGATTCGCGCCGACGACGTCTTTCCGCAGCCGCGCGGGCCGGAAAACAGGTAGGCATGGTTGATGCGTCCGGTGTCGAGGGCCGTGCTGAGCGGTGCGGTGACATGCTCCTGCCCCACCACCTCGGCGAAGGACGCGGGTCGATACTTCCGGTACAGGGCCACGCGCAAAGACTACCGGCGACCCACGACAGGTGGTCCGGTGCGGGTGCAACGCCGACTTCTCCCGAAACATGTTCGCAACACAATCGCAGTGCGGAGGAAACCGCACGCACCCATCGTGGGTTCCGTGCACGCGGGCTGGTCCGCGTGCGTGAGGAGAAAACTGTGCCCGCCACCATCGATGCCGGAGCAACTGCCTGGTTGCTCGTCAGTACTGCACTCGTACTTCTGATGACGCCAGGACTCGCACTGTTCTACGGCGGCATGGTCCGCTCGACGGGCGTACTCAACATGATCATGATGAGTTTCGTCTCGATCGCACTCGTCACGGTTGCGTGGTTGTTCGTGGGCTACAGCCTCGTGTTCGGCGACGATCACGGTGGCATCATCGGCGGACTCGAGCACATCGGCATGGCGGGCATCGACCCGTCGACGGTGCACGGGAATGTCCCGGAAGTGTTGTTCGCAACCTTCCAATTGACGTTCGCAATCCTTACTGCAGCGCTCATCAGTGGTGCGATCGCCGACCGCGCGAAGTTCTCCGCCTGGATGATCTTCGTCCCCATCTGGTCCTTGCTCGTCTATGTCCCCGTCGCTCACTGGGTGTGGAATCCGCAGGGATGGCTCGCCCAGATGGGCGCACTCGACTACGCCGGTGGCCTCGTGGTCGAAATCGTGTCCGGAGCGTCGGGTCTGGCATTGGCACTGGTCCTCGGCCAGCGGATGGGTTTCAAGGCCGAGTCGATGCGTCCGCACAATCTGCCGTTCGTCCTGCTCGGCGTAGGCCTGCTCTGGTTCGGTTGGTTCGGATTCAACGCCGGCTCGGCCCTTGCGGCCGACGGTATGGCCTCGCAGATCTTCCTCAACACACTCGTCGCCGGTTGCACCGGACTACTCGGCTGGCTGTTCGTCGAGCAGAATCGTGACGGACACCCCACCACGTTCGGCGCAGCTTCGGGCGTCGTCGCCGGTCTGGTCGCGATCACCCCGTCGTGCGGAACGGTGAACATGTTCGGTGCGCTCGTCATCGGTCTGATCGCCGGCATCGTCTGCTCGTACGCCGTGGGATGGAAGCACAAGCTCGGCTACGACGACTCCCTCGACGTCGTCGGCGTGCACCTCGTCGGCGGAATCGTCGGCTCGTTGTTGATCGGACTCCTCGCGACGGCCGTGATGACAGGCGGTCCGGAAGGTTTGTTCTTCGGCGGTGGATTCGCGCAGTTGGGCAAGCAGTTCGTCGGCGTCGTCGTGGTCGCGCTCTATGCCTTCGGTGTGACCTACGGTCTCGGAAAGCTCATCGACAAGACCTTCGGCTTCCGCATTTCGCGTGAAGACGAGGCCCGCGGAATCGACGTTGCCCTGCACGCGGAGTCGGCCTACGAGCACGGAGTCCTCGGCCACGGTCCGATCGGCGGACAGAACCCGAGCCCGTTCCTCCAGCGTCAGCGGGAGGAACGGGAGAACCGCGAGCGGGACTGACCGCCCTCACCGGTTCGCGATTTCCTCCATCAGGATCGGAACGCCGACATTGCAGGAATGAATCCCGACGACGGTGGTCAGTTTCAGCACCTCGAGAATCTCCTTCGGGGTCACTCCCATGTCGAGCGCGGCGCGAATATGGCGTCGTACGCCGGGCGCGTACATGTGTGTGCTCGCCGCATCGACGGCTATGCACAGCAACTGGATCACCTGAGGTGACAGCACCCCGCTGTTCCAGGGCTGCATCGCTGTCTTCATGTACAGCTCGGTCCACTCGGGATCCAGCTCCGAAAGTCCGTCCCACAACGGATTCCAGCCACCCGAATCCTTCATGGCCTGGGTCACGGGAAAAGCTTCACTTGCTCGAACGTCAGTCATCGATCTCCTCAGACCATCGAAAATGCTTGATTCAGTTCACGTTTGAGAATCTTTCCGGTTGCCGTCATCGGCAGCGACGGCACGAACTCGATGCGACGCGGATATTTGTAGGCGGCCATCTGTTCCCGCGTCCATTCCACGAGATCCGATTCGGAGATCTCTTCACTCGGCTCTCGGATCACGAACGCGACAACTTCTTCGCCGAGGCTCGTGTCCGGCACCCCGACGACGGCGACGAGTGAGACGGCTGGGTGGGTGAGCAGAACCTCTTCGATTTCGCGTGGGTAGACGTTGAATCCGCCCCGCACGATCATGTCCTTCGCGCGATCGACGATGTAGTAATTTCCGTCGGTATCGACCCGTGCCAAATCCCCGGTGCGAAACCAACCGTCGCGCATGGCTTCCGCCGTCGCCTCTGGTCGGTTGAAATAGCCCTTCATGACGTTGTGCCCGCGAATGGCCAACTCACCCACTTCGTCGGGGCCGGCGATCGTGTGCCAAGAGTCGTCGACAAGCCGCGCTTCGACGCCCCAGATCGGCACGCCGATCGAACCGGGCCGGGGGTCGCTCTCCGGGTCACTGAACAAGGCCAACGGAGAGGTCTCGGACAACCCGTACCCTTCGAGGATCTGAACACCGAAGCGTTCCCTGAACTGTGTCAAGATTTCGACGGGAAGCGCTGCACCACCGGAGATCGCGCACCGCATGTTCTGTGCAACGGTCTCGATATCCACCCCGGATTTCACTACCTCGTCCAGCACGCCGAGCAGTCCCCAATACATGGTCGGGACGCCCGCGAAGACCGAGATCTTTTCGCGTTCCATGATCTCGAGTGCCGCGGTCGCATCGAAGCGCGGCATCAACACCAAGGTGGCACCGACGCAGATTCCCGCATTCATGGTCACTGTCTGGCCGAACGAGTGGAACAACGGCAAAGTCAGGAGATAACGCTCATGCATGGACGGAACGCTCTCGAACAACCGGTTGGTCGACAGTGCATTCAAGACCATGTTGCAGTGAGTGAGTTCGGCGCCCTTGGGCTTTCCGGTCGTGCCGCTGGTGTAGAGGATGACCGCGGTGTCCGTCGGTTCACGAACAACCGCGACTGCAGGCGTTTCCGTGCCGGACACGGATGCCAGTGCTTCGCCTAGAGTCTCGACTCCGAGGATCGACGACGGTGCACCCGACTCGGCGCTGATCACGATCAGGGCCGAACAGGTCTCGCTCTGCTCGAACCCGGCGATGGCGTACTCAGCGATCGGCAATTCGGGACTTCCCTCGAAACAGAAGTACAGCTTTGCTTCCGAATCAGCCAGGTGATAGGCGATTTCGCGCCCCTTGAGCAGAATGTTCAGAGGAACGACGACGCCGCCGGCCTTGAGAATGCCGTAGTAGACGATCGGGAACTCGAGAACGTTCGGGCAGGACAACGCCACCTTGTCACCTGGCTCGACACCCCGCGAGACGAGCAGATGGGCGATGCGATTCGCGTAGGCGTCGAACTGCGCATACGTCAGCCTCGCTTCCCCGAGAACCAGCGCATCCCGTTCCGGGTATCGCCGGGCCGAATCTTCCAGCAGAGCAGCAAGATCAAGCATGACTGTGTTCCTCCTGCGCCTCGGAATCCGTGGCATGAGACGAGGCAGCGCGCGACACCGACTCGAGCAGTTCCCGCACCAACGATTCCGCCCGCGGCCAATACCCGTATCCGGACGCCGGATTGAGGTGTCCGACCTCGCCCAGATCCAGTAACCGACTCCCCCATCCTTCAGCCAAACCCACAACTCGGCGATACCCGGCCAGCGGATCGTTCCGACTCGCCGCGACCGTGCTCGGAAACGGCAGACGCTGACGCGGTATCGGTAGCCACCCGTGTCGGTCGAGATCTTCGAGAGACGGATAAGACTCGGGCAGCGGAAGTTCGAGATCCGCCGGCGTGACCAGAAGTGCGCCCGCAACCTCTCGATGATGCGCCCTCGCCCAGTGAGCAACTGTCATGACTCCGGCGCTGTGCGCGACCAGGACCACCGGGCTGGAAACACTTGTCAACACCTCGTCCAATGCCGCAACCCGCGCATCGCGACTGAGCTTGTCGGTCTCGAGGGGAGGAACCGTCAGAACGTTGTCGAGCCTGCGCGCGAGGTGAGTCTGCCAATGATCCTCGACATGATCGCGCAGACCGGGAACTATTACTACCGTGGGTGATTCATCCATCAGGCACTCCGAACATCTGCTACTTCAGTGGCGTCGGGGATCTCGGGCCGATTCTGCAACGTCGCCAGCCGCCTCATCCCGGCGGTATAGGCACGCTTGCCGGCTACCAACGCGAGGGCCGCGACGACATAGACGAAGGGCGAAAGCTGTAGAGCGCCGAGAAGACCCAGGTGATCGGCGAGGATGCCGACCACGAAGGGGCCGAGCGCCAGCCCGAGAAGGTTGTTGGCAACGGTGAGCGTTCCCATGGCCGACGCTCGAATCGAGTGATGGGTAAGGTTCGCGACCATAGCTGCCGTCGGCCCCGACGAACCGGCGGAGAAGAATGCACCGATACCGAGCAACACGAGTTGTGCTGTCCCCGTGCCCAACCGGAGCCCGATGCTCAGCGTCACCAACGAGATGGCGCAGTAAACGATGGCGGTGGTCCATTTTCGCGCCGAATCGTCGCGGCTGAATCGATCTGTGATGAAACCGCAGACCACCATCCCGCTTCCGACCAGGAGGACGAATACGGAAGCTGTGACGCCGGCCTTGTCCGGGGCCAAATCGTAGTAGCGATTGAAGAAGCTCGGCAACCACGCCAGAAGTACAGCGGCGGTGAACATCTGGAGACCACCACCGATGTAGGCGAACAACACGGCGGGATTGGTGAACAGCGAGGACACCGGCGCACGAAAACCGTCGTGTCTCACCGCTTCCCCGGCGGCATCCGGCGCGGCCTCGACGGCGTAAGCGGTGAGCTTCTTCTCGGTGACGAGGGCACGGAAGAGCGCGACCAGAATCAGACCGAAGATTGCCATGGCGGCAAAAGACCACCGCCAACTGAACTGGACTGCGATGAACCCACCGATTGCCACACCGATGACCGAACCGAACGATCCACCGGCCATGAAGGCACCGGCAAGAGCTGCGTGCACGCGGGGCGCAAACACACTGAGGACCACGGCGATACCCACGCTGCCGTACGCCGCTTCACCGACACCGACCAGGAACCGGGCGCCCAACATCTGTTCGTAGGTCTGAGCGATTGCGCACAGCAACGTCGCGACACTCCACAACACCGCCATCAAGATCAAGCTCTTGACGCGGCCCCAGCGGTCCGCGAGCAGCGACAACGGGAACGTCAACAGCCCGACCATCAATGCCACCACGCTGCTCAGGGAGGCGAGGTGCGAATCGGAGAGATCCCAGTCCGCTTTCAGGATCGGGAAGACTGCACTGAGCACCTGCCTCGACATGTAGTCCGAGAGCAGAAGACCGAAAGCCAGGGCGAAAACGATCCACGGGTATAACTTTCGTCGTCCGCCGATTCCGAGCGCGGTGTCCACACGTGGCGTGGCGGGAGCTTGCAGTCCCATGACTCTCCTAGGAAGTACTCGAGGTAGACGGGGGGATTCGGGGGTACGAACCGTCGCGGTTCGTACCCCCGGAACTGTTGTACGAGAGGGTGCGAACTCAGGCGTGCTGCGTGAATCCCAGCTGGCCGATCCGGCGGTTGGGCGCGTAACCCAGCTTCGCCAACGTCTCGTCGGTGTCGGCATACGTCTCACCGATCCGGTAGATGTCCCGAGCTTCCTTCGCCGTAGCCACCTCGCGGCCCAATTCGCCTGCAATGCGCACCAACTGCTCGATCTGCTGCACCGACGTCATCTTCTCGCCCTTGCGGCCCCAGATGGTGTCCTCGTTGCCGCAGCGAGCGTGCAAGCCCATCGCGATGGCCATCGTGTTCACCGGCAGGACGCTACGCATCAGCGTTTCCAGCGTCAGGCACGCACCGTCGGGAACACGCTGGACGAAGTTCATCATGTTGTACGGGTTGGGTCCGTCGAAGCCGCCGCCGATTGCGACCCACGTGAGGTTGACCGGACCCGTGTAGATGCCGCGTCGGATCAACCGCTCCACCGTTTCGAGCTGCGGAATACTGGACAACTGGAAATGCGGCTGGATTCCGGCGGCCTGCAACCGGCGCAGGTGCTCTGCCACCCACTCCGGACCGGCGGGCACAGTCATTTCCCGATACGTATCGGCCAATTCCGGACGCTGCATCGACGTACCCGCGATGTCGTCGTCGGTCATCAGTTCCATGATGTTCATCTGGCTGGTATTGATCGCGATCGTCACCTGATCGGGAGCCGGCTCCAATTCCGCCAGCATGTGACGCACGTCGTCGGACAACCACTTCGCATCGGCACCTTCCCCCTCCGGGGCAAACGAAATCGACCCGCCGACCTGCAGAATCATCTCGGGAACGGCCTCACGCAAGCGACCGAGAAGCTCGTTGAACTTCGACAGACGCTTCGAGCCCTTGCCGTCGAGTTCACGCACGTGGATGTGGAGAACTGTGGCACCGGCGTTGAAGCAGTCGACGGCTTGCTGGACGTGCTCGTCCATCGACAGAGGGAGGTCTTCTGCAAAATCGTCCGGCTCCCACTCCGGTCCGTAGGGAGCAACGGTGATGACAAGCTTGTCCTGGGTTTCGGGGAACAGTGAATCGTCGTGGAAATGCATAGCGTGACTCCGATCGAGTGAATGAATTTATCTTCGGGGCTGGGAAGAGAGATCAGAACGGTGCGTCGCCGATGATTCCGGCGCGCTCCATCTTTCGAACCGCGGGCCAGTAGTCCTGCACCGCGTAATGCTGTGTCGATCGGTTGTCCCAGATCGCGACGCTGTTTTCGGTCCAACGCCACCGAACCTGGTACTCGGGAATCTGAGCCTGGCTCGCCAGGTAAGTGAGCAGATTCCCGGCGCCGGGGGCGTAATCGATTCCATAGCGGACGTTCTCGGGCGTGTGATAGTTCACGAGGTGTGTGGCGAACGAATTGACGAAGAGAATCTTCTCGCCGGTCTCCGGATGTGTTCGTACCACGGGATGTTCGGCGTCGGGAAAGCGTTCCTTCAGCTGGTGCCGCTGTTCGATCGGCATCCGAGCGCCGAAGGTCGACTCGATACTGTGCCTGGCACGCAGATCCTTGATCTGCTCCTTGACCCGCGCCGGCAGATTCTCGTAGGCGAGTGTCATGTTCACCCAAATCGTGTCGCCGCCGACAGGAGGTGTTTCCACACAACGCAATACACATCCCATGGGCGGGTTAACGCGCCAGGTGGCGTCGCAGTGATATGCATTCTCGAAATGCTCCGGCGGGCTGTCCAGATCCTTGTAGATGCGGACCAGGCCCGGGTGGTCGGGGTCGCTGCCCAGAGCCGGATGATCCTCGAGTTCACCGAATCGCTGGGCAAGTTCTACGTGCTCGGCTTTGGAGAAGGTCTGGTCGCGAAAGAACAGAACCTTGTGTTCGAGCAACAATGCCTTGATTTCGGCGAAGAGTGCATCATCTCGCGCGACCTCGCCGAGATCCACCCCGGACAACTCTGCCCCGATCGAACAGGTCAATTTCTCGACGCGGATCGTATTCCTCGACGAGGGAAGGTTTTCTGTGAGCGTTGCGGTGTTGGTCATGACAATTCCTCTGGGAAGTGCTGTTTCGGTTCAGACGGAGAAGACGGAGGAACCGATACTGCGACCGGACTCCATGTCGTGGTGCGCACGCACCGCATCTTCGAGGGGGTACCGCTGGTTGATCTCGATCTTGATTCGCCCGGACTCGACGTGTGAGAACAGTTCGCCCGCCAGTTCGGCACGTTCTTCGGGATCCGCGATGTAATCGGCGAGAGCCGGACGTGTGAGGAAGAGTGATCCCTTGACTGCCAACTGCATTGCCTGAATCGGCGGAGTCGGTCCGGACGCCGTTCCGAAGCACACCAGCAGCCCCCGCCTGGCAAGGCAATCGAGAGAGATGTCGAACGTGGATTGCCCGATACTGTCGTAGACAACCGGCACGCCGACGCCCCCGGTGATCTCCTTGACACGCGCGACGACGTCCTCGCGGGTGTAGATGACGACTTCATCGCACCCGTGAGCTCGGGCAACGCTCGCCTTCTCGTCGCTCGACACCGTTCCGATCACTTTGATTCCCAACAGTTTTGCCCACTGGGTGAAGATCAGTCCAACCCCGCCCGCCGCAGCATGTAGCAACACGGTGTCTCCCGCTTTCAACGGGTAGATGCGACGCAGAAGGTAGGCGGCAGTCAGTCCTCGCATGGTCATGGCGGCCGCGGTGTCGAAGGCGATGCCGTCGGGTAGCGCGATCAGGTCGGACGACGCCATGATCCGCTCGGTGGCGTACGCACCCAGCGGACTGCCGGTGTAGGTCACACGGTCCCCCACTGCAAAATCGACTACTCCCTCGCCGATCTCTTCGACCACACCGGCGCCCTCGACGCCCATCCCGGCAGGCAATTGCGCAGGATAGAGGCCACTTCGAAAGTAGGTGTCGGCGAAGTTCAACCCCACCGCTTCATGACGAACCCGAACCTCTCCGGCGCCCGGTCGTCCTACCTCGATCTCTTCCCAACGCATGACGGACGGTGTGCCGATCTCGTGGAACCGAATGGCGTTTGCCATCAATGCTCTCCAATTCTGTGGGCGGGCTCGACTCGATTACGGTCGAGCTGTATTCGTACGCAACAACTTCCAGAAGTCGGTGCTCGGCTTCGTGGTCGTGCCGAACTGATGTGAACAAAACTATGTGAGATCCGGCTCACATGCTTAACTTGACGAGACACACAACACAACATTTCGGGACATCGAGTAAAGGGGGCCCTATGAAGCCACTCGCCCGCTACGCGTCACTGAACCGATACGTCGACCTGTGCCGAACAGTGGACGTGGACGCTGTGGCCCTCATGAGAAGTGTCGGCCTGAGCCCGGCAAGCCTGGCGAACCCCGACCAATGGGTACCGGCCGCCTCCATCGCATCGCTCCTGGAGCGATCGGCAGCGGAGTCCGGACACGAAGACTTCGGGCTTCTACTCGCCGGCCTGCGTCGACTGTCCAATCTCGGTCCCCTCAGCTTGGTCATCAGGGAAGAACCAGACGTCAGGAGCGCGCTCGACGTATTGATGCGATACGAGCACACGTACAACGAGTCATTACGCATTCGATTGAACGAGGTCAACGGACTCGCCACCCTGCGAATCTCGCTCGAGGTCGGCGAACCGGTCGACACCAGACAGAGCGTCGAACTCGCAGTCGGCGCGACGCTGCAGATCCTGCGAAGTTTCCTGGGTTCTCGATGGCAACCGGTCAGCGTGGGATTCACGCACAATGCCCCGAAAGACACGAGCACGCATCGGCGAATCCTCGGCGAGACGGTGGAATTCGATCACGAGTTCACCGGCATCGTTTTCTTCGCCGCCGACCTGGATGCGGCTAACCAACTTTCCGACGAGTTACTCCGGCCGTACGCTCGCCAGTTCCTCGACTCGCTTCCCGCCTCGGAAACCTCCGATACCCTCAGCCGCACCAAGGAATTGATCGAAGTTCTGCTTCCGACCGGCCGCTGCTCTGTCGAGCAGGTGGCACGCAGTCTCGGATTCGACCGGCGGACACTGCACCGTCATCTCGCCGAATCCGGAGATACGTTCACGGCCGTTCTCAATTCGGTTCGAAGCTCCCTCGCGGAACGATTTGTCTCCAACCCTCGCTATTCGTTGACCGAAGTGGCTGTGCACCTCGGGTTTTCGACGCAGGGTAGTTTCTCGCGCTGGTTTCGCACTCAGTTCTCGATGAGCCCGAGCGCGTGGCGGACTCAGCGCTCGATCAGCTGACCAGCACGACTCCGACGTAGGCGATCGTTGCCACCCACACAGTGGAAATCGCGGCCAGCACGAATGGCCGGGCGCCAACTCCACGAATGACGCTCAACCGCACCCCCAGCCCGAGTGCGAACATCGCGGCCGCCAACAGCGCCGTCTGCACCGTCTTCGCCAGCCCCAGAAGCTCATCCGGCAAGATGCCCGTGGAGCGCAAGCCCATGCAGCCGATGAATGCCACGACGAACAACGGAATCAGCGGGGGACGCTTGGCGGCAGTGCTGTCGACCATCCTGCGTTGCCGGATACTCAGAAATGCCATGACCGGCGCCAACATCAACACGCGCGCAAGTTTCACCACGGTCGCGACACCCAACGCGGTGGCGCCGAGAGCGCTGCCGGCAGCCACCACTTGCGCCACTTCGTGGATCGACCCACCGGCCCACAAGCCTGCACCGACCTCGTTCATACCGAAAGCGTTGGCCAACAGTGGGATTGTCGGAATCATCAGAGTTCCGAAGATCACCACCAACGCAACAGCGGTGAGCAACTCTTCCTCTCGCGCATTCACCACACCGTCCGCAGCAGCCACGGCGGCAGCGCCACAGATCGAGAAGCCGCAGGCAATCAGAATTCTCTGCGACCAACTCAATCCGAGAAGTTTTCCGGCATACATGGTCCCGGCGATACCGAGGAACACAATCGCCACCACAACGGCGATCACTCCCCAGCCCAAACCGACGATGTCGGAGAACATCAATTGCAGCCCGAGCAGAGCGATACCCACCCGAAGTAGCCGTTTCGCCGAGAATGCCAGGCCAGGTTGGAATTTCGCCGGCAAAGAGACGGTATTCGCCAACACCGCACCCGCCACGATCGCAATCAGCAACGGACTCACGGCGGAGGTGAACTGACCGGCTATCAGCGCGACCGTGGCCCCCAAGGCGCACAACGCAACTCCGGGCACCAATGCAGCCACACTGGACCACCGTCGTACTTCTGACGAAGGTGCGACTGCGGGTTTCTCGGCCACGGACTTCACATCACGGTTCACTCATCCAGCGTCCTTGAGCCACCATCGCTCCGGTAGGGCGATTTCTACCATCACGGCATATCAAATCGATATGAACGTGAAGTTCGGTATAGCCTGTTTGCATGACCAGACGGTGGCCCGACCTCACCACTCTCGAGCTACTCATCGGCATCGATGATCACGGAAGTCTCAGTGCGGCAAGCCGTTCAGCAAACATTGCGCAGCCGAATGCCAGCCGCGCCGTCAAAGCCCTCGAGCGGCAGCTCGGGATGCCACTCATACACCGAAGGTCGACGGGGGCGACTTTGACTCCGCAGGGGACCGTCATCGTCCACTGGGCGCGCCGCGTCCTCGCCAACTCGAGGCAGCTTCTCGACGTCGCCGAAGGGATGCGGACCGAACGATCCGCGGAATTGACCGTGTGTGCCAGCATGACCGTCGCCGAACATCTGATTCCGGCCTGGCTCGGTATCTTTCGGTCACTACATCCTGGTGTCACCGTCCACCTTCAGGTCTACAACTCGACCCGCGTCCTCGAGGCTGTCGAGGTGGGAATGTGCGACCTCGGATTCGTCGAGTCACCGACCGTTCCGAAGAGCCTGTCCAGCGTCACCGTCGCGCGTGACTCGCTGGTCGTGGTCGTTCATCCGGATCATCCATGGGCGCGTCGACGAAAGCCGCTGACCGTCGCCGAACTGGCAGCGACGCCGCTGCTGGTGCGCGAGCCCGGATCGGGAACCAGAACGACTCTCGACCTGGCGTTACACGAATACGAGCGCGGTGCACCGTTGTTGGAACTGGGTAGTTCGGCCGCGATTCGAACCAGCGTGCTCGGTGGCGTCGGCCCGGCGGTACTGAGCACGCTGGCCGTCGAGGACCAGGTGAAGCAGGGAGAACTTCGGGTCGTAGCCGTCGAAGGCTTGGAACTCGACCGATCCCTGCGTGCAGTGTGGCGCCCGCCGCGTCAGCTCGAGGGCCCCGCAGGCGACCTGATGAAAGTAGTGCGTGCCAGCGGGTCCCGGAAATCCTGAAAGCGGCTTACTTCTTGTCGGCCTTCGCTGCTGCCTTTGCGGCCTTCTTGAACTCGCGGACCTCGAGCAAAGACTGTTCGTCGACCACGTCTGCAATCGAGCGCCTCGAACCTTCGAGCCCGTAGTCGCCGGCCGCTTGGCGCCAACCTTTCGGCTCGACGCCGATCTGTTTTCCGAGCAACGCCAGGAAGATCCGGGCTTTCTGATCCCCGTAACCGGGTAGGGCTTTGAGCCGCTTCAGTACTTCCTTGCCGTCGGGATTTCCCGAAGTCCAGATCGCCGCGGTGTCGCCGTCGTAGTTCTCGACGATGAACTGGCACATGAGCTGGATACGCTCGCCCATCGACTTGGGGAATCGGTGCACAGCCGGAGGCTCGGCACAGACGGCGATGAACTCGTCGGTGTCCATGTCGGCGATACGCCTGACGTCGATACCGCTGAGCCGATCCGCCAGCTTCTTCGGACCGAGGAAGGCCGTTTCCATCGGAACCTGTTGATCGAGAAGCATTCCGATCAACAACGCCAACGGGTCCTCGGCGAGGAGAGCATCAGCTTCGGGGTCACCGACAAGGTTCAGTTGAAGTGCCATGAGTCCGATACTGCCACGTCAGACGGCAGTTGTGACCGGCGCCGACGCATCCGGGGCCGGAATCTTCCACTTCTTCCAGCCGAACAGAACCAACGTCCAGACCGCGGCAAGCGTGAAGACCCAGAGGTAGACGCCGACGGTCGGAATCCGCAGATACTCGGGCGGCACGAACATGAACAGGCCCATTCCGATGAAGCGATCCGTACCCGGAATGACCGACGGGTCCCACCAGGTGTGAGACCAGTTCAAGACCGGGAGCAGGAAAACGAACGGCGCCACCCACGCCCAGCGCTTCTTCGACACCATCGCGTAGTGCGCGGCGAGGACGACCAGCGGGACGAACCACACCCAGTGATGGCCCCACGAGAACGGCGAGACAGTGGTCGCAGTCAACCCCGTCATGGTGAGGCCGAGCAATTTCTGGCCGTGCCGGTGAGCAATCCTCGCGGCACCGAGTCCGAGGCATACCGCCAGCGCACTGAAGACTAGAACCAGGACCCGCGACGGCGTCGGAGTGTGAGTGAGCTGAGCGATCAGACCGGACACGGACTGGTTGCTCGGAGCATCCGTCGGTCCGACGCGTTCGCTGTCGACAAGAGTGCCGGTCCAGTACTTGTACGCATCGTTGTAGATCACGACGAAGCCGATCGCAACGGTCGCAGCGAACGTCACGACGGCCGTCACCAACGCACGCCATTGACGAGTGATGAAGAGGTACGCCCAGAAGAAGGCCGGAGTGAGCTTCACGCCGGCGGCGATGCCTGCCCCGATTCCTCGGAGCCGACTCTTCTCGTCCCGACCGAGGTCCCACACGATCAAGAGCAGCAGGAAGATGTTGATCTGCCCGAGCCAGAGCGTCGTACGTATCGGTTCCATGAACAGAAAGATCGTCGTCGCCAACGCACTCACGGCGTACGCCTTCACGTCGAGCCGATAACCGAGGTACTTCCAGCACAACAAGATCACTGCGAACAACGCAGCGATGTTCAAACCCGTCCACACAACAATCGCCTGTTTGAACGAGAGCACCGCCCACACCGTGAACAGCAAAGCCGCAAACGGGGTGTACGTGAACATCATTCCGTCCAGGACTGGCCCGTCGTACAACGGAAGGCCCTGAACCACAACGCTGCCGCCGTGGCGGTAGACGTCGAGATCGAGGAAATTTTCGAAGATCCCCCAGTACCGCGTATTCATCGGCACGGCGAAAAGAACCATCAGCACGGACGCGACTGCCAGAACACCGAGTACAGAGAATCCGAGAACACCGACACGGAGGGTGCGTCGCGGTATGTCAGCTTCGATGACCGACTCTGATTTCGCGGTGTGCGCCTCGAAAGAAGGCCCATCCGAAGCGTTGATCGCGCCCGTCACTACAACCTCCGGGATTTACACCCTATGTCGGGAATTGATGCTCCGAACGGTACAAGACGAGACCGAAAAGTACCGACCGGGCACGCCGCTTCGAGAACTCAGATCTCGGAGAGACGCGATTCGGTGGCTGCGAGCAGAACACACGTAGCCACGCCGTCCATGGCAACTTCGAGTTCAGCCTTGGACGGGAAGCTCGGGGCCAACCGGATGTTCCGGTCATCCGGATCCGTGCTGTACGGGAAAGCCGATCCGGCAGCGGTGAGCGCGATACCCGCGTTCTTCGCCAGTTCGATGACCCGCTTGGCCGTGCCGTCGACCACGTCGAGGCTGATGAAGTATCCGCCCTTCGGCTCGGTCCAAGACGCGACCTTCGATGCACCGAGACGATCCTCGAGGATCCGCAGTACGAGCTCGAACTTGGGCGCGAGGAACGCGCGATGCTTCTCCATGTGCGCACGAACGCCGTCGGCATTGCCGAAGAAACGCAGGTGGCGAAGCTGATTGACCTTGTCCGGTCCGATGCTCTTCTTGCCCAGGAACTTCTGGTACCAGGCAAGGTTTTCCGCCGAGCTACCGAAGAAGCTCACACCGGCGCCGGCGAAAGTGATCTTGGACGTCGACGCGAACACGAGCGGACGGTTGGGGTGTCCGGCCTCCGCTGCCATCGAGAGAATGTCGTAGGAAGGCGCAGTCTCGCCGACAAGCGGATGTACGGCGTACGCGTTGTCCCAGTACAGGCGGAAGTCGGGCGCGGCCGTCGGCATCGACGCGAGCGTACGGACAATTTCTTCGGAGTACACGGCACCGGTGGGGTTCGCGTAAACCGGAACCGCCCACATGCCCTTGATCTGCGGATCTGACGCAACAAGTTCGGCGATCTTGACGACATCCGGGCCGTCGTGGTTCATCGGCACCGCGATCATCTCGATGCCGAGGGACTCGGTGATCGCGAAGTGGCGGTCGTAGCCCGGTGCGGGGCAGAGAAACTTGATCTTCTCTTCCTGTGCCCACGGCCGGGCCGAATCCGGAGTGCCGTGGAGCAGTGAGAACACGACGTTGTCGTGCATGATCTCGAGGCTCGCGTTGTTTCCGGCGAGAAGGTTCGCAACGGGGATACCCAGCAGCTCGCCGAAGATGGCGCGCAGTTCCGGCAGACCGGTGAGTCCGCCGTAGTTACGGCAGTCGGTGCCGCTTCCGTCACGGAAATCACCGTCGCCGGGCAGCGTCAGCAGCTCTGCGGAAAGGTCGAGTTGTTCCGGGGAAGGCTTACCGCGGGTCAGATCGAGTGCGAGCTTCTGCGCCTGGAGCTGCGTGTACTTCGCGCTCTGGCTCTCATGCTCGGAGGTGAGTTCTTCATGGCTCATCAACCCGATCTGGGTTTGGATAGGCATCCGGAGCGGCCTTTCACCGACGAGGCGGGGTCGGGTATGTGAAAAAATAGAGGACCCCGCGCACCCGGCAGAGCCCGTTGACCCTTGCTGCCTTCCGGCCCTGGGGGAGTTCACAGGATGCGCGCCGCGCGGGATCCAATGAACAGTGTAGACGGCTTTCTCCGGCCGCTGCACACCACCTACCGGGGCCGAGATGCAAACCTCGAGTTCCACCGGTTCTTCGCAGGTCAGGTACCCGTTTAACGCTTCGCGCCCGCAATTGGGTATGCTGCTCCACGGAGGATTCGCCTAGTGGCCTATGGCGCTCGCCTGGAACGCGGGTTGGGTTAACGCCCTCAGGGGTTCAAATCCCCTATCCTCCGCCAAAGGAACCCCTGTGAACTGCTGAGAAGCGGTTCACAGGGGTTCTTTTCTGTCCTCATGCAACGAGTAATGCAACAGGGTCTCGGTTCAGCTCGATGTTCTGCGAGCTCAGACGGTCTGCCGACTCGTGGTGGTTTCGATCCCGCAGCGCGCCGAATCGGAATGCTGCTGCGTGATTTCGAGTGGCCCGCCGATGGCCCGAACCCGATTCGGGAAGCTATGGCCACATCTGCTCCTGCAGCCCGCGTTGGTCATGAAATGACACCCGCGCCGCAAGTCTTATTTATCCAGATCCCATTCTGGATAAGATAGGCATGGAAAGCAAGGCGGCAATATAGCGTGGATACAGGGAGAGACCAGATGGCGTACAGGACGTTGAAATCGATCTTTCACCAACGAGATCGTGCTGGTGCCGATGCTGAGGAGCGAGCGCGACGCGATTCTCCCGCCGCCGTCCACTGGGACCTACTGATCGGCGAACACTCGACGTTCGCACTGATGACACCCGAAGTCGCAGCGCTGATCGAACGGATCATGAGCTTCGAGCCGAAGATCCGGGCTGAGTGGAACGGGCTGCCGGCCCTCGCGCGCACCCACTACCTGCATCGCATGGTGATCGACGAGATCCAGGCAACGAACGAGATCGAACAGGTCCGCTCAACCCGGAAGGAGATCAGCGAGGCAATCGAGATGGTGTGGGCGGAGCAACCCCTCGCGAACAAGCGGTTCGCCGAGATGGCGCGGCTCTATCTCAATATCGGCAACGACCAGGCCGAGAGTCCGCAGACGCTCGACGACATCCGAGACGTCTACGACGCGGTAACTCGGGGCGAGATTCGCGACGAGGACGCCCCCGATGGGAAGCGGTTCCGGCAAGGGCCAGTATCGATCACGTCAGGAATCAAGGTCGTGCACACCGGTGTGGTACCCGAGTCAGCGATCGACGACGCGCTGACCCTCATGCTGAGCCAGGGGGGCGACGACTCGATTCCACGACTGATCAGGGCAGTGGTCGCGCACTTCATCTTCGAGTACACGCACCCGTTCTACGACGGCAACGGCCGAACCGGACGCTACCTTCTCGCGCTGGACCTTCGACAGGTGTTGGCTCCGTATGCGAGCCTGGCATTGTCGGCGACCGTCGCCGACAACAAGGATCGTTACTACAAAGCATTCTCTGACGCGGAGAATCCATTGAACCGCGGAGATCTGACGCCCTACCTGATCGATATGCTGGAGATCATCGCCGAGGCGCAACATCGACTGCTGCTCGACCTCTCCGAGAGGCGGCATAAGATCGACACACTCGAGGCGCGTATCCGCGTTCTGGTGGAGGATGAGGAATTTCCGCTGAACTTGGGACTCGATCGCGAGTCGACGCCGCCGGTTGATAGCAACCACATCGGCGCAGTCCTGTTCACCCTGGGTCAGGCCCACTGCTTCGAGGCGAACCGCGCCATCAAGTTGAACACCCTGGTCGAGGTGGTGGGTCGATCCAGCCAGTTCGCCCGCCCGCGACTTCAGCGCCTGGACGATGCCGGGATCATTGAGACGGTTACGAAGAGACCGCTGCGCTTCCGGCTCACGGCACGGGGGGTATCGCTCCTCGATCTGGATGGGGCGTGATTTTCGCCAGGTCGCAGATGGGCTAGGTGGCGATTGGGCGCACGATCGACGTTTCCATTCCCACTCGCGAATGGAGTGCAGTGGCCGCAACATTTGTGGTCTTCGTCGGCGCACTGGTTCTGCCGCCGGGTACCGCACGACGATTGGTTGCAGCGAGCTGGGCCGTCCACCCGATTTTCGACCTACTTCACGAGCGTGGTCCAGAATCACGTCTGCCGGATTGGTACCCCGCAATTGCGCGGGATACGACCTCGGAGCCGCTGGACTTCTTGCTGCCGAACCACGCAATTTCGTTTGACAGACTCACAAACCCGAGGACAGACTTTCCGTCCAACCCAACCATCGGGAGTACGCGTGATTGCCGGCCAGACCAATCTGCTCGCAGATTGCAGCAGTTGCTTCGGTCTGTGCTGCGTCGCACTCCCCTTTTCCAAGTCCTCCGACTTCGCGACCAACAAGAATGCCGGCGACCCCTGCAAGAACCTGCAGCAGGATTTCCGTTGCGGCATTCACACCGGATTGCGAAAGAAGGGCTTCACCGGTTGCACCGTCTACGACTGTTTCGGTGCGGGACAGAAGGTTTCACAGCAGACCTACGACGGCGTCAGCTGGCGTGATGCCCCGGAGACCGCGTCAGACATGTTCGAAACCTTCCCTGTCATACGCCAGTTGCACGAACTGCTCTGGTATCTCGCCGAAGCCCGCTCGCTGAAGCAAACCCACTCGATACGAAAGGAACTCGACGCTGCACTCGCAGAGACGGAAAGCCTGACCAACGGCACACCTTCGCAGATTCAAACCGTCGACGTCTCAGCACACCGAGCGGCAGTCAACACACTGCTCTTGCAGACGAGTAACCTTGTGCGCTCACCGATCTCAACCAAGAAGGGTCGAAAACTCGACCACCGCGGCGCAGACCTCATCGGCGCCAAATTTCGTGGTTCCGATCTACGTGGGGCCAACTTTCGCGGGAGTTACCTGATCGGTGCAGACCTCCGCGACTGCGAACTCGATCGAGCCGATCTGATCGGTGCAGACTTGCGCGGCACCGACATTCGCGGCGCAAAACTCCGCGGCAGTATCTTTCTCACGCAGTTCCAGATCAACGCGGCGATCGGCGATTCGGCTACCACGCTGCCCGATTCACTGACCCGCCCCAGCCACTGGGCCTGAACCCGACTGTCAACTCCGTCGACGGAGAACGACCTTGTTAGCTTCCGGATCGACAGACACCCACGGCGGGTCACCGTCCGTTCCGTCCTCACGATGCATCAATGCGCTCTGACGCTGTTCGAATTCATGATGCTTGGACCCCTGAAACAGAGCAGCAACCTCTTCGAAGCCCGCGGCCGAGACCGGACGAGTCGTACGTCCCCGAGTCCACGGCAGTGCCCGGCCGCCGGTGAGCCGGTTCCAGAGAGTCTCGGCGAAAGCGAACAGGACCAGCAGCACGAGCAAGCCTGGCAGCGTCAACGCGAACAGAGTGCCCATGAAAGAAGTCTAGCGACGAACGCCCCCGGTCCCCTCGACTTCCGATCGGCCGCCCTATGTCTGGTCCCGCGGTCGATGATCTGCCACAATGCAAGCTGTTACGACTAGTAACACCTTCGGGGGGAGGATTTCACGTGAGCTTGATACTTGCAGCTACCGATCGTTCGGAGCTTGCCCAGACGCTTGGTACCGAATTAATACATTTCGGGCACCAGATACAGCTCGTCCGCACCGGGCGTCGACTACTCGATGACCTGGACACCGACAGTTTCGATATCGCCGTGATCGATCTCCTTCTGCCGGACATCGACGGCTACGAGATCGCACGGCAGATCCGCTTGCGCAGTTCGATGCCGATCATGATGCTGGTGGATACCTACGAGGACATCGACGAAGCACCACATCGCGCTGTCTCGGACTTTGTGCTGAACCCGATCGATTCTCACGCGCTCGATCTTCGGGTCACCGCAATCCTTCGTGAAACCGCACATCCCGCCCCCGGCAAACACCAACGTCACGGTGACCTGCTCCTCGATCGACGTGCGATGACGGCGACGATGGGCGGAAAGCTGCTGGTCCTCAGTCGGACCGAGTGGCGGGTACTCCTGGAGCTGTCGACCGAGCCTGGGCGCGTGTACTCACGTGATCACCTGATCCGAAACGTGTGGGGTTCCGACCACGAAAGGACGCGTGTAGTCGACGCAACCATTCTCAGCCTGCGGTCCAAACTCGAATCCGATCCCGCGAAACCGAAGTACATCAAAACCATCAGGGGATTCGGATACCGCTTCGGCCCGGTCGACTGAAGTCGCCTTCGTGTCGGTGCCGCTCGATAAGCTCTTGTCATGGGTTGGTACACACCACAATCGGTCGCCCCGGATCTCTCCGACATCCTGGTGTGTGGCTGGACGGCGTGCGCAGAAGGAGAACACCTCCTCGTGCCCGATGCTTGCATGGACGTGCTGTGGATACGCGGCGTCGGCATACGCGTCTGTGGCCCCGAAACCGCTGCATGGTCATTCACTCTTCCGCCCGGAACACGCTCCGTGGGTGTTCGATTCCGCCCTGGATCGGCATCGCCGATGTTGCGAACCTCGGCGTCCGAGCTTCGGGATTCTCGCGCCGATCTCAGCGATGTAACCGACGCACGCACGGAACGAATACTGTTGAACCGCTTGGAAAATTCCGAAGACCACGAACAGGTCTCCATCCTCGAAAGCGCTGTTCGGAGTTGGGTAAGTTCGAGTTTCCGTCACGATCCGGTGATCAACCACGTTCGCACCGCACTGTCCGAACATTCGTGGAATGTCAGCTCTCTCGCCGACGCGGCGGCACTGACTTCGCGCCAACTCCAACGTCGATGCAACGACGCCTTCGGATACGGCCCGGCAACGCTGCGCTCGATCCTGCGCCTCCAGCGCTTCATGGCGCTCGCTCGCAGTCGACCCGCGCTGGGACTCGCTGAATCCGCCGCCCACTGCGGATTCAGCGATCAGGCCCACTTGACCCGTGAATGCCGCCGAATCTCGTCGCTGACCCCGGCGGCTCTACTCCGCACCCAAGCCCCCGACTGGCACGGGTCGGATACCGTTGTCGCGCTGGCGGAGGGAGACGCGGTCGCGTAATCCCGACCGCGCTCCCCCGCCGTCACTTCTGGCTGAAAAGCGTCCTTGCCGACCACAGCCCACCGAGGGAAAGAACTGCGACCGTCATGTAGTAGTAACTGGGGGCGTCGAGCGAGCCTGTTGTACTGATCAACCAGGTCAAGACCAACGGCGCGATTCCGCCGAGCAAAGTCACTCCGAGGTTGTACGACAATGACATTCCGGTAGCCCGGATCTCTGCCGGGAACAGCGAACTCATCAGGGCGGGCAAGGGACCGAAGGCAAACGCCATGATGACACCCAGGACCGAAACAACCAGGACGAGGGTCAGAGTCGACGGGTGATCGACCATCAATTTGAAGAGCGGCCAGGCCAAGACGATCGCCGCAACGGCAGCCCAGGTCATAACTCTCGCCGGTCCGACCCGGTCTGCAAGATGCCCGATCAACGGCACGGTGATCAAGGTGACCAGTCCGGCGACGATGCCGCCGAGATAGCCGGCCGAGGCGGAAACTCCGAGGTTCTTCACGGCAAACGTCGGCATGTACAAGATGAGGTAGATCGAGATAGTCGCGACGCCCACTACTGCGGCACCGGTCAGCACCCGGCCGAGATGCCTGGTCAGCGTCGTCTTCAGCGGAGCCCTTTCCGGGACGCTCGTCTTGAAATCGTCCGTTTCGTCAAGCTTGGCACGGATGTAGAGTCCGACCGGCCCGACGATGATGCCGAAGAAGAACGGAACGCGCCAGCCCCACGAGTAGAGCGCTTCATGCGAAAGGTGAGTGTTGAGCACGTATCCGAACAGCGATGCCAGGAAAACCGAGGCACCCTGGCTGGCAACTTGCCAGGAAGAGTAGAACGCCTTCTTGTGTGGCGCAGTCTCCACGAGGAAGGTTGTAGCAGTACCGAATTCACCGCCGGCGGAGAATCCTTGAATGAGACGCGAAACAAGGATGACGACGCCGGCCCACGGTCCGATCATCGAGGTCGTCGGCGCCACGGCCATGATGAGCGTGCCGATCATCATCAGCATCATCGTCAACGTCAAGGCGTTCTTGCGCCCGCGACGATCGGCGTAGCTACCGAGAACCATCCCGCCAAGCGGCCGGATGACGTACGAGATCGCGAACGTCGCGAACGTCAGTATCAAACCGAGCGTGTTGTCGCCGCCGGGAAAGAAATTATGGGCGATCACCACTGCGAATGATGCGTAGACGATGACGTCGAACCATTCGAGCGCAGCGCCGAGCGAACTGCTGATAACCGCCTTGCGAGCAGCGGCCAGGCGTTCCGGGGTGACTGTTCCGGAGGTTGGCGTAGTTGCCGTGGACATGGTTTTCCTTAGGGGGTCAGGGTGGGTCAGGCGCGGGCGTGAGCGATGACGTTCCGAACGAATTGCTCGCACTGTGCCAATTGGTCAAGTGTCACGTACTCGTCAGGTGCATGCGCCTGAGTGATGCTTCCCGGCCCACACACGACAGTGGGGATACCGATAGTCGCGAACATCCCGGCCTCGGTGGCGTACGCGACCTTTTCGTCCGATGCCCGACCACCCCATTGTTCGACCAGTGCGGCCGCCGAAGCATTCGCATCCGTCTCCAGGGGAGGGACCGAGGCCGACACGTGCATCGTCACGGAGGCTGACGGGTTTTCTTCCTGCATCAGGTTCTCGATCCGATTCGTCTCGGCGGCAAAGCGTTCGAGCAAATCTGCGGCGCCAGCTGAGCTGATGCTCCTGAATTCGAAAGTGATGGAGCAATCCTCGGGGACAGTGTTCACTGCGATCCCGCCGGATACGAGATTGACCGAACACGTCGTCCAGGCCACGTCGAATGCGTCGTCGTACGGGCCGGACGCACGGAGCTCGTCGGCCGCGCTTCTGACGAATCGAATCAACTCCGCGCCGTATTCGATCGCGTTGACTCCTTGCGGAGTGAGCGACGAGTGCGCCGAAACACCATGCAGATCAACACGTATGACGTTCATCGACTTGTGTGCGCGAATGACCCGCATCTCCGACGGCTCTCCGACGACGCACACATCAGGGCGCAGGTTCCGGGAAACAACCTCCTCGACCAACCCGGCCGCACCGATGCAGCCGACTTCCTCGTCGTAGGAGAATGCAAAGTGAATCGGCTTCGCCAGCGGCCGAGCAACGATGTCGGGGATCGCAGCGACGACGATCCCGATGAACGACTTCATGTCGCACGTGCCACGTCCGTACAGGCTTCCGTCGCGAACGTCGGGCGTGAAAGGCTCGCTACTCCAGTCTTGATCGTCAACCGGCACTACGTCTGTATGGCCGGAGAACATCACACCGCCGGCAGTACTTCCGTCAGGAGGCGTGAACGTTGCCAACAAGTTGAGTTTCGTTCCCTCGTCATCGGCAACAAGTACCGGCTCGACCCCATGGCGACGTAGTTCCGCCGCAATGAGATCGATCAACGGTCGATTGCTCACGGCACTCGTCGTATCGATTCCGATGAGGCGTTGCACCCACTCGAGGCTTCTCTCTGTCGGAACAGCGGGCAACGTGGTCGATGACATCTGGTTTCTCCTTTCACAGCATGAACGCGGTGGGCACTCGCCACCGCGTTCTGCCCTTCGAGCATGAATGAAGTGATCCCAGACACAGTGAAGATGCACGATACTTGCACCATGATCGAAGAAACGCAGGATTCCGCCGTACTGGACGACGTCGACCTCGCCCTGATCAATTGCCTGCAACTCGACCCGCGAGCGTCGTGGCGCACGGTTGGCGACGCGCTCAAAGTAGATCCGGTTACCGTGGCTCGCCGCTGGCAGCGGTTACAGGATTCCGGCACCGCTTGGGTCTCTGCCAGGGCAACCGGCCATGGCCGTCCGGAATCGTGTCTGGCTTTTGTCGAAGTCGACTGCACGACTTCGAACGCGTTGACGATTGCAGAACGACTTGCCCGCTGGCCGCACGTGCTGAGCGTCGAACACACAAGCGGCCCAGGCGACTTGACACTTCTCGTCGAGGTCAGAGACATGGCTTTCCTGTCGCGCTTCCTGCTTCGGTCGCTCGCGTCGGTACCCGGGATCGTCAGTTCGCGTGCACACCTCGTCACCGAGGTCTTCGCGATCGGAGACGATTGGAAATTGCAGGTACTCGATGCCGCGCAGCGGGCGACGATGACAGACCGGCCTGTGCGATACAAATACGCGCCGACGGATCAGCGCCATCACGGGAAGACGTTCGACGCTGTCGACCGACAATTGATATTGAAGCTGGGCGAGGACGGTCGATCCTCGATTGCCGAGCTCACGGTCGGTACCGGCCTCAGCGAAAGTACGGTCAGGCGGCGACTTGCCGAATTGACGTCGCGCAACCAGATCGTGTTCCGCTGCGACGTGTCTCTGCCACTGTCCGGCTGGCCCCTCGTGACCTGGGTGTGGGGATATGTCGATCCCACGGACCGGTCGACGATTCGTGCCCTGGTGGAGCGAGTGCCGGGAACGCGGGTGTGCATGCGGATATCCGGTGGACGCGCCAACACACTGCTCGCGATCGCCGCACACTCCCTTCGCGAAACTCCCATTACCGAAGTACAACTCGCACAAGAGGCACCGGGCCTGGTGGTGCTGAACAGGTCAGTGGTGCTGCGATCGATGAAGAGGGTGGGCCGACTTCTCGACGACGAGGGCAAGAGTGCCGGGGTCGTACCGATGGACATCTGGGCGGAGGCCCCGGAGATCGAGTGAATGTCCGAAATAATCAATCATGACGCGCCGCGGTGGAGAAGGATTGCTGTCATGACTTCAACAGAGATCTCCCCCGCCCAGCGTTATCGGGATCTGGCCGCCGGATTCACGGCGCGGATCGACGCCGTACCCGCCGACCGCTGGGACGACGATTCCCCCTGCGAGGGCTGGACCGCCCGCGACGTGGTGAGACACGTACTCGACAGCGAACGAGACATGGTCAAGGTAGTCGGCCTGGAATTGGCACCCGGTCCGTCGGTCGACGACGACCCGTCGGCAGCCTGGGCGGCCGTCCGCGATTCGATGCAGGAAATTCTGGACGATCCGGCAAAGTCCACCCTGGAATACGACGGACACTTCGGCAGGACCAATCTCGGGGCCACGGTCGAAGGGTTCTTGTGTTTCGATCTGGTCATCCACGGTTGGGACCTCGCGGCCGCAACCGGCACCGATACGACGATGCGAGACGCGGACGTGGAGTGGGTGTCGGAGATCGCCGCGGGCCTGGGCGAGTCGAT
The DNA here is from genome assembly GCF_001942025.1 of Rhodococcus sp. YL-1. Classification (NCBI taxonomy): domain Bacteria; kingdom Bacillati; phylum Actinomycetota; class Actinomycetes; order Mycobacteriales; family Nocardiaceae; genus Rhodococcus; species Rhodococcus sp. YL-1. The sequence continues at coordinate 410,282 of NZ_CP017299.1, read as the reverse complement.
CCGCATGAGCGGTGTGTGCGGCCCGGAAATACAGGTTCCGGACAACGCTGACAAAGCGACGAAACTCCTTGCCTTCCTCGGCCGGAAGGCGTGAAAAAGCACCCCTGACGTGGGCATTACTTCCATACGCATGTAATGTCGCGGTATGCCGGAACGCCGAAAATCCTCCACGAGTCCAGACCTGCTTGCGGCGGCATTGTTCGATGTCGCCGCGGAATCCGGACTGGAAAATGCCAGCGTTCGCGAGGTCGCAAAACGGGCGGGTGTCTCGATCGGCGCAGTGCAACATCATTTCTCGACCAAGGACGAGATGTTCGCATTCGCACTGCGAACACTCGTCGATCGATTGTTGACGCGACTGGCCGAATCGTCCGCCGACGCAGACCCGCATACCGCCCTGTTCCAGGCGCTCTCGCAACTCCTGCCCCTCGACGAGCAACGCACGCGTGAGGCGCATGTGCTCGCCGCGTTTGCCGTGCGCGCCGCAACCAGTGAGTCACTCTCCGAAATTCGCCGGACAACCCTGTTCACAATCCGCACCGGCATCTCGACAGTTCTGATCGGCATCGGAACTCCGGAAGCGGAAACCAGAGCGGCACTTCTGCTTTCAACCGTCAATGGATTGGCACTCGACGCACTCGGAAGCCCCGCCATGTATCCGCCGCAGTACCTCGATCACGCTTTGGAAACCCAGATCCGCCTCACCCTGCACGACGCCGAGAACCCGCTCGCCTCCGTCGGGCTCGCCAGCTGACGTGGAAGGAGCAGGACGCTTCGCGCCGAGCCCGTCTGGCGATCTCCATCTGGGAAACCTCCGAACCGCCCTCTTGGCTTGGCTTTTCGCCCGCACCAGCGGGCGCGACTTCCTCATTCGGGTAGAGGATCTCGACCGTGTCCGCCCCGGCGCGATGGAACGACAACTCGACGATCTGCGCAGGCTCGGCCTCACGTGGGACGGCCCAGTCGTATTGCAGTCACACCGTCTTCCCTTGTACCACAAGGCTATCGACCAATTGCGCGAGCGTGACCTGACCTATCCCTGCTTCTGCACACGCAAGGAGATCCTGCAGGCACCGTCAGCGCCCCATGCTCCAGACGGCGCCTACCCCGGCACGTGTCGGAACCTTTCGGAGGCCGAACGCGCCGAGAAATCGGCAAGTGGCCGATCTCCCGCGCTGAGGCTACGGGCCGGCATCGACTCGTTCACCGTCCATGACGAACTGTTCGGCGAGGTGACGGGACCAGTCGACGACGTCGTCCTGCTCCGCGGAGACGGGGTGCCCGCTTACAACCTTGCCGTTGTCGTCGACGACGGTGCACAGAACATCGACCAGGTGGTTCGCGGCGACGACCTCCTGACCTCGGCTCCACGTCAGGCATACCTTGCCCAGCTGCTCGACATCGAACCACCGTCGTACGCCCACGTTCCTCTTGCCTTGAACAGTGAAGGCAAGCGACTCGCGAAGCGCGACGGCGCAGTGACTCTGGCAGATCAACTCGAGGCCGGACGCAGTACCGAGCAGGTTCTGACGATGATCGCGTCGAGCATCGGTCTCGCCGAACCCGGCGAGGTTGTCACACCACCCCAATTGGCGGATCGATTCGACTCTCGCAAGATCCCCCGGACCCCGTGGGTTTTCCCGGCGAAGTAAGTGACGTATCAATCGGTGCCTCGTCGGAACAAAACTACGATTGTCCGATATGACAAAGCCGTCCGCAATAGCTATTCGTTGGCAATTCTCGAATAGTGAAGTACGGTCGAGACTGGCGAAGGAAATTCAGGGCGAGTTGTTCCTGCAAAACCACGCCCGGGATCTGAACCTGGAATCCGACCACAGTACCCACTTGCAGCATCCACGCTGACACGCACGTGCGGCACGGGCGACTCAGGACGAAAAGGAATACGCATGGTCCGCGAGCTTCGCGAGGCACTCGACGACCATCAATTCGAGGTGTTGTATCAACCCCAGGTCAATCTGAACTCGTCAGCAATTATCAGCTATGAAGCTCTTTTGCGTTGGCGCCATCCGCTGCGAGGGTTGATCGAACCTCAAGATTTCATGCGCTCCGCCGAATCCTCTGGGCTCATCATTCCCATCGGGCTACAAGCTCTGGAAATGATTTGTGCCCAAACAGCGTCGTGGCCTGAGCACATGATGGTCGCGGTCAACTTTTCGCCTCGCCAACTCGCTACCCCGCACGCCGCTCACGAGATCCTCGGAGCCCTCGACAGTTCACAAACGCCACTGAGCAGAATAATCGTGGAAGTCACCGAACTCGGCGTCGTAGGCCGGCATGCCGCCGAGACTCTTCACGTCTTGCACAACGAGGGAATTCGAATCGCGCTGGATGATTTCGGGGCGGGCTTCGCGTCCTTCTCCGCATTGTCGGAATTGCCGCTCGACATTCTCAAGATCGACCAATCCTTGACCTGGGCTGTCAGCGCAGCGGGTCGTGCTGGAGACCGCGCCTTCATGGTCATGGAGTCCATCGCCGACATCGCTCGGAAGCTAGGGCTTGATTCGATCGCAGAGGGCGTCGAAACCGCGGAACACGCAGCCAACGTCTTGCGGGCCGGCTGCGACATGGGCCAGGGCTATTACTTCGGCAAGCCACTTCCTGCGTCGTCCGTCGTCACTCCCGTGTGAGCGCTCGCCACTTCAGCACGACGACACTTCAGTACGACGACGATGCACTCGCTATGAGTGCGACCACGAGAATCACGGCAAAAATTGCCAAGAAGGCCGCGCCGACCGCAATTCCGGCTATCGCAAGCCCTCGCCCCTGTTGACCTGTCTGCTTGATCTGATTGAGCGCGACAATTCCCAGAATGATTCCGACGATTCCGCCGAGACTGTAGAAGCAACCACCCGCAAGCGATACAACCAGCGATGCAATTGCGAGACCATTGGTGCCGACCGGCTGCATCGGCGGTGCGTACCCACCCGCGAATTGATTCGGTTGACCGTACGGGTTCGGAGGTTGGCCGTACTGAGGCTGTCCGTATTGAGCTTGTCCGTATTGTCCGGATTGCTGATATTGATTCTGCTGATACTGATTTTGCGGTCCGAAATTCTGCGGCGGCAGGTACGGGTTCGGTTCACCGATTCCGCCCGGCTGGGGGTTATTACCGGGCGGGTTGTACGACGGCGGTGGATAACCCGGGTACTGCTCGTTGGGAGTGGTATATCCGGGAACTTCAGGTGAAGACTGCGTTTCGGACGGGGACACGCCGTACCCCTCAGGAGGCAGGCTCGGAAATTCTCCGTACCCAGGTTTTGCCTGGTAATCGCTCGAAGAATCGTCGTTGTTGCCCCCGGAACTCGTCATACAACGCAGCCTAAACCACAGGTGACCTCCGAATCCAAGTGAGCAGATGTCATCCACATCGCTCTTTGATCCCAGTAGGGTCATATCCACTGTCACACTCGAGCGCGATATTTACGACTGAGGGGAACACATGACAACCGGTGGGTACGACCCCAACCAGAATCCAGAAGGCGGGAAGCAATTCCCACCCCAGGATCCATATGGCCAGCAGGGAACACCTCCTCCCGGAAGTTACCCCCCTCCCGCCGGCCCCCCGCAAGGCGGAAGCTACCCGCCCCCGCAGGGCGGAAACTTCCCGCCCCCTCAGGGTGGCAACTACCCGCCTCCCGGTGGATACCCGCCGCCGCCCCAGGGCGGAAACTTCCCGCCGCCTCCGCAGTTCAACGACCAAGGTGCGTACGGCGGAGGAAACCGGCTGCCTTCGGGTGCTCAGCCGGGCGATCTGTGGATTCGACTCGGTGCCCGCATCATCGACGGCATCATCGTCGGCGTCATCGCCGCGATTCTGGCTCTATTGGTCAGTGACTCCGACAGCTTGATTCTGGTCTCGGGACTGTTCTCGGGAATTCTGACCTTCGCTTACTTCATCGCAATGGAAGTAACGCAGGGTCGGACTTTGGGAAAGATGATTCTGGGCCTTTCAGTACACGGTCCGGGTGGCGCACCTCGCCCCTCCGTCCAGCAGTCTGCGATTCGCAACGCCTTCACGTTGCTCTCGATCATTCCGATCATCGGCGGAATCCTCGCGTTGGTCGCCTACATCGTCATCGCGGTCACGATCAACAACAGCCCCACCAAGCAGGGCAAGCATGACGAGCTCGCTGGTGGAACTCAGGTAGTCAAGGGTTAGGTGCGCATATGACAACCGGTGGGCACGACCCCAACCAGAATCCCGAGGACGGAAAGCAATTCCCGCCCCAGGATCCCTACGGCCAGCAGGGAACGCCTCCTCCTGGGAGCTATCCCCCGCCGGCGGGGCCTCCGCAGGGCGGAAGCTACCCGCCGCCTGGTGGATACCCCCCACCTCCTCAAGGTGGCAATTACCCGCCGCCAGGTGGATATCCGCCGCCTCCGCAGGGTGGAAGCTATCCCCCTCCCGGTGGCAACTACCCACCGCCCGGTGGATACCCGCCACCTCCCGGAGGCGGTAACTTCCCACCGCCGCCCGCCAACGACTACGGCGCAGGATTCGGTGGACCGCAGCTTTCTGTGGGTGCGGCAATTACCTACGGCTGGAACAAGTTCAAAGACAACGCATTGGTTTGGATCGGAATCTCGATCATCGCGTTCTTGATCGCCGGACTGATCCAGGGCGCTTTCAACGGTTTCGACTACACCAATACCGAATTCAGCGCGCTGTCGATCGTGGGTGGATTGGTCACCGCTATCGTCGGCTACATCATCCAAGCCGCATTCCTTCGTGGAGCGTTGAGCGAACTGGATGGAATCAAGCCGGCTTTCGGCACCTTCTTCCAATTCACCAACATCGGCGCAGTTGTTCTCGGCGGTTTCCTGGTAGCAGTGGCAACTTACGTCGGTTTGGCTCTCTGCATCATTCCCGGCATCATCGCGGCGTTCCTGCTCTACTACACGCTGACCTTCATCGTGGACAAGAATCAGGATGCGATTTCGGGCATCAAATCGAGTTACGCGTTGACCTCGTCGAACGTCGGAACGTTGGTCCTGCTGGCGCTCGCTCTGATCGGTATCAACATCGTCGGTGCGCTGCTGTGTGGAATCGGTCTTCTGGTGACGGCGCCCGTCGCGTTGATCGCCAGCACCTACGCATACCGCGTGCTGACCGGCGGCCATGTAGCTGCCTGATCCGTTCGTTTGCATCACCGAAGGCCCTGCGGTTCCACGTGAAACCGCAGGGCCTTCGGTGTGTTCTGCGCAACTGGACGGTCGCCAACTCGCATCCGAGCGCCTTGTGGTGCTTGGATGACGGACGTGACAGCTCAGGATCAGCAAGACGAATCGACCCACGAAACCAAATTTGCGCACGTCAGCCGGGGTTATTACCCGACGATCGTCGCGCTCTTCACCGCAACGCTGCTGATCTCGAACGTGGCGGCGACCAAGGGGGTCGCCTTCTTTGCGGATTCCGACTTCTCGCTCGGTCCCTTGCAGATTCTGCCCATCATCACCGATGGTGGATTCTTCTTGTTCCCGCTCGCCTACGTCCTCGGTGACGTGCTCAGCGAGGTCTACGGCTTCAAAGCGACCCGACGCGCGATCTACCTGGGCTTCGGCGCACTGATTCTTGCCGCTGCGTGCTTCTGGATTGCAGTGCAACTCCCGTCGGCAGAGTTCTACGAGAACCAGGCCGCCCTCGAAACCGTGGTCGGTGTCATTCCCCGGCTACTGGTCGCGGGCTTGGCCGCCTACCTCGTCGGACAGCTACTGAACTCACTGGTTCTGGTCATGATGAAAAAGCGCATGCAGGAGAAGCATCTTTGGGCGCGACTGATCGGCTCGACCGTCGTCGGCGAATTCGCCGATACCCTCATCTTCTGTTCCATCGCGGCCGGTGTCATCGGCATCAGCACATGGGAAGACTTCATCAACTACGTGCTGGTCGGCTTCCTGTGGAAGACGCTTGTCGAGGTTCTGGTCATGCCGATCACCTACCGCGCCATCGCATACGTGAAGAAGCGCGAACCGACCTACGCCTGAGGTGCAGGCGTCTTCGCCGCGTAGAACTTTCCGAGCATGTCTGCCTTGAAGTCGTGGAAATACCCACCTTCGATGCTGGCTCGGATGTCGTCGACCAACTTCACGGTGAATCGCTCGTTGTGGATGGTGCAAAGCGTCGACGCGAGCATTTCCTTCGCCTTGAAGAGGTGATGGATGTACGCGCGGGTGTAATTGGCGCACGTGTAGCAGTCGCACTCGTCGTCGATAGGCGTGAAGTCACGACGGAATCGGCTGGTGTTGATGTTGAACCTGCCGGAGCGGACGTAAATCGCAGCATTGCGAGCAACACGCGACGGGTTGACGCAGTCGAAAGTGTCCGCGCCGTTCTCGATTGCGACGAAGAAGTCGTCCGGTTCACTGATGCCGAGCATATGACGCGGCTTGTTCTCGGGTAGTTCCTCGTTACACCAACGCACGATCGTTCCGAGGTTCTGCTTCTCGAGGGCGCCGCCGATGCCGTAGCCGTCGAAGCCGTATCCGTTCTCGCCTTCGATCGACTCGAGTCCGCGGCAGGCTTGACGTCGCAGATCTTCGTACTGCGCGCCTTGGATCACGCCGAAGAGAGCCTGATAGGGCTTGTCAGCGCGTTCGGCGGTGAGCTTCTCGTGTTCATTGATACAGCGGATCGCCCACGCCTGCGTGCGCTCGACCGATCGCTCCTGGTAGCCGCGGGTGTTGAGCAGCGTTGTGAGCTCGTCGAACGCGAACATGATGTCGGCGCCGAGCTGATGCTGGATCTGCATCGACACCTCGGGGGTGAAGCGATGCTTACTGCCGTCGAGGTGCGATTTGAACGTCACGCCCTCGTCGTCGACTGTCGCGAGACGCTCCTTGCCCTTCGCGATGACGTCGTCGGACTGCACACCGACGGCCTCCATCGCGAGCACCTTCTTGAACCCGACGCCAAGAGACATCACCTGGAAGCCACCGCTGTCGGTGAAGGTGGGCCCGTCCCAGTTCATGAACTTGCCCAGCCCGCCGGCCTCGTCGACGATGTCGGGGCCCGGCTGCAGGTACAGGTGGTACGCATTGGCGAGCAACGACTGCGCACCGAGTTCCTTCATGGACTCGGGCAGCACGGCCTTGACCGTGGCCTTGGTTCCGACAGCCACGAACGACGGCGTCGCGATATCGCCGTGCGGTGTGTGGATGGTTCCGGTTCGTCCGAGCCGGTCCTCGAGCCTGGTCCCTATCGTGAAAATCGACTCGGGACGCTTGTCGACGGAGGGCGCGGGCGGTGTCGGTACTGCAGAAGTCACGGGCTCAATCCTGTCACAGGAGCAAATATCGCCGTGATCACAGCGAAGAAAGTTCCTACGCGATCAGCATCCGCATTGGTCTACTGACCGAACCCGAGCGGTACCGCCGCGTGAGGGTCCCCACCATACTTCCCACTACACATCCCCCGGCTCGACCGGTTTACCCCGCCAACCCGCTGACAGGAGCTCACTTGACGAGACAGACCGGCCAGACCTACAACTTCGTCACCGTCGAGGTCACAGACTCGATTGCCACCGTGACTATCGACAAACCTCCAGCCAACGCATTCAACCCCAGCATGATCGCCGAGCTTCTGGAGATACTGCCGGTACTCGCGTCGGACCAGACCGTCCGCGTCATTGTCGTGACGGGCACTGGACGGTTCTTCGTCGCCGGTGCGGACATCACCGTGATGCGCGAGCTGACGGAAGAAACTCAGCGCGCGATGCGCCCGTGGGTCGACGTACAGCGGATCCTCGAGTCGGCTCCCAAACCTGTCGTCGCGAAGATCAACGGGCACGCACTCGGCGGCGGAGCAGAACTGACGTTGGCCTGCGACTTCCGCATCATGGCGCAGTCGGCGACCATCGGCTTCCCCGAGATCGGACTTGGGCTTTTTCCGGGTGCCGGTGGCAGCCAGCGACTTCCACGCCTCATCGGGGCTCACCGAGCCAAAGTGCTCATGATCGAAGGCAAGCGCCTCAGCGCCGAGCATGCACTCGATATCGGCCTGGTCGACACCGTCGTTGCGGACGCCGACCTCGATGCGCATTGCGCTGACCTCGCACGCGAACTCGCGACGAAACCCACTGCCACCATCGGAATGATCAAACGCATTGTCGACGAGGGCATGTCGTTGCCGCTCGATCAAGCGCTGGATCTCGAATTCGAGGCAGTGCTCGACCTGATCAAGACGGACGACGCTGCTGAGGGACTTCAGTCATTCCTCGACAAGCGGTCCCCCACCTTCACGGGACGCTGACAGCTCCCATTTACCGAGAGGCCATCATGCTCAACAAATTTCAGAAGAAATGGGTGGGCGCAGTCGCTTCTCTCGCCGCCCTGACGATCGCGGTCAGCGGATGCACCCGGCCCGCTACCGACAACTCCGCGGAAAGTGGTGGCCTGGTACGGATCGCGGTGGGTGTAGACCCGTCGTACGCCCCGATTTTCCTGGCCGACCACGAGGGCATGTTCGAGGCCGCCGGCCTCGACGTCCAGGTCATCCAGACGGAAGGCGGGGCGGCGGGCGCCCAGAACGTCGTAGCCGGAACTTCGGAACTCTCCGGCAATGCCGACTCGACGGCACTGTCCGTCATGGCCGCCAATCCGAGCCTGCGGGCGCTGGGCGTATTTCAGGAATCCGACCGGTACTTCCAGGTTGTACTGAGGAACGGCGTCGAACCGAAGTCGATCAAGACCATGGGCGTCTTCCCCGGCATCGGTCTCTACTTCACGAACCAGTACCTGGCCAGTCTCGGCATCGACCCCACGACGGTCACACTCGTGAGCACAAGCCCGCCCGAACAGCCTGCTTTGCTGGCGCGCGGTGACATCGACGGCTTCCTGTCCTTCGACCCCTGGGTGACGCAGAGTGTCAATACCGGCGGGCGCGTTGTTGCCACGACCGGCGACTTCGGCGCCAAGTACGCCCAATGGATCATCGCTTCGGACAACTGGTTGTCCGCGAACGAAGAAACCGCAGGCAAGGTGTTCAAGGTGATCTCGGAAGCGTCGGCAATCGTGAACTCGGATCCGGATCGGGCTGCAACCGCAATTGCCGCGTCTATCCAGATGGACCCGGCCGAGGCCGCAGACCGGGTGACCCAAATCGATTTCGGTGGACGCGGATTCACCGAGGACGACGTGGAGCGCGCAAACGAACTTGTTGCATTCTTCCGCGAGCAGGGCAAGATCTCCGCGGACATCGATCCGTCGGCCGTCCTGCTCTCGGGATGGGTCGAGCAGAACGCCGCCTGAGCGGAGAGTGAGAACGGGTCCGGTGGGCAGACCGAAATCATGTCGCCCACCGGCCCGCAGAACTACGTTCGACACCAGTCGGTTCGGCGATATCTTTCGATTGAAACGGAGTAGTTGTGGTGCATCCCCCGGTACGGGTCGTAGAGATTTCCAGTCCGTTTGCGCGATTCGCCGGGCGCATCCTGGTCGGGCTGGGTTTCGAAGTCATTCTGGTAGAACCACCCACCGGTGACCCCAGTCGCACCGAGTCCCAGGGTGATTCGTACTTGCATTGGCATGCGGGCAAGAAGTCCGTTGTCCTCGATATCGACGACAGCAACGATCGCCTCGCTTTCGAAGCACTGCTGCGCAGTGCCGACGTCCTGCTCGACGGCAGCGCGACCGGCGCTCTACGCGACAACCGAGGATCTCTCGTTCACGTACGAGTGACACCCTTCGGCACAACCGGACCGCGAAGTGACTGGAAGGCAACAAATCTGACCGTCGCGGCACTCGGCGGGATGATGGCCCAGGTCGGCGATCCCGAGCACCCTCCACTGCTGCTCCCCGAACTCCAGGCTGAGCAGCTCGCCGGAATCAATGCCGCAATCGGCGTGCTTCTCGGACTGCGTTCGCGATCCAAGGGCCACAACCCGTTGCTGGAGATCAGCGCTCAGGAATGTGTTGCCGCCGCGCTGGAAGCGGGCACTCTTGCCTACATTCACGAGGACCGCGTACCACCGCGTCCGGGCCGGGTACATCCGCTCGTTCCGCACGGACTGTTCCAGGCCGCCGACGGTTATGTCGGTGGCGGCCTCGGCGGTAGCCCCCGCATGTGGGACGGCATGCTGGCCTGGCTGATCGACAACGATGCTCAGGACGATCTCGATCAACCGGAGTGGTCCGACGCGGTCTACCGAAAGACGCATCAGGAACACATTTTCGACGTTCTGTCCGCCTTCATCGCGAAGTGGCCGAAGGAAGAATTCGCGGTCAGCGCGCAGTCACGCAAGTTGCCGTGGGCAGCGGTCGACCGGCCCGAAGAACTGCTGCGTAACCCGCAACTCAACGACCGGGACTTCTTCACCGACGTGACCGGAGATCACGGTACCTACCGCGATCTCGGGTTCGGCTTCGCTTTCCCCGAAGGCCGGCGCATCGGAACGCTCGAGGCTGCCCGGTTGGGCCAGCATCAGGAACTCTTGAAGGCCACCTCGCCTGTGGCAGTGAACGAAACCCACGAGTTCAGCGGTGGCAGCACGCCCAGCCTCGAAGGTGTCCGCGTCCTGGATCTCACGTGGGTGTTGGCGGGCCCGTACGGCACCAGAATCCTTGCCGACCACGGTGCCGATGTCATCAAGGTCGAATCGATCGGACGCCCGGACCCGACTCGCTTTGCACCGTTCATGCATCTCTCGCGAGGACCGCACGACAATCCGAACACCAGCGGGTACTTCAACGACGTCAACCGAAACAAGCGCAGCATCACACTCGATACCCGATCCGCAGAGGGCCTTTCGGTACTGCGCGACCTGATCAGGAACTCCGACGTCGTGGTCGAGAATTTCAGCTCGTCGGTCATGGACAAGATGGGGCTCGGCTACGAACAACTCCGGGAGCTCAACCCGGACATCATCTACGTGTCGATGTCCGGGATGGGTCACACCGGTCCTCGCAAGGACTGGGTGTCGTATGCCGACATCGTTTCGGCAAGTACCGGTTTGACCGCACTGACCGGCTGGAACGCCGATGACGTTGTCGGAGTCATCTACGGCCATGGCGACATCGTCGCCGGACTGCAAGCCGGCGTCGCGATGCTGGCAGCCCTCGACTACCGCGACCGGACCGGCCGGGGACAGCACGTAGACCTGTCACAACTCGAAGCCATGACAGCGCACATGGGTACCAGCGTTCTCCGAGCCGCCCGGTCACAGTCCCCCGATCCGATCGGCAACAGCCATCACGAACTGGCACCACACGGCGTGTACCCGTGCCTCGGCAGCGACCGGTGGTGCTCGATTGCCGTTCGCGATACCACGGAATGGAATGCATTGTGCCGCATCATCGAAGCAGAGAAATGGATCGGCAATCCTGACTTCGCGAGTGCAGAAAGCCGCCAAGCCGATCACGAACGTATCGACGACGCCATCGCCGACTGGACCAGGACTCTGTCACCCGAAACCGTCATGGAACGCTTGCAATCGGCGGGTATCGCGGCCGGCACCGTCCAGGACGGACGCGACCTGGTCGAGAGCGATCCACATCTTCGGGCACGCAGTTTCTATTCGGCACAGGAACATCCCCTCGCCGGAACATTCCTCCACGAAGGCATCCCCGTTCGCCGGAACTCCGAACCCGGCTCGATCCGACGCGCTGCGCCGGTGCTGGGCGCGGACACCGACGACGTCCTCGAGTCGGTGCTCGGATACAGCGACGAACTGATCGCCGGACTTCGCGACCAGTCGATCCTGTCCTGACCGCACTCATATTCAGTACATCCATTCACAGATCGCTACTAGGAGACACAATGCGCGCGGCCCGACTCCATCAGTTCGGCACTTCACCGGTCATCGACGACATCGACATTCCCACACGTGAATCCGGTCAGACGCTCGTGCGCATCGACGCTGCCGCGCTCGGCCATCTCGACATCACCGTCGCGAGCGGAAACTTCGGAGTCAAGCCGAACCTGCCACATATCGGTGGAACAGACGGAGCGGCGACGGTAATCGAATCCGACACCTATGAGCCTGGCACCCGCCTTCTGGTCCGAGGCGGCGGAGTCGGCCTGTTCAAGAACGGTTGCTGGGCTGAGTATCTGGTAGCGGCAGACAAGGCGTTCACACCCTTTGATCCCGCACTGTCGCCGGCCGTCGCCGCAACCTTCTTCCTGCCCAGCACAACCGGCTATGTTGCCGTCAACGACATTGCAGCCGTCGCTCCCGGCGAACGAGTTGTTGTCGCCGGAGCATCCGGCGCTGTCGGATCGATGGCAGCACAGTTCGCTCTGCTTGCCGGAGCGTCCGAGGTAATCGGTGTTGTACCGCGCGAAGATCAGGCTGCCTTGCTTCCGGAGGGTGTGCGTCCCGTCGTCGGGCAAGGCGACGAACTTGCCGGAGTGCTGGGATCCGAGCCTTCCGTCGACGCCGTGATCGACACGCTTGGCGGCGACGGCTTGCCGCACCTTCTGGCGAGTGTTGTCCCCGGTGGCCGGGCTGCCCTGATCGGATATACCTTGGGTAAGAGCCTCACCCTGGACTTGCCGAACTGGTTGCTCAGCGATGTCCGGATCCTGCCCGTCAACATGATTCGCAAGACTGCCCGGCAAGCCGAACTGGCACCTGAAATGATCCGGCTGCTCATCGAACGCAAGATTTCCGTTGCAGTGCAGGAGTTTCCGCTGGATGACATCGCAACGGCACTGCAGTTGATGGGTGAGGGCAAGGTTGCCGGCCGGGCCGTCGTCGTACCCTGAGGGATACAATTACCCATGCCCCACGACGCACATGCCATTCCGCGCTCGCTTCCGGATTTGATCCGGAGGCGAGCTTTGGAGCGTCCGGAGCACCCGGCGCTCGTCGTCGACGGGATCACGGTCACCTACCGTGAATTGCGGGATCGTGCAGCGTCGATTGGGGCGGATCTCCGTAATCACGGTGTCGGCCGTGGGGAGCGCGTGGCGGCACTGTCCGGCAACAGGATCGAACTGGCAGACCTTGTTCTCGGATGCGTGTGGATCGGTGCGGTTGTCGTCCCACTCAATACGGCCCTCCGAGCCGACAGTGTTGCCAGCGCACTCGAACAGGCTGGTGTACAACGGATCCTGGTTTCACCCGAATACTCAGGCGCTGTAGCCGGATTCGACGGCACCGTGTGGGTCATGGGTGAACAGTGCGTCCCCACTGCCGGTTCGCATCCGGGCTGTGAGCCCGAGACCCTCGATCCGCTCGACCTGGCCGCGATACTCTTCACCTCCGGCACCACCGGTCTGCCCCGAGGCGTCCGATGCCCGCACGCGCAGTTCCTGCAGTGGGGCAAAGGCGTCGGCGCCTCACTCGGGCTCACCGGGGACGATGTGCTGTACAACTGCCTGCCGCTGTTTCACACCAATGCTCTCAATGCCTTTGTTCAGTCCCTTTGGGCCGGGTCTACTTTTTTCCTGGGACAACGCTTTTCGGTCCGCAATCATTGGCGCGAAGTTCGCGAGATCGGCGCAACTGTCGACTACCTGCTGGGTGCGATGGTGGCCATGTTGATGAACGCGGACCCATCGCCGCAAGACCGACAGCACAGCGTCCACGTGGCACTTGCCCCCGCAACGCCGGCTCATCTGATCGAACCGTTTGCCCAGAGATTCGGTGTAGAACTCGTGGACGGATTCGGAAGTACCGAAACCAATCTCGTGATCGGCACACTTCCGGGAGATCGGCGGGCCGGGTACATGGGGCGGGTGATGAGTGGCTACGACGCCGCAGTCGTCAACGACGGTACTGCTGCCGCAGACGGGGAGCCCGGCGAACTGGTGGTCCGCAGCACGATCCCCGGCGCCTGTTCACTGGGCTATCTGGGCGAGGAGATTCCGGCGACGGAGAGTTGGATACAGACCGGTGACAGGGTGATTCGGGAAGCAGACGGCTGGTTCCGATTTGTCGATCGCATCAAAGACGTGATTCGGCGCCGCGGTGAAAATATTTCCGGGGCCGAAGTGGAAACCGTTCTGGCGTTGCATCCGTCGGTCGGTCAGGTTGCCGTCTTCCCGGTACCGTCGGATCTGGCCGAGGACGACGTCATGGCAACTGTAATACTGCGCCCCGGAGTATCTTTCGACCCCATTTCGATTCTGGAGTTCTCCCAGCAACAGCTGCCGTACTTTGCACTTCCCCGGTACATCGACGTCGTGGACACGTTGCCACTCACCGAAACCGGCAAGGTACAGAAAGCAGTGCTACGTGAGAGGGGCGTCGGCCCACACACCTGGGACTGCGAGAAGAGCGTGTTCCGCGCCCGGCGATAGACCGCGCCTCGCTACTTGCCGCAACCGTTGAACGAACACATCACCGGACTGCAGATCGTGCGCAGAGCCAGCGGGTCGCTCGGCGAATGTGTGCACTTCATGGCATGAAGTTTTCGGGTGATTCCGGCGCCGGCAGTGCGCAGGGCCCCGGTGATGCGGCTGACGTTGAGGCGAGCCGTCGGCGCTGTCACAGACAACGCGCCGGCCAGAGTGCGCGGGCCGCTGAACACCGGCACTGCGACGCTCATGTACCCGAGCCGTGTCTCCTCGACCTCCACCGCGAGTTGTTCCTTACGCATCCGCTCGGTTTGCTGGCGCAGCACGCTGACGGACATCGTCGTTCGACTGGTCAAGGCGGTGAAACCCTGCTCGACTACCTCGTCGAAGACCGATTGCGGGGAGAAGGCAAGGATGATCTTGCCGGTGGCGGTGCAGTACAGCGGGAGCCGACCGGCCACCCGCGACTGCTGATTGAGCCCGCGGTGTCCGATGATCTTCTCGATGTAGAGGACGTCGATGCCGTCACGAACCGCAAAGTGAACCGTCTCCTGCGTCGCCAGCAGTAGGTCCTCCATGTACGGCAGCGCCGCGTCGCGCAGAATCCGCTGACGCGGCACCAATTGGCCCAGCTCGAACAATCGCAGGCCGAGCCGGTACTTGGTACCCGCGCGCTCGAGCAATCCCCACTCGACCAGCTCGCCGGCCAACCGGTGAACCGTCGCTTTCGCGACCCCACTGCGCCGGGTGAGCTCCGTCAGAGACAGGTCACTGTGGTCGGTGTCGAAAGCGTCCAAGATCATTCGAGCCTTGCCCAGGACCGAGGACAGTTCACCTGCAGGCTGCGATGCAGCGGTCGTTTCCGACGCGATGGGTAGTACGGATCCGAACCCGACGGATTGTTGTGGAGCGGCCATGAGTGTCCTCCTGAACGATCTGTGACAGCCTGCCGAGACCGAGTGCCACAACGACCGAGATCGGTCGGGGTCCTCGTTAGGTGCAGGTGCTTCGAGACTGACACTATGGTGACGACACGATGAGACGCACGCCACACGGTCCGCTCAGTGAACCCGTCCCGCAGAGTTTACACGGGGCGCCTACCTGCGTAATTCTCCAGAAACATGCGGACGGCGGATGCAATCTGCGGAGCGTGCTCCTCGACGAGTGCGACGGTCCCCGATTCGACGATCTCCGTTTCCACCACTGCCGCACCCGTCAGGTGTGCACGTAACGGCGCAATGTTAGGCATCGAGAAGGGATCCTTCTGCGCGCCGATCAGCAAAACCGGCGCAGTCACCGAACCGACTCTCGCCTCCATGACGTAGCGGGCGCAGGCTTTGTGCCCCTCCGCCGGATCTACCCGGTAGGCAAGCGCGTCTCGGATGAACCTGTCGAGCAGTGCGGTGCCTGGTTCGGGGTAGTAGGGGCGACGCATCTCCCACAGCCTGGTCAGATGGCTACCGTCTGCGGCCCGGTCGACGCAGTCGATCCCACCGGGTCCCGAGTGCCCCTCGCGGTAGTTGCGGTCGGTCCACGGGCACGACGAGAGCACGGCAGCGTGCACCCTCTCGGGGCGTGATGCCGCCATCTCGAGCGCCACTGCCGCACCGGTGTGGTGACCGATGACCGTGACTCGATCGACGCCCAGGGTGTCGAGCAATTCCCACGCGCCTCGCGCATAGGTCTCGATGGTCTGCGGGCCGGGCACCGGAGCACTGTTGCCGTACCCCGGCATGTCCATCGCGACAACGCGGAAGTCGTCGGCAAGGAGTGGAATGAACTCGCGGAACTCGTCCCACGACCGGGGCGCCTGATGAAGCAGGAGAATCGCCTCACCCGAACCTTGCTGCGCGTAATGCAATTGCCCGAAAGACGAATCAACGTATCCGAGTTGCAGGCCGCCAGCCATCAGAACGCCGCAACCATCGGGGTATCGACGCCGACGATGTCGATCTTTGCCGAACCACCCGGATTTCCGACGGGCTCGCTACGGGTAGGCAAGACCTCGAGGAAGAAGCGCTTGTTGTCTTCCTTGAAATCCGGGTCTGCTTTCCGGTCGACGGTGATCGCCTCCACCGGGCAGGCCAATTCGCAAGCGCCGCAATCGATGCATTCGTTCGGGTTGATGTAGAGCTTGCGATCACCCTCGTAGATGCAATCCACGGGGCATTCTTCCATGCATGATCGGTCCGTGTAGTCGATGCATGCTTCACCGATGACAAATGCCATTGCCTAGCTCTCCTGTTCGGTGGAGTGTCCAGGGAAGATTTCTGCTTCCGGATCCAGCACTGCCGCAGCGTTGTTCACCGCAGTCGCGGCCTCGCCGAAACCGACGGCGATCAAGCGGACCTTGCCGGGATAGTCCGTGATGTCCCCGGCGGCATACACACGCGGAACATTCGTCTCCATCCGTGTGTTCACCGCGATGTGGCGATTGTCGATCTCGATTCCCCACTCCATCATCGGACCGAGGTCGGCCGTGAATCCCAATGCAGCGATGACGGATTGAGCGAGCAGCGTGGACGTGCTCTTGTCTTGTTTGTGGGTGATGTCGACCTCGCCGATCCACCCGTTTCCACGTACCGCCGAGACATCGGCGTTGACGAGAACCTGGACACTGCTTTCCTGCACCTTGGCGACTGTGGATTTGTGCGCGCGGAAACGATCTCGCCGGTGAACCAGGGTGACGGACTTGGCAATCGGTTCCAGGTGAACGGCCCAGTCGAACGCGCTGTCGCCGCCACCGACGATGACAACGTCTTTCCCGGTGTGCGCCGACAAATCCGGGACGAAGTAACTCAGCCCCCGATCCATGAACTCCGAACCCTTCGCCAACGGACGCGGGGTGAAGGTTCCGATGCCGCCGGTGATGACAACCGCGCCGGCCACCACGACCTGGCCCGTGCTGGTGGTGATCCGCACCCGGCCGTCGTCGTCATGCGACAGCTCACGAGCCTGCATGCCCAGAAGGTACACCGGATCGAACGGGGCAGCCTGCGCCATCAAACCCTCGATGAGGTTGCGTCCCTTGACCGAAGGGAATCCCGCGATGTCGAGGATCGCCTTCTCCGGGTACATCGCACTGACCTGTCCCCCCGGTTCCGCAAGGGCATCGATCACGGCAACCGAGAGGCCGCGGAAGCCTGCGTAGTACGCGCCGTACAGCCCGGCGGGGCCGGCACCAATGATCAGAATATCGACGCCGATCTCGTTGTCGGTCGCCGTGGAAGACGTTTTGTTCACACTCGATACGGTATTGCGCCGACGGACTCACGCAAATGAAACCGGTCCGCTCAACAGACCTCGGTAACAGTTGCGGGACAACACGAAAAGGGCCCGCCGACCTCTCGGTCGACGGGCCCAAAGTTCGCAGGAATTCAGTGCGCGAAGAATTCAGTGCGCGAATACCTCGGGTTCGTCTGCTGCGATCTTCTGGATGATGGTCGAGTACGCAAACCACCCCACCTTCTCGGTGCCGACTGCTTCGTAGGTCTGCGCCGCGATCTTCTCGTGCAGGACAAGCGGATCACCGGCGGCTCGCGCCGTCAACTCCGCCTGCATCGACCGCTCCATCGACACATACCACCACACTGCGCTCTCCACGGAAGTTCCGACGGTCAGATGACCGTGGTTGGTGAGGATCACGGCCTTGTTCGATCCGAGGGCATCCGCGATGCGAATCCCCTCCTCTTCGTCCAGCGCCACCCCGTGATACTCCTCGTAGATCGAGTGATCCTCGTGAAAGGCGCACGCGTCCTGAGTGATCGGCGTGAGGCGGGTGTGCAGCGAGGAGAACGCCTTACCGTTCAAACCGTGAGCGTGAACAGCTCCGATGACGTCGGGACGAGCCTCGTGAACCTTGCTGTGGATGACAAACGCTGCTCGGTTGAGCGGTCCGTCTCCGGAAATGACCGCGCCGTCCGACGCCACATGCAGCAATTCCTCCGGCTGAACCTGGGAGAAGTGCCGCCCGAACGGCGCAGTCCAGAAAGTCTCCGGATCTTCTGGGTCTCGGGCGGTGATATGTCCCGAGATTCCCTCGTCCAAACCGAATTTCGACAAAATCCGATACCCGCCGATGACAGCGGTCTTGCGACGACGCCGCTCACTCTCGATATCGGTGAACTCGGGCGGTCCCGGAATTCCGGCCTGCTCGGCAATGCTCAGCGGGTGATTCATGCTGCGCTCCTGACTATTTGACGCCGTAACGGGCGAGGTACCGCGAGGACAGAATGCGGAGAATCCGGTCGAAGATGAAGCCCATGATGCCCAGGACGATGATGCCGACGAACGTCCAGTCGATCCGGCCGTAGTTTCGAGCCTGCCAGATCATCGAACCGATACCCTGGTCGGCGGCGACGATCTCCGCCGACACGATGGTGAGGAAGCTGTTGCCCATCGCCAGGCGAGCGCCCGTGACGATGCCGGGGATCGACGACGGCAAGACCACCGTCTTCATGATCTGAAGTTTGTTGGCACCAAGATTTGCCGCTGCCTGCAGTTTGTTCTCGCTGATCGCTACAGTCGCGGCAATCGTGCTGACCGTGACGATGAATACCGAGGTGTAGAAGATCAGAACAACCTTCGACGTCTCACCGATGCCGAACCAGACGACGGCGAGAGTGACAAACGCAATAGGCGGAATGAACCGGAAGAACTCGATGTACGGATCGAGGAGCTGTCGCACGATGGAAATGCGGCCCATCAGAATTCCGACGGGAGCACCGATCACGACACCCAGGAACCAGCCGATGAGAATTCGCTGACCCGATGCGGTGATCGACGACCACAGAACGCCGCTCTCCCACAGTTCCTGTGCCGCCGACCATACTTCGGCCGGTGATGCAATGGTGGTCGGCCCGTACCACCACGCCAGGAACGACCAGATGCCCAAACCGATTGCCGCTGAGGCTGCATACATCAGCGTCGCTTTGACAATCTTGGATCGCCGCGCCGACGAACGCTTTTTTGTCTCCGCCACCTTCGCTGTTCTCACACCGGCTGAACCACCGGTCACTACAGCCGTCACAGCTCGTCCTCCTCAATGCCTTGGTTCCGCAGCGACGCAACCACTTCTGCCCGAATGTCGTCCCGCAGCTTCTCGTAGAGCTCGATCACCTCGGGATCGTTGCGGTCTCGCGGACGAGCCGCATTGACCTCGTAGACGCTCTTGATCCGGGCCCGCGGGCCGGCCGACATCACGATCACACGGTCAGCCAACGTCAGTGCCTCGTCGATATCGTGAGTCACGAATACCACGGTGCAGCGGGTGTGCCGCCAGATACGGTCGAGTTCGGTCTGCAGAACCTGACGAGTCTGAGCGTCCAACGCACCGAACGGCTCGTCCATGAGAACCAACGACGGCTGGTTGGCAAGAACTCGTGCGATCTGAACACGTTGCCGCATACCGCCGGACAGCTGCGAGGGGAACTTCGCACCCGCGTGGGGCAAGCCGACCATCGCGAGGTACTCGGCCGCGATACTCGCCTGCTCGCTGCGGTTCGCTCCACGCATCCTGGGGCCGTAGGCCACGTTCTGGCTCACGGTCATCCATTCGAACAACGCTTCGGAGCTCTGAAACACCATGCCGGCGTGGCGGTTACTGCCGGCGACGACATCTCCGTCGCACACGATCTCGCCGGCGCTGGGTTCCACGAAGCCGGCCATGGACGACAGCAGCGTCGACTTGCCGCAGCCACTCGGACCGAGCAGACAGACGAATTCACCTGGCTGCACGTGCATGTCGATTCCGGCGACGATCTCCGCCGCGCCGAAGCTGATTCCGAGGTCGACCACGTCGATGGCAACACCGGTGTTCTTCTTGCCGGGGCCGGCTGTCCCCGCGCTATTCGTCGAGCTGGTCGTTGAACCACTTGTTGCGATACTCACTGTGCACCATCCTTGTACCAATCCAGAAGCATTGCCGATTCGAGATCCGGCTGGTCGCTGAGAACACCGATCGACTTGTAGAAATCTACGATCGACTGAGCCGACTCGACATCCGCAGCTTCGAGATTCACCACGGCGAAGTCGATCTCGTCCACCGCGGCAATAGTCTGATCCTCGCTGACGTTCACAGCCGCCTTGGTCGCGGACGCTGCCACGCCCGGATCCGACTCGACCTTGCGCGTTGCCTCGTCGAGCACCTTCGCGACGGTTCGCGCTGTCTCTTCGTTGGCCGACAACCACGGAGCCGTCGTGATCGCCCAATGATGATAGAACCAGCCGTAGTCTCCGGTTACTGCCACCACGTGGCCGGTTCCCTGATCCAGGGCGGTGGCCGGCCACGGCTCCCACAGGACAAACCCGTCGATGTCGCCGCGACTGAGCAGTGCGGGCATGTCCGTCGGGGTCGCCGAGATCATCTCGACCGAACCGGGGGCAATGGAGTTGGCAGCGAGGTACTTGTCCGTCGAAATCTGGCTGAGACCCGGGACGATGCCCATCTTCTTGATCGCAGCCGGTGAGTCGACACCGTTACGCAGCACGACCTTGATGTAGTCACCCGACGCCTCGTACGAGTACATCGCGCGCAACGACGGATTCTGACGCAACTGGGCGATCGTTGTCGTATCGGAGCTACCGGCGATCTGGACCTGCCCGGTCGAGAGTGCGTCGACGGCCTCGCCACCACGACCGAACTGGACGAGTTCGACGTCCAAACCGGCAGCGTCGAACATGCCTTCCTGATCCGCTACGAAGAACGGAGCGTAGGAAGCATCGATTCCGACTGCGATACGCAGTGGTCCACTTCCGGCAGAATCAGCTGTGCTTTGCGTCGCCGGGCGGCTGCATGCGCCGGTTGCAACGGTCAGCAGCAGCGCAGCCGAAACAAGAGCAGTCCTTCCAAACTTTGACAGCGAGGCCATCTACTCACACCTTTGTTTGTGATCTGTGCCGCAGTTGCGGGTCGTGGAGAGCAAACCTAGCTGTGTGTACCTACACCCGAGAACCAACCGGGTCCACCGTGCGGACCGGGGACAGGAACTTACCTCGGCGAAACACTGCGCCTGGAGGAACGTGCGGACCGAAATACTTCGGTAACACGGCCCTCGATCACAATGTCCACCGAATCACAATGTCCACCGAATTGTCTGCGAGCGCAGCGCACTGGCGACATTCTGCGCCGTCATCGAATAGATCGACGCACGCGCTCCGGCGCTGCCGCCGGCGACGTGCGGGCTCAGGAGGGTCGAATCGAATCCACGGAGCGGGCTCGAAATCGGTAGTGGTTCAACGTCGAACACATCGAGGGCAGCGCCGCCGACATGCCTGGAACGCAAGGCACGCGCCAATGCCGCGTCGTCGACGACAGCGCCGCGCGCCACATTGACCACGATCGCTCCGGTGGGCAACTGCGCAACTCGATGGGAATTGATCAGTCCCCGAGTTGATTCCGTAAGCGGGACGGCCAGCACCAGGACATCCGCGAGAGGCAGTAACTCGTCGAGTGACACAAACGTCGCAGCCACAGTGTCACGCGGTCTCGAACGCGCGGTGACATAGACGTCGCAACCGAAGGCGGCAAACAATTCTGCACACCGGCGGCCGATCGAACCAACACCTACGACGCCGACCCGGCGCTGCGCCAGATCGCGGCAATCGCGCGTCAGGATGGATTCCTGTGGCCATCGACCATCGGTAACCTCGTTGTGCGCCCAGAACATGGAGCGGCACAACACACCTGCCGCGAGCACTGCCCACTCCGCAACCGAGTTCGCGTTTGCACCGGGAGTATTCGCCACCGGAACTCCGGCGGCGCGCCAGGCTTCGGCATCGATGAAATTGGTTCCGGCACCAGGCTGTTGGACGAGGAGCACATTCCGGCCGAGCTCTGCTTCCTCCTTGCCCAGTGGCAGATCACCACTCCAGTCCCCCACCACGACGTCGCATGTCGGCAACTCCGCACGGAGCGCCCCCGTGGTGCGCTCAGGTAATCGAACTACCTCCGCCTCACCCCTGACAGCGTCACGGATTGCGGTACCGAGTCCGTTGTCGGCGTCGGCCGTCAGCAGAAGTACTTTCTTCACGAGAACTCCTTCGCTGTAAGACGATGACTGTACCTTCGAAAACGCGGAAGCCGGCCTCCCAATCGAGAGACCGGCTCCATTACGCAGCAGCATATTTGGCAGGAACTTCTCAGATAGCTGCCTTCGCGCTGGCTGATGCCTTTGCCAAGAACTCGAGGCTCAGCGGGTTGTACTTCGCTGCCTGCTCGTGCTGCGGCCAGTGACCGCACTCCGAGTAGAGTTCGAGCTGAGCGCCCGGAATATCCTCGGCCATCTTCTTCGCTTCCGGAACATCACCGAACGGATTTTCCTGACCCCAGACCACAAGAGTCGGCGCCTTGATGAGTGCCATTCGATCCGGGCGCAGCAGGTTCCGCTGGCGAACCTCCATCTCCTGCAGGGAAAGGAGGTTGTGGATGTTGGCGACAAAGTCAGGCTGATGGTAGATCCGGTGACGAGCCTGAACCAATTCCTCGGTTGCATCGGCGGGATCATGCATGAGCAACTGCATACGTGCGCGGGTCAATTCGATGTCGTCACTCTGGACGGCCTTCGCGGTCGACGTCTTGATGCGCTCCATGACTACCGGGTTCGCGACTGTTCCGCCTGCTGCCAGCAACTGCAGCGACAGAACACGTTCGGGCTGCTCGCTGGCCAGGTAGGCAGCGACCCAACCACCGAGGCTTTCACCCACCAAGTGCACACGGTCCAGTCCGACCGCGTCGAGGTAGTTCACCAAATGCTCGACGTAGCGCGGAATCTCGTACGGGTAGTCAGGCTTGCCGGTGTAACCATGGCCGAGCATGTCGATCGCGTGAACCCGGTAAGACTCGGCGTGCGGTGCAATATTGCGTGCAAATGCCTCGAGGTGTCCGCTGGTGCCGTGCAGGAAGATCACGGCCTCGTCACCGGATCCTGCCTGCAGAGAGCGCGTGGGCACACCGCCGGCGTCGACGGTCGTCAACTCGAAATCGAGCCCGGCAAGTTCGTTCCAGATTGTCATCAGAGAAACTTCCTTTACTGAAGGTGCAGATTATGTTGTTGCGCTGTCTGTTCCAGCTGGATCGAGAATCGTGACACCCATACCGGTGAGCCACTCGGGAATCGCTTCGTAGGCAAGGCGTTCACCCGGAACGTAGTCGAGCATCGCGGCCATCATGAGCCAGGTCCGCAACTCCTGCGCCCCGTTGCCCGCCTCGTCTTCGATCTGCTGCGTCGTGAACTCGGCAAGCTCACTTGCCTTGCCGCTGGCAAACAGATCAAGAATTCGGTCATCGAACTCCGGAGTGATCGCGGCATCGGCTGCGCGGATGATCTGGCGTCGCCGGACGTCGTAGTCGGACCAGTTCTCCCGGCCGTCCAGCCAGGCTTGAACCATGAAATCCTCGTCCTCACCGTGCGGATCCCGCCAGTCCGGCCAGGGCAGACGATGAGACAATCCACCGGACGCGATCACCACGACCCGGGTATCCGCCGGATACGACGCAACGGCATCCCGCAGGGCCTTCGCCACTTCCTCACATCGCTTGAACGTCGGGAGGGGCGGCGCGAATACGTTGACCACCAACGGAACTATCGGAACATCGATTCCGTCGAGAAGGTACTGAATCGCGTGAGACTGACCATGATCGATCTGCAATCGCGCCGAGTAGGCAAGATCGAACCGGCCACCTTCGATCAGCTCGTTTGCAAGGTGCCTGGCGAACTCCACGTCGACCCGTTGCGGCCCCTTGGGTGTTCCTGACTCGCCACTGGAAATGCACTCTCCGACGCCGAGAGTGAACGCCGGAATCAGATCCAGCCAGAAACCGCGAAAGTGGTTGGAGCCGAAAATCAAGACAACATCGGGTTTCGACGCCGCGATCTTCTCCCGGCTCAGATACAGCGCGTCCCGGAAGCGTTCGGCCTCCGCCTTGTGCGTCGTCTCTTCCCAATGGGTGTTCATCAAGGTGCTGTGGGAGGCACCGATACCCAGAACTATCTTCGCCATCAGTCGATTCCTACTTCCTCGAGCGAGCGGGTGACGGTGTCGAGGGCCACTCGGATCAGATACTTCGTAAATCTCTCCGCCGCAGCCAGGTCCACAGTGTTCATCCCCATCGCGAAGTCCACCTCGAACGGTGCGTCGACCACCTTGGGCATACCCACCCGAATCGTCGGGATGCCGCGGCTGCGCAGGATGTTTGCGTCGGTGGCTCCACTCGCGTCGAAGAAGTCCTGATGCGGCTCTCCTTCGGCAGCTTCCCACGCGTGGACTGCGGCGCGGCGCAACCACATTCGAGGGTCGGAACCCTCACCGGGGATGGCAAGAACCTGTTCGACGTCGATCTGCAGATCCAGCGATTGTGCGATCTCCGCAACGACGGCTTTGAGTTCGCGCTTGGCCGCGGTGGGCGTCGTCCGCGGGCTGAGCCGTAGATCAACGGTAAGGCGCACCTGCTCGGGGGTGAACGACGCTGTTCGCTCCCACCCGCCGCGGATGTTGGCAACGATCCCCTGAGGCGCAACCAAACCGTCCTGATGCGCCGCCGAGTACTTCGGGAACCATTCCTCCAACTTGGCGACCACCTCGCCGGCTGCGGTAATCGCGTTGCGGTACGGCAACCGGTGGCGCGAGCCGACGTAGGTGTGCAGACCGTGCACCGTGATCTCGAACCAGGCCAGTCCCACTTCTTCCCAGGAGACCGTCCAGCCGGGCTTGGCGATCAACGCGCAGTCCGCCCACACTCCCTGTTCCAGGAGGAACGAGCAGCCGACGCCCTGGCCGGTGTTGCGTCGGGGGTTTCCGACACCGGGGCGGGCATTGGTCGGCATACCACCGGCGCCGAATCCGAGCACCAGGTCACCGCGGAGCGGAATACCGGCTGCGGCAATTGCTTCGGCCGCCGCGACAATGCAGACGGCGTGGCCTTTGGGGTTCGACGCACCCAATCCGATCACGTAGTTCTCGTCGCACTGGGCGTGCGGCGTCAGATCCGCTCGCAGCTCATTTCCCACCCACGGCAGGTCTTCCGCCGGATCGCCGGTCGTGACGGTGTCGATCGGCGCATACAGCAACAGGTCCGGTCCGGACCCGTCACCGCGGAGCCTTCCCCACGAGTTCGCCTGCCGATCATCGAGATCCATTGTGTGGGCCTCGATGCCCGACGCTGCCAGGACCGCCGTGATGTAGCGGGCCAGCGGTGCTTCGTCACCCGTCGGACTGGGAATGTTGACCACCGAAGTGGCGAGATCCCGCAATCGCGCACGATCGACATGGGCGTAGGCTCGCTCGACCCATTCCCGGCGCTCGTCGCCTAGGCCTGCGAGAGCATCGGCCCTCGCAGTGGTCATGGATTGACCTGATGTACCTGAGTATTGCTGCGCTCGCCGGCCAGCTGCCACAGCTTGGGAACTGCCACTGCAACAGCGGCACCGATAGCGACAGCCGTCAGAATCTTGAACATGTATCTCTCCTATTCGCTGGTGCCGGTGGGAATCTGAGCGTCGGCGACAGGGGCCGAGCGGGGCGTTGGCGTCCGGCGCTCTCGGGTGGGCCTGACCGGCGCCTTGGGGGTGTGCTTGGCCGCGTCGGCGATCTTCTCGGCGTACTCTTCCTCTGCCAGATTTCGCCACGTCGTCAGCGACACGTCCGGTCGGTACAGCTTCTCCGGCGGTGCGTCGGTGACCTCGACCATCCACGCATCCTGACCCGAGAACTGACCGTGGAACAGCCAGCGGATCGCGCCGAGATACTTGGCGTAGAAGCCCAATTTTGCTGCGCCGGAGACGAAGTTGACCATGAGGCCGACGTACTTGTGGTTGTCTTCGTCCACCGGGACGTAGAACTCGTAGTGAATGAACTTGGGGTACGCGATGCGCAGGACACCCGGCATGGACAGTGAAGCAAAACCGGGGAAGTTCTGAGCTGCGATCACAGGATTGACGTCCAGACCGGCGCCGACGTTTCCGATCTGCGAAATCTGGGTCTCGTCCGGCTTCTTCTTCCACCACCGCTTGTTCGTCCAGGTTCCCACGCCCGGGAATTCCGCCTCCCAGTACACCTCTTCCTGCACGCGGTAGATCCAGCGTCCCTCCGGAACGATGCTCGTGATGTTCCACGTCGGCATCGGCTTGAACAGACGCCACAATGCGGTGCGGTGCAGGTACTTCGCATGTCCCTCGTCGAAACCGTTCTCACATGCGAAGCGCCAGTTGCCTTCTCGGGGCTGAATCCGACCACCGACGATACCCTTGTTCTCCACCAGCTCACGCGGCAACTGGTCGTCGATGGACGGCGCCGGCTCGTTGGCGATCGGGATGTACACCCACACCAGACCGAGTCGCTCCTCGATCGCATAGGTCTGGACGTTCAGCTTGCCGCAGATCTTGGAATCCGGACCGTCGGTGATGACCGCGGCCAGCTTGCCGTCAGTGAGCCGGTACGTCCAGCCGTGGTACGGGCAGCTGACAGTTCCCGGGAACTGCTGATCGCCCTCGGACAACGGAACGCCGCGGTGCGGGCACCGATCGTGCAGGGCATATGCCTTGCCTGCGTCGCGGATGATCGCCAGCTTTTCACCACAGATGGTGAAGCTCTTGGGGTCTTTGGTGATGTGGTTCGACCACGTGACCGGGTACCAGTAACCGCGGTATCCGCTGCCGGCTGCGTTGTAACCCGGCCATGCCGTCCAATCCTGCCGACCGGCCGCTCGTGGCCGCTCGGGCAGCGCGAACGTGGCTTCCGACGCCTCGACACCAGTCATGTGAAGTCCTCTCGACACTGAACGTTTGAATGAAACAGATCTTGGGTGAGATTGCTTTCTACGCCAATGGATTCGGTTCGCTCAGCAGACCCGGACCACCACAGCGGTTCCGACGGCACACAGCACGCCATTGTCCGAATGCTCCCGCAATGCCAAAGTTAGTTGGTCACTGTCGATTTGGGACACTTCACCCGACACCTCGAGTGTGGTTCCGACGGGCGCGGGCGCACGATTCTGCCAGGAGACGGACACAACTCCTTCGTATCCACCGGCAAAGTGTGACGCGGCACGAAAGAACAGCGTGCCCTGCAACTGGGCCATCACCACCGGTGCGGACAACCCCTCCGTCTGCGCATAGGAGGCGTCGTAGTGAATACGGTGCGAATTGTGCGTCGACGCCCCGAATCGAAGGATCCGAACCGGATCGCAGACCAAGGTCACCGATTCGATCGGCGTGCCCACGACTACTGTTTCGGTCATCGGACGATGAACTTCTCGACGACCTCGGCGAATGCGCCGGACTGCGCACCCCGGTAAGTCTTGGTGACCGAGAGCAGCAGAAACTCGTCCGGAGCCCGGCCCTTGGTCGTCACGGTATCGAGTACTCGCCCTACGACGACAGCCTCACCCAGCGGGGCCGGTCGCAAGAAAGTCACACTCTGCCCGCCGGCCATCAAGCGCACGTCGATACCGTCTGTGCCCGGCACTTCGTCACGGAACATGCCGTCTGCTCGGTACTCTCGATCGGAGCCACCTTGCGGTCCTCGCAAAAGCGAAGGCAGATACATCGGATGGACGGCAAATGCCGGGTGCACCGGGTCGAGAAACCGGGGGTCCGTCTCGGCGGTGGCAACCGCAAACGCAACCGACTCCGCCGGACGCACCGTTCCCAACTCTCGCGTTTCCCGCGTACCGATCATCGCCTCCGCGCGATCACGCGCGTGCTCGAGTTCTGTTCTCATGCCAGCACGCTAGGCATTCGGAAGTCTCACAGCCACGAACCGGGTTCGCCTGCCGGACCGCGATACTTCCCATACCGCTCACCTCGAGGTCAGGTATAGCCATGGCTGATCAACCGAAGAGCTTGTACGCCAAAGCAGATGGCGTCACATTCCATTACTACGACCTCGGCGAGGGCGACCCCACGATTTTCCTGCACGGAGGCGGCCCCGGCTGCACTGCGTGGTCCGACTTCGGGCCAGTGGCACCGCTCTTCGCCTCGGATCGACGAGCGATTCTCGTTGATCTGCTGCAATACGGTCGGTCCGACAAGTGCACCATCGCCGGCCCAATGTGGGACTTCCACGCCGCCAAGGTGGTTGCCCTGCTCGACGAACTCGGAATCGAACGCGCAGACTTCGTCTGCAACTCGTGGGGCGGCACCATAGCTCTCAATCTTGCGGCAAAGTACCCGGAACGCGTTCGCTCCCTGGTGATCACGGGCAGCATGCCCGTCTTCTACGGTCCTCTCGCGCCGCTCCCCGAGGATGGCCGTCGTGGCCGCAACGCCCGCGACGTCTACTACGGCGGCACCGGCCCCACCCTCGAAAAACTCCGCACCTTGATCACCAGTCTCGAATGGTTCGACGGATCGAAGTTGCCCGCCGAAACCCTCCAGATGCGATACGAGCAAAGTCTCGACCCCGAAGAAATGGCCCTGGCTGCCTCGGCGGACTCACCTCGTGGCGATTGGCAGGATCTCACAGCTGAACTCGGCCAGATCCAGGCGCCGACGCTCTTCGCCTGGGGCATGCACGACGCATTCCTCACCCCGGACTACCCGCTCATGCTTGCGCGGATGATTCCCCATGGCCATCTCTACATCATGGACAAGGCGTCGCATCATCTTCAGGAAGAACGACCATACGACTACTACAGTGTAGTTTCGGGTTTCCTTGACCAACAGCACAACTGAACGAACGGTGATCGCCCCGACGGGCGGTGCACGGATCCGATTGGTACTGCTTCTCGGAATTCTCACCGCCCTCGGGCCGTTCACCGTCGACATGTATCTTCCTGCGCTGCCACAGATCACGCAGGAATTCGGCACGTCGGACACGGTGGTTCAGCTGACCCTGACGGGCACACTGCTGGGTCTGGCTTTCGGCCAGTTGCTCATCGGCCCACTGTCCGACATCTACGGACGTCGACGTCCCCTGCTCGTGGGCACAGTAATTCACGTCGGCGCGTCGTTGGCCTGCTTCTTTGCTCCGTCCATCGAAGTCCTCACTGCGCTGCGAACCCTTCAAGGTTTCGGCGCCGCCGCGACAGGCGTGATCGCGATGGCAATCGTTCGTGATCTATTCACCGGACACGATGCGGCAGTTGTACTTTCGCGGCTGATGTTGGTCATGGGCGTAGCGCCCATCCTGGCCCCCTCCATCGGCGGGGCACTGATGTCCGTAACACAGTGGCGCGGAGTCTTTCTCGCTCTCTTCATCCTGGGCATCGCGATGATCGCACTCGCGGCAGTATCGCTGCCGGAAACACTTCCACCCGAGAATCGGTCGGGCAAGGGCATCGGCGCCATCGCGCGAAACTACATTGCGCTCGGCAAGGATGCCCACTTCATGGTGTTGGTGCTCGTGTGCGGTCTCGGCCGCGGCGTTTTGTGGTCGTACATCGCCGCGTCGTCCTACGTGATGCAGGAACAGTTCGGACTGAGCGCCACCGCATACGGATTTGCCTTTGCCGGCGGCGCCGTCGTTCTGATCGGTTCGTCCCAGCTCAACGTCGTGCTTCTCGGCCGGTGGTCGCCGAATTCCATCACGATCTGGGCAATGTGGGGCAGTAGTGCCGTCGGCGCTGCATTTGTTGTTGTTGCCGCCACCGACTCGTGGGGATTCGTCGGGTTTGCCGTCCCCATCCTGCTGATGCTCTGCGCAACGGGTTTTGTCATGCCCAACGCACCGGCGGTTGCACTGTCCCGTCACGGAGAAGCCGCAGGCTCAGCAGCCGCGCTGATCGGATTTGCGCAGTTCGGCGCTGCCGCTGTGGTTGCGCCCATCGTCGGCCTTCTCGGCAACACCAGTCTTGCCGTGGCCATCTCCATGACCGGGGCTTCGGTTCTCGGCGTGATCGCGCTGCTCTGCGTGCGTCGATAAAACGGTTATGCCGAGCGTTCGAGAACCGATACCTTCCGGCTGATCCCTTCGGCCGCCGCGCGCAACGGTTCGGCAAAACGCTCGGTGTCCATTCGATACCGCGGACTCGACACACCGATCGCGGCAACTGCTTCACCAAGTCCACCGAAGATCGGGGCAGCGATACTCGATGTTCCCAGGCGAACCTCCTCGGTCTCGACCGCCAACTGCTGCGAACGAACAGCGTCGAGTTGCCTACGTAACCCGTCTTCCGAGTTCACCGTCCGATCGGTGAACTCGACAAATCCGTTGCCTGTTACCGCTCGAAAAACGGAATCCGGTGAGTACGCGAGTATCGCTTTGCCGGTTGCCGTGGCATACATCGGCAGCCGGCCAGCCACCCGCGACGGCAGGTCCACCCCGTGATGACCGGAGATCTTGTCGATGTACAGAACATCGAGGCCGTCGCGAATCGCGAGGTGAACCGTCTCCCGGGTCGCCGCGTGAAGATCCTGCACATACGTCAAGGACACCTCGCGCAGAATACGTTGACGAGGAACCAACTGCCCCAGTTCGAAGAGCCGTAACCCCAACCTGTACTTGGTTCCGACCCGTTCCAGTAGACCAAGAGACACCAGTTCACCGGCTATTCGATGCACCGTCGCCTTCGCAACACCACTCCGATTCGCAAGTTCGGTCAGCGACAGCGCACCCGAATCCGCATCGAAGGAATCGAGTATCAGGCGCGCTTTCCCCAGCAACGAATGCATCGCCGAGCGCCTCCAGTACACAGAATGTGGTCCACCCAGCGGACCAAGTCTGCTCCAGTCTACTGAGGCATCAGATCTCCGCGCCCACGAATTGGCTGTTGTACAGACGGAAGTACGCGCCGCGGGATTCGAGCAGAGCCTCATGGCTCCCCTGCTCCACGATCCGGCCTTCATCCATCACCACGATCAGGTTCGCATCACGAATTGTCGAAAGACGGTGCGCGATGACAAAGCTGGTTCGGTCGTTGCGCAGAACCGCGGTGGCGCTCTGGACCAGCAGTTCGGTGCGCGTGTCCACCGAACTGGTCGCCTCGTCGAGGATCAGGATGGACGGCTGCGAGATGAAGGCGCGGGCGATAGTGATGAGCTGCTTCTCGCCCGCACTGACGTTGCTGCCTTCCTCGTCGATGACCGTGTCGTAACCCTCAGGCAGAGAGTGCACGAACTTGTCGACGTAGCTCATCTCGGCCGCACGACGAATCTCCTCGTCGGTGGCACCAGGCTTGCCGTAGGCGATGTTCTCGCGGATGGTTCCACCGAACAGCCATGCGTCCTGCAGAACCATGCCGATCCGTGAGCGCAGATCGTCTCGCGTCATGTCGGCGATGTCGATGCCGTCCAAAGTGATTCGGCCCGAATTGAGTTCGTAGAACCGCAGGATGAGGTTGACGAGGGTGGTCTTGCCTGCGCCGGTGGGTCCGACGATCGCAACCATCTGGCCCGGCTCGGCAGTCAGGGACAGGTCCTCGATCAGCGGCTGTTCCGGCTTGTAACTGAAGGTGACGTTCTCGAACTTGACGCGACCCTTGTCGACCGTGGGCGACTTCGCGCTCTTCGGGTCCTCCGACTGCTCGTCTTGGTCGAGCAGCGCGAAGACCCGCTCGGCCGAAGCGACGCCGGACTGCAGCAGATTGGTCATCGACGCTATCTGCGTGAGCGGCTGGGTGAACTGCCGCGAGTACTGGATGAACGCTTGCACATCGCCGAGCGTCATCGTTCCGGATGCGACGCGCATGCCACCCACCACTGCGATGGCGACGTAGTTGAGGTTGCCCAGGAACATCACGGCCGGCATGACCAGACCGGAAATGAACTGCGCCTTGAAGCTGGACTCGTACAGATCCTCGTTCTGCTTGCGGAAGCGCTCCTCGACCTCCTGCTGGCGACCGAACACCTTGACCAACTCGTGGCCGCTGAATGCTTCCTCGACCTGCGCGTTGATTCCGCCGGTGCTCTTCCACTGCGCCACGAAGTGCTTCTGTGAACGCTTCGCGATAAACGCCGTCACCATGATCGACAGCGGAACAGTTGCCACCGCGATCAAGGCGAGCAGCGGTGAGATCCACAGCATCATCACCAGAATGCCCAGGACGGTCATCACCGACATGACCAACTGGCTGAGCGTCTGCTGCAAGCTCTGCGCGACGTTGTCGATGTCATTGGTCACGCGTGAGAGAACATCACCGCGGGCATGGGTATCGAAGTACCGCAAGGGAAGTCGGTGAATCTTCTGCTCGACGTCCTCACGCAGACGACGAACGGTTCGCTGGACCACGATGTTGAGCAGATACGCCTGCAGCCAACTGAACAGCGACGCGCAGACGAACAGCAGCAGCACGATCATCAAGACCTTGCCGACTGCGTCGAAATCGATTCCGGTTCCAGGCACAACTGCCATGCCGGACACCATGTCGGCGAGCTGACCCTGCCCCGAAGCGCGCAATCCTTCAACAGCCTGTTCCTTTGTCGTCCCCGGCTGGAGTTGCTTGCTGACGATTCCGTCGAAGATCAGGTTGGTGGCGTTTCCCAGGATCTTCGGAGCGATCGAGGAAAGTACGACGCTTGCGGTCACCAAAGCGAAGATCAGGACGACGATCGGCTTGTCGGGGCTCAAGCGACCGAGGAGGCGTTTGAGCGAAGGGCCGAAGTTCATGGCCTTCTTTGTGGGATCGCCGCCGCCGGGCGGGCCGATGGGAGGCGAGGAAGTCGGTCGATTGCTCATGATGCGTCCTGTACGGCTAGCTGAGAGGCGACGATTTCGCCGTAGGTGGGACAACTGACCACGAGTTCGTCGTGCGTGCCGATCCCCACGATGGCGCCGTCGTCGAGCACGATGATCTGATCGGCTTCCACGATGGTGGAAATGCGCTGCGCGACAACGACGATGCAGGCGTCTTGCGTGACCGGCCGGAGCGCCGCACGCAGCCTCGCATCCGTAGTGAGGTCGAGTGCCGAGAAGGAATCGTCGAACAGATAGATCTGTGGCTTACGCACCAACGCTCTGGCGATGGCGAGTCTCTGACGCTGACCGCCCGATACCGTCGTACCGCCTTGTGCCACCGGTGTGTCCAGGCCTTCGGGCATGGCGCGGACGAAGTCGGCAGCTTGGGCGATCTCGAGGCACTCCCACAGCCATTCGTCGGTAGCTTCGGGGTTTCCGTAGCGGAGATTGGTGGCGACAGTGCCGGAGAACAGATACGGCTTCTGCGGGACCAGACCGATCACCGAACAGAGCAGCTCCGTGTCGATGTCGCGGACGTCGACGCCGCCCACCGATACCGATCCGGAGGTGGAGTCGATCAAACGCGGAATCAGGTTGAGCAGAGTGGTCTTTCCCGAACCGGTGCCGCCGATGATCGCCGTCGTCTTGCCTGGTTCGGCACGGAACGTGATGTCGCGCAATACAGGTTCCTCGGCTCCGGGGAACTGGAACTGAGCTCCACGAAGTTCGACGACTCCCGGGTCCTTCAGTTCTCGGACCGGATTCTCGGGCGGAATCACCGACGAATCCGTGTCGAGCACCTCGGAGATACGTTCGGCGCACACCGACGCACGCGGCAGCATCACCGCCATGAAAGTGGCCATCATGACGGCCATCAGGATCTGCATGATGTAGCTGAGCATCGCGGTGAGCGAGCCGATCTGCATCGAGCCCTCGTTGATCTGATGGCCACCGAACCAGATGACCGCGACGCTGGTGACATTGCTGATCAGCATCACGAGCGGGAACATCAGTGCCATGAGGCGGCCGACGCCGAGTGCAGTCTCCGTCAGCTCACGGTTGGCATCGCCGAAACGCTCTACCTCGTACGGTTCCCGTACAAACGCTCGGACGACACGGATGCCCGTGATCTGTTCGCGAAGAACACGGTTGACGGCGTCGAGGCGGCCCTGCATGACCCTGAATCCGGGGACCATCCGGGCAATCAGGAAACCCATCGAGACTACGAGAAGCGGGACGCTGATCCCCAGGATCCAGGACAGATTCAGGTCCTGGCGCAGAGCCATGATGATGCCGCCGACGCACATGATCGGCGCCATGACGAGGATGGTGCAACTCATCACGACCATCATCTGCACTTGCTGGACGTCGTTGGTGTTGCGGGTGATCAGCGAAGGCGCACCGAAGTGCCCGACCTCTCGGGCCGAAAACGTCCCGACCTGATGCAGCACCGAAGCCCGGAGATCGCGTCCGACGCCCATGGCAACTCGCGCACCGAAGAAGACGGCCCCCACCGAGCACAGGATCTGCGTGAGCGTGACCATCAGCATCATCCCGCCGGTGGAGAGGATGTAGCCGGTGTCGCCTTTCGTCACGCCGTTGTCGATGATGTCGGCGTTGAGACTCGGAAGGTAAAGGGCCGCCATAGTCGAAATAAACTGCAGGACGACAACGCCCGTGAGTTCACCCCGGTACGGCATCAGATAAGTGCGCAGCAGCCTGATCAGCATAGTGAGCGAAGGTTACCAATCCTGGCCGACATGTGCCGCTGGATATTTCGATACACAAAAACTGCTGTGCGCCTTTATTAACCGCGGGGGGTTAATAAAGGCGCACAGCAGAGATCAAGCAGATGCGGACTGAAGCTCCGCTTCCTTTTCTTCACGGAGGGCCTTGCTGAGCTTCTCACCCTCGATGTCGACGTTCGGCAGAATCTTGTCCAGCCACTTCGGCAACCACCACGCCTTGTCGCCGAGCAGTGCCATGACGGACGGGATGATCACCATGCGCACGATGAAGGCGTCGAAGAACACCGCCGCGGCAAGCGCGAAGCCGATCGACTTGATGAACGAGTTCGGTTCCGCGATGAAGGCACCGAACACGGAGATCATGATGACCGCGGCCGCACTGACGACCCGGGCGCCATGGTTGAAGCCGATGGTCACGGCCTCCTTCGCGCTCGCGCCGTGGACGTACTCCTCACGCATACGCGTCACGAGGAACACCTGGTAGTCCATCGCGAGTCCGAACACCACACCGATCAGGAAGATCGGCATGAAACTCACGAGTGGTTGCGGGTTCGAGATGATGCCCAACCAACCGTGCTGGAAGATCGCCACCGTCGCACCGAATGTCGCGAGCACGCTGAGCAGGAAGCCGAGCGTCGCCGTCAGCGGAACCAGGATCGAACGGAACACCAAGAGCAACAAGATGAATGCAAGGCCGACGACGACGGCCAGGTAGGGCACCAATGCATCCTTCAGCGTGTCCGAGACGTCGCCTTCGAGTGCGGTCTGACCGGTGATGCCGTAGCTGACGCCGATCGAATCGTTGAGTCCGCCTTCGGCTCCACGAAGGCTGGACACCAGATCCATCGTGGCGGGGTCGGTCGGACCACTCTTCGGAGTGATCAGTACCTGCGCGGTGTCGCCGGCCTCGTTGACCCCGACGACCTGTGCGTTCTGGACGTCATCGAAGCCCGAGATGGTCGAGACGACCTCCGCAAAGGCCTCCCCGGCGGGAACGCTGGCATCCTTGGCGTCGACAACGGCGATGAGCGGTCCGTTGCGACCGTCACCGAAGCCCTCGTCGATCAGGTCGTATGCCTGACGCGCACTGGTCGCCGGGTCACCGGTGGCCTCCGACGGCAGTGCCAGGCTCAATCCCGTTGCGGGCAGAGCCAATGCGCCCAGAAGCACTACTCCACCGATCAGCGGCACCAGCGGACGACGGACGACGGCACTGATGAAGCGCAGAGCCAACTTCGGCTTGCCCGAATCTTCGTCTTCGGACTCCTCAGCGCGCTTGCTGAGGAAGGGAATCTTGCCGGCAAAAGCCTTGCGTCCGAACATACCCAGGATCGCAGGCAG
The DNA here is from genome assembly GCF_001942025.1 of Rhodococcus sp. YL-1. Taxonomy (NCBI): domain Bacteria; kingdom Bacillati; phylum Actinomycetota; class Actinomycetes; order Mycobacteriales; family Nocardiaceae; genus Rhodococcus; species Rhodococcus sp. YL-1. The sequence continues at coordinate 374,327 of NZ_CP017299.1, read as the reverse complement.
CAAGGTCAAGGCGATCAGAACCGCGATCAGCACGGTAAAGGCCGCTGCCGCACCCATATCGGAGAGGAACGGGATGCCGACGACGCGCAATGCAACTAGCGCGATGATGACCGTCAAACCAGCGAATACCACTGCGGAACCGGCGGTTCCGACGGCGCGACCTGCTGCTTCGGCACGGTTGTCGGTAAGGGTGAGCTCATGCCTGAACCTGGACATGATGAACAGCGAGTAGTCGATCGCCACAGCCAGACCGATCATGATCGCCAGCGTCGGAGTCATCGAACTGAGATCCATGAATCCGGTGGCAACCGTGATTCCGAGGCTGCCGATAGCGATACCGATGATCGCGGTGAGGAGCGGAAGCCCCGCGGCCACAAGCGAACCGAACGTGATGGCCAGAACGACTGCGGCAACGGCGATACCGATCAGCTCGGTGACACCACCGGGCATCTCCGCTTCCTGAGCAGCAGAACCACTGACCTGGACGTTGAGTCCCTCGGCCCGACCGACATCGGCTGCGGAGTTGATCGAATCACGCAACGCCTGATCGAGATCGGCGAAGTCACCGCTGAACGGAACCTCGACGTACCCGACTGTGCCGTCGGCACTGAGCGGCGACAACGCACGCGCGTCGTCCACGGCCTGTGTCTCGGAAGTTCCAGCCGCAGCAGCCTTTTCCTTGAACATCGCAACCATGGAGTCGTTGCCGGTAACCGGATTGACCAACGCCTTCGCGGCCTGTTCCGGAGTGGCAGTCGCCGGGTCCACCTTGGCAGAGTCGGCGACCTTGTCGATGCCACGAATACTCGCGAGCATGTCGTCCATGGCCTTGACGTTCGCCGGATCGGCCAGCGTCGTGCCTGCCGGAGCTTGCACTACGTATCGCGCGCTCAACGAATCCATAGGATTGGGCGCGTCGGGAAAACGCTCCGCCATCAGGTCTTGCGCCTGCTGCGCCGGGGTTCCCGGAATGGAGAACGAGTCCTTGGTGGGGCCGGACAGAGTCGCTGCCCCGACGCCCATCAGGACCAGGATTATCAGCCAAACGCTGAGGACCGCGCCTTTTCGCCGGTAGGCGAACTTGCCGATCCGATAAAGATAGGTGGCCACGACGGGCTCCTTGCTGTTTCGGTGCGTGTACGTGGACAGGTATTACGTGTGGGGCTCAGAGACGAGACATCTCAGGGACGCGACATCTCAGGGGCAGGCGGCGGCGCGGGCAACCCGGCACGAATCTGCCGAAAAGCGTCGTGAACCAACTCTTCCGGACTGGAAGCCTCCGACTTTCCGCCAGTCCAGACGTCGATCACCGATTTAGCGGCTCCGCCCACCGCTCCCAGGAGGAGCGTCGGGTACAGGTCCTTCTCGGCGTCGGTACCGGTGCGTTCCGCCAATGCCTGAACGACTGCACGGTTGATCCGCTGATGCATGTCTGCGGCATCCCGGTAGAGCGCGGGACTCGAATCCGACAGCAGCCAGATACTTGCCTTCTCACTCCCACTCGGACCTGAGTCGTTCACGATTTCGACCACAAGTTCTTCGAGGACGTCGAGAATTGGTTCGTCCGCGGGCCGTGACGCAAGCGCCTCGATCCACAGGTTCACCGATTCCTCGAAACTGGCGAGCACTGCCTCCTCCTTGCTGGAGAAGTAGTTGTGGAACGTCCTCGTCGACACTCCGGCCTCGGAGGCGATTGCGTCAGCGGTGACGCATTCGATCCCCAGCGCACGAGCGAGCCGTGCTGCCGCGCCGCTGAGTGCGGCACGGGTTGCTGCCTTCTTGCGGTCACGAAGGCCTTGTTCGATGATCACCCCAACACGGTACCGAACTTGCAGACCTCTGCAACTTTGCAGAGGTCTGCAATATTGTGCGATCGAACACACGGCACGGAAACTCGAGGCGTACCTCACACTCACGCACGGCAAATGCCTGAACAGCGCGACGGAGAGAGTTGCGAGCAACTCCGCAGCCTGACGCCGCCTGCCAAGTTGACGCGTGAATCAACATGGCCTGACATACTTTGCGGTGAATTAACCGTAATTTGCTCGGCGAAGGAATCTGATGGACCCGCTCCTGCACACCTGGCCGGTTTCGTCCACGGTGATGCTGTGGGGATCGAAGTCCGGACGAGGCTCCGTACTACGTCTCGTCCGTCTCACCATCGGGTTCTGCTCACTCAATTTCTCGATCGTGGCGTTCCTGTTTCTCCTCAGCGGAGAGGGCCCGGACGGACCGTTTGCGCGCAGTTGGCTCGTCGGCATTGCGGCCGTCAACCTGATCCCTACGATTCTCTGGTTTGTCGGCCGAATCAGAGGTTCACGCATGCTCAAGCTCTACGGACTGTGGGCAGATCTCGGAACTGCCTCGGTTCTCATCACCTTCACCAGCCATAACGCCGCCCTCTTCGGCGCGGCACTCTTTGTCGCCACCGGCGCCTACTTCACCTATTTTCTCGATTACCGCTGGTTGGCCTTCCATCTCGCCTTTGCCACGACATTTGTCATCGCCCTGACGGTGCTCGGCCTGACGAACGGCGACTACTCGACAACCAGCGTGATCGCACGCACGGACGTCGTCCTGTGTGCAGTGATCTTCATTCCGGCCACAATTCAGTTCACTTGGCGGCAATTACTCGCGCGCGCAACGGGATCCAAAGTGGATGCGCTTACCGGCCTACTGAACCGACGAGGACTGTGGGACATGTCGGAGCGCATCTGGTCGGTCGCGTCGGCAAATCGTGCCGACATTGCTGTTGCCGTCGTCGACATCGACAAGTTCAAGGCGGTGAACGACACGTTCGGCCACGAAGTCGGTGACGCCGTCATCATCCGGACCGGAACGCGCCTGCAGGCGCATGTGAACGGTTTCGGTTACGCCGCGCGCACCGGCGGCGAGGAGTTCACCGTTGTGATGATCGGTACTCCGTACGGACTTCGCAAACGAATCGCGACGCTCCCCAAAGCCGTGGTGAACGCCTCCGACGACCCCCTGGCCACGGTCAGCGTCGGCGCAGCGACGCTACCTTTCATCCCACATCAGGAAGAGTTCGACTACAACGAGTTCTCCCGAGCAATCGTTGCGGCCGATCATCTGATGTACGACGCAAAATCCGCGGGAGGCAACACCGCGAACACTGCTCCTATGGCAGTTCCGCGTCGACGGGCACACTGAAACCGGGCTGTATCAGCGCCGATTCCACGCCTCGGGATCTGCCGTCAGTTCGTGAATGAACTCGGGCAACTCTCCACCTGCAACATCGGTGAGTGTGACATTTTCGAGCACAGCACGGAGGTTGACTCGCACTGCAATCCACACCTCCTTGAGGGGCGTTGCCGGTCCCCCGTAGTCGACGTCTTCCGGTCGCTGACCCCGAATCGAAGCCAGCGGTCCTTCGACAGCTCGTATGACGTCGGCAATCGTGATCTCGTCCGCGGACCGAGCGAGCCAGTATCCCCCGTCCGGGCCTCGACGGCTGTTGACCAAGCCGCCGCGCCGCAGGTCCGAGAGCACCGCTTCCAGGAACTTGTGGGGTATTACCTGGGATTTGGCGAGAAACTCGGCCTTGGCCGGGTCAGGACCAACTGCCGCGAGCTCGACCAGAGTCCGCACGGCGTAGTCCACCTTCGCGGTGATATGCACCGGCAATTCCTACCATCGTTCTATGAATAGTCGCAACAAACCTGCGAGTTCTTCGCCGCAAAGGGTTCCCTGACGTTACATTTTGATGCATGATGTAACGATCAGAGCTAGAGAACAGGACAAATCGCGTGTGGGAAACCCTTCTCGAATCATGGAAGTCACTGCTCGAACCGCTCCATGATCCCGTTACGCTCGCAATCCCCGCGTTTGTCATCTTCCTCGCAATCGAATGGTTCGCGGCCCGTGCGCTCGAAGATCATCCCGACGACGCCGACGGACGCGCACGGCCGGCACAGGGCGGCTACCGAAGCGTCGACGCCAGAACCAGCGTTCTACTCGGACTCGTGTCGATCGCAACGAGCACCTTCTGGAAAGTGCTGGCGCTGATCGGCTATTCCGCAATCTGGGTGTATCTCGCTCCGTGGCACCTCTCGCCGACTGCCTGGTACACCTGGGTGATCCTGCTGCTCGGAATCGACGTCCTCTATTACGCGTATCACCGCATCGCACACCGAGTTCGAGTCATCTGGGCCACACACCAGGCTCACCATTCGAGCGAGTACTTCAATTTCAGCACCGCACTGCGGCAGAAGTGGAACAACAGCGGTGAGATCATCATGTGGTTGCCGTTGCCGTTCCTCGGGATCCCGCCGTGGATGGTGTTCGTCGGCTTCTCCGTCAGCCTCGTCTACCAGTTCTTCGTCCACACCGAACGTGTCGGAAAACTCTGGCCGCCCATCGAATTCATCTTCAACACGCCGTCACACCATCGCGTCCACCACGGCTCCGACGCCGAGTACCTCGACCGCAACTACGCCGGAATCCTCATCATCTGGGACCGGATGTTCGGAACCTTCGCAGCCGAAACCCACCGCCCCACCTACGGACTCACGACGCCGGTCGGAACGTACAACATCTGGAAGCTCCAAACGCGCGAATATGCTGCCATTGCTCGCGATTGGAAGGCGTCGACATCGTGGCGGCAGCGAGCCGGCTACGTGTTCGGCCCGCCCGGCTGGGCGCCGAAAGCCGAGGTCACTTCAGCAGAATCCACAGCCCCGTCGCACTGAGCAGGAGCAGAGCGACCGCGAGAGTTGCTCCCATACCCAAAGCGGGCGTTGCCTTTTCGGCCGAAAACTGGGCCAACCGCCTGGGCCGCGACCGACGTTCGTAGACCGTCACCGCGACGACGAGCACGGCAGCGACGGACGGGCCGATCAGGGCCACCGACCCGAACGGCGGCAACCATCTCAGACAGGCGGCAGACAAGCCGAGGATCGACAGACTCGTACGCACGAACGAGAGCGATGTGCGCTCGGACTGCAAGCCCTTGTCCGGAGGCTTGACACCTTCCGACGGTTCCAGCGCGGTCAATCAGTTCACGACCTCGACCACCAGGACGGTCGCGCAGATCACCAGCACGATGCCGACGACCGGCGCCATGAGCGGCACCGGCAACGAGCGCTCAGTTCGCAGTGCACGCTCGGCGCTGATCCAGTGGACAAAGGAAGTGATGGCGATCAGAGCACCGCCGACGAGCAACAACGCGGCCAAGCCGGATCGAACCGTCGGATTGAGAATGTCGCCGCCGAACGCTTCGAGTCCGACGCCCGACGCGACGAAAGCCGTTGCAGTGCGGATCCAAGCCAGATATGTCCGCTCATTGGCGAGAGTGAACCGTGGATCGGGGTCTTCGCCCGTTCGGAACGGTCTCCACCGGGGCATCACCTGTTCATTCCGTCCGGGCAGAGATCGCACACTGCCTTCGGAACGGACAAGAAGAAAGGAAGGTCATGTCCTTAATCTTCCCTGCCCGCCCCGAAGCAGTGCGAATCGGGTGGACGTAATTCAGCTCGCGGCGAGTGAGACCAGGAAGTCCACCGAGCCGCTGCCGTCGACGGTGACGAAACCGAGGGACGGAGGCTCGACTCCGAAATCGGTCCAGGTGACCGGAATCGAGCCCGATGCGATCAGCGAATCACCCGAATGCAGCACGGTCATGTCGACCGACACCGGCTTGGACTGACCCTTGAGCGTCAGCGTTCCTGACACCGTGACCGTCGCCGTTGTTCCGTCCGTCGGTACAGCAGACAAGTCCACCGGCGAGTCGATCGTGAACGTCGCCGTCGGATACGTGCTGGTATCCATCACATTGCCCGTGAACTGGCCGTCGCGCCGATCCGAGTCGGTCTTGATGCTTGCCACCTGCACCGTTACTTCGCCGGAAGTGAGCTTTTCACCCTCGACAACCGCGTTTCCGCTCACCTCGCCAGTGGTTCCGACGACGGTCACACTCGATCCGTTGAGAATCTCGTGCACGGTGTACCCAGCTGCCGTCTGGTTGTCCCCCTGCCCGGCGACGACGGTCCATTGCCTGTCGATCGATCCGGACGCCGCCTCCGCGCCCTCAGTGGACACCACGGCCGCCGGTGCATCGTCTTCAGCGATGAACTTCCCGTACGCCCACGGCCCCACGAGCAGGGCGAGTACGACCACAACTACTGCTCCGCCGATCCACCAGATCTTTTTCATGGGCTCGACGATAGTTGCAGCTTCAACAGTTGTCAGGACTTACGACCTGGGAGAACCCTGTGAAAGTGCTCCACGAACACCGAAGGGTGAGCCGCGCCTACAGCCATTAGTAATCATTTGGTAAAGTCGACTGTGCATTCCGGCCCCCAGCCTGGAATGCCTGGGCCGTGCGCATCGAATCATGCATCGATCCCGATGCGCACGGTCTGCCCGAAACACGAATCACACCGATCGAGGGAGCTCGCGATGGCGGACCTGACGCTCCTGACCGACGACGAGTTACGCGAGCGTCGGATCGCCCTCAGTCGATCCCTCACTACCGCAGCAGATTTGATCCCCACCCCGCCACCTTCGTTCTTCGAGAAGCTGAAGCAGGACATCGATGCCGCCGCTGCAGAGTGGATCGCCCGCCGCTCCTGAACTTCGTCAACCTGGGAATGTCCACCGGAGGACGGCCCCTCCCCCATAAGACTGAGTGCGGCTTCCGGTCTCCTCCGAAGTCCAGCGCTGTCCTCGTCCGAATGACGGATTTCTGCTCAATCCGAACGATTGTTTCTCGATTGCGGAATAGGTTCACGACGACGGATCCGCCCGGCGGCCGATCAGGTCTGTGTGTCGAACCCTCTCAGCCTCGACATGCATGGACGCGGGCTTCGACCTGGCCGGTCGTCCGATGGTCCAGTCGGAGCGTGTCCGTCCCCGACAGTCGGCAGCATCCGGGACCCATCCACAAAAAAGCTCCCCACCTGCGTGAACAGGTGGGGAGCTTTGGCGGTGGCGGAGGGATTTGAACCCTCGGACGGGGGTTACCCGTCACACGCTTTCGAGGCGTGCTCCTTAGGCCGCTCGGACACGCCACCGTTGGTGACTTTACCGGATGGAGTGCCCGTGGCTGAAATCGCCAGGTGGATCGGTATTACGTGAGCTTGTCCTTGATGCTGGAAGCGGCGTCCTTGACCTTCTCGCCTGCATCCTTGACGGCCGATTTCACCTGGTCGCCCTTGCCTTCGTTTTCGAGGTCCCGGTCACCGGTAGCGCTGCCAGCAGCTTCCTTGGCCTTGCCCCCGAGGTCTTCGGCCTTGTTCTGAGCCTTGTCTGCGATTCCCATGAGTACTCCTCTGTGAACGCGAACGAATCGCCTTCCGACGATCCGCCGATGCCCTGACGGCATCTGCCTCCACCATGCCCTCGATTAATGGATCCGGCTACCCGAGTGTGCGATCACTCTCGATGGGGAATACCGAATTCAGGCCCGCTGCTCGCGGAAGAAATCTTCCAAAAGCCCAGCGCATTCGTCCTCGAGGACCCCGCCGCGCACCTGCGGCCGATAGGTCAATCTTTTATCTCGAACTACGTCCCATAATGATCCGACGGCTCCGGTTTTCGGCTCCCACGCCCCGAAAACGACCCGAGAAACCCGGGCGAGGACCAGAGCGCCCGCACACATCGTGCATGGCTCGAGGGTCACGGCAAGCGTCGCACCTTCCAGGCGCCAGCCGTCACCGTAGGTTTTCGCGGCAGCACGCAACGCGAGGATTTCGGCGTGCGCGGTCGGATCGGACGACGCTTCCCTGGCATTGGAGGCCCGAGCAACTTCGACGCCGTCTGCGTCGAACACCACTGCCCCGACCGGGACGTCTGCGTCGGAGGCGGAACGCGCGGCCACGATGGCCGCACGGATCATGCGCTGATCGTCAGCGAGAGTCATCTAGCGCGGGAGCTTGTCGAGCGCTGCGCCGAACTCGGATGCGAACCCGAGTCGCTGCGCGATCATCCCCAACTGCTCGTCCGGATAGAGATCGGTCTCGGCCGCGATGACGGCGAGCACGGGTTCCGGCAGGCCCAGATCGGCCAGCACGGACAGATCGCCCTCTTCCCAGGGTTCGACATCGTCGAGGTCGTCCGGGTCGATGTCGGGGATCTCGATGTGCAAGGCGTCGAGGACGTCGGCCGCGATGTCGTAGTCGATGGCGGCGGTCGCGTCGGAAATCAGCAACTGCGTGCCCGACGGCGCCGGACGCAACACGATGAAGAACTCGTCGTCGACGTCGAGAAGACCGAAGACGGCACCCGAACTTCGCAGCTCACGCAGCTGCGTTTCGGCGGCCGAGAGCGAGGTCAACGCGTCGGGCGTCAGTGCCTTGACCGTCCAACGCCCCTCTTCACGGACCACCGCGACACCGAAGCCTTCAAGCTCCTCCGACTGGTTCGAAGAGGCGCTCTTGTTACCCGCGCGCTGTGCACCCATGGCGCAACGGTAGCCCGCCTGGTGCCAGTGAGTGAAGTCCGAGCATCGATGTGCCAACCTGAACTCGTGTCTGCGATCGATTCCGCCCCACCAGTCTGCGTTCTCGGCCTCGGATTGATCGGCGGTTCGCTACTTCGCGCCGCCGTCCGATCCGGCCGCCGGGCGTGGGGTTACAACCGTTCCAGCGAGTCCGCCGACGCGGCCCGAGCCGACGGTTTCGACGCCGACACCGATCTGGTTTCAGTGCTGCAGAGAGCAAACGAAAGCGGCGCGATCATCGTGGTCGCCGTGCCGATGCCTGCCGTCGACGCCACCTTGGAGGCAATCGCCGCGCATGCGCCCGACAATCCGATCACGGACGTCGTCAGCGTCAAGGGTGAAGTGAAGGCCGCGGTCGAACGAGCGGGCTTGAGCGCCAAGTTCGTGGGCGGTCATCCGATGGCGGGGACGTCAGCTTCGGGTTGGGCGGTCGGGGATGCCGATCTGTTCGTCGACGCGGTGTGGGTCGTTGCCACCGACGAGGGCGTCGACGCAGACGTGTGGTCGCAGGTCGCCGACCTTGCACTCGACTGCGGCTCGGTCGTCGTGCCGGCCGAATCTCTGGAACACGATCGAGCAGTCGCGCGAATCTCGCATCTGCCTCACCTGCTCGCGGAAACGCTTGCGATCACCGGAGCTGCCGGAGGCGAACTGGCTCTCGGGCTGGCTGCCGGATCATTTCGCGACGGCACTCGCGTGGCCGGGAGCGCTCCTGGCCTGGTGCGGGCGATGTGCGAGGGCAACCGCGACGCCCTGCTGGTCGCGCTGGACGAGGCGCTCGACCTTTTGCAGGGTGCACGTACCGATCTGCTCGACAACGGCTCGACGGCACGACTGGTGGACGCGGGGTTCGCTGCGCGCGGAGCGTACGAGTCGCACGAGCGGTGGGACATCGAAGACGTTCAGGTCGGAGAACCCGACTGGATCAACCGGATGCGGGACGCCGGTCGACGCGGCGGCGTCATCCGGCGATCCGCAACCTAGAACTACGCAACCTGGAGATACGAAACCTAGATACGAGTTGCCAGACCCGGGTAGTCGAGGACAAAGCCTTCGGTATCGACGGACAACGTCGAGCTGGACACCGGGGACAGCACACTGATTCCGTCGGCGCCGGAGCTGTAGGTGATGGTCGCACCCTCGACGCGCAGGTCGAGAAGGTTTACGTAGACGACCGGCACCTCGGCGTCTTCGATGTCGTTCTGCAGACCGACGCGGCGGATGGGCAGCGTGTTGAAGAACGGGCTGAGGATCACGTCGACATCGAGTGCGCCATCGAACGCAGAGCGCTGGTGACTGGCGCCGTTCTCGACCATCCAGGTGCCTTCTTCGTCCCGGCTGATCGACATCTGACGCTCACCGGCGGCCAGGGCGGTCCGCACGGACAACCGGCGGGTGATGCCGGCCTCGTCGGTGACCAGGTCGTACGACGCGCTGAATGCCGGGTGCTCACTGCAGGCTCCACCGATGATCCGGCCGGAAGCCTTGATGCGATTTCCGTTCAGCTGCACACGAACAGACTCCATACGAGGAGCGTTGTGGGCCTGCCAGGTCAATACCGCGGGCCAGGACGCGTCACCGGAAGGTTGGATGCTCACCCGACCACGGTAATGGACGAACGGGCACGGAGCACCGCTGGTTCGGGTTATTGCTTCGATCAGGGACCTTTTAAGGACTTCGATCGGCCCCGAAGATCTCGATGTAAGGCGTTTCACAACGGTTCTTCCGTAAGGAGCACGCCGCGGACCGAATAGTTGGCAAACGGTGTCGGAGTTCTCGAGTACCGTGCTTCTAGGTCGGTTCGTGAGGAAGGGTGCTGTGACGTCGTCGCGGAGCATGGTGGGTTTGTTTGCCGGTATCGGTGGTCTCGAGTTGGGGCTCTCGGAACATGGGTGGAACACCGAACTGCTGTGTGAAATCGATCCGGGCGCGCAGGCAGTTCTCCGTTCGCGTTTCGCCGACGTGCCGTTGCACGGTGACGTCACCAAACTTCGCGCGCTGCCCAGTGACATCGAATTGGTGGCCGCAGGTTTCCCCTGCCAGGACCTCTCTCAGGCCGGCAAAACGGCAGGCATCACCGGCGCACGCTCAGGCCTGGTGGACGAGGTGTTCCGTCTGGTCAAGCGTAAGAGGGGCCCGCGCTGGCTGTTGATCGAGAACGTTCCGTTCATGCTCCAGCTCGGCAAGGGCGCCGCCATGCGGCACATCACCGACGCCCTCGAAGACCTCGGATACACCTGGGCGTACCGGGTGGTCGACGCCCGCGCCTTCGGACTCCCCCAGCGTCGCCAGCGAGTCATCATGCTTGCCTCGCGCACAGACGATCCCCGCGAAATCCTGTTCGGCCAGGACGCCGGCGAGCGCCTGGGTGGCGATCCCGCGGACTACCCCTGCGGCTTCTACTGGACCGAAGGCACTCGCGGTCTCGGATGGGCCGTCAATGCCGTGCCGACGCTCAAGGGCGGCTCGTCCGTCGGCATCCCCAGTCAGCCGGCAGTCCGGTTGCCGTCAGGTGAGATCGTCACTCCCGGTCTAGTCGATGCCGAGCGACTGCAGGGTTTCGATCCCGACTGGACGCTGCCGTCCGTCGAGGTTCCCGGCCTACGCCACAGCCATCGCTGGAAGCTCGTCGGCAATGCCGTGAGCGTGCGGATGGCGTCGTGGGTCGGTGGCCGGTTGAGCGATCCCATCGAATACGACGCCGCGGGCGAGACGCCACTCGAACCGGGCGACGCCTGGCCGAGTGCGGCCTGGGGCCGTAACCGCCAGGCCTTCCGCGTCCATACCTCGACCTGGCCGGTCCAGTACGACTACGAGGATCTGAGCGGCTTCCTCGAAGACACGCGGTTGCTGTCGGCTCGGGCCACCGCCGGCTTCCTCAAGCGCGCGCGCATGGGCAATCTTCGGTTCATCCCCGGTTTCATCGAGGACGTCGAAAGCCATCTCGAGCGGATGGGCGGATACCCCGAGGCCGCAGCATGACGGACTCGCTGTTCCCCGAACCGGAAACGCTGTTTTCCGAGCCGGAACACGAACCACTGTGGAGTGCACTGCAACTCGCGGGCGACAAGCCCCCGGCCGACGCCGATCGCGGCGAGAAGAAGAACTACGCCCAGCGACTGTCCAATCAACTGGCACAGACGGTGGCCGACGCTCTGCGTCCGCTGTATCCCAACATCACCCCGACGGCGTCCGGTGAAGGCCAGGAGGCAACAGTCGATGTCGCCAAGGGCCGAAAGCGCTTGGATGTCAAGGCACTCGACCCCACTCTCGGCCTGATCCTCTGCGTTTCCATCAAGACGTACAACTTCCAGGACTACAGTCCCCGCAGCGGCAAGCTGGGACGGTGGACCAAGAACATCGTCCGCAACGACCACGAATTGCGTGGCGAGGCAATGGTTCTGCATCAGCGTCAGCCGTACAGCGTGTTGGTCGCCGTCATGTTCGAGCCGTACGCCACGTGCGACGACGGCGACCCGACCAAGACCAGCGACACCGGCAAATCCTCTTTTGCACACCACGTCACGACGCTCTCGAAGCGCTCGGGCCGAGGCAAGCGCGCGGTGGTCGGCGTTCCGGGAAAGGCCTGGGTGGATCTCGGCGCCGAGGACACCCGCTACGACCTCTTCGAGAAGGTCTACATCGGACTCTACGAACCCGATGGTGCAGTCCGGTTCTTCGACGTCGACGAGCCGCCGCCGCGCAACGGCCGCCCCACCGAAGCTCAGACGCTCTCGTTCACCGACTTCGTGACCGTCGTGCACGGTGAAGTGGAGCGTCGCAACAGGTTTGCGCCTACCTGGTCCGATCCCGAAGACAGCGAAGATTCCGACGGCTGAGGGAACCACGGTGCCTGCGACGGATCCTGCCACCAGCGCTCGGATGAGCGCTCAGCGTCGGCGCGACACCAAACCCGAAATCGCACTTCGACGCGAGCTGCATCGACGCGGACTCCGGTACTTCGTGGATCGGGCGCCGATCAAAGGTGTTCGCCGACGGGCCGATCTGGTATTTCCACGCCGCAAAGTCGCGGTGTTCGTGGACGGATGCTTCTGGCACAGCTGCCCGCAGCATGCGACGTTTCCCAAGAACAACGCGCAGTGGTGGACGGACAAGTTGGCCGCCAACGTGGTTCGAGACCGCGACACCGATGCACGTCTGGCAGAGCAGGGTTGGACCGTCATCCGCATCTGGGAGCACGAAGATCCGCTGGTAGCGGCCGAACGCGTCCAGAAAGCCCTGCTCGGTCCGTAAGCTCGATTTCGTGAAGGAACGCAACGTTGCGCGGTGGGGTTTGGTGGCTGCGCTGGCTCTGGGCGGAATCGTCTACTCGTCGTGGATTCTCGAATTCTTCCTGGACACCGGCCTCGACCCGGTGACATCGTTCCTCAGCGAACTCGATGCCGAGAACCAGAAATACCGCGATGTCTTCGGTAACGCCGATGTCCTGTCCGCAATCTTGATGTTGATCTCCGGAGCGCTGGGTCTGCTGATCACGCCCCGGCGAAGGCTCTACGTCACGGGCTGGATTGCGCTGGCGTTGTTCGGCATCGCGACCATCGCCGACGCGTCGTTCCCCCTCGAATGCTCGGGCGAGGGTTGCCCGTCGAGCGCACCCGACGGTCTACTTCCGCAGCTCCACCATGTTCACGCGTTGACGAGCAGCGTGGCGGTCTTCGCGATCTTCACCGCGATGATCGCATTCACCGTGGGAGCGTTCAGGTATCGCGAGCACCCTTCTTTGCGGACGACGGGTCTGACCATTCTGATCCTGACTTCCCTTGCGACGGTGTGGATGTTGACGACCAACAGCATCGAAGTCTCCGGCGGCGGTAATCTCGGACTGGGTATCGCTCAACGTGCGCAGGTGCTGGGAATGTCGTTGTGGTTGTGCACCCTGGCATTTGCGATGTCGAGGCCGCCATCCACCGGGCTCCCGGCGTCGCCGCGCTGACAGGTTTTCCGGCAAGCGATTCGGGCGATCCTGGAACTACAACTGAAAATGGCTGCCCCGAACTAGCGAAGGTGTGCCCATGTCTCTCGCGTCGTCGTTATTCGCCCATCCGCACCAGGCGTTCACTGCTGGTTTCTATCGCAACGAGTCCTTCGACTTCGAGCTACGAGTCGTTCTCGGGCAAGCCACCTTCGGCGCGGCAGATACCGGCGAAGTGCTCTCGGCCATCGCTCACGTCGGCGAGAAGGACCTCGAAGGCTGGTACGAGGCCTGGTTCGACCTCGGCACACGGGTATTCGGGCAGGCCGATGAGGCAGCCGAGGCCGGGCATTCGCGAAGCGCGTCCAACGCGTACCTGCGGGCGGCGTCGTACTTCGGTGTGGCGATCAACGCCGTCGACGGTCTCAGCGACGATTCGGTTCTGGTCCCCACTTTCAAACGTCACCGACAGGCGTGGGACCGCTTCGTCGACACCACCGCCCAGCCCGTCGAACGCGTCCGGATCCCTTACGAGGACACCTACCTGCCCGGGTACTTCTTCCGGCCGCCCGGGGACGTGCGACGGCCGACTTTGATCATGGTGAACGGTAGCGACGGCCCGATCAGCGGGCTGTGGGGCAGCGGCGGTGCCGGGGCGCTCGAGCGGGGCTACAACGTGTTGATGTTCGACGGTCCCGGTCAGCAGTCGATGCTCTTCGAGCGCAACATCCCGTTCCGTCACGACTGGGAAGCCGTCATCACGCCCGTCGTCGACTATCTCGTGGACCGGCCGGACGTCGATGCGTCGAAGCTGGCGATGTACGGGATCAGTCAGGGCGGGTACTGGGTGCCCCAGTCGTTGGCGTTCGAGCATCGGATCGCGGCAGCGATCGCCGATCCGGGGGTCGTGGACGTGGCCGCGTCGTGGCTCGCCCATATCCCCAAGAACATGCAGAAGCTGCTCGACGAGGGGAAGTCGGAGGCCTTCGACCGCGACATGGCGATAGGGCTGGGGATGAAATTCTCGAAGGACAGCGCCCGGATCTGGCGTTTCCGAGCGCGTCCGTATCTCGCCGACGGCTACTACAACACTCTCGCCGAGGTTCGGAAGTACCACCTCGAACACGTCGCCGGCTCGATCTCCACTCCCCTGCTCATCACCGATCCGGAAGGCGAGCAATTCTGGCCCGGTCAATCCAAGCGGCTTGCCGCCCTATCCGGCGGACCGACGTCGGTGGTTCCCTTCACCGCTGCCGAGGGCGCGAACTTCCACTGCCAGCCCATGGCGAGGCGTCTGACGGATCAGCGGATGTTCGACTGGCTCGACGAGCAGTTGGATCTCTGAATCAGGCCCTCGAATCAACGATCGAATGATGGCGTATTTGCTGTGCGCTCGATGGAGTTCGGCATTCGTCGGGTATCAATCTGTGGAAGCGTGCGAGTGTGCCTACCTATCACGACTATGTGTGGATTCAGCAGTACCTCAACACGAGCCTGTCTCTCGGGTACTGCGCTGCACTCATCCCTCGGTCCACTCCCGCACAGGTGTTGAGTACCCTCGGCGCCGACGAGAACACACAATCGGAGGCAATCGGGATCGCCGAACTCGGCGAGGTGATGTCCGATCTCACTGAACAGCCCGAGACAGCCGGGGCTGGGCAGGTAGTCGCAGTCGCGGCGGTGGGCGACGACAGCACACTGTTGATGCAGATCAACGGCGGTTCCTTCGCTATCTCGGAAGAATTGATGCGGCCCCTTCTATCCGATCGCGAGGTGGCTTCGCACTATCTCAGCGTCAATGCCGACAGCCAGTTCATCTGGTGGTCGAACGGCACACGCGTGGCTGAATTCGAACTCTTCGGATCCAGCCCGGTGGTCGGGGACGATCGGATGGTGGATTTGATTCTCGATGTCGGCGGAATCGGAATCGACGATGACGCCCAAGGCTATGCAGGTGAGCATGCGTTGGAGGGCGCCTTTGCTCTCGCCGAGCAGATCACCGGCGTCGCAGTCCCCGCCTCGCTATTCGTGGAAGGCCAATTTATGGTGGCCGTTGTCCCCAAGTCAGGACAGTCCCCCTCGGCAGATGTGCCATCTGAGGCTTCTCCGCGAAAGTCGCCCGCTGCGTGGAGCGAGGTAGCGCGACGTTACAAAGCGGCGGAACGGATTCCGCTACATGGGGTGATGTTCCGCGGGCGACCCCCCGGCGGTCGTCCCTCCGTGCGACTCGAATTCTGGTTCAAGCCGCGCACCTGCATCCGTCTCGAAGACGAGCAGGGAGTGCTGTTTCTGCAGAACCGACAGAAGCAGACGTGGTTCCGCACCGACGGGGTCCTCGAACGACGAAACGGCGGATACAGTCTCGACATCCATATCGAACAACTTCTCCAGATACACAGAACCTGGCCGTACACACCTTTCGCCGACCTACGCCCACCCGACACGACAGGGCGGGAAGTAGAGGTCGACGGGCGGAGAGCGTGGGAATTCGCGATGCCACCGGATTGGGCCGGCCGTGATGCCACGGTGGCGTTCGACGCGGAAACCGGGATCCCTTTGCGGTGGGCGGACCGAACGGGCAGCCATGAGATATCGGCGCTGGAAACCGGTATCGACGTCGACGACGGCTTTTTCTCCGGCCCCTGATAATCGAAGCAAGCGAAGCGTCTGACGGATCAGCGGATGTTCGACTGGCTCGACGAGCAGTTGGATCTCTGAATCAGGACACTTTCTCTTTCTTCGACAACAGAGTGGCAATCATCGGCAACAGCAGAACCGTGATCGCCCCGGCCGCGACAAGAATCGACGCGTTGTCCGAGGACATCTGATGCGCGTCGACGGCCGCGCCCGTGACCGCCACGATCATGGGCAGGCCGGTAGCCCCGTACAACGCGACTTGCGCACTTTCGCGCGTGGTGAAGGGTGGTTCGACCTTCTCGAACTTGGTCACGAAGAACACCGGCACGCCCCGGACGACAACGATCAGGATCAAAAACGCAGTCAGTATGCCGGGACTGGCGGCGACCGCCGAGACGTCGATCGCCATGCCTGAAGTGATGAAGAAAATCGGGATGAGGAACCCGAAGGCGATCCCGTCGAGCTTGATCTCGAGGCGCTCGTCGCCCTCTGGCATCAATCGCCGCAGGATGAAGCCGGCCGCAAATGCACCGAGAATGACGTCGAGTGAGAACACGGCCGACAGCACTCCGAGGCTGACCAACAACAGAACGGTGAGGCGGACCGTCGTCTGCGCCGTCGTGTCCGCCCCTGCCCGCACCAGGCGATGTGTCCACGAGCCTTCGTGAATCAGCTTGCCGGGCAGCACCGCAACGATGACAGCGATCAAGGCGAAGACGGCAAGAACGATCAGCGACAGTACGGCACCACGGGCACTCAGCAGCACCGCCATCGCGACGACCGGCCCGAGCTCGCCGACGGCCCCGTGGTTGAGGACGGTCTTACCCAAGCGTGTGTCGAGGAGTTTGTTGTCCTTGAGGATCGGCAGCAGCGTGCCCAGAGCGGTCGACGTCATCGCGATGGCAACAGCGGCTTCGGCGGAGATCACGTTCCTCATGCCAAGCAGCGCGACCACCGTGAACGCCAGCGCGAGGCAGAACAGCCACGTGTAGAGCGCTCGACGTCCGCCGCGCCCACTGAGTTCCTGTCGGTCGATCTCGTAGCCGGCGAGCAGGAACAGCATGCCGAGGCCGAGTTCGCGCAGGATGCCGACCGCTTCGCTGTCAGCTGCGATGTTGAGGGCGAACGGCCCGACCACTGCGCCCGCGACCAGTAGCAACACCACTTCGGGAACCAGTCGACGCGGGATCAGGCCCGCGACTATCGGCGCAATGGCCGCGATCAGCGCAATCCAGAACAGCGATGAGGCAATTGAAGGCACGGATCATTATCGGACATAGGTGACGGATCTGCGCTCAGTACAGGTACTTGCGGTACGCCTCTTGTCTGGCGGGTGCGAGGTCCTCGACGCGCAGGCTGTGTTGCTCCGCCATCATGTCGCGCAGACTCGGCACCTCATCGGATGCGGGCCACGTCGACGGATCCCACAGCTTCGCCCGCAAAATTGCTCTCGCGCAATGCAGATACGCCTCGTCGATCTGCACGATCACCGCAAGCTGTGCAGGCTTGCCGTTCATCGCCATCGAATCCAACAGATCAGGATCGGTGGACAGAGTCGCCGTGCCGTTGACGCGCACGATCTCGTCGTGCCCGGGCGCGAGAAAGAGGATCCCCACGTGAGGATTCTCGATCATGTTCCGGTACGAGTCAGCGCGCCGGTTGCCCGGACGATCCGGGAGCACGAGCGTCTTCTCGTCGGGAAACAGAACCTGACTGACCAGGTCTCCACGCGGCGAGCAGTCGCAATTTCCGGCCGCATCGGATGTCGCGAGCACAAAAAACCGTGCCTGCTCGATGAATTCACGGATCAACGGAGTCGTGTGAGCGGTCTGCTTCTCCATGATCGTCGGATGGGGCTGTCCGAGAATCGCATTGAGTTGTTCCACGGATTCGATCCGCCCGCCCGGGGCGTTCGACGCCGTCACGTCGACACGTCGTCGAGCACGTGGTGGCGCCCGAGCGGCAACACCAACGGCTTACCCGACATGGGGTCGGGGATGATTCGGCTCTCGAGACCGAACACGGTGCGGACGTTGTCGCTCGTGAGCACCTCGGCAGGATCACCCGCCGCGTAGACCCGGCGATCGGCCATGGCGACGAGGTAGTCGGCGTAGCGGGCGGCGAGATTGAGATCGTGCAGAACCATGACAATCGTTGTACCCCGAGTCCGGTTCAGGTCGGTGAGCAGGTCCAAGACCTCAACCTGGTGGCTCACGTCCAAGAAGGTGGTCGGCTCGTCGAGTAGAAGCAGATCGGTTTGTTGGGCGAGCGCCATCGCAATCCACACACGTTGGCGCTGACCACCGGAAAGCTCGTCCACCGATCGCTCGGCCAATCCGGTTGTGTCCGTGGCCGCAAGCGCCTCGGCGACGGCTGCGTCATCCTCGCGGCTCCACCTCGACAGCACCCGCTGATGTGGATGACGACCACGGCCGACGAGATCGGCGACAACTATCCCTTCCGGTGCGATCGGTGACTGCGGCAGCAGACCGAGCGTGCGAGCGAGCTTCTTCGCAGGCAGGCGATGAACATCCTTGCCGTCCAACAGAACATGACCGCTTCGGGGACTGAGTAGCCGCGACATCGACCGCAGCAGTGTCGATTTGCCGCACGCGTTGGCGCCCACGATGGTCGTGATCTTTCCCGGCGGCACCGCGAGGTCGAGCGATTCGACGACGGTCCGTCCTCCGTAACCGAGTTCGAGGTTTTCGACAGTCAGAGAGTGGGATTCGGTCACAGCGAACCTCCCGTTCGGTTGGAGCGAATGATGAGGTAGACAAGATACGGCGCTCCCAGCGCACCGGTCACCACGCCAACGGGGTAGCGGGTGCCGAAGGCGTACTGTCCGCAGAAATCGGCGACGAGCACCAGCAGCGCTCCGACCAGCGCCGACGGAATCAAAAGTGATGTTCCCGGACCGACGATGCGGGCGGCGATGGGCCCTGACAGAAATGCGACGAAGGCGATGGGCCCCGCAGCGGCAGTGGCAAAGGCGATGAGTCCGACGGCCGCAATGATCGTCAGAATGCGCGTTCGTTCCACTCTGACGCCGAGCGCTTGTGCTGCGTCGTCACCGAGCTGGCTGGTCGAAAGGTTGCGCGATTGGCTCAGCAGCACCGGTCCGAGGACAACCAGCGCCAGGAGTACGGGAACCGTCGAACCCCAGTTGGCACCGTTGAGACTGCCGGTGAGCCAACGCATCGTCTCCTGCAGATCCCATGCGGCGGCGGTACTGAGAAGGTAGGCGGTGACGCTGTCGAGCATCGCGGCGATGCCGATAC
Organism: Rhodococcus sp. YL-1; assembly: GCF_001942025.1. Lineage (NCBI taxonomy): Bacteria > Bacillati > Actinomycetota > Actinomycetes > Mycobacteriales > Nocardiaceae > Rhodococcus > Rhodococcus sp. YL-1. Next base: position 355,018 of record NZ_CP017299.1, on the reverse strand, counting down.
CGATCAGTATGAGCCGAGTGCCCGCCACACCGTCCCGGAAAGACAGAACGTAGATCAAGACTGCGACGCCCAGACCGACGGCGATAGCAAAAACCGATACCTGTGAACCGCCGAGTGAAAGCGAGATGATCGCGAAAGCCGCTGCAGCGCTTGCGCCGGAGCTGATTCCGATGATGTCGGGGCTCGCGAGCGGGTTGCGCAGCATCGTCTGGAACGTGATGCCGCCCAAGCCGAAACAGATTCCGGCGACCACAGCGAGGACAGCGCGAGGCAGACGGAGGCGACCGACGGTGAACGAGGCACCAGGCACGTTCTCCCCCAGCACGACGCGAAGCACATCTGACGGCGGGTAGAAGGTTTTTCCCACCATCAGAGTGACCGCGAAAGAGGCGACGGCGAGGACCGTCAGCACGGCAATCACGATGCGGCGGCGTCTACCTCGTCGGATACGGCTTGCTCCGACTGCGTCGACCTCGACTTCGGGAGTAACGAATGTAGTGGTCACAGCTCACGTATCTTCTGACGGCGGACGATATAGATGAAGAAGGGCGCTCCGATGAGCGCGGTGATGATGCCGACGTCGATTTCGCTCGGCCGGGCGACAATTCGTCCGAGAATGTCGGCGGCGACGAGAAGGCCGGCACCTGTCAGCGCAGAAAACGGTAGTAGCCAACGGTTGTCGATACCGATCAGCAGGCGGCACAGATGCGGGACAACCAAACCGACGAAGCCGATCGGTCCGGCAATGGCAGTGGCTGCACCGCAGAGCAACACTGCACCGAGCGCTGCCACTGCACGAACCACCGCGACGCGTTCGCCGAGACCTGACGCAACCTCGTCGCCGAGCGCAAGAGAGTTGAGACTGCGCGCTGACAGCAGACAGATCACGAAGCCGACAATGAGGAAAGGCAGACCCTGCCGGATCACCTCGAAACTCGCGCCACCGACGCCGCCGATCTGCCACGAACGAATGTTGCCCGCAATATCGTTTCGCGGCAGCATGATCGCAGTGATGAACGAAGCAAACGCAGCCGATGTTGCGGCCCCGGCGAGAGCCAACTTGAGTGGGGTGGCTCCACCTCGCCCGAATGACCCGACCACGTAGACGAACAACGCCGCCCCGGCTGCACCGAGTACGGCCACCCAGATCATGCTGGTCTGGGTCCACAGTCCGAACCATGCCATTCCGATCACCACGGCGAGCGAAGCGCCCATGTTGACGCCCAGGATTCCGGGATCCGCCAAAGGGTTTCGGGTGATCCCCTGCATCACTGCGCCGGCAAGACCGAGCGCAGCTCCCACGATTATCGCGAGCACCGTCCGCGGAATGCGCTTGGCAATCGCACCCTGACCGATGTTGTCCGTTGAACCGCCTAGTGCGGCAACGATATCGGACCAGTCGACCTCACGAGAGCCGATGACGATCGAGGCGCACATGAGCACCGCGAGGACAACGAGAAGGGCGATCAGCCACAGCGAATTGCCGAACGTCGGGCGCCGCGTATCGCGAGCGCCCGACGTCGAATCCTGCGAGGTTACAGTCACTCCGACTTTCCAGCGGCCCCGGCGAGCAGATCGACGTAGTCGCCGAGTACCCACGAAATTGCGAGTGGAGTCGGGTTGGCCGCCGTTCCCATCGGCCCGGTTCCATTGAGGAACACGATCGCGTTGTTGGCGACGGCAGGCATCTGCGAGAGCAGCGGGTCAGCCTTGAGTGCGTCGACAAGTGCCTGGTCACCGTAGGTGACGATCAGTTCGACGTCGTCGAAGACGTCCACACGCTCCGCACTGACCTTCTTCGAGAACTCACCACCCGTCGAGGCGTCGGCAACGCTCTTCGGCGTCGAAAGTCCGAGGTCCTCGAAGAACGCGGCGCGCGTGTCGTTCGCCGTGTAGAAGCTGACCTGGCTCAGATCAGCGGTGTCGACGTGCGTCAGGAACATGGTTGCCTTGCCTGCAAGCTGCGGATGCGCGGCAACCTCGTCGGCGATCTCCTTCTCGATGGTGGAGATCAGTTCCTGCCCTTCGGATTCCATGCCGAGGCCCATGCTGTTGAACTTGATGACGTCACGCCACGACGTCGCCCACGGCCCCTCGGGGTATGCCACGACCGGAGCGATCTCACTGAGAGTGTCGTAGTCCTCCTGCGTCAATCCGGAGTATGCGGCAAGAATGACATCAGGGTTCGTATCGGAGACGGCTTCGAAGTCGATGCCGTCGGTCTCGTCGAAGAGCACCGGCGGCTTCGCGCCAAGGTCGTCGAGCTTTTCCTCGACCCACGGCAGCATTCCGTTGCCGTTGTCGTCACCGAAAGTCGCCGCTGCCATTCCGACGGGAACCACGCCGAGAGCAAGGGGCACTTCGTGATTGGCCCAGGCAACGGTGGCAACTCGCTCCGGCTTGGCGTCGATCGTCGTAGTTCCGAAAGCGTGCTCGATCGTGACAGGGAAGGAGCTGGATCCGCTTCCGGCGCTGCCGCCGTCGGCGGTCTCCGAGGAGTCGGAACTGCAAGCTGTCATGCCGAGGGCGACTGCGACCGCTGCTGCGGCCACCGCCAAGAAGCGTTTTGAACGCATGAAAACAGAACTCTCTCGAGAAGGGGTACGGCCCTCAACCCGGCTCAATCAGGCACTTAGGTGAGGTTTGCCTAAACCGTATACGGGAGGGCAATGTGGCGCAATCGCGTGTTTGGGACACCCCGTGTAGCGATCGAGACAAGGTGTGATGGCCGATCAGCTAGCCCGGAACATCCCTGGTGTAGCGCCTGTAGTGCGCCGGAATGCCGCCCCAAATGCGCTGGTCGAGTGGTAGCCCACACGCTCGGCAACCTCTTGTAGATCCAAGCCGTGGGCAAGAAGGGTCACCGCTCGTTGGGCGCGCACAGCCGAGACCCACTGCCCGAAACTCATCCCGGTCTCCGACCGAAATACCCGGGTGATGGTTCGCGGGCTGACACCGAGGAGCCTTGCCCAGTCGGACAGCGTTCGCATGTCACTCGGATCGTCACCGATCGCATCGACGATGGGTTGCAGAAGTGGCGAGTCCGGCACCAGCACCAGCAACTCGTTCGGCGACGGTGCCAGCACGTCGATCACCATCTGCTCCGTGAGCGAGCGCGAAGGAGCTCCGAGTGACTCGTCTGCCAGTCGCTCGAGGAGGTTCCGCAGCAGCGGAGTGACCTCGATCGCCACCGGCACGTCGGACAGAGAAGGAACCGATGCGATGTCGAGCTGAGCGGCGCGATACCAGGTGCCGGCCGGCGCGATCGCCGAGTGCAGGACGCCGGCGGGCATCCACAGACCGACGGTCGGCGTAATGGTCCACGTGCGCGATCCCACCGTGGCGCTCGACGCTCCCCGCTCGTTCCACAACAATTCGTGAGTCGGGTGCGAGTGCGCATCCCACCGGGTCTCGCGGGAGACAAGTTCGTCCATGCCCGCAATGACAAAGGGCACCTCGACCGCCCCGGCCGAGTAGACCGGGAGCGTCCGACTGTCGACGGTCTCCAACGGGTTCTCCTCGGTTCGCGTGGCTGCTCCGCAGAAAGCATAGGTCGCGGGGATCGGTTGTCGGTTCCCACGATCGCGAGGATCACCGCCCGAAATCGCCGAGGTGACCTCACACACATTCAAGAATTGCGTATGCACCACAACAAAAAGAAGGTCACAGACCTGAAGTCTGTGACCTTCTTTCTTGTGCGCCCGAAGGGATTCGAACCCCTAACCTCTTGATCCGTAGTCAAGTGCTCTATCCGTTGAGCTACGGGCGCATGTTCTGTTGTCTTGCTGGTCTTGCGTGTCTTACCGTCGTAATTTCTATCATTTCTAACCCGCCGGTCAAAATCACCGGCTTGGCGGAGGCGAGAGGATTTGAACCTCCGGTCCCTCGTAAAAGGGACAACTCATTAGCAGTGAGTCCCATTCGGCCGCTCTGGCACGCCTCCCTGGGGGTTCCGATCCTTTCGGACCGCCGGATCGAAAGATTACACACCCTTCGCCACCAAAGGCAAAACGTGTGGTCAGCGGACTGTTTTGTGGACTTACCGCAGGTGGCTGTCGAACCAGTCGAAGATCCGGGTCTGAGCTTCGATGATCGAGGCCGAATCAGGGTCGTCGAGGTCAGCGTCCTCGGACAGCTGTGGCGGCTCGTCCGCCCGGTGAGCCAGTCCGGCGTAGCTGACCACCAGTGTCGCGACGTCGGCCTTCGCGGTCGCTTCCCGGAGCAGAGTCACGTGTTCGCGAGGCGTGCTGGGATCGTCCTCGCCGTACAGCGCCAGCCACGGCGCCTGCAGGGAAGTGGCCGCGTCGACAAGCGCCTGAGCATCCACCGACAAGGCTTCGACGATTCCCCGGGCGGCGACGCTCACCGCGGCGCCGACCGGACGGCTGGTGGCCACGCGCATCGCGGCGGTACCGGCGTCGTCGAATCCGAGCACCCCGATGGTGTCTGCGAGAACTTCGCGTCCGACGAGCCAATCGAGGGTCGCGTCGAAGTCGGCGAAGAGGTTGTCACCGAACACCTCACCCTGCATGTGTTCGGGTTCGCGGTGAAACAGGTGAGGTGCGACGCTCACCCACCCTTCGCCGGCAAGCGCGCACATCAGATTCAGCAGAGCCGGGCTGAACTTCCGGGCTTCATGCAGGACGACGATCCCGCCCCTCGTCGGGCCGTCCGGCTCCACCACGGTCAGCGGAACAGCCGTGGCGACCTCCCCTTCGGCTCCGCGCAGATACGCGGTGGCTCGGAAGATTTCCGACATCTTCTAACTCTGACACGCAGACGGCCGCTACGCACCAAATCAGTGCGCGCATAATCGACTCGTGACCGCACACATTCGCCCTGACCTCGCCTCCATCCCCGCCTACGTTCCCGGACGCAATTTTCCGGGTGCGATCAAGCTGGCGAGCAACGAAACGACAGTAGGGCCGTTGCCCGGTGTGCGTGACGCCGTCGCCGACGCGGTCGCCAATGCCAACCGCTACCCGGACAATGCCGCGGTCGCACTCATCGAGGCGCTGGCCAGCTTCCTGAAAGTCGAGCCGGCCAACGTCGCCGCTGGTTGTGGCTCCGTGACGCTGTGCCAGGAACTCGTGCAGATCACCTGCGATCAGGGTGACGAGGTCATCTACGCGTGGCGTTCGTTCGAGGCGTACCCCGTGGTCACCCAGGTCGGCCATGCCGTCTCGGTCAAGGTTCCGCTGACCGAGGACTTCGGCCACGACCTCGACGCGATGCTGGCCGCGATCACGGATCGCACGCGGTTGATCTTCGTATGCAACCCCAACAACCCGACCGGCAATGCACTGTCGAAGGCAGAGCTCGAGAGCTTCCTCGACGCGGTCCCGGCGCACGTCGTCGTCGCACTCGACGAGGCGTACTTCGAATACTCACGCTCGGACGCCGACGGCATCGAGCTGTTCCGCAGCCGCCCCAACGTGGTTGTTCTGCGCACCTTCTCGAAGGCGTACGGCCTCGCGGGAATCCGCGTGGGTTACGCGGTCGCGGATCCGGAGATCATCGTGGCCCTCGGCAAGGTGCACACCCCGTTCACCGTGAGCGCTGTTGCGCAGGCCGCCGCAATCGCTTCCCTGGCTGCAGCAGACGAACTGCTTGCCCGCACCGAAGGTGTCATCGCCGAGCGGACGCGAGTTCGAACCGCTCTGATCGAAGCCGGGTACACCGTCCCCGAGTCGTCGGCGAACTTCGTCTATCTCCCCCTCGGAGAACTCTCTCCCGCTTTTGCCGAGGCGAGTACCGAAGCGGGCATTCTGATCCGCCAGTACGGCGTCGAGGGCGTCCGGATGACCATCGGCGATCCACACGAGAACGACGCATTCCTCGCTTTCGCTGACACCGACGTCGCGAAGCAGGCCGCGGGCATCGGCGTCACCGCGTGACACTCGATACATAACTGTTACGCCGGGGACTGGAATTCGTTTCGGCAGACGGGCACACTCAGGGAGGTTCGAAGCCGGTCCGAGTGAGGGAGCACGACGCATGACGCGACGCATGACACGAACGTGTGCCGTGCTCGCAACGACCCTTCTCGCCACCACCGCGACCTCCCTGAGTGGCGTCGCCGACGCAGAGTCCCAGGACACGGTGTCGGTACGTCTGTTGGCGTTCAACGATCTGCACGGCAGTCTCCGCCCGCCGGAAGGTGTTCGCAGCGAGATCAGGCAGGCCGACGGCTCTCTCACCCCCGCAGGTGGCGCGGCGTATCTCGCTGCTTACGTGACGCAACTTCGCAGTCAAGCCACCAACTCGCTGCTGTATTCGGTCGGTGACAACTGGGGATCGTCGGCGCTCGAGTCGGCGATGTTCAACGACGAACCGACGGTCGAACTCCTGAACCGGATGAAGATCGACGCTTCCGCGATCGGCAACCACGAACTGGACAAAGGGCTCGCCGAGTTCCGTCGCATGCAGTCCGGCGGTTGCTCCGCCGTCGATGCATGCACGTTCAGTCCGTCCTTCGGCGGCGCCAACTTCCCTCTGATGGCCGCGAACATGACGTACACCAACGGCACCCCGGCCACGCTGCCCTTCACCGTGAACATGGTCGACGGCATTCCGCTCGGAGTCATCGCGATATCCCCCGCCAACACGTCGCAGATCGTGACACCGGGTGGGATCGCCGATCTGCAGTTCGGCGACGAAGTCGAAGCGATCAACCGCACCGCCGACGTCCTCGACTTCTTCGGCGTCAAAGCCATCACCGTCCTCCTGCACCGTGGGGACGAACCGGCCGTCGAAGGTGGGCCCAACGACTGCAATGTCGAGTCCGGCCCGGCCCGCGACATCGCCCTTCGCGCCTCACCGAAGGTGGACGTCATCTTCACCGCCGACAGCCACCAGCAGTACAACTGCGAATTCCCTGATCCCGCAGGCAATCCCAGAGTCGTGATGCAGGGCGCTTCGCACGGCCGGATCGTGTCCGTCGCAGACGTCACCATCGATCGCAACACACGCGAGGTCGTTCGCGATCAGACGTCCGCGTTCAATCAGATAGTGACACACGACATTTCGCCGGATCCCGATATTCAGGCTCTCGCCGACCGGGCCTGGTCGGAGGCGTCGGACAGCGCTCAGCGGCCGGTGGGGACCATTACCGCCGATCTGACACGCGACCGCGTCCCCAGCGGCGAATCGACACTCGGCAACCTGGTCGCCGACGCTCAACTCGCCGCCGGATCGACACGAGGCGCCCAACTAGCGTTGACGAACCCCGGCGGCATGCGCGAGGACTTGGACTTCGGCACTTCCGGCCAGGTCACCTACCGCCAGGCCTACGGTGTTCAACCCTTCGGTAACAGCCTCGAGGTGCTCTCCGTCACAGGAGCGGTGTTGAAGGACGCTCTCGAACAGCAATTCCAGATCGACCTCGACGGCACCGCTACCGAGCGCATCCTCTCCCCGTCCGCGGGCTTCACCTACGCCATGGACCGGCGAGCAGCGCCGGGCTCGCGAATCTCGGAAATGCGCTTGAACGGGCAGGACATCGCCCCCGACGGCGTCTACAGCGTCGTGGTGAACAAGTTCCTCGCCGAGGGCGGGGACGGCTTCACCGCACTGAAGAACTCCACCCAGATGACCGGTGCCGGCAACGACCTCGACGCCTTGACCGCCCTGTTCGCAGCCGGGTCGCCGGTCTCGCCACCTGCCACCGACCGCATCCGCACCATCGGCTGACTAGGCATCCCCGCGCTCGATTGCCTAGTCTCGACGGGTGATCATCGCGACCCATAACGGCAAGTTCCATGCAGACGACGTCTTCGGCGTATCGCTGCTCAAGCAGCTGTACCCCGACGCCACCGTCGTTCGCAGCCGTGACGAGTCCGTCCTCGACAGCGCGGACATCGTGCTCGACGTCGGCGGTCGCTACAACCCGGCCGAGGGGCGCTTCGACCATCACCAGCGTGATGCCGGCGAGCGCAGCAACGGCATCCTGTACTCCGCCTTCGGTCTGCTCTGGCAGGAATACGGCCTGCAGTTCTGTGAAGGCGACGCCTCCGTGTTCCGCCGTATCGACAGCCGACTGGTCGAGGGCATCGACGCCGTCGACAACGGCCAAGAGATCTACACCCTCAACGACTACGGCACCAAGCCTTTTGATCTGTCGTCCGTGCTGGACCTTTTCAATCCGATCTCGTCCACCGACGAGGAGTTCGACACCCAGTTCGAGCTGGCCGTCGTTCTCGCAACCCAGGTCTTGATTCGCCTGCGCGCCAAGTACGCCGGCGACGCGGCCGCCGAGCGCGAGTTCACCGAGACCTACGAAAAAGCAACGGATCCGCGCTTCGTCGTCCTGGATCGCTTCGTTCCCCACGGCCGCGCCGCGTCGGCCCAGCCGGAGCTGCTGTTCACCATCTTCCCGAACACCAACGGCGGCTGGTCGATTCAGACGGTCAAGCCTGCTGACTCCAAGTTCGGTTCACGAAAGCTGTTGCCGGAGCCGTGGCGCGGCCTGAACGGCTCGGATCTTGCCGCCCAGACGGGCGTCGACAGTTCGGTCTTCTGCCACAAGGCCGGGTTCATCGCGGCTGCGCAGACCCGTGACGGCGCCCTCCAATTGCTCGAACTGGCACTGGCCGAGTAGTTCTCAGCTCACATTCCCAGTGCCGTCTTCACCGTCGGCCAGGAATCGTGAAGCGCGTCTTGCCAGTACGGCCACGAATGGGTGCCGTCGTTCCGATACGCGAATACTGCGGGAATCGACAACTCGCCCAACCTCGCTTCGAACAGTTGTGTGCACGTATTAGCGAGCGCCTCGAGCGGTCCGCCTTCGATGGCAGTCTGCAGTCCACTCGGGGTGAAGACGTTGTCGTATTCTCCGGGCGCACCTGTACCGGAGGACACGTAGATCGTCTTCCCTCGCAGCGTTTCCGCGTTGGTGGACGGGTCGTGCTTTTGCCAGTCGGGGTCCGACGCCGGACCCCACATGTTGGTGGCGTCGCCCGCCTTGCTGGCCACGGTGAGCCGCACGGAATCCTGCGAGGACGATTCGGAGTTGTCGAGACAGCCACTGTACGAGGCCAATCCGGTGTAGAGCTTCGGGTGATGTGTGATGAGGTTGGCCGCGCCGAGCGCACCCATGGACACCCCGCCGACCACATTCGTCCCATTTCCGGAAAACGCAGAATCGATCAACGCCGGAAGCTCTTCAGCGAGAAACGATTCCCACTTGTTCACACCGAGGTTCGGATCGTCGTTCTTCCAGTTGGTGTAGAAACTGCCGGTACCGCCAACAGGGAGAACGACGTTGACGTTTTTGTCGGCGAAAAACGCTTCGATGTCGGTCTTTTGAGTCCAGGTGCTTTGGGAGTATCCGGATTCCGAACCGGCACTGACGCCGTCGAGTAGGTAGAAGGACGGACGCGAACCGGCACTCGACGCTGGATGCAGAACCTGCACTTGCACCTCGCGCCGCATGGCCGGCGACTCGACGAAGACGGCACTGCGTGTGGGCGACAACTGCTCTATGCGATTGATATGAGCCCCGGCCTGACCGGCCGAATCTCCTGGCGGGTTTTCAGGTGCCGGTTCGGCATACGCCACTCCGCCCACGACAAGCGCGAGCACGACCAACACAATCCCGACAAACCCAAATCTCCGCATCCGTCAAGCGCCCCCTGAGCATCGCACGACTACCGCTGACTCTCGATTGGACAGGACGAACGTCCCGGGGTCAACCCACTGGTTGGGATTTATTACTCGCGGGTATCCAATGGAGTTGGACAGTTCTCCACCGATGCACACACAGGTGTGGATAACTTCATTCACATCCGCTTCCCAGTTGTGCATAACCTGTGGACAAAAGGATGAATTACAACATAGTTATTCCTTCTACCTGCAACGATTCGTTTCCCCACAGTGTGCATAACTTTGTCGAACAGGGCTCGCGAGACGCCGGTTTCCGGGCGTGTCCATGCAGTTCACACCGCCGCGCCACTCTTTGTTCACAGGCCCGACACCACCGGCCGACAATGCTCCCCACCCCGACTTCATACTTGTTGCATGCTGACCGCTCTGCTCGCCGCCACAGCTGTGCTCGCCCTACTGACTCTGGTCCCCGGGCCCGACATGGCCGTCGTGACGCAGGCTGCTCTCGGCGCGGGCAGATCCGCCGGTTTCCGGGTAGCTGCCGGCATCGTCTCGGGCCTTCTGGTGTGGGGTCTGTTGACCGTCCTCGGGCTGTCGGCGATCCTGGCCGCGTCGGCGGAGGCGTACACCGTCGTCAAGCTCGCCGGCGCGGCTTACCTGATCTATCTCGGTGTGCGAGCACTGTGGGAGAGCCGGACGTCGCGGATGCAACACAATGCCGACGCTCCACGATCGCAGAAGGCCGGGACATGGAAGACGGGCTTCACCACCAACCTGCTCAACCCCAAGATCGCCGTCTTCTACACCGGACTGTTGCCGCAGTTGGTTCCGGCCGGGTGGCCGACGGGACCGTCGCTTGCATTGCTGGTGCTCATCCACGCAGCCATCACCATCGTGTGGCTCAGTGGCTACGTGGTCCTTCTCTCGCGAGCGCGTAGCACCTTCGAAAAGCCCCGAGTGCGACAGGCACTCGAGCGCATAACCGGAACAGTTCTTCTAGGATTCGGAGCGAAGATCGCGCTCGAAGCGCGCTGACACGGCAATCGGAAAAGAGTAGACAGTGGGCGCGTGGGGATCGGGACCGTTCGAGAACGACGGTGCAGGGGATTTGATCGCGTCCATCGGGCACGGTGATTTCACCTTCGAATCGGTGAAGTGGGCATTCGAAGACGACTACCTCGAGGTCGACGGCGGTCAAATCGCCGTCGCCTTGCTCGAATTGGTACTGATCGTGCGTGCCGACCGCAAGCGTGACCCTGCCACCCAAGACCTCGATCTCGACTCCTTCACCTCGGCTCTGACCAGTGAACGGCTCACCTGGCTGATCGAAATGGTGGAGCGCACCATCGCATCGACCGATTCGGAACTGTTCGAGCTGTGGGACGAGCAGGGACCGGAAGAGCTTGCGTCGTGGCGCGTTCCCGTCGTGGACGGTCTCGAGGATCTGCGCGTTCTGTCGGTCTGATTCCGTCGCCGCTCCATCACGTTTGCTTATCGGGCCACAACGGTTCGGTCTTGGTCAGATGCCCTGGTAGGACCCTATGGTCGAACGGATCACCGAGTGAGAACTGTGGCTCGTCGACGACGGGAATCCACGCTCACCCCGGACCCAGGAGCAGACCATCATGGCGACTTTCGTTCCGGCTGCGCGCGTCGACAGAATCAGGGAGTCGCCGAGTGTGGCTGCCGCACAACGAGTGCGCGAGCTGAAGGCCCAGGGCCGTGAAATACTCGACCTGACCGTCGGGGAGCCCGATTTCGACACACCCGACAACATCAAGTCTGCGGCGATCACTGCGATCAACACGGGTCAGACCAAGTACACCGCAGTCAACGGCATCCAGGCTCTACGCGAGGCAATCGCAGCACGCGCGGCTTCGCGAACCGGAATCCAGTACGCGGACAACCAGATCACCGTCGGCGGCGGCGCGAAACAGGTCATCTTCCTCGCTCTCATGGCGACGGTCGAAGCCGGCGTCGAGGTTATCGTTCCCGCCCCTTACTGGGTTTCGTACCCGGATATGGTCCTCGCTCACGACGGAACTCCGGTGATCGTTCAGTGCGAGGAGTCCGACAACTTTCTTCTCACAGCCGAAGCACTATCCGCTGCAATCACTTCGAACACCAAGTGGGTCATCCTCAATGCCCCGGGCAACCCCACCGGATCTGTGTACACCCGCGAGCAGCTGCAGGCCCTCGCCGAAGTGATAGAGGCCAATCCCCATGTCAGTGTGTTGGTCGACGAGATATACGACGAGATCAACTTCGGCGACGCTCCGATCCCGAGTCTGCTGCAGGTCGCTCCGCACCTCCGTGATCAGGTACTGGTCACCAACGGAGTCTCCAAGTCTCATGCCATGACCGGGTGGCGACTCGGATACGGACTCGGAAATTCCGGATTGATCGGCGCCGTCAACAAACTGCAGGGTCAAAGTTCTTCCTGCCCGTCCTCGATCAGCCAGGCCGCAGCCGTGGAAGCCCTTACCGGCGACCAGAGTTTCCTCACCGAATCCGTACGAAGTTACCGACGACGACGCGACCTCTCGGCTCACCTCCTCAGTGTTGTCCCCGGGCTCGAGCCCGTCGTGCCGCAGGGTGCGTTCTACCTGTTCGTCAACTGTGCCGGCTTGATCGGCAAGCAGACCCCGGATGGCACCGTGATCGAGTCCGACCAGGATCTCGTCCTCTATCTCCTCGACGAGGCGTCGGTTGCCACCATTCAGGGTTCGGCTTACGGCGCATCGCCGTACTTCCGTATCTCCTTCGCCACCTCCGAGGCCGTCCTCGAAAAGGCCGCGGCACAGATCGCCGCGGCAGTCGAACGCCTTTCCTGATCTTTCATACTTTCTGGAGTACAAGATGATTCACGTCAAGACGAAAATTGATCGCGCGGACAAGGACCTGATTGCCGAACTGGGGACGTTCTCCGCGGCCACGATTCACGAGGCACAGGGACGTAAGGGGTCGCTGCATCCGGCGATCAAACCGATCGACCGCGACATGAAGTTCTGCGGCTCCGCCTTCACAGTCAAGTGCCATCCCCGTGACAACCTCATGCTGCAGGTTGCGATCAGCTACGCACAGCCGGGTGACGTCCTGATCGTCTCTTCAGGTGATCAAGCCGCCGGCCAGTTCGGCGATGTCCTCGCCAATGCCTGTGTTGCGCGCGGCATTACCGCACTGGTCACCGACGGCGGAGTGCGCGATACCCGGGAGATCCGCGAACTCGGATTCCCCGTCTTCTCCAAGCACGTGTACATCGAGGGAACCGTCAAGGAATCTCTCGGCCCGATCAACCATCCCCTGGTCTTCGGAGAACAGGTCATTTATCCCGGTGACGTCGTCAAGGGTGACTGCGACGGCGTTGTCGTGGTCCGCCGCGAGGAGGTTGCCGAGGCAATCGAACTCTCGCGTGCCCGTGACGAAGCCGAAGCCGGGTACATCGAGCGTTACAAGCGGGGCGAGACCCCACTCGAGGTGAGCAATCTGACTGCTCTGCTGGAAGCCAAGGGCCTGGTGGTCGAATAACCTGCTGTGCGCCTTTATTAACCGCCCGCGGTTAATAAAGGCGCACAGGGTCGAAGGACTCAGAACCGCAACAGCACCTTCCCCGACACCGAAGCATCCTTGGCGACTGCGAAGGCTTCCAGAGCTTCCTCGACCGGATATTCGTGTGTGAGAACAGCATCGACAGCAAGCGAACCGTCGGCGAGGGCGAGCAGCACCTCGTCGATTTCGTCGTTGAAGCGGAATGAGCCCACCAACTCCAACTCTCGCGTGATCGCCAGCGAAATGTGTACCGGTTGAGGTCCGGACGGAAGAAGCCCGAGCATGACCACCCGTCCACCGCGCGTCGCCCCGCGAATAGCGGATTCGAGCCCGCGATGATTGCCGGTGCACTCGACGACCACGTCGGCATCGGATGCGGCGACTGCCTCGGCGTCGGTGGCCTCGAGAACCCGATCCGCACCGAGCGTCGACGCGATCTGCAGCGGAACGTCGTGCACGTCGACCGCGGTGATCGACTGCGCGCCTGCTCGTCTGAGCACAGCCACGACCAGTGCGCCGATGGGTCCGCAGCCGACGACCAGCGCCTTCTTCCCGCGTACGTCTCCCGCTCGCGAAACAGCGTGCCAGGCAACGCTTGCCGGTTCGGCTACCGACGCAGTCCGCAGGTCCAACCCCTCGGGCAGTTCCCGGAGCATGCGTGTCGGGAGCACTGCGTATTTCACGAAGGCGCCCTCGGTGTGTGGGTACTGCGCTGCACTTCCCAGGTATGTGCAGCAGGGCGAGAGGTTGGGCCGATCGCTCGGGAACCGAGGCGCGGTCCCACCGGGCGTTGCGGGGTGTACGGCCACGGAAGTTCCAACTGCCGGCCCCGTTCCGTCCGCCGCGGCCGTCACGACCGTGCCGACCACCTCGTGACCGAGCAGCATCGGTGCCTTCAGAATCGACTCCCCCGCCGCGCCGTGCGTCCAGTAGTGCAGATCTGATCCACACACACCGCCGTAAGCGATCTCGATCACTGCCTGCTCGGCGGTCGGCGCAGTCAACGCAACATGCTCGACCCGCAGGTCACCTGCCGCATGGGCCACCACTCCGAGCGTCGTTTCCGGTAGTACAAAACTCATGATGCGCTCTCTCAGTCGTTGCGACGGATGAAGTCGAGGCCACCGGGCACCTGGAAGGTGGGGAGCACCTCGATGAGACCAAGATTGACGTGGCCAGGGGCGTCGATCGCGAACTCGATGGTATCCGCGATGTCCTTGGTAGTGATGGATTCGTAGCCTTCGTAGAAGGTCTCCCACGCTTCCTTCATGGCTTCGGGCGTGCCGCCGAGGTTGCGACCGAAGATCTCGGTCTCGACCCGGCCAGGGCAGATCTCGGTCACTCGAATCCGCTTGCCGATGCAGTCGTTTCGCAGCTGGCGCGAAATCTGGTGCACCGCAGCCTTGGTCGCGTGGTAGGCAGTGTGGCCGTAGAAGTTGTACAGGCCGGCGATGGAGCTGATGTTGACGACATGACCTAGATCGCGCTCCACCATTCCCGGCAGCAGAATGCGGCACAGGTGCAGCACCGCACGAAGATTCACGTCCACCATCGCGTCGACCGATGCTTCTTCGGCGTCGAGAATGTTTCCGGTTGCGGACACCCCCGCGTTGTTGACGAGGATGTCGATCTCCAGTCCGCCGACAGCTTCGGCGAGCGCGGCGGTGTCGGTGATGTCCACGGGCAGAGGGATCATTCCGGTGCGATCGGCAACCTCACCGAGCTTGTCGGCATTGCGGGCGACGCCGTAGACCGTCAGTCCGCGCTTGGTGAACATCTCGGTGACGGCGGCACCCATTCCGGTGTTGGCGCCGGTGACGAGAGCTGTGCGGTAATCGGAGAAAGGCATTGTGTGCTCCTACAGGAAGAAATTGGTATGACCCGGCGGCCGCCGCGGACTGCAGGCGGCCACCGGGCCGGATCAGGAGTGACTCACGCGAGAAGTCACAGAGTGTCGCGTAGCGGAACGTGGGCGCGATCGGTGATGGTGCTGACCGCGATCAGCGTGCCGACTGCGGTGATGACCGCGTAGAAGGCGGGAACGTAGATACCGAATTCGGGGATCAACCAGGTCATCAACAACGGTGCGGTACCACCGAAGAGTGCGGACGAGATGTTGTAACCCAAACCGTAGGCGGAGTAGCGAACCCGCGTGGGGAACAGTTCGACGATCAGGATGTGGATGACGGCTGTGTGCCCGGCGAAGATCACTGCCATGAGGCAAGCACCGAGAACGGCGAGGCCGACGTTGCCGGTCACGATCATGGCATAGCAGGGGATCGCTCCGATCGCCATTGCCGCAGCTGCACCGGCGATGACCTTCTTGCGACCGATCCGGTCGGAGAGAGCACCCATGAACGGAATCGCGAAGCAGATCGCGACCAGGCTGGATGCGGTGACGAGAAGCGCTGTCCCGGTCGAGAATCCGATCTGATCGCCTTTGAGGAACGTGGGCATGTACGAGAACAGAACGTAGTAGCCGGAACCATTCATCAAGGGGATGAACAGGGCGAGGATCATGGCGCGACGGTGTTCGGGAGTGGAGAATGCTTCCTTGAGCGGATTGCGCGACAAACCGCCGGATTCCTTGAGCCGCTCGAAGTTCGGGGTATCGGAGATCGCGCGGCGGATGTACCAGCCGATGATTCCCATCGGAATGGCCATGAGGAACGGGATGCGCCACGCCCACGATGCGAGTCCGCCGCCGTTGATCGCGTCGGCGTTGAGCCACGGCGACATGGCAAACGCGATCATCGTTCCGGTCAGCAGTGCGAGGAACGACGCGATCTGCGCGTAGCTCGTGATCAAGCCGCGCTTGCCTTCCGGGGCGTGTTCGGCGAGGAACGTCATGGCGCCGGCAGCTTCACCACCGACGGAGAATCCCTGCACGATCCGCAGAAAGATCAGCAGTGCCGGTGCCGCGATACCGATGGCCGCGTAGGTGGGCAGCAAGCCGATACCGGCGGTCGCCACGCTGATCAGCATGATGACGAACACCAACATCTTCTGTCGACCGATCCGGTCGCCGAGGATGCCGCAGACCACCGCGCCGAGGGGTCGAACGAAGAACGAGACCGCGTAGCCGGCGAACACCAGCATCAGCGCGTCGCTCGACTTCGATACGTCGAAGAACACGATGGCCAGTGCCGTCGCCATGAACGCGAAGACACCGTTGTCGTAGAGCTCGACGAAGATGCCGACGCAGCCCGCTGCGACGACTTTCCGGACCTTGCGCGGGTCGACTACCTGGCCGTCTACCGCTTCGATGGTGTTGGTCATGCTGTCTCCAAAATAGACGCGCGGCGCGGAGCGCTCGCGGGGCGTGTGGTGCCGACGTGGCTCGGTACTCGGGCTTCCGAGGTGTGAAGAGGTATCCGGAGGGTGGTGAATACGTTCTCCACACGCCGCCTCAGCAAGGCGATGCGGTGCTGCTGTTCGCGGTGCTCTGCAACCGCCGTTGCGACGCTGCAGTTCCGGAATCGGACGCGGTGCCCGGGTCGGGCCTGTCCCAGCTGTGAGAGTGAAACGGTGGTGACGACTGCCAGCACCGGATAACCGGCGGTGACGCCTCTACCTCGATGCAGGACCAGAAGTTCGTTGCCAGCGGGTACTTCGACGGCGCCGATGGGGACGCCGCGCGAGAGGACCTCGCCGGTGCCGGTGCGCTGTGGGAGCGGCTGCTCATCGGTAGATGCCAGCCGAAGCCCGATGTGATTGCTCTGATCGCCCACCACGAATTCGGTGCCGAACAGCGCGGCTGCACTCTCCCCGAAGTCGTCGATGTCGGGGCCGTCGGTCACGTCGAGCGTCCACACGTTGCCGAAGGTCGGTCGGTCGGGCAACAACCGGAACAGCGGTAGCCGGAAGACCGGGTGGTCGATCGGCGGGCAGTCGGTGTCGACGACCAGCGTCTCCCCCGCGGTCAAGTGACGGCCGAATCCGAGGACCTGGTCGGGAGCGCAGCTGCCCAGGAGGTAGTCGGCCGTCAGCTCTCCGTGGACGGCGACGTAGACGCGCAATCCGTCGTGGATTCCGGTGACGGCAAGCCGCTGACCGGCTCGCCAGACGATCGGTTCCCACTGCGGTTGCCGATGTCCGTCCACCGTCACCGTTGCGGGTGCACCCGTGACGGCGATCAGCAGATCCGTGGACGCCGACGCTGAAAAGTCGAGGGCCGTCAACTCCAGTAGCGGGGCCTCGCGCCTACTACCCACCAACGCGTTGGCGATCTCCGCGCTGATCTGGTCGGCTGCGCCGCCCGTCGCCTGACCGAACTGTGACGCCGATCCACGCCCCAAATCCTGGACGGAGCTGATTCCGGGAGTCAGGACGGTGACGGTCTCAGCCATGGGGATCACCCCCTACGGGCAGGAGCGAGCGTCCGTCGAAGTCGTCCCAGCGATCGGCGTCGATCGCACGGAAGACGAACAGATCGCCCGGGCGGTAGGCAGAAATCTGCTCCGACGCCGGATCGACCAAGATGAGCGGGGTCCGGCCGATCACTGCCCAACCGCCGGGCGCAGGCCTGGCCGAAACGACTGCCTGACGTCCGGCCACCGCAACGGAACCGGCCGCGACGTGCGGTCGCGGGCTCGATCGGCGCGGGATGGGAAGGCCGAACGCCGGGCCGTCGAGCATCGGGGCGCCGCCGGGTGAGCCGTAGCAACGCATGACCAACGGGGCTGCGGAGTGAAGGCGCACCACTTCGGCTTCGGTGACGCCGAGAAACCGCGCTGTATCACCCAGGTCCGGGCCGTGTTCGCCCCCGTAGACGACGGGGATCTCGAACGTCCTAGGTTCACCTTCCAGCGGTCGGGGGATAGTCGTTGCTTCGCGAACCAGGCCGCGGACGGCGTCGTGGTCCGTGAGGAGGTTGTCGAACTCGACCAGCAGGGCGTCGTATGTCGGGATGACGCTGACGATGCCGTCGGCACCGAGATCGAAACGTGCAGCGATCGATCGAACGGTGTTCCAGTTCTGCTCGGCGGTCCCGCCGCTGACACTGACGCGAACGGCGGCGTCACCGCAGTCGGCGACGTAGGTCTTCACGCGGAACACCCGACATCACGGGCCCGCCGTGACGCCACGACCCGGGTCAGCGGCGCAATGGTGACACCGGCGGCCTCGAGCGCGGCGCGAATCGCCTTCGCGTTCGCGACGGCACCGGGGTTGTCACCGTGCACGAGGACCGTATCGGCGACAACCGGGATCAACGTGCCGTCCACAGCTTCGACGACTTCCTCGACCACCATCCGAACGGTCCGCTCGACCAGAACGTCGACGTCGTGAATCACCGCTCCCGGCTCGCTGCGGGGCACGAGAGTTCCGTCGGAGTTGTATGCGCGATCCGCGATTCCGACGATGCCGACGCTCAATCCGCGGGCAGTCGCCTCGTCGGCCAACGCCCCGTCCTGGGCGAGCACGATCAACGACGGATCGAAGGCCGCGACCGCATCGACGACGGCGCGCGCGTAATCCTGGCGTACAGCAACAAGATTCCCGAGTTTGCCGTGGGGAGCGATGTGCGACAACGACGTTCCGTTCGCGACCGCAAAGGCGTGAAGGGCGCCGAGTTGGAACAGCACGTCGGTTCGGACCTCGTTCTCACTGAGATCCATCGCGCGACGTCCGAATCCGGCGAGGTCCGGAAAACTCGGATGCGCGCCGATGGCGATACCGCGCGATACGCACCCCCGCACGGTCGCATCCATGGTTCGTGGATCGCCTGCATGGAATCCGCAAGCGATGTTGGCCGAAGTCAGCGTGTCGAGCAGAGCATCGTCGGCGCCCATGGTCCACGTGCCGAAACCTTCGCCGAGATCGGCGACAAGATCGATGCTGGTTGCCATTTCGGTCCTTCCGGTTCGTTTACTTGTTCGTACGGGCGCCGTTGCCCGTGGTTGGTCCGACTGTCGAAGTTCTGTGTGTCGACTTCGGTGTTTCTGGGACGCTACTCAGGAACGCCAAAGGGTTGTTAATACCGTTTCGCGTTGGGGTGATCGGAATTCGATATGTCCGTTGAGCTGGTAGTTTGCACAGCATGGACACGAGAAGGCTCTACTCGTTCGTACGAATTGTCGATGCCGGCAGCATCACCCGAGCCGCCGACATCCTGCACATCGCACAACCCGCCCTGAGCCAACAGATGACGTCGCTGGAAACGCAGTTCGGTCAGCAACTTCTGATCCGCAGCAAACAGGGTGTCGAGCCGACCGATGCGGGGCACGCACTCTATCGGCATGCTCAGGTGATTCTGCGTCAGGTGGAGAGTGCTCAGGCCGAGGTGTCCGTGGTCGGACGGGCGCTGGCGGGTGGCGTCTCGGTCGGCCTCGCCCCGTACAGCACCGCGACGGCAATCGCCTTGCCGCTCTTGGCCCGTGTGCGCGAGCAGCACCCGAATATCTTGTTGCACATCAACGAGAACTTCGGTGGCGTGCTCAGCGAAGCGATGATGACCGGTCGCATGGATCTGGCGTTGTTGTACGACGCCGGCCCGATCAAGGGTGTGACGTTCGAACGCTTGCTCACCGAGGAGCTGGTGGTGGTTGCGCCGTTCGGTACCGGACTGGCAGGCGAATCGGGATCCGACATCTCCCTGCCCGAGATCGCCGAACTACCACTATTGCTTCCGGGTCGGATGCACACCATCCGCAAGGTGGTGGAGCAGGCTTTCGACCGTGCAGAGCAGCAACCGAACATCGTGGCCGAAGTGGAATCGGTGATGACGCTGTCCGAGGCCGTACGCACCGGATTGGGCGCGACGGTTCTGCCGTGGTCGGTGGCCCGCAGGGTCATGGACGTCGAAGCGCTCGAGCTACGACGCATCGAGCCGGGCATCGAAGTGCATGTCTCCCTTGGCACCCCGGCCAATCAGCCCCTCTCCAAACCGGCCGAGGCGGTGCGCGATGTTCTGCGCACCGTCGTTGCCGATTACGTGAAGGGAACCAACGCGAGCGGTCAGTAGCCCGCCGACGGATCGATCACGGCGGCGAGGTCCTCACCTGCGGCGAATCGGGCGACGTTGGCTGCAACGTGATCTGCCAGGACGCGGGTGAGCGTCGTAGCCGGGTTGGCGACGTGTGGAGTGATGATCGCGTTGGGCAGCTTCCACAACCGATGCCCGTCCGGCAACGGCTCGGGATCGGTGACGTCCAGTGCCGCCCCGCCGATCGAACCGGCTTCCAGTGCGTCGACCAATGCGTCCGTGTCGACGAGGGTGCCACGCGCGATGTTCACGATCCAGCTCGACTCCGACATCTGGTCCAGTTCGGCCTTGCCGACCAGATGCCGCGTCGCGGATGTCGACGGTGCTGCGATCACGAAGTGATCTGCCTTGGACCAGATTTCGCCGGTGCGGTCGGCCGAGAGCGTTTCGGAAGCACCCTCGACAGGGGTCCCGGAGCGGGTGATCGCGATGACCTTGACTTTGGACGCGGCGAGGTACGGGATCAACGCACGGCCGATTCCGCCGCAACCGATGATCGCCACTGTCGAGCCCTGCAAAGTGCCCACCCGCGGGTCGAACTCTTCCTTGCGCCACGATTGCGCCGCCAATTGTTCGGGGAGAGAACGAACTCCGGCGAGGAGAAGCATCATCGTATGTTCGGCAACATTGCCCGCGTACGCTCCGGCAGCAGACGTCCAGACCCGCTTGTCGTCGATCACCCCGGCGTCGAACCAGGGCTCGATGCCGGCGAACGGCAACTGCACCCAACGAACCGAATCGGGTAGCGACGACGGGAACGTCTCCGGCCCGTGTACCCACACGACGCCCTCGGCGTCTGCCAGTGGAACGAGAACTCCACCGGCTCGGCGTATTCCGTCGGCGACGTGAGGATCCTCGACGGGACCGAGGTGGATGCGAGGGGCGCTGGCGTCTGTCATGTGGGTGCTTTCTGTTCGAGTAGCGGACGATCTAACAGCGGACAATCAGACGACGGCCGTCATTCCGCCGTCGACGTAGAGGATCTGACCGTTGACGAAATCCGAAGCCGGGGAGGCCAAGAACAGTAGCGACCCGATCAGCTCCTCGGTACGGCCCCAACGTCCGGCGGGTGTCCGCTTGGCGAGCCACGCGGTGAACTCCGGATCGTTGACCAGCGCAGAGGTCAGTTCGGTGTCGAAGTATCCCGGTGCGATCGCGTTGATCTGCAAACCGAAGGGTGCCCAGTCAGCGCACATTCCGCGGGTGAGCATCTTGAGCCCGCCCTTGCTGGCCGCGTACGGTGCGATTCCCGCTCGGCCGAGTTCGCTCTGCACCGAGCAGATGTTGACGATCTTCCCGTGTCCGCGCTCGACCATGCCGCGGGCGAATTCACGTCCGACGTAGAACGCACTGGTCAGGTTGGTGTCCATGACACGCCGGAAGTCGTCGTCGCCGAACTCGAGAAGCGGGGCGCGGTGCTGCACGCCGGTGTTGTTGACAACGATCTCGACCGGGCCGACCTCCGCCTCGATGCGTGTCGCCGCATCCCGGACGGCGGCCGAATCGGTGACGTCGAACGCGTATGCGTGCACCGTTGCGCCGGTCGCGTCGGCGATGCGTCGACGCTCGGCTTCGAGCACGTCGGAATTTCGGCTGTTGAGCACCACCACCGCACCCGCCTCGGCGAGACCAGTCGCGAGGGCCGAGCCGATGCCTCGGCTCGAACCCGTCACCAGCGCGACCTTCCCGGAAATGTCGAACGGGCCGGGGCTTGCGGTGCTACTCACGCTGTGACGCTCCTCTGAGATGTATGGATGTAGTCGACTGCCTCGCCCACCAGTGTGCTCGGTTCGGAGACGACATTCAGCGTGATGCCGCGCTCGTCGTCTGTAAGCGGTTCGAGAGCCTCGAACTGGGAGATGAGCAGACTCTCCGGCATGAAGTGCCCGGCGCGGAAACGCATACGTGCGGAGATAGTCTCGAAATCACCGGCCAGGTGGACGAACTGCACGTCGAGACCGTCCGGGCGCAACCGGCCCCGATAGTCCTTTCGCAGAGCCGAACAGGCAACGACGCCTGTTCGTCCCGCATCGGCACGCTCGGAAAGCCAGGCCGCGATCGCGTCGAGCCACGGCACACGGTCTTCGTCGGTCAACGGTGTCCCCGAACGCATTTTGGCGACATTGGACTCGGGGTGCAGATCGTCACCGTCGACGAAGTCTGCCCCGAGAGACGTGGCGAGACCCACTGCCACGGTGCTTTTTCCAGCACCGGCCACACCCATCACAACTACCTGCACGGTCATGCTTCGACCATGCCCGACTACCGAAGGCCAGACAATACTCGAGTGATACCGGTTCGCGAGGGTGCCATAGCGGAACGATCTAGGAACTTCTGCCCGTTCGAGCCCTATCCGTTCGCCTTCGCGATCGAATCCTTGCCCTCGGCCGCTCCACCCTCGATGGTGTCGTGCTGGATGGGAACGAACTTCTTCTTCGGCAGCAGGAACAGCCACGTCGCGAAGACGAACGGGCCCGTTCCGGCCGGCAGGCTGATCGGAGCAAAGGCAGACACCAGCGTGCCGTGGATGACAACAGTCACCAGTACTCCGAAGACGGTGTAGACGAAGACACGCCACGACGGGTTGTAGAACACCGATCCGAGAGCAATTGCCGTCAGCACCGAACTGAGCCCGTAGAGACCATTGCCGATGTCGACGGTGTTTGCGCCCAGCGCCAGTACCGAACCCATCGCTATCGCGGAACCGATGAGCGCGAACAACGCCGCCCAACGCGACGCGACCAGCAGCGCGATCACGAAGATAATGCCGGTGACGGTGTTGTTGATCAGAAAGATCTGGGAAACGTTGCGGAACAGCGTGTCCCACAGGAAGCTGAAAGTAATTTCGGCATGAACTGACGCGTCCCCGATGTGCTGGGGAAACTGGCCCGCGCTGAGGTCTGACGTTTCGATCCGCAGGAACTGGAACGCCGCGAGGAGGAAGAACCAGTTGACGAGGTTGAACGGAAAGGTCAGCGCCGGTACGCCCCACGTCTTGAAGACATTGGCAACGGCCAGGAACGCGATCGTCGACGCGGCAGCTCCCACCACGAGGTAGATCCACAGCATCACACCGCCGGCAAGGAACGTCGGAAAGGCAGCTCCCACAAGAACTCCGTTGTATCCGTACAGGCCGATACGCATCGAATCGTCGTCGGAGTGCAGCATCATGCCGGTGACGGTGGATACCACCAGACCCACCACGGCACCAATTGCGACGGTGATCGTGTCCGCGGCTATCGCTCCCCAGAAGATACCGACCAGAAACAGCAGGCCCGTCAGCGCATTGCCCTGGAACATCACCTGCCCGGAGCCTTTGAGATTGGTGTCGATGAATCTGAGCACGACGTTCTTGTCCGCGACGTCGTCCCAGGGTTTGGTGATGGTGGTCATCGCACGTCCCTCGATCCTTCTCCGACGATCCGCGTCATCCCCACAGCGGGACGGGCGGAATGGTGGTGTCCAGAACTGCCTTTCGCACCAGAGCCCAGAAATCACGAACCTTCGCCTTGACGGGTTCGCTCTCCGGACCGAGGACTTTGAAGATGAGACCGGCGTCGTTCGGTAGCCGACTCGCTCCGGAAACGACCTTGCCGTCACGGCCCGGAACTACCTCTTCGAGAATCGCGTCGGCGTGCTCCTTCGGTGTCAGCAGGATGACATTGCCGAACACGTCGTGGTCGCCCATGATTCCGCCGTATCGCACGGGGAAGCGTGCCGGTTCGATCACCAATTTCTCGGTGAAGAGGTTCTTCCCGTCCGGACGCTCCGCCTTGATCATTGTGGAGTACAGGTCGTAGACGAACATCTCTCCGCCGTCGTGGTACTTGCGACCCGACATCACGATCTCCGAGAACAACAGCGTTGCAGTCGGATCCACCGTGATGTCGGTGCGCGCGTAGTACCTCGCGTTGCGGTGTGGGATCGTCACCCCGGGCATCAGTTCGAGATACGAATTCTCCGCGAGCACCACTTTCTGGAGTTGCGACGCGTGATTGGCATCCATCCGGTGAACCTTGGTGGCCGACTGAGTGGTCACGTGCGCGAGGGAACCCGGTTCCATCTCGATGGTCAGGAACAGTCGATCGCCTTGCAACACACTGCCGGACGTCGAGATCATGTAGACGCACGGCATGGTCGGCAACGCTTCGTCCCAGTACAGCGCCTGCTGAACGAGCAGCGGTGTCTTGCGGTACATGTCCCGCAGAATCGTCTTGTCGCCACGGTCGACAAATCGCATCTCGAGAACGCCGGTCTTCCCGACCTTGCCGGCCGGGGCCTGCTTCGGCTGGTCCTGGTACTGGTCGAGTTCCGGGATGGTCGGGATCGGCCCCGGGAGCGACCGCGATGCTCCCGGGACGGACGTTGCGCTCACGGTGCGCTCGCTCCCACTTCCTCTTCGTCGAAGAGGACTCCGTGCACGATGAGGTCCACCACTTCCTTGATGCCTTCCCCGGTCATGCAATTGGTGAAGACGAACGGCTTGTCGCCGCGCATCCCCTTGGAGTCGCGATCCATGACTCCGAGATCGGCGTTGACGTACGGTGCGAGATCGGTCTTGTTGATGACCAGGATGTCGGACTGCGAGATTCCCGGACCGTTCTTGCGCGGAATCTTGTCGCCTGCGGCTACGTCGATGACGTAGATGAAGAAGTCGACCAGAGCTGGACTGAACGTCAGTGTGAGGTTGTCGCCACCACTTTCGATGAACACCACGTCGGTGTCCGGGAACGTTTTCTCCATGTCCTCGACCGCCGCGAGATTCATACTCGGGTCTTCGCGGACGGCGGTGTGTGGGCAGGCTCCCGTCTCCACGCCGACGATACGTTCCTCCACGAGAACACCTTTGAGAGCCTTGCGCACATGCTTGGCATCTTCGGTGGTGACCACGTCGTTGGTGATGATCAGAACGCTGGTGCCCCGCTTGATGAACTCCGGTGTGATCGCCTCGATGAGCGCGGTCTTACCCGAACCCACGGGTCCGCCGATTCCGATGCGCGTTGTCTTCTTCATCGTTCTCCTTCTAGTTCATGAACATTCGGACGTGCGCCTTGACGTGCACCGCAGCCAGAATGTCGATCATCGGGGCGAAATTGGACATGTCGTCGAGTCCGTAGTCACGCACTGCGGCGTACTCATGGCCGGCAGTCTGATTGACCTCGAACAGAATCTCTTGCGTCGCGAGGTGATCGACTCGGACGATACGAAGGGCAGCGCCGAGCAACGTCATCGCGACACCGTACTGATTGACCGTGAAAGCGTCCTCTTCCGGAGAACCCATCTCCGCGAAAGCAATTCCGAGGCCGACGGGGTAGGTACCCGGTGTCTCCCCCGATGCGATCGCGGCCAACCACTTGTTGAACAGGGTCTCACCGGCCAAGCGCCCGCCGAGTTCGGCCAACTTCTTACCCATGCGGGTACTCATCGTGCGTGCTTCTTCGTTGAGTTTGCGTTCGATCACTGCATGATCAGCGGCGAGGATCGCCGAGAAATCACCGGCTGCCGCACCCCGGTGCGCTGCGAGTACGGCGATACCGTCGCACGTCGCGCCCTGATGGGCGGCCGAGAGCACAAACTCCCGCAGCGACGGACCACCCGTGACAATTCCTTGCGCCACGGCCGATTCCAAACCGTTGGAGAACGAGAAGGAACCGACCGGGAACATGGAATCGGAAAACTGCATCATCCGCATCGCGCGGTTGATGCTGAGCCCGGATCCCTCAGACGAGAGGGTCATGGGTATGCCCCTCGCCCTCACGCGCGGCCGCACCGAACAAACGGCGTGCCTCGTGTGGAGCGATGTAGGGAATGACCTCGGCGCCCGGGATGAAGGTGTACTCGATGCCCTCGAAAGCATGCGTACGCATCACCGAGCCCATGACCGCCTTGTCGACGGTCAACGGAACGTAGACCTTCATTCCCTTCACCACCGCAGGCCAGTGCTGGTTACCCACGGCATGTCCCAACTCCAGGCACGTCTGAATCATCTTCTCGGGCGTGACGTCGACCAGCGCGCTCAGGTCGATCTCCAACACGTCCTTGAGGTTGATCCTGGCCACGACCACGGTGTTCGCCGGCTCGTCCCACAGCAGAATGTCGCCGTCCTGCAACTGAATACCACGATCAAGCGAGACGGCCAATTCACGGCCACCGATCGTGGTGCGTCGTAACCGACTCTTCTGCGCTTCCCACTGATCGAGCGACAAGACGTCGACTACCGCATTGTCGAGTCGACCGGCCCACTCCTCGTCGGTCTCCTTCCCGAGCAGCGCGTCGACTCGCGTCGGCTTTCCGCTCGGCGCGGTCATCTCGCCGTGCGTGTGTGGCGTCGCATCGGCACCGTGCGTGTGTGTGATTGTTCCCGACACTGGAGACCCCTAACTGAAGAAGTAAAGTTGGTTCAAGCGAATGGATTCGGCGGGTTCGACGTACGCATGGACACCGTCCGCAGTCACCGCGAAGGTCTCCGGGTCCACCTTGATTTCCGGAGTAGCCGAGTTACGAACCAGATCACGCTTGGTGACCGTCCTCGTGCCCTCGACGGCGACAACCTGACGTTCGAGACCGAGTCGATCCTTGATGCCGTCGTCGAGCGCCGCTCGCGAGACGAACGAGACCGAACTCTGCGGCAACGCCTTGCCGAATCCACCGAACATCGGCCGGTAGATCACCGGTTGTGGTGTCGGGAGCGACGCATTCGGATCTCCCATGGCGTGCCAGCTGATCAACCCGTTCTTGATGATCGTCTTCGGCTTCGCGCCGAAGAATGCGGGCTCCCAGAGAACAAGATCCGCCATCTTCCCGACACCGATCGACCCGACCACATGCGAAAGACCGAACGTCAACGCTGGATTGATCGTGACCTTCGCGACGTAGCGCAACACGCGAAAGTTGTCGTGCGTCGGTGAATCCTCGGGCAGCTTTCCGCGGGACCGCTTCATGCAGTCCGCTGTTTGGATCGCGCGTAGCCAGTTTTCTCCAACCCGGCCCATCGCCTGTGAGTCACTCGAGAACATCGAGATGACGCCCATGTCCTGCAGTACGTTCTCGGCACCGATCGTCTCGGCGCGAACGCGGGACTCGGCAAACGAAACATCCGAGGGCACTTTGGGATTGAGGTTGTGACAGACCATGATCATGTCGAAGAGTTCGGCCTGAGTGTTGATGCCGTATGGCAACGTCGGATTGGTCGACGCCGGAAGTACGTTGTCCTCGCCCGTCACCCGCAGAATGTCGGGTGCGTGACCGCCACCCGCGCCCTCGCTGTGATAGGTGTGAATGGTACGGCCTTCGAAGGCCGCGATGGTGTCCTCGACGTATCCGGCCTCGTTGAGTGTGTCCGTGTGAATGGCGACCTGAACGTCCATTTCGTCTGCCACCCGCAGAGACTCACGAATTGTGGCCGGTGTCGCGCCCCAGTCCTCGTGGACCTTCAGACCGGCCGCACCGGCCTTGATCTGTTCGACCAGCGACTGATGCCCGGACGAGTTCCCCTTGCCCAACATGCAGACGTTGACCGGCAAACCCTCGTTGGCCTTGAGCATCATCTCCATGTTCCAGATACCGGAAGTGATGGTGGTGCCGTTCGTTCCGTCGGTCGGGCCGATGCCACCACCGATCAGCGTCGTCACTCCCCCACTGAGTGCGTGGTACGCCTGCTGTGGTGACACGAGGTGCACGTGCGGATCGATGCCGGCGGCAGTGAGGATCATCTGCTCACCGGAAATCGCGTCGGTCGCCGGACCGGTGGTCAGCCCCGGGGTGACGCCTTCCATCGTGCTGGAATTTCCCGCCTTACCCCAGCCGACGATCTTGCCGTCCTTGATTCCCACGTCTGCCTTGACGACGCCGATGGTTGCATCGACGATGACCACGTTGGTGATCACGAGGTCGAGGGCACCGTCGATGCTGCACGACTCCGGATCCTGGCCCATGCCGTCGCGCAGCGTCTTGCCGCCGCCGTAGATCGACTCGTCGCCGATCGTTCGAAGATCTTCCTCGACCTCGATGTACAGGTCGGTATTGCCCAGCCTGATCTGGTCACCCGTGGTGACCCCGAACAGACCCGAATACTCTTGTCTCGAAATGCTTGTCATGGGTATTGCTCTCCTTCGTCCGCCGTGAACGAGAATCAGTCGGTTTGAGGTTCGGACAGGAAGCCGAGTTCTTCGGCACGCTGGACGGCTCCGGGGAGCCTCGGCCGGTAGGCGGCGTGGGTCGGCGCCCAACCGTCGACAAGTCCGTTGAAGCCTTGCACTCGTTGCTTGCCGCCGAACGGCACCAACGTCACTTCCTTCTCGTCGCCCGGCTCGAACCTGACCGCCGTGCCCGCGGGAATGTCGAGGCGCCAGCCGAAGGACTGTTCACGATCGAAGGACAACGCGCGATTGACTTCCATGAAGTGGTAGTGCGAACCCACCTGGATGGGACGGTCACCGGTGTTTCGGACTCGCAACTTCAAACGTGGACGGCCCTCGTTGAGTTCGATCGGCTCGTCCCGCAACACGTATCCGCCGACCGGTACTTTCTTCTCGCCGCCGGAATCCTTCTTCGTCGATTTGCTTGCCATCTTGGAGTGCTCCTGACATCTCGGTCGGGCTACTGGATCGGAGAGTGCACGGTGACGAGCCGGCTACCGTCGAGGAACACCGCCTCGACCTGCACACGTGGAATCATCTCCGCCACACCGTCCATCACGTCGTCGACCGTCAAGGCGTGCGATGCGTCGGCCATGACCTCCTCGAGAGTCTTGCCCTCCCGAGCTCCCTCCAGGGCGGCTGCAGTGATAACTGCGACGGACTCCGGGTGATTGAGTTTGAGCCCCTTTGCCTTTCGCCTCAGTGCGACATCCGCCAACATGAGGATTGTCAGCTTGTCGAGTTCTCGCGGTGTCAGATGCATTCTGAACGCTCCTTGTCGATCATGCGGTAACTCCCTGTCGTCGAATACATGTCAGCTCCCCTGTTCCGTCGCTTCGGTGAGAGGTTCGGCCGCTTGCTGGACGAAACCGCTCCTCCTGCCGCCCGAGTACTCGTTGATCGCGTCCAGAACTGCCTGGGCATGTTCCGAGGCGACCAGCACCTCGACACGCAACCGCTCGGTGAACACGACGTCGTTGCGTTGTCCGCGGAACTTGAGCGAGGCCGAGTCACTCGCGGAGACATGCGCTTCCGATACGACTATCGACTCCGCTCCGGCAGCCAGCAGCGCCTCCCGTAGCTTCTCGGACTCGATGGTCTGCAATACCGCGGTGATGAGTTCGTGCTTCGGGGCGCCGAGGTTCGGAACAAGTTTTGCCCCCTCGACCAGGACCCCCGAGTCGAACCCGCTGGTCTGCGGCGCACCACCCGCGCCCACGAATGCGGCGTTGTAGCGGTATGCGTCCATGCCTTGCTGACGACGGTCGATGTCCACCTGGTCTTTCGGGGCCAGCTTGAGACCGATGGTCTTCTCGATGCCCGTGGCGATCAGCCAGGTCACCACGAACGAGAAAGCGATGACGACGATCAACGCCAGCGCCTGCTCGCCGAGTAGTCCTGCCCCGCCGCCGAAGAAGAGTCCGTCGCGGCCGATCGAATTGATGGCTTTTTCGCCGAACAAACCGAGAAGGAGTGAACCGAGGATGCCGCCGATGAAGTGGACCGCGATGACGTCGAGCGCGTCGTCGAACTTGAAGATCGACTTGAGCGCGAGCGCGAAGTGGCAGACCAGTCCGGCAAGCGCGCCGATCGCCAACGCGGAGAAGGTGCTGACGAAGCCGGCGCAAGGGGTGACGGTCGCGAGACCGGCTACCGCGCCGGTGATTCCGCCGATCGCCGTGGCCTTGCCCTCGGTGTACCTTTCGATGACGAGCCAGACGACCATACCGCCCGCTGCGGCGATGTGAGTGTTCATCAAGGCTTGTGCCGCAACACCATCGGCGGCCAATCCGTCGCCTGCGTTGAATCCGAACCAGCCGAACCACAGGATGCCTGCGCCGATCAACGCCAGAGGCACCGAGTGCGGGACTGCCTCGGCGTTGGGCCATCCCGGACGTTTACCGACCACCAGCAAGATTGCCAGGGCGGCGGCGCCGGCGGATGCGTGGACGACAATTCCGCCGGCCCAGTCCTGAGCTCCGCGGAGCGCCAACCAGCCTTCGGGATTGAAGAGCCAGTGCGCAATCGGGGGGTAGACGATGATCGACCACAGCACGAGCAGAACGGCCCAGCCCAAGGGCTTGAGCCGGTTTGCGGTCGCACCGGTGATCAGCGCGGGCGTGATGATCGCGAACATCATCTGATAGACCACGAACGCCAGAGTCGGTACCGCGACTGCACCTTCGATCAGGTGGAAGCCCGGGGCGGCGGCTGTGTGTATGTCCTGCAAGCCGAACAATTTGAGGTCACCGAGGAAGCCGGAACCCCAGTCTCCACTGAACGCGAAGCTGTATCCGAACACGACCCAGGTAATCGAGACGAGTCCGAGTGGGACGAGGTTCTGCTGCAACATGACGAGCGCACTGCTACCACGCACCAGACCGGCGTAGAAGAAGGCGAGTCCGGGAACCATGAAGAGAACCAGACCCGCGGAGATCAGCACCCACGCCGTGTCCCCACTGTCTATCACTGCTTCGGCTAACACCATTTCCATCGACATCGACGACCTCCGAGCATTATTCGGACCTGAACAAAGTCATTGGTTAGAGCAGCAATTCGCGATGTTCCGGTTCGCTGCGACAGTTACGCTACGCCCCATAGTTGCACCTTCTCAGCAAAATCGGGGGAACATCCGGTTTTCACGTTTAGTAGAGCATTGTTCTGGGAAAAGATGGGACTTTGCCTAAACATTGCGGACGCTCCACAACCTACAATTGCGAGACTAAATCTCGCCGAAAGTGGTTTAAGTCCTGCAAAATGGGGAACGTAGCCGCAGGTGAGCGCCACTTTCGGAGCAGAAATGCCGTTTCCAGCTCGGGACTTAGCTCCCTAACCAAGACAATCGCGAGCACCTTATGCGATTACCAACGTCGGTGACCCGCCTATCCAATCGGGTAGGTAATTTCACCGAACATCTTCTCACCTGTTCAGATGATTAACCTTCACCGCACTGAGGGCAATCCTGTCGTTAATATGTTCTTCATCTGTACTGGATATTTCGACTGGAAGGTCGAAGATCACCTTTCGATAACCTTTAAGGTTGAATGAATTTCGCTGTGACTCTTTTGTTATGCAGAACCTAGAGGGGAGGATTGATCCCACCAGGCGAGCACTCGGATGCCGGATAAAGTCAGCCACCTCGACGGCTCCCCCGCCTTTGTGTCGACCTCGAACCACACCCGCCCCGGTTGGCGACCGGCCTGGAGCCACGTCCCATCCGAGGCTCGAGCGGCCCGGATCATCTCGATCGCGTCCGCCATTCGCGGATCAGGCTCATTTCCATCCGACAACGACGCTTCGCGGAAGTAGTCGGCTGCGTTGAGCACGTTGTAACGCCACCGGAACGGGTACGCGAACCGGCCGATCCAGTCCCCCACCGGTTCCCCGGTCGAGAGTCTCCGGAACAGACCGCGCTGCAGCAAGAATTCCTCACCGGATCGTCGAGCCGCGCGCGTCTCAATTGTTCCCCCGGTCGCGATCTCGTACGCGAGAAGCCCTTTGAGTGAATTGAGCGTCGAATGGAACGACGATCGGGTCGAACCTTCGATCCACTCACAGTTCCACCCACCATCCGGAAGTTGATGCCGCACAAACCAATCAGCCAGTTCATCAACGGGCATGCCGAGCCACACACCGTTTGCCACCGTCCAGGCGTTGATGCAGCAATCGACCTCACCGTCCCAGTACGGCCGGCCCTCGTACTCCCAGCGACAGTTCTCCGCGAGCAGTTCTGCAGTACGACGCTCCCGCAGAACACTGGCGTCGAGGCCCCACTCACGCAAGGAGTTGAGCGTCCAAGTAGTTGCCGTCCAGGGTTGCGAACCTTCTTCTGCTGCTTCGGGTCCCACGAAGTCGAATTCTGCCGGGAAGAACGCCCCACCCGCCCATTTGCCGTCTCGATCCTGCAATGAAGGCAGGCGTGCACCAAATCCTTTGGTAGCGATCGACGCGCGCGTCGCCGCCCACACAGTGGGCGCTTCGTTCAGCAGGTCGCGCTCCACCTGCCACCGAATCGCCGGATCCGAATCGAGGAGCCACGCGAGCAAGTCGGCTCGGGGTGCCATCTGGCAATACTATCGAAAGGCGAAGCAGGTCATCCGGTTAACACATTTCTCGACGTCTGATGCAATGGTGAACTCCGGACCCGTTGCGTGGCCTACACCGGATAACCCAACGCCGCCCGCACCGCCACGATGTCGGCGGCAGCGACCTGCATAGGCTTGTCCCCCAACCGAATCAACGTGCCAGTGGGCAGTTCCTCCACCACCGCAGATTGGGGGAGTTTGCTGCGATCGAACGTAACTCCTGAATGGAAGTATGTTTCCCATCCCACCTCCACCTCACCTTTCGACCGATTCTGAAGGTGCCGGTAGTCGCCGATGCTCCACCGAGCCCGATCCGGATCCCAATGCTTGACGATCACTCTCACGATCGCGTCTCCGATATCCGGGTCGAGCAACCGCCGGGTACTGTCGGTGAGCTGCTTCTCCGTCGGCAACGACACCCGGACACTGTTGGGGGCGCTGGTTTCTAAGCCGCCGACCCCGGCGATAATCCGCCGCGCGGTCCCGTCCTCGGGCGACAAACCGATGCTGTACCCCGGTCCCGGGGTGTCCGAATACCCCATCTCCTTCGAGCGGGAATGCTCGAAGATTCGCACCAACCCGTCCACACTGAGATCTGCGGGGCCTTTGTCCAGTTTTTTGGTGTACACCCACGGCAACGCCAACTCCGGGTCGATCTCTTCCAGATCGTCGAGGAAGGCCCGCATCGTCTGCGCCACTTCCTGACTCGACTGCACCCGCGTGCCCCAATATCCGATCACGGTCGGCCATCGCCCGACTATGCTCATCGCCCCGTCCTTTCCAACCACTGCGTAATAGTCTCCGTCCGACTACGTGTCGCGACATGAGCAAGGGTCGGCGGTCACGCGGCGTCTTAGACCGGGTAACCCAGTGCTTCCCGCACGGCCAGGATGTCGTCGAAGTTGACGTCTAACGGTTTCTCGCCCAACCGAATCAGCGTTCCGTTGGGGAGTTCCTCCAGTACGGCGACGACGGGCAGTTTGCTGTGATCAAGATCGATCCCGGACTGGATGTATGTCTCCCAACCGACTTCGATTTCGCTGACCTCATTTCCCTGCGCATTGCGGTACTCCCGCGTCCCCCACCGCGCAGACTCCGGCGACCAATGCTCGATGATCGCTTTCATGATCGCGTCCCCGACGCGTGCAGTCAGCAACTGCGACGCCTCCCCGATTGCTTGTTTCTCCGGGGGGAGGGTGACGTTGACGAGATTCGGAACCCTCGGAACATTCCGGCCGAGAGAGAATTGGATTCTCAAGAACTGATATCTGTCCGGGTGCAACAAACTCACGATGTAGCCAAGGTCGAAGGCAGCAACGGATTGCCCTTCGACATCCTTCGCTGCCCGGAAGATTTTCGCTAGGCCTTCCACGCTTAGATCGGTCGACTCGAAGGCAGTCTCGGGCGAAAACACCCAAGCTTGTCCAAGTGCTGGATCAATGTTCCTCAGACTATGAAGAAACGAGAACACCTCCGCTGCAATGTCTTCTACCGGTTGCGTCCGAGGGCCCCAATACCCGATCACTGTCGCGCCACGATCCGAATTCATCGACCTTTCCTTTCCAGCCACTCTGCGATCGTCATAGTCGTTCTCGGCAAATCATTGTCATTGAACAGTTGTGGTCCGGGTTGCTGCGGAGCGCCGGGAGCATCCGGATTCACCGGCACCTGACCGACATCAGGCAGAGTCGGCACACTCGGTTCCTCGGCACGACCTGGCGAGGGAGCCTCCGGGGTGGAGTTCTCGGGTCTCGGGTTCGACCCCGGATCGCCAATCCCACCGGGCGAGAATGATTCCCACTCGCCACGATCGGGAACGCCGGGAAAGTGGGTTGCGAGGGTTCCGGAATCGCGGGATCCGGGCGTGCAGGTTTCATTCACGGACGGAACAGAGGGTTGATCATGCTCGGCAGGTTGAACTGTGCCGTCGATGGCGGGTATGCCGCGCGGTGGCACTCCACCCGGAGCGTCGATCAGCTGGTGCGTAGCCGGATCGGGATCGCGGCGCGGTAATTGCGGGCAGGCTGGTCGGTCCGCGCCATCCCTACCTGCAGGCAGCCCCGAGTGCGCCCAACGTAGGGCTCACAGCCGTCTGAAACCTTTGGGTAGAGGAATCTCCGGTCGTTCGGTCGGCAGTCCTGCTGCTGCGCGGATGCTTCGGATGTCCTCGACGGTTAACGGCGTGGACAGATTCTTCTGGATGACGATTGTGCCGTCCTGGTAGGGAAACGCCTCCACGCTGGGCGGGAGCTGCGTTTCCTTGATCGGCAACTCAGGACCGAAGTAGGTGCAACTGCCCACGATCGCGTCACCCGGTACGTTGAACTGAGGCGATGATTCGGTTCGGCGGTAGAGCACGGTGACACGCGAGTCCCAGATGTCGGCTAGTCCCTGTACGAGCTTCAATGCCAGCGAAATCAGTGATTCGTCGGCAAAGGCACATGCGAATGCGCCGGACCCTGAGGTGCCCCCGAAACTGACAACGACTTTGACGTCTCCAGCGGGTGAATACAGGGTCATATGTCGTCCCAATGAGAGGGGATACATACCGCCGGTGGCATCGGGGGATCGTCTGCGCTCGATCAATGCGGCTTCGATCGATTTTTCCGTCGGAGGTACAAGGATCTGACGGAGATTCGACGCCAAGGCCTGCTCGACTCCGGCGCCGTCGGGGAGTGCATCGCCTACTGTTTGGTACAAGTCGACGTCGAAGACAGGATCGATGTCGCGAAGCAATCGTAGCGAACGTGCAACGAGCGCGGCCGTGACGGCCTCGCTTTCAGGCGAACCCTTTCGTGGAATGACCTTCACTGTCAAGCCCGCCGTAGGATTGCGGCGCAGTGATGACGTAGGCACTTTCACTCCCCTCCAAATACGATGATGTTGATGTTCTCCATCCCGATGACCTCGTCGAACGCATCCTCCATTATCTGAGCAGCTTGTTCTTAAGAACACCATCACCTGCGGACGTGAGCTTGGCCGTAACTTCTGGTGTCACAGCCGGCGCGAGCCTTTCGGTAGGCGAACCTCCGGTCGTTCGGTCAGCAGGCCGACTGCTGCACGGATGCTTCGGCTTCCGTCGGCAACCAACGGGGCGCGTGGATCACGCTGGATGACGATCGTTCCTTTCTTGTACGGAAAAGCTTCGACAGTGGGTGGGATCTGCGTTTCGTTGATCGGCATCTCAGGGCCGAAGTAGGTGCAACGTGCCCACCGTTGCGTCGCCGGGCACGTTGTACTGAGGTGTGAGCTCCGCATCCCGGTAGAGCACGGCCGTGGGAGCGTCCCAGATATCGGCCATGCCCTGGACGAGTTTCAATGACAGTGAGATCAGAGATTCATCGGCGAAGCCCCCTGGGTACGGCCAGATGAAGGTGCAAAGTAAGGAACCTGCTCCTGCCGTACCCCCGAATCCGATGAGAATTTCGATGTTTCCGTTGTCGGTGAACAACCTGAGTTGATGCCCGAATGAGAGTGGGTAAATCCCGCCTGCGGCATCAGGAGACTTTCTGCTCTCGATCATTGCGGCCTCGAGGGAGTCCTCTGCCTGAAGCGTGAGGATCCGTCCACCATTCGATGCCAGAGCCTGCTCGACCGTAACGCCGTCGGGAAGGTCATTCCTCACGGCGCGGTACATGTCGACGTCAAAGACTGGGTCAAGCTCTCGAAGGAACTGCAGTGACCGCGCTGCCAGCGCCGCGGTGACCGATTCGGCTTCCGGCGGTCCCTTTCGCGCCATGACTTTCAAGGTCAACCCGGAGGTCGGATCACGACGTAAAGATAAGGCAGACAACGTCACTCCTGTTCGAAGACGATCGACCAATTGGAACAGGCTCTGGCGCTACACCGGGTAACCCATCGCCGCCCGCACCGCCACGATGTCGGCGGCAGCGACCTCCATTGGCTTGTCCCCCAACCGAACCAACGTGCCAATGGGCAGTTCCTCCACCACCGCAGATTGGGGGAGTTTGCTGCGATCGAACGTAACTCCTGAATGGAAGTATGTTTCCCATCCCACCTCCACCTCACCTTTCGACCGATTCTGAAGGTGCCGGTAGTCGCCGATGCTCCACCGAGCCCGAACTGCCCACGATCGCGTCGCCGGGTACGTTGCGCTGAGGCGATGATTCGGTCCGGTGGTAGAGCACGGTGACACGAGAGGCCCAGATATCGGCCTGCCCCCGTACGACCCTTAACGCCAGCGCAATCAGCGATTCGTCGGCAATGGTGCAGGAAAACGAGTCGATGCGTGAGGTACCCCCGAAACCGATCATGACCTCGAGATCCCTTTTGGTCAGACAAATTGATCATCTGCTCTTTGGAGACTGGATCCGAGGCACGTGGGGCAAGAGCGCACACAAATTGCTTAGACTGTCTCCAGTCTGGCTATCCAAGGCGCAGGCTCTAGGCACCGAGTCCGACGTTGGTCCAGATATCAAGGTAAGTGGAGTAATCGACCAGTTCAGGGGGTTCCGTCAATGACCACACAACACCCCTTGTCGATTCCTCACCAAAGTACAAGCAAAGATAACCGCCGCCGCCCGATCTGAATGTCGCGATGCAACGAGCCGGATCTGGGTACTCTTCAGGGGACAGCCCGTCCAGAATAGACCATTCAAAGCTGTCAATTCGAAACATATCTTCAAGAGGCAGTGGCCCGACAGTCTTACCGGCAATATAGTACCAACCGTTGTGCAAATTTGAATAGAAATTCTTTAGACTGGAGGGGAATTTATTCCAATACCCTGAAAGTTCATCACCATCCACTACCGGTGGCGTACCCAAATAGTAGAGATCGGTCCCGTCTGCCATTTTAATTTTATATAGAAGAAAGAACCTATTTTCAGACCTGAGCAACCGCACATCAGATAGATTATCTTTAATGTTTCTGTAAGTGTCGCCCAATATCGGTCGCCCAAATACGTCCCATTGGTCCAATATCCCAGAAATTCGAGCTGCAACGTCACCATTTAGTGCATCCAACCAATAATTCGGAAGCGCCATACGTTCAAGTGGTGTCAAGTCGTCAATCTCCGCAAGCACGGGCGAGTCGACACACCGCGAAATCTTGACCAGATCCACTACTGAACTCCATTCAATATATTAGATATCATTAACTATCCAGACGAGGCGGATGCTCGAAAAATGGGATGAGCTGCAGGGACTAGGGGAAGAGGACTACCGCTCGCGATGGCGCTGACAGCTACTGAATTGGGCTGCGCGAAGAGCAGCTTCGAGCCATCGATCATCCTGGTTACTGTACAGCTTGCGCAAACCGGGCAGGTGTACGCCGCCATGTGGAAAGTACTGTTTCCCACGGCATCTCACTACAAGCTGTTCGGGTACGCGCGAGGGTGGTATCAAGGACAAAGCGCTCTACGCGCCGGCTCAGGTGTTGACCTGATTTCCGTCAGAATCGGTATCTCGTGCTTGGCGGTCAGTGTCTTTGTAGTGCAATTTGTCGTACCTGTTTACCGGAGGTGCATCCTTCTGCTCGCGGTAGAGCGCCCGTGTCAGCCAAGCACCGAAAACATCGTTGAATCCGGTGGGATGCCTTCGCGTGAGGAAGGGGGTCCACCACCACGCCACGAACACAGCAGCGAAACCGCACAAGAGGACAGGTCCGAGAATCGACCGCTGTGGAGCGGTGAGCCAAGCGAAAACGATGGTAAGGATCGACGAACTCCAGTAGATCGTTCTCGCATGACTGCGGTACATCACGTAGGGCGTAGATACGATCAACGCCACAGCCCCTGCAGCAATCGCACAAATCGCATAAAAGGTGGTCATGGTGCCGGTTCCGCTTGAGGAACGGTGTGTCGTCGGTATATGGAACTCTTCGGGAGAAAACGCAAAACGAGGACCGCCGCAGTGCCCGCGACAGCGCCGATCCGGGTGGTCGAATTGTCAGTCACGAGGAACACCATCCCACTCGCAGCCGTCAACGAAACGGCCAAGGTTATCGCGCCCCGCATCGGATTGCCTGCTGCGGCATCAAGCGCCGACAGCACCCCCGAGGCTAGGCAGAATGCAATGGCAGCGATCAGCAGGTAATGCACGGTCTCAGTCCCTTCTCTTGGAGCGATCGATCATTGTCTAAGGCTTCAATCAAATGATCGGCCTGCCCGGGTACCCAAGTATGCCCCGAGTAGCGATCCTCCGATTGCACCGATTCCGCCCCCGACTGCGGCACCTATCGGGCCGCCGAGAAACCCGCCGAGTGCGGCGCCACCTTTGCCGCCTGCCCATCCCAATGCGATTGCGCCACCGGAATTTCCCACAGTTTCGCCACGTGGCGCGCCTTCGCGCCACTTGATGACACCCGAGGCAACCTCAACTGCCACCGATAATCTGCTTAAAACAGTACCCACTGCCGCCGACCGAGCGGCCTGCGCAGCGCTCGGGAGCGAACCAGCATGATGCACACCGGTGTTCGCAAGGGCGCCCGCAGATTGCAAGCCCGAGGCGGGGCCACCGAGCGCGGTGCTGCCTTTACTCAAGACAGTTGCGATCTCGGAATCTGTATAGCCGCGGTCTCGCATCTGATCCACCTGCCATTGCAGGTCGTCAAGTTGTTGCTGTGCGGTCAGAGGGACGTTGCCAGTGAAGTCAGCAGGTACGTCGCCATGGGCGAGCGCCCGTTGGTTCGCGGCCCTCTGCGCGGGGCCGATCAAACCGTTGTTGGGATCAGAGTCAAAGATCCCGAATGGTAATTCCATTGGAGGATCTGGCTGCGTCTGCGTTTCCATGTCGAGGTTGTCGAGTGGGTTCCACGGAGGGTCGCTCGCTGTACCCCCGGGTGTATCGGTGCCCGAGTCGGTCGGCGATCCGATATCGAACGGCAGTGGTGTTGTCGGTGCCGGCTGCGTCGGGGCGTCCATGTCGAGGTTGTCGAGTGGGTTCCACGGAGGCTCGCTCGTATCGGTGCCCGAGTCGGTCGGCGATCCGATATCGAACGGCAGAGGCGTTGTCGGTGCCGGCTGCGTCGGCGGATCCATGTCGAGATTGCCCAGTGGGTCGATCCCGCCGACGTCGTTGTAGGGGGAGTCTGTCGGGACGTTGACCATGACCGGTCCGCCGGACTGGTTGACGACCTCACCGCCGCCTTGAAGGGGTGTAGCGGTGACGTCTCGTCCGGTGACCGGGTCGCTGCCGCCGTAGGGGCCGTCAGCAGTGACCGGGTAGATGACGCCCGGGGTCGGGATAACGACTTGGTAGAGCTTGCCGTCACGGATCTCGTAGTAGGTGGGAACCGGATCGCCGTTGACGTCGTACGCCCACGCAGCGGCAACGGTGCCCTGCAAGTCTCCGTTCGCGTCGTAGACACCGACGGACCCGTCGTCGTTGATGCTCATGTGTCCGCCGGGTGGTAGGTCGACCACCATTTCAGCTTCATGCGAGGAGGTTTCGTCGTGAATGAGGAAGATGGTGCGTTGTCCGCCACCTGGGTCGGGGATGACCACGACGTCCTGACCGCCGACGAAATACGGCATGAACGGTTTCGCGACCGTACCGACTACCTGGGAGAGAACCGACTCCCACGGACGCGCGCTCACACGCGCACTGAACGGTCCCGGCCGCCCCCTCACTCTCATACCCGCAGCGGTGAACGCCGCGGCCCCGACGAGGACCAGTTCGAGATACCGGTCACGGCCCGAGTCCTCCCCGGCGGTGGAAACATCTGCTGCCGGGCCCGGAACCGTTTGGGCCGGTGCGATATTCGAATCCGAATCCGCGGGGATCGGTCCGGGACCACGATCGGTGGTGGTTCCCTCACCCGGGGTGGGTGTGGGTGAGGGAACCGCTGATGCCGATGCATTGGGGAATGCACCGACACCAGTTTCCGAGGCCGGGGACTCGGAAGTAATGGGCGGAACCTCGATCGTCGGCACAGGGACGATGGGGGTGCCGTTGTAGGTGGGAAAGTTCGTCGGAGCATTCGCGCCGACATTCGGGCCACCGCCTGGAGCCTGCGCACCGGGGAGCCCGACCGTGGTCGTCGGCGCAACTGTCGCCGTCGTGGACGGCGCACTCAGGCACGGGTTGATGATCTCTGGCGGGATGGGTGCACCAGGTGGCAGCGACGCAATGAGATTCAGGTAGATCTGATGATCACGTGCCCGCACCGCCGCGCAGTCTTCTTCCGGCGTCGCGTTCGCCGGAGCGGCGGAGAGTGCGATTCCCGCACCGATCACTCCGGCCGCTCCGGTCAACAGCGCCCCGGCGGCAAGCACTCCCGCGAGAGTCCGGCGAAGTCGTCTACCGGACTTCACCGGTGCGCACCACAATTGTCACTCTTCTTCGTTCGGAGTAGCGCGATGAGTTTGTCTGCGCCCCACCAGAACAACCGTCCGGAGATCGACATCCACAAGAAGAATGCCAGGTAAACCAGGATCGTCCCGTAGTCGTTCGCCCAGCCGGCGAGCTTCCCGATCACCGCGAATGCCGCGATCAGCAACCCCAGTCCGACTGCGGTGGCGATCACAGCCTTGGAAAGTGGACTGAGTTCGCTGTCCGGATCCCAGTCATCAACGTCTGCAACGTCTTTACTATCGACGGCAGTGGATTCCGACTGGGCACTGCGGCGTTCGGCGTTGTTGACGGGCATGGCTGGAACTCCAAATAGGAAGGGAGAGCGGGGACAACGGGTCGCCGACGTTCGGCCTGGTATCAGTTCCAGTACTGCTCCGTCAGCACTATGTGCCCCTCACTGGCGGGGTGATTCGGGTCGGAGACAAAGACATTGGCATGCCCACCACGCGCGGCTGCTTCACCGAGCACAGCTCCTTCGAGGGCGTCGACCTTGCCATCGGTAACAGTTATCGCGGAACCAGGCGCCAACCAGACCCCCCTCAGCGAACCTGGAACGATGTTCGCAATCGCATCAGGAATCGGGCTCGCCGCCAATGCCGCGGTTTCCGCATTCGAGAGCGACAGACCGATCCGGCCATGTTCCGGTTGCACGATCGGAGTTGCAGCAGATGCCACGCCGGCGCCGAGAACACCGATCAGGGCGATACCTGCGGTGAGGGTTCCGGCAGTGGCCAAGGTACGAATCTTCATGATTTCTCCTTTGTGAGCGTGATGAGTAACCACCCAGGGACGGGACGGATCAGGAATAGTCGCCAGCAGCGCCGGCGAAGTCTGCGTGGGTTAGAGCCAGGTGGGATCGGAGTACACGAACAACGTGTTGTCGGACGTCGCCGTCGACACCGAGAGTTGTGCGTACGAGCGGATCGTCACCGGCCCCATGCACGCATCAACCTTCACGTGCACGTTCTCCGCGGTGATCGACGCCTTCGACGACTCGAGATCCTTCTTCCCCAACGGAATCGTCGTGATCGTGCCCGGCGCAATCGTCGACTGAATACTCGGATTCACCGACGCATTCACACCCACGTTCGCCGACGGGACACCCGAAATACTCACACCGACAGACGGACCGAGCGAAAAGCCAAGCCCCAAGCCAAGTCCGGAGGAAACATCGATCTGGCAGCCGATCTGCAACCCCTGCTCGACATAACCGGTCTTCACCGCCGAATCACCCGCACCACCGATCGTGCCGGTCACCTTCGCCGACACGAACCCCTCACGGGTGAACGCCGTCGTCGCCAGATTCGGCACCGGGTTCGCCGACAGTTTCGTGGCGGCAAGATCCAACGACCAGCCGTCATCGGTGACCGTGCTCGCGAATTTGTCCGCCAACGCCGTCGGCGTTGCCGATGCGCTCCCTGCGAAGACCACACCCGACGACAGCGCGGCAACCGCACACGCCGCGAGCCCTACCGCGGCCCTCGATCGACGATGGGATACGCCGTTTTGCGATTCGATCGACATGAACTGCTCCTCCACGTGACACAGCAACCAGAGCGGTAGCCGACAACTAACTGAATTAGTTACCGGACGGTACCAATCGTCCTGTTTGCCCGCCAGTGCGCCATCTCCCACATCTTGGATTTAGGGTGAACTTTCGGTAACAGATATATATCGACAGGCTTATCAGCAGCGAAAAGGACCTAAGTCCCACTATGAGCAAGGTCACCGTTTACGGACGACAAGATCCCTCAGAAACAGTGCGGCAAATCGAATTGAATCCGCATTTCGCGGGCCTCAGAGCAGTTGAAGACCGAAAGTGCGGGCATCAAGCCAGTGCGCGTACTTGAATATGAAACCAACAGGCATTACTTGGCAATCAATCGTGTAGTACGGCGCCCGAACGGGGCCTGGGAGCGCAACTCTGCACAGCTCACGCGGAGATACTCACTTCGTGGTCGGCGCGAACTCGTCGGACCCAACGGCATCGCATCGTTAGCTTGTCAATCACTGATTCGCGCAGGCGACGCACACAAGTAGTACGCAAGTACGAGAAAAGGCCCTGACCAAGACCGGAGTCCTTGATCAGAGCCCTACCAACTCAGGGTCGAACGTTATGCCGGTTCTCTCATGATGCCGAGATGCCGAGCAGTCCCGGACACCCCAGGAACCTCTTGCACAGGAGACCAGGTGTTCAGCCCGTCCGTGCTGTCGGAGTAGAGATACTTTCCTTCGGTATAGGCGTCGAGATAGATCCGCCAGTCGCCGCTCGGCAACTGAACCACGGCCGGACCTTCGACAAGCGAACCCCAATTCCCGGGCGGGACAAACGAATAAGGTCCCGTCACCGAAGGAGCGACCGCATGCTCGACGACCTTCTTCGTCTCGTTCTTGGTGAACGCATGATAGGTCGATCCGACTTTGACCACGGTGGTGTCGATGTGGTCCGCACCGATCCCGGCGAGCGGAACAGGCGGGCTCCACAACCGGAGCGACGGTTCCAACGCCGTCATCAGATACGGCACAAATCCTCCACCGGTCGACATCGACAGGATGACGTTGACGCGATCGCCGTCCACAAACCATTCAGGCGCCCAGGCCTTGGTGACGAATGGTGACAGCGACGGTCCGTCGCTGAAACCAGCCGAACCCGAGAAGCCCGGGGGGCTCGCAGAACCGGTGCCATCTCCCGTACCGGGCAACAAGGCGCAGCAAAACGGAACCGGATAGTTCCCCAGCGGCGTCCAGTTGATGCGGTCGCTGCTGCGTGCGAACCCGATGTTCGCCCCACCACCCGTCGTGTAGGTGAGGTAGTACACCCCGTCCGTGTTCCGGAAGATGCTCGGATCACGCACGAGCCCAGATGGCGGCCTGTACGCCGACTGCTGGACGAGCTGAAAGCCGGTGCCGTCGGCCGACTCGTAGACATCCATGTCGCGGTCGCTGGCATTGCTGAACGCCACCATTGTGTATTTCCAGTCAGGCGGCGGCGCGGCGCTGCTGGCAGGGGCTGCGACCAGCAACCCCGCGACGACGAGGATCACCAGCGAT
The DNA here is from genome assembly GCF_001942025.1 of Rhodococcus sp. YL-1. Taxonomy (NCBI): domain Bacteria; kingdom Bacillati; phylum Actinomycetota; class Actinomycetes; order Mycobacteriales; family Nocardiaceae; genus Rhodococcus; species Rhodococcus sp. YL-1. The sequence goes on along the minus strand of NZ_CP017299.1, from coordinate 311,294 downwards.
ACAACAGAAAGGCCGGTCCGTTTTGTCGGAATCACCGATGAAGTATGTATGACAGCAGGCCCACCATGGGTAACTTCGGTCGGAGGCAGAGCAGGATCGTTACCTAAGTCGATTCGTCTTGTAGTGACGGCGGGACGGCGGCAGGTCGGCCGTTAGCATCACGCCATGGAACTTGGGGTGCATTTCGCGCTGTCAGACAGCGTGGCAGCGGAACTTCTGGACGCGCGCGGCGACGACGACAAACTCGGCGCTGTGGTCGAGGACATCGAGGAGACGGGCCGATCCGAGTTCTCGTGCGACACGGACAAGGCGTGGGATCCGATCCTGTGCGCCCTCTCCAGCACGGGGTACGAGCGCGTGTCCGAGAACTGGCCGGCCTACGGCGTGATCCTGGGGGACGAAGACCTCAACACCGACACCGACGACCAACTCGTCACCTACCTGGCACCCGATCGGGTCGCCGAAGTCTCCTCGTACCTGGCGGAAATCACCGAATCCGAGTTCGGCGTGCGCTACGACGCGATGCCGCTCGACGACCGCAACCCGGAGTACGGCTCCGACGAGCGCGGGTACGCCTGGGGCTGGCTTCAGGAAGTGGCGGACTTTTTCCAGCGCGCGGCCCGAGAGCGTCGCCACGTGGTATTCACCGTGCGGTTCTGACAGTCGAGAGCCCACTGCCGAAGCAGCGCGCCCTCGAAGAAGGAAAGACCGCTTGACAGTGGCGCTCAACTGCGGAGGACCCTCTGCGCGGGTTCTTGCTCTGACAATTCCTGTGCCGCAGCGTTTCTGGGTGACCGAGTGCGTGTCCTTCTCGCAGCCAGACTGACCAGTAACGGAAACGTAACGACGGCCCGGGCGCTTCTCTGGCATTCACGATCTTGACCAGCAATTTCACTGAAACAGTTTATTCTTCAACGGATTTCCAGTAGTGAGCTGCATCTCAAACCAACCCAATGGATTGCTCATTGTTTGCAACATGTCGTTGACTGTTACCGGAAGAATCAGACAAAGTGGCCCGTGGAGGCGCCAACTCGAGTGGGCCACCGACGAGGGAGAAGCCGAATGACGCACCTACGCAGGATGATTACCGCGGCCGCATTGATACCTGCCGGTATCGCAGCCATCGCACTCAGTGGCGCGGGCGCAGCATCAGCTGTTACTCCGATCGCCGACAACGGGCGCATCGGCGTGCAGCTGAACCAGGGTGAGACGGCATTGTTCGGCCAGCTCAATGCCGGCGCTGCGATCGAAAGCATCACTAACTCCACCCAGATCGGCGTGCGCCTCGCACCAGGATCGCGCTTCGAGAGCGGCCCCAACGTCGTCTGGGGACGTCTCGACCAGTTCGCCAACGAAGCAGCCTCCCGTGGTGGAGAAATTTCTCTCGGCGTACTCAACCCGGCGAGGGGTTCACAGCAGTTCTTCTTCATTCAGAACTGGTAATACCCTCCGCCGTCGAATTGATGCTTCGCTCTTCCTGTGGCGGGGCGGAGTATTTTTCGTTTCCCGTGGCCACGTTCGTCGCCGAGTGTTGAACAGGCGACGTTATCCCGGACGACTTTTGCGAGGACTGCAATCGGGCACCGATGCGTGCGGGAATTCCCTGTGCCGCTGCGTAATAACGCATCCACAACCGACCCCTGAGGCGAACGAATGAGGTGGACTCGGCGCACCTCTTTTATTGAAAATGAAAATCATTTTGACGGAGGCAAGTGGATGGCATTCAAACTTAACTGTCCAGACGAGACGGATCCTCGAAAAGTGGGATGAGCTGCAGACTTAGGCGGCGTTGCCGTGCCGGTCGCTCTGCTCCATTACGTCCAGTTCGTCTGAGACGACGTCACGAGCGCTTTCGAATACTGAAAGTAACTTCTTCTGTTCCGAAGACAAGGTGACACGCCAGGCAGGCATACGGACGCCTGCGCTGCTGTACAGGTAGTCGGTTTTACCTGGAATCATCAGGATGTGGTCGTGTTCCACTGGGATGCGGTAGGCGAGGTAGTCGTGATCGGTGATCAGGGCAAATGGATGGCCGCCCTCGAAGGCGAAGACGTCTGAACCGTCAGCCTGCGAATCCTAATCTGCTCCCGCATCACAATAAGCAACTGCTGGCCAGTGTCACTTGACATGACACTGGTCGCGCAAGTGAGTCAAAGCCTGCCTTGATTAGTCGCCCCTGGACCGAGAAAAGAGACTACGGAAGCAAGTCCAAGAATTCTTGAATAACTTCTCGCACCTCCGACTCATTTTTGCTCGAATTCGAAGGATCATCCTGGTTAATTGCATTCATTATTTCAATTTGACCCCAGGCCCCCCTCAGGGTTTCGGAATCTGATGCACGCTCCGATTCACGTTCTCTGACGTACCTCTCGAATATTTCAACTAGCGCATGCAGGGATATTTTTCCGTCACAATAATCACGATTAACCTGCTCAGCTTCCAGGCGGTAAATTGATTGATCCGTCATGTTTTTCACTTTCCCGATAAATTGCCAAATGAGGTGGCCACAACTCTGCCCGTTTCATTGATGATAACTGATAGGTTGTTTATCGAATCATAGATCACGGTCGTGTTTCCTCTGCTCGGGGTCGCCAACCCTTCACGAATGGCCTGTTCAACCAGGGATGGAAGTATGCCGCGCTCTTGCATTCGGTCGAACGCATGCCCCGTATATTCACGACCGTTGACTATTCCAGGACGATTGGTTCCGGGCTTTACATTTATTTCGCGATCTCCGCGCCCACCCACAGGCGTCGAGGCCGGTCTGTCTCCGACGGGAATAGTCGGATCGCTAGGGGCTCTATTCCCGGCCTCACCGGCGGTGGCGGCTGCCCTGCGACCTGCGGCTTCGGCGTCTGCGGCGGTTCCGCCGCGCCGCAGAACAGCCTCCACCGCTTCTTGCACGGCAGCTCCGCCGACTTTGCCTCCTGTGCCTACGATCGGAAATGAGGGAGACGATATTTGCTGCTGCGGCAGCGATCTCAGCCGGAGAATGCTCGGGTGAAGGCTGTGCTCGTTGGCCGCGATTGAAGCCGAACGGATCGACGGCGGCATCGTGCACGGGGACTACGAGGAAGTTTCGCCACGCGTCTCCGAGCGTTCCGACGCTATCGACTGTTGTGTCGACGGCACTTTCCCCGACACCCCACGCGGTGTCCCATACTTTTTGCGGGAACGATCGGTCGTCGGGCTCGTTCGGATCTGGCGGGATCGGCACATTGCCGGTGAAACCGGCAGGCACGTCCCCGTGCGCTTCGGCAAGCTGGTTCGCAGCTTGTTGACGTGGACTGACAGTGGGTTTGGGGCCCCGACTGGTCACCAAACTTGGACCATCCGCCCATTGGTGACAGTCGAGCAAACGTGCAAACAAGGCACGATCCGGAGCATTTCAGCAGATTGAATGCAACGTGGTCTCTGGCGATATGGCCACGCAAACTTATTGAACGGTCAACAGTTAATTGGTGGCGCGCAGCTCATTCGGACACCAAGCGCAAGGAGGCCGCGTAAACCACGAGCCCATCTAGCCAAGGAGGGAATCGAATTGACCACCAGCCGCACGATGCGATCACCTGGAACTCTCGTCGCCGAGCGCCGCAATGGCTGATCGTTCACCACAGCACAACGAGAACCGGCAGATTGCCGCAACATCGGACGTAGCACCGAAGTGGCGAAGCCATTGCTTCACCCGGCGACCCCAGGGCGGCAAAGATTGCTACACATCCGACTCCTCGACGCTCCTGCGCTTCGTAGGGCACGAAAAAACCCAGCCCACGCTTTCGCGCGGGCTGGGTTTGAACAACGAACATTTGGCGGAAGCGGAGGGATTTGAACCCCCGGTGGGTTTAACGCCACGCTCGCTTTCAAGGCGAGTGCATTCGGCCGCTCTGCCACGCTTCCGTGGGCGATCCTATCGGGTGTTCCCACGGACCGCGAAAACGGCTCCAGAAGTCAGCGCTCGCCGATGGCTTTGTCGACCTTCTCGAAGACGTCTGCCAGCACGTCCAGTTCCTGGGGAGTCAGCAGATCGACCAGATTGTTCCGCACCCCGGCCACGTGAGTAGGCGCTGCCTCGGCGAGGCGACGCCTACCCTCTTCCGTGATCCGCGCGAGCACGCCGCGACCATCTTCGACGCAGGTGTCTCGCACGACGATGCCCTGAGATTCCATCCGCCTGATCTGGTGCGTGAGGCGACTCCGCGAAGACAGCACGCCGTCTGCCAGGTCACTCATCCGCAACGACCCGTCAGCTGACTCCGAGAGCATGACCAAAATGCGGTAATCGGCCAACGACAGGTCGTGTGAATCCTGCAGTTCGCGGTTGAGAACCTCCATGAGGCGCTGATTACCGTCCATGTAGCCGCGCCATGCACGCATCTCGCATGGCGTCAGCCACGGTGTCTCACCGTGCGCCGCCTGCGATGTCTCCTCGGTTGTCGCTTCAGCTGTCACAGGTTCCAAGTTTAGACCTGTGTCCGCCCGTCACAGTAAGACTCACCCTAAAGTCACGAATTGGACATCAGGATCGAACGGTCGATTTCGGCAACCGATGCCAGCCCCGCCAGTCCCATAGTGAGATCCAGGTCGGCCAGGAGACTGCGCAATGCATGACGCACTCCGTCCGCTCCGGCCAATCCCAACCCGTACACCCACGGCCGCCCGTACAGCACTGCGTCGGCACCCAAGGCCAGAGCCTTGATTACGTCTGCGCCACAACGAATTCCGGAGTCCATCAGGATGTCCACCTCATGCCCCACCGCATCAGCGACGGGACCGAGAGCGTCGAGTGCCGAAATCGACCCGTCGACCTGACGCCCACCATGGTTGCTCACCACAATGCCGTTGGCGCCGGCCGCGACGGCCTCACGTGCGTCGTCGGGATGGACAATTCCCTTCACTGCGATCGGAAGTGTCGTCCACTGGCGAAGTTTCGCGATATCCGCGATCCGCACCGCATGGTTACCGAACAACGACACCCACGTGAGAACCGCGATCTGCAGCGCTTCTGCGCTCTCCTCGGGCGGCGTCGCCAGTTTGGCGCGGAACACCGGATCCGACAGATAGTTGGCAATACCCTTCGCCTGCAGGAACGGAAGGTGGCCGAGCTCGAGATCCCTTGGACGCCAACCCATACCGGGAGTGTCGGCAGTCAGGACGATAGCCTTCGCGCCCGCCGTCTCCGCTCGGCGGACAAACGACTCCGCAAGTTCGTCGTCGGCCGGCCAGTACAGCTGGTACCACCAGTTCTCGCCGGAGGCCGCCGCTACGTCTTCGATGGTCGAGGATGCCGCCGTCGAGAGAATCGATCCGATCCCCAACTCGGCAGTGACCGAACCGACCGCAACCTCGGCGTCGTCGTGGACCAAGCCGAGCACGCCCACCGGAGCCGTCAGGATCGGTGCAGCCAACCGCGTCCCCAACACCTCGACGCTCAGATCACGCGCGTCGGGCGCCGCAGTCCCCCGCAACATCCGCGGCACGATCGCATGCTTGTCGAACGCCCGCAGATTCGACACCGCGGTTCGTTCGGTCGACGCGCTACCGGCGATGTACCCGAAGGCCTCCGGTGAGAGTTGCTCGCGCGCGGCATCTTCCAAGCCTGCCGCAGTCATCGGCAAAGCCGGCTTCGCGCCGCTCAGTCCCGTCAGATAAATCTCGTTCTGCATGTTCCCGAAGTAAGTCACGTCCGCGACGGTAGCGGCAAAACACCCGTCAGCGGGGAGATTCGCTAGCGTCGTATCCATGTACGCCATAACGATCGATCAGCCCGGCGGTCCCGAGGTCATGAAATGGGCGCAGCAGCCCGATCCTGAACTACCTCGCGGGCACGTACTCGTCGAGGTCGCCGCAACCGCGGTCAACCGCGCCGACCTGCTCCAACGTCAAGGCTTCTACCCGCCGCCGCCCGGCGCGAGTGACATTCTCGGCCTCGAATGCTCGGGTGTGATCACCGAACTCGGCGAAGACGTCACGGGTTGGTCCGTCGGCGACGAAGTCTGCGCACTGCTGGCCGGCGGCGGTTACGCCGAGAAGGTCGCGGTCCCGGCAACACAACTTCTCCCGGTTCCCGCGGGCGTCGATCTCCGTGTCGCAGCGTCTCTGCCGGAAGTTGCGTGCACGGTGTGGTCGAACGTCGTGATGCGCGGCGGCCTACGACGCGGACAGGTACTACTCGTCCATGGCGGTGGCGGCGGAATCGGCACCCACGCCATCCAGGTCGGCAAAGCCCTCGGCGCCCGCGTCGCAGTTACCGCGGGTTCGGAGGACAAATTGAACCGCTGCCGCGAATTGGGCGCGGATATTCTCATCAACTATCGCGACAGCGACTTCGTAGCATCACTCGCCGAAGCCACCGACAACCACGGCGCCGATGTGGTTCTGGACAACATGGGAGCGTCGTACCTCGGGCGCAACGTCGACGCACTCGCCATGGACGGCCACGTCGTGATCATCGGAATGCAGGGTGGCCGCAAGGGCGAAGTCGACATCGCCAAGCTGATGGGAAAGCGCGGAAACATCACGTCGACGGGCCTGCGCGGGCGTCCGCTCACCGGCCCAGGCGGTAAAGCGGACATCGTCGCCGACGTCCGTGCGAAGTTGTGGCCGTTGATCGCCGATGGATCGGTTCAACCGATCGTGTCGACCGAACTTCCGATCACCGAGGCGCCATTAGCCCATCAGTTGCTGGATTCGTCGGAAACCGTAGGCAAGGTCATCCTCACCGTGAAGTGAGCCGAGCGGGATCGATCAGCCCAGGGCGCCGAGTTCGGCGACCAGCTGATTGATCTCGTACCGCGTCGTATACGGCGCAAGGCCGACGGTGACCGCGCCGCCTTCGTCGTTGACACCGAGGGCGTCGAGCAGCCTGGAACCACCATGCGTACCGCTGACCGTCGCGATGCGCTTGTCGGCCAGGTGCGCCGCGACCTTGTCTGCCGCCATCCCCTCGAGTGTGAAGCTGAGCGTCGGCACCCGCGTGGGTGCGCCGCCGATCACCATCACGTTGGGCAGGGCTGCGAGAGAACGCATGAGGTGATCGAACAGACCGTCCTGGTAGTCCTGCAGCGAGCTGATCGAGGTTTCGAGGCGCTCACGCCTGGTTCCCGTTGCCGATTCGTCCAAGCCCGCCAGGAAATCGATCGACGACGTGAGACCGGACAGCAGCGCGAACTGATGACCGCCCACCTCGAGTCGCTCGGCGCCACGCGCGTACGGGTTGAGCGACACGGCCGGAATCCGGTCGAGCAGTCCGGGATCGCGGAAGACGAGTGCGCCCACCTGTGGACCGCCCCACGACGGCGCGCTGACGGCAACGATGTCCGCCCCGAGATCAGCCATGTCCACATGCGCATATGGCGCTGCACCGACGGCGTCGACCACCATCAGTCCGCCGAATTCGTGCAGACGATCAGCTGCGGCACGGACGTTCGGAGCCGAACCGACGACCGGCGATGCGGCCGTCAAGGCCACCAAGCGAGTGGTCGAGGTGATGAGATCGTTGAACTGCCAACTCGGGAGCTCACACGTTTCGATTTCGACCTCTGCCCATCGCACCTGAGCGCCGTAGCGACTGGCCACACGAAGCCAGGGCGCGACGTTCGCCTCTTCGTCGAGGCGCGAGAGTACGAGACCGGTTCCGAGGCCCAACCGCGAACTGAGCGACTCGGCGAGCCAAGCCAACAACACCGCTCGGTCTGATCCGAGAACGACTCCCGCAGGATCTCCGCCGACCAGATCCGCGACCGCGGTGCGCGCACTCTCGAGAATGGCAGCACTACGACGGTTCGAGACGTGGCGACCGGAGGAAGAAGATGCAGAGGCACGGAACGCGGTGGAGACCGTCCGCGAGACGGCGTCCGGGATCTGCATTCCGGCCTGCGGATCGAGGTGGATCCAGCCGTCACCGAGTGAGGGAATCAACCCCCGTACGCGGGCAACGTCGTAAGCCATGCTCGACACTCTAGGTGCAGACGCCCGCTTAGTCGAAGGCAGTCACCCAATTACCCGTCAGTACAGTTATTCGGTAGCTAACTTTTTGGGGGTTACGCGGCGTTTGTCGCCCACACACGACAAGATGGAAGCATGACGAACCCCGACAAAGAGCAGGTACTCGTTATCGGACCCGACGGTCGACCCGTCGCGATGCCGGCGGCCGAGGCAGAGGCCTCCACATCTGGCACCACCGAAGGCGCGGAATCCGAAGCCGAGTCCGTCGCCGAGATGGTCGAGCAGCCGGCGAAGGTCATGAGAATCGGCACGATGATCAAACAACTGTTGGAAGAAGTGCGCGCCGCGCCGCTCGACGACGCCAGCCGCAAGCGCCTCAAGGACATCCACACCTCGTCCATCCGAGAACTGGAACAAGGCCTGGCACCCGAACTCCGTGAAGAACTCGAGCGACTGAGCCTCCCGTTCACCGACGACTCCATTCCCTCGGACGCCGAACTGCGAATCGCGCAGGCCCAACTCGTCGGCTGGCTCGAAGGACTGTTTCACGGAATTCAGACCGCACTGTTCGCGCAGCAGATGGCAGCGCGCGCTCAGCTCGAACAGATGCGTCAGGGCGCACTGCCTCCCGGCATGAGCATCGGGGCTCCGCATTCGCCTGCCCATCCGGACCAACAGAGCCCAGGAACCGGCCAGTATCTGTAACTCGGACCACCACGAAGTCCGCGGGAAAACCGGCTCCGACGCCAGGCCGGTAGGCTCGACCTCCGTGTCAGCATCCGCAATCGAATCCGAGACGCCGGGCGCACCCGCGCCCGTGTCCGACTCCCAGACGTTCCGTCGTGCGTTCAAAGACCTTCGCGACGGTCTGAATCAGCGTGAGTTGTGGCTCAGCCTCGGCTGGCAGGACATCAAACAGCGCTACCGCCGGTCGGTGATCGGTCCGTTCTGGATCACGATCGCCACCGGCGTTCAGGCCGCCGCGATGGGTCTTCTGTACTCCGCGTTGCTGAACATTCCGCTCAAGGAGTTCCTGCCGTACGTCACGGTCGGGCTGATCGTGTGGAACCTGATCAGTGCAAGCATTCTCGAAGGTTCCGAGGTCTTCATCGCCAACGAGGGCCTGATCAAGCAGTTGCCGTCGGCGTTGAGTGTGCACGTATATCGCCTGGTTTGGCGTCAGGTGCTGTTCTTCGCGCACAACTTCGCGATCTACATAGTTCTTCTGTTCGCGTTCAGTATCTGGCAGAACATGAGCTGGACGGCGCTCGCGGCAATACCGGCATTCGTGCTGATCGTCGCGAACACGCTGTGGGTCTCGATCGTCTTCGGTATCTTCTCCACCCGGTACCGCGACATCGCCCCCATCCTCGGCAGCCTCACCCTGCTGCTGTTCGTGCTGACGCCGATCATGTGGACGACGCAGGCTCTCAAGGATCAAAGTCCAGAAGCCGCAGGGCGCGTGCGACTCGCCGAGCTCAACCCGCTGTACCACTACCTCGAGATCATCCGAGCACCACTCATCGGGGCCGACCAGCAGGCATACCACTGGTACATCGTCATCGCCTTCACCGTCGTCGGCTGGGCCGTCGCGATTCTGGCACTCCGCAAGTACCGGGCACGCGTGCCCTACTGGGTCTAGAGGAAACACATGAGTCAGCCAGTCAGCATCCACACGCAGAACGCGTGCGTCGACTTCCCGATCTTCGACGCGAAATCCCGCTCGCTCAAGAAGGCCTTCCTCGGCAAGGCCGGAGGATCCATCGGCCGCAACGACTCCGATGTCGTCGTCGTCGAAGCGCTCCGCGACATCACGATGACGCTCAAGGAAGGCGACCGCATCGGGCTCGTCGGCCACAACGGCGCCGGCAAATCCACCCTGCTGCGCCTGCTCTCCGGAATCTACGAACCGACCCGGGGATCCGCCAGCATTCGCGGACGCGTCGCACCCGTCTTCGACCTCGGTGTCGGCATGGACCCGGAAATCTCCGGGTACGAGAACATCATCATCCGCGGCCTGTTCCTTGGTCAGACCCGCAAGCAGATGCTCGCGAAGATGGACGAGATCGCCGAATTCACCGAACTCGGTGAATACCTCTCCATGCCACTGCGTACCTACTCCACCGGTATGCGCGTTCGCGTTGCCATGGGCGTCGTGACCAGTATCGATCCCGAGATCTTGCTTCTCGACGAGGGCATCGGTGCCGTCGACGCGGAATTCATGAAGAAGGCCCGCATCCGGCTGCAGAAGCTGGTGGAACGCTCCGGCATCCTGGTATTCGCCAGCCACTCCAACGAATTCCTCGCTCAGCTGTGCAACAGTGCGATGTGGATCGACCACGGCCAGATCCGCATGCAAGGCGACATCGAAGACGTCGTACGCGCCTACGAAGGTGACGACGCCGCCGAACATGTGCGCCACGTGATCAAAGAAATGGAACGGGAGAACACCCCGTGAGCGCACCCGAGAAAATCATCGGGGTCGTCGTCACTCACAAGCGTCGTGAACTGCTGGCCGAATCCTTGAAGGTTCTCAGCACCCAGTCGCGTCCGCTCGATCATCTGGTTGTCGTCGACAATGCCGACGAAGCCGATGTGAAAGAGCTCGTCGACAACGCTCCACTGCCGACCAGTTACATCGGTTCTCAGCACAACCTCGGCGGTGCCGGAGGATTTGCTCTTGGCATTCTCTACGCGCTTTCACTCGGCGCCGACCGCGTCTGGCTCGCCGACGACGACGGCCGCCCGGAGGGGCCTGAGGTCCTGGAAACACTGCTCGACTGTGCAATTCGGAACGACCTGGCCGAGGTCTCCCCCGTCGTCTGCGACATCGACGACCCCGACCGACTCGCTTTCCCACTTCGCCGCGGCACGTCGTGGCGCCGGTTGCGTTCCGAGCTCGGCGACGAGGATCTCCTGCCCGGTATCGCGTCCCTCTTCAACGGCGCACTGTTCACCGCCGACGCGATCGATGCCGTCGGAGTTCCGGATCTACGCCTGTTCGTCCGCGGCGACGAGGTCGAGGTACACCGTCGCCTCGTGCGCTCCGGCCTGAAGTTCGGTACCTGCCTGCAAACTGCCTACGTCCACCCCAACGGCGCGGACGAGTTCAAGCCGATCCTCGGCGGACGCATGCACACGCAGTACCCCGACAACGACGCGAAGCGCTACTTCACGTACCGCAACCGTGGATACATCCTCTCCCAACCGGGAATGCGGAAACTGCTTCCGCAGGAATGGGTTCGGTTCGGCTGGTACTTCCTGATCACCCGCCGCGATCCGGCCGGACTGCGCGAGTGGATGCGACTGCGCAAGCTCGGCCGGGAAGAGAAGTTCGCACGCCCGAGTTGAGTCAGTCGGCCTGAGTTGAATCAGTTAGCCGATCTCTTTTAAATCAGTTGCACAGTCGCGACCGCGGCTGAGACGATTCTGATCCGACGCATGGTGCGTCCTGAGATTTTCGAGGAGTGAGTATTGATGACTGTCGTGTTCCGCAGTTTCAGCGCCGTCAAAATTCACACTTCTTCGCACTCGAGGACACACTCACCATGTCGGAAAACAGCACGCCCCTGACCGAATACGGTTGGAACGCAACACTCTCGAACACATTCACTGACCTGGCCCCACCGGACTCCGCACCCGGGCGCATTCTTCGCGTCGACCGCGGCCGATGCGACGTGGCCGTCGCCGAAGGCACAGTTCGCGCACTCAGCGGCAGCGATCCACTCTGTACGGGTGACTGGGTCGCCGTGGCCGAGTTACGGGACTCACGCGAACCCGAGATGCACACGGTCACTTCGATACTCCCTCGATCAAGCAGCATCGTTCGATCCTCGGCATCCGGAAAATCGGAAGGCCAGATTCTGGCGGCCAATGTCGACACCGTCGTCATCGCCACGGCTTCGGACGGCGACGTCGATCTCGGGCGCATCGAGCGACTACTCGCACTCGCCTGGGAAAGTGGTGCAACCCCTGTCGTCGCACTCACCAAATCGGATGCAGCTCACTATATCTCCGACACTCTCGCCGAGGTCACTGCCATTGCGCCCGGCGCAACAGTGCTGGCCGTCAGTGCCGAGACCAACGAAGGAATGGATGTACTCGATGCAGTTCTGGACGGCACCGTGGCGATACTCGGTCCATCAGGCGCCGGTAAGTCGACGCTCGCGAACGCCCTCCTCGCGGACACCACAGACGCCGATCGACTCGAGACCGGTCGCGTTCGGACCGGTGACGGAAAGGGACGCCACACCACCGTCACCAGAGAGTTGATCTCATTCTCCGGCGGCCGGACACTGATCGACACACCCGGCCTGCGAGGGGTCGGCATGTGGAACGCGGCGGAGGGGATCGAGAAGACGTTCCCCGAGATCGAGGAGCTGATTGCAGAGTGCCGGTTCTCCGATTGCGCACACAACTCCGAGCCGGGATGCGCAGTCCTGAGCGCACTCGGGCGTGGCGATATCGATGAGCGGAGGCTCGCGAGCTACCGGAAACTACAGCGAGAGAATGCATGGAACGCCGCGCGAAGCGATGCTCGTCTGCAGGCAGAGAGGACGCGGGAGATCAAGGTGATCTCCCGACAACTCAAGAGTCACTACCGCGGTCGGGACCGGTAGCGAACAAAGCCTGGCAGCATGGGGGTGATCCCGACGAGAGGTTGCCATGTTCGAGCAGTTCCGTTCCAGCGCCAGAACCAAGCTTCAGCGTGCGGTATCCGAGGTGGTCGAGGCCGCCGACCGGCGCAACGCAGATCGCACGCAACAGATCCTCGACGCGCTGGCACTCTCACGTGACGAACTGGCCGAGGCCCGCGGTGACATCGCGGGCCTCCGGTCCAGGATCGACGAGCTGGAATTTCGCCAGCGTCGGGATCTGGCCTACGCCGTGGATCTGGAAGCGACAGCGTCGACTGCCGAGTTCATCCTCGAACACCTTCGCGTCGCGGAGACATTCGGCCACCCGCACGACACGCTGCGCCACGCATTGGGCTTGATCGAAATACCCGGCATGGCACTCGAATTCGGCGTCGCCAGCGGAACCACACTCAGGATCGTCGCGGAGGCTTTCACCGAACGCGAGGGGACCGTCGCAGGTTTCGACGTGTTCTCCGGCCTTCCGGAGACCTGGCGCACCGGGTTCCCGGTCGGCGAGTTCGCTCAGGAATCCATCCCCGAAGTGCCTGGAGCGCAACTTGTTCCGGGCCTCTTCGAGGACACCTTGCCCTCGTTCCTGAACGACGAATCCGGCCCCGTTGCGTTCCTGCACCTCGACGCCGACCTTTACTCGTCCACCAAGACCGTGCTCGATCTGCTCGGCGACCGACTGGTACCCGGGTCGATCGTCGTCTTCGACGAGTTCTTCAACTATCCCGGGTGGCAGCTGCACGAGTACCGGGCGTGGACGGAGTTCGTCACACGCACCGGCATCTCGTTCGAATATCTCGGGTACACCGTCGACAACGAGCAGGTCATCGCCAAGATAGTGCGTTGAGGCTCACTTTTCGTACAGACGGGCCCAGTTCTCGCGGCTGGTGAGCTGCGGGAACTCACGAGCGAATGCTTCAGCCACACTTGGCGCTTCGGCGAGGAACCGCTTCATGACGCCGGCGAGGCGACCGCTCATCTCGGCGGCCTTCTCGCTGTCGAAGCGGCGTTCACGCACGCCTCCCTGCGAAGCATCGGTGACGAAGACGTGATCGAAACGTCCGACGTGCCACCACTGCGCATCTTCGTACGAGATCGCCACCGGACCCCGCTCCAGATGATTGCGCGCCTGCATCACAGCGCGTTTCGCCAAAACGAGGTCTGTCCACAAACCGGGTTTCGGGCTGGGCGCAACGCGACGGATCGGCAGCCTCCCCGGCAACTCCGACGCCGGGCGAGTTACCGTCTCGGGGAAGCGCTTACGTTCCTGGTTGATCGCGGCAAGCGCCTCCTGCCCACCGTCCGCCAAACCTTCCGGCCCCTCGAGGAATCCCTCGATCGCCCGGAGTTGCGTGTGTGCAAGGCCGTACTGCAACCCGACGATCGAATGCGAAATGTCGCGAGAGAGTTGCTTCGCGAGCGTTTTGGGCGCGAACCCCGGGTCGAGCGAAGCGGTGATGAGTCCGTTGCGCGTACTGAAGTAGTGCGCGAAACCGTCGACGTCCTTCCAATAGAAGTCCGCATGCCACACAGCAGCCGACGGCAACGTGATGGTGGGAATCCCGGCCCGCCCGGCCCGCAAGCTGTACTCGACGTCGTCCCACTGGAAGAAGACCGGCAGTGGCAAGCCGATCCGCTCGATGGCTTCAGCAGGAATCAGGCAAGACCACCAGCCGTTGTATTCGGCGTCCACGCGACGTTCCGGCAGTTTCTCGAGCACACTCCGGTTACGAACACCGTGCTCATCGGTCGGTACACCACGCTGAAGCGTGCCCAGATCCACGCGTTCACCCGAAGCCAGCAGGTAGTCGGGGTTGAACAGGAAGAGCATCTGGGCACCGATCAACGCCGGCTCCGTCGTCATGTTCGCGAACGCACTCAGTCGAAGAACCGATTCGGGTTCGCACAGAATGTCGTCGTCCATCAAGATCACGTCGGCGTGCGGCCCGGCCGCCGAAGCCTCGTACAGGCCCCGGGTGAATCCGCCGGCACCACCCAGATTCGCCTGCCGCAGATATTGCAACCGCGAACCGAACTTCTTCGACACTTCCTGGAACAGCTCACGGCTCTCTACCGGATCCGTTCCCTGATCGACGACGTACAGAGCGTCGAGCAACGCGAGTACACGCTCGTCGGACGCGAGGGCCTCGACCGTGCGCGCACAGTCGTCCGCACGATTGAACGTGCAGATCGCCACGGCTACCGGGCGAATCGACTCCGGCGAGACGACGGTCCATTCCACATCGTCGACCACTGCGCCGCCACCCTGCGCTTCGAACTGCAGCCACAGTGCCCCGCCGTCGACGAAAGTATCGAGCGGGGCGGTCATGGACACTCGCTCGTCGCCGGTCACGACGACGTTCGTCACGATACGACGGTGGCCACCGATGTCCGAGGCCTGGATCTGGATGCGGCAAGCGGTATCGGCCACGACATGTGCAGTGACGGTGACCTCGGTGACATTGGTCCAGCGCTGCCAGTAGCTGGCCGGAAAACGACCGAAGAAGGTATTGGTGTGCGCGACCGCGCCCGGCTGAAGCCGCAACTCGAACCGCGATCGCGTCGACATACCGACCTTGGTCACCGCATACAGTTCGTCACTGGCGACGGGCGAAGTTCCGGTGAACAACGTCCGCTGCGCCAGCAGTCGATCCGACGTCGCGCTGCGTTCGATCAACTCGACTCCGGAATCGGACTGGTCATCGGTCGTGTTCACGGTATCCACGCCCCGCAGGGTATCGCGAATCCGCACCTCGGCGCCCCGGGCACCGAGTCACACCAGGTCTACCCGTGATTACTCACTGCAGCGGCGGAGCGCAGCTCGGTCTTTCGCCGACGAAGCGACAACAGACCCTTCGCCATCTGGACCACGTCCTTGGGCGAGATACGGCTCGCGTGCGCCAGATGATCGTCGCTGAGTCGGATCGGGACCTCGACCGGGCGCACCCCAGCCAATTCGAGCGCGTAGTCCAATTCGGTGGTGAAAAGGAAGCCACGCTCGGTCAACGAGGGTGCGATTCGACGTAGCAAGACACCGTCGACGATGAAAGTTCCCTGGGGATCGCCCGTGCGGGTACCCAGCACCACCCGTCGCAGCGTCGCGAATCCACCCGTCATCACCGAACGCAGCAAGCCACGTTCCACCTCTGAGTCCGAATGAGCCTTTGAACCGATGACGACCGGCGGGACGGACCCTAGATCCGCCATCACGCGGTCGGCGCCTTCGATGTCACCGAAACCGAACGGAAGGTCGTCCGCGGTGAGCAACACGCGTCGTCCACGCGAAGCAAGCGTCCCGGCGCGAAGCGCTGCGCCCATCCCTTTGTCGCTGCTCATCGGCAGGAAGGTCACTCCAGGCCAAGACCAGGAAGCTGCCAGAGCAGCACACACGTCGGCAGTGTTGTCCGTCGAACCGTTCTCCACGACGATGATCTCGACCTGACCGGCGCTCTCGGCCGGGCGGCTGGTGAAGTACTCGGCGAATTGACGCACCGTCGACTCCAGCACCTCGCCTGAGTTGTATGCGGGGATGATCACCGAGAGTTCCGGCGTAGCTGGTTCCCCACGAACGGGTTCCGTTCGCGATGTCGCCACGTCCCGATCTCCTTACTTCCCCGACTGCAGTTCGAACTCGTCGGAATACTACGCTCCGAGAAACAAGGCGCAGCCCAGGCTCCGAGAAAAAGAGCACGACCCAGGCTCCGAACAACAGCCATCGACTCGAAGACGAAAGCACATCGTGAAATCTGACTTACCGCTCGCACAACGCGTGGTGCCGCCAATTCTTCTCGCCGCTCTGGTGTCGATCGTCGCCGCCATCCCACTGATCTCCAATCGGTGGTTCTACTACTGGGACGACAGCGCAGCAGCTTTCACGCCTGGTTGGCACACGATCGGCCAGCGAATCCTGTCCGGGTCATGGCCGAAGCTCATTCCCGAATTGTGGGCCGGCGGCAATGTCACAGCCGAAGCCCTTTACGGGACATACAATCCCGTGATCCTTCTGGATTCGGTTGCCATTGCACTCATTCCGAACCTGGGAATCGGAATCACCCTGGTCAAGATGCAATTCATGGCGATTCTCGCGGTAGGCGTTTATCTGGTGGCCCGCCAGTACGGCGCCAATCGGTCGATGGCTTTCATCGCCGGATTTGCCATGCCGTTCGCCGGATACACGCTCTATTTCGACGCCTCCAGTTGGGCGTCCGGGCTGATCGCCTTCGCCTGGATCCCCCACGTCTGGTGGTCTACCCGCGCCAGCGCCCTCGGCCGAGTGAACCCCCTGGTACCGATCGTTTTCGGCTATCTTGCGATGACCACCGGAAACCCGTACGGCGCTGTCGGTGTCGCGGTCGTCTACCTCGCTGTCATAGCGGAATGCATCGCAATCAAACGCGCAGGCAGCATCAAATCACTGATGATCAGCGCGGCAGCGATCATCATGATGTCGCTGATCGTGTATCTACCGTTGCTCTTCACCACCGGCGTGTCGGTGCGTACTCAGTCCGGAATCGCGAACGACGGTTCGCTTCGACCCGATCTCGGTGACCTGCTCAACCTCTCCGGCCCGTCGAACCAACCGTACGTCACCGCTTTCGCTTCGCCTGCCATGACGATTCCACTGGTGTACCTGGCCTGGTTCCTCATACCGCTCGCACCGTGGATTCAGTGGAAGTCACTGAAGAAGTTGGGCCGCCACAGCGTCTCGCTGTTCGTATTCGGCGGAATCTACGTCGTACTACTTCTCGGACCGTCGAATCTCTGGCTGTTCCGTTGGCCAGCGCGACTGCTCGAGTACGGTCAACTGCCCGCCATCGTGGTCACGGCGGTCGCCCTCTCTGCCGGACTGCATCGTGATCGAATCCGGACAAGATCAATCATCACCGCGGGATTGTTGGCACTTCAGTTCTATCTTGCCTGGTCGAATGTCCCGGAAGACATCGGTATTCACTCGGCATCACTGATAATCACCGTGGTTCTCACCGTCTTCGCGTTGGTCGTGGCCTACCGAAAGCCCCGCTACCTCGCCGGTGCACTCGCTGTCGGCATCGTCGTCGTGCTCAGTGCTCAGACCAATTTCTGGTTCACCGGAAACTACAACGTGACACCGTGGAAGTTCCCCAGGCAGGTGGCATTCCTGGAGTCCAAGTTCGAGGACCGTTACCAGGGAACCACTTTCGCGATTGCCGACCCCGTCAACATCCCGCCGGACAACGAAACCGGGCAGTGGGGTGACCTCCTGTTCGGCAACGCCTGGCAGCCTGCCGGAGTCAATGCCGTCAACAGCTACGCCGGAATCAGCTACAACGATTTCGTTCAAGCACTGTGCTTGAACTACTACGGCGGCGTCCAGTGTCCGGACGGCGTCGACCGACTGCTCGCTGAATCGCCGGGAACGGGTGTGTCCTGGCTCGACGCGATGCGAGTCGACACGGTCGTCGTTCAGAATTCCGGACCGTACGGCGGAAAACGCGCCCTCGACGCCCTACCCGAGGGCGAGTGGACCGTATCGCCGGATCGGGTGGTCACGGTCGGCCATCGCACCACCGAGCATCAGTGGCCCGACGGTCGCGTATCCGCAGCGACGCCTGGTCTCGACGTACGTGGCGATGCCGCCGCTACGGACACCAGGGAAACCGTCGAGTACACCGGGTCCGGCACGGTTACATTCGCCCTACTGGCCTGGCCGGGCTGGACGGCGACTGTCGATGGTCAGACGGTCGAGACGAAGGCGAGCCCCGGCGGGTTGTTGCAGGTCGATCTACCGCCGAGTGCCACGTCCGGATCCGCCCTCACCATCGAATTCAGTCCACCCGGAAGCACTTTCGGCTGGACTGTCGCCGGCGTCGGATTACTCCTGGCACTGTCTCAAGGTGCCTGGGCCTTCCGACGCCGACGCAGCGGTCAGGACGACAACGCTGCAGCCAACGCAGATTCCGTCACCTCGTGAACCGCGCGGTGAGCGGGCAGAATCGACGCTCGCTCACCGTCCGCGTCACCGGTGCCCTGCACCAATCCGAGGAAATGCGTCAGCTGCGCGGCAAGCGGTTCCTCGCTGTAGCGGATCGTCGGAATTTCGATGACCGTCTGCTGCTGGTAGCCGTCCCGATCGGTGGGCATGTTGTCGTCGATGTGCCGGTAGATCGTGATGTCGCGACGCAGGAGATCGATCTCGATGAGTCGATCGGCCTCGAGCAACGACAGCTGGCGAATCTTGCGCTGACTGATCCGGCTCGCGGAAATCGTTGCAACAGCACCTGATCCGAAGCGCAATACGGCGTCGGCGCAATCTTCCGACCGGTTCTGCACGGACGTCGGGTGGAAGTAGCCGAACTCCCCTTTTGCCAAACTGGGTTCCGAGCCGGCAAATCCGATGGCAAGGTCGATATCGTGAATCAGCAGGTCCGTCGCGACACCCGTCGGAATGCGGGAAACGAACGGCGAGTGACGGATACCGTTCACCTGCCACACATCGCCGGAGAACTCGCGGGCGGTGCGGACAGCGGGATTGAACCGTTCGAGCAGTCCACACATCAGGGGAACACCGGACGCGCGTGAACGATCGACCAGGTCGACGCTCTGCTCGTACGTCGCAGCCAACGGCTTCTCCACCAGGACAGGCTTCCCCAGATCGAGAACCCGCCCGGCCAACTCGTAGTGCGCCGGCGTAGCAGCGGCGATCACGACGGCGTCGATACCGTCGAGCGAGTCGAAATCGGCGGCCCAACGCGTATCGAACCGCGCAGCAACAGCTTTGCCCTGCTCCTCGCGCGGCTCGATCAGCAGATCCAACTCGCACAGCGGCGACTGCGCGATGACCCGCGCATGCAGCGAGCCCATCTGACCGGATCCGACAAGAGCGATACGTGGATTGCTAGCAGTCATTTTTCAGGCCTCCATGGCGCCGCGTACCGCGGCAACGATCTGATCGACGTCGCCGGCGGACAACGCAGCGTGGACGGGGATGCTCAGGCACCGCGACGCAACCGAAGTGGCCACCGGCGTCTCGTCGATGACGACGCGCGGATGTTCGCGGTAGCACTCGTAGTCGTAGACGGCCTTCGGGTAGTAGATGCCGCTACCGATGTCCTTCGCGGCCAGACGCTCACTCAACTGGTCGCGAGTGATCGGTGCGTCTTCGGCCAGCAGCAAGGTGAACTGATGCCAGACATGTCCACGACCGGACAGTTCGCTCGGCAGGATCAGTCCTTCGACATCCTTCAGGCCGACACGCAACGCCTCCGCATTCCGGCGGCGCGCCTCGACCTGCTGCATGTACGTCGCCATCTGGGGCAGAGCCAAGCTCGCCTGGAGGTCAGTCATCCGGTAGTTCTGGCCGACCATCTCGTACTGGTAGCGCGCCCGCATGCCCTGGTTGCGCAGGACCCGAAGTCGATCGGCGATCGCGTCGTCGTCGGTCGTGATCATTCCGCCCTCGGCGGTCGTGAGGTTCTTCGTTGCATAGAACGAGAAGCAACCCACACCGAAACTGCCGGCGCCTCGCCCGTCGTACGTCGCTCCGTGGGCCTGAGCGGCGTCCTCGACGACAGTCAGACCGTTTTTCGATGCCAGCGGCATCAATGCGCCCATGTCCGCCGACTGTCCGTACAGATGAACCGGCATCAGAACCTTCGTGCGGTCACCGATTCGATCGGCAGCGACTGCCGGGTCGATGTTGAAATCGGACTCGGAGATATCGGCAAACCTCGCGGTCGCGCCTGCCTCGAGAATTGCATTGAGGGTGGCCACGAATGTGAACGGCGTGGTCAGAACCTCGTCACCTGGCTGAAGATCCTGGACCTGAAGAGCCGCGATCAATGCGGTCGTGCCGTTGTTCACCGCCACCGCGTGTCGCGTTCCGACCAGCGCCGCGAACTCGTCCTCGAGCCGCTTCACCTTGGGTCCCTGCGCGACGATTCCCGATCGCAGAGTGTCCAGCACCTCGCGCTCGACTTCTTCCCCGAACGAGATACTGGATATCGCGATCACTGAGTTACCTCCGATAGATTCATCCGACCGTCGTCGGAACGAAATACCCCGACAACCCAGGAAGCGTATCGAAACACGATTCGATACTTCGAGAGGATTCCGGAACCTGCATGTCTGAACGAGCCGACTGCCACATCCATCCGACCGCCGTGATCGGCGCCGACGTACTGATCGGGGCGGGAGTCACGATCGGACCGAACGCGGTACTCACGGGCCCACTCGAGATCGGCGACGACTGCTGGATCGGCTCGGGAGCGGTCTTGGGAGCTCCCCCCGAGATCCTCGGCGCGTTACATCCGACGTCCTGGTCCGTCAGCGCCGGTCTGGGAATTCGAATCGGTGCTCGAACGACGATTCGCGAATTGAGCACAGTCCATCAGGGAAGCGAACGCCGCACCGAAATCGGCGAAGACTGCTTCGTGATGAACAGAGTGGGAATCGAGCACGACGTGCAGATCGGTGACCGCTGCGTCGTGTCCTCCGGTACGACGCTTGCCGGGCACGTCAGCGTCGGAGACGGCGTCAACCTGGGCATGCACACTGTCGCGCACCAACGACGCGTCGTCGGATCCGGATCCATGATCGGCATGGGAACCGTCGTGGTCAAGGACGTCCCGCCCTTCTCCAAGGCCTTCGGCAACCCGGTGTCGTTGCACGGTGTCAACCGGGTCGGAATGAGTCGGTCGGGAATCGCGGAGGAGGACATCGCCGCGATCGAAGCCGTGTACGCCGCGGGAAGCTTCGGCACGTCACCGGCCATTCCGGACTCGCTGTCGGAGGCCTTCACCTGGTGGCGGGAACGCGCCGACAAACCGCTCGTGGTTTAGCGAGACAAATCCTGGTTGGTATCGTCTGCGAAATGACGAACGGGCGGGATGCAGGCGCGTGAGTACCTCTCCCGAATCTGAACAACCGGTCGAAGACGTCGAACCGGCCGCAGAGCCGAACGCTCTACGCGGCCTTCTCGTCAACGGATTCAAGGTCCTCGTCACCCTCGCGATCGTCGTCGCGATCATCTTCGCGGTGAAGTCCCAATGGTCCGAGGTCAAGAACACGATCACCGAGCTGAACTGGTGGACGCTTGCCGCCTCGTCGGTGTTCATCTTCCTCGGTATGGGTGCCGCAGTGCGGGCCTGGCAACACGCACTCGGCGCCCTCGAACAACCGATTCCGGCCTTCGACGCCGCTCGCGCTTATCTGGTCGGCCAACTCGGCAAGTACCTTCCCGGCAGTGTCTGGGCCTTCGTTCTGCAAACGGAACTCGTGAGGCGCGCCGGTGTGTCCCGTGCCGCAGGCTTTGTCGCAGTGCTGGTCACGGTGGGGTTGAGCACAACTTCGGCGCTGGTCGTCGGCCTCTTCGGTCTACCTGCCCTGTTCGAGGTCAGCACGGCGGCAGCGGTCGGCGTGATCATCCTCGTACCGATCGCATTGGTCTGCGCCTACCCGCCGGTGCTCACACGCCTGGTGAACCTCGCGCTGAAACTGCTCCGCCGCACGCCGCTGCACAAGCCGCTCACGATGCACAAGATTGCGCTCGCGTTGGGCTGGTGCGCAGCAAGCTGGGTGCTCTACGGCATCCAGTTGTGGCTGCTCGCGTCCAGTTCGGCCGGCTTCGAAATCCGTGGGCTCGTCCAGTGCATCGGCGCTCTCGCCCTCGGTATGTGCGCGGGGGTCCTCGTCTTTGTCGTCCCGTCCGGAATCGGTGTCCGCGAAGCCGTCATCGTCGCAGCGCTTTCACCGTTCATGGATGCCGGCGTCGCGCTCGGCCTCGCACTGGCGTCGAGGCTGCTGTTCACCCTCTGTGAGGTCTTTGCCGGCGTCGTGGCTGCACTGTCGGGATCACGAGGCCTGCGCAATGCACTCGTGCACGAGCGCTCGCGGGTGCCGGACCCCACCAAAGCCTGACGTTCGGTCAGACCACTTTCTCGGACGCGGAATACTGCGTCTCGACGCCGGCCTTCTGCGGACGCCACCACTGCTCGTTGTCGCGATACCACTCGACGGTGGCTTCCAGTCCGCTTCGAAAATCGCGGTACTGCGGCTTCCACCCGAGCTCCTGCTGCAGTCGCGTCGAATCGATCGCATACCGCAGATCGTGACCAGGGCGGTCGGTGACGAAGTCGAAATCGTCCGGCTTGCGTCCGAAAATTTCGAGCAGAGCCGCAATCACCGTCCGGTTGTCGGTTTCACCGTCGGCGCCGATCAGATAAGTCTCGCCGAACTTTCCGCGGTCCAGAATGTCCCAGACGGCGCGGTTGTGGTCCTCGACGTGAATCCAGTCGCGGACGTTGCGGCCTTCCCCGTACAACCGTGGACGCACTCCGTCGAGCAGATTGGTGATCTGGCGTGGGATGAACTTCTCCACATGCTGGTACGGGCCGTAATTGTTGGAGCAGTTCGAGATGGTCGCCGCGATCCCGAACGAGCGCACCCAGGCGCGCACGAACAGATCACTCGACGCCTTGGACGCGGAGTACGGGCTCGACGGGTTGTACGGTGTCGTCTCCGTGAACTTCGCCGGATCATCCAGTTCGAGGTCGCCGTACACCTCGTCGGTCGAAATGTGGTGATAACGGACCCCGTGCGAACGCACAGCCTGCAGGAGCGAGAAGGTTCCCATGACGTTGGTGCGCAAAAACGGTTCGGGGTCGGCGAGGGAATTGTCGTTGTGGCTTTCGGCCGCGAAGTGCACGACTGCGTCGGAGCGCGAGACAAGATCGTCGACCAGCGGCTCGTCGGCCACGTCGCCGTGGACAAACGTGATCCGGTCCTCGACGGACGCCAGGGACTGGCGATTTCCGGCGTAGGTCAGAGCGTCGAGAACCGTGACTTCCACGTCGGGACGCGTCGCCACCGTCTGATGAACGAAATTGGCACCGATGAAGCCGGCACCCCCGGTGACCAGTAGTCGCACGTCATCTCCTCAGGCTCATCGGACGAACCCCACTTTAGCGGCCGGGCGTGTCATGTCCGTTTGCGTCGGCAGGCAGGAGTGCAGGACACTGCACGCATGCGCGGAATCATTCTGGCCGGTGGCACCGGGTCGCGGTTGCACCCGATCACCCTCGGAGTGAGCAAGCAACTCTTGCCTGTCTACGACAAGCCGATGATCTACTACCCGCTCTCCACTCTCATGCTCGCCGACATTCGCGACATCTTGATCATCACGACCCCACACGACGCCGAACAATTCCGCCGGGTTCTCGGCGACGGCTCACAATTCGGCGTCAACCTCACCTATGCAGTGCAACACGAACCGAACGGCCTCGCAACGGCATTCACCCTCGGCGCAGAGCACATCGGATCCGACTCCGTGGCGCTCGTCCTCGGCGACAACATCTTCTACGGCCCCGGCCTCGGAACCCAACTCAGGCGTTTCTCCGACATCGACGGCGGAGCCGTATTCGCTTACTGGGTCTCGAATCCGACCGCCTACGGCGTCGTCGAATTCGACGACTCGGGTCGCGCCGTGTCCATCGAGGAAAAGCCGACGTCGCCGAAATCCAATTACGCAGTCCCCGGCCTCTATTTCTACGACAGCGACGTCGTGGACATCGCACGCACTCTGAAGCCCTCTGCGCGTGGCGAATACGAAATCAGCGACATCAATCAGCACTATCTCGAAGCTGGCAAACTTTCTGTCGATGTCCTCCCCCGCGGAACCGCGTGGCTCGACACCGGCACACCCGATTCCCTGCTCGAGGCAGCGAACTACGTGCGGACCATCGAACACCGCCAAGGCCTCAAGATCGGTTCCCCTGAAGAGGTTGCGTGGCGTCAAGGATTCATCAGCTCCGACCAATTACGCACTCAGGCAGAAGCATTGGGCAAATCCGGGTACGGCAACTACCTACTCGAGCTGCTCGAGCACGGCAAGGAATGGTGACGTGGAAATCCGTCCACTGAAGATCGCCGGAGCTTGGGAAATTACACCGAAGCAGTTCGGCGACAACCGCGGTGTCTTTCTCGAATGGTTCAAAAGCTCCGCCTTCACCGCCGCGACGGGCCGCACTCTCGACCTCGCGCAGGCCAACTGCTCGGTTTCCGAAGCCGGTAGCCTCCGCGGGATCCACTTCACCGACAATCCGCCCGGACAGGCGAAGTACATCACCTGCGTGAAAGGTGCCTTCCTGGACGTTGTCGTAGACCTGCGCGTCGGATCACCGACCTTCGGCGAGTGGGATGCAGTGGTGATCGACGACGTCGATCGACGAGCGGTGTTCCTGGAGGAAGGCCTCGGCCACGCGATCCTTTCACTCGAAGACGGATCGACAGTGATGTACCTGTGCAGCATCGAATACTCGCCCAACCTGGACCGCGACCTCGATCCCTTCGATCCGGAACTCGAGATCGAATGGCCGAGAACAGACCGTAAGGGCAACCCTCTGACCTACGAGCTCTCCGCAAAGGACGCTGCCGCGCCGTCCCTGGCGACGCTCCGCGCGGACGGCATGTTGCCCGGTTTTGTGGCCGAAGATTCGCCGAATCGGTAATCTTCACCTTTCACGACTCGATGGCATGACACCGGCGGGACGGACGGCTGGATGACCAAACGTGCGAGCAGACGCGGCCTGTGGACGGCCGTCGTTCTCGCAGCCGGCCTCGGTGGTCTCGCGCTGGTCGCACCGCCCCTGACTCCGGGAACGATCGAGTCCGCACCGGTCACCGTCATCACGACCACCCCACCCGCGCCGGTTGTTCCGCTCACCCCGGAGGAGCTCTCGGCCCGGGTGGTCCCCACCATCGTCACCATCACGGCGCCGGCCGGATTCACCACCACTGCTGGGACCGGGATCGTGCTCTCCCCTGACGGAGTGGTGCTCACGAATCACCACGTCATCAGCGGAGCCTCGGACGTCACTGCCGTCAGCATGTCCAACGGGCTGATCTACGACGCCGAGATCCTCGGGTACGACAGCGTCAGCGATCTTGCCGTCCTTCGACTCGCGGGCGCTGACGATCTGCCGGTGGCTGTGGTCGGCAAATCAGCAGAAGCCGCTCGCGGGGACTCCGTCACCGCAATCGGAAATGCGGAAGGCGGCGGAGTACCCGTCCCTGCTCCCGGCGTCATCACCAACCTCGGTGTCACCGTCAACACCCGCAACGTGTCCGACGGATCGCGAAACCAGTTGAAGGGCCTCATCGAGGTGGACGCGGACATCCGGCCTGGCGATTCCGGTGGCCCCCTGGTCAACGCCGTTGGCGAGCTGATCGGCGTCAGCAGCGCGGGCAACGCCGTCACCGACCGCACCGAAACCTCACCGGCGCCTCAGTCCTACGCGATACCGATCGACACCGCACTACCGATCGTCGAGCAGGTACTCGGTGGCCGCTCCTCCGAGACCGTGCGTGTGGGACCGACACCCGTACTCGGTGTCGCGGTGAAGGATCACGCGGACATGCCGGCCGGCGCCGAAGTTGTTGCCGTGAGCTTCGATTCGCCGGCCGAGCGGGTGGGGCTGACCAAAGGTGCGGTCATCACCGAGTTCGGTGGCAGCCGGATCGCGTCGTCCGCTGATCTCAACGCGGCGATGAGCTCGCGCCGCCCCGGCGACACCGTCGCGGTGACGTGGGTGGACGCAACCGGGCAACCCGGGACCGGTTCGCTGGTCCTCGACGAGGGGCCACCTCGCTAGTCGTACAGGGCGCCAGCCGTGAAAGCATCGTGGCATGACCACGGTTCTCCTGCTCACCTGTGACGGCGCCGCCCGCGAGGCGGATGTCGAAAGCAAACTCGTCATGGATGCTCTCACCTCCTACGGCATCGCGTCGACGATGGCGCCGTGGTCGAGCCCGTCCCTCCTCGATATCGACGCCGACCTGGTTCTGATCCGGTCGACCTGGGACTACACCCAGCGCCTCGACGAATTTCTTGCCGTTCTCGATCAGCTGACCGCTCCGATCGCCAATCCACTCTCGATCGTGAAGTGGAACGCACACAAGGGATACCTCACCGAACTTGCCGCGGCCGGCGTACCTATCGTCCCCACCGCTGTGATCGCTGCCGGACAGAGCGAAACACTCACCCTCCCTTCGTTCGAGGGTGCCGACGTCATCGTCAAGCCGGCAGTGTCCGCCGGCGCTGTCGGAGTGGGAAAGTTTGCCTCGGGGTCCGCGCAGGCCCACGCTCACCTCAGCTCGATCCTCGAGAGTGGCAACGACGCGTTGGTCCAGCCATTCGTCTCGGACGTCGTCGACGGTGAGCGCTCGATCATCCACATCGGCGGACGCTACTCGCACGCTGTCCGGAAGATCCCGGCCGCCAACGACTTCCGCGTGCAGGAATTTCACGGCGGAACCAACCACCTCCACGAACCGTCCGCCGCCGAACTCGCGGTGGCCGACGCAGCACTGGCCGCGACCCCATGCGGCCCTGGCGAATTGCTTTATGCGCGTGTGGACGTCGTGGGTCCGGTGGATCAGCCACTGCTCATGGAAGTGGAACTGATCGAGCCCGAACTCTTTCTGCCATTCGCCCCTGGATCTGCCGACGCCCTCGCACGGGCAGTTGTCGCGTCACTGCGCACGTGACGCCTGGGGCGGGACCGCATCCAGCCTGGTGCGAATGAACCTGGCAACGTCACGTAGCGCTGCCCGACTCTCCGGCAAGCCAGGCCAGACGGCGGGAAACGCGTGAACCTGGCCGTTCCAGATCTGCAGCGAGCACGGCACCCCCGCGGCGGCGAGCCGTTGCGCCATCACCTCCGAATCGACTCTGAGCACCTCGGATTCGGCGGCGATCAGCAACGACGGCGGCAGCGCGGCCAGATCGCCGTCGACGGGTGAGTTCGTCTGTCCGCCAAGCTTTCCGATCGCCATCAATGCCGACACCGGGGCGATCACGTCGCGTCGAGCGTTGGCGTGGACCGATTTGGTGGTGCAATCGAGATCGAGGAGAGGTGAGAGCCCGACAAGACCGGCCGGAACCTCGAGCCCCGCGGAAACAGCTGCAAGTGCCGTCGCGAAGACCAGAAAGCCTCCGGCCGAATCGCCAACGAAGACAACCTTTTCCGGCAAGGCTCCCTGTTCGAGGAGCCGCCGGTATGCATCGAGACAGTCGTCGATCGACCCGCTGATGCTCGTGCTCGGCAACTGTCGATATGCGATGTGCAGGACCGGAAGGCCGGTTCGCTTGGCGATGCTTGCAACGATCGGCCGATGCGTGTTGAGCCCGCAGCACATGAACCCGCCGCCGTGCAGGTAGAGAACAACACCGTCGCGCAGATCAGCCGTCGAGCCTGCCGTCCGCACGAGTTCACCGTCGAAACCTGGAAAGCGAATCGCTTCCCGATCGATCCCGGACGGAATGCGTACACCCGCGGCCGAGTCCAGCACTGCGGCGCGGCGCATGGCGCCAGGCGTCAGCGGCGCGATCCCGACCACGGGCCGAAGCATCCATCGGCACGCGTTGTAGAGGACCTGCGATTCGATACTCGGCCTGCCGTATCGAGTTCCGGTCCTTCGACTGACTGTCGGCAACAGAGACATCTGTCCAGATTAGAAGCGATCAGGCACCGAAGAGGTCGACTTCGTCGAGATCGTCGACGATCGTGACCTTTCTTTTCCGCCCGCCGATGACCTTGCCCAGACCGCGCAGTCCACCGGACTGAGCTTTCGGGGCGGGTTCGATGCGCTGCGGCGCAACTCTCGTCCGCGCTGCGCGCTGAACAGGCTTGGGGGCGGGGGCTGCTGCAGGTGCCGCGGGTTCGGGAACCTCGGCTGGAACCACCGCTTCCGGCTCCACGAAGCCCTGAGCAACCGGGGCCTCGGGCGCGACCTCAGCGGCTTCCTCGACCTCCGCCACCTGCTCCACCTGCACCGGTCCGTCGATCACCGGGATGTCCGACGCCCAGCGGACCCGATACTCCAGACCGCGCGACGCCAGCTCACGCGCGAGATCGCCGTGCCAGACCCCGTCTTCGCCGTCGCCGTATGCCCGTGCGTCGGAGCTCACCCAGATGACGTCGACGCCCGGGTTGCGGTCGGCGAGATCGAGCACGGTCAGCCAGTTCAGCGTCGCCGGATATCCGTCTCGTTTCTTCTTGTCGGTATAGGGCCGACGCAGCGAGATCGCCCTCTCGGCCACCTCGAGATGCGAAACGTCGACTGGATCGACCACTTCGACGCCGATCGCCACGAGGTCTTCGATCACGTCGTCGACGTAGCCGTCGGCCTTGTCGTGAGCCGCGTCGACGAACCTCGTAAGGTCGCGCCGCAACCCCAGTCGGTCGTACATGCGCGCCTGGACGCTCAGGGCCGCGATCATCTCCGCCGATTCCTCGCGGTAGCGACTCGCAACCTCGAGGACGACCAATCGCGGCACGACGACGCGGTGTCCGAGTGCGCGAGCGTCGGCGATGGCAGTGTCGAACCGTGCGCCCCTGGTCAGGGCCGAAGAATCGAGAACGATGATCATGGGCTCGATTCTCTCTCGAGAAACCGGACGAATGCGCTAATCCACCCCGAACCGTTACTTGATCTTGAAGATCACTGCCCGCTGAACGATGAAGTTGATGACCGTCGCGGTGCCCTGCGCGATGACGAAGGCCAGCGGTGTCCGCCACCAATGCTCGTCGAAGACATGGACCATCAGTTCGTTGAGTCCGACCTGAACCGCAAAAGTGACCGCGTACAGCGCGACTACAGCGATGAAGCGGGCGCGAGAAGGCTCGGCCTTGAACGTCCACCGACGATTGATGAGGTACGCCGTCGTGGTGCCCGCAACGAAGCTCAGCGATTTTGCGGCGACGCGCGGCAACCCCAACGCAAGGAGCAGCACATACAGCCCGTAGTCCACGACCGCCGACAGCCCACCCGTCGCGACGAACCGGACGATCTGCGTTTTCAGGTCCAACGCGTCGTCGGCGATGTCCGTCGTGACAGGAATCTCGACGGGCAGCGGGACGTGGGGTTCGTGCTGGTGACTTGCAGGTGTTTCGGGCACGACGACGAGAGTAACCACTCGAGTCGGAGCCGTCGGCACTACTCCCAGGTAACCTCTACCTTGATGTCCACGACAGCAGAAGAGACGCCGCAGCCGGCTCTCCACACCCAAGCCCGCACCCTCACCGGTTGGGGACGCACCGCCGCCACCACTGCACAGGTGCTGTCCACCCCCGACGTGGAAGTGATCGCCAACGCGGTCGCCCAGGTTGCGGAACAGAACGATTCCAAGCCCTCGCATCTGCGACGCGGCGTCATCGCGCGCGGCCTCGGCCGCTCGTACGGTGACCCAGCGCAGAACGCCGGCGGCCTGGTCATCGACATGAATGCCCTCAGCCGCATTCACCGCATCGATCGCGACACCGCTCTGGTGGACGTCGACGCCGGCGTGAATCTGGATCAGCTGATGAAGGCTGCTCTGCCGTTCGGCCTGTGGGTTCCGGTCCTGCCGGGTACTCGTCAGGTCACGATCGGCGGCGCCATCGGCTCGGATATCCACGGCAAGAACCACCACAGCGCGGGCAGCTTCGGCAACCACGTCGTGTCGTTGGATCTGCTGACGGCCGACGGCAAGGTTCGCACGCTCACCCCCAAGGGCGGGCGCAACGACCCGAAGGCCGCACTGTTCTGGGCCACGATCGGCGGCATGGGCCTGACGGGCATCATCTTGCGGGCAACCATCAAGATGACACCGACCGAGACGGCGTACTTCATCGCCGACGGCGACGTCACCAACAGCCTCGACGAGACCATCGCGCTGCACAGCGACGGCAGCGAGGCCAACTACGAGTATTCGAGCGCCTGGTTCGACGCGATTTCCGCGCCCCCGAAGCTCGGTCGTGCGGCAGTCTCGCGCGGATCTCTGGCGAAGCTCGACCAGCTTCCGGCCAAGCTGCAGAAGAACCCGCTCGCCTTCGACGCACCGCAGTTGCTGACGTTCCCCGACGTCTTCCCCAACGGGCTGGCCAACAAGTTCAACTTCACCGCGATCGGTGAGGTCTGGTTCCGCAAGTCCGGCAAGTATCGCGGCAAGGTCCAGAATCTGACGCAGTTCTACCACCCGCTCGACATGTTCGGTGAGTGGAACCGGGCGTACGGATCCAACGGATTCCTGCAGTACCAGTTCGTGGTTCCGCCGGAGGCCGTCGACGAGTTCAAGAAGATCATCGTCGACATCCAGCGCAGCGGGCACTACTCGTTCCTCAACGTGTTCAAGCTCTTCGGCGAAGGCAATCAGGCGCCGCTGAGCTTCCCGATCCCGGGCTGGAACATCTGCGTCGACTTCCGCATCAAGCCGGGCCTGAACGAGTTCGTCACCGAACTCGACAAGCGTGTCCTCGAATTCGGCGGACGCCTGTACACGGCCAAGGACTCGCGGACGTCCGCGGAAACCTTCCACGCCATGTACCCGCGCATCGACGAGTGGATCGCGACGCGCCGCAAGTACGACCCCACAGGCGTTTTCGCCTCCGATATGTCCAGAAGGCTGGAACTGTGATCAACGCTGTAGGTAACCCGCAAACCGTTTTGCTTCTCGGTGGAACCTCCGAGATCGGCCTCGCCATCTGTGAGGAATACCTGAAGAAGGCGCCGCTCCGCGTCGTTCTGGCGGCACTCCCTGGCGATCCGGGACGCGAAGCTGCGGTCAAGCAGCTCGAAGCGAAGGGTGCCACCTCGGTGGAGCTCATCGACTTCGACGCCGTTGATTTCGAATCGCACCCGAAGGTGATCGACCAGGCGTTCTCGAACGGTGACGTCGACGTCGCCATCGTCGCCTTCGCACTGGACGGTGACTCCGAAGAGCTGTGGCAGAACCAGCGCAAGGCCGTTCTGGTGGCAAACGTCAACTACACCGCTTCCGTCTCGGTCGGTGTTCTTCTCGGCGAGAAGATGAAGGCTCAGGGCTTCGGCAAGATCATCGCGATGTCGTCGGTTGCCGGCGAGCGCGTCAAGCGTGCCAACTTCGTCTACGGATCCACCAAGGCGGGCCTCGACGGTTTCTACCTCGGACTCGGCGAGGCTCTCGCGGAATTCGGACCGCAGGTCACCGTCGTTCGCCCCGGCATGGTGCGCACGCAGTTCAGTGCCCACGTCAAGGAAGCTCCGCTGACGGTCAACAAGGACATCGTCGCGAAGCTCGCTGTTGCCGCCTCGGACAAGGGCAAGGAAATCGTCTGGACTCCCGGCCCGTGGCGCTTCGTCATGATGGGTCTTCGCCACGTGCCGCGCCCGATCTTCCGGAAGTTGCCGGTTTAAGCTCCTCCCGTGCCAGAAACAACAACTGCTCCGAGTACAGACCTTTCGACCCCGTCGCCGTGGCGTAATGCCGCGGCGACGGTGGTGGAAATGGCCCTCGGAGCGCTGGTCGCCGCTGTTGTAGCCGCTGTCGGGCTCTTTGCTTTCGGCCGAGTGCAGTGGCCGGCGTTCACCTCTTCCAATGTCACGCAGGCCGTCACGACGGTGCTGCAGGTGCTCTGCATCGCAGTGGTCGGTGTTGCGGTTCTGATGTTCCGCGCCCGCAAGGCCGAGCGGGTCGCAAAACTCCTCTCGTGGGCCGGGCTCTCCGGCTTCGTCACCACGACGCTCGGACTTCCCCTGGCCGCGACGAGTCTGTATCTGCACGGCGTCTCGGTCGATCAGCAGTTCCGGACCGAGTACCTGACCCGGCTGACGGATTCTGCTGCGCTGCAGGACATGACGTACGTGGATCTGCCGCCGTTCTACCCGGCCGGCTGGTTCTGGATCGGTGGACGCGTCGCGAACCTGCTGGGAATGGACGGCTGGGAAGCCTTCAAGCCTTATGCGATCGGCTCGTTGGCTGTCGTCGCCGTCGTTGCACTCGTGTTGTGGACCAAGCTGATTCGACGCGATTGGGCCGTCGTCGCGGCATTGGCCGTCACTGCCGTCGTGTTGGCGTACAACTCCCCCGAGGCGTACGGCGCCGTCATCAACCTCCTGATCCCGCCGGTTCTGATCCTCGCGTGGGGTGCATTGGACCGGCCGGGGGCATCTCGATTTGCCGGAGCCGGCGCAATACTCGGGACGGGCCTGTTCCTCGGTTTCGCCGCAACGGTCTACACGCTCTATCTCGGATTCGCCGCGTTCGCAGTGACTCTGATGGCAGTGGTGGCCGCAGTACTTGCCGCACGCGCCCAGAACACGTGGAAAGCCGCACTGGGCCCCCTCGTCAGGCTCGCCGTGATCGCGGTGATCTCCGGCCTGGTGGCTCTGACCGTCTGGACGCCGTACCTGCTGAAGGCACTCTCCGGTGCCACCGCAGAGTCCGGCACCGCAATGCACTACCTCCCCGATTCCGGTGCGGTACTGCCCTTCCCGATGCTGAGCTTCACCCTCGTCGGTGGACTGTGCCTACTCGGCACGATCTGGCTGATTTCACGGTTCCTGTTCTCCCGCCGCGCCCGAGCACTCGGTATCGGTGTCATTGCCGTGTACCTGTGGGCACTGCTGTCCATGACGTTCACCGTCGCCGGCAGTACGCTCCTCGGCTTCCGACTGGAGCCGGTCCTGATCGGACTCCTTGCCGCCGCCGGTGTGTTCGGTTTCTTCGAGTTCGCCGGTTGGATCGTGCTGGCCACCAGCGAAAATCCTCGCGTCAAAGCGGTACTGGTTGCACTCGGTGTCATCGGAGCCATCGCCTTCGCGCAGAACATCCCGCAGGTGCTGGCGCCGGATATCGCTGTGGCATACAGCGATACCGACGGCAACGGCGAGCGCGGGGACAAGCGACCCCCGGGTGCCGAAGCCAATTACGCCGACATCGACCGGATCATTCGCGAGCAGTTGGGACGCGAACCCCATGACACGGTGGTCCTCACTGCCGACATCGGCTTCCTCAGCTTCTACCCGTACTTCGGCTTTCAAGGACTGACGTCGCACTACGCGAACCCGCTCGCCGATTTCCGTGCGCGCGCCGCGCTGATCGAGCAGTGGTCGGAACTGAAGACGCCTGACGAACTGATAGCTGCGCTGGACTCGGCGCCGTGGCGCAGCCCCGACGCCTTCGTCTTCCGCCAGGGCGCCGACGGGTACACGCTGCGGTTGGCAGAGGACGTCTACCCCAACGACCCGAACGTCCGCCGCTACACGGTCACGTTCCCCAAGGAACTGTTCGACGATCCTCGTTTCACCGTGACCGAGCAGGGGCCGTTTGTGGTCGTTACCCGCTCTGACGCAATCTAACCAGGAGATACGTCACAAAAGGCTTACCGTCGGGGTCGTTGACGCGACCCCGACGCACCCCTAACTTCATACCGTGCCCCGAACCGATGCCCGAGCGGCGATGATCGATGCAGCCGAGCGTCTGGTTGCCGAGCGAGGTCTGGCCGCTCTGACTCTTCGTGATGTTCAGACCGAAGCCGGGCAGGCCAACAAATCGGCTGCGCAGTATCACTTCGGGTCACGTGAAGGTTTGCTGGCGGCCGTCGTCGAGTCCAGAATGCGACCTGCCGGTGAGCGTCGTCGTGAGTTGCTCGACACGATCGATCTCGACGCGAATCCACCGACGATGCGTGCCCTCGTCGAGGCTCTCCTCCTGCCGTTGGCGGAACAGACCATCTACCGCGAGGGCACGTTGTACGCGCGGTTCCTGGTGCAGTCGATCTTCGACCCGGCGATGTCGTCGACTATCCGTGACCACATGCAGGCCGAGAGTTTCCGCGAAGTTCAGCGGCGGATAGTCGCTGCGTCCTCGTTACCGGCAGAGATCGCCGAACTTCGGGCGGGAACTCTGACCGTGCTCACCGTCGTCACTTTTGCCACGTGGGAAGGCCGCGTCGACAGCCGCGAACGTGCTCACGTGATCGTTGCCGACCTGATCGAAAGTTGCCTCGGAGCACTCTCGGCCCCGGCTGCGCAAATCTGACACGCTGTCCGGCGAGTTTGTTTCCGAAACTGCCGGGGTACTCAGCCCCTCCAAGCGCAGTCGAGCAAACGGCCGCATCAACCACCGGCGGGGTAGGTGATGACAGTGAGCGAACTCGTTGCGCAAAGCCGCGAGCTTGTACCGCATCGTGCAGTTCTCGATTCCGCAGAGCATGTTCTGGTCATTGCGCGCGGCAAACCGTTCGGGCGCGAGCAGGCTTTCCATGAAGTGTTGAGCGTCGCGATTCGCAATCGCATCGAAGTACTCACTCTGGCAAGGGCTCTCATCGACGTGTCCGAGTCCCGCGACTACCGCGCGATCCCGACCGACACCGCGCACACCGTTGCGGTGCTCGAATGGGGCGAGCTACTCGAGATCCCCACCGAACACCACGAGAAGTCCAGGGCCGAGTCATCCGAGGACGTCGATGAATCGAGTGAACCCGACGATCCGATCGAACCCGAGTATCTGGTCGAGACCGACGTGGGCGGACGGGTCGTCTTCGTCGCCCTCGCGTTCACGATCGGCGGGATAGTCGGATTCTTCGCGCACGACTGGGCACTTCTGCTTCTGATCACCGCCGTGTACCTCGTGTGGATCGCGGCACGGTTGGTCGCGAAACTCGTCAGTGTTTCCCGTAGTGCCCACTGGGCGGACGCTTCGCCGATTCGTGGCGCCGATTCGACCACACGGAACACGGAAAACTCCCACCATCACGCTGTTGCAGCGTGACGGCGGGAGCATCCGCTTTCGCTAAAGCCTCTGCGGTACACCGTAAGTGACGACGGTATCGCCATTCGACGTGACAGCCTTCGCGTACGGCCTGATGGTCACCGGACCGATGGCTCCCTGTACGTAACCGTGAACTCCGGACAGACGGACCGCGGCTTCGGGACCGTCAAATGTCTGATCCTCGAGCAGCGCGACGTCGGTGATTCCGCCGGGCGCCAGATCGACGTCAAGTTCCTGCGACGGAATGATGTCCCCGCCGAGAATGACGTGATTCGTGAAGTCCACGCCCAGTGCCGGGTCTGGGATGAGTCCGATGCCGATGTCGGTGCCACTGTCGATCGCCCAGTCGAGACCGGGACTGTTGAGAACGACCGTCGCGCCGGTCAGCGCGATCGGGTAACCGATCTGATAGCCGATCGTCAGCTTCGTTCCGGTGAAACTTGCTGCATCCGGGCCGTCGATCTTCACGCCGGCAACCCCGTCGTGGAAGAACTCGACACTCAGCGGTGAGCTGTCGAGAGGTGGAAAGACGTGGATAGCGGTATCAGCCTGATAGACCTCTATCCGATTTCCTTTGACGTCGGTGATCGAACTGGTGTTGTCGACGCCTGCCGACGCCGTCCCACCCCCCAGGACAACGGCCAACAGGGCCACTGCTCCTACTGCGCTACTACGAACTGCTGTCTTCGACATGCACAAGCACCATCCCATCCGGTATAGGCCCCGGACGTAGGTTCCAACTCTTCGTCGAGGATGGGATTCGTCGGGGCTGCCTGAACAAACGCGAGCAAGATCCTTGTTGCGATACCCCGGTCACGAACCCGTCAAACGGTGCACGAAAACATTACTTTCCGGACAAGTCGGGCGGACCGGTTTGTCCCGCTGACTGCGCCCGCTCGCGGACGCGAACCGTTTTGTTCGTTACTCTGACAGTGGAAGTTATCGAATCGAGACCTAAGTAGGCCACCCCGAACTTCTGAGATCGCCACTTCAGGGATGGGCGCCAGAACCGAAAGGCACCGACTGCATGACCGAGACCTTGCCCGACGTCCAACTGCTCGAAGAAGCACGTCCAGGGCGAGTCCGTTCAGCAGTGCGGCGCTCGGTCGTCCAGCGCGGTCGTCTGGTCGACCTCGCGATCATGGCGACGTTCACCGTCGCGGCGATCTACGTGATGTCCAACCTGTGGAGCGATCTGCAGTCCGGCTATCTGTTCAACGCGGGCCGCGACCAGGCCATGTGGGAATGGTTCTTCGCCGATACCGCTCACGCCCTCGCCCAGTTCCGCAGCCCACTGTTCAGTGACCTGCAGAATTATCCACTCGGCGTGAACCTGATGGCCAATACCGCGATGTTCGGCATCAGTATCCCGTTGGCCCCGATCACGCTGATCTTCGGACCGACCGCCACGTATGCGATCGGGCTGACCGCCGGCCTCGGCGGCACCGCCATCGCTTGGTACTGGGCATTCTCGCGGCACGTACTGACCGGAGTCTCCGTCCGCTCCAAGGTCGCCGCCGCCGTCGGAGCGGGGTTCTGCGGATTCGCGCCCGCCATGATCTCGCATGCCAACGGCCACCCGAACTTCGTCGCGTTCTTCGTACTTCCGTTCATATTCTTGCAGGTAGTGCGCATTTCGAACGGCAAGCGTCCGGTTCGCGACGGTGTCGTCCTCGGCCTACTCGTCGCCTGGCAGATCTTCCTCGGTGAAGAACCGCTCCTCATCTTCACGATGTCAGCCATGGTGTTCGGCGCCGCCTATGCACTGCCCGGCCTGGCCAAGTCGCGCCAGGCGATCAAGCGCGCGATGCCCGGCCTCGTGATCGGCGGCGCGGTCACACTCCTGATCACTGCGGTGCCGCTGTGGTCGCAGTTCTTCGGCCCAGCGAGCTACGACGGCGTCTCACACGGTCAGGCAGGCAACGACACCGCTGCACTCACCACGTTCCCGACCGAATCGGTTGCGGGCGACCCCGAGGGCGCGGAGTTCCGAATGAACCCGACCGAGGAGAACGCGTACTTCGGATGGCCGCTGGTGCTCCTGCTTCTCGGTGCAACGGTGTGGCTGTGGCGCATCCGCCTGACCCGCGCGGCTGCCGCCGTGATCGTGGTCATGGGTGTGCTCTCACTCGGTTCCGAACTGACCATCGACGGTGACAAGACCGGCATCACTCTGCCGTGGAAACTCCTCGCCGACCTGCCGTTGTTCGAATCGGTGCTCGAATCCCGATTCGCGATGGGCGCGATTCCGGCGATCGGGCTGCTGCTCACCCTCGGCACCTACCGCGCTTTTGTCGAACTTCGTGGACCGCGCCGCACGGCAGCCGGTGTCTGGCTGGTGGCTCTCGCCGTCGCGATGATTCCCCTGATCCCGACCCCCATTGACGCCGATCAGCGATCTGCGACGCCCGAATTCATCACCAGCGGCTCGTGGGAGAACTACGTCAGCGACGGCACCGTGGTGACGGTTCCCGTCGCGAGCGCCGAAGACGCCCGCGCACTGAGCTGGCAGGTCGACGCCGACTTCGGTTTCCCCATCGCCGGCGGGTACTTCGTCGGCCCGGATTCGAAGACCCGCGCCGGAATCTACGGCGCCGAGTCCCGGCCCACCTCGACCCTGCTGGTCAATGCCAAACAAACCGGCAAGGTCCCGTTGATCGACGTGGGCACCAGAGCGAACGCACTGACCGACCTGCGGTACTGGCACGCCGACGTACTGGTGCTTCCCCGATTCTCCGGCGACGACGCCCTGCGCCACACGGTCGACGAGCTGGTCGGCTTCGACGCCAAGCACGTCGACGACGTGTGGGTGTGGGACGTACGAGACCTCGTGAGCGGCAAGACCTCCAACCAGAGCTGAGCGGGTTGATCAGCGGGTCATGATCACCGGACCGTCTTCGGTGATCGCGACCGTGTGCTCACTGTGCGCAGCCCGGGCGCCCGAAACGGTACGAAGGGTCCACCCGTCGGCGTCGTGCCGGTAGTCGTCGGTTCCGTCGGCGATGAGCATCGGTTCGATGGCGATGACCAGGCCGGGACGCAGCCGGAAGCCTTTGCCTGCTCGACCTTCGTTGGGCACGTCCGGGCCTTCGTGCATCTCGCGGCCGATGCCGTGCCCACCGTGATCGGCCAGCATGCCGTACCCGCGGCCACGCGCGTAATGTCCGATCGCGGCACCGATGTCGCCCAATCGGTTTCCGGGCTGGGCAGCGGCAATGCCACGGGCAAGTGCCTCATCGGTCGCGTCGATCAGTGCCTGATCCTCACTGCTCCCCCGCCCGACAGTGAAGCTGATGGCGGAGTCACCACACCAACCGTCGAGTCTCGCGCCGCAGTCGATGCTGACCAGGTCACCGTCGCGAAGCCGGTACTCATTCGGGATACCGTGCACCACAGCATCGTTCACACTCGCACAGATGGCGCCTGGGAACGGCGTCGGTGCCGTTGCCGGCCGGTAGTTCAAGAACAGCGCCGAGGCGCCGGCCGCCGAAATAACCTCCGCGGCAACGGCGTCCAATTCGAGCAACGTCACCCCGACGCTTGCCGCCTCACGCGCCGCAGCCAGAGCCTGCGCCGTGATTCTCCCAGCCGCCGCCATCGCGTCGATTTCCCCTGCGGTCTTGATTTCGACCATTTCGAACACCTTCCTTGTCGAATAACTATACCGGTATTACTATAAGCACATGGTGCGCGTACCGCTGACGGCGGAAGAACTCGAACG
The DNA here is from genome assembly GCF_001942025.1 of Rhodococcus sp. YL-1. NCBI lineage: Bacteria > Bacillati > Actinomycetota > Actinomycetes > Mycobacteriales > Nocardiaceae > Rhodococcus > Rhodococcus sp. YL-1. The sequence goes on along the minus strand of NZ_CP017299.1, from coordinate 272,437 downwards.
AGGACTACGACTGGGTGAACTCCTGCGATCTGCACGGGGAGACCGAAGCATGGTTCAGGTAGCGCTCGATGCCGGCATCTCGGTCGAAACGCTGCGCAAGATCGAAACCGGACGCATCGCGACACCCGCCTTCTTCACCATCAGCGCGGTCGCGGAAGTGTTGGGTATTTCACTCGACACCATTGCCCGAACACTTGAAACACCACAATCCGAACAGGAAGTTGCATCCTGAGTAGTTCTCTCAGGATGTGCGGGCCCACACTCGCCTAACATCGTTCCTTGTGCCGTCTGAAGTAGTAGTGCCCCCGAAACCCGTGCCCACTGGCCCCGAAGCTCCCCGAGAATCGGATTCCCAGCGAGTCCGGACGGCACGACTCATCGCGATAGTCACCGGCCTTCTTGGCCTGCTTCTTGCACTCGCGACGCCCTTCCTGCCCGTCAAGCAGGAAGCCGCGAGCATCGACTGGCCGCAGGGTGGGACCGTCAACAGCGTTTCGTCGCCGCTTATCTCCTACTCGCCCACATCGCTCGACATCAGCATCCCCTGTTCCACTCTCGGCCAGTTGGGCGGCAGCGGCGGCACACTGCTCTCGACCATGCCGAACGGGGCGCCGGACCGAAACGCCCGCGGCCTCACCGTCCGCACCACTGCCGACCGCCTCGAAGCACTCACCCGCGATTCGGTGCTGATCTCGACCCCGCTCGATCAACTGAACGGGTGCACGGCGATCACCATCACGACCAACTCCGAGCAGACCGTCGCGGCGGTCACCGGAATCGACGGCGTCGGCACCACCCTGACCGGTGACTACCGCCCACAGGTTGTCGGCATCTTCACCGACCTGCAGGGCGCAGCGCCCGCCGGACTGTCCGCCCACATGGACGTCGACTCCCGGTTCTCGTCCAGCCCCACACTTCTCAAACTGTTCGCGATGATCGTGGCGGCACTCTCGACCATCGTCTCGCTGTACGCACTGCACCGGATCGACGGCGTCGACGGCCGTCGTGCGCGGCGGTTCCTGCCGGCGCGATGGTGGAAGTTCACCGGCATCGACGCCCTGGTTATCGGCACGCTGGCGCTGTGGCATGTGTTCGGCGCCAACACTTCCGACGACGGTTACCTGCTCGGCATGGCCCGAGTCTCGGAGCACTCCGGGTACATGGCTAATTACTTCCGCTGGTTCGGAGTCCCCGAAGCGCCGTTCGGTTGGTACTACGACGTGCTGGCGCTGTTCGCGAAGGTCAGCACCGCGAGCATGTGGATGCGCCTGCCCGCGTTGATCGCCGGCATTCTGTGCTGGATGGTCATCAGCCGCGAGGTGATACCGCGACTCGGTGTTGCGGTGCGCCGCAACAAGGTTGCCATCTGGACGGGCGGGCTCGTGTTCCTGGCCTTCTGGTTGCCGTACAACAACGGCCTGCGTCCCGAGCCCATCATCGCCCTGGGCGCTCTGCTCACGTGGTGCTCCATCGAGCGCGCCATCGCCACCGGACGTCTGTTGCCCGCCGCGATGGCCGTGCTGATCGCCGCATTCTCGTTGGCCGCCGGGCCTTCCGGGCTGATCGCGATCGGCGCGTTGATCGCCGGTGCCCGGCCGATCCTGCAGATCCTGATCGCCCGCGGCAAACGCGTCGGCTTCCTGTCCCAGATCATGCCGATTCTCGCCGCCGGAACCGTGGTGCTCGTCGCGGTCTTCGCAGATCAAACCCTCGCGACAGTTCTCGAATCGACCAGAGTGCGAACGGCCGTCGGGCCGAACGTTCCGTGGTTCGAGGAACGGTTGCGTTGGGACGCACTGATGACCATCTCCCCCGACGGCTCACTGGCCCGCCGCTTCGGCATGTTCGTCATGATCGTCGGACTCGTCTTCTGCGTCATGATGATCCTGCGCAAGGGCCGGATCCCCGGCACCGCGATCGGGCCCTCGCGCCGAATCCTCGGCATCGTGTTCGCGTCGCTGCTCCTGATGCAGTTCACCCCCACCAAGTGGACTCACCACTTCGGTGTGTACGCCGGTCTGGCCGCCACGGTGGCCGTCCTCGCTGCCGTCGGTGTGAGTGCGTCGAGCATGCGTTCCAAACGAAACCGCGCGCTGTTCGCCGCGGGCATCCTGTTCATCCTCGCTGTGGCGTTCACGAGCTCCAACGGCTGGTGGTACGTCTCGAGTTACGGCGTCCCGTGGTGGGACAAGCCGCCGTCAATCGCCGGCAAGGGATTCTCGACGGCCTTCCTCGGCCTCACGATTCTCGCGCTGCTGCTGGCCGCGTGGTACCACGTCATGGAGCCGCGCCGGCGAAACGGCACGGAGGACAGCGTCAAGAAGACCAGGCGACTCCGCCTTCTCGCCCCGTCACCGTTGACCATCGCGGCCGGAGCGGTCGTGCTGTTCGAGGTGCTGTCCCTGCTCAAGGGCGCGGTCGCGCAGTACCCCGCGTATTCGATCGGCAAGTCCAACATCGAATCCGTCTTCGGCGGAAGCTGCGGTCTCGCGGGTGAGGTACTCGTCGAGTCCGATCCGAACGCCGGCGTTCTGCAATTGACGGATCGGCCCACCGATCTCGCCGGCGCGGGTGCATTCGGTGCGAGCGAATCAACCGGGTTCTCGCCGGACGGGGTTGCAGGCGACCTCACGGCCGACGCAGAAGACTCGACGGCAGGCAGTGCAAACAGCCTCGACACCTCGACCTCGCAGTCCGGCACCACCACGCCGGGAACCGGATCCGGCACCGCCGGTGGCTCGCAGTCGACGGCCGGCGTCAACGGCAGCAACGTCGCGCTCCCGTTCGGGCTCGACCCCGCAAAAACCCCGGTGCTCGGTAGTTACGGAGCACCTCAGAACGCGTCACTGACCACCGGTTGGTATTCACTCCCCGAGCGCAACGACGCCGCACCGCTCCTGACCGTCGCGGCCGCCGGACGCATCCGCTACGTCAACTCCGACGGCATCGTCACCCCCGGCGCAGTGCTGCAGGTCGAGTACGGCAAGAAGCAGGCAGACGGGAGCGTCGACGCACTGGGACGTGTCGATCCGATCGACATCGGCCCGTCGCCGTCGTGGCGCAACCTGCGCGTTCCGATGGATCAGCTGCCCGCCGACGCCGACACCGTGCGTCTGGTGGCCAGTGACACCGACATCAGCGCCGACCAGTGGCTGGCGCTCACACCGCCACGAGTGCCGACCATGCGCACGCTGCAGGACGTCGTCGGATCCACCGATCCCGTGCTGATGGATTGGGCTGTCGGTCTGGCCTTCCCGTGCCAACGTCCGGTGGATCACCTGTACGGCGTCGCCGAGATCCCCGACTGGCGCATCCTGCCCGACCGCATCGGCGCGGAGTCCACCAACGCCTGGCAGGACCACTACGGCGGCGGACCGCTCGGCTGGACTACCGAACTGCTCTCGGCCAGGGCATTGCCGACCTATCTGGACAACGACTGGGATCGTGACTGGGGATCGCTCGAGCAGTACACACCGCTCGATTCGGACGCGGTTCCCGCGCAAATGAACGTCACCACAGAGACCCGATCGGGCACCTGGACACCGGGCCCGATTCGTTACCAGTCGTAACTGTTACGCGTGGACCTACCAACCACCCAGGCACGGTAGGTCCACGCTCAGCCCTGACATACCATCGGTAGCCGTGCCCGACGCCGTGACAGCTTCACCTCAGACTTCGAGTTCGCCGCCTCCTGCTGGTCAGGATGCCCGCGAGCGTTTCCATCGCACGCGATGGGTCGCGATCATCGCCGGCTTGCTCGGCTTCGTGCTCGCACTGGCAACTCCGCTGCTTCCCGTCGTGCAGACGACGGCTTCGGTCAACTGGCCGCAGAACGGAGTGATCGGCGACGTCGAGGCACCGCTGATGGCGCAGGTTCCCATCGACGTCAACGCATCGATCCCCTGTACCGCGGTCAGCTCGCTGCCGGAGGGCGGCGGCATCTTGCTGTCGACGGCACCTGCACAGGGCGACGGCGCGGCACTGTCGTCGATGTTCGTCCGGGTGTCCGCGACGAGCGTCGACGTGCTCGATCGCAACGTCGTCGTCGCTTCGGCGGCACGCGAGGACGTCGAGTCCAGTCGCTGTGGCGCCATCGCGTTCAGCTCTGACGTCAACCGAACCACGGCAGAGTTCGTCGGACTGACCTATCCCGACGGCAACCCGATTCGTGGCCAGCTCGACGGTGACTTCCGCCCGCAGGTGGTCGGCGTCTTCAGCGACCTGCCCGACGGCGCTGCCCCCGAGGGCCTCGGCTTCTCGATGACGATCGACTCACGTTTCTCCTCGAGCCCCAGCGTCTTGAAGCTGGTCGCGATGATCGTGGCCGTCCTCTCGACCATCGTCGCGCTGGTCGCCCTGGCTCGCCTCGACGGCACCGACGGCCGCAAGCACCGACGCTTCCTGCCCGCACGCTGGTGGAAGTTCTCCGGTATCGACGGAGTGGTGGTCGGCACGCTCGTCGTGTGGCACTTCATCGGCGCGAACACCGCCGACGACGGTTACCTCCTCACCATGGCCCGAGTCTCACCGGACGCGGGATACATGGCCAACTACTTCCGTTGGTTCGGCGTTCCCGAGGCCCCGTTCGGCTGGTACTACGAAGTGCTGGCCGTGATGGCGAAGATCTCGACCGCGAGCCCGTTCATGCGTCTGCCCGCTCTGCTCGCCGGAATCCTCTGCTGGATGGTCATCAGCCGCGAGGTCGTCCCGCGTCTCGGGCGGGCGGTTCGCCGGAGCAACGTCGCCCTCTGGACCGGCGGTCTGGTGTTCCTGTCCTTCTGGCTGGCGTACAACAACGGTCTTCGCCCCGAACCCATCGTGGCTCTCGGCGCACTGCTCACCTGGTGCTCCATCGAGCGCGCCATCGCCACCGGACGTCTGCTGCCCGCGGCCACGGCAATCTTGATCGGCGCCTTCACTCTTGCCGCCGCACCCACCGGATTGATGTGTATCGCAGCCCTTCTCGCCGGTGTGCGCCCGTTGGTGCGCATCGTCGTCAAGCGTCACCGACTGGTCGGCACCCTGCCGCTTCTCGCTCCGATCGCCGCTGCCGGAACCATCGTGCTGGTGGTCATCTTCGCCGACCAGACCTTTGCCGGCGTCATGGAAGCAACGCGCGTCCGAACGATCATCGGCCCCAATCTCGAGTGGTACCAGGACTTCCTGCGCTACTACTACCTCTTCGTCCAGACGGTCGACGGCTCGGTTGCCCGACGCTTCGCGTTCTTGACGATGATCCTGTGCCTCTTCACGACGCTCTTCGTGTTGTTGCGCCGCGGCCGCGTCCCCGGCGCGGCCACCGGTCCGTCGTGGCGCCTGGTCGGCGTCGTCTTCGGCACGATGTTCCTGATGATGTTCAACCCCACCAAGTGGACTCACCACTTCGGTGCGTACGCGGGCATCGCCGGTTCTCTCGCCGCGCTGACCGCCGTGGCCGTGTCCGCGTCCGCCCTGCGCTCGCGTCGTAACCGGTCGGTGTTCGTGGCCGGACTACTCCTGATGCTCGCGTTGACGTTCGCCGGCATCAACGGCTACTGGTACGTCTCGAGTTACGGCGTGCCGTGGTTCGACAAGACCATCTCCTACGACGGCCGTGAATCCAACACCCTGTTCCTCGCGCTCTTTGCTCTCGCCTTGGCCTTTGCCGCCTGGCAGTACCTGCGTGAGGGATTTGCCGCCCCGCCCGAGAAGCCGAACACGGCCAAGGGCAGACGAATTCGCAAGTTCGCGGCCGCTCCCCTCACCGTGATTGCCGGTCTGATGGTCCTGTTCGAGGTGCTCTCGCTACTCAAGGGTGCAGTGTCGCAGTACCCGGCGTACTCGCTGGGCCGAAGCAACGTCGAGGCACTCGCGGGCAAGACCTGCGGCATGGCCGAGGACGTTCTGGTCGAGACCGACGTCAATTCCGGGAATCTGCGGCCTCTGACCGCTCCCGGATTCAACGCCGAGGATCCGTTGTCCGGCGTTGGTTCGAAGGGCTTCTCCCCCAATGGGGTTCCCAGCGATCTGACTGCGGATTACATCGAAGTCAAGCAGGGCATGGGCAATACCGACAGCCAGAGTGTCGGTCCCACCTTCGCCACCGGTTCCGGCGCCGGAACCAGCGGCGGCACCGGCAACGTCGGCGTCAACGGCAGCACGGCCAAGCTCCCCTTCGGCCTCGATCCGTCGAAGACACCGGTCATGGGCAGCTATCAGCCCGGTGTGCAGGAACCTGCTTCCCTCATCTCGAGTTGGTACGGATTGCCCACTCGCAGTGAAGAATCACCGCTGGTGGTCATGTCCGTCGCCGGGCGTGTGTGGTCCGTCGACAACACCGGTGCGATCACGTACGGCCAGTCACTTCTGGTCGAGTACGGCAAGACTCAGCCCGACGGGACCGTGCAGGTTCAGGGTTCGTACATGCCGCGAGACATCGGACCCGCGCCGTCGTGGCGCAACGTCCGTATCCCGATCGACGAACTCGCGCCGGACGCCGACGCCGTTCGGGTGGTCGCGTTCGATCCCAACCTCACGGGCGATCAGTGGATGGCATTCACGCCGCCGCGCGTGCCCAAGCTCGAGTCCCTGAACTCGTACATCGGCAACGAGCAGCCGGTGCTCCTGGACTGGGCTGTCGGCCTTCAGTTCCCGTGCCAACGTCCGTTCACACATCAGAACGGCGTGGCCGAGATGCCGAACTTCCGCATCCTCCCGGACCGTCCTCTTGCGGTCAGTTCCACCGACACCTGGCAGTCCGCGGACAACGGTGGCCCGCTCGGATTCACCGAGGTTCTTGCCGGTGCGACGACGGTTCCTACGTACCTGAAGGACGACTGGGCGCGGGACTGGGGATCACTCGAGCGCTACGACCGGTACTTCCCGAATGCTGTTCCGGCAGAGGTGGAGACGGGCACCGCAACCCGCTCGGGCATGTGGATGCCCGGCGAGATGCGAGTGCACTAGCCTGCGCTACCTACTCGGGTGACTGCTCGGGTGCGACGTACGGAGACGGCCGAGACCGCTCCGACAACGACGACGCACCCGAGTAGTTGCCCAACGCCTGGCCGTTCGCCGAGCAGCACGACCGCCAGCAGTACGGCAAGTACCGGTTGCATGAGCAGGAGCGTCGCGCCCACCTCGGCGGGAAGCCGAGGGAGCGAGTTCCCCATCAGCATCCAGCCGAACACCTGGCCGACCAGTGCCAGTGCCGCGAGCCAGCCGAACGCTTCCCAGCCCGGGACGAAATCGATCCGGCCCCACAGTGATCCGATGACGGACCCGGCGATGCCCGCGGACGTCGTCGAGATCAACACCTGGCTCGCTGCCCGATCCGCCTCGCCCGTCCGGCCGACCACGAAGATGTAGCCGCCGTAGGCGATTCCGGAGACGAGCGAGAGCGCCGTTCCCCACAGCAAGTCGTCGCCGGTTCCCCCACCTCCGAACACGCCGCCCGCCAAGGCGATTCCCGTGAACATGAACGGCAGGGCGAAGACGAACCGCATCGGCACCCGATGGCCGAACACCAACCAGGACAGTGCGGGCACCACGACCACCTGCACGTTCACGACGACGCTCGCCATCCCCGCGCCGATCATCAGAATCGACTGCGACCACAACGCGAAATCCAGTCCGAGCAGCAGACCGCCGAGCACCTGCAGAACGACTGCCCGCCGGCTCGGCTTGCCCACCCGGCGGTACTCCCGCCACGCCAACCACAACAGCGGCGGCAGGGCCAGGAAGCAACGGAAGAAGACGGCCGTCGAGGGCCCGACATCAGCCAACTTGATGAGGAGCGAACTGATCGAGATCGCGGCTGCGCCTCCGACGACGAGCAATCGAGGGTCGATGCGCCCCCGAGGAGTTCGGGTGGGTGTCGGTGTCTGCGCGGTCGCGGAGGTCAGAGTGGTCACTCGACAATGTTCCTGCCGCTAACTATTCAGCACAAGCAAATGTTCAGACCGTATATTCGGTAGCATTGCTACTGTGTTGAATCTCGAAAGACTCCGCGCCCTGCACGCCGTCGCCGAGAACGGATCAGTGGCGGCTGCCGCCCGCACCTTGCATGTCACACCGTCCGGGATTTCGCAGCAGTTGAACAAACTCGAGCGCGAGGTCGGTGTTCCGCTCCTCGAACCGCAGGGCCGCGGTGTGCGACTCACAGAAGCGGGCCGAATCCTCGCGCGCCGAACCGCAGAGGTTCTCTCGACGCTCGCTCAGGCCGAGGCGGAAATCGCGTCGCTGCAGAGCGAGGTGACGGGCCGCGTACGTATCGGCGCCCTGGTCTCCCCCAGCAGGACGGTGCTGCCGCGAGCCATCGCCGAAATCAGGCATGCGCATCCGCAGCTCGAAATCACCTTCAACGAAGGCGAATCCGAAGAACTGCTCCCAGCACTGATTCGCCGCGACCTCGACGTCGTGGTGGTCGACAGTTGGAGCACTCTGCCCGTCGAACTTCCCGACGGACTCTCCTTCACGCCCGTGTACGACGACGTGGCGCTGCTCGCTCTCCCGGCGTCACATCCGCTGGCGGAGAACAAGGTCGTCGCGCTCAGCGAGCTGTCCGAGCATGCCTGGGCGACGTGGACACGGGGAACGGACTTTCACACCTTCACCGTCCGGACCCTGCGCGCGCAGGGGTTCGACCCACGAATCGAGTACGAGGTCGCCGAGTTTCCCACCCAGGTCGAATTCGTCGCTCAGGGCCTCGCCGTCGCATTGATTCCACGTCTGGCGAGAGTTGTACCGCCGGAAGGTGTTCGAATGCTCGACACGGTTCCGCCGCTCGGCCGAGACATCTACCTCGCCTGGCGGACAGACAGCGAAAGGCCGGCCGTCCTGGCGGCGATAGAAGCGCTACGCCGCCAGTTCGACGCCCTCGGTGACCAAAAGAACTAGAGCGGCATCAAGTTGTGCTTGCGCGGGTTCTTGAAGATCGTCTTGTCCGCGAGCAACTTCAGAGCCTTGCGGATCTCGAGACGCGTCTGCGAAGGCTCGATCACCGCGTCGATGTATCCGCGCTCGGCCGCGATGTACGGCGTCGCGACGAACTCGTTGTAGAAGTTGATCAGCTGAGCACGCACCGCGGGTGCATTCTCACCGGCCTCGGCGAGCTGACGCCGCCCCATGATGTTGACGGCACCCTCGGCGCCCATCACGGCGATACGAGCGGTCGGCCACGCGAGGTTGATGTCGGCACCGAGCTGCTTGCAGCCCATGACGGCATAACCGCCGCCGTACGCCTTACGAACCACCACAGTCACCTTCGGCACAGTGGCTTCGATGTACGAGAACAGGAAACGCCCGCCGCGCTTGATGACGCCGACCTTTTCCTGATCGACGCCGGGAAGGAAGCCCGGTGTGTCGACGACGAAGACGAGCGGGATGTTGAAAGCGTCGCACAGACGCACGAAATGGGCGGCCTTGTCGGAGCTGTCCGCGTCGAGGGCGCCGCTGAGGTACGTGGGCTGGTTGGCCACGACACCGACGGGCAGGCCGTCGACGCGGGAGAATCCGGTGATCACGTTGTGCGCGACCTGGGCTCCGATTTCGTGGAAAGTGCCGTCGTCGAAGATCCGCAGAATGATGTCGTGCATGTCGTAGCCGGCGTTGTCGGCATCCGGCATGAACGCATTGAGTTCGAGATCCGACTCGGTGATCTCGGGTTCGAGGCCCGGGTTGATCAGCGGCGCCTTCTCCTGGCACGACGACGGCATGAAGCTCAGGTACTCACGCACCCAGTCGAATGCAGCCTTCTCGTCGGGAGCGACGTGATGGATGTTTCCGTACTCCGCCTGCTTGCGCGCCCCGCCCAGATCCTCGAGGCTGACCTCTTCGCCGGTGACCGACTTGATGACGTCGGGTCCGGTGACGAACATGTACGACTCTTCGGTCGCGACCACGACGTCGGTGTTGATCGGTGCGTACACGGCACCGCCGGCGCACTTACCGAGGATGACCGAGATCTGCGGGCAGACACCGGACAAGGGCTCCTGACGTGAACCCATGTTGGCGTACCAGGCCAATGAGGAAACGGCATCCTGGATTCGAGCTCCACCGGAATCGTTGATACCGACGACCGGGCAGCCCACCTTCAGTGCAAAATCGTTGACGGCTGCGACCTTACGGCCGAACATCTCTCCGGCGGCACCGCCGAACACCGTCTGATCGTGCGCGAACACGGCGACCGGACGCCCGTCGACAGTTCCGTGACCGGTCATGACGCCGTCGCTGTACGGGTTGTCCTCGCCCGCCATCTTCACCAGGGCGCCGACCTCGACGAAGCTACCGGGATCGAGCAACATGTCGATGCGCTGGCGCGGCGTACTGTGCCCTGCTGCATCGCGCTTCGCAATGGCCCGAGCCGAGCCGGGTTCCTTTGCCTTCTCCAACTTTTCGCGGAGTTCAGCGAGCTTCTCCGCGGTGGTTGTCGTCACTTCTGAACTCCGGTTTCCGCTGCTTTGGTCTGAGCTGTCTCGATCTGGGCCAGCTTGGTGGTGAGGTCTGCCGCAACCTTCGCGATGTACGGCTCGTCGACGATCTGCAGGTGGTCCCCGCCGATGTAGACGACCTCGAGGTTCTTCACGTAGTCACCCCAACCACCATCTGCCTTGCGGGTCTTGAATGCAGGCTCGAGCGTCATCAGCTCGTCGTGGTACTTGTCGGCCATGTAGAGCACGACGTCGCCGTCGTAACTGCTGAACTCGGCCGTCTGGATGGCGCGATTGTCCAACCACGACGTCCGCTGATGCTCGATGATGCCGCCGGGAATCTTGGCGCCGCTCATCTTGATCATGTCCATCAAGATCTGGATCTGATCCTCGTCGGCTTCGGTGGAAGCCAGAACGTCAAGCGGCAGCGGCACATCCAGGTTGTAGGTGCGCTTGGCGAACTTGCCGTAGCGCTCCCAACGCTTGCGTCGTTCCGCCTCGGTGTCCGGCACGACCTCGCCGGCCATGACGGTGTCGAGCAGCCCGACCACACGCACGTCGGCGCCCTGCTCGCGCAGCAACTTCGCGACCGCATACGACATCACGCCACCGAACGACCAGCCACACAGCACGTACGGCCCGTCGCCCTGGATCTCACGCAGCAGCGGAACGTAAGCAGCAGCGCGGGTTTCGATCGAGCCCTCGACCCGCTCGAATCCGTACATCGGCGTGCCGGCGGGCAGGCGCTTGAGCAGAGGCTCGTACGTCACCGTCGAACCACCGGCAGCATGGAAGACGAATACCGGTACGGCAGTGGAACCTTCGGGGCGGGCACGCAGAGTACGTACGAGTCCGTCGATCTTGCCGTCGTCCTCGAGGTACTGGCGAACGACGTCCGCAAGCTCTTCGATGGTGGTGGAGTCGAGAACGTCGTCGAGAGTGATCTCGCCACCGGCACGCTCGGAAAGCCGAGCAGCAAGCTTCTCGGCGACCTCGTCACCGACGATCGGCAGATCGTTGAAGATGCCCTTGGCCGACTTCCCGGTGACAACCGCCCACGTCGCAAACGTCAAGCGCTCGGCCGCATCTCGCGGCGGAACGTCCGAGCCTGCGTCGTCGGCAGTTCCGGCTCGAGAAGGATCGGAAGGCGCAGCAGCAACCGGAGCAGTGGTAGGTAGTTCCACTGCCACCTCGGCGGGAGCAACGTCCTCGTCAGCAGCGTCGGCCGCCAACTTCTCCGCGGCCTGCTTGTCGGCCATCGCCTGAACCTCTTCGCGATTGTCGATCGCGTAGCGCAGGTACTTGTTGACCTCGTTGAGGCTCGCGTCCTTGACTGCCTGGAGCTGGAGCTGCGGAATGTCGAACTCGTACTCGACGCGGTTCTTGATACGCATCGCCATGAGCGAGTCGAGACCCAGTTCGATGAGCGGAACCTCGGCCGGCAGATCCTCCGGCGAGTACCCCATCGACTCGGCAACCACGATCTTGAGGCGGTCGTCGAGGCTCTGCGAACCGTTCGGATCCCACTTGTCTCCGGCGTCTTCGACGACCTCGGCCAAGGATTCCATCGGCGCACTGGTCTTGACCGGCGCGCTGACGACCAGCTCGGGCAGCGGCTCACCCGACGTGACGACGGCGTCGAAGAGCAGACGGAACGTAGCGCCCTCACGAGCGTGCACCTGCACCGACGCTCCACCCGGATGCGGGTTGAGTGTCGTGGTCAGGGTCGAAGCACCGGCCAGTTCACCGTGCGGAACAGCAGCGGTCAGAGAGACATCCGAAAGCACCTGTCCGGCAGCGGCGCTCACCAGCACCGCCAGGTCGGTGACGGCGGATGCGTCGACCTCCCACACGTGGCGGCCGTCGGGCAGAGCGACGTGCGAACCGGGTACGCGAGCCGAACCGCCGGCACTGACGCGAATGTCGAGCCAATACGGCTTACGCAGGAATGCGGTACGCGGAACCGAAGCGAAATCGCCTGCGGGAAGCAGAGACTCGAGGTTCACGGCATGGCCGTGCACGTACAGCTGCGCGAGAGCGGCAAGAACACCCGCGGACTCGTCTTCCTTACGCTTGAGCGTCTGGATGAGCTCCATGTCGTGCAGGCCCGAATCGAAAGCGGTAGCCGCCACCGACATCAGCGTCACCGGGTTGGGTGCAAGCTCGACAAAAGTGGTGTGGCCGTGGGCAACTGCACCGCGTACCGCATTGGTGAAGTACACGCTGTGGCGAAGACCCTTGACCCAGTACGCCTCTTGATGGATCGGCTCGTGACCGGGACGGTAGAAAGTGTCCTTGTCGACGGACGAGTAGACGCCGAGCTTCAACGTGGTCGGCTCGATACCGGCCAACTCGGCGGCAAGCTCACCGAGCAGCGGATCTACCTGCGAAGTATGGCTGGCGCCCTTGGTCTGCAGGACACGCGCCATCTTGCCGTCGGCCTCGGCGGCCGCGACGATCGCCTCGATGTCCGGCTGCGGTCCACCGATCACCGTGTGCGTCGGAGCTGCGTAAACACAGACCTCGAGCTTGGGGTACGTGGGCAGTAGCGCCTCGATCTCGGATGCGCTGTACTCGAGCAGAGCCATCAGACGGATGTCGTCACCGACAAGTGCGCCCTCGGCCTCACCCATCAGCCGTGAACGTGAACAGATCACGCGGACAGCGTCTTCCAGGTTCAGGCCGCCGGAAACGTACGCGGCAGCGGCCTCACCCATCGAGTGCGGAACCACGGCTTCGGCCTCGGCGCCGTGGTGACGCAGCAACGCGGCCAGACCGACCTGGATGGTGAAGATTCCCACCTGCGCGGTCTCGACGTTGTACTCGATCGAATCGTCGAGGAACATCTCGACCATCGAGTAACCGGCCTCGTCCTGGATCAGCGCGTCGACCTCGTCGACGGCCGCCTTGAAGGCCGAGTTCTCCGTGTAGAGCTGCTTGGCCATCTTGCGGTGCTGCGAGCCGAAGCCCGAGAACACCCACACCGCGCCCTTGGGCGACGGCGAGTCGGCGGAGAAGACTCCTTGAGCAGGCTTGCCTGCGGCGACGGCGCGCAGCGAGCTGATGGCCTCGGAGCGCGTCTGCGCCAGAACAGCGGCGCGCGAGCGTCCGTGGTTGCGACGCGCGAGTGTGCGGGCGACGTCGGCGAGGGGCGTCTTGCTTCCCTCTTCGGTTTCGAGCCAGTCGGCCAGATCAGCGGCTGCGCGGCGACGACGCGACGGCAGCGCGCCGGACACGGCCAGCACAACGGTGCTCTCGTTCTCTGCTGCCGGTTCGTCGACCACCGGGGCATCCACAACCGGTTCATCGACTACCGCGTCGGCAGGTACGTACTCCTTGACCACGACGTGCGCGTTGGTTCCACCGAAACCGAAACCGGAGACACCGGCGACAGCCTTGCCGGTGTAACGCGGCCAGTCGGTGGCCTCGGGCGTCACCTGCAGGTGCGACTTCTCGAAGTCGATGTGCGGGTTCGGGCCCAGGTAGTTGATCGTCGCGGGAATCTTGTTTTCCTGCATCGCCAAAACGACCTTGATCAGGCCGGCGGCACCTGCAGCTGCTTCCAGGTGCCCGAAGTTGGTCTTCGCGCTACCGAGCAGTGCCGGCTTGTCTTCGTCACGACCACGACCGACGACACGACTGAGCGCGTCGGCCTCGATGGGATCACCGAGATCGGTACCCGTTCCGTGCGCCTCGATGTAGTCGACGGTGGTCGGCAAGATTCCGGCGTCGCGGTACGCGAAACGCAACACGTCGGCCTGGGCATCGGGATTGGGTGCGAGCAGACCGTTGGAACGGCCGTCCTGGTTGACCGCGGATCCGGCGATCACCGCGAGGATGGAATCTCCATCACGCTCGGCGTCTTCGAGGCGCTTGAGCACGACGAGTCCGCCGCCCTCACTGCGAACGATTCCCTGAGCCTGAGCGGAGAAGGCACGCAGTTTTCCGTCGGGAGCGAGCATCCCGGTCTGATCGAAACCGAGGGTTCCGGGAGGGGCCAGCAGCATGTTGACGCCACCGGCCAGCGCGATGTTGGAGTCACCGCTGCGCAGCGAGCGCACAGCCTCGTGAACGGCAACCAGCGAAGACGAACACGCGGTGTCCAGAGCGATGGACGGTCCACGGAAGTCGAAGAAGTACGAGACCCGGTTCGCGACGATGGCAGTCGACGTTCCGGTCAACGCGTACGGATGCGCCGTCGTCGGATCACTGACCGCGAGCAGCTGGTAGTCGTTGGCGGAACTGCCGATGAAAACACCGACCTGCTTGCCCTTGAGCCCACTGGCCGGAATGCGAGCGTGCTCGAGTGCTTCCCACGCGAGTTCGAGTGCGAGGCGCTGCTGCGGATCGACGTTGACGACCTCGAGCGGAGACATCGCGAAGAACTCGGCGTCGAAACCCTTGACGTCGTCGAGGTACCCGCCCTTGGTGTTCGCGTTCTCGACCGCGGCCTTGATGGCGGGATCCGACATGAACTCGGCCCAGCGGTCCTCGGGGAGGTCGCTGATGCCGTCGCGTCCGTCCGCCAGCATTTCCCACATGTCCGAAGGCGTGTGCCCGGCACCGGGGAATCGTGTGGACAGTCCGACGATGGCGATGTCGTGAGCGTCCGTCGTGCCGCCTGAGACGTAATACGAGGCGTCGACGGTCTCCTGCGGCGCCTCGGGCTCACCTTCAATGATCCGAGTAGCCAGCGAAGCGATGGTGGGGTGTTGATAGGCAACCGTGGCGGTCAGCGTGACGCCGAGCAGATCCTCGATGTCTCCGCTCAGAGCAACTGCGTCCCGCGAGGCGAGCCCGAACTCTTCCATCGGGCGATCGTCCGTGATCGAACCCGCCGGCTGACCGGTCGCGTTGGCGATCCAATTGCGAAGCCACTCACGCAGCTGCGCGACACTCATCTCGCTCACAACGTCTTTGCTCTGCGCACCATCTTGTTCAACCATCAACTCACCAAGCCACCGATCATGAAGGGACTGCTCCTCAAACGCTATCGGGGAATGCGGTCTGCTGATAGCCGCCTCGCAACGTTCCCTCGATATAGCTCGCCTTACACGCGCGGCGAGCGATCTTGCCGCTCGACGTACGCGGAATCGAACCCGCGGGGACGAGCAGGATGTCTCGGGCCGTAACACCGTGACGGGAAGAAATCGCCGCACGCACGGTGTCCGCGATCGGCTGCGGATCGGCCTTGCCTGCGCCGGGAGCACGCTCGGCCACGATGACCAACTGCTCCGAGGAATCGTCGTCGTCGAACTTCAGGCCCGAGTGCGTGTTGGAGAACACGACGGACGGCAGCTGGTTGGCCGGTACGGCAAACGCAGCGATGAAGCCGGGGCGCAGAGCCGGGCTGGCTTCCTGAGCCGAAGCCTCGAGGTCCTGCGGGTAATGATTGCGACCGTCGACGATCACGAGGTCCTTGACGCGCCCGGTGATGTACAGCTCGCCGTCGACGTAGACGCCGAAGTCGCCGGTACGCATCCAGTTGGCATCCGCCGGCGTGCCCTCGGTGTGGCTGTCTTCGCTCAACCGATTGTCCAGCTTGTTGTGGAAGGTCTCCGCCGTCTCGTCAGGGCGACCCCAGTAGCCGATACCGATGTTCTCGCCGTGCAACCAGATCTCGCCGACGTGATTGTCGGGGACCTCGGTCAGCGTCTCGGGATCGACGATCGCCGCCCACTGACTGCGCGAGACGTACCCACAGGAGACCTGCGCGATTGCGTTCTCGGAGTACTGGTCGACGATGACCATGCGTCCCTTGTTGAGTTCCGTGCGGTCGACGTAGATGACCTTGGCCTCGTCGGAATGCTTGGTCGAGGAGACGAAGAGCGTCGCCTCGGCCATGCCGTACGACGGCTTGATCGCAGTCTTGGGCAGACCGTACTGAGCAAAAGCGTCGTTGAACTTGCGCATCGACGACGTCGTGACCGGCTCACTGCCGTTGATCAGACCGATGACGTTGCTCAGGTCCAGGGTCTCGCCGTCCTTCGGCAGGCCACGCGCGGCAGCGTGCTCGAAAGCGAAGTTGGGAGCGGCAGCAAAGGTTCCGGCGCCGTCGGAAACCGCAGCAAGTTCCTTGATCCACCGGTACGGCCGCTGCACGAAAGCACGCGGGCTCATGATGGTGATGTACTTGCCGCCCAGAGCAGGCAGGATGACCGTCAGCAGGCCCATGTCGTGGAACAGCGGCAGCCACGTGACGCCCCGCGAGTCCTCGTTGAGTTCGATGGAATCGACCATCTGGAGCGCGTTCGTTCCGACAGCACGATGGGTGATCTCCACGCCGGCGGGAACTCGGGTCGAACCAGAGGTGTACTGCAGGTACGCGATGTCGTCGAGTTCGATGTCGGGGCGAACCCACGTTTCACCGACGGTGTCGGGAATCGCGTCGACGGCGATGATGCGCGGACGCTCGGCAGCGGGAAGCGAGCGGAACAACTGGCGAACACCGGCTGCCGACGATGCGGCAGTCAGAATCGCAGTCGGCTTGCAGTCACCGAGAACAGCGTGAAGACGGTCGGTGTGACCGGGCTCGTCCGGATCGAAGAGCGGCACCGCGATGGAACCGGCCTGAATGGCCGCGAAGAACGAAATGACGTAGTCGAGTCCCTGCGGAGCAAGAATCGCGACACGGTCGCCACGCTTGGTGACCTGCTGCAGACGGGCTGCAACAGCGCGCAGACGCACACCGAACTGCTCCCAGGTCAGCTCCAGGGCTTCACCGTCACGCTCGCGTGAGTAGTCGATGTACCGATACGCGAGCTCGTCCGCGTTGACACGCGAGTGTTGCTCGACGTAGTCGACCAGCGTGAAGCCTGGTTGCAGGCGGATCTGGCCCTTCTCGTCGAGAAAGCCATCGAACAGCGCGTTCATTCCATCTCCTCCGAAGCGATCACACAAGCACTGTCTTTCATGCCTGCGCCCCAGACTTCCTTCGCTCTCTCGGGTCCATCTTCGATCAATCGAATCGCACTTTGTGCGCAACTCACCTGAATCACTTCATCGATCCCAAACCATCGATATGTTACAGATTCGCATCGTCCGTATTCTCCGGCCTACTCGCCCGCCAGTAACGGGATGATCGGGGCGAACGCTTCCATCTGCGTCGGGAAGACCCCGACGTACGACATCGACGTCTTCTCGCGGACCAGTCGAATCTGGTCTGCGATTTCCTCGAAAGTGCCCACAGCCAGGTATGGAGAGTTCAACAGCTCCTCCACGCTCAGCTTACGATCCACTTCGATGTTCGGCGGAAAACCTTGGTCCAGAGCGGCGATTGCCATTTCGGCAGCCTGCTCTCGATCGTCGGTGATCATGATCATGGTGATGGTCCAGTTGAGTTCGATCTCATCGAAACGCTCGCCGGCAGCTTCGCGGATCCGCTCGACACGTTCGATGGTCTTTTCCATCGTGATTCCGGAGAGCAGAAGCCGCCCGTCACGGTTCGTCGGTGTGGCGACCGAGATGATGTCCGCGTACTTCGCCGCGAGAGCAAGCATCTTCGGGCCTCCGCCGCCCACGATGATCGGTGGCCGCGGGCCCTGCCGCGGTCGCGGGCTGCCCTTGAGGCCGCGGACCTGATAGTGCTTGCCTTCGAAAGTGCATTCCTGCCCGCGCAGAAGAACGTCGAGAATCTGCAGAGACTCCTCGAGCTTCTCGATGCGAACGCCCGGACTTTCGTAGGCGATGCCGCCCTTGTCGAACTCTTCCTTCATCCAGCCCGCACCGATACCGAGTTCGAGTCGACCACCGGACAGCACGTCGATAGTCGCCGCGTCCTTCGCGAGCACAGCAGGATGACGGAAGCCGTTGGCCAACACGGCGGTGCCGAGACGAATCTTGTCGGTGGCCACCGCGAGCGCTCCGAGAGCGGCGATCGGGCCGACCTGATTACCCAGGTGATCCGGAATCATGAACGAGTCGTAGCCGAGTTCCTCGGCCTTCTGCGCGAGCTTGACGAAGCGTCGCGCACCACCCTCTTCGGCGTTGCCCTCGCCACCGGCCGCAAACCGAAATTTGCGTAGGGCATCGCTGCCGTGGGTGGAACTCATATATCGATCTCCTGTGATGGACACGTACGTCGTACTCGAACTACAAACTCGGACAAATCGAACCTACTCGCCAGTCACTTACGTGACAGCACTGTAGAGGAAGCCCCCGGACCGTGCAGCACTCTACCGGGACCAAACGAGCAGATTACCCGCGAGCGAACTCCCGAGACGCCCGATTGTGACGAATCAACAGTGCGGCGGTGACTCAACTGTGGGGCGGCGTCGGTGCAGCGTCGATCTTCTCCGCAGCCCACTGTGCCATCCATTGGGTGGCCGTCGTGCCGTTCGGATCGACTTGGAAGGAGTTGTACATCGCGTGCACAGGGTTGTTGTAGTACTCGAGCAGTCGCGGCGCCGAACTCAGCCAGTTGGTCGGGTTGAGAGCGGCTGCCGGCGCGTCGCAGATACCGTCGCTCGGCGCGCAGATCTGATAGGTCCGATCGTTGAGGTCACCGAACCCGCCGGGCCTCGGGCCGGTCATCGTGAGACCGGGCAGCTTCAGCCCGTTCAGCGACAGCTCGGCGCCGACACCGGCAACGCTCGGGCCAACGGTGTTCCCGAACGCCGGATCGCGCCGACCGTCGGCGATCAAGCCGACGCCCAGAACCAGATCGGCAGGCACCGCGCCGGTACCGTCGCCGATACTCGCGGCGACGTCACCCGCGATCACCGCGCCCTGGGAAAATCCGGTCAGGACGTAACTCGTGAGCGGGCACTCGGCGTGCCGCTTCATCAGAAAGTCGTTAGTGGCAGCAGTTCCCGCAGCCCGACTGTTGTTGTAGGACTGCTGTCCGTCCGGCGGGATCGCCACCGGATTCGAAAACTGTGCGACATACGGAACGGTGTAGACGTCGGCCCGTGAAGTATCGAACTTCTCCTGCAGAGGACGGGTCACGTTCAGCATCAACGACGCCGGATTGGCCGTCGGGTTGTACGGGTCGTCGGTAGCGCTCGACTCCCACGTACCCGGTATGGCTACTACCTGGACATCGGGGCAACTGGCCGGCTGAGACACCGGAGGCTCCGGGCTCGGCGGGATCGGAGTCGGCGAAGGCACCCGCCCGGCCAGGATGTACCAACCGCCGATCACGACCGCTGCGACCACAAGAATGATCAGCAGCGGGATCAGGCACCCACGACGCTTTCCAGACCTCGCCATGACCCGCGCCTACTTGCAGTAGGTGGCGTTGGCGACGTCGATGTAGATCTGAGCGTTCGCACCTGCCTGCTCGGGAGTGATCTGCTTGCCTTCCGCCGACGCTTCCTGGCCGACGAAGGCGGTCACGAAGGTCAGGACCTCGTCGTCGGTCTGAGGACCGGCAGCGCAGATGTAATTGGCCGTGTTGACGGCGATGCTTCCGTCACCGGCTGGGGTGATGCCCTTCGCCTTCAGTCCGTCGAGGAACTTCTGTGCCTCGGGACTGACCTCGACGACTGTGGGACCCGGGAAGCCCTCGATGCTCTGCGGCTGCTCCGGCGGCGCGGTGGCCGCGGCTCCCGGGCTGGTGGGCGCAGCCGACGCCGTCGTGGTCGCAGAGGCGGACGCAGATGCCGAACCGCTCGAGGACGAAGCCGCCGCGGACGTCGTGGTGACCGGATTGGAGGTTGCAGTGGAGTCGTCACTACCGCACGCGACAAGCGCGCCACCGGTGGCGAGCGCCAGGGCGCCGACCGCGATCGCGCGTGCACAAGTGTTTCGGTTACCCGAGAAAAGCGACATCAATGTCCGTCCTTGCCTTCAGTCGAAAGTCCATCAACAGGTTACGCAACGCACGCGGGCGGGCACCGATCCGTGATCGGGCCCGCCCGTCGTGCACCACTGTGAGTTAGTGAACTTCTGTCTTGTCACCGATCACCGTGATGTAGCCGAACTGGAAGTTCTGCTGGACACCACCGGGAATGTCGAACTTGTCACTGATCGGGAATCCGAGTCGCCCACCTTCGTATCCGACGCTCTTCCAACCGTCGAACAGCGGACCGTTCTCGACGGACCATGCACCGGTGCCGGGGCTCCAGTAGATGTTGCCGCCCTCGAACTCGGTGAAGCGTCCGTTGTCCTTGATCGGAACCTCGTTCGACTTCGGGAATCCGAGCCAGCCGTTTTCCCAGCCGAGTTCGCCGTACTTGCCCATGATCATTCCGAGAACCGCGTGAGTTCCGTTGGCGCTGCTGTACATTGCGCCGATCTCGAATCCCTGGACCTTGCCCGGCTTGCCGGGGGTCGCGATCTCGTCGGCAGTCGGGTAGCCGAGCGGGCCACCTTCCCAACCCTGTGCGGACCACTCGGCGAGGATGTCGCCGCTGACGGGGTGAGCGCCGGTCTGCGGGGTCCAGTAGATGGAGCCGTTCTGGAAGTGGTTGAAGCGTCCGCGTCCGTCGGGGGTACCGAGTTCGGGGGTACGCGGGAAGCCGAGCGGGCCGGCCGCTGCTCCGGTGTTCATGTACGCGCCGGCGATACGACCGGCGACGGGCTGGGCGCCCGTTCCACTGGTGAAGTAGATGCGACCGTTGCGGAAGTCCTGTGCCAGGCCACCCGCGACGCTGTACTCGGGGGTGATGCAGTCACCGATCCAGCCGTTGGCTGCGGCCGTCGCACCGATCTCACCCGAAGTGCCGCAAGCCGGCTTCTCGACCTCGACGCCGATGGCGTTGGCCAACTGCGGCCACAGCTGATGAAGCTCGAACTGCCAGTACGGCCACGAGTGGGTTCCGGACGGGCGGTAGTTGACCTGCGCGGGGATTCCGAGCTGGTTGAGCTTGGTCGCGAAGGTCTGCGAGGTCAGGCGAGCGAGGATCTCGAGGCCCATGCCTGCGTAGTTGGTGCTCACGCCGGGAATTCCCGACGGCTGGTCGTACGGGCCGGTCGTACCGCTACCACTCGAGACGTACAGGCTGACGCCCTTGAGCTTCTCGGCGAGCGCGTACGGATCGTGTGCAGCCCACTGCGGGTTGGACGGCGGTCCCCACATCGCGGCGGAGTTGTATCCACCGGCGTCGGTCATCGCGAACTGGATTGCCTGAGGCATGCCGAGCGAGGTGGTGGTGAGGATGCCGGAGAGCGAAGCGGCGAACTTGAAGAAGCCGGGGTTGCGCGCCGTGAGGAACATGGCGGACGTACCGCCCATCGACAGACCGACGACACCGCGTGTCTGCGTGGTCCGCCAGTCCTTTTCGAGGATGGGGGGCAGTTCCTTGGTCAGGAACGTCTCCCACTGGTAGTTCTTGCCGTTGTCGGGCTGGAGCCAGTCGGAGTAGAAGCTGGACTGACCGCCGACCGGGAGGATGACGTTGACGTTCTTGTCCGCGTAGAAGGACTCGGCGTCGGTCTCGTAGGTCCAGGCGTTCTCGTTGTCGGTCGCGCGAAGACCGTCGAGCATCCAGACCGAGGGGAAGCTGGCCGACGGATTGACGTTCCAATCGCGGGCCAAGAGGATCTGCACCTGAATCGGGGTGCCCATCGCGGGAGAGTTCACCCACAGCGCGACGCGACGCTCGCTGAGCCAGTCGACCTTCGTGACCGCTGCTCCGGTGGGGTTCTGGGTGGCGGCCGGTGCGGCCTGAGCAGGTGCCGGCGCGGCTGCCGCGGTTCCGGCCGTCGTCAAGCCCGCGGCGATCGGCAGAACCAGCATCGCTGCCAGTGCGCCGACGACCTTTGTCCGGAAGGTTGCCCGGGACCGGCGACGGTCCTCCGTGGCAAGGCCTACTCGCATGAGCTCACTCTCTTTCCTTACGTTCGGTCCGCGCGTCGATCGTGTGGCCGCCTGAGCAGCCAGACCCCCGTTGAAACTATTTCTACACGCAAACGATCCCCGCTTGGGGTAGCCGCGCTGTTACTGGTGGTGCAATTGTTACTGACATCGGGCGCTTGTGCAGCACCTGAATACACAAGTGCCGTCCCGGTTCTCCTTCGAGGAGTCCGGAACGGCACTGGTGAAGTGACTAGGTCACGGGATCGCGCACGATCACCAAGCGTTCATGGTGTCGAGGATCTGGCCGCGAGCCTTCCACAGCTCTGCCGACCAGTACGGCCACGAGTGCGTGCCGTTGGACGGGAAGCTGTAGGTGGCCGGGATACCCAGCGAGTTCATGCGGATCTGGAATGCACGGGTGTTGACCAGGGCGAGAGCCTCGAGACCCATGCCGTTAGCCGTGTTGTAGTAATCGATCGGTGCGCGCGGGTGGTCGTATTCACCGGGCAGGCCGCTTGCCGACGAGATGTACATCGACAGGCCCTGCAGACGCGGTGCGAAGACGAACGGGTCGTTGCGCAGCCAGGACGGGCTCCACGGCGGTCCCCACATGGAGTCGACGTTGAAGCGACCGGCATCGAGCATTGCGACGCGGATTGCCTCGCGCATGCCCGGAGCCGAGATGTTCAGGTAGCCCGACAGCGAGCCGGCGAACTTGAACTGGTCACGGTGGTAAGCAGCCAGCGTCAGAGCAGCGCTGCCACCCATCGAGAGGCCGAGGACCGCGTTGTTGGTGGGCGAGACGCCGTAGTTCGCGAGGAAGTTGGGCAGTTCTTCGGTGAGGAAGGTTTCCCACTTGTACGTGATCTGCTGGCCGTTGAAGTTCGACGGTGCATACCAGTCGCTGTAGAAGCTGGACTCGCCGCCGACGGGCATCACGAGAGTGATGTTGTCGTTGCGGTACTGGTCCATCGCATTGGTCTCGAAGCTCCACGCGTTGGCGTCGTTACGCGCACGCAGGCCGTCGAGGAGGTAAAGGGCAGCGTTTCCGCCGCGAGCGGCCCACTGGACCTGGACCTTGATGTTGCCCATCGAGGAGGGCACCCACAGCTCGTCGTATCCGCCGGAGGGGGCGGTGTGGCTGGGAGCAGTGTGCGCAGGCGCAGCAGAGGCGACAGCACTACCGGCAACTCCTGCAGCAAGGGGGAGCACAAGTGCTGCGGCACCGATGGCCAACGCTCGGTGCTTGAGGCGCTGGGTCAGCCTCTTTCTGGCAAAACGCATGGATACTGCTCTCTCTCTTCGTCTGCGGAACCCACTCGGTGGAGTGGTTCCGGCGGATTCCGTCGGGGAACAGGCTTTTCTGCCAGCCCGAACGAGTTCGGGTCGGCAGCGGACCTCTTCCAAGTCACACTGCGCTCGCTGGACTTTATGTCACAGGTTCAGCTGTGACAAATAGGTGGACCGTTACGTCCCAATCCGCGAGCAACACCGTCATCACCCCTCGGGGGTGATTCAGGTTAGGTGAATCGTCTTCGAGTACATCGTGGCCAATCAATTCGGTGTTACTGAATCGAAATATTCAAACCCTCAACAGTCGGTGATGCTGATCACATCACCTGGGTGACTCCGGTGGAACGAGACCGCAGCGTTCCAATTCGTAGGCCGGAACCCGGTCGAATCGGTACTTCGCGAAGTCGAATGCCTGCTGGAAGTTCTGTTTGAATCTGGCCCAGGTCAGCTCGGAGCGGTACGACGTGAGCAGCTCCTGAGTTTCCGGGCAGGTGATGGCCAGCTTTGCGTCCGCAACCCAGTCTTCGTCGAGGAAGAACGGCAGCCACGGTCGAACGTCGATCATTCCCGTGTCCGCGACCACCCAGTCCGGATAGAGATTCTTGTCGTGCCCGATCCGGCCGTCCTCGAGTCGCTCGGTGTGAGCTGCCAGGGGATACGCCAGCCCCATCTGATCGAGCACCCGAACGTCGAGGCCGACGTTCATGCTCGTCATTCCGAGGTTGAGGAAGAAGACGACGTGCTCGGCCGGCTCTTCGATCGGTCCGGGTGGTGGGACGACGAACCAGGAGTCGTAGCTCGCGGACGGCAGCAGCAGCCCACCCTCCGGAGTCCGCGCGATGGTCTCGACCATGGCACGCATTCGCGGATAGTCGAGGTAGTCCTCGGCCAGGATCGGATGCTTGTGACCGGTGTTGAGTGCGTAGAACGCTCGCTCGTCGACGATTCCCGAGCGACCCACCACGGATCCTTCGGGCATACCCGTCGTGTTCGCGGCGAAGAAGGCCCAGATGATCGTGCCGATCCACAGCACCGCCGAGACTCCGAAGATCGCGGTGTCGCGATTACTTCCGAACGCTGCCCGCGCCGGCACCCGCAACGGAATGACCGCCACCGGGATGAGCAGGCAGAACAGCACCGGCAACAGGACGCGGCCGTGCATGAAGTCGCCGCCGACGCGCAGAGAGTAGATCCCGAGGATCAGCCCACTGCCGAGAATGAAGGTGACAATCGCCCGCGGCGTGCGCAGAAACTGCTGAAAGCGCTGCCACAGCGGGCGTGCGGGTTGATCTGCGGTGGCGGTAGGTGTGTCCGCTCGGCTTCGCCACACGAGCAGCAGCGCACCGATGAGCAGGAACAGCAACGGCAACCAGAGCAGGTACGGCCCGACCAGGTTCCACAGGTAAGCAAAACCCTGCGCCCACTTCGCGCCACCGGCGTCCTTCGACACCGCGGTGTTCGGGTACGGCAAGGCGTAGTAGCCCATTCGCCAGATCTGATAGGCCACCGGGACAAGTCCGGCGACGACGACGATCAGTGTGCGAATCTTCCAGGTCAGGCCTGCGGAGAGAACGATCATCATCAACGCGGCAGCACCGGGAATCGCCATCTCGGGTCGAACCAGTGGTCCGAGTCCGGCCACGAACGAGAGAGTCAGGATCGACGCCGTGGACGGCGTCGACGCCTGCGCCCACCGAACGAGCAGTACCCACAGGAGCGCGATCCAGAAGATCACCAAGCATGTCTCGAGCCCGGAAGTGGCGAAATCTCGCGCAGGCGGAACCGCGATGTAGACGAGAACACCCGCCGGTACCAGCAGGATCGTTCCGCCCGCCGACGGCCGAACGCCGCGGTACAGACGACCGGTGCCGAGCATCGCCAACACGACGGCAGCAGTCGAGAGTACGAGCGCGATCGTCAGAACAACGTATTCGAGACGGATCTGCGTGAGCCAACTGAACGCGTAGACGATGTACGTCCACGCGGTACTCGTGTTCGCCTCGACACGCTCACCCGCGTTGAAGACCGGGCCGTTCCCCGCGAGCAGGTTGCGAACGGTTCGCAAGACGATGAGTCCGTCGTCGGCGATCCAGCGACGCTCCCACGCACCCCAGAACATGAGGGCAGCAGCAAGCACCACCCCGCCGAGAAAAACTCCTCGACTGAGGGTGGTGCGATTCGCCGCAGTGTCGACGTGCGGGTCGGCCTCGGTGCGTGGCTCAGACGAGGTAGACAGCGACACCCACTACTCCGATCCACGCAATCGCGAGGAGTTGCAGCACCCGGTCACCGAGCGCGATCTCCTCAGGCTCTCCGGCTTCGCCGCCGTCGACGTCCACCGCGTATCGCAGCACCGCGATGGTGAACGGCACCATCGAGATGGCGTACCAGTTGGTGCCCTTGATGGCGTCCTGTTGGAACGCCCACAGTCCGTAGCAGAGGACCAGCGTCGTCGCTGCCATCGTCCACACGAAACGCAGGTACGTCATCGTGTAGCTCTCGAGGGACTTACGGATCTTGGCGCCGGTCTTCTCGGCCAACTGCAGTTCGGCGTAGCGCTTGCCGGCCGCCATGAAGAGTGATCCGAACGCCATCATCAGCAGGAACCACTGCGAGAGATCGATCTCGGCGGCAACGCCACCGGCGATCGCTCGAAGCAGGAAGCCGGACGAGACGATGCAGATGTCGATGACGGCCTGATGCTTGAGACCGAAGCAGTAGGCGAGCTGGATGACGATGTACACGCCCATGACCACGGCGAGTTGCCAGTTGGCCAGGAAGGACAGCCCGATCGCACCGGCAAGCAGCACGACGGCCATGCCGTAGGCGATGTTGACGGGTAGAACGCCGGCCGCGATGGGACGGAATCGCTTCGTGGGGTGAGCACGGTCGGCTTCGACATCCATCGCGTCGTTGACGAGATAGATGCCTGATGCCGCCATACAGAACACGACGAACGCCAGCGCGACGGGCAACAGCACGTCGGCTTCGGTGGCGGTTCCGGCCGCGATGGGCGCTGCCAGCACAAGGACGTTCTTGACCCACTGACGTGGGCGAAGCGCCTTGACGATGCCGGCGGGCAGGGACTTCGGGGGTCCGCTGACCGTAGCCGGTTCCTCGCTCATTTATCTCCACATTTCTGTTCGGCTCTGGCTTCTTCGACCCGGCGAACTACCGCCGCGGATGCGGCTCCCAGTGCCGCTCCGGCGAGTACGTCGGTCGGGTAGTGAACTCCCAGGACCAGACGCGAGAGCATCATCGGGGGCACCAGCAACGCCGGTAAGGGTAGCCCGGTGAGCCGACCGATCAGCACAGCCGCCGCCGTCGTCGACGTCGCGTGTGATGACGGGAAGCTGAGCTTGCTCGGTGTCGAGACGTTGACCTGCACCGAAGGATCGGAAGGTCGCTTGCGCCTGACCACTCGTTTGATCACCACGGAGGCGGCGTGTGCACCGAATGCTCCGACGGCTGCTCCGGCCCATTCCCGTCGACGCGGCTTGTCCACAGCAGCTCCGACGGCAGCGATCGCGATCCACCCGAGGGAGTGCTCACCGAAGTGAGACATACCGCGGGCGACCTTGACGGCTCCCGGCAGCTGCCCGACGGTCGACTGAATCCCGGCCAGAATCTGTACTTCAGGAGATGCCGAAGACACGTTCCCACCTTTCCGTGCTGGTCAGTGAAGGAACGGCGTCCTGGTACTGCTTCTTGAGCTCGGGGAAACGGGCGGCGAGTTCGCGGCGCAACCGTGTTGCTTCCTTGAGCAGTTCGAGCGCGAGTTTCGGGTTTCGCTTGCGGTAGACGACGCCGCGACCGTCGGCCGTGGTGACGGTGACGCCGTCGACCTGCGAGAGCAGGAACCAACGGGCGTCGATGGTCGGAACGTTGAGCTGAGGGCGCTCGAGGTGTTCCGGCTTGGCCGGCTTCACGTTGTGCACTCCGGCCCTGAGGACCCGGGTGATCTTCGCGACGGTCGACAGCGGCAGGCTCACGTCTCCGACGTCCGCACCGGAGGGCAGCGGCAACGCAGTCGACGACGGCAGTACGACGGCGTCGGAGAATTCCTTGCGCTGGGCGTGGACCTCACCGAGTGCCGTCGGCAGCATGTTCGCGACGTGCTCGGGTCCGGCGAGGAAGTCCGCGATGGCCTTGTTCTGGATCGCGACGGTGGAGTACTCGAGGCACAGCAGGTGCTTGAGCGTTGCCTTCACCGTGTTGACCACGAGGCCACGGCCGTTGCCCGGCATGTGGAGCGCGGCCACCACCAGACGGTTACGGAGGTGGAAGTACGCCTGCCAGTCGATGGCGTCGTCCTTGTCGCTCCACGCCATGTGCCAGATCGCGGCACCGGGCAGAGTGACGGTCGGGTATCCGGCTTTCTTTGCGCGCAAACCGTATTCGCAGTCGTCCCACTTGATGAAAAGCGGTAGCGGCTGCTTGAGTTCTTCGGCGACCTGGCGCGGGATCATGCACATCCACCAGCCGTTGAAGTCGACGTCGATGCGGCGGTGCAGGAGTTTCGATTCGCGCAGCGGCTTCTTCGAGAAATCGTGGTCGTATTCGACGTTCGGTGCCGCGGTCCACATGAAGATGCCGCGGTCGACCACTTCACCCATCACGTGGAGGTGGCTTCGTTCCTGCAGGTTGAGCATCTGCCCACCCACCAGCATCGGCGACTTCGCGAAGCGCGAGAATGAAAGCGCACGCAGAATCGAGTCCGGTTCGATCTCGATGTCGTCGTCCATGAACAGGATGTGCTGGCACTGCGTCGTCTTGAGTGCCTCGTACATGATTCGGCTGTATCCGCCCGAGCCGCCGAGGTTGCCCTGATCGTGAATGGCGAGCCGATCACCGAGCGCTGCAGCAGCTTCGGCGAATCCGGGTTCGTCACGCACCTTGCGGGTGCCCTGATCCGGCATGATGACGGCCTTGATCACGTCCGACACCAGCGGATCCGAAGCCAGTGCAGCAAGCGCCTTGACCGCGTCGGTCGGACGGTTGAACGTCGGAATACCAACGGCGACAGTCGCTTCGCCGGGAGCCTCGACGGGCGCGTACCAGCCGCCGCTCTCGACGACCACTGCCGTATCGGTGGTGATGTCGAACCAGATCCAGCCACCGTCCTCGAACGGCGCCAGTTCCACCTCGAACTCGACCGCGGCATCGCCGTCGGCAAATTCCTTGCCTTCCACGTGAATTCGCGAGGAATCCGCCTTGGAACGGTAGATGTCGACGCGGCCGTGGCCGGACAGCTCGAGACGAAGGACCACCGATTTCAGGATGGACCATCGACGCCAGTAGCTGGCAGGGAACGCGTTGAAGTACGTGGCGAACGAGACCTCGGTCTCGGCGCCGAGCGCTACCGACGTGCGCGAGGTCGAGTGCGCCCGCCGACTGTTGGACCAGGACTCTTCCAAGTACAACGTGCGGACGTCGAGCGGCTCACCGGCGCGGGGCAGGATGATCCGCTGAAGCAGGGACTTGCCGAGGTAGGTCACCTCGTCGCCGCTGACGGCATCTTCGCCTTCGAGTAGATGACGTGCGTTCATTCGCTCTCCCCTGCCAATTCCGCACCCGATTCGAGATGCGGGCGCAGGGTGTTCTCGAACATGGTCAGCGCGCTGGCGATCGCCATGTGCATGTCCAGGTACTGGTAGGTGCCGAGACGCCCACCGAAGAGGACCTTGTTCTCCGCGGTCTCCTTCTTGGCGCGTGAGCGGTACGCGGAGAGCTTCTCGCGATCCTCTGGAGTGTTGATCGGGTAGTACGGCTCGTCCTTCGCCTCCGCGGCACGTGAGAACTCACGCATGATGACGGTCTTGTCGGTCGGGTACTCGCGCTCCGGATGGAAGTGACGGAACTCGTGGATACGGGTGAACGGCACGTCGGCGTCGTTGTAGTTCATGACCGGGGTGCCCTGGAAGTCTCCGGTGGGCAGAACCTCGGTCTCGAAATCGAGGGTGCGCCATCCCAGTGCACCTTCGGAGTAGTCGAAGTAGCGGTCGAGCGGGCCCGTGTAGATGACAGGGGCGTCGGGGCTGGCGGTGCGCAGTTCGTCGCGGACGTCGAAGTAATCGGTGTCGAGGCGGACCTCGATCTTCGGATCCTTCGCCATGTTCTCGAGCCACGCCGTATATCCGTCGACGGGCAGGCCCTCGTACGTGTCGTTGAAGTAGCGATTGTCGAAGTTGTAGCGGACCGGCAGGCGGCTGATGTTCGCCGCGGGCAACTCGGTGGGGTCGGTCTGCCACTGCTTAGCCGTGTAGTCACGCACGAATGCTTCGTAGAGCGGGCGCCCGATCAGGGAGATCGCCTTCTCTTCGAGGTTGGAGGCGTCCTTCGAATCGATCTCGCTGGACTGTTCGGCGATGAGGGCGCGTGCTTCTTCGGGAGTGAAGTACCGACCGAAGAACTGCGACACGAGGCCGAGTCCCATCGGGAACTGGTACGCCTGTCCCTTGTGCAGCGCGAAAACGCGGTGCTGGTAGTTCGTGAACTCCGTGAACTGGGTGACGTAGTCCCAGACCTTCTTGTTGGAGGTGTGGAACAGGTGGGCACCGTACTTGTGGACCTCGATGCCGGTCTCCGGCTCTGCCTCCGAGTATGCGTTTCCCCCCAGGTGGTGACGGCGATCCAGCACCAGCACGCGCTTACCCAGCTGGGTAGCGGCACGCTCGGCGATGGTCAGCCCGAAGAATCCCGAACCGACGACGATCAGGTCGTACTGGGCACGGGCGGTCTCTGAATTTGCAGCGGTCACGATGAACCAGGGTATCGGACCTGTTCGGAAGCCGAGGGTTGGATGCGTCACCAGGGCCGATGCGGCAAGTCAGGACGTTGCAAGACCGATTAGACCGGAAGCACTCGGTGCACCGCTCGACTCGAATTCGATCACGATCGGTTCGTCGACGGGGAAGTGTGCGGGAAGTAGAAGTAGTCCCTCCGACGCGCAGCGTTCGAGAAGTTCGCGGCGGGTGACCCTCGCGATCTCGGGATCCGCGTCGCCGCCCTGGCTGAGGTCCGGGTACAGAAACTGGATCGGATGGTGGATCACATCGCCGGAGATGACGGCGCCGCCGTCGGCAGTGCGAATCTCGATCACGATATGGCCCGGCGTGTGGCCGGGCGCGCTGCGAACGACGACGCGTGTGCCTTCGGACTCGACCAGGACGTGGCCGTCGTCGACCGCCTCCCACTTCGCCCCGTCCAGAACGGGACGGACGCTGTCCTCGAAGGTCTGCGCCAGATCCGAGACCACTCCTTCGTGCGGACCGTCGGCGGCGAGTTGTTGGAGCGCGGCCAGTTCGGTGCGATCGAAAATGTAGGTCGCGCGGGGGAAGGTAGGCCGCCAGGTTTCGGCGTCGAGGGCGGTGTTCCAGCCACAGTGGTCAGGGTGCAGATGTGTGCTGACCACCAGATCGACGTCGTCGACGGACACACCGGTGGCTGCGAAGCGTGAGAGGTAGTCGGTGCCGAACATGTGATGCGGCAAGAGGTTCGGCCGGTGCTTGCTGTTTCCGTTGCCGGTGTCGACGACGACGGCCTTGCCGCCGATCTCCACCAGGTAGGTGTGGATGGCAAGCACGAGGTCACCACTACCCTCGTCGAAGAACTCCGGTGTCAGCCGCGCCGACGCTTCACTGATCTCGGCCTCACTCGCCTGGGGAAAGAGCTCTCGCGGCGGAAACGGCCAGTGCGCCAGCTCTGTCAGTTGGGTGACGCGCGCCGACCCGACGTCGATGGTGAAGCTCATCAGTGTTTGCCTTCCGAACAGCTCGATACCGCTTGTGGGCACACACAAAGGCACCCACCGAAATGCTCGGTGGGTGCCTGGTCGGTGTCAATGGTTTTCGACGCCGGTGATCAAAGACTCTTCGCGATGATGCCCTTCATCACTTCGTTGGCGCCGGCGTAGATCTTCTGGACGCGGGAGTCCTCGTACATGCGCGCGATCGGGTATTCACGCATGTAACCGTATCCGCCGTAGAGCTGCACGCACCGGTCGACGACGGCGCATTGCTGCTCGGTGAGCCAGTACTTGACCATCGCGGCGTCTGCGCCGTCCAGCTCGCCGTAGAGGTGATCCTCGATGCAGTTGTCGAGGAAGACACGGCAGGTGCGTGCGATCGTCTGGCACTCGGCCAGCTCGAAGGCGGTGTTCTGGAACTCGAAGAGGCTGTGCCCGAACGCTTGACGCGCCTTGGTGTATGCAACGGTCTCCTCGACTGCACGCTCGATGGTGCCGATGGCCTGCGCGCCGATGATGAGGCGTTCCTGCACCAGCTGCGCCATCAACTGACCGAAGCCGAGCCCCTCGGACTCACCGAGGAGGTTCGAGACGGGAACGCGAACGTCGGTGAAGGACAGCTCCGACGTATCTGCGCCGTGCTGACCGACCTTGTCGAGCACGCGGCCGACCGCAAAGCCTTCGCAGTCACGAAGATCCACGATCAGGAGCGAGACACCCTTGGCGCCCGCCTTGGGGTCGGTCTTGACGGCAAGCACGATCATGTCTGCGCTGCCACCATTGGTGATGAAGGTCTTCGACCCGTTCACGACGTAGTGGTCACCGTCACGGATCGCGGAGGTGGTGATTGCCTTGAGGTCGGAACCTGTTCCGGGCTCGGTCATTCCGATGGCGCCGAGGATTTCGCCCGTCGCCATACCTGGCAGCCAGGCCTTCTTCTGCTCTTCGCTTCCGTATTCGAGCACGTAGTGGGCGACGATGCCACTGTGCACGGAGTTACCGAGCGCATAGTCACCGCAGTAGCCCTGCGCCTCGAAGACAGCGAGATCGTGCGCGAAAGTTCCACCGCCCCCGCCGTATTCCTCGGGAATCGAGCAGCACAGCAGGCCGAGCTTGCCGGCTTCGAGCCACACGGACCGGTCGACGCGATGCTGAGCGTCCCACTGCTCACGCTTGGCGATCAGTTCACGATCGAAGAAACCACGGGCCAGTTCGGCTACCGCGGTGATCTCGTCGTCGTGCCACGACGGCTTGCGCTTGGTCGCCATGATCAGACCCGCTTCAGCAGGGCAGCGAGTGCCTGACCGCCGCCGATGCACATGGTGACGATGCCGAATTCGAGGTCGCGGCGGACCATGTCGCGGGCCGCACGCAGGGTCAGGATGGCTCCGGTGGCGCCGACCGGGTGTCCGAGGGCGATCGCTCCGCCGTACGGGTTGGTCTTCTCCGGATCCAGGCCACTGTCACGGATGACGGCGATGGCCTGCGAAGCGAACGCCTCGTTGACCTCGGCGGTGCCGATGTCGGACGGCTTCAATCCTGTTTGCGCAAAGAGCTTTTCGAGAGCGAGCACGGGAGCGTAGCCCATCAGACCGGGCTCCATGGCTGCCGTCGTGACGGTTTCGAGCGTGACCAGTCCGGTGAGACCGCGCTTGGCTGCCTCGGTGCCCGTCGCGAGGACGAGTGCGCCGGCGCCGTCGTTGATCCCCGACGCGTTACCGGCGGTGACGGATCCGCCCTCTTCGAATGCGGGGCGCAGCTTGGCGAGGGTTTCGACGGTGGTTCCGGGCTTGGGATGCTCGTCCTCGGTGACGGTGACGGAGCGCCGACCACCGGTCTCGACGGGAGTGATTTCCTCGGCGAATGCCGCCTTCGCTGCGTCGGTAGCGGCGCGGCGCTGAGATTCGACGGCGAACTCGTCCTGCTGCTCGCGACTGACGCCGTACTTACGGGCGACGGCTTCGGCAGTGCGGCCCATGTGAGCCTTGCTGAACGGGTCGGTGAGCATCGCGACGGTGCCGTCGACGAGGCTGCGATCGCCGAGCTTGTAGCCCGAGCGGGCGGCGAAGTCGTAGAAGGGCATGCGAGACATGCTCTCGTCACCGCCGGCGAGCGTGATGGCAGCTGCGCCCCATCGCATCTGCATCGCCGCAGACCACACAGCCTGCAGGCCGCTGCCACAGAGGCGGTTGACGGTGTAGGCGGGGACGTTCTCGGGCAGTCCGGCGGCGATGCCGACGCGGCGTGCGTTGTAGGCGTCCGGGCCGACCTGGCCGATGCAGCCCATGACGACCTCGTCGATGTCTTCGGGCGCAACGCCGGCGCGGCTCAGCGCGGCCTTGGCTGCTGCGGCGCCCAGCTCGTGTGCGGGTACGTCCTTGAAGACGCCGCCGAAGCTACCGACGGGGGTCCTGGCCCCGTCGACGATGACGATCGGTTCGGGTGTGGTCATGATTGTCCCCATCTGCTGTGCTCACGTCGATTTCTCTGTCCGTGGCCGATACTAGGACATCTAAGTATCTCGCAGATGGGGACGTTGGTGTCAGGGTGTGGGAGCGCTCTCGGCGACGGGCACGACCTCGGCGTCGGTGTCTTTGTGGTTCCGGTAGCGGTAGAGCCCGATACCCACGAGGATCGCTGCAAGTCCCAGGGACACGATCATCTGGCTGCGCGTCGAGTCCAGGGTGAGCATGCCGATGCAGAGCGCGATGATGGCGGCGATCGTGGCGTAGGTCAGGTACGGGAAGAACCACATCTTGAGTTCCAGCTCCTGGCCCGAAGCTTCGAGCTTGCGGCGGGTGCGCAGCTGGGACACCGAGATGACCAGCCAGACGAACAGCGCGATCGCACCGGAGGAGTTGACCAGGAACAGGAAGACCTTGTCCGGGGAGAGGTAGTTCATGCCGACGGTGAGGAAGCCGACGATCGTCGAGACCAGGACAGCGCGCATCGGGACGCCGGTCTTCTCGATACGTGAGAGCGACTTGGGGGCGTCGCCGCGGCCGGCGAGGGAGAAGATCATGCGGCTCGCGGTGTAGAGACCCGAGTTGAGGCAGGACAGAACCGACGTGAGGACGACGACGTCCATGATGTTGCCCGCGGCCGGAATGCCGTAGGAGTCCATGACGGCGACGTACGGGCTGAGTGCAACCGACGCGCTGTCCCAGGGAAGCAGAGTGACGACCACCGCGATCGAGCCGATGTAGAAGATGAGAATTCGCCAGACGACGGATTTGACGGCTGCGCGAACAGCTTCGAGCGGGTTGGCCGATTCACCGGCTGCGATCGTGGCGATTTCGGCCCCGAAGAACGAGAACACGACCACAAGGACTGCGGCGAGCATCGCTCCTGTTCCGTTCGGCAGGAAGCCGCCGTGACCGGTCAGGTTTGTCATTCCGGGTGCTTCGACGCCGGGCATCCATCCGCAGATCGCCACGATGCCCATGCCGAGGAACGCGATGATGGCGACGACCTTGATGGAGGCGAACCAGAACTCGAACTCGCCGAACGACTTGACCGAGATGATGTTGGTCAGCGTCAGCACGATCATCAGAATCAATGCCCAGGTCCACTGGGGAACCCCCGGAACCCAGCGATTCATGATGAGGGCACCGGCGGTGGCCTCGATGCCGAGCACGATGATCCAGAACCACGCGTACAGCCAGCCGATCGAGAAGCCCGCCCAGCGGCCGATGGCCTTGTCGGCGTACGAGGAGAACGAGCCGGTTTCCGGCGACGCTGCCGACATCTCACCGAGCATGCGCATCACGAGGATGACGACGACGCCGGCAAGCGCGTAGGAAATCAGGACACCGGGTCCCGTCTCCTGGATCGCCACACCGGAGCCGACGAACAGTCCGGCGCCGATGACGCCTGCGATCGCAATCATCGACAGATGCCGCTTCTTCAGCGTGTGCTGAAGTGCCGGCTGGTCTGTACTGGACATCAGTACTCCTTGTGGGCTGTTCGGAACGTGGATCTCGGTGGCGCTCTATCCGGAGCGCATTTTCGATAGCGCCAGTGTCGGACCTTCGGCAAGCTCGCGTCAGGCTCCACTTTGTACAAACGTGACCGCAGGCACTACAAAGTGGCGAGTTCGAGGTGTCAGACTGGACTCATGCCCATCACGCTCCGCCAGCTTTGTGCGACCGAACAGTTCGGCCTTCGCGTCCTGGCTGGGCACGACCAGCTCGATCGCACCCTGACCTGGGCACATGTCTCCGAACTTCCCGACCCGACGCCCTTCCTCGACGGCGGTGAACTACTACTCATCACCGGGGTGTCACTACCGACGACGGCCGCGGAAACGACCCGATTCGTACGGACCCTGGTGGCGGCCGGAATTGCCGGAATCGGTTTCGGAACCGGCCTCGGATACGAGCAGGCGCCACAGACTCTGGTGGATGCGGCCACCCGTTTCAGTGTGCCCCTTCTCGACGTCCCATTGCGAACACCTTTCATCGCCCTGACCAAAGCGGTGTCGAAGGCGCAATCCGACGACGACATGAAAGCGCTGCGCAGCAATTACCAGAGCCTGCGGCGACTGCTTCAAGCTGCGGTGACGGTCAACGGCACCCGGGCAGTCGTACGACGGGTGGCGGAATTGATCGGCGGATGGGCGGCTCTGCTGGACTCGGCCGGACATACCGTCGAGATCTCACACACCGCCGCGGCCGCCGGAATCGAGCGAACTGCCCCCGAGCGCGACGCCCGTCCGATGGAAGTCAGTTTCCTCACGAGTGAGAACGAGGACGTCATCTCCCATCCGCTGCTGACGTCGAGGGGAAAGCTGATGGGGTACCTCGTCGCCGGCTGCCCCGGCGCCGTCGGTTCACTGAATCAGGGCATCGTCATCGCAGCCGCGTCTCTGCTCACGTTGATGACGGCTCGAACCCGAGACGCACAGCTGACGATGAACCACCTTCGTACCGTTGCGATGCATCAGCTGTTCGAGGGACAGAATGCGCTCGCCCGCAACATCTCCGGGGAACTGTGGGGAGGATTTCCGGTCGAGCCTTTCCAGGTCTTCCACGTAGCGGGCCCGAGTGGCCTGCTCGAGAGCGTGTCCGTCTCACTGCTCGATGGTCTCAGCCGCGATCTGGCGTTCGGCATCACCGACGGTGCACTGATTGCCGTCGTCTCGGCTACCGACAGCGGGCGAATCCTCGCCCGTGTCAACGAAATCGACGTCACCGTCGGCGTGTCGGACATGCTGTGGTGGGACGATCTCTCGCGCGCCAGACGCCAAGCCGCGCAGGCAGCAGCCGAGGCCGGTGCCCGCAACCTGCCTTCGATGCGGTTCGCCGAACTCTCGGAGAGCGGATTGTCCGCATTTCTCGACCAGGATCGCTCGACGGCATTCGCGGCGGCACACTTGCGCCCGCTTCTGGAAGCGAAGGGCGGTAGCGATCTCTACCGGACCTTGGCCATGTGGTTGGCACACAACGGGGTGGGCGACGCCGCAGCCACAGCGCTGAATATTCATCGGCATACGTTGCGCAGCAGACTCGCTCGGATCGAGAGCCTTCTCCAGCTCGACCTCGGCTCCCCCACGGAACGTGCAGAGTTGTGGCTCGAGTACCGCCTGCTCGGCGACGCCCCGACCATCTGACCGACAACCAACGAACCCTGAACGACCTGAAGGGCCTCCGCCGGGTTACGGCAGAGACCCTTCAGAGTCGATACGTGCGAGTCGCTACCGACCGACCTTCCCCTAGCTTCCGCCCGTCGGTATCCACTCGCGGAGCACGTTGGCATCAACTACCTGCGCGCCCAAAACCTTTGTCCAGATGATGGTTCCGTTTTCGTAGACACGGAAAGTGCCTGCTTCGGAGGGCAACTGCATCTCCGGGCCGGCAGGAGCACCGAGAGAGCCGCTTTCACCGCCGAGCTCCCGATACTTCTTCTCGATCTGCGTCTCCGTAACCGTACCCGATGGATCGTCGGATGGCGAATTGGATTCCGGCACTGTCGATTCCGAATCCGGTGCCACTACCACACCCGCACCGTCACCGATGGTGAACCAGTCGGATTTCAGGCCGAGTTTCTGGCGGAACTGAATTCCGGTGGCGCCAACAGTTGCATCTGTTCCGACTACCTCGACTGCCGTCACTCGCCCGCCGTCGGTACCGAATCCGTTGCGCGAGAGAATCTTGAGCGATTGCAGCTCACCCACATCGAAGGCGTCCGCAATCTGCCCTGCGGTCAGATTCACTGTCCAGTCATGATTCGGAGAAAGGGCGTCACCGAGATCCTCGACGGCCGGGAATTCACCGCCGGAGCTGTAACCTCCTGTGGACGAGGAGAATTCGGTGGCAACGATCTTGCCGTCACGCGACAGAACGGCGCCGGCGGTGGACCGGACGGCTTCGGTGGTGCGGGGATCTTCCTTGCCCGCTCCGCCGTAGACCTGGCAGTCCTGAGTGTCGCAGGTGTCGGCGTACGAGCTGCGATGCTCGGTCGCAGCGTACGAGCGTGCTGCCACGGCTTGCGCCCGTAGCGCTTCGGCCCCACCGGAATCGGCCCATTCGGCCTTCGCTTCGACCGGCACCACGCCGAGCAGGTAGTCCTCCATGTCGAGGAGATTGACTGTCCGAGCCGAGCCGTTGTCGAGCACTACGCCGAGGGCGCCTCGATAGGGCGCGTCGTTGTTGCACAGCTTCAGGAACTGGTCGGCGGGTCGATCAGGACCGAGGTCCACCGGGTCCACCCACGGATGGTCGGTGACCGCTTCCCAGACAACCCCGCCACCGCACCCGCTGGTGACCACTACCTGCGCACCGCCACCGGGCAGTGCAGTGAGATGGGCAGCCTCGCCGGGCGCGGTGCGCTGACCGTTGACCACGAGGCCGGCGTCGGAGTAGACGTCGAGCGTCGAGTTGTCCTGGGCCGTGAGCCGCACACTCATCTGGGCAGGCGGCATCGAGTCCAGGACGGTTCCCCCGTAGTAGTGACTGAGGATTCGCTCGCCGGACCAGCCGTCGTTCTTGGCGTAGCCGTAAGCGCCCCACTGGCCCATTCCACGGCCATGTCCGTTGCCGTGCCCGGAGAGCGTGAATTGCGTGTCGGCAGCGACGGCGTGCAGGATCGACGGCTCGTCAGCGCGGATTTGCGTGAAACCTCCGATCGCGACGCCGAGCGCAAGAGCCGGAACGAGACCGAGGACCGAGATCCGCATCAGCGAGGTTCGCCTCCCGGGTCCGCCCACCAGAAAGCGACCTGCGCGACCGGACACAGGCTTCTTACCTGCAGTTCCGCTTCTTCCGCTTCTCGCCATCAATGCTCTCCTCATCGCTACCGGCCTCACGAGTCCGCGAAGTCGGTACTTCGCGCGCAGGCCAGTCCACAACGATTTAACTAAAGTCTCACCCTAAGGTTGAGCGTTATGGACTTTTGTGACTAGTGTGGCAAGAGTGTTTGGAGTTAGCAACACCAGTCACACGAGTCACATCAGCATCACGAGTTGCAGACGTACGCGTCCGAAAACTGGAGTTCAACCCCAGAACATGGCATCCGACCTGCTCGGATCCGGTTTTGAAGGATTCCGTTCACGGCCGTCATCGGCCCTGAAGTTCGCTCGCAAGTAACTACAACCGAGGAGTAATCCCTTGCCACACCGTCGACCGAAGCCCTCGCTCGTACTCGGGGCTGTAGCCGCAGTGGCTGTCGCAAGTCCTTTTGCGGTCTACGGCTTCACGAGCACTACGTCCGATGTACGTTCCGCGAACGAGACGACGTCAGTAGCAGTGCCGACCCAGATCGCAGAGGTGCTCCTCGCGTCGGTGCCCGACATCATCATTCCGGTCAAGGAGCTGACCGGTCTCGATCTCCCCGACATCAACCTCGGTGATCTGAGAAACCTCAAGCTCCCGACCGAAATCCCGCTACCTCCAGGGATCACGCTGCCGACCGAGCTGTTCCCGGCACCCGCTGCTCCCGGCGCCCCGACCGAAACCGCTCCGGTTCCTTCCGAGGAAGAGCCAGGTGCCGTGGTCAAGGAAGTCACCCGCGACACTCCGTTCAGCATGGTCGCGTTGACCTCGGACACCATCGCCTCGGCGCAGTCCAAGGTCCGCGCCCTGGCCGAAGACGGCACCTGGGGCCCGTGGTTCACCCCTGACGCCATCGACTCCGCCAGCTCGGATCAGGCCACCAACGCCGGTACCGCCACCGAACCGGTCTTCGTCGGCGCCACCAAGTCCATCCAGATCCTCACGCCGCAGGGTGCCGCTGCTCCCGCAGCCGAGGTTGTGCCGGCCCCGGCTCCGGAAGCTGCCCCCGCGCCCGCTCCGGAAGCTGCCCCCGCTGAAGCACCCGCAGCCACCGGCGAACTCGGGTACACACCCGCTTCGGTGTCCAAGCCGCTTCGCCAGGTGACGACGGCAGCAGATGCCGTCACCGCCGTGTTGATCGACCCGGGTGCCAGCGAGGCAGACAGCAATCTGCAGGCCGTCGCAGCGCCGCTCGGCGGCAGCGGACCGTCCGTCATCACCCGTGCTCAGTGGGGAGCAGACGAGTCACTTCGCTGCGACTCCCCCACCTACGACGACTTCATCGGTGGCGCGACCGTTCACCACACCGCAGGTAGCAACAACTACACGAAGGCCGAATCGGCCGGCATCGTCCGCTCGATCTACGCCTACCACGCACAGACGCTCGGCTGGTGCGACGTCGGATACAACGTCCTCGTCGACAAGTACGGTCAGACCTTCGAAGGCCGCGCAGGCGGACTCGACAAGGCAGTTCAGGGTGCACACGCGGGTGGATTCAACGAGAACACCACCGGTATCGCGATGATGGGCGACTACTCCACCGTCGAGCCTTCGCAGGCGACGCTCAACGCCGTCGGCAAGTTCCTCGGTTGGAAGCTCGGCATGGCCGGACTCGATCCCAAGGGCCGAACGACGATGTACTCCGAGGGCACCGAGTTCACGCCGTACCCGCAGGGCGCAGCAGTCGATCTGCCGATCATCTTCGCCCACCGCGACGTCGGAAACACCGCGTGCCCGGGTGATGCCGCATACGCGCACATGAACGACATCCGGAACATCGCGGCCGCGAACATCGGGGGAACGTTGAACCCCTCGAACCCTTCCAATCCGTCGACGCCTGCGCCCAAGCCGACCACTCCGGTCGACACGGTCACCGGTGGCACCGGTTCGTCGATCCCGGATCTGGTCACCCAGATTCTGCAGATCACCGACAATTCACCGCTCGCGCAGAAGTGGATCGCCGAAGGTGGCGAGATCGGACGCCTCGGCCAGGCACTGTCCGGAATTCTGCAGGCGAAGCTCGGCAACCAGGGTGCGCTGTTCCAGAACGGCGCTGTCTACACCTCGCCGAACGGCGGAGTGTTCACCGTGCTCGGCGAGATCTTCAAGTCGTGGCAGAGTTTCGGTTCCGACGCGGGTGAACTGGGATTGCCGATCTCGGACGAGTACTCGATCCCGGACGGCCTGCGAAGCGACTTCGAGAACGGTTCGCTGATCTTCAACCAGATCACCGGCATGGTCACGAAGGTCCTCAAGACCTACAACGAGACCTTTGCCCAGGAAATGGCCAACAGCGCGCCTGTCGGCTGACACTCGAGCAAGACACGTCCTCGGGCGCTGGTGGGTTCTACGACCACCAGCGCTCGAGGACTTTTGCAACCCCGTGTGCCGAATTGGTGTCGGTGACCTCGTCGGCTGCGGCTTTGGCTTCGGGGTGAGCGTTGCCCATGGCAACGCCGAGGCGTGCCATCCCCAGCATCGGGATGTCGTTGGGCATGTCCCCGAAGGCCACCAGACCCGACAGGTCGAAGCCGAACCTCTCCGCGGCAGCAACCAGGCCCGACGCCTTCGTGATTCCCGGCGCCGAGAGTTCGATCAGTCCGTTCTCGGTGGAGTACGTCATGTCGGCGAGCGCACCGACGTGCGGAGCGAGCGTGTCGTACATCGCCGTGCTGGTCATGCCTGGACGGCGAATCAGGAGTTTGACGGCCGGCGCCGCAAGCACTTCGTCCTCGGACATCTCGGTGTTGTCCGGGTTGAGCCAGGCGTGTTCGTAATCTGGTGAGCTGACGAACTGTGGGGTGGCGGCGTCATGTGCGCTCTCCCCTACTCGTTCCGCGGCCAAACCTGCGCCCGGGAGTGCAACCAGTGCCAGCTCGGAGAGTTCGGTGAGTGCGTCGACCGACAAGGTCGCGGCGCTGAGGACGCGGTCGGCGTAGCTGTCGTAGACAACGGCTCCATTGGCGCAGACGGCGAGTGGCGCGTATCCCAAGCCCTCGACGACGGGCGAAATCCATCGCGGAGGACGCCCGGTTGCCAGCAGGAACGGCGTGCCGGATTCGACGACGGCATGCACGGCGGCGCGGGTGCGGGCACTGACCAACTCGTCGTGATCGATGAGGGTGCCGTCGACATCGGTCGCAACCAAGGTTGGGCGGTCAGGGCTGATACGACGGTCTGGGCTCACACCGCCATTGTGCCTGCCCGGTACGACGGTCTCGCTCAGCGCGCCCGCTTCGCGCGTTCCTGTGCGTCCATGGCCGCAGCTTCCTCCGGCGTCGGTGCGCCACCGCCGAGTCGACGAGGCACCCAGTACGCCCCGGGCTCGTGCACGAACCCGTCCTGCACGTGGC
Source organism: Rhodococcus sp. YL-1 (assembly GCF_001942025.1). Taxonomy (NCBI): domain Bacteria; kingdom Bacillati; phylum Actinomycetota; class Actinomycetes; order Mycobacteriales; family Nocardiaceae; genus Rhodococcus; species Rhodococcus sp. YL-1. The sequence goes on along the minus strand of NZ_CP017299.1, from coordinate 230,624 downwards.
GCAGGATTGCATCCATCTCGATGCGCAGAATCTCGCTCAACGCTTCGGCGGGCTCGACCGGATCGATCGGTGCACCCACCTCCACCGAGATCGGGAAATGATTGCGGCCCAGATTTTTCGGTCCGCCCTTGGTGACGATCCGCTGGGCGCCCCAGACGATCAGCGGAATTATCGGAACGCCGGCGTCGATGGCCATCCGAGCTGCTCCGGATTTCATTTCCTTGATCTCGAAGCTCCGGCTGATCGTCGCCTCCGGGTAGACGCCCACCAGTTCGCCCCGTTTCAGGGCGTCGACTCCGGCTCGATACGCCTGCGCTCCGGCAGCGCGATCGACTTCGATGACACCGCATCCACGCATGAGGAAGCCGAGGACCTTGTTGTCCGCCAACTCGGCCTTTGCCATCACCCTGAGCTTGCGTTTCGCGGTACCGACCGCCAGGGCCGCCGGTATGAAATCGAGGTAGCTCGTGTGGTTGATCGCGATGACGGCACCGCCGGACACCGGGACGTGCTCCGTCCCGGTGCGGGTGACTTTCACGCCCTGGAAACCGCTCAGACCACGCGCGACTACCTCGACAGCGGTGTAAACGGGTTCGAAGGACATCGGTCAGCCTTCGGACTTCCGCGCCTCGCGAGCCTTGGCTTTCGCCTCGGCCTCATCGGCATCCATCTTGTCGGCCTGCTCGAGCGTCGGCGCGCTGCCACCGAGGCGAGCCGGCACCCAGTACTCGCCGGCGGGATGGTCGTAGTTCTTCTGCAGATCGAGCAGCAACTCCTGCATCGTCGACCGCAGCTTCGCCGTCAGCTCACTCGCCGGCTCGAAAGGTGCAATCGGCTCGCCGACGGCAATGGAGATGGGAGTGTTGGTGCGGCCCAAACGCTTCGGATAACCCTTCGTCCACACGCGCTGAGCGCCCCAAATGACGACGGGAACGATCGGGACGCCCGCCTCGATCGCCATCCGAGCGGCGCCGGACTTGAATTCCTTGATCTCGAAGCTCCGACTGATCGTGGCTTCGGGGTACACGCCCACCAATTCGCCGCGCTTCAGGAAATCTACGGCCGCCTTGTAGGAGTCGGCGCCCGCGCCGCGGTCGACCGGGATGTGCTTGAGGGCCCGCATGATCGGTCCGGAGATCTTGTTGTCGAAGACCTCTTTCTTGGCCATGAACCGGATGTAGCGCTTCGGGGTCCGTGCCGGCAGTCCCGCATACGTGAAGTCCATGTACCCGGTGTGGTTGATCGCGATCACGGCGCCACCGGACGCCGGGATGTTCTGCTCTCCCTTGACGGAGAACTTCAGGCCCTCGAAAGCGAAGACGGTACGGGCGATGCCGATGACTGTTCTGTAAACGGGATCCACAGTTCGCTAGCGTAGACGGGAATCCGTGATCTGACCCGCAGCAGTTCTGGGGTGGATGTTGGTCAGAATGTCGCAAAAGGGGCGTACGAACGAATGAAGTCGGCAGGACGAGCGGCAGTGGGGGCAGTCGCACTCGCCATGACGTTGGCGATAACCGCATGTGAGGACGACGGACGGACGGGAATCCTGACGGACGAACCGTCTCCGCCGACGACTGAAACCACGACGACAACCACTCTCGCACCCACGACGACAATTGCGCCCGCTGCGCCGGTCGCGCCACCTCCGGTTGGTGACGTGCCCGGCAATCCGGCTGCTGCGCCGGCCTTGGCAGCTTGGGCAACGGACCTGGTGTCCTTGGACGTGGACGCGCTCACGAACGCATGCTGGACGATGCCGCCCACAACGATCGCCGACCGATACTCGGATGTTCCCGCCATCTTGACGGCCATCGCCGCACCAGGCGTCGACGGCCAGTACGCGGTCACCTGGAGCGGCGGCGGACTCTCCGTCGCCGCCAAGCGCTCGGAGATCGCTTCCGGCTATGCGTGCCCGTTCGTCTTCCCTGCGGGGCAATCAAACTTCTACACCGCGGCCGACGCTTCCCACGCCGTCGTCAGGTTTCTCTCACGCGCCACGGGACGGCCGGTCAATACCCGCGACGTCGAGACGTTCTATCCACTGATCTGCCCCGGCAACAGCCCGTGGGATCCGGACGGCACCGGCGCAACCGGCCAGCCGCCTCTCAAGCTCGATCCGAATCAGCTGGCCGGTATCAAGTCTTTCGACGCCGACGCTGCAACAGTCAGTCCGGTTCGCGGCGACTACGTCCGTGTCACCCTGCCCGTCAGCGACGGAACCGGTAACTCGCGCTCGATGCAGTTCACCCTGTCGATCGGCCCCGAGGGATATTGCCTCGGGGCCGCGACCTGAACTGCTTCGGTCAGGAACCGAAGGGAAGGAAATCGCTCGAGCCAGCGCTGCCTGAACCGAGGCTGCCCGTGCCACCACCGGTTGCAGCCTTGACCTGAATTGCGTGGGCCGTCGAGGTGGAGCCTGTGAATCCGGCTGCGCCACTGTAGATTGCCGAAATCGAATGCGTGCCGGTTGTGGTGAAGGTGTGGTTCAGCGCCGCGATCCCGTTGACCACTGCAACAGCGTCACCGATCGGAGTATCCCCATCCATGAACTGCACCGTTCCACCGTTCTGCACCGAACTGACAGTCGCCGACAGGGTCACCGACTTGTTCACCACGGCATCACCAGGCACCGTCACCACAGTCTCCGTGGTGACATCCGAAGGCGCAGGGTCCGTTACATTCACCGTCCGCGCCTGGGCCGAGGATCCGACTACACCGGCTCCTCCCGAATAGACCGCAGTGATGCTGTGCGCACCCGCAGAGGTAAACGAATGCGTCAGGCCGGCAGCGCCGACCGTAACCGCTTCAGGACCGCCGATCGCGACCCCACCGTCGTAGAACTGCACGGTTCCGACGCCGACAGCATCATCCGACGACGTTCGGACGTTTGCCCACAAGTCGGTCGCCACACCAGTTTTGGCGTCGGTCGGAATATTCAGTTCGACGACGGATTCCTGGTCGGCAACACTGACCTGAACTGACTTCGCACTCGCAACCGAGTTCTTGAATCCGGCACCAGCCGTGAAATCCGCGGTAATGCTCTGCGCGCCAGCGGCATCGAAGGAATGCGAGAGCGTCGCGGTCCCACCGGAAACCGTTACCGGGGAACCGATCGCCGCACCGTTCGACTTGAACTGCACCGAACCCACAACGTTGTTCGGAGCCACGGTAGCGGTCAGATCTACCGCCGTACCCGTAACCGCCGTAGCCGGAACCGAGAGCGACGTCGTCGTCTCGACATCCACTGGAGCCGGATCAGAGACCGTCACCGTGTGAGCCGACGCCGACGAACTCACAAACCCTGCACCGGCAGTGAAGTCAGCCGTAACACTCTGAGCACCAGCAGTATCGAAGGAATGCGAGAGCGTCGCAACACCCGACGTGACTGCCACCGGAGTGCCGATCGCAGTGCCATTCGACTTGAACTGCACCGTACCGACAGCATTGTTCGGAGCAACCGTCGCGGTCAGATCAACAGCCGTGCCCGTGATGGCAGTCGCGGGAACCGACAACGACGTCGTCGTCACCACATCCACCGGAGCCGGATCCGACACCGTCACCGCCTGAGCAGGCGCCGACGAGCTGACAAACCCTGCACCGGCAGTGAAGTCAGCCGTAACACTTTGTGCACCAGCAGTATCGAATGCATGCGACAGCGTCGCGACACCTGACGCAACTGCAACCGGTGAACCGATCGCAGTGTTGTTCGACTTGAACTGCACCGTGCCGACAGCGTTGTTCGGAGCGACGGTAGCGGTCAGATCTACGGCCGTACCCGTGATGGCAGTCGCCGGAATCGACAGCGACGTCGTCGTCACCACATCCACCGGAGCCGGATCAGACACCGTCACCGTCTGAGCAGGCGCCGACGAACTCACAAACCCTGCACCAGCAGTGAAGTCAGCCGTAACACTCTGAGCACCAGCAGCATCGAACGAATGGCTCAATGTCGCAACACCCGCGGAGACTGTCACCGGCGAGCCGATCGCCGCACCGTTCGACTTGAACTGCACCGAACCCACAGCATTGTTCGGAGCAACCGTCGCGGTCAGATCAACAGTCGTACCCGTGATGGCAGTCGCCGGAATCGACAACGACGTCGTCGTCTCCACATCCACCGGAGCCGGATCAGACACCGTCACCGTCTGAGCAGGCGCCGACGAACTCACAAAGCCAGCACCGGCGGTGAAGTCAGCCGTAACACTCTGAGCACCAGCAGCATCGAACGAATGGCTCAATGTCGCAACACCCGCGGAGACTGTCACCGGTGAACCGATTGAAGTGCCGTTCGACTTGAACTGCACCGTGCCGACAGCGTTGTTCGGAGCGACGGTAGCGGTCAGATCTACGGCCGTACCCGTGACCGCCGTAGCCGGAACTTGAAGCGTTGTAGTCGTACTCAGCGCTGAGCTCGAGATCTCGATGGTCTGAGCTTGCGCGGTCGAACCACCAAAACCTGCAGTACCTGAGTAGACCGCAGTGATCGAGTGTGATCCCGTCGTGGTGAACGTGTGATCCAGGGTCGCCGCTCCGCCAGTCACCGCGATCGGTCCGCCGATGTCGATGCCACCGTCCTTGAACTGGACCGTTCCGCCGTTAGCTGCCGGTGAGATGTTTGCGGTCAGCGCGACCGAGGTCTGCTCGACGGCACTACTCGGGACTGTCAACGACGCAGTCGTCTGTACATCGGCAGCGGCCACGCTCACTGTGCGTGCTGGTGACGTGGATGTCAGAAACTCGAGAACACCGTCGTATACAGCGGTGATGGAGTGATCGCCTGCCGCGGTGAATGTATGTGGCAGTGTGGCAACGCCATTGACGACGGCCACCGGGGCGCCGATGTCAGTTCCGCCATCCTTGAACTGAACGGTGCCGCCTGTCGGTGCCGGGGAGACCTGCGCAACCAAATCGGTCGACTGACCGACCGTTGCAGCCGCGCCGGATGTCACTGTGGTCGAGGTCGCCGCCTGCGAGACGACGTTGACGGTGGCCAATGTCTGACCACCCGCATTCAACCCACCACTACTCGAATCGCGCGGAGAGCAGTTGTAGCGCTCCCAGTACCCCGGCCAAAGGGTCTCGTACTGCAAGAACGTGAACGCATTCTTCGGCGAATTGAACGCACCCGAATCACCATCTGTGGCACGCAACTTCGGCTGCACCGTACTACCCGCGGCACCGGCAACCACCGTCACGTCGATCGCGGGCAACCGGAAGGTCTTCCCTGCCCCTACCTCGATTCCACCGTCACTGTTCTTGCTCGTGCTCGGGCCGTTACCGCCCTTGTTGTTCGAGTCAGCAGTCTGATTGTTCCCCGAAATACGCAGATGCGTACCCGCGCCATCCGGCGAACCGCCGTCGTTGATCCGAATCACCGACGGAGTTACACCGGACAAATTCGACGAAGTACCTGCCACGACCTGAGCATCCACCAACGACACCCCTGCAGGTATATCGAAGTCGTACTTGAGCCGCGTCCATTTACCGACACTGCGGCCTGCATGCCCACCCGTCGGCACCGACATCACGTTCGGCTGAACCCGATAGGTGAACGTCGACCCCGCCACCACCTTCTCCGGTGCAGACACCGTCACACCCGTCGAATGAAACACATCCGCGATATCAACAGCCAGATGTTCATAACCATCGCAACCCAGCTTGAACCCGATCGAGTTCTCCACCGCGGGAGATGACGTCGGAGCTGCCGAAGCAACGCCACCTGCCACCAGCACGCCACCGACCAACGCCGCCACCACGACCGCGGAACTTCTTCTCACCAACACGAACTCTCCTCAGCTAGCAACAGACGTGGATCGGGAACCGCACGGAAGGAGGTCACTCGAACAGAGCGGAAATCGGAATGGAGCTGGACGCTCGTACAGTACCCGTCAAAAGTAGTACTTGTATCAGTTCTTTCAGACAAATATTCACGAATTGCCAATAGTTCAGCTAACGACCAATCCGCGATTCCCGAAGAGCAATGCCCCCTTGCACCTATGGGCGCAAGGGGGCATCACATCATCGGAGAATCATGAACCGAACGGCAGCGACAGCGAACCGAGCGAACCGGAGCCACCACCCCCGTTACCGACGTTCACAACCGATGCAGTCGACGTGGAACCCGTGACGCCCTGGGCTCCGCTGTAGACCGCGGTGATCGAATGGTTGCCGGTCGTGGTGAAGGTGTGGCTCAGCACGGCCTGCCCACCGACAACATCAACGGCAGTTCCGATCGGAGTCGTTCCGTCGAAGAACTGGACGGTTCCCGACGTCGCGCCGGAAGAACTGACCACAGCCTTCAGCTGCACCGCCGTGCCGACCTTTGCCGAGGACGGAGCCGTCAACGACGTAGAGCTTTCGACATCCGACGGGGTCGGAACCGTGACATTGACGTCGACAGACTCCGCAGTGGACGACGTGAACACACCGGATCCACTGAATACAGCCGAGACTGCAAAGGTGCCTTCTGCTCCGAAGACGTGCGGGAGCTTGGCAACTCCGTCAACAACCGCGACCGGGGCGCCCAGATCGACTCCACCGATCTTGAACTGGACCGTTCCGCCGGAAGGCACCAGGGCGTCCGAGGGATCTTCGGACACTGTCGCGAAGAGATCAACAGGCAGTCCGACCTTGGCTTCACCCTGAACACTCAGCACCGTCTTTGTCGCCTTGTCGACCGGAGCCGGATCAGACACCGTCACCGTCTGAGCAGGCGCCGACGAACTCACGAAGCCAGCACCGGCGGTGAAGTCAGCCGTAACGCTTTGAGCACCAGCAACATCGAACGAATGCGAGAGCGTCGCAACACCCGACGTGACTGTCACCGGTGAACCAATGGCCGTGCCGTTCGACTTGAACTGCACCGTACCGACAGCGTTGTTCGGAGCAACCGTCGCGGTCAGATCAACCGCGCTGCCCGTGATCGCCGTCGCCGGAACCGACAACGACGTCGTCGTTTCCACATCCACCGGAGCCGGATCAGAAACGGTCACCGTCTGAGCCGACGCCGACGAACTCACAAACCCTGCACCAGCAGTGAAGTCAGCCGTAACGCTTTGAGCGCCAGCAGCATCGAACGCATGGCTCAATGTCGCAACACCACCAGTCACCGTGACCGGAGTGCCGATTGCAGTGCCGTTCGACTTGAACTGCACCGTACCGACAGCGTTGTTCGGAGCAACCGTCGCGGTCAGATCAACCGCCGTACCCGTGATCGCCGTCGCCGGAACCGAGAGTGACGTCGTGGTCTCGACATCCACCGGAGCCGGATCAGAAACGGTCACCGTCTGAGCCGATGCCGACGAACTCACAAACCCTGCACCAGCAGTGAAGTCAGCCGTAACGCTTTGAGCGCCAGCAGCATCGAACGCGTGCGACAGAGTCGCAACACCGCCAGTCACCGTGACCGGGGAGCCGATTGCCGTGCCGTTCGACTTGAACTGCACCGTGCCGACAGCGTTGTTCGGAGCAACCGTCGCGCTCAGATCAACAGCGGTACCCGTGACGGCAGTCGCCGGAACCGACAACGACGTCGTCGTCTCGACATCCACCGGAGCCGGATCAGAAACGGTCACCGTCTGAGCAGGCGCCGACGAGCTGACGAACCCTGCACCAGCGGTGAAGTCAGCCGTAACGCTTTGAGCGCCAGCAGCATCGAACGCGTGCGACAGAGTCGCAACACCGCCAGTCACCGTGACCGGGGAGCCGATTGCCGTGCCGTTCGACTTGAACTGCACCGTACCGACAGCAGTATTCGGAGCAACCGTCGCCGTCAGATTAACCGCCGTACCCGTGACGGCAGTCGCCGGAACCGACAACGACGTCGTCGTCTCCACATCCACCGGAGCCGGATCAGAAACGGTCACCGTCTGAGCAGGCGCCGACGAACTCACAAACCCTGCACCAGCAGTGAAGTCAGCCGTAACACTCTGTGCACCAGCAGCATCGAACGCGTGCGACAGAGTCGCAACACCGCCACTCACCGTCACCGGTGAGCCGATCGCCGTGCCGTTCGACTTGAACTGCACCGTGCCGACAGCATTGTTCGGAGCAACCGTCGCCGTCAGATCAACCGCCGTACCTGTGATGGCAGTAGCCGGAACCGAGAGTGACGTCGTGGTCTCGACATCCACCGGAGCCGAAGCAATGCTGATCGTCGCGAGTGGACCTGCACCAGCGTTGAGAGCGCTACCCTTCGCATCTCGAGGCGTGCATCTGGTCGGAGCCCATTGCGTGCCGAGGAGACTCGCTTTCGCAAGCTGTGTATTGAAATTTTTGTCGTTGCCGTATGTAGCAGCGTCACCGGCAGTTCTGACCTTCGGCTGAATCACACCGGATGCGCCGGCGATCATCGTAATATCGATTGCAGGCATCCTGAACCAACTGTCACCGTTGGTGTTGGTGCTCCCGTCGAGGTTCTTTTTCGTCTTGGGTGCGCGGATCCCACCCTCACTGTTCGTGCTGGTACTGGGACTGTTTCCGATCACCTCGTTGTTACCCGAGATTCGGAGATATGGACCCGCCGCGTCAGGGCTTCCAGCCTCGTTGATGCGGATGACACTGGGAGCGACGTTCTCCAAGTTGAACGAGGTTCCGGGCACGATCGCCGCACTGATGAAGGTGGCATTTGCCGGGACATCGAAATCGTTCTTCAAGCGCGACAAATTGGTTGTTGTGGCGCCCGAATCCGAGTTCGGAAAAGACTGTCCATTGGATTGCATTCGGATAGTGAAGGTTTCACCCGGAGCAACTGATGTGGGGGCATCCACGGTGACAAAACTCGTAGTTACTTTGTCGACAGTGATGAGTGCTTTCGCCTGGCATGAGGTAGAGAAGTTGAATTGGCTTTGAACTGCTGAGGCTGGGGACCCGACCAGCAGCATTCCGGCGACCATGGCGGTTCCGGTTATGGGCACGGCGAATCGCCGCAACTGAGAGATTTGGGGCATGGGCACTTCCTTCGGAAGGGCAAACATGAGCAGTGGATTCGGACAAAACGTGTGCGCGCCGTCACAACATAACGAAAAAACTAGTACGTGTACTACTTTTGGCAAGACACTTGTCCAATTCACCCCGGACTCACCCTCGTATCACCAGACGCGAGATGGAAAAGCAGGGTATGGAAACTCGATTGAACGCAAAACTATCGCCAAAGCGGCCCATCGACAACGCTTTTGGTGGTCACCGCGCCAATCGGCGGGAAAAATTTGATATTTCGTCAGTTCAGAAAAAGTTCCAAACCTACCAGTACGAAAGTACGAAAAGGGCCGCGACGGAGTCCGTCGCGGCCCTGATTGTGTTGGTTCAGCGTGTCAGCGAAGCACATCCGTGCCGACAAACGGCACCAATGCCTCGGGCACTCGCACCGAGCCGTCGGCCTGCTGATGGTTCTCGAGAATCGACACGATCCAGCGCGTCGTAGCCAAGGTGCCGTTGAGAGTGGCGGCCGTCTGCGGCTTGCCGTTCTCGTCGCGGTACCGAACTCCGAGGCGGCGGGCCTGGAACGTCGTGCAGTTGGACGTCGATGTCAGCTCGCGGTAAGTGCCCTGCGTCGGGACCCATGCCTCGCAGTCGAACTTACGCGCAGCCGAAGAACCGAGGTCTCCGCCGGCGACGTCGATCACGCGGTACGGAACGTCGATGGCTGCCAACATGTCTCGCTCCCACCCTAGGAGACGCTGGTGTTCGGCGTCGGCGTCCTCGGGACGGCAGTACGTGAACATCTCGACCTTGTCGAACTGATGGACACGGATGATGCCGCGGGTGTCCTTGCCGTAGCTTCCGGCCTCGCGGCGGAAGCACGAGGACCAACCGGCGTAGCGCTTCGGGCCTTCGTTCAGTTCGAGGATCTCGCCCGAGTGGTAGCCGGCCATGGGTACCTCGGAAGTTCCGACGAGGTACAGGTCGTCATCCTGCAAGTGGTAGATCTCGTCCGAGTGAGCACCGAGGAAGCCGGTACCGGCCATGATTTCCGGGCGTACGAGCACCGGCGGAATCATCATCGTGAATCCGTTGGCGATCGCCTTCTGCGCAGCCAACTGCAGCAGTCCGAGCTGGAGCATGGCCCCGTAGCCGGTCATGAAGTAGAAGCGCGAACCCGAAACCTTGGCGCCGCGTTCCATGTCGATCAGGCCGAGCGACTCGCCCAGCTCGAGGTGATCCTTCGGCTCGAAGTCGAACTTCGGAATCTCACCGACGTGTTCGAGAACGATGTAATCGTCCTCGCCGCCCGCCGGCGCACCTTCTTGTACGACGTTGGAAATCGCGCGGTGTGCGGCGTCGAGCGCGGCCTGCGCCTCGTGCTGCGCGGCCTCGGCTTCCTTGACCTTTGCCGCCAGTTCCTTGGAACCTTCGAGCAGTGCGGGACGCTCCTCCGGAGATGCCTGTCCGACCTTCTTGCCGAAGGCCTTCTGCTCTGCACGGAGGTTGTCTCCGGTCAGAACGGCAGCGCGTCGGGACGCGTCGGCTTCGAGCAGAGCGTCGACCAGTCCTGGATCTTCTCCACGGGTGCGCTGCGACTCGCGGACGATTTCGGGGTTCTCACGGAGAAACTTGAGGTCAATCACGACTTCGAACTTTACCCACTCACTGCAGCTCTCCGACGGTCACGTCCACGTCGGAGAGGGAGAGATCACGATTCGAGCAGACTCAGGTAGTCCTCGCGTCCGAACATCCGAGCCGCGTCGACCGCCGTCGGGTGTCCACCTTTCGGGTCGGCTCCCCCGCTCACCAGCGCTTTCACCACCGCATCCTCGCCCTTGAAGACCGCCCCGGCAAGGGGCGTCTGGTTCTTGTCGTTGGGCCGGTTGACGTCGGCGCCGCGCTCGATCAGGGCAACGACGGCGTCAGCGTGACCGTGGTACGCCGCCAACATGACGAGCGTGTCGCCACTCTCGTTGGTCAGATTGACGGGAACTCCGGCATCGACGTACGACGCCAGCCCGGCTGCATCACCGGTTCGTGCCATGTCGAAGAGCCGGCCCGCCAGCTCGACAGCCTCGGGATCGAGTGGGGTGTTTTCGCTCATGACTACAAAATACTCACAGACGCGATTGTGAGTTTTGTAGCGAAGGTTCGATATCGCCACGGCAACAGGCATGATGGAATCGATGTCCGAAGACAAGATCGAGAAGTCGCCAGATCCGGCCGATCCCCAGGGGACGCCGGCGAAGAAAACTGTCTCCGCGAGTCGCACCCGTCGGGTCCTGGCTGCTGTGGCGGTAGGTGCGGTGGTCGCCGCGATCGCAACGATCGCGATTTCCGGTGGATTGAACAAGGACGACTCGTCCTCGGTCAGTGTCAGTGGCGGCGGTCCCGCAGCGACGGGATCGACTCGCGACGACGCCTTCACCGCGGCTGCGGCCGGCGACTGCCTCAACTGGACGCCTGCGACCGAGTCGGGCGGAGACCGCACGGACATGTCGAAGGTTCAGTGCGGAACTGAACACCGCTTCGAGGTAGCCGGACCACTCGACCTCTCGGTGTTCCCCGGCGCCGAGTTCGGCCCCGGTTCCCGGTACCCGGGCGCCCTTCGGTTCGCCGAACTCCGCGACGAGCACTGCACACCCATCGTCATGTCCTACCTCGATTCGAAATTCGATCCCAAAGGCAAGTTCAGCGTCGGCTTGATGTTCCCGAGTGAATCGGGTTGGGCTTCGGGTGAACGCGCACTGCGTTGCGGGTTGCAGTTCTCGACCACGACCGGCGAGCTACAACCGTTCGTAGGCCGCGTGGCGGACCAGGACCAGTCGAACGTGTGGGACGTCGGCACGTGCATCGGCATCAACCAGAACCTCCCGACCGATCCGGTCGATTGCGCGAAACCGCATGCATACGAGGTTATTTCGGTGATAGACCTCGGCACTCAATTCCCGGGCGCAATGCCGTCGGTCGAAGATCAGGACCGCTATCTCGAGGGCGTCTGCACTCAGGCGTCCAACGAGTACCTTGGTTCCGCAGACGCGCTTCGCGACAAGACGCTGACACTGTTCTGGGACAACATTTCACTGGAAAGCTGGTTGGCCGGCAGCCGCCGAGTCAATTGTTCGATCGGCAAAGAGGTCGAAACCGGCGGGTTTGCCGCGATCACCGGAAGCGCCAAGGGCGACATCCTGATCAACGGCGCCGCTCCGGTCCCGCCACCCGCTGCACCGGAAGGTCGGTCGTTGCCGACGCCGTTGCCCGGCGCAGCTCCGCCGTCGTAAGCCATGACGGTAACTATGACGCCCGACCGGTTCGAGGAACTGGTCGGCGAGGCGCTCGATCTGATTCCGCCCGAACTTGCCAAGGCAATCGACAATGTCGTGGTGCTTGTCGAAGCACGTGACGAAGAAGAACCGGGGCTGCTCGGTTTGTATCAGGGCGTCGCTCTGACCGAGCGGGATTCTCATTACGGTGGGTACCTGCCGGACACGGTCACTATTTTCCGCGATTCGATACTCGACATCTGCGCATCCGAGGACGAGGTTGTTCACGAGGTTGCCGTGACCGTCATCCACGAGATCGCGCACTACTTCGGCATCGAAGAAGACAGATTGCACGAACTCGGCTGGGGCTGAGGGCAAAGTCGTCCGATTTCGGGGGGAACCAAAAGCGGGCGGTAGGCATCAAAGTATGTGCGGGGGGATATCGACGGCTGTGCGCACGGCCTCCCGACCACTTATCCGCCCTGGTCAGGAAGGAGTTCGGCACTATGCACGTCGATCCTCAAGCCCTAGTTGCCGCCGCACTGGAACTCGAGTCTGCGGCGACGCGATTGCGCGGAATCGTCTCTACTGCGCAGCCGACGCTACGCGTTCTCCCAGCGGGATCCGAAGAAGTGTCCGGTAGCGCGGCAAATTACTTCAACACCATCTCGGGCAGCCTTGCCTCGTCCACCGATCGGGCAATCGAGGAGCTCACCGCGGCTGCGGCAGCTCTGCGCAAGAATGCAGCTGCCTACGAGCTCGAAGACCAGCTCACCAAGTCCAGCCTGGCAGCCGCACCGATCTGATCGACAGAAATCGAGCTCGGTAACTCGGCAACACAGTCACACTTCCTGGGGGGAAGAACAATGGTCGGCATCACCGGCGTCATCTGGTATCCACGGGGCGCAGCACCCAACTCCGCAGCACTGGTCGCCGGAGCCGGGCCGGTCCCTCTCGGCGTGGCGGCCGGGGCCTGGTCCACCGTGTCGTCCGGACTGAACGACACCGCTGCATCAATCTCTCGCGTGATGGCGGACCTTCGCACCGGGTGGTCCGGAGAAGCAGCGGATGCCGCATTGAGCAAGTTCGCGCCGTTTCAGGAATGGGCTGCTGCTGCCGCGTTGCTCGCGGGAGAAACTGCAGGTAAGGCCCAGGTGCAGTCCGGTTCGTACACGGTTGCCACCCTCGCCATGCCGTCCCTGGCCGAGATTGCAGCAGTTCAAGCGGCCAAGGTCGCCGCGTATTCCATCGGCGGGGCGCTGGTAGGCGGAGCCGCTGCAGCCGAGGCTGCCGAAGAAGCTCTCAAAATTCGAGCGGCGGTGACAATGGAAACGTACGACGCCGCAACGGCCCATCTGGCCGTGCAGCAGAACTTCGACTCACCACCGTCCATCGCGGAACCCACAGCTGGGGCATCCGCTTCGGCCGAAAGCCCAGGCAGCGCCGCACGACAGTCCGTCGTGCAAGCGGCATCCACGCTCGCTGACGCAATCGCGGATCCCGTGCGCGCCGCCACCGCTGCTGTCGCATCCGTAGTTTCCAACCCGGTATTTGCCGCCTCTGCCTCACAGGCCGGTGCCATCTCCGGTGGAGTTGCCACCGCAGCCAGCGCCACCACCACCGCAGTCACAGGCGCCACCACTGCCGCATCAGCTCTCGCGACGGCAGGAGCACGACTCACCGGACTCGGCGGCGCAAGACTCGGCGCTTCCACACCATCACTGTTCGGCACCCCGTCGGCAAGCCAGGCACCGGCACAGGTCAGCGCAGCATCCGCGACTACAGGAGTCGGAGCAATCGCGGGCTCGTCGTCGAGCAGCAGCAGCACCGGTCGGCACGCTCTTCCTGATCCCTCCACCGGCCAGAGCGCCACGCGCCAGAACCCCGTGACCTCGCCGGTTCAGGGCACCGCGGATACCGTCAAGGTGGATCCGGCCCGAACCGCAGGCGGATCTGCGCCGATCGCCGGCGGCCGTCATGCGGCCCAATCTGAAGACGAGACCGAGCACGACACACCCGATTACCTGAAGCACTTCGAGCACTTCGCCGACGGCCGAACAGTCATCCCGTCCGTGATCGGTGGCGCACTCGAAACTGCAGAGCATTGATGGTGGACCTCGGCACCTCACCTGAGGGGTGGAATTTACCTGTCGTCGCCCTGTCACAGGACGAAATCGACTATGTACGTGAGCGACTCGGACTCGATGCGCTTCCCGTGGTTCTCGGTGGCGCGACGGTTCACGGTAGTGCGAGCGCTCACCGTACGGCGATGCAGTCCGCGGCAGATTCACTCTCCGAGCGCGATCTCCTCCCCGGCGGGGAGATCCATCACGACCTCAGTGCCCGCCTGCGCGTCCTGACCCACCCCAAGTGGGAGTTGGCGCTGCGTCGGCATGTCGGCGGAAGCATTTCACGCCTCTGCGTCGCGCAGGGCGAATTCCTTTGTGTCGAAGCGACTTCAACTGATTCTTCGTTCGCATTGCGCAGCGTCACCGCCGAACCGACTGCACCCGTTGTCACCGCGCTCGGCAGCGCCGAAGCAATGCCGATTGCCGTGATCAACGCACCGACCGAGATGCTCAGCCTGGCATTCGGCGCCGGCCCGGATGCAGGCAGCGTAACCTCGGCCTTGATCAACGCCGGAATACCCGAAGACGACGCGCGCCAACTGGGTAGCGCAATCGTCACATGCACCGCCTTCGCCGAATTGGTCGGAATACCACACAGTTTGGGAGCGACGACGCTCATGACCGGCGCAGTGACTGTGTACGACACCTTGTCGGGTCGGCTGGTCGGTTCGACCACTCGGGCCGCCGACGGCACCGAATGGACGTCCATCAGTTCCGGAACATCCCATCGCCTCCGACAAGCCGTGAACGCTCTGGTAACTGAACTCGAGGAATCGGCGCCGGAGACTTCCGGGTAACCTCGGGGCGTCCCTTCAACGCCCGGAGCCTTACTTCAGCATGCAGTTCTCGCGTCAACCGTCGTCACCGGGCGAACAAGGCTCGGTCGCCACGATCGACCGGCCGAACGATGAACGGGCAACA
The DNA here is from genome assembly GCF_001942025.1 of Rhodococcus sp. YL-1. NCBI lineage: Bacteria > Bacillati > Actinomycetota > Actinomycetes > Mycobacteriales > Nocardiaceae > Rhodococcus > Rhodococcus sp. YL-1. The sequence goes on along the minus strand of NZ_CP017299.1, from coordinate 215,386 downwards.
ACACCGCACCGACAAGACCTGAACGGACTGCGTGGCCTCGCCATCGGTTTGGTGGTCGTGTTCCACGTGTGGTTCGGACGGGTATCGGGCGGGGTGGACGTCTTCCTGGTTCTGTCCGGATACTTCTTCGTCGGCTCACTGGTTCGACGCGCCGAAGCCGGGGGTTCACTCAACCCGGTCCCGGCACTGCGGCGGGTGTTTCTGCGGCTGTTCCCCCTGATCGCGGTGGTCAGCATTTTGACCGCACTGGGGACCGCGTTGCTGCTGCCACGCACACGCTGGGCCGATCTGGGCGATCAACTGATCGCGGTGCTCGGGTTCTTCCAGAACTGGCAGCTCGCCAGCACCGCAAGCGACTACCTGGCCGCCGACGGCTCGGTCACTCCCCTGCAGCACCTGTGGTCGATGGCCGTACAAGGTCAGTTCTATCTCCTGGCCATCGCACTGGTCTCCGTGATCGCTTATGTGGCTTCACGCGTGAATCCCAACTATTTCCGCCCGTCACTCGCGGTCACCCTTCTGGTTCTGACCGCAGGATCTTTTCTCTACGCACTCGCCAAATCTTCACGTCACCAAGCCTGGGCGTACTACGACTCCGGTGCCAGGTTGTGGGAATTGGCACTCGGTGGTCTGCTGGCCGTTCTGATGACCAGCACACGCAGTCGGCAGATCGCATCCCTGCCGTTCTCGGTCAGAGCGACGATCGGCTGGGCGGGTCTTTCGTCGATCCTGTTGTGCGGCATAGTGCTCGACGGCGCCCAGCAGTTCCCCGGCCCGTGGGCGCTGGTGCCGGTGCTGGCCACTCTTGCGCTGATCCTGTCCGGAGTCGGCGACGACACGCCTTGGACGTCGAAGACGCTCGCCCATCCGGCACTGACGTGGCTCGGCTCGTTCGCATTCGCGCTGTACCTGATTCACTGGCCGATTCTGGTGTTTGCACTCGTGATCACCGGACGCCCCGAAGCCGGCCTGCTCGGTGGGGCACTGATCATCGCCCTCTCCGTCGCGGGGGCGCTTGCACTCCGGCGCCTGATCGAGGTTCCGGTGGAACGTGGAGGCCGCTCGCGCCGGTACACCGTCCTGGCATGCGTCGTCACCGCTGCCGTGGTCCTCGCCGCTTCGGTCGCCTGGCAGTCGTACGCGAGCAGCCAGACGACGGGCCAGCGGGCAGTCGACACCCTCGACCTCCCGACCCATCCCGGCGCACTCGCGCTCACCGACGGTGTCGAAGTACCCAAGGCGTCGATGGTTCCCTCGATCTTCGATGCGCCACTGGACCTTCCGGCCAGTACGCTCGACGGCTGTATCGCCGATTTTCTCGAGCGGGACGTCGTCCACTGCACCTACGGCGACGCCGACGCAGACAGAACCATCGCGCTCGCGGGTGGTTCGCACTCCGAGCACTGGCTCACTGCGCTCGACGAACTCGGCAAGAGTCACGGGTTCCGCGTCGACACGTATCTGAAGATGGGCTGCCCGCTCACCATCGACTCCATGCAGACGTTGTCGGACAACGACTATCCGGATTGCGTCGACTGGTCGCGTGGAGTGCTGACCGAGTTGGCCGACGCCTCACCCGATTTCGTGTTCACGACGGCAACCAGGCCGAGTTCCGACGGCCCTGGCGACGTGACGCCCGAGTCTTACGTACACGTGTGGGAGGAACTGGGGCGCGACGGTATCGACGTGCTCGCCATCCGCGATACCCCGTGGTTGCACCACGACGGCGTCGCCTACCGCGCGATCGACTGTCTGGCGACAACCACGTCACCCGATCACTGCGCGATGCCACGGTCCGAAATGCTCAGCGACGTCAATCCGGCGCCGTCGGCGATCGGCGATCTGACCAACGTCCGTCTACTCGACCTCAGCGACGGCGTCTGCGGACCGGAGTTGTGCCGCGTCGTGGAGGGAAATGTATTGGTGTATCACGATTCCCACCACCTGACAGCCAGCTACGTGAGCACTCTGTCCGCTGAACTCGGGCGCCAACTGAGCGTCCAGACCGGTTGGTGGTGAAGCCGGCCGTCAGCCCATCACGTCGTCGGCACCGGGGATGAGTCGATGCTCGAACGGCGGGTTGACGGTTCCCCAGCGCAGGCACTCCCAACCGCCGTCGACCGAAGGCAACAGTTCGACAGTCTCGGTGTTGGCCAAGTGGTTGTTGGCTGCGAACAGACCGGGGACACCGGCAAGCTGGGCTGCGACAAGACGGATCGCTGCACCATGACTGACCACGACGATGTCGCCGCCGTCTCGTGAGCCTTCGAGAAATTCTTCGCGTAACGAATTGACGACTGGGACGTATCGCTCCAGGACGTCGTATCCCGTTTCACCACCGGGGATGCGAGCGCCGAGGTTGCCGGTGTGCCAGTGATGGAACGTCTCCATGAACAGTCGGTGCGCGGCCTCGTCGGTACGATCTTCGAGGTCACCGGCCTGCACCTCGTGCAATCCGTCCCGCACGTCCAGAGAGACACCGGCGGCCTGCTCCACGAAACCTGCTGTCTGCCGGGCACGCAAAGCCAACGACGATACGAGTGCCAGCGGCGGCGCCGAAGCCAGGCCGATGCCCAAAGTCTCGGCCTGCGCCAACCCTTCCGGCGTGAGCTTTGCTCCGGGTAGTGCGGTGTCGAGACGTTTGGCGACATTCGCCTCCGTCTGACCGTGCCGAACGAGGATGAGCCTTCCGGTCATCGTTCTCCCCCTCCACGCTTGAGTTCGTCGATCCACCGAATCGCTTCTTCGTCCGAAGGAGGTTGTGGCCCGGTCGAATTCGCTGTCGCCCACGACCCCAGGAAGCGGACTCCGGATTTACGATGCAGGGCACGCATCGCCTCGGCCACCAGCGAGTCCTCGACGTGTCCGACGCAGTCCACGAAGAACCGGTACGTGCCCAATTCCGTTCGCATCGGCCGTGATTCGATCCGAGTCAGGTCGATACCGCGAGCGGCGAATTCGGAGAGTGCACGCACCAGGGAGCCGGGAGCGTTGTCGAGGTGAAGCACCAGCGCGGTGCGATCGGCACCGGTCCGCGCCGGAACCGGGGCCGGCTTGGTGACCAACACGAAACGTGTGCGGGCGCCGCCTACATCGGCGACGTTGTCCGCCAGGCTGTCGAGTCCGAGCATCTGACCTGCCAAAGCCGTGGACACACCGGCGTCGACGGTTCCGGCCTGCACATCCAGGGCCGCACCGGCGTTGGACGAGGCCAACACCACCTCGGCCTGGGGCAGGTTCTCGGCGATCCATCCGCGGACCTGCGCGCCCGCATGGGGGTACGCGCCGATCGTTCGGACCTGATCGGCGGTGGTCCCGGCCCGAACCAGGATGGAGAAACTCACGTCCAGATCGGTTTCGGCGACGATCTGCAGCGGAGAACCGAGAGCGAGTGAATCGAGCGTCGGAGCTACGCCGCCTTCCACCGAGTTCTCGAAGGGAACCACGGCTCCGTCCACGGAACCGTCGCGAACCATGTCGAGAGTCGCCGGCGGACTGCCGGCCGGTACTCGCTCGACGGTTTCGCCGAACGCGCCCTCAGCCTCCAACTGGGCGAGAGCTATCTCCGTGAAGGTTCCCGACGGACCGAAATACGCGATTCTTGGCACGCCTAAAAGATTACGCACCGACCCACGCCGGTCACTGCAAACCCGCGGCACGCAAAGCCGTTTCCACTGCAGGCAGATCCGCGACCTCGATCGTGAGCAGCACCTCACGCATGGCCGACGCGGCTTCGGGGATCAGCGCGGCAAGTTTTTCCGGCTTCGGATCGACCATCGCGGCGCGCACGTCGTCGCCGCGCAGTGCAGCGACGGTGCCACACAGCAGGGAGATCACCTCGTCGCCGTCGGCCGCGCGGGCTACGAAACCGACGGACTCGTGCGCGAGTACCGCCAGGAAATCAGCCACTTCGGTGGGCGTAAGACCGGCGGCGAGTCCGGGGATCCGGCCACCTTCGCACAGACGCAGCGCCGCTTCAGCGGGTGTCAGATCCTCTTCGCCGCCGTCGACATACACAGCGAGCGGAGCGGGCAGGCGCAGCGCGATCGCGTCGTCGATCTGGTCGGTGGTGACGTCGACGTCGAAACGGACGGCCTCGTACGACGCTTCCGTGTCCGCACGCAGTTCTTCCGGATCGATATCGAGACGGACGACAACCCGGCGTGCTGCTTCGCCACCGATCAGAACCGACGCCGGAACAACCGGGAGAAAGAGTGCTTCGAGGAGTCCGCGCGAGTTTCTCGGGGCGGGCAGCCCGAGTGAGAGAGGAATGGCCACAGACAAACCGTAACCCCGGCGCAGGCGGCGGATTCCACGCGAGTTGCACAAAAGTCTTGCGATTCACACCGAAGCGCCTTAGGTTAGGGTTACCTCATCATCCGATGGAGTTCGAGAGAACACCCGCCAAGGGGGCAGCATGGCAACGAAGACCAGCACCGGCCCGTCCACCGCCGAACGCGTCCGCAGCGCCTGTGTGCGCGCACAAGACGCAGTTCTCGCCATCGAAGGCAGCGATCCCACCGTCACGTCGGTGCATCACCTGCGTTCGAACGGTGACGTCGTCGTTGCAGTCCCACATGCCTCCGCTGCTGCGGCTCTGGCCTGGAACTCCGGCGGCGGCGGCCTGCCTGCCGTCCTCGAGATCACCGATCACGCACCACTGCGGCTGCGTGAGCCCGTGCGCTCCCTCGTGTGGCTTCGCGGCTCGTTGCACGCCGTGCCCGACTACGAGGCACGCGTTCTCGCCGACGACGTCGCATCCGAACATCCACACCCGGGGCTCCTCGACATCGGCCACACCTCGGTCCTCCTTCGCTTGAGCCTGGCCTCGGCTGTAGTCGCTGATTCAACGGGGGCAGAACCCGTCGCCGTGGACGAACTGCTGAACGCCAGCCCCGATCCCTTCTGGGAAATGGAGACCGCATGGCTGCAGCATCTCGACGAAGACCACCGCGACCTCGTGGACCTGCTCGTGCGCAAGCTTCCCCCGTACATGCGCACCGGACGCGTTCGCCCACTCGGCATCGACCGCTACGGACTTCGCCTGCGGGTCGAGGATCACACCGGTGACCGCGACGTGTGGATGCCGTTCGCCAACCCCGTCGACGACGCTCCCGCGCTGAGCCGCGCCATCCGCATGCTGGTCGGGTGCCCTTTCCTCAACGGCCTCCGATCGGGCGGCGCATCAAACGGCTAGCGTTGCGCGGGTGAATGCCCGCGAAACCGTCCGCACCTGGTTACGGCCGCCGACTCCCGTCCCGGCCGGCCCGGCCCTCGATCCGGCCGCCAGACGCGGAGTCTGGATCGAGATCACGATCGTCCTGCTGGTCACCTTCGGACTCAGCGGATTGTCCGGGATCCTCTCACTCGCCGAATCCTTGGCGACGCCGGTTGCGCTCTCGGATCAGACGGTTGCACTCAACCCGTCACGGGCCGCCATCGACTGGATCGACCTGGCGCGCCAATTGCTGGGCGTCGCAAAGCTTCTCGCGTGGGCAGCGCTGGGACTCTATCTACTGTGGCGTTCGGGGATCGGTCCACGTGCTGCGGGACTGACCCCCAAGCCTCGATTCGGGCGCGACATAGCACCGGGATTCGGCCTCGCCGCTGTGATCGGTCTCCCCGGTCTGCTGTTCTATCTCGTGGCTCAGGCACTGAGCATCAACCTCACCGTCCAGGCCAGTGCGCTCGACGATCACTGGTGGCGGGTGCCGATCCTCGTACTGTCCGCGATCGCGAACTCCGGTGCCGAAGAGGTGCTGGTCGTCGCCTACCTGATCACTCGCCTCCGAACGCTGGGTTGGAGCGAGAACAAATCACTGCTCGCGTCGTCACTCCTGCGCGGCAGTTACCACCTCTATCAGGGGTTCGGTGGCGGCGTCGGAAACGTGATCATGGGGCTCGTGTTCGGCCGGTACTGGCAGCGCACCGGGAAACTCTGGCCGCTGGTCATCGCCCACGCTCTCATCGACATGGTGGCGTTCATCGGTTACGCCCTCCTGCGCGATCACGTCTCCTGGCTGCCGTGACCGGTACCGTGAACTGGTGACCGGCGACTCCGAATATCCTCAGCGCCCTCCGCGGCGCCAGCCGCCAGGGCCACCTCCGCGTGGACCGATGCCTCCGAGGCAGAACCCTCCACGCCAGAATCCACCCCGTCAGGGCCCACCCCCGCAGCGGCGTCCACCGATGCCGCCGGAAGGGCCGACGGTCATTCGGCGCGACGGACGCCCGCAGCAGCAGAATCCGGCCAATCAGGCCTGGTCACAGGTCCCACCACAAGCGCCGCAGCAGCCCAGGCGTGAGGACTGGGCGCCGACCCAGCGCCCGCAACCGTTTCAGGACGACCCGCGCAGGCAGGGGCCGCCGCGTCAGGATCCGCAGCGCCAGGCGAAGTACGCGCCCGCACCGCCGCGCCGAACCCCGCCGAACGCCCCGCCGCGCCCTCCAGAACCTCCGAAGCAGCGACGCCCCCGCAAGCGTCGTAGCTGGGGTAAACGTATCGGCATCACGTTGTTGGTCTTGCTGCTCGCGCTGGCCGGCGCGATCTACTACGTCGACAGTTCGCTCAATCGAATCGACGCGCTGCCCGACTACGCGGGACGCGTCGCCGATACTCCGGGCACGAACTGGCTGATCGTCGGGTCCGACAGTCGTGAGGGGCTCACCCCAGAGCAGGAGCAAGCCCTTGCGACGGGCGGTGACACCGGCCCCAAGCGCACTGACACGGTCATCTTGGTCCACGTCCCCAAAAGTGGGAAGACGACCATGGTCAGCATCCCTCGCGATTCGTACGTTCCGATTCCCGGCTACGGGTCGGACAAGATCAACGCCGCCTTCGCCTTCGGTGGCGCTCCATTGCTGGTGCAGACCGTCGAAGAGGCAACGGGGCTTCGCATCGACCACTACGCCGAGATCGGATTCAGCGGGTTCGCCGGCATCGTCGACGCCGTCGGTGGCGTCAACGTGTGCCTGGCACAGCCGATCGACGATCCGCTGGCCGGGATCAACCTCCCCGCCGGATGCCAGGACTTGAAGGGTTCGGACGCACTCGGGTTCGTGCGAACTCGCGCGACGGCGCTCGCCGACCTCGACCGCATGAACAACCAGCGCCAGTTCATGTCGGCGTTGCTGTCGAAGGCGACGAGTCCGACCACGTTCCTCAATCCGTTCCGGTTGTGGCCACTCGTCTCCGATACCGCCAAATCTCTACAGGTCGACGAAGGCGATCACATCTGGAATCTGGCCTCACTCGCCTGGGCGCTTCGCGGCGGGATGACCACCACGACGGTTCCGGTCGCCGGTTTCGAGGACGTGGACGGTTCGGGCAACGTGTTGTTGTGGGACAAGGCGCGCGCTTCGCAGTTCTTCGACGCCCTGGCCAACGATCAGCAGATTCCACAGGATCTGATCACCACGGGGTAATCGCCCTGAGTTCCGGTAGTACCGCGGGAGGACAAGCCCGGCGAACAAATCGCTTTCCGGCAGGACGCGGAATCGGCGGCCGAAAAATACCGTGAAGGTATGAACACAACACACCACCGATTCCGCACTCTCGCCGTCGTTGCCGCCGCCGTCGGAGCTGCTGCACTCGTGACGTCCTGCTCCGGAACCTTCGAGAAGTTCGACGACTCCAAGGCGTACAAGAAAACCGAAACCTTCTCTTTTGCACAAGCATCCAACGGAATCGACACACTGCCGAGTTGGGTTCCCGCCGGCGCAACGGGTATCGACGAGGTCATCCGCACCACCGGCAACGAACGCATCCTGCGAATGACTGCGAACATCGCGGAGATAGATCACAACAGCTGCATCGCACGACCCACCGTCGAAACTCGTCCCGCATCGTTGTCCGCACAGTGGTGGCCGACGGGGGTCGAGAAGGGCAGTTCTTTTCAGTGCGGCGATTGGTACGTCGGCGAAAAGGACTCGTTCGTCTACGGGTACCGACCGGAAACTGTGGGCTTCGTCATCGATCAGCTCGACAAGAAGTAGCTCCCTCTCAGCGGCGACGACCCAGTAACCTGTTGGGATGACACAGGCGAAGAACTCGAGCGAATTCACCACTCTGCTGCGTCAGCAGATCCGTAACGAGTTCACTGCATCGCAGCAGTACATCGCGGTAGCGGTGTACTTCGATGCACACGATCTTCCGCAGATGGCCGCGCGCTTCTACAGCCAGGCCACCGAGGAACGCGGTCACGCGATGATGATGATCCAGTACCTGCTCGACAACGACCTCGACGTGGATGTTCCGGGCATCGACGACGTCGTGACGAAGTTCGACAGTGTCCGGGCTCCGGTCGAGTTGGCACTCGAGCAGGAGAAGACGGTCACGGAGCAGATCACGCAGCTGGCACGCACCGCGCGCGATACCGGCGACTACCTGGGCGAGCAGTTCATGCAGTGGTTCCTCAAGGAACAGGTCGAGGAAGTGGCAAGCATGACAACACTTCTCACCATCGTCGACCGCGCCGGCGACAACCTGTTCCACCTCGAAACGTTTGTCGCACGCGAGATGAACACCCCGGCCGCTGCCGACGCAATGGCGCCGACGCCCGCCGGCGGCGGCGTCTGAGGGCCACCGGCCTACCGAGTCTCCGGCCGCTCGGCGGCGTTCAGTGATCTGAGGAAATTGTTGTACGCCTCAAGATCACTGTCGCCGTCGATCTCGGCGCGGCGGTCCAGGTCGGCATTCATCCGTTTGTCGTCGCGGTTCCAGCGCATCGCGAAGATCACGACCACCACCAGCGCGACGGGCTCTCCGTACGACCACGCGAGGGCGCCCGCCAGCTGCTGATCCTGCATCACGTCCACGCCCCACTCCGGAGGCGGATCCACGAACGTGGTCAGCAGCGGCTTTGTCGCCATCATGAGTACGACGCCGATGAACACGTGCAGCGGCATCTCCACGAACAGGTCGAAACACCGGCCGAGGTAGCTCTGTCGCACCGGCAGTGGGCCCGTGGCGAGCACCGGCATGATGAATAGCAGACCGCTGGCGAGAAAGAAGATCTCGAGAAAGACGTGTCCAGCCGGTAACGCCGAGACGGTGTCGAAGATCGGCGACAGGTAGATCCCGTAGTAGCTGAACAGAAATACCGGGATCGTGAACCCGGGGTGCAGCATCCACCGCGCCGGCGGGCTGCGCAATGCCGAGAGGGCAAGCGCGAGAATGCCTTTTCCTATTCCTCGGTGCGGCGTCGAACGTAGTAGCAGCAGTCCCGGCGAGCCCAGTACCCAGAGCGGCGGGATCGCCATCGAGAGCGTCAGGTGTTGGAACATCCAGACGCTGAAGAGTTCGTAGCCGTAGCTCTCGACCTTCAGTCCGGTCACCGCGATCAGCAGCAGGCACCCACCGAGGAAACACGCTGTCCGATGCCACGGCCACGGTCGCCCGCTCGCGCGAACTCGCTGAGCGCCAGTCCAATACCAGAGTGCAAGAACAACTCCCAGGGCAGGAAGAAGCGGGAGGGATGAGGTATCCCACTCCAGCATCTGCCCGATCGACGGCGGCGGCGTGTCATTCACGAACGCTTCACCGGCGGGTCCTCCTTCGTCTCCATGCGGGTACCGTCGACTCTACACCTAACTACTATGTTGGATAGTATTTAGGAATTCGACGGAAGGTACAGGTGCACAGCAGTGTCCAGAAGCATGAAGATATCCGCCGCCCTGATCGCGGTGTTCGCGGTAGCACTGATCACGTTCATCACCGTCGATCCGATTCGGGCAGACAACGAGAACGCCGATCGGGCAGCACAATCCACCGCCGTCCTCACCGACGACGCGTACCGATTGACCTCGGCCGCCGACGGCAAGGTGAACCTGGTCGAGTTCCTCGACTTCGAATGCGAAGCCTGCCTCGCGCTGTACCCGACGATGGAGCGGATCAGAGCGGAGTACGAGGATCGAATCACGTTCGGCATCAGATACTTTCCGATTCCGAGTCACACCAACAGCACTCTCGCGGCGCAGGTCGTCGAATCCGCATCTCGCCAGGGCAAATTCGTCGAGATGTACAAGCGAATGTACGAGACGCAGTCGCAATGGGGTGAATCCGCCGAATCACAGGAGGCGCTGTTCCGTTCCTACGCACAAGATCTCGGACTTGACATGGCCCGATTCGAATCCGACCTCGGCAGCCGCGGCGTCCGCGAGCGGGTCGAGCGCGACTTCGAAGAAGGCCGACGCCTCGGCGTCCAAGGTACTCCGACGCTGTTCCTCAACGACGTGAAGCTGGACCAGATGCCGAGCTACGAGCAGTTGAAAGCCCAGATCGATTCGGCCTTGGGAGAATGATCAGGTCAGAACAGCGCAGATCCCCGCGGAGACGGCCACCGTCACGGCTGCGGCAACGGCCGTCGTGACAGCGGCCGGCGCACAGGCCGCCACCGCGCAGGTCAGTCGCCGAGGCGACGCCACGTCGCCGTCGACCAGGGAACTCAATCGCACCGCGGTCGCGCTGCCGCGATCGCTCAAGCTCCAGTCCGGCTGAGGAAGCGGCGATTTCGACACCACGGCAAGGGCGGAACGCACCGCAGCCGGGCTGGTGACGCGAGCGGCGTGTCTGTCCGCCGACAGTTCGACGATCGCGCCGACGGCAGCGGGTGCCGCCGCGAACAACGGCACTCGCGGAAGAACAGCGGCCAAGACTTCGCACGCACCGACAATTCGGTGATGACCGCCGCTCAGGTGTGCACGCTCGTGCGCGAGGACGGCGTCACGCTCGCCTCCACTGAGAGCGGATGACAAGCCTTGCGTCGCAACAACAAATCCAGGCTTTCCGGCGACGCTGTACGCCATAGGCAGCGGATGATCCAGCCACAACACGTCGGACTCCGAGTTGTCGCGGCGCGCGACGATCGAGAGAACATCACGATGGAAATCTCGGACCCTCGCGTGCTCACGTGCCTGCTTGCGGCCGGCCAGCACGATCCGAACGGCGATCACACCCACCACAGCAACGGCTGTGCCGGTGATCAGTTCACCCACCCATGAACTCGTGCCGTGAGCGAAGGCGCTGAAACACCGAGCGATACCGTCGACCAGCCCCTCGACCGGCGCGTGGCTCGGCCACACCAGAACCAAGACCGCGGAGAGAGCGAGATACAGAGCCGACGCCATGCTGCCGAGCCACGCCGCGAGCAGCACCGCCGGTGACAACGCCGAGGAAACGGCTCGCAACACTCTCGGAACCAGGAATCCCACGAGCATCGCACCGAGAAACATCGGCAACGCCAATGTCATTGCACACCTTCCCCGGAAAGACCCCGGCGCAGGGCCTCGTTCTCGGCATCTGTCATGGTCTTGGCGAAGTGCAACAGCACGGCAGCGGAATCGGAACTGCTGTCCAACAATTCGCGCAGTGCTCTGGATGTGGCCTCTTCACGGCTGCGACTCGGCCGATAGAAGTAGGCGCGACTCTTCTTCTCACGACTCACCCAGCCCTTGTCGAAGAGATGCGTCACGACGGTCAGGATCGTGGTGTACGCAAGTTGTCGACGCTCACCCAGGATCTCGACCAGATCCTTGACCGAGAGCGCGTCGTCGGACTGCCAGAGCACATCCATGACCTCGGCTTCGAGTCCGCCAAGCCCCTGCATTGCTCCTCCATCGCGTCGTGACAGAACTTCAGTCGCCCGTGGTCTTCTCCCCGAACGACACGCCCCGGGAATTCAGGTACACGAGCGGATCGGTCTTCTGTCCGTCAGATTGCCACACCTCGTAGTGCAGGTGTGGTCCTGTCGATTGTCCACGATTGCCCACGGTCGCGATCAACTCACCCGCCCGCACCTTCTGACCCGCAACCACGAGCGCCTCGTTGATGTGTCCGTAGACGCCGACGGTCCCGTCGTCCTGCTGGATGCGGACCCAGAGCCCGAATCCCGCGGCGGGACCGGATTCGAGCACAACACCGTCGGTCGCCGACACGATGGGCGTTCCGATCGCGTTCGCGATGTCGAGACCGTAGTGGGTGGTTCCCCACCGTGGACCGAAGTTGGACGTCATCGTCCCGCTGACGGGGGCCATCACCTGTGGCTTTTCGGCCTCGAACGCCAGCGCCGCTCGCTCGGATTCGAGTTGTCGCGTCTTGCCGAGTTGTTCGGCTATTCCAGCAAGATCCGTCGGCCGGACAAGGTCGAGGATCTCCGGCGCCGACACCGCAGATGCATCCTCGACTGCAATCGGCGGCGGCGACGCGTGCCCGATGGAAGTGCCGGACGCGAGGATTGCACCCGTCGCCACGGAAACCGCGGCCATGCGCCCGCCGGGTCTGATCGGCTCGGATTTTCGATGTCTTCCCACTTCTCGGTCCTCGCGTCGATGACAAATGAAGGTCTACGCCGCCACCTTACAACTATGTTGCATAGTTTTTAAAACATGCACTATTGCGCATATATGCATATGTGTCTAGGCTGGCGGCGACGAAAGGACCTTCGATGTCACACGGACACGGGCACGGAATCTCCCCCGCCGAGGCTGCGACCAGCAACAGCGGCAAGCATGTCAACAAACTGTGGATCGCCGCCGGCCTCGGGTTGGTGACCTTCGTGCTGCAGGTGACGGTCGGCCTCTTCACCTCGTCACTGGCCCTGCTCTCGGACTCGGCGCACGTGTTCACAGACATCTTCGGCATCTTCATGGCGCTCGCCGCGATCCTCGTCGCACAGCGTGCCGCCCGGCGCCCCGACCGTACTTTCGGCATGTACCGCACGGAAGTGTTTGCGGCACTGGCCAATGCGATCCTGCTCTTCGCAGTCGCCGGGTGGGTGCTTTACGAGGCCGCCAGCCGCTTCACGGATCCGCCCGAGGTTCCCGGCCTTCCCGTCGCGACAGTCGCCGTCGTCGGTCTGGCGATGAACGTCATCGCCTTCCTCATGCTGCGCAGCGGCGCGAAGGAAAGCATCAACATCCGCGGCGCCTACCTCGAAGTCATGGCGGACATGGTCGGGTCCATCGGCGTCCTGGTCAGCGGCTTGGTCACGCTCGCGTTCGGTTGGCGCTACGCCGACCCCGTCATCGGCGTCGCGATCGGCCTCTTCGTCTTGCCACGTGCCTTCAACCTGGGCCGCCACGCCGTTCGCATCCTCCTCCAGCAGGCTCCCGACCGCATCGACGTCACCTCGATCATCGAGAAGATCAACGCTCTGCCGGGAGTCGTCGACGCGCACGATCTGCACGTCTGGACACTCACCTCGGGGATGGAAGTTGCTTCCGTTCACGTCACCGCGGTCAGTGACGCCGATCCCACAACGGTGCTCGCAGCAACCCGAACCTTGCTTGCCGAGGTATTCGAACTGGGGCACGCCACCGTACAGGTGGAACTACAGGGAAGCGACGGTAAATGCGCGGAACTCGCCTGGTGAAATGGACATTCCTAAATGAAACATTCGAATTCACCGGGCTCGATAACCTCACCGAATTCGAAGAAAAATTAGGTCTTCTTTAGTTTGGGAACGCTTACCACAATAAGGTCATACTGGGATGACAGGGCCTCTGACCTGCACTATCTTGGAATTCATGACTTCTGGGGAGACTCACATGACCAAATTCCACGCACTACTCCGAGACCAGATTCGCAACGAGTTCAACGCTTCGCATCAGTACATCGCGACAGCGGTTTACTTCGACAATGCGGATCTGCCACAGCTGGCAAAGCACTTCTACAAGCAGGCTGTGGAAGAGCGTAACCACGCCATGATGATCGTTCAGTATTTCCTCGATCGCGACATCAATGTCGAACTCACCGGCGTCGACGCCGCGAAGGCCGACTTCAAGGATGCCCGCGAGCCCATCGCTCTCGCGCTGACGCAGGAGAAGACGGTCACCGAGCAAATCGTCCAGCTCGCGAGCACTGCCCGCGAAGAAGGCGACTACCTCGGCGAGCAGTTCATGCAGTGGTTCCTCAAGGAGCAGGTCGAGGAAGTTGCAAGCATGACAACACTTCTCACCATCGCGGACCGCGCAGGCGCCAACCTGTTCGACCTCGAAGACTTCGTGTCCCGCGAGATGAGCACCGTCGGTGACACCACCGGTGCACCGAGCGCAGCCGGCGGAACCATCTAGCCTGCAGCACTCACGGATTTTGCCCTCGAGCCGAACGGTTCGCTTCCTGCCAGCAGGATCGAACTGATCAGCTCGGGGGCATCTGTCATCGGTACGTGCCCCAGGCCGGGCAGAACCATCAACTTTGCCTGCGGGAACGGCTTTTTCACGCGCTGCGCCTGATACACGGGCAGGATGAGATCGCGTCGACCCCACGCAACCGTCACCGGCACAGTGGGATCCACGATGGGCGGCAGCACGAAGTCCATCTCGAGACCGAGATCGACGAGTTCGTTCGACACGAGCGAACGGCAGTCGGCCAACGCCGCTGCATAACCGACATGACTCGGGTGAGCGAAGAACGCGGCGAGCGCCGGATAGCGAATCAGCTTGTACCGCAATGCGCGTGGCAATCCGTCACCCATGAGCTTGGCCGTGCCGCGCAGTGCACGGAACGTGTTGATCGCTCGCACCTGATCGAGGTGATTGACAAAGAACCCGGCCGGCGAAAGAGCTGTCGCCGACGCGACATCTCCGCGCGCTGCCAGCGAGAGGGCAATCCAGCCGCCGAGGGAGTTTCCCGCGACGTGGGCACGCTCCCCCGCCGGCGTCACTTCCTTGACGAACTCACTGACATCGTCGATCAGCTGTCCCATGACGTCCGGACCGAGTTCGGGCAGCAGCGACTCTCCGTGACCCGGCAGGTCGACGGTGACGACGCGGCGGTACGGCGTCAGCTGGTCCAAAAGCGAATCCCACGCCTGCCGTCGATGGACGATGCCATGGACGAGCACAAGCGTGGGACCACTACCGGAGATGTCATGCGACAAGGTCATGTCACCAACATTAACCGTAACTTCGCGTAACGCCTATAGTTCGGGCGAAAAAATCAGCGCAGCGTGACCTGACGACCACGAAGTCCGTCGCGCGAGCGAAGCTCGGCCGAGGTCAGCGGAGCATCGACGGCCAGAGCCTCGGCAAGACGCTCACCGAGCTCGACGGTTGCCGCTACCCACTCGTTTGCATGCTTTTCGCGGTCGAGGTCGAAGACGGGAACCAACAGGCCGTGGGTGCGGAACGAGCCTGCGTAGCGCGAGCCCTCACCCAGATGCAGTCCACCGGTCGCGTGCACGCGCGCCAGCGCGAGCATCAGGTCGTCTTCGCTCTCGGGACGAACCCAACGCAGGTGCGCCTTCTCGCCGGCGTCGACCCACCACGCGGCAACGAGGCCGTCGCCTTCGAGGCGTGCAGAGGGCATGATCGCCGAGTTGGCGTGCTGCACGGTGGCGGCAACCTCGGGATCGGTTTCGACGCCCTCGGGGATCCACCAGTTGAAGTTCTGGTGCACGGTGATGTCGAGCAGTGCCGAGGGATCGACGACAGCGGTGACTGCGGGGGTCTCGGAATCGGGGTTCGCGGCAGAAAGCGCGTCGCCGGGGGCCGCGTCCTTGATCCAGTTCACCGAAGCGGCGAGGTCTGCGCCGAGGTCGGCCGAGTGCGCCTGAACCTGGACACCGACAAATCCTGTGGCCGTCTCGCCCTCGTCGCGGACGAGTGCGGCAACAGCGCCGGGGAGGACCGTTGCCAACGTGACGGGACGGTCGGAGCCGATGACCGGCAACGGAGCCGTGGCGGACGGAACGAATTCGCGCAGCGCGACCAGATCGCACTCGGCGGCAAGGCCCTCGAACGGGCGGCTGACTACGCCGGCAGCGGCTTCACGCTCTGCTTGGCGTGCCGCCAGCTTCTCTGCGCGTGCGCTGCCCTGCTTCGGTCCACTGTTTCTTTTGCTCTTCTTGGCCACGAGGGCAAAATCTACACGCTGCCCAGCCATTGCTTCGTGCGCCCGGGATGGTTGGTGGCAACCCAACTGACCCCGAGCTCACGACACAGGTCCACATCCGCCTTGTCGTCGACGGTCCAGCAGTACGTCGCGCGACCCGCAGCGGCGGCCCGATCGACCAGATCGGGATGTTCGCGCAGCGCCTTGATCGACGGCCCGATCGCCGTAGCGCCCACAGCCGTCGACGCACCGCCGCCGAGGTACCGCGACGCGTCACCGAGCAGGACCGTCGGCAGCAGCGGTGCCGAACGACGCACTCGCCACACCGCACTCGCCGAGAAAGACATGACGACAGCGCGCGAATGATCGGCCGACGGCGGCGACGCGATCCCGAAGCGGTGCAGTTCCGCCAGGAGTTTGGCTTCGACCAATCCGCCGAACCTCACGGGGTGCTTGGTCTCGATGAACAGCTTCACCGGGCGCGCAAAATCCAGAGCGAGGGTGATGAGATCGGAGAGAGTCAGCAGTTCGGCCGGTTCGCTCGTCGACCCGTAGTCCAGAGCGTTCAGCGAATCGAGCGTCATCTCGCTGACGATCCCCGTCCCGCTGGAGGTGCGGTCGACCTTGCGGTCGTGAACGCAGACCAGGTGTCCGTCGCGGGTGAGCCGGACGTCGCATTCGAGCCCGTCGGCACCCTCCTCGAGGGCCAGTTCGTAGGCGGCGAGGGTGTGCTCCGGCCGCGCAGCCGACGCACCTCGGTGCGCAACGACGAGTGGACCTCGACGATCTGGGCTCACAGGGCAGCGGTCTCCTTCTCGTCCAGCACCGTCTTCTCTTCCAGCACCGTCTTTTCTTCCAGCACCGAGCGCGGCACTGGCACCCAGCGGGTTTCCGATTCCGGTTCACCGCGCCAGCTCTTGCGCTCGATCCGGCGGATCACGACGAGCGTCAACGCCGCGGTGACGGCAGCGATCAGTGCGATGAAAGCGTTCAGCAGAACCCCGTCGGCCATTGCCTGAATCCCCGGGCGTGATCGCCAGTACGCGTTGACCACCAGCAGCAGAGCGCTGAATGCCCAGAAGCCCCACCAGATCTTGACCAGCAGGGTTCCGCGCGGATCGCGGCGGACCAACTCGAAGAGATAAACGGCCGGCATCACCAGGTTGAGGATCGGCACAGCGCAGCCGACGACAACTTCCGACGCTGTGCGTGGATCGGATTCCCGGGCACCTGCGAAGTGTTCACGACGCCGACGAAGCAGCCAGCACACAGCGGCGATTGCCGCGAAGACCGAGATCAGCAGTCCACCCAACTGAGTGAAGTACACGGCGGCGTCGGAGACCGTGAGCAGCGGCTGCGGGATCAGCCTGGTGCGGTTGCGGACCAGGATCGCGTATCTGCCCAGTTCGGCGAACACCGCCAGTCCGTAGAGGATCGTTGCGAGCGTCAGCAACGGCCCGACTCGGTCGGCCATCCGGTCCGCTCGCGAGGGCGGCACCGGTGAGGTGTCGACGACGTCCTGGAGTCCCCACTGCGGGACAGCGTCGTAGCGCGGAGTGGAGAAGCTACGACGCACTGGTGCGTCCCCCACGCCGCGGGGGTCGGACGGGGAGCGCGCGATCCAGCGGAAGCCACGGCGGTTGGGCGGTTGGTAGATCTCGGTGCGGGTGGGGATCAGCAGGACGCCGCTGCAGCGCGGGCACCACTGCGTCGGGCCGCCGACGACAGGCCAGCGTGCGGCGCACCGGGCGCAGACCTGAACGACACTCACAACTTCGATTCTGTCACGCCGTATCGGTAACGGCAGCAAATGGATTCACTCCCGATTTGTGATCGAACCTCCACCGCGTTCACCTGCATTGTTCGAATAATGTGACCTCCGCCACTTAAAAACTCGAGTTATCCACAGTTTCCACAGGTTCATCCACAGTTCTGGATGAATGAATCGGGCTTTATCCACAGGTCACGGGCAAGACCCTGAGAATTTGCTGACAGGTGTTAGCGAACGATGCACAGGCTCGAGGATGAATTTGACACCGCAGGTCAGTGAACTTTCGGGCGTCGACGTCATTTATCCCGGCAAAGTTCACAATCCATTCAGAAATTGCTCCCGAAAAGACAGAAAAGACCGGTATCCCCTTTTTATGAGAAGTCGGTTTTTGACACACCTGGAAGCATGACCGTCGATGACTTCTCCACAGCCCGAGCCAACTCTGACGTTCACCCCGAGACGGGTCACGCAGCTCGCGTTCGTGTTGATCGGATGTCAGCTCGTCATTCGCGTCTGGGTTGCCGCGAGCAATTACTTCTACTGGGACGACCTCATCCTGATGGGCCGCGGAGGACGCTTCCCACTCTTCTCGAGCGAACTCCTGCTCTACGACCACGACGGTCACTTCATGCCCGCGGCCTTCTTCTTCACCGGGTTGATCGCCCGTTTCGCGCCGTACAACTGGGCGCTGTCGGCGGCACTGCTCGTCGTCGGTCAGGCCGCCGCGTCGTTGGCGCTTCTGCGCACTCTTCGGTTGGTCCTCGGCCGGCGACCGGCACTGTTGATTCCGTTGATCCTGTATCTGTTCGTCCCGCTGACACTTCCGGCGTTCTCGTGGTGGGCAGCCGCGCTCAATGCATTGCCGCTCCAGATCGCGCTGGCCTGGGCATGCGGCGACGCGATCAAGCTGTACCGCACCGGGCAGGTGCGCTACGTGTTCTCGGGCACCGCGGTTTTTGTCATCTCCTTGCTGTTCTTCGAGAAAGCAGTGCTCGTTCCGTTCGTGGCACTCGCTTTTCTGGTGCTGTACTTGCGCACACAAGGTGAAGGAACGCCGATACGAAGTGCGATCACGAAGTGCCGACTCCTGTGGACGGCCTGCGCCGCCGTGCTCGCGATCTGGATTCCGGTGTATCTGACAACTGTCGAATCTCCGATCACCGGATACGGCCGTTCGATGTCCACCGAACTGCTGCATCACGGAACGTCTTTGGGGATGCTTCCCACTCTTCTCGGCGGCCCCTGGCGCTGGGAGCGGTGGATCCCCAGCCCCGCCTGGGCCGATCCGCCGACGCTCTTGGTGGTCGCATCCTGGGCCGCGCTGCTGACGACGGCCGTGATGACAGTGCGTGCCCGACGCGGCGCTGCCTGGATCTGGGCTGCCGCGGCGCTGTACTTCCTGGCCTCCGTGGTGGCGATGACCGCTACCCGATCCGACACCGACACCACTTACGAGTTGGCGCAGACCTTGCGTTACTTCACGGATTCGGCGACGGTGTTCGCCCTCGCCGCCGCTCTTATTCTCGCTGCGCCTCGGCGACGTCCGGCCCGTTTGCCCGTCGCAGTCGCCGCCGGCCTGTCAGTGCTCTTCGTGATCAGTTCGCTCGTCTCGACCGTCACGTTCGTCGACATCTGGCGCGAGAACCCGACCCGCGACTACCTCGCGAACGCGCGAATGTCGTTGTCACAGAATCAGAATGCTCCACTGCTCGAGCAACCCGTCGCGATCGAAGTGCTCCTTCCCGTCGCCTTTCCGAACAATTTGGCAAGCAACGTTCTCGCGCCGCTGCCTGATCGCCCCGAATTCTCTTCCAGCACTCCGATTCTGCGCGCCATCGACGACAGCGGTCAGATCGTCGATGCCGAAGTGACCTGGACGAGAAGGATTCCCGAAGGAACGGCGCCGAACTGCGGCACCCGTGCCGAAGGCCCGACCGAGCTCCCCCTCGACGGCCCCCTGGCCGGCTGGGAATGGACGGTTCAGCTCAATTACCTCGCCAGCGCCGACGGAACGATCGATGTTGCGTTGGAGTCCGGCGACGCAGTATCCGTACCCGTCACCCAAGGTTTGCACTCGGTGTTCGTGCGCCTGGTCGGCCACGGAAACAGCGTGAAGATCACGCCGACAACACCGGGACCGACCCTGTGTTTCGGCGCCGGACAAGTCGGTGCCGTCGTCCCGACCAAGTGAAATAGTGGCAGAGTAGAACTCATGGAGCTGCGTATATTCACCGAACCCCAGCAGGGCGCTACCTACGAACAACTACTGACTGTTGCCCAGACCGCCGAAAAACTCGGCTACGGCGCATTTTTCCGCTCGGACCACTATCTCGCCATGAATTCCGACGGCCTTCCCGGGCCCACCGACGCGTGGATCACGCTCGCCGGAATCGCCCGCGAAACATCCACCATCCGCCTCGGCACTCTGGTGACGTCGGCTACGTTCCGTCACGCCGGACCGCTGGCCATCTCGGTCGCACAGGTCGATCAGATGAGTGGTGGCCGCGTAGACCTCGGCATCGGTGCCGGCTGGTACGAGGAAGAGCACCAGGCGTACGGCATCCCGTTCCCGGCGCTCAAGGATCGCTTCGAACTGCTCGAGGAAACTCTCGACGTCGTGACCGGTCTGTGGCGTACGACGGTCGGCGACACGTTCGACTACGACGGTAAGCACGTGCAGATCAAGAACTCTCCCGCGCTTCCCAAACCGCACCAGGTCGACGGTCCGCCGATCCTGATCGGTGGCACAGGCAAGAAGAAGACTCCAGCGCTCGCCGCTCGGTTCGCAAACGAGTTCAACATCCCGTTCAAGTCCCTCGAGGAAACGAAGGACATCTTTGCGCGGGTTCGTCAGGCTTGCGTCGAGCACGAGCGCGATCCGAACGAATTGGTGTACTCCAACGCTCTCGTCCTGTGCTGCGGCCGCGACGAGGCGGAGATCAAGAAGCGCGCCGAGGCTATCGGACGCGACGTCGACGAGCTACGTGAGAACGGTCTGGCCGGAACACCTTCGGAGCTGGTCGACAAGATCGGCACTTTCGCCGACGCCGGTTCACAGCGCGTGTATCTGCAGACTCTCGATCTCGCCGATCTGGATCATCTCGAACTCGTCGCAAGCGAGGTCATGCCCCAACTGCAGTAAGGAATGGGCCGGGATCTACAGCGCGTTCGCGTCGAGGAACGCGCGTAGGTCTCGGTCCCACTGGGCCGAGCGGGAACGGTCGAGAAAGACGCGCACCAGCATGAAAGCGATGACCAGCAGCGACATCACGCTGAACCAGGTGAAAACCCCGGTCACCACGGCTGCGACGTCGGCAGCACTCTGAGTGATCGGAGCTACGGTCTTGTCGCCCTGATCATTGACGTAGATGGGGACCTCGGTGCCGGCGGGCGTCGCCGAGTCGACAGTGACATCACCCGTGTGAACCTGGCCGTTCCAGTTCCACTGCGCGCTGGCCATTTCGGTGGTCGGCGCAATGTAATCGGCTGTCGAGGCGGTGGTCTGCGTCGAATCTGCTGTCGTCGTCGCCGAAATACTGTGTAATTCGGCGGATTGTTTGGCGATCAGTGCGTTCTGGCTCGAAGCAGTCGCAGCCCCTGCCCATACCGCGAGAGGCAGCAGAAGAATCGCGAAAATGATCAGACCGAAGGACATGAACCCTTCGATCCGATCACTGCGGCGAACCATCGGATCGTGGCCTACATGAATTGTGCGTCGGAGCAGCGACGCAGTTCCTCGCGTACTACCTGACATTGTGAGCTCAGTTCTCTCGACGACACACTCTTACATCGAGATTCCCTTTGTTTCGATCTAGTTGCAAGTGTTAACGAGCTGAATCACATGTGTCCTCCAACACCTGTCCAGTTATTCGCTCGGCGGAAGGATGTCCGTCTGCGCCGGAACCTGATCCTGACGGAGCAATCCGACCGGGCAACTGACGCCCGTGGCATGCACCGGGCAGTAACCGCCGGGATTCTTCGCCAGATACTGCTGGTGGTAATCCTCCGCGTAGAAGAAGTCGCGCAGCGGACCGATTTCGGTGGTGATCGCTCCATATCCGGCTTCGGCAAGCCGTTCACCGAAAGCGACGGCCGACGCATGAGCGATTTCTTCCTGCTCCGCGGACGTCGTGAAGATCGCCGAACGGTACTGCGAGCCCTGGTCGTTACCCTGACGCATCCCCTGCGTCGGATCGTGGTTCTCCCAGAAGTGCGCCAGGATCTGCTCGTAGGAGATCACTGCGGGATCGAAGACCACCAGCACGACTTCGGTGTGACCCGTACGTCCGGAGCACGTCTCTTCGTACGTCGGGTTGGGCGTGAAGCCGCCCGCATAACCCGCAGCGGTCGTGTACACGCCGGGAAGCTGCCAGAACTCCTTCTCGGCGCCCCAGAAACAACCCATCCCTACGACGACGGTCTGCAGTTCGGCCGGAAACGGCGGCGTCAACGGATGCCCGTTGACGTAGTGCGCGGTCGGAACCGGCATTTTCTGCTCTCGGCCCGGGAGTGCGTCCTCAGGCGCGATCAGCGTGGATTTTGCGGACGCTCGTCCCAGAATGTCGTCGTACCAGCTCATGCTTCGATGCTACGCGCGAGCGACTGTTTCGCCACGCCGTGATCGCGCGGGCGCCGGGCAACTCCACCCACCGGTAGCCGATTTCTGCTACCGCGGCCGTGGCCAGAAGGAAGAGTGCAAACGCCAGCGTCGGTCCGACGTACAAAACGGTGTTCTCGACGACGCGGTACAGGATCAGGGTGTGCACGAGATAGATGACGTAACTACGCGTCGAGAGCCACTTCACGACCGGCCAGCGCGTCGGGACGCCGTCGTAGCGGCCGATGAGAACTACCGCTGCAGCGACTACCGAAATGGTCCACAGATAGTGCTCACCGGCCCAGTAGACGCGGAACTGGGTCGCCACGATGATGACGTGCATCTGGACGAGGACGGCCGCGATCAGCCAGCGGCCGGGAGCGAGCTTCGCCCACGCGAGGTACATGATCTGGCCGAGGAAGACGGCCGGCAGCGTCGCGGCGATCTTGGACAGCATCGGCACGGTGTACGGCAGCGGCGCGTAGACGTTGTAGAGCAGCACCAGCGAGCACAGCGCACCACCGGCGAGCGGCATGACGATCGGTCGCAGCCGCAGTATCGGGCGAGCCGCTACACATGCGAGATAAAAGAGGAATTGAACGGTGAGTGTCCAGGTCACTCCCAGAACTGCTACCTCGGGCTTGAGAAAGAATCCGCCGAGAAAAAAGCTCATCAACGCTTCGGTATCGGAAATACCCTCCTGACCGCTGAACATTCCGTTGATTCCGAGGCGGACCAGAAGAATGGCAATCGCGGTCGCCACCCAGAATGCGGGCAGCAGTCGACTGAATCGGTTGGTCAAGAACTTTCCGGGGCCGTCGCGAATCGCGGATCGCGTCACCAGAGCACCGGTAAGCATCATGAATACTGCGACGCCGACAAAAGAGAGGTGCTGGTTGAGTTCGGCAGGCTCGATCAAAACGCCGTAGACGACGTCGATCACCCACCAACCCGAGCCGAGATCGTCGATGACGTAGAAAGAGATGTGGGAGTAGATCACGGCGGCAACCGCCAGGGCTCGCAACAGGTCAGCGCCCGGAAGATTCACCCGAGGCGCGGCCGCCTCTGGTGATTCCGGGAGGAAAACTGGTGCGGGCATCGCGCAAGTTTAAGGTTCCGTTCACCTTTACGACGAATTTGCGCATATTAGCTTACCCTTAGATCGGGGCAAGTTCGGTTTCCCAAACTTTATTCTTTGGTGATTACTACCTGAGCCGGACTGTTGCGGACGGTGTACGAATGTTATTGGGTGGAAACCCGAAGAATGATTTGCACATACGCGAGTGACGTCACGCCGTGACCGGTGATCGACGCACTCTAAAGCACCAGGGCTCACCAGCCCGCAAAGAAGGGACCCTCGTGTCTGTTTACACGCTGCCGGAACTCCCCTACGACTACGCAGCCCTCGAGCCGCACATCTCGGGCAAGATCATGGAGCTGCATCACGACAAGCACCACGCGGCTTACGTTGCCGGTGCCAACGCTGCACTCGAGAAGCTGGCCGAGGCTCGTGAGAACGACACCATCGCAGCGCAGGCCAACCTGCTCGAGAAGAACCTGGCGTTCCACCTCGGTGGCCACACCAACCACACCGTTTTCTGGAACAACCTCAGCGCTGACGGTGGCGACAAGCCCGAAGGTGAACTCGCCGCAGCGATCGACGACAACTTCGGTTCGTTCGATCTCTTCCGCGCTCACTTCTCCGCGAACGCCAACGCCATCCAGGGCTCCGGCTGGTCCATCCTCGCGTGGGACTCGATCGGACAGCGTCTGATCATCGTCCAGCTCTACGATCAGCAGGGCAACATCTCCATCGGCCTCACGCCGCTGCTGCTCCTCGACATGTGGGAGCACGCTTTCTACCTCGACTACCAGAACGTCAAGGGCGACTACGTCAAGGCATTCTGGAACATCGTCAACTGGAACGACGTTTCGGCTCGCTTCGACCGTGCACGTACCCAGACCGCAGGTCTGATCGTCTAGTCACGCTCTTCTTGCGAACGGCGGCGCCTCACCAGGGGCGCCGCCGTTCGTGTCAGCAGAGCACCACCGAGCAGGACCGTCGTGGCTCCGAAGACCAATGCCAGTGTGCGAGTTCCGGAGTCACCGCTGCCCGCGGTGGTCTGATTCACGGCCACCGGATCCGACAGCACCGAGGTCAGCTGAACCTGCTGCGGGGTGGTCATCGCGGGAATACCGGATTTTGCGCCGTCGAGGCCCGTGACCAGTGACTTGGCGATTCCTTGCAGCGTCGTGAATCCCTGGGTGATCTGATCGGTCACGTCACCGAGCATCTGCGGCGCCTGATCAGCGATGGGAATGAGGCCGTCGTTCAATTGTCCGGCAGCACTGCTCAGTTGATCGCTCGCGCCTTGCAGCTGCCCGACAGCGGTGCGGACTAGATCACCGAGCTCCGTATCGGGCCCGACCGAGCCACCCAACAGCGCCGGAACGGTGCCCAGTTGCGCATTCAGCGCACCGAGATCCGAACTCACACCGGCCAGTTGCGTTGTCACGTCAGGCGGGATCGGAAGGCCGTTCAGCGCAGTCTGCAGCGTGTCGATTCGTGTCTTCAGTTCCGCGGTCGAGGACGACGCCTCCCCAAGCGTCAGGCCCAGTGAGTCCGCGCGCGTGGCCAGCTCTTCCGCCGACCCCGACGCCTGATCGACAACACCGGACACCTGATCCGCGACGCTCATCAGCTCCAACGCCCCGGACCGTGCGGTCTCGAGGTACGGCAGCAGAGTGCCTGCGCCTGCTTTCACCTGATCGATGGACTTTCCGGCCTCGTTGGTTCCGGCGACCAGAATCTGTGCGGTGGTGAGGTTTTGATCGATCGAGCGTCTGGCGGCCGACGTCTGAGCCAGCAGGCCCTTGATGCCGTCCGCGCCGACCTGCGCCGACACGGCCCGAGTCAACTCGGCCGACTTCTCCGAATCCGAGCCCTTCACCTCGAGGTCGACGCTCGCCTGCCGTGGATCCATGCCGAACATCGACGCGACGGTTTCGCTGAAGTCCTCCGGCACGGTCAACGTCGCGAAGTAGTTCCCGCCGGGGTTGTCGACCACCTGGAAGTCGAAGTCTTCGTTCTTGCCCAACGTGTCCACCAGCGTGTCGCCGGCCCGAAGTTCCTTGCCGTCGAGCGTGGTTCCCGCGTCGGCGTTCACGATCGCGACGGTGTTCGAGGTGTCGGCACCGCCCGCGAAGATCACGAACCCGATCCCCGCCACCGCAGCCGCGACGATCGCGGCCACACCACCGACTGCCAGCCGTCGACCGAGTCGTGACGGCCGGCGATGGGAGTTTTCTGTGGTGTTCTCGGCGCTCATGGGCGAGACGATAAAGCAACAACTTGTAGAAACACTGAGAGCCCTAGCCTGCGGGCGTCGCCGGCTTCTCAGACTCCTCGGGTTCCTCCTTCGGCATGTCCCGAGGGCCACTGATCAGGATGTCGGCCCAGCGCGTGGCTGGGTCGATGTCGAGCAGGACGGCCTTCACCAACAACGAGAGCGGGATCGCCAGCAGCGCTCCGAGCGCCCCGAGAACCCACGACCAGAAGACAAGTGAGAGGAACGTCATCGTCACCGACAGTCCGACGGCGTCGCCGACGAACTTGGGTTGGATGATGGACTGGATCACGAAGTTGATGACGGAGTAGACGACGATCACCCACAGCATCAGCCACGGCCCGCCCTGCAACAGTCCCAGGAGCGCCGGTGGAATCACGCCGATGACGAACCCGATGTTGGGGATGTAGTTGGTGATGAAGGACAGCAACGCCCACAGGACGGGCAGCTGAATGCCCATGAGCCACAGCGCGCCACCGTCGAGTACCGCCACGATGAGGCCGAAGACCGTCGAGACCACCAGGTATTTGCGAGTTCCGGCGGCAAAGGTGGAGAGCGCGTAGGAGATTTCGGGACGTTGCTCGGACAGCACATGCAACCGCGAGCGGATGCTCATGCCGTCGAAGGCCATGAACAGCAACAACGCGAGAATGAACACCAGATCCGACAGGATGCCGAGCAGGCCCTCCAGCCCGCTTTCGAGTACGCCCACAACCTTCGTGAGATCGACACTGCTGAGCGTGCTTTGGATCTGTTCGGTACTCACTCCGAAGTCGGCCAACTTGTCGCGGCCCTCGTTGAGGAGGTTGGTCATCTCCTCGGAGTACTGCGGCAGGATCGTCGCCAACTGAGCCGTCGACACGATCAACGACGCCGCCAACCCGAGCAGGATCAAGTACACGGTGACCAGTGAGCCGAGCATCCCGACC
The DNA here is from genome assembly GCF_001942025.1 of Rhodococcus sp. YL-1. NCBI lineage: Bacteria > Bacillati > Actinomycetota > Actinomycetes > Mycobacteriales > Nocardiaceae > Rhodococcus > Rhodococcus sp. YL-1. The sequence goes on along the minus strand of NZ_CP017299.1, from coordinate 188,910 downwards.
CACTTGGGCCACCCTCGGCGCTGTGACCAATCCTGAATGGGCTGAACGGCAATCGTCAGCACCAGGGCCAGGAATACCGGTCCGAGGATGCCGCCGAACACCTTCATTCCGCCGACGGCGACCACGGTGGCGGCAATACCGAGCAGGACGATCAAACCGCGCGGGATCGACCAGTTCTCGCTACCGGACAGCGTGGGGATCGGAGTGGGAGCCTCGACGGCCGGCTTTCCCTTCTTAGAGAACACCGGCTTAGAGAACACCGGCTTCCTTTGCCCGGCTCCTGATCTGGAATGCTCCCACGATCATGAAGAGGCCGAACAGGATTGCGTACCAACCCAACAACCAGATGAGGCTGATGATGCCTTCGCCGGGCGCGATGAGAAGAATGATGCCGAAGATGACAGCAAGCACCGATGCGGCGAGCAACCATCCCCAACTGGATCCGGGCAGCGCCTTCATCTTGAAGGCGCCGACAATTCCGAAGATTCCGAACATGATGGCGTAGAAGGCAATTATGTACAGCAGCACCAGCGCAGTGATGCCCGGCCAGACCAGCGCGACGATGCCGGCTCCGACCGAGACGACGCCCGTGAACACCCACCAACCCCACGAGCTCAGATGCTCGCGGTCCCGGATGGCGCGAACTATCGTGATCAAACCGTCGGCGATGGAGTAGATACCGAACAGGAAAACCAAGGCCACCACGGTAATTCCCGGCCACACGAGCGCGATGATTCCGAAGATCACGCCGAAGATTCCGCGGATCAGGATCATCCACCAGATCTCTTTGCCGTACTGCACGAACGGATTCTGCGTGACCATCAGTAGCCTCCGAAACAAGCGGGTGTCTCTGACCGATTCAACAGCTCTTCAAACAGGGCAATACCGACAGATCGTATGACTCTTGTGACCTTTCCGCCCATCGAAACGCGCGGCTGATACCGAGTTGTGCTCTTCGGGTACGAAGCGAGGGGACTTTCAGCCTGCTTCTCGAATACTTGCTTCTCGAATACCGGGCGCAGTCCACGATCCCGACAGCACTGCCGCCTTCGGCCAGTACAGGCGCAGAAAGACGTTGAAGTCGCCGGACGGAGCCGGCAGCCAGTTCCGCTCCTTCTCACCACCAGGGGATTCGTGCTGGAGATAGATGTCAAGGGAACCGTCGTCGGCAAACACCAGATCGCTTCGATCGCCAATCGCGTATCGGTCGATCGGGTTGTCCACGAAGAACTGCCGCTCGTTCATCATCGTGAGCGACCAGAAGCCCTCGACCGGTGGCAGCTCGTCCTTCTCGAAGTGCAGGACGTACTTCTTCGCCCCGGTCAGCGGCTTCCCGTCGACGTCCGTCGTGGCATGCGGGTACACGGCATCAGCGTCGAGATTGGCCCCGAAACCGAGCCAGACGATCAGAGCCCGCTGAGCGTAATGGGTTCCGTAGTGCCCCAAGCCGCGGTGCATCGTCCAGCCGTTCTTCGGACTGCCCTCGGCCTCTTCGGCGATCTCGCTCAGCACGTCCATACCGGTTCGCGCAGCTCTATCGAGGGCATCACGTACCTCCTGCGGACGCGACCTCCAGGGCAAGGAGGAGCCGATTCCTATGTCGGACAGTTGTTTCATCATCTCGGTGTCCTCCGGACGCGGAGGATTGTCGTCGAGAAGTGCGTCGAGTCTGGTGAAGAATGCCTCGCCGTCCATGGCGGCCACCTGGTCCACCGGCGGCGTCCGCGTGTCGACGGCAGGGTTCACCGGCATTTCACCAGGCGTGTAGTCCTGCGGGTCACCCGTCCACTCCGACAGAGGAGTGAGTCGCGTCCGGTCCTGCAGGCTGTGCACTTCTGCCAGGTCTGTTCCCCCCGACGTCGCGTAGCGGGCGACTATCCAGTTCATCGCCGTCGGAGACCGCAGCAGCGTCAAACCCTTGGGCACGTTGCCTTTCCAATTCGGCCCGGCCACCAGGTACGGTCCCCCGGTCCGCCCGACTGTCCGAGATCCCGGAACCGTGAACACGTCGCTCCACGCGTCGAGGATGGGGACCAGCCAGTACCGCGTGCCGAAGTCCGGCAGTGAGAGCACCTGCGGTTCCGTCGAGACGTCCAGCCACCCCGACGAGTAGAGAGTGTCCGCGTTGGGTGAGACGACATCGGTGAAGGTCGCATCCGGCGTCGTACGCGCGTATGCGAACTGGTTGAGCGGGGCTTTCATCGCCACCGGCGAAGGCACCGCCGTCATGACATCCCGCGATACCGCAGCAATCAACAGGGGATATCCGAAGATCCACGCCTGCGTTGCCAGGTCTTCCAGCCGAGAACGGTTCTTCGACAGAGTCATGTCTGCGCATACCACCGCCCTCACCAGCGCAAACCTGGCTGGCACTCTCCCTCTCTTGTGTGCCAGTACCGAATGGGTGCATATTTCGATTACCCAACGAGGTGTGCCGGACCGACGCATGCGCGTCTGCCCGAGATTTGCCCCAGCACCGAGGGAGGAACAGAAATGAACAGAAACGAAGCAATAGGCATTTCTCCGTTCCAAGCCGCTGGGTCTTTGCAGGGGTTCGTCATTTCCGGTCGTTGGCCGGACACCACCCAGGAGTGGGCGCAGCTTCTCGCATTGGCTGTCCGCGTGGCCTCGATGCCAGGTTTGTTGCCGACCACGACGGTCTTCGGGGTCCGTGAAGACGTTCCCGAAGATCCGCAGCCGGGCACCGTCGGTCTGGTGGTTGCCGAAGGTCCGGTACTCGGCGATTTCGCCTTGACACCCGGCCGTTTCTCCGACCATCAGCCACCGGCGCTGATCATGCTGCACCCACCGTCGGAAACCACGCCCAGCCTGCCGGAATGCGAGGGCAGCGCGTCGGGGTGCGTACTGCTGCCAGGCCTTCCCTATCTGGGTTTGGAGCATCGTGCGGCGTGGGTCGAGGCTGAGCCGGACGGCACAGTCGTCTCCATGATCAGTCGTGTCGGCATCGATCCGATCAGCGATCCCGACACCGCTGTTTTGGCCATGCTCCTCGCCTCGTGACGGCCCCGGTAAGCGATAAGTTCGGACTCCCAAACTTGCTGTGCGCTTTGCCAATTCGTTTCAGGCGCGCTAACGTGGGCAGCAACGAAGGGGAGTAGCCCCCAATCGCCCGTGTCGACATACTGGTTCGACGCGCTCCGCCTGGTGCGGATCGCGAAGCACCCGGCCTGGCGAACCGAAGGTCCTGTGGCCTCGGTGGGCGAGACCTTCGGCCGGACAAGCGCACCCACTGCGCCTGCCCAGGCCGGAGGCTCGCATTTTTCCTCCGACCTACACCGACCGGAGGAGTAAATCTTGCTTGCCGCAATACTTTTGAGTTTCGGCGTCATTTTTGTCGCAGAACTCGGTGACAAGTCCCAACTGATGGCAATGACGTTTGCCTTGCGCTATCGCTGGTGGGTCGTCCTCGGCGGAATCACCGTCGCCACCACCCTTGTTCACCTCGTCTCGGTCGCCGTCGGCCACTACCTGGGCGTCGCCCTCCCCACCGCGGCGATTTCCATCGTCGGCGGTATCGCTTTCCTGATCTTCGGCCTCTGGACCTTGCGCGGCGACGATCTCACCGACGACGAGCAGAACAAGGCCGGTCGCGTCACGCGATCCGCCTTCATCGCCGTCGCCTCGGCCTTCTTCCTGGCAGAACTCGGCGACAAGACCATGCTCGCCACCATCACCCTTGCGACTGACAACGACTGGATCGGCGTCTGGATCGGGTCGACGGTAGGCATGGTGGCGGCCGACGCTCTCGCCATCATCGTCGGCTCGGTGCTGGGCAAGCACCTTCCGGACGGATTCATCAAGATCGGCGCCGCGGTGCTGTTCTTCGTCTTCGGTGTCTGGCTGCTGCTCGAGGGCATCTTCCCGGACTCGTCGGCCGGCATCATCGGCGGTGGCGTTGTCCTGGCAGTGTCCGTACTGGGTGCGCTGGCACGGATGATCTGGAAGCGCTCCCGTGCGACCGACTCCGCTACACACCTCGTCGACGACAATCGGACGCCGATCGACTGACGCTCAACGAATAACGTCGCCGGCACCCCAAATTGCGACCGGGACATGACCTTCCGCCACTCCGCTCGGTCCGAGTAGCTGCCCGAACCGCTTCATCGGGTACAGCGAGACACGTCGATCAAGGATCCGCACACTACCGATTCGGCGGAGTCGATCCTCGACGACAAGACTCTGCGCGAGGCTGCTCAGCCACACGCTGATCAACATGTTCGCTGTTCCGGTAGTCGCCACCAACAATCTGATCTCCGGCCAACTCGACACAAGATTGCCGAGTTCGTCGGTGGAACCGTCCACAGCGACATCGAAGATCACTTCGAACGGTGAACCGACAGCCTGTTGCGAGACATCGCAGCGGAAAATCAACTGTTGCGACGCAGTCAGTTGGGCCAAGCGCCGTCGAATCGCAGTCTCGTTCGTTCCACAAATCGCGGCGAGGCGCGCGTAGCTGGCACGTCCGTCACGGCCGAGCGCCTCCAACAGGGCACCGTCGGACTCGCGGAACTCTGTCGGATCTGCCGGCACCGCAGCGCCCTTTGTCGATGCCGTTGCCAGCCGAGCCCGACCCGCTTGCCCCAGAGCGCCCGGCTCCCAGCTGAACCCGTCCCGGTACACCTTCACCCCGACCCGGCTTCTGATCGACAGAATTCCAGGATCGGCGGCAAGGTGCTCACACACCAAGGCGTCCAAACTCTTGTGGTCGGCGGCCACGACTCCGACGAAGTACTCGTACTCGCCTTCCGTCCTGGCCAACAGATAGGCACAGGAGAGTTGACGTAACAGCTCCCCCACGTCGGCAACGGAATCCTGTGTGGTCCTGATCAGGAGATAGCCGAATATGTGGGTTCGACCGATTGCGACCGCGTTGACCCACGAATGACCGTTCGAGACGAGGCGACGCCACCGGCGGGCGATCGTCGTCGAATCCATGTCGAGCACTGACGACAACTGCGTCCACGACGCGCGGGGGTTGAGCTGAAGTGCATTGATGATCTCCAGATCAGATTCCGCGATCACGAATGTGTCGGATTCCGGCTTCATCAGGCCAGTATTGCCGGATTACTGCATTCTGGTCGGTGATCCCTGCCTGTTTGCCAAAGATGTGTGAATCACTTCACAGGTTCACCACTTGGAGGCCCAGTGCTTCGCTCCACCAAAGTCACGGTCGCGTTGCTGTTCGTCGCGTACGCGATCGACTACATAGATCGGCTGGCGATCAACCTCGCTCTCCCCTTGCTCGGTGAGGAGTTCGATCTCGACTACTCCCAGCGCGGATTGATCATCTCCACGTTCTTCATTGCATACACGCTGGCCCAACTGCCTGGTGGACTGCTCGCCGATCGATACGGCGCAGTCCGGATGGCTCTGATCGGATTGGTGGCGTGGAGTGTCTTCACCGGCCTCACTGCCCTTGCCTGGTCGTTCGGGACGCTTCTGGTTGTTCGCTTTCTCTTCGGTCTCGCGCAGGGCGTGTTTCCGGCAGCTGCAGTAAAGCTCGTTGCCGAGCGGAGCATCCCGGAGCAACGTGCCACTGCCACAGGATGGATGAACAGTTCCAACGCCGTCGGTACGCTTCTCGCCATCGTTGTTGCGGCAGCTCTTCTCCCGTTGATCGGCTGGCGTGGAATGTTTCTGGCCGTCGCGGCGCTCGGCGTACTCTCGCTCGTCAGCATCAAGTTGTGGCTCCCGCCGGCACTTCCGGCGGAGAACGACCACGGTCCGGATTCCTCCTGGGACAACATGCGCACCGTACTTCGCTCCCGCGCGATGTGGCTCTTCGCCTTGATGTTCTTCGGATACGACTTCGTGATCTGGGGGATGTCGTCGTGGGTTCCGTCCTACCTCCATGACGAACGTGGAATCGCCCTCTCGAGTGCAAGCCTCCTTCTGATTCCGGCTACCGTGGTGGCCGCCGTGACCACCGTCATCGGCGGGCGAATCTCCGATCGACTGGCTGGCAACAGTCGTGTCGTCGTGGTGCCGTCCATGCTCGCGTGCATCGTGATGCTCGTTTCGATTCCTTTCGTCTCCAACACGGCCTTGTTCGTCGTTCTCGTCACCCTCGGATCTGCCGCTGCCTCTTTCGCTTTCATGCCGTGTTTTGCACTTCCGCTTCGTAGCCTGCCTTCGTCGGTGGTCGGAGCAGCCTCGTCGATGATCATTTTCGGCGGCATGGTCGCCGGAATAGTCGCGCCGTTGGTATTCGGATTCATCGTGGACCACCTCTCCTGGTCAGCAGCGTTCGTATCTCTCGCGCTCGGGCCTGTCGTGGCGATCGTCGCGGTCATGGCAGCGCCGCAAACCCGAGAAAAGATGCTGAACCTGGTGCAACTGAAAACCGCCAACTGAAAGAAGATCAACCATGAATCAACTGCTTTCGAATCTCGAGTTCGGAGACCCGTCGCGGTTGCGAACCGTCGAGCCGCACTGGTTCGAGCTCTACCGGGACCTACACGCACACCCCGAGTTGTCCGGCGACGAAACTCGCACCGCCGCAATTGTTGCCGAGGAACTTCGGCGAATCGGCGGCTGGGACGTCACGGTCGGGGTCGGCGGTACGGGTGTCGTCGGTGTTCTCGAAGGGAGCAGCGGTCCGGTGATCCTGCTACGCGCCGACATGGACGCGTTGCCGGTGGCAGAAGACACCGGGCTGTCCTACGCCTCCAGAACTGATGGAGTCATGCATGCGTGTGGCCACGATGTCCACGTAACCGCGCTACTTGCCACGTGCGCCGCACTTTCCGCGGATTCGACATCGATCACCGGGACTGTTGTCGCGGTCTTCCAGCCTGCCGAGGAGACCGGCTCCGGCGCTCGCGCGATGGTCGACGACGGAATCTTCGACCGCTTCCCACGACCGGACCTCTGCCTGGGACAGCACGTGGGCCCGACTCCGGCGGGGATGTTGGTCAGCAAACCCGACATCTTGATGGCAGCATCCGACACGATACGAGTGGTCTTTCGCGGCCGTGGTGGACACGCGTCCTCACCGTACGCATGCATCGACCCTTTGTTGATGGCAGCGTCTTTCGCGCTGCGCATTCAAAGTCTGGTCGCTCATGAAGCGGCAACCCCGACAGCACCTGTGCTCACGGTGGGAGCCTTGCACGCCGGCACAGCTGCGAACATCATTGCCGACGACGCCGAACTGCTACTCAGCCTGCGAACTTTCAGTGCGTCGTCGCGAGATCACATGCTCGAATCGGTGGGCAGGATCGCTCGCGCAGAAGCGGACGGAGCCGGCGCCGTCGAGACGCCGGACGTTCATGCGTACAACGGCTTTCCGGCCACGGTCAACACTCCGGACGCCACGTCCACAGTGATGTCCGACCTGCGACAGGCCGGCTTGGGAATGCACACTCTGTCACAACCACTTTCAGGTAGCGAGGACTTCGGAATCTTCGGCACCGCCGCCCAATGCCCCTCCGTGTTCTGGCATTTCGGCGGAACGGCACTGCAGAGTTTCGACGGAACCGCCCTTGCCGCGCTCGCCGAGGGACGGATACCACCCGGCACGCCGTCCAATCATTCACCGCGCTTCGCCCCCGATCCCGCCGCTGCCCTACCCGAAGGTGTTACAGCCATGACCGCGGCCGCGCTGGGAGCCCTTGCGCGGAGCGCGTGATTCCCACGCATACTGTCCCAGGGAGATAACGTCATGTCAGACGAACTGCACTACCTCAGCGCCACCGAAGCCATTGCTCACTTTCGCGCGCGGGAATTGTCTCCGGTCGAACTGCTACAGGCAATCATCGACCGAACTCAGAAGTTCGAACCTCACATCAATGCCTTCACCGAAGAGATGTTCGACGAGGCACTCGCAGGCGCCCGGGATGCCGAGAGCCGGTATCGCGGCCAAGGACCCGACCCGCGGCCACTGGAGGGAATTCCGGTAGCTGCCAAGGAAAAACATGCCATTGCCGGAAAGTCGCTGACCGAAGGCTCTCTGGCGGGGCGCGGCAACATCGCCCGCGAGAACGCACCGGTGATCGACCGAGTTCTGGCAGCAGGCGGTCTGATTCACGCACGCACGACGACACCGGAATTCTGCGTCGCGGCATTCACACACTCTCCTTTGTGGGGCGTGACCCGCAATCCCTGGAACCTCGATTACAGCCCCGGAGGTTCATCCGGAGGAGCCGGCGCCGCACTGGCCGCCGGAACTACTACTCTGGCAACAGCATCCGACATCGGCGGGTCGACGCGAGGCCCGGCAGGCTTTACCGGCACCGTCGGTCTCAAGGCCTCGTACGGGCGTATCGCCGGGGTCGCCCCGCTGTCCATGGATTCCTACCGTGGCGACGGTCCGATGGCCCGAACTGTCGACGACGCAATTCTTTTGGCCAACGTTCTGATCGGGCCGGATCCGCGTGACCATTCTTCCCTGAGGCCGGCGATCACGCTGCCACACGAGTACCCGTCGGTCGAGGGAATGCGAATTGCCCTGTGCCTGCGGCTCGGTGACTTCCCCATCGAGCCTGACATCGAGGTGAACACCCGGGCTCTCGCACAGTCGTTGGTCGATGCCGGCGCGATCGTCGAGGAGATCGAGTTGCCGTGGACTCGTGATTCGATGGCAGCAGCGGTGAAAGTCCATTTCGGAACGATCATGGGTGCATCCGTCGCGGAAGTTGCTCGCGTCCACGGTGATCTTCTTGCCGACTACACGCTCGACAACGTCGCGATCACGTCGAAGGGCGCTGCGGAAATGTCATTTCTGGACGGCCTTCGCAAGGAAACCCAAATGCAACGAGAGCTCGCCGAGGCGATGGCTCCCTTCGATGCGCTGATCTGCCCGACTTCGGGCACCATCGCCTTCCCGGCAGGCGAGTCTTTGCTCGACGGCCTCACTGTGGCGGGTCAGCACGTGAATAACACCGCCGAAGCACTTCTCACATTGCCGTTCAACGTCGCCAATCGGTGCCCCGTATTGGCGGTGCCGAGTGGACACGCACACAACGGCGTTCCCACGGGCGTCCAGATCGTCGGCCATACGTACGACGAACCGACCGTGTTCCGGATCGGCAAAGCACTGGAGAAGATCCGCCCGTGGGCATACACCGACCAGCATCAACCGAAGCTGAATGTGGTGACGCCGGCGTCCTCTTGATTGCTGAGGAGATCAGAGCTTGGCTCTGATCTCCTCAGCGATCGGCTGGAACTGCTCGAGGAATGTCAGGGCCCAACCGAAGGACGCGACGCCCTCGTAGTCGAACGAGTACACCTGATCGTTCTTGACGGCGCGCAGACGCTGGAAGATGGTGTCGTTCGCCAACTTCTCGTTGATGGGACCCTTGCCACTGTTGGTGATGATGACGTCGGCCTCGTCGAGTAGCTCTAACTGCTCCTTCGGGAACCACTCGTTGCTGCCGGCGGGAATTGCGAGTGAGCGGTCGTTGAACTGGAACCCGGCCTCGCTGATGACCGTCGTCTGATACTTGGTCGGCGAGTACAGCGAGAAACCACTCTCCTCGAAGTACGTGGTGTAGACGACCTTAACCTTGCTCAGCACATCAGCGTTGTCGCTGCGGAACTTGGCGATCCGCGCCTCGTACCGATCTGCCAACTCTTGAACCTTCGCGCTCTGGTTCAGCGCGTCCGCGACTCCGAAGGCGCGCTCCTTCCATGCGTACTGCCCGTCTTCGGCAAAAACCGCGGTCGGTGCGATCGACCGGATCTGCTCGTAAAGATCCGGGTTGTTCTCCGACAGCAGGTTGGTCATCACGATCAGGTCGGGAGACAAAGCCGCTATCGCCTCGGCGTTGGGCTCGTACCAGCGTCCCACCTTCGGGAGAGACCGCAGAGCGGTCGCATAGGGTTCCGGGACGCCGTCGGCGTTCTCGTAGTCGACCGGCAATCCGACCGGTGTGAACCCGGCGTCGAACATCGCGGGGCCTGTGTAGTAATCGGCGCTGACCACCCGTTGCGGGTTGGTGGGCACTTCCACCTGCCCCAGAGCCGTGTTGATGGTGCGCATCGAACCCTCGGCCGATTCACCGGAGCTGGTTCCGCAGGCCGTGAGCAATCCGATCCCCGCCAAGGCACCGGCTCCGAGGAAACCGCGTCGGGTAAGTGCTGCGGTGATGCGAGCGAATTCGGCATCGGTGTCAGCGGTGGGCAATAGAAGTGATGTCATGAAAGTGCCTCCAAGGCGCCGGTTTCGAGTTCGTTGAGCCAGTTGATTGCAGTGCCGTAGTCGGTGACCTGAGTGCTGATTCCGAATACCCGGCCCGAAGCTGCTGCCGGAATGCGGCTCCACAGCGGGCTGGCGAAGACGGATTTCATTCCTGCAGAATCAGTTCCGTTCGGCTGCTTCGGGTAGATGACGACGGTGACGTCCCGCAGCATTTCGAGTTGTTCGAGCGGGAAGGCTTCGAAGCCGGTGGCTGGGCGCAGGTCCGGGATGAATTCGCCGCGGGTCACGTTCAGGTCGGCGAGCATCGCGCCGGTCACTCCGGTTGGATACAAGATGGAGAAGTGCCCTTCCGAACCACCGATAGCAACCTGGGCCCACCGATTCTCGCCAAGCTGCGCGGCGTATTCGGTGCGGATTCGCTCTTGCATCGCCTGATACTTCTCACGATTCGACGTCAGTGCCGAACCCTTGTTGACCGCGTCTGCGACACCCTCGGCGACAGCGCGCCAATCCGATCGGTTCGTGCCCGAATACACCGCTGTCGGAGCAATTTTCGAGAGCTCGCGGAACATGTCCTCGTCGATCTCGTACGCATCGCCGACAATGAGATCAGGCGCGGCAGCCACGACGGCTTCGCGGTTGACCTCGAGGAAAACCCCCACCGTGGACAAGCCGTCGATGAACTTCTGCTGTGTCGGGGTGAACTGGTCGATGTACGCGCTGTAGTCGAGCGTCGCGACGGGTCGGGCGCCGACGGCTTGCAACTGCCACGGGGTGTTGTAGGAGACGGCGACGATGCGCTGCGGATCAACGGGAACAGCCACGGGTCCGTAATGCGTCTGCACCGTCCGAGTTTCGCCTTCCGCACCGCCACCGCCGTCCTCACTGCTGCATCCGGCAAGGGCGAGCATGGACAGTGCGGCGGCACTTCCGCCCAGAAAGCCGCGTCGGGTCAAGGCCGCGGTGATGCGAGCGAACTCTGCGTCGGTGTCTAGCGTCGGTAACAGGAGAGGTGTCATGGGCTTCCTGACGGTATTCCGAATTAGGGTCGCCTAAAATTACTCTCACCTGCGCCGTTACGGTGAAGCTTGTTGGCCAAGGGGTATCTCTTTCACGCCAGTGCGCAACTGGTAATACCACTTGACCTCTCACCAGCAAGCGCTTAAGGTCGGTACATGTTCCAACCCGTTGCACGTACCTCGGCCTCCGGCGCAGTCTTCGACCAGATTTCGGTGAAAGTGCTGGCCGGAGAGCTGGCTGCGGGTGAGGCACTACCCAGCGAGCGCAAACTCGCCGAGGCATTCGGTGTCTCGCGGCCCGCAGTCCGCGAGGCAATTCAGAAGCTCGCCCAGGCCGGACTCGTCGAGGTCCGCCAGGGCGAGTCCACGTCGGTGCGCGATTTTCGACGCCAGGCCGGACCCGAACTTCTCCCCCAGCTGCTGGTGCGCGACGGCGTCCCCGACCTGAGCGTGGTGCGCAGCGTGCTGGAAACTCGCGAGTTGATGGGACCGCAGATCGCTGTGCTGGCCGCCCGTCGCATCTCCGCGGAATCCGCCCGAGAACTCGACACGGCCGTTGATCAACTAGGCGCCACCGAAGATCCAGTGGAGTTGCAAGACCGGGCTCTGGCGTTCTGGGACGTCGTCGTCGACAGCGCAGATTCCATTGCCTTCCGTTTAATCTTCAACAGCCTTCGGGCTGCATACGAGCCGGCTATGACTGCACTTGCATCCGTCATGGTCGCCGAAGTCGGCCAGACCGACCTGTATCGAAAACTGGCCTCCGCCATCACTTCACACGACGAGCCAACTGCCGAGGCGTCAGCCGCACAGCTCCTTCACACCGGCACGACGGCAATCGGCGACGCTCTCACCTTCCTGGAAGGACTGAAACCATGAGCAAGCCTCTTACTCTCGCCGATGCGGCACGGACGTTCCGCAAGTCACCGACGCCGTGGATGATCGGCACCATGCTGCTGGCCGCCGCGGCGGCGCGCATCGCAGTGGGCAACTGGCAGATCACCGACGCCCTCGTTCCGCTCGTGATGCTTGCCGCATTCCCCTTCGTGGAGTGGATCATTCACGTCTTCGTTCTCCATTGGAAGCCGCGAACCATTGCCGGCGTCACACTCGATTCACGGCTGGCGCGCAGCCATCGGGAACACCACTTTGCGCCGCGAACCGTCTCACTCATCTTCATCCCGTGGCAGACGCTCCTGATCGTGATTCCCGTTCTGACAGCCGTCGCCCTCCTGGCATTTCCCCGCGTCGAACTCGGTCTGACGTTCCTGACCTGCATTTCCCTGCTCGGCCTCGGTTACGAGTGGACACATTTCCTCATCCACAGTGACTACAAGCCGAAAACTGCTCTCTACCGGTCGGTTTGGCGCAATCACCGCAACCACCACTTCAAGAACGAGCACTACTGGTTCACCGTCACCACCGCGGGAACTGCCGATCGCGTACTGGGCACGTACCCCGATCCCAAATCCGTCGAGACCTCCCCGACAGCCAAGAACCTGCACGGCGCAGCGTCCAAGCTGTGAAGGAAGACCGATTCCTGGCCCCCAGCTGGCAATGAACTTGAACTTGCCTGTGTATCAGCAATTTTCGTTGAAACTCGTCAGAACCGTGCTTAGTGTCGATGGAGTCAGAAGTTCGAAAAACGCTGTAACCGAAGGACACAACACATGTTCAACGATGTATTCAACAACGTCATCCACCCGATGGTCACGAACTTCCAGCAGTTGGGCCCCCAGCAGTTCATTCCGCAGCAGTTCATCCCACAGGGAGTGTTCCAGCAGGCGCCGCAGGCAGCAGAGCAGGCAGTGACGATCTTCGGTAGCTGATACCGCAATCCACAGATAGCGCCACTCAGGGGTGGTCCGTCCAATATGCTGGACGGACGACCTGAGTGCCTCCGCCTGACAAGGATCCCCATGACCGCGAACACCCCCATCCACGCTTTCACCGACGACGCCCTGGGCGACCTCGACGCCACCGGCGTCGCCGCCCGGATCGAATCAGGCGAGGTGACCGCACGGGAAGTCATGGAGGCATCAATCGCCCGCGCCGAGGCAGTGCAGGGGCAATTGAACGGTCTGGCCTGCACTGATTTCGATCGTGCCCTCGCCAGGAGCAACCGGCCCGCCAAGGGCGTCTTTGCCGGTGTCCCCACCGCGATCAAGGACAACACCGACAGCGCCGGCCTTCCCACCCAGCAGGGCAGTACCGCCTTCACCGCGATCCCCGCCAAAGCCGACAGCGATTTCGCGAAGCAGTTCCTCTCCACCGGGGCCATTTCGATCGGCAAGACCCGACTGCCCGAGTTCGGATTCAGTGCGTCCACCGAATACATGACGGAAGAACCCGTCCACAACCCGTGGAATCCGGCGTACTCGTCGGGCGCTTCCTCGGGAGGCGCAGCCGCGCTTGTTGCTGCCGGCGTACTCCCGATCGCGCACGCCAACGACGGCGGTGGATCGATTCGCATTCCCGCCGCTGCCTGCGGACTCGTCGGACTCAAACCCACTCGCGGACGCACCATCGCCGATCCGGCCGACAAGTCGATGCCGATCCGGTTGATCGCCCAGGGCGCCGTTACTCGCACTGTTCGCGACTCTGCACGATGGATGTCTGCGGCTGAGAACTACTACCGCAATCCGCGACTCGCACCGGTTCGCTTGATCGAAGGACCCAGCTCAACCCGCCTGCGCGTCGGCGTGATCGCCGATTCCTTCACCGTCACCAAGACGGACGACGAGACGCGCAAGTCCGTCGAAGCTACGGCCGAACTCCTTGCAAGCCTTGGCCATCATGTCGAGGACGCAGCACTGCCCGTCGGCCCCGAATTCATCGACGACTTCAGCATTTACTGGGGCTTTCTGTCGTTTGCCATCTCCACCGGTGGCAAACAAATGCTCGGACCCGACTTCGACAAGTCCGGCACCGACAATCTCACCAAGGGCCTCTACACGCTGTACCGGAAGAACCTGGTGAAGACGCCGCGCGTGCTCTATCGTCTGCGACGGCTCCAGCAGCAATACAGCGCCATGTTCTTGAAGTACGACGTCGTGCTCTCGCCGGCCCTGGGGCACACCACCCCCGAGCTGGGATACCTCTCTCCCGCTCAGCCTTTCGAGGAACTCTTCGACAAGCTGATCGCGTACACATCGTTCACGCCACTGAACAACATCTCCGGAGGTCCCGCGATTTCGCTACCGATGCATCAGACCAGCAATGGTTTGCCGTTGGCTGCGCATTTCTCCGCCGATCTCGGCGACGAGCGCACGCTCCTCGAATTGGCCTTCGAACTGGAAGAGGCTCAGCCCTGGAGAAGAATCCAGGACTGAGCCTCGCCGGTAAATACCCTCAGTCTCGCGGCAATCCGAGCATGCGCTCACCGATCACGTTGAGTTGCACCTCGGTTGTGCCACCGTAGATGGTGGTGGCACGGCCCGAAATGAGTTGCTCCATCGCCTTGTCGCTTGGCTGACCTGGGATGCTGACCGCTCCGGCAGCACCCAGTTCGGCGACGACGAACTCGGCGATCGACTGGCTGATCTTCATCGCCAACAGCTTGCCGACGCTCGACGTCGTACTCACGTCGATTCCCGAAAGTTGCTTGAGCACAACGCGGGAACCGATGAGATCGATCGCCTGACTCTCCGCAACCAGCTCGCCGACACGGTAGCGTCCGATCGGGCTCAGGTCTGCCGACTTCGCGAACTTCAGCAGATCGGAGTCCGAGGCGTACGCCTCCATCTTCTGGCTGAGCGCGACGCGCTCGCTGGCCAGCGTCGTCCGGGCGACGTTCCAACCGTCGTTGACCTCACCGACCACGTTCTCGTCGGGGATGAACACGTCGTCGAGGAACACCTCGTTGAACAGCGCCGAGCCCGTCATCTCACGCAGCGGGCGGACGGTGATGCCCGGTGTCGACATATCGAGCACGAAGTAGGTGATGCCCTGATGCTTCGGCTTGGTGGCGTCCGTGCGGGCGATCAGCATTGCCCAGTCGGAGAACTGCGCAACCGTGGTCCAGATCTTCTGACCGGTGATCATCCAACCGCCGTCGACCTTTTCGGCCTTCGTGGACAAGGACGCAAGGTCGGAACCAGCACCGGGCTCGCTGAAGAGCTGGCACCACACCAGCTCACCCTGCAGGGTAGGCACGGCCAGCTCTTGCTTCTGCTTGTCCGAACCATGTGCCACGACGGCCTGCACTGCCCACGTTCCCATCAGAAGCTGCGGCATCGAGATACCGGCAGTCTTGATTTCCTGGGAGATGACGATCTGCTCGAGCGGAGCGGCGCTGCGCCCGTACGGCTTCGGCAGGTGAGGCTGAACCCAGCCGCCGTCGCCGAGCGCGATCAGCTGGTCGTCCTCGTCGAGCTCGACCAACTTGGCAAGCTCGGCCGCGATGCCGCCGCGGATCTCCTCTGCCTCCGGCGGCAGTTCGAGAACCGAAGCCCGGCTGACACCGTCAAGTGCTTGCTGCGCAACACGATTGGCTCGATCCTCGCGGGTGCCGAGAATGCCGCGGATCGAGAGCGCGCGGCGGTAGTACAGGTGTGCGTCGTGCTCCCACGTGAATCCGATTCCGCCGTGAACCTGCACGCAGTCCTGCGCTACCTGCACTGCGGCGTCCGGCACGATGACTGCTGCGATGTCGGCGGCAAAATCTGCCGTGTCGTCGCCCTTGTCCAATGCACTTGCCGCATCCCACACAACGGCGCGTGCCTGCTCGAGCGCAATGCCCATCTGCGCGCACTTGTGCTTGACGCCCTGGAACTGACCGATGGGTCGCCCGAACTGCACGCGCGTCTTGGCATACTCCGATGCAGTGGAGACGCACCAGGACATGACACCGACGTCTTCGGCACCGAGAACGACTGCGGCAATGGACCGTACCCGCGCCTCGGTGAGACCGTCGAGTATCCGTTCGGCGCTGATCTGAGCATTGTCAGCTTCGATCCGCGCACTACCGCGCAGCACGTCGATGCTGTCCTGAACGGTGATCGCGACTGCGCTGCTCTCGAGCACCGCGTAGCGAACGCCCTCGGGCAACTGGATCGGAACCAGCAGTACGTCGGCGTGCTCACCACCGAGCACACCGTCGAGTGCGCCCGTGATCTTGTACCCACCGTCCGACGACTCGGCCGCCAACGGTGCACCCAAGGCGACTGCTGCCGTACGACTTCCGTCGATCAGACCGGGCAGGAACTCGGGTCCCGCCTTGGAATCGGCGGCGCCGAGAACGGCGCTTGCCAATACCGTCGGAACGAACGGGCCGGGAGAGACTGTGCGGCCCAATGCTTCCAGTGCCACCGCCAAGGTCAGCAGGCCGGCGCCGTGGCCACCCTGCTCTTCCGGAACCGCGAGCCCGAGAAGGTCCTGCCCGACGAGCGCCGTCCAGAACTGGGGGAACTTGTCCTCGGTCCGCGACTCCACGGCCGCGCGCACCTGCTCGGTGGTGATGGTGCGCTCGGCGAAGGAGCGCACCGAATCTGCAAGCGCGGTGTGCTCCTCACTCAGCCCGAGACCGAGTTCGTATGCGTTGCGTGCCATGCGCTTACAGTCGTTCTGCGAGGTCGGCGGTGGTCCAGGGACCCTCGCTCTCGATGGTGTTCACACCGTGCCAGCCGGCGAGTTCCGTGATGGCCCCACCCTGAACGGCATACACCTTGCCGGTCAGCTTGCAATCCGCTGCCGCTAGATAGGCCACCAGCGGGGAGATGTTGGACGGCGCAAACGCGTCGAACTCACCCTCGGGGACCTCGGCGGCGAACAACGCGCCCATACCGGGTGTCGCCAGCGTCAGCCGAGTACGCGCGATCGGCGCAATAGCGTTGACACGCACGCCGTATCGATCGAGCTCGTCAGCGGCCACCAACGTCAGGGCTGCGATGCCCGCCTTGGCGGCGCCGTAGTTGCCCTGGCCCGCGTTGGGCATGAAGGTACCCGAAGCCGAAGCGGTGTTGATGACCGAAGCGTTGACGGTCTCGCCTGCCTTGCTCTGGTCCTTCCAGTACGCGGCAGCGTGGTGCAGCGTCGCTGCGTGCCCCTTGAGGTGCACGGCAATGACTGCATCCCACTGGCTCTCGTCCATACCGGCGATGAAGGCGTCACGAAGAATGCCGGCGTTGTTGACCAGTACGTCGAGTCGGCCGAACTCGCTGACGGCCTGCTTGACGAGGCCCTCGGCGCCGTCCCAGGTGGCGATGTTGTCGGTGTTGGCAACAGCCTTGCCGCCTGCAGCGACGATCTCGTCGACTACCTGCTGCGCGGGGCCGGCATCTGCACCGGAACCGTCGTTTGCTCCGCCGAGATCGTTGACCACGACGCTCGCACCCTCACGAGCGAAGAGCAGCGCATGCTCACGGCCGATGCCGCGTCCTGCTCCGGTGATGATCGCTACGCGACCGTCGAGACTTCCCATCAGTTCAGATTCCCATCAGTTCAGTTGTCGGACATGAAGACTCATTTGTCGGCGATGACCGCCAGGCCGTCCTTGATCACGAGGTCGCCGACCGCGCTGGTTTCGTACGAGTACGACGTGGCTCCGTCTGCCGAACCCGACTTGTAGAACACCGTCTCGATGTCCTGGGTCGGGAGTACGGGTTTCGCGAATCGCACTGCGAGACGGCGCAACCGCTCGGTCTCGCCGCCTGCCAGTTCGGTCAGGGCTCCCCACGACGTGAACGCCATCGTGCACAGTCCATGGTTGATGATTCCGGGGAGACCGGACATCCGAGCGATCTCCTCGTCGAGGTGAATCGGCATCGGATCGCCGGAAGCCGGTGAGTACCGGAATGTCTGGTCCTCGTCGATGTGCTGGTTCACCACCGCTGCGGGTCTACCAGCGCGAAGAGCGTCGTCGAATCGGTGTTCGGGAGCCTTCTCGCCAAGTCCGGGGCCCGCGTCGACCTTGCGGAAGAAGGCCGTCATCCACTGCTCGTTGACCAATTCACCCTTGTCGGTTTTGGTTTCGACGTAGATGACGACGGTGGATCCGTTGTCCCGGCCCTCGAATCCGATGGGCTTGGCACGAGCGACAAGGTGGTCACCGGGGTAGATCGGACGGTGGAACAGGAAGTCCTGCTCACCGTGAACGAGCTTCATCAGCAGTTCGACCGGCGCCACCGACAGCGCAGCGGGTGCCATCGACATGAAGACGGGTACCACCGCGAAGACCGGCGGAGCGATCTCGCCTTTCAGGTGTCGCTCGATGGGGTCGTTTGTGGCAGCGGCATATTCGGCGATGCGCTCGGCTGTCACCTCGAAGTGCTCCGGATCGGTCCATACGTCCAGCCCGGACGTATCGAATTCGACCGCGTTGGTCTTCGGTGTCGTCATCGAGCCGTTACCCGACCAGCTCGGCGAACTTGGCCAGCGAGGCCTCGAGATCAGCCTTGGCGTTCTTGGCAACTGCCTTGCCGATCGGCCCGACGATCATGGTGCCCTTGAAGCTGGCGTCGACGGTTGCCTTCGAGCCCGCACCGTCGGCCTCGACCGAGAGGATGAATTCGACGGTGACGCCGGCCATTCCGGTACCGGCAATCTTGACCATCTTCGGAACCTCGACCTCTTCGACGGTCCACTCGATCTTGTTGGCCATACCCATCACGGAGACGACCTCGGTGAACTTGGCGCCCAACGCGACCTCGGTGGGGAGTTCACTCTTCCAGCCCTGGTGAATGGTGAGCCACTCTTCCCAGCGAGACAGATCGGAGAGCGCATCCCAGGTCTTCTCGGGGGATGCGGGCAGTACGGCGGAGACGGAAACGGAAGCCATGATGAAACTCCTAGTGGGTAGCTAGCGGGTTGAGGGTGTGATTCAGCGTGCGTAGGGCTTGTATGCGGTCACGACAACTGCACCGCCGAGTCCGATGTTGTGCTGGAGGGCGACCTTCGCGCCGTCGACCTGACGCTTGTCCGCGGTTCCGCGGAGCTGCCAGGTGAGTTCGGCGCACTGCGCGAGGCCTGTTGCTCCGAGGGGGTGGCCCTTCGAGATGAGGCCGCCGGACGGGTTCACCACCCAGCGTCCGCCGTAGGTGGTGTCGTCGGCGTCGACGAGCTTGCCGCCGTCACCTTCGGCGCACAGTCCGAGCGCCTCGTAGGTCAGCAACTCGTTGGTGGAGAAGCAGTCGTGGAGTTCGATGACGTCGACGTCGTCGGCGGTGATCCCGGCCTGGGCGTATACCTTCTCGGCGGCCTTGCGGGTCATGTCTGCGCCGACGAGGCTGATGGCGCTCTTGTCCTCGAAAGTGCTGTTCATGTCGGTGACCATGGCCTGCCCGACGATCTCGATCGCCTGAGCAGCGAGGCCGTGCTTCTCGACGAATGCTTCGCTGGCGATGATCGCCGCGCCGGATCCGTCCGAGGTGGGCGAGCACTGGAGCTTGGTGAGCGGCCCGTGAATCTGGCGTGCTTCGAGGATCTGCTCGAGGGTGTACTCGTCCTGGAACTGCGCGTACGGGTTGTTCAGTGAGTGCTTGTGGTTCTTGACGGCGATCTTCGCGAACTGCTCGGCAGTGGTTCCGAAGCGTTCCATGTGCTCGACGCCCGCGGCGCCGAACATGTACGGAGCCGGCGGCATCGCGAACTCCTGCAGTTCGGCGAGAGCGAGGAGGTGCCGCATGAGTGGCTGTTCACGGTCGTCGTAGGTGGATCCGAGGGACCCGGACTGCATCTTCTCGAAGCCCAGCGCCAGTGCGCAGTCGGCCTGGCCACTCTTGACTGCCTGCGTGGCGAGGTAGAGCGCGGTCGATCCCGTCGAACAGTTGTTGTTCACGTTGACGATGGGGATACCTGTCAGACCGAGCTCGTAGACAGCGCGCTGACCTGCGGTGGACTCGCCGTAGACGTAGCCGACGTATGCCTGCTCGACCTCGGTGTAGTCGATACCCGCGTCTTCGAGCGCCTTGGTACCCGACTCGCGTGCCATGTCGGGGTAGTCCCACTCGCGGGCTCCCGGCTTCTCGAACTTCGTCATGCCGACGCCGACGACAAAAACCCTGTTACTCATTGCCACTCCTGAAGAGAACGGTATCTGTGTGTGACACGCTGTCCCACCAAAGTATGTGAGACATCTTGTCCAGTCAATGGCGGGGTGAGTATCGTTCGATTTATGACAAAAACAGCCGAGTCGGCGCAGCCCGACGGGCGCAGCACTCGCTGGAATGATCACAAGGAACAGCGCAAAGCGCGGATCCTCGACGCAGCACTCGATGCAGTCAACGAAGGTGGCGCCGACGTCGGCGTCCAGCAGATCGCCGAGCGCGCCGACGTCCCCCGTTCCGTTGTCTACCGGATCTTCAAGGATCGAGCCGACCTCGACGAGCAGCTGCGAGTCCGCATCCTCGAGATGATGATGACCGACCTGACCCCCACCCTCACGCCACAAGGCACCGTCGGCGAGGCCATCTCACGGGCCGTCGAGACCTACCTCCAGTGGATTGTGAAATATCCACGACTGCACCACTTTTTAGGCAAGGGCTCGCCGAGTACGCGGGCCACCGGTTCGAAAGTGGTGACCGGAACCAAGACGGCAATCGCCGTCCAATTGGGAAATTTGTTGGGCACGATCCTCACCAGCCGTGGCAAACCGTCGAAGATGGCTGAGCCCTTGGCTTTCGGCGTCATCGGATTGGTCGACGTCAGCGTCAACCGTTGGCTCAGCCAGCCGGGTTCCGATGTGACCAGTGCGGAATTGGCCGAATTCCTCGAACGCTCCATCTGGCAAGTCCTCGACGGCAATCTCCGGAGCATCGGTGTCGACATAACGCTGTCGACTCCGATCGCCGACCTGTGACAGTCACCGAACTACCCTGGACACTCGGCGGACGTGGACTTCAACTGGTCCAGGTTCCATCACTCGCCCTGCACGCACTGGGTGAAGACAACGCCACTCTTGCAATGGAACTCGCACCCGACCTCCTGACCCCGTATCTCCTCGGCGAAGAATGCCAGGGCTTGTGGCGCTACCGGAGCAAGCAGATAGCAGAGAATCCCCTCGACAGCGCGTGGATCACCCGCATCGCAGTCGATGCCCGCACCTCGACGCCGGTGGGGTTGGCCGGATTCCACGGTCGCCCCGATGCGCGCGGGATGGTGGAGGTCGGATATCGCATCGACCCGGCGTTCCGGCGTCAGGGCTACGCACGAACCGCCCTCGAGATACTTCTCGACGTCGCAAGTCGCGAATCCGAAGTACACACCGTTCGAGCGACCATCAGTCCGGACAACATCGCATCACGAAATCTGATCAGCCAGTACGGTTTCAACGAAGTCGGTGAGCAGTGGGACGAAGAAGACGGTCTGGAGACCATCTTCGAAGTCAGTGCCTCTCCGGAACCGTGACCGCCGTCAACCCGCTGGTTTTATCGGTCCAGTGAATGGCACGGTCCTCCAGCATCACCGGTGTCCACAACCTGTATGTCTTCACCTGATGGTGATGACGACACAAGCATTGGAGGTTGCTCGCAATGGTCCACCCACCGCGTCTCGGATCGGAAGGATCGAACTCGGTGACGTGGTCGAGTTGGCACCTGTTCGCGGGCACCGAACAACCAGGGAACCGGCAGTGACCGTCGACGGCCCGCACCAATGCGGCCAGAGCCGCTCCCGGAGCATAGGTCAGCGCGCCGGGAGGCGGATCGGGTTGGGTGCCATGCCCATCCGATCTTCGAACGATGTCCGGTGATCGCGCGACCAACCGTTGCATTGCCCGAATCCGATCCCCGCAGCCGTTCGGTTCGCGACTTGGGCGATCACGTCGGGTGACAAGCGGCAGGACAGTCGGAGCATGCTGCCGACGCGGCCGGTTCCCCGCGGCCTGGGCGCGGAAATCAACGAACAAGGCCTGCCAGGTGGAATCAGCGGCGAGCTCGCGAGCAAAATCAGGATCGATCGGCCCGTATCCGTCGATGCTCGCGGGATCTGACATCAATCCGAGGAGCGTCGCCAGATCACACACGATGTGCAACAACGGCTTCCGACGTGAGGATGCAGTCGATCGAGCTGCTGTGGATGCTGCCTCGCACGTTTCGCTGCCACACTGACAAGTCAGCCCCTGTTCGCCGTGCAGCAGAGCGACCAGTGCGTCGGCCCTACGGGTCGAGACATTTCGTGGATCGTGGTTGCAGACGCTTCCGGCGGCCTCGTTGATCAGGCCAAGCGCTTCGACGGCCTCGGTCGCACTGAGTGTTGCCTGCAACTGGGCGAGTCCGTGACGGTCTGCACGCGTGCGAACATCGCGGTGTTCCAGCATCTTCCGGCGACGTTCGGCGGCAGCATCCGGATCGTAGGCAAAAAGCTGGCGCTCGATGTCGCGCTCCAGTTGCCCGGGCGGAAGACGGTGCGCCGAGGCAAGTACCCGGCGCTCGAGTGCTGCGATCGCCTCCGGGTCGGCCCCGGTGAGTCCGTCGACAATCTTGCGCACACGCGCATAGTCCAGCTCGCCGGCAGCGAAGGCGGCCTTGGTGAGCGGAAGGAACTCCCGTAGGGCATCACCGATCTCGATGTGGACTTCGGCAGTACGACGCGAGCACGTGAGCATGACCGCGATCTCGTTGCATGCGATCCGCCACGCCTTGTCGACATCACCGGACACGTCGAGTTCGGCGTTGAATCTCGACTCCGACAACATGGATGCACCGAGCACCTTTTGCGCGGCTAGCATGTTCTCGCTCTGCGCCGTCGCAAAGAGCATGTCCGGCAACACGAGTGGGTCGACGACAGGACGGCCGTCATCGACGGATGTGCCCACACCGCCCGTCGATCCGTTATCGAACATACATTCGACAATAAACCCACCCACCGACAAGAAAGCTAGAGTGCCGGTTTGTATCCCTTACCCTGCATCCACGCCAGCACGTCCAACACCCTGATGACCGGAACGGATTCGTCGAGACCTGCTCGTGCACGTAGATCGAGGAGTCGACTCTGCAACTCGTCTTCCCGCATGGCTACGCGAACGGGTTCCAGGTGGGCCGACTTCGTTCCCAACTCCCGCCCGATGACGTCGTCGTAGATCGGGAAGAGTCGCGGACGCTTGCGCGCGATCAGTTTGGACGCCATGGTTCGCCCGACGCCGTGAATCTCTCGAAGCGCCGTCTCCAACCGCCACACCGGAGATTCCGGAGTGAAGGGATCGGGTTCGTTCGATAGATCGCGATCCGGGCCCACGTCCGCCAGGAGTCGGTTCAGTTCGGCATTGTTCTCCCCGAGCAGGAAGAAGGCTCCTTGCGCCGGAACCTGAACCGACAGAAGCGTCACCGCAACAAGATCTTCCGCGGTGAAGATGTTCGCATCACGATCGCGATTGCCACTGGGATCCCAGGAATCCCACAACGCACCGGTTCGGAGATAACCGGTCTTTCGGAGCGGCCTCGTGAAATATTCCTGCAGCACGTCGACCGCGCCGTCATCGTCCCCGTCTCGCAGCACACGCGGGAGTCGGATGGGCAACTGATCAAGCATGGTCGAGCGACCTTTCCAGTACATATTTGGCGAACCCGGCGTTGTGATACTGCCGAAATGGGCCCTTGCCCTTGGCAACAAGATGCTCCGCGAGCGGACGAACCGTCGTCATGTCGACGGGCAGTTGAGCAAACTGTTCCAACGCATCCGAGTCCTCGAGACTGCAGTCGATCACGGTCCCGTCGCCGTCGGCGGACGCCAACTCGGTGCGTCTGATGGCGACCAGATCGTGCTTGGCGTCGAGTTCTTCGATGCTGCATCCGGTTCGCGATTCCAGTGCCGAACTGGATACGTACACGGACATGACGTGCTCGATCGCCTTACCGCCGACCAGATGGCACTCGACGCTCAGAATCTCCATCGGACCGATATTGAGCGTGAACAAGCGATGGCGCTCCGCCGATCGGTTGGTCGACGGCAGGCAACTGATCGTCCACTGTTCGATCTCGACGGCGGCCGGAGCGTCGAACGCGTAGGAGAGAACCTCGGCAATCAGTTCGGCAAGATCTTCGAAGAGAGGGTCGCGCTGCAACCGCTCGAAATTCTCGACAGAAGCGGCGGGACGCACAGGCGCCTTGCTCACGCAGGTCCCCTCTCGTCCGGTGCTTTGCTCTCAGACCTCGCGTCCAAGGTACCCAGCCCTACGCGGGTCTCGCGCGTTCGCCCTCACATACACCCTCGCGTTATGGTTCTCGACACGTACCACCGCCTTACCGATCGCTAACTCGAGGAGCACACGAAGTGGAAATCAAGGGAACCGCAGCACTGGTCACCGGAGCGGCATCAGGCCTCGGCGCCGCAACAGCCAAGCGCCTCGCCGACGCCGGCGCTACCGTCTTCGGCCTGGATCTGCCCGCGTCGATCGAGCGCGCAGGCGACAACGTCCCCGCCGGCGTCACCCTCATCCCCACCGACGTGACCAGCGGCGAAGAGGTCGAAGCAGCGATCAACCAGATCGTCGAGTCGGGCTCCCCGCTGCGCATCGTCGTCAACTGTGCCGGTGTCGGCTGGGCCGGACGCATCCTGTCCAAGAAGGGTCCGCACGACCTCGAGCTGTTCCGCACGGTCATCACCGTCAACCTGCTCGGCACCTTCAACGTCATGCGCCTGGCCGCCGACGCCATCGCCAAGACCGAGGCCGTCGACGAGTCGGGCCAGCACGGCGTTGTCATCAACACCGCTTCCGTTGCTGCCTTCGAAGGCCAGATCGGCCAGATCGCGTACTCCGCCTCCAAGGGCGGCGTGCACGGCATGACGGTTCCGGCTGCCCGTGACCTTGCGCAGTTCGGCATCCGCGTCAACACGATCGCTCCCGGCATCATCGACACCCCGATGCTCGCAGGCGTCACCGACGAGTACCGCAAGGGCCTCGAGGCCGGCGTTCCGTTCCCGTCGCGCCTGGGCCAGCCGTCCGAGTACGCGCAGCTCGCGCAGATGATCGTCGAGCACGACTACCTCAACGGCGAGACCATCCGCATGGACGGCGCACTGCGCATGGCGCCGCGCTAACCTCCCTGCTGTGCGCCTTTATTAACCGCCCGCGGTTAATAAAGGCGCACAGTTGTCAGAACGAATGAAAATACCCACCGTTGGAGTGGGCAGTTGCGCTGAGGTACTCGGCCACTTCCTTCGCCGGCATCGGTCGGCTGATGTAGTAACCCTGAACCAATTCGCAACCGGCGGTAAGCAAGAGCCTCAGCTGGTCGGCCGTCTCCACGCCTTCCGCCAATGACTGCATACCGAGCGCCTTCGCCACCTCGACCACCGAAGTGACAACTGCCGAATCACCCTCGCTCAGTTCGGTGATGAACGACCGGTCGATCTTGAGGATGTCCAACGGCAGTTTCTTCAAACTCTCGAAAGACGAATAGCCGGTTCCGAAGTCGTCCAGGGCAATCGCAATTCCGGTGGCACGCAGGCGATCCAACTCGGCGACGGCAAGCTCCTCCACTGCTCCCGTCTCTGTGATTTCCAGCTGAAGCCGTTTGCCGGACAGACCGCTTGCCTCCAGCGCATCGTTCACGGCCGATCCGAAGCCGGACGACATCAGTTGCACCGGAGAGACGTTCACCGTCACGTAAGTGTCGTCGGGCCACGTCGCGGCTTCGGCGCACGCCATGTTCAGTACCTGAAGCCCCAGAGGGACTATCAAGCCGGTCTCCTCCGCGACATCGATGAAAATGTGCGGTGCAAGCACGCCCCGCACCGGGTGATTCCAGCGAAGCAGTGCCTCGAAACCCTCGACGCGGCCGGTGTCCGCACGAACCTGCGGTTGGTAGTACAGCTCGAACTGCCGAGACTCGATCGCAAGCCCAAGTTCTTGCAGGGCCGATGCTCGCTCCCTGGCCCGCGCCCGCAGCACCGGTGAGTATCTTCCTACCCGGTTCTTGCCGGCGGATTTTGCCGCATACAGCGCCAGGTCGGCGGACATGACAAGCGTGTCCGCATCTTCGGAATCTGCGGGTGCGCCGGCATAGCCGATCGATGCACGAACCTCGATGCGATTCCCCCGCACGTAAAACGGCTCACGCAATGCATCCAGATAGCGAGCGAACACCTCTCCGCCGTCCCCTGTTCCCCGCAAGACGACGCCGAATTCGTCACCACCGATTCGCGCGCACATGGCGCCGTCGACCACCCGATTGAGCCGTGCAGCAACGGAAATCAACAATTTGTCACCGACAGGGTGCCCTAACGTGTCGTTCACCGACTTGAAATTGTCCAGGTCGAGGATTCCGACAAGGACTTCCTCGCCGGTTCGGACGGTGCCGAGCGCGTCGGACAGCTCCGAGCCGAACGTCCGGCGATTCGGGAGCCCGGTCAGTCCGTCGGTTGCAGCAAGCCACAGAATTCGCCGCTCGTAGTTGTACTTCTCGGTGATGTCCGAGCCCACGCCTCGCCAACCCACGAACTCCGTGGCCTCGGATAGCCGGGGATGACCCGACAGAGACCACCATCGGTCGACGCCGTCGACACGAACGGGAATGACGACCTCTCGAAACGGCATGAGGCGGTCGAGGTGATCTCCGATGACCTGGACCGCGGCTCGGCCACTCTTCGTCGAACCCACGTCGAGCCGATCCAACAATCCGCGCAGCGACAGGGTTCGCAAGTCGGAGACGGGAACTCCCGAGATCTGCGACAGCCGAGCGGAGGTGTGCGACAACGTCCCGGTGGGGTCGACTTCCCACAGCCAGTCGCGTGACCCACCCTCGAAATCGTCGAGAAGCAAACTGACCGTCTGGCGCTCGGCAGCAGCCTCGAACTCGGCAAGACAACGACTTCGGAACGACGCCCAGAGGTACACGACGCCGATAATCAGTGTCACCGAGTACACGACCAACTGGAACGAGAGGACAGCGTATTCCGTAGTTCTCTTGGGCAGGATAACGACGAGCAATCCGATGCTGTGCACCAGAATCCACGCTACCGCTATCGACCGAACCGTCGACAATGCTACGGCGCCGGCGCCCATGACTCCGGCGAATGTCGCTATAAGCACAAGCTTTCGCGAGTTGTCCGTCACGGGAAGCATCGCGGCGGCGAGAACGACAAGCAGAAGCCCGAGCAGGATCACCTCGAGCATGAGCGCCCAGTAGTCGTACCTCGTCGTATGTTTGGGCGTGTACCGGCCCTTCAGGACGACTCGCGGTATCCAGACGCGCACCGAATTGAGGACGACCAAGAAGGCCGCAGAACCCCAGATCACCCGAAACTCGTTGTGACCGGGGGGTACGACATACACAAGCAAAGCGCACACGCTGAGTACATTGACCATGTTGGCCAGTGGCGCGACCGTCGTCACCTGCAGTATCTGGCGTGCGAAGAGGTCGCGCCGCTCGACGTCAGACAGTTCGGCGTCGCTCGCACTCGAAGTCAGCCTGCTCAGCATGCAACACCCTCCATCGTGGAGCCGACCAGATGAAGGTAGCGCGGATGCGGGTTCCGGACACACGATGACGAGAAACTACGAGTTGAAACATACTGTTAAATAGGATGTTTCAGACAATCGCGACAGAACGGATCAGCGCTACAACTCGGAAGCCAGCGGAATTTCCTTCTCCGCGCGGTCCGTCATCCACTCACGGAGGACCTTGGTGGCAATGACGTCGTCCTCGTTGTACTGCAGGATGCGTGTCCGCTGCGTCTCGTCCGGCTCACCGTCGTAGCCAACCGCCTCGCGGTACCACGCCATCGACGCTTCACCCCCGGCCTCGGCGTCACGCCAGTTGAAGCCGGCGACGGGCGCAATCTTCTTGAGCCCCTTTCCGTTCGGGCAGATGAACTGATCACTCACTGCTTGATAGATGTCGACCCACTGCGGACTGTCGATGAACTCGCGGATCTCGTCCTTACTCGGAATCCCGGGTTCACCGGCAAACCTGCGCGCCGAGTCCAACAACCACTTGTCCTCGGCTGAACGCGAATAACAGTATGCGGCAAAGGTTTTACCCGAAGCAGCGGCCGCGGCACGCTCCGCCATCAGCCAGCCCCAGAACTCTGCGAACGACCGCGCCTCGTCACGCGTCGGCAGCGGATCCCACGTCGCAAATCCTCGATACATCGAGAAGCCGCCGACATTGAGCAACGTCCCCCACAGGTACGCGCCGTGCTCCTGATAGCTCTCCATGTCGACGTCGATCTCGATGTCCGCCCGAGTCACCGAGATCTTCTCGAACCGCCGCACCAACGGAGCATCTGCCAACCACGCCTTGGCGATCACGACTGCGTCGTCGAAATTTCCGTGCGGCCAATCCTCGAGCGGCTCACCGTCCCAGGCGGCCAGCTGATCGATCGTGTTGCAGCCGACGTCGCGCAGAAGCTCGGCCCGCGATCCGACAGCCACCAGGCTGACGTCGCGGTTGCGGACCAATTCCTGCTTGCATTCGGTCCACCACGGGCACGACTTGCACTCGCTCACCTGTGACGGAGACGTCAGCACCTCACCGCGGGCCACAGCGATACGGTCGGCGAAACGCTCGTCGTAATCGTCGAGAATCGCGCTGAGGTCGTGGACGAGGATGCAGTCTCCGTTGTATCCGATCGCGCCTGCCGTCAGCGACGGGCTCGCCAGCCCACGACGCTCGAGCATCCGATAGACCTGCGCGACGCGCATCTGATCGCGGACCTGACTGCGGACCTTGCGTTTGGGATCGGCCGCGGGCTCCCATTCGAAGAGCCCCGAGGTGATCGCGCCCTGGCCGGGATCGGTCACCTTGTGATTGACGACAATGACGGGGATGTACCCGCCACCCTCGTCGTCACGGATGAGCATTTCGCAGCGACCCTTGCGTCCGGTGTCGCGCTCGACCGGCAAGACCGCGCCCCAGATCCGGTCCGCGCCGGCCTCACAGGCAGCCAAGGTGTCGCGAGCCTGAGCCGACGCCGATTGGTCGGGGTTGATCTTCACCCAACGCTCGGGAGCAGCACCGATCACGAGTTCGGCGATCTCCGCGCGCTTCGCGATCGCGGCATCCTGGCGCTGCTTGACGCCGGTGTCGACGGGTTCCGAAGCCGATTTCCCGGGAAACAACCCGTCCAGACGCACCCGATGACGGCATCGGGTCAACGCCCCCGAATCGATGATCGGGAGCTGGGGCGCGGGGTTGTTAACGGAACACACGATGACGAAGATTATGTGCTCCCCTAGGCTGAAGCCGAAGCGCAGGTACCTGGCAACACACAAACACCTGGAAACGGGGTCCTTTTCGATGGGGTTGTTCAAGAAGCGAAAGTCTCGTGCCACCCGCAAGGCGGAGGCAAAGGCTCTCAAGCACAAGGCTGAGGTCGAGGCGAAGCTCAACGCCAAGAGCCAGCGTAAGCGCGACAAGGTCGAGACCAAGTCGCTCAAGAAGCTGGAGAAAGCCGAGATCGAGTCACAGCACAAGATCGAAAAGGCGCAGATCGCGACCCTGAAGGCGCAGGAGAAGGCCGCTGCGAATCAGGGCCTGACCGTCGCCAAGGTGCGTAAGTACCTGGGAGTGGCACGTCTGCTTGCCCCCGTTCTCCTGCCGATCGCTTACCGCGCAGCCACGGCGGTGCGCGCCCAGCTCGACACCACGCGTGCACAGAAGATGGGCATCGCCGTCGACCAGCTCGGTGACTACACCGGTCACGGCGCGAAGTTGAGCGCTCGTATCGCCGGCGCCGAGAGCTCGGTCACCGAGATCCTCAGCCGCAAGCCCGACGACGCGGAGACGCAGCGTTTCGCCGCCGCCATCCGTGAGCGCCTCGGCGACCTCAGCACGGCAGTTCGCGCTGCCGAGCAGATGCCGCAGGCTCGCCGTAAAGCAGCTCACCAGGCGATTTCTTCCGAACTCGACGGCGTCGAAGCAGATCTGCTCGCACGTCTCGGCGTGCGCTAGACCTGAGAACGCCAGTGAGAGCAGCCGAGCAGACCTCGACCCTCCGGGGGACAGCTGTCGGTTCCGCTTCGGCTGCTCTCGCTGTCGCCGCGCACGGGATCGGCGGAGGCGAGCTGCCACAGTCGTCGTCGCTGACCCTGTTGCTCGCCGTCTGCGCAACCGTCGGTGCCGTGACGGCCACCCTTCCCGCCCTCTCACGGGGGCCCGCTGCCCTGATCGTTGCTCTGGGTCTGGGTCAGTTGGCCGCTCACACCACCATGACGCTCTCCGAGCACGCTCATTCGCCCGCTCCGGGATTGGTGATGCTCGGTGCTCACGCCGGTGCCACCGTTGCTTGTGCGGTGGCGGTCCTGGCCGCCGAGCGCCTCTACCGAGTTGTCACCCACGCTCTCCACGTCGTCCTGGCGTCTCTGGCTCCCGCCGCTGTCACTTCCCGCGGCCACACCGTCTCGACCGGAATCCATCACGGACCTGTCGACGCTCTACTTCGCGCCAGCATCTCGCGGCGCGGTCCTCCTGCCCTGGTCTGAAGATTCGTAGAATGCCCCCCTTCACCAGACCAAGAGGACACTTCCCGACATGAAGAACACCCTGATTTCGCGCGCGGTTGTCACGACCGTCGCTACCGGCAGCGCCGTGCTGCTGGCCGCCGGAATTGCTTCAGCACACGTCAGCGTCGTCGCACCAGGAGCTGCGCAGGGCGGATACTCCGTTCTCACGTTCCGCGTGCCCACCGAATCCGACACCGCTTCGACCACCAAACTGACGGTGGCGCTCCCCGACCTCAAGTCGGCACGCACCGAACCGATGCCCGGCTGGACCGCCGTCGTGGAGAAGGACCCCACCTCGTTGGTCGCCAAGTCCGTGACGTGGACCGCCGACCCCGGCGTCGGAATCGCCCCCGGCCAGTTCCAGCAGTTCGTCCTTTCTGCCGGCCCGCTGCCGGAGCAGGACGAGGTCGAGTTCAAGGCCGCCCAGACGTACAGCGACGGCAACGTCGTCAACTGGGATCAGGAAGAGCTTGCCGACGGCAGCGAGCCGGACAAGCCCGCCCCGACGCTGACTCTCGCCGCGTCCACCGGCGATGCCCACGGAGCCCCCTCTGCCGATAACACTGCCGAGACGTCCGCCGCATCCGAAGCCTCTGACTCTTCGTCGGACAACACCGCCCGCTGGCTCGGCGGCGTCGGCCTGGTGCTCGGCGCGTTGGGCGCTGCACTCGGCCTCGGCGCACTGGTCAGGAGCAAGCGCTGATGAGTACCCGGATCAAGGTCATCGCCGTCGGCATGCTCGCGATGCTGGCCACGATGCTCGGAATGGGCACGGCCAGTGCACACTCCGCGGTGGTCGGCTCCAACCCGGAAAACGGTGCGTCCATTCAGGTTGCGCCTGACACGGTTTCGGTCACGTTCAACGAGGCTCTGCAGGCACAGTTCGCGGCGCTGACCGTCACCGGTCCGGACGGCAACCTCTGGACCAAGAGCGATCCGTCCGTCGAAGGACCCACTGTCAGTGCAGACCTCGGCGATCTCGGGCCGACCGGCGTCTACACCATCGCGTACCGCGTCACCTCCGCTGACGGTCACCCCGTCAACGGAACCCTGACGTTCACCCTCACCGAGGCGGGGTCGGGCACTCCCGGCGCTGCCGCCGCGTCGAGTACGGGTGAGTCGGAGTCCGGCAGCATGCCGGTGTGGATCTTCATCGTCGCCGGCGTCGTCGTGTTCGGCGGTGCGCTGTTCTTCGTGCTCCGTAAGCCGAAGTCGAGCTGATCGCGTGACGGGTACGGCAAACAGGTGGTGGTTGCTGTTTGCCGTACCCACAGCTCTGCTGGGAGTCCTGATCGCCTGGGGCCTCGCCAGCCCGTCGGGACCCGAATCGTCGAGCACGGTCCGCGTTCTCGCGATCGGATGTGGTTCGTTGACGCTCGGCATCGCGACTCTCGCCTGGATGGGCCGCAGTGAACGCCGCCCGGCAACATCCCCCGCCGTCATGTGGACTCAGCTCACCGCGGTGGCAGCAGTGTGGCTCGTCGCCGAGATCACGCTCCTCGTGCTCAATGCCGCAGCGGCCGACGGCGCCCCGGTCACCTCGCTGACCATCGGGCACTTCGGCGCATTCGTCTCCGAGGTCAACGTCGGCCGCGTCGGCGTCGCGATCATCGCGTGCGCGTTTGCCGTCGTCTGTTACGGCATCTACGGATTCACCAATCCCGAGACGGTGCCCGTCGCACCGGCATTGGTCGTCTCCGCGTTGGCGCTCGCTGCCCGCCCGATCACCGGGCACATGGCGCAGCAGAGCTTCGGATCGATCCTCGACGCCGTTCACGTCCTCGCTGCGGCCTTGTGGTTCGGCGTGCTCGCCGCACTCGCGCTTGCCGTACCGTCGCGCGGTGCCTGGGCGATCTGGTTGCCCAAGTACTCCGCTCTCGCCTGGCGATGCGTCCTCGCGCTGGTCGTCACCGGTATCGTCAACGCCGTCGTGCGACTCGACTCACTCTCCGCCTTCTACGACACCGCATACGGCCGGGTGATCCTCGCCAAGATCGTGGCGATCGGACTGCTCGTCGCCCTGGGATGGTGGTGGCGCCGGACATGGGTGGTCGCGAGCGCTGCACACCGCATGAGTTCGGGCGGATCCCTGCGTCGCGCCATCGGTGAAGTTGTCTTCATGGCCATCGCATTCGGGCTTGCCGCGGCCCTTGCGACAACTGCGTAAGACGTGCCTCAGCGCGACATTTCGTGACCCGCACATTTAACGTTTCACGTCGAGATTTAACCTCTACGTGAGTTTATTTTCCCAGCTTGCGGCGGTTTCCGGCCCCCCTTAGCGTTGCTCGCATGACGGAGGCCCAACGCTCGTTTCTCGTCTGCGCTTCGCAGCGCAGCGGCAGTACTTTGCTGGTCGAATCCCTGCGAGCAACCGGGGTCGCGGGTGAGCCGGAAGAGTTCTTCCAGTACCTCCCCGAGACCTCGCGATCGCCGCAACCGAGGCAGTGGTTCGAAGACGTCACGGACGAGTCCGTCCTGGGTCTGCTCGCCCCGTTCCACCCGGGCACGCCGGACACTCGCACCTCCGAACAGTGGCGCACACAACTTCTCGAACTCGGCCGAACCCCCAACGGAGTCTGGGGTGGCAAGCTGATGTGGAACCAGACGCCGCTCCTACTCGATCGCGCGGCCGGATTGCCCTGGCGCAGTGGGACGGACCTACGTTCCGCACTCCACGACACCCTCGATCACGACCTGCAGTTCATCCACGTCTATCGAGAAGATGTCGTCGCTCAAGCTGTGTCGATGTGGCGCGCCGTGCAGACACAGGTTTGGCGCGACGACGCGACTCCACCGAATCTCTCGGACGGTGCGCAGTACAACGCAGTCGGAATCGCGCACCTGGTGACGATTCTCGGTGAGCAGGAACGCCAATGGAAGCGCTGGTTCGAGGAAGAGGACATCTCTCCCATCGAAGTCGGGTTCCGCGATCTCACCGAAGACCCGCAGTCCGTGGTCGCAAAAACCCTCATCTCCCTCGGCCTCGACGGACAACTGGCCCCGCCACCGCCGCTGCGTCGTCAGAGCGACGGACGATCCCGCGAATGGGTGCAGCGTTATCGCATCGACGCCGAACAGAACGGATATCCCGTCACATGAGCACCGTCACCGATGTCGTCGACGAACTCCGAGTTCTCGAATCCGAAGCGGTTCACATCATTCGAGAGGTGGTGGCCGAACTCGAGAGACCGGTACTGCTCTTCTCGGCCGGCAAGGACTCGATAGTCCTGCTTCGTCTGGCCGAGAAGGCGTTTCGGCCCTCCCCACTCCCTTTCCCGGTCCTGCACGTCGACACCGGTCACAATTTCGAGGAGGTCATCGAATTTCGCGACCGCCGAATCAAGGAGGGCGGGCACACACTTCTGGTTGCTTCCGTTCAGGATTCGATCGACCAGGGCAGAGTGCAGGAGTCGACCGAGACCAGCGGATCGCGAAACCGCCTGCAGACCAGAACCCTGCTCGACGCTCTCGAAGCTGGAAGGTTCGACGCCGCGTTCGGCGGCGCCCGCCGGGACGAGGAACGTGCGCGCGCCAAGGAAAGAGTCCTCAGCTTCCGTGACGAGTTCGGCCAGTGGGACCCGCGAGCGCAACGGGCCGAACCGTGGTCGCTCTACAACGGTCGGATCAGACGCGGCGAGTCCGTTCGTGTCTTCCCGCTGAGCAACTGGACCGAGCTCGACATCTGGCGCTACATAGCCCAGGAGGAACTGGAACTGCCGTCCATCTATTTCGCGCACCAGCGGAGGGTATTCGAGCGCGACGGAATGCTCCTCGCTGCTTCCGAATTCAGCACCGACGCCGAGAACGCCGCGGCAACGACCGAGTGGGTGCGATATCGAACCGTCGGCGATCTGACCATCACCGGCGCCGTTCGATCGCACGCCACCACCATCGACGACGTCGTCACCGAAATCTCGGCCGCGACGGTTTCCGAACGAGGCGAGACTCGCGCAGACGACCGAACGTCGGTCGCCGCGATGGAAGACCGAAAGCGTGAGGGCTACTTCTGATGACGACCACCATCACTCGCCAACTCCTGCGACTGGCCACGGCGGGTAGCGTCGACGACGGCAAGAGCACGCTGATCGGCCGACTGTTGCATGACACCGACAGTCTGCCAACCGATCACCTCGATTCCGTCACCGACGAGCACGGTGTCGCCGACCTGGCTGCACTCTCCGACGGACTACGTGCCGAGCGTGAACAGGGCATCACGATCGACGTCGCGTACCGATTCTTCTCCACTCCGACCAGAAGTTACGTACTCGCCGACACCCCGGGGCACGAACGCTACACGCGCAACATGTTCACCGGAGCATCCAACGCTCACGTAGCGGTCCTGCTGGTCGACGCGAGGACCGGCGTGCTGCGTCAGACCCGTCGGCACGCCAGAATCGCCGCACTGCTCGGTGTTCCGAACCTTGTAGCCGTGGTGAACAAGATCGATCTGGTGGACTTCGACGAAGCGAGATTCGCTCAGGTGCAGGAAGAATTGCGGGCCTTGGCACGGCAAGTCGGACGCGAGGACGTACTCGCCATACCGGTCTCCGCGAAAGCCGGCGACAATGTCGTGACGCGGTCCGAGAACACCGCGTGGTACGAGGGGCCGACGCTCCTCGAGTACCTCGAAGGCGTCGAACTCCATGCGCCCGCGACGCACATCGAGGAGCTTCGGCTTCCCGTGCAATGGGTTTCGCGCCCCGATCCGCAGAATCGTCGCCGGTACACCGGCCGGATCTCGGCAGGCACACTGAGCGTCGGAGACGAGGTAGTGGTCCTGCCGTCCGGATCGAAGAGCACCGTGATCAGTCTGGACACTCTCGACGACAACCGCAGTACTGCCGTTGCACCACTGTCGGTTTCGGTGGAACTGGCCGACGACATCGACGTCGGACGTGGCGACGTTCTGGTCAGTGGCGGTGCGCAGGCTCATTTGCCGGTTCTGGCCCGAGAACTCGAAGCCACCATCTGCTGGTTGTCCAACACACCGTTGCGCGCGGGCGATCGGATAGCGCTCAAACACACGTCCCGGACCGTGCGAGCGACCGTCCAAGAATTGCACACCCGTCTCGATCCTGAAACGCTCGACGAGCAGGACAGCCCAGTCGAATTGGGACTCAACGACATCGGAACGGTCACGCTCCGAACCAGTTCCGTGGTGGTCGCCGACACCTACGACCACAATCGGGACTCCGGCGCCTTCATCCTGATCGACGAGCAGAGCAACGACACCGTCGGCGCCGGCACCATTCTCGAACCACGCGTCGTCGTTCCCGGCGAGCAGACCCGCAACGACATCAAGTGGCATCCGTCCTCACTCGAACGTCAACGGCGATGGGCGTCTACCACCCAGAGGGGCGCGACGATCTGGCTGACCGGCCTTCCTGCCTCCGGAAAATCCACCGTCGCTGTGGCTGTCGAACGTGCGCTCGTCGACGCGGGACGCACCGCGTATCTCCTGGACGGTGACAACGTCCGCCACGGTATCTCCGACGATCTCGGGTTCTCGCCGGGAGACCGGGCCGAGAACATCCGGCGCGTCGGGCATCTCACTCGACTGTTCGCCGACGCCGGCGTCGTGGCCATCGCGTCGATGGTTTCGCCGCTGCGTTCGGATCGAGCAATTGCGCGTGCTCTCAACGAAGCTGCCGGGCTCACTTTCCTCGAAGTTGCCGTCACCACTCCCGTCGAAGAATGCGAACGCCGCGATCCCAAGGGCCTGTACGCACGTGCGCGGGCGGGTGAACTGAAGGGGCTCACCGGAATCGACGCGCCTTACGAGACGCCGGAGGACCCGGACCTGGCATTCGACACAACCGGCGCTGACATCAACGAGCTGGTCGAGCGGGTCATCGCATTGTTGGAAGAGCGCGAAGCCGCGAGGCCCTAGGGGTTTTCGGTGTCCGACTCGAGGTAACCGCGGTCCGCACTGTAGGCGGACCGCACGTTGGGTCGGACACCGATCTTCTCGAGGTACGCCGCCATGCGGTGCACCGCCATCGCGCTTCCCAATGCCTCGTCCGGGAGACGATCATCCGTTTCGGCGCGCCACGTGTGAAGCTGCGAGGACAATTCCGCCTGTATTGCCGAGACTTCCGGTCGATCGATCAGATTGATCTTCTCGTCAGGGTCGGCACGAAGGTCGTACAGCTCCCGGGGTGCGCGTACCGCCAGATGCTCGGTGCCGAGCGCTTTTCCGGAAAGACTGTCCTCGATGTCGAGCGGTAGATCCAGAGCGGGGCGGACGGCGTAGTTCTCGATGTAGCTGTAGTCCTTGGTACGCACCGCTCGAATGGGATCGAAACTGTCGTGAAAGGTCTTCTCCGTGAACAAGGAGGTCCGGACAGGTTCGGACGGCTCGGTTCCACGATCGACGAGGGCATCGGCGTGCGAGCGCCCTTCCACCTCGGTGGGGACATCGATACCGAGGAGATCGAGAATGGTCGGAACAAGGTCCACACCGCTGAACAGTGTCTCGTATTCCTTTCCGCCACTGCGATACCGCGCGGGAGGCCGAGCGATCAAGGCAATACCGGTACCCGGGGCGTAGAGCGTCGACTTGGCACGCGGGAACGCCGCGCCGTGATCAGTGAGGAAGTAGACCCAGGTGTTCTCGTCGAGCCCCTCTTCCTCGAGGGTCGCGAGCAGTTCCCCCACCGCGGCGTCGGCCACCTCTACGCTGCCGTGGAATTCGGCCAGATCCTCGCGCACCTGTGGCACGTCCGGAAGGTATCCGGGGACCTCCAGGGCTGCGGTGTCCGCCGGGGTATAGCGATCGGCGGGGTACGGGCGATGCGTTTCGAAGAATCCCGTGGTGAGCAGGAACGGCTCGGGCGGGAAGCGTCGTAGCCAGTTCTGGGCACGCGGAACCACGTAGTCGCAGAACGAGTTGGTGACGTCGTACTCGTGATAGCCCAGTCGCTTCGGATACGCAGTCTCGTGCTGCATGCCGAACAGCGAGGTGTACCAACCGTTGTCGGAGAGGATCTGCGGGAGCGTCTGCACCTCCGCGTGGTACTCCCAGCCGTGGTGCGCCAACCCGATCAGACCGTTGTTGTGCGGATACCTACCCGAGAAGAGCGATCCGCGCGAAGGCGAGCACAGCGGCGCCGTCGCGTGTGCGTCGGTGAACCGGATGCCTTCTGCCGCCAGTCGGTCGAGATGGGGGCTGTTGACCCCGGCGACACCGTAACTCGCGAGGTGTCGCCCCAGGTCGTGCCAATGAATGATCAGGACGTTATCTCGCGCAGCCGACACGTGGGCAAGGCTAGTTGCCCCGCCCACGTGCGGCAACAGCTCGAATCAGCAGGATCTCAACTGTTTCTGCCGAGTTGTCTGATCCATCCACGGGTATCGGCCGGGTCGATGACGTCGTCCAGTTCGAACGTGGTCGCCGCCATCAGCGCCTTGCCCTGTGCGTAGGCCAGTTCCACGAACTGACCGAACAGCGTTTCCCGAGCCACCGGATCTTCGACGGACTCGAGTTCCTTGCGGAAACCGAGACGCACAGCACCTTCCAGACCCATCGGCCCGATCTCGCCCGTCGGCCACGCGACCGTGAACTCGGGGGCGTGGAAGGAACCACCGGCCATTGCCATGGCGCCCAACCCGTAACCCTTGCGCAGGATGATCGTTCCGAACGGCACGGTGAGGCGAGCACCGGCAACGAAGAACCTGCCGAACCTTCGAACCGTCGCCTCCTCCTCCGAATCCGGGCCCACCATGAATCCCGGTGTGTCGCACAGCGTCACCAGAGGGATGCGGTGCGCTTCGAGCAGTTCCAGGAAATCCGAAGCCTTGTCCGAGGCTTCCGCGTCGATCGCGCCGCCGAGATGCTCGCTGCTGTTCGCCAGCACACCGTACGGAACTCCTTCGACACGAACGAGTGCGGTTACTACACCGCGTCCGTAGTCTCGACGCAGTTCCAGGACGCTGTCGACGTCCGCGATTGCGTCGATCGCTCCACGAACGTCGTACGAGCGCAGGCGATTCTCCGGCACCACATGCCGCGAGAGCCGCGGATCCGGAGCGGTCCACTCTCCGCTCGCACCCTGGAAGTAGCCGAGGTACTGCTTGGCCAGCGCCACCGCATGAGCGTCGTCGTCAGCGACCAGGTGTACGACGCCGTTGCGGCGCTGCACGTCGATGGGGCCGATGTCCTCGGGGCGAAAGTTTCCGAGCCCGCCGCCCTCGACCATGGCAGGACCACCCATCCCGATGTTGGCGTCCGGTGTCGCGATCAGGACGTCGCACGCGCCGGCCAGGGCCGCGTTGCCTGCGAAACAGCGCCCGGACACGACGGCGACCATGGGCACCCGCCCGCTCAGCGCCGCCATGGCGCGGAAGGTTCCCAGCTCGAGGCCCGCCCCGGCGCCGGCGTCGGTGTCACCGGGGCGACCGCCGCCACCTTCCGCGAACAGCACCACCGGAACTCGCTTGCGATCGGCGATCTCGAGCAGGCGGTCGGTCTTGGCGTGATTGCGCATGCCCTGGGTACCGGCGAGCACCGAGTAGTCGTACGAGATCACGACGCTCTCGCCGCCGCTGATGGTCGCCACTCCGCCGATCAACCCGTCGGCAGGAGTGTTGGCGATCAGGTCTTCCTCGCTTCGCCGACTCCGCTGCGCCGCCAGCGCGAGAGCGCCGTACTCGACCAGGCTGTCGTCGTCGACCAGGTCGTAGACGTTCTCGCGAGCAGTCCGGCGTCCCAGCTTGTGACGCTTCGCCACGGCTGCGGGCCGGGCCGGGTCCAGGGTCACCTCGTGGCGAGCGATGATCTCCGCGAGATCGGGACGCACGTCGTCGAGGTCCACCTCGTCGACCTCGGCGAGCTTCGATCCCGCGCTTGCACTACAGACGACGAGCAACGGTTCGCCCGCACCCACCGACCTCCCCGGTGACGACAGGACCCGGACCACTTCGAGATCACCGGGCGCCGAGAGAACATGCTGCATCTTCATCGCCTCGAGGACGGCAACCTGGCCACCCGCATGGACTCCGTCACCGACTGCCGCGAGTTCGACGACGATGCCCGCCATCTGTGCACGGACCACATCCTCGTCCGGTGCCACGTCCACAGACGAGGAGGGCGTTTGTGGGCCAACGTCGGGGACGAGGTCCGCCAATCGAGAACCCAACCAGTCGACGTCGACCAGGCCGTCGCGGAAGTCCTTGTCCGACAGTATTGCCTGCAGGAACTCGATGTTGGTCGCTACGCCGTCGATGGCGAACTCACTCAAAGCGGCAATCGACTTGCGCACCGCGGCAGGGAAATCCGATCGACGCGTGTGGGTGATCACCTTTGCCAAGAGCGAATCGTAACGCGCACTCGGCGAGATTCCGACCGTACCGAAGGTGTCCACTCGCACGCCGGGCCCGCCCGGAGGAGTGAAGTTGTCGAGCGTGCCCGACGAGGGCAACGCATTGCCGTCCGGCGTCATGGTTTCCATGTTGACGCGGGTCTGGATCGCGATTCCCGAAGCGTTTGCCACGGATCCGACTGCCTCCGAGCCCTTCTCGACAG
Source organism: Rhodococcus sp. YL-1 (assembly GCF_001942025.1). Lineage (NCBI taxonomy): Bacteria > Bacillati > Actinomycetota > Actinomycetes > Mycobacteriales > Nocardiaceae > Rhodococcus > Rhodococcus sp. YL-1. The sequence continues at coordinate 148,825 of NZ_CP017299.1, read as the reverse complement.
CGATGATCCCTGTTGGCAAGTCCAAGTTCTCGAACGGAACTCCGTCCGCGATCGCGAGCTGCACGGAGACGAGGTCGACTCCGGTGACCTCCTCGGTCACCGTGTGCTCCACCTGAATTCGGGGATTGACCTCGAGGAAGACGAAGCCGCGTTCCTCGACGAGGAACTCGACCGTCGCGATGCCGCGGTAGCCGACCTCGGCGCACAGCCTCGCCGCCGCAGCGTGAAGACGATCGCGCAGGGCCCCCGACAGCCCCTGCGCGGGCGCAACCTCGATCAACTTCTGATGGCGACGTTGGACGCTGCAATCGCGGTCACCCAGAGCGAGCGCGTGGGTTCCACCTTGCCCCGGTGCCGCCACGATCTGCACTTCGATGTGCCGAGCGTGCTCACTGAGTACCTCGGCGAACAGTGCCGAACTGCCGAATCCCGACTGGGCTTCGGCCGCACACACACGGTACGCGTCGTCGAGTGCTTTCGGGTCACGCACCGCGCGCATGCCGCGGCCACCGCCGCCGCTGAGCGCCTTGATCATGATCCCGCGGGAATTGCGCTCGAAGAATTCACGCACCTCGTCGAGGTCGGCGTTCGCCGATGTCGACGGCAGGACCGGCACTCCTGAGTCGACAGCCGCGGTGCGGGCACTGGCCTTGTCGCCGAAAGTCCGGAGAACCTGGGCGTCCGGGCCGACGAAGACGATGCCCGCCTCGGTACACGCCTGCGCGAATTCGGCGTTCTCACTGAGGAACCCGTAACCCGGGTGCACGTGCGTGGCGCCTGTTTCGGCCGCGATCTTCAGCAAAGCCCCCTGATCGAGATACGCGGATGCGCCCGACGCTCCGAGCGGCACCGACTCCGTGGCCGCCGCGACGTGCGGACTGGACGCGTCGTCCTCGGCGTACACCGACACCGTCTCGATCCCGAGTTCACGGGCAGTTCGAATGATCCGCAGCGCAATTTCGCCGCGGTTCGCAATCAGCAGTCTCACTTGTCCCCCTGAGTGCGCTCGAACAGATCGCCCTTGCGCACCTTTCCTGTCGCTGTCATCGGAAGCGCCTCGAGCACTTCCACTTCGGGCACCTTGTACGTGGCCATGTTCTCCTTCGCCCACGAGACGATCTCGTCGGCCACAGTGTCGGAACCCTCGACCAGTTGGACAAACGCAAAAGCCACCTGCCCCTTGTCCGGGTCCGGTTTCGGCACCACCGCAGCCTTTTCGATCGCCGGGTGCAGCATGAGCAGCGCTTCCACCTCGGAGGGAAAGACACTCATGCCGTTGGTCTTGATCATTTCCTTGTTCCGCGCCAAATAGTGCAAACCGCCACGCTCACTGAACTTTCCGACGTCACCGGTCTGCAGCCAGCCGTCACGGATGGCGTCGGCGGTGGCCCCCTCGTTGCGGTAGTACGCGGAAAGGATGGACGGGCTGCGCACGATGATCTGCCCGTGCTCGCCGACGGGAACCGGCCTGCCGTCGTGATCGACGATCAGAACGTCGGTGCCGGGCACCGGAATTCCGCAGAACACCGGCTCGCTTTTCAGGTCGTAGTCGCCGTCCTGGAAGCCGAGGGTGATCGTGTCCGCGGTGTGGGTTTCGGTCATGCCGTAGCTCGCTTCGCGCAGAACGCCGCCGGTAGCCTCGCGCCACCGCTGGCGCGTGGCCGGATCGAGTTTGAGAACGAACGAAACTGCCATGACGTTCTGGAGTGTCGAGAGATTTCGCTCCGCGAATCCTGGCGTGTCCATCAGTTCGACGTAATTGTCGACAGTTCCGACCAGCGAGGTCACGCCGTAAGCCTCGACAGCGTCGAGCGTGGTCTCCGCATCCCAACGATTCAGCAGGACCACGGTTCCGCCGTTGACGAGCGGAACCAGGATGCCGAAGTCCTCACCTGCGATCCAGAAGATCGGCAAGAACACCAGGGACACCGGCGGATTGGCACCCACCTGGTCACCGCCCGCAAGCGTCGCGGTGGCCGCGGTGTAAACCATGTGGCGCTGAGTGTGCTCACAGCCCTTGGGCATTCCCGTCGTTCCGCCCGTGTAGTTCAGGGCGGCGAGGGAATCGAGTTCGGTGGCGACAGGAGTCGCCCGCTCACTGGTGATGATCGACTGCCAGTCGCTCAGGCGCGGATCGTCGACCTCGAAGGGCAGTTCGACGGTCGGGATCGCCGTCAGCATGTCCGACACTGCAGTCTTCGCGACGTGTTCGAGTGGAGTCTGTGAGCGAACCTTCTTCACCAACTTCGAGAAGGTGTTCTGCGTCAGTAGGACCTTGACGCCGGCATCGTTGAGTTCGTGAATCAATTCATGTTCACGGAAGAGTGGATTGATCGGCACGTGAACCGCACCGACCTTGAGAATGCCGAGCATCGCGATATGGAACTGAGGGCAATTGACCAGGTGAACGCCGACGCGATCGCCGCGTTCGACTCCGAGTGACAGCAGCCATCCGGCAAAACGATCCGAAAGCTCGTCGTATTCGGAATACGTGATGACCCGGCCGTAGAAGACGATGGCAGGAGTATCCGGCCGCTCGATCGCCCAATGCCGCAAGTAATCGACAAGTCCCCCACCTTCGAGCGGATACTCGACGGCGCGGGGAATGCCGGCGGGCCAATGCGCTTGTTGCAGCGCAGAGATCTCCGCCAGAGCCGCTTCGAGCACGTCTTGTTCTGCCACCGATCACTCCATTCGTAAAAGAAATCTATTTCGACTCTTCGAACCCGATCAACCGCTCGGACATCGTCGTCATATCTGCAATGAACTGGTTCTGCTCTTCGACACTCGCCTTACTCAGTCGTGCTCCACCGGCCATCTGTGCGTCCGAGATCATCTGAACGAGCACCGGGGGCGAAACACAGGGATCTACGTCGTGAACCTGTCGAATCCGTTCGACAAAGCGGACGTAGCGGCTCACGAGCTTTTCGCGAACCGCCGACCAACTGCGCTCGACCTCGGAATCCACCCGCGCCCGATGCTCGATCACCGCGAGCAGGTCACCGTAGGTGTACACGGCCGTGATGAACGCCGACGTGGTCGTTCGGAGAACTTCGCGTAGATCCTCGGCCGCCGGGCCCTCCATGTGCTGAGCGTCGAGGAAGCGTCGGCACATCATTTCGGCGACGGCGCGGAAGACCTCGTCCTTCGACGAGAAGTACGCGTAGAAGGTCGCCCGGGACACATCAGCCCTGGTCGTGATCGTCTCGACCGTCACGGCGTCGTATCCGAGTTCGCCGAAGCAGAGGGCAGCGGTGTCGAGCAGTCCGGCACGGCGTGGACCGTCGCCGAGTTTGCGGGCTGTCCGCGCTCGCTCCTGCGTTTCACTGGTGGTCACCGTCACAGTGTGTGTTGACGTTGACGTCAATGTCAAGAATCGCGAGCCCGGCGCCCCACTTCGGCTTTTTGTTCGGGTCACCCTTTCACACCCCGCATATCGGGTGTAAGACTCTGCCTCTAATGTTTTTCGCCTTTCCCAGAAGGAGTCAATTCCGTGCCGGAAGAATCCGCCTCGCCCTCCTATTCCACGATCAAGGAAACAGTTGCAGCTTTGATGCCGGCACTGGAGTCGGAACTCGTCGAACTTGTTCGTATTCCGTCGATAGCAACAGAAGGTTTCCCCAGCGAGCCCCTGTTCGAGGCTCACGACCTGATCGTTTCTCTATTGGAGAGGTCCGGAGTCACGAAGATAGAGAAACTCGAAATAACAGGTAAAACTGCGCCGGTCATCATTGCGACAGTCCCCGGCCCAGAGGGAGCCCCGACCGTATTGATGTATTCGCATTACGACGTCGTTCCCGCCGACGACGTCGAACTCTGGGATTCACCGCCTTTCGAACCGAGCAAGCGTGACGGCGCGATTTACGGCCGCGGTACGGCAGATTCGAAGGCAAACGTCATCGGTATGATCGGCGCGCTTCGCGTCTTCGACGGAAAGCCGCCGGTGACGGTCAAGCTCGTCATCGAAGGCCAGGAAGAATTCGGCAGCCCCTTCGACAACTATCCGCCGGAAGCCCCCGAATTGTTTGCGGCCGACGCAATGGTCATCGCCGACGTCGGGAGCGTTCGACCCGGATCACCGACCCTGACCGTCGCACTGCGCGGATCGGCCCAGGTGATCGTCGAACTCACCACTCTCGGAGCCGACAAGCACAACGGCCTCTACGGCGGCGCCGCACCGGACGCCCGCCTCGCGCTCACCCGCGCACTGGCGTCGCTGCACGACGACAACGGTGACGTGGCGGTCGACGGCCTCCTGCGCGAACCGTGGACCGGCAGTTCATACACCGAGGACGAGTTCCGCACCCTCGCCGAGATCCAAGACGGGCTTCCGCTGCTCGGAACCGGCGGCATCGGCGAACGCATCTGGTCGGGCCCGGCCATCACCGTGACGGGCATCGACGCTCCCCCTGTGGACGGGGCGGTCAACGCCGTCGCAAGCACTGCCCGCGCCGTGATCAATCTGCGCGTACACCCGCGCCAACCTGCCATCGAGGCGCAGGCTGCTCTGGTCCGGCACCTGGAAGCCCTGCGCCCCTTCGGTTTACAACTGACTGTCACCGCGGGAGAAACCGGCGACGGGTTTGCGGCAGCCGAAGGTGGACCGGCCTTCGACGCGGCATTGTCTGCATTATCGCAGTCGTGGGGTGAGCCGGCCGGGCTGATGGCAGGCGGCGGCTCGATCCCCCTCGTGATGGCCTTGGATACAGCAGTGCCCACCGCCGAGAAGCTGTTGTTCGGCGCCACCGACGGTTACGCGAACATCCACGGCCCCAACGAACGCGTCCTGCTCGACGAGCTCGAGAAGGCCGTCGTCGCCAAAGCACTGTTCTTCCAGGAGTACGCACACACCTTCGAGGGGAAGAAATGAGCACCGAGACCGATACGGGATCCGCGCAAACGCCCGCCAAGAAGAAGTTCGAGTTTCCCGGTGCGGTCACGATGCTCGCGATCGTCACCATTCTGGTCTGGGTTGCGGCACTGTCCATTCCGGCCGGACGCTTCGGCGTCGACGTGGACGGCTCACCCGTTCCCGGCAGCTTCGAGACCGTCACGTCTCCGCTCTCGTTCTGGGAACGAATCCAGCAACTGATCCTCTCCCCCGTGAACGGCCTGTACGGCGTACAGGATTCGATCACCGGGTTCGTCGACACCGACAACATCGGACGGCTCTTCGGTTCGGTCGGCGTAGTCCTCTTCATCATGGCGCTCGGTGCGTTCATCTCGGTCAGCTTTGCCACCCGCAGTCTCGAAACCGCTGTCTCCCAACTCGCTACCAAGCTCAGCGACAAGGGCTGGTTGCTCATCACCGTCATCATGGTGCTGTTCTCGCTGCTCGGTTCGACGATGGGCTTCTCGGTCGAGACGTTCGGCTTCTACGCCCTGCTCATCCCGCTGATGACGGCACTGGGTTACGACCGCATGGTCGCGGCCACCATGATCATCCTCGGCGCTCTGGTCGGAAACATGGCGTCGACCGTCAATCCGTTCTCGATCGGCGTCGCCTCCGGTGAGGCAGGCGTCTCCATCGGTGACGGCATCGTGCTGCGCGTGATCCTGTGGATCGTATTGACCGCTGTGGCAGTGGTATTCGTTCTCCGCTACGCCGCAAAGGTGAAGAAGGATCCGTCCAAGTCGCTTGTCGGTTTCGACATCGCGGACGACGAAGACGAAGAGCCGGCCGAGCCGGTGGACATCGACGGCAAGCTCACCGGAACTCAGAAGCTGGTACTGCTCATCACCGGACTCACCTTCGGACTGATGATCTTCTCCGTCATCCCGTGGTCGAGCATCTTCGGCGCCACTACCGGTCCGGCCGAGTACGACGCGTACCACGTCACGGCAACCGAGCCCTACTGGTTCGAGTTGAACTGGTGGTTCCCGCAATTGGCGATGCTGTTCATCCTCGCCGCCGTTCTCGTCGGCATAGTCGCGAAGATGGGTGAGAAGAAGATCGTCTCCCTGATCACGCGTGGAGCCGGCGACATGGTCGGACCGGCGATCGTCATCCTGCTCGCTCGCGGCGTCTCGGTGATCATGACCAACACCGAAACCCTCGACACCATCCTCAACGCGATGGAGCAATTGGTCAGCGGCGCTTCGGCGGGGGTCTTCGCGATCCTGGTGATGCTCGTCAACATCCCGCTGGCGTTCCTGATCCCGTCCAGTTCCGGTCACGCCACCCTGGCGATGCCGCTGCTCGCGCCGCTGGGCGACTTTGCCGGAGTCAGCCGAGCACTCGTCATCACCGCCTTCCAGATGGGCCACGGCCTGATGCTGATGGTTGCCCCGACCAACGTCGTCGTTGTCGGCGGGTTGGCCATGGCGAAGGTCGGCTACGACAAGTTCCTGCGCTTCGTCTGGCCACTGCTACTGATCAACTTCGTGATCGTTGTCGTGGTGATCGGCGCGGCAGCGGTATTCGAGTAGTTCAAGCGTGGTGGGCCTCGCGTGCCGCCGTCTCCAGACGGTCGGTGTACTCGGCCCACCACGCCTCATCGCCGGGAGCCAGATTGTTGTCGCCCGCCTTCATCCCAGCGGCGCCGTCGATCAGCTCCCGCACGATGTCCGCGTGGCCGGCGTGCCGATGGATCTCGGTGACAACGTGAACGAGTATCCGGTGCAGTGTGACGTCGCGACGATCCTCCGGCCAGTGCTTCACGAAGCCGGGGGCGTCCAGATCGTGCTCCTCGATCGTGGCGTCGGCGAAAGCCCAGGTGCGGCGATAGGTTTCGACGATGTCGGCAGTGGACTCGTCGGCGCGGGCCCACATGTCGACGTTGAGTTCCTCCGAACGCAACCACGCGGGGAGATCGGGAACCCGACGGCCGAACGTCGGACCGAAATACCCGAGCTCGACGCCGATCATGTGTTTGACCAGACCCAACAAGTTGGTCCCTGTCCGGGTCATCGGGCGCCGAATGTCATACTCCGACAGCCCGTCGAGCTTCCAGACGAGCGCATCACGTGCTGCCTGCAGGTACCGCTGGAGATCTTCCTTTTCCGAGTTGGTGGTCATGAAACCAACCTAAACCGAGTGGAGCAGACATTGACAGCGGTCGAGGATCTGACCGAGGTTGCCTCCCGGGCCGTCGCCGCCGAGCGTGACGCCCGGTCGGTGCGCTGGCACAACCCGGCAGCCGTCCGCAAGGCTGCCGCGGCCGTCCGTGATTCGCTCGACGACGAACGATCAGCGCTGAGCCGACCGTCGTACAGCGGGTTGTCACCGTCGCCGCACATGGCGCGCCAACTCGAACTGATCACGACGTTGCAGCCGACGCTGCCCGCCGACGCCGGCATCGGCACCGCCGCGCAGGCCGAGGCCGACGCCGTCGCCGCGGTGACCACCGCACGGATAGCCTTGCGCGCCGCCCACCTTGCGGTTCTCGAAGCACGCGTCGCCGCGCTCGATGCCGGTGACACCGATACCGTCGCCGCCGCGATCCGTGGTTACGTCCCGCTGAACTCGGGCAACCCCGTCGTCCGGCATGTGCAGGATCTCGGCTCCCGGATCCGTGAGGAAGCACGGCACGTGGTGAGTGGAAAGCCTCGGTCGATCGCTTTTCGGCTGGGGCTGAGCCTCGGAATGGGCTTGGCGTACCTGGCATTCATTCGCCTCTTCCAGTGGGACACCAAGGAAGATCGACTGCCTTACCTTGCGCTGTACGCACTCTCGGGTGTGGTCGGAAGCGTCGTGTGCACCAATGCGCTCAGCTTCGACGCCGGCCGCGTGCGCGCTGCGTTGTCCGGTGGAACGAGGCTCTGGCACGTGCTCGTCGCGAAAAACGCGGTGATGCTGCTCCTCGTCGGCAGCGCCGGGTTCCTGCTCAGCGCCGTCCTCGCGTGGCGCTCCGGAAGCAGTGCCGACCTGGTGAAGGCGTGCGGCCAGGTGCTCACCATGATCCTGCTCTGGTTGGGGGTCGCGAACGTGATGTCGGTGAGCTTGCCGCTGCGGGCAGAACCGATGACGGCGCGGCGCCACGACGGCACGTGGAAGCAGTTCCTGCTGTCCTTCGTCATCTCGTACGGTGTCGGACTGATCGTCAATCTGATGCTCTACTGGCGCGTCTGGGCAAAGACGACGCTGCTCGAGCAGATGGGCGGTCCGTGGATTCCGGTCCTGCTGCTCCTCGCGAGCGCGGCCGCGACGTGGCTGTTGCTGACCGTGCTGGCCGTACTCTTGGCCGAGCAACCGCGCTTCCGTCGCGCCTTGCACCGGGAGATGGTGGTCTACCGCGAAGAAACCAACCACTTGCAGGCGACCATTCAGCACAATTCCGGCTAATGTAGCCGTGCGTGGCTGATCCGGGCACGTCGCGAGTACACGCAGTGTCGAGGAAGGCGTGACCCATCATGTCCGTAAAGCCTGGCGCGGCCGCCACAACGGCCGCCGTGAGCACCGCCTCCTGGCTACCACTCATCGTGGTGGTCCTCACCCAGATTCAGGCGTCGTTCGCCGTCAACGCCCTGACCGTCTCGATGGCCGGCATCACCACCGATCTCGACACGCCCGCAACAAGTGTCGGCACCGCGATCACCGCGGGCACCTTCGCCATGGCTGCCTTCATTCTGTTGGGGGCCAAGATCGGCGCCCGTTACGGAACGCGTCTGGTCTTCCAGATTGCCGTCGCGATTCACGGCCTCGCAATGGCCGCGGTCGCCCTGAGTCAGAGCCCGGCAATGCTGTTCGTGGCCCAAGCTGCATCCGGCGCCGTGATCGCCCTCATCGCTCCCGCGTTGACGGTCTTCATCGCCACGAACTTCAGTGGCGATCAGCAGGCAAAGGCCATCGGTTACCTGGCAGCAGCAATCCCGGCGGCCGGTGTGCTGGCGCTGCTCATCGCCGGTTCCTTCGCGACGACGATCGGGTGGCGATACTCGTTCGCCCTCGTCGTGGCTCTCGCGGTGGTCAACCTGATCCTGAGCTTCCGGGTCAAACCTGTTCCCCCGCAGAAGGACATCACCATCGACTGGGCCGGCGCCGCCATTGCTGCCGTTGCCGTCATCCTGCTCAGCTTCGGTTTCAGCGGCCTGAACTCGTGGGGCGTCATCCTGGCCACCGACGCTGCGCCGTTCTCGGTCATCGGTGTTTCACCCGCGGCCATCCTGATCGTCCTCGGCACCATCTGCGCGCAGGGATTCTTCCAGTGGACGCGAAGCCGCAAGGCGCAGAACAAGCCTCAGCTCTTCAACCTCGACGTCCTCAAGACCGGCGCCGAGCGCGCCACCACGATTTGCATGGCGACGATGATGTTCGTGGGAACCGCGGCCAACTTCCTCATTCCGCTGTACATGCAGATCATCCAGGGCCGCAGCAGCTTGCAGACGTCGTTCTCGATCATCCCGTACACACTTTCGATCTTCATCGCGAGCACCGTCGTCGCGCGTCTGTACAAGACGTACTCCCCGCGTCTGATCGCACGAGCCGGGTTCGTCGTCGTTGCCGCTGGACTCATCTTGTTGGCCTTCACCATTCGTGGCGACTGGCATCAGATCTTTGTCGTCATCGGACTGATCACCCTCGGCCTCGGGCAGGGCGCCATCGTTGCGCTGGTGTTCAACACCCTCCTCACCGCAGCCCCCAAGGAACTGGCCGGCGACGTCGGTGCCTGGCGAGGACTGGTACACAACATGTCCGGCAGCGTCGGCATCGCGGTGGCCAGCGTCTTCGCCGTCGGAATCCTCGGTTCCCTCGTCAGCTCGCAGCTGATCGACAACCCCACCATCCCGGCATCACTCAAGGTCGAGTCCGGGATCAATCTCGACCAGGTCAACTTCGTCCCCAACGATCAACTCGTCGTGACGCTCGAAAACACCTCGGCGACACAAGCACAGATCGACGAAGCCATCCGGATCAACACCGAAGCGCGCTTGCGCGCCCTGCGAACCTCGCTACTCGTCCTCGCCGGACTCTCCCTGCTCGCCATCATTCCGGCCGGCCGCATGCCCGACGAAGTACCTGCTCTGGAAGAACCGCAACCCACGAAGGGCAAGAAGTAACCGATGTCCAACCAAGACCAATTCGGTCCGATCGAATACGTTGCCGTCGAGTTTCCCGGCGGTGCACCGACCTCCGCAGGATTCGAGCAGCTGCTCACTCTCGTCGACTCCGGCGTGATCCGCATCCTCGACCTCGAGTTCGTCACCAAAGCCGCCGATGGATCAGTGGCCGTCGTACCGGCATCGACCTTCGAACTCGCAGATTTCGATCTGGCGCAGTTCGACGGCGCAGCCTCCGGACTGCTCGACGCCGGCGACATCGCCGCCGTTGGTGACGAGTTGGCCACCGGTAGTGTTGCCGCCGTGCTCGTTTACGAGGAACTGGCCATACTGCCGGTGATCGACGCGTGGACACGCAGCGGCGCAAAGATTGTCACCGAAGGTCACCTGAGCTTGGACGAACTTGCCACCGCACTCGACAACACCGCACCAGGCAATACGGAGAAGGACGCATGAGTTTCTTGAGGCGAGCCGGCCGGGTAGCCGTCGCAAGCTCCATTCACGGCAATGTTCAGCGCCGTCAGCGGACCCGTTGGGCCGCCGAAGATCAGGCTCGCGCAGCGCAGGCCCAGCCGGTGCCTCCGATTCCCGATCTACCACCCCTGCCACCGCAGGCAGCTCCGGCAGCATCGATGGACTTAAAGCTCGAACAGCTCACCAAGCTGGGCGAACTCAAGAATGCGGGAGTATTGACCGAGGCCGAGTTCGAGACCCAGAAGGCGCGCATCCTCGCCTGACCTAGCTGCGCCTCCCGAGGGCAAAAGCCATGACGGGAAGCTGCGTCGTCGCGAGATTCAACAGAGATGCCACTCGCGCATCCGTGAATCCTGCGATGGCGCAGCCCACAAGTCCCATCGCCTCGGTCACGAGGTACAGATTCTGAACCAGCACACCGGCATCCACGTGCATCGTGCGGTAGTGCCGCATCGCGTACTTCTCGAGCGGCGCTTCCACGTCGGCAACCACAAACAAAAGAACCGGGAACACGTCGACGAACTCGGGTTGGAGAAGGCTCGCTCGAAGGTGCTCTCGCACGTCGCCTGGCCGGACAGCTTCGGCACGGCCTCGGGCATATCGGTATACCCCGGCTCCGAGCTCGTCTCCGGGTCGGCTGAGAACAAACGACAGCGTCAGTTCGCGCATCCCGCCCGCCGTCGGGCTGCTGACAACACTGTGGTGCAACACGTTTGACAGCTCGCCTGCTCGGAGTGCCGTCTGTGCGGGGTCGTAGCGGCTCCGCCGTGCCTGCAAGACGTCCGCGAACCCGCAGGCCGGCAGTGGCGTCGCGGCCGGCAGTTCCACGGATTCACACGTCACCGGCGGCAGTGCGTGCTCGTCGAACGGTAGCTCCGACGGACTCACCGTCCGGTCCAACACTGCATGCAGCGATACGACGGCCTCGATTCGCTCGAGTGCGGTCACGAACCCGGGTGCAGCAGGCGAGACACCTCGCCGGCCCCGTCGATCGAGACCAACTCGCCGGCGAACCACGCCTCCGGAACGGCAAAGATCGCATTCGATGTCGCGGCGGGGGTTCCGGCAAATGCCGTCCGCGCAGCATCCAGGGTGGATTCCCGAGCCGACTCGGTGGAGTAGACGACGAGGACAGCCTTCGGCGACTTCGCGAGCACCGATTCCGTGGCTACCTGGCCGAAGTACTTTCCGTCGGGAAGGTCGTTCTCGAAAAGATTGCTTCCCCCGGCGGCCTCGAGCACACTGCTGTAGAGGCCCCTGGCCAGAGCATAGGACTGTCCCTCCGAAACCTGAACCATCACAGTGGGAACCGGCTCCTGCCCGGCGACAGATGCCTCGGTTGCTGCGAGGGACTTCTTGCCGTCGGTCAGGAGGGTTGCTGCCGCGTCACTTGTTCCGGTCAAGGCGCCGAGACCGTCGAGGTCGGACCAGACGTCGTCGATCCGCCCTTCGGTGACGGCCTTGTGGCAGTAGCCGCTGTTCACGAAGATCGGGATGCCGAGGTCACGCAATTCGTCCATGGTCTGCAATCGGTCACCGTCGAACCAGTATTCCCCGTCGGAGACGATCAGATCCGGTCGGGCGTCGAGCAATGCTTCTTTCGCGGGAACTCCGGTGCTCAGTACCGGCACGGCCGCGAACTGATCAGCGAGTTCGGGGCTGGGAGGAGAGAGGTCGGTATTCGATTGTCCGACAATGCGGTCGGCGGCGCCGAGCTGAATGAGAAGTTCCGTCATCGACGGATACAGCGAGACAATCCGCTCCGCCGTCTTGGGCACCGTCACCTCGCGATCACAATTGGTGACGGTGATCTTCTCGGACGACGACGCCGCCGAATCCGCCGTGGAGTTTCCGCATGCGGTCAGTACTGCGGTGGCGGTAACGGCCGAGCACATCAGCGCGGCAGTACGTATCGAGGATTTCAAGACACTGCTTCTTTCGTGTGTAGGAGCGGAGGGGCGAACGAGAGCAGGGGGCGCCCGGTCAACGGATGAGTGCCGAGATGCACCTGAACCCCGAATACTTCGGACAGCAGGTCCTCGGTGAGGACCTCGGCCGTTGGTCCTGTCGCGACAACTACCCCGCCGGAGAGCAGACAGACGTAGTCGCAATACGCTGCGGCCAAGGCGAGTTCATGGATCGCGACAATCGTCGTGGTACCGAGTTCGGCGACCAATTCCATCAATTCGAGTTGAGCACGGATGTCGAGGTGGTTGGTGGGCTCGTCCAGGACCAGGACCGACGGTTGTTGAGCGATCGCCCGGGCCAACATCACACGCTGTTTTTCTCCGCCGGACAGTTCGGCGAAGAGACGTGATCCAAAGCCCTGCATGCCGGTTCGCACCAGTGCGGCGCTGACGATGTCTCGGTCGATCTCGCCGAGTCGAGAGAACGCGCTGTGATGCGGCGTCCGACCCGTTGCAACCACCTCGCGGACACTGAACGAGAAATCGGATGAATGCTCCTGCCCCACAACACCGATGATGCGTGCCGCCGATCGAGGCGAGAGATCGTCCCAAACATTCACCTCGTCCACCTTCACGATTCCGCTTCGAGGCTTCATCGAGCGATACAACGCGCGCAGGAGGGAGGACTTTCCACTGCCGTTCGGTCCGACGAGTCCGACCACGCTTCCCTCGGGCGCTTCGAGGTCTACACCCGAAACCACGAGGCGTCCGCCCCGAACGACGTGAATTCCGCTGGCCGACAATCTCATGACTGCGCACCGCCGTCCCGTCGAAGCAACCAGAGGAAGAACGGTGCACCCAATCCGGCGGTGATGATCCCGAGTGGTAATTCGTTGGGCGCATCCAACATCCGAGCCGCAAGATCGACGATCACCAGGAAGGTGGCACCAACCAACGCGGTCGCGGGGAGCAGCTTGCCGTGATCGGAACCGACCAGAAGTCGTACGGCGTGCGGCACGAGCAGCCCCACGAAACCGATTCCCCCGGCGACGGATACGACAACCGCGGTCAGCAACGACGCGATCACCAGTAGTAGCAACCTGGTACGGCGCACGTCCACGCCGACCGATTGCGCGCTCTCGTCTCCCATGGCCAACGCGTTGAGTTGGCGCGATTGTGTCAACAGAATTGCCGCACAGACGGTGATCACCGCGGCGGGCACACCGAGATCCGACCAACTGGCCCCGCTCACCGAGCCCAGCAACCAGAAGAGCACTCCCGAAAGCTGACTCGGATCGGCGCGCAACTGCACAAAACTTGTTGCAGCCGAGAGCAGATAGCCGATGGCAACTCCGGCCAGGACCATGCGCAGCGGGACGAGCATTCCCTCTCGCCGACCCAGTACGAGAACCGCGATCAGGGAAACCATGGCCCCCAGGAAGGCTGCCACCGGAACACCGATCGACAGGCCGGTGCCGATGCCGGTCGTCATGATCAGTACTGCACCGAAGGATGCTCCGGAACCCACGCCCAGAATGTACGGATCGGCAATCGGGTTGCGCACCAACGCTTGCAGCACGGCGCCGGCCAGCGACAGCCCGGCGCCCGCCAATGCCGCAATCAGAATGCGCGGTACCCGCAATCCCCACACGATCCGATCGAGCAACGGGTCGACCGGCGGACCGCCGACGTGTGCGTACAACACCGCGAACACGTCGGCAAAGGACACCGACGCGGCACCCGACCACACCGCGACGGTGGAGACCGCGACAAGCACAACCGCCGTGGCCAACAGAAACGGGACGTACCCGCGCTCGCCGACGGGATGTGGACGCGACGGCACTCGTGGTGCTGCCTCGCTGGTCAGCGTCATCGCACTCCTGAGTCGGTGGGGTTCGCAGTCATGAACAGGTGGATCTAACCATAACGACAGTCGTTTTCATTAATAGTCACATGCTCATTTGTGCGGATAAGGGTCGGTCCGCAGCGCGCTCGCCCACGCGAAGAGCGCCCCGACCAGCGCAAAGATGCACGCAACGAGGTAGGCGGTGCCGATGTCCCAGCGTCCTGCGATTGCCCCGGCAATCAAGGCGCCGACCGGCGAACCACCCCAGGCGACCATCCTCGCCGTGGTGTTCACGCGCCCCTGCAGACGATCCGGAGTCAGGCGCTGACGTGCACCGATGCCATTGAGGATGGTGACGGTCGCACAGCCGGAGTAGACGACGAGCGCCGTGATCGCGGCGCCGGTGTTGCCGGTTGTCGCAACGACGAACAGCACCACCGGGGCGATGGTCAGCGCCCCGACAGTGATCGCCCCGACCGGCCACTGCGCCGGTAGGCGTGGAAGCACGAGCGCCCCGACCACTCCACCCACGGAGACGGCCGTCCACACGGCGCCGATCATCGGACTCGACGTCGAAATCCCAAGCCTCTCGGATGCGTACACCACCAGGAGCGCCGTAACCGCACCCTGCGTCAGGGAATTGACGAAGCCGACGCCGGTCAAGGCTCGCAGAAGCGGCGACCGCCAGAGGAAGCTGAGGCCCTCGCGTATGTCACGCGCAATTCCGGTTCCCGACTTCTTCGGCGCCGCAGGAGTAATCGAAAACGAGGCTCCGATCGAGGCCATGGCCAGCCCGGCCAGTACGTAAGCCAGTGCATCAGCACCCAATGCGTAGGCCGGGCCGATCGAGGCCACAAGCACGCCGGCTATCGCCGGAAAGACAACATCGATCAGCGTGCTGGACGTCCACAGCGCGCTGTTGGCCGCCGGTATCCTCTGCCGACCGACCAGAGCAGGCAGCGCTCCGAAAGCAGCGGCGTCGAACCACACGAAACACGTTCCGATGCACATCGATACGCCGACGGCATGCCACGCCGTCAATACGCCGAGTGCCTGCGCCGCCGGAATACTCGCCAAAGCAAGTGCAGCTACGGCCTGCGCACACAGGATGACCGTCCGCCGGTTGACTCGGTCTGCCACGGCGCCGGCGAACAAGCCGAACACGAGATACGGCAGAACCGTCCCCGCAGCCGCGAGCGAGGTGAGAAACGGAGACCGGCTGATGTCGAACACCAGGATCGGCATGGCCACTCCGGTGACCGCCGCACCGGCTACGGCAATCGTACGAGCCGTGAAGAACAATCGAAACGATCTGTCCCGAAAGACATGTGGTTGCGCTTCGACGGATCCCGTCGTCGGGGTCTCGCTCATGTATGCACTCTCTTGTACCTGTTGCTCTCCGTGGCGATCTTTCGTACGGTGGCATCGTAATGGAAATGGTTTCCATTACGGAAGGGATGACAATGAGCAACATTTCGTTCGACAGCGTCTCCAACTCGGCTCCGGCCAATGCACTCCAGGGCGTCGGCACCAACGCTCTCGTCGACAACCCGTTCACCTTCGAGCCGGTTGCCGAGGCAACGTCCGCACACGCCCTGCAGGGTGTGGGCACCAACGCCCTCGTCGACAACCCGTTCAGCTTCCAGAGCTGAAACCTCCCCTGATCCAGACTGTTTCGACAGTCTGATCTGCCGATGACCCCGCCCGCATCCGACTCGTCGGGTGCGGGCACCGACAAGGAGATCCGTGTACGCCCTCGCCGACGGACGCCAGCTGTATCCGACCCCGGACGGCACTTGGCATTACCTGACACCGGACGAGAACGCGGTCACGATCGGCGCGCCGGCCGAAGACCTCGCGGAACTCGACAACTTTCTCAGGCGCTCTGGTTCGGTGCTCGGCCCGGGAGCTATCGAGATCGCCGACGCCCTCGTCTCTCGCGGCGTGCTGGCTGTTCCAGGTCAAGTGCCAGAGATTCCGCGCCCACAGCGTGTGCTGATGGACGGGATCGGGCCCGTTGCCGATGCTTGCATCGCCCTGCTCTCCAAGGCTCTTCCGCATCTCGAGGTCGTATCCACCACTGCGCCAATCGAACACGACGTTGCGTCGTCGGACCTCGTACTGTCGGTTGCCGGCGCTCCTCCTCACGACGAGTGGTCGGAACTCGATACCTGGTGCCGCCGAAACCAAACACCGTGGCAACGCGTCCACGCGGAGCTGGGTGAGATCTGCATCGGACCCTTCTTCGACGGTATCGGCAGCGCAAGCTACCGGGACGTCTGCGGTCGACGGCTTGCCGCGTCGCGCGTCCCGGATCATCTGCGGGCACTGTGGAATCACCTCGCCGGCAGCGAACTTCGCCCGCTCGAACTTTCACCCACCGCAGCCGCAATGGCCAGTGCGCTTGCATGTTCGGACGTCGTGGCTGGTGTACATGGCGCACCGCCATCACACCTTCACCACCAGATCCGGATGAATCCGCGAACCCTCATGATGACTCGCCATCCCGTGCTACCTCTGCCAGGCGGCGTTCTCGAGCCTTCGCCGACGCTCCGGTGATCTCACTCGGAGTGAAGATCCCGGCAGCAGACGGCTCTTCGCTGGCTACGGATGTGCTTCTCCCACCGGATTCTTCACCTCGAGGATTGATCGTGATCCGAACCCCGTACGGACGCGGGTGGCATCTGGCCGAGGGGCTCGAATGGCGATCGCGAGGAATTGCCTTCATCTGTCAGGACGTACGTGGACGGCACGATTCCACCGGATCTTGGGAACCGTACTTCCACGAGCGCGAGGACGCCGCCGCCCTGGCCGAGTGGCTGCAGGATCAGCCGTGGACACCGGAGTGCGTCATCGCGAGCGGGGCTTCGTATGCGGCCGGAACCGCCTGGGCATTTGCTGCCGAGACCAACAGCGCCGATCGGTCATTTCGTGTAGACGGCGTCGTCTCCAAGGTGCCGACCATCGGAAGCGACCGCGTCAAACGTGATCCCTCGGGGATACTTCTCCTCGCCGAGCATCTGGCGTGGTGGGGCGAGCACGGAGATTCGTCTTCCTCCCGTGAGGGTTTCATCCCTGAACTGATGCGTTCGGATTCAGCTTTGCTGGAACATCTCCCGGTGCAGTCGATGATCGAGAAAGTCGGTCTGACCTCCGATTCACCGGGCTGGTTGACGCCGATCCTTCGCGCTCGCAAACGCGAAGACTTCGGTGGCGATGATCTGGTGTCCGCGGACGAACTCTCCGAACTCGACATCGCCGGGCTGCACATCGGCGGTTGGGACGATGCGATGATTCGGGAGACACTGCGGCACTTCACGTCCGTGGGGCGCGGGCCGCAGAGTTTGATCGTGGGCCCCTGGGCGCACGACCTCCGCCCTGGAAGGGTCGGCGAGACAAGTTTCGGCCGCCTTCAGGTCGAGTGGATGGAATCGGTATTCGCTGCGCGGCCCCTGACCATCAATCGGGTATTCGACCGGGGTGTCGGCGAATGGTCGACCGAACCGTTTGTCACGGGTGCGAATCGCGTTCATCTCGAACCAGATCGGAAGGATGCGGCCTACAGCTTCCTGTATGACGCCTCACGGGACCGAAACGACTGTGTTGTCTGGACTTTCGACATGGAGGTCGAGTGTGTGCTGTCGGGAATGCCTTCGGTGGAGTTGACAGTGCATTCGCCCGAGGGCGAAGCTGACTGGATCGTCGAGCTGAGCGTCGTCGATAGCGCCGGAGTCACCAGGTCGATCGCTCGTGGGGCCGGCGTCAGCCTTTGCTCCGGCACGTTGACCATCGATCTCGATCCCGTGTTGCACACAGTGCGCGCGGGTGATGTCTTGTCGCTGCGGATCGCCGGATCGGACTTCCCCCGCCTCGCACGCAATCTCGGAGACGGTGATCGCTATCGAGGAACACGCAGTACCGCACTGCACCAATCATTTTCCGGGTCGTTGACCCTGCCGATACTCGGAGGAACTGACGGTGGATGACTTGCTGGTCGACGCCCGGAGCGGCGTGCTGACCTCACTGGAACCACACATTCGCTCGGACATGCCGACGGGCTGGGTCGGTTGGGCCGCGAGGGTGGCCGACACCAGAAACTTCGGCGGCAGCGGTTCACTGTTTCGCGCGGACCCTTACGGATTCGGGGCTTCGATACGCAACGATGCAGCGGCCCGCGGGGCGGCAACCGGTGAGGCCGTCGAAAGATATTGCGGCAACGTGGTCCCCGAGGATCTGGTCCGCAGCAGTGCATCAGCGCTGGAACTGGCCGGCTCACGGGTCGTCGATCCGGCGAAATTTGCGTTGTACAGCGAGGATCAGTACCGCCTTCCCGGATTCCCCTTTGTTCCCTTCACCTCTGATCTGAACATTCGCTGGGCATTGGGTCACACCATGGACGAAAAGGTGCCCACCTACGTGCCTGCGGCCCTGACTTATCTCGGGTACTACACAGGCACCCGTCGCTGCGAGCCACCGATCGCGTCGTTGCAGTACGCCGGAATCGCAGCGGGACGCTCACGCGACGAGGCCGAGATGTCAGCTCTGCTGGAACTTCTCGAACGCGATGCCACCGCGCTGTGGTGGTGCGGGGACCGGTCACAGCCGGCGATCGAGCTTTCCGACTGGGAGCGGTTGCCTGCGCACCGCCAACTCGGGGATCTGGAGAGCCAGACCCGGAGCGTTCGAGTGCTGCTGCTTCCCTCCCCCTTCGGCATTCCCGTCGCCGCAGCGTGGATCCGCGATGACCGACGTGGACTGGTCGCGCTGGGCACAGCTTGTCGACCGACGGTGGAGGCGGCAGTCTCGAAGGCGCTTGTCGAGGCGTATGCCGTACTTGCCATCACGATCGACCTCGCCGACCCCGACGGGCCGACCTGGCGCAGCGTGGCGGACGGAACGCTGCCGGCGCACCTGTACAAACCCTTTCGGGCCGACCGTCGTTACCGGGACGAGTTCGATCCGCAATGGAAAGACATCGTCGATCTGCCGACCGTCGCCCAACTCTATCTCGATCCCGTGATGGCCCTGGCCGCAGAGGAACATCTCTTCGACTACACCGAAACACTCTCGGTATCAGAGATTCCCGACGAAGCGCCGTTGGATCTGGCTTCTCTCGTAGCGCTTCTGATGTCACGGGGACACCAGCCGATTTCCGTCGATCTCACCACCGGCGACATCTCGATTGCCGGGTTGCACGTCGTCCGCATCCTGACTCCGGGCCTGTACAACAACGCCCCGGCAGCCTTTCCCCTTCTTGGAGGTAGCAGATTGACCAGCGCATCGACCACCCATCTGCATCTGCCGGTCCCCCTCGCATGACATCTTCGCTCGTCGACCGCCGAACTGGGATCATTCGAGAGCTGGTCGACGCCGTTGTTCCCCAGCACTTTCCGCCCGAGTTCAAGCTGATTCACTCGTATGTCAGTGATTCAGCACGCTTTTCACCCTGGTCCAGTGACTCGGCCGGCGCCGGATATTGCTTCGATCTGGGCAACCGTGCACGGCCTACCGCAGCTGCGATAGGCGAAGCGGTGGAACGATATTGCGGCAACATCGTCGCCAAACCGATCGTCCGCGGGTCGGCCGATGCCTTGATCGGAGCAAGCATCGACCTGTCACAACTCGCGCGTTTCGACGCCGCCCAGTACGCGCGGCCACAGTTCCCGTTCGTCGAACCAACCGACGATCTGGAGATGGACTGGACTCGCGGAGCCGACCTGATCACGGGTTCGGATATCTGGGTACCGGCCGAACTCGTCTGGGGTTCGTATCCTCATTTCGTCGCCCGGACGGGTCCGGCGATCTCTCCGGTAGCTCAGGCGGGTCTCGCCGCCGGACCCTCGGTGAAGTTCGCAATCGACAATGCCTTGCGCGAGATAGTCGAACGAGACGCGATGACGCTGTCCTGGACCGGGCGGCGTGGTGTTCGGGTCGTCACCGGCATGCCCGAGGCGCTTCTTCGACTGGGCAATCACGACAGCCTCTCGACCAGGTGGATTTCATTCGAGAGTGATTTTGAGATCCCCGTCCTGGGCGCCCTGGTTTGCGACCGACTGACCGGATACTCGACCATGGGTACCGCTTGCCACGAAGACGCCCAGACCGCTGCGTTCAAGTCACTCGGCGAAGCGCTTCAGCTGCAGCTGCTTTCCGCCGACTACGACAACCCGCAGAGCGGCATCGGTCGAGCCGCGGCCTCCCCGACCAGTCCGCTTGCGCCTTGGCGAGCTGACCGAAGCTATGCAGGCGCCTACCGATCGGATTTTGCCGACGTGATGGACTACGGATGCCACTTGCAACTTCACCTGGACCCGGAGATCCAAGCACGATTCGAGAGTGAGCTGGTCGGTGCCGTCGTCGGCGAGGTGGGACTCGACTCTCTGACATCAGCCGCCGGCACCGAAAGCGCTCTGACGGCAGCCGGTTTCCGGCCGGCATGGGTCGATCTCACCACAACTGATGTTCTCCACGCCGGCCTGCACGTCGTCCGCGTCGTCGTACCCGGTTGTCTCACCAATGCGGCCGCCGGATTGCCGTTTCTCGGCTCGCCCCGACTAGTGGACAGTCTTGCCGGACGATCGGCTCGCACCATCCCATTGCCGCACTGACAGTTCGGGAACCGCCGCTTGCAACGACTCGGTGGTTTCCACCGCGTGGAACCACGTCGGCTTCGAGATCGCGGCATCCCGAATCACCTGCACGGCGCGCGCGGCGATAGCTGCCGTCGCGACCGACTGGCTACGCCCCGAAACCCACAGCGCCGGGCCGGTATCCGCTCGGGCCATCGCTACCCAACGATCCGAGCCCCACAGCTTCTTCGGCACGACCTTCTGTAGCGCGGGTGCCCACGTCATGGCCGCAAGTCCGAGCGTCGCGGTGGACGTGTCCAATCGCAGGTACGTCCTGACCGGAACACCGAGGTCTCGCGTCAACGCATGCTGGTCCGAAAAGTCGGCCCGCACAGCAGGACCGGTGCGGTAGCCGGTCGCATCGGCCGGTATTCGAAACGTCTTCATCCCGGTGTAGTTGCGGACCGATCGTCCGTCGGGATCAGGAAACCTCGTGCCCAACATCCCGTACGTCCACGCCGTTGCGGCCGGCCCGTGTAGTTCTCCACCGCCGAGGCCGATCAGGATGTCCACGGGTCCGTCGCCGAGTCGATGCGCCTCGGTTGCAAGGACACTGGTCAATCCCGGCGCCAACCCGACGCCCATGAGAACGGGTCCGTCGACCGCTTCCAATTCTTCGCAGTAGCTCGAGGTCGCCGTGATGTCGACGAATGCCGCCCCACCGCGTACCGCTTCGTCGGCCAGGCGAACATCCTCGAAACCCGACGCATTCACCACGACATCGAAGTCTCGAACCACAGTCGAATACGCGCCTGGTTCTTTAAGATCAACGACGACGTCCGCGCGGGCAGGGTCACGGCCGGCGGAGTACGCGGAGATTTCGGGGACCTTCGCGAGTTGTTTCATCAGGGGAATCCCGACGGCACCGTAGCCACCGAGTACAAGAACCTTCGTCATTACTTCGCCTCCCGAGTCGCTAGAGTTCGACTCTAGAGTTAGACTCTAATCATGACTGAGGTTCTTCGGGAAGACACGTCGGCGCGGCGCAAGATCATCGAGGCAGCGCGTGAGGTTTTTGTCGATCCCGGCTACGCGGCCGCCACGATCAAGCAGCTTGCCGCGGCGGCGGGCGTGTCGGTGCAGAGTGTCTATTTCGTGTTCGGCAACAAGCCGAGCGTGCTGTCAGCACTGCTCGACGTGGCCGTTGCGGGCGACGAGGAAAAGACGGCAACTCTCGACCGTCCGTGGGTGGCGGCAGCACTCGGCGCCCCACATCCACTCGGGCAACTCCGGATTCAGGTTCACCACGGACGGCTCATTCTGGAACGCACCGCAGACATCCTGCTGGCACTGCGGGCCGCAGCTTCCGCCGACGAGGACGCCGCCCGTCTGTGGCAAATCAACCGCACTCAGAGACGCACGGTGCAGGAACATCTGATGGTCGGCATCGTCGAAAAAGCGCCAACCGTCGACCTCGAAACAGCCGTGAACGTCGCACTCACGCTGCTCAGTCCCGAGACCTACACAGACCTCGTGGTCGGCGCGGGTTGGACCGGCCAACAGTACGAAGAATGGGTGGTCAACACCCTTGCCGCCACCCTCGGCCTGGACCGAACCGTCAAATCCCGGAAGTAGCTGGGATTACTTGGTGGGCTTGTCGTCGATGTGCCGTGGGTTGTTCCACAGGCGCTCCGTCAGATCGTGGAGGACGGCAAGGGTGATCGTGTCGTCGTCCCGTCGGAGCAGAGACTGGCTGACCGTCGCGCGCACCAACGTGGAGTCGGAGTGCACGAACTCCTTGACCGAGCCCGGCTCGGAACTCAGTTCACGATGGGCCTGCTCTGCACTGACGTCGTCGGCATCCTTGTCGTAGAGGATGTCCTGCAAACGCAACGCCGAGACGGCCTTCTTGGGATATCCCAGCATGTCAGCGAAGGACGGATTGGCAAAAACGATGCTGCCGTCGCGGTGAACGGCCATGACCGGCACCGGAAGCCGGTCGAGGAGAATCAGGGCAGGCATCTGCTCCAGATCCGCAATCGGCGATTGTGGCGGCTGCGCAACGTTGCGGCGGCGTTCCATAACACGTCCTCTCAAGTTGCCCGAGTCGACAACAGTCTAACTGCCCAGCAAATCGCGGGTTGACTTCCCGCCCGGATGCAGTGACGAATGCCCGAATCGTGCCCGCCTGAGTCACGCCGCGAGCGCCTCCTGATCCTCCGCCAAGGAACCGTCAACAACACGATAGACAGTATCCATCCGAGACAGGTGACTTCGGTCGTGTGTCACGAGAAGGGTTGCCGCCTCGCGTTCCCGCACCACGCCGATGATCAGATCCATGACAGCGGCACCGCGCTCCTGATCGAGCGCACTCGTGGGCTCGTCGACCACGAGAAGCTGCGGATCGTTCATCAATGCTCGCGCGAGATTGACGCGCTGTCGCTGCCCGCCCGACAGCTGGGACGGCCGTTTTCCGCTCTGATCCGCGAGCCCGACAGCGTCCAGCAAATCCATCGCTTTTGATTTCACGGCCTTGCGACGGGCCCGTGACGTGAACACGGACTGCCCCAGATGCGCCATCACCTCGAGCTGCTCCAGTGCAGTCAGCGAAGACACGAGGTTCGACTGTTGGAAGACGATGCCGATCGACGAGCGTCGCAGCTCCGACGCCGCCCGCCGACTCAGCGCAGCGATGTCGGTGCTGCCTTCCGGCGTCCGGAGATAGACGTGCCCGGAATCCGGACGGATCAGCGTCGACGCCACCGCCAACAGGCTGGACTTGCCCGAACCCGAGGGCCCGGTGATCGCGGCGATCTCGCCGCGGTGCAGTCGCAGAGACACGTCGTCCAGCGCCGTCACCCGCGATTGCCCATCGGGAAACGTCAGATCGACGTTCTGGATGTCGAGAACTGTGGTGCCGGTTGTCATGGTCATCGTGCGCTCCCCAATGCTGTGAGTGGATCGGTGGTCGAGAGGAATCGAAGTGCAAAGGCCGCGCCGAGCAGACCGAGCCCGATCAATGCCACGGCAGGTACGACGGTGGTGGATGCGTCCAGGACAAACGGCATGGCGTCACCGATCAGCGATCCGGCCACGGCCGTCAGCCCGATTCCGACGGTGACACCGGCAATCAGAACGATGAGCGCCTGACCCAGTGCGTCGCGCACCAGCGAACCGGTAGTCGCACCGAGCGCTTTCAGCGTCGCGATGTCCGGAGTTCGCTGGATCGTCCACACCGTGAAGAACGCACCGATCACCAGGGCTGAGATCGCGAACAACATGAGCGTCATCAACGTCAACGACCCGTTCTCCGACTTGTACGAACCGATCGCGTCGAGCGAACCGCTGACCGTCGTCGACGTCGTCGCAGCCGCCTTGTCCGTTGCGGAAGCGTCAGAGGCTCCGGTGACAGCCAGTACTGTCGCAACTCCGCCGCGCGGATTGGCCGCCTGCCAGTCGTCGAGCGTCATCCAGACGACGGGCGAATGGCTGTACCAGTCGTCACCGCGAACGGCGCTGACGGTGAACTGCTGCGTACCGACACTCACCTGATCGCCGGCGCCCGCCCCCAGATCGCGAGCGGCACCTTCGCTCAACACCACCGTGCCTGACGCCGACGGCGTCACGTCACCGAAACCGCCATCAGCGCCGAACAGGGCCACCGACTTCTGATTTCCGTCGGCCAATCCCGCTTTCCCGCGACCGATTCCGATGGGGTCGACGTCCTTTGACGTGGAGGTCCAAGCGTTGACCTGGTCCTGCGTGAGCGCCGACTCGTCGAACGACGCCCCGGCTCCGGTGTCGGCGAACACCACCGTGTCGGCATTCATGGCCTCGATGGCCGACACGTTCTGATGGCGAAGTCCTGCAGTCAACCCGCTGAGAAAACTGACCAGAAGTGCAACCAACAGAACCACGACGGAGATCAGCGCGAAACGACCTCGCGCTGCCCGTAAGTCCCTCATTGCGACAAACACTGTGAATTCCTTTCCTGTGCTTGCCTCTACGCTCTCGCGGATGCAGACTCTTTCCATCGCACCTCGGATCGACATTCCAGCGCTCGAAAGAACCATCCCGGTTTACAACTTTTGATGGATGAACCAGGCCCGAACCTCGCTAAGCTGGGCGAGATGCACCGATCTCCGCTCACGCCTGTCTTCGCCGGCCTACAACTGGGCCTGCATGTCCTTGTCATGGCGCTGGCCGGTGTGGTGTTTCTTCGAGCGCTGATCGACGAATCCGACCTGACCGCAACAATCATCGCGTTGGCCGTGATCTTTGTTGCCGTCTATCTTTTCGGGGTCGCCAAAAGGCTGCGCGGCAACGCTGCCCGCTGGTGGCTGGCCGTGCTGACCCTCGTCTGGATCGCGACGATGGCGGTATCCGCCGACGCCGCCTACCTCGCGTTCGGACTCTTCTTCCTCTATCTCCATATTCTGCGACGCCCCTGGAGTCTTCTCGCCGTCACCGCGGCAACGGCTGTCGCCGTGGTCGGCACCGGCCTGCATCGTGGATGGACGATTGCCGGCGCCGTCGGCCCGATCATCGGCGCTGCCGTAGCGGTTGCAATCGGCCTCGGATATCAAGCGCTGTACCGCGAGGCAGCCGAGCGCGGTCGTCTCATCGACGAGTTGATGAATACTCGTGAAGAATTGGCGTCGACGTCTCGCGATGCCGGAAAATTCGCGGAACGTGAAAGACTCGCCGCCGAGATTCACGACACCGTGGCCCAAGGACTTTCGAGCATCCAGATGCTCCTTCACGCTGCCGAACGCGCCGATCCGGACAGCCCGGCCATCCGTCAGATCAGCCTCGCACGGGAAACTGCCGCGGACAGTCTTGCCGAAACCCGCCAACTCATAGCCGAATTGACGCCCGCGGCCTTGGACGGTCAGTCGCTCGCCGACGCGCTTCGTCGAATCTGCGAACGCGCGAGCAGTCCTGAACTGGAAGCGCGCTCCGTGGTCGAAGGCGAGGCAGTGCGGCTGCCGATGCCCCTCGAAGCAACATTGGTACGCATCGCTCAGGGCGCGGTGTCCAATGTTCTCCGCCATGCCGATGCAACCAGAATGGCTGTGACACTGACCTATTCCGATGACACCGTCAGCCTCGACGTGGTCGACAACGGTCGCGGCTTCGACGTGGCAGTTCTCGAACGTGGCCCGGCGGAATCTTTCGGCCTCAATGCAATTCGCCGACGCGTCGAACTGCAGGGCGGGACTTTCTCAATCGAGTCCGAGCCGGGACACACGGCCGTCGCAGTGACGTTTCCTCTCGAAGTCGGCGAACCGTGATCCGCCTGCTGCTCGCCGACGATCACGCGATCGTGCGCGCCGGGTTACGAGCGCTGCTCGAAAGCGAAGCCGACATCGAGGTAGTCGGCGAAGCGGGCACCGCCGAGGAAGCCATAGCCTTCTGCGCCACCACGCCGGTCGACCTCGTGCTCATGGACCTGCGATTCGGCCCCGGGAAGACGGGCGTCGACGCCACCCGCGCGGTGTGCGCGCTGCCGAATCCGCCGCACGTACTCGTCGTGACCAACTACGACACGGATGCAGACATCTTGAGCGCTGTCGAGGCCGGGGCCAGCGGGTACCTACTCAAGGACACACCACCGGTCGAGTTGCTGTCAGCCGTCCGCGCCGCTGCGAGCGGGGACAGCGTTCTCTCCCCCGCCATCGCGTCGAAGCTCATGACTCGGGTACGTAAGCCCGAAACCAGCCTCAGTCCAAGGGAAATCGAAGTTCTGAAGTTGGTGGCGGCGGGTCGCTCCAACCGAGAGATCGGCAAAGAACTGTTCCTGAGTGAGACCACGGTCAAGTCGCACCTGGTTCACATCTTCGGCAAGTTGGGAGTGAAGTCGCGGACGTCGGCGGTAGCTCGTGCGCGCGAGTTGGGTTCAATCTGACATTTGCCCGAATTGTCGAAAGTAGCTGGACAGCAGCAATTTTCGCCTGCGATTCTCTTGTGTTCGAAACTTTGTTCGATTAAACTTTGAGCATGGACAGTCGGGGAGCGTGGCAGCTGGATGGTGAGGGCCTCAAGAGTGAGGTTCTGGATCTGGTGCGTGTCCGGCACGAGTTGCAGTCGCGGATGGTGTTGCTGATCGTGGAGATGTTTTCCCGTGAGGTTCTCGGTGGGAAGGGTTTTCGGGCGATCGCGCTGTGGTTGCATGGTTCGACGAATTTGGAGATCGGTGAGTGCAGTCTGTTGGTCGGGTTGGCGCGGTTGTTGATGCTCGAACCTGTTGTCGCGGATGCGTTTCATCGTGGTGACGTGGATGCGTTGAAGGCGCGGCAGGTGGCGTCGTTTTGTCAGCATCCGCCGAAGAACATGACCGTGGCGGATGTGGACAAGGCTCGCGGGATCCTGCTTGGCCTGGCGTCGAAGAACATTGCCGATTGTGATGCGGTGCGGGCGGCGATCCGGCGGATCGAGAAGCAGTACGGCAAGCGTGAGGACGGGGTTCCGGTCGGCGAGGATTCCGAACGTAACGAGTTCTATGCCTCGAAAGGGTTGTACGGGCGCGTGTCGGTGAAGGGTGACCTGGATGCTGTGAACGGGGCGCGTCTGATCACGTTGCTGTCGAGCCTGTCTGCGCCGACGCCGGAGAAGGACGGCGTCAAGGACGCCCGCACGCCGGCGCTACGGCGCGCGGACGGGTTCTGCGAATTGTTGCGGCGGTACGAGCGGGCGGGGTTGGGTCCGATCGAAGGCGGAGTGAAACCGCACATCACCGTTACCGCCAGCGCAAAAGACATGACAGACCTCAAGGCGTTGAAAGACCTCTTGCCGTCCACCGAGGAACTGGGTTTCGCGTGGGCGGATTGGGTGGGCCCGATCAGTATCGATACTGCCCGGATGCTGGCGTGCGACTGCACCGTCACCCGGATCCTCCTGGACGAGAACGGTGTTCCGCTCGACTGCGGCAAAGAAGCAAGGACCGCGACGGTACCCCAGCGGCGGGCGTTGGCGGTTCGTGATGGCGGGTGTGCGTTTCCGGGGTGCGGGACACCGTCGGGGTGGTGCGATGCTCACCATATTGTTCACTGGAACGATGGTGGCCCAACGGATCTCGACAATCTGATTCTGTTGTGCGGTCATCATCACCGGACGCTGCATCACACGGAGTGGCGGGTGGAGATCGGTCCGGATCGGAAATCGGTGTTCTATCCACCGATGTCGATCGACCCGTATCAACAGCCGATCGGCGGGAACAGCCCACCGACAGCGGCGTGAACCGACATAACTGATGTCCGTCTTGCGACAGCATCTGTCTCCACTTCGACACGCAGGACCAATAGGGTCGAGGCATGTCTTTCTGCGAACCCGCCCGCGTTGTCACCGTCACGTCCCTGACCCCGCACATGCGGCGAATCAGCATCGAGGCAGAAGGCAACTGGCACTGGCCGACCGGCGGACAAGGCGACGAGCGCATCGACATCGCGTTCCCGAAACCCGGTGAAACAGAAGCAGATTACGACTACTTCAACAATCCCGACTACGGCAAGGCCGATCTCGGAACCGAGCCACCGTGGCGGCACTACACCGTGCGCAAGGTGCACGACGGCGGCCGACGTCTGGACATCGACTTCGTCGTGCACCCTGGCGGTATTGCAGCGGATTGGGCCCTGCGGGCCGAACCAGGTCACCTACTAGGCGTCTTCTGGTCGGACAGTTCGCGGTCCCACTACCAAGCACCGGCGGGTCCTCGCTGGCAGCTGCTGGTCGCAGACGCCACGGGTCTCCCCGGACTGGGCAGGATTGTCGAAGAACTTCGTGAAGGCGATGTCGCACAGGCGATCATCGAGGTCGAAACCGAAGAGGATCGACAGGAATTTGTCACTCGCGCCGACGTCACGTACACGTGGCTCGTGGGGAGTGGCCTCGGAAAGGCGCCGAGCGCACTGTTCGAGGCTGTGGAGAAGGTCGAGTTTCCCGAATCCGAATCGGCCGACATCTACGCGTGGGTGGCGTGCGAAAGCGCAACCAGCCGTCGTATTCGTAAGCATCTGAGGGAAGTTCGAGGAATAGCTCGCGACAAGCACAATGTTGTCGGGTACTGGCGAGAGGGCGCCGACGGCCACGTTTCCGGCATGAACAGCGAGGAAGTCACCGTCGGCGCCTGAGCGCCGTGATCACTCTGCCGGCAGCGTGTCGGTAGATTCTGTGTGAGCCTGCTGCGCGTCAGCCGGCTTTTCCGCCAGCATCTCGAACAGTGCTCGGCGTGCCTCGGCGAGAATTGCCTCGGCCTTGGCTACCTGCTCAGCGGTCCCACCTGCGGCTACCGCGACAGCGGCACCTCGGAGTAGGCCCATCGCGGGACGGAGCGCTGCGCCGGCTTCACCGAAACCCGGCCGACCGTGTCCGCGCTGGTCAAGTCGACCGCGCCGGCCTTCGGGGCGTCCTTCTGCTCGGTCTTCGAAGCGACCCTCGGGTCGCTCGCCCTCGAATCCTCGACGGAAACCGTGTCCACGATGCGGGCCTCGGCGGCCATGCTCGCGACGTTCTTGCATTTCTGGGTTGTTGTGTGGGGCGTACATGTTGTCCTCCTGGACTGCCTGTGTTTGTTTGACGTATCGACGATATATCGACAATAGATCGAACGCAAGGGTTCGTAGAATAATTCCCGCACCCTCGTCCGGATACGCTGAAGCCGTGAACACGGATCTACAAGCCCAGGCCGCGGACGTCCTACGCCGCCTCGCACTCGACGAATCCCTGAAAGAACGCACCATGGCGGACGCCGCGACGGCAGCACTCGCACGGAAAGTCGCCGCTCGCTACATCGGCGGCGAAACCATCGACGACGCTTTCGACCGACTCCCCTCGATCTTCGCGCGAGGACACAAGGCGAGCATCGAATACACCGGGGAAAGCGTCCGGGATCCCGAACTCGCGAACGCCGAAACCGATGTGTTCGTGGAATTGGCGGAACGGATCGGAACGTCGGGCGTAGACAGCACCGTGTCGTTCGACCTCTCGCACATCGGCTTGGTCATCGATCCGGAGCAGTGCTTTCGCAATGTCGTGCGCCTGGCCGAGACCACGGAACGCGCAGGTGCCGAGCTGATCATCTCCGCCGAAGCGTCCGACCGCACCGACCTGGTCCTCGACATGCACGCGCGACTGGCCGAGCGCTTCACTCACGTGGGGATCACCGTTCAGGCCCGACTGCACCGCACGGCAAAGGATCTCGCCGCTCTGCTGGACCGACCCGGCCGCATCCGTCTCGTGAAGGGCGCCTTCCTCGAAGCCGAGTCCGTCGCCTACCCACGCGGTAGTGCCGAACTGCGCAGCGCGTATCTCGACTACGCAGCCCGAATCGTCGACTCGGGTCACCAGGTCTCCATCGCGACACATGACCGCGACATCCTCGAAGCACTACGCGCCGAACATGATTCGAAGCTCAGAGGCGAGCACGTCGAGTTCGAGATGCTGCTCGGCCTCGGCACCGAGCAACTGGACGCACTCCGAGGAGCGGGCTTCACCACACGCGAATACGTCATCTTCGGAACACAGTGGTGGCTGTACGTACTCAATCGCATCGCCGAAGAACCGGAGCGTGTCTACACCGCGCTCATCGACGCTGCGCTCATCAGCACTGCAAACTAGATCTCCAACAACAGAAGTGGGACCGCACTCGAATCGAGTGCAGCCCCACTTGTGTCAGTTTCTAGCTCTCCAGAAACGCCTTGATGCGCGCCAGGGTGGTTTCCATTCCGGTCTGCATCAGCTGATCTCGACCCCGACCGAGTAGGCCGCTACCCGACATCATGCGCACGTAAAGCGCAGGCGTCGCATAGATCTCACGAGTCTCGGTAAGCACAGTGCCCGTTCCCGAAGGCTCGAGCACAAAGGTCCACCGCGCTTTCGGCTCGTCCGATTCGAAGGAGAACCTCCGGCAGTCGACCACGTCGACCACCGTGCAGTGCGTGCTCCACCGAATCAGACCATGCTTGTTGGTGCCCTTGAACTTTGCACCCACAGTGCCCGGAGTTCCGGAAGTCCATGTTCCACCGGTGTTTTCAGGACTGAAGCGACCCATACCTTCGATGTCGCTGACAACCTTCCACACCGATACCGGCGTTGCCTCGATGTACGCGCTGGCGGTTTCCACCCGTTACCGGCCCGGAACCCAGGACATGATCTTGATGGCGTGAGGCATGAGCTTTGCCCACACCTTGGCCGGAAGTCCGCGCGGTCCACCGAGATTCATGACGCGAGTGGTGGCAACGGTCTGCGGTTCGGTGTACTTGATCAGCCCCTCGGCGCCGTGACGACGACCGACGCCCGAGACACCCATACCGCCCATCGGTGCTGCGGTGCTGCCCCAGGTGGGTGCGTAACCCTCGTCGACGTTGACGGTGCCGGCGTGGATGCGCGCTGCGATGGCTTCGCCGGCAGCCTTGCTTCCCGCCCACACACTGGCGTTGAGGCCGTACTCGGTGTCGTTGGCCGCAGCGATGGCCTCTTCGACGTCCTTGACGGGGTAGATCGAGACGAGCGGCCCGAAGGTCTCGTCGCGGTAGCACTCGGCGTCTTCGGGAACCCCGGTGAGCAGGGTGGGCTCGTAGAACAGCGGTCCGATGTCCGGCCGAGCCTTGCCACCGGCAATGACGGTGGCGCCCTTGACCACTGCGTCGTCGACATGAGCGGAGATTGCCTTGACCTGCGCCTCGGAGACGAGGCTGCCCATCTCGATTCCGAATTCGTATCCGGCGGCGAGGTTCATCTTCTTGACGCGGTCACCGAACATGCGGATGAACTCGGGTGCGATGGACTCTTCGACGTAGATGCGCTCGATGGAGATGCACAGCTGACCGGAGTTGGAGAAGCACGCACGCACAGCGGCGTCGGTGACCTCGCGCAGGTCTGCGCCGGCGGCAACGATCATCGGGTTCTTGCCACCGAGTTCGGCGGAGAAGCCGATCAGTCGACGGCCGGCCTGCTCGGCGAGGAGCTGACCGGTCGCGGTGGAACCGGTGAACATGAGGTAATCGGTGTTCTCGACCAGGGCGGTGCCGACGACGGAGCCCGGCCCGGGAACCACGGCGAAGAGGTCGCGAGGCAGACCCGCCTTGTAGAGCAGTTCGACGCAGGCGAGCGCGCAGTACGGTGTCTGGCTGTCCGGCTTGAGGACAACGGCGTTACCGGCGAGCAGCGCGGCGATGGCGTCGGACACGGCCAGCGTCATCGGGTAGTTCCACGGCGAGATGACGCCGACTACGCCCTTGGGCTGGTAGCGGACGACGGTCTTCGTCAGACCCGGGAGCATGCCGGAGACGCGACGCGGGCGCAGCAGCTTCGGCGCCACACGTGCGTAGTGACGCGACGTCATCGAGATGTCGAGGACTTCTTCCTGAGCTGCGGTACGCGACTTTCCGGTCTCGGCCTGAGCCATGTCCATGAGGGCGTCGCGGTTCTCGAGGATGAGATCGCGGTAGCGGTGGAAGACGGCAGCGCGGTCGAGGACGGAGCGCTTGGCCCATTCCTTCTGGGCGACGCGGGCACGGGCGATGGCCGCAAGTGCGTCGTCGGCGGTGCCAACGGGGATGGTCGCCAGCTCCTTGCCGGTGAACACCTCGGTGATGGACTTCGTCGGGCGATCGGCAACATTGTCGATGGCGATCAGATCGGCGAGCCGCGAGAAGGTCGCAGCGGACGGAGCAGGCATTTCAGGACCCCTACTGGTGAGTAGTTCTTGGAGTTACACACAACTTACCCCGTCGGTGGTACCGATCACAGTGCCGAATCAGACAGAGTCAACCAATACTGCCTCTTTCGGACGTTTTGCGATCAACAACGACATGACTGCGGCGATCGCGCAGAGCGCGCCGGCCACCAAGAAGGCAGCGTCGTACGAGCCGATCTGATCACGAACGAGACCGGCCAAGAAGGCCACCAGACCCGCACCGATCTGGTGCGATGCCAGCACCCAACCGAACACGATGGGGGCGTCGGCGCCGAAGTGTTGACGGCACAGCGCGACGGTCGGGGGAACCGTCGCCACCCAGTCGAGCCCGTAGAAGATGACAAACGCGATCATCGGTGGATTCACAGTGTTCGCGAGCAGCAGCGGCAGGAAGAGCAGCGAGATTCCGCGGAACAGGTAATAGATGCCGAGAAGTTTTCGCGAGTCCATCCGGTCGGTGAACCAACCCGAAGCAATGGTGCCGACCATGTCGAGGATTCCGATCAACGCCAACAGGGACGCGGCAGTCGTGATCGGCATTCCGTGGTCGTGCGACGCCGGGACGAAGTGCGTGCCGATCAGGCCGTTGGTGCTCGCGCCGCAGATCGCGAAGGTACCGGCGAGAAGCCAGAACACCTTGGTCTTCGACGCCATCACCAACACCGAGATCGCCCGGCCTCCGGCACCGCCGCGCTGGTAGACAGGCTTGGCTGGTGGGGCGTAATCGGCGGGCGCGCCGTACGGCGTCGTACCCACGTCTGACGGATAGTTACGCAGGAACAGCAGAACGAACGGCACAACGGCCAGTGCGGCAAACGAAACTGTGAAGGCGACGCTCTTCCAGTCGTACGTTTCGGCGATCTTCGCCAGGACCGGAAGGAACACCAGCTGACCGGCAGCACCACCGGCCGTCAGGATGCCGGTCACGAGACCACGCTTCTCGACGAACCAGCGATCGACGACGGTGGCGACAAACGCCAGCGCCATCGAACCGGTACCGAGACCGACGAAGACACCCCACAGCAGAATGAGCTGCCAACTCGAGGTCATGAAGATCGTGAGACCACTGCCGAGCGAGATGAGCGCCAACGCCGAGGTGACGACCGCCCGGATACCGAACCTCTCCATCAAGGCAGCAGCGAACGGCGAGGTCAACCCGTACAGAATCAGGTTGACCGAGACGGCCGCCGAGATGCTGGCGCGCGACCACCCGAAATCCTCGTGCAGCGGATCGATCAGCACCGATGGGGCAGCGCGGAAGCTCGCCGCACCGACCAACGCCAGGAATGCCACGATCGCGACGGACCAGGCGCGGTGAAAGCGCGGCGGGCTCACCTGCTGTTGGCCTGATTCGGGGAGAGCGGTCTCAGAAGTCACAGAGAGAATTCTGCAGTTCGGATTCGATGGAGAACAGTGGCCAGATTGCCAATATATGAAAGAATCAAGCCATGTCTGGTCCGCATCGCGTCGTCGTACTGGCTCTGAATGGAGTCATCCCCTTCGAACTCGGCATCCCGGCGCGCATCTTCGGACGTGCCCTCGACGTCGAGGATCGGCCGCTGTACGAGATCCTGACGTGCACCGTCGACGGCAATCCCGTGCAGACCGACGCAGACTTCAGCATCTCGGTCGACCACGGGAGCGAGTTGCTCGCCACCGCCGACACCGTCGTCATCCCCGCGTCGTACGAGTTGGGTCCGGCCTACGAAGACGGCTACCTCTCCCCCGAGTTGGCCGCAGCTTTCCAACACATCCGGCCGGGCACTCGGCTGGTCTCGATCTGCACCGGGTCGTACATCCTCGCCGCGGCGGGTTTGCTCGACGGACTCCGCGCCACGACGCACTGGCGCAACACCGACCATTTCCAGCGTGTCTATCCCAAGGTGAACGTGGATCCGGACGTGCTGTTCGTCGACGAAGGCCACATCCTGACCTCGGCCGGGGTGGCGTCGGGAGTCGACCTCTGCCTGCATATCGTCAGGCGTGACCACGGCATGGAAGTGGCGAACACCGTCGCGAGGCGTTGCGTCGTACCGCCGTGGCGCGACGGTGGCCAAGCTCAGTACATCCGACGCCCCCTGGCCGACAAGCCTTCGGAATCGACTGCCGACGCTCGGCACTGGGCCCTCGAACATCTCGACGACCCGATCACCCTGGCGGACCTGGCGACGCGCGCCAACATGAGCGTCCGCACGTTCAGCCGTCGATTCCGCGACGAAGTCGGAACCACACCGAACCGCTGGTTGACCAGCAGACGCGTCGATCGGGCGCGGGAACTACTGGAGGAATCCGATCTGTCGATCGATGCGATTGCTGCTCGAACCGGCTTCGGGACTGCGACATCCATGCGTCAACACATGAACGAGGCCCTCGGCGTTTCACCGAGCGCCTACCGACGCACGTTCAAGGCACCGGTGTAAGCGGCAGTACCAGGCACTATCCTGGATGCCATGGCCGAACAGACTCGCCCGAACTTTCCTCAGTACTGCGGATACCTCCTGGGGAAGACGCTCCCCGACCGGTATCAGGACTGGGTACGGAACGATCTCGTCGGCCCGGGCGCCCAGGCCCGCTACATCATCCGCTTCACCGTGCCGGCGACGCTGATCCTTCTGCTGTTCCTCTTGATCCCGGGACCGATCTGGATTCCCTTGGCCATGATGGCCTTGTTGCTCATCCCGCTCGCGTACTTCGTCGTGGCGCTCGGGACCATCTACCGCCGTCACCGCCTGCTGAGCCACGGACTCGATCCCGAACTGCTCGACGAGAAGGCCCAGCGCCGTGCCGATCGCACTCGCGAGGACTACGAGAAGCGGCACGGTCGCTGAGCACCCCTCAGCGGAACATCGTCACTGCGGCCTTGGCGAGGACCTTCGGATCCTTCTCGTAGTGATGCATCTTGGTGAGCTTGTCTTCTGGAATCCCCAGGAACTTGTAGACGGCTACCTGAGCGCAGCGCACCGAGTACTGCTCGGTGAACACCATGTCGAACGGCATCTCCGCGAACTGACTGATGAACGCCAGGTTCTTGGAGTGCTTCGGCACCACCAGCGGCCGGTCGCCGACGGCGCGCCGATTGAACAGCGCACTGGCGTAAGGCATATGGCTGGGAATCGAATTCACGACGCTGTCCATAATCTCTTGTCGACGCGCGGCGAGCGCACCGCTCTCGTCGAGCGCCTCGAGGTGTCCGAGCGTCTCTTCCAGCATTTCCTGGCCGGTCATCTCGATGAACGGCTTCTTCACGTAGTCGCCGTCCTTGCGCGGGAACAGACAGTAACCCCAGAAGACTCCTTCGTTCTCCTTCTGCGCGTGATAGTGCGGCTGATGGTGAACCACGATCGAGAGAAGCACGTTCGAGTCCACGAATGTGTTGAGCGCATTTCCGGGAAGCTGCTTGGTGATTCGGGAAATCTCGTTGATGAGCTCGTGTGACGAAGTGGTGACGGTGAAGCTGGTCCACTCACTCTGCGCCCGGTCCCCGAAGAACTTGTCGGGATTCCCGAGATCGTAGAAATGCTCGGTGGCCTGCTTCCACAGCAGCGCACTCGGTGCGTATCTCATGTCTTCGACGATCGGGGTATCCAGATCGCCGATCGAAGAACTGTCGGTGATGCTGCCGTTGGTGTCGAAGACGAAATCGCCCTCCGCCACGTCGATTCGGCCCTTCTCACCGGTGCGGACGTTTTCGTAATCGAGTCCCGTCACGATGATCTCGTCTCGTAGCGGGGTGTCCTTGAACACGAACTCCGTGATCTTCAGTTCGTTGACGAACTTCACGCCCTTGCCTTCGAGGAAGGCCCGCATCGGCAAAATGATGCTCTCGTACTGGTTGTACGGGGATCTGGTGACACCGGCAAGAGTTTGAATGCGACTGAACTCGAGAATCATTCGGTTCATGTACCGGCGCAGCTCCATCGCCGAACTCACCCGCTTGAAAGCAAATGTGGTCTCCCACATGTACCAGAAGTTGGTGGTGAAGAAGTGCGGAGTGTCCTCGAACCACTGCTCGATACTGATGTCGTCGAGTTTTGCCTCGTCCGACTCCGGCATCGTCATCAGCTTCGTCAACAAGTACCGATCCTTGTTGTCGAATTGCATGTGCTTGTAGTCGTTTTCACCCTTGTTGCGAATACCGTCGCGATCGATCAATCGTGCGACGTCGTGCGTCGGATGTGCGTGGTCGAAATCGAGAATGTCATCCGTCACCGATTTTCCCGGGTTGTCCAGCGACGGAACCACACTCAGCACGTCCCAGAGGTTCTCATAGGTCTCCTCGTTGAGCATGCGACCGCCACGATTGATGAAGCCCGCGTCGTTGCCCAGCTC
Organism: Rhodococcus sp. YL-1; assembly: GCF_001942025.1. Classification (NCBI taxonomy): domain Bacteria; kingdom Bacillati; phylum Actinomycetota; class Actinomycetes; order Mycobacteriales; family Nocardiaceae; genus Rhodococcus; species Rhodococcus sp. YL-1. The sequence goes on along the minus strand of NZ_CP017299.1, from coordinate 112,006 downwards.
GCGATGACCGTACTGGTGCTGGAAGGTAGCGGCAGATTCGCCGTCGTTCGCTCCATGCATGTCCAGCCCCATGATGGTGATGTCCTCACCGCTCCACTCACCGTCTCGAATCAAATAGACGGCAGCCGAGAGGTTTCCGATGCCGGCACCGATCATGTAGGCCTTGTGAGACAGCTTGGAAGACATTGGGTTTCGTTCCTTACTCGAGTCGCGGTACGGATACCTTCCAAGCATGGACCCCTTTGCCCGCTGGCGCATCACCCGAACCGGATGACGTCCGTCACGGTCGCTGAAGGCGCACCAGATCCAGTGCAAAACGCGCGTAGTCGCGTGCAATTTCCTCGGGCGTTTGTGGTCCGCTCGGCCGATACCATTGCGCGACAGAGACACACATCACGACAATCGCACGCGCGGCCTGTCTCGGCCGATCCGTCTCGAACACACCGGCGGCGATTCCGTCGTCCACCTGCTTCGTCATCAACCATTGCTGGTAGTTGCGTGATTCCGTGATGCGCAACCTGTTCTCGGCTGTGAGACTGCGCATTTCGCTGGCGCCGAGGAATCCTTGATCACGCCGATAGATATGGAACAAGGTCACACATTCGACGAGGAAAGCCAGCCTTTCGGAGGGACTTTCGCCCTCGTCGATAGCCGCCAACGATCTCGTGTTCAGTTCAGCCATGGTGAGGTCGAGAATTTCGGCCAACATCTGTTGCTTGCTGGAATAGTGGTGATACAGACCCGGAACACTCATCTGCGCACGTTTGGCGATCTCACGCATCGCAGCGCCGTGATATCCGGTCTTCACCATCTCCGCGAGCGCTGCAGCCAACACCGGATCGAACGAACTCGGACCGAACCTTCGCCACTCGTTCGGGCGAAAATGTGCGTCCGGGTCGGCGTCGTCGCCTCCCCATCGCGGCTGTTCCGGCGGACGCACTATCGCAGCCGGGAGCAGAGCGTCGAAACGCACTCCGAGAATCCCGCCGATTGCCGCCAACCGGTCGACGCTGACTCTGGTCTTTCCGGTCTCGACAGCGCTGAGGGTAGCCGGGCTGACATCGAGACGCCTGGCCAATTCACGCAGCGAGAGCCCGCTGTGACGCCGCGCTTGCCGGATCGACGCTCCGATCAGGACGGCATTCTCGAATTCGGTCACAGTGTTCAGTATTCCCGAACATTGGATTTCCAACAATGCGATGACCACGGCAATCGGTGAACCTGTTGACTACTGATTATCGGCCTGAACATGATGTGGATCACAAAGACCCAGGTCCGCCCGAGCGATCGTTCGGTGTCGGTAGCGAGAGGATCGAATCACCATGACCGAGGCGCCATATCTTGGAGAACTCCTGCGCGACGCACCCAGCAACTGGGGCAAGTGGGGAGAGTCCGACGAGGTCGGTTCACTGAACTACCTCGACGCCGGACAGGTGCTTCGTGGCGTCGGAACCATCAAGCAGGGTTCCGTGTTCACACTCCAACGTCTTATCGGCGATCCCAAGGGTGATCCGGTCTGGCCGGGCCGGAGCCCCGCCGAGCGCACACAGATCTTCGACGAGAGCAGCTGGGACGGCGACGACGCACCCAACTTCCCCGGCGGCCTGCATTACGCGGACGACAAGATCGACGCGTTCCTGCAGGGTTCGACGCAGTACGACGCGCTCGGACACGTCTGGTACGACGGCGCCCTGTGGAACGGATACTCCGCTGACACGACAGTCGGCGGCCTCGAGAAGGCCAGCGTCGAACCGATTGCCGACCGCGGCGTCGTCGGACGCGCAGTACTTCTCGACATGGCAAAGTTCCGCGGCAAGGAAAACCTCGACAAGGCCGAAACATTCACGCACCATGATCTTTTGGCCTGTGCCGAAGCGCAGGGCGTCACCATCGAGAAGCGTGACATCCTCGTCATCCGCACCAACTTCCTCAAGCTGTTCTTCGACCAGGGCGAAGCCTTCTACGAGGGCTTCTGCGAGCCCGGCCTGATCTACAGCCCCGAACTCGTCCAGTGGTTCCAGGACATGGAGATCCCCAACCTTGTCACTGACACCATTGCCAACGAGGTCACCACCGACCCCGAAAACGGTGTGGCACTGGTTCTCCACAACGCATTGATGCGCAACCTCGGAGTGGTGTTCACCGAGATCTGCGATCTGGAGAAGTTGGCCGCGGACTGCGCGGCCGACGGCCAGTACACGTTCCTGTACGTCGCCGCACCACTCAAGGTTGCCAAGGCCAGCGGCTCTCCCGTGAATCCGGTTGCCATCAAATGACATACGAAGATCGCCCTTGGTTGGCGTTGTACCGCAACGACGTTCCCCCCGACATCGACGTCGAACACCCCACGATGCTCGAAATGTTGGCAGCGGCGGTCCGCTCTGATCCGGACGCCACGGCTGTGAAGTACTTCGACGGTCAACTCAGTTTCGCCGAACTGGATCAGCAGAGTGACGCCCTGGCCCGAGCACTCCGAGCCGGTGGACTGGTGAAGGGTGACCGCGTCGCTCTGTTCCTCCAGAACGTTCCGCAGTTCGTGCTTGCGCTCGCCGGAATCTGGAAAGCCGGCGGCGTCGCAGTCTCGATCAATCCCATGAGCCGTGAACGAGAACTGGGATACCAACTCGAAGATTCCGGAGCAGCGGTTCTGATCGCTCTCGAGGGGCTCTACGAGTCCGTCGGCCGCAATGTCGTCTCCGACTCGCCGGTCAGGCGAGTTATCACCACCTCGGAACTCGAGTACCAAAGTCGCAACGATCCGAGGATTTTCGACGGAATCGTCAAGAAGGATCTCGGTACCGACGATCTCGCGACGCTGATCGACGAACATCGTCTCGGCGATCCGATCACCACTGACGCTGCACCGGAAGACATTGCGGTACTGACGTATACGTCGGGAACCACAGGTCCGCCGAAGGGAGCGATGACCTCTCACGCGAACATGACCTTCAACGCCCAGGTCTACCGTAACTGGCTGGGGCTCACCCCTAAAGACACGGTTCTCGGAGTTGCACCGCTCTTCCACATCACGGGGTTGATCGGTCACATCGCGGTGTCCGTCCTGGCGAGAATGCCGCTGGTGCTGGCCTATCGCTTCCACCCCGAGGTGATGCTCGACGCGATTCGTGAGCACCAACCGACATTCACAGTCGGCGCCATCACTGCTTTTACGGCACTGCTCAACACTCCGGGTTGCGCGCCGGAAGACTTCACCTCCATACGGTTGCTCTACTCCGGCGGCGCACCCATCTCGCCGACTGCCGCCGAGGCCGTCCGCGCCATGACCGGTGCTGCGCTGCACAACATCTACGGGCTGACCGAGACCACGTCGCCGACCCATGCCGTTCCCGTTGGTGCGGATACGCCGGTCGACCCCACATCCGGAGCACTGTCTGTCGGCGTTCCCGTACCCAACACCGTGGTCCGCATCGAAGACGAGGGCGGTGCGATCCTGCCGATCGGAGAGATCGGCGAACTGGTCGTCCGAGGTCCACAGGTGGTGCGCGGTTACTGGAACAAGCCGGAGGAGAGTGCGTCGGCCATTCGCGACGGGTGGTTCCACACCGGCGACGTGGGGTTCATGGACGAAGCCGGCTGGTTCTACGTCGTCGACCGTAAGAAGGACATGATCATCGCGTCCGGCTACAAGGTGTGGCCACGCGAGGTCGAGGACGTTCTTGCCGAGCACCCCGCAGTCCGTGAGGCGGCAGTCGTCGGGATCGCCGACGAATACCGCGGTGAGACGGTGAAGGCGTTTGTCAGCCTCGTCGCGGGGGCGTCCGTCACCCCGGAAGATCTGATCGATCACTGCAAGCAGCGGATGGCGGCGTACAAGTACCCACGCTCCGTGGTGCTGGTGGAGGAACTGCCCAAGACCGTCACCGGCAAGATACTGCGACGGGAACTGCGCACGATCTCTTGATCGCGGGGCAGCGGGCGGACTTCGCGGTCCGCCTGCTGTCTGATCGCGCACAGTTTCCGGTCGACCGCGCCATTGGGGTAATGGAACAGTAATATGTGCTGAGTACCCACGGACAAACGGGAGACATCAGTGAGCAAGTTCGGACGTAAGAAGCAGCCCACGCCCAAGAGCTACCAGTGGCTGGCCATGACCCTCATCGCTTTGTCGCTCTCCGTGTCGATCGGGATTGCCGCCAAACCCTCCTGAGCTCTGCGAATCCGAAACTTGTAACCCCGCGTCCATCTGCACATGGGCAAATAGGTGCAATTCGGACGCTTAGCTGTTCTAACTTTCCTTCCGTCGTGTCACCTCGGCACCGACGGAGAGGATCAACTCACCATGCGAAGCTCACGCTTCGGCGTGCTGGCCGCTGCCGGCGCTGTCGGACTAGTGCTTGTCACCAGCAGCGTCCAGTCCATCGCCACGGCGTCACCGTTCGGTTCGCTCGACGCCGGTTCGAGCTCCGGTTCGACAGAGATACCAACCGTCAGCGACGGCGGCTTCACGTCCAAGACGCCCTACACTCCCGGCCAGCGCATCGCCGACTATCAGGCGCCGCCGACGGGATACTCCCCCGTGTACACGGAAAGTGTTGCGCGCCATGGTTCCAGAGCACTGTCGAGCCTGAAGTACGACGACCTGAGCCTGCAGCTGTGGGAAATCGCCGAAGCCGAGAACGCATTGACTCCCGTCGGCAAGGAATTCGGCCCGGCCCTCCGTGATCTCATGGCCGCCAACAAGAAGCTGGGGTACGGCAACCTCAGCGGACGCGGGATCACCGAACACAGACAGCTCGGCGCGCGGGTCACCGAACGCCTCCCCCAACTGTTCGACGCCATCGCAGCGCAACAGGGCACCATCACCTTGACCTCGTCGGGTGTGGACCGTGCCGTGGACAGCGCCGAGAACTTCGCGCAAGGGCTGACCGGTGCGTTTCCAGCCGTCGCCGGCGATGTTGCACCGGTGACCACGGATGCCGATCTTCTCTACTTCCACGACTCGGATGCAAACGCCGACTACAAGGACTACGAAGAGTCCGATCCTCGACTGAAAGCCGTCGACGACCAGATCGCCGATCTTCCCCGCACCCGCGAGGTCTCGCGGCACATGATGCTCAGGCTCTACTCGGAGGACTTCGTGAACCGGCTGAGTGCGGGCGAGTTCTCACTCGTCGACCGTGGCAAGGGTTCCAGCACGATCGACAACGAAGTCGACGCCGCGTACATGCTGTACAACACGTACATCATCACTCCGGGCATGGCCGAAGAAGGCAAGTGGAATTTCGAGCGGTTCATCGAACCTGCTGACGCGCAGTGGCTCGCATACACGAACGATGCCGAGGACTTCTACGCCAAGGGCCCGGGCTTCACCGGTGAGGACGTCACCTACCGGATGGCAACCGTCCTGCGCGACGAGTTCCTGCGCGGCCTGCAGAAACACACCGGCGACGACGCCGTCCCGGGAGCGGATTTCCGGTTTGCACACGCAGAAACGATCATCCCCTTCGCGGCACTCTTGAAACTGCCGGGAAGCACCGTCTCGCAGGCGGAGGGCGACCTCTACACCTATGCGAACAACCCCTGGCGCGGATCGCAGGTCAGCCCGATGGCCGCCAACGTGCAGTGGGACGTGTACGCCGGACCGGAGGGTAAGCGTCTGGTCCGAATGCTCTACAACGAGCGCGAGACGGCCTTTGCTGCCCCGTGCGCTCCGGTGAGCGCCGGGAGTTTCTTCTACACGCCGGACGAACTGGCCCGCTGCCTGCCGGAGATTTCACCGGCAGCCTGAGACCCGGCTGCTCGGGATCCAGCCAGCGGTCGACGAGGGCGCGCCCATACCTGGTGCAATGCCAGCATGCGCGCCTTCTCGTCGTCTTCCATCAACAAGGCGTCGCAGATCCTCACGATGACCGGAGCCGAAACACCAACGGACGTACCCTGTTCCAGCCGCTGATAGTGATTGAAACTGATGTCGGCAATCTGCGCGACGTCGCGCCGACTGAGGCCGTGCATTCGGCGAGCACCCTCGCAGCGCATGCCGACCTTTTCGGGCGCAAGACTGTTTCGTTTTTCGACGAGCATCTGGCTCATCAACTGACGCGCGCTCGACCCGTTCACGTCGCCACCTTTTCCATCCCTGAAATATGCTTTCACCTAACATGTTTCAGAATATGGGATGGGACGGACCCGGCGGTATCTCCGAGATGACAGATAATCACGCGATACCGCCAACCCTGTGCCCGTTCAGGCTGTGACGATCAGGCTCAAGATCAGGCTATGAACCTGCCGATCGTCGGATTCGACTGGCAGATGGGGCTACTGCCCCAGTTGATCGAACCGAACGCCGTCGCAACGACATTGCCGACGCCGGTGTTCACCGTCGCGGACAGGTACGGATAGGTACCGACCAGGTCGACGATTCCGGACTTGCCCGTGTCGGTGTTGACCCAAGCAACAGTCACCTGACCCGCCGCCGGGATGGGTGCAGCGGCCGGGAACGAATCGAAGCGAATATCACCCTTGGCGATGGGCGGATTGGACTCTGGTCCGGACTGGCCGGTGAGCCCGGTCAACGAGGCCAGTGACCCCTGATTCGGGCACCCGATAGTGACGGCGGCGCCGCCGAAAGGGTGGGGCGGATCAGCCGAGGCGACTCCGGCGAACATGACGCTCGCGGCAATCGGTAGTCCGATGGCCGCAAAAACCCCGGCCGTGCGTGTGACGCTCATAGCTGCTCCTCGGGTCGACAACACTTTCCGGATACCCCTGGTACAACGCCCGAAACGAAGGAAAGACGACTATTCACACCCCCTAGACAACGCGTGTTGTCAGAACTACAGTCGGTGGTGCAGCTCACACCTATCTCTGCCGCGCGCAGACCAGTCCCAGGGAGTGTTCAGATGAAGCGCTACGACCTCCGCAGTCGCACGGATCAACTCGATCCCGAAACCGATTACGAAGAGATGTCGCGCATTCTCGCGGCGCAAGAGTTTCCCTGGGACATCAATCAGGCGCTCAGCTTCGCACTGTTCCGCACATACGCTGTCCCCTCGATCGGCAAGCTCCTCTTCTCCACAGGCGAGTTCACCGACAAGGTTCAGAAGCGCTACGACGACACCAGCCTGATCCTCGACGCCATCCTCGAGCACGGCCTCAGCAGCACCGAAGGCCGCAAGAGCGTGCGTCGAATGAATCAGATGCACGGCTCGTACGACATCTCCAACGACGACATGCTCTATGTCCTGGCCACCTTCGTCGTCACGCCGGTCAGATGGCTCGACGAGTACGGCTGGCGGAAGATGACCGACAACGAGATCGTCGGGTCGACGAATTATTACCGCCACCTGGGTCGGTACATGAACATCAAAGACACTCCGGACACCTACGAGGGCTTCGTCAAACTTCTCGACGACTATGAGCGCGAACACTTTTCATTCGATCCCGGCGCCCGAGCCGTCGCTGATTCCACCCTCGACCTGATGTGCACCTTCCCGCCCAACAACCTGGCACCGAAGGCTCTGGTCAAGGGATTCGCCTTCGCGCTCATGGACGATCACCTACTCGACGCCTTCCACTACAAGCACCCGAGCACTGCGATGCGCGTCGTCTCGCGCGGTGCGCTGAAGGTCCGCGCGCGCCTGCTGCGGTTCTTCCCGGTACGCACGAAGCGGAAATTCGCCCGCGAGCTGCCCAACATCCGCAGCTACCCGAGCGGTTACAAGGTCGAAGACCTCGGCACCTTCCCCACGGGATGCCCGGTCAAGCACCTGCAGGCAGACCAGCAGGCCCAAGCGTAAGCAGGTTCCCATCGTGGAGTGGTGGAACTCCTGGCACCCGGGCTGATTCGCGTTTCTCATGCCTAGATGAGGGAGGAGTCGCGACCAGTACGACGAAGGGTGATCAATTCATGGTTCGTCTCGGCGTCGTGTCGACGCCCCTCTTCTTCGAACTCCATCAGCGCATAGAACCTGCGGGCGCGATCGTTGAGCGTGTAGACCTCCAGTGTCACCTCGCCGTGCATGGTTGTGGCGTGTTCGACCAACGCCCGCCCGACGCCCAACCCTTGTGACGCCGGCGCGACGAACAGTCCCCCGATTTCGGAGCCGATCATTCCCAACAGTCCAACGACAGCGGAGTTGTGCTCAGCGACCCAATTGTCGGCCTGAATCAGATAGACCTCTCGCATCTTCTGCTCGCGTTCGCCCGTCCCCTCACCCGCAAGGAACGGATGGGCTTCACGGGCAGCGCGCGACCACAGGTCGACGACCACGTCCTCATCCGAGGGCTGGTAGCGGCGAATGATCAGATCCTGGTTCACAATCCGACCATACCCTCAGACATTAGAGGACTGGCTGGCGCCGAAAATGTTCAATTCGCGGATCTACGCACGACGACCCCGACGTATATCAGTGGACGATTCCGTTCGTTGCCGCTCCGCAGTTACTGCGGTGTGCAAGGGTTGTCCGATGACTGACGGTGATCCGACAACTGAGCGTGGAGGTCCGGCATCCTGGTGGAAGGTGACAGCGATTGTCACCGCAGTGCTTGTCACTCTCACATGCGGCGTCATCGTGTGGTCCTTCATGCCGCCGGTTGTGTACTTTCCGTTCTTTGCGCTCGCAGCCTCAGTACTGCTCGGTTTGGGCGGAGTGTGGTTGATACTCAGCCTGATTGGCTGGATGAAGTACAAAACTCTGCGTTTGAGCACGATCGCGCCGGTGATCGTGCTCGTCACCGGTGCGCTCGTGACCTTGTCCGTCCCTTCGCATGTTGCGTTTGCATTGTCGAAAGATTCGCTCGAAGCAGTGGCCGCGGATTGCCAGAAGTCGTTGGAAAACCGAACAATTGGCGTCTACCGGGTCCTGCAGGTCTGGCCCGTCGGCAACGGGTGCCGCTTCCACATCGAGGGTGGTCTAATCGATTCGATCGGATTGGCGTACTTACCTGACGGCGCACCATATCTCGGCAAGCCCCGCCGCGACGGCGAGATCGGATACCAGGAGTTCGACGGCGACTGGTACTCGTTCGTTCAAGCGTTTTAGCAGCGAGAAACTAGCCGACCAGCTTGGCCTTCAGAAGCGCGATCGTGTCCGCAGTGAGTCCGAGACCTTCGGTGAGATAACCGTCGACGGTTCCGTAATCGCTGGCTACCTGCGCGAGTCCAGCTTCCAGGTACGAAGCGTCGACACCGAGGGCCGGCTCGAGATTGGTCGCCACCTGCGGGCTCAGGGCCTGAGAGATCTGCGCAAGGATCTTCTCGTTGGTCGCCTGAAGGTAGGTGTTGCTCAACAGATAGTCGTCCATGATCGTCTGGGCGGGGACACCGGCGATGGACTGCAGCAACATCGCGGTCCAACCCGTGCGGTCCTTGCCTGAGGTGCAATGGAACAACTGCACCCCGTCACTCGCAGCGATGTCCGAGAGGACCTGCTTGAAGCCGGCACGGCGAACGGGATCGGTGACAAAACTGCGGTTGGTGTCGACCAAGAACTGCTTGGCCTCCTCCGGCGACTTGATCGTCGTCGCGAGCTGGGTGAGATCCTTGAACTCGATGGGGATGTTCGTGTACGTCACACCGTCCGGGAGTTTGTCCGCGCCACCGATGAACGGGTTGGAGATCTCGGTTGCGCCGCGCAGGTCATAGGCGTCGGCAAGCCCGAGGCCGGTGAGTGTCGTCTTGTCTGCGTCGGTGGTAGCGGTCAGCGCATTGGACCGGTAGATGACGCCGCGCTTGAGGTGTGAGCCGTCGACGGTGGCGTATCCCCTACCGTCGTTGCCGGCAACGTCGCGAAAGTTGGCCACGGAGGCCAAATTCGGTGTCGGCGCGAGGACAGGATCGAGCGAGCCGAGATCGACCGCTCCAAGCGAGCCTGTGTTGAGAGAGCCCAGGTCGAGCGGGATTGCCGTGGCGGGAGCAGCAAACATCAGACCACCTGTAACAACTAATGCGGCGGCCTTTGCAGTGCGAGCGAACAACATTCGTGTGCGTGTGGACATGTGGCAGTGCCTCTCTCTGCAGTTTGGGATTTGTGGTGTGGTGATCTGGAGTTACGGAGCGACATCACCGATGCCGGTAAATCCGTATCGCTGGTGAGGTCCGATGACTGCTACCTCGAACAGGCCTGTCCCGGTGCGGGTTACGCCGTCCTCGACGAGGGTGAACCGAGCCAGGTTGTCGACCGGGCACAGCATCTTCTTCCACGATTCGATGTCCGAAACCTTTTCCCGCAGGCCTTGAACCACCAGTTCGCCCTGCCACATCCCGTGGCGCCAATCCTGCTCGAGTCCGTAGCCCGTGCCGACACCGATGTAGTTGGGCAGTATCGGTTCGCAGGTGATCTCCAGGATGTGGTCGGATTCGCCTGGTGCACCGGGGCGCCGGAAGTACAGAGTTCCGCTCTTCACCTCGCGAGTACCGGAAATGAACGTGAGCTGGTGGTCCGGTCGACCCAACCACTCCGGCTCGCGCGAGCGGTCCGCCCAGACGCGAGTCGCATCTTCGAGGATTCGGCGTCCCTGCTGATCTTCTTGAACGATCGTGACGATGGTGAAGTCGCCGAATTGCATGATCGAGTAAATCCAGAAGAAGTTCTGACTGCCGGCTATCGCCGGATCTGCCTTGCGTCCAGGCGGTTCCGCTTCGCCGACCGGTCGCACACCCCAGGACCGATCGCGATTACCCCGCCACGTCTCCGGGGTGACCGGGATGACGTCGCCGTCGACGGTCAGGGATCCGGACCATGTTCCGGTCTGCACGAATCGTTGCGTGTCGAAGGTGACTCGTTCGAGCTGGCGATGGAAATGTCTGGCCTCGAGATTGGCGGGGCCGTCGGACTCGAAGGTGAGGTCGAAGCTCAGGTCCGGCGCTTCGGGACTCGGGTCCAACACCACACGTAGGCGGTGCAGACCCTCGATGATTTCGATTCGCAGCGGGCCTACTGACAGGTCCATACGATCGTCACCCAAGGCTCGGGATGCCCGGAAGACAATATGGTCTTCGCCGCGCCGAAGAACCGCAAAGCCGTCGCATACACCAAGATTGGGGTACTGACCGAGACCGATGATGAGAAACAGTGGCTCGGTGTCGCCGTCGACGCCTGCATGGCAGTTGAAGTAGTAACGGTCGTAGAAGTTTCGATCCGAGGTGCCCACGTGGCGGATGGTCTCGGCGATCTGATGTACCGGGTAGTCGTCGAGCGGGGACAGTGTCATCGTGCATCTCCTGTTGTGAGCGGGGATGTTGCGAGCGACTCCCAGTAGGTGCCGTCGAGCATGGCTTCGAGTGTCTTGTGGTGCAAGATCATCTCGTCCGGGTTGTCGGGGAATTCGGCCTGACCGAAAGCCACTGCGCGGCTTTGGACTCGGAACATGATCACCGCATGCCGCAGCGCGGCGTACACGATGTAGAAATCTAGATCCGCAACTTGGTGGCCGGAAAGCGAGCCGTAGGCCTCTGCCACGTCCTCGCGACGAAGGAAGTCCGGCATTCCGGGGAGTCCTGCCATGGCAGCGAGATCCTCGAAGAACCTGTGCTGGAAGATCATCCAGCCGAGGTCCAGCTCACGCGGCCCCAGTGTGGCCATCTCCCAATCGAGGACCGCCGCCGGCTCGAAGTCGCGGTAGATGACATTTCCGATCCGCGAGTCACCCCAGCAGAGCACTGCGGAACCGGCATCGACGGGAAAGTTCGCTTCGATCCAGTCGAAACCGCGCTCGATCAAAGGAGATCCTGGTCCCGTCGGCTGTTGCCCACTCGTAGTAGCGTCGCTGGTCCTCGAGGTGCGCGCGAAGCGCTTCTGCCCCAGTCGGTTCGGCACCCTCGCGGCACAACTCGGGGAGTGCGAGGTGCGGATCGGCCATAGCGTGTAGCTCGGCGAGCACCCGGACCGATGACTGCTGGAGTCGAGAACAGTCGTCGGCCGAAGCTTCCGAGAGCCAGGATCCGAACGTGTACGGCATGACATCGGGCGGGATTTCGCCCTCGCGCCGTTCCATCACGAAGAACTCGCCGCCGAGCGCGTCCGGGTTGCTCTCGGACCAGTACACCCGCGGGATCGGCACCGACGTGTGAGCGGCGACGGCACTCATGACCCGAAACTGCTGGTCCAGGTTGTAAGACGGAAAGATCGGTACCGCACTGTCCCGCGGGGCGATACGGGCGACCAGGCGATGCACGCCTCGAATCCCGTCCTCGATCCACGTCGCATCGAAAAGCACAGTCTCGTTGGACATGCCGTTCGCGGCCGGCACCTCGACCGAAGTCACCGAAGGTTTCGAGCCTCGCCACAGCACGGTCGCGAGCCAGCCTTCGAGGCTGCGCCGCATCTCCGCCGGGTCGTTGCGGGATTCGCCGGGCCTGGCAAATTCGGCGTAGTCGGGATCTTCGCCGGAGGTTTCTGTTTCGGTTCGAAGGTTCATCACCACTCCTCGTGGTTCGGTGGCGCCGATGCGCACGTGCCGATTGTCGATACAATATGTATCGACTAAAGCCGTGACAGAATGTAACGGCCATCACAGCGATACCGCAAGGGATTTGCCCAAAATGTCCAAAGATTCCGAAACTCAGCACCGCCTGGGCCCGCAGCGAAACCCTGCAATCGACGACGCAGTACTGGACGCGACCAGGCAACTGTTGGAAGAAAAGGGGTACGCGGGCACGTCCATCGACGCCATAGCCACGCGTGCGGGAGTAGGACGTCCAGCCATCTACCGTCGGTGGCCGTCGAAGGCACACATCGTCAACGACGCGATCTATCCCGTACTCGACGTCGAACAGGGCGCGGACATCGACACCGAACTCGGCACCGAGGGCACGATCACGGATCAGATCCGCGCGCTGGTGCACGGCGCGGTTGCTCTGTTCGCAGCTCCCGCCACACGAGCCGCTGCTCCCGGATTGATGAGCGAAGTGCGAACAAACGCGGAATTACGCGACGTTCTCGTGGTGCGGCAACTGGCCGGAGTCCGCGTCGAGCTGAACCGTCGACTCGAGGCGGCGAGAGAGCGCGGCGACATCCGAAGCGGCGTCGACGCCGACGCTCTTCTCGACATCATGGCTGGCGCGGCCATCTTTGCGATGTCGGTTCGCGACGTCTCGGACCCGGGACCGTTTGCCGATTCTCTTGCCGACATAGTGCTGAACGGCATACTCCCCGACGACAACTAGGCCCGAGCCCCGCCGACTATCCTGTGGGGCATGACCGAGCCTGTAGCGACCGCTGACCTTGCCGACGAGATCGGACCCGACATCCGTAGCTGCGACACGCAGTTCACCCAGTTCGGTGGACGTGAAGTCTTTGCCGGCCCCATCACCACCATCAAGTGCTTCCAGGACAACCTGCTCGTGAAGCAGACCCTCAGTGAACCGGGCAACGGCGGAGTCCTCGTCGTCGACGGTGACGCGAGCATCCACACCGCCCTGGTCGGCGACATCATTGCCGGCCGCGGCGTCGACAACGGTTGGGCCGGTGTCATCGTCAACGGAGCCGTCCGCGACTCCGCGATCCTGCGCACCCTCGACATCGGCGTCAAGGCTTTGGGCACCAACCCGCGCAAGAGCACGCAAACCGGTTCGGGCGAGAAGAACGTGCCGATCGAAATCGGCGGAGTCACCTTCAACCCCGGCGAGATCGTCTACAGCGACCAGGACGGCGTCGTCGTTCGCGAAAGCTAGCCAGAAGTCGCGGGATCAGGCGGGGGCTTCCACTTTGGCGGCCATCCCGCCGATCTCGACGACATCGCCGTCACGAAGCTGACGGCCACGGCGATCCTCAACCTCACCGTTGACCGAAACCATGCCGTCGGCGATCACTTCCTTGGCCTCCGCGCCCGATTCGATGAGGTTCGCGAGCTTGAGAAACTGACCGAGCCGAATCATTTCGTCGCGGATGGGTACTGCTGGAATGTTGTCGGTCATGTCAATCATCTTCCTCCTCCCACAAAACTGGACACGACAGACCACACTTAGCGTGAGGATCTGATCGACCGGTAGGAGAGGAAGCTCGATGGCACCATTGACCGAGGTATCGGACACCACTGCAGAGTTGGTGGAATCGCCACCCGAAAATCCGCGCCAGGCGCGTCGATTCCGCAAAGGGCGGTTCAGCCAGGTTCCCCATATCTCGGGACTGATCCTCGGAGTCTTCTCCGTACTGGTGTTCCTGTGGAGCATCTCGCCGGTACTGCGGCACATCCTCCGCGTCCCACGCGAATACATCGACAGCTACTACTTCGACGCACCGGATACGAGCCTGTCGTGGGCGCTCGTCGTCGCCCTGCTCGCCGCCGCCCTCGCGAGCCGCAAGCGCATCGCCTGGTGGCTGCTGACGATCTACCTGTCACTGATCACCCTCACCAACATCGCCTCCGCGATCGTCGACAAGAACCCGAACAACGCCGTGGCCGTTGTCGTTTTGCTTGTCGTGATCGGAATCCTCATCGCGGCGAGGCCCGAGTTCTACACACGCGTACGGCGCGGCGCCGGCTGGAAAGCACTCGGCGTGCTGATCGGCGGCATGGCTGTAGCGACCGTGATCGGTTGGGGCCTTGTCGAACTCTTCCCAGGTGACCTACCGCAGAACCAGCGATTCCTGTGGGCCCTGAACCGCGTCACCGCGGCGGCTTCGGTCGACAACGAGGTGTTCGACGGCCACCCGCGCGTCTTCGTCAACACGGTCCTCGGTCTGCTCGGCGCCATCGCGCTCCTCGCGGCCGTCATGACGCTCTTCCGCGCGCAACGCTCCAACAACGCGCTCACCGGAAACGACGAGTCCGCGATCCGCGGGTTGATCCAGAACTTCGGTGCCGACGACTCTCTCGCTTACTTCGCCACCCGCCGCGACAAGGCGGTCATCTTCGCGCCGAGCGGCAAGGCCGCGATCACGTACCGCGTCGAGATCGGCGTCTGCCTCGCCAGTGGTGATCCCATCGGTGATCCCGAAGCGTGGCCGCACGCCATCGAAGCGTGGCAGGGGCTCGCGTCGCAGTACGGCTGGGCGACGGCCGTCATGGGCGCCAGCGAAACCGGGGCGACGGCGTACAAGAAGGCGGGCCTGAGCGTCCTGCAGCTCGGCGACGAAGCGATCCTGCGCACCCGCGAGTTCAATCTCAACGGACGCGACATGCGCCCGGTGCGCCAGGCGGTCACCCGCGTGAGGCGTCACGGCGTCACCGTCCGGATGCGACGCCATCGCGACATCCCGCCCGAGGACATGGCAGCCGTCATCATCCGCGCCGACGACTGGCGCGACACCGACACCGAGCGCGGCTTCTCCATGGCGCTCGGCCGACTGGGCGATCACCTCGACGGCGACTGCCTCCTCGTCGAAGCCGTCATGGGTGAAGGCACCGAGGACGAAAGCGTCGTCGGCATGCTCTCGCTCGTGCCGTGGGGACCGAACGGTGTTTCGCTCGACCTGATGCGCCGTAAGCCGACGGCGCCCAACGGTGTCGTCGAATTGATGGTCTCGGAGTTGGCCACACGTTCGGACGAGATCGGCGTCGTGCGAGTCTCGCTCAACTTCGCCGTGTTCCGCTCGGTGTTCGAGGAAGGTTCGCGCATCGGCGCCGGCCCGATCCTCCGCATCTGGCGCTCGGTGCTCGTCTTCTTCTCCCGCTGGTGGCAGCTCGAAGCGCTGTACCGCTCGAACGTGAAATACCAGCCGGATTGGGCGCCGCGCTTCCTCTGCTTCGAGGACAACCGCGAACTGCCGCGCGTCGGATTCGCGTCGGCCATCGCCGAAGGCTTTGTGGTGCTGCCCAGTTTCGGGCGCAAGTCCAGCCAGGTCGTCAAGCACACCGGTACGCATGCGGCAGTGCCCGCAGCTCTGGTGACGTCCGAAGGACTGCATGCCGACGGCAGCCCGCCGGACTCGGCGCCGACGTTCACGACCAACGGTCCGCGTCGACCCGAGCAGGTCCGCGTGCGCATGAACAAGCTCGCGCAACTGGCCGACGAAGGGATCGCCGCGTACCCCGTCGCCTATCCGCCGACCCACACGATTGCCGCCGCAGCGAAGTCACCGGAGGGCACCCGCGTGCGAATCGCGGGACGCCTCCTGCGGGTCCGCGACTACGGCGGAGTGGTGTTCACGGACGTGCGCGACTGGTCCGGCGACATCCAGGTTCTGGTCGACCAGGACAACGTCGGCCGCGAGAAGTTGGCGGAGTTCGCTGCCGAGTTCGATCTCGGTGACCTGATCGAAGTCAGCGGAACCATCGGGCGCAGCCGCAAGGGCGAGCTGTCGCTCATCGCCGTCGAGTGGCGCATGAACGGCAAGTGCCTGCACCCGCTGCCGGACAAGTGGAAGGGCCTCTCGGATCCCGAGACCCGCGTCCGCCAGCGGTACCTCGACATCGCCCTCAACCCGAAGGCCCGCGAACTGCTCGAGGCCCGAAGCGCCGTCGTGAAGTCGCTGCGCGATTCACTCGGTGGTCGCGGATACCTCGAAGTCGAGACCCCGATTCTGCAGCAGGTGCACGGCGGCGCGAATGCCGCTCCGTTCCTGACACACATCAACGCGTACAACCTCGACCTCTATCTCCGCATCGCACCCGAGCTGTACCTGAAGCGGTTGTGCGTCGCCGGTATGGAGAAGGTGTTCGAGATCGGCCGCGTGTTCCGCAACGAGGGCGTCGACTTCAAACACAATCCCGAGTTCACGATCCTCGAGGCCTACGAAGCCCACAGCGACTACGAGGGCATGATGCGGATGTGCCGCGAGCTGATCCAGGCGGCGGCCGTCGCAGCATTCGGTCGCGAGATCATCATGCGTCCCGGCCCGGACGGCGAACTGGTCGAGGTCGACATCTCCGGTGAGTGGCCGGTGAAGACGATGCACGGCGCCGTCGCCGAAAAACTTGGTGTCGACGTCTCCCCCGAGACAAGTCTCGAAGACCTGCAGAAGTTGTGCGACGCCAACGAGATCCCGTACCAGTCCAGCTGGGATACCGGCGCCATCGCGCAGGAAATGTACGAGCACCTGGTCGAGGACTACACGGAGTTCCCGACGTTCTACACCAACTTCCCCACCTCGATGTCGCCGCTCACCCGGCCGCACCGCAGCATCCCCGGCGTCGCCGAGAAGTGGGACCTGGTGGCGTGGGGCGTCGAACTCGGAACCGCGTACAGCGAGCTGACCGACCCTGTGGATCAGCGCAACCGGCTCACCGAGCAGTCGATGCTCGCGGCCGGCGGCGACCCGGAAGCGATGGAATTGGACGAAGACTTCCTCCAAGCCCTCGAACACGCGATGCCGCCGACGGGTGGTCTCGGGATGGGCGTCGACCGAATCGTCATGCTGATCACGGGTGGCAGCATCCGCGAGACGCTGGCCTTCCCCCTCGCGAAACCGCGTCAGTAGTCCGGATTCTCGCGTGCCGGAATTGTTCCACGTGAAACCACCGGGCGAGATCTTGCAGGTCGGCGAGAGCCGACTGCATGTTCTTGCCGAGGGCGACGGCCCCGTCGTCGTCCTGTGCGGTGGGCTGGCGGGCAATTGGTTCGACTGGGATGACTGCGCGCGTCATCTTCAGTCGGACCACACCGTCGTCCGCTTCGATCGCCCGGGCTTCGGGCTCAGCGAGCCTACTTCCGAAGTTCCGACCGTCCGCGGCGAAGCTCAGCGGATCCGCGACGTGCTCGACATTCTGGGACTGAGTGGTCCGGCCGTGGTGGTCGGCCACTCCATCGCCGGCTTCTACGTCGAAGGCTTCGCGCGCCTGTTCCCCGATCGGGCGGCGGGGATGCTCCTCCTCGATTCCAGTGCCGAGAAGGAGCCGAAACGTCTTTTCCCCCGCGACCTGCTGCTGATCGCCTCCCGAGCCGCCGCGGCTTCGTTCAGCACCACCGGGCTCCAACGACTCCTCGGTACGACGACGCGCAAGATCCTCAACCAGTCCGTGCCGCCGAGCGGGTCGTCCGAAGCCACTCTCGAATGGGTGCGGAAGATCTACCGCGAGCCTCATTATCTGGAAGCGGCGATGATCGAATACGTCGCGTACACCGATATGGCGCTGGAGCTCACCGCTTTACGACGCTCGAGCAAGCATCCACTGCCCGACATCGACCTCAGCGTCGTTGCCGCACACACTGGCCACACCACTCCCTGGTCCATCGCCTGGATGGCAAAGCAGCAGAAACTCGCCACCTACCTCGGCGGGAGTTTTCACGTCCTGCGCCCGGCGCATCACCACGCGATGATCGATCAGCCCGAGGAGTTGGCGAACTTGATTCGGCGCCTCACGCAGCCGAACCGTCGGGGATGACACTTAAAGTTACAACTCGGACAGTAGCCGGATCATTGCTAGTCTCGGACAGCTTCTGCTTTCTACGACAGGCTGACCATGGACCGTTCGACACGTCGGGTGCGCTCGTGCCTGATTTTCGTGGCGATCCTCGTTGTCGCCCTGGCGGGCATCGCCGCCCGTCCGCCCGGTTTTCTGTCGACCTTCTGGCCCGCCAACGCGATCCTTCTGGGCATTCTCCTCCGTAACCCGCGCTCGTTTGCGCCGATCGGACTCGCTGTCGGCGGCGCAGCGCTGCTGACGGCGGATCTTGCGACCGGAAGCCCCGTGCAGAGGGCCTTCGAACTGAATGCGATCAATCTGGTCGGCGTCACGACAGGATTGATCGCCGCGAACTTGCTCGGCTGCTTTCCACGGCGAATCTCCGAGACGAAGTACACGGCCAGAATCTTCCTCATCTCGGTTCTGGCGTCGTTCACGGCCGGGTCCGCCAGCGCACTACGCACTCAACTCCACGAAGGAAGCGGTGCGGCAACGGAATTGGTGGGGTGGTTCTTCGCCGACCTGTGTACGTATCTGATCGTGCTGCCGATCGTTCTGTCGGCACCGACGCTCGAACACATTCGAAGAACCTGCGGGCCGTCCGTGCGGCAGAGTCTGCGCTTGAGGCGGCTCGCACAGATCCTGGTACCTCTGGCCGCTCTCCTGGCCTGTCTGCCACTCGCCCTGGAGGTCCAGGGAGCCCTTGCGCTGCTGCTGCCGATGCCGGCGCTCCTGTGGTGCGCAATGCGTGTCTCACTGTTCAGCACTTCGCTCCTGGCAGCCGGATGGAGCGCGTGGGCACTGGTCACGGCGGGTAAGGGACGTCTGGCACTGGCAGATCCGGTGCACCTACTCAGTGAGGGGGTGACCACCCGGATCTCCGTCATCTTGATGGCACTCTCCCCCATCGCCGTAGCCGTCGCCACTGGCGCACAGCGGCGCGCTGAGCGAGAACTCCAACGCATCGCCGAATGCGACGCCCTCACCGGAACGCTGAGTCGCCACGCGTTCTGGACCCAATCGCAGGAACTCCTCGACGCCCAGCACGCGGCGCAACGACCGATCGCCGTCATGATGCTCGATCTCGACCACTTCAAATCGATCAACGACAACCTCGGCCACCTCACCGGCGATTCCGTCCTCGAACAGTTCGGAAACACCCTCCTCGCCGCTACCGAAGGGCTGGGACTCTCCGGCCGACTGGGTGGTGAGGAATTTGCCGTCGCCGCCGCCGACTGCACCTTCGAGGAAGCCATCCAGCTCGCGGAGCGCATCAGAGAGGCGCAAGAGGCCCACGCGCGATCCATTCGCGGTTTCGCGGGAACGGTCAGTATCGGCGTCGCCTGGGCCGATCGCGCGATGCCGGGCATGGAGACTCTGCTCGATATCGCCGACAACGCGATGTACCAGGCAAAACGCGACGGCCGAAACCTCGTGGTGGCGTTCGATCTCTACATGGCAAGGTGACGTAGGTGCAACTACTCCTGATCCGACACGCGCTCCCCGAACTGGCCGAGGTCACCGAAGGCCGCGCAGATCCCTCGCTGACCGACGAAGGTCGTGTCCAGGCACTACGGCTGCCCGCAGCACTGGCGCCGTACCGGATCACCGGACTCTTCAGCAGCCCGCAAAAGCGCGCACTCGAGACCGCAGCCCCGGTAGCGCAGATATTGGGCCTTCCGGTCACCCAGCGCGAGGGTCTGGCGGAATACGACTACGAGCAGCCGCACTACATCCCGATGCACGAGGTCCTGGAGCGGGCGCCGGAAACCTATGCGCGCATCAAAGCCGGCTGGCTCCCCGAGTCGGTGGACGGCGACGCCTTTCGTGCGCGAGTCCTCGGTGCGATCGACGAGATAGTCGCGGCAACGGACAACGACGCCACCGTGGCGATCTTCTGCCACGGCGGCGTCGTCAACATCGTTCTGCAGGAACTGCTCGGACTGGAGCGCCCGTTGACCTTCCCGATCGAGTACGTGTCCGTCACGCGCATTCTCGTGTCGCGTAACGGAAGCCGCAGGGTCGGGTCGATCAACGAAACCGGTCACGTACGCAACATGCTTCGCGTGTAGTCACACGTGGTGGCACGCCACCTGATGGCCGCCCTCGACGAGACGCAGCTCGGGAACTACCTCGGCGCAGAGATCAGTAGCCAGCGGGCACCGCGTGCGGAAGCGGCAGCCACTGGGCGGATTGAGCGGCGAGGGCAGTTCGATGACCTTCTGCTCGACGTTCTGCGCCGCAGTGACGGTGGCGTCGGGATCGGGAATCGACGCCAGCAGTAGCTGCGTGTACGGGTGCAGCGCGCGGTTCTGCATGTCTTCTGCGGGAACGATTTCGCAGACGCGGCCCAAGTACATGATCATCACGCGGTCACTGATGTTCTTCACGACGGCCATGTTGTGCGCAATGAACAGCAGCGACAGCCCGTGACGCTTCTTCGCGTCCTCGAGCAGGTTCAGAATCTGCGCCTGCACGGAGACGTCGAGGCTCGAGACCGGCTCGTCACAGATCAGGACCTTGGGGTCGAGCATCAATGCGCGGGCGATGCACACGCGCTGGCACTGACCACCCGAGAGTTCGCGTGGGGTTCGATCCCACACCATGTCCGGGTCCAGCCCGACCTCGGCAAGAACCTCGCGTGCCCGAGCGTCGATGGCGGCCTTGTCTTTTCCACCCCAGATCGACGGACCCTCGGTGATGAGAGCCTTGACCTTGCGACGGGGATTCAAGGAGGAGATGGGATCCTGAAAGATCATCTGCAACTGAGTGCGGCTGCGACGCAATTCTTCCGCGCCCAGTGCCGTCATTTCCGTCTCTCCGAGGCGGATCGAGCCCGACGTCGGTGAGGGCAACTGCATGATCGCCCGGCCCGCCGTGGACTTGCCGCAGCCGGATTCACCGACCACGCCCAAGGTTTCGCCCGGCGCGACGGTGAAACTGATTCCGGACACGGCGTGAACGGTCTGCCCCTTGCCGACGTTGAATTCGACAACCAAGTCCTCGACCGTCAAGGCCGCGTCCACCGTCTCGGACTGCCTGGTATCGGTTGCTGCAGTCATCAGACCATCTCCTTCACCGCGAGCGTCAGGCCCGCTGCGGTAGTGCCGGCCTTCTCGTTGGCGACCAATGCCGTTGTGCCTTCAGGGGTGTCGACCGGGTAGTGGCACGCGAACGTGTGGCTTTCGGTTGTGTTGTCCCCCGGTCCGCCGGGAGCCAGGGCCGGGTCGCCGGTCAGGCAGTCGTCCTGGGCGTAACGGCAGCGGGCGGCGAAGCGGCAGCCGGTGATCGGCTTCGTCATGTCCGGGAGACCGCCCGGAATTGTCTGCAGCACTGTGTGCGTCGGTGACTCGAGTCGCGGAATCGCGGCCATCAGCGCTTCGGTGTACGGGTGGCGAGGACGAGTGAACAACTCTTCGGTTGCCGACGTTTCCACGACGGAACCGGCGTACATGACGGCGACACGATCGGATCGGCCCGAGACCACACCGAGGTCGTGGCTGATCAGGATGACGGCCATGTTGAGCTTGTCGTTGAGTGAGGCGAGCAGATCGAGAATCTGCTTCTGCACCGTCACGTCGAGAGCGGTGGTCGGCTCGTCCGCGATCAGCAGTTTCGGCTCGCAGGCCAGGGCCATCGCGATGACCACGCGCTGTCGCATACCGCCCGAAAGTTCGTGGGGGTACTGGTCGAGCCGACGCTTGGGCTCGGGGATACCCACCATCGACAGGAGTTCCGCTGCGCGATCGCGGGCCGCGTCCTTCTTCAGACCCAGGTGGAACTTCAAGGATTCGGTGATGTGGGTACCGATGCGCTTGAACGGATTGAGCGAGGTCATCGGATCCTGGAAGACCATGGCGATCTCGGGTCCCCAGAAGTGCTTCATCTCCGACTTCTTCATCGTCGACATGTCGCGGCCGGCAAACGTCACCGTCCCGCTGATGTCGAGAGCCGGACCCTTCTGGAGCAGTCCCATGATGGTGCGCCCGAGAACCGACTTGCCGGAACCGGATTCACCCACGATGCCGAGAGTTTCGCCGGCGGAGACGTGGATCGAGACACCGTCGACTGCTCGCAACTGGCCACGGGGAGTGGCGAATACGGTTCTGATGTTGTCCGCCTGCAGCAGCGGAACGCCGTGCTGAGCTGAAGTGGTCACAGCTTACTCCGATACTTCTCGCCGATGAGGTTGAAGGAGAACACCGTCAGGAAGAGGAAGACGCCTGGTACCAGGACGATGAACGGATGCTTCTCCACGATCCCGCCCTGACCTTCCGCAATCATGTTGCCCCAGGTCGGATCAGGTTGTGCGATACCGAGTCCGAGGAAGCTCAGTGATGCTTCCGCGACGATCAGGCCGGAGACGGCCACCAGGCCGAGCGCGGCGACGGGAACGAGGACGTTGGGAACCAGCTCGCGCCAGATGACGCGCCATTTGGTGGCGCCCATGGCTCTCGCGGCAAGCACGAACTCCCGTTGGGCGACGACGATGGTGTTTGCCCTGGCGATTCGAACCATGCTGGGAATGCAGAGAATCGACAGTGCGAGGGTGATGTTGCGCAGGTTCGACGTGAGCACCGCGGCCAGTGCGATGAGCAGCACCAGAGAAGGAATGGCCAGCAGCGAGTTGGTCAGGATTCCGACCACGGCGTCGACCTTGCCACGGAAATAGCCGGCCATGACGCCGATGGTGCCACCGATGATCATGCCGATCAGCACGGCGCAGATGGCGACAGTCAAGGAGGCACGAGCACCGAACAGGGCGCGGGCGAGGAGGTCGAGACCGAAGTTGTTGGTACCCAACGGATGATCGGAGAGCAGGCTCGGCGAGGCGAAGCCCGGCTCGGCCAAGGTCTTGACCGTGTCCTTGTACTCACCGAGCGGCAGCAGCGGCGCGAAGATCGCGGCCAGGATCAGCGCGACCAGCCAGATGCACGCCAACCAGTACGAGAGATCGAACTGACTGCCCCACTTGGACGTACCGAGTTTGCCGAGACCCTTGAAGAGGAAAACCAGGGCAACGAGCGCGAGCACGATGCGGACGGTCATCATGATCGCTGAACCGAAGAGTGCGGTGCCGAGCAGCGCAACGCCGACCACTGTGAGAATCGATCCGATCAGGACCAGATTCTTGGGCTGTTCCAGCGTCTCGACGGGACCGGGAGCCAGCAGGACTGTCTGCTGCCGGTATGTCATCACCTCGGACGGGGCCGGCGACGGGGCCGCTCCGTCTGGCGTCACTTCAGACATGGACACGACGACTCCTCGGGTCAAGATAGGTGTACAGAACATCGATCGCACTGTTGACGAGGACGTAGATGACCGCGATCACGACCACCGCGCCCAGCAGCATCGGCGAATCACCCTGCTGCGCTGCGCGGACGATGAGCGTGCCCATTCCGGGCAGTGAGAACAGCGTCTCGACGATCACGGTGCTGCCGATCATGCCGCCGAGAGCCAGACCCATCATCGTGATGAGCGAGAACGACGACGGGCGAAGCGCGTCGCTGAAAAGCACTCGCAGCGTGGGCATTCCCTTGGCCTTCGACGCGAGGATGTAATCCTCACGGAGCGTCGTCACCAGGTCGGATCGGAGAACGCGAGTGAACATCGCCATCTCGAGGAGGCTGATGGTGATCGCGGGAAGTATTGCGTGTGAAAGGTTTCCGGACAGGCTGTCGCCGATGCGCACCCACTGTGATCGCGGGAACCAGCCGAGCCAGTTGACGGTGACCATGATCAGCAACAGACCGGCGAGGAAGCTCGGGACGGAAAGAACACCGAACGTCGCGGCGCTGATGACGCGGTCGATGACGCCGCCTTCGTGGTGCGCCGACCAGAGTGCGAGCGGAACTGCGACGACGAGTGCGATGACCAGACCCATCACTGCCAACTGAACGCTGACGGGGAGAGCGGAACTGATCGCGGTGAGGACGTCCTGCTGCGGGGGAACGAGCGAGTTGCCGAGGTCGCCCTGGAGAGCGCTGGTCAGCCAGTCCCAATAGCGAACCAGGAGTGGATCGTTGAGTCCGAGCTGTTGCCGAACTTCCTCGTACTCGGCAGGCGTTCGGCCTTCACCGAGAACGGAGACAGCGGGATCGCCGGGGATCAGTGATGCCAGCACGAAGGTTCCGAAGCTGACGATCAGGATCACAATGACGAGCTGGCCCAATTTCTTACCTATTGCGCCGATGTTCATCGATTTCGTCTCCTTCGGACAGCGAGCTCGCAATACACAGCAGTTCCTCTGATTTCATTTCTTCGTTCGCAGCCGGCCCCGATCCGCTGCAATACGGGCGCGGGGCCGGCTGTGAACTTCAGGCTCTCTAGGACTTCCAAGCTCCGTCGAAGAGCACGATTCCGTCGAGGCTCTGCTCGAGTCCGTGAACGTTCTGGTTCCACACGTCGAGTGCGGCGACGTTGCCCCACACCTGCCACGGGACGGTCTCGTTGGCGCGTTCCTGGATCTGTGCCAGGACTGCCTTCTTGTCCTCGTCGGTGGTTGCGACACCCAACTTGTCCAGGAGAGCATCCATTTCGGCGTCGGAGTAGCCGGTCGCGTTGTTACGGCCACCGGACTTGATGCCCGTGTACAGACGCTCGTAGGGATCGGCCTCGGCGAGGCTCAGTGCTGCGGTGCTCATGTCGTAGTCGTGATCGGCGTACATCCGCTTGACCAGATCACCTGCACCGGTGACGTATTCGATCTGAGCGTCGAAGCCGACTGCGTTGAGCATCGCCTGGATGGCCAGAGCCGTTGCCTGTGCGGACGGTTCCTGGATGGAGAGGAAGGTGATCTTTCCGTCGTAGCCGTCCGCCTTGGCCTGATCGAGCAGTTCCTTCGCCTTGGCGGGATCGACGCCGATCGGTGCGACGTCGTTGTGCCAGCGCGAGGTGTCCTGGAAGATCTCCTGGCCGGGCAGTCCCTTGCCGTTGTTGACGCGGGTGTTGAGCGTCTCCGGATCGACGGCCAGCGCCATCGCCTGGCGGACACGGACATCCGAGCCCGGGCGGCCCGGGGCCATGTTCACGTTGGCGATGTAACCGAGCGACGGGATGTCGACGAAGCCGGGGTAACCCGACTCGATCAGATCCAGGATCGGGGTGAGCGTACGCATGTACGCGGCGTCGATGCCGCCCGTCTTGAGTGCTTCGGCGGTGGGCTGAGCGCCGACGATGCTGATCAGCTTGAGCTTGTCGATGTTCGGTGCGCCGTCGTAGTAGTCGGGGCGAGCAGCCAACAGCAGTTCCTCGTTGGGAGCGAACTTCTCGAGGGTGAAGGCGCCGGCGCCGATCGGGGTGAACTGGTCACCCTGCTGGGCGCTCGGGGCGACGATCATGCCGGGTCCGGTGGCGAGCATCGACTGGATGCCTGTCCACGGATCAACGAGGTTGAAGACTACGGTCGTCGCGTCGGGGGTGTCGATCGAGGCAACCTTGGAAGCCCACAGGCTCGACTGAGGTCCCTTGTTGGTGACGTAGCGGTTGATGCTGTCGGCGACGGCCTTCGAGTCGAGAGCTGTGCCATCGCTGAACTTCACACCGTCGCGGAGCTTCAGCGTCCAGGTCTTGCTGTCCGAACTCGCTTCCAGCGACTGAGCGAGCTTGGGCTCGAACCTCTGCCCGATGGGGTCGTAACGCATGAGCACGTCGTAGATGGCGCTGAGCTCGCTGCCACCGGTGGCGCCGGCAACCTGAGCCTTCGCGGGATCGAGAGTCGTGACCGCCGAGTAACCGCTGAACGTCAGCGTGCCGCCCTTGGTGGGAGTGCCGGGATCGGCCTGCTCGTTGACCATGCCGATCTTCAGTGAGGAACCGGAATCAGCGGATTCGCCGCCGCCATTGCTCGAGCCGTTGTCGGCGCACGACGCCAGGAACATACTTGCGGTGATCGCCAGCGCAGCCGCAGCCAATCTGCGACTTCCGCGGCGGGAACTACGACTCATTCGAATGCCTCCAAGGCGGGGTAAGACCGTGACGTGATGTTGAACACGAAACAGTCTGTGATGGGAGGCACAGAAAATTGGATCGAGTCTCGCTCAGTGGAATCGGTTAAGTTGCAGGCCTCAACAGTCAGGTAAACCGACCCTGGCCAGCGGTTACCTTCGTGGACAGCAGACCAGCCGGTCTAGTCCCGGTCGAGCGTCGCTTCCTCGAGATCGAGCTCGCGAAGTACCTTCCGGAGGACCTCGTCGTCGATCCGGCCGGCATCGCGTTCGGCGATGAAGACGCCTCGCTCGGCATCGATCATCTCGAGGCGCAGCGAGCGGAAGGCGTTCGACGGGCTCTCCCCCAGATCCTCGTCGCTGCGTCCCAGTCGCTCCCACGCCGAGTTCGCGCGGTGGGTGTTCCAGCTTCGCAAGATGTCCGCGGCACGATTGCGGACCTGAGGGACGTCGTCGGCGTCGGCTCCGACCAATTCGTCCAGCCGCGCCGCAGCGGCCCGTGCAGCCTTGTCCTGGGCTGCCGCCTCGGCGCGGGCGTCGGACTGCTCTTCGTCCCCCTGCACGCCGAGGACACGGATCACCCACGGCAACGTCAGGCCGTGCAGCAACAGCGTGCCGACCACGACGACAAACGTCAGGAAGAGGATCAGCGACCGCCCCGGGAAGTCCTCCCCACTGTTGACCGTCAGCGGAATGGCGAAGGCAGCTGCCAGCGACACGACCCCTCGCATACCGGCCCACGACACGACGAACACCGCCCGCGCCGAAATCTCCGGCTCCCTCGCTCGAATACGCGGCGACAGCCAGCGCGGTACGTACGTGAACGGGAACACCCAGGCGATTCGGACCACCACGACGGTCACGAGAACGGCAACCGACGCCCAGACGACGATCGAAGTACTGTACCCCTGCAATCCGTTGACGACACTGGGCAATTGGAGACCGATCAACAGGAAGACGAACGACTCCAGGATCAGGTCGACGGCCCTCCACACTGCCGTGTCCTGCAAACGCGTCGCATAACTCGCGCGGGTGGAGCGCTGGCCGAGGAACAATCCGGCTACGACGACCGCGATGACGCCCGACGCGTGGACCTCTTCCGCAGCCAGGTAGGTGAAGAACGGCACCACCAATCCGATTCCGCTCTCCATCACCGGATCCTGGAGCTTGCCGCGAACCTTCGAGATGACGAACCCCACCGCGAGGCCGATCACCGTTCCACCGACCGCCGCGACGAGGAAGGTCTCGAAGCCGCCGATCAGCGTCGCACCCGTACCGACGGCAGCCGCGAGAGCGAACTTGTACGCCGTCAGAGCGGTGGCGTCGTTGAGCAGGCTCTCCCCGCCCAGCAGGGTCATGATCCGGCGCGGCAGGCCGAGCTTGCGTCCGATTGCGCTCGCGGACACCGCGTCCGGCGGCGCCACGATCGCGCCGAGAACCAGAGCAGCCGCTATCGAGAACTCCGGCACGATCAGGTAGGCGACAAAGCCCACCGCAGCCGTCGTCGCCAGGGGAAGCCCCACCGCGAGAAATCCGATCGGACGCAGATTCGAGCGCAAAGCCAGGTATGAACTGTCCAGTGCTGCCGAGTACAGAAGTGGAGGCAACACGACGAACAGGACGAGGTCGGGATCGAGTTCCAATTCCGGAACACCCGGTATCTGACAGGCGATCAAACCGACCAGGACGAGGATCAGCGGCGAAGACAGCCCGAACCTTCGCGCGACCGCCGCCACCAGCAACGCCGCTACTACAACCCCCAGTAATATGCCGTTCACCCTGGCAGCATGCAGTATGGAAGGCGATGAAGAAAATCCTGAAGCGAGCAGCAGCTCGCACACAGCAGCCCGCACCCGCTCCCACCGGTTGCGAGGAACTAACCAATGCGCCCGAAACGGACCCGGCGGCGCTTACGCCCGGCGTCTGCCAGGAGTGCGCCGAGTTGGGCGAGGATAACTGGTCTCACCTGCGCATGTGCCTGTCCTGCGGCCACGTCGGATGCTGCGATTCCAGCCCTCATCAGCACGCCACCAACCACTACCGCGAAACCGGGCACCCGGTCATGCGCTCACACGAGCCCGGCGAATCCTGGCGCTGGTGCTACGTCCACGACCTGATGGACTGACCGCGCGCGACTGGCGGTGCACTGCGCATAGTGCCCACCTGTCACGGCGCACAGCCCTCGGTGTTGCGCACATTGCTCAATCCACCGGGTAGCTATTGCTCAATCTGTATGCCGATGATGGACTTTGACGCAGAATCTGCACAACAGATCGACAGGTGCGGCTGGACTTTGCCGCACCGAACGGTTCGGCCTCAGGAAGTCCTGCCAAACATCACAACCACATCGTCGGCCCCACGATCTGGGGTACAGGCGGTGCGGTGATCGATGTCCACTACTGAAGGCAGGACCGGCCGTGAACAGCCCCAACATCGACCAGAACGCTCCCGAGTCACTGGCGGAGATCGAGAAGCGCGTTCTGTGGTTGTCGACCGCGATGATCCATCACGCCAACCGTGTCCGTCCGAATCCCAGCGGGCTCAAGGTCGGCGGCCATCAGGCCTCGTGCGCGTCGATGGTCTCGATCATGACGTCCCTGTGGTTCGGCCAACTTCGTTCCGGCGACCGGGTTTCCGTCAAGCCGCATGCGGCGCCGGTGCTCCACGGCATCAACTATCTGCTCGGCGAACTCGACGAGTCCTACCTGACGACTCTGCGCGAATTCGGGGGCCTGCAGAGCTACCCGAGTCGATCGAAAGATCCTGATCCGGTGGATTATTCGACCGGTTCGGTGGGTATCGGCGCGACGGCTCCCATCTGGGGCGCCATCGCTCGCCGATACGTCGACGCCTCCCTCGGCGGCGCCGGAACCGGGCGTCAGTACTCCCTGGTCGGTGACGCCGAACTCGACGAGGGCGCGGTGTGGGAAGCAGTTCTCGATCATTCGGTTGCCGAACTGGGTGAGATCGTGTGGATAGTCGACCTCAACCGCCAATCACTCGACCGGGTGGTGCCGAACATCGCGGCAACCCGCCTGGAGCACATGTTCTCGGGTGCCGGCTGGCAGGTCATCACCGTGAAGTTCGGTGCGCTGCTGGAATCACTGTTCACCCGGCCGGGCGGCACCGCGTTGCGCGAACGAATCCTGGACATGCCGAATCCGGAGTACCAGCGCCTGCTGCGATGCACGGCCGACGAGGTACGTCTGAGACTGCCCGGCGACGCGGCGGACGCCGACGCGATCACGGCGCTGATCGACGACCTCGACGACGCCACGGTGCTCGAGGCCATCCGCAATCTCGGTGGCCACGACCTCGACGCTCTGCGAGAGGCGTACGCACAGATCGACGACACCCGTCCCACCGTGATCATCGCGTACACGATCAAGGGTCGGGGTCTGCCGACGCAGGGTCATCCGCAGAACCACTCGTCGCTGCTCACCGCCGAGCAGTTCGAGCACCTGGCGGCGGAACTCGGCATGGATCCGTCGAAGCCCTGGGAACGGTTCGAGACCGACAGCCCGTCCGGCCGCATCTGCGCCGAAACCGCTGGGCGCCTGACTCGCCCGAAGGTGGAGCATCTGGTGCCCCCGGCAGTTCCGAAAGACATCGGCCGTACGCCCTCCGGCACGTCCACCACTCAGGCAGCTCTCGGCCGGGTACTACTCGACCTCAGCCGCGAAGCGCCGGACGCCGCGAAACGTGTTGTCACACTGAGCCCGGACGTCAGTTCCACCACCAACCTCGCAGGCTGGCTGAACAAGGTCGGGGTCTGGTCCCCCGACGAGCGGCACAACTGGTTTGCCGACGACGCCGAAACGATCATGCACTGGCGTGAGAAGCCCACCGGTCAGCACATGGAACTCGGTATCGCCGAGACCAACCTGGTCGGACTGATGGGCGAACTCGGTGCAACCTGGAGTCGTTGGGGCCAGCCACTCTTCCCTATCGGCGTGATGTACGACCCCTTCATCGAGCGGGCTCTCGAACCGTGGTCGTACGGCATCTACGCCGGTGGACAGTCGATCATGGTCGGCACTCCGTCGGGCGTCACCTTGGCCGCCGAAGGTGGTGCGCACCAGTCGATCAAGACCCCGTCCATCGGACTGGAACAGCCGGGTTGCACCAGTTTCGAACCGGCATTCGCCGTCGACGTGGAGTGGACGCTCCTCGACAGCATCGGACGCCTGGGCCGACCGGACGGCAGCTCGTCGTACCTGCGCCTGTCGACCCGTCCGGTCGATCAGGCCCTGGCCGCGGTACCGACCGATCCGGCTGCGCGAGAACGCCGTCGACGTCAGGTGGTGGCCGGCGCGTACACACTGCGGCACAACCCTGATCCGGCCGTCACCCTGGTCGGCATGGGTGCCACTGTCACCGAAACACTGGTCGCAGCCGAAAGACTGGGCGAGCAGGGCATTTCCGCCGACGTCGTCTGCGTGACCAGCCCCGGCTTGCTCTTCGAAGCACTCCAGTCTCGGCGCGGTCTCGCGGACGGTCCGTCGTGGATCCTGGATCAGGTCTTTCCGAGTAGCCGGTCCGCGCCGATGGTGACCGTTCTCGACGGGCACCCGCACACCCTCGCGTTCCTGACGGGAATCAACAACGTTCCGGGTGCTGCGCTCGGAGTGAGCCGGTTCGGTCAGGTCGGTTCGCTCGAGGACGTCTACCGATACCACGGCCTCGACTCCGACAGCATCGTCCGCGCTGCCCTCGATCTCACTTCTTGATCTATCCCACTCTCTGATGCCGAGAAGCGTCCCCGCAGGGACGCTTCTCGGGTCCATTCAGTCATTCAGGTGTCTAGTTCTTCCAGGCCTTGTCGAAGAACATGATTCCGTCCAGGCTCTGCTGAATGCCGTGGACGTTCTGTCCCCACACACCGAGCCACGGGGTGTTGCCGTAAACCTGCCACGGCACAACCTCATTGGCGCGCTCCTGGATCTTGGCGAGCACCTCGATCTTCGAGTCGGTCGACGTCGCGACACCCAATTGATCGAGCAGCGAATCCATCTCGGGGTCGGAGAAGCTCGTGGCGTTGTTCCGTCCACCCGACTTGAGATTGGAGTACAGACGCTCGAAAGGATCGGCTTCCGCGAGGCTGGCGGAACCTGTTGCCATGTCGAAGTCGCGGTCGGCGTACAAACGCTTGACGACGTCGGCAACCGAGTTGACGTACTCGATCTGGAAATCGAAACCGACGGCGTTGGCCATCGACTGCAGTGCGAGAGCCATCGCCTGCGCCGAATTCTCCTGCAGCGTAAGGTATGTGATCTTGCCGTCGTAACCGTCGGCCTTGGCCTCGTCGAGAAGCTGCTTCGCCTTGGCGGTGTCGACGCCGATCGGAGCGACGTCGTTATGCCAGCGGGAGGTGTCCTGGAAGATGACCTGTCCGGGCAGACCCTTGCCCTCGTTGAGTCGGTTGTCGAGTGCGACGGGATCGGTTGCGAGCGCCAATGCCTGACGGATGCGCACGTCGGCACCGGGACGACCGGGTGCCGTGTTCACCAGCGACAGGTACGACAGCGACGGAATGTCGACGAAGCCCGGGTAGCCGGAGTCGATCAGATCCAGCACGTTCGGTAGCGAACGCATGTATGCGACGTCCGTGCCGCCGCTCTTGAGCGATTCGGTGGTGGACTGCGAACCGACGATGCTGATCAACCGCAGCTTGTCCACGTTCGGGGCACCGTCGAAGTAGTCCTCCCGAGCGTCGAGGATCAATTCCTCGTTGGGAGCGAACTTCTCGAGGGTGAAGGCACCCGCGCCGATCGGGGTGAACTGATCACCTTGCTGGGCGCTCGGCGCGACGATCATGCCGGGGCCGGTGGAGAGCAGTGACTCGATACCGGTCCACGGGTCGACGAGATTGAAGACGACCGTCGACGGATCCGGAGTGTCTACCGACGCGACCTTCGACGCGTACAGACTCGACTGCGGTCCCTTGTTGGTGACGTAGCGATTGAGGCTCGCCGAGACGGCCGCCGAATCCACCGGCGTCCCGTCGCTGAACTTCACACCGTCACGCAGTTCGAGGGTCCACGTCTTGAAGTCGGAACTCGGCTCCATCGACTCTGCGAGCTTCGGAACGAATTCCTTGGATGCCGGGTCGTACCGCAGGAGCGTGTCGTAGATCGCGCCCAACTCCGAACCGGCGACCGAACCGGCGATCTGAGTCTTCGCCGGATCGAGATTGGTGACGGCGGAGTACCCGCTGAACGTGAGGGTGCCGCCCTTGACCGGATCGCCCTCGCCGGACTGCTCGTTGACCGGGCCGATGGACAATCCCGAACCGGAGTCCGGTGCGTCGCCGCTCCCACCCCCGTTCCCGCTGTCAGCGCACGACGAGACGAACAGGCCGGCGGAGACTGCCAGCGCGACGGCGGCAACCTTGCGGTGACCGCGCCGAGAACTGCGACTCATTCAAAACCTCCAGGTCAGAAACTGTGATGTGAAGCATTGTCGAGACAGTTTGTGACTTAAGGCACAGGTATTAGTCGCAGGTCCCGCTCAGTGGAATGGAGCGCGAAGATTGGTCAGTTTTCGAGCGACATTCGCAGGTCAGACCCTTAGCGAAGGTCAGGAATTCATTCTGATTCAGGCGCCTTTCAACGGATGAATCGCCGGAGCGCCGTCGAGAAGTGGTCCGGCGGCGGCCAGCGCGGCCTGCAGATGCGGGGACTGCATGTGAGCGTCCAACTCCTCCTGCCCGCGCCAAGTTTCGATCGTGACGAACGTGCCGGGCGCAGCCGCTGACTCGAACAACTCGTACGACACACAGCCGTCCTCGGACCGACTCGCCTCCGCGAGAGTTGTCAGAGCCGATCGGACGTCGTCCTCGGAACCGGACTTGGCCGGGATGGTTGCAACTACACGAAGCTCGCTCATCGGATACCTTTCGCAGAGGGGAAGTCAGCTAGAGACACACGCCACAAACGTACACACGAAAAGGGCAACCAATGGGGCTACTGAAGGACGTCACCGGCTGGCGACGCGGAACGAAGTTGCAGCGTCGACTGCGCGATCTCACCGGCACGCTGGTGGTGATCACCGGTGCGGGCAGCGGCATCGGGCGTGAAACGGCCCTCGCCTTCGCCGCCCAGGGAGCTATCGTCGTGGTCTCCGACATCAATCTCGAAAGCGCGCAGGACACTGCGGCACTTGTAAACATCCCTTCGCAAGCGGGCGGCGCCGAAGCAGTGTTCGGTGGCGGTGCCCACGCCTATCAGGTGGACGTGTCCGACGAACAGGCCGTGATTCGGTTCGCCGAGACCGTCGCGGCACATCACGGCGTACCGGACATCGTCGTCAACAACGCCGGAATCGGGTTCTCGGGAACGTTCGCCGACACCGAGCAGCGCCAGTTCGAGCGCGTCATGGACATCAACTTCTGGGGAGTTGTCTACGGCTGCCGGGCATTTACCCCGATGATGATCGACCGGGGAACAGGAGGGCACGTCGTCAATCTGTCCTCGGCCGCCGCGTACACACCACAGAAGGCCCTCACCGCGTATTCGACAAGCAAAGCAGCGGTATTCATGCTCTCGGATTGCCTACGGGCAGAGCTGCTTCCACACGGCATCGGCGTCAGCACCATCTGCCCCGGCCTCGTTCACACGAACATCCTCAAGACCACCGAGTTCGCCGGGACCACCGCCGAGGAGCAGCTCGAGAACCAGACCAAGGTCGACAACTTCTACCGCAAGCGCAACTTCACGCCTGACCGAGTCGCCAGTGCCATCGTGAAAGCGGTTCGCACGAACAAGGCCGTCGTACCCGTGACCGTCGAAGCCAAGCTCGGACGCACGATCAGCCGGTTGTCTCCCGGGTCGATGCGCGTCGGAGCTCGGTTCGAGATCTAGGTCAGCTTCCGAAACTCAGGCTTCCCGTGAAACCCTGCTGCACATCGGCTTCCGAGCGGGGAAGAACCTCGTAGGTGCTGGCGTACTGGCCACTGAAACCGGTGACGGTGATCGGGCGTCCGACGGCGACGGCATCGACGTCGATTCCGGTCTGGGTGTTGACGAAGATGACGGTGTTTCCCTCGGCGCCCGAGACCAGGATCTTGTGGCCGTACGGCAGATCGTCGACGACGGGTCCGCTCACGATTCCGGACACCGTCACGAGACGACCTTCGCTGCCCTCACCGATTGCATTGAGGGGCAGTCGCGCCGGGCTGATCTGGGTAGTCGTACCGATTACCTCGACGGCAGTCGGGCGGACGACGAGCAGGCCTTCCTGATCCGCGAGGACTCCGGTGACCTGAACCTGATCGCCGAGAGCAATCCCGGAGTTGTTCGGATCGCTGATGTAGATGCCCGAATTGCCGCTCTGGAGACCAAAGCCCTTGTCGTAGAAGCTGGATTCGAAGACTCCCGACGGCGTAGTCGCGGTTCCCACGACGGTGACCGTCGTTCCGATGGCCTGCGCACGGGCTGCCGCGATGGAGTCCGCGGACACCTCACCGGCGACTGCCGCCGGCTCCGCCGTCGCTGCAGTACCGACAAACATGGTGGCTGCGGCCGCAACTGCCAGTGCCGTCACACCCCGGCGCAGGACCGGACCAGCAAGAACGCTGTCTCGAAACATGTTTGAGGACTCCCCTGTGATTTCGTGGCCGCGCAGGTGCTCCTGATGGAGTGCCGCCTTCGCCCACCCTGAGGCACAGGTTATTACAGGTCGGACGCCGCAGCGGTGGTGACATTCCGTCACCACCGCTGCGTCTAGGCTTCCGATTTTTCAGGAACCGGAGCTTCCGGACGAACCGCTCGAGCCACTGGAACCGCTGGATCCTGTTCCGCCGCCGAGATCGTCGAGAGGATCGCTACCGGTGAGGCCGCCCGGGTACAGGTAGGCGTCGGAGATCGTGCTGAGCGAGGTTCCCGACGTGGCCGGTACCTTTGCTCGCCAGTTGACGATCGGGTTCAGCACTCCGAACGGTCCGCAACCACTGGCGGCGGGCAGCGCGAAGCCGGTTGCCTCGTTCCCGACCGGGCTCACCTTCAGCGCAGTCGACGGCAGCACCGTGTAGGTCGGTACCACCGACGGGTCAGGCGCGAGACGAAGATTCACCGGCGCCGCCGCGGAACCCAGGTAGCAGTTGTCACCGAGGAACGCGTTGTTGATCTTCATCCGCACCGGGATGCTCAGATCCATGTCGGTGATGATTCCGTTGAGGGTCGGCGCAGCCGTTGCCTCCACTTCGGCCGTTACTGCGGCCAGGCCGAAGAGATTGCCGAACGGAAGATCGATTCCCAGGACTCCACCCGGAACGGTCAACGGCTTGGAGTAGACACCGTGGTGTCCGTCGTCGCGCGGGAGAAGAACGGTGGACTCACCTTCACCGGAGCCGGCCTCGGCGGCGATGATCATGTCGCCTTTTCCGATCGGGAGGTTGAAGCCGTTGTTGTCGAAGGTTCCGCTCTGAACCACAACCGACACACAGGATTCGGCAGTAGCCGGACACACTGCGGCGCCCGGTACCGAATTGTCGACCGGGTCCTGAGCCGAGGCCATCGGCGCCGCGAACGCGAGGACCGCACCTGCGGTACCTGCAATGACGGCCACGCGCGTGCCGAGACGTCTGTTGCCGTTCTTGTGAGATTTCTGCACTGATTTCTCCCTGCCGTTTATGTGATGGGGGACGAAACTCGCAGTCATTGCTTGTGTTTCGACCGCCGCCGACAAGGTCTTTGCGGTGTGCTCCTACTCACAAGTAACAACTGAACAGATGTATATCACAGGACTTCGACTTAAAAACAGGGCAAAAGGGAGTTTCCTTAAAACGGACAAAATAAGCGGTACGGTGTGTAACACTCACGGGTGATGAACACGAACAGACTGGTCCTCTGCGTCGCGGCAGCGGGCCTACTCCTCAGCGGCTGCAGCAGCCAGTCCGACAGCGACGCATCGGAATCCACTTCTGCGGCCACCAGCACGTCGGTTGCGGCGACGTCGAGTTCGACTGCCCCCAGTACGCTTTCCGAGCTGCCGACCAGCCCGCTCGCCGCAACAACTCCGGAAGCCGCGCCGAGCGTCGTCGAATCGACGCCCCCGCCGGTGTCGCTACCGGTAGCGCCAGCGGCCAATGCACCGATCGACGCCCGCTCACCGGAAGAGATCGTCGCGAACGCCGGCGAGAAGGGGCAGCGGTACATCGCCGCTCTGCGTCTGGCCGGGATCCCGCCCGCCGGAATGGATTCCGCAGAGATCCTCTACGCCGACGGCACCTGCAAGGCGCTCGCTGACGGTATGCCTCGGTCCGAAGTGCTGGCAGAGTTCGACTCCGTCGGCGAGGTGTACTCAAAGATCACGCCGATGTCCTCGCAGCGCGTTGCCGAGATCTACGTCGACACGGCGGAGCAGACGTACTGCTGATCAGGCCTTGCCGGCCAACCAGCCGTGCAGCCAGGATGTAGCCGAATTGCCTGCGCCGTCAACGACGTAACGCGTGTAGTCGGTGTGGACCTGCGAGCCGTAGAAGTCGACCAACTGATCGATGCGCCGCGAGTTCGCGCCCGGATCGAGCTGGGCCATCAAAGCGGGGAGACCGCCTGCGGTGATCAGATCATTGACGATCACGGCGGCCTCGTCGCGCAGCGCGAGCGCACTGGCCGGAGTGGGATCGGACGCCTGAGCCATGAATCCGGCCAGACGCATCACGAAATCGTCCTTCGGCGTCGAGCAGTACAGGTCACCGACCGCGCAGAGCGTCACCGTTTTGCCTGACAGCCAACCGAATCCACCGATGCGAGGGCCGCTGGCACCGTTACCGCCGACAGCGGGGCCGATCAGGACGTCGGACTCGGAACGACGGGGATCGGACAGCAAGCCGACGCCCTCGACGCGAGTCGGGGGGACCACGCCGATGCCGGTTCCGATCTCGGCGGCGAGATCGCCTGCCGCGTCGGCGCCCTGGCTGTATCCGACGATGGCGAAGCGAGTGTCACCGCACGAGGCGGCCATGGCGCCGATCATGCCGCGGGCATTGTCGACGGCCTGCTGCTTCGACTTGGCGTAGACGTTGGACTCCCACGGGAAGGCCGTCGCCGAGTAGGTGACGTAATCGGTGCGTACGGAGCCCGGAAGCCCGTTGGTCACCGGGGCGAGCATGCCGGCGCCGGGCCTGGTGCCCGAGGGCTCCCAGGTTCCCGGGATGGCCACGACGTACAGGCTGGGGCAGGGATCAGCCGACGCCACGGGAGCACTGACAACCGGTACCACTACTGCCGCAGCAAGTGCCGACAACACCGCAACGAGACGCCTCGCACGCATGAAACTCCCCTGTTTTACCTTCAGCAACCCATACACCACTATCGGTGCTCCGGAATCATACTGTCTGGGCGTTGTGTCTGTCCGATGCACGATTGATGAAGGTTTGTTACAGATCGTGCGAATTGCTTGCAGAAACAAAGCCGCACCCCACCGAATGCGGTGGGGTGCGGCTTTGTGAGAGCCTCTAGCGCTGCGGAGCCGCTGTCGGGTGGATCGGTGACGGAAGGGCCGTGACACCCTCGAGGTAGGTGTCCACAGCGGCTGCTGCGGAACGTCCCTCGGCGATGGCCCAGACGATCAGGGACTGACCGCGGCCCATGTCGCCGGCCACGAACACGCCGTCGACGTTGGTGTTCCACTTCGACGTGCGGGCGACGTTGCCACGCTCGTTCAAGTCGACACCGAGATCGGTGAGCAGACCCGGCTTCTCGGGACCGACGAAGCCCATTGCCAGGAGCACGAGATCGGCTTCGAGCTCGAAGTCCGAGCCCTCGACCTTCTCGAAGCGACCCGACTTCATCTCGACCTCGTGAGCCTTGAGTCCGGTGACCTTGCCGTTTTCACCGACGAAGTTCTCGGTGTTGACGGAGAACAGACGCTCGCCGCCCTCCTCGTGAGCCGAAGCCACGCGGAACATGAGCGGGTACGTCGGCCACGGAGTCTGCTCGGCGCGAGTCTCCGGCGGACGCGGCATGATCTCGAACTGGTGGACGCTGGCCGCACCCTGACGGTGCGAGGTGCCGAGGCAGTCCGCTCCGGTGTCGCCGCCGCCGATGATGACAACCTTCTTGCCCTCAGCGGTGATGGTGGGAGCGTCGAGGTCACCCAACTGCACGCGGTTGGCGATCGGCAGGAACTCCATCGCCTGGTGGATGCCGTCCAGTTCGCGGCCCGGGATCGGAAGATCGCGAGCTGCGGTGGCGCCGCCGGCCAGAACCACTGCGTCGAACTGCTCACGCAGCTCGTCCGCGGTGATGTCCACGCCGACATTGACGTTGGTCTTGAAGACGGTGCCTTCGGCTTCCATCTGCTCGAGACGGCGGTCGATGTGCCGCTTCTCCATCTTGAACTCGGGGATGCCGTAGCGCAGCAGGCCGCCGATGCGGTCTGCCCGCTCGAAGACCGTCACTGCGTGACCGGCGCGGGTCAGCTGCTGCGCTGCAGCCAGACCGGCCGGACCACTGCCGACAACCGCAACCTTCTTGTTGGTGGCGTGCGCGGCGCGAACCGGCTTGACCCACCCTTCGTCGAAGGCCTTGTCGATGATCTCGACCTCGACCTGCTTGATGGTGACCGGATCCTGGTTGATGCCCAGGACACAGGACGCCTCACAGGGTGCGGGGCACAGACGACCGGTGAACTCCGGGAAGTTGTTGGTCGCGTGCAGACGCTCGATGGCGTCGTGCCAGTGGTCCTTGTAGACCAGGTCGTTCCACTCGGGAATCAAGTTTCCGAGAGGGCAACCGTTGTGGCAGAAAGGAATTCCGCAGTCCATGCAACGGCTGGCCTGGGTCTTGAGGGTTTCCTTCGGGAACTCCTCGTAGACCTCTTTCCAGTCGAGCAGGCGCAACGGCACCGGCCGGCGAACCGGAAGTTCGCGCGACGTGTGCTTCAGGAAGCCGCTTGGATCACCCACGAGCTGCCTCCATAACTGCCTCGTCCACGTTCTTGCCATCCTTCTCTGCGGCCGCGATGGCCAAAAGAACCTTCTTGTAGTCGCGGGGCATCACCTTTGCGAAGTGACCCACCTGCTGCGACCAGTCAGCGAGGATGCGCGTTGCAACCTCGGAGCCGGTTTCGTCGCGATGACGTTCGATGGCGCCCTTCAACCAGGTGAAGTCGTCGCCCGAAAGATCCTCGAGGTCCACCAGTTCGGTGTTGAGGTTCTTCTCGAATGCCTTGTCGGGGTTGTAGATGTACGCGACGCCACCGGACATGCCGGCGCCGAAGTTACGTCCGGTGGCTCCGAGGATGACCACCTTTCCACCCGTCATGTACTCGCAACCATGATCGCCCACACCCTCGACGACGGCAGTGGCGCCGGAGTTACGGACTGCGAAGCGTTCGCCGACGACACCGCGAAGCAGAGCCTCGCCGCTGGTGGCGCCGAACAGGATGACGTTGCCACCGATGATGTTGTCCTCGGCGACAAAGCCTTCCGCTGCATCGAGCGGCGGGCGTACGACGATGCGTCCGCCCGAAAGGCCCTTGCCGACGAAGTCGTTGGCGTCGCCGTGCAGGCGCAAGGTCATACCGCTGGGCACGAAAGCACCGAAGCTGTTACCGGCGGAACCGGTGAACGTGATGTCGATGGTGCCCTCGGGCAAGCCCTCTCCACCGAACGCCTTGGTGACCTCGTGGCCGAGCATGGTGCCGACCGTGCGGTTGACGTTGGTGATCGCGGACTCGAAGGAGACCGCCTCACCCTTGTCGAGTGCGTTGCGGGCCGAGACGATCAACTGCTGATCGAGTGCCTTGTCCAGACCGTGATCCTGCGTGCCGGTGCAGTGGACGTCCTGGTCCATGAACGCGGACTCGACCTGGGTCAGGATCGGCGACAGATCGAGATTGCCTGCCTTGCTTCCCTTCCAGTGATCGAGAGCGCGCGTGGTGTCCAGCATGTCGACCTGGCCGACGGCTTCGAGCAGCGTGCGGAAACCGAGTTCCGCGAGAAGCTCGCGAACCTCTTCGGCGATGAACATGAAGAAGTTCTCGACGAATTCCGGCTTGCCACTGAAACGCTGACGCAGCAACGGGTTCTGCGTCGCGACACCGACGGGGCAGGTGTCGAGATGGCAGACGCGCATCATGATGCAGCCCGAGACCACCAGTGGTGCGGTGGCGAAACCGAACTCCTCGCCGCCGAGCAGGGCAGCGACCACGACGTCGCGACCCGTCTTGAGCTGGCCGTCGACCTGCACGACGATGCGGTCACGGAGACCGTTGAGCAGCAACGTCTGCTGGGTCTCGGCGAGGCCGAGCTCCCACGGTGCGCCCGCGTGCTTGACGGAGGTCAGCGGGGTGGCACCGGTGCCACCGTCGTGACCGGAGATCAGAACGACGTCGGCATGTGCCTTGGAGACACCGGCCGCGACGGTTCCGACGCCGACCTCGGAGACCAGCTTCACGTGAATGCGGGCCTGCGGGTTGGCGTTCTTCAGGTCGTGGATCAGCTGAGCGAGATCCTCGATCGAGTAGATGTCGTGGTGCGGCGGCGGCGAAATCAGGCCGACGCCAGGCGTGGAGTGCCGAACCTCGGCCACCCACGGGTACACCTTGTGAGCCGGAAGCTGGCCGCCCTCACCGGGCTTGGCTCCCTGCGCCATCTTGATCTGGATGTCGGTGCAGTTGCTCAGGTAGTGCGAGGTGACACCGAAGCGTCCCGACGCGACCTGCTTGATGGCACTGCGACGCAGATCGCCGTTCTCGTCCGGCGTGAAGCGCGACGGATGTTCGCCGCCCTCACCGGAATTGGAGCGGGCGCCCAGACGGTTCATCGCGATGGCGAGAGTCTCGTGAGCCTCGGCGGAGATGGAGCCGTAGCTCATCGCACCCGTCGAGAAACGCTTGACGATCTCGCTGGCCGGCTCGACCTCGTCGATCGAGATCGACGGCCGCTTGCCGATGTTGAAGTCGAACAGACCACGCAGAGCGGCAAGGCGCTCCGACTGGTCGTTGACCATGGTCGTGTACTCCTTGAACACCTCGTACTGACCTGTGCGAGTTGCGTGCTGGAGCTTGAAGACGGTGTCCGGGTTGAACAGGTGGTACTCGCCTTCACGACGCCACTGGTACTCGCCGCCGACCTCGAGCTCGCGGTGAGCGCGCTCTTCGGGGCGATCGAGGTATGCGACGGCGTGACGTGCCTGGACGTCGGCTGCGATCTGGTCGAGGCCGATGCCACCGAGCTGCGACTGCAGACCGGTGAAGTACTCGTCCGTCAGCTCCTGCGAGAGGCCGATGACCTGGAACAACTGAGCACCGGTGTACGACGCGAGCGTCGAGATGCCCATCTTGGACATCACCTTCAGGACACCCTTGCCGGCTGCCTTGATGTAGTTCGCGATGCCCTTCTCGAGGGTCAGACCCTCGAGCTCGCCGTTCTGCAGGAACTCGTCGATGGTCTCGAAAGCCATGTACGGGTTGACCGCTGCGGCACCGAAGCCGATGAGGAGCGCCATGTGGTGCACCTCGCGGGCGTCGCCGGCCTCGACGATGAGGCCGACCTTGGTGCGCGACTTCTCACGAACCAGGTGGTGGTGCACGGCCGAGGTGAGGAGCAGCGACGGGATCGGCGCGTAGTCCTCGGTGGACTCACGGTCCGAGAGCACGACGATGCGTGCGCCACCCTCGATTGCCTGCGAGACCTGGTACTTGATGCCCTCGAGCGCACGACGGATACCGTCGCCGCCTTCCTTGACGGGGTACAGGCCGCGGATCACGACGCTGCGGAAGCCCGGGAATTCGCCGTCGTCGTTGACGTGAACGAGCTTCGACAGGTCGTCGTTGTGCAGGATCGGCTGCGGGAGCGCAATCTGCTTGCAGGAGTCCGCATTCGGGTGCAGCAGGTCACCCTCGGGGCCGATGGTCGCGCCGAGGCTGGTGACAACCTCTTCACGGATCGCGTCGAGAGGCGGGTTGGTGACCTGAGCGAAGAGCTGCGAGAAGTAGTCGAACAGCATCCGGGGACGTGACGAGAGCACGGCGATCGGAGTGTCGGTACCCATCGAGCCCAGTGCCTCGGCACCGGAGAGAGCCATCGGCTTGACCAGCAGGTTGACCTCTTCGTTGGTGAAACCGAAGAGCTGCTGACGCAGGACGACGCGCTCGTGCGACATGTACGTGTACGGACGGTCCGGCAGGTCGTCCATGTGGATCAGACCTTCGTCGATCCACTGCTGGTACGGGTGCTCGGCAGCGAGTTCGTTCTTCAGTTCCTCGTCGCTGATGACCCGGCCCTGCGCGGTGTCCACGAGGAACATGCGGCCGGGCTGGAGGCGGACCTTGCGGACAACGGTGGACGGATCGATCGGCAGGACGCCGACCTCCGACGCCATGACGACGAGGCCGTCTTCGGTGATCCACAGACGCGACGGACGCAGACCGTTGCGGTCCAGCACGGCGCCGATGACGGTGCCGTCGGTGAAGCACACCGACGCCGGTCCGTCCCAGGGCTCCATGAGAGCCGAGTGGTACTCGTAGAACGCCCGACGAGCGGGGTCCATGCTCTCGTGCTTCTCCCAGGCTTCGGGGATCATCATGAGAACTGCGTGCGGCAGGCTGCGACCGGCGAGGTGCAGCATCTCGAGCACCTCGTCGAAACGAGCGGTGTCACTGGCGCCCTGGGTGCAGATCGGGAAGATCTTGTCCAGGTTCTCGCGGCCACCGAAGACGTCACTGTCGATCAGGGACTCGCGAGCGCGCATCCAGTTCTCGTTGCCGGTGACGGTGTTGATCTCACCGTTGTGAGCGACCCGGCGGAACGGGTGCGCCAGCGGCCACGACGGGAACGTGTTGGTGGAGAAGCGCGAGTGGACCAGGCCCAGTGCGCTCTCGACACGATCGTCCTGCAGGTCGAGGTAGAAACCCTTGAGCTGCGGGGTGGTGAGCATGCCCTTGTAGACGAACGTCTGGCCGGACAGGCTGGGGAAGTACACGGTCTCGCTACCCGGGCCACCCTTGCCGGCGCCTTCGGAGCCGAGTTCGTGCTCGGTGCGCTTACGCACCACGTATGCACGACGCTCGAGATCCATGCCGGTGTACTTGTCACCCTCGGAGCCGATGAAGATCTGACGGAACGTCGGCATCGCGTCGCGCGCCAGTGCGCCCAGCGAGGAGTCGTCGGTTCCGACCTCGCGCCAACCGAGAACCTTCAGGCCCTCTTCGACGACGATCTTCTCGACTGCAGCAGCAGCCTCGTGTGCATCGGCATCGCCCTGCGGGAGGAATGCGATACCGGTTGCGTACGCGCCTTCGGCGGGCAGCGCGAAGTCCACGACAGCTCGGAAGAACTTGTCGGGAACCTGCAGCAGAATGCCCGCACCGTCACCCGTGTTGGGTTCTGATCCGGCAGCGCCGCGATGCTCGAGGTTGACCAGAGCGGTGATCGCCTTTTCGACGATGTCCCTGCTGCGGCGACCATGCATGTCGACAACAAATGCGACTCCACAGGAGTCGTGCTCATTGGACGGGTGATAGAGGCCCTGGGGGCCTGGAAGTTGCTTCATACCCAGCCTTCGTATGCCATAAAGATGCACCGACGACCAGCAGCGCTGATGGCCATCAACTTGCAATGCAAGTCCTTCAAAGCACCGACACGACGATGTGTTCGGTACCACCGAAGTAGCCGCCCTGCGCAGACGCGATGGTGTGCGTTCTGGCACCCGGCGACGTGAGTCTTCGGTCGGTTGAAACTTTTGTGAGTCAACCGTGTAACGAAAACGATAATTCAGAACCCCGGCACGGGCGCAACTAAGGTAGCCCTATAATTGCTCTGAACTGCGGCGATGCAGGGAGCCAGAAGGCCCCTCGACAGATTTCGGAGCTGCGTCTGTGCAGAGAAGTTCCGATTCACAGGATACCGAATCCGCAGGAAACAGGCGCGATGGGCGATGAATGCAACAACTGGCCGCAGCGATAAGAATCAGCTGCGGCCAGTGCGCCTCGAACTGTAACAAAAGTTGATCGATCAACCAAGGTCTAGGCCTGAATTGTTTGCTCGCAGAATGCCAT
The DNA here is from genome assembly GCF_001942025.1 of Rhodococcus sp. YL-1. Classification (NCBI taxonomy): domain Bacteria; kingdom Bacillati; phylum Actinomycetota; class Actinomycetes; order Mycobacteriales; family Nocardiaceae; genus Rhodococcus; species Rhodococcus sp. YL-1. The sequence continues at coordinate 67,808 of NZ_CP017299.1, read as the reverse complement.
CGCTGTAATTTCCGTAGGCTCACCCTTGAGAAGACGGGTGGCGAAGCGCAAATGACAACAGCAGTAGTGGTGGGCAGTGGCCCCAACGGTCTCGCGGCGGCGATCGAACTCGCCCGCACCGGAATCGACGTCCATGTCATCGAGGGTGCGGACAAGATCGGCGGTGGCACCCGCAGTAGCGAATACATAGTCGACGGGCTCGTCCACGACGATTGCTCCGCCTTCCATCCCACCGCTTTGGCTTCTCCCTACTTCAAGGAACTCGACCGCGAATTCGGGCTCGCCAAGCATGGCCTGACGTGGCTGTGGCCCGAGATCGATCTGGTCCATCCACTCGACGACGGCACCGCCGGGGTTCTGTGGCGCGACATCAACCGGACCGCTGACGGATTGGGTGCCGACGGTAAGAGGTGGCTCGACGTCTTCGGATACCTATCCGAGAACTTCGACGAGTTGGTGCAGGACGTCTTCCAGCCGATCGTCCACGTCCCGAAGCACCCGCTGATGCTCGCCCGTTTCGGGACGGGCGCTCTGCTTCCCGCGACGGGTTTCGCGCGGATGTTCAAGACCCCACAGGCGCGGGCACTGTTCGGTGGCGTCGCGGCGCACATGTTCGGGACGCTGACCCTTCCACTCTCCAGTGCTGTCGGCTCGATGCTCACTGCGGCCGCTCATGCTCACGGTTGGCCTGTGGCGCAAGGGGGTTCAGGATCAATTGCGGATGCGCTCGCCTCGATCCTGCGCAGCCTCGGTGGCACCATCGAAACCGGGAACTGGGTGACCAACTACTCCCAGATCGCCGGTTACGACATCGTCATGCTCGACATCGCCCCCGATGCGGCCGGGCGCCTGCTCGACGGCCGGCAGCCCGACCGCATCGCCCGGGCCTACCGCAAATTCCGCTACGGCACCGCCGCCTACAAGGTCGACTACGCCGTGCGTGGTGACTCCGACGGGAGCGTCGTGCCGTGGACGAATCCGCATGCCCGCAAGGCCGGCACCCTGCATCTGTCCGGGACGATTTCGGAAACTGCAGCTGTCGAACGTCAGACCGTTCAGGGTCAGATGCCGGACAAGCCCTTCATTCTGTTGGGCCAGCAGTTCTTGGCCGACCCCTCCCGATCTGTGGGAGACATCCATCCGGTCTGGGCGTATGCGCATGTGCCGCATGGCTATCCGGGTGACGCCACCGATGCGATCACGAGTCAGATCGAGCGCTTTGCGCCGGGGTTCCGGGACCGGGTCGTGGGCGTCCACGTGCGCAATGTGCCGCAGATGCAGGCGTACAACCCCAACTATGTGGGCGGCGACATCTCCGCGGGGGCGAACACTGCGCGGCAGATCATCGCGCGCCCCCGGTTCGGGCTCGACCCCTATGCCACTGGGGTTGAGGGCGTCTACCTCTGCTCTTCCGCGACTCCCCCGGGCGGCGGGGTCCACGGGATGGGTGGGTTCAATGCTGCGCGGGCGGCGCTGAAGTCTCGAGGTTGAGGCGTCCCCGATGGGGACGACATTTCGGACAAACACCATCGGAGGAGTCCCTGACCCAGCCGGCCAACACGGGCGAAACGAAGATGCCCGGCCCATGGCCGAAGCGAACCCACGAAAGGGCAACTAATGGCATGAGACGCAGGACATGCATTGCTAATCAGGCACCTCGCCGTTGGTGTCGAACCACCCCGCTCCGACCTCAAGAGACTCCGAGAAAAGGGTGCGGACGCTGCGGATTCCCCTGCTGTCGAGCTCGCGCTGAGCTGCCTCGATCTGATCGAGTCCGGCGGCTGCCACCGGACCGGCGCCGACGACAACCCAGATAACCGACGTGGCTGCGGCTTGCTCGAGTGCGGTGCTGTAGTCGGCTGCCGCATCGGCACCGATGACATCGGTGCGCGCAACGAACGCGAGCATGGCCGGTGATCCGGTGAGAGCGATCATCACGACGGAACTGACGGGGACGAATCCGAGCAACGCCGGGATTGCGGCCAAGACGTCGGTGGCGGTCCTCAAACGGATGTTCTGCATGTCGTTCCCCTTGCTGTGAAAGTGACCGGGCCTCGTGCCCCGCCAATTTTTTTCGCCTTCTGGCAAAGGAGAATCGCGTCGGCATGAGGGGGCTGGAGTGCCACCCCTGGGCCGAGAAAATTTTGACGGGAGCTTGCGAGTGGCGAAAATTTCTCGGAGCCATCGGCCGGCGCTTGCGCCGCCAGGGGTTGCGCGCAGGTCACCGCCGACGAGAATCGGAAGGCCAGAAGGAGAAACAAATCAATGCTTTTTCACAGAACGGAGCGCAGCGGAGTTCATGTCGGGGGACACCGAAGGTGGCCGGCCGCCGGGCAGGCGTCACCTTTCCACCGGCCGCGTGCAGTCGCAGCACTCCCACTGCCCACCGACCCGGGTACAGGTGCGGCGTTGCTCGCACAACCAGCACCGTTGATTGCGTCGGGTCAACAACTGCGCTCCGGTCGCGGCGGGCCGTGGGGTTCGGTGGTCTCGGTGCACTCTCGCTCGGATACAGGCCTGATCATGTCGCCGAAGATGCGGCGGCACTGCGAGCAGATTTCTCCGTCCTCGGCCACGATATTCGGGCATCCCGCGAGAACGCATCCGGTGAACATCTGCGGATCCACCATCGTCTCTGCCCTCGGCGCGTTCACCATCGGAATCGGATTCCGTGCAGTGCGGCGGCGCGCTCGACTCGGCCGTAAACCCGATTCACCCGTGAGGGTGCGATCTGTCCGGCGTCCTAGGCGCGGCGGGTCGCGACGGCGAGCATGGGCGACAGCTTCGCGGGCGGTCACTTCGTGCGCGAGGGTGAGCCACCCGATTTCGGCTTGCATCCCTCCCAATCCGACAAACGGTACCGATGAACGGTCGAAGATTACGCCCCCGCTGTCAACGATGGCCAGGGTAAACTCCGTATGAGCAGGCGTGCCAGTACAAAGGCTGCGGCAATCGCGGAACCGGTGGAGATCCCCTCCCAAAGGCTGCTACTCATGGCGCCGACAACCACACCGGAGAGGCTTCCCGCTGACAGCGCAAACACGCCGTCGAAACGCGCCGGACGATTTTGATGCATGCCGTCAACTCTCACCTCAAAATAGAAATCCTCGCGACGGCGCGGATGAAGACCGTGATCGACAGTCGCTATGCCCCTGCTCATTTGGCGCCAGAGCGTCATCTACGCCGGGTTTTCGAATGCTAATTCGACGGCTGGAGTGGCTATTTTGCCTTCCTTTGGGCCTCGAATGCCGCACTAGCGCCGAGCTGGACATGGTGTTGCGTTATCCCCGTACTGATGTCTACCCATTCGGGAGCCGTCTAGTCACCGAAAGTTACTTCGGCTAAGCCGTTGCCCGCAATCGGAACTGTTGTGGACATCGAGCGACCCGCAGAATCGACGCCCACGGATGCGCTGACCGCCGCCAGCAGGTGTCGCTGTGATTTCGGTGGCGAGGGCATGGCTGATGCACGCCGCTAGCACCACGTTCCTGCGATAGCTCTCGCGAGCCACGCCGATGCGGGGCCCGTACTTCGCGGCGCGCCCAAAGCAGTTCGGTAGGCGAGATAGTAAGCGGGGTGGTTGGCGTATTCGCCAAAAGAAATCCGGCTCGTAATGTTCGTGCGTTATGGCGTGACGATCGGGAATGCAGGATCTGGTCGGTCGGTCAGGGCAACAATTCTGCTGATCGTCGTAGCGTCCCCGTCCATCGCGATACCGTCGCTACCAGAGCCGGACAGCAGACCGAGCAGCTGCGACTTCGTCAGTGTCACTACGAGATCAGCCGGATCGGACCGCCCCGTGGGGTAATGGATCAGTACGCCATTCGAAAGCTCCATTCGATACGACTGGTCGACGTCGGTGAAGTGCCAGCGGATCGTCGCTGTCGTGTCCCACGCCTTCGGACCGTTGATCCGGATGGCAACACTGTCGAAGACTTGGGTGATGGTGAGCGCGGACGCCATCCCGGCGGCGCTGACTTCAGCGGGGTGCGGCGGACCATCGACTTCGCTGGCCCCGACGAGATAGTTGTTTCGCCACGTTGCGCACTCGGAACCGTAACCAAGACGTGTCAACGCTTCGGCCAGAACCGCTTTCGCGCCGGCATGGCCCGGATCGGCGAACACCGCGTGGCTTGCCAGCTCAGCGGCAAAGCGTAAGTCCCCTTCATCGGCGAACTCGCGGGCCCGCGCGACGGCCGCCTCGATGCCTCCGATCGCGCGGACGTAGCGTGCACCGGCTCCTTCCGGCGGGTGCTGCCAGAGGTGCGCGGGGTTGCCGTCGTACCACCCGAGGTAGCGCTGGTAGATCGCTTTCACATTGTGGCTGACTGATCCGTAGTACCCATGGGTGTGCCACGCCGCGTCGAGGGCCGGCGGCATTTCGAAGTCTTCGGCGATCTCGCTGCCGACGAGACCTTGATTGAGCTGGCGCAACGTCTGATCGTGGAGGTAGGCGTAGAGATCACGCTGCTCGGTCAAGTATCCGATCAGATTGTCGGTGCCCCAGGTAGGCCAATGATGCGAGGCGAAGGCGACGTCTGAATCGTAGCCGAACATCTCGATTGCCTCGGCAAGGTAGCGCGACCAGTTACGGGCGTCGCGCACCTCCGCACCACGCAACGTCAGGAGGTTATGCAAATTGTGAGTTGCGTTCTCCGCCAGGCACAATGCACGGTGGTCGGGGAAAAAGAAGTTCATTTCCGAGGGAGCCTCGGTACCGGGAGTGACTTGGAAAATCATGCGCACGCCGTCGAATGTTTCTTCCTGGCCGGTGTGCGTGATGTCCAAGGTCGGTGCAAGGAGTCCGACGGTTCCAGTCGACGTACTGGGCCCCAGGCCCGCGCCCAGTGTTCCGTCCGCCCCTACCGGAAGCACGATGCCGGTGTGGAACATCCCGCGCCGCAACATCGCTCCGCCCGCATAGACGTTCTCGGAGACCGCGTGTTCGAGGAAATGTTCAGGAGCGATGATCGGCACCGTCGTGTCAGCATCGACAACGCCGAGCACCCCACCGAAGTGGTCTATGTGTGAATGGGTATAGATGACTGCGGTGACCGGGCGGTCGCCACGGTGCTCTCGATACAGTGCCAGACCGGCCGATGCGCATTCGGCGGAGACGAGCGGATCGATCACGATCACGCCGGTGTCGCCCTCCACGAGAGTCATGTTGGACAGGTCGTAACCGCGGATCTGGTAAATGCCGCCGGTGACCTCGAATAATCCGTGGATCGCAGTCAGCTGCGCTTGACGCCACAAGCTGGGGTTCACTGTGTCAGGACAATCTCCTGATGTCGCCTGGGCGAATCCTGCTGCGTCGTACACAATCCGACCGTCGCCGGCGCGAACCTGCGCGGGCTCGAGGGTTGCAACCAGTCCACGGCCGGCATTGTCGAAATCGGTGCGGTCGGCGAAATCAGCGGGCATCAGGACTCCTCAAGAGACGGTCGGCGGTTCCGAATCGAGAACACAAAACGTAGGCCGGAATTCAAGAACGCAGGTCGGAGTTCAAGATTGGCAATGTGCACGAATGAATCACAGGCCGACTCCATCCCTTACCTTCAGAATGCGAACTCTTCGCCCCATCGTCGCGACAACACCGCCAGCGGACATCACCCGAAGTGGATGAACCCGTACGCCACCGAGGGCTGGATCCTCAGTGCCCCATACAACGGCTGGGATCAGGTCAGACCGGCGCTAGGTTGGGGACCCGGCCTGGCCAAGTTGTGACCGGTTCCCATCGAACGCCACCCGTGCTGAGCACACAACACGAATGACCAACTACATGTCGGTTCCGACCCCTCGATCGAATCCGACTCATCGAACGTATTCGGCAAGCATCAGGCAAACTCGCAAATTGGACAGAAATCCACCAAACGAACGAAGGTGACCCCACCCTCAGGGTGAGATCAGGGTCCGATTTCGATGTACAGAGGAAGGGCCCACCCCCGGCGAGTCGACAGCCGGAAGGCAGGCCGTGCGCGACGGAACTGACCACTCAGAATCGCCGCAGCAAAGAAATGATAGCCAATTCCGTCGTTACGCAAACCCCGCCTCAGTAGCTCGTGACCGCTGATCCATTGAGGTTCTGTCCTGGACGGAGAAGGATTTGGGTATGGATGCGGAAGAGGAGCAGCGACTGATTGCTCACGCGACTTCGCGCTTGAAAGTCCGATATCCGGGTTTGGCTTGTATCAGGTTTGGGATGGCACCGAGCGGATCGCGGTGGCGATTGTCGTAGCCCGATCGATTGCAACGTGACTGTTGTTTCCCGCTACAGGTTTCGGCACAGAGTACTGCGGGCGGTGTTCAGCACTTCGGCGATCTCGGTCATGGATACGCCGTCGCCCTTCATTTTGGTCGCCTGCCGTTTCTTCCCTGGGGTCAGCGAGGACGACGCAACATCGCGAGCCCACTCGCCGACGTTCGAGGACCCGCGGGTCGCACTCGCGCCATCGCCACCGCGATCCGTACCGGGATCGAACAGCACGTAAGAAGCGATGTCATCGAAGAGCATATCGCTGCGGCCGAGGCTGCGGGACGTCCGCTCTCACTCTGGTAGCGCCAACACTCGATACTGACGATTTACGTTCACCGTGGATGTATTTCATTGCAGTGCATCGACTTTCATATATAGAATGACATAATATAAGTTATCGGTGAACGATACGGCTGGGATTCTGTCGAGCTGCAACAGATCTGCCCCCGAACGGACCACTCGGCAGGGACGGTCAGCTGTGGCGGCTCGACAGTGCCGCAACCGTAACCCCGGCTCTGCACATCAGAGCCGGGGCAGTGAAACGCCATCTGCGTTGAGCACACAACTCAGATGACCCTCTTTCGATGCGCGGCCAGTTATCCGCCCCGCACCTTCCATTATAAACCGCACAATCGGTATGCATTGCCTGAATCCTTTCGGGTAATCAGGCAAAGCTGTACGCCGCCGACAAATGAAATAGTCTGTGCGCTAGTACTTTCGGATTATCGAACTCCGTACTAATGGTTGTTGGCCATTCGGCGATAGTCGGTCTGGCGACCGACCAATTCGTCGTGCACGATCTCTAGCCGGATCTGCTCACATCGGTTTCGTTTCGTGAGATTCTCGAGTCGATGCAGCTCCTCGACCAACTCTGTCTCCGTCATCGCCTTTCTGACATCCTTCATCCGTTGAGCGCCTCCCGAACTCGTTGTTTCGTATCGGCGTACCCCAGGTCGGTGATCCCGTAATCAAGTCAGGGAGTCGGGCACATTGGCTGCTGAACCGTAGGGCTGTTGAGGCGATTGCCCGTAAGGCTGATGCGGGTCTGGACCATACGAATTGGGTCCTGCGAAGGCAGCGTCATGATGACTTCCTTCGGCTCTGCGCACACCCATCACCTGGGGGCTCTCCCATAGGACTACCAGAGCAACGCCCCCATACGGGCAGCTTGCGAAAACCCGCTACCTCAACCACACGACGATCCCAACGAACAACTCACCACAGGAATCACTGCCTACCCTTCACGTGGCAGGTGCCCAGCCCTGCGCGTGGCACGGGGAAGCCTGTTTTCCGCACGCACTGAGCGGGTAGCTCACCCAGATGAGCACCGGACACGCACCAACCGGCGACGGAGCCCGGCCGCAACGCCCACGCCCCGAACCGCGTCCCGAGGCCACTGCACCGCCACGCGCCGATTCAGAATGGAACTATCGCGTCCGCCACGAGACACCCACCCAACGTCTCGACCGCAACTGGTCCCACATCCTCCAAGAGCTCCGGGTAGTCCAGACCGGCATGCAGATCCTCACCGGCTTCCTCCTGACATTGCCCTTCCAACAACGCTTCTCGGATCTACAAGCTTTCGAGAAGGACTTGTATCTGATCACGCTGGCAATGTCTACGGCAGCGACGATCGTGCTCGTATCACCTGTCGCCATGCACCGCCTACTCTTCAGGCGTCACGCCCTCCCCGTCCTCGTCGAGCAGGGTCAACGATTCGCCGTCACCGGCCTTCTCCTACTCGGCGGCGCACTGACTGGCGTTCTCACCCTGACTTTCGATGTAGTCGTCAACAAAAGCACAGGCCTGATCGCCGGCGGCTGCGCCGTACTTCTGGCAATCACATTGTGGTGCTGCTACCCACTTCTCTTCGCACACCAACTGCATCTCGGCCGCCCCGAGAAACAACCCGACGAACCACAGCACCCACGCAACCACCATTAGACCGCGGATGCTGACGCATCACGCATCCGAATACACCACCGCCGATGTTTCAGCCCGCCGGCCCCTCGGTAACTACCCCACGCGGCGAACGGTTCGGTGAGTCGCACACAGGCCCTCACCCGCACTCTGTCACTCACGACGGTGGACACCTGACCCGAACAAACCGCACTCCAACACTTTTTGGTGTCGCCAACCGCACCGAAACGGGCGACGCACCGCCGCGCCTCCTATCCCCGAACGCTGCGACAGGCATCCCTCAACCGGCGAAAGGTTGTTCGGCTGCGAGTCGAGTGCGATGCTGCATCCCCCGAAGACCCGACCGTCACCACCGCATACCGGAAGTTCGGATCCGCCACACCCAGCCGATCAGCGCTCCCGGAAGTCCAGGCGCGCAACGACAGCCAACCCTATACACAACACGATCACCAGCACTGCAACATTGATCATCACGATCTCCCCTCTGGCAACCGTGTGGGGTCAGTCAGTCCCAACGCACGGTGAACCAGACTCATACGGCAGTCTGGGCGAGCCTGTCGAGAAGCAACTTCTTCCCGATCTCCGCACCCTTGGGGCTCTCGCTCTGGGCTTTACGGAACAGATCGGCCACTTCGCCGTCCCCGTCACGCTCGGCATCGTCGATGTAGGTCTGCATACGCAACGCATTACTCAACGACGCTTCGACGAACCAGATCAAGTTGTAGTCCTTGTCCCGTGTACCCGTCGCCGCACCGGATTCCAGCCCACTCATGGCCCTCTCTCCTTCTCTATTCCCGCCGACTTTCCCCTGTCCATGGCCATACCCCGCACAGACGACGTCCACGCGGCGCATCGGCAATCGTCAACGAACACCGCCCCCCACTCCCGGGAGAATCCGCGGCCGCCGACAGAACTGACGTGTACGCGCATCAGTCCTGACGCTGCACCGGTTTCACCATCCGCCTTGCCGGGTAATCCGCCCTGACGGCGGAACGCTGCCCAGGCAACGAGTCGCCGAACAGGGCCCTTCCCGGCAAGCACCAACCGGTAACGGCCCGCGCGCATCCCACACGACGCGAGCCAACGGGATACGCCCGATTCGTCGGCTGCCGTCACCAGCAGCCGGCGAATCGCCCACACCCAGCGAAACCCCCGAAAAGGTCGCCCGCAACCGGTCACACCTCGCTGACCGGAACTCCGCACACTGTGCTCTACGACAAAATTCGCCTCGCGGATAATCAGCAGCTGCGATTGGATAACATCCTCGTACGCAGCACCCGCAGAACACTGCCCCTACCTCGGCATCGCCGGTGAGAGCCGAGCCCGGGACGCACGCCGACTCTCAGCAGGCCTGCCGATGGATCGCCGCCACCGCGTGCACCGACGACGACGTCGCCCACATGCGCCGCCGCTACGGTTTCCCCACCGCACCCTGACCCGCGAACTCCCGGGGCTCGGCCACGGATCGACCTACTGCCGCTCCCAACTCGGTCCCAGCCGATACTCAGGACTTTGTTCCGGTGCCTTTCGGAACGAGAGCGCCTCGGTCGGCGTACATCGACTCGATACGAGCCTTGATCTCGGCAGTACTCATCGAACCGCTGTGCACAGCCGGCCACGAGTTCGATCTCGAAGTCTGAACGTTCATCTGAAAGGTCCTTCACACATTGAGGATTGAAGATTAGAAGCGGTTCGGCCGAACGGCGTCAGACCACACGACATGAGCCGGGTAGGTCCGTCTGATCGTTCGTCAGTAACGACCAGACGGACCCTGCACGCCCTTGCCGACGGGAAGGACGCACAACTGCACTCCGCCAACGGCGTCGATAGATTCCAGACGGGGAACTATCGACCCCCACCGGCGGACACACGCCACCGCCCATGGCGGGTGGGATTGCGCTCTCGACGAATCTACGCAGCGTGCAGAATCCGAGAAGAGGCGTCCTCGATACTCCGATTCGGTGTCATCGTCGACGTCGCGGCACCCGCGCTGCCCCCTGTGACGACCTGACGCCACCACGCTTCACGTTCCTCGGATTCCGGCCACACCACCACATCGAGGTCATCGACATCCATGCGAGTACTCCTTCATGTCCTCTGACCACCTGTTACCCCGCCTACGGTCCTGTAAACCCTTCACAGCTTCGACGTCGGATCGACCGTCGACTCCGCCACCAGCGCCGGGCTCGGCATGCCGATCTTCGGGCACCATGTGCCGCGGTGCCCGCCGGGAGGCAGTTTCGTGGGCAACAACGCCCCGAGGTGGTCGTAGCGCTGGACATGCAATCCCCCACTACTACCGCCGTTGGCCGCCGTCGCCGCCACGATCGCCTCGTTGTCCGAATCGAAGAACTCCTCGGCGGTCGATCCGTCCGCGAACGTGAACCTGTACCGTTCCATCACGCAACCTCGCCGTCTGTCGAAAGAAGCTGGTAGACCGAAAATAACTCGTAGACATTGTGTTCGGACGAAACTCTGCACGGTATGCGTTCACGCTGCGCGCCGGAAAAGGTGATTGCCGAGCCGGTCACACCTCTCGCACTTTCTACCGTCCAAGGCCTGTACCCGCTGCTGCTCGGTACTCGCAAAAGACGTCACAGTGTGTGAGCGTCTCGGCAACCACCGCGCAAGAACCCACGGACCCTGCCCGCAAGTCCTCACACCCGAGGGTCCCCCGCTGCGCCGTCGAGGGCCGGGCAACGAGAAACCCGCCCACGCCCCTAACCCTGTGGAGGGGAGCGTTGGGTCGCCCGAGGCCGCATCACCGGAACCCGATACGTATACCGGGACATCATGATCGGCGGGGCCACCAAGCCGGGGTCGAGGGTGCAGCCGGCAATCCGGGTGAGCAACACCCACGCCGCCGGAGTGAGCGCATCGGCGAGAATCCGATCCGAATCCTCCACCACGGCAGCATATTCCAGTTCGTGCCAGAGGCGGATACCCAGCCTCTCCCACTCCGAGTCGCCGCGCCGACCCCTGCCGGCTACTTCACGCTCATCCTCGGCGATGCGGTCGATCTCGACGTCATCGACCCCAGTCATTGTCGCTGCACCCTCTCGAAACCTGCTGTTGTGGACTGCGGACTGTTCCGGCGTGCTGTTCACGCATCGAGCTGCTTGCTCTCCTGCTTGTGGCCCACCTCCTTGCTGCTCCCGTTGCTGTTCCCGGCGCTGCTGATCTCGATCTTGCGGGGCTTGGCCCGCTCCGCGAGCGGGATCGTCAACCTCAGTACGCCCGCGTCGTAGCCGGCCTCGATATTGTCGGTGTCGAGGTTCTCGCCCAGGAACAGTTGACGACTGAATACCCCGCGCGGGCGCTCAGCGGCAATCATCTCCGCCTCGCTGGCGCGAACCGGCCGCTCGGCGTGCACCGTCAACACATTGCGGTCCACATCGAGGTCGAGTGAATCCGGGTCCATGCCGGGAAGATCGAACTCGACGACGAACTGCTCACCTTCCTGCCATGCATCCATCGGCATCACCGCCGGCTGCGAAGCAGTACCCAACAGCTGTCGGGTCAGGCGGTCAAGGTCACGGAAAGGATCGGTGCGCATCAACATTTTCGGTCACCTCCAGGAAAAGTCACTGGAACCGTTCACTGACTACCACCACCGCATCCACCGAACTTCTACAGTAGATGCTGTAGATTTGGTATATCATCAAACACACATCGGATCAAGAGCTTGCCCGCAGATATCGAAATTTCTTTGATGGGAGGACCATCATGGCGCGCAACCCCGCTATCGCCGAACCCCCTGGCCTGTACGCGATCTCGGTGACATCGGAGCTCTCCGGATTCACCGCCGGCACGCTGCGACTCTACGAACAGTACGGCCTGATCACCCCCGCCCGCACCCGCGGCGGTACCCGCCGCTACAACGACGAGGACCTTACTCGTCTGGGCCGCATCACAGAACTCATCGCCGACGGCATCAACCTCGTCGGCATCAAACGAGTCCTCGAACTCGAAGACAGCACCGCCCTACTACGCCGCGACAACACCCGGCTACGCGCAGACAACGCCCACCTACGCCGGAAAAACACACACGACACAGAGAAACGTCCGTGATCGCCCGACAGAGAAAGGGCCACCGCCATGGAAGACAACCGCATTCGCTCAGCCCTCGACGCGACACCCGACACCGACTACCTCGAACAAACCATCCCAGCCGACCCGAATGCAGTGGATGCCGTCGACCTCGAAGCCCTCACCACGGAACTCGACACCCCATGGCCGGCGCCCGAGGGAGATCTGCTCGAACAATCGACACCCGCCCCGCTCGACGACGAACGCTGAGGTTCCCTGTCCGACTGGTGCACTACACCAACCGGGCAGGGAACGCCCTGCCGACCCGAGGCATCTCTGTATCCGAATACGTTGTCTAACAGCTCTTTCGGGAACGACTGCACGACCGGGTCTGAGAGTGCATACGATACGAAAACTTCCCGGTAAGGATCACTTCATGCTCGTGCCACCTAGGAGGCTCTGCCTCACCGGGCATCCGGGTTCGCCAGCACCAACGACGAGTACGCCGCGGCGCTGATCCCTCGTCGCCGCGCGTTCTCCGCCAGCCGTGCAGTTGCGAGTTCGATCGAAATACCGTCGAGTTCGGCGATCATGCCGACTGCCTGTTCCACGTCGCCGCGGACCGCGATCAGCTTCTTGACCGCCGTCACCACCTGCGAATGACGATCCTGACGACTGTCCGTGGACAGAGTCAGAGCGGCCAAATCTGCCATCGACTGCCCGTATGCATTACTACGCTCCGCGCTGTGCCACGAATCGTGAGTAAAGACCACGAGTGATCCGAGCGATGTCCGACCCAACCTCATCGGAAAGCAGCGGCACCCGCCCAGCCCATGTTCGAGTCCTGAGCGACCGAATTTCCGCCACCGCTCCCCCACGTCTTTGAAGCTGTCGACCATCACAACCGCTCCGCTCTCAGCGCTCAGCGCAGCCGGACCCGATATGGCAAGAGTCCGGTCGGGAACGAACTCGGCATTTGCCGACTCCACCAACACATCGAGATAACCTTGCTCCCCGTTTCGCACGACGAGGACGCACCACACACCGCTCAGATTCTGTCTCGATCGCTCAACGATCGTCTCGAGTACACGCAGGGAATCGAAGTCGGTGGTGAGAAGATGAGTCACCTCGGCAATGCTCAATTGTATTGCGGGGGTGTTCATCCTGGGCTCCCATCGTCAAGTACTGCAGAGACATTGCGCGATCTTTCCGAATCAGATGTCATCCGTCGTCACCACCGTGTGCGAATCGGATCCGCCGATTCACGACATCTGCGGCGATCTCCCAAATCGGCCTCCCCGAGGAGTACGCGGCGGCTCGAAGCCGAGAAAGCGACTCTTCGACCGAGACACGAAGTTGGATCGCGATCATCCCGACTGCCTGGTTCACCTCGGGTCGGTGAAAGGCATTGACGAGCATCCCGGCGTCCAGATCACCGGTGACAGGAAGTTCGGCAAGAATCGCCATCGAAATCGCAGCGGCACTCGCAGTCGCCAATTCGATCTGCTCGTCGTCGAGGCCAATGGGATCGAGACGGTACAGTTCGAGCACACCGAAGACATCACCTCCGCCCCTGAGCGGAAAGGCGAACACCGATCCGACACCGGCTTTGTCTGCCTCGCTGGCAAACCCCGGCCAGATGTCATTGGCGGAATCACTGGAAGTGTCGTTGCAGAACATCGGTCGCTCAGTTGTAAATGCATCAACGCACGGACCGTCACCGCCGGTGAACTGTAGTTCGTCGAGATGTTGTGCCACCGAGTCCGTCGCGTACATCAATTCCCTCGACGAAGAGCTGCTGAGCACTGTGATCGCCGCCCCTTGAACTTCCGCCAGCCTCAAACACTGTCGACACAGTTTCGCGGTCATCGGCAACTCGACTGATGCGCGGCGCCCTCTCTCACTTTCGGATTCGTCGGGAAATTCGGGTGTGTCCTGACTTCCTCTCGGATCTGCATTCACAGGACGCACCTCCTCAGTCGCCTTCACGGGACACACACGGCGCCTGGTCACTCCGATCCGGCGTAAAGTCGAGATTACCGAATAGAGGTACTTCTCAGGCGCGCGGCCGAGTCGGCCGCGTCGGTGCCACTTTTCGTTGGTGGACCACTTCCACCGCGCGGATCGGGCAAGAAATCATGAACTTCGACAGTTCTCATCCGCGCGCGCGACCGTCGGCCGCCTTCGTACGAGCACAAGGTCGCGAGCCGCGACTCATCGATCGCCTCGAACAATCTCTCTCCATACCGGCTGATTCCCCGGATCGAGTCGTGGAGTTGATGATTCGATGCACGATCGCCGCCGTCGAGTTGGTTGTCGGTGTTGATCACGCCGGTGTCACGGCATCCCTGGACAGCGAACCGTTCACCCTCGCCCCTACCGATGAACGTGTAGAAGAATTCGATCGCACGCAATATCTCCTCGGTGACGGACCCTGCCTGTCAGCATCGCGCACGGGTCGGTCGGTCCGAATGTCGGTCGAGCAGTTAGGCACACGGTGGCCAACTCTCGGCATTGCTGCGCGCAACGCCGGATTGGAAGGTTTTCTCGCGATACCACTGTTCAACGCCGACGTGCCGGTCGGGTCGCTGAACCTGTACTCGCATTCAGCGGTGGCAGAGACGGACCGGGACCGCGATCTCGTCGTCGTCATCGCCGAATATCTGGGAGCGGGGCTCGACGCCATCGCAACAGACCATCGACTCGAACATGCCGCCAACGCCCTGCGCCGAGGAATCGACTCACGTGCCGACATCGAACGAGCAGTCGGAATCTTAATGATCCGCCGCAATACAGACCCCCAGACCGCGCTTTCCGAACTACAGGCTTCAGCACGTCATCAGTCGCGGGATTTACTGGACGTTGCACGTCAGACAATCATTTCAGCCGACGACCAACGCACATAGAGCTTCCGATCGACCGGTCAGAACGCTGCGACGGCACGAAGCGGCGTGCCGTCGATAGGCGGGAGAACTCACCATCGCCGCGTTCGAGGGGCCTCGTCATCTCTAGGTGTGCGCACGCTCGCTAACAATTCCTCCGCGACGACCCTGACTTTCGTATTGGTACGTCGGGACGTCTCGACCAACATCGCGAACGCCCCATCCGCATCGACACCGTGCACCGCCATCAACACCCCCTTCGCCCCCTTCGCCTGATCGATCACCGCCCGCGAATCGAGAGCACGCTCAAAGTTCCTTTCGCTGGGTGTAAGAGTCAGACGGCGTCTACGGTATGGCCGGCCGAGTGGAACGTGTTGGCGGTGATGCCGCCGCTGTCGAGCAGCCAGCGTTCGGCGTCGATTGCTGCGGCGCATCCGGCGCGGACAGCGGTGATCGCCTGACCTGTCGGTGTTCGGTTCTGCCGGGGTATCACCGAAAGAAATGCCGCTTCGAGCGGCCGCTTGCCGATAAGCGCAAGACGGGCACCGATCCTGAAAAGCCACTGGACACCTTCGGTGCCGGCGGCTTCGTCATATCTGGGCCAGGGAGACGGGTTGCATCAGATGCAAGATTGATGCTTCTGATGTGGTGCCAATTGCCCTTCGTTTCCGGTGGTCAGTGTCGTCCGGGGAGGTCGACTGGCGGATGTGCAGGATTCGAAACGGGCGGTATTCATAGCCAGGAAGCCGCACCGCTATAGATCGTGGCTCCTCGTACGGGTTGCTGGGGATTTCCATTCCCCGGCGCTATACGCTCACTTCGATCGAGTCCTGTTGCAGAACCGTCAACAGCGTTAAGCTCGATGTTTGACCGCCGATCCACTGCGTAGTTGAAAACGGCTGGGCAGTTGAACGGTTTGTCAGGCTATGCGGGTGTGCGACCGTGGCTCTCACCAGGAGCAGCCTGCACCCCTCAGGTACAGGAGCACACTCACGTGACGTCCTTCGAGCGGGCCATCCTTTCACCGGCCGCAACGACACCTTCACTGTCCGTCTCCGCATCACCTGACCAACTCCCAGTACTGCGATCACTGATCCGGACCGTGGCCGCCCACTATGCACTCTCGCTGAGCAGGTTGTCAGACCTGGTCCTCGCGGCAGACGAAGCTGCAACCATTCTCATCTCCCGTGCTCTCCCCTTCAGCACCTTGACGTGCACATTCGACGGAAACGTCGCCACTGTGCAGGTAATCCTCTCGACGACAACGACGGGTCAGATCACCACGAGCACCTCGTCCTTCATATGGCACGTCCTTGACACTCTGGCCGACGGCGTAGTCCTCGAGCAGGTCCCGCCCACCCTTCCAGAGAAAAACTGGATGGCCACGATCACACTCACCAAGGCGTTGCAGGCGGGTTCGTGACCCCGCCCGGCCTCGAGGACAACGAGTACACGGAGGTCACCGCTCTGTTCGTGCGCCTTGCCGCCCTGCCCGCCGACGATCTCGATTTCGAACGGCTTCGCACCGAAATCATCGAAATCTGTCTGCCCCTCGCCGATCACATTGCCCGGCGGTATCGAGGACGAGGCCAGTCACACGAGGATCTCGTCCAAGTCGCCAGTCTGGGTCTGGTCAATGCAGTCAATCGCTTCGACCTTGCGAAAGGTAAAGATTTTCTGTCCTTTGCCGTCCCGACGATGATGGGTGAGGTGCGCAGGCACTTTCGTGACCGGGGTTGGGATGTCCGAGTTCCACGCTCACTCCAGGAGAATTACCTAAGCCTCAAAAGGTCGCGAGCCACGCTCACCCAGACTCTCGGTCGCGAGCCCACGATCCCCGAGCTCGCGGCAGATCTGGGTGTCGAACCGGCCGACATCGTGAACATCGCGGCGGCCGGAGATTCCTATCATTCCGCATCGCTAGACGCCGTCACTGCGCCCGACGGGGCGTCAATCGGAGACACGCTCGGCGAGTACGACGCCGCGCTCGACGGAATCGACAACCACGAAACCCTCCGGCCTGCGCTCCTCGCTCTGCCTGAACGCGAACGGACAATCCTCGTGTACCGGTTCTTCGGGGAACTGACTCAATCGGAAATCGCCGAGAAGGTCGGCCTTTCCCAGATGCATGTCTCACGATTGCTCAGCCGGTCTCTCGAGTCCCTGCGCCGCGAAATCGGCGAAGTCACCAATTGAGGGACGATGGGCACGAAACAGGACGGACAAGGAAGCTCGCCCCGGTCCGCGGTAACTCGAAGGACTCACTCGACTGCTTTCGGATGATGGTGTGATGTGCTCCCGATTCGATCGTGTGCCCATGAGTTCGGCCTGATCCGGCACTGAATCATAGGTTCTGCAGGCGAAGCGGACGCATACGGTGGACAAGATGGCTCAGGACGCACTTTCGTGATCTTCGAGTCCACCGGCCATGCGTAGTTTCTTTGAGGTCTTTGCCGAGTTCGAGGTGCTCTTTCGAGAGCTGCTTCATCAGGTCGGCGAGGCCGTCTGCGATGGCATTGAGTTTGTGCTGAACGGCGTCGTCGGAGCGTTTCTGGGTGTTTTGGAGCAACGCCACGAGGAGGAATGTGACGATGGTGGTGACGGTGGTGATGATCAGTTGCCAGGTGACGATGGTGCCCAACAGGAAAAATGACGGAGCCCAGAGCACAACCGTGACATGTCAGATGCGCAATGGACGTGAGTTCCGCGGTGACCGAGGGGCCGGCGCCGCAGCGTCAGTAGTAGTGCCGCCGACCACCGACAGCATGTCCGGCGGCGCCGAGCGCGAACAGAACGACCCCGATCACCACGAGAATGATGCCGATCGTCCACAGGATCGAGATGCCAGTCAAGAAGCCGACGATCAACAAGACAATTCCGAGAATGATCATGGACCCTCCTTCGACACGGATCACCCATCGAGGGCGACGTACCCGCTGGTCACAGTCCTCAAACACTTGGAACGGGCTGGGCGCAGGTACGGCCGTGCCTGATGCGACCGACTCCTCGACTGCTTTCGGGTGGTGACACAGGGTGCCTTGTTTTCCGGTTTGATCGTCCACCTCACGGGTAGCACCTGTACGAGACCGGACCCTCAGTTCAAAGGCACAGTGGGAGGACGCACCAGTGGCTCGCCAAGACTCACAACCCCAACTCAAGGATCAGGACCTCTACGAAGAATTACGAAAGAAAGGGGATTCGAAGCAGAAGGCGGCACGGATTTCCAACGCGGCCGCCAATCGTGGGCGGTCGAGTGTGGGTAAATCCGGGGGCAAGTCTTCGCCGTACGAAGACTGGACGGTGGAGGAATTGAAGAAGCGTGCCAAAGAGCTGGATCTTCACGGTTATTCGAAACTCAAGAAGAGCGAACTGATCGATACCCTCCGAAATCACTGAACCTCGCCCTTGGCGTCAGGTCCACTCCGACACTCGGCTTCTGTGTACGAATCGCCATGCGACACCGCTCGGTCCGAAGCGCAGAAATCATGCCAGTATGGCCACCGCGGCGATGACGAAAACGATGACAACCAACGCGACCGCGACCATCGCTGCAATTCCTGTTCCTGGAAAGCGTTTGACGGTCGCGGGTTCGGGTTCGGACAATCCCGACGTCTGGGGAGCATCGGGCGGGGTGCTCCCCGGCTTGACCCCGCCTCCGGGTTCCAGGTCAGGGGTATTGTCCGGATCTGGTTCGGGCGGTGTAGAAGTCACGATGTTCCTCCCGGTCAACTTCCCTCGGAAGTCGTCGTCGATGCCTGGGACTGCCGGAGCGTGTCGGTCAGTGTCGCGCAGAACGCCGGCAGATCATCGGGGTTGCGGCTCGATATCAACGTATTCGGTCCTGAAGTACAGACCACGACTTCTTCGTCCACCCACGTGCCGCCGGCGTTCGTGATGTCGGTGCGCAAACTAGGCCACGACGTCAGCGTGCGACCGGCGACCACGCCGGCTTCGACCAGCGTCCACGGTCCGTGGCAGATCACTGCGACAGGCTTCCCGGCGTCGAAGAAACTCCGGGCGAACGCCACCGCCCCTGGATTCACACGAAGGAAATCAGGGTTGGCCACACCACCGGGTAGGACGAGTGCGTCGTATTCCGACCACTTCGCCGACTCGACCACCGCATCCACGTCGAAGACGTCAGCTTTGTCGAGATGATTGAATGCCTGAATAGTTCCGGATTTTGTCGAAACAATCGACGGCTGAGCGTGTTCGGCAACCAACGCATCCCACGGGTCCGTCAACTCGATTTGTTCGACTCCCTCCGTCGCCACGAGGAATGCCACTTTCTTTCCTGCGAGTAGTCGACTCATGCTTGAACGTCCTCCCTCATCTTCGTCACAACCGTCGAGCGACTGCTCAGCTGGATGCGCCCTCGGTGTCGTCGAAGAACGACCATTCACCGTCATGCTGGACTTCCATGCGCCATCCCAGTTCCGAGTTGTCGGCGCGGGCATCGACGAACCAGGCATGCGCATCGTCAGCGCTGTCGATCTCGCGCGTCGCGGTGACGTCGCCTGCAGGATTGATCACTCTGTAAGTAGCCATTCGGGTCGGCTTCCCCAGCCGATGCTTCTTCAATCATCGACTGCGACGACGGCGTATCAACCCGTACCGTCACCATGGACGCTCAGGCGCTGACCCCGCGCGTCGTACGCCGACTGTACGGTTCACACACGAAGTGCGCGAGGCGATCAGAGAGGTCGCTGGTATGCGACCTGAGCCGTCAGAAACAGATTTACGACTTGGGGATCCCCGCATCTCCCCGATACGCAAACCGTCGACGATCATCTCGAGCCGAAGAGCGAAGCCATCGGAAGTCCAGACACATCACCACACCCATGCCGATACTCAGCATCACAAGCAACAGAACAACATTCAGCACCGTGCATCCACCCTTCTATGAGGCCGGCTCTCAGGCCGCCGTCACGCCGCGAAACGCAGCGGGCTTCCATTCGTGCCTGCGGAGGCCGTGGAATCCTTGGCACACGGCAAGTCTCCGACATCTCTTACCACACGGCGGTCTTCGAAAGGTGCGATTCCCACGATCTCGCGCCACCACCTTTCGTGCTCTTCAGACTCCGTCCACGACGCGACATCCACCACAAGCCCTCCTTCACCGACCCCCGATTTGTTACCCAGCTCACGCACTGAGGAAACGTGACGTGGCAATGACCGTGCGCTCTGGGAGATCCGCGCGGTTGCAGGACGTCAACGAACTCGGCTGGGAAGAAGTTCAGTCGTCGGCGCCGAGGCCTTGGGGAACTGGACGATCGCATTCGTTCCGACGACGACCTGCCGGCACCGACGACGACCTGGTGGTGCCACTGACGGTGGGGTGTCAAGCACTCACACACTCGTCGAGCAATGTCGCAGCTAGCTCCTCGTTCATCCTGTGGCAGAACGGAGTTCGCGCAAGGCAATTTATGGAAGCCTTCTCCGCCGAACTCGATACCCTATGGCCGGCACCCGAGGAATATCTGCTCGAACAATCGATCTCCCCGCTCGACGACCAGCGCTGAACTCCGAGCGCGTCCGTGGCTCGGTAACGAGGCGTCTGTTGCCGAGGAGCCTGCTTTGTCACCGAACCAACGGTTCTCGATTCGCTACGAACGGGCTCTGCCGGACGGGGATGGGAGTCGACGTCCGGCAGAACAACAGTCCCGAGCCAGCACAGACCGGGACGATTCTCACCCTGCACCCGATCGGCTGAAAGTACCAGCCCTCACCGGACTGAAATGCGACACGTGTGATGCAGTGCTCTCTCATTGGTTTCGGAAACCCAGACAGTTCCGGCCCCACAACGAGGGTGCGGTGTGTGTGTGTGCCGATCGTAGGGTGGCCCAGCGGCAGGTCGGAGGAGTCACACCTCACATCACCCGATCAGCACGACCCCGGACGCGGACCCTCGCACGCTCATTGCCCGGCATCGGCGAGGGCTTGTCATCATCTCTAGGTGATGCGCACACTCGCCAGCAGATCCTCTGCCACCGCCCGCAGTTTCGTGTTGGTGCGTTGGGATCTCTCGACCAGCATCGCGAACGCCGCATCCGCATCGACACCGTGGACCGCCATCAACACCCCCTTCGCCTGATCGATCACCGCCCGCGAATCGAGAGCACGCTCGAGCTGCAGAGCCAACTGCCGGGCACCCCGGTAACGTTCGGTACTGCCGATCGCATACCCAGCGGCAGTGGTGAACAAATTCATCAACGCCACCTCAGAACGAGCGAACCCGTCCGCACGGCTGCCGTACACGTTGACCGCACCCGCACGCACCCCGGGCTCGAGCGCAGGCAACGGAATCGACAGGAAACTCTGCACCCCGAATCGCCGGGCCTCGGACGCCAGACCCGGCCACCGCTCACTGGCAGTCGTGCGGTCCGCCACCACGATCTGCTCGCTCTCCGCGGCCTCGATACACGGACCCGCCCACGACCGATACTGCAGCTCGTCTACTATGACGACCTCACGGGACGTGCGCGCCGCCGTCGACGCAGCACCCTCCTCATCGAGAACCGTCACCCCCGCCATGTCCGCATCCTCGATCAACTCCACCGCATGCTCACACAACCGGTTCAGATACTTCTCGATGTGACCGGCCGGATTCAACACCCGATACAGATCCTGCAACGCTTCGGCAGCCGCATCGAGCGGAGGAAACCACCCATCACCGACAGCAGCGCTTCGTACGACATCCATCCCACACCTCACACGCACTCCCACGAGACCGTGACGGCACACGACGAAAATGGGCAAAACCCCGATCTCCACTTGTCAACAACTCACGAATGCCCGAACACACCACCACCAAACCCCACCACGACGCCGCGGTCCCGCCGCACCAGCAACCCGAACCAAAGGGTGGTTCGCCGGCGCCGAGGTGTGAGCGCCGACGCCAGCGAACCCGATGCGCATCCCGGCACTGCCCGTACCAGGATGCCCCATTTCGGGGCTGACCCACCCCCGGCGAGCGGACAGCCGGAAGGCAGGTCGTCTGCGCGGCGCCCCGAAATCCTTTTCGAGTGCTCCCGATACCGCAACCCAGAGGTATCCCACACACCACCAACGCAAACCCGCCCCGACCACAGACCTTCAACGGTATGGGGAAACGCCGCAACGCCACATCCATGCGGACCCACTACCGACCAGACGCACCTACGTAGCCAAGATCGCCGGTCTGCGCCTCCCCACACCTGTAGTGGCTACACGGAGTACAAACAGCTGTCGGCTTCACCCTCCTCGGACGGTTCTGCAATCACACGTCGACATCGAACGTCGCATCATCTTCCTCGACTCCGGACGGCTCCCCGTCCCGAAGTCCTCCTCCAGCCTCGCGGAGCACCCTTCCAACAGCGAATTACATCGCGGTTCAGCGCTAAAGTCTCCGTGTCTCCGTTCCAACGAGACGGAGACGAACGCGTAGCCTTCATGATTAGGCTCACTGGCGGGTGCAGTCGGTGGCCCACAAACTGTTGAGGAGCTTCGGTCGGTATCAGTCTCGGTCAGTCCACCGTGATCGAGCCCCTCAACCTCCGAGAGGACACTCACCGAGCCAACCGGTACCATCGGTATTCGTAGAGACTGCAACAAGATTCACAACTGAACTACCGTCTTCCGAAAAAGATCGAGCTATTGGATGGCCGTCAGGAGTGCACGGCCGACAGAGGACCGACCGACGCCCAGTGTCGAAGCGATGGAGTCAAGACTCCTCCCTTGCTCGCGCAGTGCACGGGCGAGTTCAGTGCGTTCCGGGGTCATGACAGTCGGCCGGCCGCCGCGTCGACCTTGACGTCGGGCGGCTTCGAGGCCGGCGTGGGTACGTTCGACGATCATGCGGCGTTCCATTTGGGCAAGGGCTGCCATGATGTGGAAGAGAAATTCGCCGCCTGCGGTGGTGGTATCGAATCCTTCTGTGAGGGAACGGAATGCGATGCCGCGCTCACCGAGGTTGTGAACGGTGTCGATGACGTGGCGGACGGATCGTCCGAGCCTGTCGAGTTTCCAGACGACGAGGACATCACCGTCGTGGTCACGTAGGTAGTTCAGGCATTCGGTGAGCTGGGGGCGCTGCGTTTTGGAGCCGGATTCGTAGTCGGTGAAGATGCGGATCGCTCCGGCTTGGCGGAGTGCGTGTTCTTGCAGTTCGGGGTTTTGTTCGAGGGTGGAGACGCGGGCGTATCCGATGATGCTCACAGTCTCGGTCCTTCTGGTCTGCTGCTGTGTTGTGGGATGGTGCGGCTGTTCATGAGTTGGTGGTCGACCTCGGGGCTCCAGTGGGTGTGAAACTTGGTGGTGTCGAGGTCGGCTAGTTCCGGTTCCGGAGCGGCCGGCTTGGGGGCTGGCCGGATCTCGGTCGTCTGTGGGTCATGTTGTGGTGCTTCGGGTTTGATCTGGCTCGCCCAGGTATAGGTCTGTTCGGGCATGGTGTCGTGGTGCTCGATCATCGCCTGCCAGTGCTCGGGGAACGTCATGACGTTCTCGCGGGGTGCGGTGGCGATGGAGTCCATGGGCACTTCGGTGACAGGTTTGATCGCGGGTCGTAGGACGTCGGCGAGGATGGTTCCGCCGTCGATGTAGGCGAAGTTGCGGGCGGCTTGGACGGCGTCGGCGCTGAGTTCGCGCCATTCGATTGCCCATCCGACGTCGCGTGCGAGTTGGTCGAAGAAAACCCTTTGGGTGCGGGAGTTTCCGTCGACGAACGGGTGGACACTGGTGAGATCTCCCCAGTGTCCGGCGAGGTCCTGGACGAACGCTTCGTGGCTGTGGTGGTTGACGTAGACGCCGCTGTTGATGTCGGTGAACACTCGGTCGAGTTCGCCTGGGATGGCGGCGGGTGGGTCGTGGAGGATGCCGAGATCGCCTGGCGCGGTGTCGATGGTGCGGATTTCACCGGCCCATTCGTACAGGTCGCCGAGTAGGTGTCGGTGGATTGCTTGCAGGTGCGCGAAGTCGAAGTGTCCGTCGATCGGGTTCGCTGCCAATTCCGCCATTCGTGATCTCGTTGTTCATGGCGTTCCTTTCTGTCGTTTCCGGCGATTGTGCCTGGTAGCTCCGACACGGACCTACGGACGGGTTTTCAGAACAGAGTGTTTTGGGTTTGTGCGGCGGCGTTGTCGGTGCGTTTCTCGTAGGCGGTTGCGAGGGTTTGCGCGGTGGTGGGGCTGCATCCCATTTCGGTGCCGATGTCGTCCCAGCTGGCTCCGTGGTGGTGCAGTTGCCAGGCATCGTGTTCGTCGTCGCTCACGTTCAACCCTCCTCTTCGGCGGGTGTCTTGAGTTCTCGGCGGAGGCGTAGGGCTACGACGTAGTGGTAGACGGCAAGCCCGAGGAGGCTTGTTCCGGCGATGAGTGAAATGGTTGTTCCGCCGGTGAGGAAGATGATGCCTACGGCGAGGCTGATCAGCGCGACGACGGTGTGCGCTTTCCAGCCGGGTTTGCTGGTGTCTTTTTCGGTCGTCATGGTCGATTCCCTTTGTCGTTTGGGGCTTTTCGGAGGCTGGCGGCTTTGGTGAAGCTGTAGACGGAGGCGGCGAGGGCGATGATTCCGGCGGTGATCATGTGTTTGGTGCCGATGGTGAAGTCCAGGGCTGCGACGGCGAGCGCGAGGACTCCGAAGATGCTGTGTTTCAACACTCTCGGTTTGTTAGTCATGGGCGGCCTTCGCGGATGGCTGCGAGGCGTTGGGAGGCTGCGCGGCGTTCGCGGCCGATGCTGAGCAGGTGTTCGAACAGTTGGTCTTCGGGGAGTTCTTCGGCGGCTTGGGCGAGGGATCGTGCTGCTTCGCGGAATCCGCGCCGGTAGGCCTGGATGAGGACTGCGGCAATCTTGTGCTCGAGTTCAGCGGACGGGACGCCGATGGTGCTGATGTCGGTGAGTGCTTTGGTGAGTTGTTTCCCGAGGTGCCCGCTGGTGCGTCCTTCCTGCTGCAAGGTGGCGAAGACATGGGCACTGTTGTGCGGTTTGCCGGAAGTGACTAGCTCCTCGATGGCGGTGAACAGTGCCGCGTTCACGGGCCGGTAGAAGTCTGCGCTGGTCAGAGCTGCGACGGCACGTTTCGCGCTCTCAGCCGGCGCCCAGAGCAGCGAGCACAGGAGTTGAGCCTCGACGTCGAGGGCGGTGCTGTACTCGCGAGGGGACTGAACCCGAGGTCTCCCCCACCGACGATGAACTGCCGTGCGGCGATTGCTGCGTGATAGGCGTGGTACGCGTTTCCGAGGATGCTGATCACGACAACGCTGACTGCAAGCGCTATGTAGAAGCCTCTGTCGCGTTTGTTCATGTTGAGCTTGCTGATGATGACGATGGCGATGGCGATGGTCGCGCCGAGGATTGCACTGTCGACGATCGCCGGGAAAATCCAGGTCAGGTGTTCGGGGATCAGCGCTTGCCTTGCAAGGTCGCGTTGTACGGCGAAGGAAAGTACGAATGCGCCGGTGGTGATGCCGAGTGCAATGACGATCGCGAGTGCGAGTGCGGCGAGCAATGCGCCTAGCTGGATACGGGCAGCCCGGAGGCTAAAGTCGTTCATGATCGGGTTTTTCCTTCCAAAGGTTCCCGGTCTGGAGCTTCGCCGGGTTGCCTCCTTGTGGGACCCCCATTTAGCTTTCCGTGTATGTCCGCATCTACGGATATACGTACATACGAAAAGGGTCAGCGTCGAGCGAGAACGTCACGTTTTACCCGTTACTGAGGGTTCGTCGGCCAACAGACGTTCAACCAAGACGACAAGAATCTCCTGGGCAGTCACCCGGGCAAGTCCCAAGTCTCTGACTGCTGGGAACGACGAAGCACTTCGTGCCGAACCACTCCGCCATGGGGTGAATGTCCGTTATCTTCCTCGGCAGTAGTTGCAATCTCCTGGCTGCTCGGCGTCCACGCACGGATGCTGTCACCACGAAAGGGAGCACATCTGTGAATGGACTCGAAACACCTACTCGTTTGTCCCGGACCACCGCGGCCCTCGGTGTCGGCGCGCTCGCTGCCGCGATCACCTTCGGCAGTGCAGTTGGTACTGCATCGGCCGACACTCCGGTCGCCGACTTCGGCAGTATCTCTTTCGCGGTGACCAACGGCCCCGACAACACCATCTACGACATCAAGGCCATCATCAATCTCCCACCCGGCACACTGCCGCCAGGGATGATGACCCCGCAGATCACTACGCCCGCCGCGGCCCCTCAACCAGTCGGCAACCCGTTTGCGGGCACCGCATTGGACTTCGTTCTGAGCTTCATTCAGGCTGCGGCCAGATAGCCGACAACAAAAAACGAGGCCACCAACTCTTGTGAGTTCGTGGCCTCGTCTTGTGGTGGGCGAAGGGGGACTTGAACCCCCACGTCCCGAAGGACACTGGCACCTGAAGCCAGCGCGTCTGCCATTCCGCCACTCGCCCGAGCAACGCCGAAACATTATCACGACAAACTTTGAAAGTTCTATTCGTGCAGCTCAGGGCACGAATCGATGAACACCGAGCACCCGAAAGCCCAGAACCGATACCATGCTGAAACAGCGGCCAGGTACTGCCGAAGCGACATTTGACAGTACCGTGGAACCTGTACAGCAGTTTGGACGACACGCGACAAGGCGGTGCCGGCGCTACTTGCCGAGCATTTTGCCGTCGTAGATGCGAGGCGAGAGGAGGGCCCGATGGGCATCGTGCAGCGTTTCGAACGAAAGCTCCAAGGAGCTGTCGGCGACGCATTCGCGCGGGTCTTCGGTGGTGGCGTTGTGCCGCAGGAAGTAGAGGCGGCGCTCCAGCAGGAGGCACGTGACCGCGTCGAGCACCTCGGCGGCGGAATCCTTCTCGCCCCCAACAACTACGTGATCACCATCAACAACTCCGATCACGAAGAGTTGGCAGCTGATCGCGAACTGACGACAAAGGCTTTCAGCCGACACCTGCAGGATTTCATCCGCGATCAGGGTTGGCAGACGTACGGCGATATCTCGGTCACATTCGAGCCTTCGCCTACGCTCCACACCGGTCAGTTCCGCACCCGCGGAACCGTCGACCCGGACGGTGACGCCGAGCAGGCATCACCGCCGTCGCATGTTCCGCAGGTTTCGTCGCGGCCTCCACAACGGCCGCCTCAGCGACCCGCACCGATTGTTCCCCCTGTTTCCAATCCAGTCCCGTCACAACCAGGAGCCGGCCCCATGACGCAGAACTCAGGCTACGAACCAAGCCGCGAACCGGCGGGTCGCCAGCCCGAACCGCAGCAGCCGGCACGGAACGGGTACTCCCACGACGACGGCGGTTACGCCGCTCCGCAGGGCCAGGAAGCGCCGTACCAGAACGGTTACGACCGCGGCGACGGTTACCGCACGGGCGACGACCAGCAGGGCTACAACCAGCAGCAGGGTGGCTACGACCAGCAGGCGTACCCGAACCAGCAGCAGCCGTACGAGCAGGCCGGTTACGACCAGCAGGGCTATGACCAGCAGGGCGGCGGCTACGACCAGCAGGGTTACCAGCAGCAGCCGTACGACCAGCAGGGCTACGGCCAGCAGGCGTACCAGGGTGGGTACGACCAGCAGGGCTACCAGCAAGGCGGCTACGACCAGCAGGGTTACCAGCAGCCGTACAACGGCCAGTCCTACGATCAGCCGGGTTACGACCAGCAGAGCTACCAGCAGGGCGGTTACGACCAGCAGGCGTACACACAGCAGCCGTACGAGCAGGCCGGCTACGAGCAGGGCGGCAACTTCGAGCAGACGCAGGCCTACCCGCAGCAGGGTTACGCCCAGCCGCAGGGCGGTTACGCACCGACGGCCCAGAGCCTGACGGCAACCCTGCAGCTCGAGGACGGCAGCGGACGCCACTTCCAGCTTCGCGACGGCAGCAATGTCATCGGCCGCGGCCAGGAAGCTCAGTTCCGCCTCCCGGACACCGGCGTCTCACGTCGCCACATCGACATCCGTTGGGACGGCCGCACAGCGATGCTGTCCGATCTGGGATCCACGAACGGCACCACCGTCAACGGAGCACCGGTCCAGGACTGGCAGCTGGCAGACGGCGACATCATTCGCGCAGGTCACTCGGAGATTCTGGTTCGCATTCTCTGAGCTGAGAAACGGACGCCAGGATCTTTCCGATAACAATCGAACATTCGGCGGTCCGTCGGCGCGCCGCCGTCACGCGGCTGTCAGTATCGTGATCTTCGGGGCCCAGAGCCCCCTATGATGCTGCCAGTCGACAATGCTCGAACCCCGCTGCGGCGGGGCTCGAGCCATAGAAGGAGGTGGACAGCCGTGCAGGGCCTGATTCTGCAACTCACACGGGCGGGCTTCCTGCTCCTACTGTGGCTGTTCGTCTGGGCAGTCCTCCGCACTCTCCGCTCCGATATCTATGCCGGTTCCGGGGTCAGGGTTCCGCCGCGGTACACCCGTGCCGGAAAGGTCCTGCCCTCGCTGGGCAAGGCGAAGGTGCCTCGGTACCTGGTGGTCACGCAGGGCGCCCTCGCCGGTACCCGCATCACCCTGGGTTCTCAGCCCGTCATGATCGGTCGCGCCGACGATTCGACGCTCGTTCTCACCGACGATTACGCGTCGACGCGCCATGCGCGGCTCTCTCAGCGCGGCGCTGATTGGTACGTCGAGGATCTCGGTTCGACCAACGGCACCTATCTGGACCGCGCCAAGGTCACCACTGCGGTGCGGGTGCCGCTGGGCACTCCGGTTCGCGTCGGCAAGACGGTAATCGAGCTACGCCCGTGACCCTTGTTCTCCGCTACGCGGCGCGCAGCGACCGCGGTCTCGTGCGCTCCAACAACGAAGATTCCGTGTACGCCGGTGCCCGTCTGCTGGCTTTGGCCGACGGTATGGGCGGACACGCGGCCGGTGAGGTCGCGTCACAGTTGATGATTGCCGCCCTGGCGCATCTCGACGACGACGAGCCCGGCGAGGATCTGCTCGGCAAGCTCGAGGCAGCCACCCGCGAGGGCAACGATTCCATCGCCGATCACGTCGAAGAAGAACCCGAACTCGACGGCATGGGCACCACGCTCACCGCGATCCTCTTCTCCGGCAGCAAGCTCGGCCTCGTGCACATCGGCGACTCGCGCGCCTACCTGCTCCGCGACGACCACCTGACGCAGATCACCCGCGACGACACGTTCGTTCAGTCGCTGGTCGACGAGGGCAGGATCACTGCCGAACAGGCACACACTCACCCGCAGCGATCCCTGATCATGCGGGCGTTGACCGGCAACGAGATCGAGCCGACGCTCACCGTGCGCGAAGCCCGCGCCGGCGATCGTTACCTGCTCTGCTCCGACGGCCTCTCCGACGTGGTCAGCGACGAGACCATCGAGAACACGATGCGCGAGGGCTCGCAGGAGCAGTGCGCCGACCGTCTCATCGAATTGGCGCTGCGCAGCGGCGGTCCTGACAACGTCACTGTCGTCGTCGCCGATGTCATCGACCTCGACTACGGCCAGTCGCATCCCATCGTCGCGGGCGCCGCGTCGACGGAAGAGGAAGAGGACGCCCCTCCCCCCAACACCGCTGCCGGCCGCGCCGCTGCCATGCGTCCGCCGCGCGCGACGCCCAAGCGAGTTGTCTCCCAACCCGAACCGGAACCGAAGAAGAAGCGGAACCGGTTGTGGTGGGTGGTCCTCGCCGTGGTGCTGATCGCGCTGGTCGGCGTCGGCGCCGTGATCGGCCGCGCCGTCATCCGCAACAACTACTACGTCGGCGAAGACAACGGCCGCGTGACGGTGCTGCGCGGAATCCCCGGTTCGGTGCTCGGCTACTCGCTGCAAGACGCGGATCTGGTGGGTTGCGTCGGCGACGACGACGTCCTGACCCTCGTCTCCCTCGACGCGATTCCCAGCAACTGCAACATCCTCGAAGTGACGGATCTGCAGCCGTCGGCGCAGGAGCAGGTGCGCGCCGGGTTGCCGTCCGGCAAGCGTGAGGATGCGCAGAGCCAGATGATCCGTCTCATCGGCGGCGATCTGCTGCCTCGTTGTGAGCCGATTCCGACGACGACGGCCACGCCCACTCCCCCGCCGGCACCGGAGACCACGCCGCCCCCCGCACCGCCCGGGGAGCCTGCTGCGCCGACGACGGCGGCACCCACGACTACGCCGACGCCGACCGACATTCCCGGTCAGACTTGCAGGACGGTCAACTGATGTCGTCCAACGCAGCTGCGGGGACGGCTTTTCCGAGTCCGCCCGGAGGTTTTGCCCCGGCGCCGGTCCAGTCGACCCGTCGAAACATGGAGCTGCTGCTCCTGGGCTTTGCCGTCATCATCACGACGGTCTCGCTTCTGCTCGTCGAGGCGAGCCAGGAACAGAAGATCACTCTCGATCTGGCCAAGTACGCGCTCGCGTACACGGGCTTGTTCCTGATCGCGCACTTGGCAATTCGGCGGTATGCGCCGTACGCCGATCCGCTGTTGCTGCCGATCGTCGCCCTGCTCAACGGCCTCGGGTTGGTGCTCATCCACCGACTCGACCTCGCCGACGAACAGACAGCGCTCTACAACGGCGTCGAGGCACCGTCACCGGATGCGAACCAGCAGGTCATGTGGACTGCATTGGCGATCACCGGTTTCGTGCTGCTGCTCGTGTTCTTGAAGGACTACCGCCTGATGGCGCGGTTCAGCTACACACTCGGCCTCGCAGGCCTGGTGTTCCTGGCGATTCCCGCGATCCTGCCGGCGAAGTTCTCGAGCGTGAACGGCGCAAAAATCTGGATTCGCCTGCCCGGATTCAGCATTCAGCCAGGTGAGTTCGCGAAGATCCTGCTCATCATCTTCTTCGCGTCAGTGCTCGTCGCCAAGCGCGACCTGTTCACCTCGGCCGGTAAACACTTCCTGGGCATGGACTTTCCGCGTGCCCGCGACCTCGGCCCGATCCTGCTCGCCTGGATCGTCTCGGTGGGCGTGCTCGTCTTCGAAACCGACCTCGGTACGTCGCTGCTGCTCTTCAGCACCGTGCTGGTGATGCTCTACATCGCGACCGAGCGTGTGGGCTGGCTGGTGATCGGCGGCGGACTGCTCGCCATCGGATTCTTCTTCGCCTACAAGATGTTCGGACACGTGCGCGTTCGCGTCGACACCTGGCTGGACCCGCTCGGCGACTACGCCAACACCGGTTATCAGATCTCGCAATCGCTGTTCGGCCTGGCCACCGGTGGTATCGCCGGAACAGGTCTGGGCAGCGGCCGCCCCAACCAGGTGCCGTTCGCGAAGACGGACTTCATCATCGCGACCATCGGCGAAGAGCTCGGCCTGATCGGCCTGGCCGCTGTGCTCATGCTGTTCCTGCTTCTCATCGTGCGCGGCCTGCGTACGGCGTTGGCCGTGCGCGACAGCTTCGGCAAACTGCTCGCCGCCGGTCTGTCGTTCACGATCGCGATCCAGATTTTCGTCGTCGTCGGCGGCGTCACCAAGCTGATCCCGCTGACGGGTCTGACAACACCGTTCATGTCGTACGGCGGCTCGTCGCTGCTCGCGAACTACCTACTGCTGGCCATCCTCGTCCGGATCTCGGACGCGGCTCGTGCGCCGGTAGTGACGAAGAAGAAAGGTCCGCCCCCAATCGCTGACGCCAATACCGAGATGATGCCGCGCGTATGAACACTCCACTGC
Organism: Rhodococcus sp. YL-1; assembly: GCF_001942025.1. NCBI lineage: Bacteria > Bacillati > Actinomycetota > Actinomycetes > Mycobacteriales > Nocardiaceae > Rhodococcus > Rhodococcus sp. YL-1. The sequence continues at coordinate 36,119 of NZ_CP017299.1, read as the reverse complement.
GCCGCGTCGCGATGGCCGTCATGGTGATGGTCGTCGCGCTCCTCGCCAACGCCACGTACGTACAGGTCATCAAAGCTGACGACCTGCGAGCCGACCCGCGCAACTCGCGCGTGCTGCTCGACGAGTACTCACGCCAGCGAGGTCAGATCTCGGCTTCCGGTCAGGTGCTTGCCGCCTCCCGCGCCACCGACGACCGGTACAAGTACCTGCGTGAGTATCCGAATCCGTACCCGTACGCACCGGTCACCGGTTTCTACTCGATGCAGTACGGCAGCGCCGGCCTCGAGCGCACCGAGGATCCGATTCTCAACGGCTCGGACAACCGGCTGTTCAGCCAGCGCTTCTTCGACCTTGTATCCGGACGCGATCCGCGCGGCGGCAACGTCGTCACGACGCTCAATCCGGCCATGCAGCAGGTGGCGTACGACCAGCTGACCAGCAAGGGCTACACCGGTTCCGTCGTCGCCATCGAGCCGAGCACCGGACGCATCCTGACGATGGTCAGCACTCCGAGCTACGACCCGAACCTGCTTGCCAGCCACGACGGCGCCGAAACCACGAAGGCGTGGGACGAGCTCAACGCCGATCCCAACGATCCGTTGGTCAACCGCGCGATCTCGCAGACCTACCCTCCCGGTTCGACGTTCAAGGTGCTCACCACGGCCGCAGCTCTTGGCAACGGTGCGACGCCGGACGACCAGCTGACCGCGGCTCCGCAGATCACGCTGCCCGGCACCAGCACGACCCTCGAGAACTACAACGGCAGCACCTGCGGCCCCAACCCGACGGCGTCGTTGCGTGACGCGTTTGCGCGCTCGTGCAACACGGCTTTCGTCGAACTGGGCATCAAGGACGGCGCCGACGCCATCAAGGACGAGGCCAGCGCCTTCGGCATCGGACCCAACACTCCCGCGATCCCGCTGCCGGTTGCAGACAGCACCGTCGGCGACATCTCCGACGACGCGGCTCTCGGCCAGACCAGCATCGGCCAGCGCGACGTCGCGGTGACCCCGCTCGAGAATGCAGTGATCGCCGCGACCGTCGCCAACGGCGGTGTGCGGATGCAGCCCAACCTGATCTCCCAGTTGCAGGCACCCGATCTGACCGATCTCAGTACGCCGTCACCGGTGTCGATGGGTCAGGCGATCTCGCCGGCAGTTGCGGCAACGCTGACCGATCTGATGATCGGCTCGGAGAACTTCACCGGCGGCGACGGCAAGATTCCCGGCGTTCAGATCGCGTCCAAGACCGGTACCGCCGAGCACGGCGTGAACCCGCGGGAAACTCCGCCGCACGCCTGGTACATCGCTTTTGCACCGGCGCAGAATCCGACGGTCGCCGTGGCCGTCATAGTCGAGAACGGTGGTGACCGCGGACTTGCCGCTACCGGTGGCTCGGTTGCTGCGCCGATCGGTCGTGCAGTCATCGCAGCCGGAATCCAAGGGGGCTGAACCGTGGCGTTGAACAACGGCGCTTTGATCGCCGATCGTTACCGATTGATCCGTCTCATCGCCACCGGTGGGATGGGTCAGGTGTGGGAAGCCACGGACTCCCGGCTCAACCGTCGCGTCGCCGTCAAGGTACTCAAGTCCGAGTTCTCTTCCGATCCGGAGTTCTTGGAGCGCTTCCGCTTCGAGGCCCGCACCACCGCACAGCTCAACCATCCCGGTATCGCCGGAATCTACGACTACGGCGAGACCCGCGACAGCTCGGGTGATTCCACGGCGTACCTGGTGATGGAACTCGTCAACGGTGAACCGCTCAACGCTGTCCTGGCACGCGTCGGCCGCCTGGCGGTTCCGCATGCCCTCGACATGCTCGAGCAGACCGGCCGCGCCCTGCAGGTCGCACACGACGCCGGTGTCGTGCACCGCGACGTGAAGCCGGGCAATATCCTCATCACGCCTACTGGCCAGGTGAAGATCACGGACTTCGGCATCGCCAAGGCCGTCGAGAACTCTCCTGTCACGCGCACGGGAATGGTGATGGGCACCGCCCAGTACATCGCGCCCGAGCAGGCTCTCGGTCAGGACGCGACCGCGGCGAGTGACGTGTACTCGCTGGGAATCGTCGGATACGAAGCACTTTCGGGTCGACGCCCGTTCACCGGTGACGGCGCGCTGACCGTCGCGATGAAGCACGTGCAGGAAACCCCGGCTCCGATGCCGGCCGACCTGCCGCCGAACATCCGCGAGCTCATCGACATCACGTTGACCAAGGATCCGGCCGGCCGCTACGCCAGTGGCGGCGAGTTCGCCGACGCCGTTGCAGCCGTTCGGGCAGGAAGGCGTCCACCGCCGCCCGGTCTGCTCGCCACCGGTGCCGCGAGCGCGTTGCCGGCAACGGGTGCCACGCAGGTCATGCCGCCGACGTACGCGGGTCCGGTGACGGGCGCCGCTGTTGCGGACGACGCGGCAGCCGGCGGACTGACCAGTGGGCAGAAGGCCGTGGCGTGGGCCGGCGGCGGATTGATCTTGTTGGCGTTGATCATCGGCGGAGTCTGGATCGCAACCGACGGTCCGAGCGACCCGACGCCGCCCGTCGTCACGTCCACGACATTGCCGACCACCACGACGACCAAGCCCACCACGACGACGACTCGGCCGACAACGACGACCACCGAGCCGACAACCACGACGACTCGGCCGACGACAACCACGACCGAGCCGACAACCACCACGACAACGCCGACCACGACAACAACAACTCCGACGACCACAACCACCACCACGACGACAACGACGACCACAACGACCACTGAGCCGTTGGCGGATCCCGGAGACGCTGAAGAACCGCTAGGACAAGACCAATGACGACACCCCGCAATCTCTCCTCCCGCTACGAGCTGGGTGAGATTCTCGGCTTCGGCGGAATGTCCGAGGTTCACCTGGCGCGCGACCTCCGACTCAGCCGCGACGTCGCGATCAAGGTGCTGCGTGCAGACCTCGCGCGCGATCCCACGTTCTACTTGCGGTTCCGTCGTGAGGCGCAGAACGCTGCTGCGCTGAACCATCCGGCGATCGTGGCCGTCTACGACACCGGTGAAGCCGAGACCGACGCCGGGCCGCTGCCGTACATCGTCATGGAGTACGTCGACGGCGACACGTTGCGTGACATCGTGCGCAGCACCGGGCCGATGGCTCCGCGCAAGGCGATGGAAGTGATCGCGGACGTCTGTGCCGCTTTGGACTTCAGCCACCGCAACGGCATCGTGCACCGCGACGTCAAGCCCGCCAACATCATGATCAACCGTGCCGGCGCCGTGAAGGTGATGGACTTCGGTATCGCCCGTGCCATTTCCGACGCGTCGAGCCCGATGACGCAGACGGCCGCCGTGATCGGCACCGCTCAGTACCTCTCGCCGGAGCAGGCGCGAGGTGAGCAGGTCGACGCGCGTTCGGACGTGTACTCGCTCGGTTGTGTGCTGTTCGAGATTCTGACGGGCGAGCCGCCCTTCAAGGGTGATTCACCGGTCGCCGTGGCGTACCAGCATGTTCGTGAAGATCCGCAGACGCCGTCGGAGATCAATCCCGACATTCCGCGCGAGCTGGATTCGATCATTCTCAAGGCGATGAGCAAGAACCCGGCCAACCGCTACCAGAGCGCCGGCGACATGCGCAGCGACTTGGTACGTGTCCTGGGCGGTCAGCGTCCGAGTGCTCCGATGGTGATGAACGACGAGGACCGCACCACCATCCTCGGCGCCGTCGGCTCCGACACCGGGAACTACCGCACCGCTCCCGATCCGGTCGAGCCGGTTCCTGCGAGGACAACTCGCGCCGCCGAGCCGCCTGCCAAGAAGAAGGGCGGACGCTACGCCCTGATGGGCATCGCGGCGCTTCTGGTGATCGGTCTGGTGACGTTCTTCCTCATTCGGGTGAACTCGCCGAAGGTCGAGATGGTGACCGTTCCGGGTGACCTGACCAACCAGCCCGCCGACGTCGCCGAGGCGACGCTGACCAACGCCGGATTCCAGGTGGAGCGTCAGCAGAAGACGGACAAGGTGATCGCCGCCGGAAACGTCATCACGACGCGTCCGGTTGCCGGGGTGCGTATCGAGAAGGGCAGCACCGTCACCATCGACGTGTCCACCGGACCCGAGCAGGTCGCGATCCCACGCCTGACCGGGCTGAGCCAGGACGACGCGGAGAAGAAGCTCAACTCCGTCGGACTCCGACTTGATCCGACCATCGGCAAGGCGGCATCGACCGTCGCCGAGGTCGACAAGATCGTCAATCAGGACCCGGCCGTCGGAGTGTCGGTTGTTCTCGATTCCGCGGTCTCGATCACCGTCGGCACCGGACCGGAGCAGGTTCGTGTCCCGGATGTCACCGGTCAGCGTGAAGAGGTGGCGAGGCCCAACATCGAAGGTGCCGGGTTCGTCGTCCAGATCACGGAGATCGATTCGGGACTGCCCAAGGGACAGGTTGTTTCGACCGACCCGACCGGCGGTACTTCGGCCACCAAGGGTTCGACCGTGACGCTACGAGTGTCCAACGGCAACCAGGTCGCGATGCCTGATCTGACCAACAAGACGGTGTCGGAGGCGTTGAGCACGCTTCGCGCAGCCGGCTGGGCGGGAACTGCATCGCAGCTGGTGCAGAACCAGAGCACGACGCTCACCCCGGAAATGGTGGGCAAGATCGTCTCGCAGACGCAGCCTCCGGGCTCGGAGATCTCCAAGGACGCAGTCATCACCGTCAGCGTCGGAGCGCTCGGAATCCCCGGCCGCTAGCAAAGTGAAAAAGTGCCTCCCGGAGATTTCCGGGAGGCACTTTTTTGTGGACAGGTGTCAGAGAATTGCGGGCAATGCGCCGCCGAGCGCCGACGCGACCTCGGCCTCGAGGGCTGCGACGAGCCCTTCCGGCGGCGCCTCACCGCAGACTGCGAGCCAGTTCGCGAGCATCCGGTGTCCACCCTGGGTGAGTACGGACTCGGGGTGGAACTGGACGCCGTGAATCGGCAGTTCGCGGTGGCGCATCGCCATCACGACGCCGCTCTCGGTGTGGGCGGTCACCTCGAGTTCCTCGGGAATGGTGTCCTCGAGAACCGTCAGCGAGTGGTAGCGGGTAGCGGTGAACGGATCGGGCAGTCCGGCCAGGACGCCGACGTCCTTGTGATGAACCAGACTCGTCTTGCCGTGAAGCAGTTCGGGCGCGCGGTCGACGGTTCCGCCGAAAGCCGCACCGATCGCCTGATGTCCGAGGCAGACGCCAAGCAGCGGGGTCTTGGTGTCGGCGCAGACCTTCACCAGATCCATCGTCGCTCCCGCGCGCTGCGGAGTTCCGGGGCCCGGGCTCAGGAGAATGCCGTCGAACTGCGCTACTGCACCTTCGAGGTCTGCCGTCAGTTGTGGATCGTCGTTGCGCCAGACCACGGCTTCGGTTCCGAGCTGGCCGAGGTACTGCACCAGGTTGAACACAAAGCTGTCGTAGTTGTCGACGACGAGAATCCTCATGAGAGCAGGGTAAACGCCTGTGCTATCCGCCGGTATAGGCGGGGACCGTGATCTGCGACGGCGTCGCCTGCGTGTACCCGAGGCCGAAGCGGGTCGCGTACTGCTTGTAGATCCGAATGCCCGGTTCGGCAGCGAGTGCCGCCTCGAGGCGCGCGACGTCGCCGATGGCACTCATCACGTACGGCGGGCTGTAGGTACGTCCGTGAAGAAGGAGGGTGTTTCCGATGCACCGCGGCGCCGACGTACTGATGATCCGTTGGTCCTGCATGCCCACCGCTTCGGCACCGCCCGCCCACAGTGCGTTCAGGACGCTCTGGACGTCCTGCTGATGCACGACGAGGTCGTCCGGGGTGGCGTCGACCGGATACTTGCCGTCGGCGTTGCGCGGAGCGTCCGTCATCGTGACGACAACACCCGGGCCGGTCATCTCCGTCAGTCCCGCGTCGGCGGAGATGTTCTTGATGTCTCCGAGCGCGGCGGCCACTCCGGCGTCGGACCGAGCGGCGTCTTGCTGCAGCGAATCGAGCTGAGCGGCAAGTTCGTCCCGGTCGGCCGAAACTTTTTCGGCATTGGCCTGGGCGCTGCGGACCAGATCGGAGAGCCTGGTGCTTTCGGTGACCTGGAGCTGGTTTTCCTCGGCGGATCGTTGCGCCGTGGCGACCATCAGACCGGCTACCAGGCAGACGGCAAGTACACCGATGTGCCAGACGGTTCGTGAAGATTCACCCGAAGACACGTGGCTCCTCCCGGATTGTGCAGGTCGGCCGGTGACCAACTGGACACAGCTACGTTAGCGTGTAGGTAACACATGCAGGTCACACCGTAGAGCGAGGACGTCATGCCCAAGTCGAAGGTCCGTAAGAAGAACGACTACACAGTCAACCCGGCAAACCGCACTCCGGTGAAGGTGAAGATGGGTCCGTCGAGCACGTTGTACGTCTCCGTAATGCTCGGATTCATGCTCGTCGGCCTGGCGTGGTTGATTGTGTACTACTTGGCCGCGGATTCGATCACGTGGATGAACGACTTGGGAAACTATAACTTCCTCGTCGGCTTCGGCTTCATGGTTGTGGGTCTTGTGATGACCATGAGATGGCGCTGACCAGCGAGTATCTGATTCGACTCGAATCGTGACCGTCTCTCAATTACATGGGTGTCATTCATCCCCATTGTGGATAACCCCTGTGGACAACCTAGGAAGTTATCCACATGCTCGAGGATGAATTTCATCCACAGCCTCGTGACAACGCCACGGAAGTCGTCTCGTGGGCCACTCCGATGGGTGTTGTCTACGCGATGTTCGGCGGCGGAATTGCCCTCGCGATCGCCTCGATAATCGCGCCCACGGAGCCTGCCGGGCGCTTCCTGCTCGCCCTCGCGGTGATCGGGCTGTTCGTGATGGGCGGACTCGCCCTGCGTCAGCGCCCCCGCCTGGCTGTGATCGAAGACGCGGGAACCAAGTCGATCGCGGTGCAGCGCCTGCGCGCCCGCCACGAGTTCACCCGCGAACAGATCGACCGGGTCCGTCTCGTCCGCTACCCGCGCCTCGGTCGACGCGTCCCGATGCTCGAGATCGACATCGTCGACCGTCCCACCGACACGGAGAAGCTGTTGATCTTCGGACGCTGGGATCTCGGCACGTCACCGGAGGACGTCCTGGACGTGCTCGCCGTCCACGGTTTGGTGCCGCCCGAGAAATAAGCGCTGGTTACATGGCCAGTGCCGCGAGGTCCGGCTGCACGATGTCGAGAGCCTGCTGCGGCACCGCGACTGCGTCGCTCGACCATCCCCAGATCGAGTACAGCTCACGGCCGGGGTCGGTGTATCCGTCGCGGCCGTGCAGTACCCGGTAGTTGTCGATGCAGATCATCTCGCCGGCTTCGGCGCGGAACATCGGACCGCTGTCTCGCACGTGAATCACAGCCTCACTCCACTGCTTCACCAGCGGCCACTGCGCTACTTCCGATTCACCGGCGATCGGCGCGAGATATGGGTGATACCGAACCTGGTTGCGTCCACTCGGCACCGTCCGGGCGATCGGCGCAAATGTGTTCTGCGGGAAGTTCGGTTCCGAATGGTCGATGTCTGTGCTCCAACAGAATTCGGCCAGCTCCGCTGTTGCGGGATCGAAGGCGAGCAATTGGGTCAGTTTGACCGCGTCGATGAGAAACGAGTCGCCGCCGCTCGGGTACGCAGGACGCTTGCACCACAGAAATAGATAGTCGGGCGCGTAATCACCGAAAGCAAACCCGTCGTTGTGGGCGGTCATCCGCTCGCCGGAGATACCGAACGAGCGCTTGCGCCCGCGTTCGTCCACCGGTTGGGTGTCGACGACAGCGGCTTCGGCATCCTGACTTTTGGCGCTCGCCTCGAACTGGCGGCCGACGCGAATGCACTTCTCACCGAGCAACTTCGACGCGAAGGCAATGGCATCTTCCTCGGTGTGCAGGCCACCGAACACCGCGGCGCCGTCGAGAGCGATTGCCGCCCGGACGGCCTCGACCGTCTCCACGCGCCGCGGAACAACACTTGCCAGCGTCAAATCGGAAGAGAACATTCATCACTCCATACGTCGAGTTGGCCAAACGGTTCAACTCGAGCGTAGGAACTCGTCATTTCGACGGCGTAACTCCGGAAACCGATTCGGTTACGGAGCCAGCCTTTCAGATCACCTTGCCCGGGTTCATGATTCCGTGGGGGTCGAGTGCACCCTTGATCGCGTGATGCATCGCGACGACGGCCGGTGACAGTTCTTGCGCCAAGCCGCCCATCTTCAGTAGGCCGACGCCGTGCTCACCGGTGACGGTTCCGCCCAACTCGAGGGCGTTGTCGATGATCTCGGCAAAAGCGGCCTGAGCGCGCCTCCGCGCCGCTTCGTCGTCGTGTGGCGTGATCAGCAGCGGGTGCAGGTTGCCGTCACCCGCATGCGCGATGTTCGCGATGTGCGTGTCGTGCCGGGCCGAGATGGCCTCGATGCGCGCCAACATCTCCGGGACCGCCGCCTTGGGGACGCAGATGTCCTCGGTGAGCACCGGGCCGAGCCGCTCGAGGGCGGGGTATGCCAGACGCCGGGCGGAGAACAGGGCGTCGGCTTCCTCCTGGTCGGTGGATCTCGCGCTCCAGGTAGCTCCAGAGCGGTTGAAGCAGGCCAACATTCGCTCGGCTTCGGCGTCGCCGATCTCGCCCGGTGTGTCGATGCGGCCGAGCAGGACAACCTCGGCGTCGGCCGAGAGGCCCATGTTCTTCCAGGCATCGACGGCAAGCAGGCACTGCCGATCGATCAGCTCGAGGGCCGACGGCGTGAGACCGTCTGCGGCGACGGCTTCGACGGCCTTGCCCGCAGCGACGATGGAGTCGAAGTATCCGACGATGGTGCGTTCGGGATCGCGCTGAGGACGAAGCTTGACGGTCACCTCGGTGATCACCCCGAGAGTGCCTTCGGAGCCGACCATGAGTGCCGAGAGATCAAACCCAGCCACTCCCTTGGCAGTTCGACGCCCGAGCCGAACCAGCTCACCGGTTCCGGTGACCACCTGCATGCCCAGCACGTAGTCCTTGGTGACGCCGTACTTGACGCAACACAGGCCGCCGGCATTGGTCGCGACGTTGCCGCCGATCGTCGACCAGGGTGCGCTCGCCGGATCGGGTGGATACCAGAGGCCGTGCTCGGCGCAGGCGTCGCGGAGGTGATCGTTGACCACTCCGGGTTCGACCACGGCCAAACGCTCGAGGGTGTTGATCTCCTTGATGGCGTTCATCGCGTCGAAGGCGATCACGACGCCGCCGGCGACTGCGTTGGCTCCGCCCGACAGACCGGTTCCGGCGCCGCGCGTGACGACGGGCGCACCGTGGGCGATGCACGCCTGCACAACTGTCTGTACCTGCTCGGCTGTACGCGGGCGGACCACTGCGACCGGCATCTCGTAGGGAGCCCACTCGGCGTCGTCGTGGATGTAGCTCGCCATGATGTCGGGGTCGGTGATCAGTCGATCCGCATCGATCTGCGAGCCGAGCGCCTCGAGGAGTGTCATGTCTCCACGATAGTGACGGCCGCTACACCGCCCCATGTAGATTTACTCCGAGAAACCGGAAACTGTATGGACATTCTCTCCATACTCATCATTGGTCTGACGAGTTGGTCTGACGAGTTTGTCTGACAAGGGAGCGCGGATGCACGAGAACTGGCTACAGCTTCTCCTGGCCGAGGCATCCACCGAGGAACTGATCGAACACCGCGATCAGTTGGCCGCTGGGTCAGGCCCCGAGGCCGCCGCCGAAATCGAGCGAGAAGCCCGATCGGCACTTCAACTACGAAGTCTCCTGGCTCAGCGCCGACAGCGCGCCACCGAACTCGGGGCACTCAACGACATCGCGTCACTGCTGACCACGATGCACGATCACCACGCCCTCCTGCAGGAGATCGTGGATCAGGCCAAACGACTACTCGGCGTCGACCTTTCGTACCTTGCTCTCATTCATGACGACATCTTGATCATCGAAGTCACGAGCGGGGCGTACACGTCGCAACTGCTCGGCCTCACAGTTCCGTTCCGTGAAGGCCTCATCGGTCGCGTGGTCGAGAACTCCTCTCCTGCTTGGTCTCCCGACTACCGAAACGATCCCTCGTTTGCACACATCGGACCGGCCGACGACGCAGCGCGAGCCGAGAACATGCGCGGCCTGTTGGCCGTGCCGCTGACCTTGAACGGCAAGATCCTGGGTGCGCTGTGCGCGTGCAAACGTCAGGAGCGTCGATTCGGCAACGAGGAAGTTGCGTTGCTGTCCGCCCTCGCAGCTCATGCCTCGGTGGCGATCGAGAATGCCCGCTCTCTCGAACGCTATCGCGCGACGGTTGCAGAAGTGAATGCAGCGAACACCGAACTTGCTGAGCGCACAGCACTTCTCGAACAGACACTGACTTGGGATCGTTCGCTCACTCAGGTTGTCCTGCGCGGCGGCGGTGTTCGTGAACTCGTGGAGGAAACCTCGGCGTCGACGGGTTCGCCGGTGTTCTTCGTGACCGGAACATCCGAGATCCCACCGGGACTGCAACGGGTGAGCGAGAGCGTGCATCGGGTCTTCGACATCTTTGCCGCCGACCGACGCGAGCAGGAGGTGACGCTGATCGTCGGTGAGCAGTTCCTGTTCGCCACCGAAGTACGCAGTGCCGGTGACCAACTCGGAGTTCTGTTCCTATTCTCGCGCCAGGAACCCACCGCCGCCATGAGATTGGCACTCGAAAGGTCAGCCCCGGCCATTGCGCTTGCGCTGGTAGGCGAACGGGCGGCCAGGGAAGCTACCCGTCGGGCACGCGACGCATTTCTGGTCGATCTGATCACCAGGCCTGCGCCGACGCCAGCCGAGGTCACCGGTCAGTTCCGCCTGGCCGGGCTCAATCCTAACCGCTCGTACACCGTCGTGGTGGCCCGCCCGGCCGACGCCGTCGACCGTGCGCGTCGCAGTATCGAGGAAATTACATTCCCCTCGGGAACCGTTGTTGCCGAACATGGTTCACGAGTCATCGCACTGATTCCCGGAATGTCACCGGCAGCAGTTGCGAAGGCGTGGGTTCAGCCGGCGGAGAACCCGACCGTCGGAATCGCCGATCCCGCGGTGGGAGCGGAAGCTCTGGCGCGAGCCTATGTCGAGGCACAGCACACCGTCGACGTCCTCGAGACTCTCGGGCGGGCCTCCCACGTGGAGCCGGCAAGTTCACTCGGTATCTACCGAATTCTCCTCAGCCGCACCGGCCGCGAAGAACTGGAAGCCCTGACAGAGCGTTCCCTCGGTCCTCTCCTCGAGGAGGAGCAACGACGCGGCGTTCCGCTATTGGACACCCTCGCGTCGTACCTGTCGCACAACTGCAAGCACTCCGCGACCGCCGCCGCGCTCGCGATTCACGCCAACACCCTGTACCAACGGCTCGAGTCGATCGACAGGTTGATCGGTACACAGTGGCGTCAGCCGGACCAGGCGCTCGATCTTGCGCTCCTGATCCGGCTGCGTGCCAGTGCGGGGAAACTCGGTCAGATCTGAGCGGGCTTGCTCGGTCGCTTTGCCAGCGCCACCACAAGGATTGCGGCACAGAGCATCACGGCGCCCACCACCCATAGTCCTGCCTTGGCATTTCCGGTTACATCGGTGAGCCAGCCGGTGATGTACGGAGCACCGAAGCCCGACGCATTGCCGATCGAGTTGATCATGGCGATGCCCGCGGCCGCGCTGGCACCCGTCAGGAACGTGGTGGGCAGGTACCAGAAGACGGGGAGCGCACAGAGCACGCCGACGGCGGTGAGCGAGACCGCGATCATGACGGTGAACGGTGAATCCAGATACAGCGCAATCGGAATGGATACCGCGCCCAGGAGCGTCGGGGCTGCAACGTGCCACATTCGTTCACCGGTCTTGTCGGAATGGCGGCTCCACAGCACCATCGCGACAGCGCCGATCGCGTAGGGGACGGCCACGATCAGGCCTGTCTCGACGAGCGAGAAATCGGTGTCGAACGTCTGCTTGAATCCCGCGACGATGCTGGGCAGGAAGAAGCTCAAAGCGTAAAGGCCGTAGGTGATTCCGAAGTAGACCAGACCGAAACCGATGACGCGGGGATCACGCAGGGTCTTACCGGCCGACTGGTGACCGGCGTCGCCGAGTTCTTTTTCCTCGTCGGCCATCGACTTCATCAGCCAGGTGCGCTCCTCGAGGGTCAACCACTTTGCGTCGGCGGGACGATCGGTGAGGTAGAACCAGACGACAAACGCCAAGATCACGGCGGGCAGACCCTCGATCAGGTACATCACGCGCCATCCGGCGAGGCCGAACAGTCCGTCGCCGTACTGGATGATGGCCGCCGAAAGCGGGGCACCGAGCGCCGACGAGAGCGGAAGCGTCAGCAGGAACAGACCCATCAGGCGCACGCGGTACTTCTTCGGGAACCAGAAGGTCAGGTAGAGAAGAACTCCGGGGAAGAAGCCGGCCTCGGCGATTCCCAGCAGAATGCGGAGGAAATAGAGGCTGCCCACGTTAGGCACGAATGCCAGCGCAGCGGCAAGGATGCCCCAGGTGAGCATGATCCGCGCGATCCACAGCCGGGCGCCGAAGCGGTGCAGGGCCAGGTTGCTCGGCACCTCGAACAGCAGGTAGCCGACAAAGAAGAGACCGGACGCAAGGCCGAACATCGTCTCGGTCATCCCGAGGTCGGCGCTCATGGTGAGCTTCGCGAAGGCGATGTTCGTACGATCCAGATAGTTCACGAAATAGAGCAGGATCAAAAAGGGGATCAGTCGTCGCGCTACCTTCTTCACCACGCGAGATTCGATCTCGCTCGGCGCAACCCCACCGTCAGTGGTGGTGCTATCGGTGGAGGTCATGGCAGGGGTACTCCTCGGAAAAGGTCAGCGTTGCTATCTACGAAGTGACTCAAGCCACAGTAGAAGCACGACCGAGCCCAACCTATGTGGACAATCTCTACAGAAGCCGTCTCTGCATGTGCGATTGCTCCCAAAGATCCGGCAGATGATCCCGGGCCGCCAGACGAACGTCCCTGAACAGTCGAAGGCGACAAACCCGTCTGAGCTGGGGGTTTAGAGCTACGAGCACCGAGTCACTGGCTAGTGTTGTCGGCGAAACAGCCAGAGCAAGTGCGGACGCACCGCGTGACTTGAAGGACAGAACATGACGAAGTTGGTTCGGACCACGATGACCCGCCGGTCCTCCACCGCAGTCGCTGCCACCCTCGCGGCGGTCGCTCTATTCGCCTCCGCCTGCGGCAGCGACTCCGACAAGACCGACTCCGACAAGAGCGCTGCCGGCGCCTCGTCCGCTACATCCTCGGCCACCGTCGGCGGGAAGACGCTCGACGCCAAATTCGAGACGAAGTGCGCAAAGGACGGCGGCACGACAGTTATGACACTGCTCGACGCGGAAAATCCCACCTACGGCATGTTGACCGTCTCGGCCATCGTCGATGAATCCGGCACGGTTCAGACTGCTGGAATCGCCGGAAGCGAGGGTGGATCGAACGGTCTGCCGTACACCGCCGGATACGCACCGGGACTGCCCGGCGGATCTGCCAGTGCCAAGCAGAACGGCAATACCTTCGTGGTGACGGGCGAGGGAATCGGCGCCCGGGACAAGGGCAACCCGACGGCGACGTCGAGCTTCGAGATCACATTCGCCTGCGAGTCCATCATCGGCGGCTGATCCATAGAACGGCTGGGCCCTAGGATTCTTGCTAGCTGATTCCCAGCTGTTCGCGCAGTTGGACGACGCGGAGCACGATGACTCCCAACGTCACCACTGTGACGGCACCAAAAGCGATCCAGCCGATCCGCACCGCCTTCACGCGGTTCTCACCGGCGCCCAACCACTGTGGGGCGTACAGGAAGGCAGCGGCCGTTGCAGCACCTGCCACCAGACCTCCCGCGTGACCCCAGAACGAGATCCCGGGCAGCGAAATGCTGATGATCACATTGATCGCGATCACCGAGATGATCGGGACCGGGCTTCGACGCAAACGCAGTAGAAGGACGGCCTGTGCGCCCATGATGCCGAAGATTGCACCCGATGCTCCAGCGGTCCAGGACAGGGCCGTGAGCGAGGAGAACACCGGCTGGAACGCCATCACCGAGGCGGAACCGCCGAGGAGCGAAACCAGGTAGATGCCGACGTACCGGGAGCGGCCCATCACGATTTCGGTGTCGCGCCCCAGGATGTAGAGGGCGTACATGTTGACCGCGAGGTGCAAGATGCCGAAGTGCAAGAACCCGGAGCCGATGAGCCGGAACCAGTCACCGCTGGCGACCAGACCCGGATTGAGTGCCCAGTTCGCGAAGATCGACGAGCCGACCTGATTGTTCATGATGCTTCGCGACTGCGCGAAGGTGGCGAGGAACGCCAGGACGTTGAGCCCCATCAAGGTGTACGTCACGATCGGGATCGCACGGGCGGGGCTCACGGTGTTTCCGGCGACGCCCCGAACGGGGCGGACATCGCGTTGGCCGGCAGCTACACAGTCAACACATTGGTATCCCACCGCCGCCTCGCGGAGGCAGTCCGGGCACGCCGGACGTCCACAACGATTGCAGGAAAGTGCGGTGGGTCGATCTGGATGGCGGACGCACCGCGGTTGGGGCGGGATGCCCTCACTCGCACCGCCGCCCCAACCGGGGTTCGTCATCTGCTTGTTTTACCTGTTCAGGAGATGGTGATGCTGTTGATCACGACGGGCTCGACCGGACGATCGCCACGATCGACGGCGGTGGAGGAGATAGCGTCGACAACCTTCTTGGAATCGTCGTCGAGAACCTCACCGAAGATGGTGTGGCGACGGTTCAGGTGCGGCGTCGGGCCGGTGGTGATGAAGAACTGCGAGCCGTTGGTTCCCGGGCCTGCGTTGGCCATGGCCAGCAGGTAGGAACGGTCGAACTGCAGTTCCGGGTGGAACTCGTCACCGAACTTGTAGCCCGGGCCGCCGGTGCCGGTTCCGGTGGGGTCGCCACCCTGGATCATGAAGCCGTCGATGACGCGGTGGAAGATGGCACCGTCGTAGAACGGGCCGGTCTTGGTGCCGGCGGCGTTTGCGGTGGTGTACTCCTTCGAGCCGTCGGCGAGGCCGACGAAGTTCTCGACGGTCTTCGGCGCATGGTTGCCGAACAGAGCGATCTTGATGTCGCCGCGGTTCGTGTGCAGCGTTGCGGTTGCGGTCTGATGAGTTGAAGTCACACCACCATCGTGCCATTGCCGGCGTTCTCGCGGATGTCGCCCCGCAAAACTCTCCCTGTCCCCGCCTCACTGTTATGGCACAGTGAAGTCATGACACGAGTGACCGAGTCCCTCAGCACGCAGTTGCCCGACACCTTCGATCACGCGCGCGCCCGCGTCGAGGACACCTTCGACGAGACTGCCGCCTACCTCGAAGAGACAGCGGCTCGCATCAAAGAGTCCGAGGCAGCCGACAACGCTCGCCGCATCGCTGCGGTGGTCGCCACGTCGGTCGCTCGCGGCGCTGGGCAGGTCGGGTTGTTCCTGGGTCGTCAGGGCAAAGTCCTCGCCAAGAAGGGCGTCGAGCGCGCAAAGGCCATCCCCACGAAATCCACGGAACGCACCGAGAAGCCTCGCGGTCGCAAGCGCGTCACCGTGTTCGTCATCGCCGGTGTTGCGGTGATCGGTGGCGCGGTGTTCTTCAAGAGCCGCCGACGCGAGCATCCGCCGGTCGCTTCCGCACCCCCTCGCCTCGAGGAGAACTCGGCCGAGAAGACCGCTTAGTCGACATACGAAAAGCCCCGGAACAGATTGTGTTCCGGGGCTTTTCGATGTTCACATTCAGCAGTTGGACGGTGCCGGGACGTTGTTGAAGCGATCGATCATGTATCCGATGGATTCGGGGGTACCCACCAGGTACGGCGTCGCGTGATTGATTGCCAGTCCCGGAATGATCGGGGGCAGTTCGTTGACGGAGAACTGCACCGTTGCACCCTTGCCGCACCAGTCTCGCGCCAGTTGCTGTCCCTGGCCGAACGGAACGATGTCATCGGAGCGGCCATGCTGAATGAGCACGGGCGACTCCGGCGTCAGCTTGCCGATCTTCTGCTCGTCGAGGATCGCCTGCGCCATGGGGAGACGCGCCAGAACTGCGGAGAGTGATTCACCGGAATTGGTGAAGCTCGACGACTGCTGGAAGCCGAACTGCAATCCACTTTCGGCGACGCACTGGTTCTTGGTGGCGGCCAACATCTGTCGGCCGCGATCGTTGATCTCGGCGTCGAGCAGCGGCTGAACCTCGGGGTACTGGGCAAGGATCCCGTTGAGCGCGTATCCGATCACTCCGGTGAGGAACGTGCCGTCGACCTGCTGCAGCGTCGCCGCCAGATCGGCGGGCGGTGCACCTGCGTAGGTGCCCTTGAGATCAAGCTCAGGAGCATACGACGGCTTCAATTCCGTTGCGGCAGCGGCAGCTCCACCACCTTGCGAGTAACCCCACAGTCCGACGGGGCCGTCGGCGGGAATGCTCGTGTTCGGGAGTTGCTGAGCGGCTCGCACCGAGTCCAGAACGGCGTGCGCTTCGGCTTCACGGTTGACGTAGGTGTGATCGCCCGGAGTTCCGAGGCCCTCGTAATCGGTGACGACGACGGCAATGCCGTTGAGCAGCAACGTGTTCACCCAGATGGACTCGTAGCCGACCATGACGTCCGTCGGGAACTGGTACTCGATACCGGTGTTGAACAGCTTGGACGGAGCGCATTGATCGCCCTGCCCGTGCGTTCCCACCGCTGCGGCAACCAGTGGACGCGCCCCCTGCCCGGTCCACGGGTTCGACGGTTCGAGATAGGTGCCCGTCACGGCAACGGGGGCGCCCTTGGCGTCCTCGCTTCGGTACATGATCTTGGTGGCGGTTGCCGGCCACGCACCGTTCGATCCGGGCACGCTCAGCAGCAGTGGTGACGGCTCACTCTTGATGAGATCTCCGTTGGCACCTGCCGGAAGCTCGACCGGCGGCGTGTAGAAATCCGCCGGCTCCGCCGTTGCGGCAGGGGCCGTCACAGCACCCATGACCAGTGCCGCGACGGAGACCCCTGCCGCCCACCATGCTCTGCTCTTCACGTTTCGATCTCCCCACGTTCGCTTGCGCTGTGGCTTGGCACACAGCGAACGCAGAGTAACACATACCTCACGTAACACCTTTTCGTGAGGTTTTCGCCTTAACAGGCTGAATTACAACCGTTTACAACTACTTCGTGGGCTCCAGATTGGTGGTCAGCAGCGCACGAAGCTTGTCGGTATCAGCCGACGTCCAGGCCTCGGGGTGCAGGATCTTGGCCCACATGTCCGCTGCATCCTCGCCGTAATTGTGACCGTGCCCGGACGGGACGTCAGCCGAGAAGACCATGTCGAGGGTTACCTGCCAGAAGGTCACGAGAGGAACCCATGTCATTCCCGGATCCACGTCGCGACCCAGCGGTTCCTTGAGCCAATCCGGCTTGTTGAGCAGCAGGTCGAAGGACCACCACGTGATCGGGTCGCTGGCGTGCTGCCAGTACACGATGCGATCGTCGTCCCAGTCCGACTTCAGCTCCAGATCTTCCGGATCACCGGCAAACCGAATTGCCTGGCCACCGTCGATCACCGGCAGAATCTCCGGTGAGCCCGAGTCACGACTGTCCGTGATTTCCTGCCACTGAGCAGTGAAGTTGGGGGTTCCGACCCACAGTGCGCCGTCGACGCGCGTCATCATGTCCTGGGCGCCGGCGAATGCGGCCTGGCCACCGTAGGAGCCGAGGCTCTCACCGAAGACAACCAGTTCGGGTCGCGTCTCCACGGGCAAGTCGATCCACTTGGCGTAGACCGCGTTGAACAGCGCGCGGCCGGCGATCATCGGCGTCTCACGGTCGGCGATGAAGGCCAACGGACTCGGAAGGAACGAGTACTGCATCGACGCGATCGCCGTGTCCCCACCCTCGACGTACTCGAACGCCGACGCGACGTCCTCGTTCACCCAACCGCGACCGGTGGTCGTGACAACTGCGAGAGTTCCGCGGTCGAATCCGCCGGTGCGCTCCAACTCGTCGACGACCCGCTGTGCGACACCGTTGATCGAGTCCGAGGATTCACGTCCGGCATACACCCGGATCGGTTGCTTCGCTTCACGTCCGGTCAATGCAGAGATCTCGGCTGCAGTGGGACCGCTACCCATGAAGGTGCGACCCTCCTGGCCGAGAGAATCCCAAGCCTCGGCGGACATCGGCGAACCGCTCCGCTCTGCAATCATGGGCTGTTCGATGCCGTCCGGTGTTTCGTGATCCGCACCGGAGAAACTCCAGTTCGCGAAGGCGATCAGCCCGTTGTACAGCGCACCGTTCACGATGAAGATGCCGAGGGCGAAGATGACGATCAAGCTGCCGACCTTCGCCGCCTCGAGGGGAACGAACCGTAGTGCGACGGCGGTGAGCTTGTTGGTGGTGAACCGAAGACCACGGCCTGCCTCGAGCAGGATGAACCAGATTCCGAGCGAAATCATCAGCACCAGAAGATAATTCGCTTGATTGGTGCGTGGAGCTTCCACGAGATCGCGAACGATCTGCTGCCACCACGAACCGAGGACCAAGAACGTCGGCACAAGAATGACGGCCGCGACCAACAGGATTCGCCAGCCGATCTTCTTGGTGCGATCCGACCACTGCGGTTCGACGCCGCACTTGCGGATCATCCAGGCGACCGTCACGCCGACGCCGTATCCCATGGCGAGCGAGATGCCCGTCGCAACGCCCTGCAGGTACCACGCGCGCGGCAACAGGGACGGACTCATCGACCAGGTGAAGAAGACCAGAGCAAAGGCAAGCCCGACCGGGTGCAGCGTCTTGCAGTAGAGGCGCAGCCGTTCCCACACACGTTTCATGCCGGAATCGTATGCGCCCCGTGCCCGAATCAGGTCACGAGGCGCACACGCGTCCAGTCTGTTTACGGGGCGAAGCGCAAAATCGCGGCAACTGCGCCGCCGCCCGGAATGTCCTCCGCGCGAACAGCGAGCACCCGCGCACCCGTCAGGAGCGCACGACGAGCGATCTCGTCGACGACCCCGTAGGTGCTTCCGTTGGTCGACTCACCGGTCGTGAGAGCGCCCGTCTGGGGATCGAGACTTCCGGGTACGACGGAATCTATGTCGATGAAAACGGTGTCGACCTGTCCGTACGTCGCGGCTGTTGCCACGTCGGCGACGTCGGTTTGAGTGCGACCTTGTTCCGTGCGCACATTGAAGGTGTCCCGCACCGCCGCCAGCTGCTCGGCATGGAAGTCGTCGAGCGCCGGACGCGAACCGTCCGCCACTTCCTGCGTCGACAAGGCTTCGGGGTTTCCCTCGACGGTTTTGTCGACCAGGTGGCGGTACGAATTCACGGAGCGATACACCGACGCGATGGGTTCCGCAGCGGCCAGAATCAAGGGGACGTCACGGCCGGCGAGCACACCGCGGACCTCGTGATCGACTGCGCGGGCGTACTGATTGACGCGCAGCTTTCGGCTGTCCGAACCCGAGAGCCGACCCGCTTCGGTACGGCTGTTGATCGACGACTTGCCCGCGTGATCCGCAGCGTTCTTCGGCATTCCCTGAACACGAACCTCGTCGGCCGGTTGATCGGCGGCGATCTCGATCAGTCGCACCGAACCCTCTGCCAGAGCGAGAACAAACGCCGTCTGGGGGAACGTCACCGAACGGAGCAGTGGCTTGAGATGAAACCGATCGCTGACCGTTTCGAGCGCCTGCAGACGGTTGGGGAGGCGGAAGGTCACCAGACGGTCCGGCGTCGCGTACGTGACCAATGAGCGCGACTGGAAGCGCCAGAAATCGTCGTCGTCGTCGAGCTCTGCGTATTCGGCCTCGAACTGCTTGCGCTCGGCCGGATCCTCCACCGATGCGAGTGCCGAGCGGACCTGGTCCTTGAAGGCTATGCGCGCTTTGTCGTAATCCTGCGGCGCATCTTCAGTCGGAGTAACGATGGTGATGCAGGTGGGCCCCTCCACCTCCGCGAGTGCGGCAATTTCACCGTGGCTGGGAATGTCGTTGTGAAGCACTACGAACCTCCTGAAATTGGGTTCTCCTCACGCTACGCCCGGCTGGTTATGACCACTAGACTTTCCGGAGAATTCGGGACGAACGGTCCATAGTGGGCGCGGTTCTGGCCACCCCACTCCGAGCGAACGGCATGTTCATCGCCTCCAGTGCGCCGAAAGTGCCGTTCGCTCAAAAACGGGTGGGGTGGAACCACACAAGCCGGGCACCGGCCGGGGCGAGCAGAGATCGGGTACATCGGCATACAAAAACACCCTCCCGGATCCCGGGAGGGTGTTTTCTTACTGTGGAGCCTAGGAGATTCGAACTCCTGACATCTGCCTTGCAAAGGCAGCGCTCTACCAACTGAGCTAAGGCCCCGTTCGGTTTTCTGACCGGAGTCAGAGTACCTAGGTTCTATCCTGTTTCCAAATCGTGCCAAACCTTGTCTCCGCGCTGACTTTTGATCAGCTTGGTGACCCCGAGAGCTACCAGAATTCCGGCCCCGACAAGCAGGAAAACCTTCATTCCAGCAACCCTTCTTCGGCACATGGGAGTGGGCCTAGGAGGACTTGAACCTCCGACCTCTTCATTATCAGTAAAGCGCTCTAACCACCTGAGCTATAGGCCCCTGAACCGATTCCAAAGATTACCCCACCGGGCCGCTGACACCAAAACGGGCCCGGCGGAGCAATGTTTTCGCAGGTCAGTCGCGGTCGGCGAGAGTTACCTCTACGCCGCCAACCAGGTCGCTGCAGAGGTTGTAGATGAACGATCCGATCGTGACGAGTGCCGTGAAAAGCACCATGTTCGCGATGCCGATCAGCGCGGCGTAGCCGAACACCTGGCCGGCCGTCACCAGACCGTCCGAGCCGCCATCGGCAACGATGTCGGTGAACGCGTTGTTCAGGCGATCCCAGACGCCCATGCCGTCGAGAACGACGTAGAGCAGTCCGACGGCCACCATCCACACGAAGAACAGCGACACCGAGATCACGGATGTGATCTTGAGCGTGGACCACGGGTCGATACGACGGATCTGGACCGTTGCGCGCAGTGGCGCACCGTCCACGACCGAAGCCGATACGGCGTGAGTTTTCTCACCCTTCACCGCAGCAGGCAACGGATGCTTGGCCTCGGAGAGGTCAGGCATGTCCTTCGGCAGATCCTTGCGATCGATGTGCCGGGTGGGCCCGTCGATCGCTGCGGCTTTTGCTTTCGGATTTGCGACCGTGGGATTGGCGACTGTGGCATTTGCAGCCTTGGGATTTGCGCCCGAGGGTGTAACAGCCTTGGCTGCTGCCGCACCGGCGATACCACCGGTAGCTGCAGCCGCTGCTGTTCCTGTCACGACGGGACGTGCCGACGGGTTGCCGGCAGGACGACCCGTCGGTGCACCGGCAGCGGGACGACCCGATTGCGGCTGTCCCTTCGGCGCACCACCCTGCGCGGGGTTTTTGGCCGGACCACCCTGCACCGGACCACCCTGCGCCGGGCCGGCCGCTGCAGGACGCTGCGGACCCGCAGGCGGCTTACCCCCGGCAGGAGCTGCCGGTCGACCCGCAGGAGCACCAGCGCCGGCTGGGCGCGTGATGTTGGTCTGCGGCTGACTTTGCGGCGCCTGATTCTGCGGTGGCTGAGTCTTCGACGCCGGGGCTTTGGACGCCGGGTTCTGAGCAGCCGGGTTCTGAGCTGGCTGCCCCTGCGGCTGACCCGACGGCTGGGGTCCGCGTTGCCACGGCGGCGCCTGGCTGCCACGAGCCTGATTGGCAACCGGTTGCGGCGGAGCCTGACCGTCACCCTTTGCCGGAGTTACCGGCGCAGCCGGAGCCACTGAAGGAGCGGAAGGAGCTTGACCCTTGGCCGCACCCGCGGCGTCGGAAGCCCCACCCGCCGGCTTCTGAGCCGACGGGCCGCGAGGCGGCTCCGGTGCCTTGGGCGCCGGAGCTGCCTCGGAAGCTTTGGGTCCGCCGTCCGCTGGAGCTGCAGGTTTCGAGGTCTGCGGCCCCGCCGGAGCAGTTGCCTGCTCCGGCTTCGGTGGCGTCGAACCTGAAGTGCTTTCGCTCTTCTGGTCACTGCCCGGCTGGTTGGGAGTGCTCACTAGGACTCCTTAGCTCCATCGGCATTGTCTGCGTTGTCGGTGGTCTCTGCAGCGAGCTCTTCGGGCTCGTCGGCGTTGCGCGCAATCGCGAGCAGTGTGTCGCCTTCGCCGAGGTTCATCAGACGCACGCCCTTGGTCTGGCGTCCCGCCTTACGAACCTGCTTGGCAGCCGTCCTGATGACGCCGCCGCCCGAGGTGATCGCGTACAGCTCGTCGTCGTCGTCGACGATGAGCGCACCGACCAGAGTGCCACGTTTCTTGTCGTACTGAATCGTGAGCACGCCCTTGCCGCCGCGACCCTGCACCGGGTAGTCCTCCATGCCGGTTCGCTTGGAGTAACCGCCCGACGTGGCGACCAGGAGGAATGTTCCTTCACGAACGACGTTGAGCGAGAGCAGCTCGTCGTCACCGTTGAAACGCATGCCCTGGACACCGGAAGTGGCGCGGCCCATCGGACGCAGTGCCTCGTCGGTGGCCGAGAAGCGGATCGACTGGCCCTGTGCCGAGACGAGAAGGAGGTCGTCTTCGGCGGAGCAGAGGACAGCGCCGACCAGTTCGTCTTCACCGCGCAGGTTGATGGCGACGATGCCACCGCTGCGGTTGGAGTCGAAGTCGGTGAGCTTGGACTTCTTGACCAGACCGTTGCGAGTGGCGAGCACCAGGTAGGGCGCGTCTTCGTACGTCTTGATCTGGATGACGGACTGGATGCGCTCGTCCGGCTGGAATGCCAGCAGGTTGGCAACGTGCTGACCGCGAGCTGTACGGCTCGCCTCGGGCAACTCGTAAGCCTTGGCGCGGTAGACGCGGCCCTTCGTGGTGAAGAACAGCAGCCAGTCGTGCGTCGACGTGACGAAGAAGTGCGAGACGATGTCGTCCTGCTTGAGGCCGGCACCCTGAACACCCTTGCCGCCGCGCTTCTGCGAGCGGTACAGGTCGGTCTTGGTGCGCTTGGCGTAACCGGTCTCGGTGATCGTGACGACGACGTCTTCGCGGGCGATCAGATCCTCGTCGTTGACGTCTCCGTCGGCGGCGATGATGCGGGTACGACGGTCGTCGCCGTACTTGTCGACGATTTCCTTGAGCTCGTCACGAACGATCGCGCGCTGACGCTCCGGGCGAGCCAGAATGTCTTCGAGGTCCGCGATTTCGAGTTCGATCTCGGCCAACTCGTCGACGATCTTCTGACGCTCGAGGGCGGCCAGACGACGCAGCTGCATGCCGAGGATGGCGTCGGCCTGGATCTCGTCGACGTCGAGGAGTTCCATCAATCCGGCGCGAGCGATGTCGACGGTCTGCGACGCACGGATCAAGGCGATGACCTCGTCCAGAGCGTCGAGGGCCTTGACCAGACCGCGCAGGATGTGGGCGCGCTCCTGTGCCTTGCGAAGCAGGTACCTGGTACGACGAACGATGACCTCGAGCTGATGCGCCGTGTACAGACGGATCATCTGGTCGAGGCGCAGAGTGCGCGGCACTCCGTCGACGATGGAGAGCATGTTGCAGCCGAAGCTGGTCTGCAGCTGGGTGTGCTTGTAAAGGTTGTTCAGCACGACCTTGGCAACGGCGTCACGCTTGACGGTGACGACGATGCGCATGCCGACGCGGTCCGAGGACTCGTCGTGGATGTCGGAGATGCCACCGATCTTGGCGTCACGAACCTGCTCCGCGATGGAGGTGATCAGGTTGTCCGGGTTGACCTGGTAGGGCAGCTCGGTGATGACGATTGTGGTGCGGCCCTTGGCATCTTCTTCGATCTCGACGACGCCGCGCATACGAACGGAGCCACGGCCGGTGGTGTAGGCGTCCTGGATGCCCTGTCCACCGACGATGAGCCCGTGCGTGGGGAAGTCGGGTCCCTTGATGCGCTCCATGACGGCCGCGAGGGTGGCTTCCTCGTCCGCTTCGAAGTTGTCGAGCGCCCAGTAGATGGCCTCGGCAACTTCACGCAGGTTGTGCGGCGGAATGTTGGTGGCCATACCGACGGCGATGCCGTTGGAACCGTTGATCAGCAGGTTCGGGATACGGCTGGGCAGAACCGTCGGTTCCTGCGTCTTGCCGTCGTAGTTCGGGGTGAAATCGACTGTCTCGTGGTCGATTTCGCGCAGCATTTCCATCGCGAGCGGCG
This sequence comes from Rhodococcus sp. YL-1, assembly GCF_001942025.1. Classification (NCBI taxonomy): domain Bacteria; kingdom Bacillati; phylum Actinomycetota; class Actinomycetes; order Mycobacteriales; family Nocardiaceae; genus Rhodococcus; species Rhodococcus sp. YL-1. Next base: position 11,893 of record NZ_CP017299.1, on the reverse strand, counting down.
TGAGCCTGCACTCGGTGTAACGCATGGCGGCTGCGCCGTCGTTGCCGCGGGAGCCGAAGTTTCCCTGACCGTCGACTAGCGGGTAACGCAGCGACCACGGCTGGGCCATACGAACCAACGTGTCGTAGATCGAGGAGTCGCCGTGGGGGTGGTAGTTACCCATGGTCTCGGCGACCGGTCGGGCAGACTTCACGTATCCGCGGTCGGGGCGATATCCGTTGTCGTACATCGCGTAGAGCACGCGGCGGTGCACCGGCTTGAGTCCGTCGCGGACATCCGGCAGAGCGCGACCGACGATGACGCTCATGGCGTAGTCGATGTAGCTGTTCTGCATTTCCTGCTGGATGTCGACCGGTTCGATCCGGTCGTGTTGTGGACCGTCCGGTGGCAACGTGGTGTCGGTCATGAGCTCACTTTCTTAAAAGAGGGGGCAAGCCCCTGTGCGCGGAAAGGGAGTCCGGGGACTCCTCAACCGCGCACAGGGCTGCAGGCCCTACACGTCGAGGAAACGAACGTCCCGGGCATTGCGGGTGATGAAGCTGCGTCGTGCTTCGACGTCTTCGCCCATCAGCACGCTGAACAGCTCGTCGGCAGCAGCCGCGTCGTCGAGCGTGACGAGACGCAGAACGCGCACCGTCGGGTCCATCGTGGTTTCCCACAGCTCCTTGGCGTTCATCTCGCCGAGGCCTTTGTAGCGCTGGATGCCGTCGTCCTTGTTGATCTTCTTGCCGGACTCGAGGCCGGCCTTGACCATCGCGTCGCGTTCGCGGTCGGAGTACGCGAATTCCGGCTGCGCACCCTTCTGCCACTTGAGCTTGTACAGCGGCGGCTGCGCAAGGTAGACCTTGCCGTGCTCGACGAGCGGCCGCATGAAGCGGAACAGCAGCGTGAGCAGCAGCGTTGCGATGTGCTGACCGTCGACGTCGGCGTCGGCCATGAGCACGATCTTGTGATAGCGCAGCTTGGCGATGTCGAACTCGTCGTGGATGCCCGTGCCGAACGCGGTGATGATCGACTGGACTTCGGTGTTCTTGAGGACGCGATCGATACGCGCCTTCTCGACGTTGATGATCTTTCCGCGGAGCGGGAGGATCGCCTGGTACATCGAGTCTCGGCCGGACTTGGCCGAGCCGCCTGCGGAGTCGCCCTCCACGATGTAGATCTCGGACTTCTCTGGATCGTTGGAGCGGCAATCGGCGAGCTTGCCTGGCAGGCCACCGAGGTCGGTCGCACTCTTACGACGGACCAGCTCACGCGCCTTACGTGCGGCGACGCGGGCCTGCGCCGACGAAACAGCCTTGTTCACAATGGTTTTCGCGTCGGCGGGGTTCGCCTCGAACCAGTGCGCGAGGTGCTCGTTGCACGCCTTCTGCACGAAGGACTTGACCTCGGTATTGCCGAGCTTGGTCTTGGTCTGACCCTCGAACTGGGGTTCACCGACCTTCACCGAGATGATGGCCGCGAGTCCTTCACGGATGTCGTCGCCGGTGAGCTTGGGATCCTTGTCCTTGAGCAGCTTCTTTTCGAGCGCGTACTTGTTGACCGTTGCGGTCAGTGCGGCGCGGAAGCCCTCTTCGTGGGTACCACCCTCGTGGGTGTTGATGGTGTTGGCGAAGGTGTGCACGGACTCCGAGTATCCGGAGTTCCACTGCATTGCGACCTCGAGCTCGTGGCCGGTGCCCTTGGCGGTGAATCCGACGACCGAGTTGTGGATCGGGGTCTTGCTCTTGTTGATGTGCCGGACGTAGTCCTCGAGTCCACCGGGGTAGTGGTAGATACGGGTCTTGGACTTACGCGGCGCTGCCTGAGCAGCTTCTTCGGCTTCTTCGGCAGCAGACTTGGGAGCCTCGGCCACCTCGGCAGCTTCGTCGTCGATGACCTCGGCGCGCTCGTCGGTCAGCGTGATGGTCAGGCCCTTGTTGAGGAAGGCCATTTCCTGCAGACGACGCGCAACGGTCTCGAAGTTGTAGCGGGTGGTCTCGAAGATCTCGGGATCCGCCCAGAAACTGACGGTGGTGCCGGTCTCCTTCGTCGGGTCGCCCTGTACGAGCTCTCCCGGCTTGGAATCGGTGTACGTCTGCTGCCACCGGTAGCCGTCGACCTTGATGTCGACGTCGAGCCGGGTGGAAAGAGCGTTGACCACCGAGATACCGACGCCGTGCAGACCACCGGAGACGGCGTAGGAGTCGGAGTCGAACTTGCCGCCGGCGTGCAGCTGGGTCAGCACGACCTCGACGGTGGGGACTCCGGAGGCGTGCATGCCGACCGGGATGCCACGGCCGTCGTCGATGACGCGGATTCCGCCGTCTTCGAGGAGGGTGACCTCGACCTTGGTGGCGTGTCCGGCCATCGCCTCGTCGACCGAGTTGTCGACGACCTCCCAAATGAGGTGGTGCAGGCCGCGTTCACCGGTGGAACCGATGTACATGCCTGGACGCTTACGTACCGCCTCGAGTCCTTCGAGGACGGTGATGGACGACGCGTTGTAGTCCTTGCTGGAAGTGCTTGTATCTGACTTCTGGGCAGCCACGGGTGGGTAGCTCTCCTTCTCCGTCAATACTCGAGCGCAGCCGTCAGCAAGCCCTTGCGGGTGTCGTCGGAGCGGGTTCGAGAATGTTGCCGCTAGTTACCGTTGACCATCTTACTGGTAAGCACCGACTAGAAGCGGCCAATGACACCCCTGGCTGCGCCGCAGACGAATTTTTACGATCCCCGGAAGGTGAAATGCTAGGAACTTTGCTTCTCCGAGCGACGCTCTCTCAGGCTCGCGATAAATGCCCGCGCATGTTCGGCAACCTCGCCCGGATGTGAAAACGGTGACCAGTGTCCCGCGGCAATTTCACGTCGCTGCAGGTCGGAGACCCATTTTTCGGTGTCTTCGTATCCCACCGGACGAACGGCTTTGTCGTACTTGTTCAGAATGAGCTGAACAGGCACGTCCGTGTACCGATCCCGCGGCTTGCCGAGAGACGGCCGGATGTTAGCGCGATAAAGCTTGAGTCCGTTCACCATGTCGTCGGCGATGGTGGGCGCGGTGTTGACCACACGGGGGTCCAGACCGTCGAAGAAGCCCAGAAATGCCGGCCAGTGCTTGGAGAACCACAGACGCAACGGAAGGGTGCACAGCCCGGGAATCTGGAACAGAACGGTGTAGGCCGACGCAATTCCCTGCGCCGCCGGGCCGAGGAAACGACGCTTGGACGCGCTCGCCCGGATCCACTTGCCGAGATGATCGAGATTGGGGCCCGAGATGGACGAGAACGACGCGATCTTCTCTTCGGCACCCGGCTCGCAGACCGCTTCCCACGTTTCGACGGATCCCCAGTCGTGCGCGAGGACGTGCACCGGCTTGCCCGGGCTGACCGCGTCGATGACGGCAAAAAGATCGCCGGCCAGTGCGCTCAGTTGGTAGTCCTGCACCCTCGAGGGGATTGTGCTCTCACCGGCCCCGCGGCTGTCGTAGCTGACGACGCGGAAGTCGTCTGCCAGCAAAGGCACGATGCGGTTCCACAGTTCATGGGTGTCGGGCCAACCATGCACCAGGACGATGGTCTCGCCGTCCGCCTTGCCCTGCTCGAACACGGCCAGGCTGACGGAACCGTTGGTCACGCGACGCGCGGTCACGGCATGGACAGGAGAGTGCTTCGACATTGTCGAACCCTTCGGAGTCGGGAAATATCTAGAGATCGAGAACGAGACGTCCACCGTCGGAACGGGATACGCAGATGAGCATCTCCGTTTCCTGTTCGGTGTCGGTCAGACGCCTTTCGCGGTGATCGGGTTTACCCGCGAGCACCTTCACACGACAGGTTCCGCAGAAACCCTGCTGACACGAGTACCCGACACCGGGCAATGTCTTCTTGATGACGTCGAGCGCGGACTCGTCGGCGGGCACGGTGAGCACCTGTCCCGAATTGACAAGCTGCACTTCGAATTCCTTGCCGTCGATCACCGGCGGAGCCCCGAACCGCTCGAAATGCAAAGCGGTGGAGGGTGTATCGCGGAAACCGCGGCGGACGGCATCGAGCATCGGCGTCGGGCCACAGCAGTACACGGCGCCGCCGACCGGCGCTCGTCCGAGAAGGTCTGTGGTGGTGGGCAATCCGAACTCGTCGTCCGGGCGCACGAAGACACGCTCGGGTTCCCAGGTTGCGATCTCGTCGAGGAACGGCATGGATTCACGAGAGCGGCCCGAGTACACGAAGTACCAGTCCATCCCCAATTCTCTTGCCGCACGGACCATTGCGATGATCGGCGTGATACCGATGCCGCCGGCGACGAACAACGCGCTGCCTTCTCCGACAAACGGGAAGCCGTTGCGTGGTCCGCGTACCGTGACGTGCTCACCGGGCTGGAGAGCGTGCATCTCGATGGAACCGCCACCGCCGTCGGGGATCCGGCGCACCGCGACGCTGTATCCCGTGCGATCGGCCGGGTCGCCGCACAGCGAATACTGACGCCGCAGACCCGAAGGTAGATGGAAGTCCAGGTGCGAACCCGGATGCCACGGCGGAATCGGTGAGCCGTCGGCGGATTCGAAGCGCAGGCGAACGACGTTCTCGTCAGTCGCCACCACCTCACGTGTGCTGACCACCATGTTCATGGCCGTGTCGGGGTTGTGGCCCGCGATCTCGGGGTTGTAGTCGTAGGCCGTCAACACCCGAAGGTACTTGTCCGCCAATAACTCCGTGATGCGCATGGCACGGTCGGGACGGTTCTTTCCGGACAAATCGGGTGGCGCCGGAAAACGCGGCAACCCGTCGTGCCCGGAGATGACGTCCTTGACCCTCGAGAGTGAAATCACCGTGCAGCCGCCTGAGCTGCGGGTGACGACGCCAGGTACTGCACCGCCTGGGCGGTCGAGCCCTCGTTACTGGGGTGATAGGACTTGCTGAAGTACGTCGACATCCGCTTGACCAGCTCGAACGACGTGGGAACTGTGCCACGCTTTCCGGCCGCGATGAAATCGGACAGGTGGGGTCGTCGACGGCTGGGGGCCTGAGCGGCAAGTTCGGGATCGTTGCGCATCAGGAACCGGGTTCCACGAATCCACAGCCACACGATTGCGGGCGTGACGAGGATCTGGGTACGGATCCGGCGGGTCTCACGCTTGTCGAAGTAGCGCATGACGTCGTACGCGACGGCTCGGTGTTCGACTTCTTCGGCGCCGTGCCAGCGAAGGAGATCAAGCATGGTCGGGTGCATGCCGGCTTTGTCCAGCCCCTTGGCGTTGAGCACCCAGTCGCCGAGGAAAGCAGTGATGTGTTCGATGGCCGCGATGATCGCCAAGCGCTCCACCAGGTGATTCTCGGCGCGCAGACCCGTCATCGGGCGCGGTCCGAGCAGTTTCGAGAATGCCCACTCCATCTGCTGGGTGTACGGCGTCGGATCGAGGCCGTTTTCCTTGAGATGGACCAGGACACCCGAGTGCGCGTTGGAGTGCATCGCCTCTTGGCCGATGAATCCGACGACGTCCTCACGGAGTTTCTCGTCCTCGATCAGAGGAAGAGCTTCCTTGAAAGTCTCGACAAACCATTCCTCACCGGCGGGGAGGAGAAGGTGAAGCACGTTGAGAACGTGTGTGCTGAACGGATCGCCCGGAATCCAGTGCATGGGCAGATCGGACCAGTCGAACTCGACATTGCGAGCCTGCAACAGGATGTGATCCGGCTCGGCGAACGACGAAGCGGGTGTCGATATCTTCTGCGACATCTAGCTACTCCTTCATGCCTGCCGATCGGTGGGGAGCGACAGCCTTGTGACACAGTTCACTCACTAGCGAGTTTTAACTGTAACACGAAGTAATAGGTAGAACCAGGGCCTGGTTGAGTTTTCCTCAGCCGTACGTATCGCGAGGTCCGCGGCCTTTCACATGCCTTTCTCCCTTGCGCCAGCTAGGCGCACTCGGACCGGTGATCCGCAGTGTCTTCACGACGCCGTCACCGACGGCAGCAGCGATCTTGGCCAGAATCTGGGACTGCATCATGCGCAACTGGGTAGCCCACGCCGTCGACTCGGCGGAGATGCTGAGAACACCTTCTTTCAGAGAGATCGGCTCGGCGTGCGCGGAGATGTCTTCTCCGACGACCTGCGGCCACCGACCGAGGACCGTGCCCTCGGACACCTTGGGGGACCACCCACGCGATTTGGAGATAGCGCTGGTGAGAGCGCCGAACGGCTGAGGGTCCCGCGCATCCGGGCCGGGGCCGGACCAACCGCTGCGTCGACGCGGTCGGCCACTTCCGTATTTGGGCGACGATCGCCCCTGCCCGACGGCCTTGCCGTTGGCCTTTGCCGTCGCGCGTGCCTCCTCGAGGGCACGGCGCGCCAGATCGATCCCTTTGAGCTCGGGCTCCGGAGCCGCGCTGCTGTCTTCAGTCATCGAACTCGACCTCCTGATCTGTCGAGCCTACGGGCACTATCCGGGATATCCGACCGTCTCCGGTATCGGAGGCTTCGACGCCGAACTTGGCCGCCTCGAGTTCGTCCGGTACGTCCTCGGGAACAGCAGCTGTGATCAGTACCTGTTCTGCGGTGGCGGCAACGGTGGCGAGCGCACGACGCCGACGACGGTCCAATTCCGCGAAGACATCGTCGAGCATCAGGACCGGGTCGCTGCCGTCGGCGCGCAACAGGGCAAAACCTGCCAGCCGCAGCGAAAGCGCAAAAGACCACGATTCACCATGGCTTGCAAAGCCTTTCGCCGGGCTGTCACCGAGAATCAGCTCCAGATCGTCCCGATGCGGACCGACCAGACACACTCCGCGATCGATTTCCTTCGACCTCATCTGCGCCAACTCGAGGTGGAATCTCTCCTCGAGGTACGCAACGTCGTCGATACCGGAAATCCTTGCAGGATCGGTGAATTCGGGATCCAACGACGAACCCAGGCTGCTCTTGTATCGAATCGACGCCGGCCGGGATTCGGGTGCGATGGAACGATACGACTCCGCCAGATGCGGCGCCAGATCATGGACCAACTCGAGGCGCCCGGCCAACAATTGTGCGCCGTGAGCGGCCAGATGCCCGTCCCACACCTCGAGGGTGGAGAGGACGTTGTCGGACTCGCCACCACGAGAACCGCGACGCAAAGCCGCACCAGCAGTTTTGAGTAGGGCTGAGCGCTGACGCAGCACTTTGTCGTAATCCGCACGGACAGCAGCCATTCGGGGTATCCGGGACGTCAACAACTCGTCGAGATAGCGTCGACGATCGCCAGGATCTCCGCGAACCAACGACAGATCTTCCGGCGCGAACATCACCGACTGCAGAATCCCCAGCACTTCCCGCGGACGACGCGTCGGAGACTGATTTATCCTGGCGCGGTTGGACTTTCCCTCGATCAGTTCGACATCGATGGTCAGTTCGCGCCCATTGTTGACCACCGTTGCACCGGCAAAGGCACTGGCGGAACCGCTGCGGATCATCGGTGCATCCGCGGACACTCGATGTGACGACAGCGTCGACAGATACCCGAGCGACTCGAGGACATTGGTTTTACCGTGCCCGTTGGAACCGAGGAACACGGTTGTTCCCGGCGTGAGGTCAAGCGTCAGCGAATCCCAGGATCGGAAGTCCCGCAGCGAAAATCTACGAACGAACACTTAGCTTCCAGAAGCCGAATTCTTGGGCGAAGCGCTCTTGACCGCGTGACCACCGAACTGATTACGCAAAGCCGACACCGCCTTCATGGCCGGTGAATCATCCTGTCGTGAAGCAAATCTCGCGAACAGAGCAGCGGAGATGACGGGAGCGGGGACAGCGTGCTTGATGGCTTCCTCGACCGTCCAGCGGCCCTCGCCGGAATCCTCGGTATAGCCCGTGATCTGCGCAAGCTCCGGATCTTCCTCGAGGGCGTCGACAAGCAGATCGAGCAACCACGAACGTACGACGGTTCCCTTCGACCAAGCTCGGAGCACGCCCGGAACGTCCGCGATCAGGCTTTCCGCCTCGAGGAGCTCGTACCCCTCGGCATACGCCTGCATCAGGCCGTATTCGATGCCGTTGTGCACCATCTTCGCGTAATGACCAGCACCGACGGGACCGGCGTGGACAAAGCCGTCTGCAGCCTCACCGTCGGGGCGAAGGGCGTCGAAGATCGGCATTGCCTTCTCGACGTCGGGCTCGGATCCGCCCACCATCAGGCCGTAGCCGTTCTCACGGCCCCAGATGCCACCGGAGACACCGCAGTCGAGGAAACCGATCCCACGGGCACCCAACAACTCGGCATGGACAGCGTCGTCGGTGAAGCGAGAGTTTCCACCGTCGATGACCAGATCGCCGCCCTCGAGGGCATCCGCCAGTTCGGCAATGGTGCTCTGGGTGATGTCACCGGCCGGAACCATCACCCAGACGACTCTAGGTCCCTCGAGGGAAGCAGCGAGTTCGGCAAGAGACCCGACGTCGGTGACTTCCGGTCGAGGGTCGTATCCGATCACCTCGAGGCCATGCGCGCGCAAGCGCTCACGCATGTTGAAGCCCATCTTGCCGAGACCTACGAGTCCGATCTTCATACTGTTCTCCCTGGTCAGGCGCGAACTGAAGTGCGGGGTTCCACTCAGCCCGGAAGGCGAACCGGCATCAGCAGGTACGTGTACTCGCTCGAGGGCGCAGCGAAGTTACCGGACTCGTCTGCCGTGGGCTCTTCCTCGGCCGCGGGGCGAAGAACAGCCGGACGGCTGGGAGTGGTGAAGCCGAACAGAACGTTTTCGCTGTGAAGCGAGTTCAACCCGTCGATCAGGTAACCGGGGTTGAACGCAATGGTGAGTGCTTCGCCCTGGAACGACGCGTTGAGCGTCTCTTCCGCGCGGCCGGCGTCGTCGCCACCCGCAGAGAGGAGCAGGCCGTCAGCGGAGAACTGCATGCGAACCTGTGCGCCACGCTCGGCGACGAGTGCTACACGCTTGATGGCTTCGATGAGTGGCGTGACCTCGACCGTTGCCATCGCGGTGTGCTGAGCAGGCAGCAACTGACGGAACTTCGGGAACTCGGCGTCGAGGAGGCGCGTCGTGGTGCGGCGTCCGTCGTTGACGATGCCGAGGAGTCCGTCGTTTCCGATGGTCGTACCGGAGCCGAGAGCCAACTCGACCGGCGAATTTGCATTGCCGGCAAGCGTTTTCGCGGACTCGGACAAAGTCTTGGCCGGGATGAGAACAGCAGCCTGGACGTCGGGATTGGCCGGAGTCCACTCGAGTTCACGTACGGCGAGACGGAAGCGGTCGGTAGCGGCGAGGACGATCGAATTCTGTTCGATCTCGACACGGATACCCGTGAGCATCGGAAGGGTGTCGTCCTTGCCGGCTGCAACAGCTACCTGGCTGATGGCTTCGGAGAACAGGTCGACGGGAATGGACCCGGACTGCTGCGGAAGCGTCGGAAGCTGGGGGTAGTCCTCGACCGGCATCGTAGGCAGGGAGAACTTGGCGCTTCCGCACGAGATGAGCACGCGAGTGCCCTCGAGGGTCACATCGACCGGCTTGTTGGGAAGCGACTTGGTGATATCTGCGAGGAGGCGTCCGGAGACGAGTGCCTGACCTGCAGTCGTGACATCTGCCGAGACGCGGACCTGCGCAGATACCTCGTAGTCGAACCCGGAAACGGTGAGGCCGGCTTCGGTTGCGTCGAGAAGAACTCCGCCGAGAACCGGCACAGGCGGCCTCGAGGGCAGGCTACGAGCAACCCACGCTACTGAATCAGCGAACTCTTCCCGGGAAACGCGAAACTTCAGGCTTCCAAGCTCCATCGCCGGGTTATTCCTCTCGGTAGGCATGTTCGTCTGCTGCGGATCTGCATCAGCTCACTTGAAGTCTGACACAGACCGAGCGATGCCCACCGTATGCCCTCGAGGGCGCAAGTGGAAAGCCGAAGCCGCGGCGAGCGCAGCCTGAGGCGAGGTTCTCAACAGGAGTTGTCCCCAGAACTATTTTCAAAGAGCTTTTCCTAGGAAATTCTCAGTAGTAGTAATAAGTCCTGTGCAATCTGTGGAGCAACGGTTGTCGACGCTGGTAGGTCCCCTCGAGGGCCTGTGCACTTCTCGAGGACAGACTCGAGGACCAATCGACCCCCTCTGTGCACTCTCTGAAAGTTTTCGGATTCCTCCTCGAGAACTCCACAGACTTTCGGAGTTATCAACACACTTATCCACAGATGTGAATACTTTTCACAAGAAACGAAGAGTTTGTTCTCATCGGCGTGTCTGACTCCGGCGTGTCGTCCCTCGAGGTGGACAACCGCCCTCGAGGGGACCGCACGTGGAACCCTTCGAATACACCGATGCCGCTCGAGGGAACCTCTGCCTCGAGCGGCATCGATCGAAATAAGTGCAGGTCAACGCTTGGAGCGCTGCTTGATCCTTGCGGTCAACTCCTGAACCTGGTCGTACACCTTGCGGCGTTCCGTCATTTCCTTACGGATCTTCTTGTCGGCGTACATGACCGTCGTGTGGTCACGGCCGAACGTCTGACCGATCTTCGGCAAGGACAAATCAGTGAGCTCACGGCACAAATACATCGAGATCTGGCGGGCCTGAGCGAGTGGCCGGGCCTTACCCGGCCCACACAGGTCGTCGATCGACATGTTGAAGTATTCGGCCGTCACCGCCATGATCGTCGCCGCGTTGATCTCGAGGCTCGACGAATCGGGCATCAGATCGCGCAGGACCACCTCGGCCAACGTCAGATCCAACGGCTGGCGGTTGAGCGAGGCAAAAGCGGTGACGCGGATCAACGCGCCCTCGAGTTCACGAATGTTGCGCTCGATACGGCTGGCGATCAACTCGAGGACGTCGTGCGGGACCTCGAGGCGATCCATCCTCGCCTTCTTGCTCAGAATCGCGATACGCGTCTCGAGCTCAGGCGGCTGAACGTCGGTGATCAGGCCCCATTCGAAGCGCGTCCGCAGACGCTCCTCGAGGGTTGCCAACTGTTTGGGCGGACGGTCCGAGGAGACGACGATCTGCTTGTTCGCGTTGTGCAAGGTGTTGAAGGTATGGAAGAACTCCTCCTGGATACCTTCCTTGCCTTCGATGAACTGGATGTCGTCGACCAGCAGGACGTCCGTTTCCCGGTATCGACGTTTGAACGCGACCTTGCGGTCGTCACGAAGACTGTTGATGAAGTCGTTGGTGAATTCTTCGGTCGAGACGTACTTGACCCGCATGCCGGGGAACAGTCGCTGTGCGTAGTGGCCGGCGGCGTGAAGAAGGTGCGTCTTGCCCAGGCCCGAAGCTCCCCAGATGAACAAGGGGTTGTAGGCACGCGCCGGCGCCTCCGCGATCGCGACGGCAGCGGCATGAGCGAATCGGTTGGACGATCCGATCACAAAAGTGTCGAAGGTGTACTTCGCGTTGAGGCTGTTGGCGCCGGACCCCGAAGCAGAAGGAGTAGCGGGCGGCTTCGTGAAGTACGACGGCCACGATTCGTGAACGCTCGCGAGTGCTTCGCGGTCGTCGTCGACTTCTTCGGTCTCGGCAGTCTCGGAGTCCGAAGGTTCGCCGTCGCCTTCGGTGAATCTGCGCCGACGGTATGCGCCCGATGAGTTGACCGACTCGAACTGACGGCTGCCCGTGCGCTCCTCGACCGGTTCGGCGGGTGCGTCGGCATCGTCTTCGAGTGCGATGCGGACACCGAGTCCCTCGACCTGGCCGCCGAGGTGGCGTCCGAGTGCCTGCAGGATCGGCTCGCGTAGATCGCGCTCGATCGTCTCTTGAGCAAATGGCGATGGAACCGAGAGGAGTGCAAAACCCTGAGCAAGTGTGAGAGGCCTCACCAGACGGACAAATGCCTTCTGCTTGCTGCTCAAAGCCGGAAGATTACTTTCGGGGTCATCACTCGTGAGTTCTGCAACCACGTCGACCCAGACCCGTGCGAGCGCGTTGGGATCGTCGTTCACGTGG